>NZ_JACSPX010000002.1:26352-177968 GCF_014836945.1 Microbacterium commune | reverse complement strand
GCTATCGATCACATGATGGACCGGGAAGATGTGACGTTCTGGGACCCGCGAAAGAAGCAGCTGGCGCTCATGGTCGCCCTGGCCGATCTTGCCTATGTCATCAGCCGCCGCTACCCCGTCCGAGATGGGTTCCTGTTGAAGCCCGTCATGAACGCAGAGGAGATCATCGCCTAACCCCGAGGGTCCGCGTTCATCGCGTACCCGCTCCCCCGATTAGCTCAGCGGAAGAGCGACGGCCTTCTAAGCCGGATGCCGCAGGTTCGAATCCTGCATCGGGGACACAAGGAAAGGATGTCGATATGGACGAATCGCTGTCTGATGTGATTGCGCGTTTGCTTGCGGAATCGGACGATCGCGCACTCTCGCTCGAGCGAACCTACACAGCATTGCGCGACATGGATCTCCTAAGCAAGACACGAGTTCATCGCTACATGTGCAAGCGCGGTTGTCAGGTGGCGCAAGCCCACAAGGTCGGCGGCATCGTGATGCTCGTCGTTCGGGATTACAAGTACTCAGCTGGCATGAACTCGGCAGAGTCGGTGCCAGAAGCACGCCGAAAGAACACGTTGGACGGCGACCGCCACTGGCCCTCTCACGTGTATGACATGACCGAGATGGCTACATGGGGCGATGATGCTGCGGCTCACGTCGTCTGCAGGCATTTCCGTGGCGCACTGACGGGAAGCCGCGTCTTGGCCGACGCAGATGGCGTTATTCCGGGCCGTGATGGAAAGCCCTCGACTCTCGGCACGCCGACATAATCGAAATGATGCACGATGCCCCGGCATCATGTATGCTTCGAACAGAAGTTTGAATTGCCCGGCTAAGTAGCCAACCGGAATCGCGCAGGGCGCCGGAACCGAAAGGTTCCGTCATGCCCTCCACCGAGGTGAAGTCCCTTCACGGCAAGAAAGCCGCAGCGATCCGCTGGCAGAAGCCGGTCGCGGAGATTGAGCGAGATCTCGCCGCCGAGAAGATCGCCGCCTACATCGAACAGGTTGTTTCTGCGGCCCCGCCCCTGACACCTTCTCAGCGCAATCGCATTGCCGCTCTCATCGGCGGTGGTGCATGAATGACGAAAGCCACCCGAAGGTGGCTCCCGAGGATCTGGCTGGCGGCTCGATCTCCCTCGATTCTACCGCGTACTTCGGACATTTGCGCATCAGCCGCACCGCATCCGACACAATCACCGGATGGGTCGACCAACTCGCGGCCGGAACCCTCAGCCTGACCGCCCTGCCCGCCTCACTGTTCGCCCTGTACGAGCTCGGCGTGACAGATGGCCGGCAGCAGATGGAACCCGAGTTGCAGGCCGCGAAGCTCGAGGCCGACCGCCTCTGGTTGCGCTGCTTTGGTGAAGCCGAACGGCGGGAGTACCTCCTCGACCGGCTCGACCGTGCCGCATCGCTCGCGAACCGTCCCGACGTGGACGACGTTCTCGACGAGGCATGGCGGATCTACTGCGCATCGCTGAATGACGTGCGAGCGGAAGTGAGCGCATGACCGCGACCTTCTCTGCCGAGTGGCTCATGCGACAGACGTTCCCACCAGTGAAGTACGTCGTCCCCGATGTGATCCCCGAGGGCATGACACTGCTCGTCGCCGCACCGAAGATCGGCAAGTCATGGATGGTACTCGGGCTCGCTATCGCCCTCAGCGACGGCTCTGAGGCGTTCGGATGCATCCCCGTGGGCGAACCCCGCCCGGTGCTCTACCTGGCGCTGGAAGACGGCCCACGACGCTTGCAGGACCGCATGATTCGCCTGTCGGCATTCGCAGCATCCCCGCTCCTCGAGTTCCTGACCGGGCTCGGTGAGGCGAAGGTGATCGACACTATCGCGGCGTTCCTGACGAAGCACACGGGCAGTGATCCGGTGGTGATCCTCGACACGCTCGGCAAGGTGATGCCACCGGCTGGCAACGCTTCCCAGTACGGGCACGACTACCGGATGCTGTCAGCGCTGAAGGCCACTACGGACGCTGTACCGGGCTCGAGTCTCGTCATCGTGCATCACACGCGAAAGGGCGAGGGCGGCGACTTCCTGGACGCGGTGAGCGGCACACAGGGCATCGCGGGCGCAGCGGACACCGTGATCGTGCTCAAGCGGGATCGGCACGAGAAGACCGCAACCATGCAGGTGACCTCGCGTGATGCCGCGGAAGGTGAGTACGCGTTGACGATGGTCGATGGTGCATGGCTTCTCGACGGCGGCGACCTGCTCACGGCTGCTAGGTCAGCGCAGACGATCAAGCAGACACAGGGCGTCGGTGACCGCATGGCGGAACTTATCGAAATCGTCGGTCAGCACCCGCAGGGGATCGCCCCGAAGGACTTGCGTGACCTGCTCCCCGGCGTATCGAACGTCGATGAGTATCTGCGCCGCGCTGTCACAGCAGAGCGCATTCAGAAGATCGGCCGCGGCCTCTATGCCCCCGTTAGTTATGAGAGTTTCGTGAGTTTCGAGGACGATCCCGACGCCGACTCTCACACACCTCTCACTAATCACAGGGGGGTTATAGGCGGCTGGGAAGATCCCGGCGTCTGCACTCACGGCGTGACGGTCGGTGCTCGATGCAGCAAGTGCGGAGGTGCAGCCGCGTGAGCGCACCTAAGCCGCTGAACCTTCGAGCGATGTCCGATGCATGGGACGACCCCGTTGCCTTCGCACGAGAACTCCACCACTACTACTCCCAGCTCGAAGCATCCGGGCACCGACTCCCCGCACACGACTGGACCAACACCGAAAGGAACAACACATGATCCGCACAGCGATGCTCTGCGACCACTGCGATGCAGTCTTCGCGCTCGAGGAAGCTCCCCGACGCGGAGGGCTCGTCACCCGAGCCCACGAAAACGGGTGGTCATCCACCTACCAGAACGGCACCTGGACCAACCAGTGCCCCAACCACACCAAGGAAGCCGCATGACAAACGAAGACCTCACCCCATACCGCGACCAGCTCGCCGCCGAACGCGGCATCAGCAACGAAGACCGCGACCTGCTCATGACCGGCGACACCGAGGAATGGCTACTGCAGCAGGCGGACCTGCTCGCACCGCTCCCCGACCTCACCAAGAACAATCGGGCACCCAAGGAAGGCCAGCGCGTCGACAGGGCCGACCCCGAACCCACCATGCGCGAGTTCGTACAGGAACTCATCCACGGACCCAACAACGACCCGCTCAGCTACTGAAAGGCACACCCATGAACATGCGCAACCCGCACCTGAACTTCGTCATCACCGCTCTCAAGGCGACCGGCGCCAAACTCCCGAAGGCAATCACCACCGCCCTCGAAGAGCAGGGCCGCATCGTCGCCGCCGCACGAGAGGCACGAACCCACACAGGCGGATACGCCTCTCTCGTCAAAGCATGGACCAGCGCGGTACTCGACGGACGCGACCCCGCCGAAGACCCCAACCTCCTGCGCGCGCTGCTGAACAACGCACTCGCAGACGGAGACCTCGAGTATGCCGCAGGCAACGCCGTGAACGACCGAGCAGTCGACAACATGCGAGCCGTTCAGGACGACATTCTCAACATCTTCAAGACCGCATTCGATGCAGCCGGCGTCACCCTGAAGTACGCACAGAGCATCCTCGGGAACATCGACCTCGACGACACGACCGCAATCTTCCAGCTCGGCCCCGTAGCCGTACAGGCACACCAGGACGCGCAGGAAGCACGCCGACTCACACGACTCATCGACAGCGGCTGGACCGCACTCAACCAGCTCACCGGATTCACCATCGAACCCGAACGGGTAACGCGCTGGGCCGATAGCGACATCGACACATGGGAACGAGTACGACGCGTCAAGGACGCATGGCAGGTGGTCGCAGCCGGATGCACCCTCGACCTCGCCATCGACCGCGACACCATCAACGCCCGCATCGAACGAATCGCCCGCGAACGACACGAACGCGAAACTCTCGACTTCCGCAATGCACAAGCAGCGCGCAGAGCACAGGGAGCGCTCGTGCTCGACGGAATCGAGAAAGTGAAGGAGGCAATGCGATGACCCTTCACCGCCACCAGGGGGAGGTCCGCCCTGCCATCACGCCCGTAACGTCACCGGCAGATGGGCACCTCTCTCCCCCGTATTTTTTTGCTTCCCCGTGGGGAGCAGCTAATACCCAGCGCGGGGGTCCCAAAGCCCATAAAACGGCGCGGTCACAGGCCGATGCTCGTTTTCACACACAGGGCATCGGAGGCGAGCTCGTGGAAAAAACCCCCAAAGTCTGTGCCGGGATTGCCCGGAGACCCGAAATGCGGCGGGGGCCATGGGGACCTGCCCCTGGGTATTCGAAGTCGATTCAAGGAGTTGTTGATTGATGAGCAATGAAGCAAAGCGGATTGCCCGCAATAGCGAGTTGGCCGATCGAATGATCGCCGCTTATGTGCATCGTGCGGGATCTGAGGACCCGTTGACGTACCTGACGGAGTTCGTCGAATCGATGGACTCAGAGCAGGAGGCAGTGGATCGGCTGGCGGAGTTGGTGCTGACGCTGGCGGAGAAGGCAGCGCAGGCGTCAACGGTGGTCGATATTTGGGACCCGCGCCGGCGTGTGGACCCGACGAAGGCGATGCGTTTGGCGGATTCCGCTTCGAGCGCGTTTGTCGCTTTGGGGCAGGAATTGATTGAGGAGGTCAAGCATGTCTGAAAGGGTGGTGCGGATTCGCCTGTCGGCGGATATCGCGGACTATAAGAGGGCGTTTCTGGAGGCTTCGGAGGCGGCGAAGAGGGCCGCGGATGAGGGCACGAAGGCGTCGAAGCAGGAGTCGGAGGCGGCGCGTAAGGCGGCTGAGGCTGCGAAGCAGAAGCTGGATGCGTGGAAGTCGCTCGGGACGGGTTTGCTCGCTGTGGGCGGCACGATGACGGCTCTCACGCTGGCGGTCGCAAAGACGGGTGTTGAGTACAACACTTTGCAGCAGACTTCGCGTGCGGCGTTGTCGACGCTTCTGGGTGGCGCTGAGGCTGCGAATGCGCAGATGGACAAGTTGGATGCGTTCGCGCGCACGTCGCCGTTTTCGAAGCAGACGTTCATCACGGCTCAGCAGCAGATGCTGGCGTTCGGTATCGAGTCAAAGAAGGTTATCCCGTATCTGGATGCGATCGGTGAGGCTGTTGCTGCGGCTGGCGGGTCGAATCAGGAACTTGGGGAGATCGCGTTCGTCATGGCGCAGATCTCGTCTGCGGGGAAGATCACGGCGCAGGATCTGATGCAGTTCGGTCAGCGTGGTGTGAACGCGGCGGAACTTATCGGTTCGCAGATGGGTAAGACCGGCGCCGAGATCCGCGCTCAGATCACAGCCGGAACGCTCGGTGCGGATCAGGCATTGGATGCTCTCGCCTCCGGCATGAAGGAGAAGTTCGACGGTGCTTCCGCGAACGTCAAGATGACATTCGCGGGTGCGATGGATCGCGTGAAGGCGGCATGGCGTGACCTGTCCGCTGACCTCACGAAGCCTCTTGTGGACCCGTCTGGCGGTGGGTTGTTCGTCGACCTGCTGAACCGGTTGGCGGATGTGCTGCGCATGTTCCAGTCGCTCCCTGAGCCGGTGAAGCTGGCCGGCGGTGCCCTGTTCGCCCTGGTGGGTATCACGGCGACGGTGACGGGTGCGGCGATCCTCGCGAAGATCAAGTGGATGGAGTTCTCCGCCACGCTCGACACGCTCGGTCCGATGGGTGCCCGGGTGAAGGGCATCCTGGGCGGGATTGGCAACTTCCTGACCGGGCCGTGGGGTGTCGCGCTGCTCGGTGCGACGGTCGCACTGGGTGTGTTCATGCAGAAGCAGGCTGAGGCTAAGGCGCGTGCGGAGGCATACGCTGCGGCGATCGACACGGCCACAGGTGCTCTCAGCGCCCACGGTGACGAGTTGATCATGAACGACCTCACCAACCGTTCGTCCGTGATGTGGTGGCAGGACACCTCGATTGCGGATGCAGCGGAGAATCTGGGCATCTCCCTCAACGTCGTCTTCGATGCTGTGAAGAACGGCGGCGACGCGATGACCGAGCTCGAGCGACAGTTGGATGCGAAGCAGGCAGCATTCAAGGGCACCGCGGACGAGGCGGAACAGTTCGCCCTGAAGGTGGACAAGGTACGCGGCGGTGTGCAGCGCATGTCCGGTGAGCTTGGCGATGCTACCGAGATGGCCCGTCAGCAGGCGGAGATGAGCGGCGAGCAGACGGATGCGTCCGGTCAGGTATCGGAAGCGTTCGCGGAGCAGGAACAGGCGTCCAAGGAACTGCAGGACGCGCTGCAGGGTGTCGTCACCGCCTACGAGGAGATGGCGCACGGGCAGATGGATGTGGCGAAGTCGCACGATTCTGCTCTGAGCGCGATCAACTCACTGACTGAGGCGACGAAGAATGAGGAAGCGGCGATCGACGGCACCAATGATGCGTCGATCAAGCTGCGCGATTCTCTCCGTGATGTGGAGCAGAAAAGCTACGACTCTGCTACGGCGATCGTGCAGAACACGGGCGATATGGCTGCGGCGCGTGCGGAGTGGGATGCGGGCCGTGAGGCTGTCATTGCCCAGTTGAAGGCGAAGGGTATGGATGAGGCCGCGGCGCGTGCGTGGGCGGATAAGAACCTCGGCTCAGCGAAGGACGTGGAGCTTGCGTTGGCGGCGGTGAAGGATCAGGCGAATGCACTGCCGAACAAGAAGGAGATTGCGATCTCCGAAAGCGGCAGTGAGGCGCTGGCGGTGCGGCTGGCGAACCTCCGCGACCTGATGTCGTCCATCCCGAACGTCAAGAAGGTCACGCTCGAGTCGTATGTGGTCGGTAACCGGACGGTGGGAATCCCTGGGCAGGCGACGGGTGGTCCGGTGTTCGGTCCCGGCCCGAAGGGTAAGGATTCTGAGCTTCGGATGCTGGCACCGGGTGAGCATGTGGTGACGGCGGCGGAGGTGGATGCGGCTGGTGGTCATGCGGCGATCATGCGGTGGCGTCAGTCGATCCTGAATGGCTCCATCCCTGGCCTTGCTGCGGGTGGCCCTGTTCGACCCGAGTCCGTCCCGGTGTCCGCTCGCGTGGTCACGGGCGCCCCTGTGGTGAACGTCGCTGCGCCGTCGATGCCGTCCGAGTTCGTGCTGAAGGACATGGACGGGGCTCTGATTGGCCGGATGCAGGTGGAAGCCGCGGGAGTTGTGGCCGGCAATTCGGCTCGAGTCGCATCCGGCATCCGTTCCCGGCGCCGCAGTGACGCCTAGAACGGCACCAAACGCGCTGTGAGCGCCTGAAACCCCCTCCCCGGTATCAACTACTAGGGAGGGGGTTTCCTCGCGTTACAGCGCATTCCGTCGCACTATCCGCCATGAATTGTGGGGCCGTCGAACTCGGGCGGCTGCTCTACGTCGTCGAAGCGTTGCAGATGCCCGCAGTGTGGGCACACGAACCCGGTCGCGGTGGTGTGCATCACGATCCCATCGTCGGGGCAATGCGGCTGTCCGAACTCATCCATTCGTCCATTTTCACATCGGCCACAATCCGGGCTTGCGCATCGCGTGGACCCTGAGCGATCTGGCAGGTCTGTCATCACCCGGAGCCGATCAGCTCGGGCACGCTCTGTTCCTCAAGAAAGGACTTCTGGCATGATCGCGACAGGACTCGAACTGATCGACGACCCGGAGCTGCGTTCGAGCGCTCGCCTGCTGCGTGCCGATGCGGACCCCGCAGAGGTGGCAGCGCGGGTCGCGTGGTCCGTGCTCGTCGAACCCGGAGATGGTGTGGCCGGTGCGCTGCTGCAGGCTCTGGGTGCGGTGCAGGCGCTGCGCACCGCGTTCGGGGAGTCGGGTCTCGTCCCTCCCGGAGTGACAGCGCCCCGGCCTCTGGCGGAGGCGCTGGCGAGGTGGCGGCCTCGCGCGAGCACCCGCGCGGTGCGGGATGCCATGCTCGCCGCGCACAGTGTGGGAGCGCGCCTGCTGCTTCCCGGCGACGAGCTCTGGCCGGACGGACTCGACGACCTCGAGGTCCACCAGCCCGTGCTGCTGTGGGCGCGGGGCGATGTCGACGTGCTGCGCGCAGAGACGGCCGCGGCGATCGTCGGCGCCAGGGCCGCCACGGGGTACGGCGAGAGCACCGCCGCCGAGCTGGCGGGCGACCTCGCGACCGGGGGCACCCTGATCGTGTCGGGAGGCGCCTACGGGATCGACGGCGCCGCGCACCGCGCAGCGCTCGGCGTCGGCGGCGCGACGGCTGCGTTCCTCGCGGGCGGTGTCGACCGGGCGTATCCGATCGGACATCAGCAGCTCTTCGATCGGATCAGGCAGTCCGGCGTGGTGCTCAGCGAGGTGCCCTGCGGATCGGCGCCGACGAAGTGGCGCTTCCTCGCCCGCAACCGGCTCATCGCGGCCGCGACCATGGCGACCGTCGTCGTGGAGGCGGGCTGGCGCAGCGGCACGCTGAACACCGCCGGGCACGCGGCGTCGCTGGCACGCCCGATCGGTGCGGTCCCCGGGCCGATCACCTCCCCGGCATCGGCCGGATGCCATCGGCTGCTGCGGGAGTACGACGCGGTGTGCGTCACGAGCGCTCAGGAGGTCAGAGAGCTGTGGGGGGAGCAGGATGTCACGGCCCGTCCCTCCACCGCCCCGGATCACGACCGCACCAGGCTGTTCGACGCGATGAGCGCCCGCAGCCCCCGCGACCCGGCGGACATCGCGCGCCGCAGCGGACTCTCCGTCGAACGCGTGCGCTCGCTCCTCGGCGTGCTGGCCCTCGAGGGTGCGGTCGCACAGCGGGAGGACGGGTGGGTGCGCAGCGACTGACCGCATCACGGCGCGGCAGTCGGCGATGCCGCCGAGGAGCGGCATGCTGGAGCGGTGCGGTATGCGGACGCGGTGACATCCTTCACGTCGTACCTCGAGCGGGTGCGACGGCTGTCACCGGCGACCGTGCGCGCCTACCGCTCCGACCTCGCCGACCTCGGCGCCGTCGTCGCCGACGTGGACCTGCGCGAGATCGACCTCGAGCTGCTGCGCGAGTGGCTGTGGCGAGCCACCCGACGCGGCGACGCGAGGTCGACGCTCGCTCGACGCGCGGCGGCCGCACGCTCGTTCTTCGGGTGGGCGCACGAGAGCGAACTCATCTCGGTCGATCCCAGCCTGCGCCTCGTGACGCCGAAGCGCTCCAAGACGCTGCCGGTCGTCGCATCCCAGGACGGCATGCGCGACCTGCTCGACCAGCTTCGTGCGGCCGCGGCCGCCGGTGATCCCCTCGCGCTGCGCGACCATGCGATCCTCGAGGCGCTGTACGGCAGCGGCATGCGCGTGTCCGAGCTGTGCGGCGTCGACGTCGACGACGTGGACATGGATCGTCGCACCGTGCGGGTGCTGGGCAAGGGCGCCAAGGAGCGGGTGGTTCCGTACGGCGCGCCCGCCGCCGACGCCATCGGCGCCTACCTGAGCCGAGGGCGCCCGGCGCTGATGGCGCGCGCCGCGCAGTCGACGCCGGCGCTGTTCCTCGGTGCGCGCGGAGCGCGCATCGGCGCCCGCACCGTCTACGCCCTCGTCGCCCGGGTTCTGAGCCCGATCGTCGGCGCCGAGCACGTCGGCCCGCATGCCCTCCGGCACTCCGCAGCCACGCACCTGCTCGACGGCGGGGCCGATCTGCGCGCGGTGCAGGAGATCCTCGGTCACGCGAGCCTCGGCACGACGCAGATCTACACGCACGTGTCGGCTGAGCGTCTGCTCGCCGGATACCGCCTCGCGCATCCGCGCGCGTGACACCCGGCGGATGACCCGGTGCGCGCCCCCTCACCCTTCGCAGCAGGGAAGCAGGACAGCCCTCGGCACTTCGCCGAACAGGGGTAGGGGATTGACGTAGCGTCCGTCGAGCCGGACGCCGACATGCAGCGCGCCGCGCGCGGTATGACCACCTGCCGCCACCGTGCCGATCAGATCCCCGGCCGCCACCGCATCGCCGGGGGACAAGGCCGACGACACCGGCTCCCACGTGCTCACCAGACCCCCGCCATGGTCGATCGTGATCAGCGGCCTGTCGACCACCGTTCCGCGGAACGCCACGACGCCGGGAGCGGGAGCGATGACGTCAGGGCTCGCGCCGACCGCGACGTCCATGCCGCGATGACCTGACCCGTACTCGTGCGCCGGGGCGCGGAAGGGAGCGGCGATCGAGCGGGCGCCGCGCACCGGCCATTCCCACGTTCCGTCGGCTTCGGAGGGACTCGCGCTGCCGCCGAGGGACAGGGCGAGCGAGAGGACGAGGGCGGCCGATCTGGAGCGCATCGACTCACCCTCGCCCATGCCGCGTCGCCGCGTGCGCGGGATGGCGACGGCCGGGGATAAGCCGCCGATTCACGCTCCTGTGCAGGACGTTCGCGGTGGCCCGATCCTGTACACTGGGGGAGCACCTCGAAATCGAGGTGACTACGCGTGCCCACAGCGACTCAGGTCGTGGCATCCACTCCCACAGGTCCCGCTCTTCGAGCGGGCGGGTGTGCGCCGGGTACCAGGACTGCCGGTCGAATCGATCGGCGTATCAACCTCAACGACGCGAGAGCGTCAGAACAAGGAGACGACCATGGCTGTGGTCACCATCCGCCAGCTGCTCGACAGCGGCGTGCACTTCGGACACCAGACCCGCCGGTGGAACCCGAAGGTGAAGCGCTTCATCCTGACCGAGCGCTCGGGCATCCACATCATCGACCTGCAGCAGTCGCTGTCGTACATCGACCAGGCCTACGACTTCGTCAAGGAGACCGTCGCGCGCGGCGGCACCATCCTCTTCGTCGGCACCAAGAAGCAGGCGCAGGAGATCCTCGCCGAGCAGGCCGACCGCGTCGGCCAGCCCTACGTCAACCAGCGCTGGCTGGGTGGCCTCCTCACCAACTTCTCCACCATCGCGAAGCGTCTCGCTCGCATGAAGGAGCTCGAGGAGCTCGACTACGACAACCCCGCGGCTTCCGGCTTCACGAAGAAGGAGCTCCTTCTCAAGAAGCGCGAGCTCGACAAGCTGCACAAGTCGCTCGGCGGCATCCGCAACCTGTCGAAGACCCCGTCGGCTCTGTGGGTCGTCGACGCCAAGCGCGAGCACCTCGCCATCGACGAGGCCAAGAAGCTCGGCATCCCCGTGATCGGCATCCTCGACACGAACGCCGACCCGGACGACTTCCAGTACCCGATCCCCGGCAACGACGACGCGATCCGCTCGGTCTCGCTGCTGACCCGCATCATCGCCGACGCCGCGGCCGAGGGCCTGCAGCAGAAGCACAACCCCGACGCCGGTGACGCCGAGCCGCTCGCCGAGTGGGAGCGCGAGCTGCTCGAGGGCGGCGAGGCTCCGGCCGCCGCTGACGCTCCGGCCGCCGACGAGGCACCCGCGGCCGAGGCCACCGAAGCTGCAGCCACCGAGGCACCCGCCGATGAGGCTCCGGCCGCCGACGCGACGGCTGAGCCCGCCGCCGAGGCAGACGCCAAGTAAGTCACCCCACACGTTCAGATACGAAGCAAGGAGCCACCACACATGGCCAACTTCACCATCGCCGACATCAAGGCGCTGCGCGAGCAGCTCGGCACCGGAATGGTCGACACCAAGAAGGCGCTCGAGGAGGCTGACGGAGACGTCGAGAAGGCCACCGAGATCCTTCGCCTCAAGGGTGCGAAGGGCAACGCGAAGCGCGCCGACCGCTCCACCAGCGAGGGCCTCGTCGTCGCTCGTGAGACCGACGGTGCCGTCACGCTGATCGAGCTCGCCTGCGAGACCGACTTCGTCGCGAAGAACGAGCGCTTCATCACGCTCGCCGAGAAGGTCGCCGACGCCGTCGCGGCCGTCTCCGCGGACTCGATCGAGGCGGCCCTCGCAGCCCCGGCCGGCGACCAGACGGTCGAGCAGCTGATCTCGGACGAGGCAGCCATCATCGGCGAGAAGGTCGAACTGCGTCGCGTGCGCACCATCACCGGCGACGCCGTGTCGGTGTACCTGCACCGCACCAGCAAGGACCTGCCGCCGCAGATCGGTGTCGTCGTCGCGTACAGCGGCTCTGACGCCGAGACCGCGCGCAGCATCGCCCAGCACATCTCGTTCGCGAACCCGTCGTACCTCACCCGTGAGGACGTCCCGGCCGCCGAGGTCGAGAAGGAGCGCGAGATCGTCACCGAGATCTCCCGCAACGAGGGCAAGCCCGAGGCTGCTCTGCCGAAGATCGTCGAGGGTCGCGTCACCGCTTACTTCAAGCAGGTCGCGCTTCTCGAGCAGGACTACGCGAAGGACAACAAGCTGTCCGTGGCCCAGGTCGCGAAGGATGCCGGTATCACCGTCACCGACTTCGCCCGCTTCAAGGTCGGCGCGTAACAACCTCCAGGGGGTTCGGATCTGCGATCCGAACCCCCTTCTTCATGCCCAGAAGGCACTATCTTGAATCGGGACGAGAGGAACCCACCCATGACCGAAGGCACCGGACGCCGGCGCGTCCTCCTGAAGCTCTCCGGCGAAGCGTTCGGCGCAGGCCAGCTGGGCGTCAACCCCGACGTCGTCGGACAGATCGCGCGTGAGATCGCCGCGGCCGTCGACCGCGTCGAGATCGCGATCGTCGTGGGCGGTGGCAACTTCTTCCGCGGGGCCGAGCTCAGCCAGCGCGGGATGGACCGCGGCCGAGCCGACTACATGGGCATGCTCGGCACGGTCATGAACGCCCTCGCCCTGCAGGACTTTCTCGAGCAGGCCGGCGCCGCGACCCGGGTGCAGTCCGCCATCTCGATGACCCAGGTCGCCGAGCCGTACATCCCGCGTCGCGCCGAGCGTCACATGGAGAAGGGGCGCGTCGTCATCTTCGGTGCCGGTGCGGGCCTGCCGTACTTCTCCACCGACACGGTCGCCGCGCAGCGCGCCCTCGAGATCGGAGCGGACGAGGTGCTGGTGGCGAAGAACGGCGTCGACGCCATCTACACGGCCGACCCCAACAAGGACGCCAGCGCCGAGCGCATCGACCGCGTGACCTACCGCGACGCTCTGCAGCGCGGCCTCAAGGTGGTCGACTCCACCGCGTTCAGCCTGTGCATGGACAACAACATGGACATGCGCGTGTTCGGCATGGAGCCGGCGGGCAATGTCACGAAGGCGCTGCTCGGCGAGCCCATCGGAACGCTCGTCACGCCCTGACCGCCTCGTCGCTCAGGGTTCTGCGGCACATCGCCGGATAGAATCGTTCGAAAACCACGACCTAAGGAGCACCCGTGATCGCGGACGTCCTCGCAGATACCACCGCACGCATGACCCGCGCGGTCGACGCCGCCAAGGAGGACTTCGCCACCGTCCGCACCGGGCGCGCGAACCCCCAGCTCTTCCAGAAGCTGATGGTCGACTACTACGGCTCCCCGACGCCGATCGCGCAGCTCGCCTCGATGGCCAACCCCGAGGCGCGCACGCTGATCGTCACCCCGTACGACAAGAGCGCGCTGCGGGCGATCGAGCAGGCCATCCGCGACATGCCGAACCTCGGCGCGAACCCGACCAACGACGGCAACATCGTGCGCGTGACGATGCCCGAGCTGACCGAAGAGCGTCGCAAGGAGTACGTCAAGCTCGTGCGCTCGAAGGGCGAGGACGCCAAGGTGCAGGTGCGCGGGATCCGACGCAAGGCGAAGGATCAGCTCGACGCGCTCAAGAACGACGTGGGCGAAGACGAGATCGCTCGCGGCGAGAAGGAGCTCGACGCGCTGACCCGTCAGTACGTCGACGCGATCGACGACGCGCTCAAGCGCAAAGAGGCAGAGCTGCTCGAGGTCTGACGGCATGGCAGGCGACAGCGATTCCGGCGAACAGCCGCTGACGCGAAGAGAAGCCCGACAGGGCGATGCTCCCGCTGAGGGCGATGAGTCATCGCGCCGCGCTCTCGGCGATTCGGGTGTCGGCGCATCGGACTCGACGCGCCCGCTCGCGGGTGCGTCGTTCCCGGTCTTCGACACCGCCCGCATCCCCCCGCGCCCGCCGATGCCCGCTGAGGACGGCGCGGACTCGCACGCGCTGCGTGAGCAGTGGCGCGCCAGGCGCGGCGAGTTCGAGTCGCACGTGACGCAGGCTCGCGAGCAGTTCGATCAGGCCAACGAGCGGATCAAACAGCGCACCGGCCGCGATCTCATCGTGGCCATCCTCATCGGCGTCGCGTTCGGTGCGGTTCTGATCGCCTCCCTGCTCTTCATCAAGTGGCTGTTCCTGCCGATCGCGATCGCGGCCGGTCTGCTCGGCACCTACGAGCTCACCCGGGCACTTCGCGCGGGCGGTCGCCGTGTGGACATCGCCCCCCAGCTGATCGCGGGTGCGGCGGTGCTGCTCACCGGGCCGTTCGCGGCGCTGTGGCTGAGCTGGGTCGTGCTCATCGCCGCCGTCGCCTTCGTCAGCGTGTGGCGGATGATCGGCCAGATGATCGCCGGCGACGGTCGCACCTACGGTGCGGTGCTCGCCGATGTCGTCGTCGGGGCGTTCGTGCAGGTGTACGTGCCGTTCCTGACCTCGGTCGCGCTCATGCTGCTGAGCCGTGAGAACGGCGAATGGTGGGTGCTCGGCTTCATCGCCGTCGCCGTCGCCGCCGACACATGCGCGTACGCGGCCGGACTCGCGTTCGGCAAGCACCCCATGGCGCCGCGGATCAGCCCCAAGAAGACCTGGGAGGGCTTCGGCGGTGCCGTCGTCGGGTCGCTCGCGGTGGGCGTGCTCCTGGCGATCTTCCTGCTCGAGCTGCCCTGGTGGTGCGGCCTGATCTTCGGCGCGGCGATCCTCATCTGCGCCACGCTCGGCGATCTCGGCGAGTCGATGCTCAAGCGCGACCTCGGCATCAAGGACATGAGCTCCTGGCTTCCCGGCCACGGCGGGCTGCTCGACCGCCTCGACAGCATCCTGCCCTCGACTGTTCCCGCGCTCGCGCTGTATCACCTCCTTACTCCTCTGATCGGATCCTGATGACTGATCCCGGCCTCGAGACGCTCACACGGCCGCACGACGAGACGCCGCCGGCGTTCGCCCTGGCACAGGGCCGCCAGCGCGGGTACCACCGTGCTGCGGTCGACAGCTTCCTCGACTCCGCCCGAGCGGCGTTCGAGGAATCGCGTGCAGATTTCGGCGCGGACGACGTGCGCGCGGCATCCTTCCCGCTGGTCAGGGGCGGGTACGTCATCGCCGAGGTCGACGCCGCGCTCTCGCGGGTGGAGGATGCGTTCGCCCAGCGCGCCCGCGAACGGGCGATCGCCCGCGTCGGAGTGGACGCCTGGGTGGCTCAGGCGCGGGAGGACGCTCAGCAGGTGCTCGATCACCTGAGTCGGCCGCGGAAGAAGCGGTTCGCGCGCACCAGCATCCTGACGTTCGGCTACCAGGTGGACGAGGTCGACCACGTCGGCGACCGCATCGCCGCGTTCCTGCGGGACGGCGAGCCGCTCGATGTCGATCAGGTGCGCGGCGCCGCCTTCCGCATGCAGCGCGGCGGGTATCGCGAGGAGCAGGTGGATGCCCTGCTCGACGCCACGGTGGAAGTCATTCTCTCGGTGCGCTGAGGCGTTCTCGGTGAGTTCTCATGGATGAGGTGTGCAGGTGTGCGTAGACTGATGGCCATCGTGACCCCCGATAACGAATTGATCTCGAACGAGACGCGCCGGCCCGCCTCTCGCTTGAAGAAGAAGACTCAGACCCATCGCCCCGTCAGCGCCGTGCTGGCCGGGCTCGCCGTCGTCGGCATCTCCGCCGCCATGATGGCGCCGAGCGGTGTGGCCGTCGCCGACCCCGAGCCGACCGACGGACCCGTGACCGCCTTCTCGCTCGCCGCCGCCGACACGCAGAGCATCACGGTCTCCGTCGAGGGCGCGGACATCGCGCCCGTGGCCCGCAATGGTTTCGAGGTCTACGTCAAGCCGAAACCCAAGCCGAAACCAGCGCCCGCACCGGTGGCGAAGACCGCATCGGCTCAGAAGAGCAGTGCACCCGCGCAGCCGCGGTACACGGGTGGCGGCTCCAAGGAGCAGTGGATGGCTGCGGCCGGAATCGCGAGCGGCGACTGGGCGTACGTCGACTACATCGTCTCCAAGGAGAGCGGCTGGAATCCGAACGCGACCAACCAGTCGTCCGGCGCGTGCGGGCTCGTGCAGGCGCTGCCCTGCAGCAAGGTGCCCGGCAACGGATACGACCCGGTCGACAACCTCCGCTGGGGCAACGGCTACGCCGTCGGCCGCTACGGCAGCTGGGCCGGAGCGTACGACTTCTGGACGCGCAACCACTGGTGGTGATCGGGCGTCATGCCACGATCCCGTCGACGCCGGCCTGAGCGTCCCGCGTCCGGCGATTCCTTCGACCGGCTTCTGGCGGGGTGGAAGCGCACCGAGACGAAACGGGGCCGGGAGTGGACCGTGCAGCCCATCTCGGCGACGCAGGCGCTCAAGGACTACCGGTGCCCGGGCTGCACGAGCATCATCGCGCCCGGTACCGCCCACGTCGTCGTCTGGCGTGCGGACGGAGTGATGGGCGAGAGCGCCGACCTCGCCGCCCGCCGGCACTGGCATTCGCACTGCTGGCGGGTCGCCTGAGAGCGGCTGCCCCGGCTCAGCGTTCGTTCATCCGAGGGATCAGCACCTGGCGGTAGATGATCAGCACGCTCGCCGCGACCGGGATCGCGATCAGCGCACCGAGGAGCCCGAGCAGGGCGCCGCCGGACAGCGCCGCGATGACGACCACCGCTCCGGGCACCGAGACCGCTCGGCTCATGATGCGCGGGGCGATGAAGTACGCCTCGACCTGCATGTAGATGAGGTAGTAGATCGCCGCGGCCAGCGCCGTCCCCGGCGAGCCGACCCCGGGCAGCAGACAGGCCAGCACGATGATCGTCGACCCGGTCAGGGTTCCGACCAGGGGGATGAGCGAGAAGAAGAAGGCGACGACGGCGAGCACCGCGGTGAACGGCGCGTCGATGATCGACAGGTACACCATGCTCAGCAATCCGTTGATCACACCGAGCGTGACCTGGCCCATCACGTAGTGGCCGACCGAATCGGTGATCTGGTCGGCGATATCGATGAAGCGCTCGCGCCGCGATGCAGGCACCAGCTGGTACACGGCCCGCTTGAGGGACGGCGTCGAGGCCGTCATGTAGATCGTGAGGATCAGCACGATGAAGGCGCCGAACGCCCCGGCCAGCACCGCACCGCCGACGACCCACACACCCTCGCCGATCGTCGTGCTCCACTCGGTCACGCTCTTGGTCCACTGATCGGAGGTGATCCAGCTGTCGATGTAGTCGAAGACGAGGTTGACCTCGAGATTGGGGAAGGCGTCGGTGAGCCAGGCCTTGATGTCGCTCACGGTCTGCTCGCCGTTGACGAACAGCGGCGTGGTGCGCGCCACCAGCTGCGTGATCTGATCGGTGAAGACGGGCAGCACGATCAGGATGACGGCGGCGAACACGCTCAGCACGGCGAGGATGGTCAAGAGCACAGCGGCCCATCGCGGCAGTCCGCGGCGCTCGAGGAAGGTGACGAGCGGGTCGAGTCCGAGACTCAGGAACAGAGCCGTGCCGATATAGAGGATGACGGTCGACAGCGTCTGCACGCCGGTGAGCAGCAGAACGCCCAGACCCACGCCGAGTGTCGCCACCAGCGCGGTGCGAAAGGGACTGTGGATCTTCATGGCTCTCCCGGTCGATCTGCGAAGATCCTAGTTGCTGCACGGTGCGGCGGCGGCGCGACGGGCCGAAGCGCATCCGGCGCAGCGCAGACGGTGGGCTTCGTGGGCAATGCCCAGGTGGTTTCGCTAGTCTGAAACGTCGAGCGGACCGGCGGCGGATGCCCGGTCACGTAAGGAGTTGATTCGTGCGTTTCGTATGGGCCGTCGTGGCCTTCGTGCTGGCCACGGTTCTCATCGGAGCCGGAATTGCTCAGCGCACCATCTTCATGGGCCCCACAGAGCAGACGATGGAGCTGTCAGCCGACGAGGCGCAGCCCTATGTGCTCGTCGACGCCGAGGTGCTCAATGCGCACCCGGGACTGCAGACGCTGCTCGTGCGCGGTGAGGGCCAGATCTTCGTCGCCTACGCCCGTACCGGCGATGCCGAGGCGTGGCTGTCCGACACGAGCTACACGAAGGTCACGCTCGGCAAGGGCGATGAGCCGGTCAGCGAGACCGTCGACGCGCAGCAGGCACCGGCCGGCGGCGGGGAGACGTCGGGGCGCAACCCGGCAGGATCCGATCTCTGGCTGGACTCGTTCGTCGAAGACGACTATCTCGTGACCGAGATGCAGCTGACCCCTGGACACAGCGTGCTCATCGCGCGCGACGGCGTCGAGCCCGCGCCCGAGGACATCGCCGTGAGCTGGGCTCTGGACACGCGCACACCGCTCGCGGGTCCGCTGATGACCGCGGGGGGAGTGCTGCTGCTCGCCGGCCTCGTGCTCTACATCCTGGCCATCCGCCACCAGCGTCGCGGACGCGGTCCGCTGCGCAAGGGCCCAGGGCCGCTGCCGGAGACGCAGCCCATCGAGATGCAGAGCGCCCCGCGCAGAGAAGCCATCGAGGCCGGTGACGGCACCGCCGCCGATCCCGACGGCGCGGCGATCGGTCGAACGGACCCACCCGCCCCGACCTCCGAAGGCGAGGAACAGTCATCCGGGCGTGCGCCGCGCACCGCGCTGCGTCGTCGCCTGGCTCTGGGGCTGCCGGCTCTGACGCTGACCGCAGTGCTCGCGACGGGCTGCTCAGCGGAGTCCTGGCCCGAGTTCGGCGCGCAGACGCCCACGCCGACCCCCACGCCGACGGTGGTGACCCCCGAAGACCAGAAGCCGCCGGTCGTGACGAAGAAGCAGGGCCAGCGCATCGTGTCCGAGATCACCGAAGTCGTGCAGCAGGCAGACGCGGAGCTCGACATCGCGCGCGCGGAGACCCGCCTCGCCGGCGCCGTGCTCGAAGGCCGGCGCACCGAGTACGCCCTCCGCGCGAAGATCGCCGAGCGCACGGAGCCGCTGACGGCACCGCGTGACAAGGTCAAGATCGTGCTGCCTGAGGCGACGGACAGCTGGCCGCGCGCCGTGCTGGCCCTGACCGTCTCCGAGAAGGACGACACCGCAGCGCCCGTGCTGCTGACGATGACGCAGGACGACCCGTGGTCGAACTACCGCATCACCGAGATGGCCGACATGCCGGCGGCTGCCGAGTTCCCCGACGTCGCCCCGGCGTGGCTCGGCACCACGCGGATCCCGGCCGAGTCGCCGTTCCTCGCGCTCGCACCGGAGCAGCTGGCCGAGGCGTTCTCCGACTTCGTCGACAGCGGCGACAAGAGCGAGTTCGCCGGTCGCTTCGACGCCACGGCCGAGAAGCTGGCCCAGAGCATCCGCGACAGCCGCACGGCCATCCTCACCGGGCTCAAGGAGAAGAAGGCCGACACCACGTCGTCGGTCGCGTTCGACATGACCGCACCGGAGGAGACGCCGCTCTCCCTCGCCACTCTGGGCAGCGGTGCGGTCGTGGCCGTGCGGGTCGACGACACCGAGACGATCACCCCGACCTCATCCGATGCGGTGATCCGCATCGGCGAGAATCAGGAGGCGAGTGTGCTGACGGGAGTGAAGGAGTCCGCGAAGGGCTTCACGACGACCTACGGCATCCAGCTCTTCTTCTCGGTGCCCGCGCAGGGCTCCAAGGAGCAGATCCGTCTCCTCGCGTACCATCAGGACCTCCTCAGCGTGAAGGTGAACAAGTGACCGAGATCTCCGCTGCCGCGCTCCGCGGCGCAGTCGACCTGTCCTCTCTGCGCAGCCGTCCGGCAGCCGACCAGGCACCGGCGGGCGCACCAGCCCCGGCTTCGCCGGGTGACGGCCGGCCGGATGTCGTCGTCGATGTGACGGACCAGTCGTTCGGCGAGATCCTCGAGCTGTCCCGCTCGGTTCCCGTCGTGGTCGATCTCTGGGCGGAGTGGTGCGGGCCGTGCAAGCAGCTGAGCCCGATCATCGAGAAGGTGGCGCGCGAGCAGCGCGGACGCGTCGTGCTCGCGAAGGTCGATGTCGACGCGAACCCGCAGATCGCTCAGGCCTTCCGGGCGCAGTCCATCCCGATGGTCGTCGCACTGATCGGCGGACAGCCCGTGCCGATGTTCACCGGAGCGGTCCCCGAGGAGCAGGTGCGCGAGGTCTTCGCACGCCTGCTCGAGGTGGCCGCGCAGAACGGCGTCACCGGGTCGGTCCCGTTCGGCGAAGAGGCACCCGCGGCGGAGGACGATGAGCCGGCGCCGCTGCCGCCTCTGCACGCGGAGGCGTTCGAGGCCATCGAAGCGGGCGACTACGCGCGCGCCATCGGCGCGTACGAGAAGGCCCTGGCGGAGAACCCGCGTGACGAGGATGCGAAGGCGGGTCTCGGCCAGGTACGCCTGCTGCACCGTGTGCAGGGCCTCGACCTGCAGCAGGTCCGCGCAGCCGCGGCTGCCGCGCCGACGGATGTCGACGCGCAGTTCCAGGTCGCCGACCTCGACCTCGCCGGCGGGCATGTCGATGACGCGTTCGACCGACTGCTTGACCTGTTCACCGCCGTCGACGCCGACAGCCGCACGCGCATCCGCGAGCGGCTGGTCGAGCTGTTCGAGCTGATCGGCCCCGCCGACCCGCGCGTGACATCCGCGCGCACCAGGCTCACCTCGCTGCTGTTCTGACCGCACGCCGTGCCCGAACGACCGCGCCCGGCCCCTCAGGGGCCGGGCGCTCGTCGTTCACCAGCGGCTCGGTGTCGGCAGGTGCGGGTCGGGCTGATACCGGAACCACAGGGTCGACAGCGCCGGAAGCGTGACGGTGGCGATCGCCGGAGCGTCGTCGTCCTCCCGGTGCGCGCTGATCATGCCGAGGTTGCCCGCGTCCCCTCCGCCGAAGGCAGCGGCATCCGTGTTCAGGATCTCCTGCCACGATCCCTCGACCGGCAGCGCGAGGCGGTATCCGGTGCGGGTCACGCCCGCGAAGTTCGAGATGACCACCAGACGGCCGCCGTGGGCATCCCGGCGTTCGAACGCGATCACGCTGGGATCCCAGCTGGGCGCCCCCAGTCGCGAGAACGACGAGCTGTCGTTGTCGCGCTCCCAGAGCGGTGCCTGCGCGCGGTACACGGCGTTCAGTGAGCCCACCAGCTGCTGCAGCTGAGCGTGCGACGGCTGATCGAGCAGCCACCAGTCCAGCTCCCGGTCGACCGACCACTCGCCGATCTGACCGAACTCCTGGCCCATGAACAGCAGCTTCTTGCCGGGGTGCCCCCACATGAAGCCGAGATAGGCGCGCAGGTTCGCGAGCCTCTGCGCGTGGTCACCCGGCATGCGCGAGACGAGGCTGCCCTTGCCGTGCACGACCTCGTCGTGGCTGATCGGCAGCATGTAGTTCTCGCCGAAGCCGTAGACGAACGAGAACGTCATCTCGCCCTCGTGGTGCGATCGGTGCAGTGGATCGCGCTTCATGTACTCCAGCGAGTCGTTCATCCAGCCCATGTTCCACTTGAACCCGAAGCCGAGTCCGGCGTGGTCGGTGGGGGCGGTCACGCCGGGGAAGGCGGTGGACTCCTCGGCGATCATGACGATGCCCTTGTGCGTGCGGTAGGCGGTGGCGTTCACCTCCTGCAGGAAGTGGATCGCCTCGAGGTTCTCGCGCCCGCCGTGGATGTTCGGCTCCCACTCGCCGGCCTTGCGTGAGTAGTCGAGGTACAGCATCGACGCGACGGCGTCGACGCGCAGGCCGTCGATGTGGAACTCGCTGAGCCAGAACAGGGCGTTCGCCACGAGGAAGTTGCGCACCTCGCTGCGGCCGTAGTCGAAGACCAGGGTGCCCCAGTCCTGGTGCTCGCCACGTCGCGGATCGGCATGCTCGTACAGTGCGGTGCCGTCGAAGCGCGCCAGCGCGAACGCGTCCTTCGGGAAGTGGCCCGGCACCCAGTCCATGATCACGCCGATACCGGCCTGGTGCAGCCGGTCGACCAGATACCTCAGGTCGTCGGGTGTGCCGAATCGGCTCGTCGCGGCGTAGTAGCCGCTCACCTGATATCCCCACGATCCGCCGAACGGGTGCTCGGCGAGGGGCATGAACTCGACGTGCGTGAAGCCGGTGGCCAGCACGTGCTCGATGAGCGGGTCGGCCGCATCGCGGTAGGTCAGACCCGCACGCCACGAACCGAGGTGCACCTCGTACACCGACATCGGCTGGGCGACGGCGTGGCCGGCGGCCCGCCGGGTGAGCCAGGCGTCGTCGTTCCAGCGGTAGGCGCTCAGCGTGACGACGGAGGCGGTGGCCGGCGGCAGCTCAGCCTCCTGCGCCATCGGGTCGGCCTTCAGCCGCCAGTGCCCGTCGGCGCCGAGGATCTCGTACTTGTAGCGCGCGCCCACCGCGACGCCGGGGACGAACAGCTCCCACACGCCGCTGCCACCCATCGAGCGCATGCTGTGGCCTTCGCCGTTCCAGCCGTTGAAGTCGCCGACCACGCGCATCGACCTGGCGTTCGGAGCCCACACCGCGAAGTCGACCCCCTGCTCCCCGTCCAGAGCGCGCGGGTGCGATCCGAGTACCTCCCAGAGTCGCTCGTGGCGCCCCTCCGCGATGAGGTGGATGTCGAGCTCCCCGACCGCACTGAGGTGTCGGTACGGGTCGCCGACGATGTCCTCGTGACCGCCCTCGTAGGTCGTCGCGATGCGGTACGGCACCGGCGGCCCGCTGTGGCTGCCCTCCCAGATCCCGTGCGCGACATGCGCCAGGTCCAGCCGCGACCCGTCGTCGAAGACCGCCTGAACGGCCTCGGCGAACGGCCGACGTGCACGGATCGCCGTGGTGGTGCGCCCCACGGAATCGGTGCGCGGATGCGCCCCGAGCACGGC
The DNA here is from genome assembly GCF_014836945.1 of Microbacterium commune. Lineage (GTDB taxonomy): Bacteria > Actinomycetota > Actinomycetes > Actinomycetales > Microbacteriaceae > Microbacterium > Microbacterium commune. The sequence goes on along the minus strand of NZ_JACSPX010000002.1, from coordinate 155,136 downwards.
GTGCGGATCGTGATGGGTGGATTGCGCCACCGCGATCCACTCCGCCGATGCAGAGACGTCTTCGAGATAGCTCATGATCGCTCCTTCACCTTCAGGATGTGCACCGGCTCGGCGAACGCGTCGAGTCGCACGTAGTTGTGATCGCGCCAGGTCCAGACCGCTCCGGTGAGCAGATCCTCGACCTCGAACTCGTCACCGGGTTCGACACCCCAGACCGTGGTGTCCAGGTGCACCGTCGTCTCGCGCACCGAGTGGGGGTCGACGTTCGCCACCACGATGATGGTGTCGGCCCGTCCGGTGCCGGTGAATGCGGCATCCAGATGCTTGGAGTACACCAGCACGGCGTCGTCGTCGCTCCAGTGCGCGGCGAAGTTGCGGAGCTGACCCAGCGCCGGATGCTCGCGCCGGATCTCGTTCAGGCGTCGCAGCAGCGGCGCGAGGGATTCGCCGCGCTGCTCGGCACCCTCCCAGTCCCGGAACTTGTACTCGTACTTCTCGTTGTCGATGTTCTCCTCGGAGCCGGGCCTGGCCACGTTCTCGATCAGCTCGTAACCCGCGTACACACCCCAGATCGGCGCCGCGGTGGCGGCGATGCAGGCGCGGATGCGGTAGGCGGCCCGTCCGCCGTACTGCAGGTACTCGGTGAGGATGTCGTGCGTGTTCACGAACAGGTTCGGGCGCATGTAGTCGCTCGTCTCGTGCGACACCGAGGTGAGGAACTCCTCGAGCTCGGCCTTGGTGTTGCGCCAGGTGAAGTACGAGTAGCTCTGCTGGAATCCCACCGCGGCGAGCGCGCGCATCACCGCGGGGCGGGTGAACGCCTCGGCCAGGAAGATGACGTCGGGATCCTGGGCGTTGACCTCGGCGATCAGCCACTCCCAGAACTGCAGCGGCTTCGTGTGCGGGTTGTCGACCCGGAAGATCTTCACTCCGAGCCGCACCCAGTGCATGACCACGCGCAGCATCTCGGCGTAGCTGCCGGCCGGGTCGTTGTCGAAGTTGATCGGGTAGATGTCCTGATACTTCTTCGGCGGGTTCTCGGCGTACGCGATGGTTCCGTCGGGGAGGGTGGTGAACCATTCCGGATGCTCGGTCACCCAGGGGTGATCGGGAGACGCCTGCAGCGCGAGATCCAGGGCCACCTCGAGGCCCTCCTTCGCGGCGGCGCGGATGAAGGCGCGCAGGTCCTTCTCGGTGCCGAGCTCGGGGTGGATCGCGTCGTGTCCGCCGTCGGGGGAGCCGATCGCGTACGGCGAGCCCGGATCGCCGGGTTCGGTGGTGAGGGTGTTGTTGCGACCCTTGCGGTTGGTCGTGCCGATCGGATGGATCGGCACGAGGTAGACGACGTCGAAGCCCATGCCGGCCACGCCAGGCAGACGCCTGGCTGCGGTGCGGAACGTTCCGCTCTTCACCGTGCCGTCCTTGCGACGCACCGCGCCCTCGGAGCGGGGGAAGAACTCGTACCAGGCGCCGACGCCCGCCCGGTGACGCTCCACGCGCAGCGGCAGCCAGTCGATCACCGATCCGAGCGAGGCGAGCGGGCGAGCGGTGAACGCTTCGGCCAGCGCCGCGTCGACGGCCACGGCGCGCAGCGACACGGCATCCGCCGTCTTCTGCGCCTTCCGCAGGGTCGTCGCGGCGGCCTTCAGGATGCGGATCTCTGCGGCGGGCCGGTCGGCCTGCCGGGCGGCCGCCGCGAGCAGCTGCACGCCCAGAGCGCACATCACCGGCACGTCGACGCCGGCCACCGCTTTCACGTCGGCGGCGTGCGCCCAGGTGCCGAAGTCGTCTGAGAACGCCTCGAAGCGGTAGCGCCAGTCGCCTGGCAGGTCGAGCGCGACGGTCGTGCGCCAGCGATCGGTGCCGTCCTCGAGCGGGCTGAGCCGGTGCAGCGTCTCGCGCCCATCCGGAGAGGCCAGGCGCAGATGCACGCCGATGAGATCATGCCCCTCGCGGAAGGCCACGACGTCGAAGGGCACGGCCTCTCCGACGAAGGCCTTCGCGGGGTATCCCTGCGGCACATGCGGCGTCGGCGAGAACACCGGGATCCGCCCGGCTCTGAGGCCGGCGAGGTGTGTCGTCTCGGCGGCAGGGCGCAGAGGGATCTGGGCGGGGCTTCTCAGACCCGCAGAGTCACGTGCTGTCGGTGCTGCCACACCTCGAATGTACCGTGCCGGCTGGTGCGCGTCACTCGACCCGGAAGAGCTGCATCGAGGTGCCCGCGATCGGCAGCACCTCGCCCGGTGCGTATCGCCGCTGTTCTGCACGCGGTGCCTCGTCGGCGCTCGACCACAGCGACGTGAAGACGGTGGCGCCGTCGAGCCCCTCGGGCAGCCGGACGTCGATCGGAGCCTCGGTGCCGTGCACGATCAGCAGGATGCGGTTGCTCTCGCCGTCGCGCGGATCGCTCGTCGCGACGTACTGCAGGGTGCGGTGACGGGGGTCGTTCCACTGCTCGGCGGCCATCGTCTCGCCGTTCTGATCGAACCACTCCATCTCCGAGGCCTCGGGGACGTGCTCGCCGAGCACGGCGTATCGCGCAGGTCGCAGCGCGCGGTTCTCCGCTCGCAGACGCGTGAGCAGCGTGACATGCGCGAGCAGATCCCGCTGCCACGGCTCGTGCGACCAGTTCAGCCAGGTGAGGGGGGAGTCGTGACAGTAGGCGTTGTTGTTGCCCTTCTGGGTGCGGCCGAACTCGTCGCCGGCGGTGATCATCGGGATGCCGGCGGAGAGCAGCAGGGTGCCCATCAGGTTGCGCATGGCCCTGCGTCGTGTGGTGAGGATCCCGGGGCTGTCGGTCTCGCCCTCGACCCCGTGGTTGAACGACCGGTTCACGTCGGCGCCGTCGCGGTTGTGCTCGCCGTTGGCCTCGTTGTGCTTGACGTCGTAGCTGACGAGGTCGTGCAGCGTGAAGCCGTCGTGCGCGGTGATGAAGTTGACGCTGGCCAGGGGGCCGCGCTCGGGCGAGTAGGTGTTGGCGGAGCCGGCGAGGCGGTTGGCGAATCCGCCGACGCCGACCGGTGCAGACGCGCGCCGGGCGTAGTCGATGTCGCTCAGCCAGAAGTTGCGGGCACGGTCGCGGTAGCGATCGTTCCACTCGCTCCAGCCGGCAGGGAAGTTGCCCGTCTGCCAGCCTCCCAGTCCGACGTCCCACGGCTCGGCGATGATCTTCACGTCCGCCAGCGCCGGATCCTCGGCGATGGCGCGCAGCAGCGGATGCTCGGGGTCGTACTCGTGGCCGCCGTCGCGGGCGAGGGATGTCGCGAGATCGAACCGGAAGCCGTCGATCTGCATCTCGGTGGCCCAGTACCGCAGCGAGTCGAGCACGAGCCGCGCCGGGGCGTCGGCCGACGTGTCGAGCGTGTTCCCGCAGCCGGTGGTGTCGACGTACGCACCGTCTTCGAGCTGGCGGTAGTAGAGCGCGTTGTCGATGCCGCGGAAGCTGGAGCGAGGCCCGCCGAGGCCCTCCTCGCTGGTGTGGTTGTACACGACGTCGAGGATCACCTCGAGACCGGCCTGGTGCAGCAGCTTGACCATGCCCTTGAACTCGGCGAGCACGGCCTCGGGCCCGCCGCGGCGGGCGGCCTCGGTCGCGTAGGCGGCGTGCGGGGTGAAGAAGTTGAGGGTGTTGTATCCCCAGTAGTTGGTCAGGCCGCGCTCGAGCAGTCGCGGTTCGGGAACGAACGCGTGCACCGGCAGCAGCTCGACGCTCGTGACGCCCAGCTGCGTCAGGTAGTCGGTCATCGCCGGATGCGCGAGGCCGGCGTACGTGCCGTGCAGCGCGGCGGGCACGCCGGGGTGGCGCTTGGTGAGGCCCTTGATGTGGCCCTCGTAGATGACGGTCTCGTCCATCGGCACGGCGGGCTTGCGCACGTCTCCCCAGTCGAAGCCGTCGGCGATGACCACCGAGCGCCACTCCTGATAGCCGCCGCCCTGCGCGAGTCCGCGCGAGTACGGGTCGAGCAGCAGGGTCTCGGAGTTGAACACGTTGCCAGGGCCGAGCGGGCCGTCCACGCGCAGGGCGTAGCGCGTTCCCGGCCGCAGCAGCTCACTCGTCACCTCCCAGATCCCGGCGGTCTGCCGCTCGAGCGGCAGCGTGGCCGTCTCCCAGTCGAGGTCGTCCTCGTCGAAGACGACGAGCTCGACGGACGACGCGTTCCGAGACCAGACGCGCAGCGTCCCGCCGCCCTCGTGCAGGCGCACGCCGAGGTGGTCGAGAGCGTCGCCGCCGAGGGGTGATGCGGGCAGAGCGGGCATGCGCACCAGCCTAGGCGTGCAGACCTCCCGGCGGTGAATCTGCGTCTCCGAGGCCGTGATCCTCAGTCCCGCCGCCGGCGCGATGGGAGGATGGGGTGATGCGGCACTACCTCGATCACGCGGCGACGACCCCGCTGCGCCCCGGTGCACGCGACGCTTGGCTCGCGGCGTCCGAGATCGTCGGCAACGCTTCGTCGACCCACGGCGCCGGCCAGGCCGCGCGTCGTCTGCTCGAGGACTCGCGGGAGCGCGCTGCCGCGGTCGTCGGCTGCGATCCGATCGAGGTCGTGTTCACGTCCGGCGGCACGGAGTCGATCAACACCGCCCTGCGCGGTCTGTGGGGTGCCCGCACCGCAGAGGCTGCGGCGATCGTGCTGCCGGATGCCGAGCATCACGCCACGACGGACACGGTCGCGGCCCTGGCGCGGGAGGGAGCCGTGGTGCGCCCGGTGCCGGTGGACGCCCTCGGGCGGATCGACACGGCGATGTTCGCCGCCGCGCTGGACGGTGCCGCTGTCGCCACCGCGCTCGTCGCGAACAACGAGGTCGGCACGGTCAACGATGCGCGGGCGCTCAGCCTGTCGGCTGCGGCGGCCGGGGTTCCGCTGCATCTCGACGCGGTCTCAGCCTGCGGCCACGTGCCCCTCGTCTTCCGCGATCTGCGGGGCGACGCGTCCGCCGGCACGGGTCTCGTGGCGATGAGCATCGCCGGCCACAAGATCGGGGCCCCCGTCGGAACGGGGATGCTGGTGGTGTCCCGCAGCGCCCGGATCGCACCGCTGCTGCACGGCGGGTCGCAGCAGCGCGGTCTCCGCGCCGGGACGCAGGACGTGCCGGGGGCGGCGGCCCTCGCCGTCGCGCTGGAGGAGGCCGAGGCCGAACGCGAGCGCGAGAGCACCCGGCTCGCCGCGCTGCGCGACCGGCTCATCGCCGGCGTCCTGGCCGCGGTCCCCTCCGCGGCGCTGCTCGGCGATCCGCTCGATCGCCTGCCCGGCAATGCGCACCTGCTGTTCCCGGGAGCGGTGGGGGAGAGCCTGCTGTTCCTGCTCGACATGGCCGGCATCTCGGCATCCACCGGATCCGCCTGCCAGGCCGGCGTCGCCGAGCCCTCCCACGTGGTGCTGGCGATGGGGCGCAGCGAGCAGGACGCCCGAAGCGTGCTGCGGTTAACCCTCGGGGCGACGTCGACGGAGGCGGACGTCGACGCCGTTCTCGTCGCGATCCCGGATGCCGTGTCGCGTGCCTCGCGCTGACGGGAGCCGTCCAGCCGGGCGCTCGTAGACTGGAGCCCATGCGAGTTCTGGCGGCCATGAGCGGCGGTGTCGATTCGGCGGTGGCGGCCGCGCGCGCCGTCGACGCCGGACACGAGGTGGTCGGCGTGCACCTCGCGCTGTCCCGCGCCGGCGGCACGCTGCGCACCGGCAGCCGCGGCTGCTGCACCGTCGAGGACGCCCTGGATGCCCGGCGCGTGGCGGATCTGCTCGGCATACCCTTCTACGTGTGGGACTTCTCGGAGCGGTTCCGCGACGACGTCATCGAGGACTTCATCTCGGAGTACAGGGCGGGCCGCACCCCCAACCCGTGTCTGCGCTGCAACGAGAAGATCAAGTTCGCGGCTCTGCTGGAGCGAGCGATCGAACTCGGCTTCGACGCGGTCTGCACCGGTCACTACGCGAGTCTCGTCGACGGCGCCGGAGGGCTCGAGCTGCACCGCGCGTCGGACTCCGCGAAGGACCAGTCCTACGTGCTCGGTGTGCTGAACGCCGAGCAGCTCGCGCACACCTATTTCCCCCTCGGTGACACGCCCTCGAAGGCACTGGTGCGCGCCGAGGCGGCTGAACGCGGCATCACCGTCGCGCAGAAGCCGGACAGCCACGACATCTGCTTCATCCCCGATGGAGACACCCGCGGCTGGCTGGCCGAGAAGGTCGGGACCGCCGTGGGTGACGTCGTCGACCGCAACGGCGATGTCGTCGGCACGCACGAGGGCGCGCACGCGTTCACCGTGGGACAGCGCCGCGGTCTGCGACTGGGAGTACCCGCCCCCGACGGCAAGCCGCGCTTCGTGCTCGAGGTGCGGCCGGTGTCGAACACGGTGGTCGTCGGTCCGAAGGAGGCGCTGGCGATCACCGAGATCGCAGGGGAGCGCTTCTCCTGGGCGGGGGCCGCCCCCGACGCATCCGACTTCGCGTGCGAGGTGCAGATCCGCGCGCACGCCGATCCCGTACCCGCCCGTGCGCACGTGAGCGATGGCGGTGTGCGCGTGGTGCCGGACGTGCCGCTCGACGGCGTGGCGCCGGGCCAGAGTGCCGTCATCTACGTCGGCACCCGCGTACTCGGGCAGTTCACGATCGACACGACCGTGTCGGCCGTCCCCGTCGACGCCTGAGCATCCGCCGCCGGACGCGCGTCCCGTGGCCTGTCGGTGCTCGCTCGTAGACTTGCCGGGTGCCTGAGAACATCTCGCTGACCGACGCCCGCGCCGAAGCCGAAGAGCTCACGACTCGCATCCTCGAGGCGAAGGACGCCTATTACGGCCGCGACACGTCGCTCGTCGACGACGCGACCTACGACGGGTGGATGCGGCGACTCGAAGAGCTCGAGCGACTGCATCCCGAGCTGCAGGGCCAGGATTCGCCCACGCAGATGGTCGGAGCAGCGGAGTCGACCGGGTTGGCGACGATCGAGCACGCTGAGCGGATGCTGAGCCTCGACAACGTGTTCTCCGTCGACGAGCTGCGCGAATGGGCGGCGAAGGCCACGGCATCCGCCGGGCGGGAGATCGCCTGGCTCACCGAGCTGAAGATCGACGGGCTGGCCATCAACCTCCGGTACGAGAACGGCGTGCTCACCTCGGCCGCCACCCGCGGTGACGGCCGGGTGGGGGAGATCGTGACCGAGAACGCCCTGCGTCTCGCCGACATCCCCGAGCGTCTGCGCGGCGAGGGGCACCCGGATATCGTCGAGGTGCGCGGCGAGGTGTTCATCCCCGTCGAGGCCTTCGAGCGGCTCAACGCCGCCCAGGCGTCGTTCCGCGAGCGGGCGCACGCCGACGCACGCGATCGGTGGGAGGCGCGACCGGGGGCCAAGAAGCCGTTCGATGACGAGAAGGCGCGCACCGCCGCCGCGCGCCGATTCCCCGCGTTCGCGAACCCGCGCAACGCCGCCAGCGGCGGACTGCGCCAGCAGATCGACAAGAAGAGCGGTCTCGAGCTCGAAGCCGGCCTGCTTCGCATCGCGTCTCTGTCGCTGTACGTGCACGGCATCGGCGCATGGACGCGGCCGCCGGTCGCCGCGCAGAGCGAGGTGTACGAGCTGCTCGCCGAGTGGGGCCTGCCGACCAGTCCGCACACGAAGGTGTGCCGCAGCATCGACGAGGTCGAGGAGTTCGTTGCGTACTTCGGTGAGCACCGGCACGACGTCGAGCACGAACTCGACGGCATCGTCGTCAAGGTCGACGAGCTGGCGCTGCACGACGAGCTCGGCATCACCAGCCGCGCGCCGCGATGGGCGATCGCGTACAAGTACCCGCCGGAGGAGGTGCAGACCCGGCTGCTCGACATCGTCGTCTCGGTCGGCCGCACCGGACGCGCGACCCCGTTCGCGGTGATGGAGCCGGCGCACGTGGCCGGGTCGGTCGTGCGTCAGGCGACGCTGCACAACAAGGACGTGGTCAAGGCGAAGGGCGTGCTGATCGGCGACACCGTCGTGCTGCGCAAGGCGGGGGACGTGATCCCCGAGGTGCTCGGGCCGGTGGTCGACAGGCGCGACGGCACCGAGCGCGAGTTCGTCATGCCGCAGGCGTGCCCCGAGTGCGGTACGCCGCTGCGCCCGATGAAGGAGGGCGACATCGATCTGCGCTGCCCGAACGCGCGCTCGTGCCCTGCCCAGGTGCGCGGCCGGGTCGAGCACATCGGCTCTCGTGGCGCGCTGGATGTCGAGGCCCTCGGCGAGGTGACCGCCGCGGCGCTCACTCAGCCGAACCGCCCGGCCCTCGCGCCGCTGGAGACCGAGGCGGGACTCTTCGATCTCACCCTCGAGCAGATCGTGCCGATCGAGGTGATCGTGCGCGACTCCGAGACGGGGCTGCCCAAGGAGGACGACGACGGGGTCGTCAAGACCCGTGCGCCGTTCCGCCGCAATCCCACCGCGGCGGAGAAGAAGAACGGACTCGAGGGTCCGCAGCCCTCGTCGCAGGCGGTGAAGCTGCTGGCCGAACTCGAGAAGGCGAAGACCAAGGAGCTCTGGCGGCTTCTCGTCTCGCTGAACATCCGCCACGTCGGTCCGGTCGCCGCCCGGGCCCTCGCCCAGTGGTTCGGCTCGCTCGACGCCATCCGCGCCGCGAGCAGAGACGAGCTCGCCGCCGTCGAAGGCGTCGGCGGGATCATCGCGGACTCGCTGCTGAGCTGGTTCGAGGTCGACTGGCACCAGGACATCGTGCGGCAGTGGGCGGATGCCGGTGTGCAGTGGTCCACACCAGGGCATCCCGGGCCGGGAGCCGCGGCGACCGAGGGCGGAGTGCTCGACGGGCTCACCGTCGTCGCCACGGGAAGCCTCGAGGGCTATTCGCGCGAGGGCGCTCAGGAGGCGATCATGAAGGCCGGGGGCAAGGCGGCATCCTCCGTCTCGAAGAAGACGGATTTCGTCGCGGCCGGCCCCGGTGCCGGGTCGAAGCTCGCCAAGGCCGAGGCGCTCGGCGTGCGGATCATCGACGCCGCACAGTTCCACCTGCTCGTCACCGAGGGGCCGGAGGCGCTCGGATGAGCGACGAGATGAGGAGTGCGGTCTGCGTCGATCTCGCTGCCGCCGACGACCGCTGGAGTCAGGCGCTGCCGGTTCTGCAGGAGCTGCGCCCGCATCTCTCCGCGGAACTGCTCGACCAGGTGCTCCACGAGGGAGCCCCGCAGGGGCTCACGTTCACCGCGGTCTTCGAGGGGGAGCGGTGCGTGGCGGTCGCGGGCTGGCGGATCATCGCGAACACGAGTGCGATCCGCAAGCTGCATGTGGACGATCTGTCGACCTCGGCATCCGAGCGATCCCGCGGATACGGGCGGATGCTGCTCGACCATCTGCGGGAGCGGGCGATCGACGCGGGATGCCACGTGCTCGACCTGGACTCCGGGGTGCAGCGCTTCGCCGCGCACCGCTTCTACCTGCGCGAGCGAATGGACATCGTCTCGCACCACTTCGCGCAACGTCTCGGCTGACGCCGGCGGGACGCTCGACGACGGATTTTCGCGTCCCGCACGGCGTCTGGTGTCTGCGGCGTCAGTCCTTGTGCCGCGGCTTGCGCGCCGGGCGGTCGTCACGCGCATATCCGCCGCGGTCGTCGCGTCCGCCGCGGTCGTAGCCGCCCCGATCATCGCGGTCGCGCGGCGTGCGACGGTTCGGCACGCCACGGTCGGGCCGGATCTCGATGAGCCTGCCCGAGATGCGGGTGTCACGCAGCCTGTCCAGCACCGACGGGTCCATGTTCACGGGCAGCTCGACGATCGAGAAGTCCGGCTTGATGGCGATCGCGCCGAAGTCGTCGCGTCCGAGCCCGCCCTCGTTCGCCAGGGCGCCCACGATCTGACGCGGCTCGACACGGTGGCGACGCCCGACCTCGATGCGGTACGGCGCGTAGTCGCCGCGACCGCGGCGCTCACGGGGGCCGCGATCGGCACGGTCCGACGTGCGGTCCTGACGCTCGCGCGGGGGACGGCTGTCCCGCTCCACCGCCCGAGACAGCTCGTCGTTCTCCGGGTCCAGCAGCAGCGGGGTATCGCCCTGGGCGACGACGGCCAGAGCTGCGGCGACGTCGGCCTCGGGCACGTCGTGGTTGCGCACGTAGTGGGCGATGATGTCGCGGAACGCCTCGATGCGACGGGTCTCCTCGAGAGCGGACGTGATCGCGTCGTCGAAGCGGGCGAGGCGCGTGGTGTTCACGTCTTCGGTGGTCGGCAGCTGCATCTGGGCCGGAGCCTGGCGGGTCGCCTTCTCGATGTGCTTGAGAAGATAGCGCTCGCGGGGGGTGATGAAGCTGATCGCATCCCCGGTGCGACCGGCGCGTCCGGTGCGTCCGATGCGGTGCACGTACGACTCGGTGTCGGTGGGGATGTCGAAGTTGATCACGTGGCTGATCCGCTCGACGTCGAGACCGCGCGCGGCGACGTCGGTGGCGACCAGGATGTCGAGCTTGCCGTCCTTGAGCTGGTTCACGCTGCGCTCGCGCTGCACCTGCGGCACGTCGCCGTTGATGGCCGCGGCGGAGTAGCCGCGGGCGCGCAGCTTCTCGGCGAGGGTCTCGGTCTCGTTCTTCGTGCGGACGAACACGATCATGCCGTCGAAGTTCTCGATCTCGAGAATGCGGGTGAGGGCATCCACCTTCTGCGCGTACGAGACGACCAGGTAGCGCTGGGTGATGTTCTGATTGGTGGTCGTCTTGCCCTTGATGGCGACCTCTTCGGGCTCGTTCAGGTACTGCTGAGCGAGCCGACGGATCGTCGCGGGCATCGTCGCCGAGAACAGCGCGACCTGCTTGTCCTCGGGGGTCTGGGCGAGGATCTGCTCGACATCCTCGGCGAAGCCCATCTTCAGCATCTCGTCGGCCTCATCCAGCACGAGATACTTCAGCTCCGAGAGGTCGAGCGTGCCCTTCGCCTGGTGATCCATGATGCGGCCCGGCGTCCCGACGACGATGTGCACGCCACGGCGCAGCGCCGACAGCTGCACGCCGTACGCCTGGCCGCCGTACACGGGAAGCACGCGCACGTCCTTCATCCGGGCCGAGTACGCCTCGAACGCCTCGCACACCTGCAGGGCGAGCTCGCGTGTGGGGGCGAGCACGAGCACCTGCGGCGTCTTCTGACCGAGGTCGAGGTTCTCGAGCACGGGCAGCGCGAATGCGGCGGTCTTGCCGGTGCCGGTCTGCGCCGTCCCCAGCACATCGCGCCCATGCAGCAGCAGCGGGATCGTAGCCGCCTGGATGGGCGACGGGGTCTCGTAGCCGAGATCCTTGATCGCCCTGAGCAGCGAGCCGGTGATGCCCAGCTCCTCGAATCCGGGAGCGGTCGCGCCCTCGTCAGGGGTCTCGGGCGCGTCAGGGGCAGGGGCGATGTCGTCGGCAGTCACCTGTCAACGATAGTGGGTGCGGATGGGAGAGTGCTGGCCGTTCAGTTGCCCGAGGTCAGCGCCAGCAGGCGCTCCTTCACCTGCCGGCGCAGCACCTTGCCGATCAGCGACTTCGGCAGCTCGTCGACGACGAAGACGCGACGCGGCACCTTGTACGGGGTCAGGATGCTGCGCGCGAACGCGCGGATGGCCTCGACATCGACGTCCTTGCCGTCCTCCACGACGATCGCGGCGACGACCTCCTCGCCGGAGCGGTCGCTCGGCAGTCCCACGACGGCCGCGTCGACGACATCCGGATGCTGGCGCAGGGCCACCTCGACCTCGGTGGGCGCCACGTTGAAGCCGCCCGTGATGATGAGCTCCTTGATGCGGTCGACGATGCGCACGAAGCCGGCCTCGTCGATCGTGACGATGTCGCCGGTGCGGAACCAGCCGTCGACGAACACCGCCTCGGTCTCCTCGGGCTTGCCGTAGTAGCCGGAGAACACCTGCGGACCGCGCACGAGCAGCTCACCGGCAGAGCCTGCCGGCACGTCGACGGTCGGATTCTCGGGGTCGACCACGCGGCACTCGGTACCGGGAAGCGGCAGGCCGACGGTTCCGGCCACCCGGTTCTCGGCGACGGGGTTGGCCATCAGCACGGGCGAGCACTCGCTCAGCCCGTAGCCCTCGACGAGATAGCCGCCGCTGGCCTCTTCGAACGGCACGACGAGATCGTGAGACAGCGCCATCGCCCCCGAGATCGCGATCTCGGTGCCGGCGAGCGACACGCCCTTCTCCTTCGCCGCGGCCAGCAGCCGTTCGGCGATCGGCGGCACGAGCGGCAGGAAGGTGGCCGGATGCTTCTTCGTCACCTGCAGCACGAGGTCGGGCTCGAACTTCGGGAACAGCACGAGCCGCGCGCCCATCGACATCGCGAAGGTGAGGCACAGCGTGAGCCCGTACGCGTGGAACATGGGCAGCACCGCGTAGACGACGCAGCCGTCGCCGCGCGTGATCGACGGCACCCACGCCTGAGCCTGCGCAGCGTTGGCGAGCAGGTTGCGGTGGGTGAGGGCCGCACCCTTGGGCGTGCCCGTGGTGCCTGAGGTGTACTGGATGATCGCGAGGTCGTCGGTTGCGGGACGCGGGTGCGTGGCCGGGAGCGGTGCGGACTGCACCAGCGAGTCCCAGCTGATCGCGCCGCGCACCTTCGAGGTGAGCGCCGCACGCGACTCGCGGGCCTTCGCGATCGGCAGCTTCAGCATCAGCTGCATCCTGCGCGGCATCGCCGTCGTCACGTCGACCGAGACCAGGCTCGCGACCGCGAGATCGGCGGGGAACTCCTGCACGGTCTCGACCACCTTGCTCCACACGATCGCGTGGCGGGCGCCGTGGTCTTCGAACTGCTTGCGCAGCTCACGCGGGGTGTACAGCGGGTTGTGCTCGATCGCCACGGCGCCGAGACGCAGCACGGCGTAGAACGCGATGATGTGCTGGGGGCAGTTCGGCAGCACGATCGCCACCGGATCGCCCGGGCCGACACCGAGGTCGCGCAGGCCGGCGGCTGCCCGCTCGATGGCATCCTGCATCTCGCGGTAGGTCGTCTCGCGGCCGAAGAACTGCAGCGCCGGGGCATCCGGATAGTCGCGCACCGACGCCTCGACGATGTCGATCAGCGAACCGGTCACCGGCGGCAGGTCCTGCGGGACACCTTCGGCGTAGCTTGCGGTCCATGGGCGCGGGGGAACGAACTCGGTCACGAGTTCCAGCTTACGTCTGCGCACCTCGCGCTCTCGTAGACTGGGGTGGTGTCTGAAATCACCCCTGATCTCGTACGCCATCTCGGCGTGCTCGCGCGCATCCAGCTCTCCGACGACGAGGTGACTCAGCTGACCGGTCAGCTCGACGCCATCGTCGACAACATTGCGAAGGTGTCGGAGGTGGCCACGCCAGACGTCGTCGCCACCAGCCACCCGATCGCGATGAGCAACGTCTTCCGTCCCGACGAGGTCGGCGAGACGCTCACCCTCGAGCAGACGCTGAAGAACGCCCCGGATGCCGCCGATGGCCGCTTCCGTGTGACCGCGATCCTGGGAGAAGAGCAGTGAGCGACATCATCCGGCTGACCGCCGCGGAACTCGGCGAGAAGATCTCCGCCGGCGAGATCTCCAGCGTCGAGGCGACGCAGGCCCACCTCGACCGCATCGCCGCGGTCGACGGTGACGTGCACGCTTTCCTGCACGTCAACGAGCACGCCCTCGCTGCGGCCGCCGAGGTCGACGCGCGCCGTGCCGCGGGCGAGCAGCTCGGCCCGATCGCCGGTGTGCCGCTCGCGGTCAAGGACGTGCTCGTCACGACCGACATGCCCTCCACGAGCGGCTCGAAGATCCTCGAGGGCTACATGTCGCCGTTCGATGCCACGGTCGTTGCTCGTTCGCGCGCCGCAGGCCTCGTGCCGCTGGGCAAGACGAACATGGACGAGTTCGCGATGGGCTCGTCGACGGAGTTCTCCGCCTACGGTCCGACCCGCAACCCGTGGGACCTCGACCGCATCCCCGGCGGTTCGGGTGGCGGCTCCGCCGCGGCCGTCGCGGCCTTCGAGGCCCCGCTCGCGCTCGGCTCCGACACCGGCGGATCGATCCGCCAGCCCGCGCACGTCACCGGCACCGTCGGCATCAAGCCGACCTACGGCGGCGTCAGCCGCTACGGCGCGATCGCGCTGGCATCCAGCCTCGACCAGGTCGGCCCGGTCACCCGCACCGTGCTCGACGCCGGTCTGCTGCACGATGTGATCGGCGGTCACGATCCGAAGGACTCCACCTCGCTTCCGCAGGAGTGGCCGTCATTCGCCGCAGCCGCCCGCGAGGGCGCGTCGGGTCAGGTGCTCAAGGGACTGAAGGTCGGCGTCATCACCGAGCTGCCCGACTCCGGCTTCCAGGCCGGCGTCGCCGCATCCTTCCGCGCCTCGCTCGCACTGATGGAGGCGCAGGGCGCCGAGATCGTCGAGATCTCCGCTCCGCACTTCGAATACGGTGTCGCCGCGTATTACCTGATCCTGCCCGCGGAGGCGTCGAGCAACCTCGCGAAGTTCGACTCGGTGCGCTTCGGCCTGCGCGTGACCCCCGACGGCAACCCGACGGTGGAGGACGTCATGTCGGCGACCCGCGAAGCCGGCTTCGGCCCCGAGGTCAAGCGCCGCATCATCCTCGGCACCTACGCCCTGTCTGCCGGCTACTACGACGCCTACTACGGCAGCGCGCAGAAGGTGCGCACGCTCATCCAGCAGGACTTCGCCCGCGCCTTCGGGCAGGTCGACGTCATCGCGACGCCCTCGGCGCCGACGACCGCGTTCAAGATCGGCGAGAAGATCGACGACCCGCTGCAGATGTACCTGAACGACCTGACGACGATCCCGGCGAACCTGGCGGGGGTGCCCGGCATCTCGATCCCGTCGGGCGTGGCGGCAGAAGACGGCCTGCCCGTCGGCATCCAGTTCCTCGCCCCCGCGCACGAGGATGCTCGTCTGTACCGCGTCGGCGCGGCTCTCGAAGCCGCGCTGCTCGACTCGTGGGGTGAGCCGCTGCTCGCCCGCGCTCCGCAGCTGCTGGGAGGAACCCGCTGATGGCCACCGCCAAGCTCATGGACTTCGACAAGGCTCTCGAGATGTTCGAGCCCGTGCTCGGATTCGAGGTGCACGTCGAGCTGAACACCCGCACGAAGATGTTCTCGGATGCCCCGAACCCGGCGAACGACGAGTTCCACGGCGCCGAGCCGAACACGCTGATCGCCCCGGTCGACCTGGGTCTGCCGGGGTCGCTGCCCGTGGTCAACGCGACGGCCGTGCGCTCGTCGATCAGTCTGGGTCTCGCGCTCGGCTGTTCGATCGCCGAGTCCAGCCGCTTCGCCCGGAAGAACTACTTCTACCCCGACCTGGGCAAGAACTACCAGATCTCGCAGTACGACGAGCCGATCGCCTTCGAGGGATCGGTCGAGGTCGAGCTCGAGGACGGCACGCTCGTGACGATCCCGGTCGAGCGGGCGCACATGGAAGAGGACGCCGGCAAGCTCACCCACATGGGCGGGGCGACCGGTCGCATCCAGGGGGCCGAGTACTCGCTGGTGGACTACAACCGCGCGGGTGTGCCGCTGGTCGAGATCGTCACCAAGCCGATCTTCGGCGCCGAGCACCGAGCTCCCGAGTACGCTAAGGCGTACATCGCCGCGATCCGCGACATCGTACGAGGCCTCGGTATCTCTGAGGCGCGTCTAGAGCGCGGCAACCTGCGCTGCGACGCGAACGTGTCGCTGCGTCCCCGCGGCCAGGAGAAGCTGGGCACCCGCACCGAGACGAAGAACGTCAACTCGATGCGCTCGGTCGAGCGTGCCGTGCGATACGAGATCCAGCGTCAGGCCGCGATCCTCGCCGACGGCGGCACGATCATCCAGGAGACCCGTCACTGGCACGAGGACACCGGCACGACATCGCCGGGCCGCCCGAAGTCGGATGCCGACGACTACCGCTACTTCCCGGAGCCCGATCTGCTGCCCGTGCAGCCCTCGCGCGAGCTCGTGGACGAGCTGCGTGCCGCGCTGCCCGAGCAGCCCGTGGCGCGTCGGCGTCGTCTGAAGGCCGACTGGGGCTTCACCGACCTGGAGTTCCAGGACGTGCGCAACGGCGGGCTGATCGACGAGGTCGAGGCCACGATCGCGGCCGGTGCCGCACCGGCCGCGGCGCGCAAGTGGTGGACGGGGGAGATCACCCGAATCGCCAACGCTCAGGATCGCGACGCCGCCGGTCTGGTCTCACCCTCCGACGTCGCGGCGCTGCAGGGCCTGGTGGATGCCGGAACCCTGACCGACAAGCTCGCCCGTCAGGTGCTCGAGGGAGTCATCGCCGGTGAGGGCTCGCCGCAGCAGGTGGTCGACTCCCGCGGCCTGGCGGTCGTCTCTGACGACGGCGCGCTGATCGCCGCGATCGACGACGCCCTGGCCGCTCAGCCCGATGTGCTGGCGAAGATCAAGGACGGCAAGGTGCAGGCGGCAGGCGCGGTGATCGGCGCCGTGATGAAGGCGATGAAGGGCCAGGCCGACGCCGCGCGCGTACGCGAGCTGGTCCTCGAGCGCGCCGCGCAGTGACCGCTTCGGTGCCGCCGACGCGATGTCGGTGGCACCGGTCAGGATGGATGCATGGGACGCGGTGACGGATCGGGCCGCATCGTCTCGCCCGCGGGCGCGGACGACACCGGCACGGGCATCCTGCACGTCGACATGGATGCCTTCTACGCGGCCGTCGAGGTGCTCTACGACCCCTCGCTGAAGGGGCTGCCGCTGATCATCGGCGGCCGCGAGGGGCGCTCGGTCGTGTCGAGCGCGTCGTACGAGGCGCGTCGCTTCGGGGTGCGCAGCGCGATGCCGGTCGCCCACGCGCTCCGGCTCTGTCCCACCGCCCGCGTGGTGTCGCCGGATTTCACGCGCTACCGGGCGGTCTCGGCGCAGGTCATGGCGGTCTTCCAGAGCATCACCCCGCTCGTCGAGCAGCTCTCGATCGACGAGGCGTTCCTCGATGTGCGCGGAGTGCGCCGTCTGTGGGGGAGCCCCGGTGAGATCGCGGCCCTCATCCGGCGGCGGGTGCGCGACGAGGTCGGGATCACGTGCAGCGTCGGGGTCGCGGCCACGAAGCACGTCGCGAAGATGGCATCCACCGTGTCGAAACCCGACGGGATGCTCGTGGTGCCTGCGGTGCGGACACAGGAGTTCCTCGACCCGCGTCCGGTCGGCGCCATGTGGGGCGTCGGGCCGAAGGCGGCCGAAGCCCTCGAACGCCGCGGCATCCGTCTGATCCGCGATGTGCGCGAGGCGTCGCCCGAGGCGCTGGAGCGCGCTGTCGGCCCTGCGCTCGGGCAGCGGATCCAGGATCTCGCCCGCGGGCTCGATGCCCGCCAGATCGAGACGGAGCGCGCGGAGAAGAGCATCGGTCACGAGGAGACCTTCGACCGTGACATCGAGGATCGCGACCTGCTCCGCTCGGAGCTGCTGCGCCTCGCCGACCGCGTCGGTGCACGGCTGCGCACCTCGGGATGGCATGCGGGCGCGGTGGCGATCAAGATCCGCTTCGCCGACTTCACCACGCTGAGCCGCACCGTATCGCTGCCCGAGCCGACCGATGTCGGCCAGCGCATCGGCGAGACCGCCATCGCGCTGTTCGCGCAGATCGAGCGCCGCGACCCCGTGCGCCTGGTCGGCGTGCGGGCCGAGAAGCTGCGTCCGGCAGGCGCATCGGCGATGGCGCTGTGGGACGACGACGAAGACCAGCGACGGCTCGAGGGCACGCTCGATGACGCGCGGGCGCGGTTCGGCGTCGGCATGATCACCCGCGCGCGCCACGTCGGTGCGACCGAACGGCGGTCCGGTGGCGGCGTCGAGCCACGGCCGTTCGGTCGCGAGTGACCGGCGTCGCCGGTTCGATAGCGTGGGGTCATGCCGTCATCCGCCGCCCCTGATCCCTTCGGAGAGCGCCTCAGCGCCGCGACGCTGCGCATCTGCGACGCGGTCACCGCGGTGTCGGCATCGAACCCGGTCGTGGTCATCGACGGCCGCAGCGGGGCGGGCAAGAGCAGTCTCGCCGCTCGCGTCGCCAGGGCGTGGCCGCTGAGCACGCCCGTGCAGCTGCTCGCGCTCGATTCGGTGTACCCCGGATGGAGCGGACTCGAGCGTGGTGCGGAGATCGCCCGGGAGCAGGTGCTGCGTCCGCACGGTCGTGGCCTGATCGGCATCTGGCGCCGGTGGGACTGGGAGCTGCAGGAAGAGGCGGAGGCCCACGCCGTCGACCCGGCGCTGGGCCTGATCGTCGAGGGATGCGGTGCGCTGACGCGCGCCGCTGCGGCCCTCGCGGACGTCACCGTCTGGGTCGACGGCCCGAAGGATTCACGGCGTCGACGCGCGCTCGAACGCGACGGCGACGGCTTCCGCAACCACTGGGACATGTGGGCGGACCAGGAGGACGCCCACATCGCACGGCACGAGCCGCAGACACTCGCTCACGTGCGGGTCGCTACGCCGTAGCGGCGTCCGCATCGTCAGCGCGCTGGATCAGGTCATCCAGCCGATACCCGAGCCAGTCGTACACGTGGAACCGCGTGTCCTCCGGGTCGTGATGGTCGTCGTGGTCGACGCCGAGGCGCGACGCGACCACCAGCCGGATGGCGGCGAGCGTGCGCATCCAGGCGTCGACGCGCGCGTCGGGGATGACGACGTCGTGTGGGGCGAGGGGGTCCCCATCGCCGTCGGTGTCGAATTCGACGAGGTCCTCGCGCATGACGAGGGCGTCCTTGCGCCGGCGGTCGAACAGCTCGTCCCTGGTGCCGCGGCGGAACTCCGCTGCGGCGGCGTCGTCGTCGGGGTACGCCGTCGGAGCGAGTCTCGCCAGCGCGGGGTCGGCGCTGGTGCGCGGGCCGCCGACGAGCTCGAGGAACTCGTCGATCAGGTGCAGCAGGTTGCGTCCTTCGATCCGGGCGATCGAAATCGAGACGCTCACTGCGGAACCCGTCGGATGGTGGCCCACAGCCCGAAGTCGTGCATCGCCTGGGCGTGCACCTCCATCGTCTCCCGCGGCCCGGTGGCGACGACGGCGTGTCCTTCGTGGTGCACCGCGAGCATGAGGGCCGTCGCGTGGTCTTCGGGGTAGCCGAAGTAGCGGCGGAACACGCGCACGACGTAGCTCATGAGATTGACCGGGTCGTCCCACACGACCAGCTGCCAGGGCACGAGCGGGGCGACCGTGAGCTGATCGTCGAGCAGCGGTGTGGATGCCGGGATGCTCATGCCCACCCCAGTTCGTGCAGCTGCTCGTCGTCGATGCCGTAGAAATGCGCGATCTCGTGGACCAGCGTTGTGTGGATCTCGTCACGCAGCTCAGCCTCGTCCTCGCAGGCAGCGAGGTGCGCGTGCCGGTACACGACGATGCGGTCGGGCAGCTCGCCGGTGCCGTACTGGCCCCGCTCGGTGAGGGCGACCCCCTCGTACAGGCCGAAGAGGTCGCTGCCGTCCTCGGGCTCGTCCTCGACCACGAACACGACGTTGTCGAGTCCGTCGACCATGTCGTCCGGCAGCCTGTCGAGCTCGTCCACGACGAGCGCCTCGAACTCCTCGGCCGTCATGTCCATGCCGCCGGCGGACGGAGCCGGCGAGTCGTGATCGAGTGAGGAGGACATGCTTCGATGCTAGCCGCGGTGCATCCGCGATCGCGCGACTGTGCCGATGGTTCATAGCCTCGATGAGTACGGTCGCAATCAACCGAACCGCACCGCGCCTGCATCACCACCCTGCCGCTGAGGAAGCGCGCCTGACGCGACGAAGCCCCCGGGATCATGACGAACCCAGGGGCTTCTTTGGGGTGAGTAACGGGGCTTGAACCCGCGACCCCCGCGACCACAACGCGGTGCTCTACCAGCTGAGCTATACCCACCATGCGCCTGCCGGAGCTGGCGACTCGACAAGTCTATTACATGTTCGGAGTGAACTCTGACACCGTGTGGGCGGCGATGTCGCGCGCCTGATCGGAGGAGGGCCCGGGGGCGTCGATGAACACCGCGGAGCGGTAGTAGCGCAGCTCGCGGATCGACTCGAGGATGTCGGCGAGAGCCCGGTGACCGCCGTGCTTCTCGGGCGCCTGGAAGAAGACGCGGGGGTACCAGCGGCGGGCGAGCTCTTTGATGCTCGAGACGTCGACGTTGCGGTAGTGCAGGTACTGGTCGATGTTCGGCATGTACCTGGCGAGGAACATCCGGTCGGTGCCGATCGTGTTGCCGGCGAGCGGCGCCCTGCGCTCGAGCGGGACGAAGCGCTTGATGTAGGCGAGCGTCTGCTCTTCGGCCTCGGCGAGGCTCACACCGTTCGGGATCTCGTCGATCAGGCCCGAGGTGCGGTGCATGTCGGTCACGAAGGCGTTCATGTTCGCGAGTGCGGCATCGCTCGGTCTGATGACGATCTGGAAGCCGGGGTCGATCAGATTCAGCTCGAAGTCGGTGATCACGACGGCGATCTCGACGAGTTCGTCGACCGAGAGGTCGAGGCCCGTCATCTCGCAGTCGATCCAGACGAGCCGGTCGTTCTCAGTCGCAGAAACCATGGTTCGATCCTAGCGACGGGGCCCGACACGGTAATCTGGAGACCGCACGCCTCCTTAGCTCAGAGGAAGAGCATCGGCTTTCTAATCCGTTGGTCGCAGGTTCGAATCCTGCAGGGGGCACCTCGTCAGTTCCGCAGTGCCGCGACCGCGTCGTCCGCATCCCAGAACTCGCCGACCAGGCGGAACGCTCCGGATGCCAGGTGCAGGCGCTCCGCGCGGTAGCGGATGCCCAGGGGATCGGCGATCACGCGGAGATGCCCTCGAATGGAGCCGCGCGCGTCAACCACCCGCCACAGGTGGTCGCCTGCCCGGTCGAGGTGCTCGGAACGGCTGCGCAGGGATGGTGTCTCCCACAGGAGAGCGGGGTGCGTCTCGGTCAGCGAAGTCATGCTGTCTCCTTCCTCGATTCGAACATAAGGACGGCCACCGACATTCCGTCCCGTAGACTCGGCGGCATGCCCGCGACCTCCCCGTACGCCGCTCGCCTCGCCGAGATCCCGGTCGAACGCCGTGAGGTGGAGGTGCTGGGATCGACCACGGCGTACTGGGTGTACGGCGAGGCCGCGGAGGATGCGCCGACGATCGTCGCCGTGCACGGTTTCCGTGGCGAGCATCACGGGCTCGAGCCGGTCGTGGCGTACCTGCCCGGCATCCGGATCATCTCTCCCGACCTGCCCGGCTTCGGCGAGACACCGCCGATCCCGGATCGCGAGCACGACCTCGGGCTCTACACCGGGTGGCTGTGCGAGTTCGCCCGCGCCGTGGCCCCGGGGGCTGTCATCCTCGGGCACTCGTTCGGGTCGATCGTCGCGGCCGCGGCCGTCGCGAGCGGCCTCGAGACGCCCCGACTCATCCTGATCAACCCGATCGGGGCGCCCGCGTTGGAGGGCCCGAAGGGGGTGCTCACCCGGATCGCGGTGCTGTACTACGTGCTCGGCGCTCGTCTGCCCGAGCGGTGGGGCACGGCCCTGCTGCGTCATCCGCTCACGGTGCGCGTGATGAGCATGGCGATGGCCAAGACCCGCGACCCGGCGCTGCGCCGGTTCATCCACGATCAGCACGACACCTACTTCTCGCGCTTCGCCGATCGGGATGTGCTGCACGACGCCTTCGTGACCAGCGCGTCGCATGACGTGCGGGCCTTCGCGGGCGTGATCGACGTGCCGACTCTGCTGATCGCGGCTCAGCGCGACGACATCACGCCCATCGAGGCCGAGCGTCGCCTCGCGATGATGTTCCCTCGTGCCGAGCTCGTGGAGATCGCCGAGGTCGGCCACCTCATCCACTACGAGGCCCCGGCCGAAGCAGCCGGGGCGATCCGTCGTTTTCTCAGACTTCCCGTCGTGCGAGGCCGATGAGCCCGGCCACCCGGAAGGGGATGACCTCGCCCATGGCCAGCGAGGTCTCGGTGCGCTCGACGCCGTCGATCGACAGGATCCTGGCGTCGGTGTCGAACAGGTGACGGGCGTCGCGGCACGCGACGCGGGCGAGCAGATCGATCGACCCGCTCAGGCCGTGCGCCTGCACGATCTCGGGAACGCGTGCCAGCTCGGCGATGATCCGCGGCAGCTCCGTCTGCCGCACGCCGATGCTGATGAACGCCTGCAGGGGGAATCCCAGCACCTCGGTGGAGAACGAGCGCTCATACGACTCGAACACACCGGTCTGCTCGAGCCGGGCCATCCGGGCCTGGATCGTGTTGCGAGACAGTCGGAGGCGGTCGGCCAGCTTCACCACGGTGGTGCGGGGGTCTTCCGCGAGGGCGGTGAGCAGTTCGAGGTCTGTGCGATCCAGGACGGGCATAGTGCCACACGATAGCAGGGCGGATCGCCCCCGGATTGGGCAACCTGCTCAGGGATCGTGAACATGCTTGAGCGGGGTGCCAGGCCGACGTAGCATTCGAGGAAGCCCGACACAGCAGTCGGGAAGCCGTGCACGCCCCACGAAGGCCGCCACGTCAGGAGGACGCCGATGTCACCGAACACCAGCCCGATCGTCGACGCACAGAACGATCTCGAACTCACCGAGCGCATCATCGCTCCGGACGGCACCCGCGTGCCGAACCCCCAGCTCGACCGCTGGATCGACGACATCGACTACGTGGCGATGCGCGAGCTGCACCGCGACATGGTGGTGCTGCGGCGCATCGACTCCGAGGGCGTGGCGCTGCAGCGTCAGGGTCAGCTCGGGCTGTGGGCGCCGTGCAACGGACAGGAGGCGGCGCAGATCGGCACCGGCCGTGCGCTCGCGCCCAACGACTTCGTGTTCCCCAGCTACCGCGAGACCGGCGTGATGTACACCCGCGGCGCCGAGCCGGGCGACTACGTGCGGATGTGGCGCGGCGAGGAGGGCGCGGCGTACGACCCCGCACGGCTCGGCATCGCGCCGCTGCAGATCATCATCGGCGCCCAGACCCTGCACGCGGTGGGTTACGGCATGGGGATCCTGCATGACGGCGCCGACGAGGTCGCCGTCACCTACTTCGGCGACGGCGCCACCAGCCAGGGTGACGTCAACGAGGCGATGATCTTCGCATCGTCGTACCGTGCTCCGGTGGTGTTCGTCTGCCAGAACAACCACTGGGCGATCTCCGAACCGGTCGGACTGCAGTCGCAGTATCCACTGGCAGGCCGGGCGCCCGGATTCGGCATCCCCAGCCTGCGCGTCGACGGCAACGACGTGCTCGCCTGCATGGCGGCGATGCGCTGGGCGCTCGATCACGCGCGCTCCGGCAAGGGCCCCGCGTATCTGGAGGCGGTGACCTACCGCATGGGCCCGCACACGACGGCAGACGATCCGAAGCGCTACCGCGACGACACCGAGCTCGCCGTGTGGCGCGATCGTGACCCGATCGCGCGTGTGGAGGCGCATCTGCGCGCCGTCGGGGAGCTGACGGACGAGCACCTCGAGTCCGTGCAGCAGACCGCCGACGACGTCGCGCGGAAGATGCGTGCCGCATGCATCGGGATGCAGACCCGGCCCGCTCTCGCCGTGTTCGATCGCGTGTACGCCGAGCCGCACTCCGGTCTCGAGCGTCAGCGCGACGAGTACGCCGCGTACCTGGCATCGTTCGAGGAAGCCTGAGATGAGCCGGATGACGATGGGCAAGGCGCTGAACGCGGGCCTGCGGCAGGCGATGCTCGACGACGAGAAGGTCGTGCTGATGGGCGAGGACATCGGCACGCTGGGCGGTGTGTTCCGCATCACCGACGGGCTGAAGGACGAGTTCGGCGCGAAGCGGGTCATCGACACGCCGCTCGCGGAGTCGGGCATCGTCGGAACCGCGGTCGGGCTCGCGTTCCGCGGCTACCGTCCGGTGGTCGAGATCCAGTTCGACGGATTCATCTACCCCGCGTTCGACCAGATCGTCTCGCAGGTCGCGAAGCTGCACTACCGCACCCAGGGCCGGGTGAAGATGCCGATCACGATCCGCGTGCCCTGGGCGGGCGGCATCGGCGCGGCCGAGCACCATTCGGAGTCTCCCGAGGCGTACTTCGTGCACACCGCAGGACTGCGGGTGATCGCGGTCTCCGACCCGCAGGACGCGTACCGCTGCCTGCGGCAGGCGATCGCCTGCGACGATCCGGTGCTGTTCTTCGAACCGAAGCGGCTGTACCACCACAAGGGCGAGGTCGACCTCACCGCACCGCTCGCCGACGCTCCTCCGATGGGTCTGGCTCGCGTCGTGCGTCACGGAACGGATGCCACGATCATCACCTACGGCGCGATGGTGGGCACCGCCCTCGACGCGGCCGCCGCAGCGGAGGACGAGGGTGTGTCGCTCGAGGTCATCGACCTGCGCTCGCTCTCGCCCGTCGACTACGAGACGGTCTGCGCTTCCGTGCGGCGCACGGGTCGCGTGGTGGTGGCGCACGAGGCATCCCGTGAGGCGGGTGTGGCCGCGGAGGTCATCGCGAGCATCACGGAGTACTGCTTCGAGTACCTCGAGGCGGCACCCGTGCGCGTCACGGGGCACGACATCCCCTATCCGCCCGCGAAGCTCGAGCAGTTCCACCTGCCCGACCTGGACCGCATCCTCGACGCCGTCGACCGCGTGCTCGATCGTCCGCACAGCCTGAGCGCAGCCGACGCGAAGGGAGACGAGCGATGAACGCCGAATTCCGCCTGCCCGACCTGGGCGAAGGGCTGACCGAGGCCGAGGTGGTGCAGTGGCTCGTGCAGCCGGGTGACGCCGTCGCGCTGAATCAGACACTCGCCGAGGTCGAGACCGCCAAGGCCGTCGTCGAGCTGCCCTCGCCGTACGAGGGCACCGTCGCCACGCTGCACGCCGCCGCGGGCGACACCGTCGCGGTCGGCGCCCCGCTGATCGCCTTCGACGTCGCCGGCGAAGAGCCCCGGACGCCCGCGGCGCCCGCCGAAGCCGCTGCTCAGGAGAAGGCGCAGCCCAACCTGGTGGGATACGGCGCAGCTCCGGCATCCGGGCAGCGTCCGGCCAGACGGGCTCGCAGAGGCGGAGCGACTCCCGCGGCCGCGGCCGACGCCGACGTGCTCGTGGCCGCCCCGCACGATGTGCTTCCGCCGAGCGTCGCCGAGCCGGTGGTGGGGGAGCGGCCCCGTTCGACTCCTCCCGTGCGCGCCCACGCGAAGCGTCTCGGCGTCGATCTCGCGCTCGTCGCCGCCGAGATCGGCGACCGGGTCATCACCCGTGCGGACGTGGATGCCTATGCCGAGCGGACCGGTGCGACCGGTGCGATCGCCGTCGAGACGGCGCCCGTCTTCTCGCCTGCACCGCCCGCTGCGGCGTCGGGGGAGCGGGCCCAGACCCGGGTCCCGATCAAGGGTGTGCGCAAGCACACCGCTCAGGCGATGGTGCACAGCGCGTTCACGGCTCCGCACGTCACCACCTTCCACACCGTCGACGTCACGGCGACGATGGAGCTGATCGACCAGCTGAAGGGCGACAGGTCGCTCGCCGAGCACCGCATCGGGCCGCTCGTGGTGATCGCGAAGGCGGTGGCTCTCGCCCTCGGGCGCAACCCGTCGCTGAACGCGACGTGGGATGAGGCCGCCGGTGAGATCGTGCACAATCACTTCGTCGACCTCGGCATCGCCGCAGCGACCGAGCGAGGCCTGATCGTGCCCATCATCCGCGACGCCGAGCGGCTCTCGCTCACCGGAATGGCCGACGCCCTCGCCCAGCTCACGCAGACGGCACGAGCCGGCCGGACCAGCCCGGCCGAACTCGCCGGCGGCACCTTCTCGATCACCAACATCGGCGTCTTCGGCATCGATGCGGGCACGCCGATCCTCCCGCCAGGCCAGTCCGGGATCCTCGCCGTGGGGGCGGTGCGCCGTCAGCCGTGGGAGCACCGTGGCGAGATCGCCCTGCGTCAGATGATGACGCTGAGCCTGTCGTTCGACCACCGACTCGTCGACGGGGCCGAGGGTGCGCGCTTCCTCAAGGACGTCGCCGACATCCTCGAGCAGCCGGGCAGGGCTCTGCTGTACTGACGCATCGAGCGGGGCCTGCTCCGTCGGCGCGAGACGGCCACGCGCGCGCGGTCAGTCCGCGCCGGCGGTGAGGGCGGCCAACGCCATCGAGGCGAGCACGCGCGCGGTGTCGGCGTGCTCGCGCAGGGCGGCCGAGGTGCTGTGCGGGGTGGAGTTCAGCAGCCCGAAGCACGCCTGCACACGCAGACGCAGCTGGTCCCGCTCGCCCGCGACGAGAGAGCCGAGCGCATCGATCCACAGCCCGATGTACGCCCGCTGCAGCCGCCGCACGTCCGACTGCGACTCCTCGGACAGGTGCGAGAGGTCGCGGTCCTGCACGCGGATGACGGCGGCGTTGCGTAGCGCGAAGTCGACGTGGAAGTCCACGAGCATCGCCATGCGCGTGCGTTCGTCGGTCGCGTCCCGCACGACAGCCGTGCCACCGGCGACGAGGTCTTCGCTCACGCCGATGAGCAGGGCGCCCAGGAGCGCCTGCTTGCCCGCGAAGTGACGGTACACGGCAGGGCCCGAGACGCCCACGGCGGCGCCGATGTCTTCCAGACTGACGCATGAGTACCCCCGTGCGCCGAACAGCTCGGCGGCCGCGACGAGGATCGCATCGGTGCGCTCGGCTTTGGCGCGGTTGCGCGGCGTGACGGCCGTTGTCATTTCGGTTAATCCTCGCTAACCTGAATTGCCGGGGTTAGTGAACACTAACCTGTCTGGCGCATTTTTTCCGCAACGGTCAAGGAGGACCCGCGATGCCGGTCACCCAGCAGGCTCTCGCCGAAGAGCTGCGCAAGCGCCTCGCCGCCGCGGCACTCGGCGGTCCGCAGCGCTCCCGCGAACGGCATGTCGCTCGAGGCAAGATGCTGCCGCGTGATCGCGTCGATCGGCTGCTCGACGAGGGCAGCCCCTTCATCGAGGTCGCCCCTCTGGCTGCGCACGGACTGTACGGTGACGAGGCGCCGGGGGCCGGGGTGATCGCCGGCATCGGGCTCGTGCACGGGCGGCACGTGATGGTGGTCTGCAACGACGCGACCGTCAAGGGCGGCACCTACTTCCCGATGACGGTGAAGAAGCACCTGCGTGCTCAGGAGATCGCACTCGAGAATCGCCTGCCGTGCCTCTACCTGGTCGACTCGGGCGGAGCCTTCCTTCCAAGACAGGATGAGGTGTTCCCCGACCGCGACCATTTCGGACGCATCTTCTTCAACCAGGCGCGCATGTCCGCCGCCGGCATCCCGCAGCTGGCGGCGGTGCTGGGCTCGTGCACCGCGGGCGGCGCGTACGTGCCCGCCATGAGCGACCAGACCGTGATCGTGCGGGGCCAGGGCACCATCTTCCTCGGCGGTCCGCCGCTGGTGAAGGCCGCGATCGGCGAGATCGTCACGGCGGAGGAGCTGGGCGGGGGAGAGCTGCACGCCCGTCGATCCGGGGTCGTCGACCACCTGGCCGACGACGACGAGCACGCCATCGAGATCCTCCGTGACATCGTCGCCACCCTGCCTCAGCCGGCGCAGCCGGCCTGGCAGGTCGAGCCGAGCATCGCTCCGGCGGAGACCGGAAGCCTCTACGACGTCGTGCCCGTCGACGTCAACGCCGCCTACGACGTGCACGAGGTCATCGACCGGCTCGTCGACGCCGACAGCGTCAGCGAGTTCAAGCCCGAGTACGGCACGACCCTGGTCACCGCGTTCGCCCGGCTGCACGGCCACCCCGTCGGCATCATCGCGAACAACGGTGTGCTGTTCAGCGAATCCGCGCAGAAGGGCGCGCACTTCATCGAGCTCTGCGATCAGCGCGGCATCCCCCTGCTGTTCCTGCAGAACATCACGGGGTTCATGGTCGGCACGGACGCGGAGGCAGGGGGAATAGCGAAGGACGGGGCGAAGATGGTGGCCGCGGTCGCCACCACCCGCGTGCCGAAGCTGACCGTCATCATCGGCGGCTCATTCGGGGCCGGCAACTACTCCATGTGCGGCCGGGCGTACTCGCCGCGGTTCCTGTGGAGCTGGCCGTCCAGCCGCATCTCGGTGATGGGCGGTGCGCAGGCGGCATCCGTCCTCGCCACGGTGAAGGAGGATCAGCTCGCCGCGGCCGGGACACCGTGGACCCCCGAGCAGCGGGCCGACTTCGAGATGCCCGTCCGCAGCCAGTACGAGGCCCAGGGCGAGCCCTACTACGCCACAGCGCGGCTGTGGGACGACGGGATCGTCGATCCCGACCAGACCCGCGACCTGCTCGGCCTCGCGCTCGACGTCGTCTCCCGCACGCCCCTGCCCGCCCCGCGCTTCGGCCTCTTCCGGATGTGATCGCCATGACCATCGACACCGTCCTCGTCGCCAACCGTGGCGAGATCGCCCGCCGCATCATCCGCACTCTGCGCGAGCTCGGAATGCGCAGCGTCGCCGTGTACAGCGACGCCGACGCGCACGCACCGCACGTGCAGGAGGCCGACCAGGCCGTGCACATCGGCGGCTCCGCCGCGTCGGACTCGTACCTGAACGTCGCCGCCATCATGGCCGCCGCGGCGGCATCCGGGGCCCAGGCCATCCACCCCGGGTACGGCTTCCTCTCCGAGAGCGTTCAGCTGGCCCGCGCATGCGCCGCCGCCGGTGTGATCTTCGTCGGCCCCGGCGAGCGCGCGCTCGAGATCATGGGCGACAAGGCGACCGCGCGCGACCACGTCGCGCTCCACGGCGTGCCCGTGGTTCCGGGGTTCACCGCCGCGGGCATGGATGAGGACGAGATCCGGGCTCGCGCCGACGAGGTCGGCTATCCGCTGCTCGTGAAGCCCAGTGCGGGCGGCGGCGGCAAGGGGATGGAGATCGTCCGCTCGGGCGACGAGCTCGCCGGAGCGCTCGCGACCGCGCGCCGCGTGGCGACCGCGGCTTTCGGCGACGACGCGATGGTGCTCGAGCGCCTCGTGCAGCGACCACGGCATATCGAGGTGCAGGTCTTCGGCGACACGCACGGCACGGTCATTGCCCTGGGCGAGCGCGAATGCACGCTGCAGCGGCGTCATCAGAAGGTCATCGAGGAGGCGCCGGCCGCCACCCTCCCCCACGCCGTGCGCCGTCGCCTGCTCGACGCTGCGGTGGCCGCGGCGACGAGCGTCGAGTACGTCGGCGCGGGCACGGTGGAGTTCCTCGTCGAGGCGGATGCCGTGGACGACGTGTTCTTCATCGAGATGAACACCCGTCTCCAGGTCGAGCATCCCGTCACCGAGGAGGTGACCGGCCTCGACCTGGTCGCCCTGCAGCTGCACATCGCCGCCGGAGGCGCGATCGAGGCGCCCCCGGCCGTGCGCGGTCACGCCGTCGAGGCGAGGGTGTACGCGGAATCGCCCGAGAGAGGGTTCCTGCCGTCCACCGGACGCGTCCTGCTGTTCGATCCTCCGCGCGATGTGCGCGTGGATGCCGCGATCGAGACCGGTTCGGAGATCAGCGGCTTCTACGATCCGATGATCGCGAAGGTCATCGCGTACGGTGCTGACCGGTTGACCGCGCTGCGTCGTCTGGACGCCGCGCTGGCCCGCACGGTCGTCCTGGGCGTCGAGACGAACATCGCATTCCTGCGCGCTCTGATCCGCGACGACCGGGTGCGTCGCGGCGACCTCGACACGGGTCTGATCGAGACGATGCTGCCGTTCACCGCTCCGCAGCCGACACCCGCGATGCTCGCGGCTGCCGCGCAGGCCGCCCCGCTCGGCCGTCGTCCCTCCGCCGCCGACATCTGGCACGAGCTGCCGGGCTGGCGCATCGGAGGCTCGGCGGCGCCGCCGCCGATCGCGTTCGTCACCGATGACGACACCATCGTCGAGGCGCCGACAGCGTACGCGCACGGCATCCCGACGGCCGTCGACGATGACGGCGCCGTCTGGGTCTTCGCCGACGGCATGACGACGCGCCTGCGTCCGCTCTCGCGTCGGGAGCGCATGCGACGCCGTCTCGCCGAGCGCGAACGCGCATCAGCGCCCAGCCGGCCCGAGGGCCGGGCACCGATGCCCGGCAGCATCGTGGCGGTCCACGTCGCGGACGGCGACATGGTGCGAGCGGGAGACCCGCTCGTCTCCATCGAGGCGATGAAGATGGAGCATCCGGTGCTCGCGCCCCACGACGGCACGGTGCACCTGCTGGTCGCCCTCGGCGATCAGGTGCGACGGGACCAGCCCGTGGCACGAGTCAGCGAACAGGAGACAGCATGAGCGCCCAGACCGAACTGACCGGTGTCGACCTCACCGAGGAGCAGCGCGAGCTCGCCGCGATGGTGCGCGAATTCGCGGAGGGGGTCGTCGCGCCGCAGGCGTACGAGGCCGATCGCACGCACACCCTGAACCTCGACGTCGTACGGCAGATGGGGGAGATGGGACTCTTCGGTCTGCCGTTCTCGGAGGAGTACGGCGGTCAGGGCGGCGACTACCTGGCGCTCGGCCTCGCGATCGAGGGCATCGCCCGTGTCGACCAGTCGCTGGCGATCACCCTCGAGGCCGGCGTCAGCCTGGGGGCCATGCCCGTCTACCGCTTCGGCACCGAGGCGCAGAAGCAGGAGCACTTGCCCGCGCTGCTGGCGGGCGAGGCGCTGGCGGGCTTCGGTCTCACCGAGCCGGAGGCGGGCAGCGATGCGGGTGCCACCCGCACGACGGCGCGTCTCGACGGCGGCGAGTGGGTGCTCAACGGCAGCAAGCAGTTCATCACCAACTCCGGCACCGACATCACCCGTTTCGTCACGATGACCGCCGTCACCGGCACCGTGCCACGCGCCGACGGCGGCGAGCGCAAGGAGATCTCGACGATCATCGTCCCGAACGGCACCCCGGGGTTCACCGTCGAACCGGCGTACGACAAGGTCGGATGGAATGCATCCGACACGCATCCGCTCACCCTGGACGACGTGCGCGTGCCCGCGGAGAATCTGCTCGGCGAGCGCGGCCAGGGGTTCCGCAACTTCCTCAGCATCCTCGACGAGGGACGCATCGCGATCGCGGCTCTCGCGACGGGTGCGGCCGAGGGATGCCTGGAGGCCGCCGTCGACTACGCCAGCAAGCGCACGGTGTTCGGCGCGGCCCTCAGCACGAGGCAGAACGCCCAGTTCACGCTGGCTCGCATGCGCGCCCGCGTGCACACCGCACGACTCGCCTGGCATCACGCCGCACGCCTGCGCGACGCGGGCCGCCCGTTCGCCGAGGAGGCGGCGATCGCCAAGCTCGTCTCGGGCGAGGCCGCGATGGACAACGCGCGCGACGCGACGCAGATCTTCGGCGGCAACGGCTTCATGAACGAGTACTCCGTCGCGCGGCACTACCGCGACTCGAAGATCCTCGAGATCGGCGAGGGCACCACCGAGGTGCAGCTGCTCGTCATCGCCCGCTCGCTCGGCCTGGTCGGATAGCGCGCGAGCATGACCGATATCGTCCAGCGCGGCCTGTACTTCGAGGAGTTCGAGGTCGGCGCGCGTTATCTGCACCGGCCGGGTCGCACGGCGACCGAAGCCGACAACGTGCTCTTCACCACCCTCACCATGAACACGCAGGCGCTGCATCTGGACGCTGCGTTCGCCGATGCGCAGCAGCCGTTCGGCCAGCGTCTGATGAACTCGATGTGGACCCTGTCGACGATGGTGGGCGCGTCGGTCGCGCAGCTGACCCAGGGCACGCTGGTCGCGCAGCTGGGATTGGGTGACATCTCCTTCCCGCATCCCCTGTTCCACGGCGACACGCTGTACACCGAGAGCGTGATCGTCGACAAGCGACTCTCGGCATCCCGTCCCGGTCAGGGCATCTGCACGATCGAGCACACCGGGCGCAACCAGGACGGCGTCGTCGTGGCGACGGCGACACGCACCGCTCTGATGCTGTGTCTGCCGGAGGGCGAGCGATGACCCTCGACATGGGCCCTGCGCTGCTGTTCTGCCCCGCCGACCGCCCCGAGCGGTTCGCGGGGGCGCTGCAGAAGGCGGATGCCGTGATCCTCGATCTCGAGGATGCGGTGCTTCCCGATGCCAAGGCGCAGGCGCGGGAGAACATCGTCGCCGCCGACCTCGACCCCGGTCGCGTCATCGTGCGTGTGAACGCACCCGAGACCGCGGAGTTCGCCCGCGACGTCGGTGCGCTGCGACGCACGCCGTTTCGCACGGTGATGGTGGCCAAGAGCGACGACCCGGCGGCGTTCGATGCGTTCGGCGCCGAGTTCGGGCTGATCGCCCTGTGCGAGACCGCCCGTGGGGTGCACCGCGCCGGCGAGATCGCCGCCCACGAGCGCGTCGTCGGCCTGATGTGGGGCGCCGAAGACCTGGTGGCCTCGCTCGGCGGCTTGTCGAGCCGCTTCTCCGACGGGCGCTACCGCGACGTCGCCCGCGCCGCCCGGTCTCAGATCCTGCTCGCGGCGGGGGCGTACGGCCGCACGGCCGTCGACGCGGTGCACCTCGACATCGACGATGTCGACGGTCTGGCCGCCGAGGCCGCGGATGCCGTGGCATCCGGGTTCGGGGCGACCGCGTGCATCCACCCGAAGCAGGTCCCGGTGATCCGCGACGCATACCGGCCCGACCACGCGACGATCGCCTGGGCGGAGGCCGTGATCGCCGCCGCCGAGGGGGAGCGGGGGGTGTTCCGCTTCGAGGGGCGGATGATCGACGAGCCCGTGCTGCGGCACGCCAGAGCCGTCATCGAGAGGCGCTGAACTCAGACCGGGATCGTCTCGAGGAGGCGCAGCGTGCCGGGCTCGGCGACGAAGCGGTGCACCGAGCCGTTGTGCAGGGAATCGCCCACCCGGGGCAGCGACCCGCCAGACACGTGCATGAGCAGCGAGCGGATGACTCCGCCGTGGCTGACCACGATGATCGACTCCGCGCGCGGTGCCGACCGTCGACGCGAGGCGCGGACGATCCGCTCGAGCGAGTCCAGCGCGCGCTCACGCACCTCCTCGAGGGTCTCCGCCCCGGGGACGGCCGAGGTCCAGTCACTCCACGTCTTCAGGTAGTCCTCGACGAGCATGCCCTCGCCCTCGCCGAAGGTGCGCTCGCGCAGCCCGCGAGTGAGCGCCGGCGAGCCGAGGCCGAGCTCGTCGGCGATGATCTCAGCCGTCTGCTGCGCGCGCACCAGCGGACTCGCATAGATCGCGTCGTACCGCTCGTCGGCGAGGGCGGCGGCGGCTCTGCGGGCATCGTCGCGCCCGGTCTCGTTGAGCGGGATGTCGGTCGTGCCCTGGATGCGGCGAGCGAGGTTCCAGTCGGTCTGTCCGTGGCGTACGAGTGTCAGCAGGGTCACCACTCGAGCCTAGGCGACGCCCCGATGTGCACCGCTCAGAGAGCTCCGAGACGGGCGGCGAGCGCGGTGAGCACCTCGGTCGTGCCGCCCTCGATGACCTCGTCGGCCCAGGCATCCGCCCTCGTCGGCTCGTGATTGACGATCACGATCGGCATGTCGCGCCGTCGTGCGCGCTCGATCACGCGGATGCCGGAGTTCACCGTG
This sequence comes from Microbacterium commune, assembly GCF_014836945.1. Lineage (GTDB taxonomy): Bacteria > Actinomycetota > Actinomycetes > Actinomycetales > Microbacteriaceae > Microbacterium > Microbacterium commune. The sequence goes on along the minus strand of NZ_JACSPX010000002.1, from coordinate 121,732 downwards.
AGAGATGTGCCTGCCACGACGAGCGCGGCCGAGGCGTGCACGAGCGATTCCGCGAGCGCGAAGCGCGCGGTCGGCACGAACTCGCCGAAGTACACCACGTCGGGCTTCAGCATCCCGCCGCAGATCTCGCAGGTGGGGATGACGAATCCTGCTGTGCTCTCCGGCGACACGTCGCCGTCGGGGTTCAGCACGATGTTCTCAGGAACGAGGACCCACGGGTTGAGCTGCTCGATGCGCTCGGCGATCGCCCGGCGGTCGTACACCTGCCCGCAGTGCAGGCAGAGTGTACGGTGCATGGTGCCGTGCAGCTCGATCACGCGGCGGCTGCCGGCGCGCAGGTGCAGTCCGTCGACGTTCTGGGTGACGACCCCGGTCGCCGCGCCAGCGCGCTCCAGCGCCGCGAGGGCACGGTGGCCGCCGTTCGGGTCGGGCGCGGTGAAGGCACGATAGCCGAGATGACCGCCGAGCCAGTACCGCCGACGCGCGGCCTCATCGGAGAGATACGTCCGGATGGTCATCGGGGTCGAGCGCGGTGGTGCGCCCGCGCCGCGGTACGCGGGAATGCCGGAATCGGTCGAGACACCCGCGCCGGTCAGCACGGCGAACGGCCGGTCCTGCAGCAGCCCGACCGTGCGCTCGACGGCGTCGGAGGCGGTGTCCGAGAGCTCGAGCGACTGCACCCCGAAAGTCTATGCGGAGGACGGCGCGTCGGGGCCGTCTCGACCTGACAGCATGGACGGATGCAGCTGCATCACCTCCGCGACGCGCACGACCCGGTGCTCGACGACTACCGCTCGCTCACCGACACGGCCCTGCGCCGGGTGCGCGAGCCGGCCGGCGGGCTGTACATCGCCGAATCGGCGAAGGTCATCGAGCGCGCTCTGCAGGCGGGGCACCGCCCCCGGTCGATGCTGACGCAGCAGAAGTGGACGGATGCCGTCGCCGAACTGCTCGGGCAGCGCGACGTGCCCGTGTACGTCGTGACCGACGAGGTCGCCGAGCAGCTCACCGGATTCGCGGTGCACCGTGGGGTCATGGCGGCCATGCACCGGCCCGAGCCGGCACGCCTGCAGCACCTGCTGTCGCAGATCGACACGGAGCGCTCGCGGATCGCCGTCCTGGAGGGGCTCACCGACCACACCAACGTCGGGGCGATCTTCCGATCCGCCGCGGCACTCGGCGTCGACGCGGTGCTCGTCAGCCCCACCTGCGCCGACCCGCTCTATCGCCGTGCGGTGCGCGTGTCGATGGGCACCGTGTTCCAGGTGCCGTGGACGCGGATCGACCGCTGGCCCGACGGCATCGACGACCTGCGCTCAGCCGGGTACCTCGTCGCCGGGATGACCCTGGGACACGGCGCGATCACGCTCGACGATCTCGTGGCGCAGTCACCCGAGCGGCTCGCGCTGATCTTCGGCACCGAGGGCGACGGCATCCGGCCCGAGACCGACCGTCTGCTGGATCGACGGGTGACGATCCCGATGATGGGAGGGGTGGACTCGCTCAACGTCGCAGCGGCGTCGGCGGTGGCGTTCTACGCGACGCGCTGAGCAGCGGACCCGCCCTCAGTCGAGGTCGCGGCGCAGGTACGGCATCGCGTCGGGACGCTTCGCGGCGATGGTGTCTCCAGACGACTGGTGCCGCAGACGCCGCAGCACCCACGGCACGAGGTGCTCGCGTGCCCAGCCGATGTCTTCGGTGCGCGCCTCGCGCCAGGTGCGCACCGGCATCGGATCCGGCTGCATCGGCTGCAGGGCGTTCGGCACGTTCAGCGCACGCAGCACCATGCGCGCGACCTCGTGATGGCCGAGCGCGTTCAGGTGCAGCCGGTCGTCGGCGAAGAACCGGGTGTCCTGGATCACCTTCAGCGCCCACTGATCGGCCACGATGCAGTCGTGGCGCTCGGCGATCGAGCGCACGTTCTCGTTGTAGATCGCGACCTTGCCGCGGAACGGCCGGAACACGGGTGTGAACTGCGTGTCGATGCCGGTGAACAGCACGACAGCGGCGCCGGTGGAGGCCAAGCGCTCGACGGCGCGTTCGAGCTGAGCGGCGATGTCGTCGGGGTCGGTGCGCGGACGGATCACGTCGTTTCCTCCGGCGCAGATCGACACGAGGTCGGGCTTCAGGGCGACAGCCGGCTCGATCTGCTCCGCGGCGATCTGGGCGATGAGCTTGCCGCGCACGGCGAGGTTCGCGTACGCGAAGTCGTCGACGTCCTGGGACAGCACCTCCGCGACCCGATCGGCCCAGCCCCGGTGACCGCCCGGCGCGCGGTGGTCCGGATCGCCGATGCCCTCGGTGAACGAGTCGCCGACCGCGACGAATCGTCGCCACGGATGCGGACCCTGGTTGGCGACGTACGGGGTGCGCGTCGAATCCTGATCGAGCATCGTCTCTCCTTCGACAGGAAGTGCCGGGGGCGCCCCGAGCACAGCATCCGAGCCTACCCCCGGCCTCGAACCGAACTGTCGGCGGGCTGGATTATCGTAGATGCGATGCTCTCTCCGTCCTTTCCTCAGCGCGCGCCGTGGGGTACCGCCGACAAGCTGAGAGCATGGCAGCGCGAGGCGCTCGAGCAGTACTTCCAGGCCGATCAGCGCGATTTTCTCGTCGCCGCGACCCCCGGCGCCGGAAAGACCACCTTCGCCCTGACGCTGGCGGTCGAGCTGCTGCGCATGGGCGAGGTGAACCGGATCATCGTCGTCGCGCCCACCGAGCACCTGAAGACGCAGTGGGCTGATGCCGCCGCGCGGGTGCACATCCGCCTCGACCCGCGATTCCGCAACAGTCATTGGGTGCCGTCGCGGCAGTACCACGGAGTGGTCGTGACCTATGCGCAGGTCGCCGCGAAGTCGTCGGTGCACCGCCATCTGACCGAAGACGCGAACACGCTCGTGATCCTCGACGAGGTGCACCACGGCGGTGACGCGCTGAGCTGGGGCGACGCGATCCGCGACGCCTACGGTCCGGCGAAGCGGCGGCTGCTGCTCTCGGGCACGCCCTTCCGCAGCGACACCGCGCCGATCCCGTTCGTCGAGTACCTGCCCGACGAATCGGGAGCACGGGTCTCCAGCACCGACTACGCCTACGGCTACGGGCGCGCCCTGGAAGACGGCGTCGTGCGCCCCGTGCTCTTCCACATGTACTCCGGGAAGATGCGCTGGCGCACGAGCGCCGGCGACGAGCTCGAGGCGCACCTCGGCCAGGACAACACCAAGGACGTCACCTCGCAGGCCTGGCGCACGGCGCTGGACCCGGAGGGGGAGTGGATGCCCGCGGTGCTGCGCGCCGCCGACCGGCGCCTCTCCGAGATCCGCCACCACGTTCCCGACGCCGGCGGGCTGGTGCTCGCCACGGACCAGACCGTGGCCCGCGCCTACGCGAAGATCCTGCACAGCATCACCGGGCAGCAGCCCACCGTCGTGCTCAGCGACGACGCATCGGCGTCGGAGCGGATCGAGCGCTTCAGCGCCGACGACCGGCGGTGGATGGTCGCGGTGCGCATGGTGTCGGAGGGTGTGGACGTGCCCCGACTCGCGGTGGGCGTGTACGCGACCTCATCCTCGACGCCGCTGTTCTTCGCGCAGGCGATCGGGCGCTTCGTGCGCGCCCGCCGGCGTGGTGAGGCGGCGAGCGTGTTCCTGCCGAACGTCCCCGTGCTGATGACGCTCGCGAACGAGATGGAGAAGCAGCGCGATCACGCGTTGGACCGTCAGACCAAGGACGACGACGGCCTCGAGGACTCGCTCCTGGAGAGCGCCAATCGCGAGGACGATGCGTCGGATGCCCTGACGCAGGAGTTCAGCTACCAGGCGATCTCCTCGCTCGCGCACTTCGACCGCGTCGTCTTCGACGGCAAGGACTTCGGCCAGCTGGCCGAACCCGGCACCCCGGAGGAGGAGGAGTTCATCGGGCTTCCTGGGCTGCTCGAGCCCGAGCACGTGCACGACCTCCTCATGCAGCGTCAGGCTCGGCAGAGCAAGCTGCGCCAGGCGCGTGAGGCGGCGGCTCCTCCCGAGCAGGAGTCGACCCTGCCGGCGCCGCTGCACCGCACCCTGCGCGAGCAGCGGCAGCTGCTCAACAGCCTGGTCGGCCTGTACGCCAGGCAGACCGGCGAGCCGCACGGTGCGGTGCATGCCGAGCTGCGGCGCGTGTGCGGCGGACCCGCCGTCGCGCAGGCGACCGTCACTCAGCTGCAGTCACGGATCGACGTGCTGCGCAAGCGCGTGCGCTCCTGAGCGGCCTGCGCTTCGGGCATCCGAAATCCTGTCAATCGCTGTCCTGACGCGGTTCCTGCGCGTGGCCGTCGATACCGTTGACTGTTCCCCACAGCACGGAGGATGCATGAACGCGCCCGCACAGCCCACCCCCGCCGATCGCCGGCAGTGGGCACGCTATCTGGTCGAAGAGCGCGCCGAAGGCGCCGTCTACACGAACCTCGCTGCACGTCGCCACGGAGAGGAGCGCGAGATCCTGCTCTCGCTCGCCGACGCGGAGCGCCGTCACGAGCAGCACTGGCTCGACCTTCTCGGGGGAGAGCCGCAGAGGCTGCCGAGGGCCGGCCTGCGCTCGCGGATGCTCGGCTGGATGGCCTCGCGCTTCGGATCGATCTTCGTGCTCGCCCTCGCGCAGAGCGCCGAAGCCCGATCGCCGTACGACACCGAGAGGTTCGCGACGGCCGCGATGCGCGCCGACGAGAAGGTGCACCACGAGGTGGTCCGCGGGCTCGCCGCGCGCGGACGCCGACGACTGTCGGGCTCGTTCCGCGCGGCCGTGTTCGGCGCGAACGACGGTCTCGTCTCCAACCTCGCGCTGGTGCTCGGCATCGGCGCCACCGGCGTGAGCGGCCCGTTCGTGCTCTTCAGCGGAATCGCCGGACTCCTGGCGGGTGCCCTCTCGATGGGTGCCGGCGAGTTCGTCTCCGTCAGATCGCAGCGCGAGCTGCTGGCATCCACCGAGGAGAACAGCGATGCCGATGCGAACGCGGGCGACCTCGACATCGACGCGAACGAACTGGCCCTCGTCTACCGCGCGCGCGGCATGGGTCAGGACGAGTCGCTGATCCGCGCGCAGCGCGTCGTGCAGGCCGCGCAGGCGGGCATCCGCCGCGACTCGACAGGACCGATCGGAACGCACGCCGACCACGAGGTGATCGGCAGCGACTGGGCCGCGGCGATCTCGAGCTTCCTGCTGTTCTCCTCCGGGGCGATAATCCCCGTGCTGCCGTGGATCTTCGGCCTCAGCGGCACGACGGCGATCATCGTCGCTCTCGTGCTGGTCGGGATCGCCCTGCTCGCCACCGGCGCGATGGTGGGCATCCTCTCCGGCGGGCCGCCCCTCAAGCGCGCCCTGCGCCAGCTGGCGATCGGCGTGGGCGCGGCGGCGATCACCTACGCGCTGGGGCTCGTCTTCGGCGTCGGCGCGGTCTGAGTCGACCCTCGCGGGCCCTGCCGTCAACCCCCTCCCGCGCCGCCCGCTGATCGGGCTCACTGGGAGGTCCATCCCCGAAGCGAGGAGTTGAAGATGCCCCAGATCATCGAGACCGTCGACGTGAACGTCCCCGTGACCGTCGCCTACAACCAGTGGACGCAGTTCGAGAGCTTCCCGCACTTCCTCGACGAGGTCGTCTCGATCACCCAGATCGATGACACGCACAACCACTGGGTCGTCAAGGTCGGCGGTGCGCAGCGCGAGTTCGACGCCGAGATCACCGAGCAGCACCCCGATGAGCGCGTCGCCTGGCGCAGCGTGGGCGGCGAGACCGAGCACGCCGGTGTCGTCACCTTCCACAAGCTCGACGACCGCACCACGCGAGTGACCGCGCAGATCGACTGGGACCCGCAGGGTCTGCTCGAGAAGGTGGGCGCACTGGTCGGTGCCGGTTCGCACGCGGTCAAGAAGGATCTCGACAACTTCAAGAAGTTCATCGAGGGCCGGGGCGGCGAGACCGGCGCGTGGCGCGGCGACGTCGAAGCCTGAGCGTCGTTGCGAGTGTCGGTCGTCATCCCGGTGCGGGATGACGCGGAGCTGCTGACGCGCTGTCTCGACGCCCTGCGCGAGCAGACGCGACCGGCCGATGAGGTGATCGTCGTCGACAATGCATCCTCGGATGCGTCGGCGGCGATCGCCGCGTCCGCCGGCGCGCGTGTGGTGACGTGTCCCGAGATCGGCATCCCTGCCGCGGCTGCAGCCGGGTACGACGAAGCCGCCGGAGACCTCATCCTCCGCCTGGACGCCGACTGCGTGCCGCCGCCGACGTGGGTGCACGACGCAGTGGCGTCGTTGTCCTCGACGGCGACCGTCGCGGCGACCGGCGGTGCGCGATTCATCGACGGACCGCGTGCCCTACGCTGGACGGCGGAGGTCTACCTCGGCGCGTACACGGCCGCCGCCGGCGCGGCGCTCGGACATCGTCCGCTGTTCGGCTCGAGTCTGGCGATGCGGACGGATGCCTGGCGCGCGGTCCGCGCCGACGTGCACCGCCACGATGCCGAGACCCACGACGACCTCGACCTGTCCTACCACCTCGGCGAGGTGGGGCGCATCGGTCGGATCAGGGGAGGACGGATGGGCATCTCGATGCGTCCGCTGTGGCGGGGTCGCGGCTTCCGCCGCCGGGTGAGGCGCGGATTCCGCACCGTGCGGATGCACTGGCCGGAGGACTTCCCGCCGTACCGCTGGCGGCGTCTGCGGGAGCGGAGCTGAGACGAAGAAGACCCGGATCCTCAGGACCCGGGTCTTCTTCGTTCTGTGCGCGAGGGGGGACTTGAACCCCCACGCCCTATGCGGGCACTAGCACCTCAAGCTAGCGCGTCTACCTATTCCGCCACCCGCGCAGATGTTCGCTGCCGAACGAAGATCGACTCTAGCACGCCCCGCGCACCTGTTCGAACCAGCCCGACTCCCGGGCGCGCCACCCGGGTTGGGTAGCCTGGGCACATGCCCGAGTCTGAGCTGCCCGAAGTCGTCCGCATCGCCCGCGACCTGATCCGCATCGACACCTCGAACTACGGGGGAGGCCGGGCGAACGGCGAGCGCGAGGCAGCCGAGTACGTCGGCGCGTACCTGACCGATCTGGGCCTCGAACCGGAGTACTACGAGCCGATCGAGCGGCGCACCAACGTCATGGCACGCGTGCGCGGCCGCGATCCCGAGCGTCCGGCGCTGGTCGTGCACGGGCACCTCGATGTCGTCCCGGCTGTCGCCGCCGACTGGAGCGTCGACCCGTTCGAGGGTCTGGTGCGCGACGGGATGCTGTGGGGGCGCGGCGCCGTCGACATGAAGAACATGAACGCGATGATCCTCACCGCGGTCGCAGACATCCTGCGGGCCGGCGAGCAGCCCGAGCGCGACCTGATCCTCGCGTTCTTCGCCGACGAGGAGAACGGCGGCGTCGAGGGCTCGGCCCTCGTCGTGCAGGAGCGTCCGGACTGGTTCGCCGGCGCCACCGAGGCGATCAGCGAGGTCGGCGGATATTCGATCACCGTCGACGATCACCGCGCCTATCTGCTTCAGGTGGGGGAGAAGGCGATGCTCTGGCTGCGGCTGGTCGCGAAGGGGCGTGCCGGGCACGGCAGCCGCTATCACGACGACAACGCGGTGACGCGGCTCGCCGAGGCGGTGGCAGCGATCGGGCGCACCCGCTGGCCGATCCGACTCACCCCGACGACGCGGGCGCTGCTCGACGGGCTGAGCGCCCTCACGGGCCGGTCGACCGACGACCCGGATGCCCTGGCCGCCGCGGCCGGTCCCGCCGAGGCGTTCCTGCGCTCGACGTTCCGCACCACGACCAACCCGACGGCGCTGACCGCGGGGTACAAGCACAATGTGATCCCGGAGACGGCAGAGGCGCTCATCGACGTCCGCGTCATCCCGGGGACCGAGGACGACGTGCTCGCCGAGCTGCAGCGCATCGTCGGGGACGACGTCGAGATCCAGACGGTCGTGCGCGACATCGGCATGGAGACCGCATTCGAGGGAGACCTCGTCGACGCCATGGTCGCAGCGCTCGGGCGTCACGACCCCGGAGTTCCCGTGATCCCGTATCTTCTGGGTGCCGGCACCGACAACAAGGCGCTCGCATCGCTGGGCATCACCGGATACGGATTCGCGCCGCTGCGTCTGCCCGCGGATCTGGACTTCACCGGGATGTTCCACGGAGTCGACGAGCGCGTCCCCGTAGAATCGCTTGTCTTCGGCCAGCGCGTGCTGGCCGATCTGCTGCGCGGCTGCTGACCAGCCCGCGCTCGCGACCCGTCTCCACCAAGCCCCTGTCAGAAAGCGACGCATGAACCTGCTCGAAGCGCTCATCCTCGGCATTGTGCAGGGACTCACGGAGTTCCTGCCCATCTCCTCGAGCGCGCACCTGCGCATCGTCGGCACCTTCCTGCCGTCCGGCGAGGACCCGGGCGCCGCGTTCACCGCCATCACACAGATCGGCACCGAGGCCGCGGTCGTCGTGTTCTTCTGGCGGGACATCGTGCGCATCATCACCCAGTGGTTCCGCTCCCTCACCGGGAAGGCGCCGCGCAACGATCCCGACGCGCGGATGGGCTGGCTGATCATCCTCGGCAGCATCCCGATCGTCGTGCTGGGGCTGCTGTTCCAGGACTCGATCGAGACGGTGTTCCGCTCCCTGTGGATCGTCGCGATCATGCTGATCGTGTTCGGTGTGCTGCTCGGCGTCGCCGACCATGTCGGTGCGAAGCGCCGCAAGCTCGACCAGCTCACCTACGGGCACGGCGCGGCGTTCGGTTTCGCGCAGGCGCTCGCACTGGTGCCCGGTGTGTCCCGCTCGGGCGGCACCATCACGATGGGTCTCTTCCTCGGGTACGAGCGCGCCGCGGCCGCCCGGTACGCGTTCCTGCTGGCGATCCCCGCCGTCTTCGGCAGCGGTTTCTACCAGCTGTTCAAGCACGGGGGAGACCCGGATCAGCATTTCGGGCTGGGTGAGACCTTCGCCGCCACCGGCGTCGCGTTCGTCGTCGCGCTCGGGGTGATCGCGTTCTTCATGAACTGGATCTCGAAGCGCAGCTTCCTGCCCTTCGTGATCTACCGCGTGCTGCTCGGCGTCGTCCTCATCGTGCTGCTCGCGACCGGCGTCGTGCCCGCCGTCTGATCGATCAGCGCTTGTCGAAGCCGTCGCCCCGGCGGCGCAGATAGCGCTCGAACGCCTGCGCGATGGCGTCGCCTGACGCTTCGGGGGAATCCCACGCGTCGCGGGTGCGCTCGAGCTGGCGGATGTACTCCGCCATGTCCTCGTCCTCCGCGGCCGCCGCGTCGATGGATGCCTCCCACGCCGCGGCCTCGGTGCGCATGTGCTCGCGCGCGGGGCCCACACCGGTCAGCTCCTCCAGACGATCCAGCAGCGCCAGCGTCGCCTTCGGCGACGGGGCGGCCGTCGCGACGTAGTGCGGCACGCTCGCCCACAGGCTCGCCGCCGGGATCTCTGCCTGGCTGAAGAACTGGTCGAACACGCTCAGGATGCCCACCGGGCCCTCGTAGCTGGACTTGTCCAGCCCGTGCACCTCGCGCACCCGCGCATCCTGACTCGAGGCGAACACCGAGATCGGGCGGGTGTGCGGCACGTCGGAGAGCATCGCCCCGATCGTGACCAGACCCGTGGCGTCGTCGCGCAGTGCGACATCCAGGAACTCGTTCACGAACGCCTGCCACGCGCGCGCCGGCTCGGAGCCGGTCAGCAGCCAGAGCTCGGGCCCGGCGTCGACGGGTCGGGTCGGCCGCCACAGCGTCGCCTCCGGCCACCGCAGCTCTCGACGCCCGTCGGCGTTCAGCTGCGTCGAGGGACGCGTGTACTGGTAGTCGAAGTACAGCTCGGGGTCGACGGCGTGCACCTGTTCGTACTCGCCGGCCGCCCGCAGGGCCGCGATCGCACCGCTGGCCGCCTCGCCGGCATCGTTCCAGCCGTCGAACGCGGCGACGATGATGCGAGAGCCGAGGACGTCCATCCCTCTCCTTCCGGAAGCCGAGTCGATCCCTCCAGGCTAGACCTCACCGTGAAGCGAGGCGCGTCGACCCGGCTAGCATGGGTGCAATGAGCAGAAAGCCCGCCGCAGTCCTGTGGGACATGGACGGAACCCTCGTCAACACCGAGCCCTACTGGATGTCCGTCGAGACGGAGCTGGTCGAGTCCTACGGGGGCACCTGGACGCACGACGACGCGATGCAGCTGATCGGCAGCGGTCTGCTCGAGAGCGGGCGCGTGCTGCGGGAGGCGGGGGTCGACCTCGAACCTCAGCAGATCGTCGACCTGATGACCGATCGTGTCGCGGAGCTCCTGCGCACGCAGGGGGTGCCGTTCCGACCGGGCGCGCGCGAGCTTCTCGCCGACCTGCGGGCGCAGGGCATCCCGACGGCACTGGTGACCATGTCGCTTCGTCGCATGGCGCTCGACGTCCTGGATCAGATCGACTTCCCCGCGTTCGACCTCGTCATCGCCGGCGACGAGGTCGACAGGCCCAAGCCGTTCCCCGATCCGTACCTGGCCGCGGCCGCCCAGCTGGGCATCGACATCGTCGACGCCGTCGTCATCGAGGACTCGCCGACCGGTGTGGCCGCCGGCGCGGCATCGGGCGCGGTCACCCTCGGCGTGCCGCACATCGTCGCGCTGGACGGGTGCGGTGCCGACGAGCTGTGGTCGACCCTCGAGGGCCGCACGACGGCCGACCTCGCAGACCTGCACGCCCGATTCGCGAAGGAGGGTGCTCGATGAGCGCCGCACGTCCCAGCGGTCCCTTCCGGGAGGGCGACCGCGTTCAGCTCACCGGACCGAAGGGGCGCCTGCACACCATCACGCTGCGTGCCGACGGCGAGCTGCACACCCATCATGGGGTGCTGCGTCATGCCGATCTGATCGGCCAGCCCGACGGATCCGTCGCGACCAACAGCTCGGGCCACGACTACCTGGCGCTGCGCCCTCTGCTCCGCGACTTCGCGATGTCGATGCCGCGCGGCGCGGCGATCGTGTACCCGAAGGACGCCGCGCAGATCGTCATGCAGGCGGACATCTTCCCCGGCGCCGTGGTCGTCGAGGCCGGTGTCGGCTCGGGTGCGCTGTCGTTGGCGCTGCTGCGCGCGATCGGCTCCGAGGGCACCCTCACCTCGTTCGAGCGCCGTGAGGACTTCGCCGAGGTCGCGAAGGCGAACGTCGAGACCTTCTTCGGCGAGACCCCCGCGACATGGCAGGTCGTGGTCGGAGACCTGGCCGAGGAGCTGGGCGCTCACCACCCGGCCGGCACGGTCGATCGCGTGGTGCTCGACATGCTCGCTCCGTGGGAGTGCATGGACGTCGTCGCTGAGGCGCTCACCCCCGGGGGAGTGGTGATCTGCTACATCGCCACGGCCACCCAGCTGTCGCGCGTCGCGGAGTACATCCGAGGCACCGGGCTGTTCACCGATCCGGATGCGTCCGAGACGATGGTGCGCGGCTGGCACGTCGAGGGCCTCGCCGTGCGCCCCGATCACCGCATGGTCGCGCACACCGGCTTCCTGCTCACCGCACGTCGCCTGGCGCCGGGGGCCGTGCCCCCCGAGGTGCGTCGTCGCGCGTCGAAGTCCAGCTACGGTGACGAGGACGTCGAGCTGTGGACGCCAGGCGCGGTCGGCGACCGTGAGATCACCGACAAGAACCTGCGCAAGCGCGTGCGGGAGGCGCAGAAGGCCGCGGGCGGCGCGCGGGTCGCGGCGGCGTCGCGCGAGGGCGAGCGGGCATCGGAATAGACTGGGGCGCGTGCGTAAAACGACCGCTGCCCTCTCGGCCCTCGCCCTCTCCACCCTCGTCCTGACCGGGTGCTCGGCCGCGGCGCCGACTTTCGACGGAGCCGCGTGCGAGCGCGACAGCTCGGCGGCGCTGGAGAGATCGGTGACGGTGACCGGAGATCTCGGCGCTCCGCAGGTCGAGATCGAGCTGCCCGTGCACACCGGAAAGCCCGCATACGCCGACATCATCACCGGTGACGGCCGCGCGATCACCGACAGCCGCCAGGAGGCGATCCTCACCCGGGTGCTGGTGAACGGCACGACCGGACAGACGCTGGACGCCCAGCTGAAGCTGTGGAGCCCGGAGTCCGCCGGCGCCGAGCTGTCGGGTGTCGACGAGGCGTTGGCGTGCGCGACGGCAGGCAGCCGCATCGTCGCATCGATCCCCGCTTCGGAGCTTCCCGAGGGCGCCGCGCAGCAGATCGGGCTCGATGCGAACGACAGCCTCGTCGCCGTCTACGACGTGCGCTACACCGCCCTGGCCAAGGCGGACGGCTCCGCGGTGTTCAACGACGCACCCGGCCTCCCTTCGGTGGTGCGCGCACCCGACGGTCGCCCCGGCGTGATCATCCCCGACACGGCCGCGCCGAAGAAGACGATCACCGAGACGCTGCTGCAGGGAGAGCACGAGAAGGTCGGCGACGGCACCGCCCTGATCCGCTCCACCTCCGTCGGCTGGACGAGCCGCAGCGTCGGCCAGACCACCTGGGACGCCACTCTCACCGGCACCGACGGTCTTCCTGCCGAGGTCGTCGACGCGGTCTCGAGCTCGCGGGTGGGATCGCAGCTGATGGTCATCGTGCCGACCGAGTCCGGTGACGACGCCACCGTGTACGTCGTCGACGTGCTGGGCGTCATCCCCGAGGAGCTGATGGGCCGGTGACGCCTGCCCGGATCCCCGCCGAAGAGCGCCTGACGAATCTCGTCGTGGCGCTGATGGCCACGGAGATCGGGCTCACCAAGCAGCAGATCATCGAGAACGTGTCCGGCTACCGGCAGCGCGTCGAGGCAGGCGCGAGGACCGATGCGCTGGAGAAGATGTTCGAGCGCGACAAGGACGAGCTGCGTTCGCTCGGCGTTCCGATCGAGACGATCGGCGATCCCGCCGATCCGCACGATCTGCGCGAGGCCCGCTACCGCATCCCGCAGGCCGAGTACGACCTGCCCACCGACATCGAGTTCACACCGGCCGAGCTCGCCGTGCTGCGTCTCGCCGGGAGCGTGTGGAGCACCGAGTCGGTGTCGATGGATGCCCGGTCAGGAGTGCGCAAGATCCGCGCACTCGGCATCGACGGCGACGAGCCGATCATCGGCTTCGCACCGCGCATCGCCGCCCGGGATGCTGCGTTCCCCGCGCTGCAGGAGGGGATAGAGCGCAGCAGGGTGGTCGTCTTCGAGTACCTCAAGCCGGGGGAGAAGTCGCCCACCCGCCGACGCGTCCGTCCGCTCGCGCAGGTGGAGTACGAGGCGCGCTGGCATCTGTTCGGGATCGACGTCGACGCGGACGCCGAGCGCACCTTCCTGCTCAGCCGCATCGTCAGCGATGTGAAGGTGACAGCGCAGACCTTCGACGTCGCGCTGCGTGAGGGCGCCGCGGCTCGTGCACTCGCGGGTCTGGAGGACGTCGCGGCCGCCCAGCGCGCCCTGCTCGAGGTCACGCCGGGCACCGAGGCCGCGCTGCGGCTCGGCCGTCGCGCCACACCGCGCGCACAGGGCATCGCCGTCGGATACGTCGACCGCGACATCTTCGCCGACGAGCTGGCGTCGTACGGGCCAGAGGTGCGGGTGGTGGATCCCGAGGATCTGCGCGGTGCCGTGATCCAGCGGCTTCGGGCGATCGCCGAGCGCCACGCCGCCGCCCTGGACGGCGCCGATCGGGAGGAATCATGAGCACCCAGGGCGCCCCGCTTCTCGCTGCCGAGCAGGTTCGGCTCTATCTCACCCTCGTGCCCTACCTGCTCGAGCGCGGGCAGGTGACGCTCGACGAAGCCGCCGCCGATTTCGGGGTGACCCGCGAGGCTCTCCGGGGGATGGTCGAGAAGCTGACGGTCATCGGCCTGCCCGGAGACTCCGGCTACTGGCAGCTGCCGCAGGAGATGTTCGACATCGATTGGGAGCTGCTCGACGAGCACGACATCATCGAGATCACCAACGACGTCGCGCTGCGGCGCGTGCCGCGTCTGACCGCGCGCGAGGCTGCTGCGCTGCTGGCGGGACTGCAGATGGTCGCATCCGTGCCGGCGGTTGCCGAATCGGGCCTGGTCACCGGTCTCATGGCCAAGCTGTCGCGCGGCTCGGCCGGTGCCCCACCCGACCTCGTCGTGGCGCCGGCCGCGGTGACGGAGGTGCAGCGCGTGGTCTCGCAGGCGCTGCACGACGGTGTCGCCGTGTCGTTCCGCTACCAGGCTCCGGACGCGCAGCCCACCACACGCACCGTCGATCCCGCTCAGATCCGCATCGACAACGGCCAGTGGTACCTGCAGGGCTGGTGTCACCTGCGCACCGCGATGCGCACATTCCACCTCGACCGGGTCAGCGACGCGCGGCTCACCGACATCCCGATCACGCACGGCGACGCCGCCGTCCCCGCCGAGTTCGGCGACGGCGACGGCCCGGAGGGTGAGGTGACCGTGCGGATCCCGGAGCGGCTGGTGCCGCTGATCGGATCGTTCCCGCAGGAGGAGGTCGATCGAGGCGCGGGCCTCGTGACACTCCGCATCCGGATGGCCGACCCGCGCGGCATCAAGCGCGTCGCCGCACGCTTCGGCGGTGCCCTCGAGGTGCTCGACCCGCCCCTCGCGCGCACGACGACCCGCGACTGGGCCGCGGCGGGACTCGACCTCTACAAGACGTCTGAGCGGCAGCACGCCCAGGTAGACTGACCGCAACCTCGATCTAGGAGTCCTTCATGCTCGGCAACCTCAACGGATGGCACCTGGTTATACTCCTCGTCGTCATCCTTCTTCTGTTCGGTGCGGCGAAGCTGCCGGCGCTGGCCAAGAGCATGGGCCAGTCGGCTCGTGTCTTCAAGGGCGAGATGAAGGCCATGCGCGAGGAAGACGCCGCCGACCCCGCCAAGAAGAAGGACGCCGTGAGCGACGTCGACCCCGACGCGCCCGCCGGGCCTGATCGCACAGTCTGATCAGCGTGGCTGCGGTAGATTCCCACGCCGCGAAGGACAGCCAGCCACGCGGCGAACGGCGCATGTCGCTGGGAGCTCACCTTCTCGAGTTCCGCAAGCGGCTCATGCTCGCGGCTGCCGGCCTGCTGGTCGGCATGATCGTCGCGTTCCTCATCACCGACCCGATCATCGCCTTCATCACCGAGCCGATCAACCAGGTCGCGAAGACGAGCGACACGCTCGTCGCGCTCACCTACGATTCGGTCACGGCGCCGTTCGATCTGCGGATGCGCATCGCCTTCTCCATCGGCATCTTCCTGTCGGCACCGATCTGGATGTGGCAGCTCTGGGCGTTCATCATGCCGGGGCTGACACGCAAGGAGATCAGGTACACGGTCGGTTTCCTGGGCGCGGCCCTGCCGCTCTTCTTCGCCGGATGCTACGTCGGCACGCTGGTCGTCCCGCACGTCATCGAGCTGATGGCATCCTTCACAGCCGAGGGCGCCACCAACCTGTACGAGGCGAAGAAGTACTACGACTTCGTCTTCAAGATGATGATGGTCATCGGCGTCGCCTTCGTGCTGCCCGTGTTCCTCGTGGTGCTCAACTTCGCCGGCGTCCTGTCCGGGAAGGCGATCCTCAAGGGATGGCGGGTCGCCGTGCTCATCGCGACCACATTCGCGGCACTCGCGACGCCCGCCGCAGATGTCGTGAGCATGCTGATGCTGGCCGGCATGCTCACGGTGCTGTACTTCGCGGCCGCGGGCCTCACCCTCCTGCTCGACAGACGGCGGCGCAAGCGACGGATCGCCGAGGGCCTCGACCCGGACCTGCGCACAGCATGAGTTCACCCGCCGAGCGCTATGCGGCCGCCCGCGCCGCGGCCGAGCACCCGCACACACAGGCGTTCGCCGCGCGGCAGCGCTTCGCGCTCGATCCGTTCCAGGTCGACGCCTGCTATGCGCTCGAGCGCGGCCGCAGCGTGCTGGTGGCCGCTCCCACGGGTGCGGGCAAGACGATCGTCGGCGAGTTCGCGATCCACCTCGCGATGCAGACGGCCGGCGATAAGGCGTTCTACACCACGCCCATGAAGGCGCTGTCGAACCAGAAGTTCCGCGAGCTGGTCGACGTGTACGGCGCGGATCAGGTGGGGCTGCTCACGGGCGACACGAACATCAACGGCAACGCGCGCATCGTGGTGATGACCACCGAGGTGCTGCGCAACATGCTGTACGCCGACTCCGACGCGCTGCGCGGGCTGCGCTACGTCATCATGGACGAGGTGCACTACCTCGCCGACCGGTTCCGCGGTCCGGTGTGGGAGGAGGTCATCCTGCATCTGCCCGAGCAGGTGCGCCTCGTCTCGCTCAGCGCGACCGTGTCGAATGCCGAGGAGTTCGGCGACTGGCTCGACACCGTCCGCGGCGACACCGACGTGATCGTGTCCGAGCTCCGTCCGGTGCCCCTCGAGCAGCACGTCCTCGTGCGCGATGACCTGCTGCCCCTCTTCGACGAGCGCGCGGGCATCGCGACCGCCCAGGTGAACCAGGAGCTGCTGCGCATCCGCTCGTTCACCGGCTCCCGCCACGAGAGCAACCGCCGCGCGCAGGAGCACCGCAGCAGCAGACACGCCGGCAGGGAGGCGCACCGGGCGCCCCGGGGCGGCAAGCGCCCCGTGCGGCCGTCGAACATGGGCCGCGTCGAGCGGATGGACCGGCCCGAGGTGGTGCGGCTGCTCGAGCGGGCGAACCTCCTGCCCGCCATCTTCTTCATCTTCAGCCGGGTCGGCTGCGATGCGGCCGTGCAGCAGGTGCGCCGCTCCGGCGTGCGTCTGACCACGCAGGAGGAGCGCACGCTGATCCGCGAGATCGTCACCGATCGCACCCGTGCATTGCAGGACGAAGACCTCGACGTGCTCGGCTTCTGGCAGTGGCGCGACGACCTCGAGCGCGGCGTCGCCGCCCATCATGCGGGCATGCTGCCCGCGTTCAAGGAGGTCGTCGAGGAGCTCTTCCAGCGCAAGCTCGTCAAGGCGGTCTTCGCGACCGAGACGCTCGCTCTGGGCATCAACATGCCGGCGCGCACGGTGGTGCTCGAGAAGATGGAGAAGTTCAACGGCGAGGCCAGGGTCGCCATCACGTCGGGGGAGTACACCCAGCTCACCGGCCGCGCGGGACGCCGTGGGATCGACATCGAGGGTCACGCGGTCGTCCAGTGGACCGAGAGCATGGATCCTCAGGCGGTCGCCGCCCTGGCATCCCGCCGCACGTATCCGCTCAACTCCAGTTTCCGACCGACCTACAACATGGCGGTCAATCTCATCGATCGGTTCGGCAGGGCACGGGCACGCGAGATCCTCGAGTCGTCGTTCGCGCAGTTCCAGGCCGACAGGTCTGTCGTGGGCCTCGCGCGCAAGGTGCGCGAGGCGGAGGAATCCCTCTCCGGCTACCGCGACGCGATGACGTGCGAGCACGGCGACTTCCTCGAATACGCCGCGATGCGGCGCGAGCTCAGCGATCTTGAGAAGAAGGACCGACGGGATGCCGGAGGGCGTGCCGCGCGTGACAAGCGCCTCAAGAAGATCCAGGGGCTGCGCACGCGCATGCGTCGGCATGCCTGCCACAGCTGCCCCGACCGTGAGGCGCATGCGCGCTGGGCGGAGCGGTACTTCTCGCTCAAGCGCGACACCGACCGCATCCGCCGACAGATCGAGACGCGCACCGGCACGGTTGCGCGGATCTTCGACCGGGTGATCGACGTGCTCCAGGTCGTCGGCTATCTCGACGGCGAGGGCGATCGCCTCTCGCTCACCGACGCGGGCCGCACCATGCGCCGTATCTACGGTGAGCGCGACCTGCTCGTCGCCGAATCCCTGCGCCAGGGGCTGTGGCGCACCCTCGACGCGCCGTCGCTCGCCGCGATGGCCAGCTGCCTGGTCTACGAGCCGCGGCGCGACGAGCAGAACATGGGGGAGCGGGGCCTGCCGCGCGGCGCATTCCGCATCGCGTACGACGCCACGACGAGGCTGTGGGCAGAGCTCGACGATCTCGAGCACGACTACTCGCTGCCGCGCACCGAGCCGCTGGCGCCGGGACTTGCCGCAGCCATGCACGCGTGGGCCCGCGGCGGATCGCTCGATCGGGTGCTGATCGACGCCGACATGGCGGCCGGCGACTTCGTGCGCTGGGCCAAGCAGACGATCGATCTGCTCGACCAGCTCTCGATCGTCGCCGAGGACGGCGACCTGGCCCGCACGGCTCGCCGAGCGCTCGACGGGGTGCGTCGCGGCATCGTCGTCTACACCGCGGTGTGAACCGGATGAACGACACCGACCCGCCTTCGGCACGCCCCGCCGTGCCGCTGTGGGCGGCTGCCGGAGTGGCCGCGGTCGCGGGGCTGCTCATGGCGCTCGCGTTTCCTGCGGCGGCCATCTGGCCCCTCGTGTTCGTTGCGTTGGCGCTGCTGCTGCCGATGCTGCGCGGACGCCGCGTCGGCGGTGCGCTGCTGGTCGGCTTGGCATACGGACTGGTGTTCTTCGCCCTGCAGGTGTCCTTCACGGCGCGCTATCTCGGTCCGGTGCCGTGGATCGCGCTGACGGTCGTGGAGGGCGTGCTCACGGCGGTGGCGCTCGTGCCGATCACGCTGGCGTACCGCTGGCTTCCGCGCGTCTGGCCCCGTAGCGCACCGGTTGTCCTGCCCGTGGTCGTTGCGGGTCTCTGGACCACGCACGAGCTCTTCCTCGGCAACTGGCCGTACGGCGGATTCCCGTGGTCGCGGCTGGGCATGACCCAGGCGCAGGGTCCGTTCGCGCCGGTCGCCTCGTGGCTGGGCGTGAGCGGGCTGACGTTCCTGATGGTCGCGCTCGTCGCGCTGCTGATCGAGCTGTTCCGGATGCGCGGACGGATCCGTCCGATGCACCTCGTCGCTCCTGCCGTGACGCTGATCGTGCTGCTGCTGACTCCGCTGTTCCCCACCGCGCGATCCGGCGAGATGCGCATCGCCGCGGTGCAGGGCAACGGCACCACGGGCTACTTCGACGAACGCGAGCCGTACGGGGTGATCAGCGCTCAGACGGACGCCACCAGGATGATCGACGATGCGGACGTCGACCTGCTCGTCTGGCCCGAGGGCGGCATCGACTACGACCCGTTCCAGGACGAGACGACGGCGCGGCGGCTCACCCGCCTGGTGAACGAGTTCGATGCACCGCTGCTGGCCAACACCGCCACCGAGCGCGGTGAGCAGATCTTCAACACGTCGTTCCTGTGGACGAAGGACGGCGACGCCACGCAGCTGCACGACAAACGCCATCCGGTGCCCTTCGGCGAGTACGTGCCCGACCGCGACTTCTACTACGCGCTCGCCCCCGACCTCATCGGGCTCATCGGCCGCGAATACACCCCCGGCACCAACCCGCCGCTCGTGCAGGTGGGCGGGACCGGAGTCGGTCTCGCGATCTGCTTCGACGTGATCTACGACGAAGTCATCCGCGAGAGCGTGATGCAGGGCGCCGAGGTGCTCGTCTTCCAGACCAACAACGCCGACTTCCGCGGGACGGACGAGAACCTGCAGCAGCTCGCGTTCGCGCGCATGCGCGCCGTGGAGACCGGCCGCAGCGTGGTGAACGTCTCGACCGTGGGCACGAGCCAGATCATCCGGCCGGACGGGTCGACGGTGTCGACCCTGGACGCCGATGAGGCCGGAGCGCTGCTCGAGGAAGTCGAACTGCGCTCCGGCCTCACGGCTGGGGTCGTGCTGGGTCCGTGGATTCAGCTGGGGATGCTGATCACGCCGGCTGTGCTCGTCGTCGCGGGACTGCTGTCTCGGCGGCGACGCTGAGTCACGCGCCGATGCGGTGGCGGGTGGGGTCGTCTCCCGCACCGCGACGGGCGCGGACGTAGGCGAGCCGCTCTGCGAGCAGCTCCTCGAGTTCGTCACGCGTGCGGCGCTCGAGCAGCATGTCCCAGTGGGTTCGCGCCACCTTCTCGTCGCTGTCCTCGAGCTTGACGGACGCGCCGTCGACCTGCAGCACCGCCTCGGCGCCGCAGTGACGGCACTCCCAGGTCTGCGGTGCCTCGGCGTCCGCCGCGAACATCAGGGTGGTCTCCTGACCGCACGTGTCGCACTTGTACTCGGTGGCGCGTCGCTCCATGAACACGACGCCCTCCTCGCTCTGAAGGCTCTGGGCACCCAGCCGGATGCCGCGAAGGCTGCGATCTGCCATTGTGTGGTCCTCTCGTCGCTGTCAGGTATAACGCTCGCGCCTGTGCGCTTCATCCACAGCGGCGACAACCGGTGCGAACTCACAGGGTAATCCCAGGGCCGCACGCGTCGGCGGCAGGTCGTCAGGAGAGTGCGCGCACGGCCACGTCGGCGCGGTCGGTCACGATGCCGTCCGCACCGCCGGCGACCAGTCGCGTCATCTCGTCGGGGTCGTTGACCGTCCAGACGTGCACTTCGGCTCCGCTGCGGCGTGCGGCCCGTAGCAGGGCGGGGGTGAACAGGCGGATGCCGCGGTGCGACTCCGGGATCTGCACCGCGTCGATGTCGCGCAGCGCGCGGGCGGGGGAGAGGCGGGCAGCGGAGAGTGCGCGCAGACGCGCGATCACCGATCGGCCACCCGATGTGGCGGGGCGGATCTCCGCTCCCGCGTCCATGGTCGCCCGCAGCGCGTGCAGACGGTGCCGGTCGGAGAAGCTCGTCACCAGCACGCGGTGCGCGTGCGGAGCGAGCACCGCGCCGAGCGGGGCCGACGCCTCGGCGGTCTTCACGTCGATGTTGAACCTCGTGTCGGGAAAGGCGTCGAGCGCGTCCGCCACGGTGAGCAGTCCGCCGTGCCCGGCGAACATGTCCGCCAGCTCCCTCGTCCTCACCGAACGCACCGCGCGCGGGTCGCCCGCGACGCGCTGCAGCGTCTCGTCGTGGAAGAGCACCACATCACCGTCTGCCGTCACCCGGCAATCCGTCTCGATGTACTCCGCACCGGCTGCGTGGGCTGAGGCGAACGCCGCCGCCGTGTTCTCCCAGACCGTGCTCCGGGTGTCAGGGAGCACTAGACCGCGGTGAGCGAAGACCCGCGGGTGCCTGCTGCCGGCGAAGAACGGGTGCGTCACTGGGCGCGCGGCGGCTCGTCGGCCGCCTCACCGCGGGGAGTGAACGCCGACCCGATGCCCTTGAGAGCCTCGGTTAGCTCGCTGGGGATGATCCAGAGCTTGCTCGACTCGCTCTCGCTGATCTTGGGCAGCATCTGTAGGTACTGATACGCGAGCAGCTTGTCATCGGGCCGGCCCTGGTGGATCGCCCCGAACACGTTCTGGATCGCCTCCGCCTCACCCTGGGCGCGCAGCACGGCGGCCTGCTTGTCGCCCTCCGCCTTGAGGATCGCCGCCTGGCGCTGACCCTCCGCCTCCAGGATCTGGGACTGCTTCGACCCTTCCGCGGTCAGGATCGTGGCGCGACGCTCGCGCTCGGCGCGCATCTGCTTCTCCATCGAGTCCTGGATCGACACGGGCGGGTCGATGGCCTTCAGCTCGACGCGGGAGACGCGGATGCCCCACTTGCCGGTCGCCTCGTCGAGCACGACGCGCAGCTGGCCGTTGATGTTGTCGCGGCTGGTGAGCGCCTCCTCGAGGTTCAGCCCACCCACGACGTTGCGCAGCGTCGTCGTGGTGAGCTGCTCGACCGCACCGAGGTAGTTCGCGATCTCGTAGGTCGCGGCACGGGCATCCGTCACCTGGAAGTACACCACCGTGTCGATCGACACCACCAGGTTGTCCTCGGTGATGACGGGCTGAGGCGGGAACGAGACGACCTGCTCGCGCATGTCGATGAGCGGACGCAGCCGGTCGATGAACGGCACGAGGAGGTTCAGCCCCGGCTGGAGCGTCTTGTGATACCGGCCGAGGCGTTCCACGACGCCGGCCGTCGCCTGCGGGATGATCCGGATCGCGCGAGCGATCGTGACCAGCACGAAGATGATGACCGCGATGGCGAGGATCCACGCGATGGCGGTCGGAACGAACGAGGAGTCGTTCATCATGCTCCTATTCGGTGACGGGTCGGACGATGGCGGTGGCGCCGCTGATGTCGACCACGGCGATGCGGGTGCCGGTGATGATGGGCGCGCCGTCGACACTGCGCGCGGTCCAGATGTCGCCGTTGCTGAGCTTGACCTGGCCGGTGATCTGGGTGATGTCGAGAAGCGCTGTGCCGCGGAGGCCCATCAGCGCATCCACGTTCGATTTCGCCGGGTCCTCGCCCCGCCGCAGGCGGTGCAGCAGCGGAGGCCGCAGGAAGAAGATGAACATCGCGGCGGCGACGGCGGCGACGATCAGCTGGGCCCACCAGGGGAGCCCGAGGAGCCCTGCCACGAGTCCGACGAGACCGCCGAACGCGAGCATGAGGAACGTGAAGTCGAGGGTGAGCATCTCGATCACCAGGAAGAGGGCGATGAGCACCAGCCACGCGATCCACGCCCACTGCCCGATGTCGGCTAAGAATGTCGCCAGACCGTCCATGCGCCCTCCTGAGCGTCAACCTACCACGGGGCTCACGACCCGGTCCGGACAGCGCACCGTTGTAGGGTGGAATGTCGCCATCCGGGCGATTTCGCGCATCCCGAGGAGCAGAGATGACCCAGGTCCTTCCCGCCGGATCCCTCGACGGCAAGGTGGCTCTGGTCACCGGATCGTCGCGAGGCATCGGCGCCGATACCGTCCGCTACTTCGCCGAGGCGGGCGCCGACGTCGTCATCAACTTCCGCAACAAGGCTCCGCGCGCCGAGAAGCTCGCGAACGAGCTGCGTGCCCTCGGCCGTCGCGCTCTGGTCGTGGGCGCCGATCTCACCGATCCTGATTCCGTGTCGGCGATGTTCGACCGCGTGCGCGAGGAGTTCGGTCGTCTGGACGTGCTCGTGCTCAACGCCTCCGGAGGCATGGAGTCGGGGATGGCCGAGGACTACGCCCTGAAACTCAACCGCGACGCGCAGGTGAACGTGCTCCAGACTGCTGAGCCGCTGCTGGGCGACGGGGCGAGGGTCGTGTTCGTCACCAGCCACCAGGCGCACTTCATCCGCACCACGCCTACCATGCCGGAGTACGAGCCCGTCGCTCGCTCGAAGCGCGCGGGTGAGGACGCTCTGCGTGAGCTGATCCCCGGTCTCGCGGAGAAGGGTGTCGGGTTCACCGTCGTCTCCGGCGACATGATCGAGGGCACCATCACGGCGACCCTGCTCGAGCGCGCGAACCCCGGGGCGATCGCCGGGCGTCGCGAATCGGCGGGAAAGCTCTACAACGTCTCGGAGTTCGCCGCCGAGGTCGCCAAGGCCGCCGTCGAGCCGGTGCCCGCCGACAACACGCGCCTCGTCGGCGACACCTCGGACTTCGCCGCCGAGTGACGCTCCGGCGAAGAGGGAGGCCATCCGTCGGTGGCCTCCCTCTTCGCGTCGCGGGTTCGGCTCAGATGAGCACGTCCGGCGTCTGCACGGCCTCGGCCTGTGTGAGGGTGAATGCCCGCACTAGCTGCACGACGCCCAGCGCGACCAGGGAGACCCCGAGGATCAGCCAGAGCACCGTCGCGGCGTAGAGCGGCGAGAGCAGCACGGCGATGCCCGCGACGATGCCGAGCAGGGCGTACAGCAGCGTCCATGCCCTCGACGCATCGTGGCCCATGAGGCTCAGGGCCACGACTCCGTCGGCGATCCAGCTCACGCCGATGAAGATCGCCACGATGATCGCGAGCGTGACCGTCGCGGCGCTGAGGTTGGCGAAGGCGACGACGCCGGTGACCACGTACAGCAGACCCAGGACGACGTGCCCGGCGCGCACCCAGCCGCCCCCTCTGCCCGAGAACACGGCGAGACCGAGATATACCAGCCCGCCGATGATGAGGTAGCTCGCGAAGATGCCGGTGACGATCACCGCCGACTTCGCGGGCCAGATGAGCAGCACGATCCCGGCGATGAGCGTGATCGCACCGGCGATGGCGAGAAAGAGACGGACGGAGCGCAGGAAACCCGGCTCGGTGAAGCGGAACGTGTCCATGGTGGTCCTTTCGTACGACGGGCCCTTCGCGCACACGCTATCGGATGCCAGGATCGGGATGTGGCACACGATGTGGAGGACGAGTACCGACTCGCCGAACTGATCAGACTGCGGCGGGTGCGCGATCGGATCGATCGCGAGTACGCTCGCCCACTGGACGTCGAGACGCTGGCACGCGGAGAGCACATGTCCGCCGGTCATCTCAGCCGGCGGTTCCGCCAGGTGTTCGGCGAATCACCGTATTCGTATCTCATGACGCGACGCATCGAGCGGGCCATGGCGCTGCTGCGCCGCGGTGACGTGAGTGTGACGGATGCCTGCTTCGCCGTCGGCTTCTCGTCGCTCGGCACGTTCAGCACCCGCTTCAGCGAACTCGTCGGCCTCTCACCGAGCGCCTACCGACGCGAGCCAGGGCTCGGCCCCGGCATCCCGTCGTGGATCGAGAAGCAGGCGACCAGACCGATCAGGAATCGAGAAGCGGCGTCGCACGGGCGTGAGTAGCGTCGAGGTCATGAACAGCATCACCATCAGCGTCAGCTTCCTCCCGCACATCGATCCGGAGGCATCCCTCGCCTTCTATCGCGACGTGCTCGGTTTCGAGGTCCGCAAGGACGTGGGATACGAGGACATGCGGTGGATCACGGTAGGGCCGGCCGGTCAGCCCGACACGTCGATCGTGCTCACCCCTCCCGCGGTCGACCCGGGCATCAGCGATGACGAGCGTCGGACGATCCTCGAGCTCATGGCGAAGGGAAGCTACGCCGGCATCGTGCTCACCGCCGACGACGTCGACGCCGCCTTCGCGGAGATCGAGGCGAAGGGCGCGGACGTCGTGCAGGAGCCGATCGATCAGCCGTACGGCGTGCGCGACTGCGCATTCCGTGACCCAGCCGGTAACTTCGTGCGTATCAACCAGGCCGTCGCCTGACGCGTTCGCCGCCCGGCATCCGATCCCATCCGACGAAGGAAGCACCGTGCCGCAGGACCACCCCGCCGACAGCCACGACGTCATCCGCGTCGAGGGCGCGCGCGAGAACAATCTCAAGGACGTCTCGGTCAGCCTGCCCAAGAGGCGCCTCACGGTGTTCACCGGCGTCTCCGGGTCGGGCAAGAGCTCGCTCGTGTTCGACACGATCGCCGCGGAGTCGCGCCGGCTGATCGACGAGACGTACAGTGCGTTCGTGCAGGGGTTCATGCCGTCCGTTCCCCGCCCCGACGTCGACGTGCTCGAAGGGCTGACCACCGCGATCATCGTCGACCAGGAGCGTCTGGGCGCCAATCCGCGCTCGACGGTGGGCACGGTCACCGACGCGAACGCGATGCTGCGCATCCTGTTCTCGAAGTTCGGCGCGCCGCACATCGGTGGACCCACCGCGTTCTCGTTCAACATCCCCACCCAGAAGGCCAGCGGGGTGATGACCGGTGCGAGAGGCGAGAAGAAGATCGTCAAGGATGCCGTGTACCTCGGCGGCATGTGCCCGAGGTGCGAGGGCAGGGGAGCGGTGTCGGACATCGACCTGACCCAGGTGATCGACGAGTCGAAGTCGCTCGACGACGGCGCCATCATGGTGCCCGGGTACACGGCGGACGGATGGATGGTGAAGGGCTTCTCGCAGTCGGGTTTCTACCCCGCCGACAAGCCCATCGCGGAGTTCACCGAGAAGCAGCGGCACATGTTCCTATACGGCGAGGTCACCAAGGTGAAGATCTCGGGGATCAACATGACCTACGAGGGCTTGATCCCCAAGATCACGAAATCGATGCTCTCGAAGGACATCGACGCCCTGCAGCCGCACATCCGGGCGTTCGTGGAGCGGGTGGCGACCTTCACGACGTGCCCGGAGTGCGACGGCACCCGGCTCACCGAGGCCGCGCGATCATCGAGGATCGACGGGATCAGCATCGCCGACGCCTGTCGCATGCAGGTCACGGATCTGGCGGCGTGGGTGCGCGGCCTGTCTCTGAGCGGGGCGGGTCCGCTGCTGGGCGCGCTGCGCGCGAACCTCGATGCGTTCGTGACGCTCGGGTTGGGCTACCTGAGCCTCGAGCGTCCGTCGGGCACCCTCAGCGGGGGAGAGGCGCAGCGCATCAAGCTGCTGCGTCACCACGGCTCGTCGCTGACCGATGTGACCTACGTGTTCGATGAGCCGACGATCGGCCTGCATCCGCACGACATCCAGCGCATGAACACGCTTCTGCTGCAGCTGCGCGACAAGGGCAACACCGTGCTCGTCGTCGAGCACAAGCCCGAGACGATCGCGATCGCGGATCGCGTCGTCGACCTCGGACCGGGAGCCGGCAGCGGCGGGGGAGAGGTCTGCTTCGAGGGCACCGTCGACGAGCTGACCCGCAGCGACACGCTCACCGGTCGTCATCTGCACGACCGCACATCCCTGAAGAGTGCCGTGCGGGCGGCGACCGGCGCGATCCAGGTGCGCGGCGCCGACGCCAACAACCTGAGGGACGTCGACGTGGATGTGCCCACCGGGGTGCTGACCGTCGTGACCGGCGTGGCGGGTTCGGGCAAGAGCTCGCTGGTGCACGGTTCGATCAGCCCGATGGACGGCGTGGTCGCGATCGACCAGACGGCGATCAAGGGATCACGCCGCAGCAATCCCGCCACCTACACGGGGATGCTGGAGCCGATCCGCAAGGCGTTCGCGAAGGCCAACGGCGTGAAACCGGCCCTGTTCAGTGCGAACAGCGAGGGCGCCTGCCCGAGCTGCAAGGGCTCGGGCGTGATCGTCACCGAGCTCGGATTCATGGACACGATCGAGACGCCGTGCGAGGACTGCGGCGGCAAGCGGTTCCAGCTGGGCGTTCTCGAGTACAAGCTGGGCGGGCTGGACATCACCGAGGTGCTGGACCTGCCGGTCGCCGAGGCGCGGGAGTTCTTCTCGGCATCCGAGACGAGGATCCCCGCCGTGGTCTCTGTGCTGTCGCGGATGACGGATGTGGGCCTCGGGTACCTGACCCTCGGTCAGCCGCTGTCGACGCTGTCCGGCGGTGAGCGACAGCGCCTGAAGCTGGCGATCCAGATGGGTGAGGACGCCGACGTCTATGTGCTGGACGAGCCGACCACCGGCCTGCATCTCGCCGATGTCGAGAACCTGCTCGGTCTGCTCGATCGCCTCGTCGACTCGGGAAAGACGGTCATCGTCATCGAGCACCATCAGGCGGTGATGGCGCACGCCGACTGGATCATCGACATCGGACCTGGCGCCGGTCACGACGGCGGACGTGTCGTCTTCGAGGGGACGCCGGCGGCCCTTGTCGCCGATCGATCGACGCTGACCGGCGAGCATCTCGCCGAGTACGTCGCGTGAGCCCGCCGGGCCGCATCGACGCTGCTGGGGCGTTCGCACGGAATAACCGATAATGCACATTATGTCAGAACATCTGATTCGGCCGCTCTCCCGCTGTCCGAGACCCCTACGCACTCACGCTCGACGCGGGAGCGCCGTAGACGTTTAGTCCACCGGGAACGATGCGCACCGTCGCCACCGTGCTGCCCTGTTCGAGCACGGACACCTCACCGTCATGCGCCACGTTCACCGCCTCGCCGGTCGACGATCGTGCCTCGATCCGCACCTGCTCGGCGGTGAACGCCTCGATCGTCGCGAGGGCAGCACGCCCAGGCACCCGGTCGAGAAGAGCGGATGCCTTCACCCCGAACGCCAGTGCGACGAGTCCGCGCAGCCGCGGCATCCGACCCCGCGCGTGCAGCACCCGGACGTCGAGAACACCGTCGTCGAGGCGGCGACGCTGGAGCGGCACCATCGACGCCGACGAGTTCTGCCCCGCGGCCACCGCGATCGACCACACCCGCGCTGCGCGCCCGTCGACGCGCACGTGCAG
This sequence comes from Microbacterium commune, assembly GCF_014836945.1. Taxonomy (GTDB): domain Bacteria; phylum Actinomycetota; class Actinomycetes; order Actinomycetales; family Microbacteriaceae; genus Microbacterium; species Microbacterium commune. The sequence goes on along the minus strand of NZ_JACSPX010000002.1, from coordinate 93,931 downwards.
CGTGTGCGCCCGTGCCAGCACCCGCACCGCGGCGATCAGCGCCGCCACGGGCTTGCCCAGCGCCCCTTCCATCTCCTCGCGCTCCGCGACGAAACCGGGATACACCCCGACCGAGGCCACGTTCATCACGGTCACCGGCGGCTCGTCGTCGATGATCAGCTCGGCGACATCGACGCGCCGCCCCGCACCGTCACGCACTGCCTGCACGGCGGCGTCGATCGTCTCCGCGCCGGCCGTGCGCGCGAAGTGGTTGAACGTCCCGCCCGGGAAGATCAGCAGCGGAAGGCCGGCACGGCGAGCCGCGTCGGCCGCGGAGGCGACCGTGCCGTCGCCGCCCCAGACACCGATGACCCGGGGCGGGTTCGTCCCCGTCAGAGCATCGCGCACGAGGTTCGAGATGCGCTCGCCCTCCTCGAGAACGTGGATGTGTGCGCGAGGAAGCTCGCGGGAGATGAAGTCACGCGGCTCCGGGCGCAGCGGATCGATGCCGGATGCGACGTTCACGAAGATCAGCGCGCCGTCGCCCTCGGGCAGTGACGGCAGGTCGATCGTCGGGCCGAGATGCGCGGGTTCAGACCGAGCAGGTGCCGGCACGAGCACCCGCCCGACGACGGCGACGGCGGAGCCCAGCGCCGCTCCCCCGATCACGTCCGACAGCCAGTGCGCCCCCGTGTGCAGACGCGAGTAAGCGACGGCGGCGCCGAGCGGCGCGAGCACCGCACCGGAGCGGCCCGATTCGAGGGCGACACCCGTGACGAAAGCCGCCGCCGACGATGAATGCCCCGACGGGAACGAGCCGGAAGTGGGTGTCCGCTTCAGCCGGCGAGGCACCGGCACGTCCTTGAGCAGCGGCCGATCACCGCCGAAGATCCGCTTGCCGACGAGGTTCGCCAGCGCACTGCCGACGATCAGCGATGCGATCCCGCGAACGGCACCTCGGCGCGGCTTGCCCCCGAGCAGGTAGAGCGCAGCCGCGATCTCGAACCAGAGGCGACTGCGATCCGCGCGATGCGACAGGCGTGCGAGCCTGCGGTCGATTGCGGGCAGGTGGCGTTGGCGATTCACCGCATGCGCCGCCCGCGCGTCGATGTGCCGTATCCAGCGCGGCAGGATGCGCACGCGCCGCAGCGCGATGATTGGATGCGAGTGCCCCTTCATGATCTGAGAGTAGTCCCGCAGAGAGGTGCGGCGTACCGGGCTTGCGGGTCAGCGCAACGGTGCCCGCACGGGCAGCCGGTTCTGTTCGATGAGCCAGCGCACCGACTCCAGGATCGCTGCTTCCGGCTCGTAGCGCGGCTCGTAGCCGAGACGCGCCCTCGCCTTCTCGATGCTGAACACCTGACTGCGCTCCAGGTGACTCCGACTGACGTCCGCGTGCTCGGGCGTCGTCAGCTCGCGGAAGCGATCCCAGCTCACGCTGCGCAGCGCCGAGGCGTGCCCGAACCAGCCCGAGGCGATCTGGATGTATCCGCGGACGTTCAACGCGGTCGGCGCGACGATGTTGAAGTCCTCCCCCGCGGCTGCGTCCCGGTTCGCGACAGCTCGCTCGAAGGCCTGCGCGACGTCGTCGGCATGCACGTGATGCAGCGTCTCGGTGCCGCTGCCGGGCACGTCGATCGTCCGGCCCGATGACAGCGCCGTCCACAGCGTCTCGTCCACGTTGCCGACCGGGCCGATCGGATGCCAGCCGGGCCCCACGATGTGGCCAGGGTGGATCGAGGTGGTGATCAGTCCCCCGTTCCCGTTCTCCCGCTTCAGCAGATCGGCGATCCGCGCCTTGTGGATGCCGTACTCATCGTGCGGCTCATCGGTGCACGCCGAATCCTCTGTGATCGGCAGCTTGCGGCTCGCGCCGTACCTCCACACGGACCCGCAGTGCAGCAGGTGGTCGACGCCGCCCCGGAGTGCGGTGACGAGAGCTGCCGCCGATTCTTCGGTGAAGCAGATCAGATCGATGACGACGTCGGCGCGCTGGGCGAGCACCGTTCGTCCGAACGACCCGTCGGCTTCCGCCGCTCCCCTGTCGACGGCGACCGGGATCACCTCACCCCATTCCGGGCCGTCGGTGTAGGGGCCGGCCTGGCCTCTGCTCATCGACACCACCTGGTGACCGGCGCGGACGAGACGGGGAACGAGGTAGGAGCCGATGTGGCCGCTGCCTCCGATGACGAGGATTCTCATGACGAGAAGCTACGCGCTTCTGCTCGTCACGCGGTAGGCGAGGGCGACGGCTGCTCCGTCGTATCCTCGACGTCTTGCGTCGTATCCTCCGCATCCTCCTTCGCCTTCTCCGCTTCCTCCTGTGCCTTCTCGGCGTCCTTCGCGGCCTTCTCGGCAGCCTTGCGCTGCTCCTCGGCCGCCTTCTCTGCGGCCTTCCGCTGCTCTTCCGCGGCCTTCTCGGCCTCCTTCGCCGCCTTCTCCTGCGCCTTGCGATCTGAATTCGCGCCCTGGTCGGGCTGCGGCTCGGCGTCCTGGTCGGGCGTGCTCGCGGGCACGGGCGGCGTCGCCGGAGCGGACGACCGGGTATCCGCCGGGTTGGTCGACGCAGGCTCGGGTGCGGCGCCACCCGTCATCCACACCCCGGCGACGACGGCAGCGGCAGCCGTCACCGCGGCTGCCGCTGCGACGACGCCGAGTCGGCGGCCCCTGGCACCCGGGGCGGCAGCGTCTGCCTCGCCGGACGCCGGCGGCGGCACCGGGGTGGCGGGAGGCGCCCCGGTCTCCGCCGCGAGCAGGCGGGTCGGAGCGGTCATCGCGGCTGTCTGAGCCTCGGCACCCGCCGACGGCACCGCACCTGCCGCCAGCGCGGCCGCGGCGACGGCGGCCGGTACCGTCGGTCGCGGCGGCGACGCGGGAGCGGCGGCGAGAGCCGATGCCGCGTCGAACACGTCCGACGCGCTCGGCCGCTCGCCCGGGTCGGTGGCGGTCATCGCGGTCAGCAGGCTCGACCACGCCGGCCCGAACTCGACCGGCACGTCCGGCGCTGACGTCAGTCTCGCCATCGCCGCGCCGATGCCCTCCGACTGGGGGAACGCGCGACGGCCGGTCAGCGCCTCGAGCATCACCAGCCCCAGCGAGTAGATGTCAGCTGCAGGCGCGGGCATCGCCCCGTGCAGCTGCTCGGGGGCGATGTAAGCCGCGGTGCCGATCACGATCCCCGGCGAGGTGAGGCGCGCCGCGTCGACCAGGGCGGCGATGCCGAAATCGGCGAGCTTCGCACCCGAGCGGCTGGCGGGGAACGCGGCGTCGGAGAGCAGCACGTTCGACGGCTTGATGTCGCGGTGCACGATACCCGCGCTGTGCACGACGTGCAGTGCCTCAGCGAGGTCGGCCGTGAGCGCGGCGACATCCGAGGGGGCGAGGGGCCCCTGGGCGATGCGGGCGGCGAGCGTCGGTCCGTCGACGAACTCCATGACCAGGTATTCCGGTCGCCCCGGCTGCAGCTGCGCGTCGTAGAGCGTGACGAGCGCGGGGTGGTTGAGCGACGCGAGTGCGGTCATCTCTCCCCGCGCACGCCCGGCCGACGCGTCGTCGCCGTCGAGCTCGCCGCGAAGCAGCTTGATCGCCACGACCCGTCCGAGAAGCGTGTCCTTTGCGCGGTACACCCGTGCCATGCCGCCCTGGCCGACGCATTCGAGGATCTCGTACCGCGCGTCGAGCATGCCCGACGTGGGCAGCGAATCATCGTTGGTCATCGAGTCCTCCCGTCGCCTGTCCGGTGCCCGGCGACGACACCACTCTAGGTCGACGGGAGCGGCGGGCTGATGGCCTTGACAGCTGCGTCGTGTCACCCGCTCGCCAGGACTAGCCTTGACGGGTGAGCCATACTCCCCTCCCCCGCGCGACTCCCGGCTGGAGAGGCTGGCTGGTGTGGGGTGTGGCCGTTGCCGCATACGTCCTGGCGATCACCAACCGCAGCTCGCTCAGCGCGGTGGGCGTCGACGCCGCCGAGCGCTTCCAGGCCGACGCGGCGACGCTCTCGCTCTTCGCGGTCGTGCAGCTCGCCGTGTACGGCGGCCTGCAGATACCCATCGGGGTGCTGCTCGATCGGTACGGGTCGCGTCCGATCATGGTGATCGGGATGCTGCTCATGGCCCTCGGGCAGTTCGTGATGGCGGTGTCCCCGAGCATCGGCATCGCTCTGATCGCGCGCGTGCTGCTGGGCGCCGGAGACGCGGCGGTGTTTCCCGCTGTGCTGCGCCTCGTCGCCACGTGGTTCCCCGCCCAGCGCGGACCCGTGATGGGACAGCTGACGGGCCTCGTCGGCCAGACCGGCCAGCTCATCGCGCTCACGCCGCTGGCCGCGCTGCTGCACTCGACGAACTGGACCATCACTTTCGGCAGCGTCGCCGGGCTCGGTCTGCTCTTCGCCATCCTCGTCTGGATGCTCGTGCGCAACCACCCACCCGAGCGCAGCGCGGACGTCACGGTCAACACCGAGACGGGCGTGGTTCAGGTGATCACCTCGGCGATCGACACCGGCGTCGGCATCCGCGCCGCCTGGGCGCATCCCGGCACCCGACTGGCGTTCTGGTCGCACTTCACCACCCCGTTCGCCAGCACCGCCTTCCTGCTGCTGTGGGGCATGCCCTTCCTCACCGCAGGGCAGGGGCTCTCCCCCGCAGGCGCCGCCGGCATCCTGTCGGTGAACGTGCTCGTCAGCATGGCCCTGAGCCCGGTGCTCGGCATGCTGTCGCGACGCATCCCGACCCGACGCTCGCTCGCCCTCGTGCTGCCGAGCATCCTCGTCCAGGTGGTCGCGTGGAGCACGGTAATCCTCTGGCAGGGACCGGCACCGATCTGGCTGCTCATCGTGCTCGTGGTGTGCCTGGCCGCCGGCGGACCGGCATCCATGATCGCGTTCGACCACGCCCGCACGCACAACCCCGCCCACCGGCTCAGCACCGCCACCGGTGTGACCAACTCCGGCGGATTCCTCGCGGCACTCATCGCGATCTTCTTCATCGGCCTCATGCTCGACCTGCAGGGCGCCGGCACGCCGGACACCTATTCGCTCGAGGCGTTCCGCTGGGCGTTCGCGACCCAGATCCCGCTCTGGCTGCTCGGGGCGTCGTTCATCATCCGCGAGCGCAAGAGCACCCGCATCCGGATGGGGCTCGACCCCGAGCGTGGAGGGCGTCGCTGACCCGGGCGTCAGCCGCGCGGGACGCCGAGACGCAGCGCCTGGAACGTCTCCAGGATCAGTTCGACGCTGAGGTGCGACGGGATGCCCTGATCGCCGTCCTCGAATTCCGCCAGCTCCACGCCGAGCACCCGCGCGGGGTCGAGCGCGGCGAAGATCGCGTCGATCTGATGCGGCAGCAGTCCGGCATCCACCCGGTAGGCGGCCGGGATGTAGCCGGGCTCCAGCACGTCCCAGTCGACGTGGATCCAGACGTCCCGACCGGCCACGATCTCGGCGATCCGCTCTGGTGAGCTCTCGTCCGGTGACAGCACGATGACTCCGTGCTGATCGAGCAGCATCCGCTCGTCGGGGTCGATGTCGCGTCCGCCGACGATCACCACCTGGGCGGGATTCAGACCGGCTCCGTGTCCGCTGTCCCAGAGGCCGCACGCCGCCGAGACGACCATTCCCCCGAGGTAGCCGGATGCCGTGGTCGCCGGCGTGTTGAAATCGCCGTGCGCGTCGATCCACAGCACGACGGCCTCGGGGAAGCGCTGCGCGACAGTCGGCAGGGTTCCGATGCTCGCCCCGCAGGTGTTCGTGGCGAGCACGGGGGTCGCATCGCGGTCGAAGGCGTCGCGGACCGCGTCGCGCAGCGCGTGCAGCGTCTCGGCTGCGGCGGGCAGGCACTCCGACCAGTCGTCCTCCTGCGCCGGGGCGGGCGTGCCGACCACTCGAGCCTCGATGTCGAGCATCCGCGACAGCGCCCGACCGGCTCTCAACGCGCCCGGAAGCGCCCCGGTCGTGCGGTCGCCGACGCGTCCCTGCGAGATGACGATCTCGATCGGCTTGGTCATGAGTTCTCCTTCTCGGATCGGTGCGTGTCGTGGGCGACGCGGGCCAGCCGCGCGGGTCAGCGACGCGGGGCCCTGCCGAACGGGCGCGATCCCCCGCGCCCGCCGCGCTCGACATCGGCGCGCGCGGACCAGCCCTGTGCGGCATCCGATCCGTCGAAGCCGCCGCGCGCGAGCCGCATGCCGACGTCGTCGTGATGGGTGCGGGGAGCTCCCCCGCGGCGAACGGATGCCCGGACGCTCCACGTGTCGTCGGTGAAGCAGCCGCCACGGAAGACACGGTGGTCGTCGTGCAGTTCGGGGTCGAGGAGGTCCCAGCACCACTCCCAGACGTTGCCGAGCGTGTCGAAGAGGCCGTTCAGGTTCGGCAGCTTCAAGCCGACATCCTGCGGCGCTCCGACCGCATCGCGTGATGACCACGCGATCTCGTCGAGCGGACCGTACTGCGGCCCGACTGATCCGGCGCGGCAGGCGTACTCCCACTCCGCCTCGGTCGGCAGGCGGTACCCGTCGCTGTCGACGTGCCAGGTGACGTCCTCACCGTCGAAGGAGTATGCCGGATCCAGGCCCTCCCACTCCGATGCGGCGTTGCAGAACCTGATGGCGCGGAACCAGCTGAGATCGCGCGCCGGGCGTCTCGGGTGCTGGGCGGCGATGCCCAGCACCTCGGCGAACTGGCCCTCGGTGACGGCGAAGGCGCCGATCTCGAACGGCTCGAGCTGCACGGTCGTCTGCTCCCCGCGGCGAGCACCGTGCCGTGTCACGACTCCGCCGGGCAGCGCCCGCATCTCCCACAGTTCCACGCTCAGCCCTGCACAGACACGGGGCCGGTGCTCGGTGCCGGCCGCGAGGACCGCGGCACGGCGAAGATCCGCAGGAAGAACTCGCAGAGCGGACCGACGAGCAGCGCGAACAGCAGCGTGCCGATGCCGACGGTGCCGCCCAGCGCCCATCCGACGAGCACGACCGTCACCTCGAGGCAGGTTCGCACGATCCAGATCGGGCGACGCAGTCGCACGTGCAAACCGGTCATCAGCCCGTCGCGCGGTCCGGGACCGAAGTGCGCGCCGATGTACATCCCCGTCGCGGCCGACAGCACGAGCAGACCGATCGCGAAGAGCAGGGCCTGCTGCCACACATCCCTGCCGACCGGGATGAAGAGGAACCCGACGTCGGCCGACGGGCCGACCAGGAGCGCGTTCACGACCGTGCCCGCGCCGGGCTTCTGACGGATGGGGATCCACAGCAGCAGCACGATCGCGCTGACGAGGGTCGTCACGATGCCGAAGCTCAGCGGCACGTGCCGGGTGATGCCCTGGGTCAGCACGTCCCAGGGCGCTGCGCCGAGCCCGCTGCGCACGATGAAGGCGATGCCGATGCCGTACAGGAACACGCCGATCAGCAGCTGCGCGACGCGACGCGGCAGGCGTCTGCCGGTGAGAGCGGTCACCTCGGCATCGTCTCGACCCAGGCGGGGAACTTCGCGACCCGTCCATCACCCGACGACGTGCGCGTCACCCGCCGCCGCACCCAGGGCCCGACGAACTGCCGGTAGTACGCGAGACCGACAGGACCTGCCGGGTGATCCGTGCTCGGCGTCCACCATTCCTCGGGCGGCTCCAGGCCGAGCGCGTGCAGCACACGCGCGGCGACCCGGTGGTGGCCGTTCGCGTTCATGTGCAGGCGGTCCTGCGACCAGTAGCGGGGGCGGGACAGCTCGGCATCCGGCCAGTTCAGCGCGCGGACGACATCGGGACGATTCTCGACGCGCCGCAGCACCGCGGCCGACAGCGCGTCGCCCCGGCGCTGGAAGAGCGGCCCCATGGGCAGCTGCGCGCTCGGGTTCGCGCCGGACAGCAGGATCAGAGTGACGCCCTCCTCATCGCAGCGTCGCAGCACCCGGGAGAACGCATCGGCGATGTGCTCGATGTCGGCGTTCGGTCGGAGGATGTCGTTGCCGCCGCCGTTGAACGACAGGTGCGTCGGCCGAAGCGCCAGTGCGGGCTCGAGCTGCTCTTCGACGATGGGCCAGATCAGCCGCCCGCGAATGGCGAGGTTGGCGTACTGGATGGGCTCGGCGACGGCATCCGCCCACCCTTGCGCGACCAGGTCGGCCCAGCCCCGCACGCGCCCGTCGGGCAGCTCGTCGCCCACGCCCTCGGTGAAGGAATCCCCGATCGCCACGAACCGCACAGCCGCCATGCTCTCAGCCTATTGCGGTGAGGACCCGACCCAGGTCGCGTGACGCGATCAGCGCTCGTCGAGCGCGCGACCGCGAAGATCCGCGAGGCCCCACGCCGCGACGGTCGCCACGACGAAGAAGGCGGCGAACGTCGTGAAGGCGAGCGGCGCGCCGCCCGTGGCGAGCAGCACGGGCACCAGCAGCGGCGCGACGATCGACGCCAGACGACCCACGCCGGCCGCCCACCCCGAGCCCGTCGCACGCAGAGACGTCGGGTACAGCTCCGGAGTGACGGCGTACAGCGCTCCCCACGCGCCGAGGTTGAAGAACGACAGCGCCATCCCCGTCGCGATGATCGCGCCCTCCGTGCTCGCGGTGCCGAACAGCATCGCCGAGACCGCGGATCCGGCGAGGAACACCGACAGGGTCGCCCGGCGCCCCCAGACCTCGATCAGCCACGCCGCGACGGCGTACCCGGGCAGCTGGGCGAGGGTGATCAGCAGGGTGAACCCGAACGAGCGCACCAGGTCGTACCCGGCCTGCACGAGGATGCTGGGGATCCAGATGAACGCTCCGTAGTAGGCGAAGTTCACGCAGAACCAGACCAGCCAGATGCACAGCGTGCGCGTGCGGAACTCGGCAGACCACAGCGCCCCCACCCGCTGTGCGGCGCTCACCGCGACCGGTCGCACCGCGGCATCCGCCCGCGGTGCCCGAGTGCGTCGCAGGTCGGCTGCCGTCTCGAACGTCGACACGATCCGCTCGGCTTCGGCCAGGCGTCCTCGAGAGGCCAGCCAGCGTGGCGACTCGGGCAGTCCCCACCGCACCACGAGCGCGTACGCCGCGGGGATCGCCCCGAGGGCGAACGCCCATCGCCAGCCGTCGGCGGACGCCGGGATGACGAAGTAGCCGATGAGGGCGGATGCCGTCCATCCGACGGCCCAGAACGCCTCCAGGACCACGATCACGCGGCCTCGGATCGCCGCGGGGGCGAATTCGCTGACGTAGGTGGACGCGACCGGAAGCTCCGCCCCCAGACCGAGTCCCACGAAGAAGCGCAGCACCAGCAGCATCGCGATTCCGCCGACCAGGGCGCTGGCGCCGGTGGCGAGGCCGTAGATGAGGAGGGTGATCGCGAACACCTGCCGTCGGCCGAGGCGATCCGCGAGCAGGCCTCCGACGCTCGCGCCGATCGCCATCCCGACGAACCCGATGGACGCGATCCATCCGGTCTCCCCCGGCGTCAGCTGCCACTGCTGGGCGAGCACCGCGATGATGAACGAGATGAGACCCACGTCCATCGCATCCAGCGCCCATCCGAGGCCCGACCCGGTGAGCACACGCAGGTGGGGCCGGGCGAAGGGCAGCGCGTCGAGTCGGGACGCGATGGATGCACGGCTCGGGAGCTCGGTGTGCGGCATCCTCTCATCGTAGGGGCGCCGCACCGCCGCGCTCAGCCGGTGACGGCGGTGCGGAGGGTGTCGAGCCCGACCCCGCCGATGTCGAGGGCGCGCTTGTGGAAGTCCTTGAACGAGAAGGCGTCGCCCTGCTTCTGCTGCACGGTGTCGCGCACCTGCTCCCAGATCCGCTGACCGACCTTGTACGACGGCGCCTGTCCCGGCCACCCGAGGTACCGGTTGACCTCGAACCGACGGAACTCGTCGGGCATGTTCACGTTGCGCCGCATCTGCTCCAGCGCGTAGTCGTGATCCCAGATCCCGTCGCCGTCCAGCCGCGGCTTGCGCAGGTGCACGCCGATGTCGAGCACGACGCGCAGGGCGCGCATGCGCTGGCCGTCGAGCATGCCCAGACGATCGGCCGGGTCGGCGAGGTATCCGAGCTGCTCCATGAGTCGCTCGGCGTACAGCGCCCACCCCTCCGCGTGGCCCGAGGTGCCGGCGAGCACTCGCCGCCAGGTGTTCAGCTCGGCGCGGTTGTACGTCGCCTGCGCGATCTGCAGGTGATGACCGGGGACGCCCTCGTGGTAGACGGTGGTCAGCTCGCGCCAGGTGTCGAACTCGGTGACGCCCTCCGGAACCGACCACCACATCCGACCGGGGCGGGAGAAGTCGTCGGTGGGGCCGGTGTAGTAGATCCCGCCCTCCTGGGTGGGGGCGATCATGCACTCGAGCTCGCGGATCTGCTCGGGGATGTCGAAGTGGCTGGCACCGAGATCGGCGATGGCCCGGTCGCTGGTCTCCTGCATCCACCTCTGCAGCGCGTCGGTGCCGTGCAGCTTGCGGCTGGCGTCGGCCTCGAGGTGGGCGACAGCCTCTTCGACGCTCGCGCCGGGCAGGATCTCGTTCGCGATCGCCTCCTGCTCGGTGATCATCCGCTGCAGCTCCTCGCGGCCCCACTCGTAGGTCTCGTCGAGGTCGATGCTCGCGCCGAGGAAGCGACGGGAGTTGAGTGCGTAGAGGTCGCGCCCGACGGCGTCCTCGGAACCGGCGACCGGCGCCAGCTCGCTGATCAGGAAGTGGCGGAGATCGTCGTAGGCGACCCGTGCGGCGCCGGCGTGATCGGCGATGTCGCGGGCGAGGGAGGCTGGCAGCTGGCCGTCACGCGGCCCGGCGGTGGCGGCGAACGAGGCGAAGAAGCCGCGATCGGCGCTGTACCGGGCGATCTGCGTGGCGACCTCCGTGACCTGGCGGCGCGCGGGCACGACGCCGTGCCGGATGCCCTGGCGCAGCGTCTCGACGTACCCCTTCAGCGCAGTCGGCACCGCGGCCAGCCGCTCGCAGATGACCGCCCAGTCATCGATCGTGTCGGTGGGCATGAGGTCGAACGCCTGACGGAAGTCCTGCGGCGCCGAGGCGATGACGTTCAGGTCGCGCAGATGCCACTGCGCATCGTGCAGCTCGAGCTGCAGTCGCAGCTCTGCCGAGAGGTCGGTCCTGGTGACCTCGTCGATGCTGTCGACGGGGGTCGCGGCATTCAGAGCGGCGAGCGTCTCGCGCGCTGCGGCGATGCTGCGCTCGTGCCCTTCCGGGCTCACGTCGTCGAGGCGGGCGCCTGCCTCGTTGCGTCCGATGTAGGTCGCGAGGATGGGCGACAGGTCTACCAGGGTGTCGACCCAGTCCTCGGCGATCTGATCGATGGCAGAGGGGGTGCGAGGCTCGGAACTCATGATCTCGAGCCTAGCCTCGCGCCCCTCCGCGCCGGGGATCAGTGCGCGGCTTCGTTCCAGTCGCGCCCGCGGCCCACCTGCACGTCCAGCGGCACGGTGAGCTCGGCAGCACCGGCCATGCGATCGCGGACGATGCCCTCGACCTCGTCCCACTCCCCCGCGGAGACCTCGACGACGAGCTCGTCGTGGATCTGCAGCAGGGCGCGCGAGGTGAGCCCCCGCTCGCGCAGGTCTGCGTGGATGCGGTTCAACGCGATCTTCATGATGTCGGCGGCGCTGCCCTGGATGGGCGCGTTCAGCGCGGCCCGCTCCGCGTTCTCACGCAGCACACGATTGGGGCTCGCGAGGTCGGGGAACGGACGCCGTCTACCGAAGATCGTCTCGGTGTAGCCGTCTTCCTTCGCCTGCATCACGGACGCCCGCAGGTAATCGCGCACGGCTCCGAAGCGGGCGAAGTACTCCAGCATCAGCTGCTTCGCCTCCGACTGCTCGATGCGCAGCTGCTTCGACAGGCCGAACGCGCTGAGCCCGTAGACGAGACCGTACGACATGGCCTTGACCTTCGTGCGCATGGCCGAGGTCACCTCCTCGGGCTCGACCCCGAACACCCGCGCCCCCACGAAACGGTGCAGATCCTCACCCGAGTTGAACGCCTCGATGAGACCAGGGTCGCCCGACAGGTGCGCCATGATGCGCATCTCGATCTGGGAGTAGTCGGCGGTCAGCAGCGCCTCGTACCCCTCGCCGACCTGGAATGCGCTGCGGATGCGGCGCGACTCCTCGGTGCGGACGGGGATGTTCTGCAGGTTCGGGTCGGTGCTCGACAGGCGGCCGGTCTGGCTTCCGGTCTGCACATAGGTGGTGTGGATGCGGTGATCGTCGCCGATCGCCGCATCGAGCGACTCGATGATCTGGCGCAGCTTGGTCGCCTCCCGATGCTGCAGCAGCAGCGCGAGGAAGGGATGCGGGTGGGTGTCCTGCAGGTAGGCCAGCACCGCGGCATCCGTCGAGTACCCCGTCTTGGTCTTCCGGGTCTTCGGCAGCTGCAGGTCTTCGAACAGCACCTCCTGGAGCTGCTTGGGCGAGCCGAGGTTGAACTCCCGCCCGACGAGAGCGAACGCCTCGGCGGCGAGCACGTCGGTGCGCGCGAGCAGCTCGCCCGAGAAGGTGGAGAGGACGTCGTGCGATACCGCCACCCCCGCCGATTCCATGTCGGCCAGGGCGATGACCGCGGGCAGCTCGATGTCGCCGAGCACGGCTGCGACCGACGCGGGCATCGCCTCACGGATGGCGGCGGCGGTGCGCAGCGTGAACCACGCCTCCTGTGAGGGAGTCGCACCGTCGGTCTCCGGGACCAGCTGTGTGGGGTCGGCTTCGGGGAGCTTCTCGTCGAGGTACCGGCCGACGAGGTGCGCGAGCGTCTTGTCGGGGAAGCTCGGCCGCATCAGCCAGCCGGCCAGCAGGGTGTCGTGAGCGAGTCCGCCCAGCCGGATGCCGTCGCGCAGCAGCGCCTTGACCTGCGGTTTGGCGTCGTTGAGCACCTTGGGCGCATCGGACTCGAGCCACGCGGTGAGCGCGTGCGCCGTCTCCGGGCCCCAGCTGCACTCGCGCAGCTCGGTCTCGGTCGCCGCGCCGACTCGCGTGATGGCTCCGCCGACGAGAGTGAGCAGCAGACCGACCTCGCCCTGCTGCTCCCCCAGCCATGCGGCGAGTTCGGCCGCGGACGATTCGACGGGCTCCGGCACCGCGACGGCCGGCTCGTCGTGTGCCGGCTCGTCGGGCGCGCCCACCGCTTCGAAGACGCGGGGCAGGAGTGTGCGGAACTCGAGGCGGGCGAAGATGTCGCGCACCCCCTGCGCGTCGATGGGCCTGACGATCAGCTCAGCCGGGGTGACGGGCAGCTCGACATCGTTCAGCAGGCGGTTGAGCCTGCGGTTGCGGCGCACATCCTCGATGTGCTCGCGCAGGTTGCCGCCGACGACGCCCTTGATCTCGCCGGCGCGCGCGAGCAGCTCGTCGAGGCTGCCGAACTGGGTGAGCCACTTCACCGCGGTCTTCTCGCCGACCTTCGGAACGCCGGGCAGGTTGTCGCTCGTCTCGCCGACGAGGGCGGCGATGTCGGGATACTGCTCCGGTCGCACCCCGTAGCGCTCCTGCACGGTGACCGGGTCGTAGCGCTTGAGCTGCGACACCCCCTGCACCAAGGGGTACAGCAGCGTGACGTCGTCGTTCACGAGCTGGATGGTGTCGCGGTCGCCCGAGACCACCAGCACGTCGTACCCCTGCTCCGACCCCTGCTTCGCGAGAGTGGCGAGGATGTCGTCGGCCTCGATCCCCTCCTGCGTCAGCACCGGGATGGACATCGCCGCCAGGCAGTCCTGCAGCAGCGGGATCTGGCCCTTGAACTCCCCCGGGGTCTCGGACCGGGTCGCCTTGTACTCGGGGTACTCCTCGGTGCGGAACGAGTGACGTGACGTGTCGAACGCGATCGCCATGTGCGTCGGCTTCTCCGCCTTGATCAGGTTCACGAGCATCGACAGGAAGCCGTAGATGGCGTTCGTGTGCTGGTTGTCCTTGGTGGTGAAGTTCTCGACCGGGAGGGCGAAGAAGGCCCGGTAGGCGAGCGAGTGGCCGTCGACGACCATGAGGGTAGGCTTTGCGGAGTCCGTCACCCTGCAAGCCTAACGAGGGCGACGGACACGTGCTGAGGAGGAGCATTGAGCGAGCAGACCGAGATGACCGGGCTGGAGTGGGCCACGCACCGCGGCATGGGCGCGCTGGCCGAGAAGATGGGCATCGAGTTCACCGAGTTCACCGTCGAGCGCGCGGTCGCGACGATGCCGGTCGAGGGCAACACGCAGCCGGTCGGCCTGCTGCACGGCGGCGCCTATGTCGTGCTGGGCGAGTCGCTCGGGTCGATGGCGGCGAACCTGCACGCCGGACCCGGCCGTCTCGCGGTCGGCATCGACATCAACGCGACCCACACGCGCTCGGCGACCTCGGGCTTCGTGACGGGCGTCTGCACACCCGTGCACCTCGGGCGCACCATGACCGTGCACGAGATCGCCGTCTCCGACGAGCAGGGTCGGCGCTGCTCCACCATCCGCATCACGAACCTGATCAAGACCGTCGACGCCTGACGGAGAACGCGAAACGGCCCCCGGCGTGACGTCGGGGGCCGTTTCACTGTCCGAGTCGATGCGACTCGGACCGAAGTCATTTCTTGGGAGCGAGCTGCTCGATGATCGCCTTCGCGACGTCCTGCATCGTGAGGCGACGGTCCATCGACGCCTTCTGGATCCAGCGGAACGCCTCAGGCTCGCTCAGGCCCATCTTCTCGTTCAGCAGACCCTTGGCGCGGTCCACGAGCTTGCGGGTCTCGAAGCGTTCGACCATGTCGGCGACCTCGGCCTCGAGCGTGATGATCTGCTCGTGGCGGGCCAGAGCGATCTCGATCGCGGGCAGCAGGTCGTTCGGGGTGAAGGGCTTGACGACGTAGGCCAGGGCCCCGGCCTCGCTGGCGCGCTCGACGAGCTCCTTCTGGCTGAACGCCGTGAGCAGCACGACGGGGGCGATGTTCGCCTTGTGCAGCTTCTCGGCGGCGCTGATGCCGTCGAGCTGGGGCATCTTGACGTCCATGACCACGAGGTCGGGCCGAAGCTCGGTGGCCAGCTGCACGGCGGTCTCGCCGTCGCCGGCTTCGCCGACGACATCGAATCCGTTGTCGCGCAGGATCTCGACGATGTCGAGGCGGATCAGCGACTCATCCTCAGCGACGACGACGCGACGCGGGGCGGATGCCGTGGGCTGCTCGGGCTGCTCTTGCTCAGTCACCCGTCCATCCTAGTCGAAGCCCGCCCGCGTCGGCGGAAACCGCGCACGGTCGACCTGTGCGGCTGCGCTACAGTCGAATGCGCGGTGTGCCGGCCGGCGTGGCGGAATGGCAGACGCGGAGCACTCAAAATGCTCTGTCCGAGAGGGCGTGTGGGTTCGAGTCCCACCGCCGGCACATGCGCAGAGGGCCGTCCCGGAGGGGCGGCCCTCTGCGCATCACGAAGACAGGGCCGCGAGCTCGGCGATCACCCGAGGATGGGCGAGCACGCGGAAGTGGCCTCCCGTGTCGAGGGGCACGTTCTTCGCGCCGGGCAGCTCGCTGCCCTCGGGGATGTGCGGATCGAACCGCGAGTAGATCGACACGATCCGCGCGTCCGCGTCGCGCTGGGCGGCGAGGGCGGTGATCGACGGATGCCGCGGCGACAGCGCGCGCAGACTGCGGGTCAGCATCATCCTGGCGTAGCGAGATCCGCCGAACGGGGTCGCGACCGCGAGCATGCCGCGCACCCTCGACGCCTCGCGGCCCAGCATCACCAGCTTGCCCGCGAGACCGCCCTTGCTGTGCGCCAGCAGCACCACGTCGTGCAGGTCGTGCTCGGCGAGATAGGTGCTCACCCGGTCGGCCATCTCGGCTATCGGGCTCAGGTTGCGCTCGAGCGGTTCGATGACGTGCACCGGATGCCCGTCACGGTGCGCCCGCTCGATCAGCGGCCGCATGAAACGCCAGCTCTCGTAAATGCCGGGAAGCACGACGATCGGCACTCCGGTGCCCCGGGAGTACGCCTCGGCCCTGTCCCGGTCGCCGAAGGCGCGAATCTGCCATGCCGCCGCGTAGGCGTAGTCCTGCGCCCACCAGATGGCTCTGCGCAGCAGGCCGCTCACCCGGCGTCGCCGTCCCGCACCCCGGCCGCGAGGTGCGCGGAGCAGAAGTGCTCGATGGCGGATGCCACGGCGCCAGGCGCCGTGTGCTGCGCATTGTGGGCACGGCCGGGGATCTCCACCAGCTCCGCGGTCCGCGCTGCCGCGCGCAGATGCCGGCACCAGCTCAGCGAGGCGATCGGGTCGCGGGAGCCGCGCATGATGAGCACGGGTACGTTCAGCTGCCCGATCCGATCCTCGATGCGGTAGTCCAGCAGGTGCCCCAGCTGCGTCAGGTACCAGAACGGACCGCACCGCAGGTAGTCGCCGAACACCAGGGCGTTCGCGCCCGGTGGCTCCCGCACCGTGTCCAGCGCCAGCAGCCAGGCCTGCTGCAGGACGGTGCGGCGACGCTCGTCCGCCACGGGGCCGATCAGCATCACCGCCAGGGGGAGATCGGGACGACGAGCGGCGAGCTCGACGACCCACTGCGTCCCCATCGATTGGCCGACGAGCACGACGGGCCCGGTCGCGATCTCGTCGAGCACGGCGCCGAGGGCATCCGCCATCTCCGCGACATCGACGTCGTGTCCTGGCTTCGGCAGACCGCCGAAACCGGGCAGGTCGACGGAGATCACCCTCCCGTGCGCCGTCAGGGCATGGTGCAGCCGCTCGAGGTAGCGGTGCGACATGCCGATCCCGTGCACCAGCACGAACGTCGTCGCCGCGGTGCCCCCAGACGCGACCGTGCGCACGCGCAGCGACCCGATGCGATGCGTCTGCTGCGTCTCCGTCGTCATCCCAGCACCGTATCGCGTCTCACGCGCACAAGCGCCGAGGGGCGGACCCGTCGGGCCCGCCCCTCAGCGCTGGAATGCTGCTCAGACTCCGGTCTTGTAGACGGGAGCCGCACCGCCCACGGCATCCCCGACCTTGTGGACGCGGATGTCGTTGGTCGAACCGATGATCCCGGGAGGCGATCCGGAGATCACGACGATCTGATCGCCCTCCTTCGCCAGGCCGCTGCCGAGCAGGTACTCGTCCGCCTGGCGGTACATCGAGTCGGTGTGCTGCACCATCTCCACCAGCGTCGACTGGATGCCCCAGGTCATGGCCATGCGGCGGCGGATGCCCGGCTCCGGAGTGAACGCCATCATGGGGATGCGGGGCCGCAGACGCGACAGACGGCGGGCCGAGTCACCCGACTGGGTGAAGACGCACAGGTACTTCGCGCCGACGAACTCGGCCACCTCGAGCGCGGCGAGCGTGATCGCGCCGCCCTGGGTGCGGGGCTTCGTGTTCAGCGGCGAGATGCGCTCGAGCCCGTGCTCCTCGGTCGACTCGATGATCCGCGCCATGGTCTCGACCACGACGATCGGGTAGTCGCCCACGCTCGTCTCGCCCGAGAGCATGACGGCGTCGGCCCCGTCGAGGACGGCGTTCGCGACGTCGGAGGTCTCGGCGCGGGTCGGCACCGGGCTCGAGATCATCGACTCGAGCATCTGCGTCGCGACGATGACCGGCTTCGCGTTGCGGCGGGCGAGCTCGACAGCGCGCTTCTGCACGATCGGAACAGCCTCGAGGGGCAGTTCGACGCCGAGGTCGCCACGAGCGACCATGATCCCGTCGAACGCGTCGACGATCTCCTCGAGGGCGTCGACCGCCTGCGGCTTCTCGATCTTCGCGATGACCGGGATGCGGACACCCTCTTCGGCCATGATCTCGTGCACGCGCTCGACGTCCGTGGCGTTGCGCACGAACGACAGGGCGATGACGTCGGCGCCGATGCGCAGACCCCACCGCAGGTCGTCCTCGTCCTTCTCGCTCAGGGCGGGGACGTTGACCGCGACACCGGGCAGGTTGATGCCCTTGTTGTTCGAGACGGCGCCGGCGACGATGACCTTCGTGGTGACGACGGTGCCGTCGGTCTCGACGACCTCCACGCGCACCTTGCCGTCGTCGATCAGCAGGAAGTCGCCCGGCTTGACGTCGTTGGGCAGTCCCTTGAACGTCGTACCGCAGATCTCGCGGTTGCCGATGATGTCCTCGGTGGTGATCTTGAAGATGTCACCGACCTCGAGCTCGTACGGACCGTCCTCGAAGCGGCCGAGCCGGATCTTCGGCCCCTGAAGGTCGACGAGGATGGCGACGGCACGACCCGAGTCCTCGGCCGCCCGACGGACGTTCGAGTAGTTCGCCTCGTGCACCGAGTAGTCCCCGTGGCTGAGGTTCAGGCGGGCGACGTCCACACCGGCGTCGATAAGGGCACGGACCTTCTCATAGGTCGAGGTTGCAGGGCCGAGTGTGGCGACGATCTTCGCGCGTCTCAACATCATCTCCAGGGTAAGAGGACAGAAATCAACATGGCGACGTTGCCGCGCTCAGCCTACGCGGGCTGAACGCTGAACGCGACATCTGTGACCGCGACCGGGGCGGGCAGCACCGTGGCACCCATCAGGTGCCTGTCGATCGCCGCGGCCGCCGAGCGGCCTTCGGCGATCGCCCACACGATGAGGGACTGCCCGCGTCCGGCGTCGCCGGCCACGAACACGCCGGGCACGGCGGTGGCGTACTCGCCGTCGCGCTGCAGGTTGCCGCGGTCGGTCACCACCGGCACGGTGTCTCCGCCGTACGACGCCGTCTCGGGGCCGGTGAACCCCATGGCGATGAGCACGAGCTCGGCCGGGATCTCCCGCTCGGTGCCGCCGCGCGGCACGCGCCGGCCGTCCACGTACTCGGTCTCCGCGACGCGCACGGCACGCACGCGCCCCTCCGAGTCGCCCAGGAACTCCACGGTGGAGGCCAGGTACGTGCGCTCACCGCCCTCCTCGTGCGCGGACTGCACCTCGAACAGTGTGGGCATGGTCGGCCACGGCTGGTCTTCGGATCGCACCGTTCCCGGCTGCTTTCCGATCGCGAGGTTGGTCACGCTGCGCGCGCCGTGACGGTGCGCGGTTCCGATGCAGTCGGCGCCGGTGTCACCGCCGCCGATCACGACGACATGCTTGCCGGCCGCGGTGATCTGACCGGCGACCTCGTCACCCGCACCGACGCGGTTCGACGGCACGAGATAGTCCATCGCGAAGTGCACGCCGTCGAGGTCGCGACCGGGGATGGGCAGGTCGCG
The DNA here is from genome assembly GCF_014836945.1 of Microbacterium commune. Classification (GTDB taxonomy): domain Bacteria; phylum Actinomycetota; class Actinomycetes; order Actinomycetales; family Microbacteriaceae; genus Microbacterium; species Microbacterium commune. The sequence goes on along the minus strand of NZ_JACSPX010000002.1, from coordinate 74,824 downwards.
CGGCACCGTGGCCCCCGTGGCGATCAGCACCGCGTCGTAGCGGCCGCGCAGCTCGTCCCACGACAGATCCCGCCCGATCTCCACGCCGGGGCGGAAGCGGGTGCCCTCCTCCTGCATCTGCTGCAGGCGCGCGTCGAGGTGGCGCTTCTCCATCTTGAAGTCCGGGATGCCGTAGCGCAGCAGCCCGCCGATCCGGTCATCCCGCTCGAACACGACCACCGTGTGCCCGGCGCGGGTGAGCTGCTGGGCCGCGGCGAGACCGGCGGGTCCCGACCCGACCACCGCGACCGTGCGGCCGGTGAGACGCTGCGGCGGCTGCGGCTCGACCCACCCGTTCTCGAACGCCTCGTCGATGATCGAGACCTCGATCTGCTTGATCGTGACCGCCGGCTGGTTGATGCCGAGCACGCACGCGCTCTCGCACGGCGCCGGGCACAGCCTGCCGGTGAACTCGGGGAAGTTGTTCGTCGCGTGCAGCCGCTCGATCGCCGCGCGGTCGGCGCCGCGCCAGGTCAGGTCGTTCCACTCCGGGATGAGGTTGCCCAGCGGGCATCCGGAGTGGCAGAACGGCACACCGCAGTCCATGCACCTGCTCGCCTGACGCTTCAGAACGGCCCGGTCGCCCGGCTCGTAGACCTCTTTCCAGTCCATGATCCGCACCGGCACCGGCCGCCGGGGCGGCAGCTCGCGTTCGGTCGTCTTCAGAAAGCCCTTGGGGTCAGCCACCGGTCACCTCCAGGATCCGGTCCCAGACGACGTCGCCGTCGGGGTCGATCCCCGCGGCCTCCGCCTCCTGGCGCATGGTGCGCACAGCCGCGTAATCCCGCGGCAGCACCTTCGTGAATTCGTTGATGACGCTCTCGAAGTCGTCCAGGAGAGCGGATGCCAGCGGTGAGGCCGTCCGCTCGACGTGCTCGACGAGCAGCTCGCGCAGCACCTCCGCATCGTCGCGCTCGAGCGCCGTGAGCAGCAGCTCGCCGCTCTGCAGCGCCTGGCTGTTCACCCGCGCCTCGCTGAGCCCGCGCACATACGCGACCCCGCCGGACATCCCGGCGCCGAGGTTGCGGCCGGTGTCGCCGAGGATGACCGCGACGCCGCCCGTCATGTACTCCAGAGCGTGATCCCCGACGCCTTCGACGACCGCGGTCGCCCCGGAGTTGCGGACCAGGAACCGCTCCCCCACCACCCCGGAGATGTACATGCTGCCGCTGGTCGCCCCGTAGCCGATCACGTTGCCCGCGATCACGTTGCGATGCGGCTCGAACCGGGCATCCCGGGCCGGACGGATGGTGACGTCTCCGCCCGAGAGGCCCTTGCCGACGTAGTCGTTCGCGTCGCCCTCGAGTCGCAGCACGATGCCCGGCGGCAGGAAGGCGCCGAGGGATTGCCCCGCGGTGCCGTGCAGGGTGATGTCGATCGTTCCGCGCGGAAGCCCCGCCACCCCGTGCCGGGCCGTCACGTGATGGCCGAGCATCGTGCCGACGGCGCGCTCGGTGTTGCGGATCGGCAGCTCGATGACGACCGGCAGCGCGCTGTCGATGGCTTCGGTCGCATGCGCCAGCAGCGCCGCGTCGAAGTGCTTCTCGAGCTCGTGATCCTGCGCCCGAGCGCTGCGCCTGGGCTCCCCGGCGGGGAACGCCGGACCTTCGAGGATCGGCGCGAGATCGAGGCCATCCGTCTTCCAGTGCCGCACCGCGGGATCGGTGCGCAGCAGGTCGTGCCGGCCGATGATCTCGTCGATCGAGCGGAACCCGAGCGCGGCGAGCAGCTCGCGCACCTCCTCGGCGATGAACTCCATGAAGTTGATCACGAACTCCGGCTTGCCGGTGAAGCGCTGCCGCAGCACCGGGTTCTGCGTCGCCACGCCCACCGGGCAGGTGTCGAGGTGGCACACCCGCATCAGGATGCAGCCGCTGACGACCAGCGGCGCGGTGGCGAAGCCGAACTCCTCCGCACCCAGCAGCGCGCCGATGATCACGTCGCGTCCGGTCTTCAGCTGCCCGTCGACCTGCACCACCACGCGGTCGCGCATGCCGTTGAGCATGAGAGTCTGCTGCACCTCGGCGAGGCCCAGCTCCCACGGCGTGCCGGCATGCTTCAGCGAGTTCAGCGGGCTCGCACCCGTGCCGCCGTCGTGTCCCGAGACGAGCACGACGTCGCTGAGTGCCTTCGCGACGCCGGCCGCGACCGCGCCGATGCCCGACTGGCTCACCAGCTTGGTGTGGATCCGCGCCTTCGGGTTGGCGCGCTTCAGGTCGAAGATCAGCTGCTTGAGGTCTTCGATCGAGTAGATGTCGTGGTGCGGCGGTGGGGAGATCAGCCCGACACCCGGGGTGGCGTGCCGTGTGCGAGCCACCCACGGGTACACCTTCTGCGGCGGCAGCTGCCCGCCCTCTCCGGGCTTGGCGCCCTGGGCGAGCTTGATCTGCAGGTCGTCGGCCTCGGTGAGGTACTGACTCGTCACGCCGAATCGGCCGGATGCGACCTGCTTGATGGCGCTGCGTCGCTCGGGGTCGGTGAGACGCTCCGGGTCCTCACCGCCCTCGCCCGTGTTCGACTTCGCTCCGAGGCGGTTCATCGCGATCGCGAGGGTCTCGTGCGCCTCCTGCGAGATCGACCCGTAGCTCATGGCTCCGGTCGAGAACCGCTTCACGATCGCGCTCACCGGCTCGACCTCGTCGAGGGGCACCGGCGGCCGCTCGCCGGTGCGCAGCTCGAACAGTCCGCGCAGCGTCTTCAGCTCGCGAGCTTGGTCGTCGACCAGACGGGTGTACTCGCGGAAGATGTCGTAGCGGCGGGTGCGGGTGGCGTGCTGCAGCCGGAACACCGTCTCGGGGTTGAACAGGTGCGGCGAGCCGTCTCGCCGCCACTGGTACTCGCCGCCCGTCCAGAGACGCTCGTGCGCCCGCGGTGCGGCGTCCTGCGGGTAGGCGTAGTCGTGCCGCCTCTGGTTCTCGGCGAAGACGTCGGCGATGCCGATGCCGCCGAGCTTCGTCTCAGTGCCCGTGAAGTAGCGGTCGACGAACTCCTGGCTGAGGCCGATCGCCTCGAACACCTGCGCTCCCGCGTAGGACGAGACGGTCGAGATGCCCATCTTCGACATGATCTTCAGCACGCCCTTGCCCAGGGCGTGGATGAGGTTGTGCACGGCCTCGTCGGGTGTGATCCCCGTGATGAACCCGGTGCGCACGAGATGCTCCACCGTCTCCATGGCGAGATAGGGGTTCACCGCCGCGGCGCCGTAGCCGATCAGCGCGGCGACGTGGTGCACCTCGCGCACATCCCCGGCCTCCACGATCAGGCCGACGCGCATGCGCGTCTCACGGCGGATCAGGTGGTGGTGCACGGCCGAGACCATCAGCAGCGACGGGATCGGCACGCGGTCCTTGTCGGAGTCCCGGTCGGAGAGGATCAGGAACTCCGCGCCGCGCTCGATCGCCGCGTCGGCCTCGGCGCACATGGCCTCGAGCCGCTCGGGCAGCGACTGCGGGCCCGCATCGAAGTGGTAGAGGCCGGAGATGGTCGCGCTGCGCCGGCCGGGCAGCGCGCGGTCGACGTGCTTGATCTTCGCGAGCTCGTCGTTGTCGATGACCGGGAAGTCGAGGCTCACCGCGCGCGCGTGCTCCGGACCCCACTCCAGGAGGTTGAGCTGCGGTCCGAGGCCGAGCCGCAGACTGGTCACGACCTCTTCGCGGATCGCGTCGAGCGGCGGGTTGGTGACCTGCGCGAACTGCTGCACGAAGTAGTCGAACAGCAGGCGCGGCCGGTCGCTGAGCACCGCGATCGGCGTGTCGCTGCCCATCGCGCCGAGCGGCTCGGCACCGGTCTGCCCCATCGGGGTGAGCAGCACCCGCACCTCCTCCTCGGTGTAGCCGAAGGTGCGCTGGCGGCGGGTGATGGATGCGGCGGGATGCACGATGTGCTCGCGCTCCGGGAGATCCGCGAGGCGCACAGCACCGGCATCCAGCCACTCCTGCCACGGATGCAGTGCCGCGAGCTCGCTCTTGACCTCCGCGTCCTCGATGATGCGGCGCTGCGCGGTGTCGACGAGGAACAGGTGACCGGGACGCAGCCGTCCGCGCCGCTTGATCCGCTCGGGCTCGAACTCGAGCACCCCGGTCTCGCTGCCGATGACGACCAGTCCGTCGACCGTCTCCGTCCACCGTCCGGGGCGCAGACCGTTGCGGTCGAGGGTCGCTCCCACCTGGCTGCCGTCGGTGAAGATGAGCGCGGCCGGACCGTCCCAGGGCTCCATCTGGATGTCGTGGAACTCGTAGAAGGCGCGCAGATCCGGCGCGATGTCGGACTGCTTCTCCCACGCCTCCGGCACCATCATCATGATCGCGTGCGGCAGGCTGCGCCCGGTGAGGGTCAGCAGCTCGAGCACCTCGTCGAAGGACGCGGAGTCGCTCGCGCTGTCGCTGCAGATCGGCAGGAGCGGACGGATGTCGCCCAGCAGATCGGAGTGCAGCTGCGACTGACGCGCGCGCATCCAGTTGCGGTTGCCGCCGACCGTGTTGATCTCGCCGTTGTGCGCCAGCATGCGCAGCGGCTGCGCGAGCGGCCACGACGGGAAGGTGTTCGTCGAATAGCGGGAGTGCACGACCGCGAGCTCGGAGGCGAAGCGCTCGTCCTGCAGATCGGGGTAGAACGGCTCCAGCTGCAGGGTGGTCAGCATGCCCTTGTAGCCGAGCGTGCGGCACGACAGCGAGACGAAGTAGGCGCCGAGCTCGTGCTCGGCGCGCTTGCGCAGTCGGTAGGCGAACCGGTCGAGGGTCAGCGGCGAGCCGCCGCGGGCGCCGGGAATGCTGATGAAGAGCTGCTCGAAGGCCGGGCGGGCTTCGTCGGCGAGCTGGCCGAGGTGCTCATTCGCGGTGGGAACGACTCGCCACCCGAGCACGTCCAGGCCCTCGGCGGCGGCGATGCGCTCGATGCCGGCCTTCTGCTCACGGCGGGCGCTCGACTCCCGGGGGAGGAACGCGAGGCCTGCGGCGTACTCGCCTGCAGGGGGGAGATCGAAGGAGACGACCTCTCGGAGGAACGCATCCGGCATCTGGGTGAGGATGCCGGCGCCATCGCCGGTGCCGGCATCAGAGCCGATCGCACCGCGGTGTTCCAGGTTGCGCAGCGCCTCGAGCGCCAGCGCGATGATGTCATGGCCGGGTTCCCCGCGGAGCGTCGCGACCATGGCCAGGCCGCAGGCATCCTTCTCGTGGGCGGGGTTGTACAGACCCTGCTTCGGGGGGTAGGCGCCGGAGGCGCCGTAGGGAGGCTGGAAGTACACCAGTCACCGTCCTCAGATTTCAGGTGAACCCGGGGACATCATCGGCCCGTGCGTTCAGTGCGATCTCTCGCGCGGAAGGAGAGCCCGAGCGGACCCTCACGTGACGGGAGCAGTGCTTGTGGCGATGGCTCCTAGTTGGCTTCGGCCGGGACGGGAGGCTCGCTCACGTCGACGAAGTCGGAGGAATTGTCCTGTGAGTCTACATCGGCGATCTCGGGTTCCCGACCGCGCACGTAGGGCGACGGCTCGACACCCGGGTGGCGACGGGTCTGCACGATGAGGATCACGATGCCGACGAGCACGCCGAGGATCGCAGCCCAGACGTTGCTGCGAAGACCGAACAGCACCTCGCTCGGATCGATGCGGATCGACTCCCACACGATGCGCCCGGCGCTGTACCAGATGAGGTAGACCGCGAACAGGCGCCCCCACTGGAAGAACACCGTGCGACCGAGCCACAGCAGCACCAGCACGCCCAGACCGTTCCAGAGCACCTCGTAGAGGAAGGTGGGGTGGAACAGCGTGCCCTCGGCGAGTCCCGCGGGGAACGCCGAGTTGGTCGACTCGATCTCGAGCCCCCAGGGGACGTCGGTCGGCAGACCGAAGAGCTCGTGGTTGAACCAGTTGCCGAAACGGCCCATCGCCTGCGCGAGCAGGATGCCGGGCGCCAGAGCGTCGGCGAACGTCCAGAATCGGATGCCGGTCCAGCGGCATCCGATCCACGCGCCGACGGCGCCGCCCAGAAGCGCGCCGAAGATCGCGATGCCGCCCTCCCAGATCGCCCACACCGAGCCGTACTCGAACGGGTTCCACGGGTTCCTGCCGGGACCGAAGTAGAAGTTCGGGTGGGTGAGCACGTGGAAGATCCGCGCACCGATGATGCCGAGGGGAACGGCGACGATCGCGATGTCGATCACGACCCACTTCTCGGCGCCCCGCTTCGTGAGGCGGTGGTTGGTCAGCAGCACAGCGGCGATGATGCCCGCGATGATGCACAGCGCGTAGTAGTGGATCGTCAGCGGGCCGATCTGGAAGCTGCTCTCCGGCGGGCTCGGGATGCTCGCGGGCACGACGGAGAAGCTGCTGAAAGGCGCGAGGGGCATGAGAGAGATCCTAGTATCGCGTCGTCGGCGTACCGCCGGCGAGGGTTCTGGTGGTTTCGGCGAGGGCGTCGAGTCCGCCGTCGCGGAGCGCCTTGACGAGGGCCGTGCCGACGATGGCGCCGTCGGCGTATTCGACGACGCCGGCGATCTGATCGGCGTTCGAGATGCCGATGCCCACGCACGCGTGCACGTCACCGCGGGCCCGCATGCGCTCGACGAGAGTACGCGCGGCGCGGTCGAGCTCGGCACGCTCGCCCGTGATCCCCATGGTCGACACCGTGTACACGAAGCCGGTGGACGAGGAGAGCACCAGGTCGAGTCGCTCGTCGCTCGAGGTCGGTGCCGCGAGGAAGATCCGGTCGAGGCCGGTGCGCACGCTGGCGTCGATCCACTCCCCTGCCGACTCCGGGGTGATGTCGGGCGTGATCAGGCCCGCCCCACCCGCGGCGAGCAGGTCGTCAGCGTAGCGTTCGACGCCGTACTGCATCACGGGATTCCAGTAGGTCATCACGACCACGGGAACGTCGGTCTGGTCGGTGATCGCCTTGACCGCGGTGAAGAGATCGCGCATCCGGAACCCGTTGGCGAGCGCATGCTGCGTCGCCTCCTGGATCACCGCGCCGTCCATCACCGGGTCGGAGTAAGGCGGGCCGAGCTCGATGATGTCCACGCCGTTGCGCGCGAGGGTGAGGGCGGCCTGGATGCTCGTGTCCAGGTCCGGATAGCCCACCGGCAGGTAGCCGATGAACGCGCCTCGTCCGGCCTCGTGCGCTTTGCGGATGGCATCCTCGACGCGACTCACTCTGCGTTCTCCTCAGCGTCGCGCGCCGAGGCGTCGTACAGCTCGAAGTACCGCGCAGCCGTGTCCATGTCCTTGTCGCCACGGCCCGACAGGCAGATCGCGATGAGTCCGTCGGAGCCGAGCTCGCGGCCGATGCGCAGGGCGCCCGCCAGCGCGTGGGCGGACTCGATCGCGGGGATGATGCCCTCCGTCCTGCTGAGCAGACGCAGAGCCTGCATGGCCTCGTCGTCGGTCGCGGGGATGTACTCGGCGCGACCGATCGCGCTCAGCCACGAGTGCTCGGGACCGACCCCCGGGTAGTCCAGACCTGCGGAGATCGAGTGCGATTCCACGGTCTGGCCGTCTTCGTCCTGGAGCACGAAGGTCTTCGCGCCGTGCAGTACGCCGGGCCGCCCGCGACCGATCGATGCCGCGTGGCGGGGCGTGTCGACACCGTCGCCGGCCGCCTCGACGCCATAGAGCTTCACGTCCTGATCGTCGAGGAAGGCGTCGAACATGCCGATGGCGTTCGAGCCGCCGCCCACGCAGGCGACGACGGCGTCGGGGAGTCGACCGGCCTCGGCGAGCAGCTGCTCACGAGCCTCTTCGCCGATGATCTTCTGGAAGTCGCGCACCATGGCGGGGAACGGGTGCGGTCCCGCCGCCGTGCCGAAGATGTAGTTGGTCGTCTCCACGCTCGCCACCCAGTCGCGGTAGGCGTCGTTGATGGCATCCTTCAGCGTTCGCGAGCCCGTGGTCACAGCCACCACCTCGGCGCCGAGCAGGCGCATGCGCGCGACGTTGAGCGCCTGACGCTCGGTGTCGACCTCGCCCATGTAGATCGTGCAGTCGAGGCCGAACAGCGCGGCCGCCGTCGCGGTCGCCACGCCGTGCTGACCCGCGCCCGTCTCGGCGATCACCCGGGTCTTGCCGAGCCGCCTGGTGAGCAGCGCCTGTCCGAGCACGTTGTTGATCTTGTGCGAGCCGGTGTGGTTGAGGTCCTCCCGCTTGAGGAACACGCGCGCTCCGCCGGCGTGCTCGGCGAATCGCGGCACCTCCGTGATGGGCGACGGACGTCCCGCGTAGGAGTGCAGCAGCGTCGCGAGCTCCGCGCGGAAGGCCGGGTCGGCTATCGCGTCCTCGTAGGCGGCGGCGAGCTCGTCGATCGCGGCGACGAGCGATTCGGGCATGTACCGCCCGCCGAACTCGCCGAAGAACGGCCCGTGCTGATCGCGCAGACTCACTTCGTCTCGCTCCGCTCGCTCAGTGCACCGCACTTGGTCTCCGTTCTGCCGCGCACCGGTGTGTCTCCGGCGGCGAGGAATGCGTTGAGGGTGGCGACCGGGTCGCCGGTGACCAGCGCCTCGCCGATGAGCACCACGTCGGCGCCGGCATCCCGGTACCGCGTGACGTCGGCGGGCTGCAGGACGGCGGACTCGGCGATGCGGATCGCAGAGTCGGGGATACGGTCGGAGAGCCGGGCGAACAGGTCGCGGTCCAGCTCGAGGGTGTGCAGGTTGCGGGCGTTGACTCCGATGAGGTGTGCGCCCAGATCGATCGCGACCTCGAGCTCCTCGGCGGAGTGCGTCTCGACGAGGGGCGTCATGCCGAGATCGGTGATGAGACCGTGCAGCTCGGTGAGCACCGTGCGTGACAGCCCGGCGACGATGAGCAGCACGAGATCCGCGCCGGCGGCGCGCGCCTCGAAGACCTGGTAGGGCGTGGCGACGAAGTCCTTGCGCAGAACCGGCACGGATACGCGCGCGGTGACCGCCTCGAGATCAGCGAGGCTGCCGCCGAAGCGACGCTCCTCGGTCAGCACGCTGATCGCCGACGCGCCACCCTGCTCGTAGAGCGAGGCCTGCAGCGCGGGGTCGGGGATCTCGGCGAGGGCCCCGCGAGACGGGCTGGCACGCTTGACCTCGGCGATGATCTTCACCCGGTCCGCCGGGGCGAGCGCGGCGAGCACATCGCGGGCCGGGGTTCGCGCTGCGGCCGCACGCTCGACATCGGCGAGCGGGCGGGAGACTGCGCGACGCTCGGCATCCTCCACGGCGCCGGCCGTCAGGTCGGCGAGGACCATCAGTGCGCCTTCGGTGCGTACTTCGGGCCCTTCACACCCCAGCCGGCCTTCGCCATCGCCCAGCCGACGATCGCGCCGATCACGATGACGGCGGCGCAGACCCACACCGCGATGGGCTGGTTCAGGCAGAAGAAGACCGTACCGGCGGTGAAGCCGACGAGCATGATCACGACGGCGGTCCAGGCAGCAGGCGAGTGTCCGTGGCCGGGGTCGGCGATCGGGTTGGTCATGTTCTCCTCCGGGTGGCTAGGCGATGCTGACAGTCTACCGGGCGGAGTCCGTCGGGTCGGTGCCGTGCGACAGCTCGTCCCACGAATCGACGGCGTCCTGCGGTCCTGTTTCGCGGTGTTCGGCTTCGGACGCCGACCGGTAGCGGCGCCCACCCGACTTCCAGCCGGGCGCGGTGGCGCACACGAAGGCGGATGCCAGCAGGAGGAGCACCCAAGCCGCCAGGGCGATCGCAGGCCAGCCTGTCGGCAGGATCGCGTCGACGATGTCGTAGAGAGCGGCGTCGCCGCTGAGTCCGGTCGCCTCCGCCACCGCCTTGGCAGCCACACTGCGGGGCGGGCCGAACAGCAGCGTCGTCGTGCCCATGATCAGGATGATCGCCGCGCCCGCCGCGAGCACCGCGAAGACGTACCGCAGCGCGATGCCGGCGATGGAGAGGGCCGCCCCGAGCGCCAGCACAGCGAGCGACAGCGGTGCGAGGAGGGTGAGCGCATCGGCTCCGACGATGAGCAGCGGCTCCGCAGCATCCGATCTCTCGACGACGAGCCAGGTCTGGGTGGACGAGATGATGCCGATCGCTCCCGCGAGCAGGAACGACAGCACCGCCAGCATGCGCGCACGACGCACCATCAGACCTCCTCCTGCACCGGGGCGAAACCGAGTTCGCGCCCGTCGAAGCAGGTGCTCGTGCCCGTGTGGCAGGCGGGACCCTGCTGGTCGACCCGCAGCAGGATGGTGTCCGCATCGCAGTCGAGCGCGACGCTCACCACCCGCTGGGTGTTGCCCGAGGTGTCGCCCTTGCGCCAGTACTCCTGACGCGATCGCGACCAGTACACCGCGCGGCCGCCGGTCAGCGTGCGCTGCAGCGCTTCGGCGTCCATCCACGCCAGCATGAGGACGTCGCGGGTGTCGTGCTGCTGCACGATCACCGGGGCGAGCCCGGCATCGTTCCAGGCGATCCGTGTGAGATCGGGCGACGTCATCGCACCACCACTCCGGCCTCCCGCAGCGCGTCCTTGACCTCACCGATCGTGAGCTGCCCGCTGTGGAACACGCTCGCGGCGAGCACGGCATCCGCCCCGGCGGCGATCGCGGGGGCGAAGTCGCCCACATCTCCCGCTCCCCCGGACGCGATCACGGGAACGGCCGACACCTCGCGCATCAGGCGCACCAGCTCGAGGTCGAAGCCGTCCTTGGTGCCGTCGGCGTCGATCGAGTTGACCAGCAGCTCGCCCGCTCCGCGCTCGATCGCCTCTCGGGCCCAGTCGAGGGCGTCGAGGGTCGTCTCGGTGCGTCCGCCGTGCGTGGTGACGACGAAGCCGGAGGGCGTCGTCGCGGCGCGCTTCACGTCGAGTGAGAGCACGAGCACCTGTGCGCCGAAGCGGTCGGCGATCGCGTCGATCAGCGCCGGGCGGGCGATCGCGGCGGAGTTGACCCCGACCTTGTCCGCTCCGACGGAAAGCAGACGAGCGACATCGTCGACGCTGCGCACGCCGCCGCCGACGGTCAGCGGCACGAACACGTTCTCGGCCGTGCGCTGCACGACGTCGTACGTCGTCGCTCTGGCATCGACCGTGGCGGTGACGTCGAGGAAGGTGATCTCATCCGCGCCCTGCGCCGCGTAGTGGGCGGCGAGCTCCACCGGGTCGCCCATGTCGCGCAGGTTCTGGAAGTTCACGCCCTTCACCACGCGCCCCGCCGCGACGTCGAGGCAGGGGATGACCCGGGCCGCGAGCGTCATCAGAGCCTCGCCGCGTCGATCGCGGTGACGAGGATCGCCCGCGCGCCCAGCGCGTACAGGTCGTCCATCACCTGGTTCACGCCCTTGCGGGGCACCATCACCCGCACGGCCACCCACGCGGGGTCGCGCAGCGGCGAGATGGTCGGCGACTCGCGGCCCCCCGCGATCTCGACGGCCTGATCGACGAGGTGGGCGGGCAGGTCGTAGTCGAGCAGCACGTACTGCCGGGCGACCATCACCCCACGCAGGCGGCGCAGCAGTCGGTCGGTTCCCGGAGCGTCGCCCGGGCGGCTGATCAGCACCGCCTCGGACTGGATGATGATCGGCCCGAAGATCTCGAGGCCGGCCTGACGCAGCGTCGTGCCGGTCTCGACGACGTCCGCGATCACGTCGGCCACGCCCAGCTGCACGGCGGATTCGACCGCGCCGTCGAGAGGGACGAGCTGCGCCGTCACGCCGTTCTCGCGCAGGAAGTCGTCGACCAGGCCGGGGTAGGCGGAGGCGACGCGGACGCCCTCGAGGTCCTCGATGGTCGCGTATCTGCCGGGAGGGGCGGCGAACCGGAAGGTCGAGCGGGCGAAGCCCAGCTGCTCGATCTCCCTCGCGTCGTCCTGCCGGACGTCGCGCAGCAGATCGCGACCGGTGATGCCGACGTCGAGCGCGCCGGACGCCACGTAGGTCGCGATGTCGCGCGGGCGGAGGTAGAAGAACTCGACGCCGCTGTCGGCGTCGATGACGTGCAGGGTCTTGGGGTCACGGCGACCGGTGTATCCGGCCTCCGCCAGCATCTCGGCGGCTGTCTCGGAGAGCGAGCCCTTGTTCGGAACGGCGATGCGCAGCATGGATGTCTTTCGTCTCTGGTGAACGGTGGTCTGAGCCTCGCTCACAGATGTCGGTAGACGTCCTCCAGGCTCAGGCCCTTGGCCAGCATCATCACCTGCAGGTGGTACAGCAGCTGGGAGATCTCCTCGGCGGCCTCGTCGTTCGACTCGTACTCGGCGGCCATCCACACCTCGGCCGCCTCCTCGACGATCTTCTTGCCGATCGCATGCACTCCGCGATCCAGCTGTGCGACGGTACCCGATCCCTCGGGTCGCTCGAGCGCGGTGGCGCTGAGCTCGGCGAACAGTTCGTCGAATGTCTTCACGATTCCAGGCTAGCCGCTCGCGCGCGCTCGCGAAGACCGATGACCGCGGCCTCGATGTCGCGGGCGCCGTAGACCGCCGATCCCGCAACGAACGTGTCAGCGCCCGCGGCCGCGGCCTGGGCGATCGTGTCGTCCGAGATGCCGCCGTCGACCTGCAGCCAGACGTCGGATCCGCGCCTGCGCGCCTCGTCGTGCAGAGCGCGCAGCTTCGGCATCGTCTCCGGCATGAAGCCCTGGCCGCCGAACCCGGGCTCGACCGTCATCACGAGGATCTGGTCGAACTCGTCGAGGATGTCGTACAGCGACTCCCCCGCCGTTCCCGGCTTGATCGCGATGCCCGCACGTGACCCGATCGCACGCAGGCGCCGCGCGAGGGCCACCGGGTCGGCGGCGGCCTCGAGGTGGAAGGTCACGCTCGCGGCTCCCAGGTCGGCATAGCCCGGTGCCCACCGGTCGGGGTCGTCGATCATCAGGTGCACGTCGAGCGGGATGGGGCTGGTCGCCTGGATCCGCTCCACCATCTGCGGGCCGAAGGTGAGGTTGGGGACGAAATGGTTGTCCATCACGTCCACATGCGCGAAGTCGGCGGTCGCGATGCGGGCGAGCTCGGTCTGCATGTTCGCGAAATCCGCGGCGAGGATGCTCGGATTGATGCGCGGTGCGGCGGGGAGGGTCACGAGGTGGTCCTTTCCGGATCGGTGCGCTGCAGCAGCGCGAGGAACATGGCGTCGGTGCCGTGCCGGTGCGGCCACAGCTGCGCGCTGCCGGCGCCGGGGCCGTCGCCGCGCGGGGCCAGATCGATGGGCGTCCGGGAGATGCCGGTCATCACCTCACGCGCGTCGAGCTCGACGATGTCGTCGCGACGGCGCAGGATCTCGGCGACGATGCCCGTCGTCTCCGCCAGATGCGGCGAGCAGGTCGCGTAGCCGACGATCCCGCCGGGCTTCACCGCGTCGATGGCGGCGTCGAGCAGCTGCATCTGCAGCTCCACGAGCTCGGCGACGTCCTCCGGCGACTTGCGCCAGCGGGCCTCCGGGCGCCGGCGCAGCGCACCGAGACCGGTGCAGGGCGCATCGACGAGGATCCGGTCGAAGGACGCCGGATGCTGTGCCGCGAACACGCGGCCGTCCTGCTCGTGCACGGGCACGTCGATCGGCAGGGGACGCACGGCATGCCGCACGAGCCCGGCGCGAGCGGGAACGACCTCGTTCGCCTCGAGCTCAGCCCCCGATTCGAGCGCGAGCGCGGCCAGCATGGCCGTCTTCCCGCCCGGCCCCGCACAGAGATCCAGCCACCGCTCCCCCGCGCGCACCGGCGCCGCTGCGGCCAACGCCAGCGCGACGAGCTGCGAGCCCTCGTCCTGCACGCGGACGGTGCCGCCGGAGTCGGAGATCACCCGGCGCGGGGCGCCGCCCGGCGACCCGAACGCGGTGGCCGCGTACGGGCGCGGTGGGGTGCCCGCCTCGGCGAGACCGGGGAGCGCGGCGAGGGTGACCTCGGGCGCATCGTTGTCGGACGCCAGCAGAGCGTCCAGCTCGTCCGCTCGGCCCTCGGCGGCGAGGGCGCGGCGGAGGGCGCGGATCACCCACACGGGATGTGCGGTGCGCAGCGCGAGACGCTCGTCGTCCGAGCGTGCGCCGGCTTCGATCCGCTGCTGCCAGGTCTCGGCGTCGTCCCGCCCGATCCGGCGCAGCACGGCGTTCGCGAACCCGGACGCCCCTCGCCCGGCCTCGGCGGCGACCAGCGACACGGATTCGTTCACCGCCGCGTGGGCGGCGACGCGCGTGGAGAGCAGCTGGTGGGTGCCGAGGCGCAGGGCGTCGAGCACCGCGGGGTCGATCTGCTCGACGGGCCGGCCGGCCGCCTCCGCGATGATCGCGTCGTACGTGCCGCGGCGACGCAGGGTGCCGTATGCGAGCTCGGTGGCGAGCCCGGCATCCTGCGGATTCAGGTTCGCTTCGACGATCAGCTTCGGCAGCAGCAGGTTGGCATACGCGTCGTCGTCCGATACGGCGCGGAGCACGTCGTAGGCGACCCAGCGGGCGGCCTGGATCTTCGGCGCGGTCACGATCCGAGCCTCACTGGTCCGGCATCGCGCATCCCGCGCCACCAGTCCGCGGCATCCATCGCTCCCTTGCCCGCCGGCTGCACGCGGGTGACCGCGAGCGGGGTCGTGCCCGTGCCGACGAACACGGCGGTCTTGGTGCCGTGCAGCAGGCCGGGGTCGAGGTGCGGTGCGTCTACCGGCGCCGGCGCCGCACCGAGGATCTTCAGCCTGGCCCCGGCGAGTGTCGTGTGTGCGCCGGGTTCGGGGGTGACGCCCCGGTAGCGCGCGTACACCTCGTCGAGTGGTGCGCTCCAGTCGATCGCGCCGTCGTCGAGGGTGAGCTTCGGGGCGAGGGTCGGCTCTCCCTCCTGCGGGTGCGCCTGGGCCGTCCCGGCGGCGATCCCGGCGACGACGTCGGCGGTGAGCGAGGCCCCGTCCTCCGCGAGCAGGTCGAGAGCGACGTCAGCCGTGGCGTCGTCCGGCACGGCGACGGAGCGCATGGCGAAGACGTCCCCGGCGTCGAGTGCGGGCACGAGCTGGAACACGGCGACGCCCAGTTCGGCGTCGCCGCCGATCAGCGCCCGCTGCACCGGTGCGGCGCCGCGCCAGCGCGGCAGCAGCGAGAAGTGCAGGTTGATCCAGCCCTTCTCCGGCGTCGACAGCAGCGGTTCGCGCACGATGCCGCCGTAGGCGACGATCACGCCGAGCTCGGCGTCGAGAGCGGCGATCTGGGCGGTCGCCTCATCATCGAGTCGCGCGGTCTTGATGACGCGCAGTCCGAGCTGCTCGGCGGCCGCGGCGACCGGCGACGGGGTCAGCACGCGCCTGCGCCCCAGCGGGGCGTCGGGGCGAGTGACGACGGCCGCGATCTCGTGCTGTGCGGCGAGGGCGCGCAGGGTCGGTACGGCGACGGCGGGGGTGCCTGCGAACACGAGGCGCATGGAAGGTTCTCCGGTCGGTCGAGCTGGTTCGGGTGATCAGATGTCGGGTTCGAGGATATCGAGATGCACCGAGAGGGGGATCCGCTGGCGCCCACGGCCGCGCCGGCTCTGCGCGGCGTCGGCGACGACGCTGGCGCGCAGCGTGTCGGCTACCTCCTGGCCGGCGGCGTACGGGAAGCGCACGAGTGCGCGCACGCGACCCTCCTCGTCGATCGGCACGGGTCCGAGCACGGCGTCCGCCGGGATGCCGATGCCGCCGAGCGCATCGAGCGCCCCGCGCACCGAGGCCGGGATCCCCTCGAGCTGCGCGAACCGGGCCGTCGGGGGCATGTGCAGCGGCATCCGCGCCTCCAGCTCGGAACGGGCGTACGCGGCGGCCGACCAGGTGGCGAGAGCGCGGGCCACGGGACCGTCTACGCCGACGAGGTGCACGGGTGCTCCGGGGGCGGCGAGGGCGGCGGCGTTCGCCCACCAGCGCAGGCACGACTCGCCGATCCGCAGCTCGGGTGCCTGCAGCATGCGTGCGCCGTCGAGCAGGATGACTGCCCGGTAGCCTCCGTCGGCGACCGGCTCGGCACCGCGGGTGGCGACGACCAGCGCCGGACGACCGTCGACGTGCTGCACCGCGTGCGCACCGTCGGAGACGATCACCCGCACGCCGGGGAACGCGCGGCCCAGCTCGTCGGCGGTGCGCTCCGTGCCCGATGATGCCAGCCGCACCTGGTCGGACGAGCACTCGACGCAGCGCCAGGAGTGCGCGGAGCGCCCGCACCACCCGCACACCGGAACGGCGCCCCGGCGTCGGGCGCCGAGCGGCCCGCCGCACTCCCGGCACCGGGCGGGATGCCGGCAGGAGGCGCAGACGAGGGTCGGGGCGAACCCGGGGCGGGCGACCTGCACCAGCACGGGGCCGTCTGCGGCTGCGGCGCGTGCGGTGGCGAAGGCGCTCGAGGGCACCCGCTGGCTGATCGTGCGCTCGAGCTCCTGCGGGGTGCTCAGCCGCACGTTCGGGATCACGCGGCGCGACGCGGTGATCTCGCGCAGCCAGGAGTGCTGCACGAGACGCTCCACGTCGGTCGAGCGGGTGTGCGCGACGAGCAGCAGCGCGCTGCCCTCCTGCTCCTGCCGGAGCAGGGCCGCGTCGCGGGCATGCACGTACGGCGCGAGCGGTTCGGCGAGCAGCGGGTCGGAGTCGTCCCAGATCGCGACGAGCGCGGCGCGAGCCGGTGAGTAGACCGCCGAGCGGTTGCCGACCACGACGCAGGGCGCCTCGTCGAGCGTCCGCAGGAATGCGCGGTAGCGGTCGGGGTTCGTCTGCCTCGCGTCATGGCGTGCGATCGCCGCTGCGGGCACGAGCTTCTCGAGCGCCGCGAGCAGCAGCTCCTGGTCGCGGTAGTCGGGCACGACCAGGATGCTCGATCTGCCGTCCGCGAGTTCCCGGGCGGCGGCGGAGGCCAGCAGCGTCGCCCATCCCGGCTCCGAGCCGCTCTGCACCGGGATCGCCTCGACGGCCGCCCGGCCCGACTGCGCGAGCACCTCCGCCAGGCCCTCGTAGCGCGTGATGACCTCGTGCGCGCGGGTCACGGCATCCGGATCGACCTCGATCGTCTCCTCGACCGGCGTCCACGCCTTCTCGACCCGCACCTGCCGTTTCGGGATGGCGAGTCGCAGGACGTCGGATGCCGAGCCCGCGGCGCGCTCCGCCGCGCGTCGCGCGAGACGGTACAGGCGGTCGGGCATGACCACCGTCGGCGAGACGACGCTCTCGATCTCGGAGAGCGTGCGGGTGGCATCGGGCTCGACGTCGATCTCGACGATGAACCCGTCGACGACGCGACCCGCGGTGCGCAGAGGCGCCTTGATGCGCACGCCCGGCACGACCTCGCCGAGCGTCTCCGGCAGCGCGTAGTCGAACAGCCGGTCCAGCTGCGGCAGCGGTGAGTCGATCAGCACCCGCGCGATGCGCCGCCCCTCCCCCGCGCTGGGCGCCGCCCGCGCGGGACGAGCCTCTGACACGACGACCTCAGAGGCCGGCGGCGCGACGCAGGTCGTCGGCGCGGTCCGTGCGCTCCCAGGTGAAGTCGGGCAGCTCGCGTCCGAAGTGCCCGTAGGCGGCGGTCTGCGCGTAGATCGGGCGCAGCAGGTCGAGCTCCTCGATGATGGCCTGCGGGCGCAGGTCGAACACCTGCGAGATCGCCTCGGTGATGGTCTCGTCCGAGACACGACCGGTGCCGAAGGTCTCGACGTAGAGCCCGACGGGACGAGCGACCCCGATGGCGTACGCGACCTGCACCTCGGCGCGGTCGGCGAGACCCGCTGCGACGACGTTCTTGGCGACCCAGCGCATCGCGTAGGCGCCGGAGCGGTCGACCTTCGACGGGTCCTTGCCGCTGAACGCGCCCCCGCCGTGCCGGGCAGCGCCGCCGTACGTGTCGATGATGATCTTGCGGCCGGTGAGACCGGCGTCGCCCTTCGGGCCGCCGGTGACGAAGGGACCGGCGGGGTTGATGTAGTACTTCAGGTCGTCGGCCAGGTCGAGGCCGGTCTGCTCGAGGACCGGGTCGATGACGACGGCGCGCACGAGCTGCTTCAGCTCGTCCTGGGAGATGTCGGGGTGGTGCTGCGTCGACAGCACGACGGCGTCGACGGTCTTCGGGGTGAAGCCGTCGTAGCCGAGCGTGACCTGCGTCTTCCCGTCTGGACGCAGGAAGTCGAGCTCGCCGGAGCGGCGGACCTCGGTGAGGCGCTCGGCGATGCGGTGCGCGGTCCACGCGGCCATCGGCATGAGCTGCGGGGTCTCGTTGGTCGCGAAGCCGAACATGATGCCCTGGTCGCCCGCGCCGAGCAGATCGCGGGGATCGGTCGATCCCCCGTCGCGCTGCTCCTGAGCCTGGTCGACGCCGTTCGCGATGTCGGTCGACTGCTCGCCCACCGAAATGCTGACACCGCACGACGAGCCGTCGAAACCGGTGTCGCTCGAGGTGTAGCCGATGCCGTTCACGACGTCGCGCACGATCGTCGGGATGTCGACGTAGCCCTCGGTGCGGATCTCACCGGCGACGTGCACCAGGCCGGTCGTGACGAGCGTCTCGACCGCCACGCGCGAGTCGCGGTCGACCGTGAGGAGTCCGTCGAGGATGCTGTCGGAGATCTGGTCGCAGATCTTGTCGGGGTGTCCTTCGGTGACGGACTCGGACGTGAACAGGCGCAGCGCGCTCATCGGGGCTCCAAAGCGGGGTCGTGGGGCGGAGCCGGTGACGGCTCGACGCCAGTGTGCATGAAGCCGCCGACATCCTGAGGAGGACGTCGGCGGCTCACAGTGCGAAGGCGATCACTCAGCGTGACGGATGCGCAGCTTGTCCTCGTTGATCTCGTGCAGGGCGATCGTGAGGGGCTTGTCCTCGACCGACGAGTCGACGAGCGGGCCGACGTTGTCGAAGAGGTTCCCCTCGTGCAGGTCGGAGTAGTAGTCGTTGATCTGACGCGCGCGCTTCGACGCGTAGATCACGAGCTCGTACTTCGACGAGACGCGCTCGAGAAGGTTGTCGATGGGCGGGTCGATGATGCCGTTGTTGTGTCCGGCCATGGTGGACCTCCTGGTCAGGCGACGGTGGCGTCGGGGGTGACGAGCTGTCGCGAAATCGATGCGGCGCGCAGCCTGAGGGCTCAGGGAGCCGAGCGACGCGCAGAGTCTGTGGCCAATTCTACGACCTCTTCGGCCGCCGTGGCGACGTCGGCGTTCACGACGAGGTAATCGAACTCGTTCTGCGCGGCCAATTCCACCCGCGCGGTGCGCAGCCGACGGGTGCGTTCCTCGGCATCCTCGGTGCCTCGGCCGACGAGACGCTGCACGAGCTCGTCCCAGCTCGGGGGCAGCAGGAAGACGAGGGATGCCGACGGCTCGGCCGCCCGCACCTGCCTGGCGCCCTGCAGGTCGATCTCGAGCAGCACGGTTCTGCCTTCGGCCAGCGCCGCGTCCACGGGCCCGCGCGGCGTGCCGTAACGGTGCTTGTTGTGCACCACCGCGTACTCGAGGAGCTGCTCGTCGGCGATGAGACGGTCGAACTCGGCGTCGTCGACGAAGTAGTAGTGCACTCCGTCGACCTCGCCGGGGCGCGGCGCGCGCGTGGTGGCCGACACCGAGAGGTGGATCTCGGGGTGGGTCTCGCGGATGCGGGCGGCGACCGTCCCCTTGCCGACCGCGGTGGGGCCGGCAAGCACCAGCAGGCGGCTGCGGGCAGGGCGCGGGTGGTGCGGCGGGAAGCGCTCGTCGAGCCAGTCCCCCAGCGCGCCGCGCTGGCGGACGCCGAGTCCGCCCAGCCGCTTGACGGGCGCGATGTGCAGCTCGGCGAGCACCCGGTCGCGCTTGCCGGCGCCGATCGCGGGCAAAGCCATCAGGAAGTCGGTGACCCGCATGGTGGCGGCGTCGGAGTCGGCATCCTCGCTCGCCTGGCGCAGCACGCTCTGCGGTGCCACGACCCGCGTGCTGAGGTCGCGTTTGAGTGCGGCGCGCGCACGGCGGCGCTCGAGCGCACGCCGGGAGGCGGCGACGCGGTCGACGTCCGGGACGGCGGGTCGTTCAGCCACGAAGGACCTCCTGATATCGCTGATTGCGGATGCTGATCGTCTCGGCGATGCCCGCCGCACCCATGCTCAGGATGCTGCGGCTCTCGCTCGCGAGCACGTTCGCCGCGACCGGACCGAATCGCGCGGTGAGGTCGGCCTCGGTCGCGCCCTGCGCCCCGAAGCCGGGCGCCAGGATCGGCGTGCCGGCGAGGATCTCGTCGCCGATGCCGACCTCCGCGCGGTCCACCGTCGCGCCGATCACGACGCCGACCGGGCCGAGCGCGCCCTCGAAGGCCGCAGAGCGGTTGACCCAGGTGACATCGCGGGTGACGCGCGCGGCGACGGTCTGCTCGTCGCCACCGGCCACATCGACCGTGCGGGCGGTCTGCAGCGCGGCCGCCTCGGGGTTGCTCGTCGCCGCGAGCACGAATACGCCCTTGTCTGCCCTGACGGCGGTGGTGAGCGTCTCACGCAGCGACTCCGGTCCGAGGTACGGGCTGATCGTGACCGCATCGGCCTCGAGCGGCGAGCCCGCCTCCAGCCACGCCGCCGCGTAGCCGGCCATCGTCGAGCCGATGTCGCCGCGCTTGGCGTCGGCGAGCACGATCAGCCCGGCATCCCGCGCGGCCGCCATGATGTCCTCCAGAGCGGCGTAGCCTCGCGACCCGAAGCGCTCGAAGAACGCGACCTGGGGCTTGACGACGGCCGCTCGGCCCGCCGCGGCATCCACCACGGCGAGTCCGAACGAGCGCAGTCCGTCGGCGTCCTGCGCCAGGCCCCACTGGTCGAGCAGGGCAGCGTGCGGATCGATGCCGACGCACAGCGGACCGAAGCGGTCCATCGCCGCCCGCAGGCGCGCTCCGAACGATTCGGTCATAGAGCGGCCTCGCGGTCGGCTGCGTACTCCTGCAGGCTGCGCACCCGGAAGCCCTCCTGGGTGGCGTCCATGCCGGTCACCGCAGCACCGAGCACGGCCATCGTGGTGAACAGCGCCTTGTCGGCGGCGACGGCCGCGGCGCGGATCTCGTACCCGTCAGCACGCGCGGCGCCGCCCGACGGGGTGTTCACGACGATGTCGATCTCCCCGTCGTTGATCAGATCGACGATGTTGCGCTCGCCGTTCTCCTGCGTCTCGCTGTACTTGGCCACGACCCGAGCCTCGATGCCGTTGCGGCTGAGGATCTCCGCCGTTCCCTCTGTCGCGACGAGCGTGAATCCGAGCTGCTGCAGGCGGTGCGCCGGGAGGATGACCTCGCGCTTGTCGGCGTCGGCGACCGAGATGAACACGGTGCCCGAGGTCGGCATCCCGCCGTATGCGGCGGACTGGCTCTTCGCGAACGCGGTCGGGAAGTCGCGGTCGATGCCCATGACCTCACCCGTCGAGCGCATCTCGGGACCGAGCACCGAGTCGACGACCTTGCCGTCGTGGGTGCGGAACCGCTTGAACGGAAGCACCGCCTCCTTCACGGCGACCGGTGCGCCCAGCGGCACCCGTGAGCCGTCCTGCGCGGGCAGCATGCCCTCGCCGATCAGCTCGGCGATGGTCGCTCCGGCCATGATGCGGCTCGCGGCCTTCGCCATCGGGATGCCCAGCGCCTTCGACACGAACGGCACGGTGCGGCTGGCACGCGGATTGGCCTCGATCACGTAGAGCACGCCGGCGCTGATCGCGAACTGCACGTTCAGCAGGCCGCGCACGCCCACGCCCTGCGCGATGGCCAGGGTCGCCGTGCGCACACGGTCGATGTCGGTGCGGCCCAGCGACACCGGCGGCAGGGTGCAGCTCGAGTCGCCGGAGTGGATGCCGGCCTCCTCGAGGTGCTCCATCACGCCGCCGATGTACAGGTCGGTCCCGTCGTACAGCGCGTCGACGTCGAGCTCGATCGCGTCGTCGAGGAAGCGGTCCACGAGCAGCGGCTTGCCCTCTTCGATGATCACCTCGCCCGCGGTGCGCACGAAGTAGTCGCGCAGCGACGGGGTGTCGTAGACGATCTCCATGCCGCGCCCGCCCAGCACGAAGCTCGGACGCACGAGCACGGGGTAGCCGATGTCCTCGGCGATCCGGACGGCGCCGTCGACGTCGATCGCCGTGCCGTTGCGGGGCGCGACGAGACCGGCGTCGTCGAGCAGGCGGGCGAACAGCTCGCGCTCCTCGGCCAGGTCGATCGCGGCGGGGCTGGTGCCGAGCACGGTGTAGCCGGCCGCCTCGATGCCCTTCGCGAGTCCCAGGGGCGTCTGCCCGCCGAGCTGGCAGACCACGCCGAGGATGGTGCCGCTGGCGGCTTCCGCGTCGAGCACCTCGAGCACGTCCTCCAGGGTCAGTGGCTCGAAGTAGAGGCGGTCGGAGGTGTCGTAGTCGGTCGAGACCGTCTCCGGGTTGCAGTTGACCATGACCGTCTCGTACCCGGCATCCGACAGCGCGAACGACGCGTGCACGCACGAGTAGTCGAACTCGACGCCCTGGCCGATGCGGTTGGGACCCGAGCCGATGATGACGATCTTGGTGCGCTCGCTCGGCGCGACCTCGGTCTCGAAATCGTAGCTCGAGTAGTGGTACGGGGTGAGCGCCGGGAACTCGCCGGCGCACGTGTCGACGGTCTTGAAGACCGGGCGCACGTCGAGTCGGTGACGGATGCCGCGCACCTCGGCCTCGTCGAGGTCGCGCAGCTGCGCGATCTGGGCGTCGCTGAAGCCGTGCTCCTTGGCCAGGCGCAGGGTGGCGCGGTCGAGCTCCGCAGCACCGGCGACGGTGTCGGCGACCTCGTTGATCAGCACGATCTGGTCGAGGAACCACGGGTCCATCGCCGTCGCGTCGAAGGCCTGCTCGATCGTCGCGCCCTTGCGCAGCGCCTGCTGCAGGACGACGATGCGTCCGTCGGTCGGGGTCTTCGCGATCTCGAGCAGCTCGTCGACCGTCCGGCTCTCGGTCCCCCAGTGGAAGCTGGAGCCGCGCTTCTCGAGCGAGCGCAGCGCCTTCTGCAGCGCGGTCGTGTAGTTGCGGCCGATGGCCATCGCCTCGCCGACCGACTTCATGGTGGTGGTCAGGGTGGCGTCGGCGGCGGGGAACTTCTCGAAGGCGAACCGGGGAACCTTCACCACGACGTAGTCGAGGGTCGGCTCGAAGCTCGCCGGCGTGACCCCGGTGATGTCGTTCGGGATCTCGTCGAGGCGGTAGCCGAGCGCCAGCTTGGCGGCGAGCTTCGCGATCGGGAATCCGGTCGCCTTCGACGCCAGGGCCGACGAGCGCGAGACGCGCGGGTTCATCTCGATGACGATGATGCGTCCGTTGGTCGGGTCGACGGCGAACTGGATGTTGCAGCCGCCGGTGTCGACACCGACCGAGCGGATGATGTCGATCGAGATGTCGCGCATCTTCTGGTACTCGCGGTCGGTGAGGGTGAGCGCGGGGGCGACGGTGATCGAGTCGCCGGTGTGCACACCGACCGGGTCGACGTTCTCGATCGAGCAGACGACCACCGTGTTGTCGGCGGTGTCGCGCATGAGCTCGAGCTCGTACTCCTTCCACCCGAGGATCGACTCCTCGAGCAGCACCTCGTTGGTCGGCGAGTCGTGCAGTCCCGCGCCGCCGATGCGGCGGAGGTCGGTCTCGTCGTAGGCGAAGCCCGAGCCCAGGCCGCCCATCGTGAACGACGGGCGCACCACGAGCGGATAGCCGAGCTCTGCGGCACCTGCGATCAGCTCGTCCATCGTGTGGCAGATGACCGACTTCGCCACGTCGGCGCCCGCCTCGATGACGAGCTCCTTGAACACCTGGCGGTCCTCACCGCGACGGATCGCGTCGACCTTGGCGCCGATCAGCTCCACGTCGTACTTCTCGAGGATGCCCCGCTCGTGCAGCGCCATGGCCGCGTTGAGCGCGGTCTGGCCGCCGAGGGTCGGCAGGATGGCATCCGGCTTCTCCTTGGCGATGATGGTCTCGATGACCTCGGGAGTGATCGGCTCGATGTAGGTCGCATCGGCGAAGTCCGGGTCGGTCATGATCGTCGCCGGGTTGGAGTTGACCAGGATGACGCGCACGCCCTCCTCGCGCAGCACGCGGCACGCCTGGGTTCCCGAGTAGTCGAACTCGCAGGCCTGACCGATCACGATCGGACCCGAGCCGATGACCAGGACGGAGTTGATGTCTTCACGCTTCGGCATCAGTTGGCGCCCTTCTTGTTCGCGATGACGAGTTCGCGGAATCTGCTGAACAGGTAGTGGGCGTCGTGCGGACCCGCCGCCGCCTCCGGGTGGTACTGCACCGAGAAGGCCGGGATGTCGAGCGCCCGAAGACCCTCGACCACCTGGTCGTTGAGCCCCACGTGGCTCACCTCCACCCTCCCGTAGCCGTGCGGGCTGTCGAACTCGCCCTCGAGCGGTGCCGCGACGGCGAAGCCGTGGTTGTGCGCCGTGATCTCGACACGGCCGGTGGCCTTGTCGATGACCGGCTGGTTGATGCCGCGGTGACCGAAGGTCAGCTTGTAGGTGTCGAGCCCCAGCGCCCGCCCGAACAGCTGGTTGCCGAAGCAGATGCCGAAGTACGGGATGCGCGCGTCGAGCACCTGCCGCAGCACGGCGACCTGCTCGTCCGAGGCGGAGGGGTCGCCGGGGCCGTTCGAGTAGAACACGGCGTCGGGCGAGGTCGACGAGATGTCCTCGAAGCTCGCGGACTGCGGCAGCACGTGCACGTCGAAGCCGAGGGCGGCCAGGTTGTCGACGGTGGACTGCTTGATCCCCAGGTCGATCACGGCGACGTTCCCGATGCGCTCGGTGGTGGCGGTGATGACGACCGGCTCGGAGACCGAGACCGTGGCCGACAGGTTCTGTCCGGCCATCTCCGGCGCGGCCGTGACCTGTCGCAGCTGCTCCTCGGCGTCCGAGGTCGCCGCGTCGCCCGAGAAGATCCCGCCGCGCATGGATCCCGTGTCGCGGGTGCGACGCGTGAGGGCGCGGGTGTCGATTCCGCTGATCCCGACGATGCCCTCGCGCACGAGGGCGTCATCAAGCGTCTCCTCCGAACGCCAGTTCGACACCCGGCGTGCGGGGTCGCGCACGATGTAGCCGGCGACCCAGATGCGCGACGACTCCTGGTCCTCGCGGTTCATGCCGGTGTTGCCGATGTGCGGCGCGGTCTGCAGCACGATCTGGCCGGCGTACGACGGGTCGGTCAGCGTCTCCTGGTAGCCGGACATGCCGGTGGCGAACACCACCTCGCCGAGCGTCGTGCCTCGGGCGCCGTATGCACGACCTTCGAAGCGGGTGCCGTCCTCGAGCACGAGCACGGCCGGCTCGGCGGGATTGACAGTGTGCGATGTCACGGGTTCTCTCCGTTCTCCGCGCCGGCGCAGAGGCGCTCGAGCTGCGGCAGGATCTCTGAGGGCCCACTCGAGGTGGGTCGGATGAAGGAATCGACGCGGACGTCATCGGTCGCCCGCCACACGAGGCGGATGAGACCGTCGCGCTCCACGACGCGGTCGATGGCGACGGTCGCCCGGTCTGCGGCGACCAGCCGCGCGGACGACAGGAACACGGTCGGCGCACCGTCGAGGCTGAACGCGACGCCCCGGTCGGTGAGCACGAGCTCGCCCCGAGCGCGGTAGGTCAGCGGTCTCACGGCGAGCCGCTCGAGAGGCTGATCGTGCGCGGTGGTGGCGACGTACAGGATCTCGTGTCTGCCGGTCACGTCGGCATGCTCGGGCACGCCGAGCGGGGCGGTCAGACCGGAGTCCCGCCGCAGGCGCCGGCGCCAGCCGATGAACATCGAGAGCAGGATCAGCGCGGCGACGAGGGCGATGATCAGCGCGGCGAGTTCGCGCGTCACTTCGACTCGCTTCGCTCGCTCAGCACATCGCACTTCGACTCGCTGCGCGCGTTCAGCTCCTCGACGAGGGCTCCCCCGTCGACCGTCACGACACCGCCGTGGATGGTCCACTGCACGCGGCCGGGCAGCTCGCGTCCGAGGTAGGGCGAGTTGTGACTGCGCCCGTGCAGATCGGACTCGGTGAACACCCCGGGCACGCTCGGGTCGTACAGGGTGACGTGCGCGGGGCGTCCGACCTCGAGCGCGCCGAAGCCGTCGAGGCGTCCGATGCGGGCGGGGGCGGCGCTCATGACCCGGGCGACGTCGGCCCAGTCGAGCTGGCCGGTGGCGACCATCGACTGATGCACGACGCGCAGCGCGCTCTCGAGTCCGACCATGCCGTTCGCGGCGGCCTGCCACTCGCACGCCTTGTTCTCGGCCGGGTGCGGGGCGTGGTCGGTCGCCACGATGTCGATCGTGCCGTCGGCCAGACCCTCGCGCACGGCCATCACGTCCTCGATGGTGCGCAGCGGCGGGTTGACCTTGTACCGGGCGTCGTAGTCGCGCACGAGTTCGTCGGTCAGCAGCAGGTGGTGGGGGGTGACCTCGGCGGTGACCTGGATGCCGCGCTTCTTGGCCCAGCGGATGATGTCGACCGATCCGGCTGTGGAGAGGTGGCAGACGTGCAGGCGGGAGCCGACGTGCTCCGCGAGCAGCACGTCGCGGGCGATGATCGACTCCTCGGCGACGGCCGGCCAGCCGGTGAGCCCGAGCTCGGCCGACACGACGCCCTCGTTCATCTGCGCGCCCTCGGTCAGACGGGGGTCCTGGGCGTGCTGTGCGATGACGCCGTCGAACGACTTCACGTACTCCAGGGCGCGCCGCATGATCAGCGGATCCCAGACGCAGGAGCCGTCGTCGCTGAAGACGCGCACCCTGGCGCGGGACCCGGCCATGGCGCCGAGCTCGGCGAGTCGCTCGCCCTTCTGCCCGACGGTGACGGCGCCGATCGGCTGCACCGTCGCGTATCCGGCTGCCTCGCCGAGCGCGAGCTCCTGCTCGACGACACCGGCGGTATCGGCGACGGGCTGCGTGTTCGGCATGGCGAACACGGCGGTGAAACCGCCGGCCGCCGCGGCGCGCGTGCCCGTCAGGACGGTCTCGGACGTCTCGAAGCCGGGCTCGCGCAGGTGGGTGTGCAGGTCGACGAGGCCGGGCAGCGCGACCAGGCCCGCAGCGTCGATGACGCGCGCTCCCGAGCGGGTGAGCCCGGTGCCGATCTCGGCGATGACGCCGTTCTCGATCACGATGTCGGCGCTGTCGCGCCCCAGCAGCTGGACGCCTGCGATGACGAGGGTCTGGCTCACTTCACTTCCCCTCTTCGTCGTGGCGCTCGCCTGCAAGCAGCAGATAGAGCACCGCCATGCGTACCGAGACCCCGTTGGTGACCTGCTCCAGCACGGTGGAACGGGGGGAGTCTGCGGCTTCGGATGAGATCTCGAGCCCGCGGTTCATCGGTCCCGGGTGCATCACAATGCTATCGTCCGGCAGGGTCGCCGCGCGCACCGCATCCAGACCCCACAGCCGGGAATACTCCCGTTCAGTGGGGAAATACGCGGCGTGCATCCGCTCGGCCTGGATGCGCAGCATCATGACGGCGTCCGGCCCGGCGGCGAGGGCGGCGTCGAGGTCGTAGAGCACGCGCACCGGCCACTGCGTCACGTTCTGCGGCACGAGTGTCGGCGGGGTGACCAGCGTGACGTCCGCCCCGAGCGTCGACAGCAGCCACACGTTCGAGCGCGCGACGCGCGAGTGCAGCACGTCGCCGACGATCACGACGCGCAGCCCTGTGAGGTCACGGCCGCGGCTGTCGCTGCCGTAGCGGCGCTTGCGGATCGTGAAGGCGTCGAGCAGCGCCTGGGTGGGATGCTCGTGCGTGCCGTCGCCGGCGTTCACGACGCCGGCGGAGATCCAGCCGCTCGTCGCGAGTGTGCGGGGTGCTCCGGATGCCGAGTGGCGCACCACCACGGCATCCGCACCCATCGCCTGCAGGGTCTGGGCGGTGTCCTTCAGGCTCTCGCCCTTCGAGACGCTGGAGCCCTTCGCGGCGAAGTTGATCACGTCGGCGGAGAGCCGCTTCGCCGCAGCCTCGAACGAGATGCGGGTACGCGTGGAGTCCTCGAAGAAGAGGTTGACGACGGTCTTGCCGAGCAGCGTCGGAAGCTTCTTGACCTCGCGCGACTGGGTGTCGGCCATGTCCTCGGCGACGTCGAGGATGCGCAGGGCCTGCTCGCGATCGAGGGTGCGGGTGTCGAGCAGATGCCTCATGATTCGATCGTCACCTCGTCGGCACCGTCCAGTTCGCGCAGGCGCAGGTTCACCCGCTCCGCGCGGGAGGACGGGATGTTCTTGCCCACGAAGTCGGGGCGGATCGGCAGCTCGCGATGGCCGCGATCGATGAGGATCGCCAGGCGCACCGCCGACGGGCGGCCGATGGACTGCAGGGCGTCGAGCGCCGCGCGGATGGTGCGGCCTGAGAACAGCACGTCGTCGACGAGCACGACGGTCTTCTGATCGATGCCACCGGCGGGGATCTCGGTGCGCTTCGGCGCGCGCGTCGGGTGCTTCGACAGGTCATCGCGGAACAGCGTGATGTCGAGGGATCCGACCGGGATCTCGGTGTCGGCGATGCCGGAGATGACCGAGCCGAGCCGCTCGGCCAGCGTCACTCCCCTGGTCGGGATGCCGAGGAGCACGAGCCCGTCGGCGCCTCGGTTGGATTCGAGGATCTCGTGGGCGATGCGCGTCAGGGCGCGCGAGATATCGGCTTCGTGCAGCACAGTGCGTGCAGACAACGGCCACTTCCCTTCTCCGCCTCACAGGACGGTGTTAAAGGTTCGGTGATGGTGAAAGTCTAGCTGAGACCGGGCGGCGCCCGACGCTGCGTGACGTCAGCGCTGTGCTGCAGCGCGCTGGGGCTCTTCCTCGGCGTGGGAGCCGGTCTTGATGACCCGCGAAGCGCGGATGGGGTGCCCCGTCGTCGTCAGGCACTTGCCGGTCTCGAGGTCCCACTTCCAGTCGTGCATCGAGCAGGTCAGCACGCCGTCCTCGATCTTGCCGGTGCGGGTGAGGTCGGCGCGCAGGTGCGGGCAGCGGCGCTGGACCACCCAGTCGTCGATCTCGGCATCCTCGGTCTGGTCGGTCTGCTCCTGATACCAGTTCTCGACGTACTCGATCCGGTCGACCGACAGGCACTTGAGGAAGGTGGTGAGGAACTCGTTGAACTTGCCGCTGCGCCCGACCGAGAACTGCATCGAGAGGAAGATGGAGTTCGACCAGTCGATCTCGTGGTCGCGGATGTTCGTCGAGACGAGGTCGGCGGGAATCGTGTACCAGTAGATGCACTCCTCGCCCGCGTACTCGCGGACCTTCGCCTTGGGGAAGTCGACGACCATGTCCAGCTCGCCGATCTTGAAGCGCACGTTGCCGCCGACGCCGAGGCGGATGGTGCGCGACTTCTTCAGCAGCGGCTCCCACCACTCCTTGATCGCCGCGAGCATCTCCGCCGGGGGGATGACCTCCGCGCGGGTGGCCTCTTCGTCGATGATCTCCTGCTGGCGCGATGCGCGCTGCTCTTCGAGGTAGTCCCACTTCTCGTCGAAGATGTGGGCGATCTCGTCTTCCGAGTACAGGCTCTGCGAGACGTCCATCTCGCCGTGGTTCATCTCCACCACGGTGCCGGGGATGAAGAGGTGACCGTCGTACTTCGGCGCGAGCTGCTTCATGTGCGCCAGGAACTCCTTCTGATCCGTGAAGATCGAGTCGTCGTCCTGACCCTTGCCGTTGAACCGGAAGAGCTCGTCGCGCAGGAACATCGGCGGTCCCGCCATCGGGAACACGTGGGGGGCGTCGACCTTCTCGATGTAGTACATGGCGCGCTTGTTCTGCGCCTCGCGCTTGAGCGCGGCGAACTTCTGCTTGGCGTCCTGGGGCAGGTCGTAGACCATGGGCCACCAGATCGCGCCGGACACCTGGGTGAAGTAGGCCTCGGGCTTGCCGAACGACAGCAGCGCCTCCAGGTCGAGCGGGTGCGAGTCGTTCTGGTTGAGGATCGACGCCGTCCCGTCGTCGACGCTCAGCGACGAGTCGCCGATCGGGCCGTCGCTGGGGGCGCGCAGCGGCGTGATCATGATCTTCAGATCGCCGCGCTCGATCACCTGGCCCGCGGGAGCGTAGGTGATGTTGTCGTAGCCGAGCTTGCGGATGTCGACCTCGAGGTCATCGGTGACGTACTCGGGCAGCAGGACCTCGATGTCCTTCGAGATGTACCTCTCGAGCAGGTTCGGGTCGAAGTGGTCGCGGTGACGATGCGAGATGTACAGGAAGTCAGCCTCGCGGCCCAGGCGCTCCCAGTCCAGCCCGCGGTTGTCGGGGAACGGGAACCAGGAGCCGTAGAAGGAGGGTCCGAGAACGGGGTCGCAGATGATGTTCCCGCCGACCGTCTCGATGAACATCCCGGCGTGGCCGAGTCCCGTGATCCGCATGTCTCTCCTCAGGGTTGGACGACGTCGATTGTATCGAGCGCTCGCTGGGCGAGGCCGGTGACCGGCCGTGGTTATCGGGATGGCCGCGGTGCGCCGCTCACGATTCGAGCAGACCGCGGATGTCGTCGGCGGTGAGCGCCTGCGAGAACAGGGCCTCATCGTCCATCACCGCGGTGAACAGTCGCGCCTTGCGCTGCTGCAGGGCGAGGACCTTCTCCTCGATGGTGCCCGCGGCGATCAGTCGGTACACGATCACCGGCTGCGTCTGCCCGATCCGGTGGGTGCGATCGATGGCCTGTGCCTCGGCCGCAGGATTCCACCACGGGTCGAGGAGCAGGACGTAATCGGCCTCGGTGAGGGTGAGCCCGAAGCCGCCGGCCTTGAGACTGATCAGGAACACCGGGGCATCACCCGAGCGGAACCCGTCGATGACGTCTTCTCGCCGTCGGGTCGAGCCGTCGAGGTAGTCGTAGGCGATGCCGGCGGCGCGCAGCCGCTCAGCGGCCATCTCGAGGTACGACGTGAACTGGCTGAACACCAGTGCGCGGTGTCCTTCCGCACGCAGCTCATGCACGTGCTCGAGCAGGACGTCCAGCTTCGCGGACGAGGCATCATCGGCATCCGGATCGATCAGCCGCGGCGACAGCGCGAGCATCCTCAGCATGGTGAGCGAACGGAACACGATGAAGCGGTTGCGGTCGAGGTCGGCGAGCAGGCCGAGCACCTTCTGACGCTCTCTCTGCAGGACGGTGTCGTAGACGGCGCGGTGTGCGGGGCTCAGGTCGACGAACAGCTCCTGCACCTGCTTCTCGGGAAGGTCGCTCGCGACCAGCTCCTTCGTTCGTCGCAGCATGAGCGGGCGGATGCGGTGGCGCAGCCGCTCGAGTCGCCGCTGCCGGTACGGCGCCCCCTCCTCGTTCTCGGGCACCTTGCCCTGCTCGATGGGCTGCACGTATTCTTCGCGGAAGCGGCGCTTCGAGGGGAACAGCCCTGGTGCGGTCAGCGAGAACAGCGCCCACAGATCGGTCAGGCTGTTCTCGAGCGGTGTGCCGGTGACGGCGATCGTGACGACCGACCGCAGCTGCGCGATCGCCTGGTGCACCTTCGTGGCCGGGTTCTTCGCGAACTGGGCCTCGTCGATGATCACGCCGGCCCAGTCGATGCCCTGATACTCCTCGGCATCCAGCCGCAGCAGCGTGTAGGAGGTGACGATGATGTCGGCTTCGGCTGCCATCGCGCCGATCTCGTCGGCACGCCGAGACCCGGTGCCCTCCACGAGGCGCACCCCGAGGTCGGGGGCGAACCGGCGGGCCTCGCTGCGCCAGGTGCCGAGCACCGAGGTGGGGGCGATGACGAGGAAGGGACGCCCCTCCCCCTCTTCCACCGCGTGCGCGACGAGCGAGAGCAGCTGCAGGGTCTTCCCCAGGCCCATGTCGTCGGCGAGGATGCCGCCGAGCCGGTGCCGCCAGAGGAAGGCGAGCCAATCGAGACCCTGCTGCTGGTAGGGGCGCAGCTGCGCGTGCAGGCCCGCGGGCGGCGCGGTGCGGGGCACGTGCTGGATTCCGCGCAGGCCCTCGGCGGTGGTTCGCCAGCCCACCGCCTGCTCGGACTCGTCGGCGAGGTCTTCGAAGTCCTCCCAGAGCGCGGTCTGATATCTGCTGATGCGCGGGCCCGTCTCCCACTCGGTGAGCGCACCCGCCTCGTCGATGAGCTCGCGCAGCTGCTGCAGTGCGGGGTGCGCGAGCGAGAAGTAGGTGCCGTCGACGAGCATGAGCTTGGTGCGCCGCATGCTCAGGGCCGTGAACAGCGGGGTGAACGGAATCGAGTGTCCGTCGATCTTCACGAGCACCCCGAGGTCGAACCAGTCCGGATCGGTCGATTCGACGGTCGAGACCGAGATCTCGGGAGTGCCGGTGAGTTCTCGGTAGCGGGTTCGACGCCCGGTGACGACGACCTTCACGTCCGACGCCTCGAACGCCGGCAGAACGTGCGCTGCCCACTCCGCGGCGGCGAGATGTTCGAGGTCGGCACGCTCGCGGAACGCGTCTCGGGTCGCTCCGGCCCAGATCGTCTCCATGTCACGAGCGCGGGCTCGCTCGGCATCCGGATCGCGGAAGCTCGCCGAGCCGCCGGTGAAGGCGACCGTGCCGTGACCGGCGTACTCCCACTCGAACCGGTATGCGATGCGATGGCCGCTGCGGAACGCCACCCGCAGCACCGGATCCGGCTCGGCGAGGGCGGGCAGCGCGAGGTGATCCGGTGCCGTCACGGCCGTCTGCCTGGCGAGGGCGGGGTAGGCGTCGGCAAGAAACCCTTCCCGGTCGTGCGGCGGCACGTCGATCGGCGTGGAGGCGTTGATGGCGTTCAGCACGGCGGGCGCGAGCCCGACGCGCGCGATGGTCACCTCGACGCCGGATCCCACGAGTTCCCACCGGTACAGTCCGATGCGTCCGATCGGCCGCAGCTGCGCCGCCGGAGCCGGGTGCGCGTCGATGACCGCATCGACGCTGACCGAGAGCGCACCGCCCGCGGCCGGGTCGATGCGCAGACCGATCGCCGCGTCTTCGGCGAGTCGGACGGCGGTGTGCTTCTGCGTGGGAATGATCGGGATGCCGAGCCCGGCCAGAGCGTCGATGTGCTGCCACAGCAGCGGCGTCTCCACCCTGTCGAGCGCGATCCAGTCCCCCGCGGTGCCCGAGAGCAGCGAGTCGCGCGCGATGTTGAGGAAGTCGGTGAACCAGCGCGCCTGCTCGGCATCGAAGCGCCCCGATGAGCGACGTACCGAGTCCCAGGAGGCATCGCCGTGAATCCATCGACCGGTCGATGCGCTGCGCATGAGCGGCCGGACGCAGAGCAGGATCTCGCCGTGTTCGCCGGCGAGGTCGCGGGGTGTCGCCGTCTGCAGCGCGGCGGGCCCCCATCGCTCGAACGTGTGGCGCGGACGCACCCGCAGCTCGATGCCGAGGGCGAGCGGCAGCGTGGTCGACTCCACGGCAGGCGTGCTCAGCAGGGCGCGCCATGCCGCCTGCGGGACGGGTCGCGCGAATGCACCGAACTGCTCCCACGGCTCTCGCGGCGGGGGCGCCGGTCGCGGCGGATCGGCGGGCGGCAGGGGCGCCTGGTCCGGCGTCTCATCCGGGTCGGCTCCGATGAGGATCGCCGCGATCGCATGCTTGCATGCGGAGACGACCGGACATGTGCAGCTGGTCGTCATGATCCGCGGCCCGTCGAAGCGCACCCGGCAGCGGTAGGGGGAACGCTCGCTGCCGTACACCTCGGCGACGAGGGTCTGCGACCCGGCATCCCACCGCGCGTCCCTGACGCGACCGCGGCGGGCGTAGTCGAGGCCGCGCTGATAGCCGCCGTCTCCGGCCAGCTCGCGAAGCGCGGTGGCGGAGGGACGGGGAGAGCTCATGACAGCATCCTCCCCGTCACCACCGACACGCGCTCAGCGCCGGCTGCGACTCAGATGGAACGGGCGATGCGGGCCAGCACGCCGTGCACGAATGCGCCGGAGTCCTCGGTGGAGAGCTCCTTGGCGAGCTCGACGGCCTCATCGATCGCGACAGCGGTCGGGACCTCGTCGTTGTAGACGATCTCCCACGTGCCGATGCGCAGCAGAGCACGGTCGACGGCGGGCATCCGGTCGATCTTCCAGTCGTTGCTGTGGGTCGTGATGTGCTCGTCGATCTCATCGCGGTTGTCGATGATTCCGTCGACGATCTCGCGGGCATACAGCCACGAGGCTTCGCGAGCCGGTTCGCTGGCGGCGCGCTTGGCGGCCGCGGCGAGCACGACCGAGAGCTCCTCGCCGCGCACGTCGGCCGAGAAGAGGATGTCGAGGGCGCGCTTGCGCGCCTTGGTGCGGGCGCTCAAGGTCAGTCGTTGACGCGGCCGAGGTAGTCACCCGTGCGGGTGTCGACCTTGACCTTGGTGCCGGTCTCGAGGAAGAGCGGGACCTGGATCTCGTAGCCGGTCTCGAGGGTGGCGGGCTTCGTGCCTGCCGACGAGCGGTCGCCCTGCAGGCCAGGCTCGGTGTAGGTGACCTCGAGCACGACCGATGCGGGCAGCTCGATGTACAGCGGGTTGCCGTTGTTCAGCGCGATCTGCACCTGCTGGTTCTCGAGCATGTAGTTCTTCGCGTCGCCGACGGTGGCCGCGGGGACGTTGATCTGGTCGTAGTCCTCCTGGTCCATGAAGACGAAGCTGTCGCCGTCGGTGTACAGGTAGGTGAAGTCGCGACGATCGACGTTCTCGATCTCGATCTTGGTGCCGGCGTTGTAGGTCTTGTCGACCGACTTGCCCGTGACGACGTTCTTCAGCTTGGTGCGGACGAAGGCGCCGCCCTTGCCGGGCTTGACGTGCTGGAACTCCACGACGCTCCAGAGCTGTCCGTCGATCTTGATGACGACGCCGTTCTTGATGTCTGCGGTGGATGCCATGGTGATGCGGGTCCGTTCATTCAGAAGCTTCGAGGGCCGGGCGCGGATGCGCGCAGTGAAGTGGCCGAAAAGCGATTCTATCGGATGCCCCGGATCGGGCGATCTGTCCGGACGTCGCCCTTCCCTTGTTCGAATCTTTGTTCTATACTGGTGTCATGGTCATCGATGAGAAGCTCGGCGTGATCCCGCAGTCCGCGGGTGATGTGCTGGGGGTGCTTCTGGATGATGTGACGTGCTCTGAGGTGGATGCGAACCGGTCGGCGGCGCGTCAGGCGCAGCGGGTGGTGGAGGCGGTCGAGTTCGCTCGTCGGCATCCGGAGATCTACACGATCGACGCCGACGTGCAGATGGCCGAGCGGGCTGTGGTGCTGGAGCTGTCGCTGCGGTTGCGGATCTCGCAGGAGCGGGTACGGGAGCTGTGCTCGACGGCGGAGACGGCGGCGCGGGATCTGCCGTTGCTGTGGCAGCGCGCCCGCGACGGGTTCGCGTCGATGCACAGCGTCGGAGTGATCGTCACCGCCGCCGGCCCGCTCGCGTCTCCGGTGGGCGCGCCGCGGGGGGTGCGGGATGCTGCGGCTGCGGCCCTCGCCCGGCTGGATCGTGCCGCGCACGAGTGGGTGCTGACCTGCTCATCGGCGGTGCTGCGGCAGCGGGCGAAGAAGCTCGTCGACCGGATCACCGGCGATACTGCCGCGCGCCGGCACACCCGGGCGATGGCCGACCGGCACGTGAGCGTCTCCCCCGCCGGCGACGGGATGTCGTGGCTGACCGCGCTGCTCCCCGCCCACGAGGCGGTCGCGGCGATGCGGCGCCTGTCAGCGACGGCCAAACACACCCGCAAGGACACTCGTGAGGGGCGCACCCGGGATCAGATCCGCGCCGATCTGTTCAGCGCCTGGCTGCGCGGGGTCGGCACCGCCACGGCGGTGCAGACGAAGGTCTTCGTCACCGTGCCCGTGCAGCTCCTCGCCGGCGGCCCGGTCCCCGTCGAGTCCGCCTCCATCGTCGGCGGCGACAGCATCGACCCGCTCACCGCGAAGCAGCTCTTCCTCGACGCGCGCGGCTTCCGTCGGGTGATCACCGACCCGGTCAAAGGCGTCGTCGTCGACATGGACCGCCGCACCTACCGCCCCACCCGAGCACAACGCGACTGGCTCACCCTGCACCACGGCACCTGCTCCCGCGACGGATGCACCCGCCTCGCCGTCGACGCCGACCTCGACCACGACATACCGTGGGCGACGGGCGGAACCACCGACCTCACCCAACTGCGGCCGCTCTGCCCCCGCGACCACACCATCCGACATCGCACGCGCGTCCGGTACCGGACCCGACCCGATCGCTCGGTGCAGGTCATCTCCCCCACCGGATACGCCAGCTCCGCGCCACCACCCTTTTAGCCGCCGACGCGCGGCGCGATAGGAACAGGCCGTATCGGGATCACGTTCGCTTGCTCTCCACACGATCCGTGCAAGGCAGATCTGGCGCCGACGACCACGAGTGTGGCCGCTGCCACCCGACGGAGCCGTCGACGTGGTCATGCAGTGGCCGACATTCGGCATCGGCGAGACACGGGTGCGCATCGACCATGGAACGATGTCCGACCTGAGCTCGCGAGCCCGCCCGTTCTGGGCCGACGGAGGTCAGAGCAGCGCGGCCAGCTCCCGCACGGCCCGCGCGTAGCCGTCGACGCCTTCGCCGACGACGCGCACGGTGGCGACGTCGTCGAGGTAGGAGAAGTGGCGGAACTTCTCCCGGGCGTACACGTCCGAGATGTGCACCTCAGCGAACGGCAGGCCGACGCCGGTCAGCGCATCGCGCAGCGACACCGACGTGTGCGTGAGCCCGCCGGGGTTGATGATGATGGCCGCGCAGTCCTCGCGGGCCGCGTGGATCGCGTCGATCAGCACACCCTCGTGATTGCTCTGCAGCGCACGCAGCTCGTATCCTGCGTCCGCCGCGGCAGCGGCGGTGAGCTGTTCGACGTCGGCCAGCGTCGCGGTGCCGTACACGTCGGGCTCCCGGGTGCCGAGCAGGTTGAGGTTCGGACCGTTCAGCAGCATCAACCGGCGGGCGTCGCTCATCCCACGACCTCCTGGTATGCGGCGAACATGAGCGACTCGTCCGGCGCCTGCACGACGGTGGGCTTGGCGATGTCGTCGAGCAGGATGAAGCGCAGCATCCCGCCGCGCGCCTTCTTGTCGCGCTGCATGGTCGCCAGCAGCTGCGGCCAGGCACCCGCGCGGTAGGTGGTCGGCAGCCCGAGCGATTCGAGCACCGTGCGATGCCGGTCCGCACCGGCATCGGAGAGCCGGCCCGCCAGACGCGACAGCTCGGCGGCGTACATCATGCCGATCGAGATCGCCGCTCCGTGGCGCCACTGGTAGCGCTCGGCGTGCTCGATCGCGTGCCCGAGCGTGTGGCCGTAGTTGAGGATCTCCCGCAGCCCCGCCTCGCGGAAGTCATCCGAGACGACCTTCGCCTTCATGTCGATCGCCAGCTCCACGGTGCGGCGGAACTCGTCGGTCGTCGGATCGACCGCCCGCTCCGGAGATGCCTCGATGATGTCCAGGATCTCCGGCGCCCAGATGAATCCGGCCTTCACCACCTCGGCGTACCCCGCCGTGGCCTCGTTCGCGCTCAGTGTCTGCAGCTCATCGAGATCGCCGATGACGGCGCGGGGAGCCCAGAACGCCCCGACCATGTTCTTGCCCTCGGCCGTGTTCACACCGGTCTTGCCGCCGACGGCCGCGTCGACCAGGCCGAGCACGGTGGTCGGCACCTGCACGACCTGCACGCCGCGCAGCCAGGTGGCGGCGACGAAGCCGGCGACATCGGTCACCGATCCGCCGCCGTAGCCGACCACGGCATCCGTGCGGGTGAAGTCGGCCTGGCCCATCACCTGCCAGCAGAACGCCGCGACCTCGATGCGCTTGCCGGCCTCGGCATCCGGAATCTCGGCCAGCAGCACCTCGAGACCGCCCTCCGCCATGAGCCGCTCGCGCAGCTCTGCCGCCCGCTTGCCGAGCGTCGGCGGGTGCACGACGAGCACCTTGCGAACCGCCGGGTCGAGAGCCGCATGAACCCGGTCGAGGATGTCACGCCCGACGGTGATCTCATAGGGTGTCTGTCCGGAGACGCTGATCGTGGTCGTGGTCATTGCTGCTTCCTCCTCCAGGCGGCGATCTCCTCCGCCAGTGCCCGCATGGGTCTGCGTGATGTGTCGACGGTGAGGTCGGCGACCTCCTCGTACCAGCGTCGACGCTGATCGAAGATGATGCGCCACCGCTGCACCGGGTTCTCCTCGTCCGCGAGAAGCGGGCGGCTGGCCCCGCCGATGCGTCTTTCGACGGCCTCGGCGGTAACGGTCAGGAAGACGACCGGATGCCGGTGCAGCAGAGCACGGGTCTCGGCATCCGTCACCGCTCCCCCGCCCAGCGAGACCACACCGCCCTCCGCGACCGCCGTGGCGACGGCCTCGCGCTCGAGCTCGCGGAAGTGCGCTTCACCGTGTTCGGCAAAGATCTCAGGGATGGGACCGTGCTCGGCGGCGATGCGCTTGTCGGTGTCGATGAAGGGCACGTCGAGCAGTCGCGCGACCTTGCGGCCGACACTCGTCTTACCCGCGGCCATCGGGCCGACCAGCACGAGAGTCAGCGGATGGTCAGACGAGCTCATCATGGGCGAGCAGCGCCGCCTCGGATGCGGGTGCTGTGCGCAGCGACTCCGGGATCGCCGCGAGGTAGGACTCGAGGTTGCGTCGCGTCTCGCGGATGCTGTCGCCGCCGAACTTCTCGAGCAGCGAATTCGCGAGCTCGATGGCGACCATCGCCTCGGCGACGACGCCGGCGGCGGGTACCGCACAGACGTCCGAGCGCTGATGGTGCGCCGTGGCAGTCTCGCCCGAGGCGACGTCGACCGTGCGCAGCGCACGCGGAACCGTGGCGATCGGCTTCATGCCGGCACGGATGCGCAGCACGGTCCCCGTGCTCATGCCGCCTTCGATCCCCCCGGCGCGGTCGGATGCCCGGGTGATGCCGTCATCGGCGGCGAACAGCTCGTCGTGAGCCGCCGAGCCGCGGCGACGGGTCGTCTCGAAGCCGTCACCGACCTCGACGCCCTTGATCGCCTGGATGCTCATCAGCGCCTGCGCGAGGCGGCCGTCAAGACGGCGGTCCCAATGCACGTGCGAGCCGATTCCGGGCGGCAGTCCATAGGCGAGCACCTCGACGATGCCGCCGAGGGTGTCGCCGTCCTTGCGGGCGGCGTCCACCTCCTCGACCATGCGCGCGGACGTCTCAGTGTCGAAGCAGCGCAGCGGGTCGGCGTCGAGCGCGTCGACGTCGTCCGGCGTGGGCAGCGCGGCGCCCTCCGGAGCCCGCACCGGTCCGATCGAGAGCGTGTGACTGACCAGGCGGATGCCGAGCTCGGAGAGGAACGAGCGCGCCACGGCGCCCAGGGCCACTCGCGCGGCGGTCTCGCGTGCGCTCGCACGCTCGAGGATCGGTCGGGCCTCATCGAAGTCGTACTTCTGCATGCCGACGAGGTCGGCGTGGCCGGGACGCGGACGCGTGAGCGCGGCGCCCCGTCCGCGAGACTTCTCGGTCAGCTCTGTGGGCGCCGGGTTCATCACCTCGGTCCACTTCGGCCACTCGGTGTTGCCGATACGCAGCGCGATGGGGCTGCCGAGCGTGAGACCGTGACGAACACCGCTGGAGATGGTCAGCTCGTCCTGTTCGAACTTCATGCGCGAGCCGCGGCCGTAACCGAGCTTGCGACGCTGGAGGTCGGCCTGGATGGCCTCGGCCGTGACCGTCACACCGGAGGGCAGACCCTCGACGATGGCGATGAGTTCGGGGCCGTGCGATTCGCCGGCAGTGAGCACGCGGAGCATTGCCCTAGTCTCCCATGCCCGCCGACCGCATGATGCCGACTGTGACGGCTTCGTCGGGCAGCTCGCGCTGCGGGTCGCCGCCGCAGAAGACGCGGATCTGCCGCACGGCCTGGAACAGCAGCATCTCGAACCCCGAGATGACGTTCGACGAGGGCCACAGCGCAGCCAGGGCGGAGGGCCACGGCGCGTACGCCGCCTCGAAGAGCGTGCCGCCGACGGCGGCGAGCGGTGTCGCGACGTCAGCGTCGAGCACCGTTCCGCTCGGCAGCGTGGCGACGGTCACATCGACGTCGGATGCCGGTGCCGCGAAGTCGACGGTGCGGAGCTGCACACCCAGAGCCTCGGCGGTCGGGCGCAGCCGGTCGACGGCTTCGGGCCGCCGAGCGCGGAACTCCACCTCCGTCGTGCCGAGGTCGCTCAGCGCCACCAGAGCGGATGCCGCCGTGGCGCCGGCTCCGAGGATGCGCCCGCGCCGAACGCCCGCGATCCCGGCATGAGTGAACGAATCCACGATGCCGCCCACGTCGGTGTTGAAACCGCGCACGGTCTCGCCGAGCAGCAGGGTGTTCACCGCTCCGGTCAGCACCGCATGTCTGTCGAGCTCGTCGGCCGCGGCGTGCGCGACCTCCTTCAGCGGCATCGTCAGCGACAGCCCGCGCCAGGAGTCGTCGAGGGAGCTCAGGGCGGCAGGGAACGCGGCCGCGTCGACCTGACGACGCTCGTACGTCCAGTCCAGCCCGAGATGACGGTAGGCGGCCGTGTGCAGCAGCGGTGAGCGGCTGTGCCCGATCGGGTCACCCCACACGGCGAGACGCGTGCGCGAGGCCACCTCAGCAGCCCGTGTACTCGGGGTTCGCCGAGCACCAGGCGCGCATCTTCTTGATGCCCTGCTGGTGCTCTTCATAGGTCTGGGAGAACTGCGTCTCACCGGTCGAGAAGTCGACGGTGACGAAGTACAGCCACGGGCCGTCGACCGGGTGCATCGCGGCGTCGATCGCCGCGTATCCGGCGTTCGCGATCGGTGTCGCGGGGAGGCCGCTGATGACGTACGTGTTCCACGCGTTGTCGTCATGCTGCGCGGCTTCGGACGTGCTCGCCTTGCCGGCGTGCAGCTCGCCGTAGCCGTACTGGGCGGTGGAGTCCATCTGCAGCATCATGCCGTCGGCGACGCGGTTGGCGATGACGCGCGACACCTTCGGGAAGTCGGGGGTGCGCGCTTCGCGCTCGATGATCGATGCGATCGTGAGCACGCGCTGCTCGTCCTCTGCGGGAACACCCGCCTCGGCCAGCGACTCGCGGGTGCGATCGACCATCGCGGCGATCACGTCCTCGGCCGTCGCACCGGGGTCGAACGTGTAGACGGCCGGGAACAGCCAGCCCTCGAGGCTCTGCGCGGAGACACCGTACGCGGAGGGATCCTGAACGGCGGCCTTCAGCTCTTCGATCGGGATGCCCACGCCCTCGGCGATCTGCGGCAGCGAGGAGGCGACCGTGCTGCCCTCGGCGATGCGCACGGTGTTGGCCATCCGGTTCTCCGGGTTCGACAGCGCCTTCAGCGCTGCAGCCGCCGTCATCTTCTGCTGGAGCCTGTACACCCCGGGATAGAACGTGGCATTCGGTTCGTTCTCGATCAGGTACTCGTAGAACACGCGGTCGGTCTTGGTGACCTTCGCCTCGAACAGTGCCGTCGACACCGGACCCCCGGTATCGCCCTTCTTGATGGTCACGAACGCCTCGCCGGTGGCGATTCCGGCCTCGTAGTCCTTCGGCTCGCCCCAGCCCATGATGTCGTCGATCTGGGTCTGGTACGTGTTGTAGATCCAGACGCCCGCGCCGGCGGCGACACCGCCGATGACGAGCAGCACGACCAGGGTGATCAGGCAGCCACGACCCCGTCGCCTGCGCGGCGCAGGGGCCGGGGGCTCGGGAGCGAAGAGCGCGTCCAGAGGCTCGGAGCCCTCTGCGTCGTGCGCCACCGCAGCCGGGCTCGGTGCGGCAGCTGCGGGCCGTGCGGCTGCTGCGGCGTCGCCGGCCGCCGCTTCCTGGTCCGGCTGAGCCGACGGGTTCGCCGGAGCCGTCTCGCGCTCTGCGGATCCGCGGGCGGCCGCCTGGCGCAGTGCGCGTCGCGAACCGGGGGCCGGTTCATCGCGGGCTTCGCGCTCGGGCACCGGCGGCGGCGCTGTGGGGACGTTGTCGAAGAAGTCACCGAGCGAGTCGGATCTGCGATCGTGCGGGTCAGACATCGCGGGGCGGCTCCTGGGCAGGCGTGATCAACGCACCGGCGGGCATCCCGGTGCTCTTCTCGGTGTCCACGGCATGCTGCAACAGCACCACTGCGGCCACTTGGTCGACAATGCTACGAGAGTTCTTCTGTGTTCGCCCGGAAGCGCGCAGGGCGGTGTGGGCGCTGACGGTGCTCAGCCGCTCGTCGACCATGCGGATATCGAGGCCGGAACGGCGCTGCAGCTCCTCGGCGAAGGCGCGCGCGTCGTCGGTCGACAGCGTCTCCTCGCCGCGCATGTTCACGGGCAGGCCCACCACGATCTCCAGCGGCTCCCACTCGGCGATGAGCTGCAGGATGCGGTCGATCGACGTCTCCGACCGGGGCACGGTCTCGACCGGAACGGCCAGCATGCCGTCGGGGTCGCACCGGGCGACGCCGACACGCGCCTTGCCGACATCGATCCCGATGCGGGTGCCTCGCCGGAAACCGGTCACGCTCCCGCGAGCTCCGACACGATCGCTGCCAGTGCGGCGTCCAGAGCCGCAGCATCCGTCCCCCCGCCCTGCGCGACGTCGTCCTTGCCGCCTCCGCCGCCGCCGAGCATGCCCGCCGCGATGCGCACCAGCGCACCCGCCTTCGCACCGGCGACGCGCGCGGCGTCGTTGGTCGCCACGACGACGATCGGCCGACCGCCGACGACACCGCCGAAGGCGACGACAGCGGCGTCGGAGCCGAGACGCTCGCGCACGCTCAGGGCGAGGGTGCGGATGTCGTCGGCCGATCCGACCTCGCCGAGCGAGGTGGATGCCACGCGGTAGCCGCCGACCTGCGCTGCCGCCTCGACCAGAGCGGGGACGCGTCCCTCGCGCTCCTTCGCCTCGAAGTGCGCGATGCGCTTCTCGGCTGCCTTGAGGTTCGCCTGCAGCTCTTCGATGCGGGCGCCGAGCTGGTCACGCGGCGCCTTCAGCGCCGAGGTCAGCTGCGACACGACGGTGCGCTCCGCGGCCAGCTCGCGGAAGGCGTCCTGCCCCACGAGGGCTTCGATACGGCGGTTGGATGCACCGACCGATGACTCGCCGACGAGGCTGACCAGTCCGATCTCGGAGCTCGTGGCCACGTGCGTGCCGGCGCAGAGCTCGCGAGACCAGGGCCCGCCGATGTCGACCATGCGCACCACGTCGCCGTACTTCTCGCCGAACAGCGCCATGGCGCCGGCATCCTTGGCCTCGTC
Organism: Microbacterium commune; assembly: GCF_014836945.1. Taxonomy (GTDB): domain Bacteria; phylum Actinomycetota; class Actinomycetes; order Actinomycetales; family Microbacteriaceae; genus Microbacterium; species Microbacterium commune. Next base: position 31,768 of record NZ_JACSPX010000002.1, on the reverse strand, counting down.
GAGCGAGACGATGCGGGTCGTCACCTCGAGCGCGTCGTTCACCGCGCGGTTGGTGATCTCCTCGATCTCCGAGCGGGTCTCCAGCGACAGCGGCTGCGACCACGAGAAGTCGAAGCGCATGTACCCGGCGCGGTTGAGCGAACCCGCCTGGGTCGCGGTCTTGCCGAGCGTGTCACGCAGGGCCGCGTGCACGAGGTGCGTGGCCGAGTGGGCCTGCCGCGCCGCGCGACGGTTGGCGGCGTCCACCACGGTGGTCGCGCGGTCATCGACCGACACCGACCCGGTGGCCACGTGCACGGTGTGGCTGATCAGCCCGGGCACGGGGCGCTGCACGTCGAGCACGTCGAGCTCGAACCCGGCGCCCACGATCGTGCCCTTGTCCGCGACCTGGCCACCCGACTCGGCGTAGAGCGTGGTCTCGGCGAGGACGACCTCGGCGACCTGTCCCTCGGATGCGGTCTGGACGGGCGCGCCGTCGACGATCAGTCCGAGCACCCGGGATTCGGTCTGCAGGTCGGTGTACCCCGCGAAGCCGGTCTCACCGAGCGCGCGGAACTCGCGATACACCGACACATCGGCGAGCTGACGCTTGCGGTTGCGGGCGTCGGCCTTGGCGCGGTCGCGCTGCTCCTTCATGAGCGCGTCAAACGCGGGGCGGTCGACGTCGAGCCCTGCCTCCTCGGCGACCTCGAGCGTGAGGTCGATCGGGAAGCCGTACGTGTCGTGCAGCAGGAAGGCCTCGGAGCCGCTGAGGGTGGCGGCGCCCTTCTTCTTGGTGTCGCCGAGCGCGAGATCGAGGATCGTCGATCCCTGGGCGAGGGTGCGGCGGAAGGTCTCCTCCTCGGCGAAGGCGGCCGAGGAGAGCGTCGACCAGTCCGCCTCGAGCACGGGGTACGCCGACTTCATGGCGTCCTTCGACGCCGCGAACAGCTCGGGGAACGACGGCGCGTCCACCCCGAGCAGGCGCATCGATCGCACGGTGCGGCGCATCAGGCGGCGGAGGATGTAGCCGCGGCCCTCGTTCGAGGGGCGCACGCCGTCGGAGAGCAGCATGAGCGACGAGCGCACGTGATCCGCGATGACGCGGAAGCGCACGTCATCCTCGTGCACCGCGCCGTACTTCTTGCCGGAGAGCTCGACCGCGCGGTCGAGGACCGGACGCACCTGGTCGGTCTCGTACATGTTCTCGACGCCCTGCTTCAAGAAGGCGACGCGCTCCAGCCCCATGCCGGTGTCGATGTTCTTCATGGGCAGTTCGCCGACGATGTCGAACTCCGTCTTGCTGCGGACGTTCTCGACGAGCTCCTGCATGAACACGAGGTTCCAGATCTCGAGGAACCGCGAGTCGTCGGCGGCAGGGCCGCCGTCCTTGCCGTAGGCGGGCCCGCGATCGAAGAAGATCTCCGAGTCGGGGCCGCCGGGGCCGGGCTGCCCAGTGTTCCAGTAGTTGTCCGCCCGGCCGAGCCGCTGGATGCGCTCCGGCTTGAGCCCGATGATGTCGCGCCAGATCGCCTCGGCCTCGTCGTCGGTCTCGTAGACGGTGACCCACAGGTCCTTCTCGTCGAAGCCCAGTCCTCCGTCGGCCTCGGACGAGGTCAGCAGCTCCCAGGCGTACCGGATCGCGCCTTCCTTGAAGTAGTCGCCGAACGACCAGTTGCCGAGCATCTGGAAGAACGTGCCGTGGCGGGCGGTGCGGCCGACCTCTTCGATGTCGTTCGTGCGGATGCACTTCTGCACATCGGCGATGCGCGGATGCGGAGCGGGAACGACCCCCGTGAGGTACGGGATCATCGGCACCATTCCGGCGACGGTGAAGAGCAGCGACGGGTCATCGCTGACCAGGGATGCCGACGGGACGATGAGGTGGTCGTTCTTCTCGAAGTAGTCGAGGTACCGCTGCGCGATCTCCGCAGTTTTCATAGAGCTCGTGGCATTCCTTGCGTGGGAGCGCCGCGTCGGGGCGCGCGGCGATTGTGAATCGGGTTCAGTCGTCTGCGGGGTCGGACAGGCGGGCTTCCTGCTGCCGATACGCGTCGCCGATGACGGCGGTGACCTGAGACAGACGGGCGTCGAGGTCGGCGAAGATCTCCTGCCCGCGAGGATCCTTGTTCATGAAGTGGGCGGCGACGAATCCGCCGATCACGCCGGTCAGGAACCAAGACAGTCTCTTCATCGCTCCATCCTACGACGAGAGGCGCCGGGGAAACCCCGACGCCTCTCGTGCGGATGCTGATATCAGCGGGCTGCGTAGTACTCGACGACGAGCTGCACTTCACAGGTCACGGGGACCTCGGCGCGCTTCGGACGACGGACCAGGCGGGCCTGCAGCTTGTCGAGCTCGACCTCGAGGTAGCCCGGGACCGGGGGCAGGACCTCGGCGTGACCGCCGGCTGCTGCGACCTGGAAAGGCTCGAGAGCCTCGGACTTGGCCTTGACGTGGATGAGCTGACCCGGCTTCACGCGGAACGACGGGCGGTCGACGAGCTGACCGTCGACGAGGATGTGACGGTGCACGACCAGCTGACGGGCCTGCGCGGTGGTGCGGGCGAAGCCGGCACGCACGACGAGCGCGTCGAGACGCATCTCGAGCAGCTCGACCAGGTTCTCACCGGTCAGGCCGTCCTTGCGGCGGGCCTCGTTGAACGCGATGCGCAGCTGCTTCTCGCGGATGCCGTACTGCTCGCGCAGACGCTGCTTCTCACGCAGACGGACGGCGTAGTCGCTGTCGGCCTTGCGCTTGGTGCGGCCGTGCTCGCCCGGAGCGTAGGGACGCTTCTCGAGGTAGCGGGCGGCCTTCGGGGTGAGCGGGATTCCCAGCGCACGGCTGAGACGGACCTTGCGGCGGTCCTGGGACTTCGTGACCACGAAGTGTTCCTTCCGTGACGTGGACGCGTCTTTCGCGCCTCACGGGCGTATCGCCTCGCTTCCTCCTTCTCGTCGCGCACGCCGGGGCGCGTCGGGAAGTGGTGCAGGAGCGGAGGGATGCCCGAAAACTCTGTTTCGAGCCGGTCAATGCTAACAGATCGGGCTGAGCGTCTCAGCGGTCGCCGAGGATCCGCCGGATGCGCTCCAGCCGGGGTGCGATGTCGCGCTCGGCACCGAGGTTCTTCGGTTCGTAGTAGCGCCGCCCCACGAGCTCGTCGGGCAGGTACTGCTGAGGCAGGATGCCCGCGTCGCTGTCGTGCGGATAGCGGTAGCCCTTGCCGTGCCCGAGGCGCTTCGCTCCGGCGTAATGGGCATCGCGGAGGTGGATCGGCACACGGCCGAATCCGCCGGCCCGCACGTCCGCGATCGCCTGATTGATCGCGGCGTACGCGGCGTTCGACTTGGCGGTCGTCGCCAGGTAGATCGTCGCCTCGGCGAGCGGGATGCGCCCCTCTGGCATCCCGATGAAGGCGACCGCATCGGCGGCGGCCGTCGCGATCGTCAGCGCCTGCGGGTCGGCGAGACCGATGTCCTCCGCAGCGGAGATCACGAGTCGACGGGCTATGAACCGCGGGTCCTCCCCCGCCTCGATCATCCGTGCCAGATAGTGCACCGCCGCATCGGCATCCGACCCGCGGATCGACTTGATGAAGGCGCTGATCACGTCGTAGTGCTCGTCGCCCTGTCTGTCGTAGCGCAGCAGCGCCCGATCGACGGCCTGGGCGACGTCCTCATCCGTGACGACGACCTCCTCACCCTCCTCGTGCTTCGAGAGCGCGACGGCCGCGGCCGCCTCGAGTCCGGTGAGAGCACGGCGCCCATCCCCCGACGCGAGACGGATCAGGGCCGCTCGCGCATCATCGGACACGCTCACCGCGCCGGCCAGCCCGCGCGCGTCTTCCACGGCACGGTCGAGCAGCACGCCGATGTCGTCGTCGGTGAGGGGCTTCAGTGTCAGAAGCAGCGAACGCGAGAGCAGCGGCGAGATCACCGAGAACGACGGATTCTCGGTGGTCGCCGCGATGAGGATGACCCAGCCGTTCTCGACGCCGGGCAGCAGGGCATCCTGCTGGGCCTTCGTGAACCGGTGGATCTCATCCAGGAACAGGATCGTGGTCTGGCCGTAGAGGTCGCGCTGCGTGATCGCCTCCTGCATGACCTCCCGTACGTCCTTGACCCCGGCGGTGATCGCCGACAGCTCGACGAACCGGCGCCCCGAGGAACGGGCGATGGCCTGAGCGAGCGTGGTCTTGCCTGTGCCGGGCGGACCCCAGAGGATGATCGACACCGCGCCGGGCGCCTTGGCATCCGGATCGGCGAGGGCGACGATCGGCGACCCCGCGCGCAGCAGATGCTGCTGCCCGGCCACCTCGTCGAGCGAGACCGGCCGCATGCGCACGGCGAGCGGTGTCTGTCCCGAGAGCAGGGGCGCGGAGGTCATCCTCCCAGGCTAGTCGGGGCGGATGACACCCGTCTTGCTCACAGCGCCGCGCGGGCGAGGTGAGAACTTGGTTCCATAGGCGTAACCACACACACGAACCTCGGAAACATCGCTGGACCACGCTGTCCTCGAGAGAGCCCGACCGGGCTCCTTTCCTAGGAGGTACTCGTGTCTTACGTCAAGCCCGCCCAACTCGTCGGCCACATGCTCGACGCCGGCGCCGCCAAGATGCAGATGTCCGCACGCGACACTCTGATCCGGGCCTTCATGGGCGCAGCCCTGCTCACCATCGGCGCGGCCTTCGCCGTGACGATCGCCACGCAGACCGGCCAGCCGCTGCTGGGCGCCGTGCTCTTCCCCGTCGGCTTCGTCATCCTCTACCTGTTCGGCTACGACCTGCTCACCGGCGTGTTCACCCTCGGTCCTCTCACCGTCCTCGCACGGCGCCCCGGTGCCACGGTTCCTGCCATGCTCCGCAATTGGGGCCTGGTGTTCCTGGGCAACCTCTGCGGCGCGATCCTCGTCGCCGTGCTCATGGCCGCGGTCTTCACCTACGGCTTCTCAGCCGAGCCGAACGAGGTCGGCCGCGCGCTGGGCGAGATCGGCCACAGTCGCACCGTCGGATACGCCGATCACGGCCTCGCCGGCATGCTGACGCTGTTCATCCGCGGAATGCTGTGCAACTGGCTCGTGTCGACCGGCGTCGTGCTGGCGATGGCGTCGAACACCGTCGGGGGCAAGGTGATCGCCATGTGGCTGCCCATCATGCTGTTCTTCTACATGGGCTTCGAGCACTCGATCGTGAACATGTTCCTGTTCCCTTCCGGCCTGCTCATGGGCGGGGAGTTCACGCTGTGGGACTACCTGATCTGGAACGAGATCCCCACGGTCGTCGGCAACCTCGTGGGCGGACTGCTCTTCGTCGGGCTCCCCCTCTATCTGACGCACGGCGGCAGCTCTGTCCGGCAGCCCGCGGAGGAGTCTCGTTCCGTCATGGTGTGAGCGCAGGTGCATTCGCGGACGGGCCGACGGAGAGGCACGCGAGGTGCC
>NZ_JACSPX010000002.1:0-26342 GCF_014836945.1 Microbacterium commune | reverse complement strand
CCCGCGTGGGCCCGCGCCGTCGGCCCGTGTTCAGAGCCGCTCGTCGAGCGCCAGCCGGTACCCGCGTTTGACCACGGTCGTCACGGCGCGCCTGTCGCCGAGCGCCACGCGCAGACGCGCGACCGCCATCTCGACGGCGTGCGGACTCTGGCCTCCCCGCGGCAGCACTCGCCCCAGCTCCTCCCGCGAGAGAACGCTCCCTCGGGCATCGAACAGTGCGCCGAGCACACCCGCAGATGCCGGGGACAGTGGCACGAAGCGATCACCGATCAGCGCACCACCGCTGCGCACCTCGAGCGCGCCCGCCGCTGTGGTGGCGAAGGGCGCCCCGGCCGCGAAATGCTCCACGACGCACCGCACGAGCGAACCCAGACGTCCGCGCGCGGCGACCGCCGTCCGCAGGCCGGCATCCCGGAGCGGCGCCGCGGTGATCGGACCGACGGCGGCGAGCAGCAGCCGCCGGGATTCCGCGCGCCGGCGGATCGCGGCGAGCGACCCGGCGATCTCGGCGATGCGCAGCCATTCCGCAGCGCCCGGCGCCGACGTGAACAGCAGCGCGTCCACGGCTCCGGAGGCGGCCTGCTCAGCCGAGCGGCGCACGAGGCCCGCATCCGGCGGCGGGCCCCACCTGTACACGATGAGGGGCACGACGGTCGCGCCGTGTGCGGTGAGCAGCTCGTCCAGTCCGTCGGAGCCCGCGCCGTGATGCTGCACGGCGATCCGCTCACCTTCCACGCCGCGGGCGATGAGATGCTCCGCCACCTCGGCGGACGTCTCCGTGCTCGCCACCCAGTCGGCAAAGAACCCCGCCTGCTGAATGGCTCCGTGCGCCTTCGGTCCGCGGGCGATGAATCTCGCCTGCGACAGCGCGTGGGTCAGCTCCGGGTGCAGGTCGCGCTCGTGGACGGCATCCATCCAGCCGCGGAGCCCGACCCCGGTGGTGACCACGACGGTGTCGGGCGGCTGGGCGACGAGCTCGCGCGAGCGCTCGAGGAGCAGCTCGTCATCGGCGGCGGGCAGGATGCTGAGAGCGGGCGCACGCTGCACCGTCGCGCCGCGACGTTCGAGCGCGACGGCGAGATCGCCGGCGCGACGATCGGCGACGACGCAGATCGCGCATCCCGCCAGAGCGGAATCCGGCAGTCGGCCAGGCGTCACGCGGACACTGCTCCCACGGGCACCGGAGATGGCCGGACCGGTGCGAGCAGCCCGGCTCGCGCGACGTCGCCGATCACGATGACCGCGGGATTGCGCAGCCCCATCGTCCTGGCATCCGCCGCCGCACTGCCGAGGGTGGTGCGGATCGAGCGCTGCTGCCGCGTGTGGCCGTTCTCGATGAACGCCATCGGCGTGCCGGGTGCGATGCCGTGTCGCAGTGCCGTGTCGACGAGACGGGGAAGCGCGGTCACTCCCATCAGGATGACGGTCGTAACCTGGGGATCCGCGATGGCCGTGAGCGTGGTCGCGTCGATGCCCCGATGCCCGGTGGTGACGTGGAACGCGGCGGCCGTGCCGCGATGCGTGAGGGGGATGCCGAGCGCCTGCGGAACGGCGATCGCGCTGCTCGGCGCCGGGGTCACGTCGACCGGCACACCCGCCACGAGACACGCCTGCATCTCCTCCGCTCCCCTGCCGAAGACGAAGGGATCGCCTCCCTTCAGACGCACCACCCGGCGGCCGGCCGCCGCGTGCATCACGAGAAGCCTGTTGATCTCCTCCTGAGGAACCGGGTGATGACCGGGCTGCTTGCCGACGTCGATCACCAGCACGCGAGGGTCGAGTCCCTGCACGATCTCGGCTGCCGGGCCGAGCCGGTCGAACACGATCACGTCGGCTTCGGCGATGAGACGCGCCGCGCGCACCGTCATCAGATCGGCCGGACCGGGGCCGCCGCCGACGAGGTCCACTCTGCCGAGCATCGTCATCGCAGCTCCCCGAGGTGGATGAGCACGTCGCCGTCGTGCATGACCACGGGCCATACCCGCAGCGTCGCGGGCGGCCGTCCCTGGGTGGCGACGCACAGACCGGTGCGCAGGTCGAACACCTGCTTGTGCATCGGCGAAGCGACGGTGGGGGCGCCGTCGCGGGTGCCCACTATGCCGCGAGACATCACCTGCGCCCCGCTGTACGGGTCGAGGTTCGCGACCGCGTGCACCGTGCCGTCGGCGAGCAGGAAGAGCGCGATCTGCGTCTTGCCGAAGAGGGCGGCGCGCCCTCTCTCGACCTCGAGATCGGTCAGCGCGCATGCGCGGACGAGCGTGTCGAGACTGTGGGCGATGGTCATCTGCGCACCTCCAGGGTGGTTCCGGCGATCAGGATGCCGCCCGCCGTGCGCTCCGCCTCGGTGGCGGGGCGCACCTGCCCGCGCACAGGGACGTAGGCGAGCGAGGGGTCGGGGGTGTCGGCGGCGTTGACGAAGGAGCTGAAGCGTCGCAGCTTCTCGGGGTCGCGCAGGGTGGCGGCCCACTCGTCCTCATAGCGATCCACGTGACGCGCCATCGCCGCGTCCAGGTCGGTACAGATGCCGAGCGCGTCGTCGAAGACGACGCTGCGGAGCCCGTCGAGACCGTCTTCGAGGTCTTCGCACCACGCTGCGGTGCGCTGCAGCCGGTCGGCCGTGCGGATGTAGTACATGAAGAACCGGTCGATGGCCTGGATGAGCCCGTCGTCGTCGAGGCCGGACGCGAGCAGCTGCGCGTGGCGAGGGGAGAAGCCGCCGTTCCCGCCGACGTACATGTTCCAGCCCTGCTCGGTGGCGATCACGCCGACATCCTTGCTGCGGGCCTCCGCGCATTCTCGCGCGCATCCCGAGACGCCCAGCTTCAGCTTGTGCGGTGCGCGGAGCCCCCGATAGCGCAGCTCGAGACGCACGGCCATGCCGACCGAGTCGAGCACTCCGTAACGGCACCAGGTCGACCCGACACAGGACTTGACGGTGCGCAGCGCCTTGCCGTAGGCCTGACCGGATTCGAATCCGGCGTCGACGAGCCGCCCCCAGATCTCGGGAAGCTGCTCCAGGCGTGCGCCGAACATGTCGATGCGCTGGCCACCCGTGATCTTCGTGTACAGCCCGTACTCGTCGGCGATCCGGCCGATCGCGATGAGGCCGGCAGGGGTGACCTCGCCGCCCGGCATCCTGGGCACGACCGAGTACGTGCCGTCCTTCTGCATGTTCGCCATGACGTGGTCGTTCGTGTCCTGCAGGGTCGCGTTCTCACCCTCGAGCACGTGATCGCCGACGAGCACCGCCAGGATCCCCGCGAGTGCGGGCTTGCAGATGTCGCACCCGCGGCCGTGTCCGAAGCGCGCAATGACGGTGCTGAACGTCGTCAGCCCGGAGACGCGGACCGCGTCGAACAGCTGCCGTCGGGACATGTCGAAGTGCTCGCACAGCGCGGTCGATGCGGTGCGGCCGGTCTTGGCCAGCTCGGCTCCGACGATCTTCGAGACCATGAAGACACACGAACCGCACGTCGCACCTGCACGAGTGCAGGCCTTCACCGCCGCAGCGTCGGCGCAGCCCTCCTCGTGGACCGCGGTGCGGATGCGCCCTGCCGTGACGTCGGCGCACGAGCACACGACTGCGGCGTCGGGCAGTTCGCGCGTCGGCGTCCCGGCTCGCTCCTCCGGCATCAGATACGCGGCGGGGTCGCCACCCAGCGCGGCTCCGACGAGCGGGCGAAGTTCGCCGTAGGCGCTGGCATCGCCCACGAGGATGCCACCGAGCAGCGTCTGCGCATCATCCGAGAGCACGAGCTTCTTGTACACCCCGGCGACCGGATCGGCGTAGACCACGTCCAGAGCGTTCGGCGTGGTCGCCATCGCGTCACCGAAGCTGGCGACGTCGACCCCGGAGAGCTTGAGCTTCGTCGCGTCGTCGTATCCGGGGAAGCCCGCGGGCCGGCCGAGCAGGCCGCTCGCGGCGACCTCGGCCATCGCGTAACCAGGGGCGACGAGCCCGACGCAGCGCCCGTCGAAGCTCGCGACCTCCCCGATGGCGAGGATGCGCGGGTCGGAGGTGCGGCACGCGTCGTCAATCAGCACGCCGCCGTTCGCGTGGACCGCGATTCCCGCGGCACGTGCGAGCTCGTCACGGGGACGCACGCCGACGGTGAAGACGACGACATCGGCGGGAAGATGTCCGCCTTGCTCGAAGTCGACCCGGCGCACCCAGCCGGAATCGTCCGATGCGATCCTCGTCGTGCGGCTGCGCGTGCGCACCTCGACGCCGCGAGCCTCGATCAGGCGCTGCAGCATGCGACCGCCCGCGTCGTCGAGCTGAGCGGACATCAGGCGGTCGGCGGACTGGATGACCGTGCACTCCACGCCCATGCCCTGCAGGGCGCCGGCGGCCTCGAGGCCGAGCAGGCCGCCGCCGACCACTGCGCCTCGAAGCGGACGCCCGAGCACCGCGAACCGCTCCTGCACGTGCGTGCGCAGGGCCGTGACGTCGTCCAGTGTGCGGTACACGAAGCAGCCGGGCAGATCGTTGCCCTCGACGGGAACACGTGGTGCCGACGAGCCGGTGGCGAGCACGAGCGATTCGTACGAGTGCACCGCACCGGACACGGTGCTCACCGTTCGCGACTCACGGTCGATCCGCACCGCGGGGTCGTCGCCGAGGTAGGTGACCCGCTCATCGGCGAGGACCGCGCTGTCGAGCGCGAGGTCCTCCGCAGTCGCCCCGGAGAAGAACGACGTCAGACCCACCCGGTCGTACGGCGGATGCCCTTCTTCGCCGATGACGGTCACCGATCGCCCCGCGTCGGCGCCGCTGAGCAGACTGTCCACGAAGCGATGTGCCACCATCCCGGCGCCGATCACGAGCACCTCTGAGGCTGTGGTGTTCTGAATTGCCATCCGGCCCCCCTTCCGTCAGACCCGAAGCTACGCAACGTGTGTTTCGCGAACCCGCGGCCCTGCGTTACGCGCAGCGAACAATTCGCTCACAAACGCATAACGAAGCATGTGAGACGGCGACGGTAGGCTCGCAAGCACGACCCCGATCAGGAGGACAGCCGATGCCAGCCCGTGGTTCTCGTGACGCCCGGCTCAGAACCGAGGCGGAGCGCACCAGACTCCACGCCGCCCGAGCGGCGTGGCACAGCAGAACGATCCGTCGGCGGCGCAGAGACACCGTCGTCGCGACCGTGGCCGGCTCGCTGATCGTCGTCGGCGCCATCGCCAGCCAGGTCGTGCACGCGCAGGTGACCGCACCCGAGCCGACCCCGGCCCCGACCTCCACCTCGACGCCGGTCGAGACCCCGTCGCCCGCCCCCTCCACGAGCCCACCGCTCAGCCCGACCCCGACGCAGTCTCCGGGTGAGTGAACTAGGCTGAGCAACGTCCTTTCCCCCTCCCGCGGAGCGACCGCGCAAGGAGAACATCGTGTCTGACAACGACGCCCCCACGCCCACCCCGCCCGTCCCCGGTCCGCCGGTGCCGGCACCGCCGCGCAAGCCGATGCCGGCGGCCGCTCCGGCTGCCTCATCAGCTCCGGTGGTCGCTCCGATCGCATCGGACGCCGCCGAGTGGGGCCGCGTGACCGAGGACGGCACCGTCGAGGTGCGCGAGGGCGAGAACTGGCGTGCGGTCGGTCAGTACCCCGACGGCACGGCTGAGGAGGCGCTCGCGTACTTCGCACGCAAGTACGACGATCTCGCGGTCAAGCTCGGCACGCTCGAAACCCGCGCGCAGAACGGCGGTGCCTCGGCATCCGACCTGACCAAGCAGGCCACCCACCTGCGGGGCGAGGCGACGGACGCGGCCGCGGTCGGTGACCTGGTCTCGCTGCGGGAGCGCATCGAGACGCTGCTCGCGTCGCTCGCCGAGGCCACGGCGAAGGAGTCCGCTGCCGCGAAGGAAGCGCTCGACGCCGCCATCGCCGAGCGCACGCAGATCGTCGAGAAGGCCGAGGCGGTCGCCGCCCGCGACCTGTCGAAGGTGCAGTGGAAGCAGGTCACCACCGAGATGACCGAGCTGTTCGACTCGTGGCAGGCGCATCAGCAGAATGCGCCGCGTCTGCCCAAGGGCGTCGCACAGCAGCTCTGGAAGCGCTTCCGCGATGCACGCTCCACGGTCGACAAGGCTCGCCGGGCGTTCTTCTCTGAGCTCGATGACGCCCACCGCACCGCGCGTGACGCGAAGGCCCGTCTTGTCGAGCGCGCCGAGGCGCTGGCCCCCCGCGGTGTCGACGGCATCCCCGCCTATCGTGATCTGCTCGACGCGTGGAAGGCATCGGGCCGCGCCGGCCGCAAGGCCGACGACGCCCTGTGGGCCCGATTCAAGGCCGCGGGCGACGCACTGTACTCGGCACGCGCCGAGCAGGCCGCCGCGGAAGAAGCCGATTCGGCTCCGCGGATCGAGGCCCGTGAGGCGCTGCTCGAAGAGGCGAAGGCCGTCGCCGACGAGCCGAACCTCAAGCGCGCTCGCGCCCTGCTCACGCGAATCCAGCGTGAGTGGGATGAAGTCGGCCGCATCTTCCCGCGCGAGAAGGAGCGCGTGCTCGACGACCGCATGCGCTCGATCGAGCAGGCACTCAAGTCGCGTGAGGACGTCGACTGGAAGAAGAACAACCCCGAGACGAAGGCTCGCGCGAACGACATGAGCTCGCAGCTGCTCGACGCCATCGAGAAGCTCGAGGCCGAACTCGCCGCCGCGGAGAAGGCCGGAGACAAGCGCGCCGTCAAGGAGGCCACCGAGGCGCTGGCCGCACGTCGCGCCTGGTTGAGCGCGCTCGGCGGCTGACCCGAGCTGCTGCACGGCATCCGTCGTTATCCACAGTATGAGCCGCGGCACCCTCCAGCAGGGCGTCGCGGCTCATACTGTTCAGCGTGCATCCCGCTCTGTTCTACCGTCCGGGTGGCCGGCTGAGCCTTCCCGAGCTGAGTGCCGCGCGCCTCGACGGTGACGTCGTCGAAGTCGGCGAGGGGTACATCCCCGCAGACGCGATCGAGGGGGCGGGTGCGCGCGCCCTGAGCCTGTCACCCCTCGTCCCGCCGGGCACCGCCGTGAGCGGAATCAGCGCCGCGTGGGTGCACGGTGCCGGCGACGCTCCCCCGGGTGTGCATCACGTGTCGCGGATCAGCGCGAGCCGTCAGCGCATCGCGCCGTCGATCCGCGTCGTGCATCACGAGAGACGACTGTGTGCCGACGATGTCAGATCGATCTCGGGTGTCTGGGTGCAGACGCCGGAGGCGACCGCGGAGTCGCTGCTGCTCAGCTCCGCGCGCAGCGCGGAGGACGAGCTCTGGCTGCACTCCCTGATCCGCATCACCCCGGGGCTCGCCGAGGCGGTTCGCGATCGGGTCATCCCGCTGGGCAGACGGCCGGGCGCCAACCACGCCAGGCGGATCCTGGAGAGGTGGGCGAGTCAGGAGGTCGTGACGCGGTACACGTCGTAGACCGCGTCGATGCGGCGCACGGCGTTGAGCACCCGGTCGAGATGCACGGAGTCGCCCATCTCGAAGACGAACCTGCTGAGGGCGAGACGCTCGTCCGTGGTCGAGACGGTGGCCGAGAGGATGTTGACGTGGTGCTCGCTGAGCACGCGCGTGACGTCGGAGAGCAGGCCCGATCGGTCGAGCGCCTCGACCTGGATCTGCACCCGGAACACGCTCTTGGTCGTCGGCGCCCACTCCACCTCGATGAAGCGCTCCGGGTCGGAGCCGAGGGCCTTGACGTTCACGCAGTCCTGACGGTGCACCGAGACGCCGCTGCCGCGCGTGACGAAACCGACGATCGGGTCGCCGGGCACCGGGGTGCAGCACCGGGCGAGTTTGACCAGGATGTCGGATGCGCCGCGCACGAGCACACCGGAGTCGCTCGTGCGCGCCTCGCGCGCGGGAGCCCGGCCGGGCAGCTCGATCGCGCCCGTGCTGGTGTCCTCATCGGCGGCCACGAGAGCGGTGACCTTCTCGAGCACCGACTGGGTCGAGACGTGACCTTCGCCGACCGCGGCGTACAGGCCCGAGACGTCCTCGTAGCGCAGCTGACGGGCGACCTCGGCGAACGACTCCTGGTTCATGAGCCGCTGCAGGGGCAGGTTCTGCTTGCGCATCGCGCGGGCGATGGCTTCCTTGCCCTGCTCGATCGCCTCTTCGCGACGCTCCTTGGTGAACCACCCACGGATCTTGTTGCGCGCCCTGGTGCTCTTGACGAAGCTCAGCCAGTCCTGGCTGGGGCCCGCGTCGGGGTTCTTCGAGGTGAACACCTCGACGACGTCGCCGCTCTTCAGCTCGGTCTCCAGCGGGACCAGCCGACCGTTGACCTTGGCGCCCATGGTGCGGTGCCCGATCTCGGTGTGCACGGCGTACGCGAAGTCCACCGTCGTCGCTCCGGTGGGAAGGCCGATGACGCGCCCCTTCGGGGTGAAGACGTAGACCTCCTTCGCACCGATCTCGAAGCGCAGCGAGTCGAGGAACTCGCTGGGGTCCGCCGTCTCGGCCTGCCAGTCGGAGATGTGCGCGAGCCAGGCCATGTCGGCGTCTGTCGCCCGGGCATCGACCTTCCCGCCGTTCATCCGCTCCTTGTACATCCAGTGCGCGGCGACACCGAACTCCGCTTGCTGGTGCATCTCGTGCGTGCGGATCTGGATCTCGACCGTGCGTCCCGACGGGCCGATGACCGTCGTGTGCAGCGACTGGTACAGGTTGAACTTCGGGGTGGCGATGTAGTCCTTGAACCGGCCCGGCAACGGCGTCCACCTGGCGTGGATTGCACCGAGCACGGCGTAGCAGTCGCGCACCGAGCCCACCAGCACTCGGATGCCAATGAGGTCGTAGATGTCGTCGAACTCGCGTCCGCGCACGACCATCTTCTGGTACACCGAGTACAGCTGCTTGGGTCGGCCGACCACCTTGCCGCGGATGCGCAGCTCGCGAAGATCCTCGTTGATCGACTCGACCACGCTCTGCAGGTACTTCTCTCGCTGCGGGGTGCGCTGCGCGATGAGGCTGTTGATCTCGGCGTAGATCTTCGGATGCAGCACGGCGAACGACAGATCCTCGAGCTCGGACTTGATCGTCTGGATGCCGAGGCGGTGCGCCAGCGGCGCATAGATCTCGAGCGTCTCCTTTGCCTTGCGCGCCGACTTCTCCGGCGGTACGAAGCCCCAGGTGCGGGCGTTGTGCAGGCGGTCGGCGAGCTTGATCAGCAGCACGCGGATGTCCTTCGACATCGCCACGATCATCTTGCGCACCGTCTCGGCCTGCGCGCTCTCGCCGTACTTGACCTTGTCGAGCTTCGTGACGCCGTCGACGAGCATGGCCACCTCGTCGCCGAACTCGGCCGTCAGCTCGGTGAGCGCGTAGCCGGTGTCCTCGACGGTGTCGTGCAGCAGAGCCGCGGCGATGGCGCGAGGCCCCAGCCCGAGCTCCGCGAGGATCTGCGCCACCGCGAGAGGATGGGTGATGTAGGGCTCGCCGCTCTGCCGGAACTGTCCTTCGTGCTTCTCCCTGGCGACCCGGTAGGCGCGCTCGATGATGGGCAGGTCACCGCGCGGGTGGTTCGCCCGCACGGTGCGGATCAGGTTGTCGAGGTCGTTGACCCTGGGTGCGCGCGAGAAGATGCGAGGCACCAGCCGGCGCAGGCTCGACACCTGCGTTGACGCCTGCGAATCCGCCATCATCTGCTCCCGTTCCCGATCAGATCATCCTACGCGCGGCCGAGGCGCTCCCCGACCGCGCGGAGGCGATCACACCGTCGCGACAGCGCGCTCGCGCGCTTCGTGCACCTTGGCGTCGTGTGCGACGATGTCCGGCTCCTTCTCGCGGAACAGCGAGTAGAGGGGCGCCGCGACGAACAGCGTCGAGTAGGTGGCGACGATGATGCCGACGAAGATCGACAGCGAGATGTCGGTGAGGGTCTCGGCGCCGAACCACAGTGAGCCGATGAACAGGATCGCGCCGACCGGCAGGGCGGCGACGATCGACGTGTTGATCGAGCGGATCAGCGTCTGGTTGACCGCCAGGTTCACGGACTCGCCGAACGTGCGCGACGTCTGATTGACGTCCTCCGTCGTGTTCTCGCGGATCTTGTCGAACACGACCGTGGTGTCGTACAGCGAGTACGCGAGGATCGTGAGGAACCCGATCACCGCCGCGGGCGAGATCTCGAACCCGGCGAGGGCGTACACGCCCACCGTGATGAGCAGCACGTCGAGCAGGCCGATGATCGCGGCCGCGGACATCTTCCAGGTGCGGAAGTAGATCGCCAGGATGAGGAAGGTCAGCGCGAGGAAGATCGCCAGGCCCCACAGCGACTGACGGGTGACGTTCTCGCCCCACGCCGGGCCGATGAACGAATCCGTGATCTCGTCGGCCTTCACGTCGTACGCGTCAGCGAGCGCAGCCTTGACGTCCTGCGTCTCGCCGGGTGTCATCTGGTCGGTCTGCACACGCACGTCACGGCTGTTGACCGTGACGACCTTGGCCGCAGCATCCGGCACGACCGAGCGCACCGCGTCGGTGGCCAGGCCCTGATCGGTCGACGACGGAGCGAGCACGACGAACTGGGATCCGCCCGTGAACTCGATCGAGAACTGCACGGGACGCACGAGCGGCACCAGGGCCGAGCCGACGACCAGCAGGATCGCGATGATGAACCACAGACGCCGCCTGCCGACGAACGGGAAGGAGGTCTTGCCCGAGTAGAGGTTGTTGCCGAACTCATTCATGGAGAACATCAGGCGTCGGAGTCCTTTCCGGCATCCTTGGATCCTGCGAGAGCCTCAGCGCGCTTGCGCTCGGCGATGGTCTGCCGCTTCTCGGCCTCGCCGCGCGCGCCCTTGTTGCGGGCGGCCCGCCCGGACGAACCGGTGCGGACGTCGCGGAACTGCGCGCGACCGCGGTAGACCGCACCGAGCGCATCGGGGTCGAGACCGGACAGCTTGTGTCCGCCACCGAAGAACCGTGTGCGAGCGAGCAGCTGCATGACGGGGTGGGTGAAGATCACGAAGATGAACACGTCGATGAGCGTGGTCAGGCCCAGCGTGAACGCGAAGCCCTTCACCGTGGCGTCGGCCAGCACGTACAGCACGACGGCGGCGAGCACGTTGATCGACTTCGAGATGTAGATGGTGCGCTTCGCTCGTCCCCAGCCGTCTTCGACGGCGGCGACGATCGACTTGCCGTCACGCAGCTCGTCTCGGATCCGCTCGAAGTACACGATGAACGAGTCGGCTGTGAATCCGATCGAGACGATCAGACCGGCGACGCCCGCGAGCGAGAGGCGGAAGCCCATCCGCCAGGCGAGGATCGCGATGACGATGTAGGTCAGCACACCCATCACGCCGATGGATGCCATGATCACCCACCCGAGTGCGCGATAGGTGATCAGCGAGTACAGGGCCACCAGCCCGAGACCGATGAGGCCGGTGATCAGGCCGATCTCGAGCTGCTGCGAGCCGAGCGTGGCCGAGATGGTGTCGGAGCTCTCGACGGTGAAGCTGAGCGGCAGCGCGCCGTAGCGCAGCTGGTCGGCGAGAGCCTTCGCGCTCTCCTGCGTGAAGTTGCCCGAGATGCTCGGCTTGCCGTTGAGGATGACCGCCTGCATGGTCGGCGCGGAGAGCACCTTGCCATCGAGCACGAACGCGAACTGGTCGCGCGGCGACTGCTGCGCGAGACGGTTGGCGTTCAGCCGCTGGCTGACCTCGCCGAAGATCTCGGTGCCCTTGGCGTCGAAGACGAGGTTGACCGTCCAGCGGCCGCTCTGCTGCTCGCGCCCGGCGGTGGCGTCGTCGATCACGGTGCCGTCGAGCTCCACCGGCCCGAGAAGGTACTTGGCGCTGCCGTTCTCCTCACAGGCGATCAGCGGCTCGTCCTCGGGCGCGTTCGTCGAATCGCGCTCCGCGGAGCAGTCGTAGGCCTGCAGCTCGGCGATGCGCCGCTCGGTCGCCCAGTTGGGGTCCGATCCGTCGGTGGGCTCGGCGGTCGGCGTCGCGTTCATGGCGTCGTCGGGGGTCGGGAATGCCGTCTCCTGACCGTCCTCGCCGACGAACGAGGTCGCCGGGTCGGTCGCCAGGATCACCGGGCGCAGCTCGAGCTTCGCGCTGGCCTGGATGCGATCCCGCGTCGCCTGATCGGCGGCGCCGGGGATCTGGACGACGATGTTGCGGCCGCCCTCCGTGGTGATGTCGGCCTCGGCCACACCGGAGGCGTCCACACGCTGGCGGATGATCGCGGCGGCCTGGTTCAGCTGGTCCTCGGTGGGCGCGGCGCCGTCGGGCGACTCCGCACCCAGGATGATCTGGGTTCCGCCCTGCAGGTCGAGTGCGAGCTCAGGAGCCCAGGAGCTGGCCGGCTCCCCGGCGTCGGTCTTGAAGACGTAGACGCCGAGCGCATTGATGCCGAACAGCACGGCCGTGACGATGAGCAGGCCGAGGAGGACTCGCCAGGCATGGCGAGTCGGGGATGATGATGCCACGGAGTTCCGCTTTCGAGTGAGTGCCGGTGCGGGCGCGTCAGTTCTCGTCGTTGCGCTCGAGGCGCGCCTTGGTCTCTTCCGGCGTCTCGACCTTGATCGACTCGATGCCGTCAGCCCGGTCGTGGGCGAGGGCGTCGTCGACGTCCGTCGCCGGTGCGTCGACGACCGCGTCGTCTTCCGCGGTCTCCTCCACGAGGCGGAGGATGGCCTGGCTGTGCACCTCGATGACTACGCCGGGTGCGATCTCGATCTGCGCGGGCTTGTCGAGGTCGATCGGGTCGTAGGAGACGACCGTGCCGTACAGGCCGCCCTGCAGCAGGACCTTGACGCCGGGGACGGTCTTGGTGGCCTTCTCCTCCTGCTGCTCCTTCATCTGCTTCTGGCGCTTGCGGGTGTTCAGGAACATGAACACGAGCATCACGCCGAGAAGACCGAAGAGGATGAGTTCCATGGGAGAGGACCTTTCAGAGAGCGCACGCCGATGAGCGCACAAGAGTTCGGGGAGGCTTCAGCGATTATAGGTCATCGAACAATGCCACACCGTCGGGGTGCACGATGCCGAGATGCCGGTACGCCTCGGGCATGGCGATCCGCCCGCGCGGCGTGCGGCCGAGGAAGCCGATGCGCACGAGGTACGGCTCGACGACGCTCTCGACCGTCTCGGCCTCCTCGCCGACCGCTACGGCGAGGGTGCTGAGTCCGACCGGGCCGCCGCGGAACCGCCGCACGAGTGCGTCCAACACGGCACGGTCGAGCCGGTCGAGTCCGATCGCGTCCACGTCGTACAGCTCGAGTGCGGCCTTCACGTCGGCGATGGACGCCGCCGCCCCTCCGCCGTGCACGAGGGCGTAGTCGCGCACCCGGCGCAGCAGCCGGTTGGCGATGCGGGGGGTGCCGCGGGAGCGTCGCGCGATCTCGCTGAGCGAGTCGTCCGGCAGCCGCACGCCGAGCACGTTCGCCGACCGTGCGATGACACGCTCGAGGTCGTCGTCGTCATAGAACTCGAGGTGTCCGGTGAAGCCGAAGCGGTCGCGCAGCGGGTTGGGCAGCAGCCCCGAGCGGGTCGTCGCGCCGACCAGGGTGAAGGGTGCGAGTTCGAGCGGGATGCTCGTGGCGCCCGCGCCCTTGCCGACCATGATGTCGATGCGGAAGTCCTCCATCGCGAGGTACAGCATCTCCTCCGCGGAGCGCGCCATCCGGTGGATCTCGTCGATGAACAGCACCTCCCCCGGCGTGAGGCTCGACAGCAGGGCGGCGAGGTCTCCGGCGTGCTGGATGGCGGGCCCGCTGGACAGACGCAGCGGACGGCCGCTCTCATGTGCGACGATCATCGCGAGGGTGGTCTTGCCGAGCCCAGGCGGGCCCGCGAGCAGGATGTGGTCGGCCGGTCGCTCCTGCATGTGCGCGGCCTGCAGCAGCAGCTGCAGCTGACCGCGCACCTTCGGCTGCCCGACGAACTCGTCGAGGCTGCTGGGACGCAGGGCGCCCTCGATCGCGAGCTCCGTCTCGTCGAGCGCCTCACCCGCCTCCCGCGAGGTGTCAGCCACGCTTGACCCCCGGTCCCATGGCGGCGAGCGTGCGGCGCAGCAGCGCCGGAACCGACTCGCGCTCGGCGTCGGTGGCGTCCTCCGCCGACTGCGCCGCGGCTTCGGCGGCGACCTTCTCCGACCAGCCGAGTCCCACCAGCGCCGCGGCGACCTGATCGACGGTCGCGGTGGCGGGGGCTCCGGCAGGGGCGGATGCCACGCGCGGCTGCACCTTGCCGGCCAGCTGCACCACGATGAGCTTCGCGGTCTTCGGTCCGATCCCGGAGACGCGCCGGAACGGAGCGTCGTCCTCCGCGGTGACCGCCTCCGCGATCTGGTCGACGGTGAGGTGCGAGAGCACGCCGAGGGCGGACTTCGGTCCGACGCCGGTGACGCTGAGAAGCTGACCGAAGATCTCGAGCTCGTCGCGGTCGCTGAAGCCGAACAGGGTGAGCGCGTCCTCGCGCACGATCAGGCTGGTGTGCAGCTGCAGCTCGTCGCCGACCACCGCCGTGTGCGCCACATCCGCGGGGACGAAGACCGAGAACCCGACCCCACCGGTCTCGATGACGACGTGGGTCGAGTCGGCGTGCAGCACCATGCCGCGCAGAGACGAGATCATGCGGCCAGCCTATCGAGCAGGTCGTACATCCGTTCGACCGACACGGGCGCGAGGGGATCGCGAGGGCGCACGCGCCCCACGTTCGGCGTCCGCCCACGCCTGCTGCGCCGGGGTGAGGCTCCCGCCCAGGGCCGCCGCGGCCGCGCCGCCACGCCACGCGTGGCAGAGGGCGATCGCGAGCGCGTCGGCGGCGTCCGCGGGCTGCGGTGGGGCATCCAGCCGGAGGATCCGCGCGATCATCGACTGCACCTGACGTTTGTCGGCCGAGCCGTACCCGGTGACGGCGGCCTTCACCTCGCTGGGAGTGTGGGTCGCGGCCGGCAGCCCCGCCTCCGCGGCGATGAGCAGGGCGACGCCGGATGCCTGGGCCGTGGCCATCACGGTCTGCACGTTGTGCTGGGCGAAGACCCGCTCCACGGCGACCGCTCCGGGCCGGTGCTCGTCGATCGCGGCGCGGATGCCGGCGGCGACCGCAGCCAGCCGTGTCGACAGGTCGGCGTCGACGGGGGTGCGCACGACACCCACGTGGACGAGAGAGGCCCGGCGCGATCGGTCGACGTCGACGATCCCGATGCCGCACCGGGTGAGGCCGGGATCGATGCCGAGGACGCGCAGAGAGCTCACACCCCCAGGCTAGGAGCACGCGGGAGGCCCCGGACGCAGGCGCGCCCGGGGCCTCCCGGTGTCGTGGCTGCTCGGCTCCCCGCGGGGGCGCCGAGCCGGTCGCAGGACTACTCCTCGTCGTCGCTCTCGAGCTCGGCCTGCACCTCGGCGGTGAGATCGAAGTTCGCGAACACGTTCTGCACGTCGTCACTGTCTTCGAGCGCGTCGATGAGGCGGAACACCTTGCGCGCCGTGTCCGCGTCGATCTCGACCTTCAGGTTCGGCACGAACTCGATGTCGGCCGAGTCGTAGTCGATGCCCGCCTCCTGCAGGCCCGTGCGCACGGCGACGAGATCGGTCGCCTCGGCGATC
Organism: Microbacterium commune; assembly: GCF_014836945.1. Classification (GTDB taxonomy): domain Bacteria; phylum Actinomycetota; class Actinomycetes; order Actinomycetales; family Microbacteriaceae; genus Microbacterium; species Microbacterium commune. Next base: position 10,796 of record NZ_JACSPX010000002.1, on the reverse strand, counting down.
ACCTGGAAGCCCTCCGCGTGCGGCTCGACCTCTTCAGCCCCGGCCTCGAGGGCCGCCATCATCACGTCGTCCTCGGTGGTGCCCTCTCCGCCGACGACGATGACGCCCTTGCGAGTGAAGTTGTAGGCGACCGACCCGGGATCGGCGAGGCTTCCGCCATTGCGCGTGAGCGCGGTGCGCACCTCAGCCGCAGCGCGGTTCTTGTTGTCGGTCAGACACTCGATCATGAGGGCGACGCCGTTCGGACCGTAGCCCTCGTACATGATCGAGGTGTACTCGACGGCCTCGCCGCCGATGCCCGCACCGCGCTTCACCGCGCGGTCGATGTTGTCTTTCGGGACCGACATCTTCTTGGCCTTGAGCACCGCGTCGAAGAGCGTCGGGTTGCCGGCCTGATCGGGTCCGCCGAGCTTCGCGGCGACCTCGATGTTCTTGATGAGCTTCGCCCACGACTTGGCACGGCGCGAGTCGATGATCGCCTTCTTATGCTTGGTCGTGGCCCACTTGGAATGCCCGGACATATGTCTCCGCTCGTCGTCTGCGCCCGGAGTCGCCTCCAGGGCGTCGTCCATTCTATCGAATGACGCGGGATGCCCCTCAGGTACGCGCCGCGACCCGCGCCAGGAACCGCCGGTGGAATCGCGTCTCGCCGGAGATCTCCGGGTGGAAGCTGATGCCGAGCAGGTTCCCCTGCTCGACGGCGACGACGGTGCCGTCGTCCAGCGACGCGAGGACCGTGGCATCCGGACCCACCGTCTCGACCACCGGACCGCGGATGAACGCGGCATGCACCGGCTCGCCGCCGAACGCCGGCACCACGACCGGCCCCTCGAACGAGTCGACCTGACGACCGAAGGCGTTGCGCCGCACCGTCACGTCGAGGCCGCCGAAGGTCTGCTGCCCGTCGATCGCGTCCACGAGCCGGTCGGCGAGCATGATCAGTCCCGCGCAGGTGCCGAACATGGGCATGCCCTCGCGGATGGCGGCACGGATCGGCTCTGCGAGCCCGAACATCCTGGTGAGCTTGTCGATGACGCTCGACTCGCCGCCGGGGATCACCAGCCCTCCGACGGACGCGAACTCCTCGGGGCGGCGCACGCGCACCACCTCGGCCCCCAGGCGCTCGAGCAGGGTGACGTGCTCGCGCACGTCACCCTGCAGCGCGAGCACCCCGACGCGGGCCGTCGTCACCAGCCGCGCTCGGCGAGACGGTGCGGAGCGGGCAGGTCCGAGACGTTGATGCCGACCATCGCCTCGCCCAGGCCGCGCGACGCCTCGGCGATCACCTTCGGGTCGTCGTAGAAGGCGGTCGCCTTGACGATCGCCTTCGCGCGGGCGACCGGATCCCCGGACTTGAAGATGCCAGACCCGACGAAGACGCCGTCGGCACCGAGCTGCATCATCATCGCGGCGTCAGCGGGAGTGGCGACACCGCCGGCAACGAAGAGCACGACGGGCAGCTGACCGGTCTCGGCGATCTCGGCGACCAGATCGTACGGAGCCTGCAGCTCCTTCGCGGCGACGTACAGCTCGTCCTTCGACAGGGCGCCGAGCGCGGCGATCTCGCCGCGGATCTTGCGGATGTGCTTCATCGCCTCGGAGACGTCGCCGGTGCCGGCCTCGCCCTTCGAGCGGATCATCGCCGCGCCCTCGGTGATGCGACGCAGCGCCTCGCCGAGGTGCGTGGCACCGCAGACGAACGGCACGGTGAACGGCCACTTGTCGATGTGGTTGACGTAGTCGGCCGGCGAGAGCACCTCGGACTCGTCGATGTAGTCGACCCCGAGCTCCTGCAGCACCTGCGCCTCGACGAAGTGCCCGATGCGGGCTTTCGCCATCACCGGAATCGAGACGGCATCGATGATGCTGTCGATCATGTCGGGGTCGCTCATCCGCGATACGCCGCCCTGCGCACGGATGTCGGCGGGCACGCGCTCAAGCGCCATCACGGCGACGGCCCCGGCGTCCTCGGCGATCTTCGCCTGCTCGGCCGTGACGACGTCCATGATGACGCCGCCCTTGAGCATCTCGGCGAGACCGCGCTTCACACGCTGGGATCCGGTGGTCGGGTTCTGGTCGGTGGCTGCCATGATCACTCCTCGTTGTGACAATCCGCACTTTGGCCTATGCCAAACGATAGCACCATAGAATCAGGACGATGGACGCCACGATCACCGGGACCTCCGCTGCCGAGATAGCCGACAGCGTGCGCGGGCTGCGCGAGCGCGGAGCGCTGCGACCGGGCGATGCGCTGCCGTCGGTGCGCGAGCTCGCTGCGACGCTGGGAGTGAACCGCAACACCGCGGTCGCGGCCTATCGGCAGCTCGCGCAGGCGGGGCTCGTGGTCTCGCGAGGACGCGCGGGCACGGTCATCTCCGGCGGCGCGCCCGTCGCGCAGGAGGGCGTCGCCGACACGGTGCTGCGCGACGTGGCATCCGGCAACCCCGACCCCGCACTCATCCCCGACCCGACGCCCGCGCTGGGGCGCATCGTCGGCCGCCCGGTGCTGTACGGCGAACCGGTGATCGATGCCGGTCTGGAGCAGTGGACGCGGGAGTGGATGCTGGCCGACCTCCCCCGCGACGACCTGCACGTCGTCGTCACCAGCGGCGCCGTCGACGCGGTCGAGCGCCTGCTCGCGCAGGCGCTCACGCGCGACGATGCGGTCGCGCTGGAGGATCCGTGCTTCCTCTCCAGCATCCACACGGTGCGCCTCGGCGGCTACCGGGCGGTTCCCGTCGCGGTCGACGAGGAGGGCATGACCGTCGACGGGCTGCGCGCCGCGCTCGACGCGGGCGTCCGTGCCGTGATCAGCACACCCAGGGCGCAGAACCCGACGGGGGTGAGCCTGTCCCCCGCACGCGCCGCGGCGCTGCGGGCGGTGCTCGCTGATCACCCGTACGTGCTCATCATCGAAGACGACCACTTCTCCCTGCTCTCCCGGCATCCGTACGCGTCGCTGATCGGACCGGCGCATCGGCGCTACGCGCTGATCCGATCCGTGTCGAAGTTCCTCGGGCCGGACATGTGCCTCGCCCTGGCGGGAACCGATCCCACCACCGCCGAGCGGCTGGCGATGCGTCTCAGCCCCGGTACGACGTGGGTGAGTCACCTGCTGCAGCGACTCGCGCACGCGCAGCTCACCGACGCCGACGTGCGAGCGCGCATCGCCCGCGCCGCCGAGCACTACGCCGCCCGGAACGCCGCGTTCACCGACGCGCTCGCCGCGCGCGGCATCCGCACCGTCTCGACCGACGGGTTGAGCCTGTGGGTTCAGCTGGACACCACCGCCCGCGCGGCCGCCGAGCGGCTGATGCGTCGCGGGTGGCTCGCTCGCCCCGGCGACGAGTTCCTGCTCGACGAGACCGCCGGTCCGTCGCGCCACCTTCGGCTCACCGTGCACGACCTGACCGATGCCGAGACAGCCCGCCTCGTCGACGATCTGGCCGCGGCCGCAGTGAGAGGATGACAGGATGAAGATCCTCTCGATCCAGTCGGCCGTCGCGCACGGCCACGTCGGAAACTCGGCCGCCGTCTTCCCGCTGCAGCGCATCGGCGTCGATGTGCTGCCGGTGTACACGGTGAACTTCTCGAACCACACCGGCTACGGGGCGTGGCGAGGGCCGATGATCGATCCGACCGACGTGCGCGAGGTCATCACCGGCATCGAGGAGCGCGGCGTGTTCGGCCAGATCGACGCGGTGCTCAGCGGCTATCAGGGTGGCGAGGGCATCGCCGACGTCATCATCGATGCGGTCGCTCGCGTGAAGGCCGCCAACCCGGATGCCGTGTACGCCTGCGACCCCGTGATGGGCAACGCGAAGTCCGGCTGCTTCGTCGCCCCGGCGATCCCCGTGCTGCTGCGCGACAGGGTCGTGCCCGTCGCCGACATCATCACCCCGAATCAGTTCGAGCTGGGCTTCCTCACCGGCACCGAGCCGTCGGACCTCGACTCCACGCTCGCCTCGGTGGACGCCGCGATGGCGATGGGTCCGTCGACCGTGCTGGTGACCTCGGTCGAGCGCCCCGACCGCGAGGAGGGCACGATCGAGATGCTCGCCGCCGACGGCAAGGGCGCCTGGCTGGTGTCCACCCCGCACCTGCCGATGAAGGCGAACGGGTCGGGCGATGTGACGGCCGCGCTGTTCACCGCGCACTACACGTCGACGGGTGACGCGAGACTCGCCCTCGAGCGCACCGTGTCGAGCGTGTTCGATCTGCTGCAGAACACTCTCGACTCGGGCGACCGCGAACTGCGTCTCGTCGAGTCGCAGGAGGCCTACGCGAACCCCCGGATGCAGTTCACCGCGCGTCAGGTGCGCTGACGCCGGCGCGGACGCAGCACGCCACCGCGCTCAGCGCGGCCAGGCGTTCGCGACGGCCTCGCGGATATCGTCGAGCAGCTGCGGCAGCGCCTTGGTCTTCGCGATGATCGGGAAGAAGTTGGCGTCGGTCGCCCAGCGCGGCACGATGTGCTGGTGCAGGTGCGCGGCCACGCCGGCACCGGCGACCTCCCCCTGGTTCATGCCCAGGTTGAAGCCGTCGCAGCGCGAGACCTCGCGCAGCACCCGCATCCCGGTCTGTGTGAGCGCGCCGATCTCCGCGACCTCTTCCGGTGTCGCCTGATCGTACGTGCCGATGTGGCGATACGGGCACACGAGCAGGTGACCCGAGTTGTACGGGAACAGGTTGAGCACGACGAAGGCGGTCTCGCCGCGGGCCACGATCAGCCGCTCCTCGTCCGGATGCTTCGGCGCCTCGCAGAACGGGCACTCGTCGCGCAGCGGCTGCGGCCCCGCCTGGATGTACGCCATCCGGTGCGGGGTCCACAGCCGCTGGAACTCGTCTGGCACTCCGACCAGGCGGCTGCCGTCCTCGAGTTCGCTCAAGCCAGATCCTCCGAGGTCATGACGCGGGCGTGGGCCGCGATCGCCGAACGGATGCGCGACACCGCATCCGCGATGGGCACCCCGTTCTCCTGCGACCCGTCGCGGAAGCGGAACGAGACCGTGCCCGCGGCACGATCCTGCTCGCCCGCGATGAGGATCACCGGCACCTTCGCGGTGGTGTGGTTGCGGATCTTCTTCTGCATCCGATCGTCGGAGTGATCGACGTCGGCGCGCACCCCGGCGTCCCGCAGCTGTGCGATCACGCCGTCGAGGTACTCGGCGTACTGATCGGCGACGGGCACGCCCATCACCTGCACGGGCGCCAGCCACAGCGGGAAGTCGCCGGCGTAGTGCTCGAGCAGGATCGCGAAGAAGCGCTCGACCGATCCCAGCAGCGCGCGGTGGATCATCACCGGCCGGTGCTTCTGCCCATCGGGGCCCGTGTATTCCAGCTCGAAGCGCTCGGGCTGGTTGAAATCGAGCTGGATCGTCGACATCTGCCAGGTGCGCCCGATCGCGTCACGGGCCTGCACCGAGATCTTCGGGCCGTAGAACGCCGCTCCCCCGGGGTCGGCGACGAGCTCAAGCCCCGACTCGAGCGCGACCTCGCGCAGCGTGTCGATCGCCGTCGTCCACTGCTCGGGATCGCCGAGGAACTTGTCGTTGCCCTCTTCGTTGGTCGACAGCTCGAGGTAGAAGTCGTTCAGCCCGTAGTCGCGCAGCAGGGTCAGCACGAGGTTCAGATTCGTCGCGAGCTCCTCGCGCACCTGATCCTGGGTGACGTAGATGTGCGCATCATCCTGGGTGAGCCCGCGCACGCGCGTGAGGCCCGAAAGGGTCCCGCTCTTCTCGTAGCGGTACACCGTGCCGAACTCGGCCATCCGCAGCGGAAGCTCGCGGTAGCTGCGCCCACGCGATCGGAAGATCAGGTTGTGGAACGGGCAGTTCATCGGCTTCAGGTAGTAGTCCTGGCCCTGCCGGGTGACGTTGCCCTCCTCGTCGCGCGCCTCATCGAGGTGCATCGGGGGGAACATGCCGTCCGCGTAGGTCTGCAGATGACCCGAGGTCATGAACAGATCCTTCTTGGTGATGTGCGGGCTGTTCACCACCTCGTAGCCGTTGCGCAGCAGGTGGCGCCGCAGGTTCTCCTCGATCTCATAGCGGATGATGCCGCCCTTGGGGTGGAACACCGCGAGACCCGAGCCGATCTCGTCGGGGAACGAGAACAGGTCCATCACGACACCGAGCTTGCGGTGGTCGCGACGCTCGGCCTCGGCCAGACGCTCCTGATAGGCGCGCAGCTCGTCCTTCGTCGGCCACGCCGTGCCGTAGATGCGCTGCAGCTGCGGGTTCTTCTCGCTGCCGCGCCAGTAGGCGGCGGCGACACGGGTGAGATCCCACCCGTTGCCCACCATGCGCGTGCTGGGCACGTGCGGACCGCGGCAGAGATCCTTCCAGGCGACCTCGCCGTCCTTGGTCACGTTGTCGTAGATCGTCAGCTCACCGGCGCCGATCTCCGCGGACGCCCCCTCGGCCGCGTCCGCGCCCGAGCCGGGGCCGCCGGCGAGGTCGATCAGCTCGAGCTTGAACGGCTCGCCCGCCATCTCCGCGCGGGCCTCGTCTTCGCTGACCACCCGGCGGGTGAAGCGCTGACCCTCGCGGATGATGCGCTGCATCTCCTTCGAGATCGCCTTGAGATCCTCCGGGGTGAACGGCTCCTCGACGCCGAAGTCGTAGTAGAAGCCGTCGGTGATGGGCGGGCCGATGCCCAGGTTCGACTGAGGGCGGATCCGCTGCACGGCCTGGGCCAGCACGTGCGCCGTGGAGTGACGCAGGATTGCGAGCCCGTCGGGGCTGTCGATGGTGACCGGCTCGACGACGTCATCGTCGGCGACGGTCGCCGCGAGATCCTTCAGCTCGCCGTTCACGCGCATGGCGACGACGGAACGATCGGTGAACAGGGCGAAGCCGTCGCGCTTGTCTGCACGGGGCTGGGCGATGTCTGACACGTGATTCTCCAGGTAGACGATGGAAGAGGACGACTCAGCTGCAGGCGCGAGTCGCGCCCTGCCCGCTCAGGCCTGCGTAGTTCGCGCGACGACACCGGTGACAGAGGTCACGAGAGCGGTCGACGCGGATTCCATGTCGTGAAGTCTACGCCGCCGGATCCCGGCATCCCGCATCCGCCGTGGCATGCAGAAGGCCCCGGTGCGAGAGCATCTGCTCCGCGACCGGGGCCGGGCGCCGACCGCCTACCCGTTGACGATCGACGCGGGGTCGGAGGTCACACGCTCGTGTTACGACCCGAGACCGCCCTGATGAGCCACGCGATGACCGCGAGCGCAAGAAGGACCAGTCCGACCCACAGCAGGAAGTTCAGGGACTGCACCAGCCCGCCCGTGATCGCCAGGATGATCGCGATCACCGCGATGATGATGAGAAGAGGATTCATGATCGCTCCTTTCGGTTCTGGAGCTCAGTCGAGCTCCGATACCCCGACGGTACGGGGTCGCGTTGCCGTGACCGTAGGGGGTTGACGGCGCGAGTCGAAGCGTGCGACGCGCACCATCCGGCCGCATCGTCTGGAATGCTGAGCGCATGACGTCCCCCTCGATCGTGTGGTTTCGCGACGACCTCCGCCTCGCGGACAACCCCGCGCTTCGGGCAGCGGTCGAGCGCGGTGAGCCGGTGATCGCCGTGTACGTCCTCGACGAGGAGTCGCCCGAGTTCCGCAGCCTCGGCGGCGCCGCCCGCTGGTGGCTGCATCACTCGCTCGTGTCGCTGCGGGATCGGGTCATCGAGCGCGGCGGGGCGTTCGTGCTGCGCCGCGGCGCCGCGGCCTCGGCGATCGCCGAGCTGGTCGCGCAGACCGGCGCGGGTGCGGTGTTCTGGAACCGCCGATACGGCGGTCCGCAGCGCGACGTCGACACGCAGATCAAGACGAGCCTGCGCGAGGGAGGCGTCGAGGTGCGCTCGTTCGCGGCATCCCTTCTGTTCGAGCCGTGGACCGTGCGCACCGGAGGCGGCACGCACTTCTCGGTGTTCACGCCGTTCTGGCGCGCGTGCCTGGCCCTTCCGGCGCCGCGCGCTCCCCTGCCGGAGCCGCGCGAACTGCGCGGTCCGACTCGCGTGCCGGCGTCCGACGAGCTCGACAGATGGTCGCTGCTGCCGAGCCGGCCGGACTGGGCGGCGGGCTTGCGCGAGACGTGGGAGCCGGGCGAGCCCGCCGCGCGTGCACGGCTGCGCTCGTTCCTCCGCGAGGATCTGCGGGGCTACGACACCACCCGCGACGAGCCGGCGGCGGGAAACACGTCGCTGCTGTCGCCGCGCCTGCGGTGGGGTGAGCTGAGCCCGTTCACCGTGTGGCACGCGGCGACCGAGCATGAGGGCGCCGGACGCTTCCTCTCCGAGATCGGCTGGCGGGAGTTCGCCTGGCACACGCTGTTCCACTTCCCGCAGCTCGCGACCCGCAACCTGCGCCCCGAGTTCGACGCGTTCCCGTGGCCGCGCCTCCAGCCGACGCACCTGGCAGCCTGGCAGCGCGGCGAGACGGGCATCCCCCTGGTGGATGCCGGGATGCGCGAGCTCTGGCACACCGGCTTCATGCACAACCGCGTCCGGATGGTGACGGCGTCGTTCCTGATCAAGAACCTGCTCGTCGACTGGCGTCGGGGCGAGGAATGGTTCTGGGACACGCTGGTCGACGCCGACGACGCCGCCAACTCGTTCAACTGGCAGTGGGTCGCCGGTTCCGGCGCGGACGCCGCTCCGTACTTCCGGGTCTTCAACCCCGAGCTGCAGGCGAAGAAGTTCGATCGCGACGGCCACTACATCCGCGAGTGGGCCCGCGATGCGCCGACCGAGCCCATCGTCGATCTCGGCGAGACGCGCAAGGCGGCGCTCGCCGCGTACGAGCAGATGCGGCGGGCGCGCTGATCGGCGTGGATCGACGGCTACAGGAGGTCGGCCGGGAGGTAGTCCAATCCGCTGGGCTGCTCGATGTCGAGCGCCTCAAGACGCGGCGGCAGCACAGCGATCCGGACCCGGCTGTGCGGCGAGAGCAGAACCGACACCTCCGCCCCCTCGGCGGTGCGGAAGTCCACGAACCGGCTCTGAGCCGCGGCCTCTTCGATGCGCGTCTTCAGATCGCCGATGTCCTGGTCGCGTTCCAGCGGGATGCTGTCGTCGTCATCGATCAGAATGATCGCCTGCTGCATCTGCCCTGTGGTCATGCCAGCGAACGTAATCACGTTGTGCGACATGGAAGAGGGGGTTGCGCTCGGCGGATCGAGCGGCAACACGCGCGACCCGCCGACGCCCCGGGAACGAGAAAACCCCCGGACTCGTCCGGGGGTCTCTGTCTGTGCGCGATACTGGGATCGAACCAGTATTTGTGTCACTGTCATGATCCGCATAATGTAGCGACTTTCGCCCGGTATTGCGCGGATGTGGGCGGGTCATGTTAAGGTCACTGGAAGACGCAACGGGACATCTCAGCCCATGGCTCAGCCCACGTTTCAGCCCATGACTCAGCGAGGAACATCGAATGGCACGCAAGAAGGCACCGCGCCGGTGGGGTCAAATCGAGTACCTGCCCTCGGGTCTGTACCGCGCCCGGTACACCGGACCCGACAAGAGGCGGTATGACGCCGGCGAATTGTTCCCGGAGAAGATCACCGCTGAGGCGTGGCTGGAAGCGCAGCGGCTCGCGATCCGTGACGGCCGATGGACTGCAGAGAGTGCTGAGGCGCAGCGTGAGCATCGCAGCGTCACCCTGGGCGAGTACGCGACCCGATGGATGGACGTGCGCAGGAATCGACGCGGAGAGCCGCTGAGGGCACGCACGCGCGCCGAGTACGAGCGCATGTTGCGTCTACCCAACCCGAGCAAGCCCGGCGACAAGGGCGGGCCTCTCGCGCCTTTGGCGGTACTCCCCCTCCGTTCCCTCACCGCCGACAAAGTGACCCGGTGGTATCAGGAGCAGATTGCGACCGGAAGCCAAACGCAGACCGCACGGGCGTATGGGCTGCTCGCGTCGATCACCAAAACCGCCGTGCAGCAGAAGGCGCTGGCAGAACCGGTGTGCCAGATACGCGGTGGCGGGAACGCGACGACGGGTAAGCGCGTCGAGCCGCCGACACCTGCTGAGCTGCAGCGGATCGTCGACGAGATCACCCCATCCTTCCGCGCGGCGGTCGTCATCGCCGCATGGGCGGGCACTCGCTATGGGGAACTCACTGAGCTTCGCCGTAAGGATCTCGTCATCGTGCGCGGGCCGGATCGAGCCGTGCAGTCGATCGTGGTCAACGTCACTCGGGCGGTGACCAACACCACGGGCATCGGGTTTCAGGTCGGGAAGACGAAATCAGAAGCGGGAGTCCGGTCCATCGCGCTCCCCCCACACACGTTCCCGGTGGTGCTCGATCACCTTCGTGACTTCACTGCGGACTTCCCCGAGTCACTGTTGTTCCCCTCCTCCGATGGCGTGAAGCATCTGGCGCAGACGGCGTTCTATCGCCACTGGGATAGGGCTAGAACGGCCGCGGGGCGCGAGGATATGCCGTTCCATGCGTTGCGGCATTACGGGGCAACGCGGGCCGCTCTGGCGGGTGCCACGTTGAAGGAGTTGCAGACGCGACTCGGGCACTCGACCGTGGCGGCTGCGATGCGGTACCAGCACACTGCGGGCCGCGATGAAGAGCTTGCGAGACGGATGTCCGAGCTCGCGTAGAGACTTACCGGCAACGCGCCGGCAAGAGAAGAGCCCTCGCCGTGGTGCAACACGACGAGGGCTAGAACACAACACCTAGGAGATGAAATGTCCACTGAACAGACTACCGAGATGACCGCCGAAGAGTGGATCGCAACCCGGCCGGAAGTGACCGCGTTCGCGCCCTCGTGGGTGAA
>NZ_JACSPX010000003.1:513191-563932 GCF_014836945.1 Microbacterium commune | reverse complement strand
GCTATCGATCACATGATGGACCGGGAAGATGTGACGTTCTGGGACCCGCGAAAGAAGCAGCTGGCGCTCATGGTCGCTCTGGCCGATCTTGCCTATGTCATCAGCCGCCGCTACCCCGTCCGAGATGGGTTCCTGTTGAAGCCCGTCATGAACCCAGAGGAGATCATCGCCTAACCCCGAGGGTCCGCGTTCATCGCGTACCCTCTCCCCCGATTAGCTCAGCGGAAGAGCGACGGCCTTCTAAGCCGGATGCCGCAGGTTCGAATCCTGCATCGGGGACCCTTAAGTCGCCTGTGGACAAGTTGTGCAATGCGCACTAGCTCAAGGCGAAATGACGCCTGATGCCCTGGTAGTTACACCGCGAGAAGCGCTGCTAATGCGACAGTTTGCACCCCTCAACTGACCCCGCGACACGCGGAGAGGCGCATAGTTCCGCGGAATTCGCTGGTGCGCCCATGTCAAACCATGAACCTACCCAGGGCAATTCGGAGTTACACCAAGAGCGCATCTCCGCAGGTTCGTTGCGGTTCGCCCTGGCCCGTCGTGGGAAACTAAATGCGATGAAAGGGAACGGTACCCCGTCCTCTTTATCGCACAACAGAAAAAGCGCACCCGCCTAAGACGGTCCAGGTCCGGCGGGTGCTAACCACAGAGACGGTCTAGGTCGGAGTGGGTACGTCAAGCGTACCTGCTCCCTCTCCGAATCAGGAGATGGGGAGAAGTAAACATGAAGCGCAATGGTTGGGGAACCATCCCGGAAGCGGCAGAAGTGTTGGGGGTGAGCAGCAAGACGGTGCGCCGGCGCATCGCGGACGGGAGCATCAACGCCCGCAAATTCGGGCCGCGTCTCATTCGCGTTGAGATGTCCAGCCTCGAAGAATTCGGCCGGCCACTCACCTACCGAGGAGCGGGCCATTAAGCCAGAGCGCCGCCCCGGTGAAACCGGAACGGCGCAGGAATCGGCTGGGCGGCTGATTAGTAAAGAGCATATCGGGTACTTCGGACCTTTGCGCATCAGCCGCACCGCATCCGAGACAATCACTGGATGGGTTGATCGGCTTGCCTCTGGCACGCTCAGCCTCGCAGCTCTCCCAGCGCCACTCTTTGCCCTGTACGAGCTCGGCGTGACGGATGGCCGGCAGCAGATGGAACCCGAGGTGCGGGCGGCGAAGCTCGACGCCGACCGGCTCTGGCTTCGTTCCTTCGGTGAAGCCGACCGCCGCGAATACCTCCTCGACAGGCTCGACCGTGCCGCAACGCTCGCGAACCGCCCCGATGTGGATGACGTTCTCGATGAGGCGTGGCGGGTCTACTGCGCATCGCTGAATGACGTGCGTTCGGAGGTGAGCGCATGACCGAGACCTTCTCTGCCGAATGGCTCATGCGACAGACGTTCCCGCCAGTGAAGTACGTCGTCCCCGATGTGATCCCCGAGGGCATGACACTGCTCGTCGCCGCACCGAAGATCGGCAAGTCATGGATGGTACTCGGGCTCGCTATCGCCCTCAGCGACGGCTCTGAGGCGTTCGGATGCATCCCCGTGGGCGAACCCCGCCCGGTGCTCTACCTGGCGCTGGAAGACGGCCCACGACGCTTGCAGGACCGCATGATTCGCCTGTCGGCATTCGCAGCATCCCCGCTCCTCGAGTTCCTGACCGGGCTCGGTGAGGCGAAGGTGATCGACACTATCGCGGCGTTCCTGACGAAGCACACGGGCAGTGACCCTGTGGTGATCCTCGACACGCTCGGCAAGGTGATGCCCCCGGCCGGCAACGCTTCCCAGTACGGGCACGACTACCGGATGCTCTCAGCACTGAAAGCAACCACCGACGCTGTACCGGGCTCGAGTCTCGTCATCGTGCATCACACCCGAAAGGGCGAGGGTGGCGACTTCCTGGACGCTGTGAGCGGCACCCAGGGCATCGCGGGCGCAGCGGACACCGTAATCGTGCTCAAGCGGGATCGGCACGAAAAGACCGCAACCATGCAGGTCACCTCGCGTGATGCCGCGGAAGGTGAGTACGCGCTGACGATGGTCGATGGCGCATGGCTGCTCGACGGTGGCGACCTACTCACGGCCGCTCGATCAGCGCAGACGATCAAGCAGACACAGGGCGTCGGTGATCGCATGGCGGAACTTATCGAGATCGTCGGTCGACACCCGCAGGGGATCGCCCCGAAGGGCCTGCGTGACCTGCTCCCCGGCGTATCGAACGTCGATGAGTACCTGCGTCGCGCTGTCACGGCGGAGCGAATCCAGAAGATCGGCCGCGGCCTCTATGCCCCCGTTAGTTATGAGAGTTTCGTGAGTTTTGAGGACGATCCCGACGCCGACTCTCACACTCCTCTCACTAATCACAGGGGGTTAGTAGGCGGTTGGGAAGATCCCGGCGTCTGCTCTCACGGCGTCACGGTCGGTGCTCGATGCAGCAAGTGCGGAGGTGCGGCCGCATGAGTGCTCCTAAGCCCCTGAACCTCCGAGCGATGTCCGACGCATGGGACGACCCCGTGGCCTTCGCCCGAGAACTCCACCGGTACTACTCCCAGCTCGAAGCATCCGGGCACCGACTCCCCACACACGACTGGACCAACACAGAAAGGAACAACACATGATCCGCACAGCAATGCTCTGCGACCACTGCGATGCAGTCTTCGCGCTCGAGGAATCCCCCCGACGCGGAGGGCTCGTCACCCGAGCCCACGAAAACGGGTGGTCATCCACCTACCAGCACGGCACCTGGACCAACCAGTGCCCCGACCACACCAACACCGCCGCAACCGCGGCAGAAAGCGAGTAACCACCATGGCTCACATCGAACGCAACCACCCCGTCCACACGCTGCTCGACCTCGCAGCGCACGGCAAGAACCTCAACAGCAACATCCTCGACCAGATGCTCATCGACGTACCCGCCGAACACCTCCCCGAAGGCAACAGCCTCAACCGATTCCGCAGCGACATCCTCGCCCACGCGAAACAGCTGACCGACCTCTACAACTCCGGAGCACACGGCCCCGCAGCCCGACAGGCAGCAGAAGCCGCCGCCGAGATCGCAGACCGCATGAACACCGAACAGCGATCCCTGCGCACCAACACCACCACCGCCCAGAACCGCGAGATCGAAGACATCGTTGCTCGCGTCTTCGACAACTGAAACGAGACACCATGACCTACCCCGACATCCGAACCAGCAACATCGACGGCAGCAGCATCCGCGCACTCGCCGGCATCCCCGACACCCTCAAAGAACAGGGCATCAGCATCCCCAAGGGGATCACGGAAGCACAGCAGCGACACGCTCACATCCTCGAGCACATCGCCGCCACCGCTGCGGCCGTCAACGTCGAAGACGCACACACGGCCGCAGCCCGAGCCCTCGCAGGCGGTGAAGGGAACGCCGCGCAGCTCACCGCCGCCGCCGCAACCCAGATCGTCAACAGCAAAGACCCCAGCGCACCGCTCAGCAAGATCCTCAACCGTGCACGCGACCTCGCAGCGCACGACCTGCAGGCCGCATACGCCGAACCGGGAGACACCTGGATCACCAAGCACCTCCGACCAGCGCTCGAAAAGGCGATCGCAACATTCACCACCGAGGCAGAGTACGCGGCCCCCATCGACCCGTTCATGGACCCCACCGCCGCCGACTACCTGACACGCAACCCCCGGGTCGATGACGCATGGCGCACCATCCGCACCATCTACGAAACGACCCGCACCCTCCGCCGCTACCGCTGCATCCCCACCACCACCCGCAGCGCAGACGCCTACGAATGGGAAGGCGACGGGGAACACCACGAACACCGAGGCGGACAGCACCTCATCGCCAGCATCCGCGACAACCTCCGTGACAACAACATCACATGGTTCGTCGCAGCCCTGCAGCACGGCATGACACCCGTCCTCCTCACCGAACAGGAGGTCGCGGGCGCATGAACACCAAGGGGAGTGGGGCCGGGCGCAGAAACCGCCCCACCCCCCTGCGGGTGACCCCCCTCAGCCCCTCCCGGGTCGCTGGGGTTAGCCGCCCACATTCTGGGTGCGGAAATGGCTCGGTTTTCCGGGCCTGTGCCCACGAAACCCGCGGAATGACGCGGAAGGAGCAGCGATGGAAGTAGCAAGAATGAGCAATTACAGGGCGCCTAAGGGGCTGAAACAGGCGGGTAAGGCGCTGTGGAAGGACGTTTCGAGCGGGTACACGTTGCGTCCGGATGAGCGTCGGGTGCTCGAGGCGGCGTGCAAGACGGCGGATCTGATCGATCATCTTGAGGCGTCTTTGGTGGGTCAGCCGGCGACGGTGACGGGCTCGAAGGGGCAGGAGGTCGCGCATCCGCTGATCGCTGAGGTTCGGATGCAACGGGTGGCGTTCGCGGGGCTGTTGAAGGCGTTGCGTCTGCCGGATGAGGGCTCGTATGAGGGTCGGAATCAGCAGCGGGATGCTGCGGTGTCGCGGTGGGCTCAGGCCTACGGCAAGTGAAAGGGAGTTACGGAATGAGTAATGAAGCAGAGCGGATTTCCCGCAATAACGAGTTGGCCGATCGGATGATCGCCGCTTATGTCCATCGTGCGGGATCTGAGGACCCGCTGACGTACCTGACGGAGTTCGTCGAGTCGATGGGCTCGGAGCAGGAAGCAGTGGATCGGCTGGCGGAGTTGGTGTTGACGCTGGCGGAGAAGGCAGCGCAGGCGTCAACGGTGGTCGATATTTGGGACCCGCGCCGGCGTGTGGACCCGACGAAGGCGATGCGGCTGGCGGATTCCGCTTCCAGTGCGTTCGTCGCGCTGGGCAACGAATTGATCGAGGAGGCGCAGCGTGGCTGACAGGAAAATCAGGATCGTACTGAGCGCAGATATCGCGCAGTACAAGCGGGCGTTTCTCGAGGCTTCGGAGGCGGCGAAGAGGGCCGCGGATGAGGGCACGAAGGCGTCGAAGCAGGAGTCGGAGGCGGCACGTAAGGCCGCTGAGGCTGCGAAGCAGAAGCTGGATGCGTGGAAGTCGCTCGGTACGGGTTTGCTGGCGGTGGGCGGCACAATGACGGCTCTGACGCTTGCTGTGGCGAAGACGGGTATTGAGTACAACACTCTGCAGCAGACTTCCCGTGCGGCGTTGTCGACCCTTCTGGGTGGTGCTCAGGCGGCGAATGCGCAGATGGACAAGCTGGATGCTTTCGCCCGCACGTCGCCGTTCTCGAAGCAGACGTTCATCACGGCTCAGCAGCAGATGCTCGCGTTCGGTATTGAGTCGAAGAAGGTCATCCCGTATCTAGATGCGATCGGTGAGGCTGTTGCTGCGGCTGGCGGGTCGAACCAGGAACTTGGGGAGATCGCGTTCATCATGGCGCAGATCAGCTCGGCCGGGAAGATCACGGCGCAGGATCTGATGCAGTTCGGTCAGCGTGGTGTGAACGCGGCGGAACTGATCGGGTCGCAGATGGGTAAGACGGGTGCTCAGATCCGGGCAGACATTACCGCCGGAACACTCGACGCGGATCGGGCGTTGGATGCTCTTGCTGCGGGGATGAAGGAGAAGTTCGACGGTGCGTCCGCGAACGTCAAGATGACG
Organism: Microbacterium commune; assembly: GCF_014836945.1. Lineage (GTDB taxonomy): Bacteria > Actinomycetota > Actinomycetes > Actinomycetales > Microbacteriaceae > Microbacterium > Microbacterium commune. The sequence continues at coordinate 558,369 of NZ_JACSPX010000003.1, read as the reverse complement.
TATGCCGGGGCGATGGATCGCGTGAAGGCCGCGTGGCGTGACCTGTCCGCGGATCTCACGAAGCCCCTCGTTGATCCTTCCGGTGGTGGGTTGTTCGTTGACCTACTGAACCGTCTGGCGGATGTGCTGCGCATGTTCCAGGCGCTCCCTGAGCCGGTGAAGCTGGCCGGCGGTGCCCTGTTCGCCCTGGTGGGTATTACGGCGACGGTGACGGGTGCGGCGATCCTCGCGAAGATCAAGTGGATGGAGTTCTCAGCCACGCTCGACACTCTCGGGCCGATGGGCGCCCGGGTGAAGGGCATCCTGGGCGGGATTGGCAACTTCCTGTCCGGACCGTGGGGTGTCGCGCTGCTCGGTGCGACCGTCGCGCTGGGCGTGTTCATGCAGAAGCAGGCTGAGGCGAAGCAGCGCGCGGAGGCATACGCTGCGGCAATCGACACCGCCACAGGTGCTCTCAGCGCCCACGGCGACGAGTTGATCATGAACGACCTCACCAACCGTTCGTCCGTGATGTGGTGGCAGGACACCTCGATTGCGGACGCGGCGGAGAGTCTGGGTATCTCCCTCAACGTCGTCTTCGATGCGGTGAAGAACGGCGGCGACGCGATGACCGAGCTCGAGCGGCAGTTGGATGCGAAGCAGGCCGCATTCAAGGGCACCGCGGACGAGGCGGAACAGTTCGCCCTGAAGGTGGACAAGGTGCGCGGCGGTGTGCAGCGCATGTCCGGTGAGCTTGGCGATGCGACTGAGATGGCCCGTCAGCAGGCGGAGATGAGCGGCGAGCAGACGGATGCGTCCGGTCAGGTGTCCGAAGCGTTCGCGGAGCAGGAACAGGCGTCCAAGGAACTGCAGGACGCGCTGCAGGGTGTCGTCACCGCCTACGAGGAGATGGCGCACGGGCAGATGGATGTGGCGAAGTCGCACGATTCTGCTCTGAGCGCGATCAACTCACTGACTGAGGCGACGAAGAATGAGGAAGCGGCGATCGAGGGCACGAATGATGCGTCGATCAAGCTGCGCGATTCTCTCCGTGATGTGGAGCAGAAAAGCTACGACTCTGCCGTGGCGATCGTGCAGAACACGGGTGACATGGCTGCGGCGCGTGCCGAGTGGGATGCGGGCCGTGAGGCTGTCATTGCCCAGTTGAAGGCGAAGGGTCTTGATGAGGCCGCGGCGCGTGCGTGGGCGGATAAGAACCTCGGCTCAGCGAAAGACGTGGAGCTTGCGTTGGCTGCGGTGAAGGATCAGGCGAATGCACTGCCGAACAAGAAGGAGATTGCGATCTCCGAAAGCGGTAGTGAGGCGCTGGCGGTGCGGTTGGCGAACCTCCGTGACCTGATGTCGTCCATCCCGAACGTCAAGAAGGTCACGCTCGAGTCGTATGTGGTCGGTAACCGGACTGTGGGAATCCCTGGGCAGGCGACGGGTGGTCCGGTGTTCGGTCCCGGCCCGAAGGGTAAGGATTCGGAGCTTCGGATGCTCGCACCGGGTGAGCATGTGGTGACGGCGGCTGAGGTGGATGCGGCTGGTGGCCATTCGGCGATCATGCGGTGGCGTCAGTCGATCCTGAATGGCTCCATCCCTGGCCTTGCTACGGGTGGCCCCGTTCGACCCGAGTCCGTCCCGGTGTCCGCTCGCGTGGTCACGGGCGCCCCCGTGGTGAACGTCGCCGCGCCGTCGATGCCGTCCGAGTTCGTGCTGAAGGACATGGACGGGGCGCTGATTGGCCGTATGCAGGTGGAAGCCGCGGGAGTTGTGGCCGGCAATTCGGCTCGAGTCGCATCCGGCATCCGCTCCCGTCGCCGCAGTGACGCCTAGAACGCCACCAAACGCGCTGTGAGCGCCTGAAACCCCCTCCCCGGTATCAACTACTAGGGAGGGGGTTTCATCGCGTTACAGCGCATTCCGTCACACTATCCACCATGAATCGTGGGGCCGTCGAACTCGGGCGGCTGCTCTACGTCGTCGAAGCGTTGCAGATGCCCGCAGTGTGGGCACACGAACCCGGTCGCGGTGGTGTGCATCACGATCCCGTCTTCGGGGCAATGCGGCTGACCAAACTCATCCATGCGGGAATCGTAGCCTTCGAGGCTCAACCCACGTTTCAGCCCATGACCCTACCCCCTAGGGGTATCTGGGCAAAAGAAAACCCCCGGTAAACCGGGGGTTTCGTAAGTGCGCGATACTGGGATCGAACCAGTGACCTCTTCCGTGTCAGGGAAGCGCGCTACCGCTGCGCCAATCGCGCCTAGAAGGCTGTTCAGTTGTCAGAGAGGTGGCGACGGGATTCGAACCCGTGTAAACGGCTTTGCAGGCCGGTGCCTAGCCTCTCGGCCACGCCACCGCGAAGTGGATTCGAACCCACATGCCGAAACCCCCTGAAGGGGGCTCCTGCACTCGAGCGGATGACGAGACTCGAACTCGCGACCCTCACCTTGGCAAGGTGATGCGCTACCAACTGCGCTACATCCGCATATTCTGTTGTCGTTCCCGGCGTCCCGGGCACTTGAAATACATTAGCCCAGGATCGGCGCATCGCCAAACCGCTCCACGCCGCCGGGCGTGTCTTCTGATGCGGCTCGCGCCGCCACGCCCGGCCCGTCGCGCGGTGTCAGGAGGCGGGTGCGGATCGGGTATGCTTGCTGACTGTGCCACCGTGCACGACACAACTCCACATGGGCGATTGGCGCAGTTGGTAGCGCGCTTCCTTCACACGGAAGAGGTCGTCGGTTCGAGTCCGGCATCGCCCACCATCCAGAAGCCCCGACAGTGATCTGTCGGGGCTTCGTCGTGTGCAGGCTTCGTCTCTGCCCACGAGCCTCGTCTCCTGCACGCAGGGCCTCCGAGCAGCCTGACCTGTAGCACAGACGGTCGCGAATCGCGCCCCCGTTCACACATTCGCGTTCGGTGATCAGGCTGGAGGCATGCCTCACCGGATCGCAGACGACGCCCCTCTTCTTCTCGTGCACGGCTACGACCTCGGCGCCCGCATCTGGTCCCGCGTGCGCGATGGCGCACGCGGTGCGCCGATGCGACTGCTCGGCCATCGAGCCGTGTTCGTGCGAGGCGCGGAGGGCGTCGGGCTGTTCTACGACGAGACCCGCGTCGCCCGCCACGGCGCCATGCCGCGCTTCGTGCAGGAGACGCTGTTCGGCCACGGATCGGTGCACAGCCTCGACGGGGCCGAGCACCGCCACCGCAAGGCGACGTTCGTCGACGTCGCATACGAGGACGAGCAGGTGCGGCGTCTGCAGCCGGACCTCGAGCGCGAATGGCAGCGCGAGCTCGACGACTGGCTCGCCGGCGGAGACCGCACCGCGTACGACGCCGCGGTCGGTGCGTTCGGGCGCGCCGGGATGCAGTGGGCCGGCCTCCCCGGCTCCGACGACGCGCGCACGGGGTGGGCGGCGCGGCTCGCGCAGATCGTCGACGGCTTCGGCCGGCCGCTCTCCCTGGACTTCGCCGCGGCCCTGTTCAACCGCGTCTGGTCCGATCGGCGCGCCGCACGACTGATCCACGATGTGCGCGCCGGCAGACTCGTGCCACCGCAGGGCACGGCACTGTACGAGTGGGCCTGGCATCGGGGGCCCGACGGAGGGCTGCTGCCGGAGCGCCTGGCCGGCGTCGAGCTGCAGAACAGCATCCGTCCGCTCATCGCGGTCGCCCGCTTCGTCGCGTACGCGGCCAAGCAGCTGCTCGAGAACCCCGACTGGCGCCTGCGCATCCACGCCGAGACCGCCCGCAGCGGACAGCTCGTGGGTGGGCAGCTCGCCGTGGCCTTCGCGCAGGAGATCCGTCGGACCTCCCCGTTCGTGCCGATGCTGCCCGGTCGCGCGATCACCGACATCGACTTCGACGGCCAGCGCGTCCCGGCCGGCGGACGGGTCGTCATCGACATCCTGGGCACCGACCTCGATGACGCGTCGTGGGACGACGCGCACGAATTCCGACCGGAGCGCTTCATCCACCGACCCGACTACGAGGCGATCCCCGCGTTCATCCCGCACGGCGGGGCCGAGGTCGTCACCGGTCACCGCTGCCCGGGCGAGAAGCTCGCGATCGCCGGCCTGTCAGCCGCGATCGCCGTGCTCAGCGACCCGCGGGTGCGCATCTCACCCGAAGGCCTCGACGTCGATCGACGACGACTGCCCACCATGCCCGCCTCAGGCGGATGCGTGTATGCGGCAGCAGCGCAGCAAGCCGACCCCACCGATGACCGCGAGAGCGGCGAGCAGAGGAGCACCTCATGAAGGCACTGACCTGGCACGGCAAGCGCGACGTCCGCGTCGAGCAGGTGCCCGACCCGAGCATCCTCGAGCCGACCGACGCGATCATCCGCGTCACCTCCACCGCCATCTGCGGCTCGGATCTGCACCTGTACGAGCTGCTCGGACCCTTCCTCGACCGAGGCGACATCCTCGGTCACGAGACGATGGGCGAGGTCGTCGAGGTCGGCTCGGAGATCCGCACCCTCGTGCCAGGCGACCGCGTCGTGATCCCGTTCAACATCTCATGCGGCACGTGCTGGTTCTGCCGGCGGGGGCTGCAGTCGCAGTGCGAGACCACGCAGGTGCGCGAGTACGGCAGCGGCGCCGCGCTGTTCGGGTACACCAAACTGTACGGGCAGGTCCCCGGCGGCCAGGCCGAGTATCTGCGGGTGCCCCTGGCCGACTACAACCACGTGAAGGTCGGCGGTGAGCTGCCGGACGATCGCTACCTGTTCCTCAGCGACATCCTGCCCACCGCGTGGCAGGGCGTCGACTACGCCCACATCCCCGTCGACGGCACCGTCGCCGTGCTGGGTCTGGGCCCGGTCGGGCAGTTCGCCGCCCGCATCGCGCGCTCACGCGGACACCGCGTGCTGGCCGTCGACCCGGTTCCCGAACGTCGCGCCATGGCCGCCCGTCATGACATCGAGGTCTTCGACCTCGACGACGACGCGATCCCGCATCTGCGTGATATCACGGCGGGCCGCGGCCCGGACTCGGTGATCGATGCGGTCGGACTCGAAGCCCACGGCAATCCGGCGATCTCCGTGGTGCAGCAGGCGGTCGGGCTGCTGCCCGACCCACTGGCGCGCCCGATGCTCGAGCACGCCGGCGTCGACCGTCTCGCCGCGCTGCACGCCGCGATCGACCTCGTCCGCCGCGGCGGCACGGTCTCGCTGAGCGGCGTGTACGCGGGCGACGCCGACATCCTGCCGATGAAGACGATGTTCGACAAGCAGATCACCCTGCGGATGGGCCAGTGCAACGTGAAGCGCTGGACCGACGACCTTCTTCCTCTGGTGGAGGACGACGCCGATCCGCTGGGAGTGATGGATCTCGTCACACATCGTGCGCCGCTCGATGATGCGCCCGACCTGTACCGCACCTTCCAGCGCAAGGAGGACGGCTGCATCAAGGTCGTGCTGAGTCCTGGTTCGGCTCCCGCTGCACACGCCTCCGACGCTCAGGGCGACCTATGATCGGCTTCACCGGCACACGATCCCTGCCGCATCCCGAACGGTGGCGCACATGAACGACTCACGCATCGTCATCTCCGGAGCGAGCGGCCTGATCGGCGGCGCGCTCACGCGATCACTCCGCGCGGACGGCACCCGCGTGGTGCATCTCGTTCGTCGTCCCGCCCGCGGCGCCGACGAGGTCGAGTGGCTCACCGGCAGTCCGCTCGACCCAGACGTGCTGGCCGGCGCGGCCGCGGTCGTCAATCTCAACGGCGCGAGCATCGGCAGGCTGCCGTGGGGGGCGAGCTACCGGGACACCCTCCGCCGGTCGCGGCTGGAGCCCACCGCGGTGCTGGCTGATGCGCTGCTCGCTCTGGGGACCGCGGCTCCCGCCCTGCTGTCGGCATCCGCCGTCGGCTACTACGGCAACCAGCCCGGCGCCCGGCTCGACGAGGCAAGCGCACCCGGCGAGACCTTCCTCGCCGAGATCTGCGTGGAGTGGGAGCGGGAGGCGATGCGAGCCGCCGACGCCACCAGGGTCGCGCTGCTGCGCACCGCGCCGATCCTGCATCCGGATGCCGTGCTGAAGCCGATGATCGCCCTCACCCGGGTGGGACTCGGCGGCCCGCTCGGGTCGGGGCGCCAGGTGTGGCCCTGGATCTCGCTGGAGGACGAGGTCAGCGCGATCCGGCACGTCATCGACTCCGACCTGCACGGTCCGGTAAACCTCACCGGACCGCACCGGGCGACCGCAGGCGGGATCGGACGCACGCTGGCCTCCCTGATGCATCGCCCGTACCTCATCCCCGCGCCGGCGTGGGCGCTGCGCCTGGGTCTCGGTCGTGCAGCAGCCGATTCCCTGCTGCTGGCGGATGCCGACGCCGTGCCCGACGCGCTCACCGGCAGCGGCTTCGAGTTCCGGCACCCGACGGCCCCGGCGGCGCTCGCCGCCGTGCTGGGCTGAGCCCCGCCGTCCTGGGCTGAGCCCCGCCGTGCTGGGCTGAGCGGCGCCGGTCGCCCGGTGCGGGCGTCAGGGTGCTTCCGACCTCAGAGGTGCGCCTGACCTCAGAGGCGCGCCCACCCGTAGCGGCTGATGAGCGCCTGTGCGACGCGTCCGTATCGACCGGAGTCCAGCACGGATGCCTCCCGACGCATGCCGTCGTGGTGCACGCTGTACAGCTGCTCGATGTCGACCCAGGATTCGCGCCCCCGCGAATCCCAGCTGCCCGAGCCGATCAGGATGAAGTCGCGGTCGCGATCATGGCGTGTGCTCGTCATCCGCACGGCGTACACCCGGTCGGCGCTCTGCCTGCCGATCACGAGCACCGGGCGGTCCTTGCCGCGTCCGTCGTTCTCCTCGTACGGCACCCAGGTCCAGATGACCTCCCCGGAGTCCGGCATCCCGTTGCGCGAGGGCGAATAGCCGACGCTGACAGCGCCGACGCGGGCCGGATCCAGCCGGACCGTCTCGGATCCGGGCATCCGTCCCGCGTCGACGTCTCGCTGCCCGCCCTCACCCTCGACGCGAAGCCGCGCGCGAGAGCGGGGGCGGGACTGCTGCCCGCCCCCGCCTCGCCCTGACAGCGCCCTGCCGAGGATGTCGCCGATGACCGAGAGGAACCTGCTGCTCGAGCTCACCCGCCCACACTAGCGGCGGGCGCCGGCTCCAGCGCGTAGCCCTCCTCGCCGTGGACGGCGAGGTCGACGCCGGCGAGCTCGTCCTCCCCGGTGACGCGGAAGCCGATCGTCTTCTCGATCGCGAAGCCGATCGCGTAGGCCACGACGAACGAGTACACCATCACTCCCCCGGCCGCGATCACCTGCACAGCGAGCAGCCGCAGGTCGCCGCCGGTGAACAGGCCCTGGCCGGTGGCGAAGAACCCCAGGTACACCGTGCCCAGCAGCCCGCCCACGAGGTGCAGTCCGACGACGTCGAGCGAGTCGTCGAAGCCGAGCCGGAACTTCAGATCCACTGCCAGCGCGCACGCGACCCCGGAGAGGGCACCCAGCAGCAGCGCCCACCCCGGCGTCAGGTCGGCGCACGCGGGAGTGATCGCGACGAGTCCGGCGACCAGGCCGGAGACAGCCCCGACCGACGTCGGCTTGCCGACCCGCAGCTTCTCGACCAGCACCCAGCCGAGGATGCCGGCGGCCGCGGCCCCGAGCGTGTTGATCGCGATCAGGCCCACTCCGCCCATGTCCTCCGACAGCCACTCCGCGCCGGCGTTGAAGCCGAACCAGCCGAACCACAGCAACGCAGCGCCGAGCAGCGTGAGCGGCACGTTGTGCGGCTTGTTCAGCTCGCGTCCGAAGCCGATGCGCTTGCCGAGCACGAGGGCGAGGGCGAGGGCGGCCGCGCCGGCGTTGATGTGCACCGCCGTTCCGCCGGCGTAGTCGATCACGGCCACACCGCTGTCCTCCCCGAACAGGGTCGCGCCCAGGTGCATGATCCACCCGCCGCCCCACACCCACGCCGCGATCGGGAAGTACCCGATCGTGCCGAAGACGCCCACGAAGATCAGCCACGGTCCGAACCGGGCACGATCGGCGATCGCCCCGGAGATCAGCGCGACGGTGATGATCGCGAACGTCGCGCCGTAGGCGACGCCGAGCAGGGCCACGTTGGCATCCGGTGCCGAGGCCGCCGCCGCCAGACCGAGGTCCGCGAACGGATCCCCGGCGAAGTGCGCGGGCGACGACACACTGCTCATCGAGTACCCGTAGAGCACCCAGAGCACCGCGATCAGACCGATCGCGCCGAAGCTCATCATCATCATGCTCACGACGCTCTTCGCCCGCACCAGACCGCCGTAGAAGAACGCCACCCCCGGCGTCATCAGCAGCACGAGCGCGGTCGCGGTGATCACCCACGAGACGTTGCCTGTGGCATCCATATCGAAACCTCCTCCGTAGAACGAATGAGGTCAGTCTGTGCGCGCGATGTTTCGAGCGACGACGCGCCGTGTTGCGGGCGTGTTACAGCCAGGCGGCCGGTGTGACGATCGTGTTACTCGGCCGCCGAATGCGTCAGCGCGTTCAGACGCGAGATCGCCCGCAGGTACTTCTTGCGGTACCCGCCCGCGAGCATCTCGTCGGCGAAGACCTGATCGAGCGACACCCCGGTCGCGACGATCGGCAGCTGCGCGTCGTACACCCGGTCGACGAACGCCACGAAGCGCAGCGCCTCGGACTGATCGGTCAGTGTGCGCACCTCGCGCAGGCCCACCAGTGACAGCCCGTCGATCAGGCGGATGTAGCGCGACGGATGCACCTGTGCCAGGTGCTGGATGAGCGCCGCGAACTCGTCGTCGGAGGCAGCGCCGGATGCCGACGCGCTCTCGACGGCCCGGGCGTAGCGCGCGTCATCCGCCACGAGCGCGCTGCCGTCGAGCGCGCGCTGCCGATAGTCGACGCCGTCGATGCGCAGCGTCTCGAAGCTCTCGGACATCGCGTGGATCTCGCGCAGGAAGTCCTGTGCCGCGAAACGTCCTTCGCCCAGCGCGTTGGGTGGGGTGTTGGAGGTGGCGGCCAGTTTCGTTCCCGACGCCACGAGTTCACCCAGCAGCCGCGTCATCACCATGGTGTCGCCCGGGTCGTCGAGCTCGAACTCGTCGATGCACAGCAGGTCTGCGCCGCGCAGCAGGTCGACCGTGTTCTTGTAGCCGAGCGCACCGACCAGTGCGGTGTACTCGATGAACGAGCCGAAGTACTTCCGGCGTGCGTGAAGCGCGTGGTAGACGGACGCCAGCAGGTGGGTCTTGCCGACGCCGAACCCGCCGTCGAGGTAGACGCCGGGCTTCATCGGCGTCTCCTTCGGCGCCCGGCGGAACAGGCCCGCCTTCTTCGCCGGCGCCGCTCCCTCGCCGACGAAGCGCTGCAGCAGCTGCTTGGTCGCCTCCTGCGAGGGGTAGCGGTCATCGGAGCGGTAGCTGTCGAAGGTCGCCGCGTCGAACTGCGGAGGGGGGACGAGGCTTGCCAGCATCTCGGTACCGGTCACGACAGGCGTGCGCTCGGTGAGGTGCACGACGCCCGTGCTGATCTGCTGGGTCATCACGTTCCTGAGGTCATAGTCTTACGATCCGGATGCGGGTGCGCGCCGGGGGATCTATCGTCGTAGGGGGACGGCTCAACTTTACGCCGTCGCATGCCCACCCGAGCCCGACCCAGAGGAGCCACTGTGGCCGTCGATCACGACACGTCATCCCCCAAGTTCGCCGAGTACGCCGAGCCCGGCCGCCTCGTGTCGACCGAGTGGCTCGCCGCCCACCTGGGCGCCCCCGGCCTCGTGGTCGTGGAATCCGACGAGGACGTGCTGCTCTACGAGACCGGGCACATCCCGGGCGCGGTGAAGATCGACTGGCACACCGAGCTCAACGACCCCGTCGTGCGCGACTACGTCGACGGCGAGGGCTTCGCCGAGCTGCTGAGCCGCAAGGGCATCGCCCGTGACGACACCGTGGTCATCTACGGCGACAAGAACAACTGGTGGGCGGCCTACGCACTGTGGGTGTTCTCGCTGTTCGGACACCAGGACGTGCGCCTGCTCGACGGCGGTCGTGACCGGTGGATCGCGGAGGGACGCGAGATCACCACCGACAAGACCGTGCGAGCGCGCACCGAGTACCCGGTCGTCGAGCGCGACGATTCGCAGCTGCGTGCGTACAAGGACGACGTGCTGGCGTTCATCGGCACCGGGCCGCTGATCGACGTGCGCTCCCCCGAGGAGTACAACGGCGAGCGGACCACCGCGCCCGCGTACCCCGAAGAGGGCAGCCTCCGGGCCGGCCACATCCCCACCGCGCAGAGCGTGCCGTGGGGCAGGGCGGTCGCGGAGGACGGCGGCTTCCGCTCGCGCTCCGAGCTCGAGGCGATCTATCTCGACGAGGCCGGCATCGACGACTCCGACGATGTCATCGCCTACTGCCGCATCGGTGAGCGCTCCAGCCACACCTGGTTCGTCCTGAAGCACCTGCTCGGGATCGAGAAGGTGCGCAACTACGACGGCTCGTGGACCGAATGGGGCAGCGCGGTGCGCGTGCCGATCGTCAGCGGCAGCGAGCCCGGCTCGCTCTGACAGGCCCGGCCCGCGGCGAGGTGGGATGATGGCAGGGATGACTGACACGCACGTCCCCGCCACCCTCGCCGAGTTCCGCGACGAGTTCCTCGAGCTGCCCGAAGCGGATCGACTCGAGCTGCTGCTCGAGTTCGCGAACGAGCTCCCTCCCGTCTCCGATGAGATCGCGGCTCACCCCGAGATGGCCGAGCGGGTCGCCGAATGCCAGTCCCCCGTGTACATCTACATCGAGGTCTCCGACGGCGTCGTCACCATGCATGCGACGGCGCCGCCGGAGGCCCCGACGACACGCGGCTTCGCGAGCATTCTGGCCCAGGGGCTGACGGGTCTCACGGCCGACGAGGTCCTCGCCGTGCCGAACGACTACCCGCAGAGCATCGGCCTGACGCGGCTCGTCTCGCCGCTGCGGATCGGCGGCATGACCGGGATGCTGATGCGCGCGAAGCGCCAGGTCGAGGCCAAGCGCTGAACGACGACGGTCGGCGCCGCTCCCGGCGTCAGGCCAGACCCTGCGCGGTCAACCAGCCGGTGATGGCCGACGACCAGGCGCTCTCGTCGTAGTTCCAGAGCTTGGTGTGCCGCGCGACGTGGAACTCGGGCATCGTGACGAGATCCGGTCGGGCATCGGCCAGGGCGTGCGACGCGTCAGCGGGGACGAATCCGTCGTCGTCGCTGTGCAGGATCAGGATCGGGGCGTCGAGCTCCGACGCCCTGGCGACCATGTCGAGCCTGTCGAACGGGATCGCCTCCTCGGCGCCGCTGAGCCTGGCCAGGAACCTGTTCCCGAGCGCTCCCATGGCGAGACCGGGCAGCGGCTCGCGCAGTCCCGACTCGCGCGCCTGGAAGCGCAGCACCGTGCGCCAGTCGACCACCGGCGAGTCGAGGATGACGCCGGCGATGGCATCCCGCTGCTCGGATGAGACGGCGGTCTGCAGCGCGATCGCCCCGCCCATCGACCAGCCCATCAGCACGACGCGCTGCGCGCCCTGCCGCAGCGCGTATCCGATCGCGGCGTCGACGTCGCGCCACTCGGAGGCGCCCAGTGCGTAGGAGCCGCCCCGCGTGCGCGGCGCCTCGCCGTCGTTGCGGTACGACACGACCAGGGTCGGCAGACCCAGCGCGTGCATGACGGGGACCGCGCGCAGGCACTCGGAGCGGAGGGTGCCGCGACCGTGCACCTGGATCACCCACGTCGACGAGTCGGCCGGGAACAGCCAGGCCGGGCAGGGGCCTGCCGGCGAGCCGATCAGCACGCTCTCCCAGGGCAGGTGCAGCTCGCTCGGCGACTGGTGGTACCAGCCGCTGAACGCCGCGTCGCGATCGACTCTCGCGCCCGGCTCGATCTGGGTGAGCAGCTTGCGGCGCACGCTCGTGGCGTCGGCGCTGAGCACGGCTCCGAGCTTGACGTATCCGTAGGTGCCCGTGGTGAACAGCCCGTACCGCCCTGGCAGCTCGGTGTCGGGCGTGCGCGAGAGCTCGATCGTCTGGGCGCCGGTGTCGACAGCGAGGATCTGGGTGTCGTTCCGGCGCACGGAGGGCATCACCACCCGGCGTGCCGTCGCGAGGACGGCGGCCGCTCCTGCCGCGGCTCCCGCCGCGATGGCAGCGGGGACGGCGAAGGCTACGGCGTGCCTGAGACTCTTCATCGCCTCCCGACTCTAGCCTGTCCACGTGAGCGCACACCCGGATGCCGCAGCGCTGTTCGACGCAGCGGCGGCAGAGCTTCGTGAGACGGCGTTCCGCAGCGACATCGTCGTGCGGGAGATCCCGTCACCCGCCGGGCTCGCGCCCTTCGCCCTGGCCCTCGCCGCCGACGTGCGACCCGATGATCACGGCGACTCGGTGTACGGCACCGGGCGGTTCGTGCTGCTGCACGATCCGGACGAACCGGACGCCTGGGGCGGCGCGTGGCGCATCGTCGCGTTCGCGCAGGCCCCGCTCGAGCCCGAGATCGGCACCGACCCGCTGCTGGCGGACGTCGCCTGGTCGTGGCTGGTGGACGCCCTCGACTCGCGCGACGCGGGCTATCACTCGGCGTCCGGCACGTCGACGAAGATGCTCTCAAAGGGCTTCGGCGCGCTGGCGGCGGAGGGCGACGGGGCGCAGATCGAGCTGCGCGCGTCGTGGACTCCGGATGCTCCGCTGGGCCCGCATGTGGAAGCATGGGCGGAGCTGGTCGGGATGCTCGCAGGGCTCCCGCCGGGATCAGAGGACGTCGCCGTGTTCGGCGCGAGAAAGGGTGCACGTGGCTGAGTACTCCGTGATCGACGACCGTGCGGAGTTCGAGCGGGCAGCCGAGACGCTCGCCGAGGGGTCAGGTCCGGTGGCCGTCGACGTGGAGCGAGCATCCGGATTCCGCTACTCCCAGCGCGCGTACCTGGTGCAGGTGTTCCGCCGCGGGGCGGGTGTGTTCCTGTTCGACCCGCCCGCGATCGGCGACTTCCACCCGCTTCAGGATGCCATCGGCGACGCCGAATGGGTGTTCCACGCCGCCAGCCAGGATCTGCCCTCGCTGCGTGAGCTCGACCTCGAGCCGGCGCGCATCTTCGACACCGAGCTCGCCTCCCGGCTTCTCGGCAGCGACGGCTTCGGACTCGCCGCGGTCGTCGAGCACACCCTGGGCATCACCCTGGCCAAGGCGCATTCGGCCGCCGACTGGTCGACCAGGCCGCTGCCGGGCCCGTGGCTGGAGTACGCGGCGCTGGATGTCCTTCATCTCGTCGATGTGCGCGATGCGCTCGTCGACGAGCTCGAGGCCGCGGGAAAGACCGAGATCGCCGCCGAGGAGTTCGACGCGACGCTGCACCGTCTGCCGAAGCCGCCCCGCGAGGAGCCGTGGCGCCGGCTGAGCGGGCTGCACAAGGTACGCGGTGCCCGCCAGCTGGCTGTGGCCCGGGAGCTGTGGACGGCACGCGAGCAGTACGCCGAGCAGATCGATGTCTCGCCCGGCCGCCTCGTGCCCGACCGCGCGCTGCTCGCCGCACTGCTGGCCGCGCCGCGGTCGAAGCAGGAGCTCGCCGGACTCAAGACGTTCAACGGGCGTGCGAGTCGGACGCAGATCGATCGCTGGTGGGCCGCGATCGAGCGCGGTCGCACCACCGAGGACCTGCCCCGCGAGCGCGTGCCGAGCGATGCTCTCCCGCCGCCCCGAGCGTGGGCCGATCGCAACCCGGACGCCGACCTGCGGCTGAAGGCCGCCCGCCCCGTGATCGAGGCGCTCGCCGACGAGCTGCACATGCCGACCGAGAACCTGCTGACCCCCGAGCACCTGCGTCGTGTCGCCTGGCAGCCGCCGGCCGATCTGACCGCCGAGTCCGTCGCCGCCGCGCTGCTCGAGCTCGGCGCTCGCCCCTGGCAGGTTGCGCATACCGCACAGAAGATCGTCGATGCGTTTGTAGAGGGGCCGCAAACGGCCGTCGAGGGGCTCCCGAACGCTTCGTAGGTTCGATCCAACCGATTCAGAGCGGCCATACCCCGCTCCTAGGCTGGACGCGAACCCCAACCTATGGAGGCAGAGTGGCCGAGATCTCGGACGTCTACTTCGTCGATGGAGTGCGCACCCCGTTCGGGCGCGCCGGCGAAAAGGGCATGTACTGGAACACCCGCGCGGATGACCTCGCCGTCAAGGCGACCATCGGCCTGATGGAGCGCAACGCCGCCGTGCCGGCCGACCGCATCGACGACGTCGCCATCGCCGCGACCTCGCAGACCGGCGACCAGGGTCTCACCCTCGGCCGGTCTGTCGCCATCCTCGCCGGCCTTCCGCAGACCGTCCCCGGCCTCGCCGTCGAGCGCATGTGCGCCGGCGCGATGACCAGCGTCACCACGATGGCCGCGTCGATCGGCGTCGGCATGTACGACGTCGCCCTGGCCGGCGGCGTCGAGCACATGGGCCACCACCCCATCGGCGGCAACGCCGACCCGAACCCGCGCTTCGTCGCGGAGAAGATGGTCGACCCCGGCGCCCTGAACATGGGGGTCACCGCCGAGCGCATCTTCGACCGCTTCCCGCACCTCACCAAGGAGCGCTCCGACCGCTTCGGCATGCTCAGCCAGCACAAGGTGCAGGCCGCGTACGACGCGGGCAAGATCCAGCCCGACCTCGTGTCGGTGGCGATCAAGGGAGCCGACGGCGCCTGGGGACTCGCGACCGAGGACGAGGGCCGTCGCCCGCAGACCACGATGGAGGACCTCGCCGCGCTGAAGACGCCCTTCCGTCCACACGGTCGCGTCACCGCCGGCACCTCCTCGCCGCTGACCGACGGTGCGACCATGTCGCTGCTGGCCGGCGGCGGTGCGGTCAAGGAGTTCGGGCTCACCCCGAAGATGCGGATGGTCTCCTTCGCCTTCGCCGGCGTGCAGCCCGAGATCATGGGCATCGGTCCGATCCCCTCGACCGAGAAGGCCCTGAAGAAGGCCGGCCTCGAGATCTCCGACATCGGTCTGTTCGAGCTGAACGAGGCGTTCGCGATCCAGGTGATCTCCCTGCTCGATCACTTCGGCATCGCCGACGACGACCCGCGCGTGAACCAGTGGGGCGGCGCGATCGCCCTGGGACACCCGCTCGCGGCATCCGGAGTGCGTCTGATGATCCAGCTCGCCGCGCAGTTCGCCGAACGACCGGACGTGCGCTACGGCCTGACCGCCATGTGCGTGGGGCTGGGCCAGGGCGGCTCGGTCGTCTGGGAGAACCCGTTCTACGACGGCAAGAAGAGGAAGTGACGGCGATGAAGGACACGACCAACGCCCCGTATGCCGGCATCGACTTCACACCGCTCTCCGCTCTCGCCGACGGAGAGGTGGTCACGCACTCCCCCGTTCGAGACATCCGCCTCGGCTCGGGCCGGGTCCTCGCGCTCATCACCCTCGACAACGGTCGAGACCACACCAGGCCGAACACGCTGGGCCCTGCCACGCTGATCGAACTGGGCGAGACGCTCGAGTCGCTGAAGGCCCGTGCGGCGGCGGGCGAGATCCAGGCGGTCGGCGTCACCGGCAAGCAGTACATCCTCGCCGCCGGAGCCGACCTCTCCGACATCAGCCGGCTGGGCTCGAAGGACAACGCGCGCCTGATCGCGCAGCTCGGACACAAGGTGCTCGGCTCGCTGTCGGAGCTCGGCGTGCCGTCGTTCGCGTTCGTCAACGGGCTCGCGCTCGGCGGCGGCATGGAGATCGCCCTGAACTCCACCTACCGCACGGTCGATGCATCGGCTGCGGCGCTCGCGCTGCCCGAGGTCTTCCTCGGCATCATCCCCGGCTGGGGCGGCGCCTACCTCGTGCCGAACCTCATCGGCATCGAGAAGGCCCTCGAGGTCGTCATCTCCAACCCGCTCAAGCAGAACCGCATGCTCAAGCCGCAGCAGGCGTTCGAGCTCGGTCTGATGGATGCCATCTTCCCGGCATCCACCTTCCTGGAGAGCTCGCTCAGCTGGGCGGATGACGTGCTCGGCGGAAAGAAGGTCGAGCGCAGGAACGAGCCCGGCAAGATCGAGCGCACGGTCAAGTGGCCGATCGCGATCAAGACGGCACGCGGCATGCTCGAGTCGAAGATCGGCACCGTTCCGCGCTCGCCCTACGTCGCGCTCGACCTGCTCGACAAGGCCAGGAGCGGCACCAGGGCCGAGGGCTTCGCCCGAGAGGACGAGGCGCTGGCCGAGCTCGTCACCGGCGACCAGTTCGCCGCGTCGATGTACGCCTTCGACCTCGTGCAGAAGCGCGCGAAGCGCCCCGTCGGCGCTCCCGACAAGGCTCTGGCGAAGAAGGTCACCAAGGTCGGCATCATCGGTGCGGGTCTGATGGCCAGTCAGTTCGCGCTGCTCTTCGTGCGCAGGCTCCAGGTGCCGGTGCTGATCACCGACCTCGATCAGGCACGTGTGGACAAGGGCGTGGCGTACATCCACGACGAGATCGGAAAGCTCGAGCAGAAGGGCCGCCTCGACGGCGACACCGCCAACAGGCTGCGCTCGCTCGTCACGGGCACGACCGACAAGAGCCAGTACGCCGACTGCGACTTCGTGATCGAGGCCGTGTTCGAGGAGGTCGGTGTCAAGCAGCAGGTGTTCGGCGAGATCGAGAAGATCGTCGCCGACGATGCGATCCTCGCCACGAACACCTCGTCGCTGTCCGTCGAGGAGATCGGCTCGAAGCTCGCCCATCCCGAGCGCCTGGTCGGCTTCCACTTCTTCAACCCGGTTGCGGTGATGCCGCTGATCGAGATCGTGAAGACGCCGCACACGGCGGAGGCCGCGCTGTCGACGGCGTTCGTCGTCGCGAAGGGTCTGGGCAAGAACGCGGTCCTCACCGCGGACGCACCCGGATTCGTCGTGAACCGTCTGCTCGCGAAGGTCATGGGCGAAGCAGCACGCGCCGTCTACGAGGGCACGCCGATCGCCGACGTCGAGAAGGCCTTCGGTCCGCTCGGTCTGCCGATGGGGCCGTTCCAGCTGATCGACCTCGTCGGGTGGAAGGTCGCCGCACACGTGCAGGACACCATGGTGCGCCACTTCCCCGATCGCTTCTACGCCAACGAGAACTTCCACGCTCTCGCCCAGCTGGATGCCGTCGTCGAGAAGGACAAGGGCGGCCGGGTCGTCGGCTGGACCAAGAGCGCCGAGAAGGTGCTCAAGGGTCACGTCGGCAGCTCTCCGGCATCCGCCGACACCATCCTGCAGCGCGTGCAGGACGGCCTGGCGCAGGAGATCCGCCTCATGCTGGACGAGGGCGTCGTGCCCGAGGTGGAGGACATCGACCTCTGCCTGATCCTCGGCGCGGGCTGGCCGTTCATCGACGGCGGCGCCTCGCCCTACCTCGACCGCGAAGGCGCGTCGGAGCGGGTCTTCGGCGGCACGTTCCACACCCCGCCGATCCGCGGGATCGCGCAGAGCTGACGCTCGAGCGAGCAGGGGTCGCACCGTCTGGTGCGGCCCCTGTCGCCGTTCCGCGTGGCCCGCTCAGCCCGCCGGTGCGGGTCGGTGGTCGTCCTCACCGCGTCGCGGCCAGTGCGCGAAGGCCCGCTCCGCGAGCGCGGTGATCGTGAGCGACGGGTTCACGCCGGGGTTCGCCGGCACAGCCGAGCCGTCGACGACGTGCAGCCCCGGATGCCCCCACACCCGGTTCCAGGCATCCACCACGCCACGGTCGGGCGAGTCGCTGATCACCGCACCGCCGAGGAAGTGCGCCGTCAGAGGGATCCCGAACACCTCCGGCCACGAGCCGCGCGGCTCGGTTCGCACGCCGGTCTCGCGCTGCATGCGCCCGGCGATGGCAGCCACGGCGCGATGGGCCTCCGGCAGGTGCGACGGATTCGGCGCGCCGTGTCCCTGCCGACTCGTGAGCACGTCGCGTCCGAAACGGCGGCGCAGCGACAGGGTGAGCGAGTTGTCCGCGGTCTGCATGACCAGCGCGATGATGCCGCGCTCGCTCCAGCGGTGCAGGCTGGCCAGGCGCAGCTGGCGCAGCGGATGCCGGCCGAATGCCGCGAGCAGCGAACCGATCCTCCTGGCCAGGGAGCGACCTCCGGGGACGAGGACCGTCGCGAGAGCGCCCATCAGGTTGGACCCGGGACCGTAGCGCACGTTCTCGACGTGCGTGCGCTCGTCGACGTGGAACGACGTGGTGATCGCCACACCGTGGGCGTACCCCGCGGCATCCGGAACCCGCGTCGCCACCGCCCCGTCCAGCGCCTCCGAATTCGTTCGGGTGAGCCGTCCGACGGCATCCGAGATCCGGGGCAGCGCGGCCGACGCTCGCATCCGGTGCAGCAGCTGCTGGGTACCCCAGGTGCCGGCCGCGAGCACCACCTGCTCGGAGCGGATGGTCCGGCGTCGGCGGCGCAGCCAGGCGCCCGAGCGCTCGGTGGTGACGAGGTAGCCGCCGCGCGGATCCTCGCGCACCTCGACGACGGTGCGCAGCGCCTCGATCCGCGCGCCACGCCGCTCGGCGAGGGCGAGGTAGTTCTTCGCCAGCGTGTTCTTCGCGCCCACCCGGCAGCCGATCATGCAGTTGCCGCACAGCGTGCATCCGGTGCGATCCGGTCCCTGCCCGCCGAAGTACGGATCCGGCACCCGCACCCCCGGCATGCCGAGGAAGACCCCCACCGGAGCCCGGCGGAAGGTCTCTCCCACGCCGAGATCTTCGGCGGCACCCGCCATGATCCGCTCGACCGGACCGGTGTGCGGGTACTCGTCGACGACGCCCAGCATGCGCTTCGCCGTCGCGTAGTGCGGGGCGAGCTCGCTCTGCCAGTCGCTGCCGGCGGGCCAGTTCCGATCGGCGAAGAAGGCCGGCGGCGGCTCGTACAGCGTGTTCGCGTAGTTCAGCGATCCGCCGCCGACCCCGGCGCCGGCGAGGATCATGACATGCGGCAGGCGGTGGATGCGCTGCACGCCGAAGCACCCGAGCCTCGGTGCCCACAGGTAGCGACGCACATCCCACGACGTCTTCGCGAAGTCGCTGTCGTCGAAGCGTCTGCCGGCCTCGAGCACCCGCACTCGGTATCCCTTCTCGGACAGGCGCAGCGCCGCGACCGATCCCCCGAAGCCGGATCCCACGATCACGACATCCTCGTCGTACGGCACGTGCTCACTCCCTCGGAATCATCATGGTGACGGCGGCCGGGCGCACACCGATGCTGCACTCCCCCACCCCGACGCGCTCGCCGTCGGCGTAGACGACCAGATCGGGGGCCGACACCCGCACCGAGGTGGCCCGCTCGTGCCGCACCTCGGGACGCCGCAGGTGACGCCCGCGCAGCAGCAGCGGGAACAGGCGCACCAGCCGCGCGCGGCTGACGGGCGCGACGTGCACCACGTCGAGGTGACCGTCGTCAGGGTCGGCGCCGGGGCAGATCGGCATCCCGCCACCGTAGCTGCGGGTGTTGCCGACGGCCAGCAGGGTGCCCGGCCGCACCTGAGCGCTGCCGCCGTCGATCGAGACCCGGAACACGACCGGACGCAGGCGCACGAGTTCGATCACCAGCGCCAGGTAGTAGCGCAGCGGGCCGCGGGGGCGCCGCAGCGCATTCGTGCGCTCGCTCACCTTCGCGTCGAAGCCGAGGGCGGCGACGGTGAGGAAGACCCGTTCCGAGCCCCGCGACGAGACCGTGCCGAGATCGATGGTGCGGGCGCGGCCGTGGATCGCGGCGAGGGCGGCCGTCCGCGGATCGCGGGTGGGGATGCCGAGCGACCGGGCGAGGTCGTTCCCTGTGCCGGCAGGCACCAGTGTGATCGGCTTCCCGCTCTGCGCCAGCACGTCGACGATGCCGGTGAGGGTGCCGTCGCCGCCGACGACGACGATGCCGTCGGACTGGGCGCGCACCGCCCGGCGGGCGAGAGACCGGGTCTGCTCGGCCGACTCCCCCACGAGAAGGGTCACCTCGGCCCCGGCCGCCCGCAGCGCGCGCTCGGCCGCGGCTCCCACCCGCACGGCGTGCCCCCTGCCCGCCTGCGGGTTGACGATGAGGGCGAGGCGCACGGGTTCACCCACCGCGCGAGCTCAGCGCTTCTGGGTGAGAGAGAGGTCGAGGGCCCCGGTCTGGCCGGGAGCCTTCGCGACCGGGATCCGGGTACCGCCGACCTGCGCCACGATGTCGGCCGTGATCTTGTCGACCGTGAGTCCGGCGTCCTCGAGGATCTGCTCGCGGGACGCGTGCTGGAGGAACTCGTCCGGCACACCCAGCTCGTCCACCCCGGTGTCGATCCCCGCCTCGCGCAGCACCTGGCGCACCCGCGTGCCGATGCCGCCGACGCGGATGCCGTCTTCCAACGTGATCACCAGACGATGCCGTGCCGCCAGGGAGACGACCGACGACTGCACGGGCACCGCCCACCTCGGATCGATCACCGTCGCCCCGATGCCGCGCGCGCTCAGACGCGCGGCGATGTCGACGGCCACCTCGGCGAACGCGCCGATCGCGACGATCAGCACGTCCTCCTCATCGCCGCGGGCGAGCACGTCGGTGCCGTCGGCGAGACGCTCGATCGCGGTGATCGGGTCGGGCACATCGCCCTTGGGATAGCGGATCACCGTCGCCGCGTCGTCGATCGCGACGGCTTCGGCGAGGCACTCGCTCAGACGCACGGCGTCGCGCGGCGCGGCGATCCGGATGCCGGGCACCATCTGCAGCATCGCGAGATCCCAGACGCCGTTGTGACTCGGCCCGTCCGGCCCGGTCACGCCGGCGCGGTCGAGCACGAACGTCACCCCGGCGCGATGCAGGGCGACATCCATCAGCACCTGGTCGAAGGCGCGATTCATGAACGTCGCGTAGATGGCCACGACGGGGTGCAGGCCGCCGAACGCGAGTCCCGCGGCGGATGCCACGGCGTGCTGCTCGGCGATGCCGACGTCGTACACCCGATCGGGGAAGCGCTCGGCGAAGGCGGCCAGGCCGGTCGGACGCAGCATCGCGGCGGTCATCGCGATGACCTTGTCGTCGCGGCTGCCGATCTCGACGAGCGCGTCGGAGAACACCGAGGTCCACGAGGTGCCGGACGACGACGACAGGGCTCCGCCGGTCTTCGGATCGATGCGCCCGACCGCATGGAACTGGTCGGCCACGTCGTCGAGGGCGGGCTGGTAGCCGCGCCCCTTCTCGGTGATGGCGTGCACGATCACGGGTGCGCCGTAGTCCTTGGCGTAGCGCAGCGTCTCGATGAGCGCCTCGACGTCGTGGCCGTCGACCGGCCCCAGGTACTTGATGTCGAGGTTGGAATACAGCGCCACGTTGTTCGCGAACCGCGAGAGGAAGCCGTGGGTGCCGCCGCGCACGCCGCGGAACACCGCGCGGCCGAGCGGGCCGAACGCGCGGAACAGCCGGTCGGACTTGCGGTGCATCTCGCGGTACATGCCCGCGGTGCGCACGCGGTTGAGATAGCGCGACATGCCGCCGATGGTCGGCGCGTAGGAACGGCCGTTGTCGTTGACGACGATCACGAGGTTGCGCTCGTTGTCGTCACTGATGTTGTTCAGCGCCTCCCACGTCATCCCCCCCGTGAGGGCGCCGTCGCCGACGACCGCCACGACGTGCCGATCGGCGCGTCCTGTCGCGGTGAGCGCACGCGAGATGCCGTCGGCCCAGCTCAGCGAGCTCGACGCGTGCGACGACTCGACGACGTCGTGCACGCTCTCGGATCGCTGCGGGTATCCGGCGAGCCCGCCGCGGGAGCGCAGCTCGGAGAAGTCCTGGCGACCGGTGAGCAGCTTGTGCACGTACGACTGGTGGCCGGTGTCGAAGATGATCGGGTCGTCGGGAGACGAGAACACGCGGTGCAGCGCGATCGTGAGCTCGACGACGCCGAGGTTCGGGCCGAGGTGCCCGCCGGTGCGAGCGACGTTCTCCACGAGGAATGCACGGATCTCAGCCGCCAGCTCGACCAGTTCCCCGCTGGAGAGTCGATCGAGATCTCGGGGGCCGGTGATGCTCGGCAGGATCGGCATGGACGTCCTTCCGCGACGTGGATCGCCCGCCGGGGAAGGCGTGCGCATCCGAATATTCTACCTCGGGATGCGGCAGGGGCCCGGATGCCGAAGCATCCGGGCCCCTGCGCGACGCGGGTCAGACCAGCGAACGCAGCACGTACTGCAGGATTCCGCCGTTGCGGTAGTAGTCGGCCTCACCGGGTGTGTCGATGCGGACGACCGCGTCGAAGGTGATCGGCTCGCGACCCTCGGCGGAGAACTCGCTCGGGGTGGCCGTGACCTTGACCGTCTTCGGCGTGGTTCCCTCGTTGAGAGCCGTCAGACCCTCGATCGAGATGACCTCGGTGCCGTCGAGCCCGAGCGACTCCCAGCTCTCCCCGGCGGGGAACTGCAGCGGGACGACGCCCATGCCGATGAGGTTGGAGCGGTGGATGCGCTCGAAGCTCTCGGTGATGACCGCCTTCACGCCGAGCAGGTTGGTGCCCTTGGCCGCCCAGTCGCGCGACGAGCCCGATCCGTACTCCTTGCCGCCGAAGATCACCAGCGGGATGCCCTGGTCCTGGTAGTTCTGCGATGCGTCGTAGATGTACGCCTGCGGGCCACCCTCCTGCGTGAAGTCGCGGGTGAAGCCGCCCTCGATCTGCTGACCGTCGTTGACGGCCTTGACGAGCGCGTTCTTCAGGCGGATGTTCGCGAACGTGCCGCGGATCATCACCTCGTGGTTTCCGCGGCGCGAGCCGTAGGAGTTGAAGTCGCGCTGCTCGACACCGTGCTCGGTGAGGTACTGCGCGGCCGGCGTGCCGGCCTTGATGTTTCCGGCGGGCGAGATGTGGTCGGTGGTGACCGAGTCGCCCAGCGTCGCCAGCACGCGAGCGCCGCTGATGTCGGTGACCGGAGCGGGGGTCAGCTCCATGCCGTCGAAGTAGGGCGCCTTGCGCACGTAGGTCGACGCCTCGTCCCATTCGAAGATCGGCCCGGTCGGCGTCGGCAGGTTCTTCCAGCGCTCGTCGCCGTCGAAGACGGTGGCGTACTGCTTGATGAACTGGTCGCGCGAGATCGAGCTGTCGATGATCTCCTGCACCTCTTCGGTGGCCGGCCAGATGTCCTTGAGGAACACGTCGTTGCCGTCTGCGTCCTGGCCCAGAGCATCGGTCTCGAAGTCGAAGTGCATCGAGCCGGCGAGGGCGTACGCGACGACCAGCGGCGGGCTGGCCAGGTAGTTCATCTTCACGTCGGGGCTGATGCGCCCCTCGAAGTTGCGGTTGCCCGAGAGCACTGCCGTGACGGCGAGGTCGTGCTCGTTGATCGCCTCGGACACCTCTTCGATCAGCGGGCCGGAGTTTCCGATGCAGATCGTGCAGCCGTAGCCGACGGTGTAGAAGCCGAGACCCTCGAGGTCCTTGTCGAGGCCGGACTTCTCGTAGTAGTCGGTGACGACCTTCGAGCCGGGGCCGAGAGTGGTCTTCACCCACGGCTTCTGCTTCAGGCCCCTCTCGCGCGCCTTGCGGGCGAGAAGACCGGCGGCGATCATCACCGACGGGTTCGACGTGTTGGTGCACGACGTGATGGCGGCGAGGGTGACGGCGCCGTTGTCGAGGATGTACTTCTGCCCGTCGGGAGTCGTCACCTTGACCGGGTTGGATGCGCCGTGCCCGCCGCTCGAGGCGAGCATGGAGTGCTGGTGCTCGTCCTCGTGCTGGTACGACACGCCCTCCTCCGACACGTGCTCACGCTCGACGCCGGGCGCGTTGCCGGGATCGGATGCCGGGAACGTGCCCTCGACCTCGACCGAGGCCTCGTTCGCCGAGGTGTAGTTCAGGATGTCCTTCTCGAACTGCTGCTTCGCCTCGGCCAGCAGGATGCGGTCCTGCGGGCGCTTGGGACCGGCGATCGAGGGGACGACCGTTGACAGGTCGAGCTCCATGTACTCCGAGTACGTGGGCTCCTTGTCGGCGTCGTGCCACAGGCCCTGCACCTTGGCGTACTGCTCGACGAGCTCGACGGCGTGCTCGTCACGGCCGGTGAGGCGCAGGTAGTCGAGCGTCACGTCATCGATCGGGAACATCGCCGCGGTCGAACCGAACTCGGGCGACATGTTGCCGATGGTCGCGCGGTTCGCGAGCGGGACGGAGGCCACACCGGCGCCGTAGAACTCGACGAACTTACCGACCACGCCGTGCTGGCGGAGCATGTCGGTGATCGTGAGCACCACGTCGGTCGCGGTCACGCCGGCGGGGATCTCGCCGGTGAGCTTGAAGCCCACCACGCGCGGGATGAGCATCGACACCGGCTGACCGAGCATCGCCGCCTCGGCCTCGATGCCGCCGACGCCCCAGCCGAGCACGCCCAGACCGTTGACCATCGTAGTGTGCGAGTCGGTGCCGACGCAGGTGTCGGGGTATGCGCGCAGCACGCCGTCGACGGTGCGGTCGTAGATGACCTTGGCCAGGTGCTCGATGTTCACCTGGTGCACGATGCCGGTGCCCGGGGGCACGACCTTGAAGTCGTCGAACGCGGTCTGACCCCAGCGCAGGAACTGGTAGCGCTCGCCGTTGCGCTGGTACTCGATCTCGACGTTGCGCTCGATCGCGTCCGGGCGCCCGAACAGGTCGGCGATGACGGAGTGGTCGATGACCATCTCGGCGGGAGAGAGCGGGTTGATGCGATTCGGGTCACCGCCGAGCGCGGTGACGGCCTCGCGCATGGTGGCGAG
This sequence comes from Microbacterium commune, assembly GCF_014836945.1. GTDB lineage: Bacteria > Actinomycetota > Actinomycetes > Actinomycetales > Microbacteriaceae > Microbacterium > Microbacterium commune. The sequence goes on along the minus strand of NZ_JACSPX010000003.1, from coordinate 533,718 downwards.
GTCGACGATGCAGGGCACGCCGGTGAAGTCCTGCATGACCACGCGCGCCGGCGTGAACTGGATCTCGGTGTCGGGCTCCGCGGTGGGGTCCCACGAACCGAGCGCCTCGATCTGCGCCTTCGTGACGTTCGCGCCGTCCTCGGTGCGCAGCTGGTTCTCGAGAAGCACCTTCAGAGCGAAGGGGAGCCTCTCGTGACCCGCGACCGTGTCGATGCGGAAGATCTCGTAGTCGGTGCTGCCGACTGTCAGGGTGCTCTTGGCACCGAAGCTGTTCACCGTGGACACGAATCCGTCTCCTTCTGATCGGATGGGAGCGACAGGCGCTTCCATCTTGCTCGCCGAGTGAGCGGCACGGCTAGCAAGGTTGGCCTTACCAGTGTGCGTCGTGCGGCCGCTCGACGGAACGAGCAATTTATCTTGACGTCAAGATAAATCTACCAGAACGGACGCCGGTCCGCCGTCAGTCGGCGCGTCGGTAGAGCGCGCGGACGACGAGCCAGGTGACGGCGACCATCGGCGCGAACAGCGGCAGCCCCATCACCAGCTTGAGGGTGCCGAGCAGGGTCACCTGGTCGGTCAGGTACAGCGGCAGCTGCACGGACAGTCGCAGCAGGAACAGCGCACCCCAGGCCAGTCCCAGCCAGAAGAAGGCGCGCCGCTTGCGACGGTCCCCCCGCCACGCGGTGCCCTCTCCCATCAGGAACCCGACGGCGAGTCCGATGATCGACCAGCCGGCGAGGGCCGCGACGACCATCACCGTGCCGTAGAGCGCGTTCGTGATCAGACCGGGGACGAAGTTGTCGGCGCCGCGCCCCGTCCACAGCGCCAGGCCTGCCGCCGCGGCCACGGCCACCAGGCCGCCGAACGCCGCAGCGGGAGGCGACTTCTGCGCGATCCGGATGATCGTGAGCACACACGCGATGCCGACCGACACGCCGAGCGACAGCAGCAGGGGCTCCGGCTGCAGGGTGAACAGGACGACGAAGGCCAGGCTGGGAAGGACAGACTCGATGATCCCGCGCCAGCCGCCCATCGCACGCCACACGATGCGCTGCGCGCTCTCGTCGGTCTCCGAGCTCAGGCCGGCCCGGCGCGCCGCACCGCCGAGGGCGGTGCCGATCACCTCCGCAGCCGACGGCTCGGCAGCCGAGGGCTCCGCCGAGCCGATCGGCTCAGCCGCGGGATGCCGGGAGCTCGCCTCGTCGCGCCGGTCGTCGGCGGGTGTCACGCCGATCCCGGCGTGGACGGCATCTTCAGCGGGATCAGGTCGCGAGGGGGCATCGGCGTCGCGCCTCGCACCACGACGATCGACCGGAACAGGTCCTCCACCTGCTCGGCCGCTGCCGGATCGGACGCGGCATCGCCGCCGATGACTCCGCGCAGGAACCATCGCGGGCCGTCGACGCCGACGAACCTCGCCAGCCGCATGCCGGACCCCTCCGCAGCCGTGGCGGGTACCTCGGCCAGCAGCTCCTTGCCGAGCGTGCCCTCACGTTCCTCGACCCGTCCACCCTGCGTGCGGATCTGATCGCGCAGCTGCACGCGGGTCTCATCCCACAGCCCTCGCGAGCGCGGCGCGGCGAAGGGCTGCACCTGCAGCGACGAGCCGGCGTAGTCGAGGCCGACCGCGACGATCCGCTTGCTCTGCTCCTCGACCTCGAGGCGGAGATTCAGTCCCTCTCGGGGCAGCACCTTGATGCCGCCGAGGTCGATGTACGGGCGCACGGGGTTCGCCTCGCTGTCGTCGAACGGGCCGGCGGTCGCCCGGTCGGCCGGGGCGGACTTCAGCGTGGGTTCGATCTCTTCAGTCATTCGCTCTTTCCCTGGGTATAGCCGGTCGACCCGAATCCGCCGTCACCGCGGACGCTCTCGGGCAGTTCGTCGACGGGTTCGAACCGCGCTTGGACGACGGGCATCACGATGAGCTGCGCGATGCGGTCGCCGACCGCCACATCGTACGCTTCCCGGCTGTCGGTGTTCAGCAGGCTGACCCTGATCTCGCCGCGGTAGCCCGCATCCACGGTGCCGGGCGAGTTGACCACCGTGATGCCGTGCTTGGCGGCGAGACCGCTGCGCGGCACGACGAAGGCGGCGTACCCCTCCGGCAGCGCGATGCGCACGCCCGTTCCGATCAGCGCCCGCTCGCCGGGCTCGAGCCGGACGGCCTCGGTCGACACCAGATCGGCCCCGGCATCTCCGGGGTGCGCGTAGAACGGGACGTTCGCCGCGATAATGGGGACGGCAACGGAATGAGTCACCCCATGAGGCTAATGCAGAACCCCCACCCCGACACGCGCGAGACCTATCGCGAGCGACTGGCCCCCGGCCTCTGGCTCCTGGTCACCATCGCCCTGGCCGGCCCGATGGTGTCGCTCGTGCTGACGCCGCTCGACCCGAGCCTCGCGCTGGCGGTCGGAGCGATCGTCTCGCTCGTGCTGGTGACCCTGAGCATCGTGCTCTCCCCCACCGTCCGCGTGGTCGACGGCGTGCTGCACGCGGGGCGCGCGCACATCGACGCCGTGTGGCTGGGTGAGCCCCGCGAGTTCTCCGGCGAGGAGGCCAGGGCCCGACGCTCCCATCAGATCGCCAGGGACGGCTGGAACCTGCTCCGCGGCGGCATCGACGGCGTCGTCGTCGTGCCCGTCACCGACCCGGACGACCCGGTGAGCAGCTGGACGATCTCGTCGCGCACCCCGGACCGTCTCGCGGCGGCGATCAGCTCGGCGCGTGCAGTGCGCCGCTGACGGGCCGGAACGCAGAACGCGCCCCAGGCCATCGGGCCGGGGGCGCGTGCGGGTCGGTGATCAGGCGGCGCATTCCTTGCAGATCGGGCCGTCCGCGCCGTCGTGGTCGAGCTGCGAGCGGTGCTTCACGAGGAAGCAGCTCATGCAGGTGAACTCGTCCTGCTGCGCGGGCAGCACGACGACATCGAGCTCCATGTCGGAGAGGTCGGCGCCAGGGAGCTCGAACCCGGTGGGGTTGTCCGAGTCCTCGACATCGCCGGCGCCGGACTGGGTGCTCGGCACGCGCTCCTTGAGGGCTTCGATCGACTCGGAGTCGTCTTCGCTCTTGCGAGGGGCGTCGTAATCGGTTGCCATGCGGTGATTCTCCACTTCCGTGGTGCGAGTGTTCGAGGGTGGGGGGATCCGATTTCGGGTGATCGGCGGGCCATAGTTTGCACGACTGCGCACCAATAAGCAAATGCCATGCGGCCCGATCGGGGAAACTCGCGGCACGCCCACGGTATTCCGCACGCGATCAGGGTGCGCGTGACACCATGAACGCACACCCATCAGAGGGGCATTGGCATGGAAAACGTCACCATCATCGGAACGGAAGCGGGAGTCCTCGTCCTCGCGACCGAGTCCGGGCAGCGCTTCGCGCTGCCCATCGACGACGTCCTGCACCGCGAGGTGCGTCGCGCGACCCGCGAGTCCGAACCCGCGCCGGCGCGTCTGGCCGCGAGCCCGCGGGACATCCAGGCGCAGATCCGCGCGGGTCTGACGGCGGCAGAGGTCGCTGCGCTGCTCGGCGTCAGCGAGTCCGATGTGGCGCGCTTCGAGGGACCCGTCCTCGCCGAGCGCGAGCACATCGTCAACCAGGCTCTCGCGGTGCCGGTGCTGATCGGCAGCGAGGTGGAGCCCGACGCGCAGCCCACCTTCGGCTCCGCGGTGCGCGCCAAGCTGGCATACCTGGCTGCGTCGGACGAGCGCTGGGCGAGCTGGAAGGACGACACGGGCTGGACGGTCAAGCTCGAGTTCACGGCGAACGACGTCGCACACGACGCGCGCTGGGCCTTCGACCCGCGCCGCAGTACCCTGTCGCCCGTCAACGCCGACGCCACACAGCTCTCCCGGCAGGGGTCGCTTCCCGAGGGGCTCATCCCACGCCTCCGCGCGGTCGATGCGGAGCGCGTGTCGCCGTACAAGGACGACAGCCGTTTCGACTCCGGGGCGTTCGGACCCCGTCTTCTTCCGCCGCCCGAGGAGGCCGAGGAGATCCCCGTCGCGGAGCACTCCAGTGCAGCAGCTCACGATGCCGCCGCCCGGCGCGCCCCCGACGAGCACCGCACGAGTTCGGAGACCGCCGACCTGCTCGAGGCGCTGCGCCGCCGACGGGGCCAGCGCGAGAGCGCACCGCTGTTCGACGAGGCCGACGAGGACGCATCCCCGCTGGCGCTGTTCGACCCGCTCGACGAGCCTGCCGAGGCGCCTGCGGAGACCAGGTCGGCCGAGACGACGCCGACTGCGACGAAGCCTGCGCCGGAGGCTGCAGCCGAGCAGCCGAGCGGTCGCCGGAAGCGGCGCAATGCGATGCCCTCCTGGGACGAGATCGTGTTCGGAGCGCGCACGGACGAGTGAGCGCGGGCTGGTCCGTCAGCGCCGGAAGGCACCCAGCCTGATGAAGGGCACCCGCCACTCCTCGGGCGTGAGCGCGCCGTGCTGGCCCACCATGCCGCGGGCACGCTGGTCGTCGGCCTCACCGTCGTAGAGAGCGACGGTGCCGCGGGCGATCACCAGCATGTCGCCGATGCGTCGGCGCACGGCATCCGAGGCGACAGGCCCGAACAGGCCCGCCTCGATCGCCTCGGCGCGGCTGACGACGTCCGCCGCGCCCTCCAGATCCCGCCGCCAGCGCGACAGCAGCGCCGTCTGGTCGACGTCGGGCTCGGTGTAGACGTGCAGCATCCGCGGTTCGCCGCCGATGTGCCGGATGCCGTCGTGCCAGCCACCTGCGGCATCCAGGATCAGGTGACGGTGCTGCGGCACATCGATCATCCCGTGATCCGCCGTGACCAGCACCCCCACCCCGTCGGGAACCGTCCGCGAGAGCGCGGCGTCGACATCCTCCAGAGCGGCGACCCACTCGGCCGAGTCGACGCCGTGCCGGTGCCCTGCTTTGTCCACCTCGGGCAGGTAGCAGTACACGATGGCGCCGTCGTGGGCGTCGGCGAGCTCCCACGCGAGCTGCACGCGCTCGGCCGCGCCCGGGGCCGAACGGAACTCGGCTCCGCGCAGCGTCGCCCCGGAGAACCCGCTGCCGGCGTAGGCCGGGATGCCCAGGGCGAAAACTGGATGTCCGCTCTCTGCGGCCTGCTCGAAGACGGTCGGGGCGCTCTGCCACTCCAGCGGATCGATGCCTCCGGCCTCCCATCCGCTGAGCAGGTTCACCAGCGCATCGGACTCGGGATCCCGCACGCTGTAGCCCACCAGGCCATGCGCCCCGGGGACGGCCCCGGTGAGCAGACTGGTCAGCGCGGCCGCGGTCGTGGTCGGGAACACCGATCCCGCGACGTCCTTCTTCGCCATGGCCGACGACAGCGTGCGCGCGTGCCCGGCGTGCGCGCGCAGCGCCGGCGCCCCCAGTCCGTCCACGACCACCAGCACGACCGACCGCGCCAGGGGAAGGTCCGCGGATCCGCCCCGCAGCGCGGCGAGGAGCTGCGGCGCCACCCCGCTGATGTTCCGCGTCGAATCGAGGCTGGTCGGTAGGATGAGAGGCATCCGGGTCAGTCTCGCACAGGTGGCCCGACGCACCGCGCCCGAGCGCCGTCGCGAGTCCGCACCGAGCGACCAGCAGGAAGTCCATGCCAAAGCCCTCGTCATCCGAGCCCGTTCAGGAGCGCATCCAGGACATCGACCTGTCGCAGGAGATGCAGGGCTCGTTCCTCGAGTACGCCTACTCGGTGATCTACTCCCGTGCGCTGCCCGACGCGCGCGACGGTCTGAAGCCCGTCCAGCGGCGCATCCTCTACCAGATGGCCGAGATGGGGCTGCGCCCCGACCGCGGGCACGTCAAGAGCGCCCGCGTCGTCGGCGAGGTGATGGGAAAGCTGCACCCGCACGGCGACTCCGCCATCTACGACGCTCTCGTGCGCCTGGCGCAGGACTTCGCACTGCGCGTGCCGCTGGTCGACGGACACGGCAACTTCGGCTCGCTCGATGACGGACCGGCGGCATCCCGGTACACCGAGGCGCGCCTGGCGGCATCCGCTCTGGCGATGACCGAGAGCCTCGACGAGGACGTCGTCGATTTCGTACCCAACTACGACGGCCAGTTCCAGCAGCCCGCCGTGCTCTCCGCCGCCTTCCCCAACCTGCTCGTCAACGGCGCCAGCGGCATCGCCGTCGGCATGGCGACGAACATGGCCCCGCACAACCTCATCGAGGTCGTCGCCGCCGCGACCCACCTGCTCGAGAACCCCGAGGCCACCACGGCCGAGCTGATGGAGTTCGTACCCGGGCCCGACTTCCCCTCCGGGGGGATCCTGATGGGTCTCGACGGGGTCAGGGACGCGTACGAGTCGGGTCGGGGGGCCTTCCGGCTGCGGGCCAAGACCTCCATCGAGCCGCTCGGCCCGCGCAGGACAGGCATCGTCATCACCGAGCTGCCCTACCAGGTGGGGCCGGAGCGGGTCATCGAGAAGCTCAAGGATGCGGTCACCGCGAAGAAGCTCCAGGGCATCAGCGACGTGCAGGATCTGACCGACCGGAAGAACGGTCTGCGGCTGGTCATCACCGTCAAGACGGGTTTCGACCCGGCCGCGGTGCTCGAGCAGCTGTTCCGCTTCACCCCGCTCGAGGAGTCGTTCTCGATCAACAACGTCGCCCTCGTCGACGGACAGCCGCGCACGCTCGGCCTCAAAGAGCTGCTGCGGGTGTACCTGCAGCACCGCGTCGAGGTCGTCACCCGGCGCAGTCGCTTCCGCCTGGCACGGCGCAACGAGCGCCTGCACCTGGTGCGCGGCCTGCTGGTGGCCATCCTCGATATCGACGAGGTCATCCAGGTCATCCGCACCTCGGACGACTCCGAGACCGCCCGCTCGCGACTGCAGCAGGTGTTCGAGCTCGACGAGGTGCAGGCCGAGTACATCCTCGAGCTCCGCCTGCGCCGCCTGACGAAGTTCTCGCGTCTGGAGCTCGAGGCAGAGCGCGACAAGCTGCTCGCCGAGATCGCCGAACTCGAGACGCTGCTGGCCGATCCCGCCCGGGTGCGCGCTCAGGTCGCGCAGGAGCTGGATGCGGTGGCCGACCAGTTCGGCACGCACCGGCGAACCCTGCTGCTCAACGCCGCGCCGCCCAAGGCGCGTTCGGCGAAGTCCGCTGCGGAGCTGCAGATCGCGGACGCCCCGACGACGCTGCTGCTGTCGACGACGGGTCGCGCCGTGCGCGTCGACCTCGAACCGGGCGCGGTGATCACCACGCCTCCGCGTCGCAGCAAGCACGATGCGATCCAGGCTCGTCTGGAGACGACCACGCGCAGCGAGATCGGCGCCGTCACGACCGCGGGACGCGTGGTGCGATTCACGCCCGTCGACATCCCCGCGGTGCCCGCCTCCTCGGTCGGGCTCGGTGCGGGCGTGCGCATCTCCGACTACCTCGGGCTGAGCGATCGCAGCGAGCGGGTCGTCGCGCTCATCCGCTTCGACGACGACACGCCGCTCGCGGTGGGCACCAGAGACGGCGTAGTCAAGCGCATCGTGCCCTCCGCTCTCGCGGTGCGACCCGAGCTGGAGATCATCGGGCTGAAGCCGAAGGACGTCGTCGTCGGCGCAGCTCCCGCCCCCGATGACGCCGAGCTCGTGTTCGTCACCTCGGACGCCCAGCTGCTGCACTTCTCGGCATCGAACGTGCGGCCCCAGGGTGCGCCCGCAGCGGGAATGGCCGGCATGAAGCTCGGCGCGAAGAGCCAGGTCATCTCGTTCACGGTGGTCTCGTCTGCGGATGATGCCGTGGTGGTGACCGTCTCGGGCTCGGAGGGCACCCTCGCCGGCGCGGACGCCGGTCGAGCCAAGGTCTCGGCGTTCGCCGAGTTCCCGGCGAAGGGCCGCGCGACCGGAGGTGTGCGGGCGCACGCGCTACTCAAGGGCGAGGACGGACTTCGCCTCGCCTGGGTGGGCGTGGATCCGCGCGCGGTCGGGACCGACGGCGCGGCCCGCGTGCTGCCCGAATCCGGTGCGAAGCGCGACGGATCGGGGCAGCCCCTGGATGCCGTGATCGGGTCGGTCGGCACCGCGATCGGCTGACCCCCGGACGAGGCACCCGACGCGGCGGCCTCGACGCGCCCGGATCCGGCGGTCTCAGGCGTCGATCGCCTCGCGGCTGAGCCTGTCGCTCGAGCTCATGATGAACTCGCGGCGCGGCGCCACTTCGCTGCCCATCAGCAGCTCGAAGGTGCGCACGGCGGCGTCCGCCGACTCCGCGTCCTCGATCGTCACGCGCCGCAGCAGACGGCCGGACTTCTCCATGGTCGTGTTGGCCAGCTGGTCGGCATCCATCTCGCCCAGACCCTTGTAGCGCTGGATGGGGTCCTGCCAGCGCTTGCCGGCCTTCTGCAGCTTGGCGAGCAGAGCGTGCAGCTCGGCCTCGGAGTAGGTGTAGATCGTCTCGTTCGGCTTGGAGCCGGGGTTCATGACGATCACCCTGTGCAGGGGCGGGACCGCGGAGTAGACGCGGCCCGCCTCGACGAGCGGACGCATGTAGCGGAAGAAGAGGGTGAGCAGGAGGGTGCGGATGTGCGCACCGTCGACGTCGGCGTCGCTCATCAGGATGACCTTGCCGTAACGAGCGGCACTGAGGTCGAACGAGCGGCCGGAGCCGGCGCCGATCGTCGTGATGATCGCCGCGCACTCGGCGTTGCCGAGCATGTCGCTGACCGATGCCTTCTGCACGTTGAGGATCTTGCCGCGGATCGGCAGCAGCGCCTGGAACTCGCTGTTGCGTGCGTGACGTGCCGTGCCGAGCGCGGAATCGCCCTCGACGATGAACAGCTCGCTCTGCTCGAAGTCCTTCGACCGGCAGTCCACGAGCTTCGCCGGCAGCGACGACGACTCGAGCGCGGTCTTGCGCCGCTGGGTCTCCTTGTGCGCTCGCGCCGAGACGCGGGCCTTCATCTCGGAGACGATCTTGTCCAGCAGCATCGACGCCTGGTTGCGGTCGTCCCGCTTGGTCGAGGCGAAGCGCTCGGCGAGCTGCTTGCGCACCACCTGCGCGACGATCGTGCGCACGGCGGGAGTGCCGAGCACCTCCTTCGTCTGCCCCTCGAACTGCGGTTCGGGCACGGTGACGGTGAGCACGGCCGTGAGGCCGGCGAGCACGTCGTCCTTCTCGAGCTTGTCGTTTCCGACCTTGAGGCGCCGGGCGTTCTGCTCGACCTGGGCGCGCAGCGTCTTCAGCAGCTCCTGCTCGAAGCCCTGCTGGTGCGTGCCGCCCTTGGGCGTGGCGATGATGTTCACGAACGAGCGGACCGTGGTCTCGTACCCGGTGCCCCATCGCAGGGCGAGATCCACCTCGCATTCGCGCTCGACCTCGGTGGCCTTCATGTGCCCGTCGGCCTGCAGCACGGGCACCGTCTCGGTGAAGCGTCCGCTGCCCTGGATGCGCCAGGTGTCGGTCACCGGAGCATCGGATGCCAGGAACTCGACGAACTCCGAGATGCCGCCCTCGTACCGGTACGACGTCACCCGAGGGCCGGCGGGCGCGTCCGCGTCGGGTGACGGGGCATGAAGCGGGCGCTCGTCGCGGATCTCGAGCTCGAGGCCGGGAACGAGGAACGCGGTCTGACGCGCGCGCGTCTCGAGCTCGGAGAGCTGGAACGCGGCGTCCTTCGTGAAGATCTGCCGGTCGGCCCAGTAGCGCACCCTGGTGCCGGTGACGCCCTTGGCGACCTTGCCGATCACACGCAGCTCGCTCTGCTGCTCGAACGGGGTGAACGGAGCGTCGGGGCGCGGCTCGCCGTCATCGGCGAAGATGCCCGGCTCACCGCGGTGGAACGACATCGCGTAGGTCTTGCCTGCGCGGTCCACCTCGACGTCGAGACGCTCCGAGAGCGCATTGACCACCGAGGCCCCCACGCCGTGCAGACCACCGGAGGCGGCGTACGAGCCGCCACCGAACTTCCCGCCGGCGTGCAGCTTGGTGTAGACGACCTCGACGCCGGTGAGCCCGGTGCGCGGCTCGACATCGACGGGAACGCCACGACCGCGGTCGGCGACCTCGACGCTGCCGTCGGCATGCAGGGTGATCGCGATTTTCGAGCCGTTGCCGTCGACGGCCTCGTCGACCGAGTTGTCGATGATCTCCCACAGGCAGTGCATGAGGCCCGGCGACCCGTTCGAGCCGATGTACATGCCGGGACGCTTGCGCACCGCCTCGAGGCCCTCGAGAACCTGGAGGTGGTGGGCGGAGTACTCGGAAGTCACAATCATCGATTCTATTTCCGCGGCGACAGGGGCCGACGCCGCGACACTCCCGCACGGCAAGCCAGGGCGTGCGGCGTACGCGCACAGCGAAACACGCCCGGATCCGGGCATGCATACAGGCGGCGCGTGGTTGTATTGAGCACGATCTCAAAGGATCCGAACCGCTGAGGAGGCACCGAGATGAACGCCACGACTGAGCGCGAGACTGCCGAGTACCGCCTCACCGCGATGGACCGCTGCGACTCCTGCGGGGCGCAGGCGTACATCGCCGCCGAGGTCAACGGCACCGAGATGCTGTTCTGCGCACACCACGGACGCAAATACGAGGAGAAGCTGCGCGCCGTCGCCACCTCGTGGCACGACGAGACCGCCCGCCTCATCGAGGCGTGAAGCAATCAGTCGACCACGAGTCGACGCACCGCCGGAGTGAGCCTGGTGATGATCTCCTCGCCGACCGTGCCCACATGCTCGGCGAGTGCGGTCGCATCATGCTCACCCGCCTCGCCCGGCCCGAAGAGCACCACGCGCTGACCTGAGGCCACACCGCCCCACGGCTCGACCGTCATGGTCGTGCCGCCGATGTCGACGATGCGGCGCAGCCCGCCCGGTGTGGCGATCTGCGCGCCGCGCAGGATCGACGGCAGACCGTGGAATGCTCCGATGCCGACACGGACGACGCCGCCATCGATCTGCTCGACGGGCGCGCTGAGCCGCGCGACGAGTCGGAGACCCTCGAGGGGCGGACCGTCGGCGGAGCGGATGCCGTAGCAGAACGCCCCGACGCGACTCAGCGAGCCGCGCAGCTCGGGCCGCCACCACGCGGCGGCGGACGCTGTCAGGTGCAGCACCTCGGGTTCGCCGCCGGCCTCGACGAGATGCGCGACCGCGTCCAGGAACACCCGCTGGGCGGTGTCATCGTCCGCATCGCTCGCCTCGGCGAGGTGGCTCCACACGCCCGACACCACCACGCTGCCGCGGCGCTGCGCGGCCATGGCGGTGGCGACGGCATCCTGCCACTCCTCGGGGCGGAAGCCGTTGCGGTGCAGGCCGGTGTCGATCTTCAGATGCACGCGCACACGCGCGCCCGCGGCCTCGGCCTCGCCGATGACGGCGTCGAGATAGGCCGCCGATCCCACGCCGAGGTCGATGTCCGCCGTGATCGCCGTGGCGACCTCGGACCGCGCTGACGTCGCCCACGCGTACACCCGCTGATCGGTGAGCGCGCGGATGCGCAGCGCGGTGGGGATGTCGTATCCGCCGAACCAGGTCACCCCGGCGGCCGTCGCCTCGGCGACCGACCAGTCGACGCCGAGACCATACGCGTCGTCCTTCATCACCAGCAGCAGCTCCGACGGAGACAGGCGTCGCTGCACCGCGGCGATGTTGCGGCGGAATGCGCCGCGCGAGATCTCGAGCAGAGGTCCGCTCATGCGACCCACTCCCCCTGTCCGTGTCGTCCGATGACCACGGCCATCTCCAGCGCCGTGAGTCCGCTCACCGATGCCCAGTGCGCGAGCGCATCGCGGGCGCCGCCGACACCGCCGAAGTACACGACGGGCGTGCCGTCTTCAGCATCGCCGCCCTCCAGATCGACCACGCACACGTCCATCGCGATGCGTCCGACCACGGGGAGCATCCGCTCGCCGATCTGCACCCGGACCCGGTTTCCGAGCACGCGCGGGATGCCCTGGGCATAGCCGCCGGTGACCAGCGCGATGCGCGTGTCGTCGACGGCGCGATGGGTGTAGCCGTACGAGACGGCCTCCCCGGCGCGCAGCGGCTTAGTGGAGAGCACGTGCCCCTGCAGGCTCATCACCGGCTCCGACGTCCGAGACCCGTCGGCATCCGGAATCCCGAACAGCGCGGCGGGCTCGACGTCGGCCGCACCCGCGGTGTGCACGCGCAGTCCGGGACGGGACGACACGACGGCGACGTGCTCGGGGTCGACGATCACATCTGTGATCCCGGCATCCGCGAGGACCCCGGCGACCTCGGCTGCGCCGTGACCGAACCCGTCGTGCCGGAGGTCGACGATCGCTCCGGGCGCGACGAGCGCGCGCGACGCGCGTTCGAGTGCTCCTCGGGAGAGGAGCACCCTGGGCAGCGCGCTGCTGGCAGTCATGCGGATCTCCGGCTCTCAGAGCTGGATGGTCTTGAAGCCCTTGTCGTGCACGAAGCGCTCGATCGCATCGCGCGCGCCCTTCGCGTACTCATCGAACGGGCTCGGCGTGGCATCCGGAAGATCCAGGCCGCGGCGGGCGGCGGCTGCGCTGACGAGAACGTCGGCCAGCGCCGGGTTGAGCGGCAGGACGGGCCCCTGCACGTTGCCGACGACCGCGTTGCGGTGGCGCACGAACTCGCCGCGGGCGTCACCGCGGGAGTAGCTGCCGCGACCGGCGACGACGGTGCCGTACGCGGCGGACTCGTCGGTCAGCGTCCACTCGGAGGCGTGGTCCTCGAAGCCGACGACGGCGGCGTCCGGCGTGCGCACGGTGATGTATCCGACCCGACGGTCGCGCGTGCGCGACACCCGGTACGGCATGACGCCCACGCCGTCGACGCTGTCGCCGTCGGTGAGATCGATGCGCTCACCGAGCAGCTCGGCCGACCCGCCGATCGCGAACAGCGTGCGGTCGTCGGCGATGAAGGAGCGCAACTGCTGCGCACGGGCGACGAAATCGGCGTGCACACCGCGCAGAGCCGAGAGCGGACCGTTGCCGATCACGACGATGTCGACGTCCTCCGGCAGAGGCTCGCCGACTCCGACGTGCGCCGTGGTCGATGCGACGCCCCGCGCGCGGAGGCGCTCCTCGAGCGTGCGGACGTTGCCGCGGTCTCCGGTGATGCCGAGCTCGGCGGGATACAGCTGGACGATGCTGATCTGCGTCATCGGCGCGCCACCTCCTGGTCGCCGTACCCGAGGATGCGGCGACCGATCATCATGAGCTCGTAGTTGACGAACCAGGTCTGCTTGCCGGTCGTGGTCTCGGGGAACGAGCGCATGATCGCGACCGCCTTCTCCATGTCGGGCTCGACGGTGCCGATCTCCACACCCGCGTACGCCAGGGCGAGAGCCAGCTGATGGGCCTTGTCGCCGGTGACCACGTCCACGCGCGGCAGCGGCGCGAAGTCGACGTCGTACAGCCACGAGACGTCAGGAGTCCCCTCGTCGATCGCGATCAGGGCACGCTCGGGTGTGCCCTCCAGTGCGTCGAGGTTCATCTGGATGCTCGGAGCGTTCTTGAACATCACGAACTCGACCTGCTCGCCGGCGGGGTCGCGACGCAGCGGGATGACCTCGCCACGGCCGTAGGCCGGTGCCATGCTCGCGAAGCCGGTGGCCGCGCGCTGCGTGTCGAACTCGGCGCCCAGCACTCCGGATGCGACCGCCAGGGCGGCCGCGGCGTCCGCGGCGTAGTGCAGCCCCCTCGCGGGAAGGGTGATGCGGGCATCCGCCTCCCCCACCCTCACGACCACGTCTCGACCGGACACCTCGCGGACCTCCGCGAACGCCTCCCGGTCGATGATGCCGGCCGTGCCGCTGCGGGTGTCGACGGCGTTGGCGAGGCCGTGCGCGGAGGATGCCACGATGTCGGACGCCACCCCGAAGAACGTCACGGGGGCGCGCATCGCGTCGACGTCGATCTTCGACAGGTACGGATCGTCGCGGTTCACCACGACGTGCGCCGAGGCGCGCTTCGACGCCTCGAGCATCATGTCGGCCACCCGTTCGGTCTCGTAGAACCGGTACAGCTGGTCGACCTGCACGTTCAGCGAGAGGATCACCGACGGCGACAGGCGGTCGGCGAGGTCAGCGGCGAAGCCCTCGTCGATCTCGAGCACGGCGACGTCTGCGCGGATGCGACCGGTCAGCGTCGCGTCGGCGAGCAGGGCGCTGGTGACCCCCTGCGGCAGGTTGGCACCGGTCGGGTTGGTGAACACCCGCAGACCGTGCGCGCGCAGCACTTCGCTGATCATGTGCGTCGTCGTCGTCTTGCCGTTGGACCCGAGCACGAAGACCACGCCGTAGCGGAACTGGTCGGCGAGCGTCGGCAGCAGCGTCGGGGCGAGACGGTTGGTGAGGTAGCCGGGGAAGGCAGACCCTCCCCCGCGCAGACGGGTCGCGAAGCGCGCGAGCTTGCCCGCCAGCACGGGGAAGACGTACCGCAGGCCGGCCGAACGCGCCTGGGGTGTCGCCTGCATCATTCGAGGTAGTCCCGCAGCGACTGCGACCGGCTCGGGTGACGCAGCTTGGCCATCGTCTTCGACTCGATCTGACGGATGCGCTCACGCGTCACGCCGAAGGTGTCGCCGATCTGGTCGAGGGTCTTGGGCTGACCGTCACCGAGGCCGAAGCGCATCCGGATCACGCCGGCCTCGCGCTCGGACAGCGAGTCGAGCAGCTGCTCGAGCTGACGCTGCAGCATGGTGAACCCGACGGCGTCCGCAGGGACGACCGCCTCGGTGTCCTCGATGAGGTCACCGAACTCGCTGTCGCCGTCCTCGCCGAGCGGGGTGTGCAGCGAGATCGGCTCGCGGCCGTACTTCTGCACCTCCACGACCTTCTCCGGAGTCATGTCCAGCTCGCGCGACAGCTCCTCGGGCGTGGGCTCGCGGCCCAGGTCCTGCAGCATCTGACGCTGCACGCGGGCGAGCTTGTTGATGACCTCGACCATGTGCACCGGAATGCGGATGGTGCGGGCCTGGTCGGCCATGGCGCGGGTGATCGCCTGACGGATCCACCACGTCGCGTAGGTCGAGAACTTGAAGCCCTTGGTGTAGTCGAACTTCTCGACCGCGCGGATCAGACCGAGGTTGCCCTCCTGGATGAGATCCAGGAACTGCATGCCGCGACCGGTGTAGCGCTTCGCGAGCGAGACGACGAGGCGCAGGTTGGCGCCGAGCAGGTGGCTCTTCGCGCGCTGACCGTCGCGCGCGACCCACTGCAGGTCGAGCCCGAGCTGGCTGGACTTCTCGGCCGCCGACATCGTCGACAGCTTCTCCTCGGCGAACAGGCCCGCCTCGATGCGCATCGCGAGCTCGACCTCTTCGGCCGCGTTCAGCAGTGCGACCTTTCCGATCTGCTTCAGGTAGTCCTTGACGGGGTCGGCGGTCGCGCCGGTGATCTGCGTGGAGTAGACGGGGACATCGTCCTCGTCCTTCGAGGTCAGGACTATGGCGCCGGTGGGCAGCGGCTCGGTGAAGGCGGGCTTCTTGTCGCCCTCCTCATCGTCGACGTCATCGGTCTCGACGGCCTCGTCGTCGACCGGAGCCTCGTCGTCCTTCTTCTTCGCCGTGCGACGGGCGGGAGCCTTCTTGGCGGGGGCCTTGGCAGCGGGGGCCTTCTTGGCAGCGGGGGCCTTCTTGGCAGCAGCGCCCTTCGTCACCTTCTCGGGCGCCGCCTCGGCGGCGCCCATCACCTCGGCCTCGACGGCGTCGGGGTCGGCAGCAGTCTTCGTCGTCGTCCGGGAGTTCTTGCTCGTGGCAGGAGTCACGTTTCGCCTTTCACGGAGCGGTGCGCGCGCTCCGAGCCGTTTCGGACACTAGTAAGACCCTTGTCAAGTCCATCCGCGAGGAATCTGTTGACAACGGGTCGAGTATCCATTATCACACACGACACCGCCGGCTTTCTCCGATTCGCGGAATCCGCCTCGGCTCAGCGCTGCTTGTCGTCGTCTCCGGGGCGTCGCGAGGCCAGATACCGCTCGAGCTCGGCGGCGAGCTCGTCGGCGCTGGGCAGGTCGCGCTCGTCGAAGCCGCCCTCGTCGCCGGTCTCGTCCCGGCCGGCCATGTACGCGTCGTAGCGCTGCTCGAGGCCGTGCAGCATCTGCACGAGCTCCTCGCTGCCCTGCACCTGCTCGGCGACGCGCGCCTGGAACTCCGCGCTGCGCTCGTGCACGGCATCCATCCTCAGGACCAGACCCGTGCCCGCCATCAGCTTGTCCGCCGCTGCGGCGATCGTGTCGGGGTACTCGGTGTCGGCGAGGTAGTGCGGCACGAGGAGGACGAACCCTGCCACGCGCACGTCGTCCTCGACCAGCCGGAACTCGAGCAGGTGCGCCGCGGTCGCCGGCACCTGGGTGCGGGGACGCCAGACCGAATGCACGGCCGTGAGGTCGCGGCGGTTGCCGCTGACCGTGACGCCCAGCGGGCGAGTGTGCGGGACGGGCATGGCGATCGAGTGCACCCAGGTGACCGTCGAGACCTGCAGAGCCTCCACGAAGTCGACGACGGCGCGCGCGAAGGCGTTCCAGGCGAAATCGGGCTCGTACCCGGAGAGCAGCAGGAACGCCTGACCGAGCGCGTCGTGCGCGAGCGAGAGCTCGAGCCGCGCCGGGCGGTACTCGGTCAGGTGGTCCTGATCGAAGAGCATGATCGGCCGCCGCGCGCGGTAGTCCAGCAGCACGTCGTTGTCGAACACGGCGACCGGCGCCGGGTCGGTCGTCGCGTTCAGGTGCTCGATCAGCCCCGCGACGGCGCTGCCGGCATCGGTGAAGCCGGTGAGCAGGATGACCAGGGGCAGCCCGGCAGGCACGTCCGGAGCCCCGGGAACCGACTCGAAGAGGTCAGCAGGTGACGGCATGACTCCATGCTACGAGTCGCATCCCCGGCCCGGGCGGCGCGGTGCATGCTCACAGCGAACACGGCTGCAGCGCCTCGGCTCCGCAGGAGTGCCCGTCCATAGGATGGAGTCATGACGCTTCCCGTGATCACCCACACGACCGATCCGTTCCCCGGAGGCACCGCAGACGCCGCAGTGCTCGTCATCCCCGATCCCTCCTCCGCCGCCGACGCGCTGAGCGGGTACGAGGGTCTTGCCGACACTCTGGCAGGCATCGGATACAAGGGAACCGCTTCCGCCTATGCGCGCGTGCACCTGCCGACGGTGACGTCGCTGCCCCTCGCCGTCGTCAGCGTCGGGAAGCAGCCGGATGCCGCAGCCGTGCGCGACGCCGTCGCGACCGCGGTGCGCTCGCTGACGGGCTTCGCCACGGTGTCGATCGGGTTCGCCGGCGACCTCGATCAGCACGCCGACGCCGCGGCGGAGGGCGCGCTGCTCGGCGGCTACCGCTTCGACGACTACCGCTCCGAGAAGAAGCCGTCTCGCGCCGAGACGATCGTGCTGCACGCCGCATCGATCGGTGGGGGTGCGCTCGAGCACGCCCGCGCGGTGGCCGAGGCCGTCGCCCTGGTCAAGGATCTCGTCTCGGTGCCCGCGGAATGGCAGAGTCCTGCCCAGCTCGCCGATGAGGCCGCCAAGGCCGTCGCCGAGCTGCCCATCGAGATCGAGGTGCTCGATGAGAAGCAGCTCGAGGAGCAGGGCTACGGCGGCATCCTCGGCGTCGGACGCGGATCCGACCGCCCGCCGCGACTCGTGCGACTGTCGTACTCCCCCGCCGAGGCCGGCCGCCACATCGCCCTGGTCGGCAAGGGCATCACGTTCGACACCGGTGGTCTGTCGCTCAAGCCGGCCGCCAGCATGGTCGGGATGAAGTTCGACATGGCGGGGGCTGCCACCTCGCTCGCGGCGATCCGCGCGATCGCGGCCCTCGGCCTTCCGGTGCGCGTCACCGCCTTCCTGTGCATCGCCGACAACATGCCGTCGGGCCGCGCGACGCGTCCCGGCGATGTGCTTCGGATGCTCGACGGCCAGACCGTCGAGGTGATGAACACCGACGCCGAGGGTCGCCTGGTCATGGCCGACGGACTCGTCGCCGCCAGCAGGGAGAACCCCGACGTCATCATCGACGTCGCGACGCTCACCGGCGCGATCATCGTCGCGCTGGGCATGCGCCACACCGGCGTGATGGGCGACGACGACGCCGTCGCCGAATATCTCGCCGCAGCCGAATCGGTCGGAGAGGACGCCTGGCCGCTGCCGCTTCCCGAATTCATGGAGGAGAGCCTCGACTCGCAGATCGCCGACATGGTGAACGCGAACATGGGCGACCGCTCCGGCGGGTCGCTCTTCGCCGGACTCTTCCTGCGTCGCTTCATCGGCCGCACCTCGGATGCCGAGGATGCACCGCGCATCCCCTGGGTGCATCTCGACATCGCGGGTTCGGGCGAGCACAAGGGCGCACCGTACGGGCACACGGAGAAGGGCCCGACCGGCGCCGCGGTGCGCTCCCTCATCGCCTTCGCGCGGGCATCGGCAAAGGAGTCCTGATGGCCACGCACGAGTTCGACGTCGTGATCCTCGGCGGCGGCAGCGGCGGCTACGCCGCTGCGCTGCGGGCCAGCGAGCTCGGCAAGAAGGTCGCGCTCATCGAGAAGGACAAGGTCGGCGGCACCTGCCTGCATCGCGGGTGCATACCCACCAAGGCGCTGCTGCACGCGGCAGAGGTCGCCGACCACGTGCGGTCCGCGGCTTCCGTCGGAGTGACGGCCACCTTCGAGGCGGTCGACGCGGCGGGGGTCCGCTCGTACCGCGAGGGCATCGTCGCCAAGAAGTTCAAGGGCCTCGAAGGACTCGTCAAGGCGCGCGGCATCACGACGGTGCACGGCGAGGGCCGTCTGGATGCCGATCGCTCGGTCGTCGTCGGCGACGACCGCTACGTGGGCGCCGACGTCGTCCTGGCCACCGGCTCGTACAGCCGCTCCCTGCCGGGTCTCGAGATCGGCGGGCGCATCCTCACCAGCGAGCACGCGCTCGCGCTCGACGAGGTGCCCGGCAGCGTGATGATCCTGGGCGGCGGTGTCATCGGCGTCGAGTTCGCCAGCGTGTGGAAGTCGTTCGGAGCAGAGGTCACGATCATCGAGGCGCTGCCGCACCTCGTCCCGAACGAGGACATCGCGATGAGCAAGGGACTCGAGCGCGCGTTCCGCCGTCGCGGCATCCGGTACTCGCTGGGCACGCGCTTCGCGACCGCCGAGCAGGACGACGCGCAGGTGACCGTCACTCTCGAGGACGGGACCCGCTTCAGCGCCGACTACCTCCTCGTCGCGGTGGGTCGCGGACCTGTGACCGACGGGCTCGGCTTCGAGGAGGCCGGCGTCGGCCTCGAACGAGGATTCGTGACCGTCGACGATCAGCTGCGCACCGCCGTTCCCGGCATCTGGGCAGTCGGCGACATCGTGCCGGGTCTGCAGCTCGCGCACCGCAGCTTCCAGCAGGGGATCGCCGTGGCCGAGCGGATCGCGGGGATGGATGTGCCCACTCCCCCGGACTCCCAGATTCCCCGGGTGACGTACAGCAGCCCCGAGGTCGCGTCGGTCGGCATCACCGAGGAGGCGGCCGTGGCGGCGCATGGCGCTGACGGGGTCGTGTCGTACGAGTACAACCTCGCCGGCAACGGCAAGAGCGAGATCATCGGCACCGGCGGCATGGTGAAGGTCGTCCGCCGCAAGGACGGCCCCGTCCTCGGTGTGCACCTGATCGGCGACCGCGTCGGCGAGCTCATCACCGAAGGCCAGCTCGCCGTGGCCTGGGAGGCGCACCCGGAAGACATCGCGCCGCTCATCCACGCGCACCCCACGCAGAGTGAGGCACTCGGCGAGGCTTTCCTCGCACTCGCCGGAAAACCGCTGCACGCCCTGTAGGAACGCACAAATATCCATAGACTCCCAGGTCACTAAGCTTGGGGCATCACAATTTTCCGAAGGAGACTCGACATGAGCACAGCCGTGGTCCTTCCCGCACTCGGGGAGAGCGTCACCGAGGGCACGGTCACTCGCTGGCTGAAGCAGGTCGGCGACACCGTGCAGGCTGATGAAGGCCTGCTGGAGATCTCGACCGACAAGGTCGACACCGAGATCCCGTCCCCCGTCAGCGGTGTGATCGAGGAGATCCTCGTCGCAGAGGATGAGACCGTCGAGGTCGGCGCGCTGCTTGCGCGCATCGGCGACGGCAGCGGCGCGGCGTCGAGCGACGACGCCCCGGCCGCCGAGGCACAGGCCGAGCAGCAGCAGGCGCCCGCAGAGCAGGCGCAGTCGCCGGCATCCCCGGCGGAGAACGAGGTCGAGGCGGCTCAGGAGTCGGCGCAGAGCGATGCGCCCGCCCCCGCGGCGTCGGGCGACGCCACCGACGTGGTGCTGCCTGAACTCGGCGAGAGCGTCACCGAGGGCACGGTCACCCGCTGGCTGAAGCAGGTCGGCGACGACGTCGCCGTCGATGAGGCACTGCTGGAGATCTCCACCGACAAGGTCGACACCGAGATCCCGTCGCCGGTCGCCGGAACGCTGCAGGAGATCCTGGCCGGTGAGGACGAGACCGTCGAGGTGGGCGCTGTTCTGGCCCGGATCGGCTCGGGCGCCCCCGCAGCCGCACAGGAGGCTCCGGCACAGGAGGCTCCCGCACAGGAGGCACCCGCACAGGCGGCACCC
>NZ_JACSPX010000003.1:503632-513091 GCF_014836945.1 Microbacterium commune | reverse complement strand
GCACAGCAGGCACCCGCACAGCAGGCACCCGCACAGCAGGCACCCGCACAGCAGGCACCCGCACAGCAGGCACCCGCACAGCAGGCACCCGCCTCCACCGACTCCGACTCGCTGTACGTGACCCCGCTGGTGCGCCGTCTGGCCAGCCAGCAGGGCGTCGACCTGTCGACGGTCACCGGAACCGGCGTGGGTGGACGCATCCGCAAGGAGGACGTCCTCAAGGCCGCCGAGTCGACGTCCCAGGCACCGGCCGCCGAGGCCGCCGCTCCGGCTGCTCCCGCGCTCGAGGTCTCGCCGCTGCGGGGCACGACGCAGAAGATGTCGCGTCTGCGCAAGGTCGTCGCCGAGCGCGCCGTGGCCTCGATGCAGCAGACCGCCCAGCTGACGACCTTCGTCGAGGTGGACGTCACGAAGCTCGCAGCGTTCCGCAACGCGAAGAAGGACGAGTTCAACCAGAAGACCGGCGCGAAGCTGTCGTTCCTGCCGTTCTTCACGCTCGCCGCTGCCGAGGCGCTGCAGGCCTTCCCGATCATCAACTCGACCGTCGACGGCGACTCGATCGTCTACCCCGCGAACGAGAACATCTCGATCGCGGTCGACACCGAGCGCGGCCTGCTCACCCCGGTCGTCCGTGACGCGGGAACGAAGAACATCGCCCAGATCGCCCAGGAGATCGCCGACCTGGCGGCCCGCACGCGGGACAACAAGCTGAAGCCGGACGAGCTGGCCGGCGGCACCTTCACGATCACCAACACGGGCGCGCGCGGCGCGCTGTTCGACACGCCCCTGGTGTTCCTGCCCCAGTCGGCGATCCTCGGCACCGGTGTGGTGTTCAAGCGCCCCGGCGTGGTCACGGTCGACGGTGTGGACGCGATCGCGGTCCGCTCGTACGTCTACCTGGCCATCTCGTACGACCACCGCACGATCGACGGAGCGGACGCAGCTCGCTTCCTCGGCGCGATCAAGACCCGCCTCGAGTCGGCGGAGTTCACGGCGGATCTGGGTATCTGAGCACGCTCAGCCCTCATCCGATGGCTGGTTCGCGACGTCGTACACGTCGCGAACCAGCCATCGGTCTTTCTGCATGACGAGCACGAGCATCTGCTCCCCGCGCTCGCCCGACGGGCCGAGTCGCAGCACCGCCACGTCGCCGTAGTCCTCCACCGCGGTGATCGTGCGCTGCGCATCCGTCCCCGCCAGCCGCTGCTGCACCGCCTCTCCTGACCCGTCCACGACGGCGTCGGCGCACACCGCATCCCCGGCGCGGGCGCATGCGACCAAGCGGGTGAGCAGCGCCGCGGCGCGCTGTTCGACCGATCCGTCGATCACGGCCTCCGGCATGGGCGTGCCGGGCACCGCCGTGTCCTGCCCATGGTCGGCATCCGGAACCGGCGTCGCCTGATCAGGAACGGGTGGCGTCGGATCCGCGGTCGACGACGCCGTCGCCGCGACGATCCCCGTCATCTGCTCGGTCGCCGCGGAGTCCTGCTCCGGTGTCGGCCAGATCAGCCCCCCGACGAGCACGAGCGCGGCGGCCGTCCCGCCGAGGATCAGCATCCGACCGCGTGGGGCGCGATCGGGCGGCCGCCCTGCGCGGCCTGGCGACACGGCCGCTCCCCGGCGGCGTCCGAGCCGGGTCCGCACGAGCGCGACGGCGCCGCGTGCCGCCTCGAGCAGACGATCCGTCACCCGGTGCAGCGCGGTCGGCTGCGGGGTCAGCAGATCCGCATCCTGACGCAGCCGCACCGCATGCGCGTCGATCGCGACCACCCGCTCGGGCGCAGCCACCTCGCGTACCAGCACGCACGGCGCCGCGAGCTCCATCAGCTCGCGCTCCCACCTCTCGATCGACCGCACGACCACACGCGGATCACGCGCCGCCACGCTGATCTCGTCGAGCAGTCGGCTCATCGCGCGATCGGCGCATCCTTCCCGCACCCGAGCGATGAGGGCCACCGCCGACTCCGCGCAGGCCACGCCCTCGCCGGGCGCGAACACCGGACGCGTCTCGTCGGTGAGCCACCACTGACCTGTGACGTCGCGGTCGCCCACCTCCACGATCCCGCGCAGCATGCTGCCGACCAGGGTCACCGTCTCTCCCGCCGACAGAGCGCTCTCCGCGACCTCCCGGCGCCCCAGGAGCACCTCGATGCGATCCGTGCACCAGGGCAGCACGGCGTCGTGTCCGTCGGACCTGCGCAGTACGTCCCGCACCCCGGCCACGTGCTCCGCACCGGCCATCGCCCACAGCTGCTCGCTCACGGTCTCGGCATCCACCCGGACAGCACGCCGTTCACCATCGGTGATCAGCTCGCCGGCGTAGGCCGATTCCTGCGCATCCACCATCCGGATCGCACGATGCGCCCCCGGCGTCAGAGCTGGCGTCTCGTCCATCCGACCATCTCAGCGCGCGGCACGGCCGACCGCCGCCGAGAACAGCTGATCTGGGGAGGGTCGCGCCGATCTCGCCTGATGTGCAGGAAGAACGCACACCCCGGAATCGGTAGGCTGTACGCATGGCAAAGAGTGCTCCCGTCACCGAGAAGCGGCCCGGCTTCTTCTCGCAGATCCGTTCCCTGTTCCGTTTCACGCGGGACGTGTACGGCTGGCTGCCGTGGGCGCAGATCGCCATCCTCATCGCCGGCGTGCTGATCGGTCTGATCATCGGCTTCCTGATCAGCGGTGCCTCCGTGCTCGGCCTGATCCTCTGGGGCTTCACCGGTCTGCTGTTCGGAATCCTCGGCGCCATGGTCCTCATGACGCGGCTGTCGACGACCGCGATGTACGCGAAGATCGACGGGATGCCCGGAGCGAGCGGCCATGTGCTCAGCACCAGCCTCGGACGCAGCTGGTCGGCATCCGACACCCCGGTCGGGATCAACCCGAAGACGCAGGAGGCCGTGTACCGCGTGGTCGGTCGCGGCGGCATCGTCATCGTCGGCGAGGGCGCACGCGGCCGGCTCACCCGTCTGATCAACGAGGAGCGCCAGAAGGCGCAGCGCGTCGCGCACGGCGTTCCGGTCACGGTGCTCTACGTCGGCCACGGCGACGACGACGTCGCCATCGCCGACCTGTCGAAGACCATCAAGAAGCTGCCCAAGGCGATCGACAAGGCCACCATGGCCGCGGTCATCCGCCGCATCGAGTCGGTGTCGCAGTCGCTGTCGTCGCTGCCGATCCCGAAGGGCATCGACCCCACCCGGGTGCGCTCCCAGCGTCCGCGCTGAGCCGCGCACCGCGCTCGGACAGCAGAACGGCCCCTCTCCGCGGAGAGGGGCCGTTCTGTGCATCTCACTCGCCCAGGGGCTCCTTGGGCAGCCGGCGCACCCGCGGACGGCGGCGGCGCTTCTCGGGGATCATCGAGCGCATCTCGTCGAGCTTGCCGAAGCACAGCAGGCGATCCTCGGCCTCGAGCTCGACGTGCTTGCGCGGGTTGGGGATGACGCTCACACCCCGATGCAGCGTGAGCACGGTGATGTCGCGATCCCACAGGCCCAGCTCGCCGAGCTTCATGCCCACCTGCTCCGCGCCGGCGTGGATGGCCAGCTCCGCCACCCCGTATCCGGTCGAGACGCTCAGTCGCTGGCGGACGTCGATGTCGGGGAAAGCGACCTGGTTCGCGATGTAGTCGATGATCGCGCCCGCCACGTCGAGCTTCGTCGCGGTCTCGATGCCCTGCAGCCCGGGCGAGGAGTTGACCTCCATGACCAGCGGGCCGTCGTCGCTCTCCAGCATGTCCACGCCCGCGACGCGCAGACCCATGATCTGAGCCGAGCGCACGGCCGTCTGCTCGTACACCGGGTCGAGGGTCACCGGCTCCACCCGGCCGCCGCGGTGCACGTTCGAGCGGAACTCGTCGCCGTCCGCGACGCGGCGCATGGCCGCCACGACACGGTCGCCGACCACGAGCGCGCGGATGTCGCGGCCACGGCTCTCCGCGATGAACTTCTGGATGAGCACGTTCTGCTTCGTCGAGTGCAGGGTCTCGATGATCGCCTCGGCGACCTTCACCTGCGGGGCGAGGATCACCCCGATGCCCTGGGTCCCCTCGAGCAGCTTGATGACGACCGGGGCGCCGCCCACCCGCTCGATCGCCGGGCGCACATCGGCGCGGTTGCGCACGAACGCGGTCGGCGGCATCGCGATGTTGTGCCGGGAGAGGATCTGGTTGGCGCGGAGCTTGTCGCGCGCGCTCGAGATGCCGTTCGCGGTGTTCGGGGTGTAGACGTCCATCTGCTCGAACTGACGCACCACCGCGGTGCCGAAGTAGGTGATCGAGTTGCCGATCCGCGGCAGGACCGCGTCGTAGTCGCTGAGCTGCTTCCCGCGGAAGAACAGGTCGGGCGCGTCAGCGGTGAGATCGATCGCGAAACGCAGCGTGTTCAGCACCTTGACATCGTGTCCGCGCTGCTGCGCCGCAGCGCGAAGTCGCTGCGTCGAGTACGAGTGCGGGGCGCGCGAGAGAACAGCGATCTTCACAGAGGTTTCCTGCCAGGATGTAGGAGTGACACGGGCCTCTCATTCAAACACGTCCACGGGCTGGCGGGAGTGGGTCGGGCTGCCGGATCTGGGCATCGAATGGCTCAAGGCGAAGATCGACACGGGCGCGCGCACGTCGTCTCTGCACGCCTTCGATGTGACCGAGTTCGAACGCGACGGCGAGGAGTGGGTGCGCTTCGCCGTGCACCCCTGGCAGGACAGCACCGCCGATGCCGTGGTGCACGAGACGCGCGTGCACGATCGACGCGCCGTGCGCAGCTCGTCCGGCCACACCGAGCACCGCATCGTCGTCACGATGCGGGTGCGGCTGGTCGGCAGGGAGGTGGATGCCGAGGTCACCCTCACCAACCGCGATGAGATGGGCTTCCGGATGCTGATCGGCCGCGAGGCGCTGCGACAGGGATTCCTCGTCGACCCGGCACGCTCGTTCCTCGGCGGTCGCGCACCGCGCGAGATGCGCAACCGCAACCGCGGCCGCTGACCCGACACGGGCCCGCGGCGGCGCTCAGCCGCGGATCAGCACCGTGCCGGCGATCTTGTCGTGCAGGCCCCGCTGGTCGGCATCCCAGATCACCGCGGGGATCACGAACACCAGCAGCAGCGTTCGCACGATGGGACGCCACAGCCCCACCCAGGCGCCGTCCAGACGCACCACGCGCATGCCCAACATCCGGTGGCCGGGGCTGCCGTTCGCGGTGGCGAGGAACACGATCTGCAGCACGGCGAAGACCATCATGGGTGCGAACTGACGCCAGCCGGCTTCGGCGGGCAGCTCGAGCGGGTCGTACCCGAGGAAGCCGATCGCGATGATCGTCGCCGCGAAGTAGTCGATCAGCAGAGCGCCGATCCGCCGGCCCGGGCGGGCGATGCTCCCCGGTCCGGAGATGGGCATGCCGAGGCGTTCACCGGGGTAGTCACTCACCCCCTCAGCCTACCGAGCGGCTGTAACATGCCCGAAACACAGCGGACACGGCTGAGAAACTCCATGCGCATAACCTGCGTAAGGTTGATGCAACCGATACCCGATCAGGAGTCGTACATGTTCACAGAGCCCGCTGAGGTCATCCGCTACATCGAGGAGAACGACGTCAAGTTCCTCGACATCCGATTCACCGACCTTCCCGGGGTCCAGCAGCACTTCAACATCCCCGCCTCCACGGTCGACGACGACTTCTTCCGCGACGGACAGCTCTTCGACGGGTCGTCAATCCGCGGCTTCGCGAGCATCCACGAGTCGGACATGCAGCTGATCCCCGACGTCACGACCGCGTACATCGACCCGTTCCGCGCGGCGAAGACCCTGGTGATGGTCTTCGACATCTACAACCCGCGCACCGGCGAGATCTACAGCAAGGACCCGCGCCAGGTCGCCAAGAAGGCCGAGAAGTACCTCGCCTCGACGGGCATCGCCGACACGGCGTTCTTCGCACCCGAGGCCGAGTTCTACATCTTCGACGACGTGCGCTACTCGGTCACCTCCGGCGAGAGCTTCTACAAGGTCGACTCCGAGGAGGCGGCGTGGAACTCGGGTCGTGAGGAGGAGGGCGGCAACCTGGGCAACAAGACCCCCTTCAAGGGCGGCTACTTCCCCGTCGCCCCGGTCGACAAGACGGCCGATGTCCGCGACGACATGACCCTGCGTCTGATCGACTCGGGCTTCCACCTCGAGCGCTCGCACCACGAGGTCGGCACGGCGGGCCAGCAGGAGATCAACTACCGCTTCGACACGATGGTCAGCGCGGCCGACGACATCCTCAAGTTCAAGTACATCGTCAAGAACACCGCAGAGGAGTGGGGCAAGACGGTCACGTTCATGCCCAAGCCGCTGTTCGGCGACAACGGGTCGGGCATGCACACCCACCAGTCGCTGTGGCTCGACGGCAAGCCGCTGTTCTTCGACGAGGCGGGCTACGGACAGCTCAGCGACATCGCGCGCTGGTACATCGGCGGACTGCTCAAGCACGCGCACGCCGTGCTCGCGTTCACGAACCCGACGCTGAACAGCTACCACCGCCTGGTGAAGCACTTCGAGGCCCCGGTGAACCTGGCCTACTCGGCCGGCAACCGCTCGGCCGCGATCCGCATCCCGCTCACCGGCTCGAACCCGAAGGCGAAGCGCATCGAGTTCCGCGTTCCGGATGCCTCGTCGAACCCGTACCTGGCGTTCGCCGCGCAGCTGATGGCAGGGCTCGATGGGATCAAGAACCGCATCGAGCCGATGGAGCCGATCGACAAGGACCTGTACGAGCTGCCCCCGGAGGAGGCCGCGAACATCCCGCAGGTGCCGAACTCGCTGCTCGACTCCCTCGAGGCGCTGCGCCGCGACCACGACTTCCTGCTCGAGGGCGGCGTGTTCACGCAGGAGCTCATCGACACGTGGATCGAGTACAAGTACACCAACGAGATCCTGCCGATGGCGCAGCGTCCGCACCCGTACGAGTTCGAGCTGTACTACGGCTGCTGAGCCCGCCACCCGCCGAGAAACCACTTCCCGCCCGAGACACCACGTGTGAGCGTGTGTCTCAGGCGGGAAGTGGTTTCTCGCGGTCAGGGGCGAGACGCAGTCGGGGCGGGGCGGGTCAGCGCAGGGCGTCGGCGACCGCGTCCCACCACGCGGCGGAGTCGGCTCGGTGCCCGTCGAGGCGCTCGGCTGCCCCGCGGGTCACGGCAGCAGCGGAGTCTGCGATCCGGGACAGATGCTCGGGGGCGTCGGCGAGGGCGTCGAGGTCGACGACGCCGTCCTGACCCCAATGGCCGAGCGCGCCGGAGAGCTTGATGTGCGTGTACTCGTCTGCGGCCAGCGCGACGATGGGCACGCCCGCCGGCGCGGCGAACACGGCGGGGTGATAGCGGCTGGTCACGAGCAGGCGCGAGGTGCGTGCACGCTGCGCGGCGGTGAGCGAATCGCCGCTGGGCGCGACCTCGCTCGGCCGCCGCATCCGCGCCCGCACCCGCTCGTGCAGGGCCGCGTCGCCGGCGGGCTCGGAACCGGCGGATTCGGGGCCGAAGTGCGCGTGGAAGACGACGGGTCCCACCGCGTCGGCGGCGTGATCGAGCAGCGCCGCGATACCGCTCTCGACCTCGTCGGCGGGACGTCCGGCGAACCAGCCCGACAGGCTCACGAGCACGCGCTCGGATGCGGCCGGACCGTCGTCGTCCACCGGTCCGCCGCCGAGGAACGAGGCGTCGTCGACGCCGGCGTGCACGTGTGCGCCCCACCCGCGGGCGAGCTCAGCGGACGCGTGCTCGCGCACACCGGTGCGTGCGGCCGCGCGGACCATGTCGGCCACGCGCTGCGCGTCGGCATCCTCCAGATCGGGACCGAAGGTCTGGCCCGACACGACGACCGGCAGATCACGGGCCCGTGCCATCGCGGCGAGCGTCGTGCGCTCGTAGACGTGCACCGGCCAGCGCGAGGCGAGGTTGCCGCCGCCGGCGATGAGCACACCCGACGCGTCGTCGAGCGCGGTCAGGACCGCCCGGGCGGGGTCGTCGGCGTCGAGCGCAGTGCGTCCCGCCGCAGCATCCACGAGCAGCGCCGAGCGGCGAGCCGCCGCTTCGCGCTCGAGCCCGCCGAAACCGAGTCGCGGCACGCAGGGCACGCCGTAGCGGGCGGCGGATTCCTCGGGCGACGACGAGACGCCGACGATGCTCAGACCGCGGGCCGCGAGCTCGTCGCGCGCCGCCTCGAACATCGCCTCGTCTCCGATATGGATCATGCCCGACAGCACGCCGATGTCGCCGATGGTGAGAACGCTCACGCTAACCCTTTGCTCAGAATCCGGAGCCGACGTTCGGCGCCTTGTCAACCGTAGGCTCTTTTCTGCTCACCCCAGTACCATTCCAGACGGTGCTATCTCAGCGCCCGCAGGGAGGGCAGCATGGGTATTCAGACGGCGATGGACCGCATCACCGAATCCGGATCGATCATCGAGGCGATGCGCGCGGCGGACGACCTGGCCTTCGAAGCCGGCCGCGACCCTGGGCTTCGCACGCTGCGTGTGCTCTCGGCCGCCATCGCCGCCGACGACGATCTCGCCGCGATCGCGGCCGTGCACGCCCTGGCCGAGATGAACGACGAGGAGGCGGCACGGCTGCTGTCGAGCCTGCTCTCCTCGCCCCGGCCCTACATCGTGGAGCACGCCGCCGACGCCCTCGGCCGGCGGCCCGCACGCCCGGATGCGGTCGGGCGCCTGGTGCGCCTCGTCGCCGAAGGCGGCTTCGCCGGCATGCTCGCCCAGCACACGCTGGAGAAGTGGTCGACGGGCGCGGCCGAACTGCTCGCGGTCGCCCTCGAGACCGCGAGCACCGGGACCCTTCCCGATGACGCGCGCGCCCGACTGGTCGAGACGATGGGGCTGGTGCGACACCCGCTCGTCGTGCGCCCGCTGCAGACGTGGGCGACGGATGCCGCGGCTCCGACCGCCGTGCGCGAGGCGGCCGTCGCCGCGCTCGGCCAGCGCGGCGAGCCCGCCGCGATCTCGACGCTCGAGCAGATCGTCGCGGAGGGCGGTGTCCTCGGCGACCTCGCCCGGCTGGCCCTCATCGACGCCGAGCCTGCCCCGCTCGTCCGTGACAGCGGCGAGGGGCTCACGGTCGCCCAGCTGTTCCTGCACGCGGACATCGACCCGTCGCTGTCGTCGGCGGGCTCCGGCGACAACGGCGGCATCGCCACCCTGCTCGTGCGACTGGGCGACGCGCTGGTCGCCGAGCCCGCCCCTGTCCAGCGCGTGCTGACCCTGTCGCGCGGCACGGCCGCCCAGGCGGGCCCCGACCTGCTCCGTGTCGCCGGCGGCGAGACCGGCCACGTGTACGGCCACATCCCGCTGAGCTCGCCGCCGGTGGGCTCAGCGGCGGCGTGGCCGCTGCGGGTGAGCGTGCGCCGCGGCATCCGACGCCTGCTGCGCGCCGCAGGACGCGTCGACGTGCTCCACCTCCGGATGGCCGACCTAGGGGCAA
>NZ_JACSPX010000003.1:472716-503622 GCF_014836945.1 Microbacterium commune | reverse complement strand
GGAGGCCCGCCGTGGGCAGCGGGGGGGCGGCCGACGTCGCGCGTGAACTGGGGATCCCGACGGTGTTCACCGTGGCGCCCGACCCGCACAGCGTCATCGCGTCGCTGGAGCGATCGGGCACCCTCACGCGGAAGGACTTCGGCCCGGTGGATCTCACGGAGCATTTCTGGTTCCGCACGCACCTGGTGCAGAGCCTCGCGGCGTCCGCCGCGCATTCCGTCTTCTTCCCGCGACCTCAGCTCGAGCGCGACATGCGCGCGCTCGTCGGCATCGACATGTCCTCGCACCCCGAGCGGCACACCGTGGTCGCAGAGGGCGTCGACCTCGAGGTGGTCGATCGTGCCGTCGCGCGCGCCCGGCAGGTCGCCGCCGGCGACGAGCCGGTCGGTGCCCTCGCCGAGCTGGCCGCCCTGCTCGACGCGCTGCCCGCAGAGCGACGGCGGCTGCCGCTCCTGGTCACCGTCGGGCGGATGCACCGCATCAAGGGCATGGCCACTCTGGTGCGCGCATGGGCCCACGGACCGCTGGCCGACGCGGCCAACCTGCTCGTGATCGGCGGCGACCTAGAGCACCCCTCGCTCGACGAGCGCGAGCAGCTCGACCGCATCCGCGCCGCACTGCCGCCCGCCCAGCATGCGGCGCGCGGGCTGCTGCTGACCGGGCACCGATCGAACGACGTCGCCGCCGAGTGGCTGGCGGCCGCGCGCTTCGGGCTTCCCGGCCGGGCGGCACCCGGCGGCGTGTACGTCTGCGCGAGCCTCAAGGAGGAGTTCGGCCTGGCCATCCTCGAGGCGATGGCCACCGGTCTGCTCGTGGTCGCACCCGACAGCGGGGGACCCGCCACCTACGTCGACGACGACGACACCGGCTTCCTCACCGAGACCGCCGACCCGGCGAAGCTCGCCACCGCGACCGAGCGCGCCCTCGCGCGCGCCGGGGGCGCAGACGACGGCGCAGCGGAACGCGCGCGCGACCTCGTGGCTGAGCGCTTCACCATTCAGGGCATGGCCGCCAAGCTCGCTCCCGTGTACGAATCGGTCGCGCACAGCGAGGCCGAGCTGCAGCGCGCGGCGGAGCTGCTGGTATGACTCTGCTGATCATCAGCCCCGACTACGCCTCTCATCTGCTGCCGCTCGCCGCTCTCGGCACCGCATGGCGGGACGCGGGAGAAGAGGTCGTCGTGGCGACCGGCCCCGCGACGGCGGCCATCGTCTCCGGCTTCGGCTACGACCGGGTCGACCTCCCGCTGGGCCGGGGCGCGAATGCAGGCGTCATCCGCAGCTCCGAGCAGCAGGCCGAGGAGGCAGCGTCGCTCGAGGGCTTCTTCGCCGCGACGCGCACAGGCATGGTCGCGACGCTCGCCTATCAGGCACGCGAACGTCTCACCGATCTCATGTGGCGCCCCGTCGACCGCGCGCGAGCGACGCTGCAGGTGATCGACGAGGTCGCGCCCGACGCGATCCTCGTCGACCACCTCGCCTACAGTGCCCGCCTGGCACTGCACACGCACGGGATCGCCTACGGCGACGTGGTGCTCGGTCACCCGAGCGCCCTGCCGGTCGCGGGTGAGGTCTACGGCTATCCGCCCGCGTGGCCGGCCGCCTTCACCCCGGAGGCGGCGCAGCTGCGCGAGCTGCGCGCGCTGTGCGAGGAGGTGTCGCGGCGCTTCACGACCCAGTGGAACGACGCCGCCGCCGCACTCGATCCGGGCGCCCGACCGGTCGCCGATGCCTTCGCGCTGCACGGCGACACCGTGCTCTATAACTACCCGGCCGAGCTCGCCGCCGGCGACGGGCGCGAGCTCCCGCCGCATCGCTTCCTCGGATCGACGCCGCGCGACGAGGCCGGTGCCTCCGACGTCGAGGGGTGGATCGCCACGGGCCACCCGTACGTGTACGTGAGCTTCGGCAGCTTCCTGTCGGTCCGCGGCGAGGTGCTCGCCCGCGTGGCCGACGCGCTGCGCGCGACCGGTCTGCGGGCGGCGATAGCGACGGGAACGACGGATGCGGCGATGCTGGGCCCGATCCCCGACGACTGGCTGGTCGCGGAGTACCTGCCCCAGGTGCGGCTGCTCGCCTCGGCCGCCGCGGCGGTGACGCACGGGGGAAACAACTCCGTCACCGAGGCCGTGGGGCACGGGGTCCCGCTGCTCGTGCTGCCGTTCTCGACGGACCAGTTCGCGGGCGCAGCGGCGATCGAGCGCACCGGCACGGGCCGCGCGCTCGACCCGAACGCGGCGACCGTCGAGCAGCTCGCCGCCGCGCTCCGGGAGGTCGCGGACCCGACGTTCACCGGGCGCCCGGTGCTGCGAGCGGCGGCAGCGGCCCAGGTGGCGCAGCCGGGCCCGTCGATCGCCCGAGCGACGGTGTCCGCCTCCGCAGGCGAGGTCAGCTGACGGGGTCCGGCAGGCGCACCGCGCCCACCAGCCGGGCCATCGCCGACGGATCGCCGGCAGCCGCCCGGTAGTGCTCCATGCGCGATGCGTTCGCGTCGTACGCCGCGCCGGCGCGCACCTCGCCGACGTGGTGCAGCGCGTACACGCGGCCGGGATGACGGACGGGCGGCACCCCGAGGATCGTCGAATGCGCGAGGAACCATGCGGCGTCCTCGAAGCCCCATCCGCGGAACCCCTCGTCCTGTCCCCCGTGGCTGCCCCAGGTGCGCGGCGTCGCCACGTACACACCCGAGCAGGCCCCGTCGACGTACTGCTCGACGGTGCATCGCGCCAGCGGCACACCGGCGGCGTGCTCGGCCGATCCGGTGCGTCCGAGCCAGCGGTACTCGTCGTACGGCAGATGCACGAACGGGCTGTCCGCTGCCGCGCGGATCGCCGCGATCAGCGGCTCGCGCTCGGGGATGGTGTCCGCGTCACCCACCACGACGACCTCGTCCGCGGCCGCATTGCGCATCGCGGTGTTGCGGCACGCGGCGAGCACGAAGGGCACATCCCCCGTGTCGACGGTCTCGAGGGGAACCTGCGGCAGCGCCTCGCGATACCACGCGATCACGCGCTCGTATGCGTCGAGACGCGACGGCGAGGGTCGCCACGGGATCACGATCCGAACGGGGGGAAGCGGCGAGTCGAGAGTCGTCATGCACCGTCCTTTCCCTCTGAGTTTACGGGAGGCTGGCGCCCCTCCCGCACCGCGGGCCACCGCACCGTGCGCGGGGCTCAGCGGGCGGGACTCGGAGGGCGGGAACCGAGCGGGCGGGAACTCAGCAGAGCACGCGCAGCGCACCCGGCTGCACGCGCACGGCCAGCTTGGAGATGTCTCCCGCCTCTTCACCGTCGATCTCGAAGGGCACGGGTCCCGGCAGGGCGACGGCGATGGCCTCGCCGGTGAGGTGCTGCGCGAAGTCGATGCTGACGGTCTCGTCATCCCCGCCGAGCAGCCGCCGGATGCCGTTGTCCCAGACCACCGTGCGCAGGGTCTGCAGCCACTGCGTCACGTTGTCGGCGCTGATCAGCAGCAGATCCAGGCGGCCGTCATCGACCACGGCGTCCGGCAGCAGGGTGACCCCGCCCTGGATGTCACCGCAGTTGCCGATGAGCAGCGTGTGTCCGCTGAGCAGCTGCTCCTCGCCGTCGTCGAGCGTGATGTGGAAGTCGACGGTCTCTGAGGCCGTCACCGCACGTCCCATCGCGGCGACGTAGGCGAGCCAGCCGGCCTTGCTCTTCAGATCGTCGTCGGTCTCCGCGAGCATGTGCGCGTCGAGGCCGAAACCGACCATCACCAGGAATCCGACCTCGACCTCCGCGTCGTCCGTGCGTGTCCAGCCCATGTCGATGCGACGCTCGTCGCCTGCGGCGATGACCTCCAGCGCCTTGGGGATGCTGCCGATCGGGATGCCGAGATTGCGCGCCAGCAGGTTCCCGGTGCCCTGCGGCACGATTCCGAGTGCGGGGGCGTTCTCGACCGACGCGAGGATCTCGGCGACCGTGCGCACGGTGCCGTCCCCGCCGACGGCGATGACGACGTCGCATCCGGCCCGCACCGCCTCGGTCGTCATGGCTCGGCCGGGGTCGTCGGCGGAGGTCTCCCACCACATCAGCTCGGTGTCCGCCGGGACGGCATCCGTCACGGCATCCCGAAGTGCGTCGCCCTCGATCTTGGTCGGATTCCAGATGATCCCGAACCGCTGTGCCATCTGCTCCCCCTTCATCACGGCTGGATGTCAGCCGTAGAACTGCTTCTCGAAGACTCGCCGCGCACGACGCGTGACGCGGAGGTAGTCCTCCTCGAGCACGGTGGCGGCGCGGTCAGGATATCCCAGAAGGCGACCGACGCCGTCGAGCTCACGGATATCGGCCGGGAGCACATCCTTCGTCTGCCCCGTGAGCAGCGTCATGGCCGAGCGCAGCCGACTGGCGAGCACCCACGCCTCGCGCAGTCGCTCGGCGTCGTCGGCGGGGAGAAGATCGGCGAGCACGGCGGCATCCAGCGCCTGCAGCGTGGACGTCGTGCGCAGATCGGGCACCCGGTGCCCGTGCTGCAGCTGCAGCACCTGCACCATCCACTCGACATCGCTCAGCGTGCCGGGGCCGAGCTTGAGATGGCGCCGCGGGTCGGCGCCCTGCGGGAGCCGCTCGCCCTCCACCCGCGCCTTGATGCGCTTGATCTCCCGCACATCCTGCAGCGAGACGGCCTCCGGGTAGCGGATGCTGTCGGCGAGCTCGGTGAATCGGGCGATCAGTTTGACGCTTCCGGCTATCCCCCGCGCCCGCAGCAGCGCCTGCGCCTCCCACGACAGCGACCAGCGACGGTAGTACTGCGTGTACGCCTCGATGGTGCGCACGATCGGCCCGTTGCGCCCCTCGGGACGCAGATCGGCGTCGAGTTCCAGCGGCACGCGCTGGTCGGCGAGGTGCTCGCGCAGGCCCGCGACGATCCTGGCGGCGTGCTGCTGAGCGCGCTGCGGATCGACGCCGTTGGGGTCGTAGATGAACAGCACGTCGGCGTCGGAGCCGAAGCCGAGCTCGGCGCCGCCGAAGCGACCCATCGCGATGATCGAGAAGTCCATCGCGTCGTCCTCCGGCGGCACGACCTCGCGGCGCACCGCGCGCAGCGCGGCCTGGATCGTCGCCTCGGTGATCTCGGTGAGCGCCCTGGCCATCTCGTCGACTCCGACCTGCTCCAGCACCGCACCCATCGCCGTGCGCAGCAGCTCCCGTCTGCGCAGCGCCCGCACGGCTCGCAGAGCGGCCTTCGTCGTCGCATGCCTCGTCTGGATCGCGCGCGCCTCCTCGTCGAGCGCGGCACCGCCGCGTGGACGCAGGGCGGCCGGGGTGTCGAGCCAGGCGACGGACTCCGGGATCCACTCCATCAGCTCACCCACGTAGCGCGAGCTCGAGAGCAGCCGGGTCAGGCGCTCGGCGGCACCCGACGAGTCGCGAAGCATCCGCAGGAACCAGTGCGTGTCGCCGAGTCTCTCGCTGATGCGCCGGAAGGCGACGAGTCCGTAGTCGGGGTCGGTGCCGTCGGCGAACCAGCGCAGCATCACCGGCATGAGGTGCCTCTGGATCGTGGCCTTGCGGCTCAGCCCGGAGGTGAGCGCTGCGATGTGCCGCAGCGCGCCGGCGGGGTCGCGGAACCCGATCGCCGCCAGTCGCGAGCCGGCCTGTGCTGTCGAGAGCGTGCGCTCCTCGGCCGGCAGCGAGGCGACGGCCGAGAGCAGGGGCCGGTAGAACAGGCGCACGTGCTGATCTCGCACCGCGCGGCGCACCTCGTCCCAGATCTGCTGCAGACCGGATGCGCTGTCGGCCAGCGCCGTGGCCCTGGCGAGGCGCCGCATGCCCTCGTCGTCTCGCGGCATCAGGTGCGTGCGGGTGAGGTCGTGCAGCTGCAGCCGGTGCTCGAGCAGCCGCAGGATGCGGTACTGCTCACCGAAGGCGCTCGCCTCCGCGCGGCCGATGTAGCCGCCCTCGACGAGCGCGTCGAGCGATTCCAGCGTGCCGCGGGTGCGGATGCCCTCATCGCTGAGCCCGTGCACGAGCTGCAGCAGCTGCACGGTGAACTCGATGTCGCGCAGACCACCGGGACCGAGCTTGATCTGGTAGGGCACATCGTCGGCGGGGATGTGATCGGTGACCCGCTCGCGCATGCGCTGCACGCTCTCGACGAAATCCGACCTCTCGGCGCTGGTCCAGACCTTCGGCTGCACGGCGGTGATGTAGTCCGCGCCGAGTCGGGCGTCACCGGCCAGCGGACGCGCCTTGAGCAGCGCCTGGAACTCCCAGCTCTTCGCCCAGCGGTCGTAGTAGGCCAGGTGGGATGCCAGCGAGCGCACCAGCGCGCCCTGCTTCCCCTCCGGACGGAGGGCGGCGTCGACCTCCCACAGGGGTGGTTCGATCTCGGCGCCGCTCAATGCCGTCATCGTCTCGCGCGCCAGGCGCGTGGCGATGTCGATCGCCCTCGCCTCGCTGATGACGCTCTCGTCGGCCGTGCCTGCGACGAAGATCACGTCGACGTCGCTCAGGTAGTTCAGCTCGCGGGCACCCGCCTTGCCCATGCCGATGATCGCCAGCCGTGTCGCGGCGATCTCGTCGTGGGTGCCGGCACGACCCGACCGGTCGATCACCGCGCGGGCGACGGCGAGCCCCGCCTCCAGCGCCGCACCCGCCGCATCCGCGAGTGCGGCCGAGACGCCGGCGATCGCGAGCGTCGCCGACTCCGACGCCAGGTCGACCGCGGCGATCTCGCTCAGACAGCTCCGGTACTCCACCCGCAGTGCGGTGACGGGATCGTCGGCGCGCGCGAAGCCGTCGTCGGCCTCGACGGCCCCGAGCATCCGCGCGGTCAGCTCGGCGGCATCCGGCAGGTGCGTGCGCAGCAGCAGATCGGGATGCAGACGCTCGGGATGCCGCTCGAAGAACGCGCCGAGCGCTCGGGATGCCCCGAACAGCCGCCATGCCGCCTCCCGCGCGACCGGATCGGACAGCACGTCGGCGACCTGCGCCGCGTCGCGGCGCGCGACGCCCACGAGGCCTCGCACCGCGGCATCCGGATCGGCGGCGACCATCCCGTCGGCGAGCTGCGCGCGCTCGAGGCCGGTGAGCTCCGACAGCTCGGTGAGATCCGCGGACGCGGAGGTCAGTTCGACGAAGCCGAGCCGTGCCAGGGCGGACAGCGATATGGACGCATCAGGACGCGCCATCGCCGGCTCAGAGCAGCCCGAGGTTGTTCTTGAGCTCGAACGGCGTCACCTGGCCGCGGTAGGCCTCCCACTCCTTCTGCTTGTTCAGCAGCACGTAGTTGAAGACCTGCTCGCCGAGCGTCTCGGCGACCAGCTCCGAGTCGCGCATGTACTCGAGGGCGTGGTCGAGGCTCGCCGGCAGCGGCGCGTAGCCGAGAGCGCGACGTTCGGAGTCGCTCAGCGACCACACGTTGTCCTCCGCCTCGGGTGGCAGCTCGTACTCCTCCTCGATGCCCTTGAGTCCGGCGGCGAGCATCAGCGCGTACGCGAGATACGGGTTCGCCGCCGAGTCGAGGGCGCGGTACTCGATGCGCGTCGACTGCCCCTTGTTGGGCTTGTACATCGGCACGCGGATGAGGGCCGAGCGGTTCGCGTGACCCCAGGTGACGAAGCTCGGCGCCTCGTCGCCGCCCCACAGGCGCTTGTACGAGTTCACGAACTGGTTGGTGACGGCGGCGATCTCGTTCGCATGACGCAGCAGCCCCGCGATGAACCGGCGGCCGGTGAGCGAGAGCTGATATTCGGCGCCGGCCTCGAAGAAGGCGTTCATGTCGCCTTCGAACAGCGACATGTGCGTGTGCATGCCGCTGCCGGGGTGGTCGTTCAGCGGCTTCGGCATGAACGTCGCGTACACGCCCTGCTCGATCGCGACTTCTTTGACGACGGTGCGGAAGGTCATGATGTTGTCCGCCGTGGTGAGCGCGTCGGCGTAGCGCAGATCGATCTCGTTCTGCCCCGGCCCGCCCTCGTGGTGGCTGTACTCCACCGAGATGCCCAGGTCCTCGAGCATCCGCACGGCGCTGCGGCGGAAGTCGTGCGCGGTGCCGCCGGGGACGTTGTCGAAGTAGCCCGCGTTGTCGGCGGGGATCGGGCCCTCCGGACCGAGCTGCGAGGACTTCAGCAGGTAGAACTCGATCTCGGGGTGCGTGTAGAACGTGAATCCGGCGTCGGCCGCCTTCGCGAGCGCCCGACGCAGCACGTTGCGCGGGTCGGAGACAGCGGGTCGACCGTCGGGGGTGGTGAGGTCGCAGAACATGCGGGCGGTCGGGTCGATCTCCCCACGCCAGGGCAGGATCTGGAACGTCGTCGGATCGGGCTGGGCGAGCAGGTCGGACTCGTAGGTGCGCGTCAGCCCTTCGATGGCCGAGCCGTCGAAGCCGATCCCCTCCGCGAAGGCGCCCTCGACCTCAGCGGGCGCGATGGCGACCGACTTGAGGGTTCCGATGACGTCGGTGAACCAGAGTCGGACGAACTTGACGCCGCGCTCCTCGATGGTGCGCAGCACGAAGTCGCGCTGCTTGTCCACCCTCACTGGCCAGACTCGAGAGAGCTGGAGCCCCACGCGTCGTCGGCCGCGTCGTCCGCGGCCCACGCGCGAGAGCGCTCGCGCAGGGTCTCGGGGGCGCGAGCCGCGTCCTCACGCGTGTCGAACGGACCGACCCGGTCGACCGATGCGGACAGCATGCCGAACTCGACCTCCCCGGTGCTGAGGTTGTACCAGTACTTCTCGTCGCCGTCGGACATGTCAGCTCCTTCGTCGGGATCTCGTCACGATCCTAATCGCTGCGTCGTGCATCGCTAGGCTATTCGCCATGGCACAGGCAATCGGCGTCGACATCGGCGGAACGGGCATCAAGGCGGGCATCGTCAATCTCTCCACGGGCACTCTCGATTCGGATCGAGTGCGCGTCCCGACGCCGGAGGGCGCTCACCCCGCCGACGTGGTCGAGACGGTGCGCGGCGTGCTCGACACCCTGGGTGTCGCGGAGTCGACGCTGCCGCTGGGCGTGGCCTTCCCCGCCATCGTGAAGTACGGCAGGACGCTCTCTGCTGCGAACATCTCGAAGGAGTGGGTGGACTTCGAGGCGGAGAAGTTCTTCGAGGACGGACTGGGCCGCAGCATCACGTTCGTCAACGACGCGGACGCGGCCGGCGTCGCCGAGGCTCGTCACGGTGCCGCGCGCGATGCCCGCGGGCTCACCATCATGACGACGCTGGGCACCGGGATCGGCTCGGCCTTCCTCTACAACGGCGTGCTGGTGCCGAACACCGAGCTCGGTCATCTCAACCGCGACGGCGAGTCGATCGAGCGCTGGACCGCCTACTCGGCGATGGAGCGCGAGAGCCTGTCGTGGGAGGAGTGGTCGGCACGCCTTCAGGAGTTCTACTCGCACGTCGAGTTCCTCTTCAGCCCCGACCTGTTCGTCGTCGGCGGCGGCGTGTCGAAGCATCCCGAGAAGTTCCTGCCGCTGCTCGATCTGCGCACCCCGATCGTGTCGGCCGTGCACCGCAACGCATCCGGCATCATCGGCGCGGCGGCTCTGTCGGTCGACTGATCACGCGCACAGCAGGAAGGCCCGGTCATCGACCGGGCCTTCCTGCGTGTTCGGGGCGAGTGGGCCGGCCTGTACGCCGGGTTCTGTTCAGGAGTTCTTCGCTCCCTTGACGGCCATCTCTCTCGACGACACGTTGCCGTGTCGTTCCAGCGACCTACCCGAGGACTCGGCGAGCCGCGTCAACGTCCTCTGTCTGGTCTTGCTCCGGGCGAGGTTTACCTGGCGGAGCGCGTCACCGCGCTCCCCGGTGGTCTCTTACACCACCCTTTCACCCTTACCCCCGAGGGGGCGGTCTTCTCTCTGTGGCACTGTCTCGCGGATCACTCCGGGTGGGTGTTACCCACCGCCCTGCCCTGTGGAGCCCGGACGTTCCTCGGTGCGCTCACGCGCCACGCGGCCGTCCGGCCGACCCACTCGCCCCTCGATTCTACGCGTCCTTCGCGGCGTTCTCGGCGACGTGCACGTCGAGCGGCACGTCGATGTCGAAGCCGGGGAACAGCCGGGCGGTGGCGGCGTCCGCGGCATCGCGGAGGATGCCCGCCACGAGCTGTGCCTGCTCCGCGGGGGCGTGCACGATCACCTCGTCGTGCAGGAAGAGGGCGAGATGCGCGCGGTCGCGGAAGATCGGGCCGGAGGAGGCCGCAGGCACGGAGGCCGGCGGCAGCGCCATGAGGCGGTGGCGGATCTCGGCGAGCCACAGCAGCGCCCACTCGGCGGCCGTGCCCTGCACGACGAAGTTGCGGGTGAAGCGCCCGCGCTCGCGGGCCCAGCCGCGCGCCCTGCTCTCCTCTGCCCCCGCAGCGTCTGGCCCTCCCGCCACGGACTGCGCCAGGCGCCACGCGTCGTCGGGTCGGGGCGAGCTGCGGCCGAGCAGCGTGCTGACCACTCCCCCCTGCTCGCCGGTGCGCGCGGCGGCGTCGACGAGCCCCATCGCCCGCGGATACACGGTGCGCAGCCGGGGCACGAGCTGCCCGCTCTTACCCGTGGTCGCGCCGTACATGGCTCCGAGCACCGCGTACTTCGCCTCGTCACGCGTCGCGACCGCTCCCGAGCGCACGACGCCCTCGTACAGGTCGCGCCCGCGCGCCGCCTCGACCATGGCGCTGTCGCGCGACATGGCGGCGAGCACGCGCGGCTCCAGTTGCGCCACGTCGGCGTCGACGAGCATCCAGCCGGCGTCCGCCCGGACGGCGTCGCGCAGCTGACGCGGTATCTGCAGCGCCCCGCCGCCGGATGACGCCCAGCGCCCGGTCACCACGGCGCCGGTGAGATAGATCGGACGGAACCGCTCGTCACGCACCCACTCATCGAGCCACGCCCATCCGTTCGCGGTGAACAGTCGGGCGAGCTTCTTGTACTCCAGCAGCGGACCGACCACCGGATGCTCGACGCGCGACAGCTCCCATCGCGAGGTCGAGTCGACGAACACGCCGGCACGGTGCAGCGCCCGCAGCAGGCGCGGCGTGCTGTCGGGGTTCAGGCTCGGGTCGTCGAGACAGCGACCGATCTCGGCGGCGAGCACCGCCATGCGCGCCGGCCGCGCGCCGCGCAGCGGCCGGGGGCCGAGCTGCTGCTCGAGGATGTCATGGTGGGCCGCGGTGCTCCACGGCAGGCCCGCCGCGGTCATCTCCTCCGCGACGAGGGCACCCGTCGACTCCGCGGCGCAGAGCAGCGCGAGGCGGGAGTCGGGTGCCGAGGCCAGTGCCGTCAGCTGAGCTCGCCACTGCGCCCTCACCTCGTCGATGTCGTCGCCGCGTCCGGCGCTCGCGGCGTCCACATCGAACAGCCCCGGCTGCCCGGCGGCGTCGTCGATGTCGTCGGTCCGCAGCCAGCGGTCCGACGGCGGCACCGGATGCGACGACGACGCGGTGTCGCGCAGGATGGCGTGGCAGAGCAGCAGATCGTGCGCCCGGCGCAGCCGCACCCCGGCGGCGAGCAGCCGCGGGTAGAACGTGCGCAGGCTCCGCACGGTCCAGCGCGGTGACAGCTCCTGCTCCATCTCCCGCACCCGCAGGACGAGATCGCGGTCGGCGACCTCCGTGACCGCCGGGTCGGCGTCGACGTCCGCGTGCAGCATGATGATCCACCCGCCGCTCGGGGCTCGCGCCACCAGGGCGTGCGGTGGCTCGGCGGCTCGGGTCACCGCATCCGGTCTGTCACCCGCGGCCGGCATCGGCACGGTCGTCGAGACGGGTGCCGGTCCTCACAGCCCGGACTCGTCGGTGCGCACGAGGATCCCGCCGCATTCCGGGCACGACACGACGTCGTCCTCGGCCGCCACCCGCACGGCCGCCAGCTCGCTGCCGGAGAGCACCATCTGGCAGCCCTCGCAGATCCGCCGGCGCAGCAGGCCGACCCCGATTCCACCCCTCGCGGCGCGGCGCGTGTACTCGGCGAGCAGCTCGGCGGACACGCTCTCGGCGAGAGCGGCACGATCGCGTGCGAGGTGCTCGCCCTCGGCGGCCGCTGCCGCCATCTCCGCCTTCGCGGCGGCGGTGAGCTGAGCGCCCTCGGACTGGGTCTGGTCGATCAGCGCCTGCTGCGCGTCGACCGCCGCCTGCGCGTCCTCCACCCGCCCCATCACGTCGAGCTCCGAATCCTCGAGCATCGTGATGCGCCGGCCGAGGCTCTCGATCTCGTTCTCGAGCGCCTGCGCCTGCTTCGGGTCGGTCGCCGTGGCGAGACGAGCGGCGTCCTTGTCGCGCCGCTGCGCGGCGAGGGAGACGTCGGACTCCAGCCGGGCGAGCTCGGCCTTCGCATCGTCGAGCACCCCCGTGAGCCCGGTCAGCTCGCCCAGCTGACGCTGGCGGAGGGCGGCGAGCTCGTTGATGCGAGCACCCTGCGGGGGCGTGGTGCGGGCGCGCTCCGCCTGCGCGATCCTGCGGTCGAGGTCGGCGATGTCGAGGAGGCGGCGCTGGTGCTCGGGGGTGGCTTTCACCCTTCGAATCTAGCCGCTGCGCGTGCGCCCGTCGACGTCACGCCGAGTCAGCGCGAACGACACCGTCGACATACAGCCACACGCGGTTCTCGCGCACGAAGCGGCTGCGCTCACGCAGCGCGCCTCTGCCCTCGTCGTCGCGGTAGAAGGCCTCGAACTCGACCACGCCCTGATCGTCGAACGGGCCGCCGTCGTTGTGATCGAGGATGTCGAGGCGCATCCAGCGGGTGCCTCGGTCGAGATCGAGCCGCTCGGGGCGAGTGGAGGGGTGCCAGGTGCGCAGCAGGTGCCCCTCGTCGGCGATCGCGAAAGCGGTGAACCGGGAGCGCATCAGTCGCACCGCGGTCGGCGCCGACCCGGATGCCAGCACCGGGCCGCAGCACGCCCCGAACACGTCTCCGCTGGTGCAGGGGCATCGCTGATCGCTCGTGGGGGTCGACATGCCTCCATGCTGACACGCGAGCGCCGGGCGGCGCGGCCGTAGGCTGGCCTGACCGACGAACCGAAGGGCCACCATGACCGCTGCTCCCGTCTTCACCGCTCACAACGGATTCCAGCTTCCCGCCGTGGGCTTGGGCACGTACCGGCTGAACGGAGAAGCCGGCGCGACGGCGGTCGCCACGGCGATCGGCCTCGGCTACCGCCTGATCGACTCGGCGTTCAACTACGAGAACGAGGGCGCCGTGGGCGCCGGCGTGCGGGCATCCGCAGTCGATCGCGCCGAGATCATCGTCACCACGAAGCTGCCTGGCCGCCACCACGAGTCCGCGAAGGCGCGCACCAGCATCGAGGAGAGCCGGTTCCGTCTGGGACTGGATGCCACCGACCTGCACCTCATCCACTGGCCCAACCCGATCACCGGCCGGTACGAGCAGGCCTGGCAGGGTCTCGTCGATGCCCAGCAGCGCGGGACCGTCCGCCAGATCGGCGTGTCCAACTTCCTTCCCGAGCACCTCGAGCGCATCGAGGCGGCGACCGGTGTGCGGCCCGTCGTGAACCAGATCGAGGTGCACCCCTATTTCCCCCAGGAGGAGGCGCTCGCATTCCATGCCGAGCGCGGCATCCTCACCGAGGCGTGGTCGCCGCTCGGGCGTGCCGAGCAGGTGCTCGACGAGCCGGTCATCATCGAGATCGCCGAGCGTCACGGCATCTCCCCCGTGCAGGCGATCATCGCCTGGCACGTCGCTCGCGGCACCGTGTCGATTCCGAAGGCGTCGTCGCCCGAGCATCAGCG
Organism: Microbacterium commune; assembly: GCF_014836945.1. Taxonomy (GTDB): domain Bacteria; phylum Actinomycetota; class Actinomycetes; order Actinomycetales; family Microbacteriaceae; genus Microbacterium; species Microbacterium commune. The sequence continues at coordinate 489,920 of NZ_JACSPX010000003.1, read as the reverse complement.
CACCAACCTCGAGGCGGCATCCGTCGTGCTCGACGCCGCCGAGGTCGACGCGATCACCGGACTCGGCCGTGCCGACGGTCGCCTTTTCGACGCAGACCCTGCCTCGCACGAGGAGATGTGACACCCGCGCATCGGCGTACGGTGGGCCCTGCCGGGATCGAACCGACGACATCCACGGTGTAAACGTGGCGCTCTACCAGCTGAGCTAAAGGCCCTGGTAGCCCCATTCTACGGTGCGGAATTTGCGGAACACGTCTTCAGAACGGATATAGGCTGACCACAGCGCGCGTTGTGCGGTGCCGACAAGGTCCGACCGCGGCGCATCCCGTTTCCTTGGCACGACCTGCCAGCTTGACGAAAGGCTCCACGTGACCGTCCACGATCAGGATCCGTACTCCCAGGCACCTCTGGACAGCGACCCAGAGGAGACCGGCGAGTGGCAGCAGTCGCTCGACGAGCTGGTGGATGCGAAGGGTCCCGGCCGCGGCCGGGAGATCATGCTCAGCCTGCTGAAGCGCTCGAAGGAGCGTCACCTCGGCGTGCCGATGGTGCCGACCACCGACTACATCAACACCATCGCCGCCTCCAACGAGCCGGAGTTCCCCGGCGACGAGGAGATCGAGCGCCGCTACCGGCACTGGATCCGCTGGAACGCGGCCATCACCGTGCACCGCGCACAGCGCCCCGGCATCGGCGTCGGCGGGCACATCTCCACGTACGCCGGAGCCGCCTCGCTGTACGAGGTCGGCTTCAACCACTTCTTCCGCGGCCAGGACCACCCCAGCGGCGGCGACCAGATCTTCATCCAGGGCCACGCCTCCCCCGGCATCTACGCCCGCTCGTTCCTCGAGGGGCGCCTGAGCGAGGCCGACATGGACGGCTTCCGTCAGGAGAAGTCGCACGCGGGCCACGCCCTTCCGTCGTACCCGCACCCGCGGTCGATGCCGGAGTACTGGCAGTTCCCGACCGTGTCGATGGGTCTCGGGCCGATCAACGCGATCTACCAGGCGCAGGCGAACAAGTACCTCACCAACCGCGGCATCAAGGACACCGGCGACCAGCAGGTCTGGGCGTTCCTCGGTGACGGCGAGATGGACGAGGTCGAGAGCCGCGGGCAGCTGCAGGTGGCCGCCAACGAAGGCCTCGACAACCTCACCTTCGTGATCAACTGCAACCTGCAGCGTCTCGACGGCCCGGTGCGCGGCAACGGCAAGATCATCCAGGAGCTCGAGTCCTTCTTCCGCGGCGCCGGATGGAACGTCATCAAGGTCATCTGGGGCCGCGAATGGGACGACCTGCTCGCCCGCGACACCGACGGCGCCCTGCTGAACATCATGAACGCCACCCCCGACGGCGACTACCAGACGTACAAGGCCGAGTCCGGCGCGTACATCCGCGAGAACTTCTTCGGTCGCGATGAGCGCGCCGCAGCCCTGGTCAAGGACCTCTCGGATGACGAGATCTGGCACCTGCGCCGCGGCGGTCACGACTACCGCAAGGTGTACGCGGCCTACAAGTCGGCGATGGAGCACAAGGGCCAGCCGACCGTCATCCTCGCCAAGACCGTCAAGGGCTACGGCCTCGGTCCGCACTTCGAGGGCCGCAACGCGACCCACCAGATGAAGAAGATGACGCTGGACAACCTCAAGACGTTCCGCGACACCATGCAGATCCCGATCACGGACGCGCAGCTGGAAGAGAACCCGTACCTGCCCCCGTACTACCACCCGGGCAAGGACGACGAGACCATCCAGTACATGCTCGAGCGCCGCCGCAACCTCGGCGGCATGATCCCCGAGCGCCGCACCTCGCACACCGCGATCACGCTGCCCGAGGAGTCGACCTACGCGCTGCCGCGCAAGGGATCCGGCACCCAGGAGATCGCCACGACCATGGCGTTCGTGCGTCTGCTCAAGGACCTGCTGCGGGCGAAGGACTTCGGCAACCGCATCGTGCCGATCATCCCCGATGAGGCGCGCACGTTCGGCATCGACGCGTACTTCCCGACGGCGAAGATCTACAACCCGAACGGCCAGCACTACACCTCCGTCGACCGCCAGCTCCTGCTCGCGTACAAGGAGAGCCCGCAGGGGCAGATCGTGCACGTCGGCATCAACGAGGCCGGCGCGATGGCGGCGTTCACCGCCGCTGGCACGTCGTACTCCACGCAGGGCGAGCCGCTGATCCCGATCTACATCTTCTACTCGATGTTCGGCTACCAGCGCACGGGTGACGCGATGTGGGCCGCGGGCGACCAGATGGCGCGAGGCTTCATCATCGGCGCCACCGCCGGCCGCACGACGCTGACCGGTGAGGGACTGCAGCACGCCGACGGACACTCGCCGCTGCTGGCATCCACCAACCCGGCCACCGTCTCGTACGACCCCGCATACGGCTACGAGATCGCGCACATCGTGCGCTCGGGACTCGAGCGGATGTACGGCGGATCGCACCCCGACCCCGACGTGATGTACTACATCACGGTCTACAACGAGCCGCTCGTGCAGCCGGCCGAGCCGGAGGATGCCGACATCGACGGCATCATCCGCGGCATCCACCGCATCAAGCCCGGCACGGGCGAGGGCCACAAGGCGCAGCTGTTCGCCTCCGGCGTCGGCGTGCCGTGGGCGCTGGAGGCCCAGGAGCTGCTGCAGCAGGACTGGGGCGTCAGCGCGGATGTGTGGTCGGTCACCTCGTGGAGCGAGCTGCGCCACGACGGACTCGCCGTCGACGAGCACAACTTCCTGCACCCCGAGGAGGAGCCGCAGACGGCCTACCTCACGCAGAAGCTGCAGGGCGCCGAGGGCCCGGTCGTCGCGGTCAGCGACTTCATGCACGCCGTGCAGGACCAGATCCGTCCATGGGTTCCGAACCCGTACTACACGCTGGGCGCCGACGGCTTCGGCTTCTCGGACACCCGCGCGGCCGCGCGACGCTTCTTCAAGATCGACGGTCCGTCCATGGTGGTCCGCACTCTGCAGGCGCTGGCCGACGAGGGCAAGGTCGACCGCTCGGTCATCGGCCAGGCCATCGAGAAGTACCGTCTGTTCGACGTGAACGCCGGCACCAGTGGAAACGCGGGCGGCGAGAGCTGAACCTGTGAGCAGTACCGCCCAGCAGGCCATGGACAAGGCCGCGACACTCGCCTGGCTGCGCCGGATCTCCGGTGACATCGCGACGGTGACGATCAAGCGGCTCGAGGACACCCTGCCGTGGTACGCCGACATGCCACCGGCCCGACGCTCCGCCGTCGGGCTGGTGGCCCAGGCGGGCATCACGTCGTTCATCCAGTGGTACGAGGATCCGACGTCGACCCCCTGGATCGCCGCCGACATCTTCGCCGCCGCTCCGCGCGAGCTGCTGCGCAGCGTCAGCCTGCAGCAGACGCTGCAGCTGATCCGCGTCACCGTCGAGGTCACCGAGGAGCGTGTCGCCGGACGCGGAGAGGATCTGCGCGAGGCGATCCTGCTCTACTCGCGCGATGTCGCCTTCGCCTCGGCCGACGTGTACGCCCGCGCCGCCGAGGCGCGCGGACTGTGGGATGCCAGGCTCGAGGCACTCGTGGTCGACTCCATCCTCACGGGCGAGGCCGACGAGGAGCTGCCCAGCCGCATCGCCGCCCTCGGGTGGCACGGCCACGGCGAGGTCAGCGTCCTCGTCGGCACGACTCCCCCGCAGTTCGACGTCGACCTGGTGCGTCGCACCGCCCGGCGCATGTCGGTCGACGTGCTGATCGGCGTGCAGGGCTCGAGGCTCGTGCTCGTCATCGGTCGCGCCCGCGTGCCCGGCAAGGAGGAGGAGACCGAGGACCTGCCGTTCAGCGAGATCGCGCAGCGCCTGGAGCCCTCGTTCGGGCCGGGATACGTCGTGCTCGGCCCGCCGGTGACCGCGCTCGTCGACGCCGGGCAGAGCGCCCGTGCCGCGCTGGCAGGCTTCGCCGTCGCCCGGGCCTGGCGGGGCGCGCCGCGGCCGGTCGAGGCCGACGATCTGCTGCCCGAGCGGGCCCTCGCCGGAGACACGCTGGCCAAGCAGACGCTCATCGACCGGATCTTCCGACCCCTGCAGGCCCACTCCACCGATCTGGTCACGACGCTGTGGAGCTATCTCGACAACGGCAGGTCGCTGGAGGCCACCGCCCGCGAGCTGTTCGTGCACCCGAACACGGTGCGCTACCGGCTCAAGCGGGTCACCGAGGTGATCGGCTGGGATGCCACCGGCCCGCGCGAAGCACTGATCCTGCAGACGGCCCTGATCCTCGGCTCGATCGGCACCGCGGAGCCCGCCAGACGTCGTGCAGTGACGCGGCGTCGCTGACGCCCCGAAGCGGCACGCGACGAATCGATGTGCGCCACGCACAATCGATTCGTCGATTGTTGTGATGTTTCATCCACCACCGGTGACCGATCGTTGGCAGACTGGACAGGTGATCGTCGTCGCCTCGCCCGGACAGGGCTCCCAGACCCCCGGCTTCCTCGCTCCGTGGCTCGAGTTGGACGGCGTCGCCGACCGGCTGAGCGCGTACTCCGACGCCGCCGAGGTCGACCTGATCGCGCACGGCACCGAATCGGACGCCGACACCATCCGCGACACGCGCATCGCGCAGCCGCTGATCGTCGCGGCGTCGCTGATCGCCGCGGCGCAGCTGAGCCTGCGCGCCGGCCGCCGAGCCGACGGCGTGGCCGGACACTCCGTCGGTGAACTCGCCGCCCTGGTCGGCGCCGAGGTGATCGCCGCCGACGACGCGATGCGCCTGGTCGGCATCCGGGGTCGAGCGATGGCGGATGCCGCAGCTCACACACCCACCGGCATGAGCGCGGTGCTCGGTGGCGACGTCGACGAGGTGCTGGCACTGCTCGACGAGCTCGAGCTCACCCCCGCGAACTACAACGTCGCCGGGCAGATCGTCGCCGCCGGCGCGCTGCCCGCGCTCGCTCAGCTGGCCGAGCGTGCCCCGCGCGGCGTGCGCGTGATGCCGCTGCAGGTCGCGGGCGCGTTCCACACCTCGTACATGGCTCCCGCCGTCGACACGCTGCGCGCCGCCGTGGCGGACATCGCCGCGAACGATCCGACCGTCACCCTCTGGTCGAACCGCGACGGCGCCGTCGTCGACGCCGGACAGGACGCCCTCGACCGCATCGTGACCCAGGTCTCTTCGCCGGTGCGCTGGGATCTGTGCATGGCGGCGTTCACCGCCGCCGGCATCACGGGCTTCATCGAAGTGGCCCCCGCCGGAGCCCTGACCGGCCTCGCCAAGCGCGGACTGCGCGGCGTGCCGAATGTCGCAGTGAAGACCCCCGACGACCTCGACGCGGCTGTGGAGCTGCTGACCGGGTCATCGCAGAACGGAGCACTCTCGTGAGCACCCTCAAGCAGGCCACCGGCCCCGCCTACACCCGCATCTACTCGGTCGGCGCGGCGCGCGGTGAGAACGCGGTGCCGAACGACGACCTGGTCGGCCCCATCGACTCCAGCGATGAGTGGATCCGGCAGCGCACCGGCATCATCACCCGCACCCGCGCGGTGCCCGAGACGAGTGTGATCGAGCTCTCCACCGCCGCAGCGAAGGAAGCCGTCGAGCGCTCGGGGGTCGACCCGGCCGAGATCGACCTGGTGATCGTCGCGACGATCAGCAACCCGAAGCAGACCCCGTCCGTCGCGGCGATCGTGGCCGATCGCATCGGCGCCACACCCGCGGCGGCGTACGACATGAACGCCGCGTGCGCCGGGTACGCCTACGCCGTCGCGCAGGCGGACGCGCTCATCCGAGCCGGAGCCGCTCGCCACGCCGTGGTCATCGGCGCCGAGAAGCTCTCCGACGTCGTCGATCCGACCGACCGCAGCATCTCCTTCCTGCTCGGTGACGGCGCGGGCGCCGTGGTCATCGGACCGAGCGACACCCCTGGCATCTCCGCGACCATCTGGGGCTCGGACGGCTCGAAGTCCGACCTCGTCGGCATGAACCACACCCTCACCGACTTCCGCGACGGCAAGGCCCCCTGGCCCACGCTTCGCCAGGAGGGCCCGAGCGTGTTCCGCTGGGCGGTGTGGGAGATGGCGAAGGTGGCCCGCGAGGCGCTCGAGCGGGCCGGCATCGAGGCATCCGATCTCGCCGCGTTCATCCCGCACCAGGCCAACCTGCGCATCATCGAGGAGTTCGCGAAGCAGCTGAAGCTGCCCGAGACCACCGTCATCGCGCGCGACATCGAGACCACCGGCAACACGTCGGCCGCATCGATCCCGCTGGCGACGCACCGTCTGCTCGAGGAGCACCCCGAGCTGAGCGGCGGTCTCGCCCTGCAGATCGGGTTCGGCGCCGGTCTGGTCTTCGGCGCGCAGGTCGTCGTGCTGCCCTGATCCGGCCCGCGCCTTCCCTAGACTGATCACCGGTCCAACCCATTCCGAGAAAGTAGGAAACACCATGGCTCTCACCAACGACGAGGTCCTCGCCGGCCTTGCTGAGCTTGTCACCGACGAGACGGGCATCGACGCGTCCGAGGTCACGATGGAGAAGTCGTTCACCGACGACCTCGACATCGACTCGATCTCGATGATGACGATCGTCGTCAACGCCGAGGAGAAGTTCGGCGTGACCATCCCCGACGACGAGGTCAAGAACCTGAAGACCGTCGCCGACGCCGTCAACTTCATCGTCGCCGGCCAGGAGTAACACCTGCGGATGCCACCCCCGCGGACCGCGGGGTGTGGCATCCTCCTGCACCGATCCCTCCTCCTCACGAAGGACCCCCATGACCAAGCGCATCGTCGTCACCGGCATCGGCGCCACGTCCGCTCTGGGCGGCACGGCTCCCGAGAACTGGGCGAACCTGCTCGCCGGCCAGTCCGGAACCCGCACGCTGCCGCACGACTGGATCGAGAAGTACCAGATCCCCGTGCACTTCGCCGCGGAGGCCGTCGTGCGACCCGAGGAGGTGCTGCCGCGTCACGAGGCGAAGCGCCTCGACCCGTCGACGCAGTTCGCGATGATCGCGGCGCGTGAGGCGTGGGAGGACGCGGGATCCCCTGATGTCGATCCCGAGCGTCTCGGCATCGACTGGGCGACCGGAATCGGCGGCGTGTGGACGCTGCTGGATGCCTGGGACACCCTGCGCGAGAAGGGCCCCCGGCGCGTCATGCCGCTGACGGTGCCCATGCTCATGCCGAATGCCGGTGCCGGCAACCTCTCGCTGCACTTCAACGCGAAGGCGTTCGCCCGCACGGTGGTGAGCGCGTGCGCGTCGAGCACCGAGTCGATCGCCAACGCGTACGAGCACCTGCAGGACGGTCTCGCCGACGTCGTGATCGCCGGTGGCGCCGAGTCGGCGATCCACCCGATCACGATGGCGTCCTTCGCCTCGGCGCAGGCGCTCTCCCGACGCAACGACGACCCGGCCACCGCATCCCGACCCGGCGCGATCGACCGGGACGGCTTCGTGATGGGCGAGGGCGGCGCCGCCCTCGTGCTCGAGACCGAAGAGCACGCCACGGCCCGCGGAGCCAAGATCTACGGCTATGTGGTGGGCGGCGGCGTCACGGCCGACTCGTACCACATCACCGGAAACGACCCCGAGGGCACCGGCGCGGCGCGCGCCGTCGAGGCGGCCCTCGCGCAGGCGGGTGCATCGCCGGACGAGGTCGCGCACATCAACGCGCACGCCACCTCCACGCCCGTCGGCGACCCCAACGAGTACGTCGCGCTGAAGCGCGTGTTCGGCGACCGCATCGACGAGATCCCGGTCTCGGCGACCAAGGCGTCGACCGGACACCTGCTCGGCGGCACCGGTGCGCTCGAAGCCGTGTTCACGATCCTCGCCCTGCGCGACCGCGTCGCTCCCCCGACGATCAACATGACCGAGCCCGACCCGGCCGTGCCGTTCAAGCTGTCCACGTCGCCGCAGCCTCTGGGCGACGGCGACCTGCTGGCGATCAGCAACTCGTTCGGGTTCGGCGGTCACAACGCCGTCGTCGCCTTCCGCAGCGTCTGACGACCAGCCCGCGCCCGCACCCGCGGGCGTGACGGAGCCCCCGCCTTCCCCGGCGGGGGCTCCTGCCTGATGCGGGAGATTCGCTTTCTCGGTCTCCGGGTGCCCCCACCGGATCCCGCTACTCGCGCCTCTCCCGCACGTCTTCTCCGTCGCCGAGGCGCCTCGGCTAGCCGACTTTGTGCAGCCAGACGACGTGCGTGTCGTCGCCCGCGTGCCGGAACGGCTCGAGCTCCTCGTCCCACGCCGAGCCGAGAGCCACGTCGAGCTCACGCTGCAGCTCGGCGGCGTTGCCGGCGGCGATCTCCATCGCGTATCGGATCCGATCCTCGCCGATGACGATGTTGCCCGCCGAGTCGGTCTGCGCGTAGTGGATGCCGAGATCGGGCGTGTGCAGCCACCGGCCGCCCTCGCTGCCCGGCGTCGGGTCCTCCGACACCTCGAACCGCAGGTGCTCCCAGCCGCGGATCGCCGTCGCCAGCGCCGCCCCTGTGCCGGCCGGCGCGTCCCAGTAGAACTCCGCACGTCGGGTGCCCGGCTGCACGGGCTGGTCGCTCCACTCGAAGCTGACGGCACGACCGATAGCGCGTCCCACCGCCCATTCGAGGTGCGGGCAGAGCGCGCGTGGGGCGGAGTGGATGAACACCACTCCGCGTGCGTATCCCGTCGCCATGATCTCTCCGTTTCATCAGGTACGTCTTCCCCTACGACCTGATCCGAAGATGTGGCGAACTATGCGGTTGTACGGCGATTATCGCCCAGAAGCCCGGGAATCACAAGCGTGTCATCCCGGATGCCATGACGGCCCCGGTCGCGGTGACCGGGGCCGTCATCACAAGCGCGGGCGGCTTACGCCTCGCTCATCGCGAGCTTGGCCTGCTGGCCCTTCGCGGCGTAGTACGCGGCGCGAGCGGCATCCCGACGCGCCTGCTCGGCGTAGCCCGCCTCGAGCACGTCCTGCGGGACCTCGACCTGCTCGTGCTGGTCGGTGCCGTGGTACTTCTCGATGTAGGCGTCGAGCTCGGGGCCCGACTCCCACGAGGTGATCAGGCAGTACCGCGGCTCGGTGCCGTTGTGGGTGGTCGCGTGCCACAGACGCTGCGTGTCGACGATGAGCTGAGCTCCGGCCGGAAGGGCGATGCGGTACTCGACGCTCGGGTCGGTGCGGTTCTCGCGCAGGACGAAGTAGCTGTCCTTGTCGTCGGTGAGGTTGAAGAACCCGCGCACGACCCAGCCGGTGCCGTCGGGGTTGAGACGGTTGTTGTCGTCCTGGTGGAGGTTGTAGAGGCACTCGCCGTACGGGGTCGGCTGCAGCTCGATGACGCGGCAGCGACCGACGTTGGCACCCGGCTCCTTGGCACGAGCGGTGAGGGTCGGGGCGATCGCGGTCTGCGAGTCGATCCAGACGCCGTCCTTGTCGGTGCGCGGCGGCTTGTGGTTCCAGAACCCGTTGCACTCGATCTCGCCCTTGGCGCTGGCGAGCGGCGAGAAGCGGGTGTCGCCCGAGGACTTCCAGTCGACGTACTCGATGTCGAGCCATTCCTTCGGGTCCATCTCCCCGCCGTAGCTGTCGAGGATGACGAAACCCTTGTCTTCGAGGGCTGCGGACTTGATGTATCCCATGATCTGAGTCATGTCCTTTCGTAATGGGCCAGCACGTTTTAACAGGCCCTACTTAGGCAAGCCTACATCGGGGCCCTGAGCGGGCCCCGGCGGCTCGGCCGGACAAAATGGCCCCGGACTAGACTCGATGCGGCGGACCGTCACCCCGCCGTCCGGAGGAATCACGCAGTCATGGCAATGGCGACCAACGTCGACGCACACGCGACGGGAACGATCGAGTGGCTCTCCGCTTCGACGACGAACATCGTCGTCCCGGTCTATCAGCGCCAGTACCGGTGGGACATCGGCGGCTGCGAGAAGCTGCTCGCCGACATCCGGGCGGTCGCCGGCGAGGACGACGGTCACCGGCACTTCATCGGCTCGATCCTGTCGGGCCGGGATGCCGCCTCCGGCAGCGCGGGCGCGGATGCCGGGGATGACGATCTGATCCTCATCGACGGGCAGCAGCGGATCACGACGATCATGCTGCTCATCGCCGCCCTGCACCACGCGGTCCGCGAGAGCGACCCGACGCTCGCGTCAGAGCTGCAGCGGGTGCTCGTGCGCGCCGACGATCCCACGCGCACCAAGCTGCGCCCGCACGACGCCTGGGCCGGGCTCTACGAGTCCGTGGTGCTCGACCGACGCGATGATGCGGAACGCGAATCGCGGTTCGACGACAACTACGCCTTCTTCCGCAGCCAGGTGCACGCCGACGAGGCACCAGCGATCTGGCGCGGTCTGCAGCGCCTCGAGCATGTGTCGATCACCCTGGGCCCGCGGGCGAGCGCTCAGCAGATCTTCGAGAGCCTGAACTCGACCGGGCAGCCGCTGCGCGACCACGAGCTGATCCACAACTACATCCTGATGGGTCTCTCGCACGCGGAGCAGCAGCGCATCGAACGAGAGTTCTGGCTGCCGATCGAGCAGCACACGGGAGAGACGATCGGTGCCTTCTGGCGTCATCACCTGGTCATGACGACGGGACGGGAGATCGACGCGGCCGGTGAGCACGGCGTGTACGCGGCGTTCCGCGGGTCGTTCCCCCGGCTCGACCTCGAGCACCTCCGCAGCGATGCGGCTGTGTGGCGCGAGTACGCCGAGATCTACGGCATCCTGCTCGATCCCGCTCGCGAGCCGGACCCGGTTCTGCGCAGCCAGCTGCAGCTGCTGAACACCTTCGGTCGCACCGCCTACCCGCTCGTCATGAGCTCCTACGCCGACCACCGCCGCGGCGTCATCCCGCGAGAGCAGCTCGTGGACGTGCTGGAGTGGGTTCAGGCGCTGTTCCTGCGCCGCGCGATCGTCGGGCTGCCCACCGACCGTCTCATCGCCCGGCTGTGCCGCGCTCGCGCCGAAGGCCATGACGCGCTGATGCGGGCCATCGGCCGCATCACGCCGTCGGACGAGCGGGTCAGCGCCGTGCTGAAGTACGGTGAGCTCCCCCACCCCGCGTACGTGCTGGGGCGGATCGAGGGAGTCGAGGACCTCTCCGACTACGACGTGGAGACCATCGTCCCACCCGTTCCCGCCACCTCGTGGAGCGGCGACGGCATCCGGGCGTGGAACGAGTACAGCGAGGACGAGCAGAACGCGCACCGCGCGCTGACCCCGACGCTCGGCAACCTCACTCTGCTCGAGGATGCGCTCACCCTGCGCGTCTTCGGGGCGTCGTTCCCCGAGAAGCGCGATCTCGCCTACGCCCGCAGCAGCATCTCGGCCACCAGGGAGCTGGCCGGGATCCCGGCGTGGAACACGGCCGCGATCGCCGCCCGCACTGTGCGGCTGACCGCGGAGCTGCTGAGGATCTGGCCCCGCCCGGACGTCGGAGAGATCGACGACGACGGGCTGACACCCGTGCTGGACGCCGTGCGACGACGAGGCTGGCCCGCGGGATGGGACCGGGAGTTCGACTACTGCGAATACCGCGGCGAGCACTGGGAGATCAAGGACGTCCGCGCCCTGTTCAACCGGGTCTTCCGACGCGCATGGACCGACGACCGCGCCGCAGCTCTCGCCTACAGCGCGGAGCACGGCGGCCCGCTCTACGCCGAGATGGCGTGGAAGGGCCAGTGGGATGAGTTCGACGAGTCGCACTTCCTCTACATGGGCTGGGACTCGCACTACATGATGACGGCACTGCAGGGGGTGCTGGAGGAGTCCGGCATCGCCGCCGAGGTGTTCGTGAAGTACTCCTATATCGGGAACGTGATGTGATGACCACCACCGACGCCAGGACCACGGTCCGCCACATGCAGGATCTCACCGTCGAGGAGCACACGCTCACCCTGCCGCTCGTGTGGGGCGAGCAGGGCGACTCGCGCACGATCGACGTCTTCGCGGCCGTCGTCAGCCGTGCGGGCGGCGAGGACCTGCCCTATCTGGTGTTTCTGCAGGGCGGGCCCGGACATGAGGCGCCGCGCCCGTTCCGCTCCCCGACGGGTCCGTCGTGGCTGGATGCGGCTCTCGCCGAGCACCGTGTCGTGCTGCTCGATCAGCGCGGGACAGGCCGGTCCACCCCGGTGCGGGACGCGGATCTGCAGCGCGGCGCCGAGGCGGTCGCCGAGCACCTCACGCACCTGCGTGCGGATGCCATCGTGCGCGACTGCGAGGCGTTCCGGCAGCACCTCGGTGCCGAGCGCTGGAGTGTGCTCGGCCAGTCGTTCGGCGGATTCACCACCCTCGCCTACCTGTCGACCGACGCGTCGTCGCTCGAGCGCGTGTACATCACCGGCGGGCTGAGCACCCTCGATCGCACACCCGACGAGGTGTACGCACTCTGTTACGACAAGATGCGCGATGCGTCCGAGAGGTACTACCGTCGCTTCCCCGAGCACCGCGATCGGATGCGACGGCTCGCCGACCTCGCGCTCGCCGGCGAGCTCACCCTGCCCGATGGCGAAGTCGTCTCGTTGTCGAGGCTGCGCTCGGCGGGCTCCGCCCTGGGCACGAACGACGGCTGGCAGAGCTCTGGTCGCTGCTCGAGCTCGACCCCACCTCGAACGCGTTCCGGCACGACCTCGCCGCGGCGATGCCGTACGGCGGTCGCAACCCGCTGTACTTCGCGTTCCACGAGTCGAGCTATGCGTCCGGCCATGCCACGCGATGGTCCGCCGAACGCGTCGAACCGGCCGACTTCGCCGCCGATCCCACCCTGTTCACCGGCGAGCACATCCGCCGCGACTGGGCCGACACCGTCCCTGCCCTGCGGCCGTGGCGTGACGTCGCGCTCCAGCTGGCCGAGCACGAGTGGCCGAGAATCTACGACGCCGCCGCGGTGCAGGCATCCGGGGCCGTCGGAGCGGCCGCCGTGTACGTCAACGACGTCTACGTGCCGTTCGAGTTCTCGATGGAGACCGCTCGCCTCCTGCCCGGCGTGCACACCTGGGTGACGAGCGAGCACGAGCACAACGGACTGCGTGCGGGTGACGTGCTGCCCCGCCTCATCGATCTCGCGAACAGCCGCCGCGTGCGCTGAGCGGGTTCGGCGACGATCCGAGCGATCGCGAGCCGTTCAGCGTCGGGAGCGGCGCAGTCGGCGAGCCAGCCGCTCGTCGGCGACGTCGTTCTCCGCGGTCTTCTCCAGGCGAGTGGTGTCGCGCAGCGACACCTGCAGCTCGCGCTCGGCGGGCACCCCGCGGCGCAGCTCGCGAACGCGCTCGAGCTCGGCGTCGAACAGGGCGCCGACGAGCAGCGCGATGTTGCCGATCCACAGCCAGAGCAGGAAGATCACGATCCCCGCGAACGATCCGTAGATCCGGTCGTAGTCGGCGAGGTGGCTCACGTAGAACCCGAACCCGACCGACGCCAGGGCGAAGGCGGCGATCGCGACCAGCGCCCCCACGCTCATCAGCCGGAACCTCGGGTGCTCGACGTTCGGCGCGAAGTAGTACAGGATCGCCACGATCAGGCACACGACGACAGCGACGGCGGGCCAGCGGGCGATGCGCCAGATCGTCAGGGCGACATCGCCGGCACCCAGGAATCGACCGAGCGTCTGCGCGAGAGGCCAGCTGAGAGCCGCGAGGGCGCAGGCGATCGTGACGAGCACGAACACCGCCAGCGTGACGATCAGATGCGTCGGCTTCGCCTTCCAGAACATCCGCCCCTCGGGCACGCCGTAGATCCTGTTCATCGCACGACCGAGCGCGGTGACGTACCTGGCGACCGACCACAGCGCGAACACGAGCGCCAGGACGATCAGCCAGCCCGCGCCCGCCGTCGATGCGACCTGCTCCAGGGGTCGCCGCAGCGCCTGCTCGATGTCGTTCGGGGCGACCTCGCGCAGCACGTCGAGCACGGCTTCAGCCGCACCGCGCTTCTCGCCGAACACCCCGATGACCGAGAACGCGGCGATCAGGGCGGGGAACATCGCGAGGACCGCGTAGAACGTCAGGCCCGCCGCGGCATCCGGACAGTAGGTGCGGAAGAAGCCGCGTGCCACCCGCCGCACGATGAGCACCGTCGCCTCCCGTCGCTCACCGTCGCGGTGGGCATCGGCCGGGGAAGCATCTGTCGCCATGAGTTCAGGATGCCGCATCCGCGGGTGCGGGGCACCCGCCTTGCATCCGGTCGGAGCGCGATGCTACCCGTCGGCGTCCGCCGGTCAACCCCGTTGTCCTGGCATCCCGCCCGCGCCACGGTGGAAGCGGAAAGGAGCAGACATGTCGAACATCCACGAGCAGCCCGACGAGGAGCCCTCCACGGAGGAGCTCGACGAGCCGAGCACGGAGAAGGAGCCCGGCGAGGAGCCCAAGGTCGAGCACCCTGCGGACCCCGAGCCCGACCACGCCGCGGTGGGCATCGGCGTCATCGGCGGGCCGCTGGGCGACACCGCCGATGACGGGTCCGCACCGGCGTCCGAGGACGCTCAGGCAGACTGACGCTCGTCTCGCAGAGAGCTGCGGCCCGCCTCCCACGCGTGCAGGATGTGCTCGCTCGCCCATCCGTCGACGGTGAGGCAGGCCGCAGCGCCGAACAGGATGTCGTCGAGAAGCTCGGGCGCATCCTCGGCCTGCGACCCCGCCAGGTCACGCGCCGCGATCTGTTCGTGCACCGCATCGGCCTCGACGTGCTCGTCGTAGTACGCCGCGACGTCATCGCCGAACCCGAGCCGTCTGAGCCCTTCGGCGATCGCTCGACTCGGCAGCGAGGAGGTCATCTCGAACGCTGCCAGGTGCCCCACCACCGCTCCCTGCAGTCGGCGGTTCAGCGCGAACATCGTCATCAGGTTGAACGAGGCGAACGTGATCGCCGGCACGACGTCGACGTACGCGCCGTAGGTGTCGTCGAGTCCGGCACCGCGCATCGCGTCGGCGAACATCACCTGGTGCATCCGCTCGACCCGTCCACCGCCGTACTCGTCGGCCTGGATCTCGATCAGCGCGGCCTTCGCACGGCCGGTCAGGCGCGGGATGGCCCACGAATGCGCATCGGCCTCGCGCAGCGTGTAGATGCTGCGCTGCATGAGCAGCTCGCGCGCCTGATCGACGTCGGCCTTCCGGCTCACGAAATGCGACAGGCTCGGTCCCGGCTGCGGGGCGGCGAGGGCGAACAGCGCCGCGGCGACGTCCTCCCGCGTGGGCTGCGGCGCCTCCGGCAGCGGCACCGCTGCGCGCACGGCATCCTCGAAGGCGCGCTCGAGGACAGCACGAGTGGCGAGCAGAGACACATCCCACTCCCAGTGCGCCCCGAACTGCGGCAGGGAGCCGTAGGCGACGGAGTACAGCAGGAAGAGCGAGAGCTGCACGTCGTCGTCGGTGATCGGGTCCTCGACCAGGACGGCATCGCGGGCCAGCTGCGGCAGGTTCTCCGCCCTCTCGGGTCTGCGATCGGCGAGCACGTCGAGCAGTTCGGCGCTGAGCGGACCGCGCGGGGCGATGGCGACGGCCGTCGCTTCGGTGGAGAGGCTGAGCGTCATGGGGCTCCTTCGTCTGGCGGCGACCGGGTCGGATCATCCGCGTGCGACCACCCTAGGGCGCGCCCCGGGCGTGCTCACAGGCCTTGACACGGGGCGCGACCGTCCGTCAAGTCCCTGCCGTGCGAAGCGGACGGACGCGAGACTCGGATCCCACCGCGACGAGGAGTTCAGATGACCGACAGAGCCGAGGCACCGACCATCACCGCGTGCACCGACGGGCCGTTGCTGGTACGCGGAGACGTCGATCTGCAGTCCGCCGCAGGGAGGCCCATCGAACGCCACCGACGCACGATCGCGCTGTGCCGATGCGGGCTGTCGTCGATCAAGCCGTTCTGCGACGGCGCGCACAAGACGTCCGGATTCCGCAGCGACGACTGAGCGGGTGAGCTCGAAGGAGTAGGGCGGGTCGGACTTGAACCGACGATCGTTGGGTTATGAGCCCACTGCCTTAACCAGCTTGGCCACCGCCCCGTAGAGCACCAGCCTACCGTCCGCGCAGCGCCCTACCGCGTCTGCGCGGCCGCGTGCGTGCGGGTGTGGTCGAGATAGATCTCGGCGTTCGCGACGAGTCCGCGGCGCTCCTCGGCGGTGAGCGCGCGGCGCACCTTCGCGGGCACGCCCGCCACCAGGCATCCGTCCGGCACCTCCGTGCCGCCCAGCACCACCGCGCCGCCGGCGATCAGGCATCCGGATCCGATGACCGCGCCGCTGAGCACGACGGCTCCCATCCCGACGAGCGAGCCGTCGCCGATCGTGCAGCCGTGCACGACCGCGTTGTGGCCGATCGAGACGTCCTCCCCGATGACGACGGGGTGCTCACGGTCGACGTGCACCGAGACGTTGTCCTGCACGTTGCTGCGCGCGCCGATCGTGATGGATGCCGAATCCGCGCGCAGCACCGCGTTGTACCAGACGCTCGCGGAATCACCCAGCGCGACCTCGCCGACGATGCGCGCGCCGTCGGCGACGAAGGCGTCGGCGGTGATGCGGGGCACCCGCGTTCCCAGGGCGATGACGGAGGCGTTCCCGGCGATGGTCATGAAGGTGAGACTACCCTCACTCCCGCGTGATTCCGCCGAAGAACGGCCCGGTAAGCGTTGCCTACGCTTGCTTGCGGAATGGGTCGTGCCGAGTAGCGTTGTACTCACCAGACGCGCAAGCAGACATCCCGGAGGTTCACATGAGCAAGGCCCAGACCGTCCCCAGCATCGCCGTCGACCCGACCGTCGCCGCTGCCGCCGCGCAGTTCCTCTCCCCCGTCGTGCACGGCCTGCAGGCTCTCACCGTCAACGGCAAGCAGGCCCACTGGCACGTGCGCGGCGCGAACTTCGTCGGTGTCCACGAGCTGCTCGACACGATCGTCGCGCACGCCGGCGACTTCGCCGACACCGCCGCGGAGCGCATCGTCGCTCTCGGCCTGCCGATCGACGCGCGCGTGCAGACCGTGGCCGAGAAGGCCGGCCGCACCGCCGTTCCCGCCGGCTTCGAGCAGTCCGACGAGCTCATCCGCGCCGTGATCGGCGACATCGACGCGATCCTCGTCGACGTGAAGGCCGCCGTCGACGGTCTCGACGAGGTCGACCTGACCAGCCAGGACGTGGCGATCGAGATCCAGCGCGGGCTCGAGAAGGACCGCTGGTTCCTCATCTCCCACATCGCGGCCTGACGTCCTGCCACGCAGAAGGGCGCCGCAGCATCGCTGC
>NZ_JACSPX010000003.1:181165-472706 GCF_014836945.1 Microbacterium commune | reverse complement strand
GGGGCGGCGCCCTTCTCGTCTGCTCGTCGAGTCGGTCTCAGGCCAGGTGGGTGAGCGTTCCGCCGAGCAGGGTGGCCGAGACGGGCATCCGGTGCAGCTCGGTGCGATCAGCGGTCAGCGGGTCACTGCCGCACAGCACGAGATCCGCGAGCCCGCCGATCTCGATATCCGTCTCGCCGTGGCGGCTGCTCGCCCGCAGCGCGGAGATGACGCCGACCCGCTCGTTCGGCTGCCACGGCTCGCGATCGTCCGTGGTGCGGTGCGCCGCGGCGGCGATCGTCAGCCACGGATCGAGCGGCGCGACCGGGGCATCCGATCCGAAACGCACCGGGATGCCCGCCTCGAGCAGTGACGCCAGCGGGTGACTCAGCGCCCGCTGATGCTGCCACAGCATGCCGACCATGTCGCGGTCGTCGACCGCGTGCTCGGGCTGCACGCTGGCCACCACACCCAGGCGTGCGAACCGGGCGAGGTCGGCGTGGCGCACCAGCTGAGCGTGCTCGATCGTGCCCCGCGCCTGGGTGTACGTGAATGCGTCGAGAGCGGATGCCACGGCGCGGTCGCCGATGGCGTGCACCGCCACCTCGATCCCCGACGCGGTGGCGTCGGTGAGCAGGTCACGCAGGCGATCGGGTTCGATCGTGAGCACGCCGAAGTTGGCCGGATCATCGTCGTAGGCGTGCGAGCACGCGGCGGTGCGGGTGCCGAGCGAGCCGTCGGTGATGAGCTTGAGCGGGCCGACGTGCACGAGCCCGCCGGTGCCGGGGAGGGCGTCCCCGGTGCGCAGTCCGTGGGAGATCGCGCGCGACAGGTCCGCGGCGTAGAAGGCGAACTCTACGCGGTGCGCAGCGAACCCGGCATCCGCCCGGCGCAGCCAGGCCTCCGCGTTCCACGCCATGTCGAAGTCGACCGCGCCGGTGATACCGCGGGCAGCGGCCCGGTCGGCGGCGCGTCGCACCGCGGCATCCGCCGTGAGGTCGTCAGCGGCGTTCAGCCGCCGGGAGATCTCGAAGGCGTCCTCCTCCCTGAGCATCCCGTCGTCGGTGGGGAGGAAGCCCTCACGCCGGAACGCGGCGCTGTTCAGCCACACGCTGTGCACGTCGGCGTTGATGAGGTAGGTCGGCTCGGTGCCCGTCCGCTCGTCGAGCAGGGCGAGGGACGGGGTGTCCGGCCACAGGGCATCCCGCATCCCGGCACCGACCCGTCGCCCGTCGGCTAGGGCCTCGGCATCGCCCATCACCCTGGCCGCCTCGGCGGCGCTGCGCACGTCGCCGAGCGGTACGCGCTCGGCGTTCAGCGCCCACTGCACGGTGTGCACATGGTGATCCCAGAGCCCCGCCACCACCCGGTGCCCCTCCCCGTCGAGGACGAGTCCCCTGGCCGGCAGCGCCCCGGTCGGTGCGACGTCGGCGATGCGTCCGTTCCGGAGGATCAGATCGACGGGCTCGTCGCCGAAGGTGAGCGCCAGCGGCCCGCTGAGCCGGACCGCACGCAGGACATCGATGCGATCACCGCGCGAGATCACGAGCGGCTCCCCCGTCGCTCGTCGCGGGCGCGGCGCATCTCGGCCGCGAGGGCGGGGTCGGCGTGGGCTGCATCGCCCTCGAGCGCGGCGATCACCTCGTCGACGATCTCGGCGGGCTTGTTCTGGCTGAGCTTGCGCTTGGCGACGATCCGCGCGGGTGTCAGGCGGAAGCCGACGGTCCCTGCCGCGAGGCGGTGCACGAACGCCTCATCGTTGGGCAGCTGCCACATGCCGCGCGGGCTCGGCATGCGATTCTCGAAGACGTCGACCATCCGCTCGAGCACCCGCAGGTTCTCGGCGTCGGAGAGGATCTCCGGCACCCCGCTGAGGTGGACCGACACGTGGTTCCAGGTGGGCACGGCCTGCACGTCGCCGTACCACCCCGGCGAGATGTACCCGTGCGGGCCCTGGAAGGCGATCAGGATCTCGCGCTCGCCCAGCCCGTGAATGAGGTCGTCCGGTCGGCCGACGTGGCCGACCACGGTGAGGTCGTCGCGCCCGTCATCGAGCAGCATGACGTAGTGCGACGCGACGAGCCCGTCCTCCGCGTCGCTGACGAGGGTAGCCCACGGGTTGAGCTCGATGATCCGGCGCAGTTCGGCCGGGTCGGTCATGGCGAAGCTGGGGTTCTGACGCACCATGCAAGCCTAGGACCGACCCGGCCCGAGAGTCGCTCACCGCCTGGTCTTGACCACCGGGATCGCCTGGGTCTTCCAGTCCTCGAACGCCTGATCGCCCGCCATGAACGCGTTCACCTCTTCCGGGGTCGCCGTCAGCTTGGGGTCGTTGTCGAGGTACTTCTTCGTCTCGCGTGCGACGAGGCCGGAGAGGATGAGCAGACCGATGAGGTTCGGCAGCGCCATGAGGCCGTTCATCACGTCCGAGAACGCCCACACGACGCCGAGCTGCACCGTGCAGCCGATGAAGACGACGAGCGAGAACACGATGCGGAACGGCATGACCGCCTTGCGGCCGATGAGACGCTCGATGCTGCGCTCGCCGTAGTACGACCAGCCGAGGATGGTGGAACCGGCGAACAGCACGAGGCCGATCGTCACGATGTAGTGCCCCCATTCGCCCGGCAGTCCGTGCGAGAACGCCTCGCCCGTCATCACGGCGGGGTCGATCTGCTCCCCGGTCGCGGGGTCTGTCATGTTCCACACGCCGGTGGTGATGATCACCAGGCCGGTGCAGGTGACGACGATGATCGTGTCGATGAACGTCTGCGTCATCGACACGAGCCCCTGGCGCACGGGGTGACTGGTCTTCGCGGCGGCGGCGGCGATGGCGGCCGAGCCCATGCCCGACTCGTTCGAGAAGATGCCGCGCGCGACGCCGTACTGCACGGCGATGATGATCGCAGAACCCGCGAACCCGCCGACCGCGCTCGTGCCGGTGAACGCGTCGGTGAAGATCTGCGCGAAGGCCGCCGGCACGCCGCCGATGTTTGCGATGAGGATGTAGACGGCGCCCAGCACGTAGAAGATGATCATCACCGGCACGAGACCGGCGGTGACGCGCCCGATCGACTTGATCCCGCCGACGAGGACCAGCAGGGCGAACACGGTGAGCACGATGCCGGTGACCCAGGTGGGCACGTCGAAGCTGTTCTCGAGGTTCGCCGAGATCGAATTGCCCTGGGTCATGTTGCCGATGCCGAAGCAGGCGATGACCGCGGCGACGGCGAAGAAGATCGCGAGGAACTTGCCGAACCTGTTCGGGATGCCGCGCTCGAGGTAGTACTGCGGTCCGCCGTTCTTCTCGCCGGCCGAGTCGGTGGTGCGAAAGCGCACGCCGAGGAACGCCTCGGAGTACTTCGACGCCATGCCGAGCAGACCGGTCACCCACATCCAGAACAGCGCGCCGGGGCCGCCGATGCCGATGGCGGTCGCGACGCCGACGATGTTTCCGGTGCCCACCGTGGCGGCGAGAGCGGTGGTCAGGGCCTGGAACTGCGAGATGTCACCGTCGGAGCCGGGGTCCTTGCGGGTGAACAGGCCCAGGCGCAGCGCTGCGCCGAGCCGGATGAACTGCAGCCCGCCCAGGCGGATGGTGAGGTAGAGGCCGGTGCCGAGCAGCAGCGGGATGAGGAGCCACGGCCCCCAGATCCATGAGCTGATGTTCTCGAGCACGCTCTGCAGCGCGGAAAGGTCCATGAGGTCTCCTGTCGTGCGACGTTGCGAACGGACTCAGCCATCCTATTCACAGCGCGCACTCAGGTTCGATCATCGCCCGCGGCTCGTGATCAGCGCTGGCAGGACGGGCACCAGTACAGCTTGCGAGCGCCGATCTCCTCGAGGGCGATCTCGGTGCCGCACACCCGGCACGGCAGCCCGGCACGGTGGTACACCCAGTGCCGGTCGTCGCGGCTGGCCATCGCCGCGCGGTACGCCGCGCCGGTGAGGCCGTCCATGGTCATCATCTGGCCTGTCTCGACCCCGATCGAGAGCAGCTCCACCCAGTCGCGCCACAGCGCGCGCACGACCTCCTCCGGCACGTCGCGTCCCGGCGTGTGCGGCTCGAGTCGGGCGCGGAACAGCATCTCGGCCCGGTACACGTTGCCGATGCCGCTGACCACGGACTGGTCCATCAGCAGCAGCGCGATCGGGGTCGGCTTGCGCCGCACGGTACGCACGAAGCGCTCCTCGCCCTCGTCGAGATCGCCGACCAGCGGGTCGGGTCCGAGCTTGGCGACCGTGGCGAGCATCTCGTCCGGGGTCTGCAGCGCGCACGCGGTCGGTCCACGCAGATCCGCGCAGGTGGTCTCGTTCAGCAGCCGCAGCCGCACCTGGCCGACCACCGGCGGTGGCCACTCGTCGCCCTCGTCGGCGAGTCCGCTGGTCTGCTCCGACATCCGCACGTGCACCCGCGACCTGCGAGGCGCGCCGATCGACGTCAGGGAGTTCTCACCCGCGTCGTCGTAGATCGCGTCCTCGAGGTCGGTGCCGCGCTGGTTGGTCTGCCCCATGCGTCCGTTGGCGGAGGCGATGGTCGCGTCCGCGACGATCTCGCCCGCGAAGTCCCATGCGCCGTACAGGCCGAGGTGCACGCGCAGCCAGACGGCATCCTCGAACTCGAGGAACATCTGCTTGCCGACCGCCATCGCCTGCAGCATCTCGCGCCCGTCGAGCACCGCCGCCCCCTCGGCGAAGCGCCCCTGCGGGCTGGACGCCTGCACGGGCCGACCGGTGAAGTTGCGCGCGAACTGCCGGGCGATGCGGTGGACGGAATGACCCTCGGGCATGTCAGGCCCGCGGGTCGGGCAGCAGGGTCCCGTCCTTCTCGAAGTCGGCGATCTGGCCGATGCGCCGCACATGGCGCTCGTCACCGGAGAACGGCGTCGCGATGAAGCGGTCGATGAACGAGATCACCTCGTCGACGTCGTGCTGACGGGCGCCGATCGAGATCACGTTCGCGTCGTTGTGCTCTCTCGCCAGCTCCGCCGTCGACAGGTTCCACACAAGAGCCGCACGGATGCCGTCGACCTTGTTCGCGGCGATCTGCTCACCGTTGCCCGACCCGCCGAAGACCACACCGAGTGCCTCGACGCCGGCGCGCTGGTCGGCGACCACGGCCTGCGCCGCACGGATGCAGAACGCGGGATAGTCGTCGAGCGCGTCGTACTCGACGGGGCCGTGATCGACGACCTCGTGGCCGGCCTCGCGCAGATGCTGCTGCAGGCGGGTCGAGAAGTCGAGTCCAGCGTGGTCGGTGGCGATGTGGATGCGCATAGACGACATCCTATTTGGGAGAGGTCAGGGGGCGATGCCCGCGGCCGCCGGTTTGAAACCGGCGCGGATGTTCTCGCAGCATCCGGGACGGCACACGTCGAACCACGGCCCGAGGTCGGTGGTGTGCGCGCGATCGGCGGCAGGACGACCCTCGAGGCGCTCCTGGATGAGGTCGACGATGCCGGCCACGAAGGCCGGCGACACACCGGGGGTCGGTGTGCGGGTGAACGCGAGCCCCGCCTCCTCTGCGGCCTCCTTCGCCTCGGTGTCGAGATCCCAGAGCACCTCCATGTGATCGCTCATGAAGCCGACCGGCACGACGATCACCGCGCGGCGGCCCCGTGCGGGCAGCTCGGCGATCACATCGCAGACATCGGGCTCGAGCCACGGCTGCGACGCGGGGCCGGAGCGCGACTGGTAGACGAGCTCCCACGGCACGTCGGCCGCCGCGGGGGCGAGCTCGGCCACGCGGTGCATCACCCACGCTGCGACCGCCTCATGCTGAGCGGCGTACGCGCCGCCCTCGCCGAGGTCCATGTCGCGCGGGCCGGAGCGCTTGGCGTCGTCCATCGGAATGCTGTGGGTCGAGAAGAGCACCTGCACGGCGTCCGGGGCCAGGCCCTCGTCCAGTCGAGCACGCACCGCGTCGTGCACGCCCTCGACGAACGCCTGCACGAAGCCGGGGTGGTCGAAGAACGGACGGATCTTGTCGATGGTGACGACGCCGTCGTACTCCGTACCGTCGAGCACCCTCGCGAAGTCCTCGCGGTACTGCCTACAGCTCGAGAACGAGCTGTAGGCGCTCGTCGCGAACGCCAGCAGCGTGGTGTGCTCATCCGCGACCGCCTCGGCCACCGCGTCCTCCAGGTACGGCGCCCAGTTGCGGTTGCCCCAGTACACGGGCAGCTGGATCGACCGGGCCGCGAGCTCGGCCTCGAGCGCCGCCTTCAGCGCACGATTCTGCGCGTTGATCGGGCTGACCCCGCCGAAGTGACGGTAGTGGTGCGAGACGTCCTCGAGGCGCTCGTCGGGGATCCCGCGACCGCGGGTGACGTTGCGCAGGAACGGGATCACGTCGTCCTGGCCCTCCGGGCCGCCGAACCCGGCGAGCAGGATGCCGTCGTAGGCGACGGGGACCTCGACGTGTGCGGAGCCGGTCGATGCGGCCGGCGAGGCGTGCGGTACGACGATCTTCTCTGATGAGCTCACGGGTACATCCTGACACCGACTCTCTATGAGCCAGCATCGAGATCTGCACCCGCATGCGGGGCTGGCGTAGGCTGTCATGGTTGCCGTCGGCGCCAGCAGCGTCGATGCACCTCGACATCCCCTCCACCAATGGGAGAAATCAGCTGTGCCTGGAGAAAACCTCACACGTATCGAAGCGCAGGAGCGCCGCGCCGTCATCGACACGCAGTCGTACGAGATCTCACTCGATCTGACCAAGGGCGCGGAGGTGTTCGGATCGCGCAGCGTGGTCCGCTTCACGGCGACGCCCGGCGCGTCGACCTTCATCGACCTCATCGCACGGGATGTCCGGGAGATCACGCTCAACGGCGAGCAGATCGATCCGAGCGCCGCCTTCGGCGACTCGCGCATCTCGCTCGACGACCTGCAGGCCGAGAACGTCCTCATCGTCGACGCCGACTGCCTGTACACCAACACCGGCGAGGGCCTGCACCGCTTCGTCGACCCCGTCGACGGCGAGGTGTACCTGTACTCGCAGTTCGAGGTGCCCGACTCCCGCCGCGTGTTCGCGGTGTTCGAGCAGCCCGATCTCAAGGCGACGTTCCAGTTCACCGTGACCGCGCCCTCGGCGTGGAAGGTCGTCTCCAACTCCCCCACCCCCGAGCCGATCGTGCACGACGCGTCCTCGGGCTCCGAGGGCGTGGCGACCTGGGGATTCGCCCCGACCCCGCGCATCTCGTCGTACATCACTGCGCTCGTCGCGGGTCCCTACGAGGCCACCTTCTCCGAGCTCACCAGCGCGTCCGGTCGGGTCGTGCCGCTCGGCGTCTACGGCCGCAAGAGCCTCTGGCAGCACCTCGACGCCGACTACATCTTCGACAAGACCCGCCAGGGCTTCGAGTACTTCGAGGCGAAGTTCGGCGTGCCCTACCCGTTCGAGAAGTACGACCAGCTGTTCGTGCCCGAGTTCAACGCGGGCGCCATGGAGAACGCCGGTGCGGTGACGTTCACCGAGTCGTACGTGTTCCGCAGCAAGGTGACCGACGCCGTCAAGGAGCGTCGCGTCGTCACGATCCTGCACGAGCTGGCGCACATGTGGTTCGGCGACCTCGTCACCATGAAGTGGTGGAACGACCTGTGGTTGAACGAGTCGTTCGCCGAGTGGGCGTCGACCATCGCCACGGCGGAGGCCACCGAGTGGAAGGCCGCCTGGACGACCTTCAACGCGATGGAGAAGACCTGGGCGTACCGCCAGGACCAGCTGCCCTCGACCCACCCGATCGTCGCCGAGATCAACGACCTCGAAGACGTGATGGTCAACTTCGACGGCATCACTTACGCCAAGGGCGGCTCGGTGCTCAAGCAGCTGACCGCATGGGTCGGCATCGACGCGTTCTTCGCCGGCGTCGGCCAGTACTTCCAGAAGCACGCGTGGGGCAACACCGAGCTGAGCGACCTGCTCGCCGAGCTCGAGGCCACCAGCGGGCGCGACCTGACCACCTGGGCGAAGAAGTGGCTCGAGACGGCGGGCGTCAACACGCTCGCGCCGGTCATCGTCGATGACGCCGCGGGTGTCATCACCCGCTTCGCGGTGACCCAGACGGCTCCCGCCGACTACCCGACCATCCGTCCGCACCGCCTCGGCATCGGGTTCTACACCCTCGATGACTCCGCGGGGCGGTCGGAGCTGGTGCGCACCCACTACGTGGAGGTCGACGTCGACGGCGATCGCACCGAGATCCCCGAGCTGCAGGGCCTCGAGCGTCCCGACATGGTGCTGCTCAACGACAACGACCTCGCCTACGCGAAGATCCGCCTCGACGAGCGCTCGCTCGCGACCGCCATCGAGCACCTGTCCGACATCTCCGACCCCCTCGCGCGCTCGCTCGTGTGGGGTGCGGCGTGGGACCAGACCCGGGATGCCGAGACCGCCGCCTCCGATTACATCGACCTGGTACTCGGCAACATCGGTCGCGAGACCGAGTCGACGACGGTGCGCACGACGCTCTCGCAGCTGCAGCTCGCGGCGAACATCTACGTCGCGCCCGAGACCCGCGCGGCCGCCCGGGAGAAGGTCGCCGACGGACTGTGGGCGCTCGCCCACCAGGCCGAGCCAGGCAGCGACAGCCAGCTGCAGCTCGTGACCGCGTTCGCCAACTCGATCGCGACCCCCGAACAGGCCGGCATCGTCGGCCGGCTGCGCGCGGGCGAGGAGACCCTGCCGGGGCTGGAGATCGACGCCGACCTGTCGTGGCTGCTGCTCACCGGCCTCGCCGCGGCAGGCGCCACCGACGCCGCAGCCATCGACGCCGCGCTCGCGGCCGACAACACCTCCAAGGGCGCCGAGTTCGCGGCCCAGGCGCGCGCCGCGCTGCCGACGGCCGAGGCGAAGCACGCCGCGTGGTCGTCGCTGATCGACAACAGCGACCTGCCGAACACCATCGTGCGCGCCGCCGCCCTCGGCTTCGTGCACCCGGCGGGCGTCGAGGTGCTCGGCGCCTTCATCCCGAAGTACTTCGAGATGCTGCTGCCGATCTGGGAGGAGCGCACCTACCAGATCGCCGACTACCTGATCGTCGGCCTCTACCCGCGGTCGCTCGCGAGCGTCGAGCTGCGTGACGCGACACGCGCGTGGCTCGCCGAGAACCAGGACGCGGCCCCGGCGCTGCGCCGTCTCGTGCACGAGAACCTCGCCGACGTCGAGCGCGCGCTCGCCGCGCAGTCCCGCGACGCCGAGGACTGATCCGCACGGCACCGTCAGCCGATCGGGCCTCAGCGCACGCAGAATGCGCTGAGGCCCGATCGCTAACATCGACGTGATGGACATCCGCTTCGCCGCCGAGACTCCCGCCCCCGACCCCACCGATCCGGGGTGGTGGGGCGGCGTGCTGGAGATCCTGCTGAAGATCGGCGGCAGAGCGCTCACCGTCGCCGTGATCATCGCGAGCTGCGTGGCCATCGCGTTCATCCTGCGCTTGGTCATCCGCCGCGTCGTGCAGCGCATCGTCAACAGCGCGAAGACGAAGGCGCGGGTCGACGACACGCAGGCTCTCGAGCGCTCCCCGCTCGCCGACATGCGTCTCGTCCAGCGCACCCGCACGCTCGGCTCGATCCTGCAGAACATCGTCAACGTGATGCTCGTGGTCATCGCGCTCGTCCTCACCGTCAACGCAGTCGATTCCAGCCTGCTCGGCTCGCTCACGCTGCTGACCGCGGCGGTCGGCGCCGGTCTCGGCTTCGGCGCGCAGAACATCGTGAAGGATGTGCTGAACGGCATCTTCCTCGTCGCCGAGGATCAGATCGGCATCGGCGACGTCGTCGATCTCGGCCTGGCATCCGGTGTCGTCGAGTACGTCAGCGTGCGGATCACGCAGGTGCGCGACGTGAACGGCACCCTCTGGTACGTCCGCAACGGCGAGGTCACCCGCATCGGCAACATGTCGCAGGGCTGGGCACGCGCCATCGTCGACCTCGGCGTCGCGCCTGACGCCGACCTGGAGCTGGTCGAGAAGTCGATGATGGACACCGCGCAGAGCCTGGCGAAGGACCCGAAGTGGCGCACGCGCATCATCGCGAAGCCGGAGATCTGGGGACTGGAGAGCGTCGACGGCGATGCCCTCGTGGTGCGCGTGGTCATGAAGACCCGCGCCAACGCGATGGACGACGTCTCGCAGGAGCTGCGTCGTCGGCTGCGGGCCGCGCTGGCCGAGCAGGGCATCGGCGTGCCGCGCCTGGCCGCGGTGACGCTGACCGGCCTGGAGGGCGCCCGCCGGGTGCGCGGAGCCAACCCGCCGGTCACGAAGCCGAACCCGGTCACCGGCGTGCCGCGCATCGTGGATCGCGGCATCTGGCGACGCAAGAAGACGACTGACGAGGAAGGCGGCGCACAGTGACGTTCTACGACGAGGTCGGCGGCCGGCCCACCTTCGAGCGCCTCGTGGCGGTGTTCTACCGCGAGGTCGCGCTCGACCCCGTTCTGAAGCCGATGTACCCCGAGGAGGATCTCGGGCCCGCCGCCGAGCGCCTGACCTGGTTCCTCGTCCAGTACTGGGGCGGGCCGACGACGTACGGCGAGCAGCGCGGTCATCCGCGGCTGCGGATGCGGCATGTGCCGTTCCACATCGATCCGGATGCCAGGGACCGCTGGCTGCGTCACATGCGCACCGCGCTCGACGAGGTGCAGCTCTCGCCGTTGCACGAGGCGACGCTGTGGGACTACCTGGAGCGGGCGGCGTATGCGATGGTGAACACATTCGAGCCCTCGGGCATCGGTGCCGGCCCCCAGGGCCGCCCGACGCTCGAGCACCGCGCCGCCCCGGAGTCGACGGAGACCACATGACCACCCCGCCCCGCATGCCCGCCACCGACGTCCTCGTGATCGGCTGGGGGCTGGCGGGGCTGGTGGCCGCCACCGAGGCGCTCGCCGCCGGTCGACGGGTCACGATCATCGACCAGGAGCCCCGCCAGAACCTCGGCGGGCAGGCGTGGTGGTCGTTCGGGGGCCTGTTCCTGATCGACTCCCCCGAGCAGCGTCGGATGGGCATCCGGGACTCGCTCGATCTCGCGCGGCAGGACTGGTTCGGCGGCGCCGGCTTCGACCGACCCGAGGACGCCTGGCCGCGGCTGTGGGCGCAAGAGTACCTGCAGTTCGCCGCCGGAGAGAAGCGCGCCTGGCTGCGCGAGCGCGGGGTCGGGTTCTTCCCGGTGGTCGGCTGGGCCGAGCGAGGAGGCGGGAGCGCGATCGGACCGGGCAACTCGGTGCCTCGCTTCCACATCACGTGGGGCACGGGTCCGGGCATCGTCGCCCCGTTCGCCGCCGCCGTCGAGCAGGCGGAGGCCGAGGGACGGGCCCGGGTGCTGCCCCGCCACCGGGTATCGGATCTCCTCGTCGACTCCGGCAGCGTCGTCGGGGCACGCGGCACGGTGCTCGCCGATGCCTTCGCCCCGAGGGGCGTGCCGACGTCGCGCGAGCCGGTGGCCGACTTCGAGATCAGGGCGGATGCCGTGATCGTCGCCTCCGGCGGCATCGGCGGGGATCACGATCTCGTCCGAGCGGTCTGGCCCGAGCGTCTCGGCACGGCGCCCGAGCACATGCTCACGGGAGTCCCCGCGTACGTCGACGGCTCCATGCAGGCGGTGGCGCGGGCGGCGGGCGCCGACCTGATCAACGCCGACCGCATGTGGCACTACGTGGAGGGGATCGAGAACGTGGATCCGGTGTGGCCGGGGCACGGCATCCGGATCCTCCCCGGCCCGTCGTCGCTGTGGCTGGACGCGACCGGCAGCCGCCTTCCGGCGCCGCTGTATCCCGGCTTCGACACGCTCGGCACGCTGGCGCACCTGCGCGGCACCGGTCACGACCACTCGTGGTTCGTGACCACGCGGAGGATCGTCGAGAAGGAGTTCGCGCTGTCGGGCAGCGAGCAGAACCCCGATCTCACCGGGCGGGACGTCGGGCTCCTGCTGCGCTCGCGCCTCGCGAAGGGCCCGACGGAGCCTGTGCGCGCGTTCCTGGAGGGGGGCGCGGACTTCGTCGTGGAGGACGATCTGGAATCACTCCTCGCCGGCATGCGCTCCCTGCCCGGCGGCGAGGTCCTCGACGTCGACCGCGCACGCGAAGAGGTGCTCGCGCGTGATCGCGAGATCGACAACGACTTCACGAAGGATGCCCAGATCGCCATGCTGCGCTCGATGCGGGGCTATCGCGGTGACCGGCTGATCCGCACCGCGGCGCCGCATCGTCTGCAGGATCCCTCAGCCGGCCCCCTGATCGCCGTGAAGCTGCACGTGCTCACCCGCAAGTCGCTCGGCGGCATCCACACCGACCTCGACGCTCGCGCGCTGGACGCCGCGGGCGATGCCATCCCCGGGCTGTTCGCCGCCGGTGAGGCGAGCGGCTTCGGCGGTGGCGGGATGCACGGCTACCGAGCGCTGGAGGGGACCTTTCTCGGCGGCTGCCTGTTCTCCGGTCGCAGGGCGGGACGAGCCGCGGCGCGCTGAGCGCGGGTTCGGCGCGCCGGCTACCGGGTCTCCGAGCCTGCCGAGGAGGCCGTGCTGCGCACGGCGGTGAGGCCGGTCACGGCCGGGCCGCGACTGAGCACGTGCCCACGGGCGAACGCGAGTCGCGTCCAGCGGCCCGACCGGGTGATGCGCACCTGCTCGGCGCCGTTGATGAAGCCGAACGCGTGAGCGGCGAACGCCACGCCGCGCGGCAGTCCTGACAGGGCGTCGTCCGGTTCGCCCCAGATGCGGGCGCGCAGCGCACGCACGGCCTCCTCGCCGGATCCGGGTGCGGTGCCGTGCGCGACGGCCGAGATGCCCCACTGGGCGCGCTCGGCCACCGTCTGCGCGGTCAGATAGCCCACGTGCTCCCACTGCGCGCGCGGCGGCGCGACGCCCGCCCACGCAGGCGCGCGACCGGTGTCGGGAAGGGTGAGCTCGTGCGGGTTCTCGCCCTCGGCGAGCTCGTCGACGACGATGTCGCAGTGCAGTTCGGGATCGGCGCGCACGATCCGCATCGCGAGCACCGTGGGCGTCTGATCGAACAGGCTCTGCGGCGCGAGCGCCGCCGAGGTCAGAGCGAGCACGCCGTCGGCCGCTTGCAGCCGCACCCCGTCCGCTCCGGCCTGGGCCGCTCGCCCGGCGAAGGTCAGCACGTCACGGGCGGTCTGGGCGTCGGCGAGCACGAGCGGTCTGGTCACCCCTCTAAGTTAGCCGGATGACCGCCGGCCCGGAGGCCGGTGATCCGTCGACCTAGACTGGTCGGATGACCGCTGAGCAGGATGCCCGCCGATCCGTCGACGCCCTTCTCGACGTCCTCGATCTGGCGGAGTCGGAGGCGAGGACCACCGAGGACATCTTCACCGGCCGCTCGCATTTCATGCCCACCGGGCGGGTGTACGGCGGTCAGGTGCTGGCGCAGTCCCTCGTCGCCGCGGAGCGCACGCTGCCCGAGGACCGGGTGGTGCACTCGATGCACGGCTACTTCCTGCGACCGGGAGACACGACGAGCAGGATCACCTTCTCCGTCGACCGCATCCACGATGGGCGCTCGTTCTCCACGCGCCGCTGCCAGGCGTTCCAGGGCGGCGTGCCGATCTTCTCGATGATCGCGTCGTTCCAGGACGAGGATCCGGGTGCCGAGCACGCCGAGCCGATGCCGGGCGGCATTCCCGACCCCGAGCAGCTGCGTCCCGACGAGGAGCTCGTCGGCGAGGTGCATCCGCTGACGCGGAAGATGCTCGCCGAGCGCCCCGCCGATGTGCGCCACGTCGAAGGTCCGCTCTTCGTCGACGTCGCCGGGGAGGCGGTCGCCCATCAGGCGGTGTGGATGCGGATGCGCGCGGCGATGCCCGACGATCCGCGCCTGCACCGGGCGGCGCTCGCGTATCTGAGCGACATGACCATCCAGGAGCCGATCCTGCGCCGCCACGGTGTGACCTGGAGCACCCGGGGGCTGAAGGTCGCGAGCCTCGATCACGCCATGTGGTGGCACCGCTTCGGCCGCGCCGACGAATGGGTGCTGTACGTGCAGGAGTCGCCCAACGCACGCGGTGGACGCGGGCTCTCCACGGGTCGGATCTACGACCGCGCGGGGACTCTGCTGGCCAGCGTCGCGCAGGAGGTCATGGTGCGGGTGCCTGAGGCCGGCGTGTGAGCGTCAGCGACGCGCGTAGCTGATCGGCTCCCCGACGTACGGCTGCCACGCCTCACGCATCTCCGGGCTGATCCGCAGCGGGCGGCCGGTGACGGCATCGACGAGCACGATGACGGCGGTCGAGCGCGCGTACAGCACGCGTGCGGAGCTCGCCGGGTCGTTGTGGACCTCGTAGCAGACCTCGAGACTCGAGCCGCCCAGCTTGCCGAACCACATCTGCACCTCGAGCGGACGGCGCTGATACGGCACGGGCGCCAGATACTCGATCTCCTGACGGGCGATCAGGGTCAGCACTCCCTGATCGATTCCGGAGGCGAGGATCGCCGTCTCCGGAGCCTGCTCCCCCGGCTCCGGCTTCCAGAAGGCGCGCACCCGCGCCTCCTCGAGCAGCTTGAGCATCGAGGTGTTGTTGACGTGGTTGAACGCGTCGAGGTCGCCCCATCGCAGGTGGATGGGGATGTGCAGACGCCGGAATGTCACGGTCACAGCTCCCGTCAGGTTCGATCGGCGTGGGAACCCCGCGCCCCGGCTGCTCCGGACAGCGCCGGGCGCCGTCCGGAGTGGGGCCCGGGGATCAGTCGCGGGTCAGCTTGCGGTGGGTCGTGCGGTGCGGGCGCGCCGCCTCCGGGCCCATGCGCTCGATCTTGTTCTTCTCGTACGCCTCGAAGTTGCCCTCGAACCAGTGCCACTGCGCCGGGTTCTCGTCCGTGCCCTCGTAGGCGAGGATGTGCGTGGCGATGCGGTCGAGGAACCACCGGTCGTGCGTGATGACCACCGCGCAGCCGGGGAACTCGAGCAGGGCGTTCTCGAGCGAGCTCAGGGTCTCGACGTCGAGGTCGTTCGTCGGCTCATCGAGAAGCAGCAGGTTGCCGCCCTCCTTGAGCGTCAGTGCGAGGTTGAGGCGGTTGCGCTCACCACCGGAGAGCACGCCGGCCTTCTTCTGCTGGTCAGGGCCCTTGAAGCCGAACTTCGAGACGTATGCGCGCGAGGGGATCTCCGTCTTGCCGACCGTGATGAAGTCGAGCCCGTCCGAGACGACCTCCCACAGCGTCTTGTTCGGATCGATGTTCGCGCGGGACTGGTCGACGTAGCTGATCTTCACGGTCTCGCCGATCTTCAGGTCACCGCCGTCGAGGGGCTCGAGCCCGACGATGGTCTTGAACAGCGTGGTCTTTCCGACACCGTTCGGACCGATGACGCCGACGATGCCGTTCGGCGGCAGGCTGAAGCTCAGACCGTCGATCAGCACCCGATCCCCGAACGCCTTGCGCAGCTTCTTCGCCTCGATGACGACGCTGCCGAGGCGCGGACCGGCGGGGATCTGGATCTCCTCGAAGTCGAGCTTGCGGGTGCGCTCAGCCTCGGCGGCCATCTCCTCGTAACGGGCCAGACGCGCCTTCGACTTGGTCTGCCGACCCTTGGCGCTGGAGCGCACCCAGTCGAGCTCGTCCTTCAGCCGCTTGGCGAGCTTGGCGTCCTTCTTGCCCTGGATGTCGAGGCGCTCGGCCTTCTTCTCGAGGTAGGTCGAGTAGTTGCCCTCGTAGCCGATCAGGCGACCGCGGTCGACCTCGGCGATCCATTCCGCGACGTTGTCGAGGAAGTACCGGTCGTGCGTGATCGCGATGACCGCGCCCTTGTAGTCCTTGAGGTGCTGCTCGAGCCAGAGCACGCTCTCCGCGTCGAGGTGGTTGGTGGGCTCGTCCAGCAGCAGCAGGTCGGGCTTCTGCAGCAGCAGCTTCGCCAGAGCCACGCGACGCTTCTCACCGCCCGAGAGCGGGCCGATCTCCGCGTCGGCCGGCGGCGTGCGCAGGGCGTCCATCGCCTGCTCGAGCTGGGAGTCGAGGTCCCAGCCGTCGGCTGCGTCGATCTCCTCCTGCAGCACGCCCATCTCGGCGAGCAGCGAGTCGAAGTCGGCGTCGGGGTCGGCCATCAGCGCCGAGATCTCGTTGAACCGATCCAGCTTCGGCTTGATCGCCACACCGTCCTGGATGTTCTCCAGCACGGTCTTGGTCTCGTCGAGCTCGGGCTCCTGCATGAGGATGCCGACGCTGAAGCCGGGGGTGAGCTTCGCCTCGCCGTTGGACGGAGTGTCGAGGCCGGCCATGATCTTCAGGATCGTCGACTTTCCGGCACCGTTCGGGCCGACCATGCCGATCTTGGCGCCGGGCAGGAACGCCATCGTCACGTCGTCGAGGATGAGCTTGTCACCGACCGCCTTGCGCGCTCGCACCATGGAATAGATGTACTCAGCCATACCTTCACCGCTCCTCTGGAGGATCTGTCTCAGCGCCCGTGATCGGCGCAGCGCATGCCGGGTCCGGATGCGCGAAGTGTGTGCGGCCGAACACGGGGGCTGCCCCTCTGGTCGGCTCGGCTTCCCAGCCTACCGGTCGACGCGCGCGGCAGCGCTCAGGCGCCGTGCGGTCGACTCCGACGACGGGTCACCAGTCGATGGGCCTGGTGCCGCCCACGAGACAGGCTCCGTCAGCCAGTCGAGGAAGCACCGCCGTGACGGGCTCGCCGGTCGACGGGCCGACCTGACCGACGAGGCACTGCGTGTCGCTCCACGCGACCGAGAACTGCAGGCTCTCCGCGGGGTTGCCGACCGTGCTCCGATCGGCGGTCACCTGCATCGCGTCCTTCGCGAAGCCGGCGTGCTCGAGGGCGTCGACGTAGGCACGGCCCTGCAGCCGCGAGTCCGATGCCCACACGCGGGCGGTGACCTCCGTGAAGGCGGCGAGAGCGGCATCCGCACCCGTCGGCGAGGCAGACGGTGCGGGGGCGCTCTTGGCGGCCGCAGGCGCAGGCGACGGTGAGACGGGGGGCGTGACAGGAGCAGCCGTCGGAGCACAGGCCGTCAGCGCGAGCGCGAGCGCCCCCGCGCTGACCAGCAGAGAGCATGATCGCGCCGACCGCCGGGCGGGGACGGAGGACCTGTGGTGCACGCCTCGAGTCTAGGCGCTCGGTTCTGCGTCCCCGCCGCGTCGGGCATCACGCGAAGGTCAGAGCGTCATCGCGGGACTCCCCCGCGGGGTCGTCGGAATCCGGCCCACCGGCCGGACGCAGCCCGGCGTCTGCCCACGCCTCATGATCCGCCGCGGTGGGCTCGTCGAACGCCGGTGCGTCGTCGCCGGCGGGCGGCACGCTGGCCTGCTCCGGACGCGGGCGGCGCACGAACGCGCTCGTACCGCGCCGCAGGTCGTGGCCGATCGCGTCGGCGGTGAGCTCGATGTCGATGCCCTTCTTGCCGTTCGCCTCCCACTCCTTCTGGCGCAGACGCCCGACGACGATGACGGGGTCGCCGCGGTGCAGCGACGCCTTCGCGTGCTCGGCGAGCTTGCCGAACGCCGAAACCGCATACCAGTTGGTGACCCCGTCGACCCAGGCGCCGGTGCGCTGATCGAAGTACCCGGACGAGGTGGCGACGCGGAAGTTGATCACCGCCTTGCCGCTTCGGGTCTCGTTGCCGGTCGGGTCGTTGCCGATGTTCCCGGCGATGGTCAGGACGTCGTTGGTGATGCTCATAGCGTGCTCCTTCGTTGCCGGGACCAGCCCGGGTTCGACCAGAGTGCATGCCGCCGCGGGTCGCACGGAGTCGGTATCGCGGCGGCGGTGGACAACCGGCCGCCGACGCGACCGGTGCAGGAAGACCGCGCGAGCAGGTGGGTCGTCAGTGCAGGAACAGCAGCAGGGCGGCGACGGCGATGAAGAGGGCGCCGAAGACCGAGTTCAGGACGCGCTGACCGCGGGCGTGGGTCGTGAACCGCCGGAACGATTTGGCGGCGGCGGCGAAGAAGAACCACATCACCAGGATGTCCACGACGATCACGGTGCCGACGAGCACCAGGTACTGCGGCAGCGGATCGCGGTCCAACCGGACGAACTGCGGCACGAACGCGAGGAAGAACACGATCGCCTTCGGGTTGAGCAGGTTCACCCAGAATCCCCGCCGGAAGATCGACCAGGCGCCCTCGCGCGCCGAGATGGTCGTGTCGACGCCCTGCGGCTGCGGCGGCGCCAGGAGGAGGCGGATGCCGAGATAGATCAGGTAGGCGGCGCCGGCGTACCTGATGATCTCGAAGAGCAGCGGCGATCGCGAGACGACCAGGCCCACCCCCGCCGCGACGATGACCACGTGCACGATGAGAGCGGCCTGCTGGCCGAGCACGCCCCACAGCGAACGGCGCCAGCCCTGCACGAGGGCGTTGCTCATCGTGTTGATCGCCCCGGCCCCGGGTGTGAAGCTGATCACCACGCATGCGGCCAACAGAGAGAGCCATACCGTCCAGGTCACCAGCACAGCGTAGTGATCCCGGGCCGTCGGTGCGGAGTCGGGCCGTGTCGGCGCCCCCTCCTATGGTGTCGGCATGACCTTCCCGCTCGATGCTACGGCCTGGCTCACCCGCGTGGGCGTGTTCGATCTCGAGACGACCGGCGTCGATGTGGCGCAGGATCGCATCGTCACCGCGCACGTCGGGGTGCTCGATCGGCACGGCAGGGAGCTCGCCGCCCGTGACTGGCTGGCCGATCCGGGAGTGCCCATCCCCGACGGCGCGGCGGCCGTCCACGGGATCAGCACCGAGCAGGCCAGGGCCGACGGTAGACCGGCGCGTGAGGTGGTGGCCGAGATCGTGCATGCCCTTCGCGCACTGTTCGCGCAGGGTCTGCCGATCGTCGCGTACAACGCCTCGTACGACTTCTCGCTCCTCGCGCACGAGGCGCGCCGCCACGGGATCCCCGAGCTGATCAGCCCGTCGCCGGTCATCGACCCGCTGGTCCTCGACAAGGCGTTCGACCGATACCGTCGCGGCAAGCGCACGCTCACCGTCGTCGCCGATCACTACGCGGTGCCTCTGGATGACGCGCATGAGGCGTCGGCGGATGCCGTGGCCGCGGGGCGGGTGGCGCTCGCCCTCGCCCGCCGGTTCTCGCTGCCCCGCTCGGCAGCCGACCTGCACACCAGGCAGATCGGGTGGGCACGGGACCAGGCGGCGAGCCTCACGGAGTACTTCATCGGGATCGGGCGGATCGACCCCGAGCAGCGTCTCGACGGCTCGTGGCCGGTTCGAGGCTGAGGGCGCCGGCACGCCGGATGCGAGGGGCCGGATGCGATGAGGCCAGGTGCCCGATCGCGGAGCCCGGGTACGACGAAGGCCCCGCCGGGGCGGGGCCTTCGCTGCGGCTGCTTACTTGGCGGAGCCGCCGAAGTTCTTGAAGCGCTGGTTGAACCGCTCGACACGACCGGCCGAGTCCATGATGCGCTGCTTGCCCGTGTAGAACGGGTGCGAAGCCGACGAGATCTCGACATCGATGACGGGGTACTCCACACCGTCCAGCTCGATGGTCTTGTCGCTCGTGACGGTGGAGCGGGTGAGGAAGGTCTCTCCCGAGCCGAGGTCACGGAAAACGACCGCGCGGTAGTCGGGGTGGATGTCAGTCTTCATGGGGTTCCTTACGTGGTGCCCTGGATTCTGCCAGAGTCGAGGGAAGTCTGTGGTGCTATCGCACCAAGGATCTACTTTAGCACCACTCAGGCGGAGCGTGCGGCGTAGCGGCCGCCGTCCTGCGTGAGCACGATCGGCATGCCGAACGCCTCGGTGAGCGCTTCCGCCGTCAGCGTCTCGGCGATCGGCCCGCCGGCGACGACAGCGCCGTCACGCAGCAGCAGCACGTGTGTGAAGCCCACCGGGATCTCCTCGACGTGGTGGGTCACCATGACCATCGCCGGGGTGGTCGGCGATGCGGCGTACCCGCCGAGCAGCTGCAGCAGCTCCTCGCGGGCGCCGAGGTCGAGGCTCGCCGTGGGCTCGTCGAGCAGCAGCAGCTCCGGATCGGTCATCACCGCGCGGGCGATCTGCACGCGCTTCTGCTCGCCGTCGCTGAGCGTTCCGAACAGGCGCTCCGCGAGGTGCTCCAGGCGCCAGTCGGCGAGCACACGCCGCGCGCGCCGCTCATCGATGGCCTCGTAGTCCTCGTTCCAGCGACCCATCACGCTGAACGCGGCGGTCATGACCGCGTTGAGCACGGTCTCGTCGCGCGGAATGCGGCGGGCCATGGCGGACGAGGCGAAGCCGATCCGCGGCCGCAGCTCGAACACGTCGGTGCGTCCGAGGGTCTCGCCGAGCACGGTCACCGTGCCCGACGTCGGGTGCATGAGGGTGTCGGCGAGCTGCAGCAGCGTCGTCTTGCCGGCGCCGTTGGGCCCGAGCACCACCCAGCGCTGATCCTCGGATACCGACCAGGTCACCCGATCGACGATGTTGCGGCCTTCGCGACGCACGACGACATCGGTGAGATCCAGAGCGCTCGACATGAGGTCAGCCTATCGGCTCAGGCGGTCAGCTCCTCGTAGAGCGCGCGCGTGGTGTCGGCGATCGCGCCCCAGCTGAACTGGCTGCGGGCTCGCTCCCTTCCGGCCTCGCCGTACTGTCGCGCCCGTGCGGGGTCGCCCGTGACCTCGGTGAGCGCGGCGGCGAGATCCGAGACGTAGCGCTCGGGATCCACGGGAGTCCCGGTGCCGTCCTGCAGCTGCTCGATCGGCACCAGCCGCCCCGTCACCCCGTCGTCGACGACCTCGGGGATACCACCCGTCGCGGTGCCGACCACCGCGGCGCCGCACGCCATCGCCTCGAGGTTGACGATGCCCAGCGGCTCGTACACCGAGGGGCACACGAACGTGGTGGCGGCGGCGAGGATCGCCGACAGCTCGTCGCGCGGCAGCATCCGCTCGATCCAGATGACCCCCTTGCGCGTCTGCTGCAGCAGGCGGACGCCCTCCTGCACCTCCGCCATGATCTCGGGGGTGTCGGGAGCGCCGGCGCACAGCACGAGCTGCACGTCCGGCGGCAGCAGCCGGGCGGCGCGCAGCAGATACGGCAGCCCCTTCTGCCTGGTGATGCGTCCGACGAAGACCACCGACGGGCGAGACGGATCCATCCCGATGCTCGCCAGGAACTCGGGGTTCTCGACCGGGCGCCAGCGCTCGACGTCGATGCCGTTGTGGATCACGCGCACACGCTGCGGGTCGACCTGCGGGTAGCTGCGCAGGATGTCCTGGCGCATGCCGTCGCTGACGGCGACGATCGCGGCGGCGTTCTCGTACGCGAGCCGCTCGATTCCACTCGAGACCGCGTAGCCGCCGCCGAGCTGTTCGGCCTTCCACGGCCGCAGCGGCTCGAGGCTGTGCGCGGTGAGCACGTGCGGGATGCCGTGCAGCTGGGACGCGAGATGGCCGGCGAAGTTCGCGTACCAGGTGTGACTGTGCACGAGGTCGGCTCCGGCGACGTCGCCGACCATGACCAGATCCGTGCCGAGGGTCTGCAGCGCGGGATTCGCCGCGGCCAGCTCCGCCGGGACCCGATACGCGTGCGTGCCCGGCTCGGCGCGCTCGGCCCCGAAGGCGCGCACCTGCACCTCGATGCTGCTGCGCAGCGCCGCCACGAGCTCGGCGACATGCACGCCGGCGCCGCCGTAGATCTCCGGCGGATATTCCTTGGTGATGATGTCGACTCGCATGTCTGCACGGTAGTACATCGGTCGTCGGGCGCTCTATGGTGGACGCATGTCGGCTCCAAAGAAGGTTTTCGGGATCATCCTCGCCGGCGGTGAGGGCAAGCGCCTCATGCCCCTCACCGCGGACAGAGCCAAGCCTGCGGTGCCCTTCGGCGGCCAGTACCGCCTGATCGACTTCGCGATATCCAACCTCATCAACTCGGGCCTGCGGCAGGTCGTCGTGCTGACGCAGTACAAGTCGCACAGCCTCGACCGGCACGTCTCGCAGAACTGGCGGATGTCGGCGCTGCTCGACTCGTACGTCACCTCCGTTCCTGCCCAGCAGCGTCTCGGGAAGCGCTGGTTCTCCGGCTCCGCCGACGCGATCCTGCAGAGCCTCAACCTCATCAACGACGAGAAGCCGGACATCGTCGTCGTGATCGGCGCGGATCACGTCTACCGCATGGACTTCCAGCAGATGATCGACGCGCACATCGCGTCCGGCGCGCCCGCCACCGTCGCCGGCATCCGTCAGCCGATCGCGCTGGCCTCGCAGTTCGGGGTGATCGACGCGGATCCCGACACCGGACGCATCCGCGACTTCCTCGAGAAGCCGGCCGACCCGGTCGGGCTTTCCGACTCCCCCGACGAGGTGCTCGTCTCCATGGGCAACTACGTCTTCAACGCCGACGCGCTCGTCGCCGCGGTGGAGGCGGACGGCGAATCCACCTCATCCGGGCACGACATGGGCGGCGACATCATCCCCTACTTCGTGCAGCGCGGCGAGGCGGGCTACTACGACATGAAGCAGAACGATGTGCCCGGCTCGTCGCCGCGGGATCGCTCGTACTGGCGGGATGTCGGGACCATCGACTCGTACTTCGACGCCCACATGGACCTG
Source organism: Microbacterium commune (assembly GCF_014836945.1). Taxonomy (GTDB): domain Bacteria; phylum Actinomycetota; class Actinomycetes; order Actinomycetales; family Microbacteriaceae; genus Microbacterium; species Microbacterium commune. Next base: position 450,213 of record NZ_JACSPX010000003.1, on the reverse strand, counting down.
ATCTCGACCCTGCCGATCTTCAACCTGTACAACACCGACTGGCCGATCCGCACGCAGAACGTCAACATGCCGCCGGCCAAGTTCGTGCGGGATGCGGTCGGCAGGATCGGCAACGCGATCGACTCGATCGTCGCCGCGGGCTCGGTGCTCTCGGGCACGCACATCGAGCGGAGCGTGATCGGGCTGCGCGGCGTCGCGCTGGGCGGCTCGACGATCACCGACTCGGTGCTCCTCGACAACGTGCACATGGGGCTCGGGTCCCGCGTGCGTCGCGCGGTCCTCGACAAGAACGTCATCCTCGAGGACGGCGCGACGGTCGGGGTGGACCGCGAACGCGACCTGGAACGCGGCTTCACGGTGACCGACTCGGGCATCACGGTCGTCGGCAAGGGCGTGCGCGTCACCCGCTGAGCGCTACGCTCGACGGGTGACCGCTGCGCGATTCCTCGTCGTCCTCGATGCCGATTCCACCCTCATCCGCAATGAGGTGATCGAACTCCTCGCCGACGAGGCGGGTCGCCGCGCCGAGGTGCAGGCGGCCACCGAGGCGGCGATGCGCGGTGAGGTGGACTTCGCGACGAGCCTGCGTTCACGCGTCGACGCGCTGCGCGGCGTGCCCACCGCCGCCTTCGAGCGCGTGCGCGCCCGGATCGAGCCCACGCAGGGCGTGCACGAGCTGACCGCGGCGGTGCATGAGCGCGGCGGTGTCGTCGGCGTGGTCTCCGGCGGGTTCCACGAGATCCTCGACCACATCGCACCGGGTCTGGGCGTCGATCGCTGGCGGGCGAACCGGCTTCTGCTCGAGGGCGACGTGCTCGCCGGCGCCGTCGACGGGGAGATCGTCGACGCCGACGCGAAGGCGGCGTCGCTGCAGAGCTGGGCCGCTGAACTGGGCGTCGCACCGCACGCGACGATCGCGATCGGGGACGGCGCGAACGATCTCACGATGATGGCCGTGGCAGGGCTCGGGATCGCGTTCAACGCCAAGCCCGCCGTGCGCGCGGCGGCGTCGCTCGTCGTCGGACCGCAGGATCTGTCCGAGATCATCCCGCTGCTGCCCTGAGGTGCCGCCTGTCCCGGTCCGCGCCGGCCGGGCTCAGTGCCCCATGCCGAGCCCGCCGTCGACCGGGATGACGGCTCCCGAGATGTAGGCCGCGTCGTCGCCCGCGAGCCACACGACCGCACCGGCCACCTCGTCCGGCGTCGCGAAACGGCCCGCGGGGATGCTCGCCTTGTACTGCTTCTGCGTGTCCTCGGGCAGCTCCGCCGTCATGTCGGTTTCGATGAACCCCGGTGCGACCACGTTCGCGGTGATGCCGCGACCGCCCAGCTCGCGGGTGAGCGAGCGGGCGAAGCCGACCAGCGCGCTCTTGGACGCCGAGTAGTTGACCTGCCCTGCCGAGCCGTACAGGCCGACGACACTGGAGATCAGGATGACGCGTCCGAAGCGCGCGCGCAGCATGCCCTTCGACGCGCGCTTGACGACCCGGAAGGTGCCGCCGAGGTTGGTCGCGACGACGCTGTCGAAGTCGTCCTCGCTCATGCGCATCAGAAGGGTGTCCTTGGTGATCCCGGCGTTGGCGACGACGATCTCGACCGGTCCGAGCTGCTGCTCGACCTCGGTGAACGCCGCGTCGATGTCGGCGGCGTCGGTGACGTCGGCACGCACGGTCAGAGTGCCCTCGGGGCCCTCGCCGCTGCGTGCCGTGACCGCGACGCGGTATCCGTCGCGGACGAAGCGTTCGGCGATGGCACGGCCGATGCCGCGGTTTCCGCCGGTGACGAGGACGACGCGCTCAGCGCTCATGTAGGGCTCCTGACTGGGGATCGGATCGCACGCCATCCTACCGATCACGTCCTGCCGCGCGCGGCCCGCCGAGCGGCGTCCGGCATGCCGCGCGCGGCGTAGGCTGGAAGCACCGTGAAAGAGAAGCGCCGCGCCCCCGCTGTCACCTCCCTGCCGCAGTCGCCGCAGGCCGAGGCGGACCACCGCGTGCGCCGGTACGCGCTGACGATGATCATCCGCACGGTCTGCTTCCTGCTCATGATGCTCGTGCAGCCGCTCGGGTGGTGGACGTGGGCGTTCGCCGTCGCCGCGATCTTCCTCCCGTACATCGCCGTCGTCTACGCGAACGCGGGCAGCGACAGCACCTCCAGCACCGTCGAGTCGCCGGTCACGCAGCTCGAAGCGCCACGCGCCTCCGCCCCCGCACCCACCGGCGCGGATCCGGACGTCATCACCATCATCGAGAGACCGGGCGACCGCGAGGCCGGCGAGCGATGACAGCCGAGCTCGAGTGCGCGCGGGCGGAATGCCGAGAACGCGCCACCCACCACATCGTCTGGCGCAACCCGCGCATCCACGCCGAGGACCGACGCAAGATCTGGCTCGCCTGCGACGCGCACGTGGGGTTCCTGAGCGACTATCTCCGGGCGAGGGACTTCCCCGTCACCGTGCACGAGGGGATGCCCGCGTGAGCCGTCTGATGCGCTGGGGCATATACCTGCTCGTCGCGATCGGCTTCGCGATCGCATGCGCCTTCCTGTCGCAGTGGCAGTTCGACCGCAACGAGGCGCGTGCGGAGCAGATCGCGCTGGTCGAGCGCAACTACGACGCGGAGCCGGTGCCCGTCGCCGAGCTGCTCGGTGACGACGCAGCGCTCGCGCCGGCCGACGAGTGGCATCCGGTGCTGCTGCGCGGGGAGTACCTCGCCGACCAGCAGCTTCTCGTGCGCAACCGTCCGCACGGCGGCACGAGCGCGTTCGAGGTGCTGGTGCCCTTCCGGGATGAGAGCGGCCTGGTGCTGCTGGTCGACCGCGGCTGGATCTCGTCGGGCGAGGACGCCGTTCCGAAGACGGTTCCCGCGCCCCCCGCGGGCGAGAGCACCGTGGTGGTGCGGCTGCGTCCGGGCGAGCGCCTGCCCTCGTCGGGTCGCAGTGCGCCGGCTGGGCAGGTGCCCACGATCCATCTCCCCACGATCGCCGAGCGGGTGAATCCGGCGCTCGTGACGAGCGCCTACGGACAGCTCGTCTCCGAGGATCCGGCCGCGGCATCCGCTCTGGGCGGGTTCACCTCCCCCACCGACGACCCCGGCCCGCATCTGTCGTACGCGATCCAGTGGATCCTGTTCGCGGTGATGGGCTTCGCCTTCATCGGCTACGTCATCCGCATCGAGATCGTGAAGGCGAAGGAGGATGCCGGAGAGCTGCCGACCCGCCAGCCGCGTCGCCGCGACCGGGATGCCGACGACGAGGACGCACTGCTCGACTCCGCGACACGCTGACCTGCGGCCGTCGGGGGCTCAGGCGAGCGCCTCAGGCGAGCTCGATGAGGTCCTGGTACTCCTTGCTCCAGATGTCCTCGACGCCGTCAGGCAGGATCAGCACGCGCTCGGGATTGAGCGACGCCACCGCACCGGGGTCGTGCGAGACGAGCACGACCGCTCCCTCGTAGTGCGCGAGCGCGCCCAGGATCTCCTCGCGGGAAGCGGGGTCGAGGTTGTTCGTCGGCTCGTCGAGCAGCAGCATGTTCGCCGCCGACACGACCAGCGTCGCGAGCGACAGACGGGTCTTCTCGCCGCCCGAGAGCACACCGGCGGGCTTGTGCACGTCGTCACCGGTGAAGAGGAAGGATCCGAGCACCTTGCGCGCCTCGGTCTCGTTCAGATCCGGGGCCGCGGAGATCATGTTCTCCAGCACCGTCCGCTTCACGTCGAGGTTCTCGTGCTCCTGCGCGTAGTAGCCGATCTTCAAGCCGTGGCCTGGTTCGAGCTGACCCGTGTCGGGCTGGTCGACGCCGGCGAGCAGACGCAGCAGCGTGGTCTTGCCCGCACCGTTCAGCCCCAGCACGACGACCTTCGAGCCGCGGTCGATAGCGAGATCGACGTCGGTGAAGATCTCGAGCGAGCCGTACGACTTCGACAGCCCGGATGCCATCAGCGGCGTCTTCCCGCACGGCGCGGGCTTGGGGAAGCGCAGCTTCGCGACCCGGTCGACCTGACGCACCTCGTCGAGGCCCGACAGCAGCTTCTCGGCGCGCGCGACCATCTGGTGCGCCGCGGCGGCCTTCGACGCCTTGGCGCCGAACCGCGCGGCCTGCAGCTGCAGCTGGGTGGCCTTCTTCTCGGCGTTGGCGCGCTCCTTCTTGCGGCGCTCCTCATCCGCCACCCGCTGGCGCAGGTAGTTCTTCCAGTTCATGTTGTACATGTCGATGACCTGGCGGTTCGCGTCGAGGTAGAACACGCGGTTGACCGTCTCGCCGACGAGCTCGACATCGTGGCTGATCACGATGAGCCCGCCCTTGTAGTTCTTCAGGAACTCGCGCAGCCACACCACGCTGTCGGCGTCGAGGTGGTTGGTGGGCTCGTCGAGGATCATCGTGTCGGCGTCGGAGAACAGGATGCGGGCGAGCTCGATCCTTCGACGCTGGCCGCCGGAGAGGGTGCTCAGCGGCTGATCGAGGATGCGATCGGGCAGCGAGAGGTTGTTGGCGATGGACGCCGCCTCGGCCTCGGCCGCATAGCCTCCGAGCGCCTCGAACCGCTCGGTGAGGTTGGCGAACTTGCGCATGGCGCGCTCGGCGAGCTTCGGATCATCCGATGCCATGTCGTGCGAGGCCGTGGCGATGCCGAGCTGGATGGTGCCGAGACCGCGCGCATCGAGGATGCGGGTCCTGGCGAGCATCTCAGGGTCGCCGATGCGCGGATCCTGCGGGAGGTACCCGATCTCGCCCGATCGTGTGACCTTGCCCTCGGAGGCCAGCACATCGCCGGCGAGCACCTTCGTCAGGGTGGTCTTGCCGGCGCCGTTGCGGCCGACGAGGCCGATCTTGTCGCCGGCGGCGACCCGGAACGAGACGTCCGACATGAGCACACGTGCTCCGACGCGGATCTCGAGGTCATGCACGGCGAGCACAGCGGTATCCGTTCGTAGAGGGGAGAGCGGCCGAGGGGCCAGCCTCCCAGTATAGTTCGCGGGCGATGCGGGGCCTTTCAGGATGGGAGGACGCCCGCGCCCCCGCCCCACGGCCGGCCCGTGAGGTCAGCGGGCGAGCCCTCGCGCGGTGAGCGCATCGCCCACGTCGTCGGCGTGCTTCATCGCGAGCACGAGCAGGGGCACGGCGGCCCGCACACCGAGCCGCACTCCCCTCGCGCGCTGCGCGTCGCGCACCTGCTCGAGGAGGCCGGCGAGCACGGGCACCATCGTGATCGTCAGCGAGACGGCGAGAGCCGGGGTCTCGGGATCCACGCCGAACACGCGCAGCGGACGGAACAGCCGGCGCAGCACGTCGAGCGGGTCGCCCGTCCTAGTGGTCCTCGTCACCGCCTCCGCCAGCAGGAGCATGGCCACCACCCTGCCGGTGCTCTGCACCGCGGCGGTGACGTCGACGAAGACGACCAGTGCGCCGCCCAGCACGACGATCAGCCAGCGCAGCCGCCACCAGGCCAGAGCTGTCCCCCGCAGGCCAGCGCCGGTCGAGAGCAGCACGGTCGTGGCCGCACCGAGCAGCACGATGGTCCCGGTCGTGGGCAGACGCGTAATCGAGATGGCCAGCGCGCAGATCGCCAGCGCGAGAAGCTTCCACCCGGCGGGGATCCGGTGCAGGATGCTGTCGCCGGCCCGATACAGGGAGATCACGCGCTGATCCGCCGATACGTCTCGATCACGGCTGGCGGCTCCCCCATCTCGACCACGCGCCCACCGTCGAAGAGCACCGCCGCGTCGCAGCGCCCCGCCAGCTCCAGGTCGTGTGTGACGATCACGACCGGCACCGGCAGCGTGAGCAGCAGGTCGGCGATCCGGCGGGCGTTGCGCAGATCGAGCAGCGTGGTCGGCTCATCCGCGACGACCAGCCGGGGATCGGTGCACAGCACCGCAGCCAGCGCCAGCAGCTGTCGCTGGCCGCCCGAGAGCTCGGAGACGGGCTGATCGCCCCGCCCGGCCAGCCCGTACTGCTCGAGGATCCGCGCGACGCGCAGCGTGCGCATCGCTCGCGGCAGGGAGCCGAGAGAGAGCGCGAGATCCTCGGCTGGTGTCGGCATGAGGATCTGAGCCTCGGGGTTGGTGAACACGAACCCCACCCGCGAGCGCACCCTCGCGGCATCGGCCGCCGGGTCGAGTCCCAGCACGCGGACGGAGCCGGAGGTCGGCTGACGCAGCCCGTTGATCATGCGGGCGAACGTCGACTTCCCCGAGCCGTTGGCGCCGATCACCGCCGTGCGTGACGCGGTCAATCGGGTCGTGACGCCACGCAGGATCGGAGCATCGTCGACGACGTAGGACACGTCCTCGAAGGCGATGTGAGCGGTCGTCACCGCGCGGGGACGGGAGTGGCGCCGACAGCTCGCGCAGGCGCGGCGACTCCCGCCGGGAAGGCCCGGGGGTACGCCCGGTGGAGCGCGACCGCGAGCACGGTCGCCAGCGTCGCCTTGATCAGGTCGCCGGGAAGGAAGGCGACGGTCGACAGCGCCGTCAGGTCGAGCGGCACGCCGGTGACAGCGGCCTGCACCGGGATCCCGAAGAGGTAGACGACGATGATGCCGCCGACGAGGGATCCGGTGGCCGCACGCCACCAGGTGAAGCGCCCACTGTGCGCGATCAGGCCGATCACGACCGCCCCGACGACCCAGCCCGCCATGTATCCGGCGGTCGGCCCGACGAAGGCTCCGAGCCCACCGCGTCCCCCGGCCAGCACCGGGAGTCCGATCGCCGCGAGTGCGAGCATGAGCAGCACCGACAGCGGCGCACGGCGCGCGCCGAGCACGAGTCCGGCGAGCATGACGCCGAGCGTCTGACCGGTGATCGGAACACCGCTCGGCAGCGGCACCATCACCGTGCCGAGCACGATCACCAGTGCGGCGAAGACGGCGATGCGCGCCAGATCAGCGCTGAGCGGACGGCGGTCGGGAGCCATGGATCCTCCGAGGTCGTGGGTTACGTGCACCGAAGCGGCTGTCACGTTGTCGATTCCCACAGTATTGAGAAGATCCCAGGCGGCGCACGCCGACACCTACAGCGTGGGTCGGCAGATCTTGTCGACCTCGACCCAGTCGCCGACGCCCGTCAGCTCAGATCGCGAACCCGAGGGCGCGCATCATGTCGCGCCCGTCGTCCGTGATCCGCTCCGGGCCCCACGGCGGCATCCACACCCAGTTGATCCGGAACTGCTCGACGACCGAGTCCAGCGCCTGGGCGGTCTGCTCCTCGAGAACGTCGGTGAGCGGGCATCCGGCGCTGGTCAGCGTCATGTGGATCACGAGTGCGTCGTTCTCGTCGTCCCACGAGAGATCGTAGATGAGGCCGAGATCGACGACGTTGATCCCGAGCTCGGGATCCATCACGTCCTTGAGAGCCTCGGTGACCTCGTCGAACTTCTCGGGGCTGAGCGTCGCGGTCATGCTCCCAGCCTACGCTTCGATCGGCTCGGCGGGGTCGAGGAAGCGGTCGTAGCCCTCCGCCTCGAGCCGGTCGGCGAGCTCGGGTCCGCCCTCCTCGACGATCCGTCCCTTGACGACGACGTGCACGTAGTCGGGGCGGATGTAGCGCAGGATGCGGGTGTAGTGGGTGATCAGCAGCACACCGAGGTTCGTGGCCTCCTTGGCGCGGTTGACGCCCTCGGAGACGATCTTCAGCGCGTCGACGTCGAGACCGGAGTCGGTCTCGTCGAGAACGGCCAGCTTCGGCTTGAGCACCTCGAGCTGCATGATCTCGTGACGCTTCTTCTCGCCACCCGAGAAGCCCTCGTTGACGTTTCGCTGGGCGAACTTGGGGTCCATGCGCAGGTTCGACATGGCCGCCTTGACGTCCTTCGTCCACTGCCGGATCGAGGGCGCCTCGCCGTCGATCGCGGTCTTGGCGGTGCGCAGGAAGTTCGTGACCGTGACACCGGGGATCTCGACCGGGTACTGCATCGCGAGGAAGAGGCCGGCGCGGGCGCGCTCATCGACGCTCATCTCGAGCACGTCCGCACCGTCGAAGGTGATGGTGCCCTGCGTGACGGTGTACTTGGGGTGGCCGGCGATCGTGTAGGCGAGCGTCGACTTGCCCGAGCCGTTGGGGCCCATGATGGCGTGCGTCTCACCGGTCTTGATGGTGAGGTCGATCCCGTTGAGGATCGGCGTCTCGCCCTGGTCGGTCTCGACCGTTACGTGCAGGTCGCGGATCTCGAGAACAGACATTCAGACTTCCTTAGTGACAGTGGGGTCGATGAGCACGTCGTCACCGTCGATCTCGACGACGAACACCGGGACGGGCTCGTAAGCGGGGAGGTTGAGGGGGTGGCCGGTCTCGAGCGAGAACGCCGAGCCGTGGGCCCAGCACTCCAGCGTCTTGCCTTCCACGAACCCCTCGGAGAGCGAGATGTCGCCGTGCGTGCAGCGGTCGCCGATCGCGTGGATCTCGTCGTCGCTGTCCTTAACGATCGAGATCGCGATGCCGTCGAGCTCGACGCGCAGCGGCGTGTCCTGCTCCAGCTCGCTGACACTGCAGGCGCGCTGTGCGCTCATCGGGTCACCGCCTCGAGCTCGGCCTCGAGCGCGGCGGTCAGCTCGTCCTGCAGCGTCGGGATGCCGATGCGCTGCACGACCTCGGTGAGGAAGCCGAACACGACCAGGCGGCGCGCCTCCTCCTCGGAGATGCCTCGCGCCTGCAGGTAGAACAGCTGCTCGTCGTCGAAGCGACCCGTCGCACTCGCGTGTCCCGCCCCGGCGATGTCGCCGGTCTGGATCTCGAGGTTCGGGATCGAGTCGGCGCGGGCGCCCTCGGTGAGTACGAGGTTGCGGTTCGCCTCGTACGAGTCGGTGCCGGTCGCGTCCGGTCCGATCAGCACGTCGCCGATCCAGACGCTGTGCGCGCTCTGACCGTGCAGCGCGCCCTTGTACAGCACATCGCCCGTGGTGTGCGCACCCTTGTGGTGCAGGTAGACCTGGCTCTCCAGGTGCTGGCCGGAGTCGGCGAACGACAGCCCGTACAGGTAGCCGTGCGACCCGGTGCCCGCGAGCTCGACGTTCGGGTTCACACGCACGACGCCGCCGCCGAGGCTGACCACGATGTGCGTGAGCTCGGCGTCGCGGTCGACGCGCGCCTGGTGGGCGGCCGCGTGCACCGCGTCGTCCTCCCAGCGCTGCACGGTCACGACCTTGAGCTTCGCGCCGTCGCGCACGATGATCTCGACGTTCTGCGCGTACTCCGCCGTACCGCCGTGCTGCAGCACGACGGTGGCGACGCTGTGGCGTCCGGCCTCGATCACGAGGTGCGCGTCAGCGCGGCCGCCGCTGCCGTCGATCGTCACGACGATCGGCTCTGCGACCTCCTCATCGGCCGGGATGCTGAGGTGCAGCGCCTCGGCCGCACCCTGCCATGCCACGGCCGAGACGACGTCCTCCGGGACGAAGAACTCGCCCCGCGGCGAGGCGCCGTGCGCGAGCGGCGCGCTGACGTACTGCTCGTGGCTGAAGGTGTAGGTGACCGCGTCGCTCGCGGCTGCGGTGTCGAACAGCGTCTTCATCTGCGCGACGGGGGTGTGCTTCCAGTTGACCTCACGGCCGGTCGGAACGCCGAAGTCGTCCGGGTCGAACGACCTCGGACGCTCGGAGCGGGTCTGCACCGGCACGAAGCCGGCGCTCGCGACCTGCGCGGCAGGGTCGATGTGCGCGTTCGTCTGCGGCGCCAGCTCGGGCGCCTGGGTGGGGGCCGTCATCAGCCGACCGATCCTTCCATGCCCATCTCGATGAGCTTGTTCAGTTCCATCGCGTACTCCATGGGCAGCTCGCGTGCGATGGGCTCGATGAACCCGCGCACGATCATCGCCATCGCCTCGGTCTCCTCGATGCCGCGGGACTGCAGGTAGAAGAGCTGCTCCTCGCTGACCTTCGAGACCGTGGCCTCATGACCGAGCTGGACATCGTCGACGCGGATGTCGATCGCCGGGTACGTGTCGGAGCGCGACTGCGTGTCGACGAGAAGCGCGTCGCAGACCACCGAGTTGGCGGAGTGGTGCGCAGCGGCGTCCACGCGGACCTCGCCGCGGTACCCGGCGCGGCCGCCGCCGCGGGCGATCGACTTCGACACGATCGACGACTGCGTGTACGGCGCCATGTGCACCATCTTCGCGCCCGCGTCCTGGTGCTGACCGGGACCGGCGAAGGCGACCGACAGGGTCTCGCCCTTGGCGTGCTCGCCCATCAGGTAGATGGAGGGGTACTTCATCGTCACCTTGGAGCCGATGTTGCCGTCGACCCACTCCATCGTCGCGCCCTCGTGGGCGACCGCGCGCTTGGTGACGAGGTTGTAGACGTTGTTCGACCAGTTCTGGATCGTCGTGTAGCGCACGCGGGCGTTCTTCTTCACGATGATCTCGACGACGGCCGAGTGCAGCGAGTCCGACTTGTAGATCGGGGCGGTGCAGCCCTCGATGTAGTGGACGTAGCTGTCCTCGTCGGCGATGATCAGGGTCCGCTCGAACTGACCCATGTTCTCGGTGTTGATGCGGAAGTACGCCTGCAGCGGGATCTCGACGTGAACGCCCTTGGGCACGTACACGAACGAGCCGCCCGACCACACCGCCGTGTTGAGCGCGGCGAACTTGTTGTCGCCGGTCGGGATCACGGTGCCGAAGTACTCCTCGAAGAACTCGGGGTGCTCGCGCAGCGCCGTGTCAGTGTCCATGAAGATGACGCCCTGGGCCTCGAGGTCCTCACGGATCTGGTGGTAGACGACCTCGGACTCGTACTGCGCGGCGACGCCGGCGACGAGACGCTGACGCTCGGCCTCGGGGATGCCGAGACGCTCGTAGGTGTTCTTGATGTCGTCGGGAAGGTCTTCCCAGCTCTGCGCCTGCTTCTCGGTGGAGCGGACGAAGTACTTGATGTTGTCGAAGTCGATGTCGCTGAGATCCGCACCCCAGGTGGGCATCGGCTTGCGGTCGAACAGCGACAGCCCCTTGAGGCGGGTCTTCAGCATCCACTCCGGCTCGTTCTTGAGAGCGGAGATGTCGCGCACGACGTCCTCGGAGAGACCGCGGCGCGCGCTGGCTCCGGCGGCATCGGCGTCGTGCCAGCCGAACTCGTACACCCCCAGCCCATCCAGTTCCGGGCGGTCGATCAGGACATCCGACATGACACACTCTCCTCAACACGGCCCAGACGGTGTCATCCGCCCCGGCACACCGGTTCCCCGTCGAGTCTTCGGGAAAAGGATGCCGCTCATAGGCCCTCATCTTCGGCGCGAGACTCGCGCCTAAACTGTCGGTGAGGGAATCCGCGCTGTGTGCGCCCCTCATCACAATCCCGATTCTACAGGTTCCGCCTCGCGAGCGGGCCGCGCCCGCCTGTCGATTCCGCGAACCGGAGGCACCATGAACCACAACGCCGCTACGGATACCCTCCCGCGCAGGCGCACGCCCGGCGACACCCTGAGCTGGCTGCCGACGACGATCGGCCGACGGCTGCGCGTCTTCGCGTGGCTGTCGTTCGCCGCCGAGGTGCTGATCATCGGCACCGGCGGCGCCGTGCGGCTGACCGGCTCCGGCCTGGGCTGCACGGAGTGGCCGCTGTGCACGCCGGAGTCGCTCGTGCCGATCCTCGAGGTGCAGGGCGTGCACGGGGCGATCGAGTTCGGCAATCGGGTGATGACCGGCGTCGTGGGTCTGCTCGCGCTCGCCGTGCTCATGCTCACGCTGCACGTCATCAGCGGACGCCGACTGGTGCTGCGCGCCGTCTGGTTCGCGCTCGGCGGCATCGCCGCAGGGGTCGCGGTGTACATCGCGGCGTCCGCGCTGGGTCTTCCGGATGCGGCGCTCATGTCCGCCGTGCTGCTCCTCGCGGTGCTGGTGGGAGCCGTCGACTCGCTCCGGCAGACGACCGAGCGGCGCGACCTCGCCGTCCTGGCGTGGGTGGTGCTGGTGGGCGTGATGGCGCAGGCGGTCGTCGGCGGCTTCGCGGTGATCAGCAGCCTCAACCCGTTCCTCGTCGGCTTCCACTACACGGTGTCCCTGCTTCTCGTGTGCGTCACGGCCCTGTTCCTCGTGCGCCTGCGCGCGCAGCCGGGCAGGCGCATCCCGGCCGTTCCGGCCTGGTTCTCGATCACGGCGCATCTCACCGGTGTCGCGCTGGCTCTCACGATCGTCTTCGGCGTGCTGACCACGGGCTCAGGCCCCCACTCCGGCGACATCGACATCCAGCGGCAGGGCTTCGACGCCAGCATCCTCGCCCACGTGCACGCCTGGCCGGGCTACGTGCTGGCAGTCCTCGTGCTGATCCTGGCCGTGTCGGCATGGGTGCTGAAGCTGCCGCCGCGCCGGTGGATGCTCGTGCTCGTCGTCGCGATCCTCGTGCAGGTCGGCGTCGGCGTGCTGCAGGCGCGCACCGGTCTGCCCCCGGTGCTGGTCGGCATCCACATGGTGCTCGCCGCGCTGTCTGCCGCGACGTACACCGTGGTCATCACCAGACTGAAGAAGCCCGCGGCCTGACCAGACTCGCCGCCACGAACAGGCCCCCGCCGGATGGATCCGGCGGGGGCCTGTTCGTGATGTCGATCGGAGGATCAGAACGGCAGCAGCGGGTCGACCGCGACGGCGACGAAGATCAGGGTCAGGTAGGTGATCGACGCGTGGAACACCCGCATCGGCCGCGCCTCGTCGCCGTGCACGGCCCGGTTGTACAGGCGGTGCGACTCGTAGATGAACCAGCCGCCGAAGACGAGGGCCGAGACGGTGTAGACGAGTCCCATGTGCGCGACGGGCACGAGCAGCAGCGAGCACGCGACGGTCGCCCACGCGTACAGAATGACCTGCAGACCCACCTGCGAGGCCGACCGGGTGACGCCGAGCATCGGCACGTCGACGTCGTCGTAGTCGTCCTTGTACTTCATCGACAGCGGCCAGTAGTGCGGCGGCGTCCAGAGGAAGACGAGCACGAAGAGAACCAGCGGCGGCCAGTCGAGCGAGCCGGTGACGGCGCTCCAGCCGATCAGCACGGGGAAGCATCCCGCGATGCCGCCCCAGACGATGTTCTGCTCGGTGCGGCGCTTGAGGATCATCGTGTAGATCACGACGTAAAAGAAGATGGCGATCACCGAGAGCGTCGCGGCGAGCCAGTTGGTCGTGAGCAGCAGCCAGACGGTGGATGCCACGGCCAGCACCCACGAGAAGACCAGGGCACCGCGCGGAGAGACCTCGCCGGTCACGAGCGGCCGGTTCTCGGTGCGCTTCATGTGCACGTCGATGTCGCGATCGAGGTACATGTTGAACGAGGCCGCCGAGGATGCGCTCATCGCACCGCCGATGACGGTCGCGATGACGAGCCAGAGATCGGGCATCCCGCCCTCGGCCAGGAACATCACCGGAACGGTGGAGACGAGCAGAAGCTCGAGTACGCGAGGCTTGGTGAGGGCGATGTAACCGCGGATCCTCTGACCGAGCGAGTGATGAATCGCGGCGGTCTGCGATGTCGTCGAGATCGCGATCCCCTCCTTATACATGGCGGATGTGCCCCCATTCTATGCCACCAGGCGTGTCGAGCCCGGCCTTCGGCGGGTGACTCGGCACGCCGCTCAGAACCCGCGCCGAAGGGGGTCTGCCGCGGCCGTGCCGTCGCGTGCAACACACGCCGAACCGTCGTGTGCGCACCGCTATGCTGAAACCCACTCGCGCACCCGCTGCTGTGCACATCCACTCCGTGAAGACGCGGAAGGCGCAGGAATGCGGGAGCGTCCCCGAGCGTCTAAAGGAGTATGGCTGTGGCAGAACTGCACTGGGATGAGATCGACCGACGAGCGGTGGACACCGCCCGGGTGCTCGCGGCGGATGCTGTCGAGAAGGTGGGCAACGGCCACCCCGGCACGGCGATGAGCCTCGCTCCCGCGGCGTACCTCCTCTACCAGCGCGTGATGCGTCACGACCCCACCGACACCGACTGGCTCGGCCGTGACCGCTTCATCCTGTCGGTCGGCCACTCCTCGCTCACGCAGTACGTGCAGCTGTACCTCGGCGGCTTCGGACTCGAGCTCGAAGACCTCGAGTCGCTGCGCACCTGGGGTTCGAAGACCCCTGGGCACCCTGAGTACGGGCACACCAAGGGCGTCGAGATCACCACCGGTCCCCTCGGTCAGGGCCTCGCGTCAGCTGTCGGCTTCGCGTACGCCGCCCGGTACGAGCGCGGGCTGTTCGACCCGGATGCCGCTGCCGGCACGAGCCCGTTCGACCACTTCGTCTACGTGATCGCCGGTGACGGCGACCTGCAGGAGGGCGTGACCAGCGAGGCGTCCTCGCTCGCCGGCCACCAGCAGCTGGGCAACCTCATCGCGATCTACGACTCCAACCAGATCTCGATCGAGGACGACACCGATGTCGCCTTCACCGAGGACGTGGCCGCTCGCTACGAGGCGTACGGCTGGCACGTGCAGACCGTCGACTGGAAGAAGACCGGCGAGTACGTCGAGGACGTCGCCGAGCTGCACGCCGCGATCGCCGCGGCGCAGGGCGAGCAGTCCAAGCCCTCGCTGATCATCCTGAAGACGATCATCGGCTGGCCCTCCCCCGGCAAGCAGAACACCGGCAAGATCCACGGCTCCGCGCTGGGCGCCGACGAGCTGGCCGCCACGAAGAAGGTGCTCGGGTTCGACCCGGAGCAGCACTTCGTCGTCGCCGACGACGTCATCGCGCACACCCGGGAACTCGCGCAGCGGGCGGCCGAGGCGCGTGCCGAGTGGCAGAAGTCGTTCGACGCCTGGGCCGAGGCGAACCCCGAGCGCAAGGCGCTGCTCGACCGTCTCGAGGCGCACGAGCTGCCCGAGGGCATCGCCGACGCCCTGCCGGTCTTCGAAGCCGGCAAGGACGTCTCGACCCGAGCGGCATCCGGACAGGTCATCAACGCTCTCGCCGCCCAGCTCCCCGAGCTGTGGGGTGGTTCGGCCGACCTGGCCGAGTCGAACCTGACGACCATCAAGGGCGCCCCGTCGTTCATCCCGACGGAGTGGTCGACGCACGAGTGGAAGGGCGCCCCCTACGGACGGGTGCTGCACTTCGGCATCCGCGAGCACGCGATGGGCGCGATCATCAACGGCATCGTGCTGCACGGGCCCACCCGCGCGTTCGGCGGCACGTTCCTCATCTTCAGCGACTACATGCGCCCGGCCGTGCGTCTGGCCGCCCTGATGAACGTGCCGAGCATCTTCGTCTGGACCCACGACTCGGTGGCCCTCGGCGAGGACGGCCCTACGCACCAGCCGATCGAGCAGCTCGCGTCGCTGCGACTGATCCCGAACTTCACCGTGGTGCGCCCCGCCGACGCCAACGAGACCGCCGCCGCGTGGCTCGAGCTGCTCCGCCGTCACGGCGGCCCGGCCGGCATCGCCCTGACGCGGCAGAACATCGCCGTCTTCGAGCGCGGCGACGGCGAGGCCTCGGGCGACACGTTCGCCTCGGCGGCGCACACCGCCAAGGGCGCCTACGTGCTCGCCGAGGCGCCCAACGGCACGCCGGACGTGATCCTGATCGCCACCGGCTCCGAGGTGCAGCTCGCGGTCGCCGCGCGCGAGACGCTCGCCGCGGAGGGCGTTGGCGCGCGCGTCGTCTCCGCCCCCTCGCTGGAGTGGTTCGCCGAGCAGGACGAGGCGTACCGCGAGTCGGTGCTGCCGGCGTCGATCACCGCGCGCGTCTCGGTGGAGGCGGGCTCCGTCGCCAGCTGGCGCGGCATCGTGGGCGACCGCGGTCGCTCGATCGGCATCGACCACTTCGGCGCGTCGGCCGACTACAAGACCCTGTTCGAGAAGTTCGGCGTCACCGCCGAGGCGGTCGTCTCGGCCGCACGCGAGACCATCGCCGACGCAGCGCGCTGAGCGCTGCAGAAGGAGAACGAGAGACATGAGCACCCCCACCGAGAACCTCGCGCAGGCCGGCGTCAGCATCTGGCTCGATGATCTGTCGCGCACGCGCATCAGCTCCGGCAACCTCGCGCAGCTGATCGACAGCCGCAACGTCGTCGGTGTCACCACGAACCCGACCATCTTCGCCACCGCGCTGATGGACAAGAACGACACCTCCTACGACGAGCAGACCCGCGAGCTCGCCGCGGCGGGGGCATCCGCCGAAGAGGCGATCTTCGCCGCCACCACCCAGGATGTGGCCGACGCGCTGGACGTCTTCCGCCCGGTGTGGGAGGCGACGAACCACGTCGACGGACGCGTCTCGATCGAGGTCTCCCCCGACCTCGCGCACGACACCGAGGGCACGGTCGCGTCGGCCAAGGAGCTGTGGCAGAAGATCGACCGCCCCAACCTGCTGGTGAAGATCCCCGCCACCAAGGCCGGTCTTCCCGCGATCACCGAGGCGATCGCCACCGGCATCAGTGTGAACGTCACCCTGATCTTCAGCCTGGAGCGGTACGAAGAGGTCATCGACGCGTACCTGACGGGCCTCGAGCGCGCGCACTCCGCCGACTTCGACCTGTCGAGCATCCACTCGGTCGCCTCGTTCTTCGTGTCTCGCGTCGACACCGAGACCGACAAGCGTCTGGAGGAGATCGGCACCGAGGAGGCGCTGGCCCTGAAGAGCAAGGCGGGGCTCGCCAACGCCCGCCTCGCCTACGAGCTGTTCGAGAAGAAGTTCGCCGAGAAGCGCGCTCAGGATCTCATCGCCCTGGGTGCCAACCTGCAGCGGCCGCTGTGGGCGTCGACCGGCGTCAAGGACCCGAACCTGCCCGACACGCTCTACGTCACCCAGCTCGTCGCTCCCGGCGTCGTGAACACGATGCCCGAGAAGACGCTCGAGGCGACCTTCGACCACGGCGAGGTCACCGGCGACACGATCACCTCGACCTACGCCGAGTCGCACGAGGTGATGGCGAACCTGAAGGCCGTCGGCGTCGACTTCGACGACGTCACCCGCGTGCTCGAGGAGGAGGGCGTGGCCAAGTTCATCGACTCGTGGCACGGCCTGCTCGAGAGCGTCGCAGGGGTCCTGGACGCCGCACGATGACCGTCTCGGTGCACGTGTCGCAGGCGGCTCAGGCCACCGTCGAGCAGCTCGTGCCGGGGCTGGTCGACGACCTCGTCGCCTCACGTGTCACCGCAGCCGACAACGACCTGTGGGGTCCGGATGCCTCAGCCGAGGCGTCCGTTCGCCTCGGCTGGGTCGACGCCGTCTCGAACTCGCGTCCGCTCGTCGCGGAGATCGTCTCACTGCGCGACGATCTCCGCGCGCGCGGGATCGACCGCATCGTGCTGGCCGGCATGGGCGGGTCGTCGCTCGCCCCCGAGGTCATCGCGAACACCGCGGGCGTGCCGCTGACCATCCTCGACAGCACGGCACCCGCGCAGGTGCTGCGCGGGATCGACGAGGGCCTCGCCCGCACGGCACTCGTCGTGTCGTCGAAGTCCGGGTCCACCATCGAGACGGACTCGCAGCGCCGCGCCTTCGAGGCCGCCTTCAGCGACCTCGGCATCGACCCGGCCGAGCGCATCGTCGTCGTCACCGATCCCGGATCCCCGCTGGAGGAATCGGCGCGGGAGGCCGGATACCGCGTCTTCACCGCCGACCCGAACGTCGGGGGCCGGTACTCCGCGCTCACGGCATTCGGCCTGGTGCCGGCCGGTCTCGCCGGCGCCGACATCGCCGAGCTGCTCGACGAGGCGGAGGCATCGATGCTGCAGTTCGCCGTCGACTCGACCGAGAACCCGGCGCTGCGACTTGCCGCCGCCATCGTGGGCACGGAGCCCCGCCGCGACAAGCTCGCGCTCATCAGCGACGGCACCCACATCGAGGGGCTTCCCGACTGGATCGAGCAGCTCATCGCCGAATCCACCGGGAAGGCCGGCACCGGCATCCTCCCCGTCGTGCTGCTGCCCGTCTCCCCCGAGGTGGAGTCTGCGCCCGCCGATCTGCAGATCGTGCGACTCGTCGACGACGCCGACGAGTTCCACCTGCGCCACCACGGCGAGATCCTCGTCAGCGGCACGCTCGGCGCGCAGTTCCTGCTCTGGGAGTACGCCACGGCGATCGCCGGCCGTCTGCTCGGCATCAATCCGTTCGACCAGCCCGATGTCGAGGCCGCGAAGACGGCCGCACGCGGTCTCCTCGACGCGCGACCGGAGGCGACCACGGCGGCATTCGTCGAGAGCGGCATCGAGGTGCGGGCGTCGGACCCCGCGCTGCTGCGCTCGGGTACGCTCGCCGGTGTGCTCGACGCCCTGTGGGAGCGGCTCGGCACCGACGGATACGTGGCGATCCACGCGTACGTCGACCGCAACGACATGCCCCAGCTCTCGGGGCTGCGCGAGATGGTGGCCGCCGACTCCGGACGTCCGACCACGTTCGGCTGGGGGCCCCGCTTCCTGCATTCGACGGGCCAGTACCACAAGGGCGGCCCGGCCCAGGGCGTGTTCCTGCAGATCACCGAGCGCACCGACGTGGATCTGGAGATCCCCGGGCGCCCGTTCACGTTCGGGCAGCTGATCGAGGCACAGGCTGCGGGCGACGCGGCCGTGCTCTCCGGTCTCGGTCGCCCGGTCGTCACCCTGACCATCACAGACGCCGTGGATGACGTGCTGGCGCTCTTCGAAGCCGCTCAGTGAGCTCATCCTCACGACTTGGAGATATCCCCCACCGATGACTGCCACCGTCTCCCGCGGACACAACCCCCTCCGCGACCCTGATGATCGCCGCCTGAATCGCATCGCCGGCCCGAGCGCCCTGGTGATCTTCGGCGTGACCGGCGATCTGTCGCGCAAGAAGCTCATGCCCGCCGTGTACGACCTCGCCAACCGCGGCCTGCTGCCGCCCGGTTTCGCCCTCGTCGGCTTCGCCCGGCGCGACTGGGAGGACCAGGACTTCGCGAAGGTCGTGTACGACGCCGTGAAGGAGCACTCGCGCACCGAGTTCCGTGAGGAGACCTGGCAGCAGCTGCTGCAGGGCATCCGGTTCGTGCAGGGCACGTTCGACGACCCGCAGTCGTTCGCACGGCTGCGCGAGACCGTCGAGACGCTCGACGTCGAGCGCGGCACCATGGGCAACCACGCCTTCTACCTGTCGATCCCCCCGAAGGACTTCCCGACGGTGGCGCGCCAGCTGAAGGAATCCGGCCTGGTCGGCGAGGACAGCGACGACGACACCTGCTGGCGCCGCGTCGTGATCGAGAAGCCGTTCGGCGACGACCTGGAGTCGGCTCGGGCCCTCAACAGCGCGCTCGAGGTCGCCTTCCCCGCCGACTCGATCTTCCGCATCGACCACTACCTCGGCAAGGAGACGGTGCAGAACATCCTCGCGCTGCGCTTCGCGAACGAGCTGTACGAGCCGATCTGGAATCGCAACCACATCGATCACGTGCAGATCACCATGGCCGAGGACATCGGCGTGGGCGGCCGCGCGGGCTACTACGACGGCATCGGCGCGGCACGCGACGTGATCCAGAACCACCTGCTGCAGCTTCTCGCCCTCACGGCGATGGAGGAGCCGATCAGCCTGTCGGCCGAGCATCTTCGCGCCGAGAAGGAGAAGGTCCTCGAGGCGGTCCAGCTCCCGGAGGATCTGTCGCTGGCGGCCGCACGCGGCCAGTACGCCGGCGGGTGGCAGGGCGGCGAGAAGGTGAACGGCTTCCTCGAAGAGGAGGGGATGAACCCCCAGTCGACCACCGAGACGTACGCGGCCCTCAAGCTCGAGATCGCCAACCGCCGCTGGGCAGGTGTGCCGTTCTACCTCCGCACCGGCAAGCGCCTGGGACGCCGGGTCACCGAGATCGCGATCGTCTTCAAGCGCGCGCCGCACCATCTGATGGGCCGCGCGTCGGAGATCGGCCAGAACGCCCTGGTCATCCGCGTGCAGCCGAACGAGGGCGTCACGATCCGCTTCGGCTCGAAGGTCCCCGGCGCCGGAACCCAGGTGCGCGACGTGACCATGGACTTCGGGTACGGCCACGCCTTCACCGAGGCGAGCCCCGAGGCGTACGAGCGCCTCATCCTCGACGTGCTCCTCGGCGATCCCCCGCTCTTCCCCCGGCACGAGGAGGTCGAGCTGTCGTGGAAGATCCTCGACCCGATCGAGCAGTACTGGGCATCTCTGGACGAGCAGCCCGAACAGTACGCCCCCGGCTCCTGGGGCCCTGCCTCGGCCGATGACCTCCTTGCCCGCGACGGACGAGTCTGGAGACGCCCGTGATCATCGACATCCCCGACACGACGATCAGTCAGGTCGCCAAGCAGCTCGTCAAGGTGCGCGAAGAGGGCGGCGCCGTCGCCCTCGGTCGTGTGCTGACCCTGATCATCGCCGCCCGCAACGGGGTCGCCGAAGAGGCGATCGAGGCGGCCAACGACGCATCCCGCGAGCACCCGATGCGCGTGATCGTCCTCACCCTCGGCGACGGCGAGGCCCGACTGGACGCGCAGATCCGCGTCGGCGGCGATGCCGGAGCGAGCGAGGTGGTGGTGCTGCGAGCCTTCGGCGACGCGGCGAGCAACGCCGAGAGCCTGGTCACCGGACTCCTGCTGCCGGATGCCCCCGTTGTCGCGTGGTGGCCGGACGAAGCGCCGCTGGATGCCGCGGATTCCCCTCTCGGGCGGATCGCGCAGCGCCGCATCACCGACGCGGCCACGAGCTCCGATGTGCGCGACCGCCTGACCCTGCTGGGCCGCACCCACGCCCCCGGCGACACGGACCTCGCCTGGACCCGCCTCACGCACTGGCGCGAACAGCTCGCAGCCGTGCTCGACCAGCCGCCCTTCGAGGACGTGGTCGGCGCCGAGGTGCGCGGCGCCGCGGCGTCGCCGTCGACCGCGCTGCTGGCCGCATGGCTGCAGATGGCGCTCGATGTGCCCGTGACGTGGTCGTACGAGGATCCGAGCGAGTGGGAGGAGGGCATCAAGTCGGTGCGCCTCACCCGCGCCAGCGGCGACATCCTGCTCGAGCGGCCCTCAACCGGCGTCGCCGTGCTGACCCAGCCCGGCCAGCCCGACCACGAGCTGCACCTGCCGCGGCGCACGCTGCGCGAGTGCCTCGCCGAGGAGCTGCGCCGCCTCGACGCGGATCTGCTCTATGGTCGTGTCATCACCGAGGGCTGGTCGCACCTCGGCCCGCCCGAGCAGGGAGCGTGATCGGCGTGAAGGTCCAGGGAACGACGAAGACCGTGGTCGTCGAGCCCACTCCCGCCGATCTCGCGGCGCGCGTGGCAGACCGCTTCATCACCCGCCTTCAGGCCCGCACCCGCAACGGCCGCATCGCGCACGTGTGCCTCACGGGTGGGTCGATGGGCGGGGCCGTGCTCGCGGCGACCGCAGAGGACCCCCGTTCGGCGGACATCGACTGGTCGCTGGTGCACTTCTGGTGGGGTGACGAGCGCTTCGTCGAGCGCGACGACCCCGACCGCAATTCGCTGCAGTCGCGGCGTGCGCTGCTCGATCACATCCCCGTACCGGCCGAGAACGTGCACGAGGTCGCCGCCCCCAGCGACGGCGTCACCCTCGACGAGGCGGCCCAGGCGTACGCCGCCGAGCTCGCCCGCTTCGCCAGCGTGCACGACGAGTGGCCGTCGTTCGCGGTCTGCTTCCTCGGCGTCGGACCCGACGGGCACATCGCCTCGCTGTTCCCCGACCGCCCCGAGGTGACCGTGACAGACGCCGCGGCGCTGCCGGTGCGCAACTCGCCCAAGCCGCCGCCGGAACGCGTCACGCTGACCCGTCCGGTGCTGAATTCGGCCAAGCGCGTCTGGCTGGTGCTGACCGGTGCCGACAAGGCATCCGCTCTCGGTCTCGCCCTCGCCGGCGCAAGCTACGCCAGTGTGCCGGCGGCGGGCGCGAAAGGGCGCCGCCGCACGGTGTTCTTCGTCGACGAGGCCGCCGCAGCGGAGGTCTCGCCCGAGCTCATCGACCGGGACTACTGAGCCCGGCCGGTCCGGCCGGCCGTGCCTGCTGCGGGTCAGTTCTGCGCGGACGCTGAACCCGTGCCCGGGTCGCTGCCCCGGCGGAAGCCGAGCTCCTGGCTGTCGCTGAGCACCTGCGGGTGGTACCGCGCCAGGCTGAACACGCCCCAGATGGCGATCGCTCCGGCGACGACGAACAGGATCACGACCCACAGCGGAGCGGCCGCGGCCTCCCCGAGCACGAGCGCGCCGATGAGCACGGCCACGATCGGATCGATCACCGTGAGGCCGGCGATGACGAGGTCGGGCGGCCCCGAGCTGTAGGCGGTCTGCACGAAGTACGCGCCGACGGCGGCGGCGGCGATCAGGGCGATCACGCAGACCACGGTGAGCCACTCGAAGTCGCCGGCCTGGATGCGGCTGATGACCGCCTTGGCGAGCGTGGCGACGAAGCCGTACAGGATGCCGGCGCCGGTGACGTAGAACAGGGCGCGCATGCGGCGACGCAGGATCAGCCAGCACGCGCCGAGGGCGATGATCACGACCAGCAGGATCGTGAGGATCATGAAGAGGTCGTCGTTGCTGATCGGTCGTTCGGTCGCGTAGAGCGCGGCGAACACGACGAACAGGAAAATGCCGCCGAGACACGCGCCGATCGCGATTAGCGACTGCCGGGTCGGGGTGTGACCGGAGATCCGCGCGTTCAGAAGAGTGGTCACCACGAGCGCGATCGCACCGAGCGGCTGCACGACGATCAGCGGGGCGATGGCGATGGCGCTGAGCTGGCACACGATCGCCAGGGCCAGCATCAGGGTCCCGATGATCCACGACGGGCGTGTGAGCAGCCCCTTCAGCTGTGCGCCGCTGAGACCGGTCGCGCCCTGCGTGCCGCTGAGCCGCTCCACCTTCTCGACGCCGCGATGCTGGTACTGCGCACCGAGCGACATGAAGACCGCTCCGGCCAGAGCCAGCGGGATGCCGAACAGCAGAGCGGGGTTCTGGAACACCCCGACAAGCTGATCGCTCACGTTCCCTGCGAAGTCCGCCCCATGCTGCACCGTCTCACCCTACCTGCCGCTTCCCGCCCGTTAGGGTTGTGGCGTGGCTGTTCTTCCGATTCGCATCATGGGCGATCCTGTTCTGCACGCACCCGCGAGCGAGGTGGGCGAGGTGACCGACGAGATCCGCACGCTCGTCGCCGACATGTACGAGACGATGGACGCCGCTCCCGGCGTCGGGCTGGCGGCGCCACAGGTGGGCGTGGGCCTGCGCATCTACGTCTACTCCTACGTCGACGATGACGAGAACCCCTGGCGCGGGGAGATCATCAACCCCGTGCTGTGGATGACCCCTCTCGAGCCCGGCTCCCCCGACCCCGACGAGGAGTCCGAGGGCTGCCTGTCGTTCCCCGGTGAGCGCTTCGCGCTGCGCCGCTCGGACCGCGTGCTCGTCACGGGCACGGATCTCGAGGGCCGCGACGTGCGCATCGAGGTCGACGGCTGGCGGGCGCGCATCATGCAGCACGAGTTCGACCACCTCGACGGCGTGCTCTACGTCGATCGCCTCGGCGACTCGGACGCGAAGACGGTGCAGAAGATCGCGCGCAAGCGCGGCTGGAACCGCGGCTCGCACAGCTGGATGCCCGGGGTCGACGACCTCGAGGGCTGAGACTCCCCCACGGACAGACCGCGCTCGCGCGCTACAGAAGAGAGCACCATGAACGCACAGCTGCGCATCGGCATCGTCGGCTACGGCAATCTCGGGCGCGGGGTCGAGCGATCCATCGCCCTGAATCCCGACATGCGCCTCGTCGGGGTGTTCACCAGGCGCGACCCCGATTCGGTCCGCACGGTCGACCCGGCCGTCCCGGTGCGAGGCGTCGACGAGCTCGACGCCATGCAGGACGAGATCGACGTGCTGGTCCTCTGCGGCGGCTCGAAGAGCGACCTGCCCGAGCAGACGCCGCAGCTCGCATCCCGCTTCTCGGTCGTGGACAGCTTCGACACCCACGCGCGCATCCCCGAGCATTTCGCCGCTGTCGACGCCGCGGCGCGGGCAGCGGGGACCACCGCGGTGATCTCGACCGGATGGGATCCCGGGCTGTTCTCGTTGCAGCGGCTCTACGGCGAGGCGATCCTGCCGCAGGGCGAGACGTACACCTTCTGGGGGCGCGGACTCAGTCAGGGGCACTCCGACGCCATCCGCCGCGTGCCCGGAGTCGCGGCCGGCGTGCAGTACACGATCCCGTCCGACGATGCTGTGGCCAGGGTGCGCGCGGGCGAGCGTCCCGAGCTCGGCACGCGGGACAAGCACACCAGGGAGTGCGTGGTGGTGCTGGCGGACGGCGCCGATCCGGATGCCGTGCGCGAGGCGATCGTGAGCATGCCCGATTACTTCGAGCCCTACGACACGACGGTGCGGTTCGTGTCGGCGGAGGAGCTCACCCGCGATCACGCCGGCGCGCCGCACGGCGGCTTCGTGATCCGCAGCGGGACGACCTCCGACGCCTCGTCTCAGACGATGGAGTTCCGACTCGCCCTCGAGTCGAACCCCGAGTTCACCGCCAGCGTCCTCGTGGCGTACGCGCGCGCCGCCGCGCGCCTGCACGCGTCGGGCGACCACGGCGCGAAGACGCCGTTCGACATCGCGCCGGGGCTGCTCTCCCCGAAGACCGCTGAGCAGCTGCGCGCCGAGCTGCTCTGACTCCACACCGATCGCCGCAGCCGCTCATGGGACTTTCGTCCCGGCGCAGCGGGAGGCGGGCGGGCAGGGTGACGTCATGGACACCGACGCCCCAGCGCGCAGCCCCGACGCGGCCGACGACCGACACACCGAGGACGACCGCATCGTCGTCGGCGTCGACGGATCCGCCGCCTCCATCGCGGCGCTGCGATACGGAGCCCGGATCGCCGACGCGCTCGACGCTCCCCTCGAGGCGGTGACCACCTGGACCTATCCGCCGATCATGGACTCGTACACGATCGCCGGCTGGTCGCCGGAAGACGATGCCGAGAAGCTGCTCGATGCCGCGATCGCCGACGCGTTCGCATCCGATCCGCCGGCAGACCTCGTGCGCAGCGTGCTCGCAGGCCCGGCCGCGCCGACGCTCATCGACGTCAGCCGCCGAGCGGGGATGCTCGTGCTCGGGAACCGCGGGCACGGGGGCTTCGTGGGCCTGCTCCTCGGGTCGGTGAGCACGGCATGCGCGGCACATGCGAAGTGCCCCGTGCTGATCGTGCACGCGCACGCGGACGTGCCCGCAGCATCGCGACAGAGCGAGCCGGTTCCGCACCGGTGAGCAGCGGTCTGCGACCGCATCCGGGTCACGGATGCGGCACGGACCTCCCGGCGATCTGCGCATCCATCTGCGCATGCTTGCGATCGTTCTCGAAGAGCGCGGCCTGCGTGCGGTGCTCCAGCCCGAGCTTGGCGAGCATGGTCGAGACGTAGTTCTTCACCGTCTTCTCGGCCAGGCCGAGCCGGTCCGCGATCAGGCGGTTGGTGAGCCCGTCGGCGATCAGAGCGAGGATCTGCCGTTCGCGCAGCCCCAGCGAGCCGAACCGCGGATCGTCTGCGGCCATGGCGCGCATCTGTTGAGCCGCTCGCTGCGCAGCCACCGGGTTGATCAGCCGATGGCCTGCGGCGATGCGCTGGATGGCGTGCACCAGATCCACACCGTGCGCGCTCTTGAGCAGGTACCCTGAGGCGTCCGCCAGGATCGACGCGAAGACGGCATCGTCGTCGTCGAATGCGGTGAACATCAGACAGCGCACCCGCGGATGCCGCTGCCGGATCTCACGGCACAGCTCCGCGCCGTTGCCGTCCGGAAGCTGCACGTCCAGCACAGCGACGTCGGGCAGAGTGGCCGCGACCCGGCCGAGCGCCTCCCGGTAGGTCGCCGCCTCACCGACCAGCTCCATGTCCGGCTGGGAGGCCAGCAGCTCGGCGACGCCGCGCCGGACGACCTCGTGATCGTCCACCAGGAACACCCGCAGCATGGCGTGGCCCCTCTCGAAGTCGTTCCGACCGCACGCGGCAACGAGGCGGAGCCGCTGTGCACGACAGTACGCGGACGGCGATGAGACCGCATGGGACTTTCGGCCCGACGCGACCGCGCGGGCGCCGGTGGATCCCGCTGTCGGGCGCGCAGCCTCGGACGCTACACTCGGGCTACCAGCCACCGGGAGGTGCTGCAGCGTGGACGCGAACCTTCAGTTTCCCGATCAGCCCAGAGCCGAGCTCGACAAGACGATCGGCGAGCTCATCTCGCACGCTGAGCATGTGCTGGCCGTGCAGGGGCGGCTGCGCGAGCTGCTGACGGCCACACGGTCGGTCATCGACGCCCTCGACATCGACAGGGTGCTGGGCCAGATCGTGCAGTCCGCGATGACTCTCGTCGGCGCCCGGTACGGAGCGCTCGGAGTGATCGACGAGAACCGGACGCTGGAGCGCTTCGTGCACTGCGGGATCCCCGCCGAACAGGTCGAGAGGATCGGCCCTCTTCCGCACGGATACGGGCTGCTGGGGGCCGTCATCGACTCGGCGGAGACGATCCGGCTCGCGCACATCACCGACGACGCCCGCTCGGTCGGCTTCCCGGAGCACCACCCCCCGATGGACGCCTTCCTCGGCGTGCCGATCCTGCTGCGTGACGAGGTGTACGGGAACCTGTATCTCACCGACCCCGCCGCCGGGTTCTTCACCGAGGAGGACGAGCAGCTGATCCAGGCTCTCGCGAGCACGGCCGCGGTCGCTATCCAGAACGCCCGGCTCTACGACGAGGCGCGACGCCAAGAGCGGCTGAGCAAGGCGTTCTCCGAGATCGCGACGGCCCTGCTCTCCTCCCGCACCGCCGACGTGCTGAGCGTCGTGGCCGAGCACGTCGCGCTCGTCATCCGCAGTCGGCTGGTCACCATCGCCGTACCCGCCGACAGCGAGAACATCCGCATCGCGGTCGCGCACGGCGAAGGCTCCGCTGACCTCGCCGGCACCACCATCCCCGCCATCACCTCCCTGGCAGCGCGCGCGATCGAGAGCGGGCAGCCGATCACCGACGAGTCACACGAGCGGACGTTCCTCGACGGCCGGATTCTCGTCGGCCCCGGCGCCGCGGTCCCGCTGACGGCCTCGGGCCGGGCGATCGGCGCGCTCTGCGTGTTCCGCGAGCGCGCGGAGAGCGGCTTCACACGTGGAGAACTCGCCACGATCGCGGAGTTCTCCGCCCACGCCGGCATCGCCGTGTCCCTCGCGTGGGCCCGAGCGGATCGCCAGCGTCTGGACATCATCGAGGACCGCGCACGGATCGCGCGGGATCTGCACGATCACGTGATCCAGCGGCTCTTCGCGACCAGCCTCGGCCTGCAGGCCCTGAGCGCAGCGATCCCCGCGCAGTCCGAGCGCATCGACGAGCACGTCAGCGAGCTCGATGCCGCGATCGCAGACATCCGCACGGCGATCTTCACCCTCCGCGGACGGCAGCCGGGGGCGCAGCAGACGCGCGACCGCATCCTCGCTATCGTCGCCGAACTCGCCCCCGCGCTCTTCCGGCCACCGCGGGTGACCTTCTCGGGACCGGTCGATCTCGCCGTCACGGGCACCCTCGCCGACGATGTGATCGCCGTCGTGCGGGAATCGCTCGCGAACGTCGCACGCCACGCGAACGCACAGAACTGCTCGGTCGCTGTGGTGGTCGACGATGCCGGTGTCACCGTCACCGTCGACGACGACGGCGACGGCCTCGGAGAGCGTGCCGGCGTGCCCGGCGGAACCGTGAATCTCGCGCACCGCGCGGCCGATCACGGTGGCGACTTCAGCATCGCCGACGGCACGGACCGCGGCACCAGAGCGCAGTGGCGGGTTCCGGTCACCTCCTGACCCCGGGTCCACGCGGGGTGCTGTGACCAAAGTCCCGGTGCAGCGCCGGCGGTTCCGGGAACATGATGTCAGCGCAGAGCACCACGACGTTCCGCGCGGAGAGTCGGGAGTCAGCATGCGCGCACTCGTCGTCTACGAGACCATGTTCGGCAACACGCGGAAGATCGCGGAGGCGATCGCCGACGGCATGCGCGACAGCGCGCACGTCGATCTCGTCGAGGTGACGGACGCCCCGGACGACATCTCCGACGCGGTCGACCTCCTCGTGGTCGGCGGCCCCACTCACGCGTTCTCGATGTCGCGGTACTCCACCCGGCAGGAGGCCGCGCACCGCGGGGGCCGAGTCGCCGATCTCCCGCGCGGCATACGCGATTGGCTGTCCGATCTGCCGTCCGGTGAGAGCAAGCCGATCTTCGTCGCGTTCGACACGCGCGTCGACATGCCGCTGATGCCGGGCGCGGCCTCGCGTTCGGCGACCCGGGCAGCGCGACGGAAGGGATTCACGCATACGGCCGCGCCGGAGAGCTTCCTCGTCGAGGGCTATGAGGGACCGCTCGTGGACGGGGAGCTCGATCGGGCCAGGCAGTGGGGACATTCGCTCACCGCCGGGCCTGCGGACTGACGCACGGAGGGGTCTCCGCACGTGCGCTTCGTCGACAACCGGATCCTGGTGCGCTCGTACTGATCGCGCGACGATCCGAGCGGAGAGACGACGAAACCCCGCCACTCGGGCGGGGTTTCGCAGGGATTGGCTCCCCGGCTTGGACTCGAACCAAGAACCTGCCGGTTAACAGCCGGCTGCTCTGCCAATTGAGCTACCGAGGATCATTCGGTCGTTCCCCGCTGCGCGGGCAACTCCCCCAGCTTAGCAAACTCCACCGGCGCTGCTGAACACACGGCACCGCCCGGGCGTGGCGGGGTCAGGGCGTGACGTCGCCTTCGGCGTTCGGCGCCCAGATGAGGTTCGATCCGGTGCCTCGAGCCACGACATGACCCGCCCGCAGCAGCAGCGCCTCGGCGTCGAGCTCGCGGATGAACGCGGCATCGTTCGTCACCAGCAGCGCGGCCATGGCACGCTCGGTGCGGCGGCGGGTGATCGCATCGAAGACGACCGGTCGTACCTCGAGGTCGAGGTTCGCGAGCGGTTCGTCGGCGATGAGCACGTGCGGTTCGAGCATGAGCGCTCGGGCGATCGCGACGCGTTGGCGCATGCCGGCGCTGAGCTCGTAGGGGAACTTCGAGGCGAGCCCCAGCGGCAGGTGCAGCTCGTCGAGCAGCGACGCGACACGGATCGCCAGCGCCCTGCCGTTGACCTTCTTCTCGCGCGACGTGATCGGCTCCGAGATCGCCTCGGCGACGGTGAGCCGGGGTGGCAGCGCCGCGCCTGCCGCCTGCGCGAGGTGGCCGGTGAGCGCGGTGAGGGTGCGACGAGCGCGCCCCGGTCTGCGGATGTTCACACCGCACACCGTCGCTCGACCCCCGGCGACTTTCAGCGACGCGTCACCCATCCCGGCCAGCGCGGTCACGAGGGTCGACTTCCCCGCGCCGGTCGCCCCGCCGATGCACATCAGCTCGCCGGGCCGGAGCGAGAACGTCACACCGTCGACCGCGCGGGTCGTTCCGCCGTGCCCGATCCGGTCGATGACCAGGTCGTGGCAGTCGATCGCGAACTCGCTGTCGGCAGGCATACCGTCCATCCTGCCGGTTCCGCGAGCGAAAGCGCTCAGGACTCGGTGAACCGCAGCCGCTCGGCATCCACATCGCGCAGGCGCATGCGCAGCGCACGGCCGCCGTCCGAGTCGGCCGGCACCCGCTGCACGGCACCCAGCAGCTCCTGCTTCTCGCGCTCGATGCTGCGCAGGATCAGCCGCCGGCACAGGTCAGCCGACGAGGCGAGTGCGCCCTCGTCGTCGCGTGCCGGGAACGGCATCATCAGCAGCTCCCCCGCGAGGCTGCGGTACGGCTCGCGAACGCTGTCCGCCGCCGCCGTCGCCCAGCCGACGCGGGTGCGATCGCCGACCGACGCCACGGCGTCGCGCACCGCGTCCAGCGCCGGATGCCGGAACGGCTCGCTCAGCGCGCGCGCGAGCACCTCCTGGTCGAGTCGGTGACCGTACTGCAGCACGCCCATCAGCGCATCGCGCTCGAGCGCGACCTCGGGCGTGCGCGGCAGGTCCACCAGGCGAACCCGTGTGGTGCTCTCGACGCCGTCCCCGGCGGGCGGCGGCTGCTGACGCTGTGCGGGCTGCTCGCGTTCTCCGCGTGCCGCGCGCTGCACCTGCTGGTGCACGGCCGTGGGGTCCATCCCGAGTCGGCGGGCGAGCACCCGCTCGTATCCAGGGCGCAGCAGCTCGTCGCGGATCTCGGCGACGATCGGCGCTGCGGCACGCAGGGCACCGACCTGCCCCTCGACGGTCGAGAGGTCGTAGCCGGCGAGCTTGCGGTCGATCGCGAACTCGAACATCGGCACCTTGGCATCCATCAACCCGCGCACAGCGGCATCGCCGCGCTGCAGACGCATGTCGCATGGATCGAGGCCGTCGGGCGCGACGGCCACGAAAGTCTGCGCGGTGAAGCGGGAGTCCTCGCTGAACGCGCGCAGGGCCGCCTTCTGTCCCGCTTCGTCGCCGTCGAACGTGAACACCACCTCGCCCGCCGCCGAGTCGTCGCCCATCACCCGGCGAAGCACCTTGATGTGCTCCGCACCGAACGCGGTGCCACAGGTCGCGATCGCCGTCGTGACGCCGGCGAGATGGCACGCCATCACATCCGTGTACCCCTCGACGACGACGACGCGACGCGGGTCACCCCTGCTGATGTCGCGCTTGGCCAGGTCGAGCCCGTAGAGCACCTGCGCCTTCTTGTAGATCGGCGTCTCGGGGGTGTTCAGGTACTTCGGCCCCTGGTCGTCGTCGTAGAGCTTGCGCGCGCCGAACCCGATCGTCTGACCGGTGACGTCGCGGATCGGCCAGACGACTCGGCCACGGAACCGGTCGTAGACGCCGCGCTGGCCGGCCGAGACGAGACCGGCCGCGGTGAGCTCATCGCGCGTGAACCCCTGTGCGCTCAGCGCCTTGAGCATGTTGTCCCAGCCGCGGGGGGCGTAGCCGACGCCGAAATGGGCGGCGGCGCCCGCATCGAACCCGCGCTCGCCGAGGAAGCGCCGCGCGCTCTCCGCCTCGGGGCTGAGCAGCTGCGACCGGAAGTACTCCCCCGCCGCGGTGTTGGCGGCGTACAGCCGGCTGCGGCCGCTGGTCTCCGGCGCGGCCCCGCCGTCTTCGTAATGCAGCGAGTAGCCGACGCGGGCGGCGAGCCGCTCGACGGCCTCGGTGAAGCTCACGTGATCCATCTCGCGCAGGAACGAGTAGACGTCTCCCGAGGCGCCGCAGCCGAAGCAGTGGTAATAGCCGACCTGCGGGCGCACGTGGAAGCTCGGGCTCTTCTCGTCGTGGAACGGACACAGGCCCTTGAGCGATCCGACGCCGGCAGACTTCAGCGCGACGCGCTCCCCCACGATGTCGGCGATGTTCGTGCGGGTCTTGACCTCCTCGACGTCCGCCTGCAGGATGCGCGGCATCAGACGGCCCCTTCGACGACCACCCGGGATTCAGCTCGGTGGCGCACCCCGGGCCGGGCGTGACGCGGTGACCAGATCCCCACCTCGGCGGGATCGATCTCGCCGACGAGACGATTGTGCCAGTCGACGGCGGTCTGGTCGGTCAGGCTCGCGATCTGGTCGACGACCACCCGGGCGCGCTGCGCATCGGAGTCCGCCGCGAGGAAATCCGCCGAGAACGCGGGCTCCAGCACGTCCGCTCCCGCCGACCACAGGGCATCGGTCGACCACAGCGCGTCGGCCAGTCGCTGCAGCACGCGACGCTGCTCTTTGTACACGCCCTTCCGGGCGTCGATCGTGACGATGGCCTGACCCATGATGCCCTTGAGTACGGCGATCTCGGTCTCGACCTCACGAGGGATCACGACGTGCGCGCTGTACCGCGCGAGCGTCTCACCCGGGTACGCCGCCCGTGTCGCGGCCACCGAGCCGCGCGCGAAGCGCCCGATCATGTCGCTCGTGAGGTTCTTCAGCCGGGCGAGGTCACGACGCGATCGGTCGAACGAGCGCATCCACATCGTCTCGCGGGTGAGTCGGTAGAGCGCGTCGGCCAGCTCGTCGCGGGTGTAGTCGTACCCGACCCACTGCTGGATGCGGCCGACGAGGGGGTGGTGCTCGACCGGATCCGACAGCTGCGCCACATCGACGTAGCCGTTCACGATCGCGTCCTCGAAGTCGTGCACCGAGTAGGCGATGTCGTCGGACAGATCCATGATCTCGGCCTCGATGCACCGCTCGCGACCCGGGGCTCCGTCGCGCATCCACCGGAAGACCGGCTCGTCCTCGGGGTACACGCCGAACTTCAGCCGCCCGCCCGGGTCCGGCACGGGCTCGTCGACGGTCCACGGGTACTTGCAGGTCGCGTCGAGGCTGGCGCGGGTGAGGTTGAGCCCGACGGAGTGATCGCTGTCGTCGAGCACCTTGGCCTCGAGGCGGGTCAGGATGCGCAGCGACTGCGCGTTGCCCTCGAAGCCGCCGATGTCCTCCGCCCACTCGTTCAGGGCGCGTTCGCCGTTGTGCCCGAACGGCGGATGCCCGAGGTCGTGGCTCAGGCAGGCCGTGTCGACCACGTCGGCCGAAACGCCCAGGGCGCTGGCGAGCTCGCGGCCGACCTGGGCGACCTCGAGGGAGTGCGTGAGCCGGTTCCGCGCGAAGTCGGCGGTGCTGGCCGGACTGAGCACCTGGGTCTTCGCCGCGAGGCGCCGAAGCGCCGCGGAGTGCAGCACGCGTGCGCGGTCGCGGGAGAAGTGGTCGCGCTCGGACCGATGGGTCTCCGCGAAGAAGCGCTCGGCGTCATGCTCGTCGTAGCCGTGCACGAGGTCAGCCGCCATCGTTCTCGGTCTCCGCTCCGCGCATCATGTCGCCGACGCCCTCGCCGATCTCGCGCGAGTCGAGCCAGCCCTCGGGCAGGGCGGTTCGCTTGGGCGAACCGGCGCGCCCGCGCTGGCCCTCCGCACCGACGCCGGGGTACGGCGCGTCGCCGATCGTGCCGAGCAGGTCGTCGATCTCCTGGAGGGTGGATGCCCGCGCCAGCGCGGCGCGCAGCTCGCCGCCCACCGGGTAGCCCTTGAAATACCAGGCGACGTGCTTGCGGATGTCCTTGCAGCCGCGATCCTCGTCCTCGAAGAACTCCACCAGCAGCTCCGCGTGCCGGCGGAAGGCGTCCTTGACGAAGCCGAGCGTCGCGTCGACGACGGGGGCGGGCTCGCCACCCGGCTGGGCAGAAGGTCCGAGGGCCGCGGCGAGTTCGCCGAACAGCCACGGCCGGCCCAGGCATCCGCGACCGACGACCACGCCGTCGCAGCCGGTCTCCTCCATCATCCGCACCGCGTCGGCGGCCGACCAGATGTCTCCGTTGCCCAGCACGGGGATGCTGGTGACCGCCTGCTTGAGCTCGCCGATGGCGCTCCAGTCGGCGTGGCCGGAGTAGTACTCCGAGGCCGTGCGCGCGTGCAGCGCGACGGCGGCGGCACCGGCATCCTCCGCCGCCCGGCCGGCGTCGAGGAAGGTGAGGTGGTCTTTGTTGATGCCCTTGCGCATCTTCACGGTCAGCGGCACGTCGCCCGCCGCCTTCACCGCCCGCTGGACGATGTCGGAGAACAGGCCGATCTTCCACGGCAGCGCGGCGCCGCCGCCCTTGCGGGTGACCTTGGGAACCGGGCAGCCGAAGTTCAGGTCGATGTGATCGGCGCGATCCTCGGCCACGATGATCCGCACGGCCTCGGCGATCGTCGCGGGATCGACGCCGTAGAGCTGGATCGACCGGGGGGTCTCGCTCTCGTGATGCTGGATGAGTCGCATCGTGATGGCGTTGCGCTCGACGAGCGCGCGCGAGGTGATCATCTCGCTCACGTACAGGCCTGCGCCGTACTCCCGGCACAGCCGGCGGAATGCCGTGTTCGTGATACCCGCCATCGGGGCCAGCACCACCGGGGTGTCCAGTGCGATCGGGCCGATGCGCAGAGCGGGGGCCGGGGCGGTATCGAGAGCGGAGTCAGGGGCGATAGTCATGTCTTGTCCATTCTCCCAGACGGCGGCCGGACCAGGGCACCGCGCGCTTAGGCTGTGGAGATGGCCGATGCGACCCTGCGACAGATCCCGTTCACCGACGCCGAGGGCGCCTCGAAGACTCTCGACGACATCGGCGCAGACGTGCTGCTGGTGGTGAACGTCGCGTCGAAGTGCGGGCTCACTCCGCAGTACACGCAGCTCGAGCAGCTGCAGCAGCGCTACGCCGATCGCGGTTTCAGCGTCATCGGCTTCCCCTGCAACCAGTTCTTCGGTCAGGAGCCGGGGTCGATCGAGAAGATCCTCGAGTTCTGCTCGACCAGTTACGGCGTCACCTTCCCGATCAACGACAAGGTCAAGGTCAACGGACGCAGCGCGCACGACCTCTACAAGGCTCTGAAGGAGACTCCGGATGCCGATGGCAGGGCCGGCCGGGTGGAGTGGAACTTCGAGAAGTTCCTGGTCGGCGCGGACGGGTCGGTGCAGCGCTTCCGCCCGAAGCAGCTCCCGGACTCCGTCGAGATCGTCTCGGCGATCGAGACGGCGCTGACGGAGGCGGGTCGCTGATCAGCTCGCGGCGCTCTTCTGCGCCCACACGTCTCGGATGACGTTCTCGAACGCCTCGGGAGGCTGGGCACCGCTCACGCCGTACTGGCCGTCGATGACGAAGAACGGCACGCCGTTGATGCCGTAGGCGCGCGCCTGCGCCTGATCTGCGCGGACGGCGTCGAGGTAGGCGCTCGATTCGAGCGCTGAGCGCGCCTCGGCGGCATCCAACCCGACCTCCTCGGCCAGGGCGACCAGATCATCGACACGACCCACGTGCCTGCCCTCGGTGAAGTAGGCCGACATGAGCCTCTCCTCCATCTCGTGCTGCAGGCCCTTCGCCTTCGCGAAGTGCAGCAGCTCGTGCGCCTTGACGGTGTTCGTGTGCTGCAGCAGATCGAAGCGGTACTCCAGCCCCGCCGCCGCGGCGACGCTCGTCACCTGCCCGAGCATCTGCTCGACCTGCTCGCGCGGCATGCCCTTGTGCCCGGCGAGGAAGTCGATCTCGTCGCCGTCGAAGTCGACGGGGGTGTCGGGCGAGAGCTCGAACGAGTGGAAGGTGATCCGCACCTGCGGCGCGTCGTCATCGCCGGCGGTCGCGGCGAGCCCCTTCTCGAGGTTGCGCTTGCCGATGTAGCACCAGGGGCAGGCGATGTCGGACCAGATGTCGATGGAGATGGGTTCGCTCACATGGGTGACAACCGCATGCCCCGGTGCGCATATTCCCGATCGACTAGCCTTCTCGGGTGCTGACTGCCGAAGACGCCCTCCCTCTGCGACCGTCGCGGGTGCTGATCGCCGGAGTGACGGGATCAGGCAAGACCACGCTCGCGCGGCGCCTCGCCGTGATCTGGAACCTGCGTCACGTCGAGCTCGACGCCCTGTTCCACGGGCCGGAGTGGACACCTCGGCCCGAGTTCCTCGACGACGTGCGGGCGTTCGCCGCCGATGAGCGCTGGATCACCGAGTGGCAGTACACGAGCAGGGGCACAGAGGCGGTGCTCGCTCCTCGCGCAGAGCTCGTGCTGTGGCTCGATTATCCGTACCGCGTGGTGCGCACGCGGCTCGTGCGCCGCACGGTCGCTCGGCAGGTGCTGAGGACCGAGCTGTGGAACGGCAACCGGGAGCGCGGGATCTCGAACATGTTCCGGCGCGACCCCGAGGAGAACCTCCTGCTGTGGCAGACAAGAACTCTGCACAAGTGGACGGAGCGGATGCCGGATGTCGAACGGCGGCATCCGCATCTGACGATCGTGCGCTTCCGCCATCCGCGCGAGACGGAGCGCTGGCTCGCGCGGCTCGCCGTCGCCGATTCCTGAGCGCCCGCTCTGCCTGCGGCAGCTGAATGTCGGAGGTATGTTCTACCGTTCTCGTATGGCCACCACATCGATTGATCCGTTCGCCCGGCAGCGCGAGCTGTTGGACGAGTGGCTCGATGTGCGCGCCGAGATCAACCGCCTCCAGGCGCGGGCGGCGACGCTGTTGGCTCAGCGCGTGGAGGTGATGGATGCCGATGTCGCCACCGCCCCGATGCATCGTGAGGCGATCCGCCGGTCGATGGTGGCGGAGTACTCCGCAGCCGGGAGGATGGCGAAGGGCGCCGTCGAGCAGGCATTCTCGGACGCCCGCGCACTGCGCGATGTGCGCGAGATCCTCCGTGCGGCGGGCCCACTGATCCAGGCGCGCAGCGGCGGTACGGCGACCGAGGGTGCTGTACGAGGCGGCAGCACTGGAGTTCGCCGAGACCGAAGCCCCGGCCCGAACTCGGGCTCACGTGCGGCAGCTCGTCGCGGCGCTCGCGCCGCAGACAGTGGCCGAGCGGCACCGCGCGGCGACCGCTCAGCAGGTGGTGAGCGTGCGGGAGCTCGACGATGAGATGTCTCTGCTGCAGGCGGTCATGCCCACGTACAAGGCCGTCGCCATCCTCGACCGTCTCACCACGATGGCCCGCACGCAGCGACAGCATCCCGAGAACCGCACTCCCACCCTCCCCTCCGACGTCGAGGCCGATCTCGAGTTCGAGGCCGCTCGCGCCGCGGCCGCAGCGGCGGCCGCCGAGGCCACCGCGGTTGCCACCGGGGCGATCTCCGGAACCGGCGACACCTGCGCCACCGACCCGTTCGACCCGTTCGACCCGTTCGACCTGTTCGATGTCCCGGGGGCGTGGGAGGCGTACGACGACGCGATGGAGCGCATCATCGCGGCGGGTCCCACAGTCATCCAGATCCCGACCGACAGCCGCGCGCTGGACGAGATCCGCACCGAACTGCTCAGCGACCTCCTGCTCAGCGCAGCACCGAGCGCGATCATGGGCACCGGTCTCGAGAACATCCACGCCCGCATCCAGGTCACGGTCGCCGCGACCACCCTCGCCGGTGTCGACGAGACCCCCGCCCAGCTCGACGGCCATGGCACCCTGCACCCCGACACTGCCCGTCGACTCGCCGGGCAGTCCACCGGATGGACCCGTCTGTTCCTCGACCCGACCGGATTCGTCACCGAAACCGACACCTACACCCCGACCGAGCCGATGCGCCGATACCTGCGCGCCCGCGATCAGCACTGCCGTTTCCCCGGCTGCCGCATGCCCGTCCACCGCTGCGAATCCGACCACACCATCGACTGGGCCCGCGGCGGCCCCACCCGCACCGACAACCTCGCCTACCTCTGCCTCACCCACCATGCTCTGAAGCATCCGGACATACCGGCGCAGTTCCGCTGGACTGCCCGTCAGCTGCCCGACTGGTCGCTCGAGTGGACCAGCCCCTCCGGGCGCACCCACCTCGACCCACCGCCTCGCCGCGTCATGTTCGTGCCCACCGGGCCCTGGCCACCCGACACGTGTGATCCGCCACGGTCCGAGCCACCCGACACGCCCACCCGCGGGGCCGCGCACGGCGACCGGCCCACGCACGTCGACTGGCCGGCGCGTGGCGACTGGGCCGCCCACGACGAGACGCCACCCTGGGAGGCGACTGACACCTGAGCCGCGCAGGTCAGGCGCAGGCTGCTACCAGCCGCGTCAGGCAGCAGGCTGCTACCAGCCGCCTCAGGCAGCCGCGTCAGGCGGGCGCGTCGGGCGCGTCCACGGCTCCCCCGAAGCGGCGATCCCGCGCCAGGTAGATCTCGATCGCCCGCCACAGCTCCTCGCGGGAGAAGTCCGGCCAGAGCGTGTCGAGGAAGACCATCTCGGCGTACGCGGCCTGCCAGAGCAGGAAGTTCGACGTGCGCTGCTCCCCCGAGCTGCGCAGGAACAGATCGACGTCGGGCATGTCCGGCACGTACAGGTGCCTGCGGATCTGCTTCTCGGTGATGGCGCTCGGGCGCATCCGCCCCGCCTTCACCTCTTCCGCCATGGCCCGCATCGCGTCGACGAGCTCGACGCGGCCGCCGTAGTTCACGCACATGGTGAGGGTGAGCACGTCGTTGTCCTTGGTGAGCTGCTCGGCGAACTGCAGCTCCTTGATGACCGATCCCCACAGGCGCGGCTTGCGCCCGGCCCAGCGCACCCGCACGCCCCACTCGTTGAGCTGATCGCGCCGCCGATGCAGCACGTCGCGGTTGTAGCCCATCAGGAAGCGCACCTCCTCCGGCGAGCGGGCCCAGTTCTCGGTGGAGAACGCGTAGACCGACAGGTGCTTCACCCCCGCCTGGATGGCGCCGGCCACGACATCGAGCAGCACCTCCTCGCCGGCCTTGTGACCCTCGACACGGCTGAGGCCGCGGCGGTTGGCCCAGCGTCCGTTCCCGTCCATCACGATCGCGACATGCTCCGGCACGGCCGGGAACGCCGGCGGAGTCCTGCCCGTCCAGTCGAGCGGGCGGAACGGCACCGCGTCCTTGTGCGTGTAGGGCTTCGGGGTCACCGTGCTCCAATGCTCGACGGGTGGGTGACGTGCTCGAGGGAGCGGATGCCGCGCTCGAGATGCCACTGGGCGTATGCGGCGACCGTGCCGGACGCGGCTGCCATGTCGGCCGGAGCTGCGGCATCCACCATCGTCCAGTCGCCGCCGATCAGCGCCCGCAGCAGCGCCAGCGACGACGACGAGATCCGCGGGCTGCCGGCGGGGGCGCACGCGTCGCACACCGACCCGCCCAGCTGCGCCCCGAAATGCCGGTGCGGGCCCGGCGCGCCGCATCGGGCGCAGTCATCGAGAGCCGGAGCCCAGCCCGACAGGGCCATGACGCGAAGCAGGTAGGAGTCCAGGATGCTGCGGGCAGCATGCTCGCCGCGCGAGAGCGACCGCAGCCCCCCGACGAGCAGCAGATACTGCTCAGCGGTCGCCTCGGCCTCGTTGAGCCGGTCGGCGGTCTCGACCATCGCACTGGCCGCGGTGAAGCGCTCGTAGTCGACCGCGATGTCGGCCCCGTAAGCGCCCAGCGACTCGGCCTGCTGCACGATGTCGAGCGATCGCCCCTTGTACATCTGCACATCGGCGACCATGAACGGCTCGAGCCGGGAGCCGAACTTCGACGAGGTGCGCCGCACGCCCTTCGCGACCGCGCGGATCTTTCCGTTGCGCCGTGACAGCATCGTGACGATGCGATCGGCCTCACCCAGCTTGTGGGTGCGCAGGATCACCGCTTCATCTCGATAGGTGGGCACCCCTCGATTATCTCCCGGGCACGAGAGAATGGACGGGTGACGGAACCGCTCTTCACCATCCCGCTCTGGGCTGATCTGCTCGGCGTCGGGCTCGGCGGCATCCAGGGGGCGATGTTCGCCTCCGGCTTCCAGGGCCAGCGCCGCCTCGACTGGCTCGGCGTCGCGATCATCGGCATCATGATCGGCATGGGCGGCGGTCTCATCCGCGACCTGCTGATCGGTCAGCCGCCCGCGACCCTGCAGAACGAGTGGTACCTCATCACCGCGACCGGTGCCGCGCTGTTCGGGATGCTGCTCGCCGGCGTGCTGAACCGCATCAACACCCTGATCGTCGTCCTCGATGCCGCCGTGATCGGCATGTTCGGCGCGTTCGGCGTCAGCAAGGCGATCGCATTCGGGATCCCTCCCGTTCCCGCGGTCTTCATCGGCGTGTGCGCGGCCGTCGGCGGCGGGGTGCTGCGCGACGTGCTGATGGGTCTGCCCGTCGCGATCATGCACGTCGGCTCGCTCTACGCCGTGGCAGCGGGCGCCGGATGCACGGCCATCATCATCCTGAACGCCTTCGACGTCTCGATCACGCTCGCCGCGGTGATCGGGATCGTCGTTACCGCCGTGATCCGGGTGCTCGCCGTCGTGTTCGACGTGTCGCTGCCCGAGCAGCGCCGCCTGTACCGCCGCAAGGTGGCCACCGAGACGGGCATGATCCCGATCATCAAGCCGTGATCGGGATCATGCGCGCTCAGACTCCGGCGAGCTCGGCCTCGCGGGTGCGGATCGAGCGGTTCACGCACGAGACGATCGCCTTGAGCGACGCCGTCGAGATGTCGCCGTCGATGCCCACGCCCCAGAGCCGCTGGTCGTCGACCTGCAGCTCGACGTAGGCGGCCGCCTGCGCGTCGCCGCCGGTGGAGAGCGTGTGCTCGACGTAGTCGTACAGCGAGATCTCGAAGCCGCGTTCGCGCAGCACCTCGATGAACGCCGCGATCGGGCCGTTGCCCCGACCGGACGCCTGCTCGCTGGTCTCCCCGTCGCGCAGCACGACGTCGAGCGCGACCTCCCCCGACATGTCGCTGCGGGTCTGCGTGCCGAGCAGCTCGAAACGACCCCACTTCGCGCTCTCGTCGTCGGACGGCAGGTACTCGTCGTGGAAGATCGACCAGATCTGCTCGCTGGTGACCTCGCCGCCCTCGGCATCCGTCTTCGCCTGCACCACACCCGAGAACTCGATCTGCAGCTTGCGCGGCAGGTCGAGCGCGTGGTCGGTCTTCAGCAGGTAGGCGACGCCGCCCTTGCCCGACTGCGAGTTGACGCGGATGACGGCCTCGTACGAACGGCCGAGGTCCTTCGGGTCGACCGGCAGGTAGGGCACGCCCCACTCGATCTCGTCGACCGATACGCCCTGGTCCGCGGCCTTCGCGGCCATGGCCTCGAACCCCTTCTTGATCGCGTCCTGGTGCGATCCGCTGAACGCGGTGAAGACGAGGTCGCCCGCCCACGGGCTGCGCTCGGGCACGGGCAGCTGGTTGCAGTACTCGACCGTGCGCTTGACCTGGTCGATGTCGCTGAAGTCGATCTGCGGGTCGATGCCCTGCGTGAACAGGTTGATGCCCAGCGCCACCAGGTCCACGTTCCCGGTGCGCTCGCCGTTGCCGAACAGGCATCCCTCGATGCGGTCGGCGCCGGCGAGATACCCGAACTCGGCCGCGGCGATCGCGGTGCCGCGGTCGTTGTGCGGGTGCAGCGACAGGATCACGTTCTCGCGGTGGGCCAGGTGGCGGTTCATCCACTCGATCGAGTCGGCGTACACGTTGGGCGAGGCCATCTCGACGGTCGCCGGCAGGTTGATGATGACCTTGCGGGCTGGCGTCGGCTCGAGCACGTCGAGCACGGCGTTGCAGACCTCCACGGCGTACTCCAGCTCGGTGCCCGTGTAGCTCTCCGGCGAGTACTCGTAGTAGACCTGCGTGTCGGGGATGCGCTTCTCGAACTGCCGGCACAGACGCGCGCCTTCCAGGGCGATCTGCTTGACGCCTTCACGATCGGAGCGGAAGACGACCTCGCGCTGCAGCACGCTCGTGGAGTTGTAGAAGTGCACGATGGCCTGCTTGGCCCCGGTGATGGCCTCGTAGGTGCGCTCGATCAGGTGCTCACGGCACTGCGTCAGCACCTGGATCGTGACGTCGTCGGGGATGAGGTCCTCTTCGATCAGCTGCCGCACGAAGTCGAAGTCGGTCTGGCTGGCCGACGGGAAGCCGACCTCGATCTCCTTGTACCCCATGCTCACGAGCAGCTCGAACATCACGCGCTTGCGCTCGGGCGACATGGGGTCGATGAGCGCCTGATTACCGTCGCGCAGATCCACCGCGCACCAGCGCGGCGCTTCGGTGATCCGCTTCGACGGCCAGGTGCGGTCTTCGAGATCGATGCGGATCTGCTCGTGGAAGGGACGGTACTTGTGCACCGGCATCGAGGAGGGCTTCTGGTTGTTCTTCATGATGGGGCTGCTTCTCTTCGTCGGAAAACGTGCTCGGGCCAACACAAGCGCCGCGACGAGAGAGGCCCGATTGTCAGGACTCGTCGCGGCAGCTAAGAAGAAGCAGACCGCCCAGAGGCATGCATCGATGCTAACACCCCGCTTGGCAGGATGCTCACCCGGGAGGCGATTCAGGCGATCGACGCGAGCTGCCCGCCCGGATGCCCCTCAGAACCCGAGCCGCCCCAGCTGCTTCGGATCGCGCTGCCACTCCTTCGCGACCTTCACATGCAGCTTCAAGAACACGCGCGTGCCGAGGAGCTCCTCGATCCCCGCGCGTGCAGCCGCGCCGACGTCGCGCAGGCGAGCGCCCTTGCGCCCGATGATGATCGCCTTCTGGCTGTCGCGTTCGACGACGATCGATGCGTGGATGTCGGTGAGGTCGCTGTCCTCCCGGGCTGCCACGTCATCGACGACGACCGCGATCGAGTGCGGCAGCTCGTCGCGCACGCCCTCCAGCGCCGCCTCGCGGATGATCTCGGCGATGCGGTCCTCATCCGACTCGTCGGTGACGATCCCCTCGTCGTAGAGGCGCGGACCGATGGGCATCAGCTGCAGCATCTCGTCGGCCAGCACGTCGAGCTGCTCGCGGGTCAGTGCCGACAGCGGGATCACGGCGGCCCAGTCCTCGCGCAGCGAGTCGACCTCCATGAGCCGCTCGACGATGTCGTCGCGGTGCGCGGCATCGGTCTTGGTCACGATCGCGACCTTCTTCGCACGAGAGTAGCCGTCCAACGACGCGGCGATGCGCCGGTCTCCTGGGCCGACCTTCTCGGTGGCCGGCACGCAGAATCCGATCACGTCGACGTCGCCGAGCACCTGCTCGACCAGGTCGTTCAGCCGCTCGCCGAGGAGCGTGCGGGGCTTGTGGATGCCGGGTGTGTCGACGATCACGAGCTGACCGTCGGGGCGGTTCAGGATGCCCCGGATCGCCCGTCGCGTGGTCTGCGGCTTCTCGCTCGTGATCGCGATCTTCTCACCCACCAGGGCGTTCGTCAGCGTCGACTTGCCGACGTTCGGTCGCCCGACGAAGGTCACGAATCCGCTGCGCGTCTTCTCTCGATCAGTCATCGCCCTGTCCTCCATCGCGTTCATCATCCCAACCCGCCGCCGCCCGCTCGACGAACACCGTCGCGATCCCGCGCCCGCGGCCGCGCGACGCCCCGCCGGTGAGCACGAGGCCCTGCACGGTCACCGTGGCACCCGGCTGCGGGATCCGACCGAGCTCCTTCGCCAGCAGGCCGCCGATCGAATCGACGTCGTCGTCTTCGAGCTCGAGCCCGAACAGGTCGCCCACGTCTTCCAGACCGAGGCGGGAGTTGACGCGGTAGCGGCCGTCGGGCAGCTCCACCACCTCGGCCGGTCCCCGGTCGTACTCGTCCGCGATCTCGCCGACGAGCTCCTCGATGAGATCCTCGAGCGTGACCAGGCCCGAGATACCGCCGTGCTCGTCGATGACCATGCACACGTGCACCGCGTCGCGCTTCATCTGCTGAAGCAGCGTCTCGGCGCGCATCGACTCGGGCACGTAGACCGCCGGTCGCGCGATCGGCCGCACGGGCCGCCCACGCCACGCGCTCTCGTCGCGGTACGCGAACTGCACGAGGTCCTTCAGGTACAGCACACCGACGACGTCATCCGCGTCGTCGTCGACGACCGGCATGCGCGAGACGCCGGTGCGCAGGAAGAGCTCCATCGCCTCGGTGGTGGTCGCCTCGGCATCCACCGTCATCATCTCGGTGCGCGGCACCATCACCGCGCGCACGAACTGGTCGGTGAAGTCGAACACGGAGTGGATCAGGTCGCGGTCGTCCTCCTCGATAAGCAGGTTCGACGCCGCCTCGTCGACCATGCTCAGCAGCTGCTCCTCAGAGGCGAAGCTGCTGCGGCCGGTGCCCGGTGTCACGCGCTGACCGGCCGAGACGAGAGCCTGGGCGAGCGGCCCGAGCAGGATGCGCATGCCGCGCACGACGGGCGCCCAGGTGCGCAGCATCGACGTCGCGTGCAGCCGGCCGAACGAGCGGGGGCTCGATCCGACGAGCACGAACGTGATGGCCGTCATCAGCACCGCGGCCGCCAGCATCGCCCACCAGATGCTCGGCAGCAGGGCGTCGAGCGCGACGGTGACGAGCACCGCGGCCGTGGTCTCGGAGAGCACGCGCATGAACGCCACGGCGTTCACGTGCGGCGCGGGATCGGCGGCGATGCGCGCGAGGGCCTCGGCGTTGCGGCCATCGGCCGACATGTTCTCGAGGTCGCTGTTCGAGCTGACCGAGAAGGCCGCGTCGACCGCGGCCATCAGGCCGCCGAAGGCGACCAGCAGCACGGCGGCCGCGAGGAGTATCGCGGGGGTCATCGACCGCGTTCGACGCGCGCGAAGCCCTCGATCAGCGACTTCTGCAGCCCGAACATCTCACGCTCCTCGTCGGGTTCGGCGTGGTCGAAGCCGAGCAGGTGCAGCAGACCGTGCGTGGTCAGCAGGATGAGCTCGTCCATCAGCGAGTGACC
Organism: Microbacterium commune; assembly: GCF_014836945.1. GTDB lineage: Bacteria > Actinomycetota > Actinomycetes > Actinomycetales > Microbacteriaceae > Microbacterium > Microbacterium commune. The sequence continues at coordinate 406,180 of NZ_JACSPX010000003.1, read as the reverse complement.
GGCGGTCTGCGCCTGAGCCTCCGCGACCTGCGGGCACAGCACGATGTCTCCGAGCAGGCCGGGAGGCGTCGGGTTCTCCGGACTGCCCGGACGCAGCTCGTCCATCGGGAAGCTCAGCACGTCGGTGGGGCCCGGCTCATCCATCCACTGCACGTGCAGCGACTCCATGGCGCCCTCGTCGACGAGCACGATCGCGACCTCCGCGTCGGGGCTGACGTGCAGCTGCGCGAGGTTGAAGTCGGTGAGCCGCTGCAGCACGGTCTCGTCAACGGCGATCGCCGATTCGTTGTTGATCTCGATCACTTCAGGCCTCGCTTCGGCGTGCGGTCTCGGGGTTTCTGCGGCTGTCCGCTGCGGCGCTCGGCGCGGTTCGCGAACTGGTGCGCCTGCTCGCGCTCGACCCGCGCCGCGGTGCGCTGCTCGTCGTATTCGCTGTACGCGTCGACGATGCGGCCGACCAGCGAATGCCGCACGACGTCGTCGCTCGTCAGTCGTGAGAAGTGGATGTCGTCGATGTCGCCGAGCACCCGGGTGACCAGGCGGAGTCCGGACGCACCCTGGGGCAGGTCGATCTGGGTGATGTCACCGGTGACCACCATCTTCGTGCCGAAGCCCAGGCGGGTGAGGAACATCTTCATCTGCTCGGGGGTGGTGTTCTGCGCCTCGTCGAGCACGACGAAGGAGTCGTTCAGCGTCCGGCCGCGCATGTACGCGAGAGGGGCGACCTCGATGGTGCCGGTCGCCATCAGGCGCGGCACGACCTCGGGGTCCATCATCTCGTTGAGCGCGTCGTACAGCGGGCGCAGATACGGGTCGATCTTGTCGGTCAGCGAGCCCGGCAGGAACCCGAGCCTCTCCCCCGCCTCCACAGCCGGCCTGGTGAGGATGATGCGCTGCACCTCCTTGCGCTGCAGCGCCTGCACGGCCTTCGCCATCGCCAGGTAGGTCTTGCCCGTGCCGGCCGGACCGATGCCGAACACGATGGTGTTCTGCTCGATCGCGTCGACGTACTCCTTCTGACCGAGGGTCTTCGGGCGGATCACCCTGCCGCGGGTCGACAGGATCGCCTCACCGAGCACCTCGCTGGGTCGGGGCCCGTCGTCGCGACGGAGGATGCGCGCGGAGTGCTCGACGTCGCTGGGCGCGAGGTCGTGGCCGGAGCGGGTCATCTCGATCAGCTCGTCGACGAGCCGCTTCGCCGCCGCGACGTCGGCGCTCGATCCGCCCAGCGTGATCTCGTTGCCGCGCACCATCACCTGCACGCTCGGATGCTGCTTCTCGAGCATCCGCAGCAGGCGGTCCTGCGGGCCGAGCAGCTGCACCATGGCGACGCCGTCGGCGAAGATGCGCTCGACGCGCTCGGGCTGCGCGGGGAATCGCGGGGGGCCGCTCTCGGCGGGTGCGCTGTCGTCAGAAGCCAACGAGCTTGCCCTCCTCGATGTTCCCGAGCACGTGCGCGTGCACGTGGAACACCGACTGCGCGGCGCTGGCGCCGTTGTTGAAGATCAGGCGGTACTCGCCGTTGGCGTGCTCGGTGGCGATCTGCTTGGCGACGGCAACCATGTCGGCCATCAGGCCGGGGTCGCCGGCGGCGAGCTCGGTGACGTCGCGGTACTGCTCGGTCTTGGGGATCACGAGTGCGTGCAGCGGAGCCTGCGGATCGATGTCGCGGATCGCGAACACGCGGTCGTTCTCGGCGAGGATGTCGCCGGGGATCTCCCCGTTCAGGATGCGGGTGAAGATCGAGGGTTCGCTCATGCCTGCAAGTCTATTCACCAGCGGCCCAGGTTGGCCGAGAGCACCGCGATCGCGGCGGGGCCGGCGGTCGAGGTGCGCAGCACCGTGTCGCCCAGGCGGACGCGTTCGGCGCCCGCCGCCTCGAGACGCTCCAGCTCGTCGGGGGCGATGCCGCCTTCGGGGCCGACCACCAGCACGAGATCGCGCCCGTCGGGACGGATGCCGGTGAGCGGCGTCTCGGTCCACGGATCGAGCACGAGCAGTCGCGCGTGCGCCGCTCGCTCGGCGAGCTGGGCGGTGGACTGCACCGCCGAGACATCGGGAACCCAGGCCCGGTGCGCCTGCTTGGCCGCCTCGCGCACGATCGCCGCCCAGCGCTCGCGGCCCTTCGCCGCCTTCGGTCCCTCCCAGCGCGACACGCTGCGCGCGGCCTGCCACGGGATCACCTCGTCGACCCCGAGCTCGCACGCGGCCTGCACGGCCAGCTCGTCGCGGTCTCCCTTCGCGAGAGCCTGCGCGAGCACGATGCGGGTCTCGGGGCCGTCGTGCACGCGGCGCTCGGTGATCCGCACGCTCACCTGCGATGCGGTGACGTCCTCCGCCGCGCCCTCGAGCCACACACCGCGGCCGTCGCCGATCGTCACGGTCTCGCCGACACGCACACGGCGCACCAGCGACGCGTGCTTCGCCTCGGCGCCGGTGAACCGGACGAGTTCTCCGATCGCGGCGTCGGTGCAGTCGGGTACGACGAAGTGCAGGGCCATGGGGCTCCGATCGGCTGTGGTGCGGGAGTCGGTCAGTGGCTGCGGAAGCGGTCGCGCAGCTTCGAGAACAGCCCCTGCTGGAACTGGGCGAGTCTGGGGGCCGGGGCCTTCGCCTTCTTCGCGAAGTCCTCGATGAGCTTGCGCTGCGCGCCGTCGAGCTTGGTCGGCGTGATCACCTGCACGCCGACGCGCAGGTCACCGCGCTGGGATCCGCGCAACGGGGTGATGCCCCGCCCGCCGATGGTGAGCACGTCGCCGGACTGCACGCCGGAGCGCAGCTCGAGGTCGACCGAGCCGTCGAGGCCCTCGATCGTCGTGGTGGTGCCCAGGATGGCATCCGTCATCGACACCTCGAGAGTCGCCAGCAGGTCGTCGCCGTCCCGGCTGAAGACCGGATGCGGCGCGACGGCCACCTCGACGTACAGGTCGCCGTGCGGGCCGCCCGCGCGGCCGACCTCGCCCGAGCCGGGCAGCTGCAGGCGCAGGCCGGTCTCGACGCCCGCCGGGATGTCGAGGGCGACCGTGCGACGCGAGCGCACCCGGCCCTGCCCGGCGCACGACCCGCACGGGTTCGGGATGACGGTGCCGTAGCCCTCGCAGGAGCCGCACGGCTGGGTGGTGACGACGTTGCCGAGCAGGCTGCGCACCTGGCGCTGCACGTGGCCGCTGCCACCGCAGACATCGCAGGTGACCGGAGACGTCCCTGGCTGGCAGCAGCTGCCCTGGCAGGTCTCGCAGAGCACCGCGGTGTCGACCTCGATGTCCCTGTGCACGCCGAAGACGACGTCACCGAGCTCGAGGTCGATGCGCACCAGGGCATCCTGGCCCCGCTCCCGACGCGACCGCGGACGCGCAGATCGGGCGCCGCCCGCCGCGCCGAAGAACGTCTCGAAGATGTCGCCGAAGCCGCCGAACCCTCCGCCGAAGCCGCCGTTCTGGTCGCCACCCATGTCGTAGCGACGCCGGGAGTCCTCGTCGCTGAGCACGTCGTAGGCGTGCGTGACGAGCTTGAACCGCTCCGCCGCGTCCTCCCCCGGGTTCACATCGGGGTGCAGCTGCCTGGCGAGCTTGCGGTAGGCCTTCTTGATCTCGTCCTGGGAGGCGTCCTTCGACACCCCGAGGACCTCGTAATGATCCGCCACGGTCACCTTTCTTCGTGTGCGTTCGTGTGTGCGGCCGCCCGCATCAGCGGGCCGCCTCGTCTTCGTCGAGCATGCGCGACAGGTAGCGGGCCACGGCCCGTGCCGCAGCGAGGTTGCTCGGGTAGTCCATGCGGGTCGGCCCCATCACGCCGACGCGGGCCGTGCCCCCGGGGGCGGCGTAGTTGCTCGCGACGATCGATGCCTCACCGAGCCCGAACGGGGCGTTCTCGGTGCCGATGCTGGTGGCGAGACCGTGCTCGTCGGTCACCATCTCGCTCATCAGCCGCAGCAGGGTCACCTGCTCCTCGATCGCCTCGAGCAGGGGGTGGATGCTGCCGCGGAAGTCCTGTTCGCGTCGCGCGAGCGTGGCCGCCCCCGCCATCACCAGCCGCTCCTGCCGGAACTCGGCCAGCTCCTCGGCGATCACCCCGGCCAGTGCGGACAGGGCCGGCTGCAGCCGGGAACCGGTCTGCAGCTCGACGGCGGATGCGATCCGCTCGGAGGCCTCGCCGACGGCACGGCCGGTGATGAGCGCGGCGAGCTGGGCGCGCAGCACAGCCAGGTCGGTGTCGTCGATGTCCATGGGCAGCGGGCAGATGCGCTGCGACACGCCGCCGGCGTCGGTGACCAGCACGACCAGCACGCGATTCGGTGCCAGCGCGACGAGCTCGACGTGGGTGATGCTCGCCCGCGCGAACGACGGGTACTGGGCGAGCGCGACCTGACCGGTGAGCTGGGTCAGCACGCGCACCGTGCGTGCCATGAGGTCGTCCAGGTCGCTCGGCGCGGCGAGGAAGGATTCGATGGCCGTGCGCTGCGGCGCCGAGAGGGGCCGCAGCTGGGCGAGGTGGTTGACGAAGACCCGGTAGCCCTTGTCGGTCGGCACCCGCCCCGACGAGGTGTGCGGCGCGGTGATGAGCTCCTCGTCCTCGAGCTGGGCCATGTCGTTGCGGATGGTCGCGGCGGAGACGCCGAATGCGTGCCGCTCGACGATCGACCTGCTCCCGACGGGCTCGTGGGTCGCGACGTAGTCCTGCACGATCGCACGGAGGACCTCAAGGCCTCGTTGTGTGACCATCATCCCTCCCGCTGGCACTCGAACGTTCCGAGTGCCAATCCTACCCGTTCGCGCCCGGCACTCGGCCCGCGCGCCGTGTTCCTGCCTCGCCCGCTAGTCGGTGAGCGCGCGCACGACGGCATCCGCCAGCAGCCGACCCCGCAGGGTGAGGCGCACGCGACGCTGGCGCAGAGCCGCTGCCGCATTGACGAGTCCGTCCGAGATCAGCTCCGCGACCCGGTCGCGACGCCCTTCGGGGATGTCGTCGATCAGCAGGCCCTCCGCAAGACGACTCTGCAGCAGCACGCGCTCCAGCGTGCGCGCCTCGAGGTCTGGCCGCTCGCGGCCGGCCGCCGGAGACTCGCCGAGCGCGAGCCGCTGCGCGTACGCGGCCGGGTGCTTCAGGTTCCACCAGCGCAGGCCCGCGACATGGCTGTGCGCCCCGGGCCCGAAGCCCCACCAGTCCGCGCCCCGCCAGTAGGCCATGTTGTGCCGCGAGCGGTGGTCGTCGCCGTCGGCGCGGGCCCAGTTGCTCACCTCGTACCACTCGAAGCCCGCGGCGCCCAGCCGCTGATCCGCGCTCTCGTACATGTCGGCCTGCAGGTCGTCGTCGGGCGCCAGCACCTCACCCCGCCGGATCTGCCTGGCGAGCTTGGTGCCGTCCTCGATGATCAGCGCGTACGCCGAGATGTGATCGGGCTCGAGGGCGAGAGCCGCGTCGAGCGAGCGCTCCCAGTCGGCCAGCGACTCCCCCGGAGCGCCGTAGATGAGGTCGACGCTCACGTCGAGGCCCGCATCGCGTGCGGCGTCGACGGCCGTGCGGACGTTCTCGGGCCGGTGGGTGCGGTCCAGCGCCGCCAGCACGTGAGGCACCGCGGACTGCATCCCGATGGACAGCCGAGTGACTCCCGCATCGACCAGCGTCCGCACCACCTCGGGGGTCACGGTGTCGGGGTTGGCCTCGACGCTAACCTCCGCGCCGTCGCGGATGCCGAACGCCGCCGTCGCCGCGGTGAGCATCCGCGCGAGGTCGCCGGCGGGGAGCAGGGTGGGCGTGCCGCCGCCGAAGAAGACGGTGTCGAGCGGGCGGATGCCGTCGGCGTCGCCGAGCACCTTCCCCGCGAGCGCGATCTCGCGGATCAGCGTGTCGGCGTACTCGTCCTGCTTCGCTCCGCGCAGCTCGGTCGCGGTGTAGGTGTTGAAATCGCAGTAGCCGCAGCGCACGCGGCAGAACGGCACGTGCAGGTACGCCGAGAACGGCGTGGAGCGGTCGAGGGCGAGATCATCGGGGAGACGGCCGTCGGCCGGCGCCGGATCCCCGATCGGGAGGGGCCCGGCCATCAGAGCGCGAGTGTCATCGGAGTGCGAGCGCCATCAGATCGGGGTCGCGTACAGGGGTGAGATGGCACGCAGGTAGAGGGAGAACAGCTCGCGCCGTCGACGACGCACCATGCCGGGCAGCCGGTACAGCAGCGCCACGGGAGCGTCGAACGCCCGCACGGTGAACCACACCTCGTCGGTGTCCTCACGCCACTCGATGTCGAACGACTCCTCGCCGCTGACCACGGAGCCGCCGACGGTGCCGAGGACGAACCCGACGCGACGGCGCTCCTCGGTCACCGAGATCACGCGCAGCTCGGCGTCCGCTCTCATGCCCTTGACCCTGCCGTGCAGCTTGAGCGTCATGCCGGGCGCGACGAACGGCATCCCGTCGGCGGCGAAGCGCTGCTCGACCTGGGTGCGGTTCGGGGCGATGGGCGCGCCCTCGGCGTCGAAGCTGACGCCGGTGTAGGCGGAGCCTGCGGCCGGGCGCACGTCGCGCAGCTCGAGTCCGGCGGCGCGCTGCGCGGTCCACGACAGCAGCGACTCTCCTGCGGTGCGGAAACGCTCTTCGCCGCTGCCGAGACGCCAGGATGCCTCCGCGGGAATGCTGCGCTCCGGCGGGTACTGCATCAGGTCGGGCGCGTGGGTCGCGCCCACCGCGGCATAGTCCACCGTGCCTTCTCGGAAAGTCCCCCGACGCATGATCTCCAGCCTAAGCGACCTGTCTGAACAGTCTCCGAACGACACCGCGTCCCGAGCGACCTACTTCTTGTCCTTGCCCTCGACGTCACCCGACAGCGCGGCGATGAACGCCTCCTGGGGCACTTCGACGCGACCGACCATCTTCATGCGCTTCTTGCCCTCCTTCTGCTTCTCGAGCAGCTTGCGCTTGCGGCTAATGTCACCGCCGTAGCACTTGGCCAGCACGTCCTTGCGGAGGGCGCGGATGGTCTCGCGGGCGATGATGCGCGCGCCGATGGCGGCCTGGATGGGCACCTCGAAGTTCTGCCGCGGGATGAGCTTGCGCAGGCGCTCGGCCATCATCGTGCCGTAGGCGTACGCCTTCTCGCGGTGCACGATCGCGCTGAACGCGTCGACCTTGTCGCCCTGGAGCAGCACGTCGACCTTGACCAGGTCGCCCTCCTGCTGGCCGTCCGGCTCGTAGTCCAGGCTCGCGTAGCCCTGCGTCTTCGACTTCAGCTGGTCGAAGAAGTCGAACACGATCTCACCGAGCGGCATGCGATAGCGCAGCTCGACGCGCTCCTCGGAGAAGTACTCCATGCCCAGCAGCGCACCGCGGCGCGACTGGCAGAGCTCCATGACCGTGCCGACGTAGTCCTTCGGCAGCAGGATCGCGGTCTTCACCATCGGCTCCGAGACGGAGGCGACGCGGCCGTCGGGGTACTCGCTCGGGTTGGTCACGATCACCGTCTCGCCGGTGTCGGTGAGGACCTCGTAGATCACGCTGGGCGCAGTGGTGATCAGGTCGAGCCCGAATTCGCGCGAGAGCCGTTCGGTGATGATCTCGAGGTGCAGCAGCCCGAGGAATCCGCAGCGGAAGCCGAAGCCGAGTGCGACGGACGTCTCGGGCTCGTACTGCAGCGACGCGTCGGACAGCTTGAGCTTGTCCAGTGCCTCGCGCAGGTCGGCGTAGTCGCTGCCGTCGATCGGGTAGATGCCCGAGAACACCATCGGCTTCGGGTCGGTGTAGCCGGCGAGGGCCTCGGTGGCGGCGCCCCTGGCGGTGGTGACGGTGTCACCGACCTTCGACTGGCGCACATCCTTCACACCCGTGATCAGGTATCCCACCTCGCCGACGCCGAGCCCGTTCGACGGGATCGGCTCGGGGCTGGACACCCCGATCTCGAGAAGATCGTGCATCGCCCTGGTCGACATCATCTGGATGCGCTCGCGCGGGTTCAGCTTGCCGTCGACCATGCGCACGTAGGTGACCACGCCACGGTACGAGTCGTACACCGAGTCGAAGATCATGGCCCGCGCCGGAGCATCCGGATCGCCGACCGGCGCCGGGATGTCCTGCACGATCCGGTCGAGCAGCTCCTCGACCCCGACACCCGTCTTGCCCGAGACGCGGAGCACGTCGTCGGGGCTGCCGCCGATCAGATCGGCGAGCTCCTTCGCGAACTTCTCGGGGTCGGCGGCCGGGAGATCGATCTTGTTCAGCACCGGGATGATGTGCAGGTCGTTCTCGAGTGCCAGGTACAGGTTGGCGAGGGTCTGCGCCTCGATGCCCTGCGCTGCATCGACGAGCAGGATCGCGCCCTCGCAGGCGGCGAGGGATCGGGACACCTCGTAGGTGAAGTCCACGTGGCCCGGGGTGTCGATCATGTTGAGCGCGAAGGTCTCGCCGTCGGCCGACCACGGCATCCGCACGGCCTGGCTCTTGATCGTGATGCCGCGCTCGCGCTCGATGTCCATCCGGTCGAGGTACTGGGCGCGCATGTCACGATCCGCCACCGAGCCGGTGACCTGCAGCATCCGATCGGCCAGGGTCGACTTGCCGTGGTCGATGTGGGCGATGATGCAGAAGTTGCGGATCTGCGTGGCGGGCGTCGCGGCAGGCGACAGCGGGGTGTGAGCGCGGGGTGACATGTGGTCCTTGGGGCGTCCGAGAGGGTTCAGGCAAGTCTACGTTCAGCCCGGCTCAATCCCCCATTCCGGTGAGCCGGTGATAGTCTCGCGAAGTTGTCCGAGGCGACCTGGTGACACTGGGTCTCATCGGCTATACGACTCCGTCACAGCCTCCTTGCGGGTGTCGGCGTAGGCTGGAGGCGGAATGACCCAGAAAGTCATCCCGACTCAGCGTCGCGTCGGAGATCCCGGGCACGGCTGTAGAAGAGAAAGACCCTTCACCTTGATCAAGTATCTCGTGCGCCGGACACTCGGCTGGCTGCTCATGATCGTGGTCGCGACGAATGTCACCTACTTCCTTGCCTGGTCATTCCTCGATCCGCGAAGCAACTACGTCGGCCGCAAGCCCCCCTTGAGCCCTGAGCAGATCGAAGGTCTGCTCGGGCCGCGAAACCTCAGCGAGAGCACGCCGCTGCTCGAGAGGTGGTGGACCTGGCTCACCGGCATCCTGCTCCGGTGGGACTGGGGCCTGAGCCCCACCGGCGGCTCGGTGAACAACGAGATCGGCTACCGCATGTGGGTCAGCGCCGAGCTGGTGCTCGGGGCGACCATCATCATGACCGTCCTCGGCATCTGGATCGGCGTGTACACGGCATCCCACCAGTACAAGCTGGGTGACCGCATCTGGCAGGCCGTGTCGATCATCACGATGAACATCAACATCATCGTCGCGGCGCTCGCCGTCGTCATCCTGGCCATCAACTTCAACAACTGGATCGGCACCCGCGTCTTCTACGTCACCGGCTCCTCGAGCCAGGGGGTGACCGGGTTCTTCCCGGTGCTCGTCGATGCGCTGCAGCATCTGATCCTGCCGACCATCGCGCTCGTCGTGACCGGATACGCCGGAACGCACTTCCTGCAGCGCTCCCTGCTGCTCGACAACATCAGTGCCGACTACGTGCGCACCGCTCGCGCGAAGGGCCTGACCAAGTCCCAGGCGATCCGGCGGCACGCGCTGCGCACGTCGCTGATCCCCGTCGCCACGCAGGTCGCGTTCTCGATCCCGGCGATCTTCACCGGCGCCATCCTGACCGAGACGATCTTCGCCTGGCAGGGCATGGGCCGCTACTTCCTGACCACGATCAACGGCAACGACGTGCACGGCGTGGTCGCCGTCGCCGCCTTCGGCGCCGTCCTGACCGCGATCGGCGCCGTGCTCGCCGACATCGCCGTCGTGGTCCTCGACCCGCGAGTGAGGGTGAGCTGACATGACCAACCAGATGATCGACTCCCAGATCCAGCCGCCCGTCGGGCCCGACACGACCGCCGAGCGGGTGCCGGCCAAGCAGATGTCGAAATGGACGCTCTACACGCGCCGGTTCATGCGCAACAAGCCGGCCGTGTTCGGCATCGTCGTCTTCGTCCTGCTCGCGCTGGCATCCGTCGTCGTCCCGCCGCTGTCCGGCTGGGATGTCAACGAGATGGACTTCCTCAACCTCTCCACCGGCCCCTCGTCCGACCACTTCTTCGGCACGAACGCCTCGGGCAACGACACGTTCACGCAGACCTTCGTCGGCCTGCAGCGATCGCTGATGATCGCCCTCGTCGTCTCCATCGGTGTGACGGTGATCTCCGCGATCGTCGGCACCGCGGCGGCCTACTTCGGCGGATTCGTCGAGCGGACGACCCTCATCGTCATCCACTTCTTCATGGTGGTGCCCACCTTCCTCATCCTCGCCCTGGTCTCGAACAACGCCGGCGGTGACTGGCGGGTGATCTCGCTGGCGCTGATCTTCATCGGCTGGTTCTTCCCCGCTCGCGTGATCTGGACGATGGCGCTGTCGCTGCGCGAGCGCGAGTACGTGCACGCCGCGCGCTACATGGGCGTGCCCGGAATGCGCGTGGTGCTGCGTCACCTGCTGCCGAACGTCGGCTCGCTGCTCGTGATCAACTTCACCCTGGGGGTGGTCGCCGCGGTGATGACGGAGACCGGTCTGTCGTTCATCGGCTTCGGCGTGAAGATCCCCGACGTGTCGCTCGGCTCGCTGATCGGCGAGGGAGCGGCCAGCGTCACCAGCGCGCCGTGGCTGTTCTACTTCCCCGCGCTGGCCCTCACCCTGCTGACCGTGTCGATGGCGCTCGTCGCCGACGGTCTGCGGGATGCCCTCGATCCCACCTCTGCGGCAGGAGGCCGTGCATGAGCAACGTACTCTCCGTCCGTGACCTCAGGGTCAGCTTCGCGTCCGAAGCCGGCCGCGTCGACGCCGTGCGCGGCGTCTCCTTCGATCTCGAGGCGGGCAAGACGCTCGGCATCGTCGGCGAGTCCGGCTCGGGCAAGTCGGTCACCTCGCTGGCCATCATGGGGCTGCTCGACGAGAACGCCCGCGTGACCGGATCGATCCAGTTCGAGGGCGAGGAGCTGCTGGGCAAGACCGACAAGCAGATGTCGGTCATCCGCGGTAACGGCATGGCGATGGTCTTCCAGGATCCCCTCACCTCGCTCACTCCCGTGTTCACCATCGGCGACCAGCTCATCGAGGCGCTCACCGTGCACCGCAGCCTCTCGCGCAGCGATGCATGGGAGCGGTCGCTCGAGCTGCTGCGCCTGGTCGGCATCCCCGAGCCCGAGAAGCGGATGAAGTCGTTCCCGCACGAGTTCTCCGGCGGTATGCGTCAGCGCGTGGTGATCGCCATCGCCATGGCCAACAACCCGCGCCTCATCATCTGCGATGAGCCGACGACCGCCCTCGATGTGACCATCCAGGCGCAGATCCTCGATCTCATCGAGAAGGCGCAGAACGAGACGGGCGCCGCGGTGATCATGATCACCCACGACATGGGAGTGGTCGCGCGCACCGCCGACGACGTCATGGTCATGTACGCCGGCAAGCCCGTCGAGCACGCCCCGGCGCACGAGCTGTTCCACCGCACGCGGATGCCGTACTCGATCGGCCTTCTGGGAGCCATTCCGCGAGTCGACAAGGTCGAGAAGGAGCCGCTGATCCCCATCAAGGGCAATCCGCCGCTGCTGATCGATCTGCCTGACGCGTGCCCGTTCGCCGCGCGCTGCCCGATCGCCGTGGCCGCCTGCGTCGAGCGGGAGCCCGAGCTGCTGCCCGTGGCCACCGGCGGTGGACAGGCGCATCTGGCTGCCTGCATCCGAGCCGACGAGATCGACGACGACGGACGCATCGGCGGGCTGCCGGTGTACCCGGTCGAGCCGATCCCGGAGAGCGACCTGACCCGCACGCCGCGCGAGCAGCGCCCGGTGACGCTCGAAGTGCGCAACATGGTCAAGACCTTCCCGCTCACCAAGGGCGCCTTCCTCAAGCGCAAGGTCGGCGAGGTGCACGCGGTCAAGGGCGTCAGCTTCGACGTGCGCGAGGGCGAGACCATGGCCATCGTGGGCGAGTCCGGATCGGGCAAGACCACGACGCTGCTGCAGATCATGGACTTCGAGAAGCAGGCCGACGGCGACATCATCATCGCCGGCACGAGCGTGAACGAGCTGCACGACCGCAAGCTGGAGCGCCGGCTGCGCCGCGACATCCAGATCGTGTTCCAGGACCCGATGGGTGCACTCGATCCGCGCATGACCGTCACCGACATCATCGCCGAGCCGATGCGCGCCATCGGGATGGCGAAGGACGACGTCAATGCCCGGGTGCAGGAGCTGATGGACCTGGTGGGGCTGAACCCTGCGCACCGCGACCGCTTCCCCGGTGCGTTCTCGGGTGGTCAGCGTCAGCGCATCGGAATCGCCCGTGCGCTGTCGACCAACCCGAAGATCATCGTGCTCGACGAGCCGGTGTCGGCGCTCGACGTGTCGATCCAGGCCGGCGTGATCAACCTGCTCGACGAGCTGAAGGTGAAGCTCGGGCTGTCGTACCTCTTCGTCGCCCACGACCTGTCGGTGATCCGCCACATCGCCGACCGTGTCGCGGTGATGTACCTCGGCGAGTTCGTCGAGCACGGCGACGTCGACGAGGTCTTCGACAACCCCCAGCACCCGTACACGCAGGCGCTGCTGTCGGCCATTCCCGTGCCCGATCCCGATGTCGAGCGCACCCGCCAGCGGGTCGTGTTCGACCCGGAGACGATGTCGACGCGTCCGGCGACTGTCTGATCACCGTCCGATAACAGTTAGTCCCGATTCACTGTCGCGCCCGCCGCATGCGCACGAGCGCAACTATTCTCCCCATATGACACGCCGCAAGGCGAAAGGAGCACCATGAAGCAGCAGAAGCTGATGGGAGCGCTGGCACTCACCGGCGCTTTCGCACTCGTCCTCACCGGGTGCGCCTCTGACACCGGAGACAACGGTGGCAGCGGCGATGACGGCAGCGCAGCCGAGACCTCGGCCGCGGACTACAACCCGCAGCCGCGCGAGAACCTCAAGGAGGGCGGCACGGTCAACTTCCCGATCAACGAGATCCCGGAGCAGCTGAACTCCTTCCACGGTGACGGCAGCGCCGACACCGCCCGCGTCGCCGCGTGGTACATGCCGCAGATCCTGCTGCAGAAGCCGGACGGCACGCCCTACAAGCACGACGCGTACCTCGACGAGTGGAAGATCGACACGGTCGACGGCAAGACGCAGATCACCTTCACGTTCACCGACGAGGCCACCTGGAACGACGGCACGCCGATGGACTGGACGGCGATCGACGCGACGTGGAAGGCCAGCCGCTCCACCGAGGAGGGCTTCGTCCCCAACGCCACCGACGGCTACAAGGAGATCGAGAAGGTCGAGCAGGGCGACACCCCCAAGACCGCGATCGTCACCTTCAAGGGCGAGTTCGCCTGGCCGCAGATGCCGTTCCTGACGGGCATCATCCACCCGGCGCTGGCCGACCCGGACACCTTCAACTCCGCGATGATCGACGACCCGCACGCCGAGTGGGGCGCAGGCCCGTACACGGTCGACGAGTTCGACGCGAACAAGGACTTCATCTCGTTCAAGCCGAACGACAAGTGGTGGGGCGACAAGCCGCTGCTCGACACGGTCACCTTCAAGGGCATGGACTCGCAGGCCTCGATCAACGCGTTCAAGAACGGCGAGATCGACATGGTCGGCGTGGGCACCAAGGACCGCCTCGCGCAGGTCAAGGACATGAAGGACATCGAGATCTACCGCGCGCAGCAGACCGCCAACACGCTGCTCGAGGTCGACGCCGAGAAGCCGCAGTTCGCGGACGTCAAGGTGCGCGAGGCGTTCTTCAAGGCGATCGACATCGACCAGCAGAAGAAGATCGCGTGGAACGGCCTGGACTACGAAGAGGAGCCGGCGGGCTCGCTGACCCTCTTCTCGTTCCAGCCCGGCTACAGCAACGCGCTCGAAGAGGCCGGCTACAAGTTCGACGTCGAGGGCGCCAAGAAGCTGCTCGACGAGGCGGGCTGGAAGGAGGGCTCCGACGGCATCCGCGAGAAGGACGGCGTCAAGCTCTCGGTCACCTACCCGATCCACAACGACGACCCGACCCAGAAGGCCCTCGCGCAGTCGATCCAGGCTCAGGAGAAGGCCATCGGCATCGATGTCAAGGTGGACGTCCGCCCGGCGAACAAGTTCGCCGAGGACTACAACTCCAAGAACTGGGACATCTTCAGCCTCCGCTTCACCTCGTCCGACCCGTTCGGTGCGGCCTGGTTCTGCCAGCTGTACTGCCAGGACATGGGCCTGAACCTCTCGGGCGTGCAGACGCCGGAGATGGATGAGCGCATCCACGAAGAGGTCGAGTCGATCAACGACCCCGAGAAGCAGACGGCCGCGGCCATGAAGCTCGAGGCCGAGATCTTCCAGGACTGGGGCCTCATCCCGCTGTACAACGGACCGTCCATCTCGGCGGCCAAGACGGGACTCGCCAACCTGACGCCCGAGCCCTACGTGGGCCTGGACCTCTTCGGCGTGCAGCCGGTTGAGAACGTCGGCTGGGAGAAGTAAGCACCGCATCATGTGAGCGGGGCCGGTGGGTGATCCACCGGCCCCGCTTTCTTCATATGCTGATGGGGTGAGCGTCCAGGTCGTCTTCGTGCACGGCATCCGCACGTCATCGACCATGTGGCGCTCGCAGATCGACTGGCTGGCCGAGAACGGCATCCCGGCGACCGCGATCGATCTTCCCGCGCACGGCATGCGGATGGACGAGGACTTCACCCTGCACGAGGCACTGCACACCATCGATGCCGCGGTGCGGGATGCGGCCCGGCACGGACCCGTGCTGCTCGTGGGCCACTCGATGGGCGGGCTGCTCTCGCTCGCCTACGCCGGCGGCGAGGACGCGCCGCCGATCGCGGGAGTCGTGGCCGCGTCGTGCACGGCGCTCCCCCGCGGCGCGGCGCTACGCGCGTACCGTGTTCTGGCCCGGGCGATGAACTCGCTGCCGCAGCGAGGGCAGTGGCTCACCGATCGGGTGCTGGCCGCGACCCTCCCGGTCGACACCCGCGGCGACTTCGCCGCCGGCGGCTACGCGTTCGACGCGCAGGATGCCGCGCTGAGCAGCCTCGCCGCTCTGGATCTGGAGGCCGCTCTCCCGCGCATCCGCGTGCCGCTGTGGTTCGTGAACGGGCAGTTCGACCAGCTGCGGGTGAACGAGGCGCTGTTCCAGCGTCTCGTTCCGCATGCCGAGCTGATCGTCGTGCCCCACGCCACGCACCTGGTGACGGCGATGCGCCCGACGGTGTTCAACGCGGTGCTGCGACTGGCGATGGCCGTCGTGGACGCCAGGAGCCGAGGTCGGGCGGATCGGGCGCACCCGCGGCGGAGTGCTGCACCAGCCCCTGACTACTGGTAGCATTGACTCTTGGCTTGCGTGTGGGTTCGTCCCTCACGACCGCTGTGCGACGTCCCTCTACCGTCGGCAGCACACCGAATCCATCCAGACAGAAAGTGTCCACACGTGGCAAACATCAAGTCGCAGATCAAGCGCAACAAGACCAACCTGAAGGCTCAGGAGCGCAACCGCGCCGTCAAGAGCGAGCTGAAGACGCTGGTTCGCAAGACCCGCGAGGCCATCGCCTCCGGCGACAAGGAGGCCGCAGAGGGCGCCCTCAAGATCGCGTCCGTGAAGCTCGACAAGGCCGTCAGCAAGGGCGTCGTGCACAAGAACCAGGCGAAGAACCGCAAGTCGGCCATCGCCAAGAAGGTCGCCGCTCTCTGAGCCCCCGCATTCTGCTTCGAAGGCCCGTCCCGTTCGCGGGGCGGGCCTTCTGCTGTGTCGGGAAGCGCCTGTCCTGAGCGCCCTTCGATTCGCTGCGCTCGCTCGGGAGCCGCGTCAGCGGGTCGACGCGAACGCGTCGCGGGTGGCGACCACCGTCACCATGCGCTCGAGCGCGAAGATCGGGTCGCGCGCGGCGCCCTTGACCTCCGCGTCCGCCCGCGCGGTCGCCTGGATCGCCATGCCGAGCGAGCGCTCGTTCCACCCCGCGAGGTCTTTTCTGGCGCGGTCGACCTGCCAGTCCTTCATGCCGAGCTGCTGCGCGAGCTGACGGCTGGGCTCTCGACGGCCGGCGACGCGCGCCATGGTGCGCAGCTTCATGGCGAACGCCGCGACCATCGGCACGGGGTCGGCTCCGGATGCCAGGGCGTGACGCAGCGCGACGAGGGCCTCGCCGTAGCGACCGGCGATGGCCGTGTCGGCGACGACGAACGCCGACACCTCGACGCGACCGCCGTAGTACTTCGTGATGACGTCATCGGTGATGTCGCCCTCCACGTCGCCGATCAGCTGCTGACAGGCGGCAGCGAGCTCGGTGAGGTCGTCGGCGAAGGCCGAGACGAGAGCGCGCAGCGCGGTGGGCTGGATCCGCTTCTTCACGGCCTTGAACTCGCCGGCGGCGAAGTCGACGCGATCGGAGTCGCGCTTGACCGCTGTGCACGGGATCTCGATGCCGCCGCCGGTGCCTGCGCGGACAGCGTCGAGAAGCTTCTTGCCGCGCACCGTCGCGCCGGTGTGCCGCAGGATGACGGTAGCCCCCTCTTGAGGGGCCTCGAGGTAGCGCACGGCCTCCTGCAGGAAGGCGTCGGTGCACTTCTCGACGCCGGCGACGCGCACCAGTCGCGGCTCGCCGAACAGCGACGGCGAGGTAAGGGTGAGCAGCGTGCCCTCGGCGTAGTCGTCGGCGCGGATGTCGCTGACCTCGAGCGCCGGGTCCTCGGCGCGCAGGTAGTCGCGCACCCCGGCGATCGCGCGCTCGGCGAGCACCTCCTCGGGCCCGGAGACGAGGACGATCGGCGCCGGGCGCGGCTCGCGCCACGACACCTGCGGGATCTTGGTGCCCTTCGCGGCCGTGCTGCGTGCCGAAGAACGAGGAGCTGCCATGCTCTCAGCCTACCGGCGGGTGCCGACCCTGCTTCCTGGTGCTGTCGCTCCTGGTGCTGTCACTCCTGGCGCTCCGTCCACACCACGAGTCGCCCACCCTGCTCGCCGAGCAGCACGAGGCCGCGCCGATCGGTGCGCAGGGCACGCGAGCCGGCCGCCTCGAGCATGATCAGCGTCTCCTTGCGCGGATGCCCGTAGTCGTTGTCCTCCCCCACGCTGATCAGCGCTGCGGGTGCCGCGATCTGCGCGTACAGTGCGGGCTCCTGGTCGCGGCTGCCGTGATGCGCGACCTTGACCACCGCGTACTCGCCGCCGACCCGACCGCTCGCCAGCAGCTGACGCTGAGGAGCGGCGGAGAGGTCGCCGAGCATCAGCATCCGGGGCACTCCCCCGCCGGCGATGTCGACGACGATGCTCGCGTCGTTGCCGCTGGGGAACGCCGCCGAGTCAGGCGGCGGCCAGACGACGCGCCACTCGGCCGATCCGAGCAACCCGTGCGTGCCCACCGCTCCGCCCCGCAGAGCGGCGCCGCCTGCGGCGAGCTCATCCAGGATCCGCTGGTCCGCAGGCTCGGCGACGGGCCCGTGCAGCACCGTGTCGACGCGGCCGGCCAGCGAAGTCGCCGCTCCCACGTGGTCGAGGTCGAAGTGCGAGAGCACGAGCAGATCGATGCGGTCGGTGCCGGTCTGTGCCAGGCATCCGGTGAGGGCATCCGGATCCGCACCCGTGTCCACGAGCGCGGTCTGCGACCCCGAGCGGATGAGCACCGCATCGCCCTGCCCGATATCGCACGCGGCGATCGTCCATGCACGCGGAGTGGTCATCGATGCGAGCGGCCCGCGCAGCAGCATCCCTGCGACCGAGGCGGCCGACGCGATGACCACTACGGCGGCCGCGACAAGACGCAGCCGCCGTGAGCGCGGGCGCACGAGCACGAGCGTCGCAGCCGCGCTGATCACGGCGACCACGGTGGCCGCGAGCGGACCGGCCGGCACCGCAGCCGTCGCACCGGGCAGCGACGCCGACACCGTCGCGGTGGTCTGGATCCAGGCGGCGGGCAGCCAGGCAGCCGCCGCGAGCAGATCGGCCAGCGGCGGCACCGGGGAGGTGAGACAGGCGAGCAGCCCGATCACCGTCGCGATGGGGGCGGCGGGGGCGGCGAGGAGGTTCGCGACGACACCCACCACCGACTGCGTCTCCGAGAACAGGGCGACGATCGGTCCGCACACCAGCTGGGCCGCGAGGGGCACCGACAGGGCGAGGGCGAGCGGCACGGGCATCCAGCGCCCGAGCCCGCGCAGCAGCGGACGGGACAGCACCAGCAGCGCGGCGGTCGCCGCAGCCGACAGCGCGAACCCCGGTGTCGCGGCCAGCCACGGGTCGGCGATCAGCAGTCCGCAGACCGCCAGCGACAGCATGGCCAGCCCCGCGCTCGGCCGCCCGATCAGCAGAGTGAGCATCGCGAGCGCGGCCATCACCGAGGCGCGGACCACGCTGGGCTCGGGGGTGACCAGCACGACGAAGGCACCCAGGGCGAGAAGCGAGAGCGCCACGCGCAGCGCGCGACCGCCGCCGAGCAGCGAGACGAGCCAGAACACCACCGCGACCACGATCGCGCAGTTCGCCCCGCTGACGGCCGTGAGGTGGCTGAGTCCGGATGCCAGCATCGCCGCGCTCACCTCTTCCGACACCGCCCTCGTGTCGCCCACCGCGAGACCAGGGAGCAGCCCTGCGCCCGGTTCGGGAAGTCCGCTCGCGCGCTGGATGAACTCGGCGCGCGTGGTCGCGGCGACCGCGAAGGCCCCCGAGGCCGGCGCCGTCACCTCGGCGCGGGTGCCGAAGAGAACCAGAGCGGCGCGCTCACCGGCATCCGTGCGCTTGCCCTGACCCGTGACGCGCAGCACCGCACCGAGATCCGCTCCGTCGATCGGTGCGACGCCGACCCGGATCGGGCCGGCGACGCGCTGCGGGTGCCCGGGCGGACCGATCGCGATGGTCTGCGCGTCGAACCAGAGACGCCCATCGCTGCCGAGGGATGCGGATGAGCTCACCTCGACGAGCGCCTCGACGACGTGCCCGTCCTGCGCCGTGAGGGCGTCGCGGGCCGGCTGTGCGGCCGCGACGGTCGCGGCGAGACCCGCACCGCACAGCAGCACGAGCACGACGAGACCCGCTCGACGACGACGGAGGATCACCAGCAGCACCGCTCCGATCAGCGCGATCGGGATGGTGGGCCCGGCCAGGCGAGGCACGTGGATGAGCAGCAGTGCCGCGCCCCAGAGCACGACCGCCACCACGCTCGTGCGCAGGTCGGTCACACCCGCACCTTCTCGCGCATGCCGGCGAGCAGCTTCTCGCCGATCCCCGGCACGGCAAGCAGGTCGTCGACCGACCGGAAGCGCCCGTTCTCGTCGCGCCAGTCGATGATCCGCTGCGCGAGGGCCGGACCGATGCGCGGCAGCGTCTCGAGCGCCGTCTGGTCGGCGGTGTTGAGGTTCACGATCCCGTCCGCCGCCCCGGCACCGACGCCGGTCCCCGCGCCCCCGTCGCCCGCCGAGGCGCCGGGCGGCTGCTCCGCGCCCATCTTCGGCACGACGATCTGCTCGCCGTCGCTCAGCGGACGCGCGAGGTTCACGGCCTGCAGGTCGGCGGATTCGAGCGTGCCGCCGGCAGCCGCCAGAGCGTCGACCAGCCGCGCGTGCGGATCGACGATGTACAGGCCGGGGGCGGCGACCTCGCCGAGCACATGCACGTACAGCCCCTCGGGCGGCGCGACGGCAGAGCCGCCACGCGTGTCGTCACCGGTGGCCGCCGACGCCGACGCTGCGCCGTCCAGCGCGATGCTCTCGGTGGGGGCAGCCTGGCCGCGCAGGATCCCCCAGCCGACCGCGGCCGACAGCACCACGAGCCCCAGCGTCACCGCGGCGCCGACGCCGAGCCTCAGACGCGGGCGCGCACGGGCATCCGGCTCTGCGGACTCGTCGGCTGACACCCTGTCACGCTAGGGCGCGCGGCACGGACGACTGCAGACGGATCCCGGCGACTGTGCACAACTCGCACGAGACGGCGAGCTGTGCACAGCCGCCGTGAAGAGTCGATCAGCCCTTGACGGCGAAGTTGACGATCTTCGGCGCACGCACGATCACGCGCACGATCTCCTTGCCCTCCAGGGCGCGCTGCACCTTCTCGTCGGCGCGGGCGGCGGCTTCCAGATCGGTGTCGGAGATGTCGGCGGCGACCTCGAGGGTCGCGCGCACCTTGCCGTTCACCTGCACGGCGGTGGTGACGGTGTCCTCCACGAGCAGGGCGGGGTCGGCATCCGGCCACTGCACGGCGCTGACCGACGGCTCGTGACCGAGGCGGGCCCACATCTCCTCACCCGTGTGCGGCGAGATGAGCTCGAGGATCATCGCGACGGTCTCGGCGGCCTCGCGCACGGCGGGGTCGGCGGCTCCGGCGCCGGTGTCGATCGTCTTGCGGATGCCGTTCACCAGCTCCATCAGACGCGCGACGACGACGTTGAACTTCGTCTGCTCGACGAGCGCCGGCGCATCGGCAAGCAGACGGTGCGTGATGCGGCGCAGGGCCGCGTCACCGGCATCCGGTGCCGTTCCCGGCTCGCTCGCCACCTCGTCGGCGACGCGCAGCGCGCGAGAGAGGAACTTCTGCGCGCCCGACAGCGACACGCCGTTCCACTCCTTGTCGTCCTCCACCGGACCGGCGAAGGCGAGGCCCAGGCGCAGAGCGTCGGCACCGTACTGCCCGAGCAGGTCGGACAGCTCGACGAGGTTGCCCTTGCTCTTCGACATCTTCGCGCCGTCCATGATGACCATGCCCTGGTTCACCAGGTTCGAGAACGGCTCCTCGAAGTCGATCAGGCCGAGATCGAAGAGCACCTTCGTGATGAACCGGGCGTACAGCAAGTGCAGGATCGCGTGCTCGACACCGCCGAAGTACCCGTCGACCGGTGCCCAGCGCTTGGCCTCGGCGGGGTCGAACGCGAATTCGGAGCTGTTCGGCGACAGGAAGCGCAGGAAGTACCACGAGCTGTCGACGAAGGTGTCCATGGTGTCGGCGTCGCGCAGCGCGGGCTCACCCGATGCGGGATCGACGGTGCGCACCCACGACTCGGCCGCGCCCAGCGGCGACGAGCCCTTCGGGCGCAGGTCGAGGCCGTCGACGCTCGGCAGCTGCACGGGCAGACGGTCTTCGGGCACGGGCACGACGCTGCCGTCGTCGAGGTGAAGCATCGGGATCGGCGTGCCCCAGAAGCGCTGGCGCGAGATCAGCCAGTCGCGCAGGCGGTAGTTCTTCGCCGCGCGGCCGGTGCCCGCCTTGCCGAGCGTGGCGATGGTGCGGGCGATGGCCTCGGCCTTGTCGACGCCGTCGAGGTCGCCGGAGTTGACCAGGCGCCCGTTGCCGATCAGCGCGGTGCCGGTCACGGCGGGATCGAGCTCGGCGAGGTCGTCTCCCTCGTTCGCACCGCCGGTGACGGTCGTGTCGACGACGACCCTGACCGGCAGGTCGAACGCGCGAGCGAAGTCCAGGTCACGCTGATCGTGCGCGGGCACGGCCATCACCGCGCCGTGGCCGTAGTCGGCCAGCACGTAGTCGGCGGCCCACACCGGCATCCGCTCGCCGTTCACCGGGTTGATCGCATAGCGCTCGAGGAACACGCCGGTCTTCGGACGGTCGGTCGACTGCCGCTCGATCTCGGTCTGCTTCTGCACCGTCTCGAGGTAGTCCTGGAAGCGCATCCGCACCTCCGACGACGACCCGGATGCCAGTTCCGCCGCCAGGTCGGAGTCGGGGGCGACCACGAAGAACGTCGCCCCGTGCAGCGTGTCGGGCCGCGTCGTGAACACGGTGACCGGCTCGTCGCGACCCTCGATCACGAAGTCGACGTCGGCACCGGTGGATCGGCCGATCCAGTTGCGCTGCATCTGCAGCACCTTGTGCGGCCAGTGCCCCTCGAGAGTGTCGAGGTCGTCGAGCAGACGGTCGGCGTACTCGGTGATCTTGAAGTACCACTGCGTGAGCTTCTTCTTCACGACCTCGGCACCGCACCGCTCGCAGCGGCCGTCGACGACCTGCTCGTTGGCGAGCACGGTCTGGTCGTTCGGGCACCAGTTCACGGCGCTCTTCTTGCGATACGCCAGCCCGCGCTCGTACAGCTTCAGGAACAGCCACTGGTTCCAGCGGTAGTACTCGGGGTCGGAGGTGTGCAGCACGCGCGACCAGTCGTACGACATGCCGTAGCCGCGGAACCCGGCCTTGTGCTGGTCGATGTTCTTGTAGGTCCACTCCCGCGGGTCGGCGCCGCGCTTGATCGCCGCGTTCTCGGCGGGCAGCCCGAACGAGTCCCAGCCGATCGGGTTGAGCACGTTGTGCCCGCGGTGCCGCCAGTACCGCGCGACGATGTCGGGATACAGGTAGTTGATGGCGTGACCCATGTGCAGGTCGCCCGACGGGTACGGGAACATGCCGAGGATGTACTTGCGGGGCCGCTCGTCGCCGTCGCCGCCGGCCACGAACGTCTCGTTCTCGGCCCAGTACTCCTGCCACTTGAGCTGGATGTCGTGCGCGGACATCACTTCAGGGGACTCGGCGTGGGACGCGTGCTCGGTCAAGGAACGGCCAATCTGACGATGCGGAACGGCCCGGAAATCGGGCCCTTCCAGGGTATCGCGAGCGGCATGCGGTCAGGAAACCGGCAGCAGGTCGCGCCAGGGCTGCGGCAGCGCGGCGCCGAGCGCGGCGAGTGGAGCGCGTGCCTTCGTCGCGACCTCCGCGACCTCGGCGTCCGGTCGGGAGAGCCAGGTGATCCCCCCACCGGCGCCGACGGATGCCGAATCCGCGTCGATCACGATCGTGCGGATGACCATGGCGAGGTCGACTCTGCCGTCGAGGCCGACGTGACCGAAGCAGCCGGAGTAGATGCCGCGGGGCCCCTTCTCGAGGCGGTGCAGGATCGTCATCGCCGACAGCTTCGGCGCACCGGTCATGCTGCCCGCCGGGAAAGCGGCGTCACAGAGATCCCCGAACGTCGTTCCCCAGCGCAGCCGTGCGCTGACGGTGCTCACCAGCTGATGCACCGCCGGGTAGGTCTCGACGTGCCACAGGCGCTCGACCTGGACCGAGCCAGGAACACCCACATGCGAGAGGTCGTTGCGCATGAGGTCGACGATCATGACGTTCTCGGCGCGCTCCTTGGCATCCGTCCGCAGCTCTTCGGCGAGCCGCACGTCGTCGGCCGGTGTGACACCGCGCGGTCGGGTGCCCTTGATCGGACTCGTCGACACGCGCCCGGCTCCCGTGGCGAGGAACTGCTCGGGACTGGCGCTGAGCACGTGCTGCTCCCCCACCCGCAGGTAGCCGCCGTGATGCGCAGGCGTCGCCGCGCGCAGCCGCAGGTACACGGCGAAGGGATCGTCGGGACGGGCGGCGGTGAACCGGGTGGTGAGGCACAGCTGGTACGCATCGCCGCGCCGGATCGCCGCGCGGCACTCCTCGACGAGGGCGCTGTACTCGGCCACCCCGTGCCGCGCCGCGGCGGCGCGCGTCGGTGCCGCCAGCGGGGGCGGCTCGATCGGCATCGCGGCGAGCGCGTCGTGCACCTCGGCCGACCACGCCTCGATGTCGGTCTCCGGCGCGAGGGCGTGCACCGCACCGGTGGCGTGGTCGAGGGCGACGGCGCGGGTGACGGCTATCCACGTGGGCGCCGCGGGGCTGTCGGCGATCGGGGCGCCGTTCGCCGCCGCGCCGTGCTCGTAGGGCAGCCACCCCACCCAGCCGCCGAGGAACGGGATCCCGGATGCCTCCGCCGCACCGCTCAGGTCGACGCGGCGCACCGCCTCGGGGTCGTCCTCCACGGGGCCGGTGCCGATGATGCTCCACCCCTCGCGCGGGTCGGTTCCGGCATCCAGCCAGAACGCCGCCCCGGCATCGTCGAACAGGTGCGCGAAGAGAGAGCCGACGTCGGAACGGTGCGCGTCCACCGGCCGCGCCACGACGTGTGCGGTGAGGGGAAGCGGTGCGGGCACCTTCACAGCGTATGGCTCCGCCGCAGGCTTTACGCTCGTGGGGTGAACGACATCGTGCTCTGGGTCATCGAGGCCGTTCAGGCCGTCGATCCTGTGCTGCGGACGGTGCTGGCCGGTCTGGCGATCATGCTCGAGACGAGCATCCTGATCGGCCTGGTCGTGCCGGGCGACACGGTCGTACTCGTCGCGGCGATCGGCGTCGACGGCTGGGTGGAGGGCATCGCCCTGGGCGTGACCGTGGTGATCGGCGCGCTGATCGGCGAGTCGATCGGATTCTGGCTCGGCACGTGGGCGGGTCCGTACATCCGCGCGTCGTGGCTGGGGCGCCGGATCGGCGAGGAGCAGTGGCGGCGATCGGAGCGGTACCTGCGTCGACGTGGTGGGGTGGCGATCTTCCTCTCCCGGTTCCTGCCCGTGCTGCACTCCCTCGTTCCGCTGACGGTCGGCATGAGCGGATACGCATATCGCCGGTTCATCGCCTGGACGCTGCCCGCCTGTGTGCTGTGGGCCGCGCTGTACGTGGGTGTCGCAGCGACCGCGGCGGGCAGCTACCCCGAGCTGTCGGAGAGGGTGCACTACGCCGGGTACGTGTTCGTCGGCGTGATCGTCGTGCTGCTCCTGGTGCTGCTCGTCGGCAAGAAGCTGCTCGCCCGCCGCGAGGAGCGCCACATGCTCCGGATCAGCGACACCGATGAGGGCGGGCAGCAGAGCGGACAGTGACCGTCGCGTGCGAAGCGTGAAAGACTGGAGCCGATGACTCCTGCGTCACCGGCCAAGATCCACTGGTTCGCCCGCCTCGAACACCGCCTCCACGTCTGGCGCGAGCGCCGCGCTCGCCGACGAGGACGTTCGGCGACCGTCGTCCCGTTCCCCGGCTACGGCAGCACCGGCTGGGTGCGCGTCGTCGGTCGGGCGCTGATCGTCCCGACGCCGCGGAAGAACGCTCGCGGGGAGGGCGGCGTGCGCGGGTGGCGTTCGTTCGTCAGCATCCCGGTCAGCTTCGCCTCCGTCGTCGTCGAGATCGGCGGGCGCACGCACACGGTCGTCGCCGACCGCGGCGGGGTTATCGACTCCGTCATCGAGGCGGAGCTGCCGCCGGGCTGGCAGACCTTCTCGATGTCGGTCGAGGGAGAGGAACCGGTCGACGCCACCGCGTTCATCGTCGATGAGAGCGTCGACTTCGGCGTGGTCTCCGATGTCGACGACACCGTGATGGTCACCGCGCTGCCACGGCCGTTCATCGCCGCGTGGAACTCGTTCGTCGTCGACGAGCACGCCCGCACTCCCGTGCCCGGGATGGCGGTGCTGCTCGAGCAGCTGCGACGGGACAACCCCGGCTCGCCGATGATCTACCTGTCCACGGGCGCGTGGAACGTCGCTCCCACGCTCACCCGCTTCCTCAGCCGTCACCTCTTCCCCGCCGGAGCGATGCTGCTCACCGACTGGGGGCCCACGCACGACCGCTGGTTCCGCAGCGGCCAGGCGCACAAGACGGGCAACCTGCGCCGGCTGGCGGAGGAGTTCCCGAACGTGCGCTGGCTGCTGATCGGCGACGACGGCCAGCACGACGAGGCCATCTACTCGCAGTTCCTCGAAGAGCACCCCTCCTCCGTCGCGGCTGTCGCGATCCGTCGCCTGCTGCCGGCCGAGGCTGTGCTCGCCGGCGGGCGTGCCTCGGGCGAGCACGCCGAAGGCAGCGTGCCGTGGGTGAGCGCTGAGGACGGCGCGGGGCTGCGCGAGCGGCTCACCGAGGTCGGCATCCTGGCGGAATGAGCAGCTCGCTCACGCGCACCGAGTGGGCGGCCCGTGCGCAGACGCACGCCGAGCGGGCCGACGCCCTGACCGCGGCGCATCGCGCGCGGCAGCAGCGCGGCGAGAAGCATCCCGTCGAGGACTTCCTGTTCACCTACTACTCGTACAAGCCCGCGCAGCTGCGGCGGTGGCATCCGGGTGCCGGTGTGACGCTTCAGGATGCCGGGGAGCGCGCCGAATGGCGCTGGTACTCCCCCGGCGTCGAGCCAGGCGGACACGCTCCGGATGCGGAGGCGTTCCGCGGCGAGAAGCCTCAGCTGGCGTCTCTCGTGGAGCGGATGCTGCGGCTCACCGCCGCCCGCCCCGGCCAGTTCGGATGCTTCGGGCTGCACGAGTGGGCGATGGTCTACCGCACGGACGAGCACCGGCACGCCGTGCCGCTGCGCCTCGGCGGCGCCGGGACGGACGCCGTCGTCGAGGCCGCCGAGCTGCGCTGCACGCACTTCGACGCGTTCCGCTTCTTCACCGACGATGCCGTGCCGCGCAACCGTGTGCCGTTGACCCGGGAGAGTCAGCCCGATCTCGAGCAGCCCGGCTGTCTGCACGCGGGGATGGACGTGTACAAGTGGGCGGTCAAGCTCGGCCCGCTCGTTCCCGGCGAGCTGCTGCTGGATGCCTTCGAGCTCGCCTCCGACATCCGCCGCCTCGACATGGAGGCCGCGCCCTACGACCTGTCAGCGTGGGGCGTCCGGCCCGTGCGGATCGAGACGGCCGAGGGCAAGGCCGAGTACGTGCGCCGGCAGCGTGTGTTCGCCGAGCGCGGCAACCTGCTGCGCGAGGCTCTGCTGACGGCGTGGCTCGGTCGCGATCAGCGGCCCTCAGACGGCCGCGATGAGCCGTCGTCTGCGGGTCGCGCTCGGCGGTCGTCTGCCCCCGTCGCGACTAGCGGTCGTCTGCCAGCTGCATCCGCAGTCGCATGACGTGCTCGGCGGCGTCCCGCAGGCGGTCGGGGCTGAGTCTCCCGTCGTCGACGGCGCCCACGATCCCGGAGACCATCTGGGGCGCGGTCTGCGCCGTCGACCCGGCGACCATGAGCACCATGTCGTTGCCCGCCTGCAGTGCCGTCACGGCGTTCGCCACGGGATCCTGGTACTCGGCGATGCCCGATCCGCTGAGCATGCCCAGGTCGTCGGTGATCATCACCCCGTCGAAGCCCAGCTCATCCCTCGCGATCTCGTGCCAGCGGGCCGACAGCGACGCGGGGGCCGTATCAACGGCCGTGTACGCCAGGTGCCCGAACATGAGCAGCTCCGCGCCGGCGTCGATGCCCGCGACGAACGGGCGCGACTCGCCCGACTGCCATTGCTGCAGGGTCATCGCGGTCGCGGGGATGCTGTGGTGGGAGTCGCCGGGCGCTGCACCGTGACCCGGAAAGTGCTTCAGCGTCGAGAGCACCACGCCCTCCTCGCCGCCGACGGCGGCCGTCACCCGTGTCGACGCGGCGTCGGGGTCGGGGCCCAGCGCACGAGAAGCGATGAAGGACGAGGCGTCGGCCGGCACGTCGGCGACGATCCCGAAGTTCACGTTGGCACCCGTCTCGGCGATGAGGGCGGCACGCTGGGCGAACACCTGCTCGGTGTGTGCCGCATCGAGTCCGTGCAGGCCCCGCCCGCCCGGCAGCGTGTCCCACGGCAGGCGCCGCACGACGCCGCCCTCCTGATCGATCGCGATGAGCGGTGGCAGCGCGGGATCGAGGGTGAGCGCATCGCTCAGCGCTCTGACCTGGGATGCGTCAGCACCGATGTTCCCGCCCATCAGGATGAATCCACCCAGAGGCGCGCCCTGCGGCGCCGACTGCATGTATGCGCGCAGGGCGGCGGGGTCGGTGCCGGAGATGTGCCCCATCACGACGCTGGCGGCTTGCTCGGTGATGCTCATCGCCGCGACCGCGTCGACGGCCGGATCCCTCGACGGGCGGGGTTCGGGCGACGGCACGACGGTGGGAGCATCGGGGCTCGCGGGGCTCGATGTTGCGGGCGCGGCGGGAGTGCACGCGGCCAGCAGGCACACGGCCAGGGCAGCGGCGAGGGCACCACGGATCGCTCGAGCACGCATGGTGTCGACGGTACTCGGCCACTCCGACCGTCGGCTGTGCGAGGTCGTGACGTCGGCGCCGGCGTTCGACGTCGACGTCGGCGGATTGCTACCCTGGTGCTGACGTGACCGGCGGGACGACCCGACGGAGTGATCGCAGGTGGGGACGGCCCCGCAGATTCGGATCGCACCGTGACCCGCTCCGCACTCATGCGCTCAGTCCTGACCCGAACCGCCGTCCTTCGGCTCCTGCTCGGCTGGGGCTCCTTCGGTGTTCTGCTCGCTTTCGCACCGGTGCTGCGGAATCGGCTGCCGTCGCCGCTGCTCTGGTTGATCCTGGCCGCGATCGTCGCTGTCATCATCGTGTGCGCCTTCGGCGTCGTCACCGAAGCCGAACACCTCGCGCACCGGCTCGGCGACCCGTACGGAACGCTCGTGCTCACCCTGTCGATCGCGGCCATCGAGGTGATCCTCATCTCGGCGGTCATGCTCGGCCCGGGCGAGCATCAGACGATCGCGCGCGACTCGGTGATGGCCGTGTCGATGATCATCATGAACCTCGTCGTCGGCGTCGCCCTGATCGTCGGCGGACTGCGGCATCGCGGTCTGCGCGCGAACCGCGACGGAGTGTCCGCTTATCTCGCGATGCTGATCGTGCTGCTGGCGGTCGCGTTCGCGTTC
The DNA here is from genome assembly GCF_014836945.1 of Microbacterium commune. Lineage (GTDB taxonomy): Bacteria > Actinomycetota > Actinomycetes > Actinomycetales > Microbacteriaceae > Microbacterium > Microbacterium commune. The sequence continues at coordinate 377,677 of NZ_JACSPX010000003.1, read as the reverse complement.
CCCGCGTTCCTCGGCGAGAGCGGATCGTACGCCCCAGCCGCGGCGATCGCCATGGTCGTGCTCGTCGTGCTGCTCTACGCGTTCTTCCTGCAGAGGCAGATGGGGCCGCAGAAGACGGACTTTCAGGAGCCGGGGGCTCGCTTGAATGCGGGTGCAGGGCCCTCTCACGCCTCGGTGCGAACCGTGCTGACCGCGCACCGGCGCGAGCTCGTCGCCCGCACGCTGCTGCTGCTCGCGCTCGTGCTGCCGATCGTGCTGCTCTCGCACGACATGGCCAGGCTGCTCGATGTCGGCCTCGACCACCTCGGTGCTCCGGTGGCGCTCTCGGGCATCCTGATCGCGATGATCGTCTTCCTGCCCGAGACGATCACCACCGTGCGCGCGGCCCTGGTCGGCGAGATGCAGCGGGTGAGCAACCTGTGTCACGGTGCTCTCGTCTCGACCGCCGGTCTCACCATCCCCGCCGTGCTGACGATCGGCCTCGTCACCGGCGAGAGGGTGTTGCTCGCCGAGAGCCCGATGAACCTGCTGCTGCTGGGTCTCACTCTGCTGCTGACCATGGCGACCTTCTCCGCACGGCGGGTGAATCCCGTGCACGGCGCCGCGCACCTGCTGCTGTTCGTGGTCTACGGGATCAGCGTGTTCGTCTGACCCCCGTCGAGGGCGTTGGTCGGCTACTGTCTCAGTGCACGACGCCGGCTGCTATGTGGTGATCAGCTCCCAGTCAGGCAGGCTGCTGGTGACCGTCCCCTCCGCGGCATCCGGCCCGGCTGTGGTGACGGAGATCGACACCCGCGCGGGACAGTACGTGACTCCGACACTATTTCCGGCAGCGGCGACGACGATGAAGCCATCGTCCTGAAGCTGTGTGACCGTCGTGCACAGCGGACAGTCGCCGGTGCATTCGGGGGTGCGACGCCCCGCCGAGACGTTTATGATCCGTCCACGCTCGCCGAGCATCTCTGCGGCTTTGCGCATGCCCAGAGACAGCCTGCCGACCGTGGCGGTCTTGTCCCGGCCGAGGGCCTTGACACTGAGCACTTCGGTGAACGGTGAGCTGTGCGCAAGGAGTATGGCCGCCACTGCGGTTCCGTGGCCGTGCTCGTCGCGAACTCCCTCGCCGGTCAGGTCCACCTGTTCCAGAACCTTGCCCACGAGGGGAGGATAGTCGTCGCAGACGCCGGTGTCGACGACGGCGACGGTGATGCGGGAATCCGACCACGGTGCCGTCTCTACCCATTCGGGTCTGACAGGTCTGCTGCGCCACCGCCCGTCCGCTGAACGCAGAAAGTCCATCGTCAAGGATGTGCCGAGCGCCTCCACCGGGTCGTCGGCGCCGAACCCGGTGCCGAGGAGGGCGGCGTCACCTCTGTTCATCAGGTTTCTCCGTCGGCTCATCATCCCCCGCTGCGCGTGGCGGGGCCGTCGATCCTCCGTCTGACGTTCCTGCGGTTGCGACGGCGGTGGCGCCGACACCGAGCAGAGCTCCAAGAATTCCGATGCCGGCTTCTGCGCTGATGATCCGAGTCGACATGAGCGCAGCTATCACACCCACGCCGAACAGCACGATGACCAATCTGCCCCAGTTCTTCAGCACGAACGGGATGGTCACCGGCGTCGAGGCCGCGTTGCCTGTTGCGGTGCCGATGATCACTTCCCTCGTCAGTGATTCCGTCAGACCTTCCACCGTGGCCTTGACTGTGTAGCGTCCCGCCTTCGTGAACGTTGTCGTGAACGTATCGCCGCCCTGCGACGACGGCGTGGCCCCGACGGCGCCCCAATTGATCGTCTTTCCACTTTCGACTCCGACAAGGCCGAACAACAGCTCTTCATTCGGGGCACCCGACGTGGGCCCCTTGATGCGGGCGTCATCACCGAGCCCACGGGCAACCTCGTCAGACGTCGTTGCGACGGTCTGGCCTTTCCTCACTGCGGTCGCGATCACATTCAGGGCCCGGCGGTGGTAGAGATGCGCGAACACGAGCGCCACGACGATCACGAGGATCGCCGCGACCACGAAGATGATGGCCATGTAGTAATTCGACAGCGCGATATTCACCGCGGTAGATGCAGGGTCGAATGGTGTACTGCTCGGTTCCGGTGTCTCCATTGCGCACTCCCCAGTGTCCCAATGCGGCGGCAGCCCGCCCCCAGGCGATGCTTTGTCACACAGTGGCACCCCTGAGGTCCCGCGTCAATGGCCAGATGATCCGTTGAGCCTGATGGCCGTTTTCCGCAGCGACCTGTCGTGCACGGGGCGGAGGACGCAGGCTGCGGCGAAGGGCACGAGCGCCTGCGCAGCCCGCTTAGGCTGATCCGCCGCGGACAAGAAGAAAGTCCCACGATCACTCGCGGGACTTCTTATCGGTGGACCTGAGGGGACTCGAACCCCTGACCCCCTGCATGCCATGCAGGTGCGCTACCAGCTGCGCCACAGGCCCATCTTCGCTGCCTGACTCGGCAACCTGATCAGCATACTACGCACCGGCGGGCGGGTGCCAAATCGCCCCACCGGGCCGGGTGTGTCGCCTCGCCTAGCCCCTGAGACGTGCGCCGTCAACCGGATCCGACACCGGACCGGGGCGCGCTAGATTCGCCGGACACGGCGCGCACGACGTCGTCACGAAGAGGAGCGATCATGTCGAACCCCACCCCGAACATGCTTCCCGAAGACCCCGACCTCGAAGAGAACGAAGCCGTTCCGACCCGCGAGGTGGACGGCGAGGTCGAGCTGGATCCGGACGCCGATCCCGACGGGATCGACAGCATCGACGCCGACCGCCTGGCATCCGGCGCCGCAGACGCTGACGACGCCTGGTCAGGCGACGAGCGCGTCGACTGACGCTGGGCGGCGACGCCCGCGATCACTCCCCCGCGGCGGGCGCGGGGAGCTCGATGGGAACGACCGGGCAGTCCTTCCAGAGACGCTCGAGACCGTAGTACACCCGCTCCTCGGAGTGGAAGACGTGCACAACCAGGTCGCCGAAGTCCAGCAGCACCCAGCGCGACTCGGCACGGCCCTCGCGGCGCACTCGACGGTGCCCGGCTTCGAGAAGCTGGTCCTCGATCTCGTCGGCGATGGCGGCGACGTTGCGCTCGCTGTTTCCGGTCACGAGCAGGAAGATGTCGACGAGCGGCAGCGGCTCGGAGACGTTCAGGGCAAGGAGGTCCTCGCCCCCCTTCGCGTCAGCTGCACGAGCGGCGATCTGCAGCATCTCTGCGGCGGTTTCTGGGGATTGCATCAACCGAGGACTCCTGTGGTGAAAGCGATGATCAGCGACGCGGCCAGCGCGAGCGCGAGACCCCCGGCGACGATCGCGAGGGTGAGAGTGAGCTTGCTGCCCTTGTCGGGCACGGGGGGCCGGATGACTTCACCGGCGGGCTTGGAGGTGCTGATCGCCGAGCTCGCGGCGATGGGCGTCGGCGACGACGCCGGCGCGAGCTCGCCGTCGATGAGCACGGCATCGATGTCTTTGCCGTCGGTGGTGCCGAGCGCGTGACCCTGCGAGCCCATGCCGTCCGGCAGGGCGTAGGTGCCGGTGATCAGCAGCTCGCCGGTCGATGCTACGGGCCCCGAGAGCGACCCGGCGCCGGGCGACGGCGTGAAGATCAGCGTGCTCGCGGTCTTGTGCGAACCGCCCGATCCGGTATCGATCAGATCGTCGAATGCCGTGGGCGTGCCCGGCCCGGACGGGGACCGCTTGACGCCGATGCCGAACGCGGCTCCGACCATCGGGCGCTCGGGCTCGACATCCGCATCGCCATCCGTATCCGCGTCCGCCTGGTCTTCTTCGACATCGCGGGCGGGTGACGCGCTCGGCAGGCCGGCGTCGGAGGTGGTCGACTGCGCCGGCTGCGGCGCGAAGACCGGGACGCTTCCGTCGCGGTCGGATCCCGCCGCAGCGGCCGCCTCGGCGACGGGTACGTCGACGATCAGCTCGGCCACGACCGGTTCCTGCACCACGGTCTCGTCGACCACCGGTTCTTCGACGACGGTTGCTTCGACGACCGGCTCGGCCACGACCGGCTCGACGACCGGCTCGGCGACGGGCTGAGCGGCGACCGGCTCTTCGGCAGCGGACTGCGGTGCGATGGAGTCGATGGGGCCGGAATCCGTGCGGCCGCGCTCCTTGGCACGCGCGGCGCGGCGGGTCAGCGGCGCCGACGAGGCGGCCGAAGATGACTGCACTGCTGCACCCGGCTCAGCTGCGGCGCGCTCCGCGGCGTGCGACTCGACCGAGTCCGTCTCGGCGGACCGGTCGCTCGGCGTCTCAGCCTGCGCCGCCTGCGCGGCGGCTGCGTCCTCACTGCTGACGACCGGTGTCGAGCCGGTCAGGCGGAGCTCACGCAGCTGCTTGCGCGTGAGGGTGTGCCCGTCCTCTTCAGTGCTCATGCCTTGCTCCGATACAGATGATGCTTCGCGATGTACTGGACCACGCCGTCCGGGACCAGGTACCAGACGGGCTGGCCGTCGGCGATGCGCTCGCGGCAGTTCGTCGACGAGATCGACAGCGCCGGCACTTCGAGCTGACTCACATCGTCGGTGGGCAGTCCGTCCGTGCTCAGCACGTGCCCCGGACGGGAGACGGCGACGAAGTGAGCGAGGTCCCACAGTTCATCATGGTCTCTCCAGCTGAGAATCTGCGCCACGGCGTCCGCGCCGGTGATGAAGAACAGCTCGGCGTTCGGACGCTGCGCCTTCAGATCGCGCAGCGTGTCGATGGTGTACGTCGGCCCGTCACGATCGATGTCGACGCGGCTGACCGTGAAGCCGGGGTTCGAGGCCGTCGCGATGACCGTCATCAGATAGCGGTGCTCGCTCGGCGAGACGTGCTGCTTCTGCCAGGGCTGGCCGGTGGGCACGAACACGACCTCGTCGAGGCCGAAGGAGTGCGCCACCTCACTCGCCGCGACCAGGTGACCGTGGTGAATGGGGTCGAACGTGCCACCCATCACGCCGATGCGCGGTGCCCGAGCGCTGGAATCGTGCATGCGGTCCTAGTGGCCGTGGCCGTCCTTGCCGTGCTTCAGGGCGTACGCCTCGGCCTTGGCCGCGTGGCGGTTCGCGACGTTGCGGAACGACAGCGTCACCAGGCCCATCGCGGCGAAGACGATCGCGGCGATGACACCGAAGATGAAGGTCTCGGCGGCCACGTTGCCGTGGTGCTCCGTCTCGGCTGCGGCCATCGCGATCTGGGCGATGAGGTTCATCCTGACTCCGTTCCTGACATGGCAAGCAAACGCCTGTCCATTCTAGTCCTCAGCCGCGGATCTGGCCGGACCCGCGCGCGAGCCACTTCGTGCTCGTCAGCTCGCCGAGGCCCATCGGGCCGCGCGCGTGCAGCTTCTGCGTCGAGATCCCGACCTCGGCGCCGAACCCGAACTCGGCGCCGTCGGTGAAGCGGGTGGAGGCGTTGACCATCACGACCGCGGAATCCACTTCGGCGAGGAACCGTTCCGCGTTGCGGGTGTCGGTGGTGATGATCGACTCGGTGTGTCCGGTGCTGTATCGGCGGATGTGCGCCAGCGCCTCGTCGAGATCGTCGACGACCTTGATCGCGATCTCCAGACCGAGGTACTCGGCCGCCCAGTCCTCCTCGGTGGCCGGGATCGTGCCCGCGACGAGACCGGCGACCATGTCGTCGCCGTGGATGGCGACACCCTCGCTGAGCAGCGCGCTCGCGATCACCGGGATGAGCTGGGGAGCGGCCTGGCGGTGCACCAGCACGGTCTCGACCGCGTTGCACACGCTCGGGCGCTGCACCTTCGCGTTCAGCACGATGTCGCGCGCCCAGTCCATCGGCGCCGACTCGTCGATCACGATGTGCACCACCCCGGCCCCGGTCTCGATGACCGGCACGGTGGATTCGGTGACGACGGTCTCGATCAGCGCGGCGCTGCCTCGCGGCACGAGCACGTCGATCAGACCGCGCGCGTGCATCATCGCCTTCGCGCCGTCGCGACCGAAGTCGTCGACGCTCTGGATCGCTTCGGGGTCGTGCCCGAGATCCGCCAGCGCCTGCCGCATCACGGCGACCAGCACCGTGTTCGATTCCCGGGCGGCGCTGCCGCCGCGCAGCACCACCGCATTGCCCGCGCGCAGGGCGAGGGCGGCGATGTCGACGGTCACGTTGGGGCGCGCTTCGTAGATCGCTCCGACGACCCCGAACGGAACCCGCACCTGCTCGAGGGCGACGCCGTTCGGCATCCGGTGCCCGCCGATCACCTGCCCGATCGGGTCGGGCAGGGTGGCGACGTCGCGGACGGCGGATGCCAGCGCGGCCACACGCCGCTCATCCAGGCGCAGCCTGTCGATGAGCGACTCGCCGATGGCATCCGCCCGCCCCCGCTCGATGTCGAGCGCGTTGGCCTCGACGATCCGAGCAGTGCTCGACTCGATCGCCTCGGCGATCGTCTCGAGCAGACGCGCCTTGTCGGCGCTGGTCAGCCGTGCGATCGACCGTGAGGCCTCCTTGGCGCGCACGAGGCGAGCCTGCGCGGTGTCCGCCTGGGCATCGAAGACGGGAGTTGTGCTCATCCGGTCAGTGTATCGACGCGCCGGCGCGGCCAGGGCCGCCATGACGCCGGCGGGTCAGCGACCGACGGAGGGGGCGAACCACGTGCCGATCGGCTCACCCTCGAGGGCCTTGCCGACCAGGTCGGCGCTGGTCACCAGCACGCCGATGCCGGATGCCGCGGCCATCCGCGCAGCCGAGACCTTCGTCGCCGCTCCCCCGGTGCCCACGCTGTTGACGACCGAGGCGCCGAATTCGAGACCGCTGAGATCGGCGTCGGCCGGGATCTCCTCGATCGGCACCGCCGTGGGGTCCGTCGGCGGCTTCGTGTACAGCGACTCGACGTCGCTGAGCAGCACGAGCGCATCAGCGCCGACGAGCTGCGCGACGAGCGCCGCGAGCCGGTCGTTGTCGCCGAAGCGGATCTCCTGCGTGGCGACCGTGTCGTTCTCGTTGACGATCGGCAGGATGCGCAGCGACAGCAGCCGGTCCATCGCTCGTCGCGCGTTGCTGCGCGACGTCGGGTTCTCGAGGTCACCGGTCGTCAGCAGCACCTGACCGGCCACGATGCCGAACGGCCGCAGGGCCTCCTGGTACCGGAAGACGAGGACGTTCTGCCCCACTGCGGCGGCAGCCTGCTGGGTCGCGAGATCGGTGGGCCTCGAGTCGAGGGCCAGGAACGGGATGCCCGTGGCGATCGCCCCCGATGAGACGAGGATGATCTCCGCCCCGCGCCGGTGCGCCGATGACAGCGCCTGCACGATCATCGGGATGCGCCACGACGACTCGCCGCTGATCGATGAGGATCCGACCTTGACGACGATCCGGTTCGCTGTCGCCAGCTCGGCGCGGCTGCTCGCGGTCATTCCTCGTCCTCGCGTGAGGCGAGGCGCTTCTCCTCGAGCTCGGCTCGGGCTGCGGCGCGCGCATCCATCATCTCGTGGTACTGCTCACGACGCTCGGCCGTGGTGCGGCGGTTCGAGCCGCCGATGCGGATGTCGGTGCCGCGCGGCGAGCCCATCAGCTCCGCCGTCGAGGCGATCGAGGGCTCCCAGTCGAAGACGACGCTGTTCTCTCCGGTGCCGATCATGACCGTCGCGCCGGCCACGGCGCCCGCCTTGAACAGCGCGGTCTCGACGCCGAGACGCTCGAGACGGTCGCCGAGGTAGCCCACGGCCTCTTCGTTCTGGAAGTCGGTCTGCTGCACCCAGCGCACCGGCTTCTCACCGAGCACGCGGTAGATGTTGCCGTAGGTGCCGCCCTCGACGCGGATGGAGAACTCCTCCTTCGCGCCCTTCGGCCGGATGACGACGCGTTCACGGGGAACCTCGACCGCGACCTCGGCGCGGTGCTGGTCGACGAGTTCGGCCAGCGCGAAGCTCAGCGCGCGCAGCCCCTCGCGTGCGACGGTCGAGATCTCGAAGACCCGGAAGCCGCGCGCCTCGATGTCGGGGCGCACCATCTCGGCGAGCTCGCGAGCTTCGGGCACGTCAACCTTGTTCAAGGCCACGATCTGCGGTCGGTCCAGCAGAGGGATCTGCCCCTCGGGCACCTCGTACGCGCCGAGCTCGGCGAGGATGACGTCGAGGTCGGACAGCGGATCGCGACCCGGCTCGAGGGTGGCGCAGTCGAGCACGTGCAGCAGGGCGCTGCAGCGCTCGACGTGGCGGAGGAACTCGAGGCCGAGCCCCTTGCCCTCGCTCGCGCCCTCGATCAGGCCGGGAACGTCGGCGACGGTGTACCTGCTGTCACCGGCCTGCACCACTCCGAGGTTGGGGTGCAGTGTCGTGAACGGGTAGTCGGCGATCTTCGGACGCGCGGCAGACAGTGCGGCGATCAGGCTCGACTTGCCCGCGGACGGGTAGCCCACGAGGGCGACATCGGCGACGGTCTTCAGCTCGAGCACGACCGAGCACTCCTGCCCGGGCGTGCCGAGCAGCGCGAAGCCGGGGGCCTTGCGCTTGGGCGAGGCGAGTGCCGCGTTGCCGAGCCCGCCGCGGCCACCCTCGGCGACCACGTACTTCTCGCCGGGGACGATCATGTCGTGCAGCACGTCGCCGTCGACGCTCTTCACCACGGTGCCGACGGGCACCGGAAGCTCGAGCGACTCGCCGTCGTACCCGGAGCGGTGATCGCCCATGCCGAAACCGCCGTTGCCACCGGTGCGGTGCGGTGAATGATGGTACGACAGCAGCGTCGTCACCTGCGGGTCGGCGACGAGGATGATGTCGCCTCCGTCGCCGCCCTTGCCGCCATCCGGACCGCCGAGCGGCTTGAACTTCTCACGATGCACCGAGACGCAGCCGTTGCCGCCCCTGCCGGCGCGGAGGTGCAGCGTGACGGTGTCGACGAACGTGACCATGTGTGACTGCTCCTTGAACTGGGCCCCGAGCCCGTCGACGGGCGGGGATACGAGGACGGGGCGAGCCGAAGCCCGCCCCGTCCAGGAAGTCTGCTGCTCTTACTGAGCGGCTGCGACGATGTTGACGACCTTGCGGCCGCCCTTGGTGCCGAACTCGACGGCGCCCGCCTCGAGAGCGAACAGCGTGTCGTCGCCGCCACGGCCGACGCCCGCGCCGGGGTGGAAGTGGGTGCCGCGCTGACGGACGAGGATCTCGCCGGCGCTGACGGTCTGACCGCCGAAGCGCTTCACGCCGAGTCGCTGTGCGTTGGAGTCACGACCGTTGCGGGTCGAGCTCGCGCCCTTCTTGTGTGCCATGTCCTGAGCCTCTTCCGTGCTTACTTGATGCCGGTGATCTTGACGCGCGTGAGCTCCTGACGGTGGCCCTGGCGCTTCTTGTAGCCGGTCTTGTTCTTGAACTTCTGGATGACGATCTTCGGGCCGCGGAGGTTGCCGATGACCTCAGCCGTGACCTTGACCTTCGCCAGCTTGTCGGCGTCGGTGGTCACAGAGGCACCGTCGACGAGAAGCACGGCGGGAAGCTCGATGTTCTCGCCCTGGGCAGCCTGAACACGGTCGAGCTGAACGATCGTGCCGACCTCGACCTTCTCCTGCCGGCCACCGGCGCGCACTACTGCGTAAACCACTTCATACCTGTTTCGTTGGGGAGCGGATCGCTCCGGGAATCTCACGGGAAGACTGTTGCTTGCGTTCATCGCCGGGGCGACGGATGCGGACGCAAGACTTCTCCTGCGATCGGCAAAGCCGCCAGGGGTCTCGCACCAAAGGACAACTTTACCGGATCAGCGCCGATGCCGCAAAGCGGCCCCGATCGCGTGTCCCCTCTAGGATCTCGACATGACCGTTCTCGTCGACGACGCCATCTGGCCCGCGCACGGCAGGCTGTGGGCGCACCTCGTCAGCGATGCGGATCTTGCCGAGCTGCACGCGTTCGCGGCGCAGCAGGGCATCCCTGCCCGCGCCTTCGACCGCGACCACTACGACGTGCCTGAGGAGGCGCTGCCGAGGCTCCTCTCCGCCGGTGCGGTGCACGTGGGCGGCAAGGAGCTCACCAGGCGGCTGATCCGCTCAGGACTCCGGGTTCGCGCCCGAGACCGGCGCTGACGCGTCCGAGGACGAGTTCGGAGTCAGCATGGCGGTCGTGACCCGACGCCGGTTGCGGCCCTGACCGGGCGCCTTCGGTTCGGGAAGGGCATCGAGCACCGAGTCGAGCAGCTGCTCGGTCTGCGTCTTCGGAGCGCCCTTGCGTTCGCCTCCGCGCTTCTTGCGCTTCTTCGGACGCTCGCTCTGCGCAGCGGCCTCGGACGACGCCTGCTGCTCTGCTGCGGGCTGATCCGGTGCGGCCTCGCCGTTCACGACGATGGTCGAGGCGGCGATCGCGGCGAGTGCCGACTTGGCGACCTCGGTGATGCTGTGCGTGCCGCCGCTGCCGGACTGCTGCTTGTCGGCTGCCGGTGCGGACTGCTGCGAGGAACCGCCGCGCGAACGACGGTTCTGCCCGCCGCCGTTCGACCCGCCGCCGTTGCTGCTGCGGTGCTTGACGACGGGATCGTGGTGCACGATCACGCCGCGCCCCGCGCAGACGTCGCACGCCTCGCTGAAGGTCTCCAGCAGGCCGAGGCCGAGCTTCTTACGGGTCATCTGCACGAGACCCAGCGAGGTCACCTCGGCGACCTGGTGCTTCGTGCGGTCGCGGCTCAGGCACTCCACCAGGCGGCGCAGCACGAGGTCGCGATTGGACTCGAGCACCATGTCGATGAAGTCGACGACGATGATGCCGCCGATGTCGCGCAGGCGCAGCTGGCGCACGATCTCCTCGGCGGCCTCGAGGTTGTTCTTGGTGACGGTCTCCTCGAGGTTTCCGCCGGAGCCGACGAACTTGCCGGTGTTCACGTCGACGACCGTCATCGCCTCGGTCCGGTCGATCACCAGCGAGCCACCTGAGGGCAGCCACACCTTGCGGTCGAGAGCCTTCTCGATCTGCTCGGTGATGCGGTACGCGTCGAACGGGTCGACCTCGTCGGTGTACGTCTCGACCCGCTCGAGCAGGTCGGGGGCGACGCTCTCGAGGTACGCGCGGATCGTCTGCCGGGCGTCGTCGCCCTGGATGGTCATGCGGGTGAAGTCCTCGTTGAAGACATCGCGCACGATCTTGACCAGCAGGTCGGGCTCGGCGTGCAGCAGCGCCGGGGCCTGCTGCGTCTGCACCTGCTTCTGGATGTGCTCCCACTGCGCGGTGAGCCGCTGCACGTCACGGGTCAGCTGCTCCTCGGTGGCGCCCTCGGCCGCCGTGCGCACGATCACGCCGGACGACTCGGGCAGCACCTCCTTGAGGATGCGCTTGAGACGAGCGCGCTCGTTGTCGGGAAGCTTCCGCGAGATGCCGTTCATCGACCCGCCCGGAACGTACACGAGGTAGCGGCCGGGAAGCGAGATCTGGCTGGTGAGTCGGGCGCCCTTGTGTCCGATCGGATCCTTGGTGACCTGCACCAGCACGCGGTCGCCCGCCTTGAGCGCCAGCTCGATGCGACGCGGCTGGTTGCCGGTCTCGACGCCGTCCCAGTCGACCTCACCGGAGTACAGCACCGCGTTGCGTCCGCGGCCGATGTCGACGAAGGCCGCCTCCATGCTGGGCAGCACGTTCTGCACGCGGCCGAGGTAGACGTTCCCGATCAGCGACGCGTCCTGGTTGCGGGCCACGTAGTGCTCGACCAGCACCTCGTCTTCGAGCACGCCGATCTGCGTGCGACCGTTCTTCGAGCGCACGACCATCATGCGATCGACGGACTCGCGGCGGGCGAGGAACTCGGCCTCGGTCACCACAGGGCGACGACGACCGGCGTCGCGGCCGTCGCGGCGACGCTGCTTCTTGGCCTCGAGGCGCGTCGAGCCCTTGATCGCCTTCGGCTCGGTGATGTACTCGACGTGGCGCTGGCGCTGACGCGGCTCGTCACGGCTCTCGTCGCCCTCGCCGCGTCGACGGCCACGTCCTCGGCGGAACGCGCTGTCGCGGTCGTCGCGGTCATCGCCCTCGTCGTCGCGTCCACCGTGTGCCGGCAGCGGGACGATCTCGGGAGCGTAGAAGTGCAGCTGCGTCGACACCTTCGACACGAACACCTCGGGCAGCAGCCCCAGGCTCACCGCGGTGACGGGCTGGGGCTCCTCGGGCGTCGTGGGCGAAGCGGCCGCAGGCTCTGCGGCCGGCTGCGCTGCGGCGGACTGATCCGTCGCGGCATCCGGCTCCACGGCATCCGGCTGCCCTGCGGCGGGCTGATCCGTCGCGGCGGTCGCGGTGTCCTCGCCTACCGGCTGCGCCGGCGTCTCGTCGAGGCTGGGGGTGGTGGTGTCATCGTTCTCATCGGCCATCTCTGGCTAGCTCCCTGCGCGGGCACTGCGTGCGCCGCGAAAACTCGTGCGGCGAAACAGCGGCCGCGAACTCGATCGGCTGGAGGTCGGCTCTCTGGCACGACCGCCTGGGGCACATCACCCCGAAGTCTTGTCGATTCCATCACGCGTGAGCGCGACGTCGTCTTCAGTCATTATCGCACTACCGCGGCCCGACGGCCGAACAGCGTTCGACTCGCGCGCCGCGATTCACCCGAGCCGCATAGCCGCCACTGGGATAATCGCGCCATGACCACCCCGCGCACCCGCCATGTCGGCTACGGAATCTGGCTCATCATCGCCGCGGTCCTCGGCTGGTGGGCGGCCTTCCAGCTGACGATCGAGAAGTTCTACGTGCTCGAGAATCCGGGCGAGACGACGAGCTGCTACGTGAGCGTCATGCTGCAGTGCGACAAGAACCTCGGATCCTGGCAGGGTGCCGTGTTCGGGTTCCCCAACCCCTTGATCGGCGTGACCGCGTGGATGGCCGTGCTCGTGATGGGCGTCGCCGTGCTCTCGGGAGTGCGCTTCCCGCGCTGGTTCTGGGGTCTGTTCGGTGTCGGCGTGCTCGGCGCATTCATCTTCGTGTGCTGGCTGATCGGCCAGAGCATCTACAGCCTGCACACCCTGTGCCCGTGGTGCATGGCCACGTGGGCGGTCACGATACCGACCTTCTTCGCGACGACGCTGCACCTCGTGCGCAACGGCACGCTCGGCCGCTCCACGGCCGCTCGGGAGCGTGCCGGACGCCTCATGGTGTGGGTGCCGCTGGCGACGATCCTGGCCTACGCCACCGTGATCGCGATGGCGCAGCTGGCCGGCCTCGATCTGCTCGGCGAGGTCATCGGCATGATCTTCTGACCACCCCACGAGAAGAGGGACGCCAGATCGGGTGTCCCTCTTCTCGTCTTCGGCCCGTGTTCAGTCGAACCAGATGCCGAGCTCACGCGCGGCGGACTCGGGGCTGTCCGAGCCGTGCACGAGGTTCTGCTGCACCTTGAGGCCCCAGTCGCGGCCGAAGTCACCGCGGATGGTGCCGGGCGCCGCCGTCGTCGGATCGGTGGTTCCCGCGAGCGAGCGGAACCCCTCGATGACGCGGTTGCCGGCGAGCCGGATCGCGACCGACGGGCCCGACATCATGAACTCGAGCAGGGGCTCGTAGAACGGCTTGCCCTCGTGCTCGGCATAGTGCGCCGCGAGCCGGTCGCGGTCGGGCTCGACCAGGCGCAGGTCGACGAGCGCGTAGCCCTTCGCCTCGATGCGGGCGAGGATGCTGCCGGTCAGGCCGCGGGCGACGCCGTCGGGCTTGACGAGGACGAGGGTTTCTTCAGTGGCCATGTCATTCGCTCTCTGTGTGAGGTTCTGCCGGCGGGCCCGCCGGCCGCTGTCGGTCGATGCGGGCCCCACCGATCGTCGCATACGCCCACATGCCGCCGAAAATCAGCACGACGAACGCGATCGCGGGCACCAGCAGCGCGCCCAGGGCGATGACGACCTGCAGCGCCCATCCGGCGGGGACCGCCCACGGCTTCGCGATCGCGCCGGCGACAGCGACGAGCGCGATCGCGACCGCCGCGCCGGCGACGATCCCCCACCACGGCGGAATGCCCGCGGGCAGAGCCTTGAGCCCGAAGATCACGAGTCCGGCGAGCAGGGCGCCGATCGCCTCGAAGCCGAGCACGATCGACCCGAGCTTCTGCACCAACGTGCGCGGGGCACGGGCGGCTCTCGCGGCACGGGCGCTCATGCGCGCCACCCCGACTTCCAGTCCTCCTCGTCCGAGAGGCGCAGGGCTTCGCCGGCCAGCACGATCGACCCGGCGATGACGACGGCGCGACGGTCGGCCGAGGCCGCCCATTCGCGAGCGGCGTCGACGGCGTCGGCGAGGGTGGGGTGCACACTCGCGCGGCGTCCGCGCTCCTCCACGAGGTCGGCGATGGCATCCGCATCCGCAGCCCGATCCGAATCGGGGGCCGTCGCGAACACCTCGGCGACCTGCGGGAGCAGCTGATCGACGATGCCGGCCGCGTCCTTGTCGGCGAAGACGCCGAGCACGAGACCCCACTCGTCGAAGTCGAAGCTGTCGTCGAGTGAACGCGCGAGGGCCGCGGCGCCGTGCGGGTTGTGCGCAGCGTCCACGACCACGGTCGGTGCGATGCCCACCAGCTGCAGACGTCCCGGAGACGTCGCGTTCTGCAGTCCGTCGGCGAGGATGTCGCCGACGATCCGCTGCGACGCACCGCCGATCAGCGATTCGACCGCGGCAACGGCGAGAGCGGCGTTGTGACCCTGATGCGCGCCGTACAGGGGCAGGTACTCGTCGACGTACTCGCCGGCGAGCCCGCGGATGCCGATCAGCTGGCCGCCCACCGCGAGCTTCTGGTCGCTGAGCCCGAAGTCCTCGCCCTCGAACGCGATCGTCGCGTCCTTCTCGGAGGCCACGCGGCGCAGCACCGCGGCGACCTCGGGTCGCTGCTCGGCCGACACGACGGCGGCGCCGTCCTTGATGATGCCGGCCTTCACCTCGGCGATGGCCTCGATGGTGTCGCCGAGGCGGTCGGCGTGATCCATGTCGATCGGCGTGAAGACCGCGACGTCGCCGTCGGCGGTGTTGGTGGAGTCCCACGACCCGCCCATGCCCACTTCGAGCACGAGCACGTCGACGGGCGCGTCCGACGCGGCGACGAACGCGAGCACGGTCAGCAGCTCGAAGAACGTCAGCGGCGCGTCGCCTGCGGACTCCAGCTCGGCGTCGACGATGCCCACGAAGGGCTCGATCTCATCCCAGGCATCCGCGATCGCCCCGTCGGCGATCGGCTCGCCGTCGATCATGATCCGCTCGGTGAAGCGCTTCAGGTGCGGGCTGGTGAACAGGCCCGTGCGCAGTCCGTGCGAACGCAGCAGGCTCTCGATCATGCGTGCGGTCGATGTCTTGCCGTTCGTGCCGGTGATGTGCACGACCCGATAGGTGCGCTGCGGGTCGTCGAGCAGCGTGAGGATGCGCGCGACTCGCTCCTTGCGAGGCTGCACCCACCGCTCCCCTGCTCGCTCGAGCAGCTTCTCGTAGACGACGTCGGCTCTCTGCACGTCGCTCATCGCGCTGCCTCCTGAGGGACGTTCGAATCGATCGTGACGATGATCGTCGCCTTCTGCGATCCCAGCGCCTTGGCGCTGGTGCGGAACACGCCGTCACCGGGACTGCCCAGGCTCTCGACCACCTGCTCGATCTCGTCTGTGGGCTGCACCGCGAATCCCACCGCGAGCGTCTCGCCCGCGATCAGGTCGGCGTGCCGGCGGAGAGCCTCCGCGTCCGCCGCGGAGACGTTCAGAGCCAGCACGATGCGATCGCTCACGTCGAGACCGGCGTTCTTGCGAGCCTCCTGCACGACGCGGATCGCATCCCGCGCCATCCCCTCGGCCTCGAGTTCCGGCGTGGTCACGGTGTCGAGCAGCATGAACCCGCCGCCGGGCACCAGGGCGAGGGCCTCGCCTTCCGGGCGCCCTGAAGTTTCGAGCACCAGGTCGTACTCGTGCGGCTCGAGGGCGATGCCGTCAGCGGTCACCACGCCGCCCTTCTCGCTCCAGAGGCCCTCCTTCGCGGCGCGGATGACCTTCTGCACCTCCTTGCCCAGGCGCGGTCCCGCGGCGCGGGCGTTGACGCTGAGACGGTGGCTGATGCCGTAGTCGGATGCCGTGTTCTGGGCCAGCTGCACGAGCTCGACCGTCTTGACGTTGAGCTCTTCGCGGAGGATGCCCTCGAACTGCGCGAGGTCGCCGGCCAGCGGTGACACGACGGTGAGGCGGGCGAGCGGCAGACGCACGCGCAGCTTCTCCTTCTTTCGCAGGGCGTTGCCGACGCTGGAGAGCTCGCGGACGGCATCCATCGCGTCGCGCACGTCGTCGGCTGCGGGGAACGCGTCGGCGTCGGGCCAGTCGGTCAGGTGCACGCTGCGCCCGCCGGTGAGTCCCTGCCAGACCCGCTCGCTGATCAGCGGCACGAGCGGTGCCGCGACACGGGACAGCGTCTCGAGCACCGTGTACAGCGTGTCGAAGGCCTCGCGGCTCTTCGGGTCGTCAGTGACGCCCTCCCAGAACCGGTCGCGCGAGCGACGGATGTACCAGTTGGTGAGCACCTCGGCGAAGTCGCGCAGCCGGGCGGATGCGGTGGTCGAGTCGAGCCCCTCGAGGTCGATGCGCACCTCGCGCACGAGGTCGCCCAGGCGCGCCAGGATGTAGCGGTCGAGCACGTCGGTGCTGTCGGTGCGCCACGTCGCCTCGTAGCCGCCGCCGGCGGCCCCCGCTGAGCCTGTCGAAGCGGCCCCCGCTGAGCCTGTCGAAGCGTTCGCATAGGTCGCGAAGAAGTACCACGAGTTCCACAGCGGCAGCAGGAACTCGCGGACCCCCGAGCGGATGCCCTCCTCGGTGACGGCGAGGTTGCCGCCGCGCAGCACCGAGCTCGACATGAGGAACCAGCGCATGGCATCCGACCCGTCGCGGTCGAGCACCTCGCTGACATCGGGATAGTTGCGCAGCGACTTCGACATCTTGTAGCCGTCGCTGCCGAGGACGATGCCGTGGCAGCTGACGCCCGTGAACGCCGGCCGGTCGAACAGGGCGGTCGAGAGCACGTGCATCACGTAGAACCAGCCGCGGGTCTGACCGATGTACTCCACGATGAAGTCCGCCGGCGCGTGCGAGTCGAACCACTCCTGGTTCTCGAACGGGTAGTGCACCTGCGCGTAGGGCATGGATCCCGAGTCGAACCACACGTCGAACACGTCCTCGATGCGACGCATCGTGCTCTTGCCGGTCGGGTCGTCCGGGTTCGGGCGCGTGAGGTCGTCGATGTACGGCCGGTGCAGGTCGACCTCCCCCTCGGGGTTGCGCGGCAGCGTGCCGAAGTCGCGCTCGAGCTCCTCGAGCGATCCGTACGCGTCGACGCGGGGGTACTCGGGGTCGTCGCTCTTCCAGATCGGGATCGGCGAGCCCCAGTAGCGGTTGCGGCTGATCGACCAGTCGCGCGCGCCCTCGAGCCACTTGCCGAACTGGCCGTGCTTGACGTTCTCGGGCACCCAGGTGATCTGCTCGTTGTTCGCGAGCAGGTCGTCCTTGATGTCGGTGACCCGGATGAACCAGCTCGAGACGGCCTTGTAGATGAGGGGGTTCCGGCAGCGCCAGCAGTGCGGGTAGGAGTGCACGTAGCTCTGCTCGCGCAGCATCCGCCCGCCGGCACGCAGCAGACGGATCAGCGGCGTGTTGGCGTCCATCCACAGCTGACCGGCCACGTCGGTGACCGACGGGAGGAAGCGTCCGCCGTCGTCGAGCGAGATGATCGTCGGGATGCCCGCGGCGTTGGTCACGCGCTGGTCGTCCTCACCGTAGGCGGGTGCCTGATGCACGATGCCCGTGCCATCGGTGGTGGTGACGTAGTCGTCGACGAGGATGCGCCAGGCGTTCTCGGTGCCCCAGGTCTCGGCATCCGCGTAGTAGTCGAGGAGCCGGTCGTACGCGACGTCCTCGAGCTCGGCGCCGAGCACGGTCTGCTGCACCGCGGCGAACGCGTCGTCCGCGGACTCGTAGCCGAGGTCCTTGGCGTAGCCGCCCAGCAGATCGCGGGCGAGCAGGTAGCGGTGCGCGTCGCTCTCGGCCGGGTCGTCCCCCGGCACGATGTCGGCGGCGCCGTTCGGCCCGCCGGGCAGCACCACGTACTCGATCTCGGGGCCGACGACGAGGGCGAGGTTGGTGGGCAGCGTCCACGGCGTGGTCGTCCAGGCCAGCGCGCGCACGGCGGTCAGGCCGAGCGTCTCGGCCTTGGCGCCGACCAGGGGGAAGGTCACGGTGACCGACGGGTCCTGACGGTCCTTGTACACGTCGTCGTCCATGCGCAGCTCGTGCGCCGACAGCGGGGTCTCATCGCGCCAGCAGTAGGGCAGCACCCGGTAGCCCTCGTACGCGAGGCCCTTGTCGTACAGCGTCTTGAACGCCCAGAGCACGCTCTCCATGTAGCCGAGGTCGAGCGTCTTGTACCCGCGCTCGAAGTCGACCCAGCGGGCCTGGCGGGTCACGTAGTCCTGCCACTCGCGCGTGTAGGTGAGCACGGAGTCGCGCGCCTTCGCGTTGAAGACGTCGATGCCCATCTGCTCGATCTCGCTCTTCTCGGTGATGCCGAGCTGCTTCATCGCCTCGAGCTCGGCGGGCAGGCCGTGCGTGTCCCAGCCGAAGACGCGGTCGACCTTCTTGCCGAGCATCGTCTGGAAGCGCGGGAAGACGTCCTTCGCGTAGCCGGTGAGCAGGTGCCCGTAGTGCGGCAGGCCGTTGGCGAACGGGGGCCCGTCGTAGAAGACCCACTCGTCGGCACCCTCGCGCTGCGCGATCGATGCCCGGAAGGTGTCGTCCGACTTCCAGAAGTCGAGCACCTCGGTCTCGATCTCGGGGAACCGCGGGCTGGGGACGACGGAGTCGGCGGCGGGTCCGACCCTTCGACTGTCGGCTTCGCCGCTGCTCAGGAACCGGAATGGCTGAGGATAGGTCATGTGCGCTCGCAGTGGTCGTGGGCGGATGCTGCTGCAGGGACGACCCGTGCGTTCACGGACCGCGGTACCACCCTGCGTGCTTCTCGCGAAGCCGCTCTCACTGCGGCGATGACGGGCCTGCCCCGCTCGGGTCTAGTTCCTGCGCCGAGGCGAAGGGTTCTTCCGAGAGCTCCCCGGTGATGGCCGGATCATTGCTTGTGCGTCCATTCTACGCGTCTTCCCGGCGAGCGCAGCACTCACGGCCAGAGCATCGCGATCACGAAGGCCGCGTAGCTGCCGGCCGCCAGCACCGCGACCACGTCGCGGATGCGCTTCGGTGCGGCGACGGCGATGAGGATGCCGACGATCGCGAGCAGAGCCCAGCACACCGGGTGCCCCCACCGGATCACGACCTCCTGCACGCCCGTCACCGTGTCGACACGGTCCGGCACGACGACGACCCACAGGGCGCTCATCCCGGCGGCGATGACCGCTCCCGCCGCGCCGAGCGGCCGACGGCGACGCCGCATCCACTCGACGAGGCCGGTCCTCGCGTCCTCACTCATCTCGCCCCCGTCCTCGACGTGGCCCCGCGGCGCCATGCGGGGAGGATATGTCCGACAGACGTCCGGCCACAAGATCTCCTGCGTCCGGCCTCGATCATCCGACGGCGGCGCACTCCAGCAGTCCGGCGAGCGTGGTCAGCGCCTCCGGTCCGGTCAGCTCCCCCGGCACGAGGGGGATCTCGAGCACCGGGGCATCCGGCACGGCGTCGCGCACGTGCTGCAGGTGTGCGTCCTCGACGGTGCGACGCGCCGCCAGCACCTCGCCGCCGTCGGCGGGCGAGCGCCGATTGGCCACCAGGCCGGCGACCGTGACGCCCATGCTCCGCAGGCTCTGCACGACTTCCAGGGTCTCCGCCACCGGCAGCGCCTCCGCCGTGAACACGACCACGAAGCCGGTGCGGGCGGGATCGGCGATGGCCTGCTGCATGCCGCTGAACCGGTCGCGGCGACGCTGCAGCGCGCGGCGGAGATCGGCCTGCGCCTCCGCCTGCGGGTCGGCGGTTCCGGCGAGCCCGCGCATCGCGGCCGAGAAGCGCTCCGAGCGGTCGCGGTTGCGCAGCAGGGTCTCGGTCCAGCCGGCGAGCTGACCCGGCAGCGCCAGCAGCCGCAGAGTGTGCCCGGAGGGCGCGGTGTCGAAGATGACGGCGTCGTAGTCGCGCTGCCCCGCTTCGGCGAGTTCGGCGATGCGCTCCAGCACCGCTGACTCATGGCTGCCGGGCGCGTGCCGCGCCCGCTCCAGATGCTCTCGGGCGGCGCGATGCTGCCGCTCAGGAAGCATGCGGGTCATGGTCTTCTCGACGGCGTCGAGGTGCCGGTCGATCGTCGCGTGCGGATCGACCTCGACGCCGTCCAGCGAGCCGCGGGCGAAGTCGGCCAGTCGCACCGGGGCATCCCCCACCTCGCGCCGCCAGAGATGGCCGAGGTTGTGCGCGGGGTCGGTGGACACCACCAGCACGCGCTCGCCGTCGCGTGCGCGGGCGACGGCGAGGGCGGATGCCAGCGAGGTCTTTCCCACGCCGCCTTTGCCCCCGACGAAGAGCATCGGTCTGCGCAGTGCGTCTAGCAGCATGTCATGTTGTCCAGCGGCGAGCGCGGCATGCCCATCCGGCGGTGCCAGCGGTGGAAGTCGTCGGCCGCGAGCGGCATGAGCTCGGCGCTGTAGTACGCCGCCGGGTCGGGCACGCCCAGCGCCTCGCCGAGCACGACCAGAGCGAACAGGTCGTCTTCATCGCGCTGCTCGCGAGCGAGCATCTGGCGGTACGGACCGGCGTAGTACTCCGCCATCCCGCGCCGCAAGGCGGCCCAGCGCCCGCGCAGGCGCCGGGCCGCCTCGGTGCGAACCATCGATCAGACCTCCTCGCGCACCGCTTCGAGCTGCGCATCCTCATCTTCGTGCTCGGGCTCGTCGCGTGCCGCGCGACGCATCGCGAGCACCGCTTCCACAGCGACCCAGACACTCGAGGCGATGATGATCACATCCAGCGCGAACAGCAGCCAATCGGCCTTCGCGGGGTCGGCGAACGAGGCGAGCTGCTCGAGCGCCGCCCAGAACGACAGCACGAAGACGATCACCAGCGGGATCACCGCCGGCAGCGGGTTGCGGCGCTTGCGGATGAGCATGACCGCGATGATCGACAGCGTCAGCGAGGCCATCAGCTGGTTGGTGGTGCCGAACAGCGGCCAGATGCGCAGCCCGCCGTCGCCGCCGAGCCCCTGCGAGAAGGTCAGACCGAGGCCGACCACGACCACCACGATCGTGGCGGGCACCTTGGTGACGCGCACCTTGACGGCATCGCCGATCTCCTGCACGACGAAGCGCAGCAGGCGCATGCCGGTGTCCATCGTCGTCGCCGCGAACAGCACCGCCATGGTGGCCAGCACCGTGGCGCTCAGCGACGCGGGCAGGCCGATGCCGGCCTGCATGAGCGCCCCGCCCCCGGTGACGAACGCTCCGACTCCACCCGCTCCGAACGCGCTGTAGACCTCGTTCCATTCGGCGACCGTGCGGAAGCCGGCGATCACGGCGAGGATCGTGCCCAGCGAGAGCAGACCCTCGCCGACGGCGCCGAAGTAGCCGACGAAGCGGGCATCCGTCTCCTTGTCGAGCTGCTTGGAGCTCGTGCCGGAGGACACCATGCCGTGGAAGCCGGAGATCGCCCCGCAGGCGATCGTGACGAACAGCAGGGGCACCATGCTGGGGGTGCCGTCCGGGACGGCGGTGTTGATCGCCGGGGCGACGATCTCGGGAGCGGTGCCCGAGAACAGCGTCGCGGTGAGCACCGACCCGAACAGCAGGATCAGTCCGACGAAGAGCTGCACGCCGTTGATGTAGTCACGCGGCTGCAGCAGCACCCAGACGGGCAGCAGCGAGGCGATCGCGCCGTAGACGAACAGCGCGAGGATCCAGAAGGTCGCGGGGCCCATCCCGAGGAAGTCGTCGGGCAGCACGACCGGAACCTGGTCGCCCAGCACGATCAGGGCGTATAGCGTGACGACGCCGACGACGGTCACCGGCAGCAGCGGCCAGCGCAGACGGTACACGGCCACACCGACGAGCAGCGCCACCAGGATCGCTCCCCAGGTGGGGATCACCGCGCTGGGCGTCGAGATCAGCAGGTTCTTGATCACGACGGCGAATGCGGCGATCACCATCAGCAGCAGCAGGAAGATGACGACGAGGAAGAGGCTCGCGCCGCGCTTGCCGATGTACCGCGCCGACAGGGCGCCGATCGATCGGCCCTTGTTGCGAGTCGAGGCCCACAGCGCGCCGAGGTCGTGCATGCCGGCGAAGAACACCGTGCCGATGGTGACCCACAGGAAGGCCGGAACCCAGCCCCAGATGACGGCGATCGCAGGACCGACGATGGGCGCGGCGCCCGCGACGGAGGTGAAGTGGTGGCCCCACAGGATGAACTTGTTCGTCGGCACGTAGTCGACGCCGTCGTTCAGCTCGTGCGCGGGGGTCTCGTACGACGCATCGAGTCGGTACACGCGCTGAGCGAGGTAGCGCGAATAGACGAGGTACCCGACGGCGAAGATCGCCAGTCCGAGGACCATGAGGAGAACAGGAGACATGGATGAGCTTCCTTTCGGCAGCGGCTTCGTCGTCGCTGTTGCGCCCCACCATAGCGAACCTGGTGTTTTGCTGTGAGAGGACGCGCCCCCGGGTCAGAGACCGGCCGCGATCAGCTCGCGCGTGAACGGATGCCGCGGTTCGGCGAACACCTCAGCAACCGCTCCCTGTTCGACGATGACACCGTCGCGCATCACCAGCACGTCATCGCACACCGCCGCGACGACCGCGAGATCGTGTGAGACGAACACCATCGTGAGCAGGCGCTCGGTCTGCAGCCGGGCGAGAAGCTCGAGCATCCGGGCCCGCACGGTGGGATCGAGTGCCGACACGGGCTCGTCGAGCACGAGCACCTGCGGGTCGGCGGCGAGCGCGCGAGCGATCGCCGCGCGCTGACGCTGCCCACCCGACAGCTCCCGCGGACGACGCAGGCTCAGCCGCTCATCCAGGCCCGCCTCCGCGAGCAGGGACGCCATGGCGCGGGGGCGCTCGCCGCGCGGAACCCCCGCCGCCTGCAGCGCCTCGGTGATCGACCGTCCGATCGTCCACCGCGGGTCGAGAGCGCCGAGCGGATTCTGGTGCACGAGCTGGATCCGCTGCGGGCTCGTCCACTGCAACCGGCCCGCATCGGGTGCCTCGACGCCGATCAGCATGCGGGCCAGGGTCGTCTTTCCCGAACCGGACTCGCCGACGATCCCGAGGGTGCGCCCGCGCTGCAGGGTGAACGACGCCCCCACCACCGCCGGCCGCTCGAACCGCTTGGAGACGTCGCGCACCTGCAGCAGCACGTCGCTGGGCTCACGTGGCGCCCGGTGCGCGCGCGGGGCGCTCGCGTCGACGAGAGCCTGCGTGTACGCGTCGCGGGGCGAGGACATCACCTCCGCGACCGGTCCTCGTTCGACGATGCGCCCCTCGCGCATGACCAGCACCCGGTCGGCGACCCTCCGCACCGCCGCGAAGTCGTGGCTGATGAAGAGCACCGCGCGTCCCTCGTCGGCGATCGAGCGCAGCAGCGTGAGGATGCGCGCCTGCACGGTGGCATCCAGCGCTGTGGTCGCCTCGTCGGCGACCAGCACAGCCGGGTCCGCGGCGAGCGCGGACGCGATCAGGGCACGCTGGCGCATCCCGCCGGACAGCTCGTGCGGGCGGTCACGTGCCCGACGCTCCGGGTCGGGCAGGGCGACGGATGCCAGCAGCTGGACGACGTGCTCCTCCCGGCGTCCGCGGTGCAGGCCATGGATCTGCATCGGCTCGGCGACCTCGCGTCCGATCCGGCGCAGCGGGTCGAGCGCGGCCAGGGCGTCCTGCGAGATCAGCGCGATTCGCCGGCCGCGCACCGACCGCCAGCCGGACTCGCTCAGGCCTGCGGTGTCGGCGCCATCGATCCGCAGCTCGTCGGCAGTCATGCGAGCGCCGTCCGGCAGCATCCCCAGCAGCGCGCGGGCGGTGAGCGACTTGCCGGCGCCGGACTCGCCGACGATGGCCACGCACTCCCCGGCGGCCACATCGAGGTCGATCCCGTCGACGAGGGTACGTCCGTCGATCGCGATGCGCAGCCCTCGTACGTGCACCGCGCTCATGCGCGCCTCCCTTCGGCTCTGGCGCGGAGGGTGCGGCCGACCACGGTCGCGCTGATCACGGTGAGCGTGATGGCGAGGCCGGGGAACACCGAGATCCACCAGGCGCGTCCCAGCACGTTGCGCCCGCCCGAGAGCATGAGCCCCCACTCCGGATCCGGCTCCGCAGGCCCGAGTCCGAGGAAGCTGAGCCCGGCGGCGGCCAGAATGCTCGAGCCGATGCCGATGGTGGCGAGCACGCTCAGCGAACCGAGCACCCCGGGCGCGACGTGGCGGGTGAAGGTGCGCACCGGGCCGACCCCGAGGATGCGCGCCGCCTCGACGTGCTCGGCGATGCGCAGCGTGCGGGTCTGCGTTCGGGCTAGACGGATGTACACCGGCACGGCCGCGATCGTCACCGCGACGGCGACGTTCGTCGCGCCGGGTCCGAGCACCGCGACCACGATCAGCGCGACGAGGAACTCGGGGAAGGCGAGCAGGATGTCGGTGACGCGCATCGCCACGGCATCCACCACCCGCGGCGAGACACCCGAGAGCGATCCGAGCAGGAGCCCGGCGACCACGGCGAGCACGGTGGCCAACAGTCCGATGCCGACCGAGCGACCTGCGCCGTGCACGACACGGGAGAACACGTCGCGCCCCGACTGGTCGGTGCCGAACAGGTGCGCCGGTCCCGGCGCCTCGAGCGCCGAGCGCACGTCGGTGCGCAGCGGGTCGTGGGTCGCGAGCAGATCGGGGAAGACGGCGGCGAGCGCGACCACGGCAAGGAACGCCACGGCGCAGGTCAGCCCCACCCGTCGCGCGATCATCGGCGCTCCTCGATGGGCGGCGCCTCGAACACGGCCGGCCGCGCGCGCAGCCGCGGGTCGATGACCGGGTGCAGCAGCTCCACGATCACGTTGACGACGACGAACACCAGCGCGCTGAGCATGATCACCCCGGCCACGACCGGCAGGTCGCGGTCGACGATGGCGGTCAGCGTCACCCGGCCGAGCCCCGGCCGCGCGAAGACGGTCTCGACGAGCACCGCCCCGCCGAGCAGCGATCCGATCAGATATGCGGCGAGGGTGAGCGCGCCCGCGGCGCCGTGGCGCAGCGAGTGCCGCAGCACGAGGCGAGCCGAACCGGCGCCGCGGGAGCGGACGGTCTCGGCGAACGGCTGCCGCTCCGCCTCGTCGATGCCGTCGCGCAGCACCTGACTGATCAGCGCCGACACCGGAAGGGCGAGGGTGAGGGCGGGCAGCACGACAGTGGCGGGGCTGCGGGTGCCCGCCACCGGGAACCAGCCCAGGCCGAAGGCGAACACGGCCAGCAGCAGGATCCCGATCCAGAACACCGGAGACGACAGCACGATCAGCTCCCCCGCGACCACCACCGCCCGCGCCGGTCCGCGACGTGCGAGCAGCGCCACGGCGAGCGCGACGACCACTGCGATCAGCAGCGCCACCGCGGTCAGCTGCAGGGTGGCGCCGAGCTGCCGCCCGATGACC
The DNA here is from genome assembly GCF_014836945.1 of Microbacterium commune. Lineage (GTDB taxonomy): Bacteria > Actinomycetota > Actinomycetes > Actinomycetales > Microbacteriaceae > Microbacterium > Microbacterium commune. The sequence continues at coordinate 352,138 of NZ_JACSPX010000003.1, read as the reverse complement.
TCGGTCACGGGCATCCGGAGCTGATACGACGTGCCCAGGTCTCCTCGCAGCAGTCCGCCGATGTACGAGAGGTACTGCTCGAGCGCGGGACGATCGAGGCCGAGCTCGGCTCGCACGGCTGCCTTCACCGCCTCGCTCACCTTCGCCTGCGGGCCGAGCATCACCGAGACCGCATCGCCGGGGATGACCCGGAACGCCAGGAACGCGAGCGTCGCCGCACCCCACAGCACGAGGACGGCGGACGCCGCGATCCCCGCGAGCCGGATGAGGACGCGCCGCACGTCAGCGGCTGACGCTCGCGTCGTAGAACAGCGGGCGTCCGTACAGGTCGTACTCCAGCCCCTGCACGGTCGATGCGGACCCGGTGATCAGAGACGAGACGTACAGCGGCACGATCGCGACGTGCTCGGCGTTCCACTGCTGCAGTTCGGTGTAGATCTCGGCGCGCTCGCCGGTGTCGGAGGTGGACAGGCCCCGCTCCAGCAGGTCGTCGACGGCGGGGTCGCTCACCTGCGATGCGTTCTGGAAGCCGTCGGTGCCGAGGTGGCTGCGCAGCAGGTCGGCATCGACACCCGAGAAGTCCCAGTCGGTGATGTCGTAGGTCTTCGGGCCGTACTGCTCGTTGTAGGCGGCCGGCTCCAGCTTCTCCCGCACGATCTCGAAGCCGACGTCCTTCAGGTCGGACTGGATGGCGTTGGCGAGCGCGGTGCGGTCGTCGGAGATCGGCGTCCAGGCGATCCAGCGGGCCGAGAGGCGCTCGCCGTCCTTCATCCGGATGCCGTCGGCGCCGCGCTCGGTCCAGCCGGCCTCATCGAGCAGGGCGTTCGCCCTGTCGGCGTCGAAGGCCCAGGTGCCTTCGAGCGACGCGTCGTAGCCGGGGGTGGTCGGACCGAGGATGCTCCAGGCGCGGGGGAACTCGCCGAAGAAGATCTCCTCGACGGCCACGTCGATGTCGATGGCCAGCGAGAACGCCTGGCGCACCTTCTGGTCGGCGAAGACGCCGTGCTTCTCGTTGAGGAACAGCGAGTACGGCAGACCCGGGTACTCCTTCGCGGTGACGGCGATGTCGTCGCCGAGGTCGGCGACGACATTCGGCGGCAGCTGGGTCGCGACGTCCGCCTCGCCGGAGGAGAGCACGCCGGCGCGGACGGATGCCTCGGGCAGCAGCTCCACGCGCAGGGTCTGGATCTTCGGCGCCTGGGCGCCGTCGGGCCCCCAGGCGTAGTCGTCGTTGCGGGTGTAGACGATCTCCTGATCGGCGGTGTACTCGCTGAGCACGAACGGGCCGGTGCCGACGGTGACGTCGGGTCCGCCCGCCGCGAGCTGGTCGGCGGACGTCTCGAGCACCTTCGGCGACCAGAAGCCGAGCTGCGCGGTGCTCGCCGCCTGCAGGAAGGGCGCGTACGGCTGGGTGAAGCTGACCTCGACGGTGTGCTCGCCGGTGACCTCGGTGCCCGCGTACAGCTCGCCGCCGAGCATGCTCGCCGCCTGTGCGGACTTCGTCGCCGGGTCGACGATGCGATCGAAGTTGGCCTTCACCGCGGCGGCGTCGAACGGCGTGCCGTCCGAGAAGGTGACGTCGTCACGCAGGTCGAAGGTGTATGTCCTCCCGTCGTCGGAGACCTCCCAGCTCTCGGCGAGCCACGGGGAGAACGACCCGTCGGCCTCCTGGAAGACGAGCGAGTCGAGCACCTGACGCTGCACCATGCCCGACACGTCGAGCTGACTGGTCTGCGGGTCCATGTGGCCGGCCGACAGGTTGGCGCCCTCGATGGCCCAGACGAGCTCGGCGTCGGCGTCGCCCCCGCTGCCCCCATCGGCGGGGCCCGCGCAGGCGCTCAGCACAAGAGCGGATGCGGTGGCAAGGACGGCCAGGGGCAGAAGTCGGCGCGCGGGACGAGACGGCATTCGGAACCTCGATGAGTGCAGGAAGGGGAACGCTCCATCCTATCGGTGATTGTTGGACGCGGTCGATCTAGGAGTGGCCGTGGGGTGACCGGTAGACTCGCGGCACAACCCACACTCAGGCACGCTCACACAGTGCCGCACACATCGCTCGAGGAGACTCCATGTCCAGCATCCCTGACAAGCCCGCGCTCGAAGGCCTCGAAGCGAAGTGGGGTGAGCGGTGGTCCGAGGAGGGCACGTTCCTCTTCGACCGCGCCCTGGCCACGGCATCCGGACGCGACAGCGTCTACTCGATCGACACTCCCCCGCCGACGGCCTCCGGAAGCCTGCACATCGGTCACGTGTTCTCCTACACGCACACCGATATCAAGGCCCGCTTCGAGCGCATGCGCGGCAAGAACGTGTTCTACCCGATGGGCTGGGACGACAACGGCCTGCCCACCGAACGCCGCGTGCAGAACTACTACGGCGTGCGCTGCGATCCCACGCTGCCCTACGACCCCGACTTCACGCCTCCGTTCGAGGGCGGCGACAACAAGTCGTCCCGCGCGGCCGACCAGCAGCCGATCAGTCGCCGCAACTTCATCGAGCTGTGCGAGAAGCTGACCGTCGAGGACGAGAAGCAGTTCGAGGCGCTGTTCCGCCAGCTCGGCCTCAGCGTCGACTGGACGCAGACCTACCGCACGATCTCCGACGACACGATCCGCCAGAGCCAGCTCGCCTTCCTGCGCGGACTCGAGCGCGGCGAGGCCTACCAGTCGATGGCGCCCACCCTGTGGGACATCGACTTCCGTTCTGCGATCGCCCAGGCCGAGCTCGAGGACCGCGAGCAGCAGGCCGCGTACCACCGCGTCGCGTTCCACAAGACCGACGGGTCCGGTGACATCGAGATCCAGACGACCCGTCCCGAGCTGCTGCCGGCGTGCGTGGCCCTGGTCGCGCATCCCGACGACGAGCGCTACCAGCCCTACTTCGGCAAGACCGTGCGCACCCCGATCTTCGACGTCGAGGTGCCCGTTCTCGCCCACCACCTCGCCCAGCCCGACAAGGGCTCGGGTATCGCCATGATCTGCACCTTCGGCGACGTGACCGACATCATCTGGTGGCGCGAGCTCGACCTGCCCAACCGCTCCATCCTGGGCAAGGACGGCCGGGTGCTCGCCGACGCTCCCGACGCGATCACGTCGGATGCCGGCCGCGCTGCGTATGCCGAGCTCGCGGGCAAGACGGTGTTCAGCGCGCGCAAGAGCATCGTCGAGCAGCTGCAGGCCTCGGGAGACCTGCTAGAGGTCGGCAAGCCCTTCAGCCACGCGGTCAAGTTCTTCGAGAAGGGCGATCGTCCGCTCGAGATCGTCTCGACGCGCCAGTGGTACATCCGCAACGGCGCCCGCGACGAGCAGCTGCGCGAGCAGCTGCTCGAGAACGGACGCGAGCTTCGGTGGCATCCCGACTTCATGCGCGTGCGGTACGAGAACTGGGTCGGCGGGCTGACCGGCGACTGGCTCATCTCGCGCCAGCGCTTCTTCGGCGTGCCGATCCCCGTCTGGTACGCCCTCGACGAGAACGGCGAGCGCGACTACGAGCGCGTGCTGACCCCGTCGCCGGCGACCCTGCCCATCGACCCCACCACGGACGTGCCCGAGGGGTACACCGAGGATCAGCGCGGCGTGCCCGGCGGGTTCGACGCCGAAGCCGACATCTTCGACACCTGGGCCACCTCGTCGCTCACCCCGCAGCTGGCCGGCGGCTGGCAGCGCGACGAGGAGCTGTGGAACGCGGTCGCCCCGTTCGACCTGCGCCCGCAGGGCCAGGACATCATCCGCACCTGGCTGTTCTCGACCATGCTGCGCTCGACGCTCGAAGACCAGCGCTCGCCGTGGCACAACGCGGCCATCAGCGGCTTCATCGTCGACCCCGACCGCAAGAAGATGTCGAAGTCGAAGGGCAACGTCGTCACCCCGGCAGACATCCTCGATAAGCACGGCTCCGACGCCGTGCGCTACTGGTCGGCGTCCAGCCGCCTCGGCATGGATGCGGCCTTCGACCCGCAGAACCCCACGCAGGTAAAGATCGGGCGGCGGCTCGCGATCAAGATCCTCAACGCGGCGAAGTTCGTGCTGTCGTTCCCCGTGCCCGAGGGCGCAGAGGTCACGCACGCCCTGGACGCATCGATGCTCACCGCCCTCGATCAGGTCGTGCGTGAGGCGACCAGGGCGTACGAGAACTACGACCAGGCCAAGGCGCTCGAGATCACCGAGGCGTTCTTCTGGACGTTCTGCGACGACTATCTGGAGCTCGTCAAGGAGCGCGCGTACGACCAGACCGACGTCAACCAGGCCTCGGCGGCGCTCGCGCTGCGCCTGGCACTGTCGACGCTGCTGCGCCTGCTCGCCCCGATCGTGTCGTTCGCGACCGAGGAGGCGTGGTCGTGGTTCGAGGAGGGCTCGATCCACACGGCGACCTGGCCGGAGCCGCTCGGCATCGACGGCGACCCTGCGGTGCTCGCGACGGCGAGTGAGGCCCTGATCGGCATCCGACGGGCGAAGACCGAGGCGAAGGCCTCGCAGAAGACCCCGGTCGCGACCGCGACCATCTCGGCTCCGGCGGCGAAGATCGACGCGCTGCGCGCCGCGGCCGACGACCTGCGCGCGGTGGGCCGGATCGCCGAGCTGGAGTTCGCCGAGGCCGACGAGCTCGCGGTCACCGCGATCGAGCTGGCACCGGTGGAGGGCTGATGCAGCTGGGCACGCGCTGGGCGACGGGGGCTGAGCCGCCGGCCTCCGTCCCCGCCTCCCTGCGTCCGGCCATCGCCGAGATCGAGGCTCGCGAGCTGAGCGGCCACTGGACACTCACCTGGCTCGAGGGTCGGCCGATCGCTGAGCTGGATGCCGGGTGGGAGGTCGTGCTCACCGCATCCGGCGAGGTTCTCGCCCGGCCTTTCCAGGACTGAACCCCGGCGCATCGGAGGGCGTTCAGGGCCGGGGCCTGGATCCGATCGCGAGCAGGGCGATGTCGAGCGCTCGCGGATCCTGCCGCCTGGCGTGCTGCTCGCGCAGCAGGTCGAGCGCGAGCTCGCGGCGCTCGGCGCGCCGCGCGATGCGGCGTTCGACGTAGCGGGCCAGGGCGATCGAGAGACGCTGCAGGGCGCGCTCCACCGCGGTGGGCGTGGCGAGACGAAGAGTCGCGCTGGTCATGGTCACTCCTGTTCGGGAGTCCTGCGGCGCGGCGCCGCAGGAAGGTCGAATACCTCGGCGCGCAGGGTCACGCGCCGGGTGCCTGGCTGGGCCTCCTGCCCGCGGTAGCGCTCGATGGCGGCATCCACCACGGCGCTGAGCTCGTTCTTGAGCTCCGTCATCTGCTCGGCGGTGATGTCGAGCATCGTCGTCATGACCAGGCCGGCGTCCTGCCACCCCTCGGGCTGATCAGACTCCGGCCGGTTGATGTACTCCATCAGAGTCTGGTGACGCAGACGCAGAAACTCGGTGGTGACGATCTGGGCTGCCGCGCGGTTCGACGGCGACATCGCCTCTGCCGGGCCGGGCATGTTGATGCGTCCCTTGGGCCGCTCCCACCAGCGCTCACGCGCCGTGCCGCGGTCCGGTACCTCCCGGATGAGATCGTGGGCTGCCAGGGCGCGCAGGTGATAGCTGGTCGCCCCGGAGGTCTCGCCGATCAGCGCCGCGAGACTGCTGGCGGTCTGCGGACCCCGCTCGCTGAGGAGATCGTAGATCCGCACGCGCATCGGATGCGCGAGCGCCTTCAGCGCGCTCGGCTCGAGAGTGCGGCCGTAGGTATCGTTCGCGGTCATGAATGCAAAGATATCCTTGCAAACATCCCTTTGCAAGTATTTCTTTGCACCTGCTCCCGGCCGGTCGTGCTCTCCGCGGGTCAGGTCAGCTCACGGCCTCCCGAGCCGCGACGAAGGCCGCCACGCAGCGCTCCACCTGCTCCTGTGTGTGCGCTGCCGAGAGCTGCACGCGGATGCGCGCGTGGCCGCGCGGCACCACCGGGAAGCTGAATGCCGTCACGTACACACCCTGGCGCTGCATCTCGTCGGCGATGCGCGCGGTGAGCGCGGCGTCTCCGAACATCACGGGCACGATCGGATGCTCGCCGGCCAGCAGCTCGAACCCCTCCTCGGCCATGCGCCGACGGAACAGCTCCGCGTTCTCGCGGAGGCGAGACCTCAGATCGGCCGAGCTCTCGACCAGGTCGAGCGCGGTCAGCGTGCCGGCGACGATCGACGGCGCCAGGGTGTTCGAGAAGAGATAGGGCCGGGAGCGCTGGCGCAGCAGGGCGACGATGTCGCGGTGTGCGGCGACGTAACCGCCCGAGGCGCCACCGAGGGCCTTGCCGAACGTGCCGGTGTAGATGTCGACGCGATCGGACACGCCGCACAGCTCGGGCGTGCCGCGTCCGCTCTCCCCCACGAAGCCGACGGCGTGCGAGTCGTCGACGAACAGGAGCGCGTCGTAGCGTTCCGCCAGGTCGCAGATCTCGCGCAGCGGCGCGATGTAGCCGTCCATCGAGAAGACCCCGTCCGTGACGATGACGCGGAATCGGGCATCCGCCGCGGCCTTCAGTTGCTCCTCGAGATCAGCCATGTCGCGGTTGCGGTAGCGCAGACGACGCGCCTTCGACAGACGGATGCCGTCGATGATCGACGCGTGGTTCAGCTCGTCGGAGATGATCGCATCCTCGGCCGAGAACAGGGTCTCGAACACGCCGCCGTTCGCATCGAAGCAGGAGGAGTACAGGATCGCGTCGTCCGTGCCGAGGAAGGCGGCGAGGCGCTTCTCGAGTTCGAGGTGCTGCTCCTGCGTGCCGCAGATGAAGCGCACACTGGCGAGACCGTAGCCCCACTCGTCGAGCGCCCGGTGAGCGGCGTCCAGGATGCGCTGGTCGTCGGCGAGGCCGAGGTAGTTGTTGGCGCAGAAGTTGAGCACCTCCGTGCCGCCCGTGACGATCTGCGCCTTCTGAGGTCCGCGGATGCCGCGCTCCCGCTTGGTGAGGCCCGCCTCTTCGATGCCCGCGAGCTCGGCCTGCAGGTGATCCTTGAATGTCGCGTACATGACAGCTCCTTACAGTTCGGTTCTCACAGCCCGGTTGTCACAGCTCGGTCCAGTCGAGGATGATCTTCGCCGTGCCTGCCGACTCGGCGGCGGCGAATCCACGCTCCCAGTCGCGCGCGGGGATGACATCCGCGATCACGCGGGTGATCGATTCGCGCAGGGTGGCGCTGGTCTGCAGCATGGCCCCCATCGCGTTCCAGGTCTCGAACATCTCTCGCCCGTAGACGCCCTTGATCGTGAGCATGTGGGTGACGAGTTTGCTCCAGTCGATGTCGAAGCCGGCGCTGGGCAGCCCCAGCATGGCGATCTGTCCGCCGTGGTTCATGTTGTCGATCATCGCCGGGAGCGCCGCGGGCGCACCGCTCATCTCGAAGCCGATGTCGAAGCCCTCGCGCATCCCGAGCGCGCGCTGCGCCTCGCGGATGTCCTGCGTCGAGACGTCGACGACGGCGTCAGCCCCCATCTGCCTCGCCATCTCGAGTCGCGGGATGCTGACGTCGGTGGCGACGATGAATCGCGCGCCGGCATGTCGGGCGACGGCGATCGACATCAGGCCGATGGGCCCGCACCCGGTGACCAGCACGTCCTCGCCGATCACGCGGTACATCAGCGCGGTGTGCACGGCATTGCCGAGCGGGTCGAAGATCGCGCCGAGCTCGGGGGTCACGTCGTCGTGATGCACCCACACGTTCGTGGCGGGGAGGGAGAGGTACTCGGCGAAGGCGCCGTCGCGCTGCAGGCCGAGCCCGACGGTGCGGATGCACATCTGCCGGCGCCCTGCGCGGCAGTTGCGGCAGGTGCCGCAGACGATGTGTCCTTCACCCGAGACACGGTCGCCGACGGCGATGTCGTGCACCATGTCGCCGACGTCGACGACTTCGCCGTAGAACTCGTGCCCGGGGATCAGCGGCGTCTGGATCGCCGACGCAGCCCACTCGTCCCAGCGGTGGATGTGCAGGTCGGTGCCGCAGATCCCAGTGCGCAGCACGCGGATGACGACCTCGCCGGCGCCGGCCGCAGGGTCCGGCCTGTCGACGAGCTCGAAGCCGGCGCGTGGTGCGCTCTTGAACAGTGCCTTCATGGTCTCGATCTCACCGCATCCGCCGTTGTAGAGCAACGCCCTCTTTCTGCATAGTGAATTAAGCAGCACTGAAAGATACGATCGAGGGGTGGAGCTTCACCAGCTGCAGATCCTGCGAGAACTAGGCGCCCTCGGCAGCGTGACGGCCGTCGCCGATGCGCTGCACGTGACGCCGTCGGCCGTCTCCCAGCAGCTCGCCGCCCTGCAGCGCGGCGTGCGCACCCCGCTCACCCGGCGACACGGTCGCACCCTCGCGCTCACCGCCGCCGGGCGGGTGCTCGCCGAGGCCGGGGCGGAGGCGCTGGACGCGATGGCCGCCGCCCGCGGCGCGCTGGACGCGTTCGAGCAGGATTCCGCCGGAGTGGTCACCGTGAGCGGCTTCCACAGCGCGGGGCAGGCACTGTTCGGCGCCCTGCTGCGCGACCTCGCTGGGAGCGACGATTCACCGACCGTGCAGCTGACCGATGAGGACGTCGCGCAGAGTGAGTTCCCCGCGCTCACCGCCCGCTACGACCTCGTGCTCGCGCACCGGATGGAGCACTCCGAGCCCTGGCCGTCGCAGGGTGTGCGCAGCCTCACCCTTGTCCGCGAGCCGCTCGACGTCGCGGTCGCCGCGTCGCACCCGCTCGCCGCGCGCCGCGCCGTGACTCCCGCCGACGTCGCCGGAGAGCGCTGGGTGACCAGTCGGATCGGCTACTCCCCCGATGACGTGCTGCGCGCGATCGCGGCCGTCGCGAACATCGCACCGCGCGTGCAGCACCGTGTCAACGACTACGCCACCGTCGCGGCGACCATCGCGGCGGGCGACGCGGTGGGCATGCTGCCCCGATACACCTCGCGCAGCGTCGACGATCGTGAGATCGTGCGCATCCCGCTGCTGGGCGTGAGCACGCACCGTCTCATCGACGTGCTGGCGCGCCCCGAGACACTGCGCCGCCGCAGTGTGCGGCTGGTCGTCGACGGACTCGAGCGCGTGATGAGTCGCCTCAGCGGGTGAACGCGCTCATCCGGTCAACTCGGGCGTGCGGCGCCCCGTCCCGCTCTGCCATCCGCGCGTGAGCCACGCGAGCGGATGGCAGGGGTGAACCGCTCGCGCTGCGCGGTCGCCCGGCGAATCAGGCGCTCTTGCGCTTGCGCGAGAGAACGACCGTGGGCGGCGCGCCCTCGTCGACCGCGGCCTTGGTGACCACGACCTTCGACACGTCCTCTGCCGACGGGATCTCGAACATGATCGGCCCGAGCACGTCCTCGAGGATCGCACGAAGGCCGCGGGCGCCGGTCTTGCGCAGCACCGCGAGGTCGGCGATGGAACGCAGCGCGTCCTCCTCGAACTCGAGCTGCACACCGTCGATCTCGAACATCCGCTGATACTGCTTCACGAGCGCATTGCGGGGACCGGTGAGGATGTCGATCAGGGCGTCCTGGTCGAGCGGCGACACCGAGGTCACGACGGGCAGGCGCCCGATGAACTCGGGGATGAGCCCGAACTTGTGCAGATCCTCCGGCAGCACCTCGCTGAACAGATCGAGGTCCTTGCCCTTGTCGTGCAGCGGAGCGCCGAACCCGACGCCGTGCTTGCCCACGCGGGCCGAGATGATCTCCTCCAGCCCGGCGAACGCTCCCGCGACGATGAACAGCACGTTCGTCGTGTCGATCTGCAGGAACTCCTGGTGCGGGTGCTTGCGCCCACCCTGCGGCGGCACCGACGCGACGGTGCCCTCAAGGATCTTCAGCAGCGCCTGCTGCACGCCCTCACCCGACACGTCCCTGGTGATGGAGGGGTTCTCGGCCTTGCGGGCGATCTTGTCGATCTCGTCGATGTAGATGATGCCGGTCTCGGCGCGCTTGGTGTCGTAGTCGGCCGCCTGCAGCAGCTTGAGCAGGATGTTCTCGACATCCTCGCCCACGTAGCCGGCCTCGGTCAGCGCCGTCGCATCGGCCACGGCGAAGGGCACGTTCAGCCGCTTGGCGAGCGTCTGGGCGAGATAGGTCTTGCCGCAGCCGGTCGGACCGAGCATGAGGATGTTGCTCTTGGCGACCTCGACCTCTTCCGCCTTCTGCTCGGCGGACTGGATGGTGCCGCGGGCGCGGACGCGCTTGTAGTGGTTGTAGACCGCTACAGCGAGCGAGCGCTTCGCGGCATCCTGACCGACCACGTACTCCTCGAGGAACGAGAAGATCTCACGAGGCTTCGGCAGCTCGAAGTCGGCGGCGGGGCCGCTGCCGGCCTCGGCCATGCGCTCTTCGATGATCTCGTTGCACAGCTCGACGCACTCGTCGCAGATGTACACACCGGGGCCGGCGATGAGCTGCTGGACCTGCTTCTGACTCTTCCCACAGAAAGAGCATTTGAACAGATCAGCGCTTTCACCGATGCGTGCCATGCGCGTCCTCCTCGAGCATTCGGCCAGGCAGGGTCCTGATGCCGTCAATCGAGCCTAACCGCAGGCACCGACACAGGGCGGCATTGGAGTCGGTCACGTGAGAGTCAGTACCCCGCCGCAGCCTCGGCTCCCTCGAGGATCGCGCGCGACGACGACAGGCCGAGGCGCGTCGCGCCCGCCTCGATCATCTGCTGGGCATCGGCGGCCGTGCGGATGCCTCCGGATGCCTTGACCTCGAGCCGGTCTCCGACGGTCTGCTTCATCAGCGACACGGCGTGCACGCTGGCACCGCCGGACGGGTGGAAGCCCGTGGACGTCTTCACGAAGTCGGCGCCCGCCTCCTCAGCGGCACGGCACACGGCCACGATGGCCTCGTCGCTCAGCGCGGCGGATTCGATGATGACCTTCAGCACGACGGGGCGGGGGGCCGCGTCGCGCACGGCGCGGATGTCGGCCTCGACGTCGGCGTAGCGTCCTTCGATCGCCGCGCCGATGTCGATGACCATGTCGAGCTCGTCCGCACCCTCGGCCACGGCCAGAGCCGCCTCGGCGGCCTTGATCGACGAGTGGTGCTTGCCACTGGGGAACCCGATGACGACCGCGAGCTTCAGCTCGCCCGGCAGGTCGACGGGCAGCGCGGACGGCGAAAGGCACACGCTGTAGGTGCCGAGGTCGGCGGCCTCGGCGATCGCCGCGGCGATCTCGGCGCTCGTAGCCTCGGGCTTGAGCAGCGTGTGGTCGATGTGCCGGGCGAGGGGTGCGGACACGAGGGCCTCCAGGTCGGAATGGTGGGAACTCCAGCGTACTCGCGGCGACGAGCGCCCGAGCACGCAAGAGCGGCCCGGACGAATGCCCGGGCCGCTCGTCGTGACGACGGGTCAGCTGCGCTTGCGCGAGGTGAGCACCTGGTCGACGATGCCGTACTCGAGGGCCTCGTTCGCCGACAGGATCTTGTCGCGATCGATGTCGCGGTTGACCTGCTCGACCGCCTTGCCGGTGTGCCGCGACATGGTCTCCTCGAGCCAGGTGCGCATGCGCAGGATCTCGGCGGCCTGAATCTCGATGTCGGATGCCTGGCCGTGGCCCGCCTCGCCCATCGCGGGCTGGTGCATGAGCACGCGGGCGTTCGGCAGCGCGAGCCGCTTGCCGGGGGCACCGGCCGCGAGCAGGACGGATGCCGCCGAGGCGGCCTGTCCGAGCACCACGGTCTGGATGTGCGGCGCGACGTACTGCATGGTGTCGTAGATCGCCGTCATCGCGGTGAACGAGCCACCGGGCGAGTTGATGTACATGGTGATGTCGCGCTCGGCATCCTGGCTCTCGAGAACCAGCAGCTGGGCCATCACGTCATCAGCCGAGGCGTCGTCGACCTGCACGCCGAGGAAGATCACGCGGTCCTCGAAGAGCTTGTTGTACGGGTCCTGGCGTTTGAAGCCGTAGGCGGTGCGCTCCTCGAACTGCGGGAGCACGTAACGGCTGGAGGGCAGGTTTCCGGCAGCGCGGAAGGTGGGGGTGTGCATGTGTGTGTTCCTTCCTTACTGGTCTGCGCCGGTGCCGCCGCCGCCGGTGACGTCGCTGGCGTGCTCGCGGATGTGGTCGACGAAGCCGTACTCGAGGGCCTCGTCTGCGGTGAACCAGCGGTCGCGGTCGCCGTCGGCGTTGATCTGCTCCACCGTCTTTCCGGTCTGACCGGCGGTGATCTCCGCAAGTCGACGCTTCATCGACAGGATCAGCTGAGCCTGCGTCTGGATGTCGCTCGCCGTGCCGCCGAAGCCGCCGTGCGGCTGGTGCAGCAGCACTCGCGCGTTCGGGGTGATGTAGCGCTTGCCCTTCGTGCCGCTGGTGAGCAGCAGCTGGCCCATCGACGCGGCCATGCCGATGCCGACGGTGACGATGTCGTTCGGCACGAACTGCATGGTGTCGTAGATCGCCATGCCCGCGGTGATCGACCCGCCGGGAGAGTTGATGTAGAGGTAGATGTCCTTCTCCGAGTCCTCGGCGGCGAGAAGGAGGATCTTCGCGCAGATCTCGTTCGCGTTCTCGTCGCGCACCTCAGAGCCCAGCCAGATGATGCGGTCCTTGAGCAGTCTGTCGAAGACGCTCGTCGCCATCAGGGGTTCAGCCATGTCAGCTCCTGCTTCCGTGTGTCGGTGATTCGAATCTACCGGCGGCGGCGCGCGTGCCCGGCCGTGTTCGCCGTCGGCATATCAGCGTGGCGGGGCGGCATCCATCCCCCGCCGCCCGTCCGCGGCCACACCGCCCCGTCGCCTCTCCTGATACGACGAGGGGCGGATGCCGCAGCATCCGCCCCTCGTTCGATCATGCGAGGATCACTCGGCCTTCTCGGCCTCGTCCTTCGCGGCGGCCTTCTTGGCCGGAGCCTTCTTCGCAGCCGGCTTCTTGGCGGCGGGCTTGTCAGCGTCCGCCTCGTCGGCGGCGTCCTTCTTCGCGGGAGCCTTCTTCTTCGCGGGAGCCTTCTTGGCCGGCTTCTCGTCGGCGGCAGGCTTCTCGTCGGCGGCGCCAGCCTCCTCGGTCTCAGCGTCGTCCTCATCCTCGGCGTCGCCGATGAACTCGGACAGGTCGACCTTCTTGCCGTTGCTGTCGACGATGTTCACCTTGCCGAGGGTCGCGGCCAGTGCCTTGTTGCGGGCGACCTCGCCGACGAGCGCGGGCAGCTGACCGGCGCCCTGCAGCGCCTCGACGAACTCCTGCGGAGCCATGCCGTACTGCGCGGCCGACTGGATGAGGTACTGGCTGAGCTCCTCCTGCGAGACCTGCACGTTCGCGTTCTCGGCGATCGTGTCGAGCAGCACCTGCGTGCGGAACTGCTTCTCGCTGGCCTCGGCCACCTCGGCACGGTGCTCGTCGTCCTCGAGGCGGTTCTCGTTCTCGAGGTGCGCGTGCACCTCGTCCTCGATGAGCTGGGCCGGAACGGGGATCTCGACCTGCTCGAGCAGCCTCTCGATGAGCTGGTCGCGAGCGGCGGCCCCCTGGGTGAAGACGCCCTGCTGTGCGACGCGCTCGGCGAGGCTGTCGCGCAGCTCGGCGACCGTGTCGAACTCCGACGCCATCTGAGCGAAGTCGTCGTCGGCCTCGGGCAGCTCGCGCTCCTTGACAGCCTTGAGCGTGACCGACACCTCGGCCTGCTCGCCGGCGTGGTCGCCGCCCACGAGAGTCGAGCGGAAGGTCGTCTCCTCGCCCGCGGTGAGCGAGTCGAGCGCCTCGTCGATGCCTTCGAGCAGCTCGCCGGAGCCGATCTCGTACGACACGCCTTCGGCGCGGTCGATCTCGGCGCCGTCGATGGTGGCGACGAGGTCGAGCTCGACGAAGTCGCCCGTGGCCGCCGGGCGGTCGACGGGGATCAGGGTGCCGAAGCGCGCGCGCAGGCTGTCGAGCTCGGCGTCGATCGCCGCCTCGTCGGCCTCGACGGCGTCGACGGTCAGCGTGATGTCCGAGAGCTCGGGAAGCTCGATCTCGGGGCGCACGTCGACCTCGATGTCGACGAGCAGGTCTCCCGAGAAGTCCTTCTCGTTCGGCCACTGCGTGATGTCGGCGGCGGGACGTCCGACCATGCGGACGTTGTGCTCGGCGGCCGCCTCGCGGAAGAAGCCGTCGAGGGCCTCGTTCACGGCGTGCTCGATGACGGCGCCGCGGCCGACACGCTGGTCGATGATCGGAGCGGGGACCTTGCCCTTGCGGAAACCGGGGATCTGCACATCCTGAGCGATGTGCTCGTAGGCGTGCGCGATGCTCGGCTTGAGGTCCTCAGGGGTGACCGTGATGGTGAGCTTGACCCGGGTCGGGGACAGCTTCTCGACGGTGCTGTTGGCCATGCTGGTGTGTCTCCTTGTGGTTTCCGCGTTGACGACGCGGTCGTGAAGTCTTCGGGCTGTGGTCGGGGCGACAGGATTTGAACCTGCGACCTCCCGCTCCCAAAGCGGGCGCTCTACCAAGCTGAGCTACGCCCCGGCTTGAACCCGCGCACACGGGAACGGCCCTGACGAGTCTAACGGACAGAACACGTCGCTCCGTCCGCTATGCTTTACGAGGTGCTCCGCTCGGCGGGGCGCCATGAGGGCGAGACACCGCCGGAATTCCGGGGATGTAGCTTAATGGTAAAGCCTTAGTCTTCCAAACTAATGACGCGGGTTCGATTCCCGTCATCCCCTCTCCTGACGAAGGCCCCCACCGCGAGGTGGGGGCCTTCTCGCATGCCGGGGCGTTCCCGGCATCCGACTCGATCGCCGGTCCGCCTAGAGCCCGAGACGCGAAGAACCCCCGGAGTCGCAGACTCCGGGGGTTCCTCGTGTGGTTCTCAGTTGCCGCCGCGGCGCTCGCGCAGCTGCGTGAGCGCGTCCTCGAGAAGCTGCTCGGCCTCTTCGTCGGTGCGGCGCTCCTTCACGTACGCGAGGTGCGTCTTGTACGGCTCGGGCTTGGCGAGCATCGGCGGGTTCTGCCGGTCGCGACCCGCGGGCAGCCCGCTCTGCGGGTGGTCGATGGTCTCGGGGATCTCGTCGTCGGGGAGCCCCGCCGCGAAATAGCGGACGGTCTCGTTGCCGAGTCCGTCCCAGTAAGACACGGGGATGCGGTCGGCGTGGTAGCCGTGGTCCTGCTCACCCATGGGACCCGAGCCGACACGTGTGCCGCGGATCGCGTTTCCTCCGGTAGCCATCAGATCACCTGGAACTTCGTGATGAGACCGAGCGCGACGATCGAGATGAACCAGATCAGGGCGAGCACGATCGTGAATCGGTTGAGGTTGCGCTCGGCGAGACCGGATGAGCCGACAGCGGCCGACATCCCCCCGCCGAACATGTCGGACAGGCCGCCACCGCGGCCCTTGTGAAGAAGAATGAGGAGCGTCAGCAGCACACTGGTCACGCCAGTGAGCACCTGCAGAACGAACTCGAGAACCTGCACGAGGAAAGCCTTTCGCCGGGGCCGGAATGCCCGTCTAGCGGTCAATTATAGGACGAGGCGCTCGCGCGCCCCGTCCCGACTCACACGCCGACGTGCTTCTGGAAGCGAACGATCGCCGCGAACTCGTCGACGACGAGGCTCGCGCCACCCACCAGCGCACCGTCCACATCCGGCTCGCGCATGAAGCTGGCGATGTTGCCCGATTTGACCGATCCGCCGTACAGCACGCGGGTGCGCGCGGCGGCATCCTCGTCGAGCACCTTCGCGAGCACGCCGCGCAGGGCGGCGCAGACGTCCTGCGCCTGAGCCGGAGTCGCCGCCTGGCCCGAGCCGATGGCCCAGACCGGCTCGTACGCCACGACGATGTCGGCCGACGCCGGCACACCCTCGAGCGCCTTCTCCAGCTGGCCGGCCGGCACCGCGCTGGCACCGAACTTCTCGAGATCCTCGGCGGTCTCGCCGACGCAGATCACCGGGACGAGACCGTGCTTCAGCGCGGCCTTCACCTTCGCGTTGACGACCGCGTCGTCCTCCCGGTGGTACTCGCGACGCTCGGAGTGACCGATGATCACGTAGCCGACGTTGAGCTTGGACAGGAATGCGCCCGACACCTCTCCGGTGTAGGCCCCGGAGTCGTGCGCCGAGAGGTCCTGCGCTCCGAGCGCGAACGGGATCTTGTCGGCGTCGATGAGGGTCTGCACGCTGCGGATGTCGGTGAACGGCGGGAAGACAGCCACCTCGACGGAGTCGCCCTCGTGCCCGGCGTCCTTCAGCGTCCAGTGCAGCTTCTGCACGGTCGCGACGGCCTGGAGGTGATCGAGGTTCATCTTCCAGTTGCCCGCGATGAGCGGTGTGCGGCGGTTCTGCGCGCTTGTCACAGGGTTCACTCCCATCCGAGGACCGTGAGGCCCGGTAGCTTCTTGCCCTCGAGGAACTCGAGGCTGGCGCCTCCGCCCGTCGAGATGTGACCGAACTGGTCGTCCGAGAATCCGAGCTGGCGCACGGCCGCGGCGGAGTCGCCGCCGCCCACCACGCCCAGGCCGTCGACCTCGGTGAGGGCCTGCGCGACGGCCTTGGTGCCCGCGGCGAAGGCCGGGAATTCGAACACGCCCATCGGCCCGTTCCAGAAGACGGTCGCGGACGATCGCACGGCATCGGCGAACGCCGCGGCCGTGTCGGGTCCGATGTCGAGGCCGATTCCGGATGCCCCGAACGAGCTCTGCTCGATGGCATCCGCCGGAACCGTCTCGTGGTCGGCGTCGGCGGCGAATCCGGACGCCACCACGACGTCGGTCGGCAGCACGAGTTCGACGCCGCGCTCCTTCGCCTCGGAGATGTAGCCGCGCACGGTCTCGAGCTGGTCCTTCTCGAGCAGGCTCGAGGCCACGGCGTGGCCCTCCGCGGCGAGGAAGGTGAAGAGCATCCCGCCTCCGACGAGCAGACGGTCGACACGCGGCAGCAGGTGCGAGATCACGCCGAGCTTGTCGCTCACCTTCGATCCGCCGAGCACCACGGTGTACGGGCGCTCGGGGTTCTCGGTGAGCCGGTCGAGCACGTCCAGCTCAGCGGCGATCAGCAGGCCCGCCGCGGACGGCAGCAGCTCGGCCAGGTCGTAGACGCTGGCCTGCTTGCGGTGCACGACGCCGAACCCGTCCGAGACGAAGGCGTCGCCCAGCTCGGCGAGCTGCCCGGCGAATGCCGCGCGGGTGGCGTCGTCCTTCGAGGTCTCGCCAGGGTTGAACCGCAGGTTCTCGAGGACGGCGATCGCGCCGTCCTCGAGGCCTGCGACGGTGTCCCGCGCGGAGTCGCCCACCGTGTCCGTCGCGAAGGCGACCGGCGCGTCGAGCAGCTCAGACAGTCGTTGCGCGACCGGCTCGAGGCTGTACTGGGGATCGGGAGCGCCGTCGGGGCGCCCCAGGTGGGAGCACACGATCACGCGCGCGCCCGCATCGGTGAGGGCCTCGAGCGTGGGCAGTGACGCCCTGACGCGACCATCATCGGCGATGACGCCGTCCTTCAGGGGGACGTTCAGATCGCAGCGGACGATGACCCGCCTGCCCGACAGCGACCCCAGTGACTCGAGAGTGCGCAGCGCCATGGTTCAGAGACGCTCGGCGACGTACTCGGTGAGGTCGACGAGGCGGTTGGAGTAGCCCCACTCGTTGTCGTACCAGCTGGACACCTTGACGAGGTTGCCGCTGACGTTGGTCAGCTCCGCGTCGAAGATCGACGAGTGCGGGTTCAGCTGGATGTCGCTCGAGACGATCGGGTCCTCGGTGTACTCCAGGATGCCCTGCAGACGACCGTCGGCTGCGGCCTCACGGTATGCGGCGTTGATCTCGTCGACGGTCAGGCCGTCGCGCTCGGCGATGATGGTGAGGTCGACGATCGAGCCGGTGGGAACCGGAACGCGGTACGACGAGCCGCTGAGCTTGCCGTTGAGCTCGGGGAGCACGAGGCCGATGGCCTTGGCGGCACCCGTCGACGCCGGCACGATGTTGATCGCTGCACCGCGGGCACGGCGCAGGTCGCTGTGCGGGCCGTCCTGCAGGTTCTGGTCTGCGGTGTACGCGTGCGCGGTCATCATGAACCCGCGCTCGATGCCGAACTTGTCGTTGAACACCTTGGCGAGCGGCGCGAGGCAGTTGGTGGTGCACGAGGCGTTGGAGATGACGTTCATCGTGGCGGAGTCGTAGGTGTCCTCGTTCACGCCCATCACGAAGGTGCCGTCGACGTCGGTGCCGGGCGCCGAGATGATGACCTTCTTGGCGCCGCCGGCGATGTGCTTCGAGGCGTCGGCGGCCTTGGTGAACCGGCCGGTGGACTCGATCACGATGTCGACCCCGAGCTCGCCCCACGGCAGCGCTGCCGGGTCCCGCTCCTCGAACACCTTGATGTCCTTGCCGCCGACGGTGATCACGTCGCCCTGGTGCGAGACCTCGACGCCGAGCGGACCGCCGACCGAGTCGTACTTGAGGAGGTGCGCCAGTGCGGCGTTGTCGGTGAGGTCGTTGACCGCGACGATCTCGATGTCAGCGTTCTGTGCGAGCGCCGCACGAAGGAAGTTACGTCCGATACGACCGAAGCCGTTGATACCGATCTTGACAGACACGAAAGTCTCCTGGTTCTTACTCGGGGAAATGCGTATTTCTTGCGGAATGCGCGGACAACGGCGTCCTAATGGGCCAGACGCCCATTAGGACGCCGGTCTTTTACGACAGTACCAGCAGACCGGAGGTCTTCTCGCGCGCGATCTCGAAGCGTGACGAGACGTTCTCCCAGTTGGCGATGTTCCACGCCGCCTTGATGTAGTCGGCCTTCACGTTGAGGTAGTCGAGGTAGAAGGCGTGCTCCCACATGTCGAGCTGGAACAGCGGGATGGTGCCTTGCGCGGTGTTGCCCTGCTGGTCGAAGAGCTGCTGGATGATCAGGCGAGCGCCGATCGGGTCCCAGCTGAGCACCGCCCAGCCCGAGCCCTGGATGCCCGCCGCGGCGGCGGCGAAGTGCGCCTGGAACTTCTCGAACGAGCCGAAGAACTCGTCGATCGCCGCCTTGAGCTCACCTTCCGGCTGTCCGCCGCCCTCGGGCGAGAGGTTGGTCCAGAAGATGGAGTGGTTGACGTGACCGCCGAGGTTGAACGCGAGGTCCTTCTCGAGCTTGTTCACGTTGGCGAGGTTGCCGCTCTCGCGGGCCTCGGCCAGGCCGTCCAGCGCGGCGTTCGCACCGGTGACATAGGCGGCGTGGTGCTTGTCATGGTGCAGTTCCATAATCTTGCCGCTGATGTGCGGTTCCAGTGCCGCAAAGTCGTAGGGAAGGTCGGGGAGCGTGTAGGTCGCCATGTCGATTTCATCCAATCCGCGCCGCGCCACGGCGCTTGCCGATCCTCTGCGACGCCGAAGTGCCTCGCAGAGCAGACGTTTTTCATCCTACTGACGACAACGCCACCGGCGGCCGGATGTTCCGAATGCCGGATCCGGCGGGCCATCCGGTCGGCCTCAGCCGTCGAGACCGGCGGGCACTGCGGCCTCGGTGCCCGGGATGCCCTCCTGCTGGGCGCGCTTGTCCGCCATGGCGAGCAGCCGGCGGATGCGCCCCGCGACGGCGTCCTTGGTGAGCGGCGGGTCGGCGTGGTGTCCGAGCTCGTCGAGGCTCGCGTCGCGGTGCGCGAGCCGGAGGCTTCCGGCGGTGCGCAGGTGCTCGGGCACGTCGTCGCCCAGGATCTCCAGCGCGCGCTCCACACGAGCGCACGCGGCCACAGCGGCCTGCGCCGACCGACGCAGGTTCGCGTCATCGAAGTTGACCAGGCGGTTCACGCCGGCGCGCACCTCGCGACGCTGACGCATCTCCTCCCAGGCGATCGCCGTGCGGCGGGCGCCCATGGCGGTGAGGATGGCACGGATCGCCTCGCCCTCGCGCACGACCACGCGGGGCAGGCCGCGCACCTCACGGGCCTTCGCCGCGACGCCCAGACGGTGGGCGGCCCCGACGAGCGCCATCGCGGCTTCACCGGACGGGCACGAGATCTCCAGCATGGCTGACCGACCGGGTTCGCTGAGGGATCCGGATGCCAGGAACGCACCGCGCCAGATCCCCGCGAGCTCCTCCGGTGAGCCGGTGGTGAGGCGGTTGGGCAGGCCGCGCACCGGGCGACGTCGCGCGTCGAGCAGACCGGTCTGGCGCGCCAGGGTCTCCCCCGCGGCGATGACCCGGACCGCCCAGCGGGCACCGCTCGGGGCACCACCGGAGGTCGCGACGCTGGCCTTGACCTGGGCGATCTCCGGACGCACGCCGTAGATCTCGGCGAGATCGCGGCTGACACGACGGGCCAGCAGCTCGGCATCCACCTCGGCCTCGACCGCGACACGACCGGCGATCGAGTGCAGACCGCCGGCGAAACGCAGGATGGTCGTCACCTCGGCGACGCGCACCGCCGGGGGTGCGTTCCGCACGCTGACGAGCTCGGCCTTGACGTCGGTGGTTAGTGCCACGGGACTCCTCACGATCCAGGCGTCGGATCGCGACGCAAGGGACTAGCCTACAAGGCCCGGGGCCCGCGCACCGACCCGATCGCGTGCCGGCGGCGGTCGACGCCCGTGGTCGGATGCCCGCTGGGCGGGCTGCCTCGGGTCGGGGGTCACTCCCGACCGAGGTCGCGATGGCGCACGTTGATGGCGACACCCGGCACATCCGCGAGGCGCCGAGCCAGCTCCTCGCTCATGGCCACCGAGCGGTGCTTCCCGCCGGTGCAGCCGATGGCGACCGTCGAGTGGCTCTTGTTCTCGCGCTGGTACCCCTCCAGCACCGGACGCAGCGCCGCGGCGTAGGCGTCGAGGAACTGCTCCGAGCCCGGCAGACCCAGTACGTAGTCGCGCACCGGCGCATCGCGTCCGGTGAAGTCGCGCAGCTCCTCATTCCAGAACGGGTTCGGCAGGAAGCGCATGTCGGCGACGAGGTCGACGTCGGTCGGGAGCCCGTACTTGAACCCGAAGCTGAGGATGGTGAGGCGATGACGCGCCGCACCCTCCTCCGAGAACATCTCCGAGACCTGCATCGCGAGCTGATGGATGTTCAGCGACGACGTGTCGATGAGCAGGTCTGCCGATTCGCGGATGGTGGCCAGACGCGATCGCTCGGTGCGGATGCCGTCGAGAAGGGTGCCGTCCCCCTGCAGCGGATGGGGGCGGCGCACGGACTCGAAACGGCGCACGAGCACGTCGTCGGACGCGTCGAGGTAGAGCACCTTCACCCCGCCGCGGGAGCGCAGGACGCGGTACACGTCCGGCAGCTCGTCGAACAGGCCGCGTCCGCGGACATCCACGACCGCGGCGATCTTCGGAAGGTTCCCGGCTCCCATGTCGGTGAGCTCGAGAAGGGGCCGCAGGATCTGCGGAGGCAGATTGTCGACCACGTACCAGCCGAGGTCCTCGAGTGCGTTCGCCGCGGTGGTGCGACCTGCTCCCGACATCCCGGTGACGATGAGGAACTCGCCCTCTTCTGCGGCCGCCATGCGTTGCTCCCTTCGCTGCTACCAGCCTACCGAGTCGCGGGTGCCTGTCCGCCAGCGAGATGCGCGTGGATGGTCGATGCGAGGACCGGTCCGATGCCCGCCACCTCGCCGATCTGCTCGGGACTCGATGCGCGCAGTGCCGTGACCGATCCGAAGTGGGTGAGCAGCGCCTTGATGCGGGCGTCGCCGAGGCCGGGGATCTCGCGGAGCACCGTCTGGATGTCGCGACGGCGGCGCTTGCGCTGGTGGGTGATCGCGAAGCGATGCGCCTCGTCGCGCAGGCGCTGCACCAGGTACAGCGCCTCGCTGGTGCGCGGGAGGATGACCGGGAAGTCGTCGTCGGGAATCCAGATCTCCTCGAGCCGCTTGGCGATGCCGCACAGCGCGATCTCGGTGCGCCCGCTGTCGCGCAGCGCCCTCGCGGCCGCCTGCACCTGGGGCTGGCCTCCGTCCACGACCAGCAGCTGCGGGCGGTAGGCGAAGCGCGGTCGCCGCTTCCCCTCGCCCTCGCCCTCGCCCTCGCCCTCATCCTCGTCGGCCCGCTCCGGCCCGGAATCCACCCGCGCGAGCCGGCGCATGAGCACCTGGTACATCGAGTCGGTGTCGTCCGTCGTCTCGGCGATGTTGAACGAGCGGTACTGATCTTTGCGCGGCAGTCCGTCTTCGAAGACGACCATCGAGGCGACGACGTTCGTGCCGCCGAGGTGCGAGATGTCGAAGCACTCGATGCGCAGCGGGGCCTCGTCCATGCCGAGCGCCTCCTGCAGGTCGGTGAGCGCCTGCGTGCGCGCGACGTAGTCGCTGGTCCGCCGCGTCTTGTGGCGCAGCAGTGTCTGCTGGGCGTTGAGCGTGGCGGTGCGCATGAGATCGGCGCGCTGCCCGCGCTGGGCGACGGCGATCTCGACGCGACGCCCACGGCGCTGGCGCAGCCACTCCTCCAGCTCGGCGGCGTCGTCGGGCAGGGTGGGCACCAGCACACGGCGGGGGATGTCGGACGAGTCGCCGTAGACGCGCTGCAGGATCTGGTCGACCAGCTCCCCGCGGCTGATGTCGAGCTCCTTGTCGACGGCGAGCGAGCGCACACCGCGCACTCGACCGCCGCGGATGACGAAGTGGTGCACGGCCGCCGACAGCTCGTCCTCGGCGACGCCGAACAGGTCGGCGTCCTCGTCGGACGGCAGCACGAGGGCGCTCTTGCCCAGCACGGCGTCGATCGCGGTGAGCTTGTCGCGGAACCGCGCCGCCGCCTCATAGTCCATCGCGGCGGACGCCGCCTGCATGCGCTTCGTGAGATCGCGCGTGAAGCGCTCGTCACCGCCCGCCATGAAGGCCACGAAATCGTCGACCATTGCGCGATGCTCGTCGATGGTGACCTTCATCGAGCAGGGTCCGCCGCACTTCCCGATCTGGCCGGGGAAGCACGGTCGTCCGGTCTGCATGGCGCGCCGGTAGCTGGAGTCGCTGCACGTGCGGATCGGGAAGGCCCGCACCATCAGGTCGATTGTCTCGTGCACCGCCCAGACCTTGGGGTACGGTCCGAAGTACCGCGCACCGGGGATGCGCCGGTTGCGCGTCACCATGACACGCGGAGCCTCGTCTGCGAGGGTGATCGCCATGAACGGGTAGGACTTGTCGTCCCGGTAGCGCACGTTGAACGGCGGATCGAACTCCTTGATCCACATGTACTCGAGCTGCAGCGAGTCGACGTCGGTCGCGACGACGGTCCACTCGACGGATGCCGCGGTCGTGACCATTCGCCGGGTGCGCTCGTGCAGGGTGCGCAGCGGCGCGAAGTAGTTCGACAGGCGCTGGCGCAGGTTCTTCGCCTTACCGACGTACAGCACCCTGCCGTCGGCGTCGCGGAAGCGATAGACGCCGGGGTCGGTGGGGATCTCCCCCGCGCGCGGCTTGTACGGGAGGACGTCCGCCATCAGCCGGCCTTGCGCGAGCCGCGCTCCTGCCCGAGGACCTCGGCGAGGAACGCACCCGTGTGACTCTCCGCCACCCCGGCGATCTGCTCGGGCGTGCCGGCGGCGAGGATCTGCCCACCACCAGATCCGCCCTCGGGGCCGAGATCGATCACCCAGTCGGCCGACTTGATGACGTCGAGGTTGTGCTCGATGACGATGACGGTGTTGCCCTTGTCGACGAGTCCGTTCAGCACCTCGAGGAGTTTGCGCACGTCCTCGAAGTGCAGACCGGTGGTCGGCTCGTCGAGCACGTAGATGCTCCGCCCGTTGCTGCGGCGCTGCAGCTCGGTGGCGAGCTTGACGCGCTGCGCCTCGCCACCCGAGAGCGTCGTCGCCGCCTGGCCCAGCCGCACGTAGCCGAGGCCGACGTCGACGAGCGTCTTCATGTACCGGTGGATCGCCTGGATCGGCTCGAAGAACTCCGCCGCCTCGGCGATCGGCATCTCGAGCACCTCGGCGATGTTCTTGCCCTTGTAGTGCACCGTGAGGGTGTCGCGGTTGTACCGCTTGCCGTGGCAGACCTCGCAGTCGACGTACACGTCCGGCAGGAAGTTCATCTCGATCTTGATCGTGCCGTCGCCCGAGCAGGCGTCGCAGCGCCCGCCCTTGACGTTGAAGCTGAACCGCCCGGGCTGGTAGCCGCGGACCTTCGCCTCGGGTGTCTCGCTGAAGAGCGTGCGGATGCGGTCGAAGACACCCGTGTAGGTCGCCGGGTTCGATCGGGGCGTGCGCCCGATCGGCGCCTGATCGACGTGCACGACCTTGTCGAGGTTGTCCAGGCCGGTGACCCTGGTGTGCTTGCCCGGCACCGTGCGCGCGCCGTTGAGCCGGCCGGCGAGCACCTGGTACAGGATGTCGTTGACCAGCGAGGACTTGCCCGAGCCGCTCACACCGGTGACGGCGGTGAGCACCCCCAGCGGGAAGTCGGCGGTCACGTTCTTGAGGTTGTTCGCCTTGGCGCCGACGACGCTCAGCATCCGCTTCCGGTCGATCTTGCGACGCGTGTCGGGCACGGCGATCTCGCGGCGACCGGCGAGGTAGTCGCCGGTCATCGACCCGGTCTCGGCCAGCAGCGCGGAGTAGGGGCCGGAGTGCACGACCTCACCCCCGCCGACGCCGGCGCCGGGCCCGATGTCGACGACCCAGTCGGCAGCCTCGATGGTCTCTTCGTCGTGCTCGACGACGATCAGGGTGTTGCCGAGGTCACGCAGCCGGACCAGTGTCTCGATGAGCCGGCGGTTGTCGCGCTGGTGCAGGCCGATCGAGGGCTCGTCCAGCACGTAGAGCACACCGGTGAGACCGGAGCCGATCTGGGTCGCGAGCCGGATGCGCTGCGCTTCTCCTCCGGAGAGGGAGCCCGCCGAGCGACCGAGGTTGAGGTACGACAGGCCGACCTGCAGCAGGAACTCCAGGCGCAGGCGGATCTCACGCAGCACCTGGGCGGCGATCTTCGCCTCGCGATCGGTGAGCTCGAGCTCGTGCATGAAGGTGCTGGCGTCGGCCAGGCTGAGATTCGACACCTCGGCGATCGAATGACCGTGCACCTTGACCGCCAGGACCTCCGGCTTGAGACGGGCGCCGTCGCACACCGGGCACGGCACCTCGCGCAGGTACTCGCCCCAGCGACCACGCTGCGTGTCGGACTCGGCCTGCAGGTACTGCCGTTCGATGTACGGCACGACACCCTCGAAGCCCGACGTGTAGCGCATCTCGCGCCCGTAGCGGTTCTTCCATTTGACGCTGACCTTGTAGTTGTCGCCGCGCAGCACAGCCTCGCGCACGTCGGAATGCAGCTTGTTCCATGGTGTGTCGAGGGAGAAGTCGAGATCGCGCGCCAATCCTTCGAGCAGGCGCTCGTAGTACTGGAACAGGCCCTTGCCCTGGGTCGTCCAGGGCAGGATGACGCCTTCGCGGATCGACAGGTCCTCGTCGCCGAGCATGAGGTCGACGTCGACCGACATCCGCGTCCCCAGACCCGCGCACGCGGGGCACGCACCGAACGGTGCGTTGAACGAGAACGTGCGGGGCTCGATCTCGGTGAGCGCGATCGGGTGACCGTTCGGGCAGGCGAGCTTCTCGGAGAAGGACTGCCACGCGGCGTCACCCTCTTCGTCGACGAAGTTGACCTGCATGATCCCGCCGGCCAGTCCCAGCGCGGTCTCGACCGAGTCGGTGACCCGCCCGAGGATGTCGTCCGACGCCACGAGCCGGTCGACCACGACGGCGATGTCGTGCTTGTAGCTCTTCTTCAGCGTCGGCGGCTCGGCCAGCTGGATCAGCTCGCCGTCGACGATCGCACGCGAATAGCCCTTCGCGCCGAGCTCCTTGAAGAGGTCGACGAACTCGCCCTTCTTCTGCGTCACCACCGGTGCGACGATCTGGTAGCGCGTGCGCTCGGGCAGCTCGACGAGCTGGTCGGCGATCTGCTGCACCGTCTGGCGCTGGATCCGCTCGCCGCATTCCGGACAGTGCGGGATGCCGATGCGCGCCCACAGCAGGCGCATGTAGTCGTGGATCTCGGTGATGGTGCCCACCGTGGATCGCGGGTTGCGGTTGGTCGACTTCTGATCGATCGAGACCGCGGGGCTCAGCCCCTCGATGAAGTCGACATCGGGGCGGTCCACCTGGCCTAGGAACTGGCGCGCATAGGCGCTGAGCGATTCGACGTAGCGTCGCTGCCCCTCGGCGAAGATCGTGTCGAACGCGAGGCTGGACTTGCCCGACCCGGAGAGCCCGGTGAAGACGACCAGCGAGTCACGGGGGATGTCGATGTCGACGTTCTTCAGATTGTGGACGCGGGCACCGCGGACACTGAGTTTTGCGGAGGAGGCGACAGGAACGATGGGCACCGTTCAAGTGTAGGAGCGGCCACCGACACCGGGCTCCGCGTCAGCCGAGGGCGAACGCGGGGCCCGTCCGGCGAACGGCTTCAGCGCGTCCCGGAGCGAGGCGACCTCGTCGATTCCGGTGCCGACGGCCGCCATGACGGCACGCGGCACATCGACCGCCCTGTCTCGAAGCGCGCGACCGGTGTCGGTGAGGGTGATGTCGAGACGGCGCTCGTCGGCCGTGCTCCGCGCGCGCTGCACCAGACCGTCCTTCTCGAGCCGCTTCACCAGCGGCGAGGCGCTGGCGGGCTCGAGAGCGAGTTCGGCGGACAGGTCGGTGAGCGAGCGCGGCGAATGCTCCCACAGCGCGAGCATCACGAGGTACTGGGGGTGCGTCAGACCCAGCGGCTCGAGGATCGGCCGATAGACGGCGACGACGTTCCGAGCGGCGGTGACCATGGCGAAGCAGAGCTGGTTCTCGAGTCGCAGCAGCTCGTCGTCAGTCATCATGCGTCTGATTCTATGTGCACAGATATTACGTACACTAAAGGTATGTCCGAGAACCCCGCCCGTGTTCCGCTGCGCACCCGCATCCGAGAGGCGGGCGGTCTGTACGCCTGGTTCAACTCGAATCTGATCCGCATCGCCGGACCCGCGTCGGTCGGGCCGTACGAGCCGACGCTGCCACCGAGCGCGGCGGAGCGCGCCGAGCGCGCGTGCCCGCTGTGCGGTGCGCCCATGAACCAGCACAGCATCGACCGCACCGGCCCGAAGCCGCTGATGCACTGCCCGTGACGCGCTGCCCCTGACGCGGCCAGGCTCTCGCCCCGGCCCGGACCCTCCGTCGAGCCATGCGCCCCGCGCGAAGGATCAGGCGTGTCCGGCCCGCTCCATCGCCCGCAGCTCCTTCTTCAGGTCCTGCACCTCGTCGCGCAGGCGCGCGGCCAGCTCGAATTTGAGCTCGCCGGCAGCGGCAAGCATCTGATCCGACAGATCCGCGATCGTGTCCTCGAGCTGCGCCGCGCCCTCCGCCGCGATGCCCGTGCGCCGCAGGTTCGGCGTCGGCGACTTCCCCTTGCCGCTCTTGCTGCGCGCCGATCGCATGTCGGCCGTGTCGGCAGCCTCTCGGGCGAGCACCTCGGTGATGTCGGCGATGCGCTTGCGCAGCGGCTGCGGGTCGACGCCGTTCGCCTTGTTGTACGCGATCTGCTTCTCACGACGGCGCTCGGTCTCGTCGATGGCCTTCGCCATCGAGTCGGTCATGTTGTCGGCGTACATGTGCACCTCACCCGAGACGTTTCGAGCCGCACGTCCGATCGTCTGGATGAGCGACGTTCCCGATCGCAGGAAGCCCTCCTTGTCGGCGTCGAGGATCGCGACCAGCGACACCTCCGGCAGGTCGAGTCCCTCTCGCAGCAGGTTGATTCCCACCAGCACGTCGTACACACCGGCGCGCAGCTCGCTGAGCAGTTCGACGCGGCGGAGCGTGTCGACGTCGGAGTGCAGGTAGCGCACGCGCACACCGTGCTCGCCGAGGAAGTCGGTGAGCTCTTCGGCCATCTTCTTCGTGAGCGTCGTCACCAGCACGCGCTCGTCGCGCTCGACGCGGAGACGGATCTCCTCGAGCAGGTCGTCGATCTGGCCCTTGGACGGCTTCACGATGATCTGCGGGTCGATGAGACCGGTGGGACGGATGATCTGCTCGACGACGCCGTCGGCGATGCCCATCTCGTACTTGCCAGGCGTCGCCGACAGGTACACGGTCTGCCCGATGCGGTTCTTGAACTCGTCCCAGCGCAGCGGACGGTTGTCCATCGCGCTGGGCAGGCGGAATCCGTGCTCGACGAGCGTGCGCTTGCGCGACGCGTCGCCCTCGTACATCGCACCGATCTGCGGCACCGTCACGTGCGACTCGTCGATGACGAGCAGGAAGTCGTCGGGGAAGAAGTCCAGCAGTGTGTGCGGCGGCTCGCCCGGCATGCGGCCGTCCATGTGCCGTGAGTAGTTCTCGATGCCCGAGCAGAAGCCGAGCTGCTGCAGCATCTCGATGTCGAACGTCGTGCGCATGCGCAGCCGCTGCGCCTCGAGCAGCTTGCCCTGGCGCTCGAGCTCGGCCAGCCGCTCCTCGAGCTCGTGCTCGATCGTGCCGATCGCGCGCTGCACGACGTCCGTGCCCGCGACGTAGTGCGACGCCGGGAAGATCGGGACGGAGTCGAGCTTGGCGATGACCTCGCCGGTGAGCGGATGCAGCGAGTACAGCGCTTCGATCTCGTCACCGAACAGCTCGATCCGGATGGCGTGCTCCTCGTACACCGGGATGATCTCGATCGTGTCGCCCCGCACCCGGAAGTTGCCTCGCGAGAAGTCGACGTCGTTGCGGTTGTACTGCATCGCGATGAACTGGCGGATGAGCGCGTCGCGGTCGTACCGCTCCCCCACCTGCAGCGCGACCATGGCGCGCAGGTACTCCTCCGGGGCGCCGAGGCCGTAGATGCACGACACGGTCGAGACCACGACGACGTCACGTCGACTGAGCAGCGAGTTCGTCGTCGAATGACGCAGCCGCTCGACCTCGGCGTTGACCGAGGAGTCCTTCTCGATGAAGGTGTCGGTCTGCGGGACGTAGGCCTCGGGCTGGTAGTAGTCGTAGTACGAGACGAAGTACTCGATCGCGTTGTTCGGCATGAGCTCGCGGAACTCGTTCGCCAGCTGCGCGGCGAGCGTCTTGTTGTGCGCCATGACCAGGGTCGGCCGCTGTACCTGCTCGATGAGCCAGGCGGTCGTCGCCGACTTTCCCGTACCGGTGGCACCGAGCAGCACCACGTCGGTCTCGCCGGCGTTGATGCGCGCCGCGAGCTCGGCGATGGCCTGCGGCTGATCGCCGGCGGGCATGTACTCGCTGACGACCTCGAAGGGGCGGACGCTGCGCGTGGGTTGCATCCCACCAGCCTACGAGCACCCTCCGACACCGGGCGCGAGCGGGGGGCTCAGCAGTCGATCACGGTGACGCGGTCAGCGAACGCCACAGCGCGTCGACCTGCTCGAGCGTGTGCTCGACGCTTCCCGACGTGTCGATGACGACGTCGGCGATCGCCCGACGCTCCTCATCCGAGACCTGCGCGCCGATCCGGCGGCGCGCATCGTCCTCTGACATGCCGCGCAGTCGCGTCATCCGCTGCACGCGCACCTCGGCCGGGGCATCCGCCACCACGATGAGATCCCACGGGTCGTCGACGCGCGCCTCGACGAGCAGCGGCACGTCGTACACGACGACGACGGCGGGGTCGGCGGCGAAGGCGGCGTCGAAGCGACGCTGCGACTCCGCGCGCACGGCCGGATGCACGATCGCATTCAATCGCTGCAGCGCGGCCTCGTCGCCGAAGACCCGCGCCCCGAGCGCTGCGCGATCGAGTGATCCGTCCGCGGCGATCATCTCCGCACCGAAGGCGTCGGCGATCGCCTCGAGCACGGCGCCGCCAGGCTGCTGCACCTCACGTACGATCGCGTCGGCATCGATCACCGTCGCACCGTGCTCCGCGAGGCGCGCGGCGATGGTCGACTTGCCCGAGGCGATGCCCCCGGTGAGCGCGATGAGTGGCATCCGTCCATCCTGGCACGCGACGTCCGCTGGTCCGGATACGCGGAACGGGCCGCCACCCGAAGGTGACGACCCGTTCCTGACGTGATCCGTGATCAGCTGTTGCCGCCCGAGAGCTTCTCGCGCAGAGCCGCGAGAGCCTCGTCGTCGGCCAGCGTGCCGGCACCGGTGGAGTCGGTCGAGAACGTCTGAGCGCCGAAGTCGTCGCCCGCGGCAGCCTCGGCCTCGGCGGCCTTGACGACCTGAGCCTTGTGCGCCTCCCAGCGAGCCTGCGCAGCGGCGTACTCCTGCTCCCATGCCTCGCGCTGAGCGTCGAAGCCTTCCTTCCAGGCGCCGGTCTCGGCGTCGAAGCCCTCCGGGTACTTGTACTCGCCGTTCTCGTCGTACTCGGCGAGCATGCCGTACAGGGCCGGGTCGAACTCGGTGCCGTTGGGGTCGACCGACTCGTTGGCCTGCTTCAGCGACAGCGAGATGCGGCGACGCTCGAGGTCGATGTCGATGACCTTGACGAAGACCTCTTCGCCGACCGACACGACCTGCTCAGCCAGCTCGACGTGCTTGCTGGAGAGCTCGGAGATGTGCACGAGGCCCTCGATGCCGTCCGCGACGCGCACGAACGCACCGAACGGAACGAGCTTGGTGACCTTGCCCGGTGCGATCTGGCCGATCGCGTGGGTGCGGGCGAAGACCTGCCACGGGTCCTCCTGGGTCGCCTTCAGCGACAGCGAGACGCGCTCGCGGTCAAGGTCGACCTCGAGGATCTCGACGGTGACCTCCTGTCCGACCTCGACGACCTCGGAGGCGTGCTCGATGTGCTTCCACGACAGCTCGGAGACGTGCACGAGACCGTCCACGCCACCCAGGTCGACGAACGCACCGAAGTTGACGATCGACGAGACGACGCCCTTGCGGACCTGACCCTTGTGCAGGTTGTTCAGGAACGTGGTGCGCGACTCGGACTGCGTCTGCTCGAGCAGGGCGCGGCGGCTGAGAACCACGTTGTTGCGGTTCTTGTCGAGCTCGAGGATCTTCGCCTCGAGCTCCTGGCCGAGGTACGGGGTGAGGTCGCGGACACGGCGCAGCTCGATGAGCGACGCGGGCAGGAAGCCACGCAGGCCGATGTCGACGATGAGGCCACCCTTGACGACCTCGATGACGGTGCCGGTGACGACCCCGTCGTTCTCCTTGATCTTCTCGACGTCGCCCCAGGCGCGCTCGTACTGTGCGCGCTTCTTGGAGAGGATCAGACGGCCTTCCTTGTCCTCCTTCTGGAGAACGAGGGCCT
The DNA here is from genome assembly GCF_014836945.1 of Microbacterium commune. Lineage (GTDB taxonomy): Bacteria > Actinomycetota > Actinomycetes > Actinomycetales > Microbacteriaceae > Microbacterium > Microbacterium commune. The sequence goes on along the minus strand of NZ_JACSPX010000003.1, from coordinate 321,085 downwards.
CGACCTGGTCGCCGACGGCGACGACCTCGTTGGGGTCGACGTCGTGCTTGATGGAGAGCTCGCGGGAGGGGATGACGCCCTCGGTCTTGTAGCCCACGTCGAGCAGAACCTCATCGCGGTCGATCTTGACGATCGTGCCCTCGATGATGTCGCCGTCGTTGAAGAACTTCAGGGTCTTCTCGACCGCGGCCAGGAAGTCCTCAGCAGAGCCGATGTCGTTGATCGCGACCTGCTTGGTGGCCGGGGCGGTCGTTGCGCTAGTCATGTAGTGGGTTGTCCTTGTGAATGGAAGATCGGGCTTCGAGGCCCGACGCGCACGCCGGGATGGATGTTCGAAGCAGGTGGATGTCGATTGCGATGCCACGAGGGCAGGCACAGGCCTGCCACGAGTGACGCTTCAGATTATCAGATCCGCCGCCGGGACGCTCCCCCTCTGCTCCTATGCTGGGGCGGTGACCGAACGACTGATGCTGCTCGACACCGCCAGCCTCTATTTCCGGGCCTTCTTCGGCGTGCCGGACAGGGCGAAGGCGCCCGACGGATCGTCGGTGAACGCCGCCCGCGGACTGCTCGACATCATCGCCAAGCTGGTGACGCTCTACCGCCCGTCGCAGCTCGTCGCCTGCTGGGACGACGACTGGCGTCCGCAGTGGCGCGTCGATCTCATCCCCAGCTACAAGGCGCATCGCGTGGTCGAGCAGATCGCCGACGCGCCCGACGTCGAGGAGGTTCCGGATGCCCTGCAGCAGCAGATCCCACTGATCCGGGAGGCGCTCGGCGTCCTCGGCGTCCCGATCATCGGCGCGGCCGAGCACGAGGCGGACGATGTCATCGGCACGCTGGCCACACGGGCATCGCTCCCGGTCGACATCGTCACGGGCGACCGCGACCTGTTCCAGCTCGTCGACGACGGCCGGGACGTGCGCGTCATCTACACCGCACGCGGCATGAGCAACCTCGAGATCGTCACCGACGAGACCGTCGTCGCGAAGTACGGCGTGCTCCCCTCTCAGTACGCGGACTTCGCCACCCTGCGCGGCGACGCGTCGGATGGTCTGCCCGGAGTGAAGGGCGTCGGCGAGAAGACCGCGGCGACCCTGCTGCTCTCCCACGGCGACCTCGCGGGCATCCGCGCCGCCGCCGAGGAGGGGCAGCTCACGGCGACCGCGGCACGGCGGTTCGCCGAGGCGTCGGATTACCTCGATGTGGCCCCCACCGTGGTGAAGGTCGCGACCGACCTCGACATCTCCGCTCCCGGCGTCGTCCTGGCTGAGCTCGACGATGCGGCGCGGGATGCCGCCGAGGCCTTCGCCGAGCGATGGAACCTGGGCTCATCGATGACGCGCGCGCTGGGCGCTCTGGCATCCGCGGGGAATGCCGGCTGACTCAGCCGCGCGCCCAGGCGCGCAGGCGCTCGAGCCCCCACGACGTGACGATCCGCTCCACCGGCACCCCGGCCGCCTCCGCGCGCTCGGCTCCATGGTCGAGCAGCGAGAGCTGACCAGGGGCGTGCGCGTCCGAGTCGATGGAGAACAGGCATCCCTCCTCGAGGGCGACGGCGATCAGGTCGTCGGGAGGGTCCTGACGCTCCGGTCGTGAGTTGATCTCGACCGCGACGCCGTTCTCGGCGCACGCCGCGAACACCGCTCTGGCATCGAACTGCGACGACGGGCGCGTGCCCCTGGATCCCTCGACGAGGCGGCCCGTGCAGTGGCCGAGCACGTTGACCCGGGGATCCGCGACGGCCGCGAGCATCCGCCTGGTCATCGGCTCCGCATCCATCCGCAGCTTCGAGTGCACCGAGGCGACGACGATGTCGAGCTCGTCGAGCATCTCCGGGGTCTGATCGAGCGCGCCGTCCTCGAGGATGTCCACCTCGATGCCGGCGAGCATCGTGAGTCCGTCACCCGACTGCGCACGCACCAGCGGGATCTGCTCGCGCAGCCGCTCCTGCGACAGTCCGCGCGCCACTTTCAGCCGGGGCGAGTGGTCGGTGACAGCCAGGTACTCGTGACCGAGCGCTCGTGCCGCAGCCGCCATGGTCTCGATCGGGGTCGTCCCGTCTGACCAGTCGGTGTGACTGTGCAGGTCGCCCTTCAGGCGCGCGCGAAGCGCGGAGCGCCGCTCGGGCTCGACCTCGCCGCGGAGCTCGACGAGATAGTCCGGCACCCGCCCCTGCTGCGCCTGCCGGATCACGGCGAACGTCGAATCGCCGATGCCCTTCTGCGCCTTGAGACGCGCGGGGTCGCTCAGCACGTCAGCCGGAAGGGCCGCCACCACGGCTGCCGCCTGCCGGAACGCCTTCGCACGGTAGCGCGACGCGCGCTCGCGTTCGAGCAGCGCGGCGATCTCGAGGAGGGCGTCGGCGGCTTCCACGATTGCTCCGCTCCGCTCAGGCGGGCAGCGGCTCCCTGGTGACCTGGACCCACTGATCGAGCTTGGCTGAGGCGCGTCCGTCGTCGATCACTTCGGCCGCACGCGTGTACGCGTCGCGGAGCCGCTCGACGATCGGGACCTGCGTCAGCGTCGAATCGTGCGAGAGCTCGTAGGCGACGATGCCGGCGGCGGCGTTCAGCAGCACGATGTCGCGCACGGCTCCCCTCTCGCCCGCCAGGGTGCGCCGCAGGACGGACGCGTTGTGCTCGGGAGACCCGCCGACCAGGTCGTCGAGCTCGGCGAGCGGGATGCCCAGGTCGCGCGGATCGAGGTCGTGCTCGTGGATGTCTCCGCGCGTGACCTCCCAGATGCGGCTGTGTCCGGTCGTGGTGAGCTCATCGAGTCCGTCGTCGCCGCGGAACACGAGCGCCGTGGCGCCGCGGGTGCGGAACACCCCCGTGATCAGCGGCACGCGGTCGAGCTGCGCGACACCGACGGCGTTCGCCTCGGCGCGCGCCGGATTGCACAGCGGACCCAGCATGTTGAACACGGTCGGCACGGCGAGCTCGGACCGCGCGACGCCGGCGTGCTTGAAACCGGGGTGGAAGGCGGCGGCCCACGCGAACGTGATCCCCGTGCGCTCGAGCGCGTCGGCGACCCGCGTGGGGTCGAGCGAGATGTCGAGGCCGAGGGCGGCCAGGACGTCGGACGACCCGGACGAGGAGCTCGCGGCGCGGTTTCCGTGTTTGACCACCGGGATCCCGGATGCCCCGATGATGACCGCCGCGGTGGTGGAGATGTTGACGGTGCCGATGCGGTCGCCACCGGTTCCGACGATGTCGAGCACATCCGACGACACCGGCAGCGGCACGGCGGCCTCGAGGATGGCATCGCGGAAGCCGACGATCTCGTCGATGGTCTCGCCCTTGGCGCGCAGCGCCACCAGGAAGCCGGCGAGCTGGGCATCCGTCACCCTTCCCCGCATGACCTGGCGCATCGCCCAGGTCGACTCCCACACGCTGAGATCACGGCGATCCAGCAGCGTCGAGAGCAGATCGGGCCAGGTGAGGGTGTCAGCCATGACTGCGATCCTAATCGCGCGGAGGATGATGCCGTTTCGAGATGACGTGTGCCCCGTCGTCATCGCACACCCCGCTGGACGTGGGAACGCGGCACATTCGCAGGTGCTTCTTAGGTCTTCCTTAGTCGCAGGACAGCGAGACAGGCCACGTCGGTGCGAGAATCCCCGCGCGGAATCGGCCATAATGGTCTGGTGACCACCTCAGCGACGTATGCCCCGGCGGCAAGAACCATCAAGCGCCCCAATCCGGTCGCTGTCGGCACCATCGTGTGGCTCGGCAGCGAAGTCATGTTCTTCGCGGGACTCTTCGCGATCTACTTCACGCTGCGCAGCACCTCCCCCGAGCTCTGGGCGGACCGCACCGAGCTGCTCAACGTGGTGTACGCCTTCGTCAACACCGTCATCCTGGTGGCGTCGTCGTTCACCTGCCAGATGGGCGTGTTCGCCGCTGAAGACCTGCAGCCCTATCGCATCGACAAGGGCAAGGTGAACGCCTTCGGCCGTCGTCGCCTGTTCGGCTGGGGCATGGTCGAGTGGTTCTGGCTCACCTTCATCCTCGGCGCGATCTTCGTCAGCGGCCAGGTGTGGGAGTACGCGCAGCTCGTCGCCGAGGGCCTTCCGATCACCGCCGACTCGTACGCCTCGGCGTTCTACATCACGACCGGCTTCCACGCTCTGCACGTCACCGGCGGTCTCATCGCCTTCGTGCTGGTCATCGGCCGCGCATACGCGGTCAAGAACTTCGGCCACAAGGAGGCGACCTCCTCGATCGTCGTGTCGTACTACTGGCACTTCGTCGACGTCGTCTGGGTCGCCCTGTTCGCCGTCATCTACTTCCTGAAATAAGAGCGGAGCGATTTCCCGAAATGGCACGAGTGAAGAAGCACCGCTCTCGCGGTCGCCGCAGTCCCCTCGCCGCTGCCGCGCTGATCGGCGCCGGCCTGCTGCTCACCGGCGGCGTGTACGCCGGTGCGTCCGCTGCTATGGCATCCACCGCTGACACGCAGACCAGTGCTGCGGCAGAGCTGACCGTCGAGGACGGCCAGAAGCTGTTCACCGCGAACTGCGCGACCTGCCACGGCATCGACATGCAGGGCACGAGCGAAGGACCGAGCCTCATCGGCGTCGGCGAGCTGTCCGTCGAGTTCCAGGTGGCGACCGGCCGCATGCCGCTGCAGATGCAGGGCCCGCAGGCGCCGCAGAAGCCCGTGCAGTTCACCGACGCGCAGATTCGCGCGATGGCCGCCTACGTGCAGAGTGTCGCTCCCGGCCCGAGCTACCCCGACAAGTGGGTGACCGCAGGCGAGGAGAACCCCGACAACGCGAGCGACGAGGTCGACATCGCACACGGCGCGGAGCTGTTCCGCATCAACTGCGCGATGTGCCACAACGTCGCCGCCGCCGGTGGTGCTCTGACGGAGGGCAAGTACGCCCCCGCGCTGACCTCCACCAGCCCGCTGCACATCTACGCGGCCATGGTCACGGGCCCGCAGAACATGCCGGTCTTCGGCGACATGAACCTGAGCACCGAGGACAAGCGCGACATCATCGCCGCCCTCGCCTACCAGCAGGAGGCCGTGCAGATCGGCGGCTTCACGCTCGGATCGCTCGGTCCCGTGTCGGAGGGCCTGTTCATCTGGATCTTCGGAATCGGCGCGCTGGTCGCCCTCACCGTGTGGATCACGGCGAAGTCCAACTGACGCACTTTCATCGAAGAGTTACGTACGAGGAGCACCATGGCACACGACGACGACACGCAGGCTCTCGACAGGGCCTACGAGCCCTCGCGGGGGCTGGGCGTCGCAGTCAGCGATCCTGCGGAGAACCCGGGACTGCCGCCACACCGTGAGCGGATGACCGACAAGGACCCGCGCGCCGAGAAGGCTGCGGTCCGCACGGTCTACACCCTGTTCTACCTGTCGCTCGCCGGCAGCATCTGGGCGGTCGCCGCATACATGCTGTTCCCGATCGAGAGCGGCATGGCGATCGACATCCGCCACAACAACATGTACATCGGCATCGGCATCGCGTTCGCGCTGCTGGCGCTCGGCATCGGCGCGATCCACTGGTCGAAGGCGCTGATGTCCGACAAGGAGTACATCGAGCACCGCCACCCGACCCGCGGCAAGGACGCCACTCGCGCCGGCGCCGTCGAGGCGTTCGCCGCGGCCAACGAGGACTCGGGCTTCGGGCGCCGCGCGATCATCCGCAACTCGCTCATCGCCGCGGTCGTGGCCTCGATCCTGCCCGGCCTCACGCTGTTCCGCGGTCTCGCACCGCACAACAACTCGCACGGCAACCCCATCGCCGGTGACCCGGTCGCACTTCTGAAGCACACCATGTGGGAAGAGGGCATGCGCCTGGCGCGTGACCCCGAGGGCACCCCTATCCGCGCCGCGGACGTCACTCTCGGTTCGGCCTTCCACGTCATCCCCGAGCCGCTCGCCGAGCTCGGCCACAGCGAGGGATACATGGAGGAGAAGGCCAAGGCCATCGTGCTCCTCATGCGTCTGCGACCCGAGCAGCTGATCGAGGCCGAGGACCGCAAGGACTGGTCCTACGACGGCATCGTCGCCTACTCCAAGGTCTGCACGCACGTGGGCTGCCCCGTCGCGCTGTACGAGCAGCAGACCCACCACCTGCTGTGCCCGTGCCATCAGTCGCAGTTCGACGTCACGGACCACGCCAAGGTCATCTTCGGCCCGGCAGCGCGACCGCTGCCGCAGCTGCCCATCGCCGTCGACGATGAGGGCTACCTCATCGCGCAGAGCGACTTCACCGAACCCGTCGGCCCGAGCTTCTGGGAGCGTCATTGAGCACCGCAACTCTTAAAGAGGACACCAAGCAGAAGCCCCTGGGCGGACGCTTCATCGGCGCGACGGCGAACTACCTCGACGAGCGCACCAGCCTGTCGGGGCTCGTCAAGGAGCTCGGCCGCAAGATCTTCCCCGACCACTGGTCGTTCATGCTCGGCGAGATCGCGCTCTGGGCGTTCGTGGCCGTGTTCCTGTCGGGAACGTTCCTGACGTTCTTCTTCCAGGCCTCGATGGCCCCCACGCACTACACCGGCGCGTACGCGCCGCTGCGCGGCGTGGAGATGACGGCGGCCTTCGAGTCGGCGCTGCGCATCTCGTGGGACATCCGCGGTGGCCTGCTGGTTCGCCAGATCCACCACTGGGCGGCACTCGTGTTCATCGCCGGCATCGGCATCCACATGCTGCGTGTGTTCTTCACCGGCGCGTTCCGCAAGCCGCGCGAGCTCAACTGGGTGATCGGCTTCGTGCTCTTCATCCTCGCCCTGGCCGAGGGATTCACCGGCTACTCGCTGCCCGACGACCTGCTCTCGGGCAACGGTCTGCGCATCATCGACGGCATGATCAAGGGTCTGCCGCTGATCGGCACCTGGACCTCGTTCCTCATCTTCGGCGGCGAGTTCCCCGGCGACGACATCGTCGGCCGCCTGTACACGATGCACATCCTGCTGCTGCCGCTGCTGGTGATCGCGTTCATCGTGCTGCACCTGATGCTGATGGTGATCAACAAGCACACCCAGTTCGCCGGCCCCGGCCGCACGAACGACAACGTCGTCGGCTACCCGATGATGCCGGTGTACATGTCGAAGATGGGCGGCTTCTTCTTCATCGTCTTCGGTGTGATCGTCCTGATCGCCTCGTTCTTCCAGATCCTGCCGTTCTGGGATTACGGTCCCTACGACCCGTCCCCGATCTCGGCCGGCACGCAGCCTGACTGGTACATCGGCTTCGCCGACGGCGCCCTGCGTCTCGCTCCCCCGCACCTCGACGTCATGCTCGGCAACTTCACGCTGTCGCTCGGCATCGTCATCCCGGTGCTGGTGCTCGGACTGTTCATCGTCGCCGTTGCGATCTACCCGTTCCTCGAGGCGTGGATCACGGGCGACAAGCGCGAGCACCACATCGCCGACCGTCCCCGCAACGCCCCGACCCGCACCGCCATCGGTGTCGCCGGGATGATCTTCTACGCGGTGCTCTGGGCTGCGGCCTCGTCCGACCTCATGGCCACGCACTTCATGCTGACCATGGAGGGTGTCATCCACGCCCTGCAGGCCCTGCTCTTCGTCGGCCCGATCCTCGGGTACTTCGTGACGAAGCGCATCTGCATCGCGCTGCAGAAGAAGGATCGTGAGATCGTTCTGCACGGCTACGAGTCGGGCCGCATCGTGCGCCTGCCCGGTGGCGAGTTCATCGAGGTGCACCAGCCCGTCGACGTGTACGACCGCTGGAAGCTCATCGACTACGCCACCTACGAGCCTCTCGTCGTGCGCCCGAACGCGAAGGGCCGCATCCCATGGCACGAGAACCTTCGCAGCTCGATCTCGCGGTGGTTCTACGAAGACCGCCTGCAGCCGCTCACCCAGGCCGAGATCGCGGCAGCCGACGCGCATCAGCAGCACACGCTGGCGCACGACGCCGAGATCGAGGCGGCCGAGATCGCCGGGGCACACGCCCGCGCGGGTGTCACCTCCGAAGACCAGATCGCCGCAACCGACCTGCACGTCGACGAGACGCCGAACACCCCCAGCTCGGTGATCGCGAAGGACCCGGCCAAGCCGCGCAGGAAGAAGAAGTCGGAGGACGGCGAGTAAGCCGCACTCCCCCACGACAGAGGGCCCGTCCGAATCCGGACGGGCCCTCTGTCGTCTCCCCGCTCTCCGACGCCCTCGGCGTCCGTCCGTCGCCCTCGGCGTCCGTCCGTGCGGTCCGAGCAGGTGCGACAAGCGACGAGACGAGTTCGCACGCTCCTCGGCAGGATGTCATCAGCGCGTAGGCGCGATACCGGCGCGCTACCCTGTGACCATGATCGACCGACACGAGTTCTTCGCCGCCAAGCTGCAGTACGAGACCGATGCGAGCGACGTGCACGCGGCGCGGAAGGCGGGGACAGACCTCGTGGTCATCGATGTGCGCTCCGACGAGGCGTGGGCACAGGGTCGCGTTCCCGGGGCCGTGCACATGCATTACAGCGAGATCGCCGAGCGAGCGCCGGTGGAGATCCCGTCCGACGCCTCCGTCGTCGTCTACTGCTGGAGCCCCGGGTGCAACGCCGGCGCCAAGGGCGCTCTGGAGTTCGCCGCTCTGGGCTACTCGGTGCGCGAGATGATCGGCGGTTTCGAGTACTGGGTTCGCGAGGGATATCCCGTCGAGGATCACGACGGCATCCACCGCCGTCCGATCGACGCCCTGACCGGCGTCCCCCGCATCCGAACCCGGCCGTGATGCCGCGCAGCGCAGACGCACACCACGCCGCAGTGATTCGCGCGCACCCCGGTGCAGCGGGGCGCGCACGACTCCCCTGACGACGCCTCCCGCTGACCGCTGCAGCCCGTCCCCGCCGACGACGAAGGCCCCCTGGACGGATCCAGGGGGCCTAGACGGGGGTGTCAGCGTGCGAAGTGCCCGCGGTAGTACTCGTACACCCAGCCGACGATCGCGACGAGGAAGATCGCCACACCGATCGGCAGCAGGAACTGACCGACCGCGAGGCCGAGCAGGAAGACACCTGCGGACGCGGCGAGGACCAGCGGCCACCACGACCACGGCGAGAACTCGCCGAGCTCGGGGTCACCGTCGTCGATGTCCGCCGTCAGGACGTCCTCGGGGAGCTCGCCACCCTGCGCCTTGTACGTGCGCTGCAGGTAGACGGCGATCATGGCACCCATGAAGGCGACGAACAGGAGCGCCACCGTGCCCACCCATTCCACGTAGCCGTGGAAGGGGTCGACCAGGTTCCAGATCGTGTAGACGATGGACGCGATCGTGAAGAAGACCGCGATGATCCACCAGAGGATGACATTGCTGCGCATGACTTACTTGACCTCTCCCGCTGCGACGCCCACCGGGTGCTCTGCGGCCTCGGGGTGGTTCAGATCGAACGCCGGACGCTCACTGCGGATGCGCGGGATCGACGTGAAGTTGTGACGCGGCGGCGGGCACGAGGTGGCCCACTCCAGCGATGCACCGTAGCCCCACGGGTCGTCGACGGTGACCTTCGGCGCCTTGCGGGCGGTGATCCACACGTTGAGGAAGAAGGGCAGCATCGAGGCGCCGAGAATGATCGCACCGATCGTGGAGACCTGGTTGCCCCACTCCCAGTTGTCATAGGTGGAGTAGTCCGCGTAACGACGGGGCATGCCGTCCACGCCCAGCCAGTGCTGCACGAGGAAGGTCATGTGGAAGCCGATGAACAGCATCCAGAAGTGGATGTAGCCCAGGCGCTCGTTGAGCATGCGGCCGGTCCACTTCGGCCACCAGAAGTAGAAGCCGGCGAACATCGCGAACACGACGGTGCCGAACACCACGTAGTGGAAGTGGGCGACGACGAAGTACGAGTCGCTCAGGTGGAAGTCCAGCGGAGGAGCCGCGAGGATCACGCCGGTCAGACCACCGAAGACGAACGAGACGAGGAAGCCGAGGGCGAACACCATCGGCGTCTCGAAGGTGATCGAGCCTCGCCACATGGTGCCGATCCAGTTGAAGATCTTCACACCCGTCGGCACCGCGATGAGCATCGTCATCAGGGCGAAGAACGGAAGCAGCACGCCGCCGGTGACGTACATGTGGTGAGCCCACACGGCCACCGAGAGGGCCGCGATCGCGATGGTCGCGTACACCAGCGTCTTGTAGCCGAAGATCGGCTTGCGGCTGAACACGGGGAAGATCTCGGACACGATGCCGAAGAACGGCAGCGCGATGATGTACACCTCGGGGTGACCGAAGAACCAGAACAGGTGCTGCCACAGCAGCACGCCACCGTTCGCGACGTCGTAGATGTGCGAACCGAGCACGCGGTCGGCCGCTGCGGCGAGGATCGCCGCGGCGAGCACCGGGAACGCCATCAGGATCAGGAGGCTGGTGATCAGCGTGTTCCACGAGAAGATCGGCATGCGCCACATGGTCATGCCGGGTGCGCGCATGGTGATGACCGTGGTGATGAAGTTCACCGCGCCGAGGATGGTGCCGAAACCGGACATGCCGAGGCCGAGCATCCAGAGGTTGCCGCCCACGCCCGGCGAGAACGACGAGTTGGCGAGCGGCTGGTACGCGAACCATCCGAACGAGGCCGCGCCCTGCGGGGTGAGGAAGCCGGCGATGGCGATGATCGAGCCGAAGGTGAACAGCCAGAAGGCGAACGCGTTCAGACGCGGGAACGCCACGTCGGGCGCGCCGATCTGCAGCGGCAGGATCGCGTTGGCGAAGCCGGCGAACAGCGGCGTCGCGAACATCAGCAGCATGATCGTGCCGTGCATCGTGAACAGCTGGTTGTACTGCTCCTTGGTGGGCACGATCTGCATGCCGGGAGCGAAGAGCTCGGCGCGGATGATCAGCGCCATCACACCGCCGAGGAGGAAGAAGAGCACCGAGGCGATCAGGTACATGTACCCGATCGTCTTGTGGTCGGTGGACGTCATCCACTTGACGATGATGTTGCCCTTCTGCTCCACGCGGGAGGAGGTGAGCAGGGCTGCCTGACGCGGCGGCAGCGTGGTCGGGCGGGCGCCCGGCGCTGTCGTGGGTTCAGCTGTGGTGGTCATGGCTTACTCCTCTTCCTCGGACTGCGTGCTCGCGCCGGTGCCGGGGAGATTGCTGAGTCGGTCGTAGGCGTCGGTGATGTCGCCCGTGTTGCCCTGCTCGCGCAGGGTCTCGAGGTATGCGTCGTACTCGTCCTGCTCGACGACCTTCACGTTGAAGAGCATCATCGAGTGGTACTCACCGCAGAGCTCGGCGCACTTGCCGTCGTACTCGCCGACGCGCGTGGGGATGAAGGACCAGGAGTTGTCCTTGCCGATGTACATGTCCTTCTTGTACAGGAAGTCGATGATCCAGAAGGAGTGGATCACGTCGCGCGACTGCAGGTCGATCGTGACCTTCTTGTCGACGGGCAGCACGAGCGTCGGAAGCTTCTCGCGCTCGATGTCGCCGTTCTCGTCGGGGTCGGCCTGCACGCCCATGGTCCACACGGCATCGTCTTCGCCGCCGTACTGGAAGTCCCAGGCCCACTGCTTGGCGATCGCCGTGACCTCGACGTCGGGCTCATCCCACTGCGTCTCGATGTCGGCCTGGTCGCGCGCGGTGAAGAAGAACATGCCCAGCACGAGGATCAGCGGGATCACCGTGTACAGGATCTCGATCGGCATGTTGTAGCGCAGCTGGACCGGGAGTCCGGTCTGACCGGTGCGCCGACGGTACATCACGAGCGCCCATCCCATCAGGGCCCAGGTGATGACGCCGACGGTCAGCAGAACGACCCACGAGGTGACCCAGAGACCGGAGACCGTCTCGGTCTGGTTGGTCGCGGGGGTGCCGTCTTCGACGAAGCCCGGAAGGAATCCATTGAGTTCGGTGGGAGTACATCCCGCCAGGGCCACAGCTGCCGCTGCTCCCAGCGGGAGCGCGGCCCAACGAAGGCGGCGTTTCGAGGGCACGATGCACCTTTCAGATCTCGGACAGGAGCAGACTCAAGTCTAGGGCAACCTCACACGCGATTCATGCCAACCACGCAGGTAGGCGCGCCTCAGTGGAAGCTGTCACCGCACGCGCAGCTGCCTGCGGCGTTGGGGTTGTCGATCGTGAAGCCCTGCTCCGAGATGGTGTCCTTGAAGTCGATCGACGCGCCGTCCAGGTAGGGGACGCTCATGTTGTCGATGATGACCTCGACGCCGTCGAAGTCGACGGTCTCGTCGCCTTCGAGGTAGCGCTCGTCGAAGTACAGCTGGTAGATCAGGCCCGAGCATCCGCCGGGCTGCACGGCCACGCGAAGACGCAGGTCGTCACGGCCCTCCTGCTCGAGCAGGCTCTTGACCTTGAGCGCCGCAGCGTCGGTCAGCGAGACGCCGTGGGCGGGGGCGGCGGTGGGCTCTGAGGTCAGGGTGGTGTCGCTCATCTCAACTCCTTGCAACGGCAGCGCGGTCTCGCTGCTCGTGCACGATTCTACCGCCGTCGCCGCACGCCGGGCCGATCGCGTGCGCGCATCGATCCCCCTGCTCAGGACTCCCCGGCGCGCTCGTTCATCCTGGCCAGCAGCAGTGCCTCGGTGCGCACGGCGTTGCGGAACGTGTCGAGGTGCAGCGACTCGTTCGGGCTGTGGGCCCGGGAGTGCGGGTCCTCGACGCCCGTGACGAGGATCTGCGCGCCGGGGAACTCGCGGACCAGGTCGGCGACGAAGGGAATGGATCCGCCCACGCCGAGGTCGACGGCCGCGACGCCGTAGCCGTCTCCCATCGCGGCGCGGGTGAGCTCGACAGCCCACCCCGAGGTGTCGACGAGGAAGCCGTCGCCGAGGTCGATGTCGGAGAACGTGAGCTCCGCGCCGAACGGCGCGTGCCGGCGCAGGTGTCGTTCCAGCGCCGCGTACGCGTCGGCGGCACTCTGACCGGGGGCGACCCGGGCGCTGATGACGAGGCTCACCTCGGGCAGCAGGGTGTTGGACGCCTCGGCCACGCTCGTCACGTCCATCCCGGTGATCGTGATGGAGGGCCTGTTCCAGATCCGCCCGTAGATGTCGTCGCGACCGATCGGGCTGACACCGTCGAGCAGGCCCGCCTCGTCTCGCAGAGTCTCCTCGGAGTACTCGGGCGTCTGCGCGTCTCTGCTGGTCATCCCGTCGACCGCGACCGCGCCGTCGGAATCCCACAGTGTGGCGAGGAGGGTGACGGCGGCCATCATGGCATCCGGAACCGCTCCCCCGAACATGCCGGAGTGGGAGGCGTGCTCGAGGGTGCGCACGGTGAGAGTGAAGCGGGCGTTGCCGCGCAGCGACACCGTCAGTCCCGGGGTGCGGGAGTCGAGGTTGCCTGAGTCCGCCACGACGATCGCATCGGCGCGGAGCGCGTCGGCGTTGTCGCGCAGGAACCGCGCGAAGGAGCGCGACCCGTATTCCTCCTCGCCCTCGATGAACAGCGAGACGCCGAGATCGAAGTCGTCGCCGAGCACCCCCGCGACCGCGCGCAGCGCCGCGATGTGCGCCATGATGCCGGCCTTGTCATCCGCTGCGCCCCGGCCGTACAGGCGCCCGTCGCGCACGGTCGGCTCGAACGGCGGCGTCTCCCACAGCTCGTCTGCCCCCGGAGGCTGCACGTCGTGGTGGGCGTAGAGCAGGATGCTCGGGCGTCCGTTGCGCGCGGCGCGAGTGGCGAGCACGGCGGGCTGGCCGAGCTCGTCGGTGTCGTCGACGTGCGCACGCAGCACGCGCACGTCGTCGAAGACGCCGGTGCCGCGCGCCAGCTCGGCGACCGCGTCCGCCGAGCGCTCCAGCTGCGTCTGGTCGAACGCGGGCCACGCGATGCCGGGGATGCGCACCAGCGCGCCCAGGTCGGCCAGGGCGGACGGGATGCCGAGGGCCACCGCCTCGAGGAGCGCGGTCTCCGCGGCGGATGAGGCGGACGGTGCAGGGGATGTCATGCGAGTAATCTTAAGGCGAACCCGATTCCGAACTGAGGTCGAACGTGTCCAACCCCACCCCTGCCGCCGACGACGCCCGCGAGACGCCCGCCGTGGGCAAGGGCCGCGCCACCCCCACCCGCGCCGAACGCGAGGCGGCCAATCGCCGTCCCCTCGTCGCGAACACGAAGGAGGCCCGTGCTGCGGCGAAGGCCGTCCTGCAGGCGCGCCGCCAGCGGGCCCGCATCGGGATGGAGAACGGCGAGGACAAGTACCTTCCCGCACGTGACCGCGGTCCTCAGCGCCGGTGGGTGCGTGACTACGTGGACGCCGGCTGGCACATCTCCGAGTGGCTGATGGCCGCGATGCTGCTGGTCATCGTGCTCAGCCTCGTCGAGATCCCCGCGGTGCAGCTGTGGGCGATGGTCGGTCTGTGGGGCTACATGCTGCTCGCGGTCGGCGACATGGTGCTGCTGAGCATGCGGGTGAAGAAGAAGACCGCCGCGAAGTTCGGTCTCGAGCGTCGCGAACGCGGACTCGGCTGGTACGCGGCGATGCGGGCGCTGCAGATGCGCTTCATGCGTCTTCCGAAGCCCCAGGTCACGCGCCGTCAGTACCCGGACTGACCCGCGGCTCGGTCGTGCGGAGGCCTGTGTCGCTCAGCGACGCAGGCCTCTGTTGATCTGCCTGGCCCACAGCGGTCCGCGATACAGGAATGCTGTGTAGCCCTGCACGAGCGTCGCACCGGCGTCCAGTCGTCGCAGCACGTCGTCTGCGGTCTCCACTCCCCCGACGGCGATCACGCAGAAGTCGGCCGGCACGGCGCTGCGGACCACGGCCAGCACCTCCAGCGAGCGCTGCTTCAGCGGCGCGCCGGAGAGTCCGCCCGCCCCGGCCGCCTCGACGACCGCCGGGTCGGTGATCAGGCCGTCGCGGGAGATGGTCGTGTTGTGGGCGATGATCCCGGCGAGCCCCTCCGCCACCGCCATGCGGGCGATGGCCTCGATCTCGTCGTCGGGCAGGTCGGGGGCGATCTTCACGAGCAGCGGCGTCTCGCCCGCCGCCTGCTTCACCGCGCGCAGCAGCGGAGCGAGAGTCTCCACGGCCTGCAGGCCGCGCAGACCTGGAGTGTTCGGTGACGACACGTTCACGGCGAGGTAGTCGGCGAGCGGCGCGAGCCGCGTGGCGGACGTGACGTAGTCCCCGACCGCATCCTCGACCGCGACCACCCGGCTCTTGCCGATGTTCACCCCGATGACCGCGCGAGGAGCACGCCGCCGCAGCGCGGCGAGTCGGCGTGCCGCGGCATCCGCCCCCTCGTTGTTGAAGCCCATCCGGTTGATGACGGCCCGGTCGGGGATCAGGCGGAACAGGCGCGGCTTCGGGTTGCCCTCCTGCGGGATGGCGGTGATGGTGCCGATCTCGATGTGCCCGAAGCCCAGGGCATCCAGACCGCGCACGCCGACGGCGTTCTTGTCGAACCCCGCGGCGACGCCGAAGGGCGACGGGAAGACCAGACCGAGCGCGCGCACCTGCTGCTGCGGTCGCGGGGCGGTCAGCGCGCGCGCCGCCCACGAGAACGGCGGCACGCCGAGCGCGCGGATGACCGCCATCGCGGCGTGGTGCGCGAATTCGGGGTCGAAGCGCGCGAGGACGTGGCGGAAGAGCAGTGAGTACATCACTGCCCAAGGCTACCGGTCGTGGGAATCCGGTTCCGACGCATCGTGGTCGGCGCGCAGGTCGCGGATGGCGCGTTCGAAGTCGTCGAGCGAGTCGAAGGCCTGATACACGCTGGCGAAGCGCAGATACGCGACCTCGTCGAGCTCACGCAGGGGGCCCAGGATCGCGAGTCCGATCTCGTTGGTGTCGAGCTGCGAGACACCCGTCTGCCGCACGGCCTCCTCGACCTTCTGGGCGAGGAGCGCGAGGTTCGCCTCGGTGACGGGCCGACCCTGGCACGCCTTGCGCACCCCGGAGATCACCTTGTCCCGGCTGAACGCCTCCATGACGCCCGAGCGCTTGATCACCATGAGACTCGCCGTCTCGGTCGTCGAGAATCGTCCGCCGCACTCCGGGCACTGTCGTCGGCGTCGGATCGACAGGCCGTCGTCACTGGTGCGGGAGTCGATGACGCGGGAGTCCGGATGCCGGCAGAAGGGGCAGTGCATGATCGGTCAGCCTACTCGCTCGCTCTCGGCTCACCGGGAGGTGTCGGCGAAGCGCGCCTCGACGGCGTCGCCGTGTGCGGGCAGGATCTCCGCGTTCGCGAGGGCGACGACCCCGGCCCGCACCTCGGCGAGGGCGGCGTGGTCGTACTCGATGACCTGCTGCGGTCGCAGGAACGTGTACGCGCCGAGTCCGGCCGCGTACCGGGCCTGTCCCCCGGTGGGCAGCACGTGATTGCTGCCGGCCATGTAATCGCCGAGACTCACCGGCGTCTGGTCGCCGACGAACACGGCGCCGGCGCTCGTGAAGCGCTCGGCCGCGGCGGACGCGTCTGCGAGGTGCAGCTCGAGGTGCTCCGGCGCGTACGCATTGCTGAACGCCTCCGCCATCGCCCGATCGTCGACGAGCACGATGGCCGACTGCGGCCCGGCGAGGGCCTCGGCGACGCGCGCGGCATGCGCGGTGGTCGCGGCGAGGTCGGCGACGGCTGAGGCGACCTGCTCGGCGAGCTCGACCGAATCCGTCACCAGCACCGCTGACGCCTGCTCGTCGTGCTCGGCCTGGCTGATCAGGTCAGCCGCGATGAGGGCGGCATCCGCCGACGCATCGGCGACCACGAGGATCTCGGTCGCGCCGGCCTCGGAGTCGGTTCCGACGACGCCGGCGACGACCCGCTTCGCCGAGGCGACGTAGTTGTTGCCTGGCCCGGACACGACATCGACCGGGTCGAGTCCCAGGTCGGCGACGCCGTGAGCGAGCGCGCCGATCGCGCCGGCACCGCCGATCGCGTAGATCTCGTCGATGCCGAGGAGGGATGCCGCCGCGAGGATCGTGGGGTGCACCCGTCCGCCGTGCGCGGCCTGGGGCGGGGAGGCGAGGGCGATCGAGGTGACGCCCGCGACCTGTGCGGGCACGACGTTCATCACGACGCTGGATGCCAGCGGCGCCTTGCCACCGGGGATGTACACCCCCGCGCGGGTGACGGGCTGCCACCGCTGGGTGATCCTCGCGCCCGGCCCGATGTCGGTGGTCTGCGAGGCGGGGACCTGCGCCGCCGAGCCACGGCGGACGCGGTCGATGGCGGCTTCGAGGGCGGAGCGCACCGCCGGATCCACCGAGGCCGCGGCTTCGGCGACGTGCTCGGCGGGGACGCGGATGGCGTGACCGCTCACCCCGTCGAAGCGCTCGGCCTGCTCACGCAGGGCGGCCTCACCCGTGGTGCGCACGGCCTCGACGATCGCGGCAGCGGCCTCGAGCGCCTCGGCGCGGGCCTGGGTGGCACGCGGCACGGCCGCGAGCATGTCGGAGGGTGAGAGGGACTGCCCTCGGAGATCGATCGTGCGCACGCGCTCAGCCTTTCGTGATGTCGAAGATGTCGTGGAGGTAGCCGATGCGGCCGTCCTCATGTCGCACGACGAACGCCCCGCCCCGATCCTCGATCGCGAGCGCCCACGCCGTCGGCCCGATCCGGAACAGCGGATGGCCTCGCTCGTCGAGCACGTCGCGCTCGGTGGGCGCCAGGATCCAGAACGGCTCGGGCTGACCGAGGTGGTCGGGCTCGGCGGACTGCTCGCCGCGCGTGCGCCGCAGCGGCTGCTCGTCCGCATCGTCGACCGCCGACGTGGCCGGGCCGGCCACGCCGTCTGGCGCGGTGTTGTGCTCGACCGTCCGATTTGAGTCGGGAGTGTCGTCGGCGAAGATGCTCTGCAGCGCTTCGACAGCGGCGGTGTTGTACAGCACCTCGGTGTCGTCGTCTCGGTGGTCGGACACGACGGGCTGCGGCGCGGGTGCCGCCGGCTCCGACGTCGAGGTCGCTTCCGGCTCGACAGACGCCGGCTCGTCGGGCGCCGGCTCGACAGGCGCCGGCTCGACGGGCTGCGACTCGACGGGCGCCGGCTCGACAAACGCGGGCTCGACGGCCGCCGGCTGGACCGGCGCCGGCTGGACAGGCACCGGCTGGGCAGGCTGCGCGATCGGCGCGGCCGCGGTCAGCGTGGAGTCCGCGTCCTCGGCATCCGGAGCGGAGAGGTGATCCGATGCGGATGCCCGATCCAGGGCATCCGCATCCGACGCCGTGCGCGGGATGACCATCGTCAGTGCGGTCTCCACCCTCGGCTCGGCGGCTGCGGGCGGCGCCGCTGCGGGGCCGTCAGCATCGTCCGGTCGGACGGCGCCGGCCGGGGGCACCGCTGACGGAACGGCTTCGCGCTCCGCGCGCGGACGCGCGATGACGGGTCGGACGGGGTTCGCGTTCCGGTGCGCGAGCGTCTCCAGGCGGCCGTGGAAGTCCTCTCGCAGCCGAGGCAGCAGGGGGGCGAACACCGTCGCGGCCACCAGCACGAGCGTGGCCAGCTGACCCACCACGGCGACCCAGCCGATGAGCAGCACGCCGGTCTCGATGGTGGCGGCGACCTGCTGCCAGAGCACCTGGGCCCACGAGACGGCGGCGACAGCAGCCGCGACGGACGCGAACTGGTCGATGCCCAGAGACCCCACCCGGCGGATCCCGTCCGGTGAGAATCGGCGCAGCACGACGAGGAAGACGGCCACCGTCGGCACTCCCATCATCAGGATCCAGTGGATGCCCGATGTCCACACGGTGTCGCCGATCGGACCGATCGGGAAGAACGAGGCCACGAAGCCGATCAGCCAGGCGCCGATGATGATGATCTCGCGCAGCGTGAAGCCGAGGATGCCGTACTCCGGCTGGACCTGGTCCTCGTAGAGGACTCCGTCGTCATCCCGGTCGATGCCGTCCGGGTCGATGTCGGCCCCGGTGCGCGCGTCGGCGCGCAGGCGAGGCTCGTCTGCCGAGGCGTCGCCGGGGGCGCTGCCGGGACTGTCGAAGCTCATCGAGGGTCCTTTCGTTCGTGGTGGGTGGCCACGCGAGTCACGATCCTACTCACCGCACCCGGGAGTTCGATGCGTCGCCCCGAGGCCGTGCGCTCAGCCCAGACAGGCGGGGCCCAGCAGCGATTTGAGGTCGCCGAACAGGTCGGCGGACACCTTCACGGGCATCGGCACCTCGAACACCTTCGCGGCGCTGCCGCGGTGCACGCGCAGCAGCACCTCGGTATCACCGGCATGGCGGCGCAGCACGTCGGCCAGGTCCGTCATGACCCGTTCCGTCGCCCGCTGCTCGGCGACCAGCAGCGAGAGGGGGCCGGCGGCGTCGAACGAGCCGACGTCCGGCGCGAAGGCCGACTGCGCATGCAGATTGAGCCCGTCGTCACGGCGGGAGACGCGGCCTCGCACGGCGAGGATGGCATCCTGCTGCAGGGTGTGCTGGAACTCGGTGTACGTCTTGCCCATGAACATGATCGTCACCTCGCCGTTGAAGTCCTCGACGGTGATCATGCCGTACGGATTGCCGCTGGCCTTGGCCACGCGGTGCTGCACGCTGGTCACGAGCCCGGCCACGGTGACCTGGTCGCCGTCCTGCAGGTCCTCCGAGGTGAGCAGTCCGTTGATCGAGATCGAGGCGTGCTTGGCGAGCGGGACCTCGAGCCCCGCCAGCGGGTGATCGGAGACGTACAGTCCGAGCATCTCGCGCTCGAAGGCCAGCTTGTCCTTCTTCGTCCACTCTGGACGATCGGGCACCTTCGCGGGCGCCGCCTCCTCCATCTCGTCGTAGAGGCTGTCGAAGTCGAAGCCGATCGCGCCCTGCGCCTCGTTCCGCTTGCGGTCGACGGCGGCCTCGACGGCGTCTTCGTGGATCTCCATCAGCGCGCGGCGGGTGTCGCCCATCGAGTCGAACGCGCCCGCCTTGATCAGCGACTCGACGGTGCGCTTGTTCGAGACATGCAGCGGCACCTTGCCCAGGAAGTCGTGGAACGAGGTGAACGGCCCGTCCTTGCGGGACGCGACGATCCCGTCGACGACGTTGCTGCCGACGTTGCGCACCGCGCCGAGACCGAAGCGGATGTCCTCGCCGACGGCCGCGAAGAAGTTGATCGACTCCGACACATCCGGCGGCAGCACCCGGATGCCCATGCGGCGGCACTCGTTCAGGTAGAGCGCCATCTTGTCCTTCGAGTCGCCCACGCTGGTCAGCAGAGCCGCCATGTACTCAGCCGGGTAGTGCGCCTTGAGGTACGCGGTCCAGTACGACACGAGTCCGTACGCGGCGGAGTGCGCTTTGTTGAAGGCGTAGTCGGAGAACGGCAGCAGGATGTCCCACAGCGCCTTGACGGCTCCTTCGCCGAAGCCGCGCTCCTTCATGCCGCCGGAGAAGCCCTCGTACTGCTTGTCGAGTTCGGACTTCTTCTTCTTGCCCATCGCGCGACGCAGGATGTCGGCCTGGCCGAGGCTGAACCCGGCGACCTTCTGCGCGATGGCCATGACCTGCTCCTGATAGATGATCAGACCGTAGGACTCCTGCAGGATGTCGGCCAGCGGCTCTTCCAGCTCGGGGTGGATGGGCGTGATCTCCTGCAGACCGTTCTTGCGCAGCGCGTAGTTCGTGTGCGAGTTGGCGCCCATCGGTCCCGGTCGGTACAGCGCGATGAGCGCCGAGATGTCGGCGAAGTTGTCGGGCTTCATCAGCCGCATCAGCGAGCGCAGCGGCGGGCTGTCGAGCTGGAACACGCCCAGCGTGTCGCCGCGGGCCAGCAGGTCGTAGACGGCGCGGTCCTCGAGACCGAGGTGCTCGAGATCGAGCTCCTCTCCCCTGTTCATGCGGATGTTGTCGAGCGCGTCCGAGATGATCGTGAGGTTGCGCAGCCCCAGGAAGTCCATCTTGATCAGACCGAGCGACTCGCACGACGGGTAGTCGAACTGGGTGACGATCTGACCGTCCTGCTCGCGCTTCATGATCGGGATGATGTCGATCAGCGGGTGCGATGACATGATCACGCCGGCCGCGTGCACGCCCCATTGCCTCTTCAGCCCCTCGAGTCCGAGAGCGCGATCGAAGACCCGCTTGGCGTCGGTGTCGGTGTCGATCAGCGCGCGGAACTCGCTCGCCTCCTTGTAGCGCGGGTGCGCACTGTCGTACATGCCGCTGAGCGGCATGTCCTTGCCCATCACCGCGGGCGGCATCGCCTTGGTGAGCCGGTCTCCCATGCTGAACGGGTAGCCGAGCACGCGCCCGGCGTCCTTCAGCGCCTGCTTGGACTTGATCGTGCCGTAGGTGACGATCTGGGCGACGCGCTCGGAGCCGTACTTCTGCGTCACGTACTCGATCACCTCACCGCGGCGCCGGTCGTCGAAGTCGACGTCGAAGTCGGGCATCGAGACGCGGTCGGGGTTGAGGAAGCGCTCGAAGATGAGGCCGTGCTCGAGCGGATCGAGGTCGGTGATCTTCATCGCGTACGCGACCATCGACCCGGCACCGGAGCCACGGCCGGGACCGACCCGGATGCCGTGGTCCTTGGCCCAGTTGATGAAGTCGGCGACGACGAGGAAGTACCCGGGGAACCCCATCTGCAGGATGATCCCCGTCTCGTACTCGGCCTGCTTGCGCACCCTGTCGGGGATGCCGTTCGGGTACCGGTAGTGCAGGCCCTTCTCGACCTCCTTCACCAGCCAGCTGTCCTCCGTCTCGCCGTCCGGCACCGGGAAGCGGGGCATGTAGTTGGCCTTGGTGTCGAATTCGACCTGGCAGCGCTCAGCGATGAGCAGCGTGTTGTCGCACGCCTCGGGGTGGTCGCGGAACATCTGGCGCATCTCCTGCGCCGTCTTGATGTAGTAGCCGTCGCCGTCGAACTTGAATCGATTCGGATCGTCCATCGTCGAGCCGGACTGCACGCAGAGCAGCGCCTCGTGCGCATCCGCCTCGTGCTGGTGCGTGTAGTGGGAGTCGTTCGTCGCGACGAGAGGGATGTCCAGGTCTTTCGACAGCCGCAGCAGGTCGCTGATCACCCGACGTTCGATGGAGAGGCCGTGGTCCATGATCTCGGCGAAGTAGTTCTCCTTGCCGAAGATGTCCTGGAACTCGGCGGCCGCAGCCCGCGCCGCGTCGTACTGCCCGAGTCGCAGGCGGGTCTGGATCTCGCCCGACGGGCATCCCGTGGTCGCGATCAGGCCCTTGCCGTAGGTCTGCAGCAGCTCGCGGTCCATGCGGGGCTTGAAGTAGTAGCCCTCGATGCTCGAGAGCGAGCTCAGTCGGAACAGGTTGTGCATCCCGGCGGTGGTCTCGCTCCACAGCGTGGTGTGCGTGTACGCACCCGATCCGGAGACGTCGTCGCTCTTCTGATCGGCCGTTCCCCACGCCACGCGCGACTTGTCGCTGCGGTGCGTTCCCGGGGTGACGTAGGCCTCGAGTCCGATGATCGGCTTGATGCCCGCGGCGTTCGCGGCGTTGTAGAACTCGAACGCCGCGAACGTGTTCCCGTGGTCGGTGACGGCGATCGCCGGCATCCCGTAGTCGGCCGCGGCCTGCGTCATCGAGTTGATCTTCGCCGCACCGTCCAGCATGGAGTACTCGCTGTGGACATGCAGGTGCACGAAGGAATCGGAGGCCATGCATCGAGTCTACGAGGCCCCTCCGACGCCCGCGTCGACGCGCCCTCGATACGCTGAACGGCATGGCCACTCCTGAATTCGTCCTCGCGCTGCGGAAGCACATCGGCACCGCACCACTGCCCCTGGTCGGCGCCACCGCGATCGTCTTCCGCGACGAGAAGGTGCTGCTGGGCAAGCGCGCCGACAACGGTGCCTGGCAGGCGATCTCGGGCATCGTCGAACCCGGGGAGGAACCGGCCGACGCCGCCGCGCGCGAGTGCCTCGAAGAGGCCGGCGTCGTCGTCTCGGTGGACCGTCTTGCGCTGGTGCAGCAGATGCCGCGGGTGACCTACGCCAACGGAGACCAGGTCGACTACCTCGATCTGGTCTTCCGCTGCACCTGGGTCTCGGGCGACCCGTACCCAGCCGACGGGGAGCTGACCGAGGTGGGCTTCTACGACCTGGCGGCGATGGGTGACGTCGACCATGCGCATGTGCGCAGCATCGCTCTGGCGATGGCGGAGGACGACCCGGCGACCTTCCGCGGCGGTCGCGTCAGAGCCTGAGGTCGAGTCGCGTCAGTCCGCGTCGCGACCCGGATCCAGCACGTCGAGCGCGTGACGGAAGTCCGCGGGATAAGGCGAGTCGAACCGCACCCACTGACCGGTCGTCGGATGCGTGAAGGCGAGCTGATGCGCGTGCAGCCACTGCCTGGTGAGACCGAGTCTGGCCGACAGGGTCGGGTCGGAGCCGTAGAGCGGATCGCCGACGCAGGGATGCCGGTGCGCGGCCATGTGCACGCGGATCTGATGCGTGCGGCCCGTCTCGAGATGGATCTCGAGCAGGGAGGCGCCGGGGAACGCCTCGAGCGTCTCGTAGTGGGTGACCGACGGCTTGCCGTCCGGCACGACGGCGAACTTCCAGCTGTGGTTGGGGTGGCGGCCGATCGGCGCATCGATCGTGCCCGCGAGCGGATCCGGATGCCCCTGCACCACAGCGTGGTAGATCTTCTCGACCGTGCGGTCCTTGAACGCGCGCTTGAGAACGGTGTACGCGCTCTCGGTCTTCGCCACGACCATGAGACCGCTCGTGCCCACGTCGAGGCGGTGCACGACCCCCTGACGTTCGGGCGCTCCGCTGGTCGCGACGCGGAATCCCGCCGCGGCGAGAGCACCGACCACGGTCGGCCCCTCCCACCCGATCGAGGGATGAGCGGCGACGCCGGTCGGCTTGTCGACCACGACGATGTCGTCATCGTCGTGGACGATCCCGAGCTCGGGCACCGCGATGGGCTCGATCCTCGGCTCCTCCTTCGGCGACCAGCTCACATCGAGCCAGCCGCCCG
Source organism: Microbacterium commune (assembly GCF_014836945.1). Classification (GTDB taxonomy): domain Bacteria; phylum Actinomycetota; class Actinomycetes; order Actinomycetales; family Microbacteriaceae; genus Microbacterium; species Microbacterium commune. The sequence continues at coordinate 297,258 of NZ_JACSPX010000003.1, read as the reverse complement.
CACGCAGTCGATCCGACTTTCCGAGCGAGACGCCGTCGAGGGTGACACCGCCCGCTTCCGCGACCTCGGCCGCGAAGGTGCGCGAGAAACCGAGCATCTTGGCCAGGGCGGCGTCGACGCGCTGACCGTCGAGCCCGTCGGGGACGGGAAGACTGCGGGACTGCACGGTCAGATCTCCGCTGACGCGGCGGCGCCCTCGTGGCCGTTCTGCGTCGCGTCATCCGCACTCTGCGCATGATCGCGCTCGCGCGTACCGTCGAGACGCAGCCCGAAGACGACGAGCAGGGCGACCGAGATCATCCCCGAGACGATGAAGATGTCGGCGACATTGAAGATCGCGGGCAGCATCCACGGCATCGAGATCATGTCGACGACGTGGCCCACGGCGAATCCGGGTTCGCGCAGCACCCGATCCGTGAGATTGCCCAGCACACCGCCGAGCAGGCACCCGAGCACCACCGCCCAGAGGCGGGAGTGGACCTGGAACGCCTTCCAGACGATGATCCCGGCCACGACGGCCATGGCGATCGTGAAGATCCAGGTGACCTCCGCGCCGATCGAGAACGCGGCGCCGGAGTTGCGGATGTAGTAGAGCTGCAGGAACTCACCGAGCACGGGCACAGCCTCATGCTTCGGCAGGTTCTCGATGGTGAGGTGCTTCACAGACTGATCGGCGACCAGCACGACGGCCGCGAGAGACGCGACGATCATGCCGGCCGCCGACCGACGAAGGGGACGACGTCCTGCCAAAGGTGACCTACAGGCCGATGGCGGAGACGGGCGTCGAGTCCGTCGAGGACTTCTGGTCGAGGTCGCGCAGCTGCCCCTCGATCATCGCGCGGAGCTTGCCGCGGTAGTCGCGCTCGAACTCGCGCAGCTCGGTGATGCGACCCTCGAGCATGTTGCGCTCGCGCTCGAGTCGCGCTGCTTCCTCGCGCTGCTTCGCCTCGGCCTCGGTGCGGATGCGTGCGACCTCGGTCTCGGCTTCCTCGATGAGCTGCTTGCGCTTGGCCTCACCCTCGGCGACGTGCTCGTCGTGCAGACGCTGGGCGAGCTCGATTATGCCGGCGGAGGTGCCGACGGGCGATCCCTCGGCGGCCTGAGCGGGAGCGGGCGTCGGCGCTGCGGCGGGAGCCGGGGCGTTCTCGCCGGACTCGTACGCCGCGAGCTTGGCCTTCAGCTCGTTGTTCTCCTCGATGGTCTTGCGCCATTCAACGACGATCTCGTCGAGGTAGTCGTCGACCTCTTCGGGGTCGAAGCCATCCTTGAATCGGACGTGCTGGAACTCCTTGTGGACGACGTCATCCGGGGTAAGTGCCATGGGTGGCTCCTCTTTCGATGAGTTCGGTTGCCAGTCGCTGAGAGCCGGCGGTGTGGTTCATTCGACGCGTACCCGGGGCGCGCGTCTGGGAGCCAAGCATAGTCCCCCAGTCTGAGCGGCGCGACGCTCGCGCGCTCAGTCGCTCAGGTCAGCGCCCGGACGACCGCCATCAGGATGAACACGCTGAGCATGGTCAGCATGAACCCGAAATCCAGCGCGATCGTCCCGAGGCGCAGCGGCGGCACGAGCCTGCGGAAGAAGCGGATCGGCGGGTCGGTCACGGTGTACACGAGCTCCGCCGCGACCAGCCCGGCCCCCTTCGGACGCCACGACCGGTTGAACAGCGGGATGTACTCGAGCACGAGCCGCGCGATCAGCACGAGCACGTACAGAGTCAGCACGAGCTCGGCGATGCCGCCGATGATGCTGAGTATCGCTCCCACGGATCAGGAGTCGAACGAGGCGGAATCCGCCTGCGCGAGGCCGCCCTGGCCGGATACTGCGATGTTCTCCGGCGAGAGCAGGAAGACCTTGCTCGTGACGCGCTCGATGCGGCCGTACAGACCGAGCGAGAGCCCGCTGGCGAAATCGATGAGACGGCGCGCGTCGGCGTCGCTCATCTGCGACAGGTTGATGATCACCGGCACGCCCTCGCGGAAGTTCTCGGCGATGATCTGCGCGTCGCGGTACTGCTTGGGGTGCACGGTGAGGATCTCGTTGACCGAGCCCGCCGCGGGCTGACGAACAGCCGTCGGACGACGCAGCGGCGTGACGGGGGCCGGTGCGGTCTCGTCGCGTTCGATCACCTCGTGCTTCTCACGCGTGGCTCGGGCCGGCGTCGGCGCGGCCTCCTCCTCATAGACCTCTTCCTCGTCGGCGAGGCCGAGATACACCATGGTCTTCTTCAGCGGGTTACCCATCGTGTCCTCCGGTTCGAACGTTCGGGCTGGTCTGGTTGAAAGGCTAACCCCGGTCGGGGCGCGGTCCTGTGATTGCGGAACCGATCCGCAGGTGTGTCGCGCCCGCGTCGATCGCCGCCTCGAAATCTCCGGTCATCCCGGCTGAGATCCAGGTGGCCGCGGGGGCGAGGGCACGCACGCGATCGGCGACGTCGCGCAGCCGTGCGAAGGCGCGAGACGGCTCCTCGTCGAGCGGGGCGACCGCCATGACGCCTCGGAGCCGGAGCGACGGGAGGGAGAGGACGTGCTCGGTCAGCGCCTCGGCGTCACCGAGCGCACTGCCGCCTCGGCCGGTGTCCTCGGTCAGGTTGACCTGCACGAGCACATCCAGTGGGTCTCCGTCGACATCGGCCCGATGCAGCGCGTCCGCGAGCTTCACGCGATCGACGGAGTGGACGACGTCCGCGTCCCGACGGATCGCTGCGGCCTTGTTCGTCTGCGCCTGGCCGATGAAGTGCCAGCGTACGCCGAGCCCGTCGAGAGCGGCACGCTTGGCCGTCGTCTCCTGCTGGCGGTTCTCGCCGACGTCGGTCACACCGAGCTCGTGCAGCTCACGCACCAGGGAGGCGGGGTGGAACTTCGTCACCACGATCCGGGTGATCTCACCCGGATCCCGGCCTGCCCGGCGCGCGGCGTCGGCGATGCGCTCGTCTATCGCCGACAGCCGCGCGCTGAGCGTCACTTCAGGAACTCGGGGATGTCGATGTCGTCGTCAGAGAACGCCGGCTCGATGCTGGATGCCACCGGCGCGGGCGTCGCAGCCGGCCTGGCCGGCTCGGGGCGCTCCTCGGCGGCCTTCTCGTCCAGGCGCACCTCAGGCAGCGGGTTGGCCGCCGGACGCTCCACGACCATCGGCTCCAGCCGCGCAGCGGGCTCGCCGCCGTCGAAGCCGGCGGCGATCACCGTGACGCGCACCTCGTCGCCGAGACTGTCGTCGATGACCGTTCCGAAGATGATGTTGGCCTCCGGGTGCGCGGCCTCCTTGACGAGGTCGGCTGCATCGTGGATCTCGAAGATGCCGAGGTTCGAGCCACCCTGGATCGACAGCAGCACACCGTGGGCGCCCTCGATCGAAGCCTCCAGCAGCGGGGACTCGACGGCGAGCTCGGCCGCCTTGATGGCACGGTCGGCGCCGCGCGCCGAGCCGATGCCCATGAGCGCGGAACCGGCTCCTTGCATGACCGACTTCACATCGGCGAAGTCGAGGTTGATCAGACCCGGGGTGGTGATGAGGTCGGTGATGCCCTGCACACCGGCGAGCAGCACCTGGTCGGCGGTTGCGAAGGCCTCGATCATGGAGATGCCGCGATCGCTGATCTCGAGGAGCCTGTCGTTCGGCACCACGATGAGGGTGTCGACCTCCTCCTTCAGCTTCGCGACGCCGGCCTCGGCCTGGCTCTGGCGGCGACGACCCTCGAACGAGAACGGCTTGGTCACGACGCCGATGGTCAGCGCGCCGATCGACTTCGCAATCCGCGCGACCACGGGTGCGCCGCCCGTGCCGGTGCCGCCGCCCTCTCCGGCGGTGACGAAGACCATGTCGGCGCCGGTGAGCGCCTGCTCGATCTCCTCGGCGTGGTCCTCGGCGGCCCGACGGCCCACCTCGGGATCGGCTCCGGCGCCGAGGCCGCGAGTGAGCTCACGGCCCACGTCGAGCTTGACGTCGGCGTCGCTCATCAGCAGCGCCTGGGCGTCGGTGTTGACGGCGATGAACTCGACTCCGCGGAGTCCGAGCTCGATCATGCGGTTGACGGCGTTGACGCCGCCACCGCCGACGCCGACGACCTTGATCACGGCGAGGTAGTTCTGGTTCTGGCTCATGGCCGGCCTCCGTTATTCGAGCCTGACGAGGGATAAACCTTAAACCTCAACGAGAGGGTTAAACTGTTTCCCGGTATTGCGTTCTCGTCAACGACGCTATGCGCAACACCGTCATGCGCGCGCACCGACACGGCGTGTCGCCGCGATCTGCCCTCAACCCACCACAGGAACGGTCGGAGACGACACGTCGAACGTGCTCGACTGGGGCGCGGCGGCGATCAGGCGAACCAGCACCGCGGCCTTGCGAGCCGAGTCCTGCTCACTCCCCCAGACGATCGTCTTGCCGTCGGCGAGGCTGAGCGTCACATCATCGCCGGAGGCCGCACGCACCTGAGTCACCGTCGCGCGCAGGTCGGCGGGCAGCGACCGCATGACCAGTCCCGCGCTGTGGAACGCGGCCGAGTCGAGACCGCCGGTGATGTCGAGCTCCGGAGTGCTCTCGGGCCGTTCCGCACTCGTCGAGAGCACCACGCCGGCGGCGTCGACCACCGAGTAGGCGTCGCCGTCGCGGATCGCTCCCACCGGTGTGCGCTCCACGATGCGCACCAGCAGCTCGCGCGGCGGGCGGACCTCAAGGGCGTAGGACTCGATGATCGGGAACTCCGCCAGCGCCGACGCCACGCGGTCCGCGTCGACCAGCGCGAGCGGCGCGCCGATCTGGTCGGACAGCGATCGCTGCACGGCGGCCGGATCGATGCTCGTCGCGCCGGCGACGGTGATCTTCTCCACCGAGAACAGCGGACTGTACGCCGCGATCATGCTGCCCAGGACGAGAGCGACCAGAGCGGCCGTCGATCCCCATACGGCGAGACGCCGCCGCCGGGAGCGCTGGGTGAATCGACGGATCTCGGCGCGCAGCGCCTTGCGCCGTGCGCGCGCGGCGCGCCAGACTTCGCTGCTGCGCATCGCGGGCTGCCCGGCATCGCGTTCGCCGTCCTCGATCACCGCGGTCACGGCGTACCCGTCGCTGTCGGAGCCCGAGACGGGCTTCACTCCAGAAGCGTCCGGATCAGCGGCATCCGGGGCGCCGACGTCGGGGGCTCCGACCCGCGTGCCGGCGTCGCGCTGCCCCGTCGCGCCGAAACGCAGCAGGGGGCGGCGACGGCGTTCGGGCGATGCGCTGTCGGCGACATCGTCCGGAGTCGGCTCCTCGGGCGAGACGGGAAGCGGTGCCGGGCGCCGCACGTCAGTCCTCGGCGGGGCGGCGCAGTGCGTCGAGCACCTGCGGGATGATCTGGTACACGTTTCCGCAGCCCAGTGTCACCACGCAGTCGCCCTCGCGGGCGATGCGGGCGGTGTAGTCCGCCGCCTGCTGCCAGTCGGGCACGTAGCGCACGTTCGCCTGGTCGGCGAAGGCCCCGCTGACCAGCTCTCCCGTCACCCCGGGCACCGGGTCCTCGCGCGCGCCGTAGACGTCGAGCATCACCGTGTGATCGGCGAGCTCCTCGAGCACAGCGGCGAACTCCCGGAACATGTGCTGCGTGCGCGAGTAGGTGTGCGGCTGCTGGATCGCGATCAGGCGACCGGAGCCCGCGACCCCGCGCATCGCCTCGAGAGCGGCGCGCACCTCGGTCGGATGGTGCGAGTAGTCGTCGTACACCTGCACGCCGCGCGCCTCGCCGTGCAGCTCGAGCCGGCGCACCGTCCCGGCGAATCCCTCCACCGCGCGCGCCGCCTCGGTCAGCCCGTAGCCGAGCGTGAGCAGCACCGCGACGACGCCGCCCGCGTTGATCGCATTGTGCGCGCCGGGGACGGCCAGCTGCATGCGCACCGACTCGCCCTTGTGCACCAGTGTCGCGGACGCGCCGCCGGTGGTGACGATGTCGTCGATGCGCAGATCGGCGTCCGCCGCGCGCCCGAACGTGACGACCGCGCGGTGGCTGAGGCCGGCACGCACCCGCTGCGCTCCGGGGTCGTCGCTCGAGATCACCACGGCCTGTCGCGCCTCGTCGCCGAAGCGGACGAAGGCGTCGTAGAACGCCTGCTCGGACCCGAAGAAGTCGAGATGGTCGGGATCGACGTTGGTGATCAGGGCGACGGCCGTGTCGTACAGCAGGAACGTGCCGTCTGACTCGTCGGCCTCGATCACGAACAGCTCGTCGGCCCCCGTGCCGCTCGAGACGCCGAGCTGCTCGATGACGCCGCCGTTGACGAAGCTCGGGTCGGCCCCCAGCGCCTGCAGAGCGGTGACGAGCATGCCGGTCGAGCTGGTCTTGCCGTGCGCACCGGCGACGGAGACGAGGCGGCGCCCGCCGATCAGCCAGTGCAGCGCCTGCGAGCGGTGGATCACGTGCAGACCGCGGTGCTTCGCGGTGACGAACTCGGGGTTCTCGGGCCAGATCGCCCCGGTGTGGATGACCGTGTCGGCGTCGCCGAGGTGCGCGGCGTCATGTCCGACGTGCACGGTGGCCCCCGCGGCAGCGAGTGCCCGCAGGTTGTCGCTGTCGGCCCGGTCTGAGCCGGAGACGCGGATGCCCGCATCGAGGAACATCTTCGCGAGCCCACTCATACCGGAACCACCGATGCCGATGAAGTGCGCGGAGGTGATGGTGTCGGGGATCGGAAGGGAGAGGTCGGGTCTGATCATGTCGTTCCCAGTCTACTTTTCAGCGAGCGCGCGATCGATCAGCGCGATGAGGTCCTCGGTGCCCGTGCGGGAGCCGATGCTCACGGCCGCGGCCGCCATCGCGTCGATGCGCGAGCGGTCGCGGAGGAGCGGGATGATCTTCTCGCGCACGACCTCGCCGTCGAAGGTCGCGTCGTCGAGCAGCACGGCGGCTCCCGCCGCGACGGCGGAGGCCGCGTTCAGTCGCTGCTCGCCGTTGCCGACCGCGTACGGCACGTACACCGCCGGGATGCCCAGGGCGCTGACCTCGCTGACCGTCGCCGAGCCCGAGCGCGACACGATCAGATCGGCGAGGGCGAACGCGAGATCCATCCGGTCGATGTACCGGCGCATGGCGTATCCGGGCACCCCCGGATCGACCAGGTCGCTGCGCTCGCCCGTGGCGTGCAGCAGCTGCCAGCCGGCGGAGAGCACGTCGCCCCACGAGTCCGCGATCGCCTCGTTGAGGCGCAGGGCGCCCAGCGACCCGCCGAAGACAAGCAGCACAGGACGCTCCGCGTCGAGGCCGAAGTGGGCGGCGGCCTCGGCCCGCGTCGCCCGGCGGTCGAGGTCGACGATCTCGCGGCGCAGCGGCATGCCGACGACCTCCCCGCGCTTCAGCGGCGTACCCGCGAATGCGACGCCCACAGCGGCCGCCGAGCGGGCGCCGAGCACGTTCGCCAGGCCCGGTCTGGCGTTCGCCTCGTGCACCACGAAGGGGATGCGTTCGCGCCGTGCGGCGACATAGGCGGGCGCAGAGGCGTAGCCGCCGAATCCGACGACGACATCCACGCCGCGGCTGCGGATGTGCTGACGCACCTGCGACACCGCACGCTGGAAGCGCGCGGGGAACACGACCGCCGCACCATCGGGACGACGCGGGAACGGCACCTTGTCGACGATGAGAAGCTCGTACCCCCGCTCGGGGACGAGGCGCGCCTCGAGCCCCTCCCTCGTGCCGAGCACCAGCACGTTGCCGTCGGCGCGATCACGCAGCTGGTCGGCGACGGCGAGCAGCGGATTGACGTGGCCGGCGGTGCCCCCGCCGGCGAGGAGATACGAAATCACTTCGTCGCGCTCCGCTCGCTCAGTACATCGCTCTTCGCGACCCTACCCTGCGTCGTCGCGACCCGCCGGCGCGTCGGGTGAGCGCGGTCATCGGACTCTGCGGCGGGGAGCGTGCGTGCGAAGGCCAGCAGCACACCGCATGCGGCGAGAACCGAGATGAGCGCGCTGCCGCCCTGCGACATGAACGGCAGCGGCACGCCCATCACCGGGAACACTCGCAGCACGACGCCGATGTTGATGAGCGCCTGCCCCAGGATCCACACCCCGATGCCGCCGGCGGCGACCCGCGCGAAGGGGTCGGCTGAGCGGCGCACGATGCGGAAGACGCCGATCGCGAACACCGCGAACAGCGCGAGCACCAGAACGCAGCCGATCAGGCCGAGCTCCTCGCCGACGATCGCGAAGATGTAGTCGTTCTCCGCGGCGGGCAGCCAGCCGTACTTCTCCTGCGAGTTGCCCAGGCCGACGCCGAAGATCCCGCCGTTGGCCATGCCCCACATCCCGTGCACCGCCTGGTAGCACTCCCTCGTCGGGTCGCAGGACTCGGGGTTGAACGCCGAGAGGATGCGCTTCATCCGGTTCTCGCTGGTGAGCGCGTAGCCGAGCACGGCCACGATGCCGCCGATCAGGGGAAGGATGAACAGTCGCAGCTTGACGCCGGCGAAGAACAGGGCCCCGAGCACGATCAGCACGAGGACCATCGCGGTGCCGAGGTCCTCCCCGCCGATCACGGTGCCGATGGCCATGATCGAGACCGGGACGACCGGGATGAACACGTGGTGCCAGATGCCCAGGCGCGCGCGTTTGCGCAGCAGCACGAACGCGATCCACAGGGCGAGGGCGAGCTTGAGGAATTCAGAGGGCTGCAGCTGGAAACCGGCGATGTTCACCCAGTTCGTGTTGCCGTACGACGACACGCGAAGGCCCGGCACGAACACGAGCAGCTGCAGCGCGGTCGCGCCGATCAGCGCGGGCCAGGCGATCCGTCCGAGGAAGGCGACGGGCATCCTGCTGATCAGCAGCATCAGCGGGATGCCGAGCATCGCGAAGATCCCCTGCTTGAGCGCGCCGTCCCACGGGTCGGGCCTCGCGCTGGTGGCGGAGAGCACCATCACCCATCCGAAGACGGTCAGCACCAGGGCGGTCGACGCGATGAGCACGAACTCCGTCGTCGGCGGCGTGAACCGTCTGCCGAGGGAGACGCGGGCGGCGAGACCGCGGTCGCCGGCGCTCGGAGGGCTGGTCGTCTGCGTCATCCGCCCTCTCCGTCTACGTTCCGGATCGCTCGATCCATCCGCGCACCGCCTGTGCGAAGCGCTCTCCTCGGTCCGCGTAACTCGAGAACTGGTCGAAGGATGCCGCGGCGGGGGCCAGCAACACCGTGCCCTCGCCGTCGATGATCCCGGCCGCCAGTTCCACGACGCGATCCATGACCTCCCCAGTCTCGCCGGGGATGACCTCGAAGACGGGCACCTGCGATGCGTGTCGCTCGAATGCCGCGAGAACCGGAGCGCGCTCCACGCCGATGACGATCGCCGCAGCGGCCGTGCGGCCGGCGTCGGCGACGAGCGCGGCGAGGTCGACGCCCTTCAGGTCGCCGCCGACGACCCACACGGCGCCCGGGTAGGCGCGCAGGGACGAGGCGGCGGCGTGCGGGTTGGTCGCCTTCGAGTCGTCGATCCAGCGGACACCGCGATGCTCGGCGATGACCTGGATGCGGTGCGCGTCCAGGGCGAAGCTCTGGAGGGCGTCGTGGATGTCGGAGGGCGCGACTCCGAGCGAGCGGGCGAGAGCGGATGCCGCGAGGATGTTCTGCACGATGTGCGGCGCGTCGAGCCCGACCGCGCGCAGCTCGGCGACCGTCGTGAGCTCGAGGGCGCTGTTGCGCCTGTCGTCGTGGAACGCCCGATCGACGAGGATCCCGTCGACGACGCCCAGATCACTGGGCCCGGGGGTGCCGAGATCGAAGCCGATCGCCCTGGCGCCCTCGATGACATCCGCCTCCTCGACCATGCGCAGGGTCGCGGCGTCGGCCTTGTTGTACACGCAGGCGACCTTCGTGTGGCGGTAGACGAACGACTTCGCCTCGCGATAGGCATCTGCGCTGCCGTGCCACACCAGGTGGTCGTCCGCCAGGTTCAGGCAGACCGCGGCGTGCGGCACGAGCTGCCCGGCCGCCGCCGACTGCCCGATGTACCAGAGCTGATGACTCGACAGCTCGACCACGAGGACGTCGAAGCCGCCGGGGTCGCGCACGGCGTCGAGCACCGGGACGCCGATGTTGCCGCAGGGCGCCGCGCGCAGCCCGCCGGCCTGCAGCAGCGTCGCAGCGAGCTGCGTCGTCGTGGTCTTGCCGTTGGTCCCGGTGATGAGCACCCATTCGGCCGGGGTGCCGTCGGCCCGCAGAACCTTGTCGCGCACCCGCCAGGCCAGCTCGACGTCACCCCAGAGGGCGATGTCGTTCTGCTGCGCCCAGCGGATCACCGGATGCGACGGCGCGAAGCCGGGCGAGGCGAGGACGACATCGGGAGCGAAGTCGCTCAGTGCCGCCGGCACCTCCGACAGCGAGCCGAGTTCCAGGCGCGCGCCGATCACGGGAACGAGGCGGGCGTACTCCTCCGAGGCCTCTTCCGAGAGCACGAGCACATCGGCGCCGAGCTCGGTGAGCGTGTCCGCCGCGGAGAACCCCGTCATCGACAGGCCGAGCACGGCGACGCGCAGCCCCGACCAGTCCGCGTGCCAGCTGGTGAGCGAGTCGAGTCGCGTGCTCATGCCTGGATCAGCCAGTCGACGTAGAAGAGTCCGACGGCGGACACGGCGAGGAGCCCGGCGATGATCCACAGCCGCACGACGATCGTCACCTCGGCCCAGCCGCGCATCTCGAGGTGGTGATGGAACGGACTCATCAGGAACAGGCGCTTGCCGCGGGTGACCTTGAAGTACAGGCGCTGCAGGATGACCGAGCCGGAGGAGATGACGAAGATGCCCGCGATGATGAACAGCAGCAGCTCGGTGCGGGTGAGGATCGCCATCGCCGTCACGACGCCTCCGATGGCCATCGATCCGACGTCGCCCATGAACACCTTCGCCTTGGGCGCGTTCCACCACAGGAACCCGACCAGTCCACCCGCGAACGCGGCCGCGACCGTCGCCAGGTTGAGGGGCTCGCGCACCTCGTAGCATCCGGCCTGCGCCAGCAGCGATCCCACGCACGACTGCTTGAACTGCCAGAACGCGATGAGGCTGTACGCGCCGACGACGAAGACGCCCGCGCCTGCCGCCAGACCGTCGAGCCCGTCGGTCAGGTTCACGCTGTTCGACGTGGCGACGCCGATCACGGCGACCCAGATCAGATAGAGGATCCAGCCGAGCACCGCCCCGAACGCGAACAGGTTGAGCCAGGGGATGTCGCGGAACAGCGAGACGTAGCCGCTGGCGGGATACTGCCCGAGGCGGTTGGGGAAGTTCAGCGCCACGATGCCGAACGGCACGAGCACGAGCAGCTGTCCGACGACCTTGCGCCAGCCCGAGAGCCCGAGACTGCGCTGACTGCGGACCTTCATGTAGTCGTCGATGAAGCCGACGACGCCGAAGCCGACCATCAGCCACAGCACGAGGATGGCCGACAGAGCGGGCGTCGTGCCGCCGAACAGGCTGCCGGCGAAGTAGCCCACGATCGTGCCGAGGATGAAGATCACGCCGCCCATCGTGGGCGTGCCCCGCTTGGCCTCGTGGCTCGGGTTGGCGATGTCGTCGGGGGTGCGGATGACCTGCCCCCAGCCGATCCGGCGGAACACCTTGAGGAAGACCGGGGTCAGGAAGAGCGAGAAGGCGAGCGAGATCGCGGTCGCCATCAACAAAGACCTCACGAGAACGATTCTCCCAGACGATCGCCGAGATGGCGGAGCCCGGCGGAGTTGGACGACTTCACGAGCACCCGATCCCCGTCCCGCAGCTCGTGTCTCAGGTACTCGAACGCCGCGTCCTGATCGGGCAGATGCACGGCCTCGCCGTCCCACGAGCCCTCGCCGACAGCCGCGAGGTACAGACGCCTCGCCTCAGGGCCGACGACCACGATCCGCTGGATGTTCAGCCGCACGGCGAGCAGACCGATGCGATCGTGCTCCTCCCCTGCCGTCTCGCCGAGCTCGCTCATCGCGCCGAGCACGGCGACCGTGCGCTCACCCGGCCCGGAGATCTGCGCGAGCGTGCGAAGAGCCGCGGCCATCGAGTCGGGGCTGGCGTTGTACGCGTCGTTGATGATGCGCACGCGGTCGGAGCCCATCGGCTGCATGCGCCAGCGCTCGGCGATCCGCACCGTCTCCAGGCGGCTGATCGAGTCCGCGACCGGCACGCCGAGCACGCGGGCGGCCGCGATCGCGGCGAGGGCGTTGTGCACGTGGTGCGCTCCGAGCACCTGCAGCCGCAGCGGCGTCTCCTCGCCGTCGACGATGATGGCCGCGGTCGTGCCGTCGGACGCCACCTCGATGCGGTCGGCGCGGACCTCGGCATCCGGATGCTGGCCGAAACCGACCACCGACATGCCCCGCTCCTCGGCGATGCGACGCATCGCCCAGACACGCGGGTCGTCGACGTTCAGCACGGCGGTCCCGTCTGCTCGTGCGGCGGAGACCAGCTCGGACTTCGCCAGCGCCGTCTGCTCGATGCCGCCGAATCCTCCGGCGTGCGCCAGACCGACCATCAGCACGACCGAGACGTCCGGCTCGACGAGACCGGCGAGACGCGCGATGCTGCCGCGCCCGGCGGCGCCGAACTCGCTGACCAGGTAGCGCGTGTCAGGGGTCACGCGAAGCATGGTCAGCGGTGCGCCGACCTCGTTGTTGTACGAGCGCACCGGCGCGACCGTCTCGCCCTCATCCGACAGGATGCGCGCGAGGAAGTTCTTCGTCGTCGTCTTGCCGTTCGAGCCGGTGATGCCCACGATCCGCAGTCGGCCTGCCGCGCGCACGCGCGCGACCACCTCTCGCGCAAGGTCGGCCAGAGCGGTGACGGCATCGGCGACGACGATCTGCGTGATCGGCGCCTCGACGGGGCGCTCCACGATGGCGAGCACAGCGCCCGCATCGGCGGCGGCCGGCACGAACCGGTGCCCGTCGGTGGTCTCGCCGGGCTTGGCGACGAAGATCGCTCCCGGGGTCATCTCCCTGGAGTCGGTGTCGACGACCCCGTCCACGACGGTGTCAGCCGTGTCGGAGGCGTGCAGGCGCAGCTCACCTCGGAGGATCTCGGCGATCTGACCGAGCGGAAGGGCGATCATGTGGCATCTCCTTGCGCGGCGGAGCGCCGGCTAGTCGAATTTCGGAAGCAGCTCGTCCATGGGCTGCGAAGAGGGAGCGACGCGGTAGGTCTTGAGCACCTGGGTGAGCGCCTTCTGCAGAGCAGGCGCGGTCGCCGCGGACGATGTAATCCTAGTCGGCTCGTCGAGGGTGACCATCACGACGTACTGCGGATCCTCGATCGGAGCGACGCCGAGGATGCTCGTGAAGTACACCCCTGCCTTGTACCCGCCGCGCCCGTCCGGCTTCTGCGCGGTGCCTGTCTTGGACCCGATCCGGTAGCCGGGGACGGCGATGGTGTCGGCGAGCCCGCCCTGCACCGCCACGTTCTCGAGCATGCGACGGACCTGGGAGGCGGTGTCGGCGGAGATGACCTGCTCGCGCTCGGCGCGGGTCCGGTGCACCGTGCCGTCGCTGTCGGTGCAGGATTCGATCAGGCTCAGGCCGATCCGTTCGCCGTCGTTCGCGAGGGTCTGGTAGGCGCGCACCACCTGCGCGGGCGTGACGGTGAACGCCTGACCGAAGGTGGTCGTGTACAGGGTCTGGTTGTCCCAGGTCTGCGGTGCCGCCACCCCGCCCGGCTCCTCCAGATACCAGCCGACATCGGTCTTCTCGCCCACGCCGAACTTCTTCAGGTACTCGTAGCGGGTCTGCGGTGACACCATCGTGCCGAACTTCGACAGCGCCACGTTCGACGAGTCGATGAGCGCGCCGGCGAGGGTGTAGTCGTAGCGGGGGTGCGAGAAGGCGTCGCCGATGTTCGCGCCGTTGGGGAAGCGCTCCCGGCTCTCCGCCGAGACGGTGGTCTCGGGTGTCACGGCCTTCTCCTCCAGCAGCGTCGCCGCGGTGATCGGCTTGAACGTCGATCCGGGTTCGTAGGTGTACGTGAAGATCTGCGAGTTCCACAGCCGGGCCGGCACGCTGTCGACGTCGTTCGGGTCGAGCGCCGGCCACTCCGCCATGGCGCGGATCTTCCCGGTCTTCACCTCGACGACGGTGACCGTGCCGCTCTGGGCGCCCTGCTTCTGCGCCTCTTCGGCGATCATCTGCTGCAGGTACCAGTTCAGGTCGCTGTTGATGGTGAGCTCGACCGTGCCGCCGTCGACGGCGGGCGTGATCTGCTCGCTGCCCGGGATCTTCACACCGCCCTGACCGCTGAGGTAGGTCATCTCGCCGTTCTCGGGCGTGAGGCACTCGTTCGCGATGCGCTCGACGCCGTACTGGGGGGCGCCGGATCCGTCGAGGAAGCCGAGCGTGCTGCCGGCGACCGCTCCGTTCGGGTACACCCGCACCGACCGCGGCTTCATGGCGATATAGGCGAGACCCTGATCGGCCTTCAGCGAGCGCAGCTCGAGGTACTGCTCGGTGCTCAATCCGCTCGCCAGTTCGAGGTACTGCGAATCCGGATCCTCGGCGAGCTTCTCGGTGAGGCGCTCGCGCAGGCCGTCGGCGCTGATGCCCGCGATGCGGGCGATGCGCTCGCTGGCCTCATCCCACGCGAGCTTCGGCTTCTTCCGCTCGTCGGTCTGCTCCTCGAACTGGCGGATGAGCACCGGGGACAGCTCGGCGTCGTAGACGAGCACGCTCGAGGCGAGTACGGTGCCGGTGGCGTCGGTGATGTCTCCGCGCGCCCCGGCGATCACCTGGGTCGATCCGAGATTCCCGGTGTTCACCCCCTCGGCGACGTGGTCGTCGGCGTGCACCACCTGGATGTCGACGAGGCGGAACACGAAGGCGCTGAGAACCGTGAGGATCACCGCGAGAGCGACGACCGTGCGTCGGCGCTGTGAACGAGTGGCTCGAGTCGTCATTCGCGTCTCCGTGACGTGGGCTATCGGGTGACGGGGGTGGGGAGGCCGCCGGTGACGACCGGAGGGGCGGCAGGCTCGGACGGGACGGCCACGGCGTCAGCTGCGACGTCGGCGGGGGCGGCGGCGTCCAGAACCGGCACGGTGTCGGCGGCGGGTGGTGGCGGCGGCGGTGCGAGCAGTGCGTTGCCGATCGCGGTTCCCCCGTTCGGGTTGACGGTGGATGCCCAGCTGGCGCTGTCTCCGGCGCCGAGGACCTGCCCGTCGCTGAGACGCAGGTACGACGCGGATCCTGCCACGACGAGCCCCAGGGCATCCGCCTTCTGCGCGAGCGACTGCGGCGAGCTGATGCCGATGAGCTGCTCGTGCAGCGACTGCTTCTGCAGCCCGAGCTCGTGCTGCTGGGTGTTCAGGCCCGCGAGAACGAACGCGTCCTGAGTGGTGGCGAGCGAGATGCCCATCTGCGCGGCACCGATCGCCAGTGCACCGCCGACGGCGAGGGCGGCGTACCCCAGGCGTGGCCGGCGTCTGGGCGCGGGCGCGGTGACCGGGGTCAGCCGCCGCGACGGCTCTGCGCGCGGTGCGTCCACGTGCGGTGCGGGGCGCGGCAGGGCGCGCGCGGTCTGGAGGCTCATGCCGACTCCCTCAGCTTCTCAGCGGCGCGCAGCCGCACGGGTATCGCGCGCGGGTTGCGCGCCTTCTCTTCGTCGCTCGCCAGTTCCGCACCCTTCGTCAGGGCGCGGAAGCGGGGAGCGTGCTCGGGCAGCTCCACGGGGAGGCCGGCGGGCGCCGTCGACCTGGATGCCGCCGCGAACGCCTGCTTGACGAGGCGGTCCTCCAGGGACTGGTACGCCATGACGGCGATCCGGCCGCCGACGACCAGGGCGTCCATCGCCGCGGGGATGGCGTCGGCGAGCACGCTGAGTTCGGAGTTCACCTCGATGCGCAGCGCCTGGAAGACGCGCTTGGCGGGGTGCCCGGCGCGCTGCGCCGCTGCGGGCGTGGCGGCGACGAGCAGGTCGACCAGCTCACCGGAACGGGTGAGCGGATGCTCTTCCCTGGCCGCCACGATGAACCGCGCGTACCGGCCAGCGAGCTTCTCCTCGCCGAAGCGCTCGAAGATGCGTCGCAGCTGCCCCTCGCTGTACTCGGCGAGGATGGTCGCCGCGGTGCGCCCCTTCGTCTGGTCCATCCGCATGTCGAGCGGCGCATCCTTCGAGTACGCGAAGCCGCGCTCCGCCTCGTCGAGCTGCAGCGAGGAGACGCCGAGGTCGAACAGGATCGCCGAGGCGCCCTGCGCGTGCAGGCCGATCTCGTCGTAGACGGTGTGCACGAGCGTGACGCGATCGCCGAAGGGCGCCAGCCGTTCGCCCGCGATCCGAAGGGCGTCGGTGTCGCGGTCGAGTCCGATCAGGCGGATGCCGGGAAAGCGCTCCAGGAAGGCCTCGGAGTGCCCTCCCATGCCGAGCGTGGCGTCGACGAGCACCGCGCCGTCCTGCTGCAGCGCCGGTGCGAGCAGCTCGATGCAGCGCTCCAGCAGCACGGGTGTGTGGATGTCGCGGATGCTCATGATGTTCTCCCGTGACCTCCGGCTCTGATTCCTCTCCGCTCGACCCGGCACCGGGGAAGTGTGTCGGGGCGGAGCGGCGAGGCATCACAGCCGTGGTCAGAACAAGCCGGGAATCACCTCCTGTTCCAGATCGGCGTAGGACTCTTCGTTGCTCTCGAGATAGTCGTTCCAGGCGGCGGCGTCCCAGATCTCGGCGTGAGCGCCGACTCCGGTCACGACCAGCTCCTTCTCCAGACCCGCGTACTGACGCAGGTGGGCCGGGATGGTGATGCGGTTCTGGCTGTCGGGCATCTCGGCGCTGGCTCCGGAGAGGAACATGCGCAGGAAGCTGCGCGCCTGCTTGTCGGTGAGCGGGGCCTGACGGATCCGCTCGTGCTTCGCCTCGAACTCGGCGGTGCTGAACACGTACAGGCATCGCTCCTGCCCGCGGGTGACCACGATGCCGCCGGCGAGGTCCTCGCGGAACTTCGCAGGAAGGATGACACGGCCCTTGTCGTCCAGCTTCGGCGTGTGAGTACCCAGCAGCACCGGTCATCACCCCCTCTGCGTCCGGCCAACCCGAGGTGCGCACCACTTTACTCCACTTCGCTCCACTTTCCTACGAGAATTCGGCGCGGTACGCGTCGGGGTTCGCCCGCCCGCGCGCGCAGCGCCCGTCATTCCGGCGAAGTGAGCGGGTGGAGCGCGGTGGAGGCTGAGTGGAGGGATTGGGGCGGGCGGTGGACCGGACGCCGTCACGAGGGCATGAAAAAACCCGGATGCTCGGCATCCGGGTCTCTCGGGGGGTCAGGGTCGACGGTGCGACTCAGCGGTCGTCCTGCCGCCGATCCCAGCGGTCGTTCATGCGATCCATGAACGAGGAGTCGCGCGGCTTCGCACTGCGAGTGCTCGTCGGCGCGGGGGCCTGCGCGGTGCGGCGCACCGGCGTGAACGCGAGGATCGCACCGCCCAGCATGGCGAGGAAGGCGACGACGCCGAGGATGATGCTGCCGACGACACCGAGCTGTTCACCTGCGGCGACCGCGGCGACGAGACCGCCGATGCCCGCGAGCAGCAGCAGAGCGCCGTAGACCAGGTTCCGGTAGCTGAGAGCCCGGTCGCCGGACGGCGCGGTGACGACATCGGCATCGTGCTGGAGGAGATGGCGTTCCATCTCATCGAGCATGCGCTGCTCTTGTTCGGAAAGAGGCATGTCCAACCCCCTCGGTTCGGTCATCCCAGTCTACCCGCGCGCGGCGCGGTCGGCTAGCCGAGCGGCGCCCGATTGTCTGCATCTAGGCTGGGAATCGTGTCTTCCTCCCTCGTCATCGACGCCGTCACAGCGAGACTCGACCGATTCGTGCAGAGCATCCGCTCGCAGAGCGCGGAGTACGGACCCGACGCCGAGCTGTTCCTGGACGCCGCCGTCGCCACGCTGCAGGGCGGAAAGCGTCTCCGCGCGCGCTTCGCGCATGCCGGCTGGCTCGCAGCCGCCGGCGAGAGCACGACGGCGGACCCCGCGCTGTGGGGTCTCGGCGCGGCGCTGGAGGTCTTCCAGTCCGCGGCCCTCGTGCACGATGACCTGATCGACAACTCCGACACGCGCCGTGGGCGCCCTGCCTCGCATCGCGCGCTGGAAGCCGCGCATCGCGAAGCCGGCTGGCACGGCGACGCCGAGACCTTCGGCCGCGCGACGGCGGTGCTGCTCGGTGACCTCCTCGTCGCCTGGAGCGACGATCTGCTCGAGGAGTGCCTCGCCGGGCATCCGCACGCCGCGCCCACCCGCGCCGAGTACGCCCGCATGCGGCGCGACGTCACCGTCGGCCAGATGCTGGACGTGACCGAGGAGTCGGCCTGGGGCGTCAACCCGCCAGCCTCGCTCATCGAACGGGCGCTGCGCGTGGCCGCGCTCAAGTCCGCGCGCTACAGCGTCGAGCAGCCGATCCTCCTCGGCGCGACCCTCGGCGGCGCGGACGGGCGGCTGCTCACGCAGCTGCGCGCGTTCGGGCATCCGGTCGGCATGGCCTTCCAGCTGCGCGACGACGTGCTCGGCGTCTTCGGCGATCCCGTCGTCACGGGCAAGCCCGCGGGCGACGATCTTCGCGAGGGCAAGCGCACCGCGCTCATCGCGATCGCGCGCGAGGCACTGACTGCGGATGCCCGCGCTCATCTCGATGCGCGCATCGGCGATCCCGACCTCAGCGCCGACGAGGTCGCTCGTCTGCAGGAGCTGATCCACGAGACGGGCGCGGCAGCGCGCGTCGAGCAGATGATCGCCGACTACAGCGATGCGGCCGTGCGAGCGCTCCGCGACGCGGATCTGAACGAGACCGCGGCGCGGACGCTGCAGGGTCTGGCCGAGGCCGCGATCACCCGGTCGGCCTGAGCCGCTCCGGCAGCCCGGTCGGGCTGCACGCAGCCGTCATGCGGGCACACCGCCGGACGGACGGGCCCTCAGGCGAGGGTTCGGGCCACGCGGCGGACCTCGCTCTTGTGCCCGGCGAGAAGCGCGGCGATCGGCGAGCGGCCGAGCGTCTCCTCCTCCGCGAGCAGCCAGTCGATGATCTCGTCGTCCGAGAACGAGGCGTCCTGCAGTGCCATGATCGTGCCGCGCAGCGACGGCAGCGGCCGGCCCTCGACGACGAACACGGCGGGCACCGCGAACGAGCCGTGCCGACGCGAGCCGATCAGGTAGTGCTCGTCGAGCAGACGGCGGACGCGGCCAGGCGTCTCGTGAAGCGCCTCGGCGAGCTCGGGAATCGTCAGCCAGGCGGAGGGATCAGCAGCGTTCTCAGACACCCTCCCACTATCTCATCCGCAGCCGACCGCGGCGTCTCAGATCACATGAGCCACGCGAGTCACACTGTTCCCATCTGTTGACATCCGTTTACATGCGTGTCAGCGTTTCTGTGGATCGAAGCGCCTCTGGGAACCGGGCGCACCTGGGGACCACGGGAGAGAGACGACATGAACATGACCAACCCGCGCACCGCGGCCGTGCGGATCGCGGCACCGGCCGCCGTCGTCGGCACCCTGGCGGCCGCCCTCACCGCCGCGCCCGCCGGCGCCGCGGAGGTCCGCTCCGCCGCGGCGGCGAGCCACGCGCCGAGCGTGCGCACCGTGCCGACCGCCGCCAGCGCCCCGCGCACCGTCGTCCGCCCTGTCGTCGCGCGGCCGTCCGGCTACACGATCCGACCGGGTGACACCGTCTCGTCGGTGGCCGCGAGACACGGTGTCGCCACAGCCGACCTGCTCGCCTGGAACGGCCTGGGCTGGCGATCGGTGATCTTCCCCGGCCAGAAGCTGCGCCTCTCCCCCGCATCCGCACCGTCGACCACCGCACCGCCGGCTGCCGCGCCGGCCGCCACGCACACGGTCGTGCCCGGAGACACCGTGTTCGCCATCGCGAAGCGATACGGCACGACGGTCTCGGCGATCATGTCGATCAACGGCATCGCCGGCTCGGCCATCATCACCCCGGGCCAGACGCTGCGCGTCGCCGCCGGCTCGACACCGGCCCCCGCGCCCGTCTCCGCCGTGGCGCCCGCCGCTCCGCCCGCTGCCGCGGCGCCCGCCTCGCACACCGTCGCCGCGGGCGACACCCTCTTCGCGATCGCCCGGAAGTACGCCACGAGCGTCTCCCACCTGCTGCAGGTGAACGGCCTCGGCGAGGGCAGCATCATCTACCCGGGACAGGCGCTTCGGCTCACCGCCCCGGCGCCGGCGCCGGCCGCGGCGGCGACGGCCGCGGCGGCGACGGCACCGCAGCGCTCGGCTGCGCTGGATGCCACCCAGACCGCGCATGCGGCTCACATCGTCCGCGTCGGACGCGAGCTCGGCGTGCCCGATCGCGGCATCGCGATCGCGCTGGCCACGGCGATGGTCGAGTCGTCGATGCGCAACCTCGACCACGGCGACCGCGACTCCCTCGGCCTGTTCCAGCAGCGCCCGAGTCAGGGGTGGGGCACGACGGCGCAGGCGCTGGATGCCGACCGCAGCATCCGCGTGTTCTACGGCGGCGCCGACGACCCCAACGGCTCCGCGACCCGGGGGCTGCTCGACATCCCGGGGTGGCAGGACATGCCGTTCACCGCTGCCGCCCAGGCCGTGCAGGTGTCGGCGTACCCGGATCGCTACGGAATGTGGGAGCGGCAGGCGAATCAGTGGCTCGCCACGCTGCGATGACGCGCCCATCGTCACCGGATCGAAACCCGCCTGCGGTGCGCCGTTGCCTGTTCACCCAGCCTGTTCTTCATAGACTCGACCTGTGAACACTCCGCAGGCCGACCCGCTCATCGGGCGGCTTGTCGACGGCAGGTATCGTGTTCGCGCGCGGATCGCCCGTGGCGGCATGGCGACCGTCTACGTGGCCACCGACATGCGACTCGAGCGGCGCATCGCGCTCAAGGTGATGCACGCGCATCTCAGCGACGACTCGGCGTTCCAGAGCCGTTTCATCCAAGAGGCCAGAGCCGCCGCGCGGCTGGCCGATCCGCACGTCGTGAACGTGTTCGACCAGGGTCAGGACGGCGAGCTCGCCTACCTGGTGATGGAGTACCTGCCCGGCATCACCCTGCGCGAGCTGATGCGCGAGCAGAAGCGGCTCACGATCACGCAGACGATCACCATCATGGACGCGATCCTCTCTGGTCTCGCCGCCGCCCACGCCGCCGGGATCGTGCACCGCGATGTGAAGCCCGAGAATGTCCTGCTGGCCGAGGACGGCCGCATCAAGATCGGCGACTTCGGACTGGCCAGGGCGACGACGGCGAACACGGCCACCGGCGCCCAGCTGCTCGGCACGATCGCCTACCTCGCCCCCGAGCTCGTGACCCGCGGCACGGCGGACGCGCGCAGCGACATCTACGCCCTCGGCATCATGCTGTACGAGATGCTCGTCGGCGAGCAGCCGTACAAGGGCGAGCAGCCGATGCAGATCGCCTTCCAGCACGCCACCGAGCAGGTACCGCGACCGAGCGCGCGCAACCCGTCGGTTCCCGAGCCGCTCGACGAGCTGGTGCTCTGGGCCACGGAGAAGTCCCCCGATGATCGTCCCCTCGACGCGAAGGCGATGCTCACGCGACTGCGCGAGATCGAGCGCGAGATCGGCGTCGCCCCCGCCCCCACCGCGACCGATGCGCCGGCACGCGAATACGACTCCGGATCAGTCACGAAGATCCTGCCGGGCACCGCGCTGCTGCCGACCCCCGTCGAGGAGACGGAGGAGTCGGTCGACAACGCCACCCGGCTGCGTCGCCGGACCGCACGCCGTCGCTCCACCGGCGCGGCGCTGCTCACCGTCGTGCTGCTGCTCGCGGTTCTCGCGGGAGGTGTCGGATGGTGGTTCGGATCCGGCCCCGGCTCGCTCATCGCCGTTCCGACTGTCGCGGGGATGACCTACGAGGACGCCGCTGCCGCGGTCACCTCCGAGGGGCTCGTTCCCGAGCGGGCCGAGAAGTCGTCGATCGACGTCGACGCGGGGCTCATCATCGAATCCGCGCCCGGCGAAGGCGAGCGGGTCGAGAAGGACAGCACGGTGACGCTGGTCGTCTCGACCGGCCCCGCCAGGCACGACCTGCCGGCTCTGCGCGGCAAGAGCGCCGACGAGGTGCGCGCCATCCTCACCGAGAACGGCGTGAACGTCGCCGATGACGTCGAGGAGTACTTCGACGAGCTCGGGAAGGACCTGGTCCTCAATGTGCGCGTCACTCCGCGCGACCAGGGCGAGGCGTACGCCTGCGCCGACGGCTGCGAGGTGTTCGAGGACGACACGGCGCTCATCCAGCTCTCGCTCGGCCCGGTTCCCGACGTCACCGGGCGACCCGTCGACGAGGCGGTGCGCCAGCTCGAGGACGCCCGCCTGCAGGTCGCAGACGAGCGCCCGGAGGACTGGAGCGACTCGGTCGCCAGGGGGTCGGTCATCGCCCAGAGCGCTGAGCGTGCAGACGGAGGCCCCTGGCGCCCCGGCGACACCGTGACGCTGACCGTCTCGAAGGGACCGCAGCCGCTGCCGATCCCCGATGTGAAGGGCAAGACCGTGCGGCAGGCGGTCGACGCGATGCAGGGCGCCGGGTTCAAGGTGAATCCCACGATCGAGGACATCGAGCTGCCCCTCGGCGGCAAGTACTGGGACGTCTACAAGGTGTGCAGCTACGACCCGAACGGCAGCGCCGCGCGCGGCACGACGGTGACGCTCACGCCCGGGTTCTTCTGCTGACCGGACGTCTCCCGACATGACGAGAGCGGCCGCCCCGGGGGGCGGGCGGGCCGCTCTCGTCATGCTCGCGGGCTCAGCGCTTCTCGAGCTCCTCCGCGACGAGGAAGGCCAGCTCGAGACTCTGCATGTGGTTCAGACGAGGGTCGCACAGGCTCTCGTAGCGGGTCGCGAGGCCGGCCTCATCGATCTGCTCCGAGCCGCCGAGGCACTCGGTGACGTCATCGCCGGTGAGTTCGACGTGGATGCCACCGGGGAACGTGCCCACCGCGCGGTGCGCCTCGAAGAAGCCGCGGACCTCGTCGACGACGTCGTCGAAGCGCCGCGTCTTGTAGCCGCTGGGCGTCGTGATGCCGTTGCCGTGCATGGGGTCGGTGACCCAGAGCGGCACGGCACCGGAGTCCTTGACCGCCTCGAGCAGCGGCGGAAGGGCATCCCGGATCTTTCCCGCACCCATCCGCGTGATGAAGGTGAGCCGGCCCGGCTCGCGATTCGGGTCGAGCTTGTCGATCAGCGCGAGCGCGGTGTCGGGGGTCGTCGTCGGGCCGAGCTTCACGCCGATGGGGTTGCGGATGCGCGAGAAGTAGTCGACATGCGCGCCGTCGAGCTCACGCGTGCGCTCCCCCACCCAGAGGAAGTGCGCCGACGTGTTGTACGGAGTGCCCGTGCGCGAGTCGATGCGGGTCATCGGGCTCTCGTAGTCCATCAGCAGACCCTCATGGCCCGTGAAGAACTCGACGCGCTTGAGCTCCTCGAAGTCGGCGCCGGCCGCCTCCATGAACTTGATCGCCCGGTCGATCTCGGCGGCCATCCGCTCGTAGCGCTGGTTCGCCGGGTTCTGCGCGAAGCCCTTGTTCCACGAGTGCACCTCGCGGAGGTCGGCGAAACCACCCTGCGTGAACGCACGGATCAGGTTCAGGGTCGACGCCGCCATGTGGTAGCCCTGCAGCAGCCGACCGGGGTCGGCCTGGCGCGAGTTCTCGGTGAAGTCGTAGCCGTTGACGATGTCACCGCGGTACGCGGGCAGCGTGACCTCGCCCCGGGTCTCGGTGTCGCTGGAGCGCGGCTTGGCGAACTGACCGGCCATGCGGCCCATCTTCACGACCGGCATCGACGCACCGTAGGTGAGCACGACCGCCATCTGCAGCACGGTCTTGATCCGGTTGCGGATCTGGTCTGCGGTGGCACCGGCGAACGTCTCGGCGCAGTCGCCTCCCTGCAGCAGGAAGGCGTTTCCGGATGCGGCCCGGGCGAGCCGCGCGCGCAGGTTGTCGACCTCACCCGCGAACACCAGCGGCGGGAGCGCCGCGAGCTGGGTCGACACCTCGGCGACTCGCTCGGCGTCGGGCCACTGCGGCTGCTGCTTGATGGGAAGGGATCGCCACGCGTCGAGTTCGGGGTGCGAGGGAAGCATGTCCTCAAGCTTAGTGTCCGCTGACAGCGCCGATCGGCCCTGTGACGAGGGGGCGGCTGAACCGCCGGAGGTCAGGGACGCCCGGGTGCGCCCGGTGGCAGACGATCCTTCACGGTGGAGGCGTACACGTCGTCGTAGCGCTGTGCACCCAGGCGCTGCAGCGCGATCATGATCTCGTCGGTCACGGACCTGAGGATGTAGCGGTCGTTCTCCATGCCCTCATAGCGCGAGAAGTCCAGCGGTTCGCCGATCACGATGCCGACGCGCATGATGTTGGGGATCCGCTGGCCGATCGGCATGGCCGTGTCGGTGTCGACCATGACCACCGGGATCACCGGGACCTTCGCCTCCAGCGCCATGCGCGCGATCCCGGTCCGCCCGCGGTAGAGGCGCCCGTCAGGACTGCGGGTTCCCTCGGGATAGATCCCGAGCAGATCGCCGCGGCCGAGGATCTGCAGGCCGGTGTTGAGCGAGGCCTCGGATGCCTTGCCTCCGGAGCGGTCGATCGGGATCTGGCCCGTGCCCTTCATGAAGAGCCTGGTCGCCCAGCCCTTCGGACCGCGGCCGGTGAAGTAGTCGCTCTTGGCCAGGAACGACATGGGCCGGTCGATGAGCAGCGGCAGGAAGATCGAGTCGGCGAAGGACAGATGATTGCTCGCCAGAATGGCCGCGCCGCTGGTGGGGACGTTGTCGCGCCCCACGATCCAGGGTCGGAAGATCGCCTTGACCAGCGGACCGATCGCGATGTACTTCATCAGCCAGTAGAACATCGTGGGAAGTCTAGCGCCGAGGTGACATCGGCGACCGAGTTTCTCTCAATCTGCGACTGAGTCTCATGGCATAGACTTTAGGGACACCCGTCCGATCGGTGCCGAAGGAGCTGCCGTGGCCCAGTTCGAAGTCCCCGCAATCGTCCCTGCCGACCCGGAGGGGAACGTCAGCGATCTGCTCGCCGACCGGGTGAAGAAGACCCCCGATCTCGCGTTGTTCAGCGTGCCCGAGGGCGACGGATGGCGCGACATCTCCGCGAAGGATTTCGAGACCGCGGTGATCGCTCTGGCCAAGGGGTTCGTCGCCGCCGGCATCCAGCCAGGCGAGAAGATCGGCTTCATCGCGAAGACGACCTACGACTGGACCCTCATCGACTTCGCGCTGTTCTACGCCGGCGCCGTGATGGTCCCCATCTACGAGACGAGCTCCCCCGCGCAGATCCAGTGGATCATGGAGGACTCCGGAGCGACCGCGCTGATCGTCGAGTCCGCCGAGCACTTCACGCGTGCAGACGAGGTGCGCGGCGATCTGCCGCTCGTGCGCGAGATCTGGCAGCTGCACCTCGGCGCGATCGACACCCTCACCGCACGCGGGGCCGAGGTCGATGACGCTGAGATCGAGCGCCGTCGCGGCATCGCCGTGGGCTCCGACATCGCCACGCTGATCTACACGTCGGGCTCGACCGGGCGCCCGAAGGGCTGCGTGCTGACGCACAGCAACTTCGTCGAGCTCTCGCGCAACTCCGCGAAGGCCCTCGACGAGGTCGTCTCGGCACCGGGCGCCTCGACGCTGCTGTTCATCACGACCGCGCACGTGTTCGCGCGGTTCATCTCGATTCTCGCCGTGCACTCCGGTGTGCGCACCGGGCATCAGCCCGACACGAAGCAGCTGCTCCCCGCGCTGGGCTCGTTCAAGCCGACCTTCCTGCTCGCGGTGCCCCGCGTGTTCGAGAAGGTCTACAACTCCGCCGAGCAGAAGGCGGAGGCCGGAGGCAAGGGCAAGATCTTCCGTGCCGCGGCTGCAGCGGCCATCGAGCACTCCACCCTGCTCGAAGAGGGCAAGCCGATCCCGTTCGGCCTGCGGATGAAGTTCGCCCTCTTCAACAAGCTCGTCTACAGCAAGCTGCGCGAGGCGATGGGCGGCAACGTGTCCTACGCCGTGTCCGGCTCGGCTCCTCTCGGCGCCCGACTCGGTCACTTCTTCCACAGCCTCGGTGTGGTGATCCTCGAGGGCTACGGCCTGACCGAGACGACCGCGCCCGCGACGGTGAACCTCGCTCACAAGTCGAAGATCGGCACGGTGGGCCCGGCCCTTCCCGGTGTGGGCGTGCGCCTCGCCGACGACGGTGAGATCGAGGTCAGGGGCATCAACGTCTTCAAGGAGTACTGGAACAACCCCGAGGCGACCGCGGCCGCGTTCGACGACGGCTGGTTCCGCACCGGCGATCTCGGCAGCTTCGACTCCGAGGGCTTCCTGACCATCACCGGCCGCAAGAAGGAGATCATCGTCACGGCCGGCGGCAAGAACGTCGCGCCGGCCATGCTCGAGGACCCCATCCGCTCGAACCCGATCGTCGGTCAGGTCGTCGTGCTCGGCGATCAGAAGCCGTTCATCTCAGCCCTGGTCACGCTCGACAGCGAGATGCTGCCCACCTGGCTGGCGAACAACGGGCTCCCGGCAGACATGTCGCTGAGCGAGGCGAGCCGCCACCCCGCCGTCCGCGAGGAGGTGCAGCGAGCGGTCGACCGCGCCAACAAGACGGTCTCCCGCGCCGAGTCGATCCGCAAGTTCATCATCCTCCCCGTGGAGTGGACCGAGGCGAGCGGGCATCTGACCCCGAAGATGTCGATCAAGCGCAACGTCATCCTCGACGACTTCGCCGACGCGGTCACCGAGATCTACGACGCTCCGGTGCAGACGACCACCACTCCGCTCGGCTGAGCACACGACGAAGGGCCCGCGCCCCGCGCGGGCCCTTCGTGTTCGTGGAGACGCCCGTCGAGAACGGGGGGCGCCCGCCGGAGGCGTACGGGGTCAGAACCAGTCGCTCTCGCGCACCTGACGCATGGCCAGCTTGCGGGTCTCCCCCTCCAGCCGGCTCAGGTAGACGCGCCCGTCGAGGTGGTCCGTCTCGTGCTGCAGCGCCTGTGCGAGCAGGCCATCCCCCTCGAGCACCACCGGTTCGCCGTCGAGGTCGATTCCCTCGACGCGGGCCCACGGATGGCGCGGGGTGTCGTGCCACAGACCGGGTACCGACAGGCACCCCTCGCCCGTCGGCACGGCCTCGCCGCGAACCTCGGTGAGCACGGGATTGATGACGTAGCCGATCTCACCGTCGACGTTGTAGCTGAAGGCGCGCAGGGCGAAGCCGATCTGATTCGCCGCCACGCCGGCGCGACCGGGGAGCTCGACGGTGTCGATCAGGTCGGCGATCAGCGCGCGCACCCCGTCGTCGATGTCGCCGATCGGCTCGCAGACGGTGCGCAGCACGGGGTCGCCGTACAGCCGGATCTCGCGGACGGTCATCAGGCCGCCTTCTCCCGCAGGCCCTCGACGAGGACCGCGGCGATCTCGCGAGCCGCCCGCCGGGTGGCCGGCTGCAGGCTGCCGAAGTCGATCGCGCCTCCCCCGGCGATCTGCGGGTCGTACGGGATGCGCAGAACGTGCGCGGCGCGGGAGGAGAAGTGTGCCTCGAGCTCGTCGAGGCGCACCAGCGGCGCACCGGGGTTCGACTGGTTCAGCACGACGATCGCCTCGCGGGCGAGTGCGGCGTGGCCGTTCGCCTCGAGCCAGGTGATGGTCTCGGATGCCAGTCGCGCCTCGTCGACACTCAGCCCCGACACGATGACCAGCTGGTCGGCGAGGTCGAGGGTGGCGTTCATCACGGAGTGCACGATGCCGGTGCCGGAGTCGGTGAGCACCAGCGAGTAGTACTGCGCGGCGACGGCGGCGACATCGCGGTAGTCGGCGTCGCCGAATGCCTCGGAGACATGCGGGTCGGCGTCGGATGCGAGCACGTCGAGGCGGGTCTCGTCGCGCGCGACGAGGGCCGAGACGTCGTGGAACCCGCGGATGTCGCGCTGCGCGCGCACGAGGTCGCGGACGGACCTGGTGTGCGAGCCCACCACGCGCTCGGCGAGGGTGCCGCGATCGGGATTGGCGTCGACGGCGATGACGCGGTCATCGCGCGCGTCTGCCAGCGCCATGCCAAGCAGCGCGGTGACGGTCGTCTTGCCCACGCCGCCCTTGCGGGAGAGGACGGGCACGAAGCGCGCGGTGCCTGCGAGCGGCGCGGCGATCCGAGCGCTCAGCTGCTTGCGCTCGCGTGCCGTGCGGCTGTCGCCGACGTTGATGCGGCCGCCGGAGAGGGAGTAGAGCAGGTGGCTCCAGGTGCCCTCGGGCTCGGGCTTGGCGACGCGTGCGGGGTCGAGCAGCCGGTCTGCGGTGAGCAGGTCGGCGCTCTCGCTGGTGGCCGCGGCACCGAGGTCGTCGAGACGCTTCGAGGTCAGTGCGACCTCGGCCGGCTGTGGCGCAGGCGACCGCGGCGCAGGTGCAGGTGCAGGGACAGCCACGGGATCGGCCTCCTCGGCGGGTTCGGGGAGTCGGGGCGGATCGACCCGGGCGGGCGGGCTCGCCGGCGCCGGAGCGGGGAGGACGGAGTCCGAACTCTCCTGTTCGACGTCGATGATGTCCGCACTCAGGTCGATGAGGCCGTCGTCGGCGTCGTCCTCGTCATCGTCGTGGACGTGGTCGGCATCGTCGACGTCTTCGCCTTCGTCTTCTTCGTCGTCGTCGTCATCGTCGTCATCGTCGTCATCGTCATCGTCATCATCGTCGTCGTCATCGTCATCGTCGTCGTCATCATCATCGTCATCGTCGACGTCGTCGCTCCCGACGGCGATGACGCTCACATCAGGCTCGAGAGCCTCGGACGCGGCCTCGGCCTCCGCATCCGCCTCGGTCTCGGAGACCTGCTCGTCGATGATCTCCGCGACGACCGCGGCCTCATCCGCTGCAGGCGACTCCGACTCGGCGCCGCCTGGCGCCTCCGGAGCGGCGGACGGGAGGTCTTCGGCCGGCAGCTCGATGATCACGTCCGGCGCGTCCTGCTGGATCCGCGCGAGCACCTCGGCGTCGGCGACGGCCGACGTGTCGATGATCAGGTCGGTGACCACCGCGGCCACCTCGCCGCCGACGACCTCGTCGTCCACGGCCTCGTCGTCGGCGTCGTCGTCGTACGTGCCGGTGGGGAGGATGACGTCGACGTGCGCGGTGCTGCCGATCAGGCCGATTCCCGTGGTGTCCGATGACGGGGTGTCGTCGAGGACGCCCAGCGAGTCGTCATCCTCGGGATCGACGTTGTTCTTCGGGTTCACGGTTCACTCCCAGCTCGCGCCCCTGTGGGCGCCCGACAAGGTTAGTGCTCCCGCATGATCGCGAGCAAAAGGGCGCCCGGTGCGAACGCACCGCCCGACGCTGAGCGCCGCCCGAAGGAGCGCACGGTAACGTGTAGGACGTGCACGTACTCAGCGTCAGCTCCCTCAAGGGAGGCGTCGGCAAGACGACCGTGACTCTCGGTCTCGCCTCCGCCGCCTTCGCCCGTGGCATCCGGACCCTCGTCGTCGACCTCGACCCGCAGTCCGATGTGTCCACCGGCATGGACCTCCAGATCGCCGGACGGCTGAACATCGCCGACGTCCTCGGCAACCCCAAGGAGAAGGTGGTGCGCCAGGCGATCACCACCAGCGGGTGGGCGAAGGTGCACCCCGGCACGATCGACGTGCTCATCGGCAGCCCCTCCGCCATCAACTTCGACGGCCCGCACCCGAGCGTGCGGGACGTCTGGAAGCTGGAAGAGGCGCTCGCGACCGTCGAGAGCGAGTACGACCTCGTGCTCATCGACTGCGCCCCGTCGCTGAACGCACTCACGCGCACCGCATGGGCCGCCAGCGACCGCGTGATGGTCGTGACCGAGCCGGGTCTCTTCTCGGTCGCCGCGGCCGACCGCGCCCTGCGCGCCATCGAGGAGATCCGTCGCGGCCTCTCACCCCGCCTGCAGCCGCTCGGGATCGTCGTGAACCGCGTGCGTCCGCAGTCGATCGAGCACCAGTTCCGCATCAAGGAGCTGCGCGACATGTTCGGTCCGCTCGTGCTCTCGCCCCAGCTGCCCGAGCGCACGTCGCTGCAGCAGGCGCAGGGTGCCGCGAAGCCGCTGCACATCTGGCCAGGAGACTCCGCGCAGGAGCTCGCGGCCGACTTCGACGCGCTGCTCGACCGCGTCATCCGCACCGGCCGCGTGCCTGTGCCCGAAGGCGGCGCGACGGCCTGAGCACCGCACCTGCGCACAAGAGAGAAGCCGCCCCTCGGGGCGGCTTTCTTCGTCTGTGCCCGGGATCTTCCGGGGCTGATGCTCAGGCGGTGCGCTTGGAACGGCGGGCCGCGAGCTCGTCGACGGGGTCGGGAGCCGTCGGGTCGAATTCGACGAGCGTCGACTCGACCTCGCGCAGCACCTTGCCGACCGCGATGCCGAACACGCCCTGCCCGCGGCTGACGAGGTCGATGACCTCATCGTTCGACGTGCACAGGTAGACCGAGGCGCCGTCGCTCATCAGCGTGGTTCCGGCGAGATCCCGGATGCCCGCTGCGCGGAGCTGCTCGACCGCGGTGCGGATCTGCTGCAGGGAGATCCCGGTGTCGAGAAGTCGCTTGACGAGCTTGAGGACGAGGATGTCGCGGAAGCCGTACAGCCGCTGCGAACCGGAGCCGGAGGCGCCGCGCACGGTCGGGACGACCAGCTCGGTGCGCGCCCAGTAGTCGAGCTGGCGGTACGTGATGCCCGCAGCTCGAGCGGCGACCGCACCGCGGTAGCCGACCTCGTCGTCCATTGCCGGCAGACCGTCGGTGAACAGAAGCTCGGTCACGAACCGCGGGTCGCCTGCACGCCCATCCGCACTCATATTCTGTCCCTCCTGAACGGCTTATTCCCCACGGTAGAGCAGGACCCCTGCCCCGGCAATGACATCCGACCCGCAGGGGAGGTGTGTCGCAACCCGTTCGTTACGTAAGCACGCGCTCGAGCGATTGCGCGACGAGCTGACGTCGCACCTCGTCGATGTGCGAGGCGAGTTCGGGGGCGAGCTCTGCCGCTCTGCCGCGCGATGCGGCATCGGTGCGGCGCAGCAGCGTCGACAGCGCCGACTCGATCAGCGCCGCCTCGCGCTCGGCGTTCTGACGCATGCTGCGCAGGTGACGCGGTTCGATGCCGTGCCGCGCGAGCGCCACCAGCCCGGACAGCATCGTGGCCGCCTGGTCGGTGTAGTGCTCGGCTCCCACGATCAGTCCCGCGCTGATGGCGTCGTTGAGCAGCTGCGGCGTCGCGCCGGTGTGCAGCAGCAGCTCGTCGCGTCGACGGCGTCGGGCCGCCGGGGAGATCGACGGAGGGGCGATGCTGCCCCACCCTTCGCCCTTCGCCTCGGCTTCGTCGAGCTGCTCGCGGATCACGCTGAGCGGCAGGTAGTGGTCGCGCTGCAGGGTGAGCCCGGCTCGCAGACGCTCGACGTCGGAGGCCGAGAACTTCCGGTAGCCGGATTCCGTGCGCGACGGGGTGACGATGCCCTGCACCTCGAGGAAGCGGAGCTTGCTGGAGGTGAGCTGCGGGAACTCGGGGGTGAGGCGGGCGAGAACCTGACCGATGCTCAGGAGACCCGGCGATGCGGAGCGGTCCCTGGCGGCGCCGGCCGCCGCCATCAGTCGGTCGCCGTCGCGAGATCGATCGGCGACGCGAAGAAGTTCATCCGGAACTTGCCGATGCGCAGTTCGTAGCCGTTGGCCAGCTCGCTGCGATCGACCCTCTCCCCGTTGACATAGGTGCCGTTCAGCGAGCGCTGATCGACGATCTCGAACGCCGTTCCCGAGCGGGTGATCTCGGCGTGACGGCGCGAGACGGTGACGTCGTCGAAGAAGATGTCCGCCTCGGGGTGTCGCCCGACGGTGGTCACATCGGAGTCGAGCAGGTAGCGCGCACCCGCCAGCGCACCGGCGCGCACGAGCAGCAGCGCGGACCCGGAAGGCAGTGCGGAGATCGCTGCCGCCTCGGGCTCGGTGAGGTCGGCGCCGAAGGGCACGAAGGAGAGATCGGAGTCATGTCCGAACGTCTGTGTCACGTCGTGGCGCTTCTCGCCGCTGCTGCGGTGGATCGCGCCTCCGGCGCCGATGCTGTCGTCTGTCACGGTTCTCCCTCCTCCGGCATTCCAGACTATCTGATGAGCGGGTGCGGGAGGAGGCCCGATACAGGCTCGCCCGCCGCTTTCTGTCGGATCCCGCGCCCGCGCCCACCGTCGCCCAGGGATTAGGCTGTGGGCATGCCACACTACGATGTCGTCATCCTCGGCGCGGGCCCGGGCGGATACGTCGCCGCCGTCCGCAGCTCCCAGCTCGGCCTGTCCACCGCGATCATCGAGGAGAAGTACTGGGGCGGTGTGTGTCTGAACGTCGGATGCATCCCCTCCAAGTCGCTCCTCAAGAACGCCGAGGTCGCCCACACATTCACGCACAAGGCCGAGTTCTTCGGCATCTCCGGTGACGTGAGCTTCGACTTCGGAGCGGCGTTCGACCGCAGCCGCAAGGTGGCGGAGACGCACGTCAAGGGCATCCACTTCCTGATGAAGAAGAACAAGGTGACCGAGTACGAGGGTCGCGGCACCTTCACCGGCCCGAAGGCGATCACCGTCGCGAAGAGCGACGGATCGTCCGAGGAGATCACCTTCGACAACGCGATCATCGCCACCGGTTCGACGGTGCGTCTGCTGCCGGGCGTCGAGCTCAGCGACAACGTCGTCACCTACGAGGAGCAGATCCTCTCGCGTGAGCTTCCCGAGTCGATCGTCATCGTCGGCGCCGGTGCCATCGGCATGGAGTTCGGCTACGTCATGACGAACTACGGCGTCAAGGTCACCATCATCGAGTTCCTCGACCGCGCCCTCCCCAACGAGGACCCCGAGGTCTCGAAGGAGATCCAGAAGCAGTACAAGAAGCTCGGCGTCGACATCCTCACCTCCACCGCGGTGAAGACCGTGACCGACAACGGCTCGTCCGTGCGCGTCACGTACGAGACCCGTGACGGCCAGCCGGGCGAGATCACCGCGGGCAAGGTGCTCATGTCGGTCGGCTTCGCACCGAACATCGAGGGCTTCGGCCTCGACAAGACCGGCGTGAAGCTCACCGAGCGCGGTGCGATCGACATCGACGACCACATGCGCACCAACGTCGAGGGCATCTACGCGATCGGCGATGTCACGGCGAAGCTGCAGCTGGCCCACGTGGCCGAGGCCCAGGGCGTCGTCGCGGCGGAGACCATCGGCAAGGCCGAGACCCAGACGCTGGGCGACTATCGGATGATGCCGCGCGCCACGTTCTGCCAGCCGCAGGTCGCGAGCTTCGGGCTCACCGAGGAGCAGGCCAAGGCCGAGGGCCGCGAGATCAAGGTCGCGAAGTTCCCGTTCAGCGCGAACGGCAAGGCCAATGGGCTGGGCGAGCCGGTCGGCTTCGTCAAGCTGATCGCCGACGCCGAGCACCTGGAGCTCATCGGCGGTCACCTGATCGGACCGGACGTGTCGGAGCTGCTGCCCGAGCTGACCCTGGCGCAGAAGTGGGACCTCACCGCCCTCGAGGCAGCACGCAACGTGCACACCCACCCGACGCTGTCGGAGGCGCTGCAGGAGGCCTTCCACGGTCTCACCGGTCACATGATCAACATGTGACATCCCGTCTCGAGAAGGGGGCCCGGTCCGCATGGACCGAGCCCCCTTCCGCGTTCGGCGGCGGCGCTGTCAGATCACGTGACCCTCGTGCACCAGCAGCAGACGCGACGGGAAGCCGCGCTGAACCCGCCACTGCGACGGCGGCGCCTCGGCAGCCAGCTCGGCTGCGGTGTACGAGCGGCGGATGCTGATCAGCCCGTCCTCGCGGATGAACGAGCTCTTCAGCAGGGTGCCGGCGATCGGCCGGGTGAGCGCATCGAAGAGCGCGTACGCGGTGCGGCTTCGGGCGATGTCGCTGTGCACCGCGATCCCCCCGGGTGCGGTCAGACGCGCGGAGTCGTCGAGCAGGCCGGCCAGCTGGGCGGAGGTGAGATGGTGCAGCACGTGGTTGGAGAGCACGACGTCGAACTGCTCCCCCTCCGAGACGAGCTGGGCGCTCGACGCGCAGCGCCACCGCACGAGGCCGTCGTCATCGGCATCCGACGCCCAGCGCACCGCCCTCGGGTCGATGTCCGCGCCGACCACCTCGGCGCGGATGCCGTCTCTGCGCAGTCGCCGGGCCACGTATCTGGCGATGTCTCCCCCGCCGCAGCCGATGTCGAGCACCCGGATCCGGCCGTGCCTGGCGCGCGGGTCGATCTCTCGGCGGTGCACGCCGCTGCGCCCAGACAGGATCGCGTTGACCTGTTCGAAGCGGGCGTAGGTGCGCGCGAGCATCTCGGGGTCGGCGTCGTCGGCATCCATCCGCTCGGGCAGATCGACGGCGCGCCGACGCAGATCCACCCCGCGGCGGCGCTCAGCGCTCATCGTCGCGACCGGCGACGGTGAGCAGCGCGCTCTCTGCCGTGAGCCCGGGTCCGAACGCCATCGCGGCGACGCGCTCTCCCGACCGCGGTCCCTCGTGCTCGAGGATGCGCTGCAGCACGAACAGCACGGTGGCGCTGGACATGTTGCCGTGGGTGCGCAGGACCTCGCGCGCCGGCCGCAGCTGCGCGTCATCGAGCGCGAGACGCTCCTGCACCCGATCGAGGATGCTGCGCCCACCGGGGTGGATCGCCCAGTGCTGGACGATCTCGCCGATGGACTGCCCGTCGAGCCGGCCGGCGATGTCGGCGTCCCCCTGCCACAGGTCGCCCAGCGCATCGTGGATGTGCATGCCGATCAGCTGCGGCACGCGCGTGGAGAGCACCATCTCGAAACCGGTGTCGCCCACCGTCCACGCCATGTCGCCCTCCCCGTCCGGGATGAGTGCGGTGTGGAACGCGTCGATGACGAGACCGGGGACGGCGGTGGGCAGGCGACGAGCGGTGACGAGAGCCGCGGCAGCGCCGTCGGCGAACAGCGAGGACGCGATGATCGCGTCCGGGTCGTCCGACGAGCGCAGGTGCAGGGTGCACAGCTCCACGCTCGCCACCAGGACGACCGCGTCGGGGTCGGCCCGGCAGAACTGGGCGGCGGCGCGCAGCGCCGGCAACGCGGCGTAGCAGCCCATGAAGCCGAGATGGTAGCGCTGCACGGCGGCGGGGAGTCCCAGCCCCCGCACGACGGCGTAGTCGGGCCCCGGGGCGTGGAAGCCGGTGCAGGACACGGTGACGACGTGTGTGATGTCGGATGCCGAGATGTCGGGGTCGGCGTCGAGGCTGCGCCGGGCGACCTCGACGAAGAGCCGGTCGGCCTCTCTGGCGTAGATGTCGTTGCGGGCGGCGGTGCCGGGCTCGAGCAGTGCTCCGGTGGTGCGATCGAGGAACTGCGGCGCGTCGATCTCCGCCGTCGGGTCGAGCTCGTCGAGCACCGTGTGTCGCGTCTCGACCCCGGCGCCGTCGAACGACGTGGCGATGAGCCGTCGAGCGAGCCGGGAGAGGCCGGGCTGCGCGGCGAACATGTCGCGGACCGTGTGCTGCTCGAGTGTCGCGTCGGGTACGAGCGTCTGGATGGATCGCAGCTGCACGGCGGGGTTCATGGTGCGACCCAATCATGTCCGGCGCAGCGGATGAAAGGGGTTGCGCCGTCGACGGTGTTCGGGTCAGAGACCGAGGGCCCTGGCGAGCTTCGACCCCGACGAGGGCTCACGACCTCCGGCCGCGAACACGGCCGTCTCGACGGCGGTGAAGAAGGCCGCACGCTGAGCGGCGTCGGCCGGCGCGGCGGGTCCGAGCTCCATCTCCCACTCGCGCCATTCGCGGCGCGTGCCGGTGCGCAGGTCCGTCGCCCGCACGTGGTCGTCCACGAACTCGGCGATCACGCCGTCCGCACCCTGCAGGTAGAAGGCCGTGCGGGAGTTCTCGATGCGCGCGAGCGGGTGCAGCTCGGCATCCGTCCACTGCGCGACGGTCTCGGCGACCGCCTCGGGCATCTGGTCGGTCTCGCCGAGCGGCCAGCCCAGTTCGAGGCGTCCGTCACCCTGCCGCGGTCCTTTGATGTGCCAGCCGGCGTCGGGGCCGCCGGCGCGCCGGCGCAGGGCGACACCGTGGCGTGCGAGCGCGGCATCCGCCGTGTCGAAGTAGCGCGCGTCGAGCTCTCTCGGATCGCCGTCGCTCACCGCGACGACGCCGGGGATCCCCGACCAGTCGGGGAGGCGCGTGTCGGCATCCGCGTCGTACTTGCGCTCGACCTCGAAGGAGCGCTGCGGTTCTGCACTCACGTGCGTCGCGCGGTCAGTCGTCGCCGGGGCTGATGTCGTCGCCCGACTCGACGAACGAGAAGACGGCCTCGGTGGGCCCGTCGTGCTCGCCGGTATGGGACGGCTCTCCCTCGCGCCGGTAGGTGAGCTGGGTCTCGCTGTAGGGCAGGATCAGCGAATCCTGATCCGCGTCGTCGAGCGGGATGATCTGCCCGTCGAGCGGGCCGCCGTGAAGTCGTGCGATTGCCATGTGCTCACCCTATCCCCACCCGCCGACCGCACGTCCGACGCGCTCAGGCGAGCCCGATCGCCAGGACGGCCCCGATGATCATCCACGGCCCGAACGCGATGCGCGTGTGCCTGGTGGCCCGCCGGAGCGCCATCAGCACCAGGGCGTGCAGAGCACCGAGCAGGAAGGCCGCGGCGGCGCCGAGCAGGAGGTGCGACCAGCCGTGCCAGGCCAGCACCAGCCCGATCGCCGCGGCGAGCTTCACATCGCCCCCGCCCATCCCTCGTCGCGACGAGAGCCGCAGCACGGCGAAGAACGCCCCGAGCGCGAGACCGCCCAGCAGGGAACGGGTCAGCCGCTCCCCGCTGCCCGTCGCCAGGGCCTCGATGATCAGGATCACGATCAGGGCGCCCAGCGCGGGCAGCACGATGCGGTTCGGCAGGCGGTGCGTGCGCGCATCGATCGCGATGAGCCAGGCGCCGACCACGGCGAGCGCGAGGTGCGCGATCAGCACGGCGACGGAGTGGGGTGTCACGCTCGCAGGCTAGGCGAAAAGCGCTGCGCGCCGTCGGTGCCTGTGGAGAACCTCGCTCACCGGGCACGACGCGGTCGAACAGGACGAGACCGGCGATGTCGGATGTCCGAATTAGCATCGCAGGACGACTTGAAGTGTTCGAAGATCTATTCGAGGATGGATGCATGGGGATCAGAACGACCGCGGCACTCTCCCCTGCCGACGAACGGGCAGGGGACATTCTGCGCCTGCGCCGCGAGATCGGCCGCATGCAGCGCCGTCGCAGCGACGACGCGCATCTGCCGATGCCGGCCGCGCTGCAGGATCTGCTGCCCCAGGGCGGGCTGCAGACGGGCGCCGTGTACTCGGTGTCGCCTTCGCCGAGCCTGATCTTCGCGCTGATGAGTGCGCTCTCGCAGCGCGGCGGCTGGTGCGCCGCCGTCGGCATGCCCACCCTCGGCCTCGAGGCGGCGACCGCCTTCGGCATCGATCTGTCGAGGTTGATCCTCGTGCCCGAGCCCGGCGAGCGCTGGCTCGCCGTCGTCTCGGCGCTGGCCGAGGTGGTGCCGCTGATCGCGATGAATCCCGGTTCCCGCGTGCGGGATGCCGATGCCGCACGCCTCGCGGCCCGATTGCGCGACCGCGGCTGCACGCTGCTCACCACCTCGCCCTGGCCGCAGGGCGAGGGGCTGATCACCCTGCACGACCCGCACTGGGAGGGGCTCGGCGAGGGGTGGGGGCTGCTGTCGGATCGCACGGTGACGGTGACCGCGCAGACCCGCTCCACGCCGGTGCCGAAGAGCCTGCGGGTGCGGCTGCCCGACGATCTCGGGCGCATCGACACCGCAGCCGAGCCCGCGCTCGATCCGCGTGAGGCGCTGCCCAGCCACCCGAGCTGGGCGGTGGCGTCATGAGTGCGGCCGAGCCCACCCCGAGCGAGGCGATGCGCGTGCACGTGCTGTGGTTCCCCGACTGGCCGCTGCGGGCCGCGCTGGGCACCGCTCCCCCGCATCCGCCCACCGCTCTCGTGCGCGCCGGCGTCGTCTCGGCGTGCACCGACTCCGCCCGGGCGCACGGCGTGCGGGTCGGGCAGCGCAAGCGGCAGGCGCAGAGCAGCCTGCCGTCGCTGCGGATCCTGCCGCACGACGAGACGGCGGACGAGCGCGCCTTCCTGCCCGTGCTGCGGCTGATCGAGGCGCACGCACCCGGCGTGCATCTGCTGCGCCCAGGGCTCGCCGCGCTGCGCTCTCGGGGCATCTCCCGCTACCACGACGGCGAGGTGGGCGCGGCAGCAGCTCTCGTGCGGATGCTCGCGGATGCCGGATTCGGCGACGTGCGCATCGGCGTGGGCGACGGCATGTTCACCGCCGAGCTCGCCGCGCGTGCGGCTCGGCCCGGTGGCGACGGGGCCGAGCCATGGGCGGTGATCCCGCCGGGGTCGTCCCGCGAGTTCCTCGCCCCGCTCCCCCTGCACGTGCTCGGCGAGCCCGACCTCGCCGACCTGCTGCGGCGGCTGGGGGTGTCGACCCTCGGCGAGTTCGCCGCACTCGACGCCCTGTCGGTGCGCTCGCGGTTCGGCGAGCACGGGGCGCGGCTGCACGACCTGGCATCCGGAGCCGACTCCCGGCCGCTCACGCCCCGCCCGCCCGACCCGCAGCTGGCGCGCGAGGTGCAGTTCGAGACCCCGCTCGGGCAGTCCGACCAGATCGCGTTCGCCGTGCGGCAGACGGCGGATGCCGTGCTGCTCGCGCTGGCCGACGTCTCGGCCGTGTGCACCGAGGTGCGCATCGACCTCACCGACGACGACGGGGCGGTCTTCTCACGCAGCTGGCTGCATCCGACCTGCTTCGACGCCGGCGACCTGGTCGACCGGGTGCGCTGGCAGCTCGAGACGATCGTCGACGACGCGCCAGACGATGCCGCGCACGCCTTCCGCGGCATCGTCGGGGTGCGGCTCGCTCCGGTCGCCGTCGACGACGCCGCCCATCATCAGCCCGGTCTGTTCGGCTCGGGCACCGACGAGCGGCTGCACCATGCCGTCTCGCGTGTGCAGACGCTGCTCGGGCACCGCGGGGTGAGCACGGCGGCGATGGCGGGCGGGCGGATGCTGGCCGACCGTCAGGTGCTCACGCCGTGGGGCGAGCGGCCTCTCGTGCAGCGCGATCCCTCGCAGCCGTGGCCGGGCAGCCTGCCGGATCCGCTGCCGACCGAGGTGTACACGCCCATGCGCCCGGTGCGGGTGAGCGGTGCGATGGGCGCCGAGATCCGCATCGACGAGCGCGGTGCCCTGTCGACACCGCCCGCGCTGATCGAAGACAGCGAGGTGGTCGGCTGGGCGGGTCCGTGGCCGGTGCACGAGCACCGGTGGGATGCCGAGCGCGCCCGCTCGGGGCATCGCTTCCAGCTGCTCGATGCTGGGCACCGCGC
Source organism: Microbacterium commune (assembly GCF_014836945.1). Lineage (GTDB taxonomy): Bacteria > Actinomycetota > Actinomycetes > Actinomycetales > Microbacteriaceae > Microbacterium > Microbacterium commune. The sequence continues at coordinate 257,882 of NZ_JACSPX010000003.1, read as the reverse complement.
CTGGCTGGTGTTCCATTCCTCAGGCGGCTGGTGGGCCGAGGGGCGGTACCGCTGATGGGCTTCAGCAACCCGCCGCAGACCTGGAAGGACCTCGAGCGCACCCTCAACATCGACGGCCCTGCTCCGGTGCAGGGCGAGCCGGTGCGTCCTCGCGCCGATCCGGGTCCGGTGAGCCGACGTCGCCGCACGTCGGCTCTTCTCGGGGTGCAGCGGCCGACCGATGCCGTGCCCTACGCCGAGCTGCACGCGCACTCGTGGTACTCGTTCCTCGACGGCGCCTCCTCACCCGAAGACCTGCTGGCCGAGGCCGAGCGGCTGGGCCTCAGTGCCCTCGCGATCACCGATCACGACGGCTTCTACGGGGCATCGCGCTTCGCCGAGGTGGCCGAGGCGATGGATGCCGGGGTGCAGACCGTGTACGGCGCCGAGCTCTCGCTCGGCATCGCCGACGACCCGCCTGGTGCCCGATCCCGCGTCCGGGCCGGCACCCCCGACCCGGAGGGCGATCATCTGCTCGTGCTGGCCCGCGGCGCCGAGGGCTATCACCGCCTCTCCGGAGCCATCTCCGCCGCCCAGCTGCGCGGTGGCGAGAAGGGCCGTCCGGTGTACGACCTCGATGAGCTGGCCGCGCGGGCGGACGGGCACTGGACGGTGCTGAGCGGATGCCGCAAGGGAGCCGTGCGCCGCGGCCTGGAGGCCGGAGACGCCCGGGCCCCGCTGCAGCGGCTCGTCGACCTGTTCGGGCACGACCGGGTGGCGGTGGAGCTGTTCGATCACGGCGATCCGCTCGACACCCGCCGCAACGACGCCCTCGCCGATCTCGCCGCGCGCATGCGACTGCCGGTGGTGGCGACGAGCAACGCGCACTACGCCTCACCCCAGACCGCCCGTCTGGCCGAGGCGGTGGCCGCCGTGCGGGCGGTGCGCAGCATGGACGACCTCGATGGCTGGCTGCCCGCGCACGGCGGGGCGCATCTGCGCAGCGGCGCCGAGATGGCGGCGCGGTTCCGCCGCTACCCCGGCGCGATCGAGCACGGACTGCGGCTGGCATCCGAGTGCGCCTTCCCGCTGCGATCCGCCCGCCCCGCGCTGCCGAAGCAGGAGGTGCCCGACGGGCACACGCCGATGACGTGGCTGCGCCACCTCGTGTGGCACGCGGTTCCCGAACGGTATCCGCGTCTCGACGCGGCAGGACGCGCCAGGATCGAGCGCGAGCTCGATGTCATCGACGAAAAGGACTTCCCCGGCTACTTCCTCATCGTGCACGGCATCGTGCAAGAGGCCAGGCGCCGGGGCATCCTGTGCCAGGGGCGGGGGTCGGCCGCGGCGAGCGCGGTCTGCTATCTGCTGGGCATCACCGCGGTCGATCCGATCCTGTACGGGCTGCCGTTCGAGCGCTTCCTCGCGACCACCCGCACCGAGGAGCCCGACATCGACGTGGATTTCGACTCCGACCGCCGTGAGGAGATCATCCAGTGGGTGTACGAGACCTACGGCCGCGAGCGCGCCGCCCAGGTCGCGAACGTGATCCAGTATCGACCGAAGAACGCCGTGCGCGACATGGCGCGGGCGCTGGGATACTCCCCCGGTCAGCAGGATGCCTGGTCGAAGCAGGTCGACGGGTGGAGCTCGGGACTGCAGCCGGTGGAGGGCCACGACATCCCCGACGACGTGCTGGGCTACGCCGATGACCTGCTGCGAGCGCCGCGGCATCTCGGCATCCACTCCGGCGGGATGGTGCTCACCGACCGCCCGGTCGGCGAGGTGGTGCCGGTCGAGCACGCCCGCATGGAGAAGCGCACGGTGATCCAGTGGGACAAGGACGACGCGGCGTCGATGGGTCTGGTGAAGTTCGACCTGCTGGGGCTCGGGATGCTCGCAGCCCTCCAGCACTGCTTCGACCTCATCCGGGCATCCACCGGTGAGCACTGGACGCTCGAGACGATCCCCAAGGAGGAGCCGGGGGTGTACGACATGCTCTGCCGGGCCGATTCGATCGGGGTGTTCCAGGTCGAGTCGCGCGCGCAGATGGGGCTGCTGCCCCGGCTGCAGCCGCGCTGCTTCTACGACCTCGCCATCCAGATCGCCCTCATCCGCCCCGGTCCCATCCAGGGCGGGGCGGTGCATCCGTTCGTGCGCCGCAAGCTCGAGAAAGACAGGGTGGATGCCGAGAACCGCGAGCGGCTGCGTCGGGGCGAGCAGCCGGTGCCGTTCGACATCCCCTATCCGCACCGCGACCTGGAGCCGATCCTGAAGCGCACGCTGGGGGTGCCGATCTTCCAGGAGCAGCTGATCCAGATGGCCACCGCGATCGGCGACTGCACCGCCGACGAGGCGGACCTGCTGCGCCGGGCGATGGGATCGAAGCGCGGGCTGGAGAAGATCGAGAAGGTCAGAGCGAAGCTGTACGCGGGGATGAGCAGGAGAGGGCTGAGCGCAGAGGTCTCGGATCGCATCTACGCGCAGATCCAGGCGTTCTCGAACTTCGGCTTCGCCGAATCGCATTCGCTGTCGTTCGCACTGCTGGTCTACGCCAGCTCGTGGATCAAGCTGCACTACCCGGCGGCGTTCCTGGCAGGGCTCCTTCGGGCGCAGCCCATGGGGTTCTACTCTGCGGCCTCCCTCACCGCGGATGCCCGCCACCACGGCGTGCAGGTGCGCCGACCCGACCTGCATGCCTCCGGGGTGATGGACGGGCTCGAGCCGATCGACGCGGACGCGGGTTCAGACGGCGACGCGGGGCCGACCGGCAGGGAGTCCTGTGCGGCGTTCGACCAGCCGGCCCCTCTGCGGTTCGACATCTCCGCCCCGGATGAGTCGGCCGAGCACCGCCGCGACGGCCGGTTCGCCGTGCGGCTCGGGCTCTCCGGGGTGCGCGGGATCGGGGTGAAGCTGGCCGAGCGGATCGTGGCGTCGCGCGCCGAGCACGGCCCGTTCCGCGACCTGCACGATCTGGTGCGACGCACCGACGCGACGACGGCGCAGATCGAGGCGCTGGCGACGGCCGGGGCCGTCGAGTGCCTGGGGCTCAGCAGACGCGAGGCCATCTGGCTGGCAGGCGCCGCAGCCGAAGACCGGGCGCGCTTCCTGCCCGGCACTGCTCTGTCGGTGCAGCCGCCGCTGTTCTCCGATCAGTCCGGCTACGAGCGGCTGGCAGCCGACCTGTGGGCGACGGGCGTCTCGATCGACGATCACCCGATGTCGCACCTGCGGGCCGCGCTCGACGAACGAGGTGTGCTGACCTCCGCCCGGCTGCGCACCCACGAGACGGGACGGCGCATCGAGGTCGCCGGAGTGGTCACGCATCGCCAGCGCCCGGCGACGGCCAGCGGCGTCACCTTCCTGAACCTGGAGGACGAGCACGGTCTGGTGAACATCATCTGCACGACGGGCGTCTGGGCCCGCTACCGTCGGGTGGCCCGCGACTCCCCCGCACTCATCGTGCGCGGGCTCCTGGAGCGCTCCCCGGAAGGCGTCACCAACGTGCTCGCCGATGCATTCGAAGATCTGCGCACCGGTCTCGCGCACCGCTCGCGCGACTTCCGCTGAGCGTGCGCTCCATGCCCATCACCAGAACCGCTCGGGCGCCTCGGTGGGCTGTCTGTCGGCACCGCCCCAGCGATCGGACTCCGCCTTGGCCGCGGCAGCTGCGGCATCCGCCTCGCTGAGCGCCTCCTCGGCCGCCGAGGCCGCATCCGAGAACCCGACGACGAGTACCGTGCGCGGCTCACGCGCCGTCTCGGTCACGCGGCAGTCGCGTACGACCGCTCGCCAGATGTCGAGCTGTTCGCGCGTCGTGTCTCGCACCTCGTACTGGATGCCCCGGTCGAGGTCGCGCACGGCGATGACCGTCCCGTCGGCGGCCTGAGCGATCTCGACGTGATTGCCTCTCGGCACCGGAGCGGATGCCGCGATGACGAGTGTTCTCTGCATGCCCTCATGCTAGGCCTGTCAAGTCCTCGGTCGACCTTTCTCCTGCCCGGTACCGTTGTTCTGACGAGAGGACCCCGATGAACACGCGAGCGCAGCTCCGCCAGCAGCAGCAGCAGAAGAAGAAGCCGAAGACGCTGTTGCGCGTACTGATCTCGTCCGCGCTCATCCTCCTCTGGCTCACCGGCGCGGGGCTCGGCGGACCGCTGTTCGGCAAGATCGACGAGGTCTCCTCGAACGACCGCACGGCCTACCTGCCCGACTCGGCCGACGCGACCGAGGTGCAGTCCGCGCTCGACGATTTCCTCGGCTCCGATTCGATCCCGGCGGTGGTGGTCTTCGACTCCGACGACGAGATCGACGACGCACTGCGGGACGACCTGGCATCCGCGCTCGAGGATGCGACGACCGCCGAGGGTGTGAAAGACGGCTCCTCCCCCGTGATCGTCTCCGACGATGGCCTCGCCGCACAGGCGTTCGTGCCGATCGACGCCGACGCCGACATCGGCGAGATCTCGACCGCGCTGTCGACCGACCTGCGCGAGAGCGTGCCCGACGGCGTCGACGTGTACATCACCGGGCCCGCCGGCTTCACCGCCGATCTCGTCGCCGGATTCGCCGGCATCGACGGCATCCTCCTGCTCGTCGCCCTCGCAGCCGTGCTCGTCATCCTCGTGATCGTGTACCGCTCGCTGCTGCTGCCCGTGGTCGTGCTCAGCACCAGCCTGTTCGCGCTGTGCGTGGCGCTGCTGGTCGTGTGGTGGGCGGCGAAGCTCGGCATCCTGCTGCTGAGCGGTCAGACCCAGGGCATCCTGTTCATCCTCGTCATCGGCGCCGCGACGGATTATTCGCTGCTGATGGTCGCGCGCTTCCGGGAAGAGCTGCAGATCACCGAGAACCGGTGGACGGCTGTGGCTTCGGCCTGGCGCGGTTCGTTCGAGCCGATCCTCGCCTCGGGCGGCACCGTGATCGCTGGCCTGCTGTGCCTGCTGCTGAGCGACCTGAAGTCGAACAGCACGCTGGGCCCGGTGGCGGCGATCGGCATCGTCTTCGCGATGCTCGCCGCGCTCACGCTGCTTCCCGCCCTGCTCGGTCTGTTCGGCCGGGCGGCGTTCTGGCCCAGGCGTCCGAAGTACGAGCCCCGGCGGGTCGCCGACGCGAGCCCGCTGGAGGGACGCGGCCTGTGGCCGCGACTCGCGCGCAGCATCCGGCGGCGCCCTCGCCTGATCTGGATCTCCACGGCCATCGTGCTTGCGGTCGCCGCCGTCGGCGTCGTGCAGCTGGATGCCAAGGGTGTGCCGCAGTCGGATCTCGTGCTCGGCGCCTCGGAGGCGCGCGACGGCCAGAAGGTGCTCGGCGAGCACTTCCCCGGAGGGTCGGGCAGCCCCGCGTACGTGCTCGTCGACGAGAGCCGACTGCAGGATGCCGCCGATGTGCTGCTCGCCGATGACGGCGTCGACGGCGTCAGCGTGACCGCCGAGGACTCCCCCTCGGGCAGCGCGCCGGTCACCGAAGACGGCATCACCGCGTTCGGCCCTCCCGGCACCCCGGCACCCGAGCCCACGGTCGTCGACGGGCGTGTGCTGCTGCAGGGCACGCTCACCGACGCCGCCGACTCGGCGGATGCCGAGGCGACGGTCGACCGGCTGCGCGGCGAGCTCGATGCGACGGGCGCCAAGGTCGGCGGCGTGACGGCCACCGCGGTAGACACGAACACGGCGTCGATCCACGACCGAAACCTGATCATCCCGGTGATCCTCGTCGTGATCCTCATGATCCTCATGCTGCTGCTGCGGGCGGTGCTCGCCCCCGTGCTGCTGATCCTGACCACCGTGCTGTCGTTCGGCTCGGCGATGGGCGTGGCCGCACTGCTGTTCAACGGCGTCTTCCAGTTCCCGGGCGCCGACCCGGCGGTGCCGCTGTTCGGCTTCGTGTTCCTGGTCGCGCTCGGCATCGACTACAACATCTTCCTGATGACCCGCGTGCGCGAGGAGTCGAAGCGCCACGGCACGCGCGAGGGCATCCTCCGCGGTCTTGCGGTGACCGGCGGCGTGATCACCTCCGCCGGACTCGTGCTGGCCGCGACGTTCGCGGCGCTGTCGGTGATCCCCATCCTGTTCCTCGTGCAGCTGGCGTTCATCGTCGCCTTCGGTGTGCTGCTCGACACGTTCGTCGTCCGCTCGCTGCTCGTGCCGGCGCTCAGCTACGACATCGGCCGGGCGATCTGGTGGCCGTCGAAGCTCAGCCGGAGCGATGCCGAGCCGGCGGCGGCGCCCGTGGCCGCGCCGGCCGCCTCGAGCTCGGAGGACCCGGGCCGCGGGTGAGGATCTGGTCGCTGCACCCCGCGCACCTCGATCGGGCAGCTCTCGTCGCCTGCTGGCGCGAGACGCTGCTCGCGCAGGCGGTGCTCGCGGGGCGCACGAAGGGGTACACCAGGCATCCGCAGCTCGAGCGGTTCCGCGCGCAGGCCGACCCGCTCGCATCGATCGGGGCGTACCTGTCATCCGTCGCGGATGAGGCGGATGCGCGCGGCTACCGCTTCGATCGCACGCGAATCCTGCGTCCCGGCTCGGCCGTGCTCGTCATCCCGGTGACCGAAGGACAGCTGGCGCTGGAGTGGCAGCATCTGGGTGCGAAGCTCGAGCAGCGCAGCCCGTCCGACGCGACCCGCTGGCGTGCGGCGACGCCCACCCCGCATCCCCTCTTCACCGTCGTGGCCGGCGGTGTGGAGCCGTGGGAGCGGGCCGTCTGACGCCGCGGTCGAAGAACCCCTCGCCGTGGGGCGGCGACGAGCGTACCGTCGAGATATGACCATCGACGCATCGGATCGCGCGGCCGTCGCGCACTTCGTCCGTGTGTGCGGATCGGGCGTGGTGGCCACGGTCGGACGTGACGGTGCGCCCCAGGTCGCCCACATCGCGCTCACCGCCACAGACGAGGGCATGCTCGTCTTCGATGCGGCGAGCGATTCACGGGAGGCGCGCAGCATCCGCGAGCGCCCGCACGTCGCCGTGGCGGTCACCGGAGCGGACACGTCGGTGCAGCTCGAAGGCCGCGCCCGCATCACCCACGATGAGGAGCGGTGGCGGCTGGGTGAGGCGTGCAGCGAGCGCTTCCCCGGCTCACGGGCGCTGGATGCCGGGTTCGAGATCATCGCCGTCGACGTGCACGGGGTGCGAATCCACGACGCGAGCGAGCATCCGCCGCGCGTCATCGACGCAGCCTGGACCTGAGGCGACGAGCCCGGCCGGGTTCGTGTCAAGGCCGTTCGATCGGTCCAGCGCCGTGGGTATGGTCTCCTCGAGTCGCAGTGAGCGACGTCCGACGACCCGAGGAGGCGGCCATGCCGGGCCAACCAGAGCTCAAGGACGAAGAGCTGTACGAGAAGCTGCGCGACGACGGCGCATCGAAGGAGAAGGCGGCGCGCATCTCGAACGCCGCCGCCCGCGACGGCCGCTCGGCGGTCGGGCGCCGCGGGGGAAGGTCGGGTGACTACGACGACTGGACGGTGGCCGAGCTGCGCAAGCGCGCGAAGGAGCTCGGCCTCGAGGGGTACTCCCGCAAGCGCAAGGCCGAGCTCATCGCCATGCTGCGCGAGCACTGAGCGCTCGGCGCCGGCGCCGTCGGGCGGCCGTACGATGACGGGGTGACTGTCACCTCCCCCATCCGGACGCTCGGCATCATCGGCGCCGGTCGGCTGGGACGGGTGCTGGCGGCACTCGCGGTCGCTGCCGGCTACCGGGTGGTCGTCGCGCGATCAGGGGATCCCGCGCCCATCGCCCGCGCGATCGCGGCGATCGGGGCGGAGGCGGTGACCGTCTCCGACCTCATGGCCGTGTCGGATGCCGTCGTGCTGGCGCTTCCGCTCGGCCGCTACCGAACGCTGCCGGCTGAGAAGATGCGCGGCACGCTGGTCATCGACGCGATGAACTACTGGTGGGGCGCCGACGGAGATCGGCCCGACCTCGACGACCCGCGCACCTCGACGAGCGAGCTCGTTCAGCGGCACCTGGCCGGTGCGCGCGTCGTGAAGGGGCTGGGGCACATGGGGTACCACGACATGGAGGATGAGGCGCGCCCCGCCGGGGCGCCCGGGCGCAAGGCCATCGCGATCGCCGGGGACGCGGCCGCCGACCTGGATGCCGTGTCTCGACTGATCGATGATCTGGGCTTCGATCCCGTGATCGCCGGGCCGCTGGCATCCGGCATCATGCTCGAGCCCGGAGCCGACGCGTTCGGCGCAGACGTCGGCGCTGAGGAGCTGCGCGAGATTCTCGCCGGATTCGACACGTCCAGGCGCGGCCTCGTCGTCGCACGCGCGAGGCGCGCCGCGTCGTCCTGACGGGTCGCTGCGGCGACCGTGCCGGGATGGGTCAGCGCGGCGACCGTGTCGGGCCGGGTCAGCGCGGCGACCGTGTCGGGCCGGGTCGCCGCCCGCCGGGCATCCGTCACCGTGCGCTCCCGGCGTGGCCGCCGCAGGGAGGCGCCGACCGGCGACGGGGACCCGTGCCGGTGCGCGCTCTGCTCGAGAAGGTGCACCCACCACAGGATGATCGCGAACGCGATCGCCTCGAAGACCGTCAGCGAGATGACCTCGGCCTTCAACGCCGCGAGCGCGACGATCATCGTGACCGCGCTGATCATCGTCGCGCGGCGCAGCGCCCCCTCGAGCTGCCACAGCAGAACACGGTGCGAGAGCAGCAGGACGGCGAACGACAGCACGGCGCCGTTGGTGGCGCGCTCGTGGGCGATCGGATCCACCGACAGCGGATAGGCGCCGATGGCGAGCAGGCTGATGCCGAGGCCGGCGATCGCCGGGGGCATCACGCGCATCGCGATGCGCGAGCGCAGGGCGAACGGCATGACGCCGGTCAGACGGATCCTCAGCATCCACGATGAACCGGCGATGATCGCGCCGCTGGCGACGAGTCCGCCGTTGAAGGCGAAGCTGGAGAAGTCGCCCATCATGCCGAGTCGACTGAAGTAGAGGTGCCACCAGTCCGGATCGGTGGTGGTCGTCATCGAGACGAGGATGCAGCCGCACAGCAGCAGAGCAGCGCACAGCACCCAGGTGAGCCGAGGCACCCGGTCGACGATGTCCGCGTCGTCCTGTTCGCGCACCGGTGCGCCGCCCAGCACGATCACCGGTTCTGCCCGCAGTGTCTGCGCAGTCATGCATCCGCCCCATCCCCGCGCGTATGGGTCGGACAAGGCAGTTGCCGCCGGGGGCGCGGACTCGCACGCGGCGCCGCTGAGGCTATCCGCTCCTCGAAGCCTATTGGGCGCAGCGGAAAATCGCGCATCGATTCATCCATATATGACTGCTCGAGCGGAACGACGCGATCGCGGATCGACCGTCGGGCAGGTCAGCGGGAGCGATCCACCGGAACCAGGGTGACCTCGAGCACGCCGGCGTGGGCCCGGGCCGTCATCATCGTGCACACGGGCTGACGGCGACGATCGGTGGGCGAGCCGGGGTTGAGCAGCCGCATACCGGCGGGTGTCTCGGTGTCCCACGGGATGTGCGAATGGCCGAAGACCAGCACATCGGTGTCGGGGAAGAGCTCGTCCATGCGCTCCTCGCGCCGCCGTGCTGGGCCGGTCTCGTGGATGACCGCGAACCGGAGGCCGTCGACGGTGAACCGGGCGACCTCGGGCAGCCGTCGGCGCAGCTCGGGCCCGTCGTTGTTGCCGTACACGCCGTGAAATCTGCTGGTTCGCGATTCGACGAGGTCGAGCGTCGCCGCATCGACCCAGTCCCCCGCGTGCACGACCACGTCGGCGGCGTCGATCGCCTCCAGGACGGCCGTGGGAAGACGCCTGGCGCGAGCCGGGATGTGCGTGTCGGCGAGCAGCAGGAGAGAGGTCGACATAGGGCTGCCAGTATCGCATCCACCGGCTCAGGACGTCAGATGCACCGTTTCGTGCGCAGCGGAGCCACCGGGCGACGCGAAGCCATTGGGACAGCGGTTACACTTGTCACCGCAAGGGGAGTACTCCCGCGCGGTGGCTCGTCACCACGGATGCACTCGCATCCCGGACCACCGGTTCCCGATTCGGGCATGGAGAAGACCTTGGCGTCGATACGTTCGCCTCAGGTCAGGAGACCCCTTTGGAAGTCACGCCCCTCGTCTGGATCATCACGGTCGCGGTGACCGTCGCCTTCTTCGTCTACGAGTTCTTCACGCATGTGCGAAAGCCCCACGAGCCGACGATCGCGGAATCCGCGCGCTGGTCGGCGTTCTACATCGCTCTCGCACTGATCTTCGGCGTCGGAGTCGGCGTCGTCTCGGGCTGGACCTTCGGCGGTGAGTACTTCGCCGGCTACCTGACCGAGAAGGCGCTGTCGATCGACAACCTGTTCGTCTTCCTCATCGTCATGTCGAGCTTCGCCGTGCCGAAGATCTACCAGCAGAAGGTGCTGATGATCGGCATCGTCATCGCGCTCATCCTGCGGGGCGTCTTCATCGCCGTCGGTGCAGCGCTGATCGAGAACTTCACCTGGGTCTTCTACCTCTTCGGCGCGCTGCTGCTGGTGCTCGCCTGGCACCAGGCGTTCTCGCACGGCGACTCGAACGTCGTCGACGGCAAGTTCATGCGCTTCGTCCGCCGGCATCTGCCGGTGACCGATGAGTACCACGAAGACAAGCTCACCGTGCGGAAGGACGGCCGACGCTGGGTCACGCCGATGATGCTGACCATAGTCGCCATCGGCTTCGTCGACCTCATCTTCGCCGTCGACTCCATCCCCGCGATCTACGGGCTGACCGAGGAGGCGTACCTCGTCTTCACCGCCAACGTGTTCGCGCTGATGGGGCTGCGGCAGCTCTTCTTCCTGATCGGCGGACTGCTCGAGCGCCTGGTGTACCTCGCCCAGGGGCTGGCCGTGATCCTCGCCTTCATCGGAGTGAAGCTGCTCATCCACGCGCTGCACAAGAACGAGCTGCCGTTCATCAACGGCGGCGAGCCGATCACGGTGATACCCGAGATCCCGATCTGGCTGTCGCTGCTTTTCATCGCCGGGACGATCGCGGTGGCGACGGTCGCGAGCCTCCGCAAGACGCGTGACCGGGCACTGCACTCGGCGGGCGACCGACGCTGAGACGACCACGTCACGGTGCGGCGCCCCGACCGCGCCACATTCGACGGTGTTAGATGAAGCGCATGACGAACACGTCCGGCGGGAGTCTTCTGGTTCACGTGCAGCGCGCGCTGCGCACCGTCTGGGCCAGAGCCATCGCGTTCACCGCGTTCGCTGTTCTGTTCGCGTTGGCGGCCGGGTTGGTGGGCGCCTGGATCCCGTTCGAGGTGACGGTGGAGCTGGGTCAGAACTCGGTCGACGCGATTCTGCAGATCATCGCGACCGCCATGCTCACCGCGACGACCTTCTCGATCACGGCGATGGTGACCGCCTACTCGTCGGCGACCACGATCGCGACGCCACGGTCGACCAAGCTGCTCATCGCCGACCCGACCTCGCAGACCGCGCTGTCGACCTTCACGGGCGCGTTCGTGTTCGCGTTGGTCGGAATCATCGCCCTTTCCACCGGGTACTACACCGAGCAGGGCCGCACCATCCTGTTCTTCGGCACCCTCGTGGTCATCGGCGTCATCGTGATCACGCTGCTGCGCTGGATCGGTCACCTCGCCCGATTCGGACGGATGGCCGACGTCATCGACCGGGTCGAGGATGCGGCCACTGCGGCGCTGGTCGCGTATGTCCGTCGACCGACCCTCGGCGCCCGCGAGCTCACGCGACTGCCTGAGCCCAGCTTCCCCGTCGCCGTCGATGACGCTCGGTACGTCCTCACCGTCGACGTCGCGCGACTCGATGCTCTGGCGCACGAGCACGACTGCGAGGTCTACGTCGGAGCGATGCCCGGTTCGATCGCCGACGTCCTGCATCCGCTGGTGCACGTGAGCACCCCGCCCACGGAGTCGATGCGCGATCGGATCCGGGCCGCGTTCACCCTGGAACGCCACCGCGACTACGACCAAGACCCTCGTCTGGGCGTCATCGCGCTCGCAGAGATCGGAAGCCGCGCGCTCTCTCCCGGCACGAACGATCCGGGCACCGCCATCGAGGTGACCGCAGCGCTGCAGCGTGTGTTCACCAGCGCGTTCCGAGTCGACGACGGTGAGATCGCTCCCCTAGAACACGACCGAGTGTGGGTGCCGCGCACGCACATGCACGACCTCCTCGTCGACGCCTTCCGGCCTCTGACCCGAGACGGCGCCGGATTCGTCGAGGTACTCATCCGCCTGCAGAAGTGCCTCGGCGCGCTCGCCGCGACCGCACCCGAGCATCGAGCGCTCCTGCGCCGTCTGAGCGCCGAGGTGGAGGCACGTGCTCGCGGCGCCCTGCCTCGGCGGGAGCGCGCCGCCGTGCGCGACGCCTGGCCATCATGACGGTCAGCCGCTGAGCGAGAGCGGCCGTCGGTGCGACCTCACCTGCTTGTGCTGCGGATATACGAAGAGGGCCCCGATCTTCGCGCATCGAGGGCCTTGTCGTACGTCTACTGTGTCGGGCTGCATCCCCGCGGCGCCCTCCACCCGCCGCTCGTCATCGAGATCGGCATGGGTTGGGCGATACGGCGGCGCGCGGAGCCTCTCGGCGCCGCGTGGCCCCGCTTTACGAGCGCGAGTAGACGCAAAGAGGAGGGTGTCTCGATCCTCGCGGATCGAGACACCCTCCTCTTTGCGTCTATGTCGGGCTGACAGGATTTGAACCTGCGACCCCTTGACCCCCAGTCAAGTGCGCTACCAAGCTGCGCCACAGCCCGTGGCAGTCCGCGCTTTCGCGCGGGCAACTCCACTATCGTAGCCGACGGATTCGGCCACCGCGAACCGGCACCGCCGGGCGTGGCGGACGCCGTCTCGAGCATGCATCCGTTGCCGATGTCCGCACCCCGGCGTAGCGTGCCGGCATGGCGAGGATCATCACAGAACCGGCCACGATCGCCCGATGGGACGACGTGCAGCACTCCCTCTCCGGCGGCGGCGACGGCGTCGGCTGCCAGTGCATCTGGCCCATCGTGCGCAACAGGGTATGGCAGACGACGACACCCGAGCAGCGACGCGACATGCTGCGGGACGAGATCGCGTCCGGCCCTCCCCCGGGGCTCATCGCGTACGCCGACGGCGAGGCTGCGGGATGGGTCCGGGTCGGACCGCGCACCGTGCAGCAGCGCATCCCGCACACCCGCGCCATCGTCTCCGCGACCACCGAACCACTCGATGACGAGTCGGTATGGGCGGTCACGTGCTTCGTCGTCCGGCGGGAGCATCGCGGGAGGGGACTTACCGCTCGACTGCTGGCATCCGCTCTCGACTACGCCCGCGAGTCCGGCGCACGCCTGATCGAGGCGTATCCGGTCGACACCTCCACCGGCTCGCACCGATCGAACGACCTGTACCACGGCACCGCCACCACCTTCCTCGCGGCCGGTTTCGAACGAGGCCGCGACCTCACCGCACGGCGAGTCCTGATGACGCGCGGGCTGGCCGACTGATCGTGGAGCGCTCAGGCGCTACGGTAACCGCATGAGCACCACGCATCCGACCATCGAAGATCCGGAACTCGGCATCCTCTCCCGCGCCGAGACCACGCTCGACGATGGCGACGTCGTCACGCACGACTGGTTCTCGGGTGCGCTGACGATCGACGGTCGCGAGATCGAGCTGATGATCGACGGCGCCGACGTCGAAGCGGTGCGCACGCTCGTCCCCCGCGCGCACCGTGTGGTCGAGGATCTCGATGAGATCCGGCGCCGGGCATCCGACGCTGTCATCACCCACTTCAGCGACAGCGCGCCGTCCACCACCGAGCTCGATGAGGGAGCCGCCGATCTCGTGCTCGACACCGTCGAGATCACCGACGACGCGACGGTGCTGCACTTCACCGACTCGTGCGGGCGGCACTTCCCCGAGGGGTACTGGCCCGCCGTGCACCTCGGCGTCGACGGCAGCATCGGCGAGGTCACGGTCGAGGGCTGATCGCTCCTCACCCCTGTTTCCGACCGATGATGGATGCCATGAAACCCGTGCGCGTCGACAGCTGGCTGTGGGCGATACGCATCTACAAGACCCGTTCGGCCGCCACGACGGCATGCCGTGCCGGTCACGTGCGTGTCGGCGGCGAGCGCACGAAGGCCGCGCAGACGGTGAAGCCGGGCGACGAGGTGCGGGTGCGCATGTCGGGGTTCGATCGGATCCTCGTCGTCAAGCAGACGCTGTCGAAGCGCGTCGGCGCCCCCGTCGCGGTGACGGCGTACGAGGACCGCACTCCCCCTCGCGAGCCGTCGGCCATGCTGGCCGTGCGCGACCGTGGAGCCGGGCGGCCGACCAAGCGCGAGAGGCGCGAGATCGACCGGCTGCGCGGTCGGGATTCGCACGAGGACTGACCCCGAGTTATCCACAGATCCGTACCGACCCCGACGAATGTCGTAGGTATGTTCTAATCTGGATGCATGGACGACGGGTGGAACGCACTGATCGAACGGCGCACGGCGCTGCTCGACGAGTGGTCGGCCAAGCAGCGCGAGATCGCGATGCTGCAGGCCGAGGCGTCGACGCTGCTCGCCCGCCGGTGGGAGCTCTGGCAGGAAGAGGTGGCGGCCGCTCCGCAGCATCGGGATGCCATCGAGCGCTCGATGATGGCCGAGTACTCGGCCGCAGGCCACGTGTCGCAGGGTTCGATGACCTTCGCGTTCACCGACGCTCATCTGCTGGCGACCGAGTTCGGCGCGGTGCGTGAGTCGTTCGCGGCCGGTCGGATCACGCCGGGGCATGTGCGGGAGATCCTGCGCGAGGCCGCGCCTGTTCGCGAGGCGATCGAGACGGGTGTCGTCGAGGCCGGCACCCTGATGCTCTACGAAGCTGCGGCTCTCGAGACAGCGGAGAACGACACCGCAACGCGCACCCGCGCGCAGGCGCGACGCCTCGCCGCCGCGCTAGCCGGGTCGACCGTCGTCGAGCAGCATGAGCGAGCCGCCACCGAGCGCACGATCACCGTGCGCTCGATCGGCGACGGGCTCGTGCTGCTGCAGGCGGTGCTGCCCGAGCACCTGGGACTGGCCATCGTCGACCGGCTCACCAAGATGGCTCGGCATATGCTGAAGCACCCGGAAGACCGCCGACCGGAATTCGGTCCGTCGGAGCCGGAAGAAGTCGGCCTCGACCCCGAGACCCTGCTTCCGGTGGGCGACGGGATGCCGGACGCCGATCCGACCGAGGGCGCGATCTTCGGATCGCACACCTTCACCGCCGATCCGTTCGATCTGCCTCCCGACCCGAGATTCCACGACGACAGCCCGTGCATCATCCACGTGCCGGATGACGCAAGGACGATGGATCAGCTGCGCGCCGACCTGTTCACCGACCTGCTGCTCGCGTCGACGCCGACCGAGGCGCACGGTACGGGGCTCGAGAGCATCCGCGCGACGATTCAGGTGACGGTCGCCGCCACGACGCTCGCCGGCGAAGACGATCGCCCTGCCGAGCTCGATGGAGTAGGGCCGCTGCTGCCCGAGGTGGCGCGGTCACTCGCCGGCCAGCGCACCGGCTGGACTCGCCTCTTCCTCGATCCCTCCGGAATGGTGGTCGAGACCGACACATACACCCCGACCGAGCAGATGCGGCGATTCCTGCGAGCGCGTGACCAGTACTGCCGCTTCCCGGGATGCCGTACCCCGATCCACCGGTGCCAGACCGACCACAACGAGGACTGGGCCCTGGGCGGGAAGACGCACATCGACAATCTCGCGCACTTCTGCGGCAGACACCATCCGATCAAGCACCCCGACATACCCGACAGTCATCGGTGGTACGCCCGTCAGCTTCCGGATCGCTCGGTCGAATGGATCAGTCCGAACGGACGCCGCTATCGAGACAGACCCAGCCGGCGAGTGATGTTCGTGCCGTCGGTCGACCATCCGGATCCACCTGGATCGTCACACGACGCCGATCAGGATCCGACCGAGCGGCCGCCGTTCTGATCGAGAGCCTTCGCAGGTCAGCCGCGGGCATCCATCTGGCGCAGCAGCCAGCCGGCCGACTCGACCCTCGCACGGGTCTCGTCGAGTCGCACGGCCAGGCCCCGGTCGCTGGTCACGGCGATCACCTCGGAACCGTCTGCGACGAGACGGCGGGCCTCCTCGACGATCGCATCATCTCCGGCCCCGGCGGCTCGCACGATTGCGACGCGGGCCCCGTGTGCCTGATGCCGGGCATCCGGGATCGCGCGCGCCGCGCCCTCGACGACCATCGACACGGGCGGGAACCAGCGGTCGGCCTCGAGGCCGAGCGATCCGGCATCCACGCCGTCCGCGGCCCAGCTCGACAGCCGCTCATGCAGGCGCGTCGCGGCACCCGCGCGGTCCTTCCACCAGCCGTCTGGCACCGACCCCGCGACGTTTGCTGCGTCCACGACGATCGCGGGGTGCACGCTCAACAGCGAACGCAGCAGCGGCCACGACGCGGCGAAACCGGGGTGCAGCGGACGCCTGTCGACCTCCTCGACCGGCACCCAATCCAGGGCGAGGCTCTCGGGATCGCTGATCACCGGATCGAACGGCGCGAGAACGTCGGCGACGACGGTCGTGTACGACCAGATCTGCAGGTCGAGCACCCGCGCGAACCGCGCGTGCAGCGCGCCGTCGGGAATACCCGCCTCCTCCTGCGCCTCCCGCAGGGCGCCGTCGAGTGCGGACTCGCCCTCGTGCAGCGCCCCTCCGGGAATGCCCCAGGTGCCGCCGAAATGACTCCATCCGACGCGGTGCTGCAGCAGCACCCCACGCTCAGGATCGACGGCGAGCACGCCCGCCGCTCCGAACCTGCCCCAGTACTTCTCGCCCGTCGGCGCGACGACCCACGCGTCACCCGCGTTCTGCGGGCCGAGCGGGCGTCGCGGCTCATCAGGGGCCGGGGGAACGATCGTCACTCCCCCAGCTTTTCATGCCGCGACGCCCTTCGGCACGATGAGCGCGAACACGAGAGCCCGCGTCCGGCCCGCACGACGGTCCCGGGCGAGGCCGGAAGAGTCAGCGCGCGCCGACCGCTGCCCCGGCACGCAGTCGCGACGCGGCGAGCTCTTCGGCGGCGAGCAGCGGCGTCACGCCGCGGGCATCCGCGTCGTCGAGGATCCGGCGCACCGTGTCGCCGATCCCGGCGACACGGTGCATGATCTCCTCGCTGGATCCGATGCGCTTCGCCTCCAGATCGAGGTAGATGACCCCTCCGGCGTTCACGACGAAGTCGGGCGCGTACAGCACACCGCGCTGCGCGAGCCGATCGGCACCCGAACGATCGGCGAGCGGGTTGTTCGCCGGGCCGCACACGGCCTTCACGTCGAGGGCGTCGATGATCTCGTCGGTCAGCACGCCGCCGATGCCGGCGGGCACGAACACGTCGCCTGCGACGAGATGCTCGGTGCCCGGCTCGACCCAGGTCGCACCGATCTCGTCGGCGAACGCCCGGCGCGCGGGGTTGATGTCGGTGACGGTCAGCTGCGCGCCCTGCTCGGCGAGTCGCGCCGCCAGGCGGCCACCCACCTGACCGAGACCGGAGATCGTGATGTGCCGCCCGGCAGCATCCGCCGATCCGGTCACCCGCTCGAGAACCGCCTGCAGCGAGGCGTACACCCCGAGGCTGGTGGGGCCTGCCGGCTCCCCCGATCCGCCGACGGCGGAGGGCAGGCCGACGACGTGCTGCGTGCGCTCGCTGACCGTCAGCATGTCATCGGTCGTCGACCCGACGTCCTCCGCGGTGCGGTACAGACCGCCCATCAGCTCGACGGCGTCGCCGAGGTCGAGGAACGCGTCCCGCCGACGCTCGGCGTCGAGGGTCTCGCCGGGCGCGAGCCCGATCACCGACTTGCCGCCCCCGGCATCCAGCCCCGCAGCGGCGTTCTTCAGCGTCATCGCCGCCGACAGCCGCAGCGCGTCGCCGAGGGCGTCGCTCCAGTGCGGGTAGGTCCACAGGCGCGCGCCGCCCAGGGCGGAGCCGAGAACCGACGAATGCAGCGCCACGGCGATGAACAGCCCGCTGCGTCGTCCGGTCGTCACCTCCACGCGCTCGTGGGTGAAATCGGGCAGGGGCAGCGTGTGCGACATTGCATCCTCGAATCGTGCGGGGCCTCGTGGGCGATGCGTCGGATGCCGCGGTGTTGCGGCACCCGACGCCATTATCCCTTCGACGGGCTCAGGGACCCAAGAGGCGTGCTCGAGGAGCCGACCGATCAGCGCTGTCGGCGCTCGCGTACCCGCATGTTGATGACGATCGGGGTTCCCTCGAACTCGTACAGCTCGCGCAGGCGACGCTGCACGAACCGGCGGTAGCCCGGGTCGAGGAATCCGGTCGTGAAGAGCACGAACGTCGGCGGACGCGTCGACGCCTGGGTGCCGAACAGGATGCGCGGCTGCTTGCCCCCACGCAGCGGGTGCGGGTGCGCGGCGACGAGCTCGGTGATGAACGCGTTGAACTTGCCGGTGGGGATGCGGCGGTCCCAGTTCTCGAGCGCCTGCTCGAGAGCAGGCACGAGCTTGTCGAGGTGCCGACCGGTCTTCGCGGAGATGTTCACCCGCGGAGCCCACGCGACGTGCGCGAGGTCCTGCTCGATCTCGCGCTCGAGGTAGCGGCGACGATCGGAGTTCTCCATGTCGTCGTCAGACAGGCGATCCCACTTGTTGAACGCGAGCACGAGCGCACGGCCCGACTCGAGCACCATGTCGATGATGTTCAAGTCCTGCACGCTGATCGACTGCGAGACGTCGAGCACGACGACGGCGACCTCGGCCTTCTCGAGGGCGGCCGAGGTGCGCAGCGACGCGTAGAAGTCGGCTCCCTGCTGCAGGTGCACACGCCGACGGATGCCCGCGGTGTCGACCAGACGCCACATCCGGCCGCCCATCTCGACGATCTCGTCGACCGGGTCGCGGGTGGTGCCGGCGAGGTCGTTCACGACCACGCGCTCCTCGCCCGCGGCCTTGTTCAGCAGCGACGACTTGCCCACGTTCGGGCGCCCGATGATGGCGACGCGACGCGGGCCGCCGATCTCCGCCTTCGCGACAGCCGACACTTCGGGCAGCTTCGCGATCACGAGGTCGAGCAGGTCGGCCACGCCGCGGCCGTGGATGGCCGAGACGGGGTGCGGCTCGCCGAGGCCGAGGTTCCACAGGGGTGCAGCCTCGGGCTCCTGGCGCGCGTCGTCGATCTTGTTCGCGACGAGGAAGATCGGCTTGCCGCTCTTGCGCAGCAGCTTGACGACGTGCTCGTCGGTGGACGTGGCGCCCACCTTCGCGTCCACGACGAACAGCACCATGTCGGCCAGGTCGATCGCGACCTCCGCCTGGGCGGCGACCGAGCGGTCGATGCCCTTGGCGTCCGGCTCCCACCCGCCGGTGTCGACGAGCGAGAAACGACGGTCGTTCCACTCGGCCTTGTAGGTCACCCGGTCGCGCGTGACGCCGGGGGTGTCCTCCACGACCGCCTCGCGGCGGCCGAGGATGCGGTTCACGAGCGCCGACTTGCCCACGTTCGGGCGGCCGACGATCGCCACCACGGGCAGAGCCGGCGAGTACTCGATGCCGTCCTCACCGAGGGCGATGCCCTCCAGCAGCGCGGCGTCGTCTTCTTCCAGCTCGTAGTCGGTGAGCGACGCGCGCATCGCCGTGGCGCGCTGCTCGGCGAAGTCCTCGTCGAGCGAGGCCATCTTCTCGGCGAGATCGTCCGGGGCGCCGGTGTACTCTTCATCGGCCATGTTCAAGCTCCTCTGTCAGCGTCGCGCCGCTGGGCGATCACCGTGAGCACGGCGTCGATGGTCTGCGCGAAATCAAGTTCGGTGGAGTCGACCACGTCAACGCCTTCGGCGGCGTTGAGGAAGTCGACGACGGTGCTGTCGGATGCGTCGCGCTTGTGCAGCGCCTCCGCGACGACCGCGGCGTTCTCGCCGGCGAGCTCGCCGGCGCGCCGGGCGGCGCGCACCTCCGGCGCTGCGGTCAGCAGGATCCGCACGGGCGCGTCCGGCGCCACGACGGTGGTGATGTCTCGTCCTTCGACGATCACGGCCGGGTACTCCGACTCGGCGACGATGCGGCGGAACATCTCGTTCACCTGCACGCGGATCTCGGGCACGCGGGCGACGCCGCTGACGGCATTCGACACGCGCGGCTCCCGGATGGCCGCGGTCACGTCCACGTCGCCGACGCGCACGATCCGGTCGTCGGGGTCGAGTCCCTGCGAGAACGGGAAGGCGGATGCCGCGGCGCGAACCGCATCGGCATCGGCCGTGTCGTCTCCGCGGTCGAGGACGTGCCAGGCGAGCGCCCGGTACGCGGCCCCGGTGTCGAGGTAGCCGTAGCCCTCGCGGCGGGCGATCTCCTTCGACACGCTGGACTTGCCGGAACCGGCGGGTCCGTCGATCGCGATGAACTTCGAAGCATCAGTCATTGGTGTTCCCCGCAATCCGCCAGCCACGTTCCTCCAGTCCTTCGATGGCGCCGCGCAGCGAAGCGGGAGCCACGCTGATCTCGGCGAGACCGAACTGGGCGCCGGGCGAGTGCTCCAGACGCAGGTCCTCCACGTTCACGCCCAGCTCGCCGAGCTCGCCGAACAGGCGGCCCAGCTGGCCGGGGGTGTCGTCGACCATGACGACCATGGTCTCGAAGCGACGGTTCTGCCCGTGCTTGCCCGGCAGCCGCTCGACGCCCTCGTTCCCCTGGCGGATGGCGTCCGCCACCGCACGGCGGGCACCGGGCGCGGCGGGCGCGCGCAGCGCGGGGGCGACCTCCCTGCGGGCGCCGGCGAGGGCATCGAGCAGCTCGACGACCGGCGCGGCGTTCGCGCCGAGGATCTGCACCCACAGCTCGGGCGCCGAGGCGGCGATGCGGGTCGTGTCGCGCACGCCCTGGCCGGCAAGGCGCAGCGAGCCCTCGTCGGCCTCGGCCAGGCGACCGGCGAGCAGGCTCGCGACCACCTGCGGGACGTGCGAGGTCAGCGCGACGGCGCGATCGTGCTCCTGCGGCGTCATCTCGAGCAGCAGTGCGCCGACGTCGAGCGCGAGCGCCTCGACCAGAGCGAGGTCGGCGGGGCGCGTCTGCTCATCGCGGCAGACCACCCACGGCCGGCCGATGAACAGGTCGGCGCGTGCGGAGATCGCTCCCCCGCGCTCGCGCCCGGCGAGCGGGTGTGAGCCGATGTAGCGGGTCAGGTCGATGCCGCGGCGGCGCAGCTCGTCGAACGGCTCGAGCTTCACACTCGCAACGTCGGTGACGACGGCATCGGGATGCGCGGCCAACTCGGCCTCGATGACGTCGGCGGTGACGTCCGGCGGGACGGCGACGACGATCAGCCGCGGTGCGTCGTCTTCACGTGCGGCGCGCCCTGCCCCGTAGTCGATCGCGAGCCGCAGCTGCGACGGCGACGCGTCGGCGAGCACGACGTCGACGCCCTTGGCGCGCAGCGCGTGACCGATGCTGGCGCCCAGAAGCCCGGCCCCGACGACGCGCACCGTCCCCGAGAGCCGCGCGGCGTTCTGCCTCGCGCGCGCATCGTGGGAATCGCTCACTCGTTCTCCTGAGGGCTGTCGTGCGCTCGACGCTGCTCGGAGGCAGCGGGCGCCGGGGAATCCTGGCGCGACAGGGTCAGCAGTGCGCCTCGTTCGATTTTAGTCAGCTCGCGCGCCTTGCCCACCGGGAGAGTTCCCAGGTGCAGCGGCCCGAACTGCCGACGCACCAGCTCGTCCACCGGATGCCCGACCGCAGCCATCATGCGACGCACGATGCGGTTGCGGCCGGAGTGCAGCGTGAGCTCGACCAGGCTCGACCCGCGCGACACATCGAGGAGGCGTGCCTTGTCGGCCTTGATCGGGCCGTCCTCGAGCTCGATCCCGCGGGTCAGCTGGGCGATCGTCTGCGCGGTGACGGTGCCGGACACCTTGGCGATGTACACCTTCGTGACGCCGAACGACGGGTGCGCGAGCACGTGGGCCAGGTCGCCGTCGTTGGTGAGGATCAGCAGGCCGCTGGTCTCGGCATCCAGTCGCCCCACGTTGTACAGCCGCTCCGGCCACTCCTTCGTGAAGCGGCGCAGGTCGGGCCGGCTGTTCTCGTCTTTCATGGTGCTGACCACACCGGTCGGCTTGTTCAGCATCACGTAGCGCTTCGACACGTCGAGCTGCACAGCGGTGCCGTCGACATCGATCAGGTCGGTGTCGGGGTCGATGCGGGTGCCGAGCTCGGTGACCGTCCTGCCGTTGACGCGGATGCGCCCCTCGACGATGTACTGCTCGATGACGCGGCGGGAGGCCACGCCGGCGTTCGCGAGCGCTTTCTGCAGCCGGATGCCCTCGGGCTGGTCCATCGGGGGTCGGTCAGTGCTCATCGGATCATTCCCTCTTCGAATCCGTCGGCGCCGTCGTCGAGCAGCGGCGAGATGGGCGGCAGCTCGTCGATCGAGTTGATGCCGAGGTGCTGCAGCAGCTGGTCTGTGGTGCCGTAGTTGATCGCGCCGGTCTCGGAGTCGGCGAACAGCTCGGTGATGAGCCCGCGCGCGAGCAGCGTGCGCACCACCGAGTCGACGTTGACGGCGCGGATGGATGCCACCTGCCCGCGGGTCACGGGCTGCTTGTAGGCGATCACGGCGAGCGTCTCGAGAGCCGCCTGGGAGAGGCGCGCCGGCGCCTGACCGCCGACGAAGTCCGCGACCAGGTCGTCGTGGTCGTCGCGCACGTACAGCCGCCAGCCGCCCCCGACCTCGCGCAGCTCGAACCCGCGGCGCGGACCGCGGCCGCGGCCGTCGTAGTCCGCGACCAGCTGCTCGAGCACCTGCCGCACCGCGGGCACGGGCGCGTGCACGGCAGCGGCCAGAGCGA
The DNA here is from genome assembly GCF_014836945.1 of Microbacterium commune. Lineage (GTDB taxonomy): Bacteria > Actinomycetota > Actinomycetes > Actinomycetales > Microbacteriaceae > Microbacterium > Microbacterium commune. The sequence goes on along the minus strand of NZ_JACSPX010000003.1, from coordinate 235,084 downwards.
CGAGCGAGATCGGCTCGTCGACGATCAGCAGGATCGCCTCGACGCGCTCGGCGAGCGGCGGGCCCTGGGGCGCGTCGCTCGCTGATTCCTGGGGGGAATCCGGTTCTGCGACGGGATCCACGGCGCGGGCATCCGTCTCATCGGTCATAGTCAGCTCCCAACGTGGCCAGCTGCTCATCCGACCAGCTCTCCGCAGACCAGCGCAGAGTCAGCTCGCCCAGCGGCTCGAGCTGCTCGAACGACAGCGCGGCGTGACGGTACAGCTCGAGCACCGAGATGAAGCGGGCGACGACGACGCCGGGCTCGCTGACGCCCGCGACGAGCTCACGGAAGGTCAGCGACTCGGTGCTGCGCAGCAGCGTCACGACGATCGCGGCCTGCTCGCGGATGCTCACCAGCGGCGCGTGCAGATGGTCGAGCCCGACCGTCGGCAGCTCCTTCGGAGTGAACGCCATCAGGGCCAGCGCGGCGAAGTCGGCCGGCGTCAGCGTCCAGACCAGCTCGGGCGTCCGGCTGCGATGCTTCTCGTCGAGCGGCACGGCGCGCACGTGCCGGCGGTCCTCGCGCTGCAGGCAGCGGGCGAACCACGCCGAGACCTCCTTGAACGCGCGATACTGCAGCAGACGAGCGAACAGCAGGTCGCGTGCCTCGAGCAGCGCCACCGATTCGGCATCCACCAGCTCGCCCTGCGGCAGCAGCCCGGCGATCTTCATGTCGAGCAGGGTCGCGGCTACGACGAGGAATTCGGATGCCTGGTCGAGTTCGGCGTCGCCGTCGAGCTCTCTCAGGTACGAGATGAACTCGTCGGTGACGCGGCTCAGAGACACCTCGGTGATGTCGAGCTCGTGCTTGGAGATGAGGGTGAGCAGCAGATCGAACGGGCCGTCGAAGTTCGACAGCGAGACACGGAACGCGTCGACCGGCTCAGCGCCGCGAACGGCGTCGGCTTGCCTCAGATCCTCAGGCGACGGAGCCACGGGCGACCAGCTCCCGCGCCAGTCGCAGGTACGCCTGTGCTGCGGCGTGCTCGGGCGCGAACTCGGTGATGGGAACGCCCGACACCGACGCGTCGGGGAACTTCACGGTGCGACCGATCACGGTCTCGAGCACGTCGTCGCCGAAGGCCTCGACCACGCGCTCGAGCACCTCACGCGAGTGCAGCGTGCGCGGGTCGTACATGGTGGCGAGCAGTCCGTCGAGCTCGATGGCGGGGTTGAGCCGGTCGCGGACCTTGTCGATGGTCTCGATCAGCAGCGCCACACCGCGCAGGGCGAAGAACTCGCACTCGAGCGGGATGAGCACGCCGTGCGCCGCGGTCAGCGCGTTCACCGTGAGCAGGCCGAGCGACGGCTGGCAGTCGATGAGGATGACGTCGTACTCGCCCGACACGTGCCGCAGCACCCGGGAGAGGATCGTCTCGCGAGCCACCTCGTTGACGAGGTGCACCTCGGCTGCGGACAGGTCGATGTTCGCCGGCAGCACGTCGAGGTTGGGCACCGCTGAGTGCACGATCGCCTCACGCGGGTCGCGCTTGGTGTCCAGCAGCAGGTCGTACACGGTGGGCACGTCGTGGGTCTGGATGCCCAGGCCGGCCGACAGCGCACCCTGCGGGTCGAAGTCGACGGCGAGCACCCGACGGCCGTACTCGGCGAGGGAGGCGGCGAGGTTGATCGAGGTCGTCGTCTTGCCGACGCCGCCCTTCTGGTTGCACAGCGCGATGATGCGCGCCGGGCCGTGCGAGGCGAGCGGCGCGGGTGTGGGGAACCCCTGGTAGGGACGACCGGTCGGGCCGATGGGGGTGTCATCACCCTTCGTCGCCTTCGACCTGCTCTTCGTCACCTTGTCCGCCATCCTTCTCCTTCGTGCTCGCTCGATTGTATCCGCCGGGCGGCCTCGAGCCGGGTCGGCACGCGGCGAACGGTCAGCGCGCCCGCGGGTGCGACGTCGCGTACACGTCTCGCAGGGCATCCACCGACACGTGCGTGTAGATCTGGGTCGTCGCCACCGAGGCGTGGCCGAGCAGCTCCTGCACGACGCGCACGTCCGCACCGCCCTGCAGCAGGTGCGTCGCGAAACTGTGCCGCAGGGTGTGCGGCGACACCTCGGCGTCGATCTGGGCTCGTTCAGCGGCGGCGCGGATGACGAGCCAGGCGCTCTGCCGTGACAGCGGCGCCCCCCGAGCACCCAGGAACAGGCGGGCCGTCGCCCTGCCCTTCGCCGCCAGCCCGGGGCGCGCCCGGGTGAGGTAGGCGTCGAGGGCGGCGCGCGCGTACGAACCGACCGGCACGATGCGCTCCTTGTCGCCCTTGCCGCGCAGCCGCAGCACGTCACCGTAGGCCAGGTCGTCGACGTCGAGCGAGACGGCCTCCGACACCCGCGCCCCCGTCGCGTACAGCAGCTCAAGCAGCGCGCGATCGCGCATCCCGATCGGCTCGTCCGCCGGCGGGGCCGCGAGAAGACGCTCGACCTGCTCGATGGTGAGCGCCTTGGGCAGACGCTGCGGTGCCTTGGGTGGGCGCAGCCGTCCGGTCGGATCGGCGGTCTCGATCCCCTCCCTGAGGAGGAAGCGGTGCCACCCCCGCACCGCGGACTGCAACCGCGCGAGGCTGGTCGCCGCCGGCGGAGGGTCGGCGCCGGCGCGGTCGGCGATGAACGCCGTCACGGTGCGCGGGTCGATGGCATCCGTGGTCTCGATGCCCTGCTCGCTCAGCCAGTCGACGTAGCCGGCGAGGTCTCGCCGGTAGGCGGCGACCGTGTGCTCGGAGAGGCCGCGCTCGATCGTGACGTGACGCAGGTACGCGTCGAGTGCCCGCTCGAGCCGCACGTCAGCGCTCGTCGAGCAGCCGCCCGGCGCGCAGGCGGCGCTCGGCGGCGAGGACGCCGATGCTCAGGATGCCGTTGTGCAGCCGGCCGGCGAGAACCCCGTCGGCCGCATCCGAGAGCGGCACCCACTCCACGCGGATGTCGGCCTCCTCGTCCAGACGCTCGTGCGGGTCCGCATCGGAGAGCCCGGTCGCGAGATAGATGTGGATCATCTCATCGTTGCCACCGGGGGTCGTCCACGCCGAGACGAGGTGCTCCCAGTGCTCGGCGACGATGTCGGCCTCTTCGGCGAGCTCGCGCTGGGCGGCTCGGGTCGGGTCCTCACCCGGCACGTCGAGCAGGCCGGCGGGCAGCTCCCAGTCGCGGTGGCGGATCGGATGCCGGTACTGCTGGATCAGCAGCACCCGCTCGCGCTCGTCGAGCGCGACGACGGCGACGGCACCGGTGTGCGCGACGTACTGCCGACGGATCTCGCCGTCGCCGTAGCGCACCCGGTCATCGCGGACATCCCAGACCGCGCCGTGGAACGCGAGGTCGCTGGAGAGGACCTCGGGCTCGAACGGCTCGTCTGCCAGAGAGTCGTCCGACCGACTCGATGACGGCCCGTCAATGGGGGCCCCGTGCCCGGAGGCTCCGGGCGACGCGACAGCGGCGGCTGGAGTGGGCATCAGGATCAGGCGTCTTCGGTGAACAGCTCGCTGGCGCGGTGGCGCTCGATGGCCGCACCGACCAGACCGCGGAACAGCGGGTGCGGTGCGGTGGGGCGCGAGCTGAGCTCGGGGTGCGCCTGGGTGGCGATGTAGAACGGGTGCACGTCGCGGGGCAGCTCGACGTACTCGACGAGGTCGAGGTCGGGGTTCACGCCCGAGAACACCAGACCGGCCTCGGCCAGACGCGGCCGGTAGGCGTTGTTCACCTCGTAGCGGTGACGGTGGCGCTCGGCGGCCGTCGGCGCGCCGTACAGATCACGGGCGAGCGAGCCTTCGGCGAGGGCGGCCTCGTAGAGGCCGAGGCGCATGGTGCCGCCCAGGTCTCCCCCGTCGAGGATCTCGATCTGCTCGGCCATGGTCGCGACGACCGGCTCTGCGGTGTCGGGATCGAACTCGGTCGACGAGGCGCCCTCGATGCCGGCGACGTCACGCGCGTACTCGATGACCATGCACTGCAGACCCAGGCACAGGCCGAGCGTCGGGATGCCCTGCTCGCGCGCGAACTTCAGCGCGCCGAGCTTGCCCTCGATGCCGCGGATGCCGAAGCCCCCTGGCACGCAGATGCCGTCGACGTCGCCGAGGGCCTTGGCGGCACCCTCCGGCGTCTGACAGGAGTCGGACGGGATCCAGCGGATGTTGACCTTCGTCTCCTGCGCGAAGCCGCCGGCCTTGAGCGCCTCGGTGACCGACAGGTACGCGTCAGGCAGGTCGATGTACTTGCCGACCAGGCCGATCGTGACCTCGTGCTTCGGGTTGTGCACCGCGTGCAGCACGGTGTTCCAGCGCGTCCAGTCGACCTCACCTGCGCGGCCGAGACCGAGGCGACGGATGATGTACGCGTCGAGGCCCTGGTCGTTGAGCGTCGACGGGATGTCGTAGATGCTCGGCAGGTCGACGGTGTTGATGACGCCCTCGGCGTCGACGTCGCACATCAGGGCGATCTTGTTGCGGTTGCTCGCGCTGACCGGGCGGTCGCTGCGCAGCACCAGGGCGTCGGGCTGGATGCCGACCTGGCGGAGCGCCGCGACGGAGTGCTGGGTCGGCTTGGTCTTCTGCTCGCCGGAGGCGCCCATGAAGGGAACGAGCGAGACGTGTACGAAGAAGACGTTGTCGCGACCCAGCTCGTGACGCAGCTGGCGGGCCGCTTCGAGGAAGGGCTGCGACTCGATGTCGCCGACCGTGCCGCCCACCTCGGTGATGATGATGTCGGGCTGCGGCTCTTCGGTGGCCTGCAGGCGCATACGGCGCTTGATCTCGTCGGTGATGTGCGGGATGACCTGCACGGTCGCACCCAGGTAGTCGCCACGGCGCTCGTTGGCGATGACCTCGGAGTAGATCTGCCCGGTGGTGACGTTGGCCGCGCGCGACAGGTTGATGCCGAGGAAGCGCTCGTAGTGTCCGATGTCGAGGTCGGTCTCCGCGCCGTCGTCGGTGACGAACACCTCGCCGTGCTCGAACGGGTTCATGGTGCCCGGGTCGACGTTGAGGTACGGGTCGAGCTTCTGCATCACCACGCGCAGCCCGCGGGCGGTGAGCAGGTTGCCGAGACTGGCTGCGGTGAGCCCCTTGCCCAACGAGGAAACGACACCGCCCGTCACGAAGATGTGCTTCGTGGTGAAGGAGCTGGTGTCGTTGTCTGGCGCCGCAACTGAAGAGTTCATCACGGGCTTTTATCCTATCAGTTGATCGCCGAGCCGAGGCTCAGCAGTTCGCGGGCGTGGGTGAGCGCGGCGTCGGAATCGGTGAGCCCGGAGAGCAGGCGGGCCATCTCGGCCTCGCGCTGCGCGCCGTCCAGCCTGGTGACGCTGGAGGCGGTCACCGCGCCGTCGTTCGACTTCACGACCGAGAGGTGGTTGTTCGCGAACGCGGCGACCTGAGCGAGGTGGGTGACGGCGATCACCTGCGAGTTCCGGGCCAGCTGGGCGAGCCTGCGGCCGACCTCGATGGCGGCGGCGCCTCCGATACCGGCATCCACCTCGTCGAAGACGAACGTCGGCACCGGGTCGGTGCCCGCGATCACGACCTCGATCGCGAGCATCACCCGCGACAGCTCGCCACCCGAGGCGCCCTTCGACACCGACCGGGGTTCGGCACCGGGGTGCGGGGCGAGCAGGATGGCCACGTCGTCGCGCCCGTGCGCGGACTCCGCCCCGGGCGAGACGCGTGCCTCCAGCGTCGCATCGGGCATGGCGAGGGCGTGCAGTTCCTCGGTGACCGCAGCGGAGAGCCGCACGGCGGCGGCGGTGCGCACCTCGGTGAGGGCTGCGGCGGCTTCATCCAGGGCTGCGCGGGCGCTGTCGGCCTCGGCGGCGAGCCGTTCGACGCGGTCGCCGTCGTCGTCGAGCTCGGCGAGGCGCAGCGACCCGGTCTGCCAGATCTGCAGGGCCTCATCGAGTGAGCCGTGCTGTCGGATCAGGCCACCGAGCGCGGCACGACGCTCTTCGACGGCGGCGAGCTCGTGCGGGCCCGACTCGTCGAGGTCGGCGAGATAGCCGGAGAGCTGCTGGGCGAGATCCGCGGCGCGATAGCCCAGATCGGCCAGCGCCTCGGCTATCCCGGTGAGCGTCGGGTCGGCGCTGCGCTCGAGCGAGCGTCGCGCCTCGGCGAGCAGAGCCGTGACGTCGGGGTCGCCCTCCTCGCTCGACAGCGCGGATCGGGCGACGGATGCCGACAGCCGCAGCTCCTCGGAGTTGGCGAGGCGCTCGGCGCGCTCGTTCAGCTCGACGTCCTCGCCCGGCTGCGGATCGATCTGCTCGATCTCGGTGAGCTGATCGCGCAGCAGAGCCGCCTCGGCCGCGCGCCGGTCGCGGTTCTCGGTGAGTTCGGTGATCTGAGCATCCAGCTCCCGCCACCGGCTGAAGCGCTCCCGGTACGTCGCCAGGGCAGCAGCGATCGGCTCGCCGCCGAAGCGATCGAGGGCGTCGCGCTGGGCGGCGGCGGAACGCAGCCGCAGCTGATCGGACTGCCCGTGCACGACGACGAGCTCCTCGGCGAGCGATGAGAGCACGCCGGCGGGGGCGGGACGGCCGCCGACGCTCGCGCGGCTGCGCCCCTCGGCGCTGAGCGTGCGCGAGACGTACAGTTCCGCAGCGTCCCCCGCGGGCTCGAGTTCGCCGCCGGCGTCGGTGACGATGTCGGCCACCGGTCCCTGCGGCGGCACCGTCCAGACCCCCGCGACGGATGCCTGCGCAGCCCCCGCGCGGATCGCCGAGGAGTCGGCCCTGGCCCCCAGCAGAAGACCGAGGCCCGTGACGACCATGGTCTTGCCTGCGCCGGTCTCGCCGGTCACCGCGGTGAACCCGGCGCCGAGCGGCAGCACGGCGTCGTCGATGACACCGAGACCGCGGATGCGCATCTCGTCGATCACGACGCCCCCCGCCACCCTGCGACCGGCAGCTGGAACTTGCGCACCAGCCGATCGGTGAACGCGGTCGGATGCAGACGGGCCAGCCGCACCGGCTGGGACGAGCGGCGCACGACGACGCGCGCGCCCGGCGGCAGCTCGTGCGACCGGCGGCCGTCGCACCACAGGATGCCGCTGCCGTCGGTGCGCTCGAGCATCTCGATCGCGACCGACGCCTCCGGACCCACCACGAGCGGTTTGGCGAAGAGGGCGTGCGCCGACAGCGGGACGACGGCGATGGCCTCGACGGTCGGCCAGATGACGGGTCCACCGGCGGAGAAGTTGTAGGCCGTCGAGCCGGTCGGGGTCGAGACGACCATGCCGTCGCAGCCGAAGCTCGACAGCGGACGACCGTCGATCTCGATGACCACCTCGATCATGCGCTCGCGGCTGGCCTTCTCGACGGTCGCCTCGTTGAGCGCCCATGTCTCGTAGACGACGGCACCGTGCGCATCCTTCACCCGCACCGAGAGGGCGAGGCGCTCCTCGACGTCGTAGTCGCGGTCGATGACCCTGGCGACGGCGGCGTCCATGTCGTCGCGATCGATCTCGGCGAGGAATCCGACGTGGCCCATGTTGATCCCCAGCACCGGGGCGCCCGAGCCGCGCACGAGCTCCGCCGCGCGCAGGATCGTGCCGTCGCCGCCGAGGACGATGGCGAGCTCGAGGTCATCGGTCGCGACATCGGCGCCGAGCAGGGCGACGTCGGCGAAGCGCTCGTCGAGAGCGACGAACTCGCGGTGATCCTCGGCCGGCAGCACGGGGGTCGCCCCTGCGCCTCGCAGCGCGTCGACGACGCGCAGCGCCGCGGCGACCGTGTCCTGCCGTTTGGCGTGGGCGACGACCAGGATGGGGCGCGCGTTCATCGTCCTCCTGCCACGTGTGCGATCTGCTCCGACCATTCTGACGGATCCGTTCCCCGCCCGGGCGCGAGGTGCACGAGGTACTCGGCGTTGCCGTGCGTGCCGAGGATCGGCGAGGGCAGGATGCCGAGCATCCCGAGGCCGGCGTCGTGTGCGCTCCACAGCGTGCGCTCGACGGCGTCGAGTCTGGCCGCGGCGCTGGTGACGAGGCCGCCCTTCACCGCGGTGCGGCCGACCTCGAACTGCGGCTTGATGAGCAGCACGACGTCGGCATCGCCCGCGATCGTGTCGGCGACAGCCGGCAGCACGAGGTCGAGCGAGATGAACGACAGGTCTCCGACGGCGAGGTCGGGACGCTGGGCCTCACCTGTGGCGTCCGCAAGCGAGGTCGCGGTCATGTGGCGCACGTTGAAGCCCTCGACCGCGGTGACACCCGGGTCGGCGGCGATCTGCGCGGCGAGCTGCCCGTGTCCGACGTCGACGGCGAGGACCCGCCGTGCACCGCGCTCGCGCAGCACCTGGGTGAACCCGCCGGTGGAGGCTCCCATGTCGAGGGCGAGACGCCCGTCGACGAGGATCGCGAAGCCGTCGAGCGCGGCGATCAGCTTGTGGGCGGCTCGGCTGACGTAGTGGTCACCGCCGTCGACCCGGAGTTCGGCTTCGTCGGCGACGGGCGTGGATGCCTTGACGATGGTGCGTCCGTCGACGCTCACCAGTCCGTCGGCGATGAGGGATGCCGCGTGGGTGCGTGAACGGGCAAGACCCCGGGCCGCGAGGGCGGCGTCGAGGCGGGTCATCGGGTGCCGTGCGCCGAGTCGGTGCGCGGGGTGCTCTCGAGGCGCTTCATCAGCTCATCGTGCATCGCGCCGTACGCGTCGGCCCGGTCGGCGAGGGGCTGACTCTCGATCAGGCGCAGTCTGCTCCAGAGCGCATCGGTCGGCTCGTCTCGCGTGTGCTCCATCCGTCAACTGTAGCCCGCGGTGCCGACGCGGCAGCCGCGACTCTCAGGGCCTGTGGAAAGGATCGGCGTAGAGCTTCTCGGGCACACGGAAGGCGTAGATCGCGAGCCCCGTCGCCCAGATGGCCGCCGCTCCTGCGCGCAGCAGGTCGATCTGCGCCGAGCCCTCCGAGAGGATCTGCACGTCGCCGTTCGCGATGCGCACCGACGCGCCGTTGACGGTGAACACGCCGTCCTTCTCGGTCGTCGCGGGGTACGGCGCGTGCAGGTCGCGCAGGTCGGCGAGGATGTAATCGGGCCGCGACCCCTGCGGGGCGGCGAGCACATGCTTGGGACGGTCGATGCCGGTGAGCACGAGCGCCGAGTCGATGCCGGCACGCACGGCGCCCATGATGTCGGTGTCGAGCCGGTCGCCGAGGAACAGCGGACGCTGCGCGTCGAAGCGCGCGATCGCCTCTTCGAAGATGGGCGTCTCGGGCTTGCCCGCCACGACCGACAGGCGGCCGATGGCCGTGTGCACCGCGGAGACCAGCGTGCCGTTGCCCGGGGCGACGCCGCGCTCGCGCGGGATGGTCCAGTCGGTGTTGGTGGAGATCCACGGGATCCCGCCCTCGTCCTCGGGCACCTTCAGCGCGAACGCCGCCTCGGCGAGATCGGTCCACGCGACATCCGGGCTGAACCCCTGCACGACGGCAGCCGGGGAGTCCTCCGCGCTGCGGGTGACCGTGTATCCGGCCTTCTCCGCCTCGACGACGAGCCCCTCTCCCCCGACGATCAGGATCGTCGCGGGAGCCGGCACCATCGTCGCGAGCAGGCGCATCGCCGCCTGGGGGCTGGTCACGACGTCAGCGGGCGCGACGCTCAGTCCCAGGCTGGTGAGGTGCTCGGCGACCGAGGCATCGGTGCGCGAGGCGTTGTTCGTGATGTAGCCGAGGCGCATCGCCTGAGCGACGCGGTTGAGGCTGTCCACCGCGTGCGGCAGCGCGTGCGGTCCTGCGTAGACGACCCCGTCGAGGTCGGCGAGGACCGCGTCGCGTCCGGTGAGTGGGGTGGATGCCTGGGTGGCGCGGCGGAACAGTGCCATCAGTGATCGGACTCCGAACGCTTTGGGGTCGAGGCTTCCTCGGACTCGGGCTGTGCCTCGGACTCGGGCACGGGCACGGACTCGGACTCGGACTCGGACTCGGGGTGCGCCTCGGGCTCGCGGGGCGAATCGGCAGAATCGACATCGTGCTCGGGTGCATCGGCGTCAGAACCGCTGCCAGCGTCGGTGTCGGTCTCGGTGTCGTCGACGTCCTCGGCGTCCTCGACGAGGCCGTCTTCCACGATGATCTCGTCGAACTCGCCGTCGTGGCCGAGCGCGGCGGCCGCGACATCGGCGCGCTGCGTCCAGAACGCGGCTTCATCGGTGCGACCGAGGTCTTCGAGCACCGCGGCACGCGCCGAGAACAGCGCGGGGCTCCATTCGAAGGCGCGGTCGGGGTCGAGCTCGGGGATCTCCAGTTCACCGAGTGCGAGCTCCGTCTCGCCGCGGTCGAGTCGCGCGCCCGACATCGCGATCGCCAACGCCACGCGCACGGCCGGGCTGAGGGAGGCGCGATCGACTGCGCGTCCCTCCTCGAGGGCGCGGTCGGGGCGTCCGACACCGCGCTCGCTGTCGACGATGAGGGCGATCTGGTCGTCGTTGCCGGAGATGCGCCGGTACGTGCGCAGCTCTCGCAGGGCGAGCGCGAAGTCGCCGACGCCGTATGCCGTGATCGCGAGGGTCTCGCGCACGACGGCCACCCGACCAGCACGACGCGAGGCCGCGAGGGCGTGCTCATGCGCGCGGGCGGGGTCGTCGTCGATGAGCTGCGCGACCATCGCGAGGTGACGCGCGACCTGTTCTGCATTCTCCTTGCTGAGAGTCTTCAGCTCGTTGCGTGCCGAGGGATGCAGGTCGCGTGCGGTGATCTCGTCCGGCAGCGGCGGCTCGGGAATGCGCTCACGCACAGGAGCGAACTCGTTGACCGGGCGGTCGACGCCACCGCGCGGCCGGTCGCGGAACGAACCGCTGGAACCCTGGTCGCGATCCTGCCGCGGCCGGTCACCGTAGGGGCGACGCTCACCCTGCGGGCGGTCACCATACGGACGACGCTCACCGGACTGGTTCCGGTCGTTATAGGGGCGACGCTCACCCGACTGGGGACGGTCACCATACGGACGACGCTCACCCTGCGGGCGGTCACCATACGGACGACGCTCACCCTGCGGGCGGTCACCATACGGACGACGCTCACCCGACTGGGGACGATCACCATAAGGACGACGCTCACCCGACTGGGGACGGTCACCATACGGACGACGCTCACCGGACTGGTTCCGGTCGTTATAGGGGCGACGCTCACCCTGCGGGCGGTAACCATACGGACGACGCTCACCCGACTGGTTCCGGTCGTTATAGGGACGACGCTCACCCGACTGGGGACGGTCACCATACGGGCGACGCTCACCCGACTGGTTCCGGTCGTTATAGGGACGACGCTCACCCGACTGGGGACGGTCACCATAGGGGCGACGCTCGCCCGACTGGTTCCGGTCGTTATAGGGGCGACGCTCGCCCGACTGGTTCCGGTCGCCGTAGGGGCGTCGCTCACCAGACTGGGATCGATCCCCCGGTGCACTGCGATCGCCACTCGGACGGCGATCGCCGTCGCGGCGCGGTCCGCGCGACGAGGAATCGTTGAACCGATGCTTCCGGTCCGAGTCAGAACGTCGGTTCTGCGCGCCCTCGCCGTCGTTTCGGCGGTCTCGCTGCTCATCTGACATTCTGACTCCCTGTTCTGCTGCAAAACGCAAAATGGCCACCCAGCTCTGGGTGGCCATTTTACTTAAGAGAAGTCCGGCGGTGTCCTACTCTCCCACAGGGTCCCCCCTGCAGTACCATCGGCGCTGTGAGGCTTAGCTTCCGGGTTCGGAATGTGACCGGGCGTTTCCCTCACGCTATGGCCGCCGTAACACTATTGACATGTTCATCGGCAACATCACTCGCGTGGAGTGTGTTGTTTGGTTCCGACCGTACGTCGAGAACCACAAAGTGGACGCAAGCTCCGCAAGAAGGAGTGTTATCAAGTCATCGGCTTATTAGTACCAGTCAGCTGCACGTGTTGCCACGCTTCCACATCTGGCCTATCAACCCAGTCGTCTGGCTGGGAGCCTCTCACCCCGAAGGGTATGGAAGTCTCATCTTGAGGCCGGCTTCCCGCTTAGATGCTTTCAGCGGTTATCCATCCCGAACGTAGCTAACCAGCGGTGCTCCTGGCGGAACAACTGGCACACCAGAGGTTCGTCCAACCCGGTCCTCTCGTACTAGGGTCAGATCCTCTCAAACTTCCTACGCGCGCAGCGGATAGGGACCGAACTGTCTCACGACGTTCTAAACCCAGCTCGCGTACCGCTTTAATGGGCGAACAGCCCAACCCTTGGGACCTACTCCAGCCCCAGGATGCGACGAGCCGACATCGAGGTGCCAAACCATGCCGTCGATATGGACTCTTGGGCAAGATCAGCCTGTTATCCCCGAGGTACCTTTTATCCGTTGAGCGACAGCGCTTCCACAAGCCACTGCCGGATCACTAGTCCCGACTTTCGTCCCTGCTCGACCTGTCAGTCTCACAGTCAAGCTCCCTTGTGCACTTACACTCGCCACCTGATTGCCAACCAGGTTGAGGGAACCTTTGGGCGCCTCCGTTACTTTTTGGGAGGCAACCGCCCCAGTTAAACTACCCACCAGGCACTGTCCCTGAACCGGATCACGGTTCGAAGTTAGATATCCAATATGACCAGAGTGGTATTTCAACAATGACTCCACCGTAACTGGCGTCACGGTTTCACAGTCTCCCACCTATCCTACACAAGCCACACCGAACACCAATACCAAGCTGTAGTAAAGGTCACGGGGTCTTTCCGTCCTGCTGCGCGTAACGAGCATCTTTACTCGTAATGCAATTTCGCCGAGTTCGCGGTTGAGACAGTTGGGAAGTCGTTACGCCATTCGTGCAGGTCGGAACTTACCCGACAAGGAATTTCGCTACCTTAGGATGGTTATAGTTACCACCGCCGTTTACTGGGGCTTAAATTCTCAGCTTCGCCTTGCGGCTAACCGGTCCTCTTAACCTTCCAGCACCGGGCAGGCGTCAGTCCGTATACATCGACTTGCGTCTTCGCACGGACCTGTGTTTTTAGTAAACAGTCGCTACCCACTAGTCTCTGCGGCCACCACACCCTTTTCGGAGTAAATCCGTATAAGCGGGTGGCCCCCCTTCTCCCGAAGTTACGGGGGCATTTTGCCGAGTTCCTTAACCACGATTCTCTCGATCTCCTTGGTATTCTCTACCTGACCACCTGAGTCGGTTTGGGGTACGGGCGGCTTGAACCTCGCGTCGATGCTTTTCTTGGCAGCATAGGATCACCCACTTTTCATTCGCATCGTGTCTCAGCCTGTATGAGTCACGGATTTGCCTATGACTCGGCCTACGCACTTGCACCAGGACAACCATCGCCTGGCTGGGCTACCTTCCTGCGTCACACCTGTTAATACGCTAGCCGCACCAGCATAGGGTCGTGTGCTCCACCACCCGGTGAACCCCGAAGGGTCCGATGGATGGCTTTGGACACTTAGCATTACTGGATTGACTGGGGCGGTTCTTCGCCGGTACGGGAATATCAACCCGTTGTCCATCGACTACGCCTGTCGGCCTCGCCTTAGGTCCCGACTTACCCAGGGAAGATTAGCTTGACCCTGGAACCCTTGGTCTTCCGGAGGACGTGTTTCTCACACGTCTTTCGCTACTCATGCCTGCATTCTCACTCGTGTGGCGTCCACGGCTGGTTCACACCGCCGCTTCACTCGCCACACGACGCTCTCCTACCCATCAACACGGCTGGACCACGAAGGCCTACCAAAAATGTTAATGCCACAACTTCGGTGGCGTGCTTGAGCCCCGTTACATTGTCGGCGCGGAATCACTTGACCAGTGAGCTATTACGCACTCTTTCAAGGGTGGCTGCTTCTAAGCCAACCTCCTGGTTGTCTAAGCAACTCCACATCCTTTTCCACTTAGCACGCGCTTTGGGACCTTAGATGGTGGTCTGGGTTGTTTCCCTCTCGACTATGAAGCTTATCCCCCACAGTCTCACTGCTGCGCTCTCACTTACCGGCATTCGGAGTTTGGCTGACGTCAGTAACCTGGTGAGGCCCATCGGCCATCCAGTAGCTCTACCTCCGGCAAGAAACACGCAACGCTGCACCTAAATGCATTTCGGAGAGAACCAGCTATCACGAAGTTTGATTGGCCTTTCACCCCTATCCACAGCTCATCCCCTCAGTTTTCAACCTAAGTGGGTTCGGTCCTCCACACGCTCTTACACGTGCTTCAACCTGGCCATGGATAGATCACTTCGCTTCGGGTCTAGAACATGCGACTAAAAACGCCCTATTCAGACTCGCTTTCGCTACGGCTACCCCACACGGGTTAACCTCGCCACATATCACTAACTCGCAGGCTCATTCTTCAAAAGGCACGCTGTCACCCCTACTAAGGAGGCTCCAACGGTTTGTAAGCAAACGGTTTCAGGTACTATTTCACTCCCCTCCCGGGGTACTTTTCACCTTTCCCTCACGGTACTTGTCCGCTATCGGTCATCTGGGAGTATTTAGGCTTATCAGGTGGTCCTGACAGATTCACACGGGATTTCTCGGGCCCCGTGCTACTTGGGATACTCTTCACGCTGCGCACAACATTTCGACTACGGGGCTGGCACCCACTATGGCCCGCCTTTCAAGACGGTTCGTCTATATCGTCACATCACGTTCACCACTCGGCAGAATGATACGAAAAGTCCCGCAACCCCGGGCATGCAACGCCTGCCGGCTATCACACACACCCGGTTTAGCCTCATCCGCTTTCGCTCGCCACTACTCACGGAATCACTGTTGTTTTCTCTTCCTGTGGGTACTGAGATGTTTCACTTCCCCACGTTCCCTCTACCCACCCTATATATTCAGGCGGGAGTCACCAGGTCGCACAAACGCCTGGCGGGGTTTCCCCATTCGGACACCCTCGGATCAAAACTCGCTTATCAGTTCCCCGAGGCTTATCGCAGATTGCTACGTCCTTCTTCGGCTCCAGATGCCAAGGCATCCACCGTTTGCTCTTAAAGACTTGAAATCACATGAGATGAACCAGATCCAGGAAAAGATCCGGTTCGGTTTTCTTTAAGATGCTCGCGTCCACTGTGTAGTTCTCAAAGTACGGGCGGTCCCCCACCCCCACTGCCATACGGCAACAGAAGTAAGGGCCACAAGGAAACAGAACGACCCACTCCCCGAAAGAAGAGGCCGGCCCGGTCCCTCAGGACCCAACAGCGTGCAGGCACCCCACCCTCAGACCAAGCGTTCCCACAGCAAGCTGCGTACTAACTCAAATCCTCAGATCGAATGCCATGTCAAATGTTCCACCCATGAGCTCCGGTCACACACATTCGGTGTGAATCCGGCTCTGTCAGAACCGAAGTCCTGCAGTGCTCCTTAGAAAGGAGGTGATCCAGCCGCACCTTCCGGTACGGCTACCTTGTTACGACTTAGTCCTAATTACCGATCCCACCTTCGACAGCTCCCTCCCACAAGGGGTTAGGCCACCGGCTTCAGGTGTTACCGACTTTCATGACTTGACGGGCGGTGTGTACAAGACCCGGGAACGTATTCACCGCAGCGTTGCTGATCTGCGATTACTAGCGACTCCGACTTCATGAGGTCGAGTTGCAGACCTCAATCCGAACTGGGACCGGCTTTTTGGGATTCGCTCCACCTTACGGTATCGCAGCCCATTGTACCGGCCATTGTAGCATGCGTGAAGCCCAAGACATAAGGGGCATGATGATTTGACGTCATCCCCACCTTCCTCCGAGTTGACCCCGGCAGTATCCCATGAGTTCCCACCATTACGTGCTGGCAACATAGAACGAGGGTTGCGCTCGTTGCGGGACTTAACCCAACATCTCACGACACGAGCTGACGACAACCATGCACCACCTGTTCACGAGTGTCCAAAGAGTTGACCATTTCTGGCCCGTTCTCGTGTATGTCAAGCCTTGGTAAGGTTCTTCGCGTTGCATCGAATTAATCCGCATGCTCCGCCGCTTGTGCGGGTCCCCGTCAATTCCTTTGAGTTTTAGCCTTGCGGCCGTACTCCCCAGGCGGGGAACTTAATGCGTTAGCTGCGTCACGGAATCCGTGGAAAGGACCCCACAACTAGTTCCCAACGTTTACGGGGTGGACTACCAGGGTATCTAAGCCTGTTTGCTCCCCACCCTTTCGCTCCTCAGCGTCAGTTACGGCCCAGAGATCTGCCTTCGCCATCGGTGTTCCTCCTGATATCTGCGCATTCCACCGCTACACCAGGAATTCCAATCTCCCCTACCGCACTCTAGTCTGCCCGTACCCACTGCAAGCCCGAGGTTGAGCCTCGGAATTTCACAGCAGACGCGACAGACCGCCTACGAGCTCTTTACGCCCAATAATTCCGGATAACGCTTGCACCCTACGTATTACCGCGGCTGCTGGCACGTAGTTAGCCGGTGCTTTTTCTGCAGGTACCGTCACTTTCGCTTCTTCCCTGCTAAAAGAGGTTTACAACCCGAAGGCCGTCATCCCTCACGCGGCGTTGCTGCATCAGGCTTCCGCCCATTGTGCAATATTCCCCACTGCTGCCTCCCGTAGGAGTCTGGGCCGTGTCTCAGTCCCAGTGTGGCCGGTCACCCTCTCAGGCCGGCTACCCGTCGACGCCTTGGTGAGCCATTACCTCACCAACAAGCTGATAGGCCGCGAGCCCATCCCCAACCGAAAAATCTTTCCACCCGCACACCATGCGGTGACGGGACATATCCAGTATTAGACGCCGTTTCCAGCGCTTATCCCAGAGTCAGGGGCAGGTTGCTCACGTGTTACTCACCCGTTCGCCACTAATCCACCCAGCAAGCTGGGCTTCATCGTTCGACTTGCATGTGTTAAGCACGCCGCCAGCGTTCATCCTGAGCCAGGATCAAACTCTCCGTAAAAAAGAAATGCATACACAACCGGGAAAACGGTCACGCAGCGAGTTTGAAACTGACCAAAAGAGACGAACATCATTGCTGACATTCATATAAATTGATCCAAAGGAATTCTCAACCAACCCCCACAAGGGTTGGACGAGGATAATTTGGCATTTGACAAGTGCACGCTGTTGAGTTCTCAAGGATCGGACGCACCCGCACACCCACCCCATCAGGGCAAGAAGCGCAGGGCAACTTCACAATCGTATATCTCCCCGACCAGGCCGTCAAATCCGACACGCCGTAACGATCAAGGTGAAGACATCCACCGCCCCTCACGAGGCAGCCGCTCCAGCCTATCCCATCCGACGAGCATGTCAAATCGACAACACCCGAACCGGGAACCACACTCCCCGGGCCTAACAGCCCCTCCGAACCAACAAATGGACCGAAGTGGAGGTGGGTGGTTCGCTACTTGGAGGGGAGCCAGGCCCTTCAGGCCTTCCGCTCAACCGCTTGGGGCGAACAAGTAATAATTTACGCCCCACCCCACACCCCCGCAAATCCCCACCACCCCCCGGGCGTGTCGCACCCCCACCCACCCCCACCAAAAACACCCACCACCAGCACAAAACCCTCTCCGGACCCCGAACACGACTACAGCCGACGCTGGGGTCGGCCCCGTCACCTCGGCCCGGTGCGGAGCGGGACCGTCGGTGTTCCAGTGATGCTGGCGTCCGTGACGCCGGTCTCTCTGCGCATGGTGACGAGCAGCAGGCACAGGACGAAGGTGAGCGCTCCCCACAGTCCCGACGCGGCCGGCAGCGTGTGGTAGGCCAGCTGCTGCACCGTGATGTCGGGGCCGGAGTTCGCCAGCCCGAGCAGCCACGCTCCCCCGAGCACCGCCGGCAGCGCGAGCATCCACAGCCACCGCAGCCACACCGGGCTGCGGTGCGGCAGCGGCCTGGCCGGACGCTGCCGCACCCAGCGCAGCGCGAATCCGGCGATGACCACGAGGCCGACGACACTCGAGCCGTGCTGCAGCCACCTGTACCCCGGCATCGGACCCCACATCTGCTGCAGCGCGGGCAGGGCCTCGACGCCCCACCGTCCCTCGTGGGTGAACAGATCCCAGCCGATGTGCGAGAGCACACCGATCACGAGGGATGCCGCCAGCAGCCACGGCCCTCCCCGACCATCGGGGCCGCGCAGCGCATCCCGTGCGATCGCCTTACCAGACTGCGACCACGCCTCGGGAAGGCGGCGGGCGAGGGCATCCGGCGCGAGGGCGACGAGCCCGGGACGCAGCACCACTCGCCAGAGCAGCAGCAGCACGAGCGCGATGAGCGCGGTGAACCCCACGTTCGCCACGGAGTGCGTGAACAGGTATCCGGGGCCGAGGCCGCGCGTGAACAGCGGCAGATCGGGGGTCATCGCACCGATCGCGAGCGCGGCCGGCACGAGGGGCGTGCGCAGCAGCGGCAGGGCCACGATGGCGTGGCTGGGTGTGAACGGCATGCGGCCTCCAGCTGCGGCGTGCGCGAACGTCTCGGGTGTGCCGATCCGGCCATCGGTCTGGCCGCTCCGGCGTCGACCTGCTACCGGCTCGGTGAGTCGTCTCCGGACGCAGCGGGGCGGCTTCCGGAGTCAGGCGCACCGCTCGCGCGCTCCGCGTCGTCCTCGGCGCCGACCACGGCGAGGGGCATCGTGCGGGTGTCGATGAACGGGTTCTCGTCCTGCCCCGCCACGAGCTCCTCCGCCTCCGCCACGCTCTCGACCGTCGGCACCGAACCCAGCAGCGGCCGCTGCGCGGTCTCGCGCATGCTCAGCAGCGCGATGCCGCCCAGTGCCGCGAAGAACATGATGTAGAACGCGGGCATGTACACGTTCCCGGTCAGCTCGATCAGCGCCTGACTGAACAGCGGCGTCGTGCCGCCGAACAGCGACACGGCGAGGTTGTACGCGATGGCCATCGCGCCGAATCGCGACGCCGTCGGGAAGAGCGCCGGCAGCGCAGAAGCCGAGATCGCCACATAGAACGCCACCGGGATGGCGACCATGGCGAGCGCGATCATGACGGCCCACTCCTCGCCGATCTGCATGACCGCGAACGCCGGCACCATGAGCAGGATCGTCGACCCGACGGCGATGCCGTACACCGGCCGTCGGCCGATGCGGTCGGACAGTCGCCCGATCAACGGCAGGCACGCGCTCATCACGACGAGCACCGGCACGGTGGCGAGCGCGGCCATGAGGTTCGACACGCCCACTTCCTTCTCGAGGTACGTCGGCATGTAGCTGGTGAGGGCGTACCCGGCGGTGTTCGTCGCCGACACGAGGGCGACGCCGATGAGGATCTGACGCCAGTAGTGGCGGAAGATGCCCGCGATCCCCTGGCGCGCCAACGGGTCGTCGGCGTCGGTGCGGGTGAGCCCGGCGCTCTCCTCCGCTTCGTAGGCAGGGGTCTCGGGAATGCGCAGCCGGAACCAGATCGCGACCGCACCGAGCGGGATGGCGATGAGGAACGGAATGCGCCAGCCGTACTCGGTCATGGCGTCCGGGCCGGACAGGCTCTCGGTGATCCACGTGGTCACCGCCACCGCGCTGGCACCGGCCGCGAAGCCGACGTACGAGCCGACGTCGAGGAACGACGACCAGTAACCGCGGCTGCGGTCGGGCGAGAACTCCGAGACGTAGGTGGTCGCACCGGCGTACTCGCCACCCGTGGAGAAGCCCTGCACCATCTTCAGCAGGTACAGCGGGATGATCGCCCACAGGCCGATCTGAGCTGAGGTGGGCAGCACGCCGATGAGGCCGGTCGCGACCGCCATCATCGCCATCGTGAGGAACAGGACGCGCTGACGACCGATGCGATCGCCCAGCGGACCCAGCACGATCCCACCCAGCGGGCGCACGAGGAACGAGATGGCGAAGCCGAGCAGCGTGATCAGCAGCCCCCACGAGCCCGGCAGATCGCCGGTGAAGACGACGGCGAGCGTGACGGCCAGATAGCCGTAGACCCCGAAGTCGAACCACTCCATGAAGTTGCCGACGACGGTGCCCGAGATCGCCGTTCTCAGACGAGACTTGCGGACGACCAGGACGTCATCGACCTGCAGCCGGCGCGTGGCGCGGCGCGGGACGGTACGGCGGACATGTGCTTCCTTGGGCAAGGGGACCAGCTCCTCGAGTGCTTGCGGACAGCGTCAGCTGTCCGATGCTACTGCACCCCCGGGCCGCGAAGCTGGGCCGCCGCGCAGAGCGGCCTCACTCCACGAAGACGCCCGCCAGGGTCTTCTTGCCGCGGCGCAGCACCGAGACCCCGCCGGGCAGTGTGCCCTGGACGGTGGTCTCGTCGTCGGCGACCTTCGCACCGTCGAGCGAGACACCACCCTGGGCGATGGCGCGCCGAGCTTCGGATGCGCTGGTCACCAGACCCGTCGTGACGAGCGCCTCGACCACCGGCGTGCCGGCGGGCATCGTCGCATTCGGCAGCTCGTCCAGCGCCGTGCGCAGGGTCGCCGGGTCGAGTCCACTCAGGTCGCCCTGACCGAACAGCGCCTCCGACGCCGCGATCACCGCGGCCGTCGCCTCGATGCCGTGCACGGTGGCGCACACCTCGAGCGCGAGACGCTTCTGCGCCGCGCGGCGGAACGGCTCGCTCTCGACGAGAGCCGCGTACTCCTCGATCTCGGCTCGGGTCAGGAATGTGAACACCTTGAGCCGCTCGATCACGTCCGCGTCGGCGGTGCTGAGCCAGAACTGGTACATCCGGTACGGGCTGCACATGTCGGCGTCGAGCCAGACCGCGTTGCCCTCGCTCTTGCCGAACTTGGTGCCGTCGCTGTTGGTGATGAGCGGAGTGCCGATCGCATGCGCCGAGGCCCCCTCGACACGGTGGATGAGATCGGTGCCGCTGGTGAGGTTGCCCCACTGGTCGCTGCCGCCCGTCTGCAGCACGCAGTCGTACGAGCGGAACAGCTCCAGGAAGTCCATGCCCTGCAGGATCTGGTAGCTGAACTCGGTGTAGCTGATGCCGGCATCCGAGTTCAGACGGGCTGCCACCGCGTCCTTCTTCAGCATCGTGCCGACGCGGTAGTGCTTGCCGATCTCGCGCAGGAAGTCGATGGCGCTCATCGGCGCCGTCCAGTCGAGGTTGTTCACGATGCGGGCGGCGTTCTCGCCCTCGAAGCTGAGGAAGCGCTCGACCTGCGTACGCAGGCGCTGCACCCACTCCTCGACCGTCTCGCGCGTGTTCAGCGTGCGCTCCGCGGTGGGGCGAGGATCCCCGATCAGGCCGGTCGATCCGCCGACGAGGCCGAGCGGCCTGTGACCGGCGAGCTGGATGCGGCGCAGGGTGAGCAGCTGCACGAGGTTGCCGAGATGCAGGCTCGGCGCGGTCGGGTCGAATCCGCAGTAATAGGTGATCGGGTCCCCGGCGAGAAGGGCGCGCAGCGCCTCCTGATCGGTGGACACGTGGACGAGGCCGCGCCACAGCAGCTCGTCCCACACGTTCTCGAACGTGGGATCGAGCGCCACGGAGGCGGTCGTCAGAGCGGGATTCGACACGCGTTCCAGATTATCAGCGCGGGACACGCGCTCCCGACCCGTCGGGCTGTCGGATGCCCGTGCGATGCTGTCGGGATGTCGCCGGTCGATCCGCTCACCTCCGCCGTGCTCTCCGCGATCATCGGGATCGTGCTGCTCGTCGTGCTGGTGCTCTCCCTGCTCGGCGTGCGCAGGCCGTCGACGCCGCCGATGGTGCTGTGCGCGGTTCTGCTCGTGGCTGCGGTGACGATCGCCATCGTCGTCCGCCCGATCGCGATGCCCGCCATCGGCGTGCCGATGACGGTGATCGGCATCGGCGCCGCGACGCTCGGAGGCAATCCGTTCACCCGTCGTGCGCTGGACATCGCCACGGGCAAGCGCGTGCGGGAGACGGAGGACGGCGGCATCCTCATCGTCGCCGCCCAGCATGCCGATCCCGCGCACGTGCGCACGCTCATGCGCGGGGGCACGGTGATCGGCTACCTCGAGCGGATCTGCACGGTGCTTGCCATCGCCGTCGGGTTCCCCGAGGCGATCGCGGCGATCATCGCCGTGAAGGGCATCGGTCGATTCCCCGAGCTGGCCGAGGCCGAGGCGCGGGAGCGCTTCATCATCGGCACGCTCGCCAGCCTGCTCTGGGCGGGAGCGATCGGGCTGATCGTGCGCCTCAGCCTGGGCTGATCCTGCGCCTCAGCCTGGGCTGATCCTGCGCCTCAGCCTGGTGTGATCAGGGCTGCCCCGTCAGTCGACGTCGAGCAGCCGGAACCCCTCGACCACAGCCGCGGCCCCCGCGGCCGTCAGCGCCTGCGACACGGCTGACTGCGTGATGCCCTCCTGCTCGGCGAGCTCACGCTGGGTGAGACCGAGGCAGCGACCGTAGGTGAGGCGACGCAGGCGCTCTCGCATCCCGCCGACGAGTTCGTCGCGTGCGAGCAGGTAGGCGTTGGCCCACCGCACCTGCTCACGCGGCATCTGCGCACTCTCATGCACGACGATCCAGCTGCGGGCCTCGGGGGCGGCACGCTTCTGCAGCGTCTGCACGTGCTCGATGGCGCTGCGGGCCGCCCACCATCCCGGCCCCTCCGGAATGCCGTCCCTGGACGCGGTGGAGGGGATGCGCCCCACATCGCCGACGCCGATCCCGAAGCGGAACTCCACACCGTCCGGCAGCGCGAGACGGATCAGCAGCAGAGAGGCCAGTGCGCCGTCCAGCGTGGGATACACCCCCTGCTGCTCGTCGCCGACCGTGGGCCGAAGCGGCTGCGCAGCCACAGGGAGATCGCGCTGCACGCGAGCGATCGCCGCGTCGAAGTGCTGCTGCGCGACGGCGCGGTCGTCGAGCTGCCGGGAGCCGATGATGTCGGCCGTGACTGCGATCACCATGCCATAAGGTTATCACTGATATCTCGCGATAATAAGCGAATCACTCATGTCTGGTGGATATCAGGCGAAGCCCCCGAGTATCAGAGACCGAGGGCGTGCGCCGCGGCCTGCGCACGGGCCACAAGCTCGGCCCGCTGCTCGGCGACGCGCTCCGGGGCCGTGCCGCCGACACCCGTCCGCGATGCCACGGAACCCTCGATCGAGAGCACGTCGCGCACCTCGACGGTCAGGTGCTCCGACACCGAGCGCAGCAGCTCGTCATCCGCATCCTCGAGACCGATGCCCCGCTCCTCGCAGGCACGCACCAGCGCACCCGAGATCTCGTGGGCGTCGCGGAACGGCACCCGGCGCTTGACCAGCCACTCCGCGACGTCCGTCGCGAGCGAGAAGCCCTGTGGCGCGAGCTGCGCCATCCGCTCGGTGTCGAAGCGCAGCGTGGCGATCATGCCGGCGAACGCGGGCAGCACCACTTCGAGCGTCTGCACCGAGTCGAAGACGGGCTCCTTGTCCTCCTGCAGGTCGCGGTTGTATGCCAGAGGCAGGCCCTTGAGCGTGGCGAGCAGCCCGGACAGGTTGCCGATCAGCCTGCCCGACTTGCCGCGGGCGAGCTCGGCGATGTCGGGATTCTTCTTCTGCGGCATGATGCTCGACCCGGTCGAGTAGGCATCGTCGAGCGTGACGAAGCCGAACTCCCGTGTGTTCCAGAGGATGATCTCCTCACTCAGACGCGACAGGTCGATGCCGGTCATCGCCGCGATGAACGCGAACTCCGCCACCACATCGCGAGCCGAGGTGCCGTCGAGCGAATTCTCGGCCGGGCGGTCCAACCCGAGCTCGCGCGCCACGAGCGCGGGGTCGAGCCCCAGGGTGGAGCCGGCGAGCGCTCCCCCGCCGTACGGCGAGGCGCCGGCGCGACGCCGCCAGTCGACGAGGCGCTCGAGCTCGCGCACGAGCGGCCAGGCGTGCGCCTGGAGATGGTGGGCGAGCAGCACCGGCTGGGCGTGCTGCAGGTGCGTGCGCCCCGGCAGGATGGCGCCGGGGTGGGCTTCGGCCTGGGCGACCAGCGCGTCGATCACGCGCAGCAGGTGCTTCGCGATGATCCGCGCGTGGTCGATGAGGTACATCCGCACGAGCGTCGCGATCTGGTCGTTGCGGCTGCGACCGGCGCGCAGCCGGCCGCCCACATCGGCACCGACCTCGGCGATGAGCGCCTTCTCGAGCGCACCGTGCACGTCCTCGTCACCCGGGTCGGGCAGCAGCGTGCCGTCTGCGATGCGTGCGGCGAGGGCGTCGAGCCCCTCGTGCATGATGCGGGCCTCGTCGGCTTCGAGGTACCCCGCCGCCTCCAGCGCCGTGGCGTGCGCGTGCGATCCCGCGATGTCGTACGGGGCGAGGATCCAGTCGAAATGCGTCGACCGGCTCAGCTCGGCCAGCTCCGGCGAGGGCCCCCCGGCGAAGCGCGCACCCCAGAGTGCGCCCTCGTTCGTGCCGTGGCCGCTCACGCTGCCGCCTCCTGCTTGCCGAGCAGCCACACCAGCAGCGCCTTCTGCGCGTGCAGACGGTTCTCCGCCTCATCCCAGACGACGCTCTGCGGGCCGTCGATGACCTCGGAGTCGACCTCGTAGCCGCGGTCGGCGGGCAGGCAGTGGATGAAGATGGCATCCGATGCCGCCTGCGACATGACACCGGTGGTGACCTTGTACCCGCCGAGATCGCGCAGCCGCTCGATCTTCTCCTCCTCCTTGCCCATCGACACCCAGGTGTCGGTGACGACCACGTCGGCGCCGACGGCGGCCTCGCGCGGGTCGGAGATCAGCGTGATCGAGCCGCCGGTCTGCGCCGCACGCGACTGCGCGGCGGCGACCACATCAGGGCGTGGCGCGTAGGCCTCGGGAGAGGCGATGCGCACGTGCATCCCGGCGGTCACTCCGGCCAGCGCGTACGAATGCGCCATGTTGCTGCGGCCGTCGCCGAAGAACGACAGGGTGAGCCCCTTCAGGTCGCCCTTGTGCTCGCGGATCGTGAGCAGGTCGGCCAGCAGCTGGCAGGGGTGGAAGTCGTCGGACAGCGCGTTGACGACGGGAACCCGGGTGCCGCGCGCCATCTCCTCCAGGCCAGACTGCGCGTAGGTGCGCCACACGATGGCCGCAACCTGACGCTCGAGCACGCGTGCCGTGTCGGAGGGTGTCTCCTTGCCGCCGAGCTGGCTGTTCGCCGTCGAGATGATCAGCGGTGATCCGCCGAGATCGGCTATCCCGACCGCGAACGAGACACGGGTGCGCGTGGAGGACTTGTCGAAGATCACCGCGACGGTCTGGGGACCTGCGAGCGCCTTGTTCGCCCAGCGGTCCTTCTTGAGCTCAAGCGCGAGATCGAGGATCTCCGCCTGCTCGGCGGGGGTGAGGTCGTCGTCGCGCAGCAGGTGACGGGTCATGCGGAAGCCTCCGTGGGGGTCGTTGCGTTCTGTGCCTGGAGCGTCTCGGCGACGGCGGCGAGCGCGGCGCTGAATCGCGAGACGAACTCGTCGACCTCCTCGTCGCCGATCGTGTACGCCGGGGCGATGCGGATGACATCCGCCGTGGGCGCGTTGACGATGAGTCCGCGCTCGTGCGCGGCCGCGCGGACGTCGGCGGCGACCGGTGCGGTGAGGTGGATGCCGATGAGCAGTCCCGCGCCCGACATCGCGTCGACGAGCGGCAGCGAGGTCACGGCATCGCGCAGCTGTGCTCCGCGCGCGGTGACGTTCTCGAGCAGATGCGCGCTCTCGATGTGCCCGAGCACGGCGTTGGCTACGGCGCTCGCGAGCGGGTTGCCGCCGAAGGTCGAGTTGTGGGTTCCGGGGTAGAACAGGTCGCTCGCCGCTCCGAAGGTGATGAGGGCGCCGAGCGGGAAGCCGGCTCCGATGCTCTTGGCCACGGTCACGGCATCCGGGGTGATGCCCTCCCGCTGGAATGCGAACCACTCCCCCGTGCGTCCGGACCCGGTCTGCACCTCGTCGAGGATCAGCAGCGCGTCGTTCTCGGTGGCGAGTTCCCTGGCACGGGCGAGGAACCCGGCCGGCAGCTCGACGACCCCCGCCTCGCCCTGGATGGGCTCGACGATCATCGCGGCCACCGCGTGCGATGCGAATGCCGCCTCGAGGCTCTCGACGGAGCGCTCGACGGTCACCACGTCGGGGACCGCGGGCTGGAAGGGGTCGCGGTATGCGGCCTTCGGCGTCAGCGACAGCGTGCCCATCGTGCGGCCGTGGAAGGCCCCCTCGACGACGAGGATCGTCGTGCGGGCGCTGCCCTCGGTCTCGGCGAAACGCGCACCGTGCAGGCGGGACAGCTTGATGGCGGTCTCGTTCGCCTCGGCGCCGGAGTTGGCCAGGTACACGCGGCCCTGCTCACCGGTGCCGGCCAGGCGCTTCAGTCGCGCGGCGATCTCGAGCTGGGCGGGGGATGCGAAGTAGTTCGACACATGCGACAGCGTGGCGGCCTGACGTGAGACGGCGTCGACGAAGACCGGGTGCGCGTGCCCGAGGCAGTTCACCGCGATGCCGCCGAGGAAGTCGAGGTAGCGGTTCTCGTCGGCATCCCACACCCACGAGCCCTCACCCCGGGTCAGCATGGCCAGCCGCCCGCCCAGGCTCATCAGATCGCGCGCGGCGTCATCGCTCCAGTCAGACATCCTTGACCACCTCCGTGCCGATTCCCTTGCTCGTGAACAGCTCGACCAGCACCGAGTGCGGCACCCGTCCGTCGATGATGGCCGCGGCATCGACGCCGCCCTCGACGGCGTCGAGGCATGCCCGCATCTTCGGGATCATCCCCGACTCGAGCGTGGGGAGCAGCTCGACCAGCGAGCTGGATGTGAGGTGCGAGACGAGGGAGTCGCGGTTCGGCCAGTCGGCGTACAGGCCGGGCACGTCGGTGAGGATCACGAGCTTGCGGGCGCCGAGCGCGACGGCGAGCGCGGCTGCCGCGGCATCCGCGTTCACGTTCAGCGACTGGCCGGGGTGGTCGAGGTCGGGGGCGATCGAGGAGACCACCGGGATGCGACCGGCGGCGAGGTGATCCAGCACGGGCGTCGGGTCGACCTCGACGACGTCGCCGACCCGGCCGAGGTCGACCTCTTCGCCGTCGATCACGACGCCACGTCGACGGCCGCCGAACAGGCCGGCGTCCTCACCGCTGAGACCGGTCGCGATGGGCCCGTGCGAGTTGATCTTCGCGACGAGCTGCGGGTTGACCTGCCCCGTGAGCACCATGCGCACCACGCTGATCGCCTCGGTGTTGGTCACCCGGTAACCGCCCTTGAACTCGCTCGGGATGGCGAGTCGATCGAGCATGTTCGAGATCTGCGGGCCGCCGCCGTGCACGACGACCGGCTGCACGCCGACGTAGCGCAGGTATGCGATGTCCTGCGCGAACGCCTCCTGCAGCTCGTCGGAGACCATCGCATTGCCGCCGTACTTGACGACGACGATCTGATCGCGGAACTTCCTCAGCCACGGCAGGGATTCGATGAGTGTCGCTGCCTTGACGGCGGCCTCTTCCGGCGGGGTGTCCTGGATGTCTGTCATGAGGCGTAGGCGCTGTTCTCGTGCACGTAGTCGTGGGTCAGGTCGTTGGTGAGGATGGTCGCGGTCGCGTCGCCCATCTTCAGGTCGATCTCGATGCGCACCTCGCGCGGCGTCAGGTCGACCTCCTCGCGCGGGCGGTCGGGGCCTCCCGCGGTGCACACGCGCACCCCGTTCATCGAGACGTCGACGTCGTACGGGTCGAACTGGGCGGAGGTGGTGCCGATCGCGGCGAGCACGCGGCCCCAGTTCGGGTCGTTGCCGAAGATCGCGGCCTTGAAGAGGTTGTTGCGTGCGACCGATCGGCCGACCTCGACGGCCTCGGTCTCGGTGACGGCGTTCTTCACCTCGATGGCGATGCTGTGGCTCGCGCCTTCGGCGTCGGCCTGCAACTGCTCGGCGAGGTCGCGGCACAGCTCGGTGAGCGCGGCGGCGAAGTCATCCAGGTCGGGGCGGATGCCGCTGGCGGCGTTGGCGAGCAGGGTGACCTGGTCGTTGGTCGACATGCATCCGTCGGAGTCGAGCCGGTCGAAGCTGACGGCGGTCGCCCTGCGCAGCGCCGCGTCGGCCTGGGATGCCTCGAGGTCGGCGTCGGTGGTGATCACGACGAGCATGGTCGCCAGCCCCGGGGCGAGCATGCCCGCGCCCTTGGCCATGCCGCCGATCGTCCAGCCGTCGCGGGTGACCGTTGCGGTCTTCGGCACGCTGTCGGTCGTCATGATGGCCGCCGCCGCATCGTCGCCGCCGTCGACACGAAGGGAGGCGATGCCGCGTTCGACGCCGTCGAGCACCTTGCCGCGGAACACCTCGTCGCCGGTGCCGATGAGCCCGGTCGAGCACACCAGGACATCACCCGCGCTGACGTCGAGCAGCTCGGCCGCCTTCTCCGCGGTGAGGTGGGTGGTCTGGAAGCCGAAGGCACCGGTGAAGCAGTTGGCGCCGCCGGAGTTGAGCACGACCGCCTCGACCACGCGATCGGCGATGACCTGCTGCGACCAGATGATCGGGTTGGCCTTGGCGCGGTTGGTGGTGAAGACAGCCGCTCCGATCTTGCGCGGGCCGCGGTTGACGACGACGGCGACGTCGGGCTTGCCTGTGCTCTTCAGGCCTGCGGCGACTCCGGATGCTTCGAAACCCTGGGGTGCGGTGACACTCACGGCGCGACTCCGTTCACGGTGAGGGCGCGACCTTCGGGCAGGCCGAGCGCGATGTTCATGGACTGCACGGCGGCGCCCGCCGTACCCTTGACGAGATTGTCGACCGCGGTGACGACGGTCACCCGGTTCGCGGCGCGGTCGACAGCGAGACCCATCAGCGCGGTGTTCGCGCCGAGCACGTCGGCCGTGCGGGGGAAATGACCTTCAGGAAGCAGCTGCACGAACGTCTCGTCTGCGTACGCGTTCTGCCACGCGTCGCGGATCTGGGCGTCGGTCGCGCCGGCGGCGATCGGAGCGGTCGAGGTGGCGAGGATACCCCTGGCCATCGGGACGATGACGGGGGTGAACGAGATGCGGATGTCGTCGGGCGCGTGGGATGATGCCGCGGCCAGAGCCTGGCGGATCTCGGGGATGTGCCGGTGCGTGCCGCCCACCGCGTACGGGTTCGCGGTGCCGAGGATCTCGCTGCCGAGAAGGTTGGTCTTCAGGCTCTTGCCGGCGCCGGAGGGGCCGACGGCGAGCACGCTGACGATGTCGGACGGGTCGATCACGCCGGCCGCGACGCCGGGCACGAGGCTCAGGCTCACGGTGGAGGCGTTGCAGCCGGGGGCGGCGATCCGGGTCGCCCCCTGCAGGTTCTCGCGCTGCTTGCCGGCGGTGGTGAGCAGTTCCGGTACGCCGTAGACCCACGGCTCGTGGAATGCCCCGCCGTAGAAGGCGTCCCACGCGTCCCGCGAGGTGAGGCGGTGGTCCGCCCCGGCATCGATGATGAGCGGCGCGTCGGCCAGCGCGTCGGTGTACTGCCCCGACTGGCCGTGCGGCAGCGCCAGGAAGACCACGTCGTGCCCCGCGAGGATCTCGGGGGTGGTGTCGTGCAGGGTCAGGTGCGCGAGGGAGCGCAGATGCGGCTGGTGCTCGATGAGCGGCTGACCGGCGTTCGAGTGCGCGGTGACGGTGCGGATCTCGATGTCGGGGTGGGCGGCGAGGAGCCGCAGGATCTCGCCTCCCGCATAGCCGGATGCGCCGGAGACGGCGACGGAGTACGTCATGCTTCTACCTTAACGGTCGGTGCTCGGTCGACCCCGAGGATGACGCGGGATGCGAGCGATGGGCGGGCCGGGGCGGCGACACCGGTGTCCTCCGATCTGGTCCCTGCGCGTGGCGGAGGGCGGGGGCGCGGGGTCGCCTAGAGTCGGCGGCCGCTGCGACGTCGGCGCACGGCAGCGACGCTGAAGACGAGCGTCTGCGAGGGCTGTGGCACCGAGGGCATGCGGCGACAGTAGCGCCGAGGGCGCGGGATCCGCAAATCCACACGCTCGGCGCTGCTGTCTCAGCGAAGGTCGAAGAAGGCCCGTTCGTGCTCGGACGCGACGACGAAGGCGCGGTGCATGTCCCGTCTGAGTCGATCGTCTGCTCTCGCCGCCGCCCCGGTCGCGAAGCCGATGGCGCGCTCGTTCGCCGCGGCGAAGTCCGGGTCGGCGTACGTCTCGAGCCACGACGCATAGGGATGCTGCGGATCCCGCGTCTGCGCTCCGAACTCCCCCGCGCGCAGCCGCATGCCGAGGTCGGTGTACAGCCAGAAGCAGGGCAGCACGGCGGCGACCAGCGTCTCGTACGCACCCGCGAACGCCGTCGCGCGCAGGTGATCGAGGTAGGCCGTCGTGACCGCGCTCGGTTCGGCGTCGAACGTCTCCGCACTGACGCCCGTCGCCGGCGTCAGCCATGAGGCGTGCAGCTCGAGCTCGCCCACGATGCAGCCCCGGGCGGATTCCGCCCAGAACGCCTGCTCGACCGGCGTCGGAGCCAGACGCGCGGCCTCCGCGAGCACGCGTGCGTACTCCCGCAGGTACAGGGCGTCCTGCGCGAGGTAGGCCAGGAACCGCTCGCGATCGAGCGATCCGTCGGCCAGCGCGCGGATGAACGGCAGCCCGTCGATGTCGCGTCGGATTCCGGCGACGCTGCGCCACCACTCATCCCGGATCTCCTCGGCGGACGGACGTGTGGCCAGACCGCCACGGTGCCACAGCCCGGCGAAGTGACTGACCGGCCCGTGTCCGCGCCCGACGTCCAGGGCGTCGGCCGCGCGCAGGGATTCCCGCAGCCAGGCGCGGGACGCGCGCACGGCATCCGGCCACTCCCGCCCGCCAGCCCGGAGCGTGGCGATCGCCGACGAGAGCGAGCAGCCGGTGCCGTGCGTGCTGGTCGTGTCGATGCGCGGGCCGTCGAATGCGGCCACGACTCCGTCCGCGTCGACGAGGGCGTCCGGGACGGTCGGGCCGTCGAGGTGACCGCCTTTCGCGAGCACGAGTGCTCCCGTCTGGGCTGACAGCCGCTGCGCGGCGCCCAGCGCGTCGTCCCAGTCGCTGATGCCCCGTCCCACCAGCACCGCGAGCTCGTCCAGATTCGGGGTGATCACGTCTGCGAGCCCGGTGAGCTCGCGCAGCGCAGCCTCCGCCGGCGCGTCGAGCAGGCGGTCCCCGCTGGTGGCGACCATCACGGGGTCGAGCACCACCGTCGGCGGGCGGTGCGCCCGCAGCCAGTCGGCGACCGTGCGGATGATCTCGGCGTCTGCCAGCATCCCGATCTTCACCGCGTCGATCACGATGTCGTCGGCGAGGGCGTCCAGCTGCGCCCGCAGGAACTCCGCCGGTGGCACGTGCACGCCGTGCACGCCACGGGTGTTCTGGGCCGTCAGGGCGGTCACGGCGGCCATCCCGTATCCGCCGTGCGCGGCGATCGACTTGAGGTCGGCCTGGATCCCCGCGCCGCCGGAGGGATCGCTGCCGGCGATGCTGAGCACGCGCGGGACGGTGGGCCCCGTCCACCGACGCCGGAGTTCGCGCGCCGCGCGACGGGCGTCGGGCGCGGCGCAGACGGCGGAGACGACGGCGACCCCTGCCGCCCCCGCCTGGCGCAGCGCGGCGACGTCGTCGGTCCGGATGCCGCCGATCGCCACGACCGGCACCGGGCTCTCGGCGGCGAGCGCGGCGAATCCGTCGAGGCCGAGAGCAGGCGGGTGGTCCGGCTTGGTGCTGGTGGGTCGGATCACTCCGATGCCGACATAGTCGACGGTCCCGGCGGGCAGCGCGCGCACGGCGGCGAGGTGAGCGGACGTGTCCGCGGTGAGTCCGATCAGCGCGTCGGGTCCGAGCAGACGCCGCGCCTCGGCGACCGGCATGTCCGATTGTCCGACATGCGCTCCGTCGACTCGCGCTCCCCGCCGTCGCGCCTCGAGAGCCGCGTCGATCCGGTCGTCGACGACGAGCGCCGCGCGGCCGTCGATCACGTCGCTGAGGGCGATGAGCTGCTCGATCACCGACGCGTCGGAGGCGCTCTTGTCTCGCAGCTGCACCACGCTCACGCCCCCGGCGACGGCCTCGCGGACCGTGTCGACGACACCGCGTTCGCCGCACAGGGCGGAGTCGGTCACCAGGTGGATAGACAGGTCACGGGTCATCTCGCGACCTCCTCGACGGGCGCATCGTGCTGCTCGACCCGCGCCTCGGCGGCGATGTCGGTCGGGTCGATTCCGGCGAGGGCATCGAGCAGGCCGACCGCGAAGCTGCCGGGCCCGTCGGCGACGCGAGCCGCGTGCTCGGCTGCCAGGGTGTAGACGAGCGTGGCCGCCGCGACCGCCTCCAGGGCGTCCGCGTCGGTGTCACGCGCAGCGCCGAGGAAGGCGGCCATGAGCGCCCCGAGGGCGCAGCCGCCGCCGGTC
Organism: Microbacterium commune; assembly: GCF_014836945.1. Lineage (GTDB taxonomy): Bacteria > Actinomycetota > Actinomycetes > Actinomycetales > Microbacteriaceae > Microbacterium > Microbacterium commune. Next base: position 202,884 of record NZ_JACSPX010000003.1, on the reverse strand, counting down.
ACGCGGGTGAGCAGTGCATCCCCGTTCGCGACCCGGATGACGCGCGTGCCGTCGGTGAGGAGATCGACCGGCCCGGAGACGGCGACCACGGCGCCGAAGCGGGTGGCGAGGGAACGAGCCGCATCCAGCGCGGCGTCCGGGTCATCCAGCGCGTCCACCCCTCGCCCGCCCGAGCCGCTGCCGGCCAGCGCGAGGATCTCACTGGCGTTGCCGCGCACGGCCGCCGGCCGCAGCCGCACCAGCTCGCCGGCGAGGGCGGTGCGCACGGGGAGGGCGCCGACCGCGACCGGGTCGAGGACCCACGGCGTGCCCGCGTCGTTCGCTCCGGCGACGGCTTCACGACTGGCCGCCCGCTGCTCCGGCGTCGGGGTGCCGAGGTTGATCAGCAGACCCGAGGCCAGCCGGGCGAAAATGCCGGCCTCTCCGACGATGTCGACCATCGCGGGCGACGCGCCCGCGGCGAGGAGCACGTTCGCGGTGAAGCCCGTGACGACGGTGTTCGTGATGCAGTGCGTGAGCGGCGGTATCTGCCGCACGCGGGTGAGAAGCTCGGCGGAGACCGCCGGGATACGGACGGATGGACGCAGCGGATCGCACATGGGCGACATCCCTTCGCTAGTACGAACTAGATCAGGTTCGACGGGTGTGATCTCAGCCGCGGATGCGGCACCCCGTGTCACTGCCCGCGAGTCTAGCGAGGACACCGACCGGGGCGGCCGGAATGACGCTCCGTGTCAGGGCGACGTGTCAGGGCGACTCACCTGGGCGACGTCAGCTGGGCGAGGAGAGCGAGCTCGTCCGCGCGACTCAGGCCCGCGCGGCGCGCACGGTCCAGACCCCTGGTGCGCTCGTCGTCGAGAACCGCGCGGATCGTCTCGTCGAGCGGGCGGCGCACCCCTCCGGCCGCCCGGTAGGCGGAACTGTCACGGCGCATGAAGCCGGGCATGTCGGCGGGCAGCCAGAGAGGAAGCGACCTCTCCCCCATCCAGTACTGCACGCCGTGCCCCTCCAGCCACTCGTCGCTCGCCTCCCGCAGCTCCCCGGTGTGTCCCGCCGCGGCACGGATGCGGCTGAGCAGCTCGGCGAGCGGATGCACGTCTCCGATGGCGTTCATGACCCCTCGCCCGAGCTCACCGGCGACGACGTCGGCCAGGTCGTCGACGTCGATCACCTGCACGGAGCGGTCGGCCGATTCGGGCACCAGCACGGGCTCGCTCCCCGCCCGGGCGAAGGCCGCCGGCCAGTACCCGAAGCGGTCGCTCGGGTCGCCCGCGCCGACGATGAGTCCAGGGCGCACGATCAGCGCGTTCTCGACCAGCGCCGTCACGGCGTCTTCCGCAGCGACCTTCTGCGCACCATAGTCGTACGCGTCGCCGCGCTGGGCTGGCGCGTGACGCAGACCCGACTCGTCGAGCCCGTCCGTCACGTCGTCCACGTACACCGACAGGGACGACACGTACGTCCAGTGATCGGCGCGGTCGCCGAGCGCGGCGAGCGCCGCGGTGACGTGATCGGCGCGCGAGGAGACGTCGACCACCTCGATCCAGTGCTGCTCGGCGAGCGGGTCGTAGACACCGCGGTCGTCCCGATCGCCGCGGCACAGCACGGTGCCGTCCGGCGCGGGGCGCTCGCCCCGCGCCAGACAGGTCACCTCCGCACCGGCATCCCGCCACCGCTGTGCGATCCGCCCCGAGAGCCATCCTGTTCCGCCGAGCACGAGCACCTGATCCATCCGGCCATGACAGCACCGGTGCACGAAGAGGGGAAGGGATTCCGCTCAGAGCAGACGACGACGCCCCCGGAGCCGGTCGGCTCCGGGGGCGTCGTGCGGTCAGTCGCGGATGGTCGCGCCGAAGCGCTCAGCGGCGACGGCCACGCCGGCGAGCTTCGCCTCGGTCGCCTCGGCCGCGGTGAGGGTGCGATCGGATGCCCGGAAGCGCAGGGCGAAGCTCAGGCTCTTCTGTCCCTCCCCGAGGCCCTCGCCGCGGTAGTCGTCGACGAGCCGGGCCGACTCGAGCAGATCGCCTGCGCCCTCCACGAGCGCCGTGCGCACCTCTGACGCCGGCACCTCGACGCCGACGACCAGCGAGACGTCCTGCGTCGCGGCGGGGAACGTCGACAGCGACTCGGCCACGACCCGGTGCCCGGCGAGCGTCAGCACGCGATCGAGGTCGAGCTCGAGCACGTACGCGCGACCGGGGAGATCGGCATCCGCCGAGACCTGCGGGTGCAGCTCGCCGACGTACCCGACCTGCTCGCCCGCCACGCTCAATGCCCCCGCGCGACCCGGATGCAGTGCCGCGCGCTGTGTCTGCTCGACGTCGATCTCCACACCCGCGGCGACCGCGATGACGCGGACCGCATCGAGCGCATCGGAGAGATCGACGTGCTCGGCCGCACGCCCCGGCTGCCGAGGGGTGATGTTGCCCGTCAGCAGCGCCGAGACGAGGCGCGGCTGCGGCGGGATCGACGCGTTGAGCTCGGCGAGCGTCTCGTCGGACGGGCGCTGGCCCAGCGGCGGGACGACGTCGGTGCCGTACGCGACGCCGTCTTCCGGCGCGAACACCGAGCCGACCTCGAACAGCGCCAGGTCGACCAGCCCGCGCGAGATGTTGCGGTGCGCGGTCTGCAGGAGGCCGGGCACGAGCGAGCGGCGCAGGAACGGCGCCTGACCGTCGAGAGCGTTGGCCAGACGGATGCTGGGCAGGTGCGCGCCGCTCGCCGAGCCGTGCAGATCGTTGTGCTGCTCGGTGGTGAACGGGAACGACGGAGTCTCGACGAAGCCCGCCGCGGCGAGCGCATCCGCCACGCGCGTGCGCCCGATCTGCAGCGCGGTGTATCCGCGCCCGGACGGCGGGGTCGGCAGGATCGAGGGGATGCGGTCGAGCCCGTGGATCCGCGCGACCTCCTCGACCAGGGTCCACTTGTCGGTCAGGTCGCGTCGCCAGCTCGGCGGGATGACGAACCACCCCTGTGCCGGGGCTCCCGAGCCTGTCGCAGGGGTCACCTCGGCGCCGATCATCTCGAGCGCGGTGACGATCTCCTCATCCGTGTAGTCGACCCCCACGACACCCTGCGTGAAGCCGCGGGGCAGGTCGATGCCCGCGATCTCGACCTCGGCGTAGAGGGCGCCGCCCTCATCGGTCAGCGTTCCGCCGGCGAGCTCGACCATCAGATCGGCCACGCGGCGAGCGGCGACGAACGGGATCAGCGGGTCGACTCCGCGCTCGAAGCGCTTGGATGCCTCGCTGGGGAGCTTGTGGCGCCGGGCGGTGCGGGCGATCGTGACGGGGTCGAAGGTCGCCGCCTCGATGAGCACGTTGCGGGTCTCATCGCTCATCTCGGTCGTCCCGCCGCCCATGACACCGGCGAGACCGATGGGTCCGGAGCCGTCCGTGATCAGCAGATCCTCGACGTGCAGGGCGCGGTCCTGGCCGTCGAGCGTGGTCATCCGCTCGCCCTCGACCGCGCGACGCACGACGATGCCGCCCTGCAGTCTGTCGAGGTCGTACCCGTGGATCGGGTTGCCGAGCTCGAGCATCACGTAGTTGGTGATGTCGATCAGCACGCCGAGCGAGCGCATTCCGGCCAGGCTCAGCCGAGCGATCATCCAGGGCGGGGTGGGGCGCGACGGATCGACGTCCCGCACGACGCGCACGACGAACTCGCTCGCGCCCACCGCACCGCGGATGGGCGAGGAGTCGTCGACGCGGATGTCGAAGCCGGATCCTGGCTGCAGGTCCGAGAAGTCCCGCTCGGCGGGGTCGCGGAACTCTCCGCCGGTGGCGTGCGCGTACTCGCGCGCGAGTCCCCGCAGCGAGAACGCGTATCCCCGGTCGGGGGTGACGTTCACGTCGACGGCGAAGTCGTCGAGGTGCAGCAGGGCGATGGCATCCGAGCCGACCTCCGGGTCGAGCCCGAGGGTGGCGAGCACGATGATGCCGTCGTGCTCGTCACCGAGACCCAGCTCGCGCGCCGAGGCGATCATGCCGTCGGAGACGTGGCCGTAGGTCTTGCGGGCCGAGATCGGGAACGGTCCTGGCAGGACGGCCCCCGGCAGGCTCACCACGACCTTGTCGCCGACCACGAAGTTGTGGGCGCCGCACACGATACCTCGCACGCCGCCGTTCTCGACGCCGACATCGACCTGGCACCAGTTGATCGTCTTGCCGTTCTTCTGCGGCTCGGGCTCGATCGACAGCACCCGGCCCACGACCACGGGGCCGGAGATCTCGAAGCGGTGGACGTCCTCCTCTTCGAAACCGACGGACACGAACGACGCCAGCACGTCCTCGGCCGTGGCATCCGGTGCCACATCGACGTACTCGCGCAGCCATGAGATCGGAACGCGCATCACACCACCATCCCGAACTGCTCGCTGAAGCGCACATCGCCCTCTGCCATGTCGCGCATGTCCTTCACATCGCTGCGGAACATCAGGGCGCGCTCGACGCCGATGCCGAAGGCGAATCCGCTGTACACCTCGGGGTCGATGCCCGCCGCGCGCAGCACGTTCGGGTTGACCATGCCGCAGCCGCCCCACTCGATCCAGCGTGCGCCGCCGGCGAAGGTCGGGTGCCACAGGTCGAACTCGGCTGAGGGCTCGGTGAACGGGAAGTAGTTGGTGCGCAGACGCGTCTTCGCCTCAGCCCCGAACAGCTGCCGGGCGAGGTGATCGAGGGTGCCCTTCAGGTGCGCCATCGTGATGCCCTTGTCGACGACGAGACCCTCGACCTGGGTGAACACCGGCAGGTGGGTGGCGTCGAACTCGTCGGTGCGGTACACGCGTCCCGGGCAGAGCACGTAGATCGGCAGCTCGCGGTCGAGCATGGAGCGCACCTGCACGGGGCTGGTGTGCGTGCGCATCACGAGGTGACGCGAGGTCGGATCGACGTAGAAGGTGTCCTGCTCCTGGCGGGCGGGGTGATCCTCGTCGAAGTTGAGCGCGTCGAAGTTGAACCACTCGTGCTCGAGCTCAGGCCCCTCCGCGACCTCCCACCCCATGCCGACGAAGATGTCGCTGATCTGCTCCTGCATGAGCGGCAGCGGGTGTCGAGCGCCGACGCGGGAGCGCGACGCGACGGCGGTGATGTCGACGCGCTCGGCCTCGAGTCGCGCGGCCGTCTCGGCCTCGGCGAGCTCGGTCTCCTTGGCCGCGAGCGCCTGGGTCACGCGACCCCTGCCCTGACCGATCAGCTTGCCGAACGCGGCCTTGTGCTCCGGGGCGACCTGACGCATCGCCGCATTCAGCGCGGCCAGCGGGGAGCCCTCGGCGACGTGCGCAGCACGTGCCGCCTTCAGCTGCGCCGTGTCGGCTGCGGCGCCGATCGCGGCGAGCGCGGCGTCGACGGCGACCTCCACCGCCTCTGGGGTGATCTGGGGTGTTTCGGGCGAGTCTGACACGAGAGAAGAGTCTACCGGCGCCCCGCATGCCGACCCGCCCGCCGCCGGACCGCCCGCCGCCGGACCGAGCGCTCGCCGATAGGATCGCCATCGACCGGGACCGACGAGCGCGACGGGATGACGATGACCGCGAACGACCTGCCCACCACCGAGGCCATCGCCCTGGTGTCCGCGCCCGCACCGTATGTGCTGGCCATCGACATCGGCTCCGGCTCCACCCGCTGCAGCCTGTACGACGCCTATGCCCGTCCGATCAGGAAGCGCATCGCGAAAGCGGATCACCGATTCGTGGAGGAGGCGGACGGCACCGCCGAGATCGACGCCGATCTGATCGTCGCCGAGGTCGCCGACGTGATCGGGCAGGTGGTCGAAGGCGTCGAGCCCGGACTCATCCGCGCCGTGGTGATGGACACGTTCGCCTCCTCGCTGGTGTGCGTGGATGCCGACGGCGCCGCCCTCACGCCGTGCTACACCTACGCGGATTCACGGTCGGCACGACACCTGGCCGAGCTGCGCACGTGCCTGGACGAGACCGAGGTGCACCAGCGCGTCGGCGCGCGTCTGCACACCAGCTATCACCCGCCACGCCTGCTCTGGCTGCAGGACGAGCAGCCCGACGTCTTCGCACGCACCGCGAAGTTCCTCTCGCTCGGCGAGTACGTGTACGCGAAGCTGGCCGGGGTCGAGGGCGCGGCGACCTCGACGATGGCGTGGGCGGGCATCCTGAACCGGCACACCTGCGAGCTCGACGACGAGCTGCTCGCGGCGGTCGGCGTCGATCGGTCTCGCTTCGCGCCGATCGTCGACCCTGACGAGCCGATCACCGCCGTCTCTCCTGATGTCGCACGCCGCTGGCCGGCGCTCGAGGGAGCCGCATGGTTCCCTGCCGTTCCCGACGGCTACGCGTCGAACGTCGGGGTGGGGGCATCTGCGCCGGAGGTCGCCGCGATGTCCGCGGCCACCTCGGGCGCGATCCGCGTGATCGTCGACCGAACCCCCGACGTGCTGCCCTCCGGCCTGTGGGCGTATCGCATCTCGCGCACCCAGTCGATCATCGGCGGGGCGCTGAACGACGTCGGACGCGTGACGCTATGGCTGCAGGCGACCCTCGCTCCACTCTCGTACGACGAGGTCGACATGCTGCTGCGCGCCGCGCCCGCCGAGGGCACGCCCCTCATGCTGCCCTTCCTCACCGGAGAGCGCGCCACCGGATGGGCGGGCAGCGCTCGGGCCGCCCTGACCGGGGTCTCATCGGCCTCGGGCCCGCGCGAGCTGTGGCGCGGGGCGGTCGAGGGCATCGCCATCTCGTACCAGCGGGTGTTCGAGCAGCTGCGCGAGGTGAGTCCGGGGATCGAGCGTGTGATCGGATCGGGCGGTGTGGCCGGCGCCTTCCCCGCGATGATGTCCGTGATCGCGCAGGCGCTCGGATTCCCCGTCCAGGTGGTGAACGTCAAGCGCGTCACGATGCGCGGCGCCGCGGCGATCGCCCTGTCGGTGCTGCAGCCGGAGCATCCGCTCGCGATCATCCCGCAGACCGATCGCACCGAACCGGATGCCGGGCAGCGGGCCTACTACGACGACCTGCGACGCCGATTCGATGAGGCGTACGCGGCGATCATCGCCGGCTGAGCCTGCCCGGATCGGGCGGGCCGCCGGTCAGATCTGAGCAGGCGGCGCGCCCGTTCCGGCGTCGAACTTGCCTGCCCCGCGCTGCATCGCGATGACCTCGGTCACCGTCGACTCGCCGTGGATGCGGGGGTCGCCACCGGCATCCGGGGTGTAGCCCTTCGTCTTCGGCGAGTGGCGGGTGCGCACCTCGACCCACTTCGCCACGCCGGCGAGAAGCAGGCAGAGCAGGATGTAGATGCCGCCGATGACGAACGCGGACTGCAAGATGGGCCGGCCCTGCTGCGAGCTGAGCAGCTTCGCGTAGTACAGCAGCTCGGGGTAGGTGATGATGAAGCCGAGAGCGGTGTCCTTGAGCGTGACCACCAGCTGCGCGACGATCACCGGCAGCATGGCCCGAACCGCCTGCGGCAGCAGGATGAGGCGCATCACGCCGCTCTTGCGCAGACCGATCGCGTAACCGGCCTCTTTCTGGCCCTTGGGCAGCGACTCGATGCCGGCACGCAGCGCCTCGGCGAGCACCGAGCCGTTGTACACCATGAGACCGATGACGACCGCCCAGTACGGGTCCATGTCGACGCCGATGACCGGAAGGCCGTAGTACAGCAGCATCATGAACACCAGCACCGGCACGGCGCGGAACAGCTCGATGACCACGCCGACCGGAATGCGCACCCAGGCGTGGTCGGAGAGGCGGCCGATGGCGAGCACGAAGCCGAGGACGACGCTGAGCACGGCGGCGAGCGCGAAGGCGCCGAGGGTCTTCCCGAGGGCGCCCAGGATGCCGTTCCAGACGTTGGCGAAGGTGAAGACGTACCACTTCTGCGGCTCGAACTGTCCGGTCGCGTACATCCGGTACAGGACGAAGCCGATCGCAGCCAGCACGACGACGATGGTGATCACGGCGAGGATGCGGTTGCGCGCGATCGCCCGGGGACCGGGGACGTCGTAGAGCACTGAGGTCATCGTGCGATCCTCCACTTGTTCTCGAGATGCCGCTGCACCGCGCTCATCGCGAGCACGAGCACGACGAACACGACGGCGACCCAGAGCAGGACCTCCATCGGGTTGCCGGGGCGTCCGGGCGCATCGTTGATGGTGGCGCGCAGGGCCGCGAGCTCGGCGATCGAGAACCCGGCGGCGACGGTGGTGTTCTTGAGCAGGGCGATGAAGACGCTCATCATGGGCGGGACCACGGAGCGGAACGCCTGCGGCAGCACGATCAGCGTCATGACCTGCCCGAACGGCAGGCCGATCGCGCGGGCGGCCTCGGCCTGGCCGACCGGCACGGTGTTGATGCCGGCTCGCAGCACCTCCGCCACGTAGGTGGCGGTGTAGATGCCGATGGCGAGGATGCCGAGCACGGTGTTCGACAGGTCTGGCAGCCCGAGCTGCGGATAGCCGAACACGAAGAAGAAGAAGACCAGCGTGAGCGGGGTGTTGCGGATGATGTTCACGTACGCGGTGCCCACACCGCGGGCGATCGGCACCGGCGAGACGCGCATCGCGCCGACGATGATGCCGAGCACGAGGGCGATCAGCCCGCCGACGAAGAACACCAGCAGCGTGTTGGCGATCGCCCCACCCCAGAGGTCGAGGTTTCCGAAGATGACGTCCACGCCGTCTTCCCTTCTCAGGATGTGTTCGGGGCGGCCCGGTTACGGGCCGCCCCGCAGGGTGGTCAGTACGCGTCGACCTCAGGCTGCTCGACCTTGATCCCCGAGTCGCCGAGGTTCTTGTCGAAGATGGCCTGCCAGATGTCGTTGTTCTCGGTGAACAGGTCGTTGATGTGCGCACGCAGCGCGTCATCGCCCTTGGTGAGGCCGACGCCGTAGCGCTCCTCGGTGAACAGTCCACCGGTGACCTTGACCTCGTCCGGGTACTGGGCGGCGTAGCCGATCAGGATGGCCTGGTCGGTGGTGACGGCGTCGACCTTGCCGTCGATCAGGTCCTGCACGCATGCGGAGTACAGGTCGTACTCCTGCGTCTTGATCTCGGGGAAGTTGGCCTTGATGTTCTGGATCGGCGTGGATCCGGTGGCCGAGCAGACGGTCTTGCCGTTGAAGTCCTCGAGCTTGTCCGCCTCCGGTGCGTCCTTCGCGACGAGCAGACCCTGTCCGGTGATGAAGTACGGGCCGGCGAAGTCGATCTGCTCCTTGCGCTTGTCGTTGATCGAGTAGGTGCCGACGTAGTAGTCGATGTCGCCGTTGACGATGGCCTGCTCGCGGTTCGCGGAGGCGATCGGCTTGAACTCGATCTTGTCCTCGCCGTAGCCGAGCGAGGCGGCGATCCACCGGGCGATGTCGACGTCGAAGCCGGTGCGCTCACCGGTCGTCGCGTCGAGGTAGCCGAGCCCGGGCTGGTCCTCCTTGACGCCGATGGTGACCTTGTCGGCCTTCTCGATCTTGTCGAAGGTGGGGCTGCCGTCGAGCGTGACGTCCTTCGCGACCTCGAACAGCGGCGTGTCGCCGCCGTCGCCGGCGTCGCCGCCGCCCGGGTTGCTGGGGCTGCCGCTGTTGCAGCCGGTGAGGGCCAGCAGCGCCGCCGTGGCGATTCCGATCCCTGCGAGAGCTCGTGTGCGTCGCATGTGCGTCTCCTTCTGTGCTGTGGTGCGTTTCGGTGCGGGGTCAGTGGGTGAGGAGCTTGGACAGGAAGTCCTTCGCGCGCGTGCTCTTCGGGTTGGTGAAGAACTCCTCCGGTGCCGCCTCTTCGACGATCTGGCCGTCGGCCATGAAGACGACGCGGTTGGCCGCCTTGCGCGCGAAGCCCATCTCGTGGGTCACGACGATCATCGTCATGCCCTCTTTCGCGAGCCCGACCATCACGTCGAGCACCTCGTTGATCATCTCCGGATCGAGCGCGCTGGTCGGCTCGTCGAAGAGCATCACCTTCGGGTGCATCGCGAGAGCGCGCGCGATCGCGACGCGCTGCTGCTGACCGCCGGAGAGCTGGGCAGGGAGCTTGGATGCCTGCTGCGCGACGCCCACGCGCTCGAGCAGCGCCATGGCCTCCTTCTCGGCCTCGGCCTTGCTCTTGCCGAGCACCTTGATCGGCCCGAGGGTGACGTTCTCGAGGATGGTGAGATGCGCGAAGAGGTTGAAGGACTGGAAGACCATGCCGACCTCGGCGCGCAGCTTCGCGAGGCCCTTGCCCTCGGCGGGAAGCGTCTTGCCGTCGATGCGGATCTCGCCGCTCGTGATCGTCTCGAGTCGGTTGATCGTGCGGCACAGCGTCGACTTGCCCGAGCCGGACGGACCGATGACGACGACCACCTCGCCCCGGTCGACCTTCAGATCGATGTCCTTCAGGGCATGGAAATCGCCGTAGTGCTTCTGGACGTTCTCGACCACCACGAGGGCGTCATTGCGCTCTGCCATGGGTTACAGACTAGGCCAGAGGCCGCGTCCGTCGCGGAGACCCCACGCGGGTTTACCGATTCGTGATGGGTCTCGGCTGACCCGCACGGGCCAGATCGCCGGCGCGAGCTCAGTCGGCCGCGCGCTGCGCGAACGCCGACTCGTAGAGGCAGACGCTCGCGGCCGTGGCCAGGTTCAGCGATTCCGCGCGGCCGAAGATCGGCAGACGCAGCGCCCGATCCGCCTGAGCGAGGGCATCGTCATCCAGCCCGCGCGCCTCGTTGCCGAACAGCCAGGCGGTGGGCTGCGCGAGCACGCCGTCGGCGCGCGCGGCGAGCAGGTCGTCGCCCTTCACGTCCGCGGCCACGACGTTCATGCCCGCGGCGTGGGCGCGGCGGATCACGTCGTCGAGGTCTCCCCCCACGGAGACGGGGAGGTGGAAGAGAGAACCGGTCGTCGAGCGCACCACCTTCGGGTTGTACGGGTCGACGGTGCGCCCGGTGAGCACCACGGCATCCGCGCCTGCCGCGTCCGCCGCGCGGATGATGGTGCCGAGGTTGCCGGGGTCGCGGACCTCCTCGCAGATCGCGATGAGTTTCGGCTCGGCGGCGAAGATGTCCTTCACGGACGTCGGGGTCTGGCGTGTGACCGCGATCAGACCCTGCGGGGTCACCGTGTCGGCCATGGCGGCGAGCACCGCCTCGGTGACGTACTCGACCTCGACGTCGCGCTCATCGGCGAGAGCGCGCACGTCGGCATGCTTCTCCCACGCGGTGGGAGTCGCGAACAGCTCGACGATCGCGTCCGGCAGGTACTGCAGCGCTTCGCGCACCGACTGCGGGCCCTCGAGCAGGAAGAGTCCCGTCTCGACCCTGGCGCTGCGCTTGGTCAGCTTGGCGACGGCACGGACGCGGGGAGAGCGAGGGTTCTCGAGCACCCGGCCAGTCTACCGGGGTGCGGAGACGCGAAACGGGCGCCTCCCCGGAGGGAGACGCCCGTGCAGACCACTCGGATCAGGCAGCGGCCTTCGGCGCGTTGACGTCCGAGGGCAGAGCGTTCTTCGCGACCTCGACGAGTGCCGTGAAGGTGCCGGCGTCGGTCACGGCCAGGTCGGCCAGCATGCGGCGGTCGACCTGCACACCCGCGAGGCCGAGGCCCTGGATGAAGCGGTTGTAGGTGATGCCGTTCTGACGGGCAGCGGCGTTGATGCGCTGGATCCACAGACGACGGAAGTCGCCCTTGCGCTTGCGGCGGTCGCGGTACGCGTAGACGAGCGAGTGGGTGACCTGCTCCTTCGCCTTGCGGTACAGGCGCGAACGCTGGCCACGGTAACCGGACGCGCGCTCGAGGATGACGCGACGCTTCTTCTGCGCGTTGACTGCGCGCTTGACTCTTGCCATTTTCGTATTCCTATTCGTACGGGCGTCGCGGTCAGCGACCGAGAAGCTTCTTCGCGACCTTGGTGTCTGCCTTGGACAGGACCTGGTCCTGGTTCAGACGACGGGTGCGCCGGCTCGACTTGACCTCGAGGTTGTGGCGCATGCCGGCCTGCTGCTTCTTCAGCTTTCCGCTGCCGGTGATCTTGAAGCGCTTCTTCGCACCCGAGTGGGTCTTCTGCTTCGGCATCTTCTCTTCCTTCGTGTGGCGCCCTGGCGGGCGACGGTGGGTACCCGCTCGGAAGCGGGAGCTGTGGGGGCGGGCTACGCCTCGGACTCGTCGGTCGCCTCGGAGTCCGTGCCCGGGCCGTTCTTCGCGTCGCGCGCGGCCTGCTTGTTCGCGGTGCGGACGGCGTTCTGCTCTGCCTTCGCCTCGGACTTGTTCTTCAGCGGGGCGACGACCATGACCATGTTGCGCCCGTCGATGGTGGGGTTCGACTCGACGGTGCCCAGCTCGGCGACGTCCTCGGCGAACTTGCGCAGCAGACGCACGCCCTGCTCGGGACGCGACTGCTCGCGGCCGCGGAACAGGATCATCGCCTTGACCTTGTCACCGGCCTTGAGGAAGCCCTCGGCGCGCTTGAGCTTGGTCGTGTAGTCGTGAGCCTCGATCTTCAGGCGGAAGCGGACCTCTTTGAGGATGGTGTTCGCCTGGTTGCGGCGCGCTTCCTTGGCCTTCTGCGCGGCCTCGTACTTGAACTTGCCGTAGTCCATGATCTTGACCACGGGCGGCTTGGAGTTGGGGGCCACCTCGACGAGGTCGAGGTCCGCCTCCTGGGCCAGACGCAGTGCTGCCTCGATGCGGACAACGCCGATCTGCTCACCCGCGGGACCGACGAGGCGGACCTCGGGGACGCGGATGCGCTCATTGGTACGGGGATCGCTGATGCGGAGCTCCTAAGACGTGGGTTCTCGGCCACCGGGATGCAGGTCGCATCTCGGGCGAAATCGGAGTTCTCCCCACCCGCCGGTGCAGTCAGACACACCGGCTTGTGACACCCTTTCCACCGGAACCGGCGGGGTGCTGAACCCGGTAGCCTGGAACGGCAAGCGCGGGTGGGATCAGAATCCTCTTTCGTATCGGAGCATGACACTCCGAAGCCCGCAGAAGTCTACCAGAAAGCACCCCGAAGTGACGATTCCCGCTGAGCACCACGATGACCGCCACGATCGCTGGGAGCAGCAGGAGCACGCCGCGAGCGCCGCGACGCGCGACATCGCGGACGTTCCCGCCGTCGAGGTGATCACGACGACCGCCGTGCACCTGATGAGCGCCGCGGCCGTGAAGGTGGGCCTGGCGGACTCCCCCGAGGAGCAGACCGACCTCGACGAGGCGCGCAAGCTCATCAACGCCCTCGCCGGCCTCATCACCGCCGGAGCGCCCGAGATCAGCGACATGCATGCCCGGTCGCTGCGCGACGGACTGCGCTCGCTTCAGCTGGCCTTCCGCGAGGCGTCCGTGATCCCCGACCCGATCGGCAAGGGACCCGGCGAGAAGTGGACCGGCCCCGTCAACTGAGCTTCTCGCTCAGCCCGCGGAGCGCGTCAGCTTCACCGTGAGCGAGTCGACCAGCACGGCCATCCGGTCATCGGCCGCCCAGCGCTGCGCGAGCCGCGCGAGCACGGCGTCCAGCGTCTCGCGCTCCAGGCCGTCGACGAGCTCGAGGGTGACGACGAGTTCCGCGCCGCGCATCCGGGCATCCGGATCCCCCGCCGCGACCGACACGTCGATGACCGCCAGCTCGTGAGCGATGCTCTCCCGCAGAGCGGTGAACACCTCCGGCGACAGGTGGCTCGGCTCCCAGCGCTGCCCCTGGGCGATCGCCCAGACCGCCGGGCGACGGATGACGAACTCGGTCTCGGATGCCGGGTCGAGAATGATGAGGTCCGTCTGCTCGCTCGACGCCGACAGCGCCACGCGGATCGCCTCCACGGGGATCGGCCGGGCTGCGGCGTCCCAGCGTCGCATCGTGTCGACCGACGAGAACACCGGCTGCACACGACGCCCGTCGGGGGCGGCGACCGTGACGATCGAGAGCTCCTGCGTCTTGTCGACCGTCAGTCCGGTCGGCCCCACGCCCTCATCGCCCTTCTCGGCGATGAGGGGAACGAGCACGCGCGCATCGCGGAAGGCGTCGACCACCTCGACCTGCGAGCCCGAGCCGCCGCGGAAGCGCAGCAGGGCGGCGAGCAGGGCGGGGTCGGCGGAGCCGTCGTCGGAGGCGTGCGGGTTCGCCTGGAAGCTCCGCCCCTCCCACGGGACGCCGGCCGAGTCGCCCGGGTTCCCGCGCCCGTGGTCGCAGGCGTCGTCAGTCGCCGGCGACATCCAGCGCCTCGGCGAGGGTGAACTTCCCGGCGTAGAGCGCCTTGCCCACGATCGCGCCCTCGACGCCCAGGGGCACGAGCTGACGCAGCGCCGCGATGTCGTCGAGCGTCGCGACACCGCCGGACGCGATCACCGGCTTCGGGGTGCGCGAGGTGATCTCGCGGAGCAGGTCGAGGTTCGGACCGCGCAGGGTGCCGTCCTTCGTGACATCGGTGACGACGTAGCGGCTGCAGCCGGCCTCTTCGAGGCGCTCGAGCACATCCCAGATGTCACCGCCCTCCTTCGTCCAGCCGCGCGCGGCGAGCGTCGTGCCGCGCACGTCGAGCCCGACCGCGATCGCCTCGCCGTATCGGCTGATGACGTCGGCCGACCACTCCGGGTTCTCCAGGGCGGCCGTGCCGAGGTTGATGCGGGTCGCACCGGCCTCGAGCGCGGCGTCGAGGCTCGCGTCGTCGCGGATGCCGCCGGAGAGCTCGATGCTCACGCCGCGGTACTGCTTGATGACCTTGCGCAGGATCGCAGTGTTGCTGCCGCGGCCGAACGCCGCATCGAGGTCGACGAGGTGGATCCACTGAGCACCGGCGTCGACGAACTCGCCGGCCGCGTCGACGGGGTCGCCGTAGCTCGTCTCGGTGCCGGCCTCGCCCTGCGTCAGGCGCACCGCCTTGCCGCCGGCCACATCGACCGCGGGCAGCAGGATCAGCGAGGGGGACTGTGCGAAGTCGTTCATGTCGTCCTTCGAAGGGGGTGGGTGCGGCCCGAGCGGGCACGAGAGATCAGAGTAGCCGGGCAGGGGGGTCGTCTCAAATGACGTGACGTCCGGCGCCTCGGTGAAGTGGGGTTCTCGCAGGCCCCGGCGGTACGATCGGAGGCGCACCGGCCGGGCAGCCCCGCCTGTGCGCACATCGACACGAAGGGACGCGAGGCATGGCCGACGCGCACAACGACAGCGGCGCAGGTCCGCTGCGCCGGCGGACGAGCGCTGCGCGGCGTTCCGCACCCGAGCCCGAGTCGATGGTGTCCGAGGTCCCGCTGGTCGCGTCCGACGGCCCGGTCGAGGCACCGCGTTATCATCGCGGGTCCGCCGCCGCGTCCGCGCCCGCTCCGGCACCGGAATCCGCGCCCGCAGCGCCGGCACTCCCGACGACCCCGCCCGCATCCCCCGTCTCGCGGCGCGAGCAGCGTGAGCGACCGTCGTTCCTGCAGCAGGAGCGACGCGAGGAGCCCGCCAGGACCGGCGCGCGTGGCATGCTGAACCGGATCGGATTCTCGCTCGCCCCCGGTGCCGCAGAGCGCGCGGTGCGCGAAGATGAGCTGCTCGTCAGTCAGCACTGGCCGGGCCCGCGCACGATCGCCGTGGTGAACGGCAAGGGCGGCGCGGGCAAGACCCCGACCACCGTGCTGCTCTCTGCCGTCTTCGCGCGCTTCGGAGGCGCGGGTGTGCTCGCCTGGGACAACAACCAGACCCGCGGCACCCTGGGCTGGCGCACCGACACCGGCCCGCACGACCGCACGCTGTTCGAGCTGCTCCCCGAGGCCGATCGGCTGCTGGGCGCGGGCGCGCAGTCGGCGGATCTCGCGCATTTCGTGCACCACCAGGCGCGGGAGAAGTACGACGTGCTGCGCTCGAAGCCGATGCGGCTCGCTCAGGAGAACCGGCTGCGCTCCGCAGACATCGACGCGATCCACGCCGTGGCGGCGAAGTACTACCGGCTGATCATCATCGACTCCGGGAACGACGAATCCGACCCGATGTGGCTGCGCATGATCGACCACGCCGACCAGATCGTCGTGGCGACCACGACGCGCGACGACCACGCCGAGGCGGGTGCGCTGCTGCTCGAGGCTCTCGAGGACCGCGACGAGCGATCCGCCCGGCTCGCCCGTCAGTCGGTGGTCGTCGTCACTCAGGCGGACCCCAAGGCGACCCCGGCCGATGTCGACCAGGTCGTCACCGGCTACCGCGACCTGGCACGGGAGGTGGTCGCGATTCCGTTCGATCATGAGATGGTCGACGGCCACCTGCGCCTCGGCGCCCTCGCCCCGGCCTCCCAGACCGCCTGGCTGGCGGCGGGAGCAGCCGTCGCGCGGGGCCTCTGACCACCCGTACCGGGACCACCCGCACGGGTCTCCGTGCGGGGCTCCGGGTCGCGTCGGACGCTAGAGCGACTCGACCCAGTTGCGCAGCAGCCGGATGCCGGCCTGTCCCGACTTCTCGGGGTGGAACTGCGTTGC
The DNA here is from genome assembly GCF_014836945.1 of Microbacterium commune. GTDB lineage: Bacteria > Actinomycetota > Actinomycetes > Actinomycetales > Microbacteriaceae > Microbacterium > Microbacterium commune. The sequence continues at coordinate 186,502 of NZ_JACSPX010000003.1, read as the reverse complement.
GGAGAGCGGGCCGTTCTCGACCGCGGCGATGAAGCGCTCCCCGTGGGTCGCCCACGTCACGGCGGGCTGCGGGAACGGCGGGATGACGTCGAGCTCCCACGACGTGGCGGCGTACGAGTGCAGGAAGTAGAAGCGCTCGTGCTCGATGCCGCGGAAGAGCACACTGCCCTCCCCCGGCTCCACGGTGTTCCAGCCCATGTGCGGCAGCACCGGGGCGTGCAGCTCGGCGACCGTGCCCGGCCACTCCCCCAGGCCCTCGGCGGGGTGCCCGCGCTCGACACCGCGTTCGAACATCACCTGCATGCCGACGCAGATGCCGAGCACCGGGCGCCCACCGGCCAGGCGACGGTCGATGATCTCGTCACCGCCGTGTGCGACCAGCGCCTCGCGCACGGCGGCGAAGGCCCCGACGCCGGGCACGAGCAGGCCGTCTGCCTCCAGCGCTCTGTCGCGATCGCGAGTGAGCTCCACCTCGGCGCCCGCGGCGGCCAGCGCCTTGACGGCCGAGTGCACGTTGCCCGACTCGTAGTCGAAGACGACGACGCGGCGCGTGGTCACAGCGCACCCTTGGTCGAGGGGATGCCCTCGACGAGCGGGTCGAGCGCCTTGGCCTGACGGAACGCACGGGCGAATGCCTTGAACTCGGCCTCGGCGATGTGGTGCGGGTCGCGTCCGCCGATCACGCGCACGTGCACGGTGAGCCCGGCGTTGAAGGTGATCGCCTCGAACACGTGGCGCACGAGCGATCCGGTGAAGTGCCCGCCGATGAGGTGGAACTCGAAGCCGGCCGGCTCTCCGTCGTGCACGAGGAACGGGCGGCCGGAGATGTCGACCACGGCCTGGGCGAGAGCCTCGTCGAGAGGCACCATGGCGTCGCCGTAGCGCGAGATGCCCGCCTTGTCGCCCAGTGCCTCGCGAATCGCCTGGCCGAGCACGATCGAGATGTCCTCGACGGTGTGATGCGCGTCGATGTGCGTGTCTCCCGTGGCGCGCACGGTGAGGTCGGTGAGCGAGTGCTTGGCGAAGGCCGTCAGCATGTGGTCGAAGAACGGCACGCTCGTGTCGATGTCGCTGCGACCGGTGCCGTCGAGGTCGACGACGACCTCGACGGTCGACTCGGAGGTGCTGCGGGTGCGGCGGGCGGTGCGTTCGGTCATGCTGACGGTCCAATCGACGCGAGGGCTTCCAGGAATGCGGTGGTCTCGGCCTCGGTGCCTGCGGAGACCCGGAGGTGATGCGGGATGCCGACATCGCGGATGAGCACTCCGCGGTCGTACAGTGCGCGCCACAGGGCCTGGGTGTCGTCCACTCCGCCGAACAGGACGAAGTTCGACCACGAGGCGTGCGGCAGGTACCCGAGGGCCTCGAGCGTGGCCGAGATGCGCTCGCGCTGCTCGACGATCTCATCGACCATGCGCAGCATGGTGGCGGAGTTGCGCAGCGCCGCGACGGCGGCGGCCTGCGTGAGGGCGCTGAGGTGGTACGGCAGGCGCACGAGCCGCAGCGCGTCGATGAACGCCGGATCGGCGGCCAGGTACCCGACCCGAGCTCCGGCGAAGGCGAAGGCCTTGCTCATCGTGCGCGACACCGCGAGACGCGGGCGACCGTGCAGCAGGCTCAGCGCAGAGGGCGCGTCGTGCGGGGCGAACTCCTGATACGCCTCGTCGACGACCACGACACCGCGGGCCGCCTCATAGACGGCCTCGATGACGTCGAGTCCCAGCGGCGTGCCGGTCGGGTTGTTCGGGGTGCACAGCAGGATGACGTCCGGGTCGGCCTCGGCGACCTGTCTGGCGGCATCGTCGGGGTCGATGGTGAAGTCGTCGTGGCGCGTGCCGGCGACCCACCGTGCGCCGGTGCCCTGCGTGATCAGCGGGTACATCGAGTAGGTGGGTGCGAACCCGAACGCCGTGCGGCCGGGGCCGGCGAAGGCCTGCATGATGTGCTGCAGCACCTCGTTCGAGCCGTTGCCCGCCCAGATCTGCTCGGCCGTGAGACCGTGACCGAGGTACTCGGCGAACCCTTCCCGCAGCGCGGTGAACTCGCGGTCCGGGTAGCGGTTGACATCGCGCAGGGCGAGGGCGACGTCGTCGAGGATGTCGCTGGCGACCTCGTCGGGAACCGGATGCGTGTTCTCGTTGACGTTCAGAGCGACGGGAAGCGGCGCCTGCGGGGCGCCGTACGGCGTGAGCCCGCGCAGATCGTCGCGGAGGGGCAGCTCATCGAGGGATGTCACATGCTCCATCGTAGGCCGCGCATCGCACCCACCGCCTCGGATGACGGCGCACTCTCACTCTGCGGGCGCGGTCTCGGAGTAGGCGGTCGGGATCGCGATCGACGCACCGGCCTGGATCATGCCGGAGGGGAGGTTGTTGAGACGCCTGATGTCATCGATGACCTCGCGCGGGTCGGAGCCGGGAGCGGCCTCAGCGGCGATCGACCAGAGGGTGTCACCGGGCAGCACCGTCACCGTCTCGAAAGCGAGGGGTGCACTCTGGCCGGACGCGATGGCGGAGCCGCCGGCCAGCAGAGAGACCGCGATGCCGGCGATGACCGGCGCGGCGGCGAGGGTGGCGAGCAGACGACGACCGCGCACGGTGAGGCGCAGCCGGGTCGGGACAGAACGCCGGGCAGCGGCCGTGTGCGACGCGGTCAGGGGGGCCTGGATGCTGATGGTGCTCATGCGATGCTCCTCTTCACTCTCCTCCACCCATCGGGCGGAAGTGGTGCAGCTTTCGCATCCGGCGTCCGGCCGGGGATGCCGGATGCGAAGCTACGTTCCGAATCTATCTTCGATATCGAACATCTGTCAAGAATTCTTCGAATACAGCGCCCGCGGTTCCGCGACACGCTCGAACAGATCTTCCGTTTTCCGAGCGAACTCGGATACGGTTTCGATGAAGTCAGCCCACCATGGGCCACCGACATTCGAACCGGATCCCCGCGAAGACGCGGATCTGCACCGTGTGAGGGCATGAAGGAGCACCCATGAGCGACAACCCCGAGACCGCAGCCGAGGCTCCCCGCACGCGGCGCCGCAAGAGCCTGAGCCCCAAGCAGATGGCGATCCTCGAGGTGATCCAGAGCTCGATCGCCCGTCACGGCTACCCGCCGAGCATGCGCGAGATCGGCGACGCGGTGGGGCTGAAGTCGCTCTCGAGCGTCACCCACCAGCTCGGGCAGCTCGAGCTGAGCGGCTACCTCCGCCGCGACCCGGGCAAGACCCGCGCCATGGAGGTGCTGATCGATCTGCCCGGCAGCGGAGCCGAGAACCCGGCAGACACCGCGCCGTCTGTCGGCGATGCCGCGCTGGTGCCGCTCGTCGGTCAGATCGCCGCCGGCGTGCCGATCACGGCAGACCAGCAGGTGGAGGAGATCTTCCCGCTGCCGAGGCAGCTCGTCGGCAAGGGCGACCTGTTCATGCTGAAGGTCAACGGAGAGTCGATGATCGATGCGGCGATCTGCGACGGCGACTGGGTGGTCGTGCGCACGCAGAACAACGCCGAGAACGGCGAGATCGTCGCCGCCATGATCGACGGGGAGGCGACGGTGAAGACCTTCCGCCGCCGAGACGGACACACCTGGCTGCTGCCGCGCAACTCGGCTTTCGAGCCCATCCTCGGCGACGAGGCGGTCGTGCTCGGAAAGGTCGTGGCGGTGCTGCGCTCGGTCTGAGCGAGCCCTCGCGAACGAAGAGGCGCCCCTTCCCGGTCGGGAAGAGGCGCCTCTTCGTCGTGGGCGGTGCTCAGACGGTGACCGCGACGTCCTCGCGGACGCGCCTGGTCGCCTCGACGATGTTGCGCAGCGACTCCACCGTCTCCTCGTACGCACGGGTCTTCAGGCCGCAGTCGGGGTTCACCCACAGCTGGCGCAGCGGCAGCTCGTCGACGGCGCGACGCAGCAGCGCCTCGATCTCCTCGACGCTGGGCACACGCGGCGAGTGGATGTCGTAGACGCCGGGGCCGACACCGTGGTCGAAGCCGAATCGCGCGATGTCGGCGACGACCTCCATCCGGCTGCGGGCGGCCTCGATCGAGGTGACGTCGGCGTCGAGGGCGCGGATCGCGTCGATCACGACACCGAACTCCGAGTAGCAGAGGTGCGTGTGGATCTGCGTTCCGGCGGCGGCGCCGCCGGTCGCGAGCCGGAACGAGCGAACCGACCAGTCGAGGTAGTCCGCCTGATCGGCCGCCTTCAGCGGCAGCAGCTCGCGCAGCGCCGGCTCGTCGACCTGGATGATCGCGATTCCGGCGGCCTCGAGGTCGGTGATCTCGTCGCGCAGGGCGAGCGCGACCTGGTTGGCCGTCTCGCCGAGCGGCTGGTCGTCGCGCACGAACGACCAGGCCAGGATCGTCACGGGGCCGGTGAGCATGCCCTTGACCGGTTTCGCGCTCAGCGACTGCGCGTACGACGCCCACGAGACGGTGATCGGCGCAGGGCGCGACACGTCTCCCCAGAGGATCGAGGGCCGGGTGGCGCGCGAGCCGTACGACTGCACCCAGCCGTGCTGGGTGACGGCGAACCCGTCGAGGTGCTCGGCGAAGTACTGCACCATGTCGTTGCGCTCCGGCTCGCCGTGCACGAGCACGTCGAGGCCGAGCTCCTCCTGCAGGGCGACGACCTGGTCGATCTCGCGGCGCAGGAAGTCGTCGTAGTCGTCGGCGGGCAGCTCGCCGCGCAGGAACTGCGCACGAGCCCTGCGGATGTCGCCGGTCTGCGGGAACGAGCCGATCGTCGTCAGCGGCAGCGCCGGCAGGTTCAGCGCCTGCTGCGCGCTCTCGCGCTCGGCATACGAGACGCGCAAGAACTCCGCCTCGGCGACCTCATGGCCGCGCACGGCCCCGTCGCGCACGCCGGGTGCGTCATGCCGGTCGGCGAGGGCCGCGGACGCGGCATCCAGCGCGTCGGTGATGGCATCCCGCCCCTGGGCCAGTCCTTCGGCGAGGGTGACGACCTGGCCGACCTTCTGGTCGGCGAAGGCGAGCCACGAGACGAGACGCGGGTCCAGCGCCGTCTCGTCGTCGACGTCGTGCGGCACGTGCAGCAGCGACGTCGAGGTGGACGCCGAGATGTGGGACGCCCCGAGGTCGCGCAGCGCCTCGAGCTTCGCGAACGCCGCGTCGAGGTCGCCGCGCCAGATGTTGTGTCCGTCGATGACGCCGCCGACGAGGGTCTTGCCCTCGAGCGCGGGGAGCGCTGCGGGCACCTCGCCGCGGACCAGGTCGATGCCGATGGCCTCGACGGGTGCGGTCGCCAGCACGTCGAGCGTCGTGCCGAGAGCGGCGTAGGGCGCGGCCACGAAGATCTGCGGTCGCGCGCCGGCGCCCCCCCGCCCGG
>NZ_JACSPX010000003.1:26048-181155 GCF_014836945.1 Microbacterium commune | reverse complement strand
GCGAGGGCGCGGGCGGCGGCGTCGGCGAGCGCGGCGGTGCCGACCGGCAGCGACTCGCTCACCAGCGCCGGCTCGTCGAGCTGCACCCACGCGGCGCCGGCTGCCTTCAGCTTGGCCAGCAGCTCGGCGTAGACCGGCAGCACGTCCTCGAGGCGGCTGAGCGGATCGAAGCCCTCGGGCGCGTCATCCGACGCCTTCGCCAGGGCGAGCAGGGTGACCGGTCCGACGACCACCGGGCGGGTGACGTATCCGGCGGCCGCGGCCTCCGCGACCTGCTGCACGAGGTGCTCGCTGGCGAGGGAGAAGACCGTCTCGGGGCCGATCTCGGGGACGAGGTAGTGGTAGTTCGAGTCGAACCACTTGGTCATCTCGAGCGGTGCGCGATCGCCCTCGCCTCGGGCGACGGTGAAGTAGGCGCCGAGTCCGATGCTGCCGTCGGCGTCACGGAGGTCGTCGAAGCGCGTCGGGATCGCACCCACGGTGACGGCGGCGTCGAGCACCTGGTCGTAGAACGAGAACGACTCGGGGATCGACGAGTCATCACGGCCGAGACCGAGTTCGGCGAGACGCGCACGCGTCGTGGCGCGCAGCTCGGCGGCCGTGCGCTCGAGAGCCGTCTGGTCGGAGCGGCCCGCCCAGAAGGACTCGACGGCCTTCTTCAGCTCGCGGCGCCGGCCGATGCGCGGGTAGCCGAGGATCGTCCCTGCGGGGAAAGCGGTCATGGTGTTCCTTTCGATGCTGCGGAGAGCTGGCGCTGCGGGATGATCCCGGCGAGGCGGAGGACGTCGAGCACGGTCTCGTGCTGGTTGAACGCGTACAGGTGCACACCGGGCGCGCCGCCGTCGACGACGGCGCGGATCAGGTCGGCGGCCCAGCGGATGCCGATCCGGCGGCGCCCTTCGGTGGTCGGCTCGACCTCGAGCTCGATGGCGAGCTCGCTCGGAAGCTCCTCGCCGGTCAGCTCGAGCACCCGCGCCAGACGCGCGGGCGACGTGATCGGCATGATGCCGGGGAGGATCGGGATCGTCACCCCCGCGCGGCGGGCGCGTTCGACGAACGCGAGATAGTGATCGGGGTGGAAGAACAGCTGCGTGATCGCGACCGTCGCCCCGGCCGCCTGCTTCGCGAGCAGCGCGTCGACGTGCTGGCTGCTGTACGCCGAGCGCGGGTGGCCGTTGGGGAAGGCGGCGACGGCGATGTTCACCCGACGGCGCGGCGCGACGCGCACGGCGCCGGGGTTGCCGCGCACCGGGGACTCCTCGTACGGGGCCCGCTCCGCCTGCACGCGGTCGATCAGCTGCACGAGCTGAGCCGAGCTCTCGAGGTCGCCGAGGAACACGTCGTCCTCGCTCTGACCCGCCGGCGGGTCGCCGCGCAGCGCGAGGAAGCTGAGCACGCCGGCATCCAGGAACTCGCGGATCAGACGGGCGGCACCCGCATAGGTGTTGCCCACACAGGTGAGGTGCGCGAGCGGCTCGGTGTCGGTGTGCGCGCGGATGTATCGCAGCACCTCGAGCGAGCGACCGCCGGTCGAGCCGCCCGCGCCGTAGGTGACCGAGATGAAGTCAGGTCCCGCCTCGGCGAGCCGGTCGATCGTGTCATGCAGCGCCCTGGTGCTCTCGGCGGTGCGCGGCGGATACAGCTCGAAGGAGAACGGGATGCTGCTCACGGCGGTTCTCCTTCGAGGCTCGGTCTGCGGGGTGTTCTCAGACGGTAGGACAGCCCCTCGCCGCGGCGCACACTCTGTGACGCCGTGTGTCACCTGCGGGTCTGGCTAGGCTCGATGCATGACCGCACCGCACGGCTCGTGGCCCTCCCCGTTCACCGCTCAGATGATCGCGCAGGCATCCCCCCGCATCGACGGAGCACGCTTCGTCGGCGACGAGGTGTGGTGGGGCGAATCCGTTCCCGCCGAGGGCGGCCGGGTGACGGTGCGCAGCTCGAGCGGCGACCAGATCCTCCCCGCGCCGTGGAACGCGCGTTCCCGCGTGCACGAGTACGGCGGCGGGTCGTGGACCGCCGATGCCGAGGGCACCCTGTACTTCGTGCACGGCGCAGACCAGCGGATCCACCGGATGTCGCCCGGCGGCGCTCCCGAGCCGCTGACCGCGGCCGGACCTTCATACGGCGGACTGCGGCTGCAGCGAGGACGGCTGCTCGCGGTGCAGGAGGATCTTCGCCCCGAGCGGCACGTGCGCGCGATCGTGGAGGTCCCCCTCGACGGCGCCGCGGCCGATGACGAGTCGGCTGTGCGCACCCTCGTCTCGACGAGTGGCTTCGTCGCGCATCCCGCCCTCTCACCCGATGGACAGCGTCTCGCCTGGGTGCAGTGGAGCACCGTCCGGATGCCCTGGGAGCAGGCGCTGCTGCACGTGGCGTCGGTCGACGGCGACGCGCTCGCGTCGACGCCGACCCGTGCCGCCCTGCAGCCGGAGTGGGTGAGCGACGACGAGCTGCTCTACCTCGATGATCCATCAGGCCGGTGGAACCTGCAGCGGCTGCGCGTCGGCGACACCGCGAAGCCGGTGGCACCCGCCGACGCCGACACGGGCGGCGGCCTCTGGGTGCTCGGCAACCGCTGGTACCAGCCTCTCGACGACGGCCGTGTCGTGGCGGTGCGCACGAACGGGGCCGACGAGATCGTGCTGATCTCCCCTGACGGCGACGCCATCGAGCTGCTCACACTGCCGATCACGGCCGGCGCGAGCATCGACGACGCGCGCGGCGCTCGCGTGCTCATCTCGGGCGCGGGGCGGGCGGTCGGCGCGGGGCTGTGGTGCGTCGACCTGGACGACGGCACCATCACCACCGTCACGGGCGGTGACGCGGCGGATGCCCGGTGGATCCCCCGCGCGCGCCCGGTGACCTTCCGCGGTCCGCACGGCCCGGTGCACGCCTTCGACTATCCGCCGACGAACCCCGACCTCTCAGCGCCCGGGGGCGATCTGCCGCCGTACATCGTCATGGTGCACGGCGGCCCCACCGCGCACGTCTCGGGCGCGGCATCCACGGCGTACGCGTACTGGACCAGCCGCGGCATCGGCGTGCTCGACGTGAACTACGGCGGCTCGACGGGCTACGGTCGCGCCTACCGCGAGCGCCTCGACGGGCAGTGGGGCATCGTCGACGTCGACGACGTCATCGCCGCAGCACGCGGCATGGCCGAATCGGGTCTGGCCGACCCCGCCCGCATCGCCATCCGCGGCGGCTCCGCCGGAGGGTGGACGGTGCTCTGCGCGCTGGTGCGCGGCGGCACCTTCACCGCGGGCATCTCGAGATACGGCGTGGCGGATCTGCGGATGCTGGCAGCCGAGACCCACGATTTCGAGGCGCACTACATCGACGGTCTGGTCGGGCCGCTGCCCGAGGCGGAGAGCGTCTACATCGAGCGGTCGCCGCTCTCGCACGCCGACCGGATCGACGTGCCGGTGCTGCTGCAGCAGGGTTCGGACGACCGGGTGGTGCCGCCCTCGCAGTCGGAGGCGATCCGCGATGCCCTCGCCGCCAGGGGCGTGCCGCACGAGTACCTGCTGTTCGAGGGCGAGGGCCACGGCTTCCGCGCGGCGGAGACGATCATCGCGTCGCTCGAGGCCGAACTGGGCTTCCTGGGTCGGACGTTCGGGTTCGACGCCGCGCGGTAGCCGCTACTCCCCCACGCGGTTGCGCAGGCGCATGGCGCGCTCGGCCTCGCGCGTGTCCTGGCGCTCGCGCAGGGTCTGCCGCTTGTCGTACTCCTTCTTGCCCTTCGCGAGTGCGATCTCGACCTTCGCGCGGCCGTCCGAGAAGTACAGCTTCAGCGGGATGAGGGTGTAGCCGCCAGCGGAGACGGCGTGCTCGAGCTTGCGGATCTCGTCCTTGTGCAGCAGCAGCTTGCGGATGCGCTTGGCGGAGTGGTTCGTCCAGTGCCCCTGGGAGTACTCCGGGATGTGCACCGCGTCGAGGAAAGCTTCGCCGCCCTTCACGTACGCGTAGCCGTCGCTGAGGTTCGCGCGCCCCTGGCGCAGGGACTTGACCTCGGTGCCGGTGAGCACCAGACCCGCCTCGTATGACTTCTCGAGGTTGTAATCGTGACGCGCGCGTCGGTTGGTCGCGACGACCTTCTCCCCGCGTTCCCTGGGCATGTTCTTCTCCTGACGACAGACAGCCCTCAACCCTATCGGTTACCGCACCCCTCGACGGGTCAGGTGCGCAGCCACCGCCGGATCGCGAAGCCGGCCGACAGGGCCGCCAGCACGACGCCGATGCCGATGAGCACGGGCACGACGAAGACGGCGTCCTGCATGTCGACCAGCGGGCGCATGAACGGCACCCGCTCGGCGAGGTATCCCTCGACGCCGAACTTCACTCCCGCCAGCACAGCCGCGCTGGCGAACACCGATCCGAGGAACGCGGCGAAGACGCCCTCGAGCACGAACGGCGTCTGGATCGATCGATTCGACGCGCCGACCAGGCGCATGATGCCGATCTCCTTCCGGCGTGCGTACGCCGAGAGCCGGATGGTCGTGGCGATGAGCAGCACGGCGGCGATCAGCATGAGGGCCGCGACACCGACCGCGATGTACGTCGCGACGGTGAGCGCGGAGAACAGCGGATCGAGCAGTCGACGCTGATCCTGCACCTCGTCGACGCCGGCGACTCCCGAGAACGCCTCGGTGAGCACGCGCGACTGCTGCGGATCCTTCATGGTCACGCGGAACGCCACGCCCATGTTCTCGACGCCGAACGCGTTCGCCTGCTCCTCGCCGAAGCGCTCGACCCAGTTCTGGTACGTCGTCTCCTTGTCGTCGAAAGCGACCTCGCTGATCAGCGGTTTCAGCGCGGGCCCCGCGAGATCGTCCTTGACCGTGGCGATCTGCTCCTCGGTCGCCTGATCCGACGTGCAGTTCTGCGACGTCGACAGCGGCGAGCACATGTAGATGGTTACCTCCGCCTTCTCACCCCAGTAGCCGCGCATCGTCTGGATCTGCGTCTGCATGAGGATGGCCGCGCCGACGAACGTCAGCGAGACGAAGGTCACCAGGACCACCGAGATGACCATGGAGATGTTGCGGCGGAGGCCGATCAGGGCCTCGCCGACGATGAGTCCGAAGTTCATGAGGTCGGGCCCACTTCCTCGTCGTCGTCACGCGAGAGGCCGAGCCGGTCGGCCATGCCGAGTTCGGCGACCTCCACCTCCGGGATCACGATCGGGGTGGTTCGCGGACCCGCAGCCGTCGCCCGCTCCTCGGGCGGGGTGGCCACGGCGGGCGGCCACGGGGCACCCTGCGCGCTCGGCTCCACGGCATCCTGAGCGGCTGCCGGACGGGCGGTCGCCGGCTGCTCGGCCGGGGGCGTCGGCACGACGCCGGTGATCGTCTCGCGCTGGATCTCCTGCACCGCGGTGAGCGCCGCGGCGGCCGCAGCCCCTGGCACGGCCTCCGGCGTGAGGCGCGGGATGCTGGAGGTGTCGCCGTAGCCGCCGCCCACCTCGTCGCGGACCATCTCGCCGCCCTTGAGCTCGATGACACGTCGCTGCATCTGGTCGACGAACGCCGCCTCGTGCGTCGCCATGACCACCGTCGTGCCGCCGGCGTTGATGCGGGTCAGCAGCTGCATGATGCCCACCGACGTCGCCGGATCGAGGTTTCCGGTGGGCTCGTCGGCGAGCAGAACCTTCGGCCGGTTGACGATGGCCCGCGCGATCGCGACGCGCTGCTGCTCGCCGCCGGAGAGCTCGTGCGGCATCCGCTTCGCCTTGCCGTCGAGACCCACCAGCGCGAGCGCCTCGGGCACCGCCTGCTGGATGAAACCGCGCGACGAGCCGATCACCTGAAGCGAGAACGCCACGTTCTGCGCGACCGTCTTCGACGGCAGCAGACGGAAGTCCTGGAACACCGATCCGATGTGGCGCCGGAAATACGGCACCTTGCGGTTGGCGAGTGAGCGGAGGTCGCGGCCGAGCACGGCCACGCGGCCGGCGGAGGGGACGTCCTCTCGGAGGATCAGCCGCAGGCACGTCGACTTGCCGGAGCCGGAGGCTCCGACGAGGAAGACGAACTCCCCCGCGTCGACGTTGAAGTCGACTTCTGACAGTGCGGGGCGCTTCGTGCCGCGATAGCGCTTTGTGACGTTCTCGAACCGGATCATGGCCATACGAGCCTAGGCGCGGGCCGGGCCAGCGCTGCCAGCGACACTCCCCCGGCCCGTTCCCGTCGATCGCGACTGATATACACGTAAGGGCGCGCATGCGTCACGAGAGCAGGTCGCGCGGCTCCGGCCGACGGCGCAGACGAAGACGAGGAGAAGGCCATGAGCGTTCCCGCAGGATGGTATGACGACGGATCGGGGCGCCAGCGCTGGTGGGACGGCGAGCAGTGGACCGAGCACTACGCCCCGGAGAGCCCGGCAGCCGCGCCGTCGGAGTCGACTGCGGGTGACGACGTGACGCCGGATGCCGGTGCATCCGGCGAGCCGCACAGCGAATACATCCCGCCGGTCGCGCCGGGCGCGACCGAGGCCACCCAGCCGACCGAGGCCTACCCCGCGGTCACGCCGGACGGCTATCCGCAGAGCGGGTTCGGCGACGCGCCGGCGTACGGCCAGGACGCGTACGGCCAGAATGCGTACGGCCAGGGCGGCTACGGTCAGCAGGGCTATCCCGGCGCCGGCGGCGGCGATGCGCAGAACGCCTACGCCGCACCCGCACCCTACGGCGGCGCGGCAGGGTACGGCGGCGCCTACCCGGCACCCGATGCCGGACCGCGCAAGACCCCCGTGCTCGGATACGTCGGCCTCGGGCTCGCGGTCATCGGCGGCATCATCGCCTGCGTCCCTGGTCTCATCACCTTCGGCATCGGATCGTTCCTGCTCTTCGGCGCGTTCGTCGTGTCGATCATCGCGCTGTTCATCAAGAACACCGCGAAGTGGCCGGGCATCGCCGGTCTGGTCCTGTCGATCGTGATGGGCGTCGTCGCCACGATCGTGCTCAGCGTCACCCTCTTCACGACCCTCGCCGATAACTCATGGGAGTCGTCCGACGACCCGTACGCCACCGACGAGCCGTACGCATCGGACGAGCCGTACGACGAGGAGACGACCGCGCCCGATGCCGGCGGCGAGCGCCCGTCGGCGCAGGAGCTGGCGACGGGACTGGAGACGATCGTCGACGAGTCCGGTGCGGGCGGCTTCCCCGATGATCTCCTGCTCTGCCTGGGTGACGCGTTCTACGCGTCGGAGATGAGCGATGAGGCCCTGCAGATGGTCGCCGCCGGCAGCACGGACTTCACCGATCCGGCGGACGGACTGGACTTCGCGTCGACGTTCGCCGAGGCTGCGGGCACGTGCAGCCAGTGACGCCGCAGTGACGAAGACGGGCCCGGGAGCAGCGCTCCCGGGCCCGTCCTCATGTCAGGCGAGGATCAGTCCTCTTCCTTGCGCTTGCGCCAGCGGATGCCCGCCGAGATGAAGTCGTCGAGGTCTCCGTCGAAGACGCTGGCCGGGTTGCCGGACTCGTGGCCGGTGCGCAGGTCCTTGACCAGCTGCTGGCCGTAGAGGAAGTACGAGCGCATCTGATCGCCCCAGCTGGCGGTGATGTTGCCCGCGAGCTCCTTCTTCTTCGCCGCCTCCTGCTCCCGCTGCAGCAGCAGCAGGCGGGTCTGCAGCAGACGCATGGCGGCGGCGCGGTTCTGGATCTGCGACTTCTCGTTCTGCATCGAGATGACGATGCCGGTGGGAAGGTGGGTCAGGCGCACGGCCGAGTCGGTCGTGTTCACCGACTGCCCGCCCGGACCGGAGGACCGGAACACGTCGACGCGCAGGTCGTTCTCGGGGATCTCGACCTCGGTGGCCTCCTCCATGAGGGGGATGACCTCGACCGCGGCGAACGAGGTCTGCCGCTTGTCGGCCGAACCGAACGGGCTGATCCGCGCCAGTCGGTGCGTGCCGGCCTCGACCGACAGCGTGCCGAACGCGTAGGGGGCGGTGATCTCGAACGTCGCCGACTTGATGCCGGCGCCCTCGGCGTACGAGGTGTCCATCACCTTCACCGGGTAGCCGTGCTGCTCGGCCCAGCGCAGGTACATGCGCATGAGCATCTCGGCGAAGTCGGTGGCGTCGTCGCCGCCGGCACCCGAGCGGATGGTGATGATCGCGTTGCGATCGTCGTACTCGCCGTCCAGAAGCGTCTGCACCTCGAGCTGGTTGATGGTCTGCGTGAGCGAGTCGAGCTCGGCGCGCGCCTCGGCGGCGGAGTCGTCATCCTGCATCTCGTTGGCGAGTTCGATGAGGACGTCGAGGTCGTCCAGTCGGCGCTCGACCTCGGTGATGCGCTTGAGGTCGGCCTGCTTGTGGCTGAGCGCGCTGGTCACCTTCTGCGCCTTCTCGGGATCGTCCCAGAGGTCGGGGGCGCCCGCTTCCTCGCTGAGTCGCGCGATGTCCTCGCGCAGGGAGGTGACGTCGACGACCTCGCGGATGTCGCCGAAGGTGTGTCGCAGGGCCTGTATGTCGGCGGAGAGATCGAGTTCGAACATGGCAGTCCACCTTATCGCGCCGCGGACGCGCTTCCCTGACCGCGGTATGTCCTGCCGTTCGGCGGCAGCGGGCCGGGCTAGCGTGAGCGGTGTGAGCGAGAGTGCGGCGGGTGTCCTGAGACGGTTCGGGCCTATGGTCTACGCGCCGACGGTGCTCTTCTCGCTGGGCGAGGGCGCGGTCATCCCCCTGATCCCCGTGATCGCGACGCGACTCGGCGCCGACGTGTCGCTGGCGGCGCTCGTGGCCGCTGCGCTCGTGATCGGCCAGCTGTGCGGCAACCTGCCCGCCGGCGCGCTGGTCGCGAAGGTCGGCGAGCGGGTCACGATGGTCGTCGCAGGTGTGCTGTCGATCGCCGCGGGCGTCGGGATGTTGCTCGCCGAGCACCTCGCGCTGTTCGCCGCATCGGTGTTCGTGCTGGGCTTCTGCGCCGCCGCCTTCGGTCTGGCCAGGCACGCCTTCATGACGACCCGGGTGCCACCGCGGTTCCGCGCCAGGGCGCTGTCGCTGCTGGGCGGCAGCTTCCGCTTCGGCGTCTTCATCGGGCCGTTCGTCGCCGCCGCGCTGATCCAGCTGACCGGGTCGGAGCAGTCGACGATCTGGGCGCTGATCGTCTGCTGCGCGGCGATCGTGCCGCTCGTGCTGTTCGGCCCCGACCCTGAGAAGAGCAGCCCGGTGCTGCTCAAGCCGACCGGCGCTGCGGTCGCAGAGGACTCCGGCGAGGTCGTCACCGGGTCGATCCCCACCCGCGATCGCTACGGCGTGCTCGAGACCATCTCGTACTACCGCGGTGTGCTGATGCGCCTCGGCCTCTCCGCCGCGGCGCTGTCGGCGGTGCGATCGGCACGCCAGGTGATCGTGCCGCTGTGGGGGGTGTCGCTCGGGCTCGATGCCAGCACGATCGCCATCGTCGTGGGCGTCTCCGGCGCCATCGACTTCGCGCTGTTCTACGCGAGCGGCCAGGTGATGGACCGGTTCGGCCGCATCTGGGCGGCGCTTCCCGCGATGCTGCTGATGGGTGCCGGGCTCATCGCCCTGTCGTTCACGCATGATCTGGATCAGGCGACGATGTGGTTCGCGCTGATGGCCGCGGTGCTCGGACTCGGCAACGGCCTCTCCAGTGGCATCCTGCTCACCTACGGAGCCGATCTCGCCCCCGAGACCGATCCCGCGACGTTCCTCGGGGCGTGGCGGACGTTGACGGATGCCGGGGGCGCGGCCGCTCCGGTCGTGATCGCGTCCGTCGTCGCATTGGCGTCGCTGCCCGTCGCGGCGGGGCTGATGGGCGGGGTGGCGCTGCTGGGAGCCGCGGGCTTCGCGGTCTGGACGCCGAAGTTCCTGCCGCGACGCGAGCACTGACATCCCGCTCACCGCAGCGCCGTGCGGCTCGTCGCCGTCGCCTCGAGCGGCACCCCGTCGGGCACGAACGGCGAGAGGAGCGGCGGATGCCAGACCGCGGCGACCGTGACCCGCGCCGAGACCCCGTCGGGCGTTCCCGCCCGTGCCCCCTTCAGCAACGAGTCCTTGACCACGGCTAGAGTCATGGACATGCGAGCGCGACTTGCTGCCGGGCTCTTGATGACGGCCGTGTTGGTATCCGTGGTCGGGTGCGCCCCCGAACCTGAGATCGAGGTGCACGTCATAGACGAAGGTGAAACAGCGCCGCCACCGGAGCGTCTGGGAACGGTTGCGCAAACGATGAGTGACACCTGCGTTACTGCCAGCGCGGAGAACCCCAGCGAGTTCGAGTCCGCGACGCTTTCTACCGATGGGCATCGTCTGATCGTTACGTTCAAGTTTGAGCGTCCATTTACCCTCAGCGCACCGGAGCCGTACTCGATATCGATCGGTCCGAAATCCAGACTCATCGTCGAGGCCGGTCCTGTCCGGGCATACGTGTTCTTGAGCGCTGACTACGAGAAGCAAGCCATCTCGTACGTGGTGCGCGACGATGTGATCGGCGGCGACATCATCACCAATGCCACCCTCGCTGACGACGGCGACAAGCTGATCATGACAGTCCCTCTCCCAGCAGACATGTCGCCCTACGCCGACGGGCCCGTGCAATGGAAAGTCGAAGCTCAAGGCGTTGATTGCCCGGGAGATCCCGACTATGACGAAAACTGGCTCTGGACCGATGCGCTGATGTCCATGGAGTAACAGCTTCATCTTGCGTCGCGTTCGCCAGGCGCAAACGAGATCCCTCGACCGACGTCTTCGCGAACCCAGGCGTCGATGGCGGCGCGGTGGTCCTCGTTCAGCCACAGGAGCCCATCGACGTATCGGACGGGCCCGCCGACACCCGCGACGGCGTGCAGGTCCCACATGACCGAGGACGACGCGTAGGACTCCGCCTCTTCCAGGCTGCGTCCGCGCTCCATGAGGCGATCCCGTCGAAGCGCGATGACCTCGGGGAGGTACAGCGGGCCGAGCCGCAGCCACGCCGCGATTTCAGGGGCGCGCTTCGCACGGCGGGTGTCGCGGGCGAGCTGCTCCGCGTGGCGGTCGTTCTGGTTACTGGTGTTCATGGTTCCCTCCTCAGGGTTGTGTTGGGGTGAAGCCCGGCGGCTGTCGAGGGCGTCCGGGCGGGACGCAGACAGCCGCCGGGAGTAGTGATCACGGTGCGCCGAGCCAGGTGCCGACTGCCGCGCCGACGACCGGAGCGGCGAGCAGCAGGGCAACAAGCCCGACCCACATCAGCCACTCGGGCGTCTGCTTGTTCATCGCTTGGCCTCCTCGGTTTCGAGCCGGGACGGTGGTTCCGGCTGGTCTTGCGCTCCCGAGAGAACTTCCAAGCCTCCGCCGCGCGGAAGTAGTGACGGCGGCACAGGCCATGCAGATGCGGCGAACGCTCACACCCCTCGACCCAGCACGTGGTCGCCTCACCGGCCACTGGACCCCACGCCCTCACCTCCGAGACATGCGCGAGGAGCCACGGCGGGATCGTGAACTGCGGGACGGCGGGCTTGATCTTCTTGTCAGTCATGAGAGCGCCTCCATCGCGCGCGAAAGATTGGGAAAGCTGGGAAGGGTCGGCATGGTCAGCGGTCGGTCGTCTCTCGGCCACTGTTGGTGTCTCTCCGGGGTGCCCCGTCCCCCCGGGGTCCATAAGGACCCTGGGGGACATCGGTGGGGGAACTGGCGGGGACCCCGGGGGATATTGGGGGAACCGCGTCATGACGCGGCGGATTAGCGCGGGGGAACCTGGGGGAACCTGGCGCGGGGGACTATTCGGGGGACATCTGCTCAGAAGTCATCGCCGGATGCTCCCTTCGGCATCGTCAGAGAGTCCGCCGCCGGGTAGTTCCGGATCGCTCCGTACTGACCCTTCTCGCGTCGGATCGTCCCTGCCTCGTCCATCGCCTTGAGCGCCCGGTTCACGTCTCCGTTCTGGAACCGCACTTGCTGCTCGCGTAGTCGCTTCTCGATATGCGTGGTGTTCACGCCCGGGTCGTGCCGGACGGCGGCGAGGATCGGAGCTTCCAGGTCGTTGCTCTTCTGCTCGCGCTTCGCCTGCTGCCGCGACCCGAGGCCCGTGAGGCTCAGCCGCTGTGTTGAGTGGTCGAACCCGAGCTGGTCCTCGTCCACGTCGACATCGCGGCCGAGTGCGGAGAGGAAGCGGGGGCCGTTGTCGCCGTCGTCCTCGTTCTTGCGGAGCCAGATAATCGAGTCGGGATGATCTTCCAACGCGGACGCACCGCGTGACCGGTTCCCGTTCCACCCGGCGTGAACGTTGAGGATCACGTCACGGACGCCCACCTCTTCGCGAGCGAACACATCCAGGTCGTTCAGGAATGCCTGCACCTGGGTGTTGTCCTGCTGCGACTCGCCATAGAAGGCCCTGCTGAACGGGTCGATGAACAGCGACTCGACGCCGTACCCGCGAAGCTGCTTTACGAGCTCGGCGCGATCCTGCTCGTGACTGAGCGGGTTGCGGCGACCGCGAATGTTCACCAGGATGAGGCGCTTCCGGTCGACGCCCACCTTGTCGGCCCAGAGGCCTAGCTGATGACCACTCACCTCGTAGTTGAGGATCGCTACCGTCCCGTCGACGGGTGTCACAGGAAACCTGCCCAGGAAGTCGCGACCAGACAGCAGCGCATCCGCCATGTTCAGGTTGAGCGTGGTCTTGCCTGTCTTGCGCTGAGCGACGATGGACGTGAAGCCATCCGCCAGCATCAGCCCGTCGATCCGGAATTGCTCCTGCTCGGGGCGGGCCAGCACTTCCTCCAGCGTGCCGAGGTCGAAGGGTGCCGACGGGTCGAGTTCAGCGAGTGCACGGCCGAACGCGATCTTCGCCTCATGCTCGATGAGCTTTGCTTCAACACGCTCCGCGATCCGCTGCTCGCGTTCGTCCGCCGGGGTCGGCTTCGCCTGCTCACTCCCCCAGATCGAGTCCATGACCGTCTCGGTGTCCTCGTAGTTGGGATCGACCATCGAGGCGGCGATCCGGACGTGGAGTTCGTAGAGGTCGCGGCGGTCGCGGTACTGGTGGGCGTAGTGTCCGGAGATCTTAGTCAGCCAGTCGTTGGTCTGCCCCTCCCGGCGTGCGGGTGGGTTCGAGAGAAGCTCGACGATGTTCGAGCCGCCGAGGCGCACGCCGCCTACCGGGAGGTCATGGGAACGGGTCGGGGAGCCTGCGCCCGGCAGCGTCGCGCCGTAGGCGGACCAGATCGCGCGCACGTCGTCGTCGGTCAGGTCGTGCTCAGGCCGCTCATCGGCCACCGTGTACGGCTTACCCGTTGCTGGGTGAATCGACCCCGGCACGACCACGGCGCTCCGGGACCAGCCCGGAGGTCCACGCCCGGAGCGAGCGGTGCAGATTTTGCGAGGCGCGCGAGGTTGGACGATCCCAGCCGGTAGACGCGGTGCGTGTTGCCGTTGCCCCGTCCGCTCTCGTGAACGCGGGTGGCCGGAAGCTCGCGCACCGGAGCGCCGCCGTGGTTCAGGTCGAGATCGACCACGAGGCGATCAGTCGTCGCACCTCCGACGTTCGCGTCCGGTCTGCCTTCGAACATCCGGCGGATCTTCTCGGGGTCTCGGCTGGCGTCGTGTACGCCGTGGCCGAGCTTGCCGCACTGGCCGGTACACTCCGCACGCTCCTTCGAGCCCTTCGGATGCCGACTCGCGATCGCGGGTGTCTTGTCACCAGCTCGGAGCGGAAAGACCGGCCAGCCCTCTCCCGCCCACCGGAGGGCGGAAGCTAGCGCATCTGGATCTGAGCCGCCGCCGACACGCTCTGCGATCTCAGGTGGGAGCCGAACCATCAGCGGATCACCACCTGGATGAGTACCGCTTCGAGGATGGGCCCGGACAGGCACGCGGCCCCGCATACGGTGAGCCAGAACGCCGTCTCGGCATCGGGCTTGCCCGGGAGGAACCGGCGCAGGTGGCGCGGGTGATGGATGGTGCTCATGCCGACTGCACCTGCTCGGGTGCATCAGCGATCGGCGCAAACATCAGCTGCAGGAGGCGAGCTACGTCGTCTGCCGGGAGCGGGCGAACGTCCCAGTGAGCCGGGACGTCAGAATGAAGTGTTGAACGAGACAAGAGTCAGAACCCCAAGGCCCTGGCGTCTAGCTACGGCACCCGACGGTGCTTCGCTGCCGGTCTGCGGTGCCGGGCCCCTTCGCCTTCACCTACGCCTGGAGGTGAAGTCTCTTTCTCGTTTTTTGGCGCTTAGCGCCGTCTTCCTATTCCATTCTATCAGCCGAGTACCCGGCGAAGAATGAGCGGAGTACTCGTCGGCGTGTCGCATTCGACTCGTAGATGCAGCGAGACCCCCGAGCCTCAGGCACCGGGGGGCTCGCATCAGGGTTCGCGGCGGGTGTCTCACGTCCACCTCAGTGACTCCGAGTCCATTTTATGGTCCTGGCCTGGCGTTTTGGAGGAACCACGTCGCTACTGGCTTGCAGCGGGAACGCCCGTCCCTGCAGGAAGCCTGGCTAATTAGAGTCCATCGTCAGCCGCGTAGCGCCAGCTCGCGTACGGAAGTGAAACCCCACCCGCTCCCCGAGTGAAGGAATCTTCGTCGAGAACCCAGTGGTTCAAGTTGTTGAGCCCATCCGGGTAGAGCTTCAACCCGGTGCCGCCTATGTAACCGCGCCAGTTCACGCACATCATCGGCTTGATGAGAGGTATGAGGTCCAGCCCGAACCGGTTGCCTGAGATCGCTGCTGTGACGCTTCCAGCGACAAGATCTGCAAGTTGCAAGTGCGGGTGGAGGTGCGAGGGTGCGGTCAAGATCTGGGTAACGATCGCATTGGGCTTCACGTACTCCGTACCGAGGCGCACCATTTCTGCGCGTCCAGTGAGCCAGTTGGCTTCGTCCCGATGGTGTCCCCCAGGCTTGTCGAAGACGATCATTCCGCGCTGATCAGCGTTCTCCAGCTGCGCCGAGATGCGTTCAAACATGAACGTGATCACAGCGTCCTCGGGCTCCTCGCCGCCAGCCCGTGCGACACCGCCGTCGAGGTCCCAGATGACGACGACCACGCGCACGCCGTGCTCGTGCGCAAGCTTCAGCACTCGCTCCCGCATGGGAGTCTGCTTCGCCTTGTTCTCGTCGGACTCAGCCCACCAGTTCCTGCCCTGAGGGTTAGACCACTTCAATTCGACGTCGTGCGGGACCTCGAACTCCTCGTAGAGGGTCCGAAACGCTTGTGCGAACGGCTGGATCTGGTCCTCGTCAAAGATCGCCGCACCCAAGGCGACCAACTTGCCCATACCGCGCCGACGTCCGCGCTGCTTTGTGTCATCGACGTAAGCGACCCGCATCGTTCCTAGTGCCCACCCTTGCTGAGGTTGTCGGTGATGCAGAGCATCTGACAGTTCGACGCCTCGGTCTTCCCACCCTTGTGCCACGGCTTGATGTGGTCGGCGTGCATCTCGTTGAACTCGAATTGCTCATTGCAGAACGGACAGATTCCCTTCTGCCGCTCGTACGCTTCGCGTTTCTGGTTCGGCGTGAACGCGCGGATGCTGAGGTGCTTCTCCTGGCCGTCGAGCACGTACGAGTAGATGCCCTTCTTGCGAGTCACGTCCTCGTCCTGCATCAGCCGCGCCACCTCGACTTCGAGCGCCGCCGCATCCGAGGTGGTCCCCTTATGCGCGTTGTAGAGCTCGCCCCACGGCACGCCCTTCATCGGCGCGCGGTAGACCGGGAACGTCGCCTCGGCCCAGGTGATGACGCCCTGGAAGTAGAGCCATAGGTCGAGTGCGTTCGCGTCGTGCTGGTGGGTGGCCATGTAGCCCTTGACGTCGCCGTCGTTGATCCACTTGAGCGTCGTCTCCAGGTACGCCTGGCGGTTCAGCTCGCCCGTCACGTACTTGCTCCCGAGCCCGTAGGCGGGGCACCCGCTCTTGCTGAAATATCCTTTCGCGGATGACACCCACGGACCGGCGAACACTGCGTTCCGGAGCTCCTGCTGGGTGAGCTCCTCCCCCGCGATGTTGATGGTCTCGAACCAGGCGAGCTTCTCGCTGGCAGGACCCGAGCAGAGATAGACGGTCAGCTCATAGTCGAGGATCTGGTCTTTCTCATCCGGCTGGAGGTTGTGGAAGTAACGTCCCTCGAACGCGAAGTCGCCATCGACGTACTGGCAGATGCTGATGGTGCGCTGCTGGCCGTCCATCACCTCGTAGATACGCTCGTCGTCGTCAGGCACGTCGTCACGGACGGCCCAGTACATGACGTTGAGCGGGTAGCCCTTGATGAGCGTGTCGATAACCGCGTCGCGCTGCTTGTCCTTATAGACGAACTCGCGCTGGTACGGCGGGCGAATGTCGAGCTTGCCCTTGTACCCGACCACCCCGGCCTCGGCGTTGTCTTCGTAGTCCTCGGTGAGTTCGCGGACGGTGATCTTGGTGGGTTCGATGGTCATCTTCATGCGGTGGCTTCCTTGCGGCGAATGAACAGGCGTCGGTAAATCCCCTTCACTGGATACCCGACGTCGAAGTGGGTGCCAGGTCCGAATGAGTCGGTGCGGATCACGCAACCGAGGGTCCCCGTGTTGGACTTCTTGCGCACGCCGTCCACGACGCGCTCCTTCTTGCCGTACCGCTTGGTCATGGGATAGTCGGTGCCGCTCAGTCCGACGATCTCGAACTGGTCGGGGTTGTACTGGTTGAGGAATGTCAGCGGCACCCCCATCACGCCGTCGAAGTCCATGGGGATCTCCACGACCTTCGAAACTTCGATTGCGTCGTAGTTGTCGTAGGCCGGGTAGTCCTCTGCGTTGTAGCGCTTGTAGAGCACGAGGTCTTCGTGACGCTTGCTGAAATCCATGTTGGTGAACCAGCACGCGTTCCCGAGGCTGCGCCACTTCTGCCCGTCATCGTCGATCCAGAACCGGGTCTCGCGAGGTTCGTAGTAGTCGGGAACCCGGAACTTCATGTCGCCGCTGTTGTTCCCGACCCACAGCTTGTTCGCCTTGATCAGGGCGAAGATCTCCTTGTAGCTAATCGCGTTCTGGTTGCCGACGATGAGGAACTGCTTGTCGTACTTCATCATCTGCGCCACGAACTGGCGGAACAGCGAGAACGGCGGGTTAGTCACCACGATGTCGGCCTGCATGAGCAGTTCGATGCTCTCCGGGCTCCGGAAGTCACCATCACCGCGAAGCGGCTTGATCCCGATCTCATCTGGACCGGGCACGAGGTCGCCGTCCTTGTCACCTTCGTATTCGAGGTAGACCGCTTCCTCGGCGTCATTCTGGCTAAACAGGTCCACGTCCTGACTCTTGTAGCACGTGGCGATGAGCTTCTTCAGCCCGAGCTTCTCGAAGTTGTAGCTGAAGAAGTGGAAGAAGTTGCTGACCCGGGGGTCGTCGCAGTTGAGGTAGACGACCTTGCCCTTGAAGTGCTTCTTGTAGTGCTTGAGTTCCCGCTCAATATCCGACAGTTCTGTGTAGAACTCATCTTCCTTCGCGACCTTGGCTGCGCTGAGGTTGCTGTTGAGAGACACGTTGCTGGATCACTCCCGGGGGTTGGCCGGGATGCCCCGGTGGCACTCTGATCTTATTCGGAGCCCCCGACGTCAGCGCCGCGCCGCGAACCCGTGTCGGCACGTGCATCCGACTGAGCAACCGATCCCTGTCTATCGGGCCGCTCCCCGCCCTAGGCTGTCATCGAGCGACTCGTGAGGAGACGGAAATGAGCGATCTGACGTTGAAGGTGGGTTGCGACTATTGCGGCGCACAGCCCGGGGAACGCTGCCGGACTTCATCTGGCGCGGAGGCGTCGTCCAACCACGGAGCACGCAACGCGGTCAGTGGAGAGTTCTTTCGACAGGGCATGGACTTCGGCTACGAGCAGGGGTTCGCAGACGGCCGGGCGCAGCGCTAAGCGATTCGTCCGCATTCTGGACAACGCCAGACTGGCTCACCGTCGACCTCGGCGGGCTCCATCCGATGCAGACAGGTCGGGCAGTTCGGCGTGTCGAACGCGAGCGCGTCACGCTCGACCCTCAGCTGCCGCTGGCGCTCGAAATCATCCACGCGGTCACCTCTGGGCGGACTCGCTGCTGGTCGAGGTCGGTTCAGTCTGCGGCAGTGACGGATTGAGCCAGATCAGAGCGATCGGTAGCACGATCGAAGCAACAACCCAGGCGACCACCGAGCCGACAACTTTCAGCCTGCGAGCCGTCTTCACCTTCTCTCCGTCTTCCACCAGTTCGAACGGCCGGACCAGCCGTTGAATGAGGCGTATCGGAACTGCGGAGAAGAGCATCACGAAAACCAGATTGACTCCGAGTGCGGCCAGAAGCTCTACGCCGTTGTTTGTTAGCCAAAGGGTGAGGATCAGCCCGACCAGCCACACGGGGACCCCGACTACCCATAGCGCCACATTCGAACGGAACCACCAGTACCACGGCCGCTGGCGTTTCAATTGGCCGGAAAGCCGAGTACCAACAAGGTCAATCCAGTGTGCTTCTGGGCCTTCAAATACCGCTTGCACGCGGCGCTCATCGAGTTCGATTGTGAGGCGGTAGCCGCCTAACAATGCGGAGTAGCGCTCAGCGAGCTCGATCTTGATGCGTCGGACATCGGAGGGGTCGTCGATGTCGGCCATCACCGATTCCGGGTCGCCGGATGAAACCAGAGCCCAGCGACGCTGCTCGACCTCCAAGACCACCGCCGAGGCACGATCGAATTTCTCTAGGAGGTCTCGCTCACCTTCGATCCAGCGCGCGTCTGCTGCTTCTTCGCCCATGAACGCCCAGCTCTCGTGGGCCTCGCGGCGACGTTCGTTCTTGCCTGTCTCAATCACCGCTTGCCGCTTGTCGCGAACGTAATCTGCAAGTTCGTCAGCAGTCTTCACAAGCCCACGCAGCGCGCGCAGGTCACCCGCCCAGATGTCCTGTCCAACAGATCCTTTTGCAACCTTCGAAACCAACCCGCACCTATTCCCCTCGCACCGTTCGCACCGCTTGCTGAGGAGCGTACCTGTTCCCACGGACACTCCCCCGGCTCCAGTGGGGTCTTCCTGAACACGGAGAAGGCCCGACGCCCTCTGAGGGGGTGCCGGGCCTTCTCGATTCAAGGGAGAGGCGCGGAGCCTATTCCTGGATGAGTCCTGGGCGTGGCGTCGGAGCCATGGAGCCGATCACCGCCTCCGCATTCGCATTGAACCTGTCGAAGATCGACACCACCACCTGCATGTCCGGTGCCGCCTTCGCATCCTGCGACGTGAGGTCGGCGTATGCCGCCGCGTGGTTGCGGAGCGCCTGCGACAGGAACTGCCGTTCCCGAGGAGCCGTGCACGTGTCGAGGAGATCGAGCGTCTTCTCGGTCGCATCGAGGATGCGCTCGGACAACGCCGCCCGCCGGTTCCGCGCATACTCGCTCTGCACCCTCCGCGCCTTCGCCATCGCCATCGCCGTACCCGACGACCCAGAGCCGATCATCGCGAACTCGACGCCGGGGGCATCGCGCACGATGCGCGTGATCACACGTGTCGACACCCCCGTCGCCTCCGAGACCTCGCGGCGGGTCTTGCCAGCCTCTACCAGGTCGATAACCTGCGCTTCGACCTCAGGGGCCGTGCGCTTACCCGCCGCCACGGTCAGGCTCCCTTGACTGCCACGGCGTCACGCCGCAGGCGCAGGCCGTCCAGCTTCTCGACCTTATAGTCGATCTCCACGTCACGAGTGACCGACTCATCCATGCCGAGTGCCGCGTAACCCTGCGGGTCCAGGCGAGCCACGCGGGACATCGCCGCGAGGGACGAGCCGCCCTCCAGCGCCTCGATCAGCAGGTCGCGCCATGCCGACACCAGGTTGGCGTCTGCCGTGAGGTCACGCGCCCGGGTCGCCGCCGGGACGCCCCGCTCGACCAGCTGCTGGAAGACCAGCTCGCGAACCTCCGCGATCACACCGGACGGATCTGCCGACCTGAGAGCCTCCGGCGACACCTCGATCCACTGGGCGATCGCCGCCAGACGGAGCGGGTTCGCCGCGAAGATCAGCGCCTCAAGCGACCGGCCAGCGGCCAGGAGCGTCTGCACCTTGCGCCACTCGGCCTCCTGGAGCGCCACATCGTCGGCGTTCTTCGGGGCGAGCCCGTCGAGCACCTCCGCGATCTGCGCGTCCGAGTCGGCATCCTTTGCGGCCGGGATCCGGTCGCTGAGCGCCGCCCGAGCCTGCATGAGTCGCTCGAACCGCTCGCGGTGGATCGCGGAGTTGGTGTAGTTCGGGTTCTGATAGTCGACGGCCTGAGCCACCGAGCGCCGGAAGGTCAGGAACGCCTGCACGAAAGGTGCGGTGTCGACGGTCATTTGAGTTACCTCGATTCTGGGCGGGCCGCGCCCTGGGTGGATTTTGCGATCCGTGGGTGGGTTAGGCCCTGGGTGATCCGTCAGCAGTCGCTGACGGAGGTTTCTGGGCGCGACAAAACCATGCGCGACTTCACGGCACAAGTCACCACGTCGAGAGCGGGCATCACGCGGCCTCATCGACGTCCCGGAGAGAGACCTCGAACGGGAACTTGGGGAGGGTGACCGGAGCGTTAGACGCAAACCCACCGAGTAGGGAGGAGCATGAGGATCTCCTTCTGCCCTGCCTGCTCGATGAGCACGCGCTTCGCCTCGTCTCTGGCGTCGGCAGCCTGCGAGTGCAGCACCGCGGCGAGCGGCGCACCGTGCTCGAGGGCGGCGACGATCTGGTCGGTGGCACGGGAGAGCCCCGGCAGCTGCAGCCGCGTGGCTGTCTCGCCGAGCGCGTCCGCGAGCGGTGACCCGGTGTGCACCGCCAGCACCGTCTGACGCAGCTCTCCGGTCAGCTCCCCCGTGCCGATCGCCGACACGCGGCGCAGCGCGTCGAGCAGCGACTCGCCCGCTGAGAGGCACAGGGCGAGGAACTCCAGCGTCGTGGGCAGCTCGTCGGCCAGGCGCGCGCGACGAGAGCGTGCCCGCGCGGTGAGCTGCATGTCGTATGCGATCGCCGCGCCGGCTGCGGCGATGACCGGCAGCAGCACGGCCGGCGGAGTCATGCGCCCCGAGACCGCCATGACCACCACGGCGACCGCGCCGACCAGGAGTCCGGTCACTCCCCAGGCGAGCTGACGCCCGCGGAAGGTCGCGGGTGTCTGGTCGGCGCCGGCCTGCCCGAGACGCAGCCGCAGCGTGTCGCCACCGCCGAGCATCCGGTCGAACATCTCCCGCAGCCTGTCCCAGAGTCGGCGGCCGTGCACCGGCATGACGCTGACGGCCGGCAGGATGCCCGCCGGCAGCGCATCATCGTCGACCACATCGCGCACGTACGGCGCGATCCGTCGCTCGAGAGAGGGAGCGCCCCAGCGCGGCAGCGCCGAGAGCACGCCGAGCAGGCCGAGCGCGAGCGACCCGCCCAGCAGCACCGCGATGGCGGCATCCGTCGCGGCGGTCATCCGAACCACCGCTCCGGCTCTGGCAGCCGCCCGATGCGCAGCATGATGCGGAACGCCACCACCGACACGACCGCGCCGACGAGGATGACGAGCACTCCCTCGGTGCTGCCGTACGCGTCGCGACCCTCGGGGCGCATCACGAGCAGCCCCAGGATCACCCAGGGGGCGACCGCGCCGAGCACGGCGGCGCCGCGGATCCACGACTGCCGCGCCTCGACCTCGCCGCGCAGCGCGGCATCCGCGCGCACCGACGACGACAGCGCGCGCAGCACGCCGGTCAGCTCGGTGCCGCCGACCTGGCGGGCCATCCGCAGCGTCTCGGCGATGCGGTCGGCGATCGGATCGGCCAGTGTCGCCTTCAGCCGGTCGAGGCTCGACTCGAAGCGTCCGGTCGACTGCAGGTCGCGGGCGAAGACCTGGAACGCCGGACGCACGGCCGGCGGCGCCGATTCGGCGAGGCTCGCCACCGCATCCGGCAGCGAGAGCCCCACACGGATGGCCGCGACCAGCAGATCGCAGACGTCCGGCCACATCTGCCGCCGCGCCTTGCGCAGCCGCAGCCTGCGTCCGCGCAGGAACATCACGGGAGCGGCAGCGCCGGCGAGCGCAGCGAGGGAGACCAGCACCGGGATGCCCGTGAGCAGCCATGCGAGGGCGGCCGACACCGCGGCGATCGCGACCATGACCGCGACGATCGTGCGCGTCGGCGTGCGCGAGTGCCCGGCCTCATCGAGCAGCCGTCGCAGACGCGTGCTGCGCGGATCGCGAGCGGGTCCCTCCTGGCGCGGCCAGAGCCACGGCGACACGCACAGGAGCAGCCCCGCACCGAGCAGCGCGCCGACGAGCAGAGTCATGTCACCTCCTCCGCCCGGTAGACCGAGGTGCTGACGATGCGGCCGTCGGCGACCTCGCCCGTCGGCGCGATCACCTCGACGACCCGACGCGACCCGTCTGCCTCCCGACGACAGTGCACGACGAACGAGATCGACGATGCCAGCGCCGGCACGATGAAGGAGCGGTCGATGTTGCGCCCGGCGAGCAGGGGCAGCAGCGCCAGCTTCTCGAGTGCCTCCGCGGCCGAGTTGGCGTGCACTGTGCCCGCGCCGGGCACGCCGGTGTTCAGGGCGAGAACGAGATCGAGCGCCTCGGCATCGCGGACCTCGCCGACGACGAGGCGATCAGGTCGCATGCGCAGGGCCTCCTTCACGAGCCGGCGCAGCGTGATCTCTCCGGTGCCCTCGAGACTCGCCTGGCGGCCCTGCAGCGCCACCACGTCCGGGCCGTCGACGGCGAGCTCGAACGTCTCTTCGACCGTGATGATGCGCTGGTCGGCCGCGCAGGCTGACAGCAGAGCACCGAGCAGCGTGGTCTTGCCCGCGTGCGTGGCGCCGGAGACGATGATGCTGCGTCCCGCGCGCAGCCCGGCCAGCAGCAGGTCGGCGACCTGCGAGGGCACGGAGCCCTGCGCGACCAGCGCCTCGATGGTGCGGTGCCGCGTCAGGAACTTGCGGATGTTCACCGCCCAGGATCCACGCACCACGTCGGCGATCGCGACGTGCAGACGCGATCCATCGGGCAGCGACGCATCGACGAACGGCTGGCTCACGTCGACGCGACGGCCCGTGGTCTGCAGCATCCGCTCGACGAGGTCGCGGATCAGGGCATCCGTCAGCTGCAGGTCGACGCGGTGCGTCGCCCCGCCCTTCGCGACGAACACCCGGTCGGGACCGTTGAGCCAGATCTCCTCGATCTCGGGGTCGTCGAGAAGAGGCTGCAGCGCGCCGAACCCCGAGACGGATGCCAGGACATCGCGCACGAGAGCCGCTTCGTCGTCGATCATCGCCTCGCCCCGCTGCAGGGCGAGGTCGTTGTGCCTGCGCACCTCCAGCTGCGCGATCCGACGCGCCTCGTCGGGCTCGGCCGAGGGATCGGTGTTCTCCAGGCGCAGACGCCGACGCACTCTCTCGGCGACGGCGGCGGACGGATAGCTCACGCCGGGCATCCTGACAGAGATCGACACGCCCGCGTCGAAGTTATCCACAGGAAGCCGTAGGGCGAATCTATGGAAAACCCGACCGACTCGATCGCTAGACTCAAAACCGCGCGGAAGTGGTGGAATCGGTAGACACGCAGGATTTAGGTTCCTGTGCCCCCGGGCGTGTGGGTTCAAGTCCCATCTTCCGCACCGCATCTCCGCACTCCGCCGATATCGAACGACGGGAACTCTTTTGCTCCACACCATGCTCCAGGCCCCGACGGCGCTGATCCCATGGCTCGACCCGGCGAACATCATCGAGGGAGCAGGTGCCTGGGCGCTCGCGGTGGTCTGCTTCATCGTGTTCGCCGAGACCGGGCTGCTGGTGGGCTTCCTGCTGCCGGGTGACACGCTGCTCGTCATCTCCGGGCTGCTCACCCACACCAGCGACATCTTCGGCGTGAACATCTGGGGCGTCTCGCTGCTGATCGCGCTCGCGGCGTTCGTGGGCGGCGAGGTCGGCTATCTCATCGGACACAAGGGCGGGCCCGCGGTGTTCGAGCGCAAGGAATCCGGCCTGTTCAGCGTGAAGAACGTCGAGCGCACCAACGCGTTCTTCGACCGCTTCGGCGGAATCACGATCATCCTCGCCCGCTTCGTGCCGATCGTGCGCACCTTCGCCCCGGTCGCCGCGGGAGTCGGCCACATGCCGTGGAAGCGGTACTCGCTGTTCAACCTGATCGGCGCGCTGCTGTGGGGCTTCGGCCTGACGATGGTCGGCTACCTGATCGCCTACATCCCGTGGATCCGCGACCTCGTCGTCGACTACATCGACCTCATCCTGCTGCTCGCCGTCGGCGGCACCGCCGTCGTCACCCTGTGGCACTACCTCGTCGAGCGGTACAAGGCCAAGAAGGCCGCCGCCCGCGGAGACGACGTCGACACGGATGCCGCCGAGGCAGAGGCCCTGCGGCTGGATCCCGAGGTCTTCGACCGTGCGCCCGACCTCGACGGCGACGGGAAGCACTGACCCTGCCGAAGGCTCAGCCGGCCTTCTTCCTGGTCGACGCCTTCTTCGCCGCCGGCTTCTTCGGGGCCGCCTTCTTCGGGGCCGCATTCTTCGGGGCCGCCTTCTTGCGCGTCGGCTTCTCCTCGTCGGCGTCCCCGTCGTCGGCTGTGTCCTCGGCATCCGCCGCCGCGCTGCCCTTCCTGGCCGCCTTGGTGCGCTCGACGCTGGCGCGCAGCGCCTCCATCAGGTCGATGACCTCGCCGCCCTTCTCGGCCTCGCGCTCGTCGCCGAAGGTCGAGGCCGCGTCGAAGCCCTCGCCCGCCTCGATCTTCGCGTCGATGAGGGTGCGCAGCTCCTTCTGGTACTCGTCGACGAACTCCTCCGGGTCGAAGTCGCTGGAGTAGCTCTCGACGAGAGCTGCCGACATCTCGAGCTCCTTCGTGCTGATCTTCACGTCTTCGTCGAGCGCGGGGAAAGCGGCCTCGCGCACCTCGTCCGCCCAGAGCAGCGTCTGCAGCACGAGCACGTCGCCACGCACGCGCAGCGCGGCGAGGCGCGTCTTCTGCCGCAGGGTGAAGCGCACGATGGCGGTGCGGTCGGTCTGCTCGAGGGTCTTGCGCAGCAGCACGTACGCCTTCGGCGACTTCGAGTCGGGTTCCAGGTAGTAGGCCTTGTCGAGGGTCAGCAGATCGACCTGGTCGCTGGGCACGAACTCGACGACGTCGATCTCGCGGCTCTTCTCGGTCGGGAGCGACGCCAGGTCGTCCTTGGTGAGCACGATCGTCTGCCCGTCGTCGACGTAGGCGCGGTCGATGTCGGCGTACTCGACGGGCTCGCCGTCGATCTCGCAGATGCGCTGGTACCGGATGCGCCCGCCGTCCTCGTGGTGCACCTGGTGCAGCGGCACGTCGTGGTCCTCGGTCGCGGAGTACACCTTCACCGGGACGTTCACGAGTCCGAACGTCAGAGCGCCCTTCCAGATGCTTCTCATGCCCTCAGTGAACACCAGGCCGCCGCCAGCCGCGAGGGGCTTGCGGATGCCCACTAACCTGGCCCCATGGCATCCGGCGAGCAGGTCGTTCAGATCGACGACCGTCGCCTGCGCATCACCAACCTCGACAAGGTCGTCTACCCCGAGACCGGCACCACCAAGGGCGAGGTGATCGCCTACTACTCGCAGATCGCGCCGCTCATGCTGCCGCACCTGCGCGGACGCCCGGTCACCCGCAAGCGGTGGGTCGACGGGGTCG
This sequence comes from Microbacterium commune, assembly GCF_014836945.1. Classification (GTDB taxonomy): domain Bacteria; phylum Actinomycetota; class Actinomycetes; order Actinomycetales; family Microbacteriaceae; genus Microbacterium; species Microbacterium commune. The sequence goes on along the minus strand of NZ_JACSPX010000003.1, from coordinate 155,532 downwards.
GCACGGCAGACGCGCCCGGCGGGAGCTTCTTCACCAAGCAGCTCGAGCGCGGGGCCCCCGACTGGATCAGGCGGATGCCGATCGAGCACTCCGACGGCCCGAAGGACTACCCGCTCGCCGACGATGTCGCCTCGCTCGTCTGGTTCGCGCAGATCGCCGCTCTGGAGCTGCACGTGCCGCAGTGGCGCTTCACCCCTTCCGGCGGACGCGGGATGCCGGACCGGCTCGTGCTCGACCTCGACCCGGGTCCCGATGTGGGCCTCACGCAGTGCGCCGAGGTCGCGCGGATCGCCCGCGTCATCCTCGGCGGGATGGGGCTGGAGCCGATGCCGGTCACGAGCGGCAGCAAGGGCATCCACCTGTACGCCCGCCTGCCCACGGCCGACGACGGCACCGGCCTGCAGTCGAGCGATGACGTCTCGGCGGTGGCGAAGGAGCTCGCGCGGCTGATCGAGGCCGACCATCCCGACCTCGCGACCCACGTCATGGCGAAGTCGCAGCGCGGCGGCAGGGTCTTCATCGACTGGAGTCAGAACAGCGCGTCCAAGACCACCATCGCGCCGTACTCCCTGCGCGGACGCGCTCACCCCTGGGTCGCGGCGCCACGCACGTGGGATGAGCTCGACGACCCGGCTCTGCGGCACCTCGACCTGCACGAGGTTCTCGAGCGGATGCGCTCCGGCGTCGACCCCCTGGCGGCCCTCGCACCGCCCAGCACCGCGCTCACCTCGTACCTCGCGAAACGGGACGCCGAGAAGACTCCCGAGCCCATGCCGCGCACGGCATATGCGGGCTCGGGCGATGCGCCGCGGTTCGTGATCCAAGAGCACCACGCCAGTCGGCTGCACTACGACCTGCGGATCGAGCGCGACGGCGTGCTCGTCAGCTGGGCGGTGCCGAAGGGCGTGCCGGAGACCGCCGACCGCAACCACCTGGCGGTGATGACGGAACCCCACCCGCTCGAGTACCTCGACTTCGAGGGCGAGATCCCGGCCGGCGAGTACGGTGCAGGTTCCATGACCGTGTGGGACACCGGCACGGTCTCACTGGAGAAGTGGCGCGACGAGGAGGTGATCGGCACGTTCACCGGGCAGCCGGGCGGCAGGCTCGGCACAGCCCGTCTCGCTCTGATCCGCACCGGCGGCGAGGGCGAGAAGTCGCAGTGGCTGCTGCACCGCATGAAGGATGCGGACGCGCAGCCATCCCCCGGCCGGCGATCCCCTCGCCGCACCGGGAGACCGTCTCCACCCGAGCAGGAGAACAGCGCCGACGCCACCGCGGTGCCCCCGTTCATCCCGCCGATGCTGTCGGAGTCCGGCACGCCGGGCCTCGCGCGTTCGCTCAGCGAGCCGGCGTGGGCGGAGATCAAGTGGGACGGCATCCGAGCGATCGGCACGTGGCAGCGCGATGGCGACGGCATCGGCCGGTTCACTCTGCGCGCCCGCAGCGGCACCGACATCACCGCGCGCTATCCCGAGCTCACCGCCGACGGAGCCCCGCACCTGCCAGCCGCCGAGGCGGTGGTCGACGGCGAGATCGTCGCCTTCGACCACGACGGGCGCCCCAGCTTCGCCCTCCTGCAGAATCGGATGCACCTCACCAAGGGCCGCGAGATCGAACGCGAGGTCGTGCGCACCCCGATCAGCTACATGCTCTTCGATCTGCTGCGACTCGACGGGCACGACCTCACCGGCATGCCGCTGCGCCAGCGGCGCGAGCTGCTCGAGCAGCTCGCCGCCGATCTCGACGCTCCGGTGCAGGTGCCGCCCGTCTTCGACGATCTCGAGGCCGCTCTCGACGCGAGTCGGGAGTTCGGCCTCGAGGGTGTCGTCGCCAAAGACCCCGACTCCCGGTACCGACCAGGGCGACGCTCGAGCTCGTGGCTGAAACTCAAGCGGACGCATGCCCAGGAGGTCGTCGTCGTCGGCATTCGGCCCGGTCAGGGCGCCCGTCGAGACGGGATCGGCTCGCTGCTGCTCGCCGTGCCGTCACCGGAGGCCGACGGCGGTCTGCGCTACGTCGGTCGGGTGGGCACCGGATTCACCGACCGGATGCTGCGCGATCTCCGCGCGCAGCTCGAGCCGCTGCGCGTGCAGACCGCCCCGTTGCAGGTGCCCTCACCCGACGCATCCGACGCGCTGTGGGTGCGTCCGGAACTGGTCGGCGAGGTGGAGTTCGCGAACTGGTCACCGGGCGGCATCCTGCGTCACTCCCGCTGGCGCGGGCTGCGGCCGGACAAGTCGCCCGACGAGGTGCGCGTCGAGGACTGACGCTCAGGCGTGCGCGGCCTCGCACTCGTCATGATCGGCGGGCTCGAGCTGGAAGGTCGAGTGGGCGACGTCGAAGTGGTGCGCAAGACAGCCCTGCAGCTCCTGCAGCAGCCGCGACGAACCACCGGATGCCAGCACGGCCGGTTCCACCGTCACATGCGCGGTGAACACGGGGGCGCCGCGGGTCAGCTGCCACACGTGCACGTCATGCACGTCGACGACGCCCGGATACACCCGCAGATGCTCGCGGATCTCGCTGACCGCCATGCCCTGCGGTGCAGACTCCGCCAGCACCGAGAACACCTCCCGCAGCAGCGAGATCGCGCGCGGCAGGATGAGCGCCGCGATCAGCAGCGAGGCGATCGCGTCGGCCGGCATCCATCCCGTGGTCACGATCACAACGGCGGCGGCGATGACCATCGCCGACCCGATCAGGTCGCCCATCACCTCGAGGTAGGCGCCGCGCACGTTGATGCTCGTCTTCTGCGCGCGGCTGAGCACCCACATCGCGATGGCGTTGGCGATCAGGCCGATGACTGCGACGGCCAGCATGAGCGGGCCCGCCACCTCGACCTCGCCCGGGTCGATCAGCCGCTGGATGCCCTGCACGGCGACCACGACCATCAGCGCGATGAGGATGATGGCGTTGATCAGCGCACCGAACACCTCCGCGCGCTGGTAGCCGAACGTGCGCCGGTCATCGGCGGGTCGCGCGGCCACCGCGGTCGCGATCAGGGCGATCACGAGGGCCGACGAGTCGGTGAACATGTGCGCGGCGTCGGCGAGCAGCGCCAGCGAGCCCGACAGGATCGCGCCGACGACCTGCACCACCATCACGGTGGCGGTCAGCGTCAGCGAGATCGCCAGCAGGCGCCGGTGGCCGGCGTCGCGAATCCCCCCGGCGGCGGGTGCGTGGTCGTGCATGCCTCCAGGCTAGGCCGGGCGGCACGCTCTCGAGGCCCTTTCCGAGCACACGGGAACGGTAACGGTTCTCAACAGCTCGGGCGGGGCGGTGCTACAGCGCGGCGAGCAGCGGGATCAGAGCCTGGAAGGCGCGGGCCCGATGCGACTGCGACTGCTTCTCGGCGTCGGTGAACTTGCCTACTGAGCGCTCCGAGGCCGGGTCCTGACCGTCGGGGATGAAGATCGGGTCGTACCCGAATCCCCCCGAGCCGGATGCCCGGTGCGCGAGGCGCCCGGGCCAGACGCCCTCGACGGTGCGCTCTGCGCCGTCGGCGGTCACCAGCGCGATGGTCGAGTGGAACTGCGCGGTGCGGTGGGGGTCGGCGACGTCGCGGAGCTGGTCGAGCAGCAGCGCGAGGTTGGCCGTGGCATCCTTCTTCTGCCCCGCCCAGTACGCCGAGAAGACGCCGGGGGATCCGCCGAGCACGTCCACGCAGATTCCGGAGTCGTCGGCGAGCGCCGGCAGCCCTGTATGTGCGAACGCCGCGCGTGCCTTGATCAGCGCGTTCTGCGCGAAGGTGACGCCGTCCTCGACCGGCTCGGGCCCGTCGTACCCGATCACCTCGAGGTCGGGACGGGTGGCGGCGACGATCTGCTGGAACTCCGCGACCTTGTGCGGGTTGTGCGTGGCGAGGACGACCTTCATTCGGCACTTCCCTCGGCCAGCGCCGCGAGCTGGTGCTGCTGCAGCGACGCGCAGCCGGCGACTCCCAGGTCGAGCAGGGCGTCGAGCTCGCGCTTGTCGAACGGCGCGCCCTCGGCGGTGCCCTGCACCTCGACGAAGAGCCCGCGTCCGGTGACGACGACGTTCATGTCGGTCTCGGCGCGGACGTCCTCGACGTAGGCGAGATCGAGCATCGGCTCGCCGTCGATGATGCCCACCGAGACGGCCGCGACGGTATCGAGCAGCGGCTTCGCGTTGCGACCGATGAACTTCTTGTCCCGACCCCACTCGATGGCGTCGGCGAGCGCGACGTACGCCCCGGTGATCGCCGCGGTCCTGGTGCCGCCGTCGGCCTGCAGCACGTCGCAGTCGATGACGATGGTGTTCTCACCCAGCGCCTTCGTGTCGACCACCGCGCGCAGCGCGCGGCCGATGAGGCGGGAGATCTCGTGCGTGCGACCGCCGATGCGGCCCTTCACGCTCTCGCGGTCGTTGCGCGAGTTGGTGGCACGCGGCAGCATCGCGTACTCGGCGGTCACCCACCCCTTGCCCTTGCCGGTCAGCCAGCGCGGCACGCCGTTGGTGAACGACGCGGTGCACAGCACCTTCGTGCCGCCGAAGCTGATCAGCGCCGAGCCCTCGGCGTGCGTGGACCAGCCGCGCTCGATCGTGATCTCGCGGAGCTGGTCGGTGCTGCGCCCGTCGGCGCGGACGATGTCTGACATGGTGTCCTCTCGGAGCGGTTCAGGGCGGAGCGGTTCGAAGGCGGAGCGGTTCAGGGCGGATCGGGTCGAAGGCGGGGTGTCAGGGCTGGACGGTGCCGTCGCGGCCGACCTCATCGGCTTCAGCTGCGAGCAGGTACGGCAGATCGATCACGCCGGTCTGCACGAGCTGCACGTCGCGCACCTCGTGGCCCATCAGCCGGTTCGCGAGGGCGGTGAAGTCCTCCGCCGAATCGCCGGTCGCCTCGTAGACGTAGCTGGCGACGGCGCCCGGGGATGCGAGCTGATCGTGCTTCACGAGCTGGCGGTAGACGTCGGCGGCGGTCTCGTCGTCGCTCGAGACGAGCGAGACGCCCTCGCCCATCACGTAGCTGATCGCGCCGCGCAGAAACGGGTAGTGCGTGCATCCGAGCACGAGGGTGTCGACCCTGGCATCCCGCAACGGGGCGAGGTACTCCTCGGCCACGGCCAGCACCTCGGGCGAGCCGGTGATGCCGGCCTCGACGAACTCGACGAAGCGAGGGCACGCGGCGGTGAACACCTCCAGGCGCTCGTTCACCTCGAGCATGTCCTGGTACACCCGCGAACCGATCGTGCCGACCGTTCCGATCACGCCGACGCGGCCATTGCGCGTGGTCGAGACGGCGCGCCGCACGGCAGGGCCGATCACCTCGACGACCGGCACGTCGTACCGCTCGCGGGCGTCGCGCAGCACCGCCGCGGATGCCGTGTTGCACGCGATCACGAGCATCTTCACGCCCTGGTCCACGAGCGCGTCGAGCACCTCGATGCTGTACCGCCTGACGTCGGCGATCGGCTTCGGCCCGTAGGGCGAGTGCGCCGTGTCGCCGATGTACACCAGAGACTCCTGCGGAAGCTGCGCGCGGATGGCCCTCGCCACCGTGAGTCCGCCGACACCGGAGTCGAAGATCCCGATCGGTGCGTCGTCCATGGTGTTCAAGCCTAGTCGGCGGCATGCTGCTCTCGGGTGCGGACGCCCTGGTGCCGCTCTTCGGAGTACGGCCCGCGGCTGCTGTTCGACGGCGTCAGCGCCCCCGCAGGGCGCGCCGGGCGGCGCGGGCGGCGAGCGCGCTGGCGGCAGGCGACGAGACGACGACGCCGTCGGATTCCGCGAACAGCCCCACGTTCACCGCGACGACGCCTGGCGCGGCAGCGCGGAGCGCATCCAGCACGGCCCGCTGCGCGCACCCGACGTCCAGACGGTCGACGAGCACGACGCTCTGCCGCGCGATCACTCGACCGGCAGCATCGGCGAGCTGACTCCTCGTGGCCGACGATGCGTCGAAGCGCACGATCTCGCCGCCGACGGCGAGAACCCGTGCGACGTGATCCGCCGCGCTGTCCACCGCCAGGCTCGACGGGGTGCGCAGGTCGATGACCGTGGTCGGCTCGTCGGTGAAAGCCGGCAGCTCGCCCTGCACGCGCACCGCACGATCGGCGATGCTGTCCGCGTCGAAGACCGCCTCCGGGGGCTCGGGGCGCCGCCTGACGGCATCCGCCATCGACGCGACGCGCCGGGCCGCCTCCTCCACCCGCTCGCGGGCGAGCTCGCCGTTGCGGATCGCCGCGATGATCGCGTCGCGTGCCGAGCGGTAGTCCCGCTCGTCTTGATCGGGCAGCATCGCCGCTCCGGGGTTCGTGGGGTTGCCGATGCACAGCAGGTCGACGCCCGCGGCGAGAGCCTGCACCGCTCCCCCGCCGATCCCCGCCCGCTCCCGGATCGCGGCCATGTCGAGGGCGTCGCTCACGATCACCCCGTCGAAGCCGTCGGCGCGCAGCCGCCCGAGCACGGTCGGGCTGAGGGTGGCGGGAGCGTCGCCCCAGAGGGGAGAGCCGATGTGCGCGGTCATGATCGAGCGCACCCCCGCCTGCACCGCGGCGGCGAACGGCGGAAGATGCTGCTCGTCGATCTCGCGCTGCGTGAGGGTGAGGACGGGCAGATCGTGGTGGGAGTCGGTGCGCGTGTCGCCGTGCCCGGGATAGTGCTTGGCGCACGCCGCGAGCCCCGCTCGCTGGATGCCCCGCACCGCGGCGGCGGCGTGTCGGGAGACGAGGTCGGCGCTGTCGCCGAAGGAGCGCACCCCGATCACGGGGTTGCGCGGGTCGCTGTTCACATCCGCCACCGGGCCGAGCACGACGTCGGCGCCGACGGCGTCGACGCGTCGCGCGATCTCGTAGCCGGTCGCCTCCGTGGCCGTGACGTCGTCCACGACGCCCAGCTGCGCCGCCCCCGGGACGGTGGATCCGCCCTGCGTCTCGAGCCGCGTGACGCTGCCGCCCTCCTCGTCGATGCCGATCAGCGCACGCGGCGATCGATCGTGGATGCTCGCGCTCAGCGCGGCCGTGTCACCGACGAGATTCTGCGCGAAGTAGACCACGCCCGCGAGCCCCTCATCGAGCGCGATGCCGAGCCACGTCGGCACCTCGGAACCGAGGAATCCGGGCCACAGGACTCCGTTCACGAGTCGGGTCAGCTCGTCTGACATGCGCAGGCTCCGTCGCGGGTCGTGGGGGCGGGCGTCCGCTGACCAGTATCCCCGACCCGGCGGCTGGATACACTGGCCCGATGAGCTCCGCGTTCCTCACCGACCGCTATGAACTGACCATGCTGGCCGCGTCGCTGCGGGACGGCACCGCGTCGCGACCGAGCGTGTTCGAGCTGTTCTCGCGGCGCCTCTCCGGCGGCCGTCGCTTCGGGGTCGTCGCCGGCACCGGGCGCCTGCTGACGCTGCTGCGCGATTTCCGCTTCGGCGAGGACGAGCTGCGGTATCTGCGCGACAACGACGTGGTGGATGCCGAGGCCGTCACCTACCTCGAGAACTACCGATTCACGGGAACCATCCGCGGCTACCGCGAGGGCGAGCTGTACTTCCCCGGTTCCCCGATCCTCACCGTCGAGGGCACGTTCGCCGACGCCGTCGTGCTCGAGACACTCGCGTTGAGCGTGCTGAACCACGACTCCGCGGTCGCGACGGCGGCGTCGCGGATGAGCATCGCCGCCGGCGAGCGCCCGCTCGCGGAGATGGGCTCGCGTCGCGCAGCAGAGCAGTCCGCGGTCGCAGCCGCCCGCGCCGCGTACATCGCGGGATTCGCGTCGACGAGCAACCTCGAGGCCGGGCGGCAGTGGGGTATCCCTACGATGGGCACCGCGGCGCACTCGTGGACTCTGCTGCACGACTCCGAGGAGGATGCGTTCCGCTCTCAGATCGAGAGCCTCGGCACCGGCACCACGCTGCTCGTCGACACCTACGACATCCGCAAGGGCGTGGAGACGGCCATTCGTGTCGCCGGCACGGGGCTCGGCGGGGTGCGGCTCGACTCGGGCGATCTGCCGCTGGTCGCGGCGGCCGTCCGCCAGCAGCTCGATGAGCTCGGGGCGACCGGGACGAAGATCACGGTGACGAGCGACCTCGACGAGTACGCGATCGCCGCCCTGGCGGCCTCCCCCGTCGACTTCTACGGGGTCGGCACCTCCGTGGTCACCGGTTCCGGCTACCCGACCGCGAGCATGGTCTACAAGCTCGTCGCCCGACAGGACTCCTCCGGTGGCTGGGTCGCCGTGGCCAAGGCATCCACCGACAAGGGGTCGAAGGGCGGACGCAAGGCGGCGTTCCGCACCCTCGACGCGGGCGTCGCTGTCGCCGAGACCGTGTCGGTCGCCGACGGCTTCGAGCAGGTCGACACGGCTGCCGAGCACCCTGACGCCCGCGCACTGCAGGTCGTTCTCGTCGACGGCGGCGAGATCGATGCGGCGCACGAGGGCGCCACCGGGACCGCGTCGGCGCGAGAGCATCACCTGCGGGTGCGGGAGGAGCTGCCCGTGCGGGCGCTGGCCCTCAGCAAATCGGACCCGGCGATCCCGACTCTGTTCGTGGATGCGGACTGACGCGACGACGCGTCAGGACACCATGCTCTCGTAGATCTCTTTGCAGGTCGGGCAGATCGGGAACTTCTCCGGGTCGCGGCCCGGAGTCCACTTCTTGCCGCAGAGCGCGCGCACCGGCTTGCCGGTGATCGCCGACTCGAGGATCTTGTCCTTCTTGACGTAGTGCGAGAAGCGCTCGTGGTCCCCCGGCTCGAGATGCTCTTCCTGCAGCAGCTCTTCGAGTTCGCGATCGAGCGTTGCCACGCCACCCTGATCGGGGCTGTCCAGCGGAGTACTCATGCCGAGATTCTATCCGCGTCTGGGACGCCGAGGTCAGGTCCTCTCGACGAACTCCATCAGCCTCTCCCCGCTGCGCTCGAAGATCACGGCGCCCACCGCGGCACCGCCGAAGAGCACGACGACTCCGCTGATCACCCCGACCCAGAATGTCGTCGGCGCGTGCTGGTCGCCCTCCACGATCGTCAGGCCGAACAGCCAGATCGTGGGCGTGCTCGCGAGCAGGGCGCCCACGAAGGTCAGCGCGGCGCCGTACGAGCCGTGTGCAGACGAGCGCTGCGGCTGCTGGAACGGACTGTCCCCCGGCCGCGAGACGGCGTACGGCGCGACGACCGATGCGATGCTCGACATGCCCAGCGCGGTGAGCAGAAGCGCCGCCGTCACGCCGATCAGAGGCAGCAGGAGATGCCAGTCCGAGATGACCGCGAGGGTGACGGAGATGCCGATCGCGAGCACGGGGAGAGCGACGAGCAGCACGGGCACGAGTCGGCCGAGCCGATCGGGCAGTCCGCGCACGCCGCTGGCGATGTGCATCCACAGTGCCGTGGAATCGTAGGCGGCGTCGTTGTGCGGCAGCCACCCGAAAAACAGCGCCATGAGCGGAACCGGAACGAGGGCGGCGAGCCACAGCGGCACTCCGGCCACGAGCAGAGGGAACACCGTCAGCACGCCGGCGATCGGCACGACGAGCAGGTTCACGATGTATCGCCGGTCCCGCAGCCAGTACACGAGGCTGCGCGCGGCGATGGCGCCGAACGCGTTGGCCGGCAGCAATCCGAACCATCCCAGTCCCGACCGCTCGCGCGTCGCATAGGGGCGCTCGGATGCGGTGAGAAGCCGCCTGACCAGCAGATGCCACAGCAGCAGCATCCCGCCGATCGTCGCGACCGCGATCAGACCGCTCGCCCACGCCGCGCCCGTCTCGCCCGCGGCGAGATGGAAGAGGAACGCCTGCGGGGCTGCGAGCGGCGAGAAGCCGACGATGGCCGTCGCCGTCTGCACGGCCGGGGGCACCTGGCCGTCCCAGCGCAGCGACGCGAAGTACGCCGCGACGGGGAACGCGATGACGATCACCGGCAACGCGAACAGGATGGTCAGCTCGCGCGAGCGGCGCTCGGGCAGCAGGATCGCGCTGATGGCCATCCCTACGCGGGCGGCGAGCGCGATCGACAGCACGCCGATGGCGCCGAACAGCACAGCCGCCGCCCAGGCGACTCCGGCGTTGACGACGACGATCACGACGCACGCGGTCACGGCGATCAGGGCGAGGCTGGGTACGCTGATCAGCGAGGCCAGCGCAAGCATCCAGCCCAGTCGCCGCTCATCCAGGCCGAACGGCCAGAAACGTCGTGGATCGAGCTGATCCGGCGTGCCGGTGAGCATGGGGCCGACGAAGAAAGCCAGCATCAGCGCCGCCGCGCCGAGCGCGATGACGGTGCGAGCGGTCGCGAGTGGTGCGTCGCCGAGACCGAGGACGGCGATGCAGACGACGACGGTCGCGGCGATGGATCCCGCGAGCGCGACCGCGGCGCGAACCGCACGCTCCCCGCGCAGCGCACCGACGAGCAGCGCGACCCTCAGGCGGAGAACGTGTGCAACCACTCGAGTCCCTCCACTTCGCCGCCGGTGCCCGAGAGCTCGATGAATCGCTGGGTCAGCGTCTGACCCGCGCGGACCTCGTCGATCGTCCCCTCGGCGAGCACCTCTCCGCCCACGATCACGGCCACGCGCGAGCATACCCGCTCGACGAGATCCATTCCGTGGCTGGAGAGGATGACCGTTCCGCCGTGTGCGACGTACGACCGCAGGATGTCGAGGATCACACCCGACGAGACCGGATCGACGGCCTCGAAGGGCTCGTCGAGCACGAGGACGCGCGGCGAGTGGATCAGGGCTCCGGCCAGCATCACCTTCTTGGTCATTCCGGCCGAGTAGTCCGATACGACGCGGCTCAGCGCCTCGCTGAGATCGAACGCGCGGGCGAGGTCGGCGGTGCGCTTCTCGATGACGGCGCGGTCGAGCCCGCGCAGCTGTCCGTAGTAGTACAGCAGCTGGCGTCCGGTGAGCCGGTCGAAGGTGCGCAGCCGGTCGGGCAGCACGCCCATGACCCGCTTGGCCTCGAGGGGCTTCTCACGCTGATCGATTCCGCTGATGTGCACGGTGCCCGCGTCGGGTCGCAGCAGGCCGGCGATGATCGACAGCGTGGTGGTCTTGCCTGCGCCGTTCGGGCCGACGAGGCCGTAGAACGATCCGGCCGGAACGGTCAGGTCGACATCGTCGACCGCGACGGAGTCGCCGAAGCGCTTCACCAGACCTCGGATGCGGATGGCCTCGCCCGACGGCGCGTCTCCGTCCGGGTCGGTGACGACCAGATCAGCCACGGCCGGGTCGGTGACGGCCGGGTCAGCCACGGCTGGGTCAGCCACGGCCGAATCGGCGACGGCCGGGTCCGCGACGGCCGGGTCCGCGATGGCCGAATCGGCGACGGCCGGGTCCGCGACGGCGCTCGAGATCGCCTCGTCTGGTGTTGCAGATTCGGTCGCGGCGGAATCTGCTGCCGAAGCATCGCGTGCCGGGGTGGTCGGTGCCTGGTCTCCCGGCTCGACGACGACGGCAGAACCTGCCTCTCCGCGGCGCGGTGGGCGGGCCTCCGCCAGCTCTGCGCTGTTCGATGCGGCGACCCCGCTGTTCGATGCGGCGACCAGCCGACGCACGGGCTCGGCGTCGAGAGCGATGACCGCATCGGACGTGATCTCGGGCACCGACGGGGCGGAATCGGCGACCGCGCCGTCGGTCCCCGGTGTCGAAGCGGATGCCGTCTTCGCGCGTGCCTTCGTCACCGGGGGCTTCGCTGTCGATGCAGGCGCCGCGCCGGAGGACGACGTCGATGTGGACGCCTTCGTCGGGGATGCCGCGGTGGACGGCGTCGTGGCAGACGTCTTCGCCGCGCTCGTGGTCTTCGCAGCGGTCGCCTTGGCTGCGGTCGACTTCGCAGCGGCCGACTTCGCCTTCGCAGCCGTGGTCTTCGTCGCCGGGGTCTTCGCAGCCGTCGTCTTCGCCGCGGTGGTCTTCGCCGCCGTCGCCTTCGCCGCGGTGGTCTTCGCCGGAGCGGCAGCGCTCTCCTCGAGCGCCCCCTCCTGTTCCGCGCCCACGGGATCGGCGGGCGCCGACTTCTTCGCGGCGGCAGCGGCAGCGGTCTGGGCCTTCTTCGCTGTCTCGGCCCGCTTCGCCGCCGCGGTCTTGGTCGCCGTCGTCCGAGCGGCGGTCGTACGACTCGCCGTCTTCGCGGCCGCTCCCGTGGTGGACGCCTTCTTCACAGCCGCCGCACGGCCGGCATCCGCCTCTGCCGCCTTCTTCGCCGCGGCGGACTTCGAGGCCGCCGACGTCGCTGCCGCCTTCTTGACGGCGGCCGTCTTGGCGGCGGCGGCACCCGGGCTGCTGGCGGCCTTGCGGGGCGCGCGCGCGGGCTTCTTCGGCTCGGCCGACGGCTCGGCCGCAGCGTCGCTCGACCTCGTCGTGTCGTCGATGCGGGCATCTTCGGGATCAAGCGGAGCAGTCACGCGTCTACGGTACCAACCGCCCCTGACAGGCCCCCGGCGGCCGAAACCGGGAGACATCGCGAACGCAACCCCCTTGTGGGACTCTGGGAGAAACGTGTGCAATCGATCACGAAAGGACAACGGGACAGCCTTCCCCCGGCGTCTCTCAGCGGCTATCGGTAGCATTGCGGAGGCACGAAGAGGTGTCCCGTCGGTGAACCGACAGTGAACACCGTTCTTTCTTAGGAGATTCCGTGACTCTTCAGACCGTCATCCTCGCAGCCGGAATGGGCTCGCGCCTCGGCCGCGCCCTGCCGAAGCCGCTCACCGAGCTGAGCGACGGCCGCACGATCATGGGCCAGCAGCACGACAACATCCGCGCGGCCTTCGGCAAGAGCGCCCGCATCACGACCGTCGTCGGCTACCGCGCCGAGACGATCATCGAGGCCTTCCCCACCGCGAACTACGTGCACAACGAGCGCTACGACGTGACCAACACGTCCAAGAGCCTGCTGCGCGCGCTGAACGCCACCGGCAAGAGCGGCGTGCTCTGGATGAACGGCGACGTCGTGTTCGATCCGCGCATCCTCGGCCGTGCCATCGAGTTCATCGAGCGCGACCAGTCGTTCGTCACCGTCAACACCTCGAAGGTGAGCGACGAAGAGGTGAAGTACACCGTCACCGCTGAGGGCTACATCAACGAGCTCTCGAAGACGGTCAAGGGCGGCCTCGGCGAGGCGGTCGGCATCAACTACATCTCGTCGCGCGACAAGAAGGCGTTCATGCGTCAGCTGCAGCGCGTCGAGGACCAGGACTACTTCGAGCGCGGTCTCGAGCTCGCCATCGCCGAGGACGGCCTGCTTCTCGAGCCGATGGACGTCTCGGATCTGTACGCGGTCGAGGTCGACTTCGCTGAGGACCTGGAGCGCGCGAACCTCTTCGTGTGACCCACATGCATGCGTGAAGCCCCGCCCCTGTCAAGGGGAGCGGGGCTTCAGGCATTCTTACGGGCGTGGCGCATAGGATCGCCGCATGCGTGAGAAGGTCCACAAGATCCACTCGCTCCCCGAGGACTCCCCCTGGGACAAGCCCGTGCCACCCGTCGGGTCGCACGAGCACCCGCTCAGCGTGCGCAGCCTGGATCGGGTGATGGCCGTGCAGCGTCCGCTGGTCGTGGCGCACATCCGCAGCATCCGCCGGCGCCATCCCGACGCGACCCCCGAGCAGATCGTGCGCGCGCTCGAGGCTCGCTACCTCGCCGCTGTCACGGCCGGCGGGGCGGCGGTCGGCGCGACCGCGGTCGTGCCGGGCATCGGCACGGGCGTCACGCTGGCGCTGTCCGGCGTCGAGACCATCGGCTTCATGGAGTCGACAGCGCTGTTCGCGCAATCGATCGCCGAGGTGCATGGCATCGCGGTCGACAATCCCGAACGTGCGCGCGCGCTGGTCATGATGCTGATGCTCGGCAAGGAGGGCGTCGATCTGGTCTCCCAGCTCGCGCGGCAGGCGACCGGCACCGGCGGAACCCGTTCGTCGTACTGGGGTGAGATGGTGACGAAGTCGCTGCCGCGCGCGGCGATGGGACCGATCGTCGACCGATTGAAGTCCGCGTTCATCCGCCAGTTCGCCAAGCGCGGCGGGGCGTCCATCATCGGCAAGGCGCTGCCGTTCGGCGTCGGTGCGGTGGTGGGCGGCGCCGGGAATCACCTTCTCGGGCGGCGGGTGCTGACGACCTCGCGACGCGCTTTCGGCGCCGCTCCCGCGACGCTCCCGGCGGAACTCGAGCCGTCGCCGGCGGGCGAGAAGATCGAGATCCGGATGCTGAACGGCGCACGGTTCATCGGATCGAAGCTCCGTCGCACTCCGCGAGGGGTCGAGCCGCCCTCCGACATCTCCGCCACAGACGGCGAGTGAGACGAGACTCTCCACAGATCGGGAATCGTCGTCTGCCGCGACGTCGGGGCGTCTGAGCTCATTCCTACCGTGGCGGGATGCTGCACCCCATCGATCCCGCTGAGCCCACACCACCCATCGCGTACGGCGTGCCGTGGGTGATCACCCGTCGCGACCGTGCGCACCCGGTCGTGCTCAACGCCGGCCGCGAGCCGGTCGACTTCGTACGCGTCTTCCGCGACGACGTCGACCACCAGCAGGTCGTCGACCTGTGGGGTCAGGTGCTGCCTGGCGAGACCGTCGAGCTGTGCCTGTGCTCCTCCGACCCCGACGAAGCGGTGGTGTCGATCGCCTGGTTCCGGCAGCTGGACGGGCTGGAGTACCTGTGGCGATTCGTCGTGTGACGCCGTCGGTCACCGCTCGTCGCGGCGGCGCAGCTCCCTGCGGAAGTCCGACTCGGAGTACGGCTTGACGTTCTCGGGCAGGTCGGCGGCGGTGAGCCCGTCGACGAAGGTCGCCGGCTCGACCTCGAGCGCAGTCGCCAGCTGGATCAGCACGAACAGCGTCGGGTTTCCGATTCCGCTCTCGATCCGAGCGAGGTGAGAGACATCCATGTCTGCGCGCTCGGCCAGCTTCGCTCTGCTGATCGTATGCTTCGCACGCAGCTCCCGTACCCGCATCCCCACCTTCTCGGATGCCTGCGATCGGGCGGCTTTCATCCCTCCAGCATCCTGGCGCGGCGCATGGCGACCGCATGCATGTGCACATGGGCTTTTATGCCTGCTCGGGGCACTCGTGCACGAGAGCGTTCAGTCCGAAGAGAGGACCATCGCCTGAGCCGGCCCGACCTGACGCGGCAGGCTCACTCCCCCGGCAGCGCCAGTACGGTCCGCACGAGGAGGTCGGCCACGGCATCCGCGTCGATGCCCAGAGCCACCTGCGAGCGCGACCACTCGTCATCGAGACCGTGCAGCCGGTCCTCACCCGCGAAGGCGCGGCGATCCACGATCGTCTGCCCGCGGCTGTAACCGCTCAGCTCGACGCGCACCGGCAGCGCCTCGAACCGCACCAGCTCGGGCGCCACCAGCGCGCACACCGCGCCCGCGTCGCCGATCAGCCCGGTGTACATCAACGACTCGTCCTCGCTCAGCGCCACCCGATGCCCGAGCAGCTGCCCGACGACGCGACCGACGCGATGCGAGCTCGACGCGAGCTCGTCGGCGAGCGCCTGCGGCACCGCCACCCGATTGAACACGTCCAGACCGTACATGACGGTCGGCACCCCGGCATCCAGCACGATCGCGGCAGCCTCGGGGTCGTGCCAGACGTTGAACTCCGCCAGTGCCGTCGCGTTGCCGACGCTCGCCGACCCGCCCATGAACACGATCCGCTCGATCCGCTCCGCCACCTCCGGGTGGGTGCGAAGCAGCAGCGCGAGATTCGTCTGCGGTGCCAGCGCGACGAGTGTGACGGGCGTGGGATGCTGCATGATCAGCCGACGCATCAGCGCGACGGCCGACTCGCCGACGGCATCCCGCCCACTCGCGGGCAGGGCAACGCCACCCAGTCCGTCCGCCCCGTGCACGTGCGAGGCCGCCCGCGCCGGCGCGAGCAGCGGTCGCGGGGCGCCGCCTGCCACCGGCACATCAGAGGCGTCGGCGAGATGCAGCACCCGCAGCGTGTTCTCGACCACCTGCTCGAGCCCGGCGTTGCCGGCGACACAGGTGACGCCGAGCACCTCGATGTCGGGATGGGCTGCGGCGAAGAGCAGGGCGAGGGCGTCGTCGATGCCGGTGTCGACATCCATGATCACGGGGATGGGCATGCTGACGAGCATACGCAGGGAAGGACAAAGGAACTCCGCTCCCGTTGTGTCGAGCATCCAACAGCCGAACCGGCCCCGGCGCTAGTGTGGAATCCGTGACGGACACGCCAGACCTCTCGACCACGGCCGCCAAGATCGCGGACCTCCGCTCGCGCTTCACCGACGCGGTCCTCGAGCCCGAGAAGATCGCCCAGCAGAAGCAGCACGCCAAGGGCAAGATGACCGCCCGCGAGCGCATCGAGCTCCTGGTCGACACCGGCAGCTTCGTCGAGTTCGACGAGTACGTGCGCCACCGCACGACGTCGTTCGGGATGGACCGCAACCGCCCGTACGGCGACTCGGTCGTCACCGGCGTCGCGACGATCCACGGCCGCACCGTCGCGGTGTACTCGCAGGACTTCACCACCTTCGGCGGTTCGCTCGGCGAGGTCGCCGGCGACAAGATCATCAAGATCATGGAGTTCGCCCTGAAGGGCGGGATGCCGATCATCGGCATCCTCGACTCGGGCGGAGCCCGCATCCAGGAGGGCGTGCTCGCGCTCAGCAAGTACGGCGAGATCTTCCGGCACAACACGCGCTCGTCCGGCGTCATCCCGCAGATCTCGATCATCATGGGTCCGGCCGCCGGCGGCGCCGTGTACGGCCCGGCTCTCACCGACTTCGTCATCATGGTCGACAAGACCAGCCAGATGTTCGTCACCGGCCCCGACGTCATCAAGACCGTCACCGGCGAGGACGTGGGCATGGAGGAGCTCGGCGGCGCGCTCACGCACAACACCCGCTCGGGCGTCGCGCACTACCTCGCCGAGGACGAGGACGACGCCCTCGACTACGCGCGCACGCTGCTCAGCTACCTGCCCGACAACAACATGGCCGAGATCCCCGCCTACGACTCGCTCTTCGAGTGGGAGACGACGGATGCCGATCAGGTGCTGAACAGGATCATCCCCGACTCCCCCAACCAGCCCTACGACATCCACACCGTCATCCAGCACGTGGTCGACGCCGGCGAGTTCCTCGAGGTGCAGCCGCTGTTCGCGCCGAACATCGTCATCGGCTTCGGCCGCGTGGAGGGTCGCTCGGTGGGCATCATCGCCAATCAGCCCTCGCAGATGGCCGGCACCCTGAACATCGAGGCCGGCGAGAAGGCCAGCCGCTTCGTGCGCTTCTGCGACGCGTTCTCGATCCCGATCGTCACCCTCGTCGACGTGCCGGGCTACCTGCCCGGCACCGACCAGGAGTGGACCGGTGTGATCCGCCGCGGTGCGAAGCTCATCTACGCGTACGCGGAGGCGACCGTGCCGATGGTCACCGTGATCCTGCGCAAGGCGTACGGCGGCGCGTACATCGTGATGGGATCCAAGCAGCTCGGTGCCGACGTGAATCTCGCGTGGCCGACGGCAGAGATCGCGGTGATGGGCGGCCAGGGCGCCGTGAACATCCTCTACCGCGGCGAGATCCGCAAGGCCGAGGAGGCTGGCGAGGACGTCGCGGCCGTGCGCACGCGCCTCGCCAACGAGTACACCTACAGCGTGACCAGCCCGTTCCTGGCCGCCGAGCGCGGCGAGATCGACGGCATCATCGAACCGTCCAGCACACGCGTCGCGATCGCGAAGTCGCTGCGCGCCCTGCGCGGCAAGCGGGCCGACCTGCCGCCCAAGAAGCACGGGAACATCCCGCTGTGACCGACGACGACCAGACCCCCCGGATGGAGATCGTCCGCGGCAACCCGACCGAGGAGGAGCTCGCCGCCCTCATCGCCGTCGTCGCCGAGGCGTACTCCCACGAGTCCGCCGAGGCGGTCGCCGATGTGCCGAGCGTGTCGGCGTGGCAGCGCACGCAGCGCGGCATCCGCAGCCCGCTGCGGCGTGACATCCCGTGGGGGCGGTTCTCGGGCTGACCCCGCTCTCGGGCCGGCCGTGGTCTCCCGGGCTGCGGCTGTGACGGATGCCGGGCGGTTTGTCCCCCGAAATACCTACAGACAGACCATCTGCGGGCCGAGAAACTGATAGGGACGCTTCGCGTTAGGCGGCTGCTCTGTCCCCAGGGTAGGCAGACGCAGTACCGCCCACCCCGCGGACAGTTTTCGGGTAGCTGTTCCGCATCTGGCGAGGGGCCGGCAGACCTGCCGCCCCTCGCCTCTCTCATTCCGCGACTCGGCGGATCTCGTGCCAGAGGTCGACGGCGTCCTCGCTCTCGCCGTCGGCGCTGCGCCCGACCACGGTCACCGCGTTCGTGTCGTCCCGGCCGGCTCGGATGATGACTCGATCGGAGTGCGCGCTGGCCAGTACGGCCGCGAGCTCATCCCTGATCTGCCCGGCCCGCTCCTCGTCGATGCCCTCCAGCCCGCCTTCGTCGAACACGGAGACGACCGATCCGCGCCGCCGCGCATCCTTGATCATCGACCTGACGGCGTCGTTGATGAGGCTCGCGCCGCGCAGCTCGTCGCGCAGCGTTCCCTCGGCCAGACGCGCTTCCAGGCGCTCCTGCTCGGTGATCTCGCCCCTCGTCGCGACCGTGCGCGAGAGCACAGGTCCGGCGATGACCAGCGCCCGCTGCGTGCGCACCCTGCGCTCCCGCTGGCGCACGAGCTGCGAGGCGTGCCAGGCGGAGACGCCGCGCTGAACGTCCGTGAGGCGCTCGGTGTCGCGGATCGCCCTGTTCCAGAACAGCACGAGCACCTGGGCCACCACCACCCAGGTGATGGATCCGACCAGGCCGAGGGTCAGAGCCCGGTCGAGTCCCATGTACGCCCAGGTGGACAGCGCGAGGATCCCGAGGATCAGCCATCCGAAGAAGAAGCGCCGCCGCACCACGCAGACCACGCCGAGCAGGCCGGTCGCGCCGATGTACCAGGTCGCGAACGGGGCACCGCGCATCGATGCCTCCAGCGACAGGCTCACCAGGGATGGCACACCGGCGGCGGCGACGGTTGCGAGGAGAGTCGCCCCGAGCGGCATGCGCACACTGTGCGACGCGCCGGCGAGCACCGCGACGAGCATCGCAGCGAGGAACAGCAGGATCCCGGCGATCATCAGCAGCGGGTTCGACGGCTGGTCGACCCACCCGATGCCGCGCGCCGCGAAGTAGACGGCGAAGCCGAGCGCGAGAGCGGTCGTCATGCTCCGGACTGTCCGCGTCATGATTCGCGCCACCCCAGCTCGACGGTGGTGCCGGTCGAATCCGTCACGATGTTGGAGGTTCCGGCCACCGCTGCCATCCGGGCGACGATGGATGCGCGGATCCCGAGGCGATCCTCACCGATGGCGGCAAGGTCGAACCCGGGTCCGGTGTCGGAGACGGCGATGGTCAGCTGCCCTTCTTCGGGTGATTCCACGATCACGTGCAGGCCGCGGCCCTTCGCGTGCAGGACCGCATTGTTGATCGCCTGCCGCGCGGCGAGCACCATGGCACGGGCAACCCGCCCCGGAACCGCCACGGGAACACCGCGCTCTTCGACGACGGCATCGGCGCCCTGCTCCGACAGAGCACGTCTCAGCTCGGCGACGATCCTCGATCGCGCCGCAGGCTCGTCGCTGCCCTCCTGCGCGATGGCGGCCTCGGTGTTGGCCAGGCGGGTGAGAGCCTCTCGCGCCATCGCGACCGCCAGCGAGCGCTCACGTGCGCTCTCGGCGCGCTCCGCGCTGATCAGAGCCGCCAGCACGCTGTCGTGCATCAGGGCCGACATCGCCATGCGCTCCTCCTCGGCGGCCGACGCCGCCGCCGCCTCCGCGTACGTCTCGACAGCCCGCGCTCGGGCGTCGTCGACACCGGCGGCGACCTGTCGGAACATCCACCCCAGCGAGACGATCACCGATCCCAGGATGAGCGTGAACGACACGTCGAAGGCGGTCGTGATCCAGTAGCTCTGCTCGAAGCCGCCCTGCACGAGGCGAACGTATCCGTATACGAAGGGCAGTCCGATCGCCCAGACGAACTGCAGGCGGGGCGAGAAGGCCAGCAGGGCCGCCACCACGCCGATGTTCACGAGGAAGAAGATCCACGGCTGGTTCTCGGCTTCGTTGAGCCCTCGATCGACCACGACCGGCCAGATCGCCAGAGCCACGGCGTACAGCACCGCGAACGAGCCGCACGCCTGGCTGATCCACCGGCCGGAGAAGCACGCGACGATCATCCACAGCAGCGGCCCGAACACCATGACCATGACGGCCACGTGCGGTCCGTCCAGCAGGTCGATCCGGCTCAGGGCACCCAGAAGAGCCTGCGCTCCCAGCGCCGTCGAGCCGATACCGCCCACCGTGGCGAGTATCCGCTCCATCCGCTGCCCGGTGAAGCGCTCGAGACCGACACCCACCTCGCCTGGCGAAGGGAGACTGGTCCACGCCTCGCTGATCGCGTCGATGTCAGCCCGGACCTCACTCGCCACTCGGCGCACCGTCCGATTCGACGATGCCGTCTTCCATGGCACGACGCAGCAGGTCGACCTTCGTGGGCGCGGGGCGCCCCACTTCGACGTACTTCACGCGGATGCGCGTGATGTTCTCCTTCGCGGTCGAGTACGCGACCCCGAGACGCTCGGCGACGGCCTTCAGCGGCAGCCCGGCGGCGTACAGCCGCAGCACCTCGCGCTCCCTGGTCGACAGCTGCGCGTCGGCGAACTCGCGGTCGCCGTCGACGGCGCTGGCCCATTCGACGTTGTTCAGCGCCTCGCCGCGCGCGACCGTGCGGATGGCATCGAGCACGTCGCCCAGCGCCGACGACTTGCTGACCACCCCGGCGGCTCCCGCGGCGAGCGCTTCGCGCACCGAGGCCGGCCGGTCGGCGACGCTGTGGATCACGACGCTCGCGCCGTCGGCGACCAGCCTCGCGACGTTCTCGGTCACGGTCGTGCCGTCACCGAGAGTGAGGTCGAGCACCACCACGTCGACGGGCGGCTCGGCGGACGTCGCCCGCCAGGTCAGGTACTCCTTGACGGTTCCGCCGGAGAAGACGACGCGCTCGCCGCCCTCGCGCAGGCATGCGGCCTCCAGGCCGAGGCGCACGGACTCGTGATCGTCGATGAGGGCGACGGTACTCATGTCGTCAGCCTACCGATTGCACGGCGGCGCGCCGTGCTCGAGCACGTCAGCGCTCGAGCAGCGCGACGGCCTCGAAGTGGTGCGAGTGCGGGAAGAGGTCGAAGGCGCGCAGCGACGCGACATCCCAGCCCAGCTCGCGGAACGTGCCGAGATCGCGCGCGAGCGCGACCGGATCGCAGGCGACGTAGACGACGGCCTCGGGGGCGAGGGCGCTGATCGCCTCGACGACCCCGCGCCCCGCCCCGGCGCGCGGCGGATCGAGCACGACGGCGCCGGCACGCGTGTCGTCGGGGATGCCGGTGAGGAAGCGGTCGACCCGCGCGGTGACCGCATGCACGTCGACGTCGGCCAGGTTGGCGGCCGCGTGCTCGGTCGCGCGGCGGTCCGACTCGACGGTGACGATGTCCTGCGCGCCCTGCTCGGCGAGTGTCGCCGCGAACAGTCCGACGCCTCCGTAGAGGTCGAAGTGCGTGGCATCCGGATCCACCCGACCGGCGAGCGCCTGGACGACGGCGTCGTGCAGCGTCTCAGCGGCGCGCGGGTGCACCTGCCAGAATCCGGACGCATCGAGCTGGAAGCGGCGCCCGCGCACCTGCTCGAACACCACCTCGGCGCGGCCGCGACGAGCGCCCTCGGGCCGCGGCAGCACCCGCACGCGCCCGTCGCCCGCTTCCACCAGATCGACCCGGCCCGGCTTCTGCGAGCGCAGGCCGAAGGCCGCGGTCTCGACGGCGGGGCGCGCGAGGGGCAGTGTGGCGACGTCGATCACGCGATGGCTGCGGGCCGCGTACGGACCGACGCGTCCGTCGGCGTCGACGTGCAGCGAGACGCGGGTGCGCCATCCGGTGCCGTCGGCCTGATCGACCGGCTCCACGACGGGAGCGGCCAGCCCCGCGCCGGCGAACTTGTCGAGGGCCTCCTGCAGCACCTGCCGCTTCAGCGCGCGCTGATGCGCGAGGTCGATGTGTCCGAGATCGGCCCCGCCCACTCGGTCCGCGGGGGCGCGGGAGATGTCGGCCTCGGCCCAGACATGGTCGCGGCGGTGCGGCGATGCGTCGAGCACCTCGAGCGTCTCGGCGCGCCAGAACCGCTTGCCGTCCTCCCCCTCGGTCACCTCGGCGCGCACCCGCTCCCCGGGGATGGCGTCGGGCACGAACACGACCCGCCCCTCGTGCCGGGCGATGAAGGTGCCGCCGTGCGCGATACCGGTGATGTCGAGGTCGAGCGTGCGGGCCGAAGAGGTCATCCCTCCAGGATCCCACACACCGCTGAGATCTCACGGGCTAGCGTGGAGGGATGCGCGTGTGCCTGGCATCCACCTCCCCCGCCCGCCTGATGCTGCTGCGGCAGGCGGGCATCGAACCGCTCATCGTGGCGCCCACGGTCGACGAGGACGCCGTCGCCGCCGCCGCGAGCGCGGAACGCGGAGCCCCGCTCGCACCGGACGAGCTGGTGCTTCTGCTCGCCAGGGCGAAGGCCGCCGATGTCGCGGGGCGCATCCACGCCGAGCATCCGCGCTTCGACGGCATCGTGATCGGCGGCGACTCGATGTTCGCCATCGGAGGGCAGGTGCACGGCAAGCCGTACACGCCGGAGGCGGCATACGAGCGCTGGCAGCAGATGCGCGGCGCCACCGGCATCCTGCACTCCGGTCACTCGGTCTTCCGCGTCGGACCCGACCGCGAGCCGGTGGAGGCGACGGCCGTCGCCGAGGCTGCGGTCACCTTCGCCGACGATGTGACGGATGCCGAACTGGCGGCGTACATCGACAGCGGCGAGCCGCTGCACGTGGCGGGCGCGTTCACGGTCGACAGTCTCGGCGGGCCGTTCATCACGCGAGTCGAGGGCGATCCGTCGACGGTGGTGGGCATGTCGCTGTCGACACTTCGCCGCCTGGCGCGGGAGCTCGACGTCGTCTGGACCGATTTGTGGTCGCAGTCCTAACGGATTGCCGTATTTCTTGTGGAGAGTCGTCAAAAGGATCGGCGTCGACCTCGCTAGGCTGAAGCCCATGCCTGATATCGCCAAGGTGCTCATCGCGAACCGCGGCGAGATCGCCGTACGCATCATCCGCGCCGCCCGGGACTCCGGAATCTCCTCCGTCGCCGTGTACGCCGACCAGGATCGCGACGCCCTGCACGCGCGTCTCGCCGACGAGGCCTACAGCCTCGACGGGGTCACGAGCGCAGCGACCTACCTGCAGATCGACAAGATCCTCTCCGTGGCGCGTCGCGCCGGCGCCGACGCCGTGCACCCGGGATACGGGTTCCTGGCCGAGAACGCCGACTTCGCGCGCGCCGTCATCGGCGCGGGGATGACGTGGATCGGCCCATCGCCCGAAGCCATCGAGGCGCTCGGCGACAAGGTGACCGCCCGTCACGTCGCAGAGAAGGTCGGCGCACCGCTGGCCCCCGGCACCCCCGGACCGGTCGACGGCGCAGACGACGTCATCGCCTTCGCGAAGGAGCACGGCCTGCCGATCGCCATCAAGGCGGCATACGGCGGCGGCGGGCGCGGTCTCAAGGTCGCGCGCGAGCTCGACGAGGTCGCCGAGCTCTTCGAGTCGGCGACGCGCGAGGCGGTCGCCGCGTTCGGCCGTGGCGAGTGCTTCGTCGAGAAGTACCTCGACAAGCCGCGCCACGTCGAGACGCAGTGCCTTGCGGATGCCGAGGGCAACGTCGTCGTCATCTCGACCCGCGACTGCTCGCTGCAGCGACGTCACCAGAAGCTCGTCGAGGAGGCGCCGGCGCCCTTCCTCACCGACGAGCAGAACGAGCTGCTGTACTCCGCGTCGAAGGCCATCCTCAAGGAGGTCGGCTACCTCGGCGCGGGCACCTGCGAGTTCCTCATCGGCGCTGACGGCACGGTCTCGTTCCTCGAGGTGAACACCCGCCTGCAGGTCGAGCACCCGGTGTCCGAGGAGGTCACCGGAATCGATCTCGTGCGCGAGCAGTTCCGCATCGCCGCCGGCGGCACCATCGACTACGACGACCCGGCACCGCAGGGCCACTCGATCGAGTTCCGCATCAACGGCGAGGACCCGGGTCGCGGCTTCCTCCCCCAGCCCGGCCCGATCAACGTCTTCAAGACGTTCGGCGGTCCCGGCATCCGTCTCGACTCGGGCGTCACGGCAGGCGACGCCGTCTCGGGCGCCTTCGACTCGCTGCTGGCGAAGATCATCGTCACCGGCCGCGACCGCGCCGAGGCCCTCGAGCGCTCCCGTCGGGCGCTCGACGAATTCGAGGTGGCCGGCATGCCGACCGTGCTCCCGTTCCACCGCAAGGTCGTCCGGGACCCGACGTTCGTCGCCGCCGACGGCGAGTTCGGCGTGTACACGCGCTGGATCGAGACCGAGTTCGTCAACGACATCCCCGCGTGGGACGGCGAGCTCGACGAGCCCGCCCCCGCGCCCGGCCGTCACACCGTCGTCGTCGAGGTCGCCGGCAAGCGCCTCGAGGTGAGCCTTCCCGACCGCGTCGTCGCCCCCGTCGCGGGAACCGCCGGCCGTCCGGCGGCGGTTCCGCCGTCGCGACGCAGCCACACCGCCACCGCGAACGCCGGAGCGTCGGGCGATGCCGTCAAGTCGCCCATGCAGGCGACCGTCGTCAAGCTCGCCGTCGAAGAGGGCCAGCACGTCGTCAAGGGCGACCTCGTGGTCGTGCTCGAGGCGATGAAGATGGAGCAGCCGCTGCAGGCGCACAAGGACGGCGTCGTCGGCGCCATCGACGCCACCCCCGGTACGACCGTCTCGGCCGGGCATCAGCTGCTGACGATCAGCTGACCCGCACCCGATGCACAGAAGGCGCGTCCCGATCCCGGGGCGCGCCTTCTGCGTCTGCGGTGGTCGGGTCAGACGACGCCGACCGCATGCATGGCACGGGTCGCATCGGTGATGCTGGTGGTCAGCGACGGATAGGCGGCGAACACGCGCGCGACCTGGTCGACGGTGAGGCGACGCTCGATCGCCATCGCGATCGGGTAGATCAGCTCGGATGCCCGTGGCGCGACGATCACACCGCCGACCACCGTCCCCGAGCCGCGCAGCGCGATGATCTTAACGAAGCCGTCCTTGATGCCCAGCATCTTCGCGCGCGGGTTGGCGGCGAGCGGCAGCTTGTGCGCGATGCCGTCGGCCTGCCCGTTCGCGACGTCCTGCTCGGAGTAGCCGACCGTCGCGATCTCGGGTGCGGTGAAGATGTTGGCGGTGATCTTGCGCACCTCGAGCGGGATCACGATGTCACCCAGCGCGTGGAAGACGGCCGTGCGCCCCTGCATGGATGCGACGGATGCCAGCGGGAAGAAGTTCGTGCAGTCGCCCACGGCGTAGACGTTGGGAACCGAGGTGCGCGCCACCCGGTTGACCCGCACGTGACCGGATTCGGTGAGC
This sequence comes from Microbacterium commune, assembly GCF_014836945.1. Classification (GTDB taxonomy): domain Bacteria; phylum Actinomycetota; class Actinomycetes; order Actinomycetales; family Microbacteriaceae; genus Microbacterium; species Microbacterium commune. The sequence continues at coordinate 130,047 of NZ_JACSPX010000003.1, read as the reverse complement.
CCGATGCCCGCCTCCTCGAGGCCGATGCCGGCCGTGTTCGGGATCGATCCGACCGCCATCAGACAGTGGCTGCCCTCGACGGTGCGACCGTCGGACAGGGTGACCCGCACCCCGTCATCGGTGCGCTGCACGCTCTCTGCGCGGGACTTCGAGAGCACCTTCATGCCGCCGCGGGTGAACACCTTCTCGAGCACCTTCGCGGCGTCCTCGTCCTCACCGGGCAGCACCTGGTCGCGGCTCGAGATGAGCGTGACCTTCGCGCCGAGGTTCATGTACGCCGACGCGAACTCCGCACCGGTCACACCCGAGCCCACGACGATCAGGTGCTCGGGCAGCGCCTTCATGTCGTACAGCTGGGTCCAGGTGAGGATGCGCTCGCCGTCGGGCTTCGCCGAGGGCAGCTCGCGGGGCGAGGCGCCGACCGACACGACGATGGTGTCCGCCTCGACACGGTCGAAGTCCGTGCCGTGCAGTCCCGTGGAGACCACGATGGCGTTGGGACCTTCCAGGCGGCCGTGTCCGGAGATGATGCGCACGCCGGCCTCGAGCAGGGTGGAGCGCATGTCCTCCGACTGCTGGCCGGCGAGGGCGAGCAGTCGCTTGTTGACGGCGGCGAGGTTGATGGCGATCTCGGGCTTGAGCGGCCTGTCGTCCGCGCCGCGCGCGTAGAACTGCACGCCGAGGTCGGTGGCCCCGGCGATGGCGACGGCGGCATCGGCGGTGGCGATGAGGCTCTTGGACGGCACCACATCGGTGAGCACGGCCGACCCGCCCACGCCCACGCGCTCGACGAGCGTCACATCCGCTCCCAGCTGCGCTGCGGCGAGCGCCGCCTCGTACCCACCGGGACCGCCGCCGAGGACGGCGACGCTCTGCCTGTTCGCGAAGGAAGTCTGAGACATGAACTCCATTCTTCCGCAATCCTGGCAGCGGCCCCGCCACCTTCCTAGAGTGGAGGCATGCGTGAGAACTCCCTGAACCCCCTGGACGACCCGACGGCCGATCCGTTCGCCGTCGCCGCCGATGCGGCCGCCGACATCGCTCGCCTGACCGGGGTCGACCACCACGACATCGCCCTGACCCTCGGCTCCGGCTGGGGCAAGGCCGCCGAGCTGATCGGCGAGACCGTCGCCACCGTTCCCGCCACCGAGGTGACCGGCTTCTCGAAGCCCGCGCTCGACGGGCATGTCGGCACGCTGCGCAGCATCCGCACCCCCGGCGGCCGAAACGTGCTGGTGATCGGTGCGCGCACGCACTACTACGAGGCCCACGGCGTGCGCCGGGTCGTGCACTCGGTGCGCACCGCAGCCGCGACGGGCGCGAAGACCATGGTGCTCACCAACGGCGCCGGGGGGATCCGCGAGACGTGGAAGCCCGGCCAGCCGGTGCTGATCAGCGACCACATCAACCTCACCGCCGACTCGCCGCTCGAGGGCGCGACCTTCGTCGACCTCACCGACCTGTACTCGACGCGGCTGCGCGACATCGCCCGCACCGTCGACCCCACTCTCGACGAGGGCGTGTACACCCAGTTCCGCGGCCCGCACTACGAGACCCCGGCGGAGGTGCAGATGGCCAAGGCTATCGGCGGTGACATCGTCGGCATGTCGACCGCTCTCGAGGCGATCGCCGCCCGGCAGGCGGGCATGGAGATCCTCGGCTTCTCGCTGATCACGAACCTCGCCGCCGGCATCCAGAAGACCCCGCTCAGCCACGAGGAGGTCATCGAGGCCGGCCGTGAGGCCGAGCCGGTGATCTCGGCGCTGCTGGCCCGAGTGATCGAGGCGCTGTGAGCGAGCGGCTCGACCAGGCGCGCGCCTGGCTGCGACAGGACCCGGATGCCGAGACCCGCGACGAGCTCGCCGGCATCATCACCCGCGCCGCGGGCGGTGACGCGGCGGCTCTCGCCGATCTCGAGGACCGCTTCGGCAGACGGCTCGCCTTCGGCACCGCGGGTCTGCGCGGTGAGCTGGGCGCGGGCAGCAACCGCATGAACCGCGTGCTCGTGACCCAGGCGGCCGCAGGCTTCGCGGGGTACCTGCTGCAGCGCAGCACGACGCGTCCCACCGTGGTCATCGGCTACGACGGCCGACGCAACTCCCGCCGCTTCGCGCTCGACTCGGCCGAGATCCTCGCCGGTGCCGGGCTGCGCACGATCCTGCTGCCGAGACTGCTGCCGACGCCGGTGCTCGCGTTCGCGGTGCGCCACCTGCAGGCGGATGCCGGAATCATGGTCACCGCCAGCCACAACCCGCCGAACGACAACGGCTACAAGGTCTACCTCGGCGGCGAGGACGGCGGATCGCAGATCGTCGCTCCGGCGGACGCGCAGATCGCCGCGCACATCCAGCGCGTCGCCGATGCGGGCGACGTGAGCCTGCTGCCCCGCTCGGCCGCGTACGAGATCGCCGGTGACGACGTCGTCGACGCCTACATCGCGGCGACCGCAGCCGTGGCTCCCGCACCGTTCGGCGTGCAGGAGATGCGCTGGGTGTACACGGCCCTGCACGGCGTGGGCTGGGAGACCTTCTCGCGCGTCGTGAAGGCCGCGGGCTACCCGGCCCCGCGCATCGTCGACGCGCAGCGCGACCCCGATCCGACGTTCCGCACCGTCTCGTTCCCCAATCCCGAGGAGCCGGGTGCGATGGACCTCGCGTTCGCTCGAGCGCGTGAGGCGGATGCCGAGTTCATCATCGCGAACGACCCCGACGCCGATCGTCTGGCCGTCGCCATCCCGGATCCGGCAGCCGAGGGCGGCTGGCGCCGCCTGACCGGCAACGAGGTCGGGCTGCTGCTCGGCTGGCGGGCGGCACGCGCCGCGCAGGGCACGGCAGGGGCATCCCTCGCCTGCTCGCTGGTCTCCTCCCCCGGGCTCGGTGCGGTCGCCGAGCGCTACGGACTCGACTTCCACGAGACGCTCACCGGCTTCAAATGGATCTCGCGTGCTCCCGGCATGGTGTTCGGCTTCGAAGAGGCTCTCGGCTACCTGGTGAACCCCGACACCGTGCGCGACAAGGACGGCATCTCCGCCGCGGTCGCCCTGCTCGGCCTCGCCGCCGAGGCGCGGGTGCGCGAGACCACGCTCGCCGGCCTGCTCGACGAGCTCGGTGCCGAGATCGGCCACTTCGCGAGCGGCCAGGTATCGGTGCGCGTCGACGATCTGAGCCTGATCGGCTCGACGATGGCGTCTCTGCGCGCCCAGCCGCCCGCGGCGTTCGGCGCGCGGGCGGTCGCGTCGGCAGAGGATCTGGCCACCGGTGACGCGGGGGTGCCCGCGGGAGACGTGCTGCGCTACCGCCTCGACGACGGGTCGCGTGTCATCGTGCGCCCCAGCGGCACCGAGCCGAAGCTGAAGGTGTACATCGACGCGCGCGGCGAGAGCACGGCCGACGCCGCCCGCGCCGTCGCCGAGCTCGAAGCCGCCGTGCGGGAGCTCCTCGCCGCGCGGCGGTGAGTCGCGCCGATGCCGCGGATGAGAGCGCCACGCAGCAGGGGTAGGCGGATCGTCGTCCGCGCACTGTGGTCGCTGGGGGCACTGATCGTGCTGATCGTCGTCGGGACCCTGGTGTGGACGCAGGTGGGCGTGATGTCCGCAGAACCCGATCCGCTGGCGCAGGCGAGGGCGAACCCCGCGCTCGAGATCGAGGACGCCCCTGAGGGCACCGTGCTCTCCCCCGCGGACGGCGACTCGGACGTCGGCCTGGTGTTCATCCCCGGCGCCAAGGTGCAGCCCGAGGGCTATGTCGCGACGCTGCAGGAGCTCGCCGCCGAGGACGGCATCACCGTCGTCATCACCCGACCGTGGTTGAATCTCGCGTTCTTCGATCCGCGTGGGCTGGACGCCTTCACCTCCGCCGCATCCGACGTGGACTCATGGATGGTGGGCGGTCACTCCCTGGGCGGGGTGCGCGCCTGCCAGCTGGCACCGGACGCGGATGCCCTGGTGCTGTTCGCCTCGTACTGCGCGAACGACCTGTCGGACTCGGGGGTGCCGGTGCTGAGCCTGTCCGGAAGCGAGGATGGCCTGTCGACACCCGAGAAGATCGCGGATGCGAGGGATCTGCTTCCGGCGGATGCCGAGCTCGTCGAGATCGACGGCGCCTCGCACGCGTCGTTCGGCTCCTACGGCCCGCAGGCGGGCGACGGCACTCCCACCATCACGGACGCCGCCGTGCGGGTGCAGATCACGGAGCTCGTGGGGGATCTCGCGGCGGCGGTGCGCTGACCGGGTCGGGTACGGCCCGGTCACGGGCGTGGCGCAGCAGCAGGGCACAGGAGTCCGCGGTGATGAACGGGTCGAGTCGCTCGACCTCGAGCGGACCATCGACCTGGGCGAGCGTGTCGCGCGCCAGCCGGGCATGCGTGCCGCACACCGTCGACTGATCCTGCGCGAGCATCCCGCGGTAGTTGCACGGCAGCATCTCGAAGCGCAGCGCCGATTCGTCGAGGACGGGGCTGAGCCCGGCGTCATCGAGATGCTCGTACAGCACATCGAGCTGCGCCTCGGCATCCACGTCGTCCTCCCGCGCCGCGTCGCCTGACGTCGGCGGGGTCACCGCGCGCAACAGGGCACCGCGTCGACGCGCGCCGTCGACGCGACGCTGCGCCGCGGGGTTCGACCCCGCCTCCCGCACCGGGTGGTAGGCGAGCGGCGGACGGCCCCTGCTGCCCACCTGCAGCCTCTCCTCGCGCACGAGGCCCTCCTGAACGAGCACGCGCAGGTGATCTCGGGCGGTGTTGAGCGGCATCCCGCAACGTTCGGCGAGTTCGGCGATGCGCAGACCTGGCTCGCTCTGCACGGCGCGCAGCAGACGAAGGCGGCTCGGCTGAGTGAGACCGCGGTAATCGTCGACTCGGCGTGGCATTCCTTCAGGCTACGGCGCCGGCGTCTGCCGCGCTCGGAATAGAACCGGTGAAAACCCCTCCTCGCCGCCAGAGCCCGAGCGCAGAGTGGAGGGGACGCAGACCCCACGAAAGGAACGTCATGAAGCTCTCGCCCGAGTCCGAAGCAGTCGTCGCCGCCACGGCCGGCGTCGTCGCCGCGCACGCCGAGCGGATCACGAAGGTGTTCTACCCCGCCATGTTCGCGGCTCACCCCGAACTGCTGCGGGTGTTCAACCGAGCCAACCAAGCGATCGGCGAGCAGCCGAAGGCGCTCGCCGCCTCGGTGGTCGCGTTCGCGGTGCAGCTCATCGACCCCTCCGCTCCCGACTTCACTCCCGTGATGCGCCGGATCGCCCACAAGCACGTCTCCCTCGGCATCTCGGCCGGCGACTACACGATCGTCGGCCGCCATCTGCTCGACGCGGTGGGCACGGTGCTCGGCGACGCCGTCACCGCCGAGGTGCGGGCCGCCTGGGACGAGGTGTACTGGCTGTTCGCCACCGCGCTGATCGCCGAGGAGGCGCGGCTGTACGCCCTGTCGGGCACAGACCCGCAGAACCCGTGGCGCGACTACCGGGTGGTGGAGCGGTTCGAGGAGTCGGAGGACATCTTCTCGCTGCTGCTGGCACCGGTCGACGGCCTGATCCCCTCCCACCGCACCGGACAGTACGTCGCCATCGCCGTCGACCTGCCGGACGGCAGCAGACAGCCACGCCAGTACACGATCTCATCCGGTCCGCGCGGCGACTCGATCCGGGTGACGATCAAGCGAGTGCACGGGGCGGGCGGCGCACCCGACGGACAGGTCTCGACATGGCTGTGGCAGCACGCGCAGCCCGGCACCGTGCTCGACGTCTCGCAGCCGGCGGGTGACGTCGTGCTCGACGACGAGGATCACCCGCTCGTGCTCGTCTCGGCGGGGATCGGGATCACGCCGGTCGCCGCCATCATGGAAGACCTCTCCCGCCGCCAGCCCGCCCGCACCGTGCGGCTGTTCCACGCCGACCGCGCTCATGACACGCACGCGCTGTACGCGTCGCTGCGCCGCCAGGTGCTGGCCATGCCCGATGCCAGGGCGCAGAACTGGTACGAGCGGGACGCCCTCGGCGCGCCCACCCTGCACCCGGCGCGCGAGGGCTTCATGGACCTCAGCGAGGTCGATCTGCCCGAGCACGCCTCGGTGTTCATGTGCGGTCCGCTGCCGTTCATGCAGTCCATGCGCCGCACACTCATCGGCCGCGGCGTGCCCGCCGATCGCATCCACTACGAGGTGTTCGGCCCCGATCTGTGGGCTCAGAACCCGGAAGCCGCCTGAGCGGCGTGTCGGCCGTCCGCCGAGGGGTTCAGCGCTCGAACCCCTCGGCGATCATCTCGACGAGCTCTTCGCGCTCTTCCACCGGCAGGAATGCGGCGGACGCGGCGTTGAACTGAAAGGCCTCGAGATCGTCGAGGTCGTAGCCGAACGCGTCGACCAGCAGCGAGAGCTCGCGCGTGAGCGACGTGCCGCTCATCGTGCGGTTGTCGACGTTCACGGTGACCGAGAAGCCGAGCTGGTAGAGCAGGTCGAAGGGGTGGTCCGCGACCTCATCGCCCCACTGGGCGATCGCGCCGGTCTGCAGGTTGGACGACGGCGAGAGCTCCAGCGGGATCTCCCGGTCGCGCACCCAGCGGGCCAGATCGCCGAACTGCACCTGCACCTCGTCGCCCTCGCGCTCGATGATCTGCAGGTCCTCGGCGATGCGCACGCCGTGGCCGAGGCGCAGCGCGCGTCCGTCGATCAGGGCGGAGCGGATGGATGCCGGCCCCGCGGCCTCTCCCGCGTGCACGGTGACCGGCAGGAACTCGCCGGCAAGGTAGTCGAAGGCCGCGCGGTGCTCCGACGCCGGGAAGCCGTCCTCCGGCCCGGCGATGTCGAAGCCGACGACGCCGCTCTCGCGATGACGCACGGCGAGCTCGGCGATCTCCCGCACGCGGGAGCCCTGGCGCATGGCCGAGATGATCTGACCGACCCGGATGCTGCGCCCGGCGGCATCCGCCTCATCCTCGCCCTCCTCGATGCCGCGCTGCACGGCGCGCACGGCGTCGTCCAGGCTGAGGCCGCCGGCGACGTGCTGCTCGGGTGCCCAGCGCACCTCGCCGTAGATCACGCCGTCGGCGGCGAGGTCGGCGACGAACTCGCGGGCGACCCGCGTGAGGGCTCGCTCGGACTGCATGACGGAGGTCACGAGGTCGAACGACTTCAGGTACTCCACGAGAGAGCCGGCATCGCTCTGCTGCGCGATCCAGCGACTCATCCCCTTGGGATCCTGCGCCGGGGTCTGGATGCCGCCGGCATCGGCCAGCTCGAGGATCGTCGCGGGACGCACGCCGCCGTCGAGGTGGTCGTGCAGCGAGATCTTGGGCAGGGCGCGCAGCTCGTCGATCTTCATGGTGATCCTCCGGTACTCAGGCGGTGATGCGCTCGCGCACGATGGGCTGTGCGGCGGGTGCCGCTGCAGCGTCGCCGATCTCGTAGGCGCCGTCCAGCGCCTCGAGAGCGCGGGCGAAGCGCCCCTCGTCATCGGCCGACAGGGTGAACAGCGGCTCTCCGGCGGTGACCGTCTGGCCGGGCTTGACGGCGAGGTCGATCCCGGCGGCGAAGATCACCGGATCCTCGGCGCGGGCGCGCCCGGCGCCGAGGCGCCATGCGGCGATGCCGAACGGCAGCGCGTCCATGCGGGTCACCACGCCGTCGCGGTCGGCGGTGACGACGTGCGTCTCCCGGGCGGTCGGCAGCGCGGCATCCGGGTCGCCGTCCTGGGCGCGGATCATCGCCCTCCAGCTGTCCATGGCGCGGCCGTCGTCGAGGGCCGCCTCGACATCCGCATCCGGCTGTCCTGCCAGCGAGAGCATCTCGCGGGCGAGGGCGAGGGTCAGCTCGCGCACGTCGGCAGGGCCGCCGCCGGCGAGGATCTCGACCGACTCGCGCACCTCGTTGGCGTTGCCGATCGCGAGACCGAGCGGAACATTCATGTCGGTCAGCAGGGCGGTCGTCGCGACACCCGAGTCGGTGCCGAGCTCGACCATCGTGCGCGCCAGCTCGCGGGCCCGATCGATGTCCTGCATGAAGGCGCCGTTGCCGAACTTCACGTCGAGCACGAGCGCGTCGGTGCCCTCGGCGATCTTCTTCGACATGATGCTCGACGCGATCAGGGGGATCGCCTCGACCGTGCCGGTCACATCGCGAAGCGCGTAGAGCTTCTTGTCGGCGGGCGCGAGACCCGAGCCGGCGGCGCAGATCACCGCGCCGACGTCGGACTGCATCTGCGCGAACATCTCGTCGTTGCTGAGCGCCGCCCGCCAGCCCGGGATCGATTCGAGCTTGTCGAGCGTGCCGCCGGTGTGGCCGAGGCCGCGGCCGCTGAGCTGCGGGACCGCCACGCCGAACACGGCGACCAGCGGTGCCAGCGGCAGGGTGATCTTGTCGCCCACGCCGCCGGTGGAGTGCTTGTCGACGGTGCGCTTGCCGAGGCTGGCGAAGCTCATCCGCTCCCCCGACGCGATCATCGCGTCCGTGAGCACGCGGATCTCCTCGCGCTGCATGCCGCGCTGGAAGATCGCCATCGCGAACGACGCCATCTGGGCGTCCGACACGTAGCCGCGGGTGTACGCGTCGACCATCCACCGCAGCGCCGCCTCGGGCACCACTCCGCCGTCGCGCTTGGCACGGATCACGTCGATCGCGTCGAACGCCTCGACGCCGGTCTGAGAGCTCATCGGGCGTCCTCCAGATCGCGCGGCCCGAACGCGTCGGGCAGCACCTCGTCGATGGTGCGGATGCCCGAGACGGTCTCGAGCAGCATCTCGGGGCTGGAGTGCTCGAACAGCAGCTGACGGCAGCGACCGCACGGCATGATCGTCTGTCCGTCGTTGTTCACGCAGACGAACGCGATGAGCCGACCGCCACCGGACATGTGCAGGTCGCCGACCAGAGCGCATTCGGCGCACAGGCCGACGCCGTACGAGGCGTTCTCGACGTTGCATCCGGCGACGATGCGTCCGTCGTCCACGAGCGCGGCCGCGCCCACCCGGTATCGCGAATACGGCGCGTACGCCTTCTGCATCGCCTCGGAGGCGACCTGTCTCAGCTCGTCCCAATCGATGTCGGTCACGTGTTCTCTCCTAGGACTTGATGTACGGCTCGCCGTCGGCTGCCGGCGGGCGGGAGCGCCCGACCAGGCCTGCCACGGCGAAGATCGTCACGATGTACGGCAGCATGAGCATGAACTGGCTGGGCACCGGCGAGCCGATGACGCTGAGCACGCTCTGCAGGTTGCTCGCGAAGCCGAACAGCAGTGCCGCCAGCGTCGCGCGGATCGGGTCCCACTTGCCGAAGATCACCGCGGCGAGGGCGATGAAGCCGGCTCCGGCGGTCATCTCGGGGTTGAAGCGCGGCACCGAGACCAGTGTGAAGAACGCGCCTCCCATGCCCGCGACGGCACCGGCGATGAGCACGTTCATGTAGCGCGTGCGCGCGACGTTGATGCCCACCGTGTCGGCCGCCTGCGGGTGCTCGCCGACCGCGCGCAGTCGCAGACCCCAGCGGGTGCGGTACATGCCGTACCAGACGACGAACACGATGACGTACATCAGGTACACCACGATCGTCTGTCGGAACAGGATCGGCCCGAGCACGGGGATGTCGCTGAGCAGCGGGATCGGCAGGTCGCGGAACGGCTCGACGGTGTTCAGCGCCGCCTGGTTGGGGGCGAGCACCTGTCGGAACAGGAACGTGGTCACGCCGATCACGAGGACGTTGAGCACCACACCGACGATCACCTGGTCCACGTAGTACGTGATGGCGAACACCCCGAGGATCACCGCGACCAGCACGCCCGCCAGCATCGCGGCGATGAGGCCCGCCCAGGGCGTGCCCACGGCCGAGGCGACGATGGCCGCGGTGAACGCGCCTGCCAGCAGCTGCGCCTCGATCGCGATGTTCACGACGCCGGCGCGCTCGCCGATCACGCCGCCCAGCGCGCCGAAGATCAGCGGGGTGGCCAGCGCGAGACCGCCGCTGAGCAGTCCGATCATGGGCAGCGTCCCCGAGCTGCCCGCGGCCGCCCAGGCGAGGAATCCGAAGATCAGCACGACGACGTACACCGCGATGAGCCACATCGGCACGCGACGATGCGCGCGGGTGAGCATCACCGCCGCGACGCTGATCGCGGCGCCGATGACGACGCAGACCCACGCGGTCGCCGTGCCCGGCACGACGACAGACGGCAGCGCGATGATCTCGCTGCCGGCGGTGAAGCGGAACGTCGCGTCGCCGGCGCGTGGGATCAGCAGCGGCAGCAGCGCCACCAGCACCGTCAGCACGCTGAGGATGATGGGCGTCTTCCACGACACCACGCTCACCTGACGCAGTTCGGCCTGCACGCTCTGCGGGCTCTGTCCTGTCTGTGCGGTCTGAGTGCTCATCCCGCCACCTCCTCGGCCTCGGCGCGCTTCGTTCGTCGCTCGGCCGCGCGCCGCTCACGCCGGCTCGGGCGGCCCGGCTGCGGCAGACCGAACATGGCGCGCACGAGCGGCGGCGCCGCGATGAACAGCACGATCAGGGACTGCACGACGAGCACGATCTCGATCGGGACGCCCTGCGACGCCTGCATGGTGAAGCCACCGGTCTTGAAAGCGCCGAACAGCAGTCCGGCGAACAGGATGCCGAGCGGACGGGAGCGCCCCAGCAGGGCGACGGTGATCGCGTCGAACCCGATACCGGCGTCGATGCCGCCGCTGAAGCCCTTCGGCTCGGTGCCGAGCACCTGGCTGACCCCGGCGAGACCGACCAGCGCGCCCGCGATGAGCATGACGCTGAGGTAGGTCCGGCCGACGGAGATGCCGGCCGTGCGCGCGGCATCCGGGTTCTCCCCCACCGCGCGGAACCGGAAGCCCAGCCCGGAGCGCTCCAGCAGCCACCAGGTGATGGCGACCGCCACCAGCGCGAGCAGGAATCCGATGTGCAGCTTGTAGCTGGGTCCGAGCAGCAGCGGCATGACGGCCGACTCGGCCATCGGCGCGGTCTTCGGGTTGCTCGAGCCCGGCGCCTGCAGCACGCCCTGGGTGGCGAGCATCCACGCCAGCAGGTACACGGCGATGTTGTTCAGCATGATCGTCGTGATCACCTCGTGCGCGCCCGTGCGCGCCTTGAGGATGCCGGCGATCCCCGCCCACAGCGCGCCGGCGATGATGCCGGCGACGAGAGCGACGATCAGGTGCAGCGGGAAGGGCAGGTCCCACGCGGTGGCGACGTACCCGGCGGCGGCGGCGGCCATGAGCATCTGACCCTGACCGCCGATGTTGAACAGCCCGGCGCGGAATGCCAGGCCGACGCCCAGGCCCGCGGCGATCAGCGGCGTGGCGAACTTCAGCGTCTCGGTGAGCGGGCGAATGCCGATCGCGAACGAGTCGGCGTTGAAGTTGTAGATCGATCCGCGGAACAGCGCGGCGTACGCGCCGCCGACGGCCTGGCCGATCGCGCTCAGCGTGTCGCCGGGGGCGGCGAAGAAGTAGCCTGCCGCGGCTTGCACGTCGGGGTCGGTCAGCGCGATCATCAGCGAGCCGACGATGACGGCCGCCACGACGGCGAACACGGTCGTCAGAGCGCTTCCGGTCGCGATCTGCATGAGGGCCGCCCGCCAGCGCTGCGGCCGCTGCGGCTTCTGCGGCTGAAGCGCCTTGTCGGAGTCGGGGATCTGCGTCTGCGCGACGGTCATGCCTGCGCTCCTTCGCTCGGGGCTGCGCCGACGGAGACCTCGCGAGCCGCGTCCTCGGCGCTGGCGCCGGCCATCATCAGGCCCAGCTGATCGCGGGGGGTGTCTCCGGGGACGATGCCGACCACACGACCCCGGTACATCACGAGGATGCGATCGGCGAGGGCCGCGACCTCGTCGAGCTCTGTGGAGATGACGACCACCGGAACACCGGTGTCGCGCGTCTCGATGATGCGCTTGTGGATGAACTCGATCGATCCCACGTCGACGCCTCGGGTGGGCTGGGCGGCGACGAACAGGGACAGGTCGCGGCTGAGCTCGCGCGCCAGCACGACCTTCTGCTGGTTGCCGCCCGACAGCCGACCGGCCGCCTGCGACGGACCCTGCGTGCGGATGTCGAACTCCGCGATCTTCTGCTTGGCGAACTCCATCAGACGGCGCAGCTGCAGCGCGCCGCTCGTGACGAACGGCGCGCCGTGGGAGCGGTCGAGCATGAGGTTCTCCGCGATGGAGAACTCCTTGACGAGTCCGTCGACGCCACGGTCCTCGGGGACGAAACCGACGCCGGCATCGAGGATGTGCCGCACGCTGCGCCCGCGCAGCTCTTCGCCGTTCAGGCGGATGCTGCCCTGCACGCGCGCCTGCAGACCGAGCAGCGCCTCGGTGAGCTCGGTCTGTCCGTTGCCCTGCACACCGGCGATCGCGAGCACCTCTCCGCCGCGGACGGTGAAGGACACGTCGTCGACGAGCACGGTGCCCAGGACATCGGTGACGGTGAGGTTCTCGACGACCAGTGCATGGTCGGTCAGCTGAGGCGGGTTCTTGTGCACGGTGAGCTCCACCGCACGGCCGACCATCAGCGAGGCGAGCTCCGCGTTCGACGCGGTCGGCGAGGCCTCGCCGACCACCTTGCCCAGCCGGATCACGGTGATGCGGTCGGCCACCTCGCGCACCTCGCGCAGCTTGTGCGTGATGAACACGATCGATGTGCCGCGCTCCTTGAGCTGGCGCATCGTGGCCATGAGCTCGTCGGTCTCCTGCGGCGTGAGCACGGCGGTCGGCTCGTCGAAGACGAGCACGCGGGCCTCGCGCGAGAGCGCCTTGATGATCTCCACGCGCTGCTGCACGCCCACGGGCAGGTCGGCGACGAGAGCGTCGGGGTCGACGTCGAAGCCGAAGCGGTCGGATATCTCACGCACCTTCGAGCGGGCCGCCGCGAGATCCAGCCGGCCGCCGAACGTCGTCTCCTCGTGACCGAGCATCACGTTCTCCGCCACGGTGAAGACCGGGATGAGCATGAAGTGCTGGTGCACCATGCCGATGCCCGCGGCCATCGCGTCGCCGGGCCCGGAGAAGCGCTGCACGCGCCCGTCGAGGAGGATCTGACCCTCGTCGGCCTGGTACAGGCCGTACAGCACGTTCATCAGCGTGGACTTGCCGGCGCCGTTCTCGCCGAGGAGGCAGTGGATCTCACCCGCCTGCACCTCGAGGTCGATGTGGTCGTTGGCCGTCAGTGCGCCGAACCTCTTCGTTATGCCGCGCAGCTCGAGCTTCATGTGTCGATCCTATTCGTGATGTGTCCTCGCGCCGGGGATCGCCCGGGCAGACGACATCGGGGAGGCCGGCACGACCGGCCTCCCCGATGCGGTTCCTCTTAGTTGTCGAGGTAGGAGGTGACGGTGATCGAACCGTCGATGATCTCCTGCTTGATCTCGGCGACCTTCTTCACCAGCTCGGCGTCGACCTTGCTCTCGAACTCGTGCAGCGGCGCGATGCCGACGCCCTCGTTCTCCAGGGTGCCGATGTAGGCCTCACCGTCGAACTCGCCTTCGGCGCTGGCCATCACGGCCTCGTAGGTCGACAGGTCCATCGCCTTGAGCACCGAGGTGAGCACGAAGTCGGCGGTGGTCGGGTCGGTCTCGAACAGGTCCGCGTCCGCGCCGATCAGCGCGATGTCCTTGCCCGAGTCCTTGATGGCCTGCAGGCCGGACTGGTAGATCGGACCGCCGACCGGGAAGAGCACGTCGACGCCCTGGTCGATGATGTTCTTCGCGACCGTCTTGGCGCTCTGGTTGGCCTCGAAGCCACCGGTGAACGATCCGGTCGTGCCGTCCCAGCCGACCACGGCGACCGAGGTGCCGTTCTTCTCGTTGTAGTGGTCGACGCCCTGCTTGAAGCCGTCCATGAAGATCGTCACGGTCGGGAACTCCATGCCGCCGAACGTGCCCACCTTGCCGGTCTTGGAGTAGCCGGCCGACATGTATCCGGCGAGGAACGCGGCCTCAGCCGTGTTGTACAGCAGCGGCTTGACGTTGTCCGGCTTGCTGTCGCCGCCGGCGTCGTCGACGAGGATGAAGTCCGTCTCGGCGTTCGCCTCGGCGGCGTCGACCGTGGCCTGCGACAGCGCGAAGCCCACGGCGACGATGGCGTTGCAGCCTTCGGAGACCATGTTGTCGATGTTCGGGCCGTACTCGGTCTCGGCGTTCGACTCCGCCTCGCGGAACGTGGCGCCGAGCTCATCGGCGGCCTTCTTGGTGCCCTCGTAGGACAGCTGGTTGAAGGACTTGTCGTCGAAACCGCCGGCATCCGAGACGATGCACGCGGAGAAGTCGGACTTGTCGCCGTTGCCGCCGTCCGCGCCAGGGTTGTCTGCGGGAGCCTGGCCGCACGCGGCGAGGCTCAGGACGACGCCGGCGGCGACGGTGGCGCCGAGCAGCTTCTTGGTGATGGAGATGGACACTCATGCCTCCCGGGTGATCTCCGCGGACATCGCGGATCGCTCGAGGTTACCCAGTGTTACGCGCTTCCCGCACGCGCGCCCCGGATGTGCTGGCGAAAGGTTACAAATCCGCAATGATGACCGTCCGGCGGTCGTCGACGCGCCCGGCGGCGAAGCTCAGAGCACGTCGCCGCGGCCGGTGAGCTTGAGGGACTCGACGACGCCCTTGACCCGCTGCGCGTGCTCGACCGTGGTCACCAGCAGCGCGTCCTCGGTGTCGACGACGACGATGTCCTGCACCCCGACCAGGCTGATCACGCGCGAGGTCTGGGACACGAGGATGCCGCTGGCGGCATCCGAGAGCACGCGAGCCCGCGGACCCAGCACGGCGAGGTCGTTCTTGCGACCGTTGGTGATGAGCTTCGTCAGCGAGGCGAAGTCGCCCACGTCGTCCCAGTCGAAGTGACCGGGAACGACGGCGAGCCTGCCGCGTTCGGCGGCCGGCTCGGCCACCGCGTAGTCGATGGCGATCTTCTTCAGTCGGGGCCAGATGCGATCGACCGCCGGCCCTCGCAGGTCGCGGTCGTCCCATGCCTCGGCGAGCTCCATCAGCCCGGCATGCAGCTCGGGCTCGTTGATCCGCAGCTCGTCGAGCAGCACGCTCGCCTTCGCGATGAACATGCCCGCGTTCCAGAGGTGCTCGCGGTCGGCGACATAGGCTTTCGCCGTCTCGAGGTCGGGCTTCTCGACGAAGCGCTCGACGAGGGCCGCCTCGCGCGCGCCGTCGACGACGAGCTCCTCGCCCTTCTTGATGTACCCGAAGCCGATGGCGGGCTCGGTGGGGGTGATCCCGATCGTGCAGATGTATCCCTCCCGCGCGACCTCGACGGCATCGCGCACGGCGAACTCGAACACGCGTGTGCCGCGGATCACGTGATCGGCGCTGAACGACCCGATGATGACGTCGGGGTCGCGGCGGTGCAAGATCGCCGCGGCGAGTCCGATCGCCGCGGCGGACTCGCGCGGCTCGGACTCGAGGAACACGTTGGCGTCGGGGATGCCAGGCAGCTGCGCCTCGACGGCGGCGCGATGCGCTCGCCCCGTCACCACCGCGATGCGGTCCGCTCCGGCGAGGGGCTCCAGACGGTCCCACGTGTCGCGCAGCAGCGAGTGCCCCGATCCGGTCAGGTCGTGGAGGAACTTCGGGGCATCCGCCCGCGACAGCGGCCAGAGCCGACTGCCGATGCCGCCCGCCGGGATCACCGCGTAGAAGTCGTCGATTCGCGCCATGGCTCCAACCTAGCCGTGCGTGCGGACGCGCCGATCGGATAAGGGTCGCCTTCGTCGCCCCGCCCGTCCGGACGGGAATAGGATGGACACGGTCGGGCGTGCCCGGATGCATGCACGACGTCTCATCGATCAGGGAGGACGACGTGTCCACGAGCACACGCTTGACACCGTCGGTTTCGGAGACCACGTCGAGGTCTCCACGCGGCACACTGTATCGGGGCCGCGAAGGCATGTGGTCGTGGGTGCTGCACCGCATCACCGGCGTCGCGATCTTCTTCTTCCTTCTGGTGCACGTCCTCGACACGTCGCTCATCCGCGTCTCCCCCGAGGCGTACGACGCGGTGATCGGCACGTACAAGAACCCGATCATGGCCTTCGGCGAGGTGGTGCTGGTCGCAGGCATCGCGTTCCACGCCTTCAACGGCCTGCGCATCATCGTCGTCGACTTCTGGTCGAAGGGCGCGAAGTATCAGCGCCAGCTGTTCTGGATCGTCCTCGGGCTGTGGGCCGTGGTGATGGCCGGCTTCGTGCCGCGCCACCTCGCCCTCGCGTTCGCCGGATTCGGAGGGGGCAACTGATGTCCGCGCAGACCATCGCACCCGCCCGCCGCCAGCGCGGCGTCAACCTCGAGAAGTGGGGCTGGCTGTTCATGCGCGGCTCGGGCGTGCTGCTGATCGTGCTGATCTTCGGCCACCTGTTCGTGAACCTGATGGTCGGCGACGGCATCCACGCGATCGACTTCGGCTTCGTCGCCGGCAAGTACGCCACTCCGTTCTGGCAGTGGTGGGACGTGCTGATGCTGTGGCTCGCGCTGATCCACGGCTCCAACGGCATGCGCACGATCGTCAACGACTACGTCACGCACGAGAAGGCCCGCAAGGCTCTCGTCTGGGCGCTGGGCCTGGCGGCGGCGCTCCTCATCATCCTCGGCACCCTCGTGGTGTTCACGTTCGATCCCTGCGCGGGCGTCTTCGAAGACGGCGCCATGTGGGAGACCTGCCAGGCACTGGGCAAGTAAGCGAAGAAGGCAGATCATTGACTACGCAGACCTCTGATTCCGTCGTGCGCGACGGCGTGCACTACCACCAGTTCGACATCGTGATCGTGGGCGCCGGCGGCGCCGGCATGCGCGCGGCCATCGAGGCCGGCCCCGGCGCGAAGACCGCCGTGATCACGAAGCTGTACCCCACGCGCTCGCACACCGGTGCGGCGCAGGGCGGCATGGCCGCAGCCCTCGCGAACGTCGAGGACGACAACTGGGAGTGGCACACCTACGACACGGTCAAGGGCGGCGACTACCTCGTCGACCAGGATGCCGCGGAGATCCTCGCCAGGGAGGCCATCGACGCGGTCATCGACCTCGAGAACATGGGCCTGCCCTTCAACCGCACGCCCGACGGCAAGATCGACCAGCGCCGCTTCGGCGGCCACACGGCCGAGCACGGCAAGACGCCCGTGCGCCGGGCCTGCTACGCGGCTGACCGCACCGGTCACATGATCCTGCAGACCCTGTTCCAGAACTGCGTCAAGCTCGGCATCAACTTCTTCAACGAGTTCTACGTGCTCGACCTGATCACGGTGAAGGACGCCGCGGGCGCGACGCAGGTCGCGGGCGTGGTCGCGTACGACCTGGCCACCGGCGACCTGCACGTCTTCCAGTCGAAGGCCGTCATCTTCGCCACCGGCGGCTTCGGCAAGATCTTCAAGACCACCTCCAACGCGCACACCCTGACCGGCGACGGCGTCGGCATCGTCTGGCGCAAGGGTCTGCCCCTGGAGGACCTGGAGTTCTTCCAGTTCCATCCGACGGGTCTGGCCGGGCTCGGCATCCTCCTCACCGAGGGCGCCCGCGGTGAGGGAGCCATCCTGCGCAACGCCTCTGGCGAGCGCTTCATGGAGCGCTACGCCCCCACGATCAAGGACCTCGCACCGCGCGACATCGTGGCCCGCAGCATGGTGCAGGAGGTGCTCGAGGGTCGCGGCGCCGGCCCGCACAAGGACTACGTCCTGCTGGACTGCACGCACCTGGGTGCGGAGGTGCTCGAGACCAAGCTGCCCGACATCACCGAGTTCGCCCGCACCTACCTGGGCGTCGACCCGGTGGTCGAGCCGGTGCCGGTGATGCCGACCGCGCACTACGCGATGGGCGGCATCCCGACCAACAACGACGCGGAGGTGCTCGCCGACAACTCGACCGTGGTCCCCGGACTGTACGCCGCCGGTGAGTGCGCCTGCGTCTCCGTGCACGGCTCCAACCGCCTGGGCACCAACTCGCTGCTCGACATCAACGTGTTCGGCAAGCGCGCCGGACGCAACGCCGTCGAGTACGTCAAGACCGCCGACTTCGTGCCGCTGCCCGAGAACCCGGCCGGGTTCGTCAAGGACATGGTCGAGGACCTGCGCAACAACCGGGGCACCGAGCGCATCGCCGTGCTGCGCAAGACGCTGCAGGACGAGATGGACAAGGGCGCCCAGGTGTTCCGCACCGAGGAGTCGCTGACGCACGTGCTGGGCGTCATCGCCGAGCTGCGCGAGCGCTACAAGAACATCCACGTCGACGACAAGGGCAAGCGCTTCAACACCGACCTGCTCGAGGCCGTCGAGCTGGGCTTCCTGCTCGACATCGCCGAGGTCGTCGTCTACGCCGCGCGCAACCGCAAGGAGAGCCGTGGCGGCCACATGCGCGACGACTTCCCGAAGCGCGACGACGAGAACTACATGAAGCACACGATGGCCTACCTGGTCGGCGACGCGCACTCGTCGGTCGCCTCCGACCACATCAAGCTGGACTGGAAGCCCGTGGTCATCACGAACTACCAGCCCATGGAGAGGAAGTACTGATCATGACCGATGTCGTAGAGGCACCCGCCGACGCCGCGAACGACTCTGGAGTGCAGTCCTTCCTGGTCACCTTCAACATCCGCCGCTTCGATCCGGAGGTCGACGAGGAGCCGCGCTGGGTCGATTACGACGTCGAGCTGTACGCGACCGACCGCGTGCTCGACGCGCTGCACAAGATCAAGTGGGAGGTCGACGGCTCGCTGTCGTTCCGCCGCTCGTGCGCCCACGGCATCTGCGGCTCGGATGCGATGCGCATCAACGGCCGCAACCGCCTCGCATGCAAGACGCTGATCAAGGACCTCGACATCTCGAAGCCGATCTACGTCGAGGCCATCAAGGGTCTGCCGCTGGAGAAGGATCTCATCGTCGACATGGAGCCGTTCTTCGCCTCCTACCGCGAGGTGCAGCCCTTCCTCATCGCCAACTCCTCCCCCGAGAAGGGCAAGGAGCGCGTGCAGTCCATCGCCGACCGGGCGATCTTCGACGACACCACCAAGTGCATCCTGTGCGCCGCGTGCACCTCGTCGTGCCCGATCTTCTGGACCGACGGGCAGTACTTCGGTCCGGCGGCGATCGTGAACGCGCACCGCTTCATCTTCGACTCGCGCGACGACGCGGGCGACGTGCGCCTGGACATCCTCAACGACAAGGAGGGCGTGTGGCGCTGCCGCACGACCTTCAACTGCACCGAGGCCTGCCCCCGCGGGATCGAGGTCACCAAGGCTATCGCCGAGGTCAAGCAGGCCGTCCTGCGCGGCGGCCCGCGCTGAGCGCTGCCAGAGCGATGCGCGCCCGACTGACTCGTTCAGCCGGGCGCGCTGCTGTGTGGGGGCGACGGGTCGCCGCTCTGTTCCCGGTGCGTGTGTGGCGGCACTTCCTGCGCCGCAACGGCTTCCTGCTCTCGGCGGGCATGGCGTACCAGACGCTGTTCGCGCTGTTCGCGCTGCTCTACGTCGCCTTCGCCGGTGCCGGTGTCTGGGTCGGCGGCAGCGACGTCGCGGTCGACGCCATGATCCGGATCGTGAACAGCTACATCCCCGGCTTCATCGGGGTGGATGCCATCGTCGCCCCCGACGCGGTGCGCGAGGTGGCCACCTCGGCCACCGGTGCGTTCACCCTCACCGGCGCCATCGCGGCTGTCGTCGTCATCTGGACCGGGATCGGCGCGGTCACCTTCACCCGACGCGCGGTGCGCGGCATCTTCGGTCTGCCGTTCGACACCAGGAGCTACGTGCTGCTGAAACTGCGCGACGCCGTGGCGGCGCTCGCGTTCGGGATGAGCCTGCTGCTGGGCGCGGCGATCAGCTTCGGCGGCGTCTGGGCTCTGCGCACGCTGGTCGAGATGCTCGGGCTGGAGGTGCCGAGCGCGCTGGTGCGCTCCCTGGTCTCGATCTCCTCCGTGCTCGTCGTCATCGTGATCGACGTCGCGGCCATCGCCGCCCTGGTGCGCTTCCTCACCGGCGCGGTCGTGCGGTGGCGGCGGATCCTGCCCGGTGCCGTGCTCGGCGGCATCGCGGTCGCCGTGCTGCAGCTCGGCGCCGGCCTGCTGGCCGCGCACACGCCGGGGAACCCGCTGCTGGCGACCTTCGCGGTGACCGTCGGGCTTCTGCTGTGGTGCCGGGTGATCGCGGCGGTGATCCTGCTCGCGGCGTCCTGGATCGCGTTGAGCGCCGGCGACCGCAACGAGCCGGTGCGCGACAGCGGCGGGCTGCGTCCGCTGCGTGCGACGGCCGCGCGGGGCCCGCGACGGGATGTCCGATCCCGTCGTTAGGCTGGATGCCATGCCCCATCTGCGTATCGCCTCCGTCAACGTCAACGGCGTCCGCGCCGCCGTCCGCAACGGGATGCACGGGTGGCTCGAGCAGGCCGATGTCGACATCCTCACGCTGCAGGAGGTGCGCGCCGACGACGAGCATCTCGCGGCCGCGTTCCCCGACTGGCAGATCGTGCACGACAAGGCCACGGCGAAGGGCAGGGCCGGCGTCGCCGTGCTCAGCCGCACCCCGGCACTCGCGTCGCGCACCGCGCTCGGCGCCGACGACTTCGATTCCGCGGGCCGCTGGATCGAGGCCGACTTCCAGATCGGCGGTGCGCCGCTCACGGTGGTCAGCGCCTACGTGCACTCCGGCGAGGCCGACACCCCGAAACAGGACGAGAAGTGGAAGTTCCTCGACGCGATGAGCGTGCGCATGGCGCAGCTGGGCGCTGACGACGCGCACGCGCTCGTCACCGGAGATCTCAACGTCGGCCACCGCCCGTTCGACATCCTGAACTGGAAGGGCAACGTGAAGAAGTCCGGCTTCCTCGCACGCGAGCGGGCCTACTTCGATCGCATCCTCGGCGCCGCCGGCGAGCGAGTGGTCGGTCAGGAGGGCGTCGGCCGGGGAATGGTGGGGCAGCTCAGCGACACCCGCCCGTTCGCGGCGGAGGGCGGCGGGCTGGGGCTCGGCTGGATAGACGTGGGCCGCGCGCATCACGGCGAGGTTCCCGGTCCGTACACCTGGTGGTCGATGCGCGGCAAGGCGTTCGACAACGACAGCGGCTGGCGGATCGACTACCACCTGGCGACCCCGCCGCTGGCTGCTCGCGCCACCGGGTACACCGTCGCGCGCGCCGAGACCTACGCGGAGCGCTGGAGCGATCACGCGCCGGTGATCGTGGACTACACCTGCTGACCCTGCCACGGGCTCGGGGGCGCCGGGCGACAGGGGACCGACCCGAGACGCATAGGATTGCTTCGTGACCAGACCACGCCTCTACTCCGGAATGCAGCCCTCCGCCGACTCCCTCCAGGCCGGCAACTACATCGGGGCGCTTCTGCAGTGGCGTGAGATGCAGTCCTCGTACGACGCGTTCTTCTCCGTGGTCGACCTGCATGCGATCACCGTGCCGCAGAACCCGGAAGAGCTGCGCGAGAAGACCCGTCGCACGGCTGCCCAGTACATCGCCGCCGGCATCGAGCCCTCGAAGTCGACGCTGTACGTGCAGTCGCACGTGCGCGCGCACGCGGAGCTCGCCTGGATTCTCAGCACCATCACCGGCTTCGGCGAGGCCGGGCGGATGACCCAGTTCAAGGACAAGTCGCAGCGCTACGGCCAGGACTCCACCTCGGTGGGCCTGTTCACCTACCCCGTGCTGATGGCCGCCGACATCCTGCTCTACCAGAGTGAGCTGGTGCCGGTGGGCGACGACCAGAAGCAGCACGTCGAGCTGACGCGTGACCTCGCTGAGCGCTTCAACAGCCGATTCGGCACGACCTTCACGGTGCCCACCCCGGTGATCCAGAAGGACACCGCGCGCATCTACGACCTGCAGAACCCGACCTCGAAGATGTCGAAGTCGGCCGAGAGCGACGCCGGTGTCCTGTGGCTGCTCGACGATCCGGCGAAGTCCGCCAAGAAGATCATGCGCGCCGTGACCGACAACGAGGGCTCGGTGCGCTTCGACCGCGAGAACAAGCCAGGGGTGTCGAACCTGCTGACGATCTACGCCGCGCTCACCGGCCGCCAGGTGGGCTCGATCGAGGACGAGTACGCCGGTCGTGGGTACGGCGACTTCAAGAAGGGGCTGGCCGAGGTCGTCGTGGACGAGTTCGGTCCTGTGCGCGAGCGCGCGAACGCCCTGCTCGACGACCCGGCCGAGCTGGACAGACTCCTGGCCGCGAACGCGGCCAGGGCCGACGAGGTCGCCGACGCCACCCTCGCGGACGTCTACGAGCGCGTCGGGCTGCTGCGTCGCGTCTGAGGAGCGAGATGACCGATCCCTTCGTGCCGCCCGGGCTGCCTGCGCCGAGCTCTCCTGCTGCCCAGCCGCCGCCGCCCGGAGCGTACCGCGTGCCGGTGGGCGGATATCAGGCGCCCATCGGCGCCTATTCAGCACCTCCCGCCCCCGCGCCCTCTCGCGCGACGGGCGCCGTGTCGCTCGCGGCCGCTCTGGTCGCCGCGCTCGTCACGCCCGTCGTGGCCGGAGTGCTCGCTCTGCAGATCGGGCTCGCCGTGTCGGTGGACGATCTCATCGACCGCAACGGTGAGTTCCGGATCGCCGCCCTCTCCCCCGCGCGCATCGAGACGCTGTGGGCGGAGATCATGTTCTGGCTGGGCACCGCGCTCGGGCTGTTCGGCGTGATCGGCGGGATCGTCGCCGTCGCTCGTCGCCGCGGCCGAGGGATGGGCATCGCCGCGATCGTCGTGGCCGCGCTGGGCCCGGGGATCTTCTTCCTCGCCGTGGCACTCATGTACGGCATCGGCAACGGCATCGCGTTCGACCCCCTGGTCTGATCGGCGCCCGCTGGTCTGATCGGCGCCCGCGGGGCTGGCCGAGGACCCGGCGTTCAGCGCGAGTGGTGGCGCTGCTGCGCCGCCAGCAGCCCTTCATCGACGAGCTGCTCCACGGCATCCGCGGCGTCCGAGATGAAGATCGGCAGTGTCTTCTGCTCGACCGACCCGAACGGTGCGAGCACCCAGTCGGCCGGATCCTGCCGCCCTGGCGGCCGCCCGATGCCGGCCCGCACCCGCAGGAAGTCGGGGGTGGTGAGCGTTCGCGCGATGTCGCGGACGCCGTTGTGCCCGCCGTGCCCTCCTCCGATCTTCATGCGGATGCTGTCGAACGGGATGTCGAGCTCGTCGTGCACGACGACGACGTTCTCGGGCGCCACCGAGTAGAACCTCGCCAGCGCCGCCACCGGAGTGCCGGACGTGTTCATGAACGAGTTGGGCTTGGCCAGCACGATGCGATCACCGCCAGAACGCACCCGGGTCTCGGCCACACGCGCACCAGCCTTGTGCTCTCGGAACCGCTCGCCGCGACGCTCGGCGAGCTCGTCGACGACCATCTGCCCGATGTTGTGCCGTGTCGCCGCGTAGCGCGGACCGGGGTTGCCGAGACCGACGATCAGCCAGGTGGTGGTCATTCGCATCCTCTCGTGCGGATATGACGGAGGGGACGCGATCAGCTCGCGCCCCCTCCGACTGGATCGTCAGCGGATCACTCCGCGGCGGCCTCCTCGGCCGGAGCCTCGGCGGCGGTGTCGTCCTCGGCCGGAGCGGCCGGGACGGAGATCGCGACCACGAGGGTCTCGGGGTCGGCCACGAGCGTGACACCCTTGGGGAGCTTCACGTCGGCGGCGGTGATGTGCGCGCCCTCCTCGAGGCCCTCGACCGAGACCTCGACGTTCTCGGGGATGTGCGTGGCCTCGGCCTCGACGGCGAGGGTCGCGGCGTCGAGCGCCACGATGGTGCCCGCGAACGACTCGCCCGTGACGACGACGGGGAGGTCGATGGCGACCTTCTCGCCCTTCTTCACCACGAGCAGGTCGATGTGCTCGATGATCTGCTGCACCGGGTCACGCTGCACGTCCTTGACGAGGGCGAGCTGCGAGGTGCCGTCGACCTCGAGGTCGAGAAGCGCGTTGGCGCGGCGGATGATGAGCGACACCTGGTGGCCGGGCAGCGCGACGTGCACGGGGTCGGTGCCGTGGCCGTAGATCACGGCGGGGATCTTCCCGGCAGCGCGCAGACGGCGGGCGAAGCCCTTGCCGAAGCTCGTGCGGGTCTCGGCGACGACCTTGTTCTCGTCAGACATGTTGTTCTCCTTCGGGCGCGGGACGGTGCCTCGCGGTGGTCATGGTCTCGGAAGCCTCGGTGCGGACACGAGGAGACGAGACGCTGAGCGGCTGAGGGATTCAGCCGGCCACCGGGCTCACGTCACCGCGTCGATAACGGATGCGCGCATGCGCGCTCCCTCGCCGAGGAACTCCTCCATCGTACCCGAAAGCTCGATAGGCTGTGGGCATGCTCGATGCCGCCTTCCTCTCGCACGTCATCCTCTGGGTCATCGGCGCGATCGCCGTCTGCGGCGTCGTGTCGTCGTTCGCCGCGATGTTCTCGATGGGACGCACGGGCTACCGCGAGGACTGACCCGGGCGCCGCTCAGAACAGCGACGCGAGCAGGTACACCACCAGCACGATCGCGAAGGCGAGAACCGACTGGATGGTCTGCTGCACCGTCCACGTCTTCAGCGTGGTCTTGACGTCCATCCCCATCAGGCGTCCCACCAGCCAGAACCCGGAGTCGTTCACGTGGCTGGCGAACACCGAGCCGGCCGCCGTGGCGAGGGTGATGGCGACCACCTCGAGGGGGTTGAAGTCGCCACCGAGCACGGCGGGAGCGATGAGGCCCGCCGCGGTGACCAGGGCGACGGTTGCCGAGCCCTGCGCGACGCGCAGCACGACGGCGATGATGTACGCCGCGACGATCACGGGCAGACCCACGCCGCTCAGCGTGTCGGAGAGCGCCTCGCCGATGCCGGACGAGCGCAGCACCCCGCCGAACATCCCGCCGGCTCCGGTGATCAGCACCACGGAGCAGATGGGCCCGAGCGACGAGTCGACGATCTTCTCCAGGGCGGTGCCGTGTTCGCCGCGTCGCCAGCCGAGCGCCACGAGCGCGACGAGCACGGTGATGGTCAGCGCGACGGGCGACTGACCGATGAAGATCAGCGACTGCGCCCAGAGCTCGGTGGACTCGATCACGCCCGCGCTGCCCAGCGTGGTGAGCCCCGTGTTGAGGAAGATGAGAAGCATCGGCAGCAGCAGCAGCATGATGATCGTCGACACCTTCGGCGGGTTCGACGGCTGATCCCTGTCCTCACTGCCGAACAGCGACGGCACCGGCAGGATCCAGCGACTGCCGACGAACTTCCCCCACAGGTAGCCCGAGAGGTACCAGACCGGAAGCGCCACGACGAGGCCGACCAGCAGCACCAGTCCGATGTTCGCCTCGTAGGCCGCCGATGCGGTGACCGGACCCGGGTGCGGAGGCAGGAAGACGTGCATCACCGAGAAGGCGGCGGCGGCGGGGAAGCCGTAGAGCAGAACGTTGTTTCCCGACACGCGTCGCGCCACGGCGAAGATGATCGGCAGCATCATGATCAGACCGGCATCGAAGAACATCGGGAACCCGAGGATCAGCGACGCCACACCGAGGGCGAACGGCGCACGCTTCTCGCCGAAGACCTGCACGAACCTGTCGGCGAGCGCATGCGCGCCCCCGGAGTGCTCGATCAGCCTGCCGAGCATGGCTCCGAGTCCGACGAGCAGCGCCACACTCGCGAGGGTGCTGCCGAAGCCGCCGAGCGCGACCGGCACCACCTGATCGATCGGGATGCCCGCCACGATGGCGGTGAGCAGCGAGACGATCACGAGAGTGAGGAACGCGTGCAGCTTGAAGCCGATGATCAGCACGAGGATCAGGGCGATCGCACCGCCGGCGATGAGCAGCAGCGGTCCTGCGGTGAGGGTCTGGGTCCAGTCGTCCATGTGAGATCTTCCCTGGTGCTCGTCGGCCACGGTGTGCGACCGATCCGTGGGCACACGCTAACAGACGGCGTTCAGCTTCGGGCGCTCCTCGGCGCGGTCAGATTCCGCCCGGCACGAGGGCGAGGTCGTCGGCGGGCCTCGTGCGGTCGTAGGCGCGGAGATAGCGCTCGCGCTGCACGTCGAGCAGGGCGGTGCGAGAGAGGTCCGGCAGGATGACCCGAGGCTCCGACGCCCGCAGCGCGGGGTGGTCCGGATCCGCACCCGCGTGCTCGAGGGCCAGCCGCGTCGCACCGACGAGGCTGGTGTGCTGCAGATCGGACACCTCCAGGGGCATCCCGAACACGTCCGCGGCGAGCTGCGACCAGTACGGCGACGAGAGCACCCCGCCCGAGAGCACCACGCGCCGCGGTGCACCGTTCAGGGCGACCAGCTCGGTGAGGCAGTGGTGCAGCGAGTAGAGGATGCCGTGCAGCACGGACTGGTACAGGTCGGCGGCGGAGTGCTGCGGCTCGACGTCGATGAATCCGCCGCGTCGGCGGTCATCCCAGCCCGGACTGCGCTCGCCGAACAGGAACGGGAGGAACACCGGCAGGTCCGTCCGGGCGGGATCCAGCAGCGACTCGAGCCTCGCGTAGTCGAGGTCGGGGAAGAGGCGCCGCCTGGCCCAGTCCACGCAGTTGCCGCATCCGCTGGTGGCGGCGCCGCTGAGCCATCCCGCCGGTGAGCGGTAGGTCCAGACCCCGGTGTCGGGACGGATCACGGGCCGGTCGGTCGTCATGCGCAGCGCGCCGCTCGTGCCCATCGAGAAGGTCATGTCGCCGATCGAGGAGGCCCGGTCCCCGATCTGGTTGAGCCCTCCGTCCGGGCCCGGCACCAGCACGGGCGTGCCGACGGGCTGACCGAGCAGCGCGGCCCCCTCGGGCTGCAGCGGCGCCCACGCACTGTGCGGCCGCAGCTCCGGCAGCCCGACGGCGGCGATGCCGAGATGCTGCAGCACGTCGGCATCCCACTCCCCCGTGTCGATCGACAGCATCCCGGTGCCTGACGCCGTCGACAGACTCGTCCAGATGCGGCCGGTCAGGCGGGCGAAGATCAGCCCACCCTGGTCGAGCATGAGCAGCCCGCGCGGGTCGAGTCCGTCGCGAACCAGCTTCGCGAGTTTGAAGGCGGGATAGCTGGCGTTCACCAGGCATCCGGTGCGCCGGCGGAACCACGAGGTGAACTCCGGGTCGGCGCGATGACGCGCGGCTTCGCCGTGGGCCCCCGTGTACGGCCACTCGTAGACCGGGGTGACGGCGCTGAGGTCCTGGTGGCGCAGGGTCATGCCGTGCCACGTGCTCGACAGGGCGATGACGTCGACGCGCCGCCCGGCGGCGGCTTCGCGGCCGAGCGCCAACAGCTCGGCGGTGACGCCATCCGCGTCGCGCGCCGGGCCCTCATCGCTGAAGCGACGGGAGCGCACATCCACGGCGCCGGTGCGCGTGTCGAGGATCAGGCACTTCGCGGAGGTGGTGCTGGCCTCGAGCGCGAGGATCACGGGCTCCGCCGCCGTCATCAGCGGTCGGCCCCGAAGGCGAGGAGCACCTTGCACGAACGCGACGCATCGGCCGCGATCTCGAATGCGTCGACGGCGTCATCGGTGCGCTGCACGGCACGGACATGGCTGATCACGCCGGTGACGTCGATCGCTCCGGATGCCAGTGCGTCGATCACCTCGCCGAACTCGTCGCCGAAGCGGAAGGAGCCGTGCAGGCTGAGCTCGCGCGTGATCGCGGACGCCATCGGCGCGGGGACCTGACCTGCCGCCTGGAGCCCGAGGAGCACGACGTCGCCGCCGCGAGCGGCCGCGCTGACCGCGGCCTCGAGCCCGGGGACGGTGCCGCTGGATTCGATGACGACGTCGGCGTGCAGCTGCGAGATCGCGTCGGCATCCCTGGCGTCGAGGGCGTGAGCCCCGCGCCGGACGGCGATCTCCCGCGGCGCCGGGTGCAGGTCGGTGACCGTCACGTGCGCGGCACCCAGGCCCTGTGCTGCGGCTGCGGCGAGCTGGCCGATGGGGCCGGCGCCGATCACCGCGACGCTGCGGCCGGCGACGGTGCCGACGCGGTGCACGGCGTGCCACGCGACCGCCGCGGGCTCAGCCAGCGCGGCCGTGCGCAGATCGAGGGTGTCGGGCAGGTCGAAGAGCATGCGCGCGGGCAGCGCCACACGGGCCGCGAACGCGCCCTGCGTGTGCGGCAGGTGCAGCGCGGAGCCGAGATAGCTCGATGCGGGGGCCAGGTTGGGACGGTGCGACGGCCACGGTGTGCGCCCATCCCCGTGCGGGGTCAGGGGATGCACGGTGACGCGGGTTCCCTCGGCGGGTCCCGTTCCGTCGGCCGCGGCGACGGACACGACCCCCGACACCTCGTGCCCGAGGACCATCGGCTCGCGCAGCACGGATGCACCCGCGGCACCGTGCCGCCAATAGTGCAGATCCGATCCGCACACCCCGCCGTAGGCGATGTCGACGATCGCCTCGTCCCGCCTCGGCGTCGGCGTGCCGATGTCTTCGACGCGCAGGTCGCCAGCGCTGTACGCGATCACACCCGGATTCGTCATGTCCTGCTCCTCTCGGCCTGCGGCCCGATCTTCAGATACCCGTCGTTCAGATGAACGCGGTGGACAGGGTGACCCGTCCCACGGTGATGCTCAGCGCGTCGTCCGGACCCACCGGCACCTGAGAATGGGGCGCTCCGGTCATCACGACATCGCCGGGTCCCAGGGGCGTCCAGCCGGCGACGTACGCGAGACAGTCGCGGATCGCCACCGGCAGCTCGGTCGCTGTCGTGGACACGACGGTCGTCCCGGCGGTGGCCATCTCGAGCGCGATGTCGTCGAGGTCTGCGCCGGTGTCGATCCAGGGGCCGAGCGGGGTGTACCCCTCCCCCGATTTGGACTCGAAGTTGCGCGGGTCCGATTCGGCCCGGTCCGGGCTCGACAGGTCGTTCACGGCGGTGATGCCGAGCACGTACTCGTGCGCGTTCGCGGCCGTCAGCCCCTCGGTCGACCGCCCGATGACCACGGCGATCTCGCCCTCGGCGACCGCGTCGCCGGCATCCCGGCGCAGCCGCACCGCGACGCCGGAGGCGACCACGGTGCGCGGGCTCTTCAACCAGGCCTGCACGGGCGAGGGATGACCCGCCCCGTTCTGGGCGATGCCGACGAGCACCACCGGATCGCACGGGGTCGCCGTCTCGCCGCTCACGAGCGCGTCGCCGTACGCGGGCTCGCGACCCTCGGCGAACGCCGCGAACGGGTCCTCGATGCCTCGCGTGCGGCCGCCGTCGTCGCGCACCCACCGGATGCCGTCGACCGTGCGGACCCGGCCGATGAGCATCAGACCACCGCCGTCATGCCACCGTCGACGAACAGCGTCTGTCCGTTGACGAAATCGCTCGCCGGCGCGGAGAGGAAGACGAGTGCGCCGACGAGATCCTGCACATCGCCCCATCGACCCGCGGGCGTGCGCGAGCGCACCCATGCCGAGAACTCCTCGTCGTCGACGAGCGGGCGCGTGAGCGCGGTCTCGAAATAGCCCGGCGCGATCGCGTTGGCCTGGATGCCGTGGGGCGCGAGGTCGGCGCACAGGCCCTTGGTCAGCATGACGATCGCACCCTTCGTGGCCGAGTACGCCGCGATCGAAGGGCGGGCGAGCTGGGACTGCACGCTGCCGATCGAGATGATCTTGCCCGAGCCGCGCGCGACCATGCCCCGCGCCACCCCGCGGGAGAGGCGGAAGGCTCCGGACAGATTGGTCGCGACCAGGGCATCCCAGTCCTCATCGCTGAACTCGGCGATCGGCGCCCGGCGCTGCACGCCGGCGTTGTTGACGAGGATGTCGGGAGTGCCGACCATCCGCTCCACCTCGGCGATGCCGTCGTCGACCGCGGCGGAGTCGGTGAGGTCGAAGGCGACGCTGAGCGCCGCGACGCCGGTGCTCTCGGTGATCTCCGCGGCGGCGGTGGCGGCTTTCGCGCCATCTCGGCCGTGCACGATCACCCGCGCGCCGGCGGCGGCCAGGCCCTCGGCCAGCGCGCGGCCGATCCCCTGGCCCGACCCGCTGACCAGGGCTGTTCGCCCGGTGAGGTCGAACGCCGCGATGCCGCGCGGGATCATCGTCCGACCGCCGTGATCGACACCGTGGTGGCGTAGACGTCGTCTCCCGCCTCCGCGCGCGACACCTTGATGGCGTCGTCGATGCGGGTGAGGTCGCGCCGCAGCGTCTCGGGCGCCAGGAAGGTCGAGGCCGTGGTGATGAGGGCGAGCACGGCCATGTAGCTGGCGAGCAGGATCCAGTTCGCGTCGCTGACGGCGATCAGGTACGCACCGAGGACACCGGCCAGCCCGCCGGCCAGCACCGCCGAGATCTCGCGGGCCATGGCCACACCGAGGTAGCGGTGGCGATTGCCGAAGAGCTCCGGGAGCATCGCGCACTGCGGTCCGAGCATCGTGCAGACCGCGACGCCGATGCCGACGGCGATGACGCCGATGGCCAGCGCGTGGTCGCCCAGCGACAGCATCCACCAGGCCGGGAACGTGTAGATCAGCATGAAGACGGCGCCGAAGCGGTACACCGTCCGGCGTCCGAGACGATCGGACAGGTGTCCGGCGAACGGCACCGAGAAGACGCCGATGAGGGAGCCGATCGTGACGCCCCAGGTGAGCAGGCTCTTGTCGGCGGAGTCGCCGGCGACGGCGACGAAGAAGGCCAGGCCCAGCGTCTGGAACATGTAGGAGCCGCCGTTCTCGGCCATGCGCAGACCGATTCCGACGATCACGCCGGGCAGACCGTGCGTGAAGATGTCGCGGATCGGCCGGTCGGCGATCTGCTCGTGCTTCTCGAGCTCGACGAAGGTGGGGGTCTCGCGCAGCCGCATCCGGATGAAGAGGGCGAGCAGGATCAGGGCGAAGGATGCCAGGAACGGCACGCGCCAGCCCCAGCTGAGCAGGGCCTGGGTCGGCAGCAGGCTGATGAGGCTGAAGACGAGCGCCGCGAGAAGAGTGCCTGCCTGGATGCCGATGAACGGCAGCGCAGCGAAGAAGCCGCGACGGCGCACCGGCGCGTACTCGGCCATCAGCACCGTCGCGCCGGCCTGCTCGGCTCCTGCCCCGAAGCCCTGCAGCAGACGCATGATCACCAGCAGCACGGGAGCCCACACGCCGATCGCCTCGTAGGTGGGAAGCAGACCGATCGCGGTGGACGCGCCGCCCATCAGCACGATGGTCGCCACGAGCACCCACTTGCGGCCGAGCCTGTCGCCCAGCACGCCGAAGAACAGACCGCCGAAGGGGCGGGCCAGGAAGCCGACCCCGAATGTCGCGAATGCGGCGACGGTGGCCATTGCCGGGTCGTCCTGCGGGAAGAACAGCACATTGAAGATCAGCGCGGTCGACAGGCCGTACAGCGCGAAGTCGAAGTACTCCAGCGCACTGCCGACGCTGGACGCCAGTGTCGCGCGGCGGAGGTTCGCGGCGTATTCGGGATCGTCCGTGGGCGCGGGTCTGGTGGTGCGGGGGTCGGTCATGGCCATCTCCTTCGATCGGCTGCGCATCAACGTCACGACGACGATACCAGCCCAGTGAACGATGTTCAATCCTTTGGACTAGGTGTGGACGCACGACAATGCGCACGCGCGACGGTGCGGACCGACGGGCGAGTCCGGTCAGCGGGTCAGCGACGGGCGGCAGCGCTGAACGGGTTCGTCAGCTGACGGGCGGCCGCGCGCAGGGCCTCGCCCACCCGCTCGATCCGCTCGAAGTCCGCCTCGGGTGCGCGGATCGCCACTCCGAGGGCCAGGGCCGGGTCGGACGGCGCCCACGGCTCCAGGGGCACGGCGACGCCGACGACCCCGCGGAAGGATTCCTCCGCGTCCAGCGCCCACCCCCGCCGCCGCGCCGCGGCGAGCACCTCGAGGAGCTCGGTCATGTTGCGCGCTCCCCGCTCGGTGAGCTGCGGGAAGACGGCATCGTGGCCGAGCAGCGCGACGACCTCGTCGTCCGACATCGACATGAGCAGCGCGCGCCCCGTGGCGGAGAGCGCGGCCGGCAGACGCGAGCCCAGCGGGGTGCCCAGCCGCAGGGAGCGCGATCCCTCGTGTCTGGCGAGGTAGAGCGACTCCGCTCCGTCGAGCAGCGCGACCTGCACGAGCTCGCCGGAGAGCACCTCGGACGCCTCGCACACGGAATAGAACTCGCGCACCTGGTTGAACTGGGCGGCGAATGCCCCGCCCAGTTCGGCGGTGCGCAGGCCCAGCCGATATCCGGCGGACGTGCGCTGGATCATCCCCCCGGCCTCGAGGGCGAGGCAGAGGTTCGCGGTCGAGGACTTCGCCAGACCGAGCTCGCCCGCGAGCTCGGTGAGGGTGCGCGGCTCGGCCGCTGCAAGCAGCCCGAGCAGGCGGATGCTCCGCGTCACCGCGGGCGCCGGGTCCCTGCTCTCGCGGGAATCCTCTTCTCGTGCCACGCTGCCCCTCCCGGTGCTGCCGGCGCGTCGCCGGCGGTCAGTAGAACTCGACAGTATCGACCGCCGCACGCAACGGCAGACCATCCAGCAGGCGCGCCGCGTTCTCGGCGAAGCGGCGGGCGATGCGCTCCTCCTCCTTCGAACTCAGGGCCGCGGTGTGCGGGCTGACCAGCACGCGCGGGTGATTCCACAGCGCGGAGCCGCTCGGGAGAGGCTCGACCTCGAAGACGTCCATCGCCGCGTACGCCACACGGCCGTCGTCGAGCGCCTCGAGCAGCGCGCCCTCATCGACCGCGGTGCCGCGTCCGACGCTCGCGAAGATCACGCCGGGTCGCAGCGCGGCGAACACCTCGGGTCCGATCAGATGATGCGTCTGCGCGGTGCCGGGAAGCGCCACCACGATGGCATCCACCTGCCCCGCTGCCGTCACGAGATCGTCCAGCGGCACCAGCCTGTCGACGCCGTCCACGGGCTCGCCCGAGCGGGTCGTTCCCCAGACCGTCGCGCCGAGGGCTTTGAAGCGCCGCGCGCACTCCGCCCCGATGCCGCCGAGGCCGACGACCAGCACGGTCATCTCGTCGACCTGGCGCATCTCCCACCGCTCGCTCCAGCGCTTCCCCGCCTGGTCGGCCTGCAGACGCGGCAGATCCTTCGCCCCGGCGAGCACACCGAGCACGGCGAACTCGGCGAGCGGGCCCGCGTGCACCCCCGCGCTGGTGGTGAACACGATCCGATCGAGAGCGGCGCTGTCGAGGCCCGCCGCCTGGATCTGGCTCCCGCCGCCCGCCGCCGTGGTCATGACCCATCTCAGGCCCGGGTTCGCGGCGACGGTCCTCGCCAGCGCGGCCGGGTCGACATCGGGGATGCCGAACAGAGCGTCGGCCGAGTCGACCATCGCCTCGAAGGCGGCCTGCTGCTGCGCCGTCCGGACATGCTCGGGGTCGCCCGACCAGTCGGCGGGGCCGCGCATCGGATGGGTGAGGGAGTGGTCGCGGATCATCTCGACTCGCGGCTCCAGGTGCTCGATGAGCTGGCACAGCGACTCGCTCAACGGCACGGCTGCCACCGCACGAAGCTTGGTCTGGGTGTCGGTCATGTTCTCTCCCTTGAACGAACGCATCCACAGCCTAGCCGGAATACAGCCATATGAACAGCGTCCATCGAGTTGGACTCTGTTATCGTGGGGTGATGAACGCATCCTCCGCGACCGTCGGCATCATCGGCCTGGGTTCGATGGGGCGTCCGATGGCCGAACGCCTGCTCGCCGAGCGCGGCGAGCTCGTCATCCACGCCCGCCGCCCGCAGCCCGAGCTCGTCGCCGCCGGTGCGACCTGGGCCGAGTCGCCGCGGGAGCTCGCGATGTGCGTCGACGTGATGGTGAGCGTGCTGCCGGATCTGCCCGAGCTGGAGCAGCTGCTGGACGGACCCGACGGACTGCTCGCCGGCGACCGAGACCTGCTGATCCTCATCGCGTCGACGTCGTCGGCACCGGCCGTGCGCGCGCTCGGCGACAGGCTGCACGCGCAGACCTCCGGCCGGGTGCGTCTGGTCGACTGCCCGGTGTCGGGCGGTGAGGACGGCGCCAGGGCCGGCACCCTCTCGATCATGCTGGGCGGCGCCGAGGCCGACACCGCCCTCGCGGCCGAGGTGCTCGCCCCGTGCGGAACCGCCGTGCACCTGGGCCCCCTCGGGGCCGGCCAGGTGGCCAAGGCGTGCAATCAGCTCGTCGTGTCGGCCACGATCCTGGCCCTCGGCGAGGCGACCGTGCTCGCGGACCGCTCGAGCATCGATCTCGACCGCATGTGGTCGCTGCTCGCCGGCGGATACGCGGGGTCGCGACTGCTCGAGGCCAGGCACTCCAAGCTCGTGACCGGCGACGACTCGGCCAGCGGCATGGCGAAGTACATGGTCAAGGACCTGCGCTTCGCGGCAGACATCGCCGCCGGCACCGGCACCGACGCGGTTCTGCTGCCCGCCCTGCGCGCCGCCTTCGACGAGATCGTCGACCGCGGCCTGGGAGATCGCGACATCTCCGTCACCCGCCGCCTGGTCGCCGAGCGGCGTCCCAGGCCGGATGACACGAACGAATTCTGACCCTTCATCCACCGATACCCTGAGATCACAACCTTCATCACCGAGGAGATCCCTGTGCCCACTGCTGCAGCCAATATCGGAGTCGTCGGACTCGCCGTCATGGGTTCGAATCTGGCCCGTAATCTCGCCAGCCGGGAGGGCAACACGGTGGCGGTGCTGAACCGCTCGCGGGCGAAGACGGATGATCTGGTGGCGTTGCACCCGGAGGCGGGTTTCGTGCCGACGTTCTCGTACGAGGAGTTCGCGGCGTCGCTGCAGAAGCCGCGCACGGCGATCATCATGGTCAAGGCGGGGCTCGGCACGGATGCGGTGATCGATGAGCTCGTGCGGGTGTTCGAGCCGGGCGACATCATCGTCGATGGCGGCAACGCGTACTTCCCCGACACCATCCGCCGGGAGAAGGCGGTGCGTGAGACGGGGATCAACTTCGTCGGCGCGGGCATCTCCGGTGGTGAGGAGGGTGCGCTGCTGGGGCCGAGCATCATGCCCGGCGGGTCGGATGAGTCCTGGGTGACGCTCGGTCCGATCCTGGAGTCGATCGCGGCGGTCGCCGAGGGCGAGCCGTGCGTCACGCACGTCGGGCACGGCGGCGCGGGTCACTTCGTGAAGATGGTGCACAACGGCATCGAGTACGCCGACATGCAGCTGATCGCCGAGGCCTACGACCTGATCCGTCGCGGCACGGGCAGATCCCCCGCCGAGATCGCCGACATCTTCGCCGAGTGGAACACCGGCGAGCTCGAGTCGTACCTGATCGAGATCACCGCCGAGGTGCTGCGTCAGATCGACCAGGAGACCGGCCAGCCGCTGGTCGACGTCATCGTCGACCAGGCCGGTGCCAAGGGCACCGGGGCGTGGACCGTGCAGACGGCGCTCGCCCTCGGCGTTCCCGTCTCCGGCATCGCCGAGGCCACCTTCGCCCGCTCCCTCTCCTCCCACCCCGAGCAGCGCGCCGTCGCCGCCCACCTGCCCGGCCCCGAGGGCGAGTTCACCGTCGACGACGTGGACGCCTTCATCGAAGACGTGCGCCTGGCCCTGTACGCATCGAAGATCGTCGCGTACTCCCAGGGCTTCGACGAGATCCGCGCCGGAGCCACCGAATACGGCTGGAGCATCGACCTCGGCGCCGTGGCGAAGATCTGGCGCGCCGGATGCATCATCCGCGCCCAGTTCCTCAACCGCATCGCCGACGCGTACGCCGCCGAACCCGACCTGCCCGCCCTGCTCACCGCCCCGTACTTCGCCGAGGCGCTCTCCCGCGGACAGGCGTCATGGCGCCGCGTCGTCATCGCCGCCGCCCAG
Source organism: Microbacterium commune (assembly GCF_014836945.1). Lineage (GTDB taxonomy): Bacteria > Actinomycetota > Actinomycetes > Actinomycetales > Microbacteriaceae > Microbacterium > Microbacterium commune. Next base: position 94,344 of record NZ_JACSPX010000003.1, on the reverse strand, counting down.
GCCGGCATCCCCGCCCCCGCGTTCTCCTCCTCCCTGTCGTACTACGACGGCATCCGCGCCGAGCGCCTGCCCGCCGCCCTCATCCAGGGCCAGCGCGACTTCTTCGGCGCACACACCTACCGCCGCATCGACAAGGAAGGCACCTTCCACACCCTCTGGTCAGGCGACCGCACCGAGATCCCCGCCGTCGACACCCACTGACCGCAACCCGGGCTCGGGACGGCGCTCGCACGCCATCCCGAGCCCGATGCATGTCCCACTCCCGCAACACCCACAGGTGACGCATAGGAGACGCAAGGGAATCTCGGCGAAGACGAGCGCAGAATGGTGCCATGAGCACCGAGCATCCTGATCTGCGCCGTCCCGACGGAACCCCGCTGCGCATCCTCGCGGTCGACGACGAGCCGATGCTCACCGACCTGCTCGCCATGGCCCTGCGCATGGAGGGCTGGGAGGTGCGCACCGCGGCCTCGGGCCTGGAGGCCCTGCAGGTCGCCCGCGACTTCGAACCGGATGCCCTGGTGCTCGACGTCATGATGCCCGACCTCGACGGCATGAGCGTGCTGCGCCGGCTGAGAGAATCCGGCAATCTCGTGCCCGTCGTGTTCCTCACGGCGAAGGATGCCGTCGCCGACCGCATCGCCGGGCTCACCGCGGGTGGCGACGACTACGTCACCAAGCCGTTCAGCCTCGAAGAGGTCATCGCACGGCTGCGGGCCGTCATCCGCCGCTCCGGCCAGGGGCAGACCGGCGACGAGCAGTCGATCCTCCGAGTCGCCGACCTCTCGCTCAACGAGGACAGCCACGAGGTGATCCGCGGAGACGACGAGATCGAGCTCACCGCCACGGAGTTCGAGCTGCTGCGCTTCCTGATGCGCAACGAGCGGCGCGTGCTGTCGAAGGCGCAGATCCTCGACCGGGTGTGGAGCTACGACTTCGGCGGCAAGTCGTCGGTGGTCGAGCTGTACATCTCGTATCTGCGCAAGAAGATCGACGCCGGCCGCACTCCGCTGCTGCACACCGTGCGCGGTGTCGGCTACATGATCAAGTCGCCGCAGTAGCCCATGCTCCCGCACCCGCTGAGCCTTCAGGCGCGGCTGATGGCCGCGGTGATCGGGTTCGTCTCGCTCATCCTCGTGATCGTCGCGATCATCACCAGCGCGACGCTCGGCAAGACCCTCGAGGACGATCTGCAGAGGAAGCTCGTCGCCACCTCGAAAGTCACGACGGCTCTGGTCACCAGCCGCGCCACGGCGGCGGAGCTGCGCGGTGAGCCCCTCACCGCCGAGAACGCGGTCAGCGGCGGCATCGTGCAGACCGGCAGTCTGCTGCTCGCCGTCCTGCCTCCCGACACACCCGCCTCGGGCGTGATCGTCACCCCCGAATCCCGTCGCGACCTCCCCGCCCGCGATCTGCTGACGCTCACCGCGGCACTGCAGGAGTCCGACTCCGCGACGGTCACCGTGCACGACGTCGGCTCGTTCCGGGTGATGGTCGACCGCACCGAGAACGGCGTGGTGGTCATCACGGGGCTCCCCCGTGCCGAGGTGCAGCACACCATGACGTCGCTGTTCACGGTGATAGCCCTGGCGACCCTCGGAGGGCTGATCCTGCTCGCCCTCACCACCGCGCTCACGATCAGCATGGGGCTGCGACCGCTGCGCGCGGTGGCAGCGACCGCGTCACGCGTCGCCGGGCAGCCACTCGATCGCGGCGAGGTGAGCATCACCGAGCGGGTGCCGGACTACGAGGCCGACCCGCGCACCGAGGTCGGCCGGGTGGGAGTGGCGCTGAACACCCTGCTCGACCACGTCGACTCATCGCTCTCGGCGCGTCAGCGCAACGAGGAGCGCATGCGGCGGTTCGTGGCGGATGCCAGCCACGAGCTGCGCACGCCGCTCGCGTCGATCCGCGGGTACTCCGAGCTGTCGCTGCGGGCGCTGCGTCAGTCGCAGGACGCGCCCACCGTCGAGAACACCACCTCCGCGCTGGAGCGCATCCAGGCGCAGTCGCTGCGGATGACGCGACTCGTCGAGGACCTGCTGCTGCTGGCCAGGCTCGACGAGGGCGCCGAGCTGGTGCACGGCGAGGTCGACCTCTCGCAGCTCGCCGTCGAAGCCCTCGCCGACGCGCAGCCCACCGCGCCTGACCACCACTGGAAGCTCGAGACCCCCGGCGAGCCCGTCGTCGTCGCGGGTGACGTCGGACGCCTGCATCAGGTGGTCGGCAACCTGCTCGCCAACGCCCGCACGCACACGCCGGAGGGCACGACCATCACGCTGTCGGTGTCGGCCACCCCTTCGGGCGCCGAGCTGCGCGTGCACGACGACGGGCCAGGGATCGATCCCGACGTGCGCGAGGAGCTGTTCGCCCGGTTCGCTCGCGGCGACGTGTCGCGCGCGCGGCAGACCGGCGGCACGGGCCTCGGCCTCGCGATCGCCAAGGCGATCGTCGAAGGCCACGGCGGCACGATCTCGGTCGAGAGCACGCCGGGTGACACGTCGTTCACGATGCGCCTGCCGCGCGGCGAGCAGGCCACCCCGGCTCGGTCAGCGCAGGCGCGGTCCGAGCGCGACGAGCATCCGGATCAGTAGCCGGCGAACGCGTCGGTCGTCACCGCGCGGGCCTTCTGCAGCGCCGGTGCGAGATCGGCGATGAGGCGGGGCGGTCCGGAGATGTAGGCGTGCCGCGCGGCGAGATCGGGCACCACGCGCTGCAGAGCCTCCGCGTCGAGCCGGGCACCCTGCGCCCAGGCCCAGTGCGCCGGCAGCTCGGCCGGCTCGTCGCGCGTGAACACGATCGTGCGGACGCCGGTCGCCGCGAGCTCATCGCGGAACGCGAGCTCGGCCGCCTCGGAGGCCACATAGATGAGCACGACATCGCGCTCGGCGCCGGTGGCCTGCAGCTGGCGCAGCTGCGACACGAACGGGGTCACACCGATGCCTGCCGCGACCATCAGCACCGGGGTGCGCCCGCGCGGCAGCACGAAGTCTCCCCACGTGCCGGTGACGGCGAGCACGGCTCCCGGTTCGGCAGCCTTCAGCGCCCGTTTGTAGCTCGACGGATGCTTCTGATCGCCGTCCTTGTAGGCGATGCGCAGAGTGGGCAGGTCGGCAGGCGCGGAGACGATGCTGAACTCGCGGCGGGTGCCCCTGGCATCCGGATTGCGATGCGGCACCTCGAGCTCGAGATACTGCCCCGCGACGAAGCGCAGCCGCCCCTTGGTGCGGAACGTGAGCTCCTGTGCGGTGGGCGTGACGAAGGTGCGCTCCGTGAGCACCAGCCGCACCGAGCTGCGCAGCGCGAAGGCGAAGGCGAACAGGTTGCCGATCAGCAGAGCGCGCTCCTGACCGAGCGTGAACAGCGAGCCGACCGCGATCGGCCATCCGGCGAGCACTCCCACGAGAGCGGCGACGCTGTACTGCTGCCAGCGTCGCGGCGGCAGGGTGAGCGGCTCGGAGAGCATGAACGCACCGAGGAAGAGGTACGGCGTCTGCGTGAGTGCGGCCGGCAGCGCCTCGCCCGCGCTGAACGGGATGCCGAACTCCTGCGACTGCACGGCCTGCCGCACCACCGACACCACGACGACCACGAGAAGGAAGACGAGCATCAGCCGCACCTTCTCGGTGCGCCACAGCACGATCAGCCCGCTCAGCGCGACGAACAGCGCAAGCCAGGGCGTGCCGACCCACCACGCCGAGAATGTGCCGAGACCGAAGACCGTCACCACCGCGGCGCCGAATGCGGCGGGATTGAGGATGTGCCGTCCGCGCCACGCGATCAGGTATTTCGACAGGCTCGCCAGCACCCCGGCGAGTGCCGTCCCGCCCAAGCCGGCCGGGGTCAGCGAGGGCTGCAGCACGAACAGCAGGATGAGTGCCGTGACCAGCGACGACTCGATGCGCCACGGCAGGCGCAAGACGCGCTGCGCGGCGGCGTCGACCGCGGAGATCGAGAGGGCGAGCACGGCGAAGGATGCCAGGATCTCGCCCGCCGACGGTCCGACCAGCCCCGCCAGCGACAGCCCGAGCGCGATCGCCGCAAGCCCCGCGAGGGCGAACAGCACGAGCCGGTACATCGAGATGCCGCCGAGGACGGCCAGCACGCGCTGCCGCATCGCCAAGAACGCAGTGATCACTCTTCTACTCTTCCGTATCCTCAGCGGGCGGGCTCGGTGAACAGCTCACCGGGGAACCCGCGTGAGCGCTCGACGCGCCCGTCGCTCGACATCCGCACCCAGTGAGCGCCCCAGCGATCGGCGATCTCGGGACCCCCGTCGAAGAACAGGCCGGTCGCCGCGCCGTCGGCGTGCATGGCGTCCCCGGCGAGAGCCCAGGTGGCGACCCAGGTGCGCACGGGAAGCCCGGTGCGTCCGTCGAGCACGTGGTGCAGTCCGCTCCCCCACGTCCGCCGTGTCACCGCGGATGCGCACAGCGCGGCATCCGTCACCTCGACCACCCCGATCGCGGAGGTCGTGTCGTACGGGTGCTCGAGCGCGACTCTCGCGGTGCCGCCGCGTACGCGAAGATCACCGCTGCCGTCGACGGTCACCCGGCCGGGAACCTCCGCCAGCGCGTCGCTGACGAGATCGACCAGCCGCCCCTTGCCGACGGCGCCGACATCGATGACGGCGGGCTCCTCGAGGGTCAGCGAACCGTGCTCGCCGTGCAGCATGTGCTCCCACCGCGCGTGCCCCGCGTACATCCCACCCGGCTGCCGCGTGCCCGGGCGCAGGGTCAGTGCGGCGTCGTAGCCGAGCGCCTCGAGTGCCGACCCGATCAGCGGGTTCACACCGCCGTCGGTCGCCCGACCGAGATCGCGGTAGGTGTCGATCATCGCGGCGGCATCGGCGGCGGCTGCGGGGGTCAGCTCCGCCGTGCCGCCGTGCGCGCGCAGCGACGAGACGACGGAGTCGTCACGGAAGCGCGACCAGGTCGCGTCGAACGCCTCGATGATGCCGCCCACGCGCGCTCGAGCCGTGCCGTTCAGCGGGTCGACGGTCTCGATCTCCCACGACGTGCCGATGGCGTCGAACCGCCACGAGTGCATGCCGGATCACTCGGCCGCTGTGGCGGCTTCGTCCTTGATCTTCACCACGGCCTGATCGAATCCGTCGCTGGTGAGCGACGATCCGGCGACGCGGTCGACCTCCAGCTCGTCGAGCTTCTTCCCGACCACGACATCGGAGATGCCGGCGATGAACTGACCCTGGTAGTTCTTCGACTCCGGGGCCAGCGGGTCGCCGACCACGCGGACGTCGGTGACGGTGTCGTCTGCGATCGTCAGGGTCACCTCGATCGTCTCCACCGTCTCGGGCGTGCGATACGACCCCTCAGCCGTGTACGTTCCGTCGGCGTAGGGGGCAGTGGCGTCGGTGCTCAGCGGTGACGGGTCGGCCTTGCCTGTGTCGGCGTCCGCCGCACCCGAGCACCCGGCGAGGACGAGGGCGCCGGCGACGCCGAGCAGAGCGGTTCCGGTGCGGGCTGCGGGATGCACGTTCATGCGTCCAGCTTCGGGCATCCGGCTATGAGAAATCCGGATGCCGTCGTCGCGACGTCGGGGCGATCAGGCGTCTCCGCCGAACATGCTCGTCACGGAGCCGTCTTCGAAGACCTGCTTGATCGCGGTGGCGAGCAGCGGCGCGATCGGCAGCACCGTGAGCCCGTCCCAGCGTCGCGACTGGGTGAGCGGGATCGTGTCGGTCACGACGACCTGGTCGATCGCGTCGTCCTGCAGGCGGTCGGATGCCGGGTCGCTGAAGACCGCGTGCGTGGCCGCGACGATCACCTTGCGGGCGCCGTTCGCCTTCAGCGCCTGCGCGGCCTTGACGATCGTGCCGCCGGTGTCGATCATGTCGTCGACGAGCAGGCAGGTGCGTCCGTCGACGGTGCCGACGATCTCGTGCACCGAGACCTGGTTGGCGACCTTGGGGTCGCGACGCTTGTGGATGATCGCGAGGGGTGCTCCCAGGCTGTCCGACCAGCTGTCGGCCACACGGACACGACCCATGTCGGGCGACACGATCGTGAGCGTCTCGCGGTCCTCGGCGGTGAGGGTGCCCTGGAAGTGCTCGAGCAGCACGGGCTTGGCGAAGAGGTGATCGACCGGTCCGTCGAAGAACCCCTGGATCTGCGCGGCGTGCAGGTCGACGCTCATCACGCGGTCAGCGCCGGCGGTCTTCAGCATGTCGGCCACGAGGCGGGCGGAGATGGGCTCGCGACCGCGGCCCTTCTTGTCCTGACGGGAGTAGGGGTAGTACGGGGCGACGACGGTGATGCGCTTGGCCGAGGCGCGCTTAGCGGCGTCGAGCATGATCAGCGTCTCCATGAGCCACTCGTTCACCGGCTCGCCGAACGACTGCACGATGAACAGGTCGCAGCCGCGGATCGACACCTCGAAGCGGGCGTAGATCTCCCCGGAGGCGAACGTGCGGTGCTCGACCGGGGCCGCCTCCTGGCCGAGGGCCGTGGCGACGGCTGCGGTCAGCTCGGGATGCGAGCGTCCGCCCGCGACGACGAGGCGCTTCTTCGTCTTCGCGATCAGACCGGGTGCGACCCCGTTCTCACGATCGAGTGCGACCTTCTTCTTCTTGTTGCCCATGCGCCCTATTCCGCCGATCGTTCGCGGGCCGCCGCATCGGCTGCACCCGTGCCTGCTCTGTTCTTCTCGACCCACCCGTCGATGTTGCGCTGGGGGGCGACGCTCATGGCCAGGGCACCCGCGGGCACGTCCTTGCGGACGACGGCGCCGGCACCTGTCTTCGCACCTGCCCCCAGCCTAACGGGCGCCACGAGCACGGTGTGCGAGCCGGTGTGCACCTCATCGCCGACCACGGTGCGGTGCTTGTTCACGTCGTCGTAGTTCGCGGTGATCGTGCCGGCGCCGAGGTTGACGCCGCGACCGATCGTGGCATCGCCCACGTACGACAGGTGGGGCACCTTGCTGCTCTCGCCGATCTCGGCGTTCTTCGTCTCGACGTACGCGCCGATCTTGCCGCCGGCGCCGAGCACGGTGCCGGGGCGCAGGAACGAGAACGGGCCGACGGTGGCCTTCGCCCCGATCACCGCGAGCGTCGCGTCGGTGCGCTTGACCACCGCGTCCGCGCCGACCTCGCAGTCCACCAGCGTGGTGTCGGGCCCTACGGTGGCGCCTTCGGCGATGACCGTGGCGCGCAGGATCTGGGTGTTCGGGAGGATCGTCACGTCGGGTGCGAGCGTGGCGTCGTCGTCGATCCACGTGGTATCGGGGTCGACGACGGTGACGCCCTCGCGCTGCCAGCGACGCACGATGCGCTGGTTGAGCAGGCGACCGACGAGCGCGAGCTGCGCCCGGTCGTTGACCCCGAACGTCACGGTGACGTCGGAGACGACGGATGCCGCCACGCGGTCACCGTCGCGGCGCAGCAGGCCCGGCACGTCGGTGAGGTACATCTCGCCCTGCGCGTTGTCGACGCCGATCTCGGGCAGGTAGCGGCGCAGGGTCTCGGAGCGGAACGCGTACATGCCGGCGTTGATCTCGCGGACCGACGCCTCGTCGTCGCTGGCATCCTTCTGCTCCACGATGCGGTCGACACCGCCGTCGGCGTCGCGGATCACCCGGCCGTACCCGGTCGGGTCGTCGACGACAGCGGTCATCAGGGTCGCCGGTGCACCCGACGCGCGGTGCTCGTCGAGGAACGACGAGAGCGTCTCGGCGTCGGCGAGCGGGCAGTCGCCCGAGAGCACGAGCACATCGCCGTCGAAGTCGGCGGGCAGCGCGTCGATCGCGACCTGCACGGCGCGGCCGGTGCCGGGCACGTCGTCCTGGTCGACGAAGACCGCGTCGGGGTAATCGGCGGCGAGCGCCGTGACGACCTGCTCGCGCTCGTGGCGCACGACGACCTCGATGTGCGACGCGCCCAGAGACCGGGCCGTGGTGAGCACATGACCGACCAGCGGGCGTCCTGCGATCTCGTGCAGCACCTTGGGTCGGCGGGACTTCATGCGGGTGCCCTGCCCTGCGGCGAGCACGATGATGGCGAGATTGTTCTGCGTCATGCTCCGCCGCCAGGATTCGAACCTGAACTTCACAGCTCCAAAGGCTGTCGTGCTGCCGTTACACCACGGCGGACCACGGCCCTCCGCCTCGCTGGGCGGCGACCGCGGGTCAATTCTGCCACGGCGGACCCGCTCTCCCGTCCGGACGGACGTGACGGGCACAGGATAATGGGGGGATGAGCGAGGCGGATGAGGTCGACCGGATCGTCGGCGCCTGGAACACCCAGCGCCCCGACCTGGACTTCTCACCCCTCGAGGTGCTCTCGCGCATGGACCGCCTCTCACGGCATCTCGACCGCGCCCGGCGCGACGTGTTCCGCCGCAGTGACATCGAGCCGTGGGAGTGGGACGTGCTCTCGGCGCTGCGACGTGCCGGCGCGCCGTTCCAGCTGTCCCCCAAGCAGCTGCTGCAGCAGACCCTGGTCTCCAGCGGCACGATGACCAACCGCATCGATCGTCTGGTGGGACGCCGGTTCGTCCGACGCGAGTCCGACCCTCAGGACGGGCGCAGCGTGCTCGTCACCCTCACCGACGACGGGCGGGTGCGGGTGGATGCCGCGATCACCCGCCTCGTCGACGCCGAGGCCGTGCTACTGCAGGCCCTCCCCCGCACCGACCGCGAGCGGCTGGCCGGCCTGCTGCGCAAGCTGAGCCTGAGCTTCGACTCGTGAGCGCTCCTGTTCCAGGGCGCGGACGCTGATGGCGATGCGCTCCCCGCTGCCGGTGCGCGACGGCGTCGGTGCGACCCGGCTGCATCTGCCGCTGACCGGGCCGTGGCCGACGGTCGGCGCGTACATGGCCGAGCGCTTCTTCCACCTCGAGCCCGAGCGCCTGCTGTCTCGGTTCGACCGCGGTGAGATCGTCGCGAGGGACGGCACGCCCCTCGCGCGCGAGACCCCGCTGGGCGCGCACGAGTTCGTCTGGTACTACCGCGAGCCTCCCATCGAGCGCGAGATCCCGTTCGTCGTGGAGGTGCTGCACCAGGACCGCGACCTGGTCGTGGCCGACAAGCCGCACTTCCTCCCCACGACGCCGGGCGGCAAGTACCTGCAGAACTCGGCCCTGGTGCGGCTGCGCAACCTCCTCGGCATCCCCGAGCTCACCCCGATCCACCGCCTCGATCGGGCGACCGCCGGTGTGCTGATGTTCTCCACCCGCCCCGAGACCCGCGGGGCCTATCAGCTGCTGTTCGAACGGCGACAGGTCGAGAAGGTGTACGAGGCGGTCTCCGCGGTGCCCGAGGGGTGGGACGCGGCATCCCCCGCCCTGGCGGGACGACCGTTCCCGATCGTGTACCGCAACCACATCGAGAAGCTGCGCGCGCACGTGTGCGTGCGGGTCGACGAGGCGCGCGAGCCGAACTCCGAGACGCTCATCGAGCTGCTCGGCTGCGACGACCGGGTCGTGCACACGCTGCTGCGCCCGCATTCCGGACGCATGCATCAGCTGCGGGTGCATCTCGCCTCGCTCGGCGCGGGCATCCTGAACGACGGCTTCTACCCGACGCTGCTTCCCGAGGCGCCGGACGACTTCACGCGGCCGCTGCAGCTGCTCGCGCGCGAGCTGCGCTTCGTCGATCCGCTGACCGGGGCCCCGCGCGAGTTCCTCACGCGCCGGGTCCTGCAGGACGCCCCGCGCGGCTGACGCCGTGCTCGGCCGCTCTCGGCCGCTCGCGGCCGCGTCGTGTCAGCGCCGCATGATCCGCCGGGCGAGGTACGTGCCGAGCGACTGCGCGAAGTGCACGAACACGACGATCAGCAGCACCGCCGCCCACATCACGACCGGCTCGAACTGGCGACGCCCGTACGTGAGGGCGAAGTTGCCCAGGCCACCCGCGCCGATGTACCCCGCCATCGCCGTCATGTCGATGAGCGCGACGATGACGAACGTGTAGCCCAGCACGAGCGGGCCCAGCGCCTCCGGGATGACGACGGTGAACAGCGTGCGCCATGGCCCGGCGCCCATCGCGCGCGCGGCCTCGATGACCCCCGGCGAGACCCCGACCAGGTGCTGCTCGACGATGCGCCCGATGGCGAACATCGAGGCGACCACGAGCGCCACGATCGCGGCGTTGGTGCCGATGCCGCTGCCCACGACGAAGCGCGAGAACGGGATCAGCACGGTGATGAGGATCACGAACGGGATCGGCCGGAAGAAGTTGATGAACAGGTTCAGCACGAACGACACGGCGCGGTTCTGCAGCATCCCGCCCGGCCGGGCGAGGTAGAGGCCCACTCCGATCAGGCCGCCGAGGACCCCGCCGAACAGCAGCGTCAGCGACACCATGTACAGCGTCTCGACCGCTGCCTGCCAGAACTCCGGGGCGAGTTCGACGAGACGATCCATCAGCGCTCCTCCTCCCGATCGATGTCGGTCACATCGACCGTGCGACCGATGCCGACGAGCACGTCGTCGATCCGCTTGTGCTCACCACGGATGGCGAGAGTCAGGTGGCCGAACGCCCGCCCGCGGATGTCGTTGATGCCGCCGAACACGAGCTCGAACTCCAGCCCCGCCTCCGCCAGGTCGACGAACAGCTGGGCCTGCGACGGCCCGCCGTCGCGGAACGAGAACGTCACGAGCCGACCGCGGTGGCGCTCGCGCAGCACCGCGCGCTCCGCCGGGGAGGGGATGCCCTTGACCACGGTTCCGACGAAGCGCTGCGATGCCGGATGCCGGGGCGCCGAGAACACCTCGAACACATCCCCCTGCTCGATCACCCGCCCCCGGTCCATGACGGCGACCTTCGTCGCGATCGTCTGGATCACATCCATCTCGTGCGTGATGACCACGATGGTGACGCCCTGCTCCTCGTTGACCCGTTTGAGCAGGGCGAGCACCTCGTGCGTGGTCTCGGGGTCGAGCGCGCTGGTGGCCTCGTCGGCGAGCAGGATGGCGGGTCGGGTCGCGAGGGCGCGGGCGATCCCGACACGCTGCTTCTGACCGCCCGAGAGCTGCTCGGGGTACGAGCGCGCCTTGTCGCTGAGGCCGACGAACGAGAGCAGCTCGGCGACGCGGGCGTCGATGTCGGCCTTGGACCAGCCGGCGAGCTTCAGCGGATACGCGATGTTGGCGCGCACGGTCTTGGCCGAGAAGAGGTTGAACTGCTGGAAGATCATGCCGATGCCGGTGCGGACCGCTCGCAGCTCCCGCTCGGAGAGCGCGGTGACCTCGACGTCGTCGACCGTGATGCGCCCCTCGGTCGCCGGCTCGAGGGCGTTGATGAGTCGCACGAGGGTGGACTTGCCTGCCCCCGAATAGCCGATGATGCCGTAGACGTCTCCCTTCTCGATGTGCAGGGTGACGTCGTCGACCGCGGTGACCTGGTCTCCCGCGCGCTGCGGGGACGGGTATCGCTTCGACACGTTCTCGAGCGAGACGATCGGCATGGGTGCACTCCGGCTTCGGGTGGGAGGAAGGGGCGGGCGCAGCGCCCGGAAACGGAGAATCGGGCAGCGCGCCTCGCACTGCCCGATTCTCTCAGGAGATCAGCTGTTGTCCGCGACGTCTTTCTGGACGGTCGTGAGCGTCTTCGCCAGCTCCTCCTGGGAGAGCTGCACGGTCACACCGGTTCCGCCCGACGACTCGGCGAGGCCCTTCTGCACGGCCTCGTCGGTCTGGAAGATCTCGATGAGCTTCAGGTAGGTCTCGTTGTCGACGTCTTCCGCACGGGAGGCGAAGATGTTCACGTAGGGGGCGGCGGCCGGGTCGGACGCGTCGTCGGTGAACAGCGCGTCGTCGAACTTCAGACCCGCCTCCTCGACGAAGTCGTTGTTGATGATGGCCGCGGCGACATCGGGCAGAGCCTCCGGAGTCAGCGCCGCCTCCAGCGCGGTCACCTTGACCTTGGACTTCGCCTCGTCGATGTCGGAGAGATCGGAGAACGGCGAGCCGCCGTCCTTGAGCTCGATGAGTCCGGCCGATTGCAGAACGAGCAGACCGCGCGCCTGGTTGGAGGCGTCGTCGGGCACGGCGACGGTGTCGCCCTCCGCGATGTCGTCGACGTCGTCGTACTTCGACGAGTACAGGCCGAGCGGGTATGTCTGCGTGGATCCGATGGCCGCCAGATCCTCGCCGGACGCCTCGTTGTACTGGGCGAGGTAGATCACGTGCTGGAACTGGTTGAGGTCGATCTCGCCCTCGGTGAGCGCCGGGTTGGGAAGCTCGTAGGACCCGAAGTCGACGAGCTCGATGTCGATGCCCTCCGCCTTCGCCGCCTTCTCGAACGCGGCCCACTGCGGGTCGCTCTTGCCGACCACGCCGATCTTGACGGTGTCGTCGGCGCCGGCGGATCCGGCGTCTCCCGCGTCGGCGGAGGCGCAGCCGGCGAGACCGGTGACGAGGACGGGCCCCGCGGCGGCCGCGGCGGCGGCCGCGGCGAGGGTGGTGAAGCGGCGGGACATTTTCGGGTTCTTCCTCTCGTGGGGGACTCCGAAAACGTACGCGGCCGCCGGCGCCCACTCAGAATCGGCTCGTCACACAGCGTCACGCTCGGCGGTGGCCGCCATGGCGTCGAAGAAGTCGGCCACCGTGCGGCGCTGCTCCGGGCTGAGCGCGGCGATGACATCGAAGCGCCTGGCGTGCTCGCGACCGACCGTCGCGCGCGCGGCATGGCGGGTCTCCTCGGTCACCTCGATGACCAGGCTGCGGCGGTCGTCGGGGTGCGCGCGACGCACGACATGGCCGCCGCGTTCCAGACGGTCGAGCAGTTTGGTCGTGGAGGCGGCGGAGATGCCGAGCTGCCCCGCCATCGCGCTCGGCGTCATCGGCAGCTTCTGGTTTCCCGCGGCGATCAGCATGCGCAGCGCCCTCATGTCGCTCGCCCCCAGCCGCATGTACCGCTGCGACGCCTCGCTGTTCTCGCGCTCGGCCTGGCGCCAGCGGCGCATGGACTCGAGCACCTCGAGGACGCTCTCCAGGTCCGCCGGGGCGAGATCGCCGGTGCGCACGAGTTCCTGCGCCGGGTCGTTGAGGCGCGGGTCGTGCAGAACCGGAGCCGGCGAACCGGACCGCGTGAGTTTCGGCATGGTGTCGATTTTACGTCCGGATGTGGATATCTCGTGAGTTGAAAGCTAGCCTGTCTAGCGAATACACAGGAGGCCGAAGTGACCCAGTCCCCCGAGCGCGTGATCCTTCTCGACGACGACGGAAATCCCAGCGGCGTCGCCCGCAAGGACGAAGTGCACCATGAGGCGACCCCGCTGCACCTCGCATTCTCCTGCCATGTGCGCGACGACGACGGGCGCCTGCTGCTGACCCGACGGGCGCTGACCAAGCGCGCCTGGCCCGGCACATGGACCAACGCGTTCTGCGGGCACCCGGCGCCGTTCGAGGCGATTCCCGACGCGGTCCAGCGTCGCGCGCAGGAAGAACTGGGTCTGCGCATCGCCGACGTGGAGCTCGAGCTGCCGGACTTCCGCTACCGGGCGGTGGATGCCTCGGGCATCGTCGAGAACGAGATCTGCCCTGTCTACACCGCGCGCGCCGTCGGCGAGCCGGAGCTGAACCCCGCCGAGGTGATGGACGTCCGCTGGGTGAGCCCGGAGGATCTCGCCGCAGCGCTGACCGCGGCACCGTGGGCGTTCAGCCCCTGGCTCGTCCTGCAGGCGCAGCAGCTGTCGGCCACCGCCGGAACCATCCACGCCGCCGCCTGGCGGAGCGTCGCATGAGACTCGAGACGGCCGTGGATCCGCGACTCGACGAGATCATCGACAGATTCTTCGCCGACCGGATCACCCGCGCCGATGACATGGGTGGGCGATACGGCGACCTGTGGCGTCGCGCGGCGGACGCGACCCAGGGCGGCAAGCGCCTGCGGCCCCGGCTGCTGCTGCTCGCCCACGAGAGCCTCGGCGGTGTGGAGGAGGACTCGGCGCTGCGCGCCGCGGCGGCCTTCGAGGTGCTGCACACCGCTCTTCTCCTTCACGACGACGTGCTCGACCGCGACCTCGTGCGCCGCGGGAAGCCGAATCTCGCCGGCAGGTTCGCGGCCGCCGCGCTCGACGACGGCCACGATCCGGACACCGCGATGGCCTGGGGTGAGGCATCAGCCGTGCTGGCCGGCGATCTGCTGATCAGCGGTGCGCACGTGCTCGTCGCCGACATCGCGCATCCGGTGGCCGCGACCCTGCACCGGGTGATCGACGACGCGCTGATCCTGACCGCGGCGGGAGAGCACGCCGATGTGGGTTACGCGAAGGGCGTCATGCGCGCCGAGCAGGCCGACATCCTGAAGATGATCGAGCAGAAGACCGCCGCGTACTCGTTCGCCGCCCCGCTGCGGGTGGGGGCGCTGCTCGCCGGCGCCACCGACCAGGTCGTGGACGCCCTGGACTGGATCGGATCCCGGCTGGGGCTGCTGTACCAGCTGCGCGATGACGCTCTGGGCGTCTTCGGCGCCGAGAGCAGCACGGGCAAGAGCGTCATCGGAGACCTGCGCGAGGGCAAGCGCACCCTGCTCGTCGCGTTCGCGGAGGGCACCGCCGAATGGGAGGCCGTGCGCCCGCTGTTCGGCCGGGCGCCGCTCGACGCGTCCGACGCAGACCGGCTTCGCGCCGCGCTGATCGCCTGCGGCGCGGTCGAGCGGATGCAGCGGGTCATCGACGGAGTGCTGCACGACGTCCTGCATGCGATCGCCATCGCGCCGCTGCCCACGGGGCTGCGCACAGAGCTGGCGCAGATCGCCGAACGCTGCGCGGAGCGGCAGTCGTGAGGGCGGCGAGCGCACTCGACCTCTACACCCGCACGGCGCACGCGGCCTCGGCGCACGTGATCAGCGGGTACTCCACCTCGTTCGGCTACGCGAGCCGCCTGCTGCCGCGCGAGGTGCGCGGCGGCATCGCCGACGTGTATGCGCTCGTCCGCGTGGCGGACGAGATCGTCGACGGCCCGGCCGCGGAGGCGGGACTGCAGCGCCCTGAGGTGCTCGCGATCCTCGACGCCCTGGAACAGGACACCCTGCGCGCCATGGCCTGCGGGTTCAGCGCGAACCTCGTCGTGCACGCGTTCGCCACCACGGCGCGACGGACCGGGATCGGCGCCGACCTCGTGCGGCCGTTCTTCGAGTCGATGCGCATGGACGCCACCGAGCACGCGCGCTTCGATCACGAGCAGTACCGTCGCTACATCCACGGTTCGGCCGAGGTGGTGGGCTCGATGTGCCTTCGGGTGTTCGCCCTCGAGCAGCCGGGATTCACACTCGACGACCGGCTCGAGGAGGGCGCGCGGCGCCTGGGCGCGGCGTTCCAGAAGGTGAACTTCCTGCGCGATCTGGCCGACGACGCGGGGCGGCTGGGCCGCTCGTACATCCCGGGACTGGACCCGCAGACCTTCACCGACCGCGACAAGGCGGCAGTGGTCGACGAGATCGCCGAGGATCTCGCCGTCGCACGCGAGGCGATCGCGCGGCTGCCGCGCGGGTCCCGCCGGGCGACGACAGCAGCGGCCGCGCTCTTCGGTCGCCTCAACGAGCAGCTGCGCGAGACTCCGGCAGCAGCGCTCCGCACCACTCGCGTCTCCGTGCCGCTGGGCCGCAAGCTCGGCATCCTGGCGAACGCGGCAGCAGGAAGGACCACAGTATGAGACGCGCCGTCGTCATCGGCGGAGGCATCTCCGGCCTCGCCACCGCCGCACTGCTCGCTCGGGAGGGCGCGTCGGTCACACTCGTCGAGGCGCGGGACGACCTCGGCGGCCGCGCCGGCAGCTGGGAGTCCGGCGGGTTCCGCTTCGACACCGGCCCCTCGTGGTACCTGATGCCCGAGGTGTTCGATCACTTCTTCCGTCTGCTCGGCACCTCGTCGGCCGAGCAGCTCGACCTCGTGCGACTCGACCCGGCCTACCGGGTCTACTTCGAAGACGACCACGACCCGTTCGACCTGCCCGCCGAGGGCGCACGAGACGCTCTCGTCGCTCTCGATCCGGATGCCGAGCAGCGCCTCGACCGCTACCTCGCCTCCGCGGCGGACACCTACGATCTCGCGACCTCGACGTTCCTGTACAGCACGTACGAGTCGCTGCGTCCGCTGCTCACGCCGCGCACGCTGCGCGGACTCCCGACCCTGACGCGACTGCTCGCGGAGCCCCTCGACCGACGCATCCGGCGCCACAGCCGCGAGCCGCGCGTGCAGCAGGTGCTCGGGTATCCGGCGGTCTTCCTCGGCACCTCGCCCGCCAAGGCGCCAGGCATGTACCACCTGATGAGCCACCTCGACATCGGTCAGGGCGTGCTCTACCCGCGCGGCGGCTTCGCCGCCGTGATCGAGGCCATCGCCCGCGTGGCGAGAGCCGAGGGCGTCGACATCCGCACCGGATGCCGTGCCCGCCGCATCGCGGTCGACGGCGGCGCAGCCACGGGGGTCGACGTCGAGCTCTCGGACGGCACCCGCGAGCACCTGCCCGCGGACGTCGTCGTGTCGACCGCCGACCTGCACGTCACCGAGCAGCAGCTGCTCGACCCCGAGCACCGCACGAGATCGGACCGGTGGTGGGAGGGGCGCGACCCTGGCCCCGGTGCGGTGCTCGCACTGCTCGGCGTGCGCGGAGAGCTGCCGCAGCTGGCGCACCACACGCTGCTGTTCACCAAGGAGTGGGAAGAGGGATTCGACGCGATCTACGGCAGGGGCCGCCGCGGCGAAGGCAAGCGCATCCCCGATCCCGCATCGCTGTACGTCTGCAAGCCGAGCGCGACCGACCGGGTCGCGCCCGACGGTCACGAGAACCTCTTCGTGCTCATCCCCGTGCCCGCGGACACGTCGATCGGCGCCGGGGGCGTCGACGGCGCCGGTGACGAGCGCGTCGAGCGCGCGGCGGACGCGGCGATCGACCAGATCGCCGCCTGGTGCGACATCCCCGACCTCCGGGAGCGCATCGTCGTGCGCCGCACGATCGGCCCCGCCGACTTCGAGAGCGACTTCGGGGCGTGGCGCGGTGGCGCGCTGGGGCCCGCGCACACGCTGCGACAGAGTGCATTCCTGCGCGGCGCCAACACGTCGTCGAAGGTCGACGGGCTGCTGTACGCCGGCGCCACGACCATCCCCGGCATCGGCCTGCCGATGTGCCTGATCAGCGCCGAGCTGGTCGTCAAGCGTCTGCGCGGAGACGTCTCGGCCGGTCCGCTGGCGGAGCCGCTGTGAGCGCGGGCTACCTGATCGCGCTGCTCGTGTCGCTCGCCGGAATGGTGCTGCTCGATGTGCGCCACCGGCTCTTCCTCGGCCGCGATCCGGGACGGGCGGTGCTCGTGCTGCTCATCGGCACCGTGTTCTTCCTGCTCTGGGATCTGGCCGGGATCGGCCTCGGGATCTTCTTCCGTGACGAGGGCGAGTTCGCCACCGGCATCCTGCTCGCCCCCGAGCTGCCGATCGAGGAGCCGATCTTCCTGCTGTTCCTGTGCGAGCTGACCATGGTGCTCGTCTGCGGCGCCCAGAAGGTGCTCGCCGCGCGTCGGAAGGCGGACGCATGAGCTACGTGCTGCTGTGCGCGGGCTTCCTCCTCGCGGCCGGCGCGATCGCGCTGGTGGTGCGCAGGCGCGACCGGATGCCGTCCGCCGCGTCGCTGCTCATCGCGGTGGCCGCTCTCGTGCTGCTCACCGCGGTGTTCGACAATCTGATGATCGCCGTCGGCCTGTTCGACTACTCGAGCGCGCACATCTCGGGCATCCGGATCGGCGAAGCCCCGCTCGAGGACTTCGCCTATCCGCTCGCCGCGGTGATCCTGCTGCCCGCGCTGTGGTCGCGGCTGCGAAGGGAGCGTGCCGATGATCGGTGATCTGCTGGCCGCATCGCGGCCGCTCAGCTGGATCAACACGGCCTACCCGTTCGCGGCCGCGTACCTGCTCGTCGCGGGCACGCTGGACGCCCGCTGGGTGATCGGCACGCTGTTCTTCCTCGTGCCGTACAACCTCGCGATGTACGGGATCAACGACGTGTTCGACTACGCCTCCGACCTCGCGAACCCCCGCAAGGGCGGAGTCGAGGGGGCGCTGCTGTCGCCGCAGCGGCACCGCACGGTCCTGGTGAGCTCAATCGTGCTCAGCGCGCCGTTCGTCGTCGCGCTGATCGTGCTCGGCTCGCCCCTGTCGTGGCTGATCCTGGCGATCAGTCTGTTCGCCGTCGTCGCGTACTCGGCGCCGCCGTTCCGCTTCAAAGAGGTGCCGGTGCTCGACTCGATCACCTCCAGCATCCACTTCGTGAGCCCGGCGGTGTACGGATTCGCGCTCGCCGGCGGGACGGCCACCCCGGGCCTCGTCGCGGTGCTGACCGCCTTCTTCCTCTGGGGTGTGGCGAGCCACGCGTTCGGTGCCGTGCAGGACGTGGTGCCCGACCGCGAGGGGGGCATCTCGTCGATCGCGACGGCTCTGGGCGCCGCTCGCACCGTGCGGCTGGCGCTGGCCTGCTGGGCGGTAGCGGGAGTGCTCATGCTCTTCACCGGGTTGCCCGGTGCGCTCGCCGCCGTGCTGGCGCTGCCGTACCTGTGGGCGGCAGCGCCGTACCATTCGGTGTCGGATGCCGAATCCGGTGCGGCGAACCGCGGCTGGCGGCACTTCCTGTGGATCAACTACGCCTGCGGCTTCGTCGTCACGATGCTGCTGATCTGGTACGCGATCGCGCGGTGATCCAGACCGCGGGCAGAGCTCAGCCGAGCTCTTCGGTGAGCTCGAACCAGCGCAGCTCGAGCTCCTCGACCTCGCCCTGCTGAGCCTGGATCTGCTGCATCCGCTCCCCCAGACCCGTGTAGTCCGCCTGATCGTGATCGGCGAGCGCGTGCCGGGCGCGATCGATCTGGTCGTTGAGCTTCTGCATGCGTCGCTCGAGTGCGGCGATCTCCTTCTCGGCCGCACGGCGCGCGGCCCCGTCCAGTCCGGATGCCTTCGCCGCGGCGCCCGGTGCGCCGGATCCGCCGGTTCCCCCGGCGGATGAGCCCGCCTGCTCCCGCCTCTCCAGATCGCGCAGCCGCAGGTACTCGTCGATCCCGCCGGGGAGGTGCCGCAGCCGTCCGCGCAGCACGGCGTACTGCTGATCGGTGACCCGCTCGAGGAAGTACCTGTCATGGCTGACCACGAGCAGCGTGCCGGGCCACGAGTCGAGGAGGTCCTCGATGGCGGCGAGCATGTCGGTGTCCATGTCGTTGGTCGGCTCGTCGAGGATGAGCACGTTCGGCTGGTCGAGCAGCACGAGCAGCAGCTGCAGTCGGCGCTGCTGGCCGCCCGAGAGATCCCGCACCGGCGTCGACAGCTGCGCCGACGTGAAGCCGAGGCGCTCGAGCAGCTGCCCGGGCGTGAGCTCTGCCGCCTTCGATCCGCTGCCGAACGTGTACGAGGTGCGCAGACCCTCGATGACCGTGCGCACGGGGTCGTTCCAGTGCTGCTCGAGCTCGGAGGTGCGCTGGGTGAGGGTGCGCACCTGCACGGTCTTGCCTCGCTTGACCCGTCCGCTGGTGGGCTCGACGTCACCCGAGACGAGTCCGAGGAGAGTGGACTTGCCGGCGCCGTTGACACCGAGGATGCCGGTGCGCTCACCGGGCGCGATGCGCCACTCGACGTCCTGCAGAACGGTCTTCTCGCCGTACGAGACCCCGGCGTCGAGCAGATCGACCACGTCCTTGCCCAGACGTGACACGGCCAGCGACTGCAGTGAGACGGAGTCGCGGATGGGCGGCACGTCGGCGATCAGGGCGTTCGCGGCATCGATGCGGAACTTCGGCTTGCTCGTGCGCGCGGGTGCTCCGCGGCGCAGCCAGGCGAGCTCCTTGCGGGCGAGGTTCTGCCGCTTCGCCTCGGATGCCGCGGCCATCCGGTCGCGCTCGACGCGCTGCAGGATGTATGCGGCGTAGCCGCCTTCGAACGGCTCGACGATGCGGTCGTGCACCTCCCACGTCGCCGTGCAGATCTCATCGAGGAACCAGCGGTCGTGCGTGACGACCAGCAGCGCGCCGGCGTTCTTCGGCCAGCGGCCCTTGAGGTGCGCCGCGAGCCAGGTGATCGCCTCGACGTCGAGGTGGTTGGTGGGCTCGTCGGCGAAGATCAGATCCCAGTCCTGGATGAGCAGCTGCGCGAGCTGCACACGACGCCGCTGACCGCCCGAGAGCGATCCGATCCGCGCCTCCCATGGCAGGTCGGTCAGGAGCCCCGCGATCACGTCACGGGTGCGGGCGTCGCCGGCCCATTCGTGCTCCAGCCGATCGCCGACGACCGCCTGCCCGATGCTCATGTCGTCGTCGAGGCTGTCCTGCTGCTCCAGCACACCCACACGCAGGCCACCGCGGCGGGTCACCCGTCCCGAATCCGGCACGAGGACACCGGCGAGCAGCTTCATGAGGGTCGACTTGCCGTCGCCGTTGCGACCGACGATGCCGATGCGATCGCCCTCGTCGATTCCGACCGTCACCGCATCGAGGACGACCTTGGTCGGATACTCCAGGTGCAGGGCCTCGGCCCCAAGTAGATGTGCCATCACCTCAAGGCTATGCGGTACCCGTGCCCCCGTCGCCCATCGTCGACGAGCGCGACGGCCTGGAGTCGGATCAAAGGCGCGCTGACGGGTGCGGATGCTCGGGACTGGCGCTCAGGCGCTCGACGAGCGGCATGTGCGATGCGGGAAAGCCCGCCGCCCGGTGCAGCCAGACGAAGGCCATCAGCGCCATGAAGCCGGTCAGGACCTTGTCGATCACCGAGGTCAGGATGTTCGAGGAGAAGGCCGCGGCGATCAACGGCAGCCCCATCGTCACGATCGATTCGGTGACCGTGTCGGAGCCGTGTCCGCTGAGGCCGCCGAAGAGGAAGACGCCGAGAGGGGCGCCGACCAGAGAGCATGCGGTGGCGGCGAGGAGGTTCAGGGCGAAGAAGCGCCCGATCCCGTCGCCCATCCGCCAGCGCCGGACCCCGTATCCCCAGACGAGTGCTCCCGCCAGATTCACGAGGGCGTAGGGGGCGGCACCGGGAGCGCCGACGGCGAAGCCGAGGAGGTTGCCCGCCGTCGCGACGACGGCTCCGTGCCACGGGCCGAGGATGATCGAGGCGGTGGCGGTGCCCGCCATGTCGAGATAGATCGGCAGGTGGAGGGCCTGCACGACCATGATCCCCAGGAGGTTCAAGACGATGCATCCGAGCAGGAGCACGTAAGGGCTCCACCAGCGCGGCTGCTGCGCGCCCGGGAACCGGTCGATGTCAGCCGGTGCGGGCAACGCGACGGGCCGCGCCGTCGGCGCCACGCGCTGTCTGGCGGTCGGCTCCGTCGGCCGTCTGAGCTGCCGGGCGCGCTGCGCCCACCGCTCCACCTCGGCCTCGTCCCCTCCGAGGGCGGTCACGATGTCGCGCAGCAGGTCGGGGTCGATCCGGGTGCGGCCGGCGCGGAACACGTCGTAGACCGTGCTGCGCGCCGGATAGGCGGCCGCCGCGGGAACGCCGCGGGCGACCCGCTGCTCGCCGATCCGCCGTCCGATCTCGGCGTAGGAGATCGGATTCGCCTCTTTGAGGGCGAGAAGGTCGGCGGCGATGCGGTCGAGGGAATCGGGGCCGGCTCCGGTGGCGTCGCTCACGGGTTCCTCCTCGTCGCCGCGATGGGGCGGAAGCCAGCATATCGGCGTCCGCCCCCGCGGCTCCGCGCACGACTCTGCACCTGCGACTCGTCGCCGGCGACTCGACGCCCGCGGCTAGCGGATGCGCCCGCGGCGGCGCACGACACTCTGCAGCGTGTCGCGCACGGGCGCGCCGAGGACGAGGCCGAGGGACGCACCGGATGCCAGGGCCAGTCCCACCGCGCCCGCCTGCAGCAGGTCGGCGAAGCCGAGGATCAGCGAGATCGGGTCGTCCTGCGCCTCGACGATCCCCAGCAGTCCGCGGTACACGACAGAGCCGGGGACCATGGGGACGATGGCGGCGGTGGTCACTGCGATGGACGGCACGTGCAGTCGGTGCGCGATGAGCGTGCCCACGAAACTCGCGATCAGCGCGCCGGCCGCACTGGCGATGGGCACGCCGAACCCGCCGGCCGCGCCCGCGCTGAACCCGCCCCACGCGATCGCGCCGAGCACCGCCGAGACGAGGATCGTGCGCGTCGTCGCGCCGTTCCACACCGCCACGGTCACGGCGATCAGCACGACGCCCGCTACCTGCATCGAGCCGGGGCCGAGTGCCGGCGGCTCGGTCGAGAGCGTGAAGCCGATCCCCAGCCGCTGCGCGAGGGCCACTCCGCCCACGATACCCACGACGACGCCGAGGGTGAGCAGCGCCAGATCCAGGATGCGCCCGCCCGCGGTGAGCGCGAAGCCGTCGATCGCGTCCTGCGCGGCTCCGACGACCGACATCCCGGCGAGCATGAGCACGATCCCGGCGGCGACGATCACGGCGACGCCGGCCTGGTCGAAGGGTGCGACGCCCTGGCTGCGCAGCACGTTCGCGGCTGCGGCGAACGCCGTGACCACCAGCGCCCCTGCCGCCTGCGAGAAGAAGAACGGCACGTGCATCCGGGCCATCCACCGCTGCGTGAGCGCAGCCCCGCACGCGGCGAGGAACGCGATGAGCGTGGTGATCCACGACGCTCCGTAGAGCAGGCAGACGCCGACGGCGAGCAGCCCCTGCGCGAGCACGATCACGGTCGGGCGGTATCGGAAGGGCATGCGCCGGATGGCATGGAAGCGCACCCGCGCCTCGGGCAGGGCCAGCCCCGCCTCGATGTCGACCACGAGCGCCTGCAGCTGCTGCAGCTTCGCGTGGTCGGGAACGGGCGCGCGCACCACGCGGATCGCCGTGAAGGGCGGATCGGACTCGCCGCCCTGGTACGACACGGCGATCGAGTTGAAGGTGATGTCGACATGCACCGGGCGGATGCCGAGCGCGGCTGCCACTCGCGTGGCGGAGAGCACGACCTCGTTCGCTGCCGCGCCGACGGCGATGAGCGACTCCGCGATGCGCATCGCGAGCTCGATCACGCGCCGGGCGTACATCTCGTCGACCGAGAGGATCGCCTGGGTCTCCGGTCGCGATGCGGCGTCGACGCGGATCGCCTCGACCAGACGCATACGCCAGTTCTTCTGGGCAGCCATCACTCCATCCTCACACGCGGCGAAGCCGGCGGGCCTCCAGGATCAGAGCTGCGACGTCGCGGCGGACGGATCGTTCAGCACGGCCTCGAAGGCCAGCTCGGCGGGCGCGATCTGCATGAGGTGCGAGCGCATGCGGGCGCGCTCGAGTCGCACAGTGCGACCCTCCGACCCCACCGGATGCAGGCGCACCGCCTCGGAGAGCCGCTCGCGGCTGGTGGCCAGCAGCACGCCCAGGTAGCCGGAGAGCACGACCATCTCGGGAGCGAACGCGTTGACGAAGTTCGTCAGCGCCACCGAGAGCACATCGACCTGCCTGGCGACCTCGGCGAGCACGACCGGGTCGCGCGCGACGCTCAGCTCGATGTCGAGCTCGTCCTCGTCGAGTCCCCGGCGGCCGAGAAGCGCGAGCACGGTGGCGGGGTTCACCTCCACCTGCAGGCATCCGCGCCGCCCGCAGCTACACAGGGCGCTGGAGGGGTTGACCACGGTGTGACCGAATTCGCCGGCGAAGCCGGAGGTGCCCCGCAGCAGTGATCCATCGATCACGAGGCCGCCGCCGATGCCGCTCATCGACCCGCTCAGGTAGAGCACGTTGCGCACCCCGCGGGCCACACCGAAGCGCGTCTCGGCCATCGCGCCCACGCTCGCATCGTTGCCCACGGCCACGGGCATCCGAAGCACGTCGCTGAGACGATGCGCGAGCTGCTCGCGCCGCCAGCTCAGCGGCGGCGAGAGCAGCACCGTGCCCCGCGAGTCGACGAGCCCCGGCACCGCGACCCCGGCGCCGACCAGCCGGTAGTGACGATCGATGTCGGCCCGCATCCCGTCGACGAGCGAGGCCACCACGTGCGCGAACCGCCGCGGGCTCGGCGGGGATGCCAGATCGTGCCGCACCCGCGAGTGCACCGCCGATCCGAGCCCGACCAGCGCCACGGAGATCGCGCGTGGATCGACGACGATGCTCAGCGCCACGACGTCGTCGTCGGCGGCGACGCCGAGGGACGGACGCCCGACGCGCCCGGTGGGTTTGACCGACTCCTCCCGCACCAGGCGCAGATCCAGCAGCTCCTGCACGAGAGCGGTCACCGTCGAGCGGTTCAGCCCCGTGACGGCACCGATCTCGGATCGCGACTGCGCACCGGCGGCATGCACGAGGTGCAGCACCGCGGAGAGGTTCTGCGCCCGCACGTCCTCGTTCGTCGTGCGCGTCACGGCGACAGGTGCGGGCGATGCTCCGCGGCCGACCGCGGGGAGGTCGTCGATCATGCTCGTTCGACCGCCATGTGCGACATGAGCAGCTCCTGGGTGGCATCGCGTCGCGCGATCTCGGCGGTGATCCGCCCATGCGCGAGGGTGTAGATGCGGTCGGAGAGCCCGATGACCTCGGGCAGCTCCGACGAGATGACGATGATCGCCTTGCCCTGCGCCGCCAGCTCGTTGATGAACCCGTAGATCTCGTACTTCGCGCCCACGTCGATCCCTCGGGTCGGCTCGTCGAGGATGAGGACGTCCGGGTTGGTGAAGATCCACTTCGACAGGACGATCTTCTGCTGGTTCCCGCCGGAGAGCACTCCCGTCCGCGACGCGACGCTCGGCGCCTTGATGTTGAGCTTGTACCGGTACGCCTCGGCGACCTTGCGCTCGCGCACGTCGTCCACGAGTCCGTGCTCGGAGAGTCGTCCCAGCGCTGCCGCGGACACGTTCGACTGCACGCTGGCGAGCAGGTTGAGCCCGTCGCGTCGACGGTCCTCAGGGGCGTAGACGATGCCGTTGCGGATCGCCTCGCGCACCGAGCGCAGCTCGATGGGCTGCCCGCGCTTGTATGCCGCTCCGGTGATGACCGAGCCGTACGATCTGCCGAACACGCTCATCGCAAGCTCCGTGCGCCCTGCTCCCATGAGCCCCGCGATCCCGATGATCTCCCCGGAGCGCACGGTCAGATGCACGTCGTCGACGACGACGCGGGTGGGGTCGGCCGGATGGTGGACGGTCCAGTTCTCGAGCCGGAAGAGCTCTTCGCCGATGTCGGGCTCGCGCGGCGGGAACAGGTCGTCCAGCGGCCGACCCACCATCGCGCGGATGATCCGCCGCTCGTCTGTCTCCGGATCGTCGGTGCGCATCGTCTCGATCGTCGCCCCGTCACGGATGACGGTGATGCGGTCAGCGACCCGCAGCACCTCGTGGAGTCGATGCGAGATGAGCACGCAGGTGATGCCCTGGGCGCTCAGCTGCTGCACGAGCGCCAGCAGCCGGTCGGAATCGTCCCGGCCGAGCGCCGCAGTGGGCTCGTCGAGGATCAGCAGGCGCACGTCCTTGGCGAGCGCCTTCGCGATCTCGACGAGCTGCTGCTTGCCGATGCCGAGGTCGCCGGTGCGCGCGGCGGGGCTCTCGTCCAGGCCGACGCGCGCCATCACCGCGGCCGCGCGCCGATTCGCGGCATCCCGGTCGAGCAGCCCGTGGCGGGTGACCTCGTTGCCGAGGAAGATGTTCTCGGCGACTGTGAGCTGCGGCACGACCGCCAGCTCCTGGTGCACGATGACGATCCCCTCGGCTTCGCTGTCGGCGAGGGAGCGGAACGCGACCTGGCGGCCCTCGAGCTCGATCGTCCCCTCGAAGCTGCCGTGCGGGTGGACGCCGCTGATGATCTCCATCAGCGTGGACTTGCCGGCGCCGTTCTCGCCGCAGATCGCGTGCACCTCGCCACGGTGGACGTCGATGGAGACGCCGGAGAGCGCGACGACGCCGCGGAATCGCTTCGTCACGCCCGTCATCCGCAGAAGCGGTTCAGCCATCGAGATCACCTCTGCGTTGCTCGGCTTCCGGAATGATATCGAATCGGTTAATTTGTTCGCAGGCGCCACAGATTTATTTGTCCGCAGGCACCTCAATATGCAATGCTCCGAGAGCGGCGTCAGCGCCTCCCGGAGACGACAGTGCAGTCCGCCGCATCAAGCCACCTTTCGAGGAAGAGAGATCGCAATGAGAAACACCGTCCTGCGCACCTTCGCGGCCACCGGCGCCTTCGCCCTGGCTCTGGGTCTTGCCGCATGCTCCAGCAGCGCCGAGCCGGGCTCCGGCTCCGGCGGTGACGGCGCCGCAGAGGACATCCTCGTCGGCGTCGCCATGCCGACCGAGACCTCCGAGCGCTGGATCGCCGACGGCGACGCCGTCAAGTCCCAGCTCGAGGAGCTCGGCTACGAGGTCGACCTCCAGTTCGCGAACGACGACATCCCGCGTCAGCAGCAGCAGCTCGACCAGATGATCACCAACGGCGCCGACATCCTCATCGTCGCGTCGATCGACGGCACCGCGCTGGCGACCCAGCTCGACAACGCCGCCAGCAAGGGCATCCCGGTCATCGCCTACGACCGGCTGATCAACGGCACCAAGAACGTCGACTTCTACGTCACGTTCGACAACTACAACGTCGGCGTGCAGCAGGCGCAGAGCCTGCTGCAGGGTCTCGGATACCTCGACGCCGACGGCAAGGAGACCGACCTCGCCGACAAGAAGATCATCGAGGTGTTCGCCGGTTCGCCCGACGACAACAACGCCGGATTCTTCTTCGACGGCGCGATGGACACCCTGAAGCCCTACCTCGACGACGGTCGCCTGACCATCGGCTCGGGCCAGAAGGACTTCGACACCGTGTCGACGCTGCGCTGGGACCCGGCCGTCGCGCAGAAGCGCATGGAGGACCTGCTGACCAGCACCTACGACGGCGGCTCGAAGCAGCTCGACGGTGTGCTCTCCCCCTACGACGGACTGTCGCGCGGCATCATCACCGCCCTCGAGAACGCGGGCTACGGCTCGACCATCGAGGCGGGCCTGCCGGTCGTCTCCGGTCAGGATGCGGAGATCGCCTCGGTGAAGATGATCGCCGACGGCGTGCAGTACGCCACCATCTTCAAGGACACCCGCAAGCTGGCCTCCCAGGCCGTGACCGCTGCGGAGTCCTTCGCCGACGGTGACAAGCCCGAGGCGAACGACACCGAGACCTACGACAACGGCGAGAAGGTCGTCCCGTCGTTCCTGCTCGAGTCCGACATCGTCGTCAGCGACAACATCCAGTCCCTGCTGATCGACTCGGGCTACTGGACCGAGGCCGAGGTCGCAGCCGGCGTCGCCGAGTAATCACTCGCACGAATACCACGGGGTTCGCCGCGCACCATGAGCGGCGCGGCGGACCCCGTGGGTCCGCGCTTCCAGAGACAGGAGCACCGATGTCCGACGTCATCCTCGAGATGCGCAACATCACCAAGAACTTCCCCGGCGTCAAGGTTCTCAAGAGCGTGAACCTCAGCGTCGAGCGTGGCCGGATCCACGCCATCTGCGGCGAGAACGGCGCCGGCAAGTCCACCCTCATGAAGGTGCTGTCGGGCGTCTACCCGCACGGCACGTACGAGGGCGACATCATCTTCGACGGCGCCCCACAGGAATTCGGAGCCATCAAGGACTCCGAGCGCGCCGGCATCGTCATCATCCACCAGGAGCTGGCTCTCGTGCCCTACCTCTCGGTGGCCGAGAACATCTTCCTCGGCAACGAGATCCTCGGTCGCGGCGGCCTCATCGACTGGCACGAGGTCAACGCCCAGGCCGCCGAGCTGCTGGCTCGCGTGGGCCTGAACGAGAACCCGACGACGATCGTCGGGCAGCTCGGTGTCGGCAAGCAGCAGCTCATCGAGATCGCCAAGGCGCTCACGAAGGACGTCAGCCTGCTCATCCTCGACGAGCCGACAGCCGCACTGAACGACACCGACTCCGAGCACCTGCTGAGCCTGCTGCGCGACCTGCGCGATCAGGGCATCACCAGCATCATCATCAGCCACAAGCTGGGCGAGATCGTCGACATCGCCGATTCGACGACCATCATCCGCGACGGCGAGACGATCGAGACGATCGACATGCACGGGCCGGACGCCACCCAGGACCGCATCATCCGCGGCATGGTCGGGCGCTCCCTCGACAGCCGCTTCCCGGAGCGCACGCCCGACATCCACGAGGAGATCTTCCGCGTCGAGAACTGGTCTGTCATGCATCCGACGCAGGCCGGTCGCGTCGTCGTCGACAAGGCGTCGCTGTCGGTGCGCGCGGGCGAGATCGTCGGCATCGCCGGGCTGATGGGCGCCGGACGCACCGAGTTCATGATGAGCGTCTTCGGCCGCAGCTACGGCCGAGACGCCTCGGGCAAGGTGTTCATGCGAGGCAGGGAGATCTCCACCCGGACCGTGCGCGAGGCGATCGACAACGGACTCGCCTACGTGTCGGAGGATCGCAAGCAGTACGGCCTCAACCTGATCACGGACATCAAGACGAACATCTCGTCCTCGGCTCTGGGCAAGCTCGTCACCGGCGGCGTCTTCGTCGACGGCAACGAGGAGATCAAGGTCGCCGACCAGTATCGTCGCGACCTGAACATCAAGTCGCCGACAGTCGCGCAGGTCGTCGGCAATCTGTCCGGCGGCAACCAGCAGAAGGTCGTCCTCGCGAAGTGGCTGTACACCGACCCGGACGTCCTGATCCTCGACGAGCCCACCCGCGGCATCGACGTGGGCGCCAAGTACGAGATCTACGAGATCATCAACGCGCTCGCCGCCGCGGGCAAGGCCGTGATCGTGGTCTCGAGCGAGCTTCCCGAGCTCCTCGGCCTCTCGGACCGCGTTTACACCCTCGCCTACGGGCGCATCACCGGTGAGCTTCCCGTCGCCGAGGCGACCCAGGAGAAGCTCATGTCGCTCATGACCATCGAACCCAACTCCACGAAGGAGGCAGCAGCGTGAACAACGTCTTCACCGAGGTGAAGGACCTGCTGACGCAGAACCTGCGCACGTCCGGCATCTACATCGCGTTCATCGCGATCGTCGCGATCTTCACGATCACCACCGGCGGCAAGCTGCTCTCGCCCGAGAACGTGACGAACATCGTCCTGCAGAACGCTCACATCCTGATCATGGCCCTCGGCATGATCCTCGTGATCGTCGGCGGCCACATCGACCTGTCGGTCGGCTCGGTGCTCGCGTTCGCCTCAGCGGTCTCGGCCGTGCTCGTCATCAAGAACGGCATGCCCTGGTGGGTCGGCATCATCGCCGCCATCGTCGTCGGCATCATCGTCGGCGTCTGGCAGGGCTTCTGGGTGGCGATCGTCGGCATCCCGGCGTTCATCGTCACGCTGGCCGGCATGCTGCTGTTCCGCGGCCTGACCTGGCTGGTGCTGAACAACGTGTCCCTCTCGCCGTTCTCGCAGGAGTACCGCAACGTCGCCAGCGGCTTCCTCGACAGCCTGTTCGGCTCGATCACCATCGGACAGGGCCAGGGGCTCAAGGCTTTGCCGCAGACCGTCGACATCTTCACGCTGGTCATCGGGCTCGTCGCCGTGGTCGGACTCGTCGTCAGCTCGCTGCGCACCCGTCGTGCACGTCAGGGATACAACCAGCCGGTCGAGTCCGCGTTCCTGTTCATCCTCAAGCTCGTCGTCGTGTCGGCCGTGCTGCTCGCCTTCGCCTGGGCGCTCGCGTACAACCGCGGCTTCCCGATCGTGCTGATCATCGTGGCGGTGCTGATCCTCGTGTACCAGGTCGTCACCAACCGCACCGTGTTCGGTCGTCACGTCTACGCCGTCGGCGGCAACCTCTCGGCGGCGCGCCTGTCGGGCGTGAACGTCAAGAGCGTGAACTTCTGGATCTTCGTGAACATGGGCTTCCTCACCGGCATCGCCGCCGCGGTGTTCTCGTCGCGCTCCAACGGCGCCCAGCCGGGCATGGGGAACATGTTCGAGCTCGACGTGATCGCGGCCTGCTTCATCGGCGGCGCCTCGACCATGGGCGGTGTCGGCCGGGTGGGCGGCGCGCTCGTCGGCGGTCTGGTGATGGCCGTGATGTCCAACGGCATGCAGCTGATGGGCGTGCCGCAGGCCGCTCAGCAGATCGTCAAGGGTCTCGTGCTGCTGCTCGCGGTCGCGTTCGACATCTACAACAAGCGTCGCGCCGGCACCGTCCGCTGACCTGCCGCATGAGAGAGGGATCCGTCCGATCGGGCGGATCCCTCTTCGCGTCTCACCCCACGGGTTCGCGTCACCCCACGAGTCGGGCGCCGGGCACCGGACCGTGCACGTGCAGGGCGCGCCGGCCGGTGCCGAGCAGCTGATCCTGCACCGCACGCGCGTGCTCCGGGCTCTCGCACAGCAGGGCGATGGTCGGTCCGGAGCCGGAGACGAGGCCGCCGAGCGCGCCGAAGCGGATGCCGTCGATGAGCGTGGCCCCGAGATCGGGTCGGTCGATCACGGCCGCGGCCTCGAGGTCGTTGAGCAGGGCAGGTGCCAGCTCCCTGGCGTCACCGGCCCGCAGCGCGTGCAGCACGGCGAGCGGCACGTCGAGCGACATCGGCGGGTCGTCGGCCACGGCGCCCTCCTGCGCGCGCAGCTGGTCGAGCCGGCCGTACACCTCCGGGGTGGACAGGCCCTGCTCGCTGAGCACGAGCACCCAGTCGAAGCGTCCCCTGGCGAGCGCCGGGGTCAGCTCGTCGCCGCGGCCCGCTCCCACGGCGGTGCCGCCGTGCAGGGCGAACGGCACGTCGGCGCCGAGACGCGCGGCGAGGGCGTGCAGGCGATGCGCACCCAGCTCGGTGCCCCACAGGGCGTCGCACGCGACGAGTGCGGCGGCCGCATCCGCAGAGCCGCCGCCCATGCCCCCGGCCACGGGCACGCCCTTGCGGATGCGCAGGTGCACCCCGGCATCCACCCCCGCGGTCTGCGCGAGCAGCTTGGCCGCCCTCATCGCGAGATTGCGGTCGTCGAGGGGGACGCCCGAGACGTCCACCTCGCCGTCGACCTCGAGGGTGAAGCCGGCAGCCGCCGATGCGTACACGTCCTCGTACAGCGACACGGCCTGGAAGACGGTGGCCAGGGAGTGATAGCCGTCGTCATGCCGCGGACCGACGCCCAGGTAGACGTTGATCTTGCCGGGAGCCCTGACGTGCACGGCATCCGGCCTCTGCCCCATCACAGCTCCGACGACACGGACCAGAGGTTGACGTCGATGCCGTGCGCGATCGCGTCGATCGACGTGAGCTCGTCATCGGTGAATGCCGGGCCGTCGACGGCCGCGATGTTCTCGTCGATCTGCTCGGGCCGCGAGGCGCCGATCAGCGCCGAGACGACGACGGGATCGCGCAGGGTCCACTGCAGCGCCATCTGAGCGAGCGTCTGTCCGCGGTCGGCGGCGATGTCGTTGAGCCCGCGCAGCACCGCGAGTCCCTCGTCGGACACCGGACGGTCCGGCATCGAGCGGCGCTTCTGCGCACGGTCGGCGGTGCCGTCGCCGAGGTACTTGTCGGTGAGCAGCCCCTGGGCCAGCGGCGTGAAGGCGATCGCGCCCATGCCGGCCGCTCTCAGGGTGTCGGTCAGGCCGTCCTCCACCCAGCGGTTGAGGATCGAGTACGACGGCTGGTGGATCACCAGGGGGGTGCCGAGATCGCGTGCCACGGCGAGCGCGGCCTCGGTGCGCTCGGCGCTGTACGACGAGATGCCGACGTAGAGCGCCTTGCCCTGTCGCACCAGCGTGTCGAGTGCGCCGATGGTCTCCTCGACCGGGGTGACCGGGTCGACGCGGTGCGAGTAGAAGATGTCGACGTAGTCCAGGCGCATGCTCGTGAGCGATCGCTCCGCGCTGGCGAGGATGTACTTGCGGCTGCCGAGATCGCCGTACGGGCCCGGCCACATGTCCCAGCCCGCCTTCGACGAGATGATCAGCTCGTCCCGGTACGGTGCGAGATCCTCCGACATGATGCG
The DNA here is from genome assembly GCF_014836945.1 of Microbacterium commune. Classification (GTDB taxonomy): domain Bacteria; phylum Actinomycetota; class Actinomycetes; order Actinomycetales; family Microbacteriaceae; genus Microbacterium; species Microbacterium commune. The sequence goes on along the minus strand of NZ_JACSPX010000003.1, from coordinate 62,487 downwards.
GCCGAAGTTCTTCTCGGCCGAGCCGTAGGGAGGTCCGTAGTTGTTGGCGAGGTCGAAGTGCGTGATCCCGCTGTCGAAGGCGTGACGCAGCAGCGCGCGCTGGTTGTCGAGCGGGATGTTGTCGCCGAAGTTCCACCACAGGCCGAGCGAGATCGGCGGCAGGTAGAGGCCGCTCGCTCCGACCTGACGGTAGGCGAAGCGCTGGTACCGCTCAGCGGCCGCAGCATACGGTCGGTGGATCTCAGGAACGTCGGGGTTGAAGCGCGGTTCGGTCACGCTGTCAGGCTATCGGCACCGGTGTCTGTTCGGGCTGCACCAGCGCGATGCGGTGGTAATCGTCGACGGTGAGATCCTCCCCGCGTGCGGTGGGGGCGACGCCCGCGGCCTCCAGGACGGCGGATGCCGCAGCGGAGCCCCCGTAGAGACCGGACAGCGCCTGGCGCAGCATCTTCCGACGCTGGTTGAAGGCTGCGTCGACGATCTGGAAGGTGCGCCGACGCTCGCCGCCGTCGCCGCGGGGCGTCTCGTCGCGCTCGAAGCCGACGAGCAGACTGTCGACGTTCGGCACCGGCCAGAACACCTGCCGCGACACCGTGCCGCACAGCCGCCACGGGCCGTACCAGGCGGCCTTCACGCTCGGCGCGCCGTAGATCTTCGACCCCGGCTTCGCGGCCAGACGCTCGGCGACCTCCGCCTGCACCATCACGACACCGCGCTCGAGGTACGCGAACGTCTCGAGGAAGTGCAGCAGCACCGGCACCGAGACGTTGTAGGGAAGATTGGCGACGAGCACCGTGGGCTCTCCGGGCAGCTCGGTGACGCGCATGGCGTCGGCATCCACCACCGTCAGCGAGTCGTCCGCCGCGCCGCGCTCGCGCGCCGTCTGCGGCAGCCGCTCGGCGAGGCGGTGATCGATCTCGACGGCGGTGACCGAGGCGCCCGCCTCGAGGATCGCCAGGGTCAGCGACCCGAGACCCGGGCCGATCTCGACCACCCGCTCCCCCGCCTGCACCTTCGCCGCGTGCACGATCTTGCGCACCGTGTTGGCGTCGACGACGAAGTTCTGCCCGAGCTTCTTCGTGGGGGTGACGTCGAGCTCGGCGGCAAGACGGCGGATCTCGGTGGCGCCGAGCAGGGAGACGGTCATGGATCCATTCTCGCGCATCCGGCCCGGCCCCTAAGATCAAGCGGGTGACCGCACTCGGGGAGCTCATCGCGCCGCGCCGCCTGGGCCGGGACTTCCGGTGGCTGATGTCGGCGGCGTGGACGAGCAACATCGGCGACGGCATCGCGCTGGCCGCCTCTCCCCTGCTGATCGCGTCGATGACCTCGTCTCCGGTGCTGGTCGCCTCGGGTGCGATGCTGCAGTTCCTGCCGTGGCTTCTCTTCGGGCTGCACGCCGGTGCGATCGCGGACCGTGTCGAGCGGCGGATGCTCGTGATGCTCGCCCACGGCATCCGGGCCGTCATCGTCGCCGCTCTCGTGGTGCTGCTCGTGACCGGCACCGCGAACATCGCGATCGTGCTGATCGTGTCGTTCCTGTACGGCACGGCCGAGGTGTTCGCCGACACGAGCACGAGCACCCTGCTGCCGATGATGGTCGAGCCCGCCGACCTCGGCGTCGGCAACGCGCGACTGCAAGCGGGCTTCCTCGTGGCCAACCAGCTCGCCGGCCCTCCCCTGGGTGCGTTCCTGTTCGCGGTGGGATCGTTCTGGCCGTTCCTCGCTCAGGTGCTCGCGGTGACCGTGGGGCTCGTCCTCGTGTCTCGGATCGCCCGGCAGCCCGTGCCGCCGCGTGCGGATCCGACCAGGGTCCGCCACGACATCGGGCAGGGGCTGCGCTGGGCGTGGCACACCGAGCCGGTGCGCACCCTGATCGTGATCATCCTCGCCTTCAACGTCACGTGGGCGGCCCCGTGGGGCGTCCTCGTGCTCTACGCCACCGAGCACCTCGGGATGGGGCCGGTCGGCTTCGGCGCGCTGACCACCGCGTCCGCCGTCGGCGGGCTGCTCGGCACCCTCAGCTTCGGATGGCTGGAGCGGCACATCTCGTTCGCCACCATCATGAAGGTGTGCCTCACGCTCGAGGTGCTCATGCACCTCGCCTTCGCGCTGACGACGAGCGGTGTCGTCGCGCTGGTGATCATGTTCGGATTCGGCGCCTACGCCTTCGTGTGGGGCACGATCTCGACCACGGTGCGCCAGCGACTGGTTCCGCACGAGCTGCAGGGCCGGGTGGGCTCCGTGAACATGGTCGGCGTCTTCGGCGGCATGGTCATCGGCCATGCTCTCGGCGGACTCATCGCGCAGGCATGGGGGCTGACCGCACCGTGGTGGTTCGCGTTCGCCGGATCGGCGCTGACCCTGCTGCTGATGTGGCGGCAGATCTCCCACATCGCCGCCGCGAAGCCGGCCCTCGACGACGGCGCTGCAACGCGGTAGCGGCCGAAGGGGTCAGGCGAAGGCGCCGTACACCGCGAGCGTGTTCGCCGCGATCTGCGCGCACAGCTCGTCGACGTCGACGTCGAGCTCCGCGGCCATGAACCGCACGGTGAGCGGCACGAGATACGGCGCATTGGGCCGTCCGCGCAGCGGCACCGGCGTGAGGAACGGCGCGTCCGTCTCGACGAGGATGCGATCCAACGGCGTGACCGCGAGGGCATCCCTCAGGTTCTGCGCGTTCTTGAACGTGATGTTGCCGGCGAACGAGAGCCAGTACCCGGCATCCGCCGCGATCCGCGCCATCGCGTCGTCACCCGAGAAGCAGTGGAAGACGGTCTTCTCGGGGGCACCGACGCGCGTCAGCGTCTCGAGCACATCGTCGTGCGCATCGCGATCGTGGATCTGCATGGCGATGCCGTGCTTCTTGGCCAGCGCGATGTGCGCCTCGAACGACTCGTGCTGCGCGGGCCGGCCCGCCTCGTCGGTGCGGAAGTAGTCCAAACCGGTCTCGCCGATCGCACGCGTGCGCGGGTGCGCCGCGAGCTCGTCGATCACCGCGATCGCCTCGTCGAGGCGCCCCTCGGCAGCGTAACTCGGTGCGTCGTTGGGGTGGATGGCGACGGCGGCGAGCACACGAGGGTCGGATGCCGCGGCTTCCACCGCCCAACGCGACGATTCGATGTCACCGGAGGCCTGGACGACACCGGCGATGCCGACCTCGGCGGCCCGGTCGAGCTGCTCCTCCAGGCTCAGCGGCTCGACGCCGTCGGTGATCTCGAGATGCGCATGGTTGTCGTACACCGGCACCGACAGCGGCTCGGGAGCCGCCGGGTACCGGAGGTCTCCGCGCCCCTCGGCGTCGCGCGCCCGGACGTAGGTGTTCGCCATGCGTTTCGCCTCGCTTCGCTCGATCGACGACCGGAGGGCCTCAGGCGGTCTGCTCCACGCGCGGGAACAGGGGCGCGAGAGTCGTCACGGCGGTGCCAGGCTGCAGCGCACCCCACGCACCCGCCTCGCGGATCGGCTGCGCGGTGAGCGCGCCGAGCGAGCCCTCGACGCCGAGGGCGTCCCACAGCTTCGCGGTCGACTGCGGCATCACCGGCGACAGCAGCACGGCGAGCGCGCGCAGGCCCTCCGCGCAGGTGTACAGCACGGTGCCGAGGCGGCCGCGCTGCTGCTCATCACGCGCGAGCGCCCACGGCTCGTTCTCGGTGATGTAGAGGTTCAGGTCGTCGACGATCGTCCAGATCGCGTCGATCGCCTCGTCGATGCGGAAGTGCTCAATGGCCGCGTCGGCGGCGGCCGCGGCATCCGCCACCTTCTTCTGCACCACCCGGTCGCGCCCGGCGTACTCGGCGGGCGCCGGCACGACGCCGTCGAAGTACTTCTGGATCATCGCGACCGTGCGCGACGCCAGGTTGCCGAAGCCGTTGGCGAGCTCGGCCTGGTAGCGGGCCGACAGGTCCTCCCACGAGAACGATCCGTCCTGCCCGAACGCGATCGCCGACAGGAAGTAGTAGCGGTACGCGTCCGAGCCGAACACGTCGGTGATCTCGGTCGGTGCGATGCCGGTGAGCTTCGACTTCGACATCTTCTCGCCGCCGACGAGCAGCCAGCCGTGCGCGAAGACGCCCTTGGGCACCTCGAGGCCTGCAGCCATCAGCAGGGCGGGCCAGATCACGGCGTGGAAGCGCAGGATGTCCTTGCCGACCACGTGGTACGCGGGCCAGCGCCGGGCGAAGTTCGCGTCGTCCTCGCCGTAGCCGACCGCGGTGACGTAGTTGAGCAGCGCGTCGACCCACACGTAGATGACGTGCGATTCGTCCCACGGCAGCGGGATGCCCCAGTCGAACGTCGACCGCGAGATCGACAGGTCCTTGAGGCCCTGGCTCACGAACGAGACGACCTCGTTGCGCGCCGAGTCGGGGCGGACGAAATCGGGCTCGGTCTTGTACAGCTCGAGCAGGCGATCCTGGAACTCGCTGAGCTTGAAGAAGTAGTTCTTCTCCTGCAGCAGCTCGAGCGGCTTGGAGTGGATCGCGCAGACCTTCAGTCCCTCGAACGGGCCGGTGCCGTCGACGATCTCGGACTCGGGCTTGAACTCCTCACAGCCCACGCAGTACAGCGCCTCGTACTCGCCCGCGTAGATGTAGCCCGCGTCGTAGAGCTTCTGGAAGAACACCTGCACGTTCTTCTCGTGCCGCTCCTGCGTGGTGCGGATGAAGTCGTCGTTCGCCACGTCGAGGGTCGTCAGCAGCGGGAACCAGCTCTCGCCGACCAGCTTGTCGACCCACTCCTGCGGAGTGACGTTGTTCGCCGCCGCTGCGCGCAGCATCTTCTGACCGTGCTCGTCGGTGCCGGTGAGCATCCACGCGTCATCACCCGCCTGGCGGTGCCAGCGCGACAGGGTGTCGACGGCCACCGTCGTGTACCCGTGCCCGATGTGCGGCACATCGGACGGGTAGTAGATGGGCGTGGTGATGTAGAAGGACTCGCCTGCGGGCATGCTCACGATTCTAGGCCGGAACGGTGCCGTGTTCTGATTCGTGACCTGGGGCGGATGCCGCCGAGCTGCCCCGGTCGGGAGAACGCTCCCTTCCCGGACCTCGCGTCACGCGCTTCGGGCGGCGAGCGCGGCCCCATAGAGGTCGCGGGAGCTGAGGCCGGTCGCGGCGGCGACCTCGGCGCACGCGTCCTTCAGGCGGATCCCGGATGCCACCAGCGCCTGCACCTGTGCGAGCGCATCAGCGGCGGAGATGGTGACCGGAGCCGCGCCCTCGACCACCACGACGATCTCGCCCTTCACGCCCTGCTCGGCCCACGCGACGAGCTCCGCCGCGGTACCGCGGCGCACCTCCTCGTACAGCTTCGTCAGCTCGCGGCAGACGGCGATGCGCCGCGCATCGCCGAACACCGCGCCCATGTCGGCGAGCGACGACGCGAGCCGCGACGGCGACTCGAAGAACACCATGGTGCGCCGCTCGCTCGCCAGCGCGGTCAGCACCGAGCGGCGCTCCCCGGGCTTGCGCGGCAGGAAGCCCTCGAAGGTGAATCGGTCGGTGGGCAGGCCCGAGATCGCGAGGGCCATGAGCACGGCGCTCGGGCCGGGGATCGCGGTAACGGTCACACCGCGTTCGACGGCGGCTGCGACCAAGCCGTAACCGGGGTCGCTGACCGCGGGCATCCCCGCGTCGCTGACGACCACGATGTCGTGCTGCTCGGCGAGCTCGGCGAGCTCGGCCGCCTTGTGCTTCTCGTTGTGGTCGTGCAGCGCGATCAGACGCGGGCGGTTCTCGATCTTCAGCGCCTGCAGCAGACGCTGGGTGGTGCGGGTGTCCTCCGCGACCACGATCTCGGCATTGCCGAGCACCTCGATCAGGCGGCGGGACGCGTCGCCGAGATTGCCGATCGGAGTGGCGGCGAGGATGATCACCCGACCAGCTTAGGCGGGTGGCGTCGACCGTTCCGAAGCGCCGATTGCCTAGGCTGAACAGGTGACCCTCCCCGCGCCCCCGACGCCGCCGCCTGCGGCGACGCGCGGGGAGCGACTCGCCGTGTGGGGCACAGCGGATCCGGCTCGCGTGCGAGTGCTGGGCTGGCTCGCCCCGCTGCTGGTCACGCTGCTCGCCGCGGTGCTGCGCCTGACGAATCTGGGGCATCCGCACGAGATCATGTTCGACGAGACCTACTACGTCAAGGACGCGTGGTCGCTGTGGAACCTCGGCTACGAGGGCAAGTGGGGCGACGGCGCCGACGAGCAGCTGCCCCGCGGCGACGACTCCGCGATGCAGACGGCGGGGTCGTATGTCGTGCATCCGCCGCTCGGGAAGTGGATCATCGCGCTCGGCATGGCTCTGATGGGTCCGGGCTCGAGCGCCGGCTGGCGACTCACGACCGCGATCCTCGGATCTCTGACGGTGCTCGTTCTCTATCTCGTCGCCCTGCGCCTGATCCGCTCGCGGGTGCTCGCGACCATCGCCGCCGGTCTGCTCGCCATCGACGGTCTCGGCATCGTGATGAGCCGGATAGCGCTGCTCGACGGCGTCCTCACCTTCTTCATCCTGCTCGGCGTCCTGTTCGTGCTGCTCGACCGCGATCGCTCCCTGCCGCTGCTCGATGCGAGGATCGCGGCCCGGCGCCGAGCGGATGCCGACGGTGCGCGCGTCAGGCTGGCGGGTCCGGTGCTGTGGTCGCGGCCCTGGCTGGTTGCGGCCGGGGTGTCGCTGGGGGCGGCATCGGCCGTGAAGTGGTCGGGCCTGTACGCCCTGGCCGTCTTCGGCCTGTACGTCGTCATCACCGACGCCCTGGCCCGGCGCCGGGCGGGCATCCCGCTGTGGCCGAGCGATGCGGTACTGCGGCAGGGACCCGTCTCGTTCGTGCTGATGGTCGGGCCGGCGATGCTGACCTACCTCGTCTCGTGGTCCGGGTGGCTGGTCACCTCCGGCGGCTATGACCGCGGGGCGGATGCCAATCCGCTGGCCGCGCTGTGGAAGTACCACGCGTCGATGTACGGGTTCCACATCGGCCTGTCCAGCCCGCACTCCTACGCGAGCCCGGCGTGGCAGTGGCCGCTGCTGCTGCGCCCGACAGCGATCTGGGTCGGCTCGGACCCGACGGACTGCGGGGCGGATCACTGCATCGCCGTGATCTCGTCGGTGCCGAACCCGCTGATCTGGTACGGCGGAGTGGCCGCGGCCCTGTTTCTGCTGTATCGCTTCGTCCGGGGTCTCATCGAGCGCCGCCCTGTCGGCCCGATGCACACGATCGCGCTGGTCGGCCTCGTCGCGACCTACGTGCCGTGGCTGCTCGTGCCGAGCCGCACGATCTTCCAGTTCTACACGATCGTCATGGTGCCGTTCCTCATCCTCGCGCTGGTGGTGACGCTGCGCGAGCTCGCCGGACGCCCCTCCGATCCTCCGCATCGACGGACGGCAGGCCGGCGGACGGTTGCCGTCTACCTCGTGGTGGTGGTTCTCGTCTCGGCGTTCTTCTACCCGGTGTGGACGGGCATGAGCGTGCCGTATCCGTTCTGGCTCATCCACAACTGGCTGCCGGGCTGGATCTGACCCGAGCGCGTCGTCGCCCGGCCCGGTGCCATTCGCGCCCGGGGTCCCACCAGGACGGGCCTCGGATCTCGGGAACACCACCGCGCATGCGCACCTGCCACTCGGACAGGTGCAGTGTGCGGTGATGGTGCCAGCACAGTGCCACCCCGTTGTCGGTATGCGTGGCGCCACCCGCTGCGTGCTCGGTGACGTGATGTATCTCGCACCACGTCGCCGGGATCGTGCAGCCGGGAATGACGCATCCCCCGTCGCGAGCGATGATCGCTCGTCGCTGCAGCGCGTTGAAGACACGACCGGAGGTGCCGAGCGAGACGATCCGGCCGCGATCGTCGAACAGCACCCGCTGGATGCCGCCGGCGCAGCCCACCTGCGCCGCGACGCGGATCGGTACGCCCATGTCGACGCCGTCACCGCCGTCGACGTGCGCCCAGCCCGACCCTTCGGCGTAGTCGGCGGCATCGACGGTGATCACCAGGGTCGGCGCCGCTCCCCCGAGATCAGGCAGCTCGCCACCGCGCGCGGCCGCGCCGAGAATGGTCGCGAAAGCGTCATGCATCTTCTGCACGCGCGTGCGCGGATCGATCGGGTCGAGTCCGTCATCGGGGTCCGACTCGGAGGCGACGAAGTGCACGCCCTGCGGCACGGGCGCGCCCTCGATGCGAGGGTTCAGCAGACTATCGGTGAGCCTCGCCAGCTGCGCGGCTACCTCCGGCAGCAGTTCGCCGCGCAGCGGCACCCGCCCATCGCGCAGCCGACCGATCCAGAGTCCCCGAGCACGTGATGCCGCGTCGTCCGTCGGCTCGGCCCCATCGGGGTCGAGGTAGGCGGCGAGCACCTGCGCGAACTGCGCCAGCTCTGCGGGGGTGGGCGCGGGCGAATCCGACGCCGGGGCGCCCTCCCCATCCGCGTCGCGGCCCTGTACGCGCCGCCGCGCGAATGATGCGATCTGCCGGTCGGCCTCGACCAGCGCTTCCGGCGCCACGCGACCCCTGCTCGCCTCGAGCGGAGCCGTGGCGGCGAGGAACCCATCGAGCCCGATCGTCGCTTCGGCGAGCGCCTTTCGCAGCTCGTCGTAGCGCGACGGGAGCAACTCGCCGTCGGTGATGCCGCGCACCTGAGCGGTGAGACCCGCGGCCTTCGCCAACCGCGCGGCGCTCTTCGCGTCCGTTCGCAGCACCATCTGCAGCAGATCGGCCGGGCGATCGCAGCCGTACGACGTCGTCATCCGCTCTCCGCGCAGACCCTCGGACCGCTGACGCACCTGCACCGTAGCCGCGACCTGCAGCGCATCGTTCGATCGAAGCACCCGACCGCTCGCCTCCAGCAGACGCATCACCTCTGCGTCGGGCAGGTCGGCGATGACCGACAGCGCGTCGCCGACTGCCGCGGCGAAGTCCGCCTGCAGCTGTTCGAGTCGATCGATGACGCCGTCCATACCTTGATTGAACCAAGGGCCACCGACATTCGAACATCTGTTTGCCCACAAGACGCGACGAGTGCGGCGCACACGCCGCCGGTCAGCCCTGTCGGACATGGTCTACCGTCCGTGGTCGCTCGAGGGCCACCGGATCCAGCCGGTCGCCCTGGAAGACCCGCTACCCGACATGCGAATCGGGATCGCGTGGGCGCGAGCACAGCCCACGACGGCACCGATGGCAGCCGTGCGGCAGTACTTCGCGGGTCAGCCGACGGGGTGCCGCCCCGCGTGCGCGTCGCCGTGAACCCGGTGCGCCTCGTCGAATGTGGGGCGCTTGCCCAGCATCCGTCCGACGAGCAGCACCACGCCCACCACGACCAGGCCGACCAGCATGCCGGCCACGGCCGACATGACCGTGTTGCCCAGCCAGACGACGAAGCCGCCGAACGACGCGAGCAGCTCGTCGACCCCGTGCAGCAGGTCCGCCGGTGCATGCAGCCCGACCTCACCGAGGTTGACGACCACGAGGTGGCCACCCACCCACAGCATCGCCACGGTGCCGATGACGCTGATCACACGGAACACGTGGGGCATCGACCGCACGATGCGCGTGCCGGCGTGCCGCACCTTGCGCTCGGGGTTCTTCGCCATCCGCAGACCGATGTCGTCGATCTTGACCAGCAGCGCCACCGCCCCGTACACCACTGCGGTCATGAGCAGCGCGATCACGGCGAGCACGCCGAGCGTCTGCCAGATCCCGAGGTTCGGATCGAGACTCGCCAGCGAGATGAGCATGATCTCGGTCGAGAGGATCAGATCGGTGCGGATCGCGCCCCACACCAGTCGCCGCTCATCGCGCGCCCCCTCGTCGGCATGGCCGTGGGCGAACCCGAACCATTCGAGCACCTTCTCGGCGCCCTCGAAGCACAGGTATGTGCCGCCGATGACCAGCAGGTACGGCAGCACCCAGGGGGCGAACGCGGTCAGCACCAGGGCGATCGGGATGATGATGATGAACTTGTTCGCGATCGAGCCGAGGGCGATCTTCCCCACCACGGGAAGCTCGCGCGCCGGGGTGAGCCCCTGCACGTACTGCGGCGTGACAGCGGCGTCGTCGATCACGACGCCGGCCGCCTTGGCGGATGCCTTCATCGCAGCGCTCAGGATGTCGTCGACGACCGCCAGCAGACCAACCGACATTCGAGTCCTCCCCTGCGCGCGGTGTGCGCGCTCCGGCCTGCAACACTACTGTGCTCGTCAGGCGCTCGTGGTGCGGGTGCGCCCGCTACGACGTCTCCGTGCCTTCGGCGCGCGGCGCCGCACCGACCCGAGCGCGCCCCCGCGTCAGGCGAGCGAGACCGAGCAGCGCCGCGGTGAGCGCCAGCGTCAGCAGCAGCTGGACGCGCGCGGTCGGATCGATCATCGCCAGTGCGATGATCACCGCGAGCAGCACGAGCGCTGCCCACGACAGCCAGGGGAAGCCCCACATGCGCATCGGCATCGCCTCGCCGTCGCGGTCGGCACGGCGCCGCAGGATGATCTGCGAGATCACCGTCGCCGTCCAGATCACGAGCACGGTCGATCCCACGATGTTCAGCAGCAGCCCGAGCACCGTCTCGGGGAAGGCCCAGTTGAGCACGACGGTGACGAAGCCGAACGCCACCGACGCGATCACCGCGGCGTAGGGCACCCCCCGGTCGCTGGTGCGGGTGACCGCGAGGGGCGCGAGTCCGCGCTCGCCGAGCGAGTAGGCCATGCGGGACGCGCCGTAGATGTTGGCGTTCATGGCCGACAGCAGCGCCATCACGACGATGAGCGACATGACCAGATCGACCCCGGGCACGCGCAGCGTGGCGAGCACGGCCGAGAACGGTCCCTCGAGCACCTCCGGCGAGTTCCACGGCAGCACCGCGACGATCACGAAGATCGAGCCGAGGTAGAACACGAGGATGCGCACCATGACCTCGCGCACGATCCGCCTGATGTTGCGGGCCGGGTCGTCGGACTCGGCCGCGGCGATCGCGACGACCTCGGTGCCGCCGAACGCGAACACGACGACCAGCAGCGCCGCGGCGATGCCGGCGATGCCGTGCGGCGCGAAGCCGTCGTGCGCGACGAGGTTGCCGATACCGGTCCCCGGCACCCCCGGGATGAACCCCAGGATCGCGCACGCGCCGACGACGAGGAACGCGATGATGGCGAACACCTTGATCGCGGCGAACCAGAACTCGAAGCGTCCGTAGTTGCGCACGCCGAACAGGTTCACGGCGGTCAGTGCGGCGACGAAGATCAGCACCCACGGCCAGGCCGGGATGCCCGGCACCCACCCCTCGATGATCCCGGCGGCGCCGGTGGCTTCCGCGGCGATGACGACGACGAGCTGGATCCAGTACAGCCAGCCCACAGCGCTGCCGGCGCTGCGTCCCATCGCACGCTGCGCGAACGAGCTGAACGCGCCCGAGCTGGGTCGCGCGGCGACCATCTCGGCGAGCATCGCCATGACGAGGATGACGACCGTGCCGGCGATGAGGTACGACACCAGCACCGCGGGCCCGGCGATGCCGATGGCCTGCCCCGAGCCGACGAACAGTCCGGCACCGATCGCGCCGCCCAGGCCCATCATCGATATCTGCCGACGGGTGAGCCCGGGATGCAGCCCCTTCGTCGTCGACGTCGTCAGCGGCACCTCGGTCATCGTGAGACCTCCTCGTCCAGGCCGGGTATGGCCCGTGCCATCATACGGACAGTGCAGACGGGTCCGATGTCGGCAGTCGGCACACGAAGTCTCGACAGTCGTAGGCCACGCCCTCGGCCGCGTCCTTGCCCTCGAAGAGCGAGAAGCCGGCATCCGCGAAGGCACGGGTCTGCGCCGGTGTGACCACGGCGACCACGTCGGCGTCGGCCGCGCGGGCGGCGTCAGCGAGAGCACCGCCGCGCGCCGCGACCGCGACGACCTGGCGTGGCGGGCCGGCCAGCGCTGCCGAGAGGCGCAGCAGCGCGCCGTAGGCGAGCGGATGCTGCCGTGCGCGCTCGACGAGCGGGGCGCAGAGCGCCACCGCCTGCTCGCGGTGCTCCTCCCCCGCCCCCAGCAGCCACGCGCTGAGATGCGCGGATGCTCGCGCCGCCGGCCCGGAGGGCAGGTCGCCGTCGCTGTCGTCGCCGACCGCCGCGAGACCGCGCGCGGCCATCACCGGGTCCTCTCTCAGGGGCTGGGCGAGCACGCCGAGTGCCCGCGTCGCCCACTCCGCATCGCCGGTGGCGAGCGCCAGGGCGAGCAGACCGTCGGCGAGCAGGCCGGTGTCGGCGGCGGTCGCGACCGCGGCGGCCGGGATCCCGTCGAGAGACGACCGCACCAGTTCGCCGGCAGCGCCGCGGTTGACGCGCAGCACGTGTTCGGCCGCTGCGGCCGCGGCGTCCACCCACTCCCGCTCCCCCAGCCGCGCGCCGGCTCTGGCCAGCGCGCCGATCGCGAGGCCGTTCCAGCCGGTGAGCACCTTGCCGTCGACGGCGGGTGGCTGGAGGGATGCCCGCGCCGCGGCATCCACGCGGTAGTAGCCGCCCTCGCTGCGTCGACCGTCGATCCACGACTCGGAGTCCTGCGCGGCGCCGAACGCACCGCCGTCGCGACGCAGCACGCCGAGGAGGAACTCCGCGATGCCGCGCACGACATCCTCGCGCCCTGCGGCGAGCGCGACATCCATCAGCTGAGCGTTGTCGATCAGCATCCGCTCGTAGTGCGGCACCGTCCAGTCGCCACGGGTCGCGTAGCGGAAGAAGCCGCCGTCGACGGGATCGCGCAGCTCCGACGCCGCCATCGCGTCGAGCGCGCGGCGGGCGGCATCCGCCCCACCGGCGAGCGGATGCTGCAGGAATCGCAGCGTCGTCGCCATCGGGAACTTCGGCGCCCCACCGAACCCGCCGTGCCGGTGATCCTCGCGCTGCAGGATCGCGGCCGACGCCGTGGCGATCGCTGCCGCGTCGGGCAGTCCGCCCGCCCCCACCGTCGCCGCCTGATGCAGCGCGTCGGAGACGGCATCCGCCGACTGGATCACCTCGGCTCGCCGGTCGGTCCACGCCTCGCTGACCGCGCTCAGCACGTCGCGGAACGACGGCATGCCCCCGCGCGCCTCGGTCGGGAAGTACGTGCCGGCGTAGAACGTGCGACCGGCGGGCGTGGTGAAAACGGTGAGCGGCCAGCCGAGGCTCTTGGTGAACGCCGATGCCGCCGCCATGAAGGCCGTGTCGACGTCGGGATGCTCCTCGCGGTCGATCTTCACCGCCACGAAGTGCTCATTGATCTGCGCGGCGGTCACCTCGTCGGCGAACGATTCGCGCGCCATCACGTGACACCAGTGGCAGGTCGAGTAGCCGATGGAGATCAGCAGCGGCACGTCGCGGCGGTGCGCCTCGGCGAACGCCTCCTCGCCCCACGGATACCAGTCGACGGGGTTGTCGGCGTGCGCCCGCAGGTAGGGACTGAGCGTGTCGGCGAGCCGGTTGGTCATGCCCCCACGGTACGCCGAGACCCCCTGCCGCGGGCCGCGAGCGGACGGCAGGGGGTCTCAGAGGTGTGTCAGTTCAGGTCGTTCGGGTGCGTGCCGACGCGGCCCGAGCCGTCGAGCGGGTCGAGTCCGTCGATTGCGGCCATCTGGGCGTCGTCGAGGTCGAAGCCGAACACGTCGAGGTTCTCGCGCATGCGCTCGGGTCGCACCGACTTCGGGAACACGATGAAGCCCTTCTGCAGGTGCCAGCGCAGCACCACCTGCGCGGGCGTGCGTCCGGTCGACGACGCGGCGTCCGCGACGGCGGGGGTGCCGAACAGGTCGTACTTGCCCTGTCCCAGCGGGCCCCACGACTCGATGCGCACGCCGTGATCGGCGGCCCAGTCGGTGATCTCACGCTGCTGGTATGGCGGGTGCAGCTCGATCTGGTTGACCGCCGGAGTCACGCCGGTCTCGGCGACGAGGCGCTCGAGGTGCGGCACGAGGTGGTTCGAGACGCCGATCGAGCGGGCGAGGCCGCGCTCGCGGATGCCGATCATCTTCTCCCACGCGTGCACGTAGTTGTCGTTCGCGGGTGTCGGCCAGTGCACGAGGTACAGGTCGACGGCGTCGAGACCCAGCTTCTCGAGGCTCTCGTCGATGGCCCGGTCGGGCTCGTCGCCGTCGTGACGGTCGTTCCAGAGCTTGGTCGTGATGAAGAGCTCGTCCCGCGGGATGCCGCTCTTGGCGATGGCCGCGCCGACGCCCTCTTCGTTCTTGTAGATCGCCGCCGTGTCGATGTGCCGGTAGCCGGCCTCGAGCGCCTCGGAGACCGCCCGCTCGGCGTCGTCGGCGGGCACGAGGAAGACGCCGTAGCCGAGCTGGGGAATCGTGTTTCCGTCGTTCAGTTCCAGAGTGGGGATCGTCATCCCTCCAGCGTAGGGCCGCTCAGCGCGGCGGGCGTGAAACGACCGCCGTGAACCGCGCGAGCAGTGTCTCGAGCGGCCCGCGCCCGCGCACGATCGACCACAGGGACGCCGCGACGAGCAGCACGGCCGCGGACCACGCCCAGACGTCTAACGAGTCGAGGAAGACGCCGGGGCCGGCGATCAGCGCGTACGACAGCACATGCGCGCTGTACGCCGAGAGCGGCATGGATCCCAGTGCCGCGAACGGCAGCAGCAGCCAGCGCAGCGGCCCGCTGGCCAGCAGGCACAGCGCGATCACCGCCACGGCGAATCCTCCCGATCCGATGATCTCGGCCGTTCCGCCGGAGTGGGGTTCGACAGCGACCAGGGCGTGCAGCGCGCTGCCCAGCGGATCCTGTTCGGCGAGCTCGACGAGGTACGACCCCCACCCGGACGTCTCGGGCTCGGGCTCCGTCTCCGCCGTGCCGTCCTCGATCGGATAGCAGCTGATGTAGGCGTCGCCGTAGTCGTCGCAGACCGCACCCGTGAAGTCGATCTCCTCGGGGTCGACACCGAGGAGCGCCTCCGACCCGGTGACGCTCTCGCTGACGGACTCGCTGACGGACTCGCTGCTCGCCGCCGTGCCGCTCACCGTCGAATCCGCATCGGCGCCCGTCGCCCCGACGACACCCAGAGCCCCGATGCCGTATCCCACGGCGGCGAGCACCACCCCGACCACGAGCAGTCGCAGCCGATCGCCGACGCGGTCCAGCCGTGTGCGACCGATCGCCATCCCCGCGAACAGCAGCGAGAGCCAGACGGTCAGCGGATACGTGCCGAACAGCACGAGCCCCGCGCCCGGACCGTTCGCGTGGAATGTCAGCGCCTGCAGCAACGCGAGCAGGGGTGGCCCGGCGACCGCGAGCGCGCCCGCTGCGACGAGCAGATGCGTGACCCGCCACCGCACGAACCCGGCCGCGACGATGTAGAGCGCGCCGTAGAAGGTGAGGATCACGGCGATGGGCGTGCCGAGCAGCTCGAGCACGAGTCCGATCGCGAAGATGGCGGCACCGCGGGTGACGAGGCCGAGTCTGATCGCGGGCAGCTCGGAGACGTCAGGAAACCGCGTGCGTCCGGTCATCAGGGCGATCGAGATGCCAGCCAGCACGGCGAAGAGGATCGCCGACCGCCCGTGCACCAGCGCACCCCACGTCGACGGGTCGAGCGGTGAGAGCTCAGGTGTGGTGAGCAGATGGGCCGCCATCATCCCGAGCACGGCCAGCGCGCGGGCGACGTCGAGCCCCATCAGCCGCGGCGGTCGCCCGAACTCCGTGAGCCAGGCGCGCAGCGCGGAGACCGGTCGTGGCGGGGCGATGTCGCCCTCGATCGTCGTCACCCGCCGAGTCTATGCACGCGCGCGACGGGCGCGCACACGCGGGGATACGATGGAGGGCTATGTTTTCGCCCGTGATCTCCTATCCGCCCGAGCTGCCGGTCAGCGCGGCGCGTGACGAGATCGCCGCGGCGATCCGCGACAACCAGGTGGTGATCGTCGCCGGCGCCACGGGGTCGGGCAAGACCACCCAGCTGCCGAAGATCTGCCTCGAGCTCGGCCGAGAGCGCATCGCGCACACGCAGCCGCGTCGTCTCGCCGCCCGAACGATCGCCGAGCGGGTCGCGGAGGAGCTGAACGTCGAGCTCGGGGACCTGGTGGGCTATAAGGTGCGCTTCACCGATCAGGTGTCGGATGCCACGCGCATCGCGCTGATGACCGACGGCATCCTGCTCAACGAGATCCACCGCGACCGGCTGCTGCGCCGGTACGACACGATCATCATCGACGAGGCGCACGAGCGCTCCCTCAACGTGGACTTCCTGCTCGGCTACCTGCGCCGGATCCTGCCCGAGCGTCCGGACCTGAAGGTGATCATCACCTCGGCGACCATCGACCCCGAGAGCTTCGCGGCGCATTTCGCCGCCCCCAGCGCGGACCCCGCCGTCGAGAGCATCCCGGCGCCGATCGTCGAGGTCTCCGGACGCACCTACCCCGTCGAGATCCGCTACCGGCCGCCCGTCGACGAGAGCGCGGCTGCGCAGGAGGCCGAGGGATCGAACACCGAGCGACCCGACCGCGCAGGTTCCTCGGCGAGGGGTCGCCGCTCTGATCGCGCCGCGGAGCCCGACGACGAGGTCACCGCCATCGTCGCCGCCCTGCGCGAACTCGAGCGCGAGGCTCCCGGAGACGTGCTCGTCTTCCTTCCCGGCGAGGCGGAGATCCGCGATGCGGCGGATGCCGTGCGAGGCGCGTACCGATCGGGGGCCGCCCCTGTCGAGGTTCTGCCGCTGTACGGCCGGCTGTCGGCCGCGGAGCAGCACCGGGTGTTCGAGCCGTCGACGCTCGCCGGCGTCCGCCGGCGTGTGGTGCTCGCCACGAACGTCGCCGAGACGAGTCTCACCGTGCCGGGCATCAAGTACGTGATCGACACGGGCACGGCGCGCATCTCGCGCTACAGCTCGCGATCGAAGGTGCAGCGCCTGCCCATCGAGGCCGTGTCGCAGGCATCCGCCAATCAGCGCTCCGGACGCGCCGGACGAACCAGCGACGGCATCGCGATCCGTCTCTACAGCGAGGACGACTTCGACCGGCGCCCCGAGTTCACCGAACCCGAGATCCTGCGGACCTCGCTCGCGTCGGTGGTGCTGCAGATGCTGTCGCTCGGCTTCGGCGACATCACCGAATTCCCCTTCCTCACTCCTCCCGACTCCCGGGGGGTGAAGGCGGCCCTGGATCTGCTCACCGAGATCGGCGCGGTCGATGCCGCCAGGGGCGAGCGGCCCCGGCTGACCCGGATCGGGCGCGAGATCTCGCGGATGCCGATGGATCCGCGCTTCGCGCGCATGCTCGTCGCCGCATCCGCGGACGGGGGCGCCGTGCTGGCGGATGTCATGGCGATCGTCGCCGGGCTGTCGATCCAGGACGTGCGCGAGCGCCCCAGTGCCGACGCTGCGGAGTCGGTGCGCGACGAGGCCGACCGCATGCACGCGCGGTTCGTCGATCCGACCAGCGACTTCCTCACCCTGCTCAACCTGTGGAACCACCTGCGCGAGCAGCAGAAGGCCCTCGGCTCCAGCGCCTTCCGGCGGATGTGCCGCACCGAGCACCTGAACTACGTGCGCGTGCGAGAGTGGTTCGATGTGCATCGGCAGCTGCGCACGCTCGTCAAGACGGGGTCGCGTACGGCTCCCGAGCGAGGCGCCGAGCGACCAGGCGAGGGCGCGGATGCCGTCCACCGGGCGATTCTGGCCGGCCTGCTCTCGCAGATCGGCATCCTCGACGAGCGGACGGCAGCCGGCAGCGCGAACAAGGCGAAGGGCGAGAAGGGCCGGCGCATCGCGGAGTACCGGGGCGCCCGCGGCATCCGGTTCTCGATCTTCCCCGGGTCGGGTCTGCGCAAGAAGTCCCCGCAGGCGGTGATGGCGGCCGAGATCGTGGAGACGTCGCGCACCTTCGCCCGCACGGTCGCCGCGATCGATCCGGCGTGGGCAGAGGCCCTCGCCGGCGATCTCGCCAAGCGGCAGGTCACCGAACCGCACTGGTCGAAGGACGCGGGAGCCGCCGTCGCCTACGAGAAGGTGACGCTGTTCGGCGTCGAGATCATCCCGAAGCGTCGGGTGCAGTTCGCGCGCATCGACCGCGCCGGCGCCCGCGAGCTGTTCCTGCGGCACGCACTCGTCGAGGGCGAATGGGACCCGCACCGCTCGGACAAGCGGGTGAGTGCGTTCTGGCGGGCCAACGCCGAGCTGCGCCGCCGGCTCGAGAAGCTCGAGGAGCGCGAGCGTCGCCGCGACATCCTCGCCGGCGACGAGTCGGTGTTCGCGTTCTACGACGAGCGCGTCCCGCGCGAGGTGTTCGACGTGCGATCGTTCGAGAAGTGGTGGCGCGACGCGCTGCAGACCACGCCGAAGCTGCTCGTGATGCGTGAGAGCGACCTCGTCGACGGCGACAGCAGGTCCGACCAGAGCGAGTTCCCCACCCGCTGGCAGCAGGATGACCAGGTGCTGGGACTCGCGTACCGCTTCGAACCCGGCGCCGACGACGACGGCGTGAGCGTGGTGGTGCCGCTCGCGCTGCTGCAGCAGATCCGCGACACCGGCTTCGACTGGCAGGTGTCCGGCCTTCGTGCCGAGCTGATCACCGCACTGCTGCGATCGCTGCCGAAGGCGATCCGCCGGCACGTCGTGCCCGCGGCCGACTGGGCCGAGAAGTTCGGAGAGCAGCTGGCGGCCGACGGCCCCGAGCACCACTCCGGCGTGCCGGCGCGCTCGCTCAAGGAGGCGCTGGCGACGCTCATCCAGCCGCTCGCCAATCAGCCGGTCTCCGCCGGCGACTTCGAGGATGCCCGCGTTCCCGGGCACCTGATGATGAACTTCAGGGCCGTCGATGAGAGAGGACGGGTCGTCGGATCCGACCGCCGGCTCACGGTGCTGCAGCAGCGGCTGTCCGACCGGTCGCGGCAGAGCGTGACCCGGTCGCTCAACCGTCCCGAGCAGGCCCGCACGCCTCGCCCTGGGCCCCTGAGCGCGTCGACGGGCGAGGCGTCCGCCCGCGGACCGATCGAGCAGGACGACCTGACCGACTGGACCTTCGGCGATCTTCCCGAGCGGCTCGACACGAAGGTCGCGGGCGGCACGGTGCGCGGCTACCCCGCGGTCGTCGACCGCGGCCGGTCGGTCTCGCTCCGGGTCGAGGCGACGGCGGATGCCGCGACGGATGCCATCCGCGAGGGCGTGCTCCGCCTCGTTCTGCTGACCGTGCCGTCTCCCGCGTCGTACGTGCAGAACCACCTGACGGCGCCCGAGAAGCTCGCGCTCGCGGCCTCTCCCTACCCGAACGTCGCGAACCTCATCGAAGACGCCCGCACGGCGGTCGTGCGGGCCCTCATCGACGAGCGCGTGCCGGGCGGTGTGATCCGCACCGAGACGGAGTTCCGTCGTGTACGTGACGAGGTGAACGCCCAGCTCGTCGATCGCCTCTTCGCGTGCGTGTCGCTCGTCGCGAAGATCCTGACGAAGAGCCGCGACGTCGAGCGCGGCATCAAGTCGCAGAACTCGCTCGCGCTGCTCGGTCCGCTGAACGACATCCGCTCGCAGCTGAGCGGTCTGATCCGCTCCGGGTTCATCGCGGCCACGGGCGTCGAGCGGCTGGCGCACCTGCCCCGGTACCTGGATGGGATGCTCGAGCGGCTGAAGACCCTCGCGAACGAGCCGGGCAGGGACCGCGCGCGGATGACCGAGTACGAGCGGGTCGCGACGGCGTTCGCTGACGCGGGCGGCAGCATCCCCCTCGACCCGGGAGCACCGGCAAACCTCGTTGAGGCGCGCTGGCTGCTCGAGGAGTACCGGATCAGCGTCTTCGCGCAGCGGCTGGGCACCGCACAGCCGGTCTCGCCGCAGCGCATTCTGAAGGTCCTGAGCAGCTCGAGCGGGTCCTGACGAGTCCGGGTAGCGTGGGCGGCATGGCTCACGCAATCGTCTACTCCGAGATCGGCACCCCCGACGTCCTGCGGCTGACCGAGATCCCGGATCCGGTCGCCGGCCCCGGCGAGGTCGTGGTGCGCATCGAGGCGGCCGGGGTGAATCCGCTGGATGCCAAGCTGCGCCGCGGCGCACGCCCCTCCCCGCCGATCGTCGAGCCGCGTCGCGTGGGCTTCGACGGTGCCGGCGTCGTGGCGAGCCTCGGGGAGGGCGTCACCGGATTCGCGATCGGCGATCGCGTCGTCATCGACAACGTGCTGGGCACCTACGCGAGCGCACTCGCCGTGCCCGTGTCGAAGCTGTTCCGCCTCTCCGACGGCGTCACCATGGCCGAGGGCGCGAGCCTGGGCATTCCGGTCGGTACGGCATATCAGTGCCTGCGCTCGCTCGACGTCACGAAGGGCGACACGCTGCTCGTGCACGCCGGCTCGGGGGCGGTCGGTCAGGCCGCGGTGCAGTTCGCCGTGCTCTGGGGGGCGCGTGTCATCGCGACGGCACGCCCCGAGCGCTTCGATCAGCTGCGCTCGCTCGGCGCCGATCCGGTCGCCTACGGAGAGGGGCTGACCGAGCGTGTGCGCGAGCTCGCCCCCGAGGGGGTCACCGTCGCGCTCGACTGCGCCGGCACCGACGAGGCGATCCAGACCTCCCTCGCCCTCGTCGACGACCGCGAGCGCATCGCGACGATCGTCCGCGGTCCGGACGCCGCCGATTTCGGCATCCGCGCCTTCTCCGGTGGCAGCCCCGTCCCGCTCACCGACGAGGAGCAGAGCTGGCGGCAGGACGCGATCCCGCTGACGATCAACCTCATCGAAGCCGGCGACTTCCAGGTCGAGCTGGGCCCCGAGCTCCCGCTCGCCGACGCCGCCAGAGCGCACGAGCTGATCGAGCGGCACGCGGCGAACGGCAAGATCGTCCTCGTTCCCTGATCAGGCACGATGCCAGGCACGCGCGCCGGGCAGGTCGCAACAGTTCGACACACGAGGGGCGTCCGCGCGGCGCCGCAGAGCATCATGAGCACATGACTTCCCCGTGTAGCGCGACTCCGCAGGGCTTCGCGACCGCCCAGGTGCAGGCCGGGTACCAGCCCACCGGCGTGGTCAGCGCCGTGCCGCCGATCCACCAGACCGCTGCGTACGAGTTCGCATCGCTGGCCGAGGCCGCCGACCTGTTCGCCCTGCGCCGTCCCGGCATCATCTACAGCCGCAACGCCAACCCGACGCAGCAGATCCTCGAGGAGCGGGTCGCGCTGCTGGAGGGCGGGGCGAGCGCGGTGGCCGTCGCGTCGGGGCAGGCCGCGGTCGCGGTCACCATCCTCGCGCTCGTGCACCGCGGCGGGCACGTGGTCGCCGCCGACCAGCTGTACGGCGGCACCATCGATCTGCTGCAGGAGACGCTCGACGACTTCGGCATCTCGGTCACCTTCGTCGACCAGGACGACATCGCCGCGTGGCGGGCTGCCGTCACACCGCGCACCCGCCTGCTGTTCGCCGAGTCCGTGGCCAATCCGATCGCCCAGGTGCTCGACATCCGTGCGGTCGCCGACGTGGCGCATGCGGCCGGGGTGCCCCTCGTCATCGACAACACGGTCGGCACCCCGCACCTGGTGCGCCCGGGCGAGCACGGCGCGGACTTCGTCGTGCACTCGGCCACGAAGTTCCTCTCCGGTCACGGCAGCTCGCTGGGCGGTGTGGTGGTCGACCAGGGCACCTTCGACTTCGGCGCCGAACCCGCACGGTGGCCGCAGTTCACCGCGCCGTACACCCGCTTCGGCGACCTGATCCTGTGGGATCGGTTCGGCAGCGGCCAGGCCTTCGCGGCACTCGTGAAGTCGAAGTACGTGCACGACCTCGGCCCGTCCCTGTCTCCGTTCAACGCGTGGCAGATCCTGCAGGGCATCGAGACGCTCGATCTGCGCGTCTCCCGGCAGTCGGCGACGGCGCGTCTGATCGCGGAGCATCTGGCCGGGCATCCGGCGGTCGCCCGCGTGCACCACCCTGCGCTCGCCGACAACCCGTGGCACGGCGCCGCAGCACGCTACCTGCCGAACGGCGCGCCCTCGGTGTTCTCGTTCGACATCGTGGGCGCCGAGGACGACGGGTCGTTCGACCGCGTCGCCGCGGTCGTCGACGAGCTGCGGGTGTTCCGGCTCGTCGCCAACATCGGCGATGCCCGCAGCATGGTGGCGCACCCCGCGTCGATGACCCACTCGCACCTGACCGCCGATCAGCGAACGGCGGCCGGCATCTCGGTGAACACCGTCCGAGTCTCGGCAGGCCTCGAAGACCCGGCCGACCTCATCGCCGATCTCGACCGGGTGCTCGCGCCGCTGCTCGAGGACGCGCTGGTGGCAGCCCGCTGACCTGAGAGCCTCCTGGCCGTCGATGTCGCTCGCCCCGATACGCTGATGCCATGACCGGACTTCGATGGGGCATCCTCGCCACCGGCGGCATCGCCGCAGCCTTCACCTCCGACCTGCGCACCGCAGGCCTCGACGTCGTCGCGGTGGGCTCACGCACTCAGGAGTCAGCCGACGAGTTCGCCGCGCGCTTCGACATCCCCCGCGCGCACGGATCGTACGTCGACCTCGCCGAAGACCCCGAGGTCGACATCATCTACGTCGCGACCCCGCACCCGATGCACCACGAGGATGCCCGTCTGGCGCTGCAGAACGGCAAGCACGTGCTGGTCGAGAAGGCGTTCACCGTCAACCGCGCCGAGGCCGATGACCTCCGCTCGCTCGCCGCGGAGAAGGGCCTGCTCGCCATGGAGGCGATGTGGACCAGATATCTGCCGCACATGGTGCGGCTGCGCGAGGTCATCGCCTCGGGCACGCTCGGCGAGATCCGCTCGGTGTCCGCGGACCACACCCAGAGCCTTCCCACCGACCCCGCGCACCGCATCAACGCCCTCTCGCTCGGCGGCGGTGCGCTGCTCGACCTCGGGATCTACCCGATCTCGTTCATCTGGGACGTGCTGGGCGCGCCGACGCAGATCACCGCGGTCGGGCGCCTGCTGGGCACGGGGGCGGATGCCGAGGTCGCCACCATCATGACCCACGCGGGCGGGGCGATCTCGACCTCGCTGTCCTCGTCGCGCACCGTCGGGCCGAACACGGCCGTCGTGCTGGGCACCGAGGCTCGCATCGAGATCGATCGGGTCTGGTACACGCCGACGTCGTTCCGGGTGATCGCCGCCGACGGCACCGTGCTCGAGGAGTACGAGTCGCGCGTCGAGGGCCGCGGCATGCAGTACCAGGCTTTCGCCGCGGAAGGTGCTGTCGCCGCGGGCGACATCGCCGGCGCGCTGCTCCCGCTGTCGATCGCCGAGTCGGTCGAGATCATGGGCGCCCTCGATGAGATCCGTCGCCAGATCGGCGTCGTCTACCCGAGCGAGAGCTGACATGGCAGAGACCACCGGCCGCGTGGCGGTCTATCTCGACTTCGACAACATCGTCATCTCCTGGTACGACCGGGTGCACGGGCGCAATGCGTACGGCAAGGATCGTCAGCGGATCACCGACAACCCGAACGACGCCGAGGTCGCCGAGCGGCTCAAGCAGGCGACGATCGAGGTCGGAGCGATCATCGACTACGCCTCGTCCTTCGGCACGCTCGTGCTCACCAGGGCATACGCCGACTGGTCGTCTCCGGTGAACGCCGAGTACCGCTCGCAGCTGGTCGCCCGTGCCGTCGACCTCGTGCAGCTCTTCCCGGCCGCGGCGTACGCGAAGAACGGCGCCGACATCCGCCTGGCGGTCGATGCCGTGGAAGACATGTTCCGGCTGCCGGATCTCACGCACGTGGTGATCGTCGCCGGCGACAGCGACTACGTGCCGCTCGCGCAGCGATGCAAGCGCCTGGGCCGATACGTGATCGGCGTCGGGGTCGCCGGGTCCACGGCGAAGTCGCTGGCCGCGGCCTGCGACGAGTTCGAGTCGTACGACTCGCTTCCCGGTGTCGTGCGCCCCACGGCGGATGCCCCGGCCGAGGTGTCCGCGAAGGACAAGCCCGAGCCGAAGAGCACCACCCGAAGCCGTCGTACCCGCACCGCCGCTCCCAAGCAGGACGACCAGTCCGAGGCGACCTCGCTTCTCGTGCGAGCGCTGCGTCTCGGCCACGACAAGACCGACTCCGATGAATGGCTGCACGCCTCGGCCGTGAAGACGCAGATGCGCCGGATGGACCCCTCGTTCAGCGAGAAGGCGCTCGGATACCGGTCGTTCAACGACTTCCTGCGCTCGCGCGACGACGTCGCCGCTCTGGAGGAGAGCGGACACGAGCGTCTGGTGCGCCTGCAGGAGGCCTGACCGGCGGCGGGGCGGCGCGGCCCCGTGCGCGTCGTCCACCGTGCGAGGGCTCAGTCCTCGCTGACGCTGTCGCCGCGTTCCTGCTTGCGCTTCTCGATCTCCTGACGCAGCCGCCATTCCTCGATCTCACGATCGAGGTCGGCGATCTGCTGCTCGGTCGATCGGGTGTCGACCGGCGGTGCGCTCACCACCGGCGAAGCGGGCGCCGTCCGGTGCCGTGCGGGACGCCCGAGCCGGATGCCGCCCTCGGGGTACTCCCGACCGATCGCGAACCAGAGCGCGCTGCCCAGCAGCGGCAGCAGCACGACGAGCAGCAGCCAGACGAGCTTCGGCAGGAACCGCACCTGGCTGTCGTCGCGACGGATGATGTCCACGAGCGCGAACACCATCAACGCGATGGTGATCAGGGTGAACAGGAACGGCATGATCTCAGATTAGACGACCGGTGAGACGGTGTCGCCGTCACTCCACGCCGGTCGCGATCGGCAGTCCCGGTGTGTTCGACCACGCGCTCCACGAGCCGGGATACACGCTCACCTCGCGGCCCGCTATGGCCCCGGCGAGCGCGAGCTGCGCCGCGGTGATGCCCGAGCCGCAGTAGGCGGCGATCGGTGTGCCCTCCGCCGCTCCGACGGCGTCGAATGCGGCGGCGATGTCGGTCGCCATCCGGAATCTGCCGTCCTCGGTGAGCACGCGGGCGATCGGGAGGTTCTTCGCACCGGGGATGTGACCTGCGACCGGGTCGATCGGCTCGACCTCGCCGCGGTAGCGCTCGGCGGCGCGTGCGTCAAGCAGCACTCCGGCATCCGGCCAGCTCGCCGCGGAGCGCGTGTCGATGACACCGGCATCACCGGGCGCGAGGAGGTCGACGTCCCCGACTGCAGCCGTGGTCTCGCCCGTCTCGACCGCTCCGCCCGCCGCAAGCCATGCACGCCAGCCGCCGTCGAGCACCCGCACCTCGATCCCTGCGCGCCGCAGCGCCCACCAGGCGCGTGACGCCGGCAGCATCCGGTCGTCGTCGTAGACCACGACGGGCACGCCCTGACGGAGTCCCCACCGGCGCGCGGCGCCGGCGAGCGCCGCGTCGTCGGGCAGCGGGTGACGACCTTCATGCGGTTCGCCATGGCGGGTGAGGTCGCGCTCGACATCGACGAACACCGCGCCGGGGATGTGGCCGGCGACGTACTGCTCGTGTCCGTCGCTGCGACCCAGCAACCAGCGGACATCGAGCAGGTGGAACGCGCCGAGCCGGTCATGCAGGTCGGCGGCGGAGATCAGCGGATGCACGGGTGGGTCCTCGTCAGGGAACGATGTGGCCGCCGACGCGGAGCAGCTCGTACCATTCGGGACGGGTCAGCTCGATGTCGGCGCCCGCCGCCGCATCCGCCACCCGCCGCGGTGTGGTCGTGCCGAGCACGACCTGCATGTTCGCCGGGTGGCGGGTGATCCACGCCGTGGCGATCGCCGTCGGCGTGACCTCGTACTTCGCTGCGAGGCGGTCGATGACGGCGTTGAGCTCGGCGTAGGCGGGGTTGCCGAGGAACACGCCGTCGAAGAATCCGGCCTGATACGGCGACCAGGCCTGCACCGTGATGCCGTTGATGCGGCAGTAGTCGACGATGCCCCCTCCGTCGAGGACGACGCTCTGCTTCTCCCCCGTCATGTTCGCCGCGATCCCCTGGGCGATGATCGGCGAGTGCGTGATCGACAGCTGCAGCTGGTTCGCCACGAGCGGCTGCGTCACCGCCGTGCGCAGCAGGTCGATCTGTCGGGGCGTGTGGTTCGAGACGCCGAACGCGCGCACCTTCCCGGCGGCCTCGAGCTCGTCGAACGCGCGCGCGACCTCGTCGGGCTCGACCAGGGCATCGGGGCGGTGCAGCAGCAGCACATCGATGTAGTCGGTCTGCAGCGCCGAGAGCGACCCCTCGACCTGGGTCATGATGTGCGCATACGAGAAATCGAACATCTGCTGCGACGGCACGATGCCGCACTTGGTCTGCAGCACGATCTCCTCGCGCTCGGCGGCGCTCAGCTGCAGCGCAGCCGCGAAACGGTCCTCGCAGACGTGCATGGCGCCGCCGTAGATGTCTGCGTGATCGAAGAAGTCGATCCCCGCCGATCGGGCGGTGTCGTACAGCTCGCGCACCTCGGCATCCGTCTTCTCGCGGATGCGCATCATCCCGGCGATCACCGCGGGTGCGGTGCGGGTTCCGAACGGGATGGTCTTCATCGTTCCTCCTGAGGTCGCTGACCACGCTACCGGCAGGCGGCCGCCACGTCATCGACCGCGTCGAGATGCGGTCGCGGCGCTAACGTTGCTTGCATGAGCGCACCGATCGACCCCACCTCCACGTCCGCCTGGGCTGAGCTGTCGGCCATCCGGGATTCGTTCTCGCCCGACCTGCGCGGCTGGTTCGCGGCGGATGCGACGCGCGTCGAGCGCCTGTCGCTGCCGCTCGCGGATCTGCACGTCGACCTGTCGAAGAACCTCGTGACCGACGAGATCGTCGGCGCGCTGGTGCGGCTGGCGGAGCAGACCGGGGTCGCGGAGCGCTACGCCGCGATGCTCGAGGGAGCGCACATCAACACCACGGAGGATCGTGCGGTGCTGCACACGGCCCTGCGTCGGCCGGAGGGCGCGTCGCCCGAGCTCGTCGTCGACGGGCAGGACGTGGATGCCGACGTGCAGGACGTGCTGGCATCGCTGTCGGCGTTCGCCGACCGGGTGCGCTCTGGCGATTGGCTGGGCACCACCGGCAAGAAGGTCACGCACGTCGTGAACATCGGCATCGGCGGGTCCGACCTCGGGCCGGTGATGGTCTACGAGGCGCTCAAGCCCTACGCCGACGCCGGTATCGAGGCGCGCTTCGTGTCGAACATCGACCCGACCGACATCGCGCAGAAGACCGCGGATCTCGACCCCGAGACCACTCTGTTCATCGTCGCGTCGAAGACGTTCACCACGCTCGAGACCCTGACCAACGCCCGCCTCGCGCGCGAATGGCTGTGGGCGGGCCTTTCGGCTGCGGGTGCGATGGACGACGACGACGCGAGCCGAAAGGGAGCCGTCGCGCACCACTTCG
Organism: Microbacterium commune; assembly: GCF_014836945.1. GTDB lineage: Bacteria > Actinomycetota > Actinomycetes > Actinomycetales > Microbacteriaceae > Microbacterium > Microbacterium commune. The sequence continues at coordinate 35,249 of NZ_JACSPX010000003.1, read as the reverse complement.
TCGCCGTCTCGACCGCGCTCGACAAGGTCGAGGCGTTCGGCATCGACCCGAAGAACGCCTTCGGCTTCTGGGACTGGGTGGGCGGTCGCTACTCGGTCGACTCGGCGATCGGACTGTCGCTCGCCGTGGTCTTCGGCCCGCACGCGTTCCGTGAGCTGCTCGCGGGCTTCCACGCCGTCGACGAGCACGTCCGCACGACCCCGCTCACGCAGAACGTGCCCGTGCTGATGGGTCTGTTCAACATCTGGTACACGAACTTCCTCAACGCGCAGACCCACGCCGTGCTGCCGTACGCCCAGCAGCTGAGCCGCTTCGCCGCGTATCTGCAGCAGCTGACCATGGAATCGAACGGCAAGTCGGTGCGCTGGGACGGCACACCCGTCACGACCGACACCGGCGAGGTGTTCTGGGGCGAGCCGGGTACCAACGGTCAGCATGCCTTCTACCAGCTGATCCACCAGGGCACGAGACTGATCCCCGCCGACTTCATCGCCTTCGTCAACCCCGCCTATCCGCTCGCCGACGACGGGCGCGACGTGCACGGGCTCTTCCTCGCGAACTTCCTTGCGCAGACCAAGGCGCTCGCGTTCGGCAAGACCGCCGAGGAGGTCGAGGCGGAGGGCACGACAGGCGCTCTCGTCGCCGCGCGCACGTTCGGCGGCAACCGTCCGACCACGTCGATCTTCGCGCCGTCGCTGACGCCCGCGGTTCTCGGTCAGCTGATCGCGCTGTACGAGCACATCACCTTCACCCAGGGCGTGATCTGGGGCATCAACTCCTTCGACCAGTGGGGCGTCGAGCTCGGCAAGCAGCTCGCGCTTCAGATCGCTCCCGCGCTCGAGGGCGATGCGGATGCGCTCGCCGCGCAGGACCCATCCACCAATGCGCTGCTCGCGTACTACCAGGCCAACCGGAAGCACTGAGTCACCCGCGGTCGTCGTCTCCTCGCGCCAGCCGCTCGAGGAAACGTGCGACGACGTCGCGCTCGCCCGGCGTGAGCTCGGCGACCGCGGCGAACCGGTCGGCGTGCACCCTGCCGACACTGTCGCGCACCTGCTCGTGCGTGTCGGGGGTGATGCTCACCGTCACCGCGCGCCGATCCGTCGGGTGCGGGGTGCGGGTGACGTGCCCCGCCCTGGCGAGGCGGTCGAGCATCTTCGTCGTCGAGCTCGTCGAGATGCGCAGATGATCGGCGAGCATGCCTGCGGTCACCAGGACGCCGTTGTTGAGCGATGCGACGAGGAAGCGCAGTGCTTCCATGTCGGTCTCGTTGAGCTTCATCTCGGTGCGCGATTGCCAGCTGATGCGCTGCTCGGTCTCCCGCCAGCGGCGCAGAGCCGACAGCACGCGCACGACCTGGTCGATCTCGCTGTCGGACAGGCCCTCGACGCTGACCAGCTGCTGGCCGGGGTCGATCACGCGCGGATCGATCATGGCGCTTGCGCGCGCGGCAGCACCTTCCCTGCGCGAGTTCATGCGCACAGCATATCGGTGCGCCTGCAAGCAAGCCAGGCTATTTGCTTGCTCGGCTAGGTAAACCGTGGGATTCTTGCTCGGTGACCATCGCACCGAACAAGTGGCTCAGCCTCGTCTTCATCAGCGTCGCCGTGTCGCTGATCATCGTCGATTCCACGATCGTCAACGTCGCCATCCCCTCGATCGTCGACGAGCTCGCGATCAGCTCGACGCAGGTGCAGTGGGTGCAGGAGAGCTACACGCTCGTGTTCGCCGCACTGCTGCTGGTCTTCGGCACGCTCTCCGACCGGTATGGACGCCGACTGATGCTCCTGGTCGGCATCGCCGTCTTCGTCGTCGCCTCTGTGCTCATCGCCCTCGCGCCCACGGGTGATCTCCTGATCGGCGCACGGGTGATTCAGGGAGTCGGCGGCGCCATGGTGCTCCCGACGACGCTGTCGCTCATCAACGCGGGCTTCCGCGGGCGCGAACGCGGCATCGCCTTCGCGGTGTGGGGGTCGACGATCGGCGGCATGGTCGCCCTCGGCCCGCTCCTGGGCGGCTGGTTGACCACCTACTTCTCATGGCGGTGGGCGTTCGGGATCAACATCCCCCTCGGTCTGATCGTCGCCGTGGGCGTGCTCCTCACCGTCGCGGAATCGCGCGATGCTCACGACGGCCGCCGCATCGACGTGGTCGGCGCCGTGCTGTCGGTGCTCGCCAGCGCCGGACTCGTGTTCGGCCTCATCGAGGGCCGCACCTACGGGTGGTGGCTCAGCGAAGGCGAGCGTCGGCTGACGATCGGCGACTGGACCTGGCCGTTCGGCCTCTCCCCCGTTCCGGTGTCGTTCGCCGTCGCGGCGCTCTCGACGGCGCTGTTCATCTGGTGGGGTGTCCGGCGCGCCCGCCGAGGGCAGCCGACGCTGCTCGCGCTGTCGCTGTTCGCGATCCCGTCCTTCCGCAACGGCAACATCGCGGCGCTCATCGTCTCGCTCGGAGAGTTCGGCATCGTGCTGTCGCTGCCGCTGTGGCTGCAGAACGTCGTGGGCTACGACGCCCTGCAGACGGGTTTCGTCCTGCTCGCTCTCGCCGGCGGCTCGTTCGCGGCGAGCGGATTCTCTGCGGCCGTCAGCTCCCGGGTCACTCCGATCATGCTCGTGCGTGCCGGCATCGCGGCCGAGATCGTCGGCGTCGCAGGCCTTGGGCTGGCGATCAGCGCGACGGCGTCGTGGCTGCAGGTGGTGCCCTTCCTCTTCCTCTACGGCATCGGGCTGGGCCTGGCCACCGCGCAGCTGACCGGCGTCGTGCTGAAGGACGTGCCGGTGAGCTTCAGCGGCCAGGGCTCGGGCACGCAGAGCACCGCGAGGCAGATCGGATCGGCGCTGGGAATCGCGGTGCTCGGAACCGTCCTGTTCACGTCGACCGGCGCAGCCCTCGACACACGCCTCGCAGACATCCCGACCCTCCCCGACTCCGCGCGGACGCAGATCGTCGATGCCGTCGTCACGAGTGCGGGCGGCGCGATCCCCGCCCTCGCCGCGCGCGACGCCGCCGTCGGCGCCGCCGCGCGCGAGGCGTTCAGCGACGGCACGCGGGCCTCGGCCTTCGCGGCGGCGGGGTTCCTCGCCCTCGGGCTGATCGCGACCCTGCGCCTGGGGTCCGGCTCACGGCGCGACGACGAGAGATCGGATGCCGAGGCCGGGCCCGACCTGGCCGAGACGCAGGACGTCTAGCTCATCCCCGTGCGGTACGAAAGCCCCTCCCGCGCCTCGCGGATGGCTGGTTTGGTGCCTCTCATGGACCAGAAGCTCACCGCACTTCTCATCAACTGCACCCTCAAGCCCTCCCCTGCCGGATCGAGCACAGAGGTGCTCGGCGAGCAGGTGCTCGACGCTCTCGCCGAGCACGGCGTGACCGCCGACCGCATCCGCGCGGTCGACCACGACATCCGCCCCGGGGTGCAGGCCGACATGGGCGACGGCGATCAGTGGCCGTCGCTGCGAGAGCGGGTGCTCGCCGCCGATATCCTCGTGTTCGCCACGCCGACCTGGATGGGGCAGCACTCCAGCGTCGCGCAGCGGGTGCTCGAGCGGCTGGATGCCGAGCTGAGCGAGACCGATGAGCAGGGCCGGCCGACCCTGTTCGACAAGGTCGCGCTCGCGGTCGTGGTCGGCAACGAGGACGGCGCGCACCACATCGCCGCCATCGTCTTCCAATCGCTCAACGACGTGGGCTTCACCATCCCCGCACAGGGCTCGATCTACTGGAACGGCGAGGCGATGGGGTCGACGGATTACAAGGATCTGCCCGAGACGCCCGAGAAGGTCGCCCAGACCATCACGACGGCCGCGTCGAACGCCGCGCACCTCGCTCGTGCCCTGAAGGCGTCCGCGTACCCGAAGGCCTGACCCGAGACTGCGTCGGCGATATCGAACGTTACGCTCCGGGGGCCGACACGCCACATGTCGGACGCTTCTTGCCAATGCGTCCGACATCTGGCGTGTCGGCCCCCGCTTCGCACACGACCGCGCGCGAAGCGCGATCGTGTGCGACGTGCGATCGACCGTCAGGCGCGGCGGAAGCTCGTGGCTGCGGGGCAGTCGAACGGATCGGCGCCGGCTGCGAGACCGACCCGGTTCAGGTACTCGATCACGATCGCGTAGGAACGGCCGAGGCTGGTCTCGGTGTACGGCACGTTGTTCGACGCGCAGTAGTCGCGGACGATCGCGCGCGCCTTGGCCAGGTGCGGACGCGGCATGCTCGGGAAGAGGTGGTGCTCGACCTGGTAGTTGAGACCGCCCATGAGCGCCGTGGCCCACCATCCGCCGCGGATGTTGCGCGAGGTGAGCACCTGCTTCGAGAAGAAGTCCAGGCGGGCGTGGGGATCGATGATGGGCATGCCCTTGTGGTTCGGTGCGAACGAGGCCCCCATGTAGACGCCGAACACAGCCAGCTGCACACCCATGAACGCGAACGCCATGCCGAGCGGCAGCATCGTGAACACGGGGATCAGGATGATCGCGAAACGGAGGGCGATGATGCCGAGCTCGGTCCAGCGTCCCTTGACATTCTTCTTGGTGAAGAGGTGCTTCAGTCCGATGTAGTGGAGGTTCAGACCCTCGAGGGTGAGCAGCGGGAAGAACAGCCAGCCCTGCTTGCGGGTGATCAGACGCACCAGGCCGCGCGATTTCGCAGCGTCCTCCTCGAGGAACGAGATGGTGTCGACCTCGATGTCGGGATCCTTGCCGACCTGGTTGGGGTTGCCGTGGTGCTTCGTGTGCTTCGAGTCCCACCACGAGTAGCTCATGCCGATGCTGCCCGCGAGGATGCGCGCGAGCTTGAAGTTCGCCGGTCCCGAGGTCAGGATCTGCCGGTGAGCCGCCTCGTGCGAGAGGAAGGCGATCTGCGTGAAGATGATGCCGAGCGCCGCGGCGATCAGCAGCTGGAACCAGCTGTCGCCGAGCAGGATGAAGCCGGTGACGGCTCCGCCCAGCGCCAGCGCGATGCCGGCGGCGACGAAGATGTAGAACCACGAGGTGCGCTGCAGCAGCCCGGTCTCACGGACCACCTGCGACACCTGCTTGTACGCGTGGGCCATCGGAGGGAACTCCGCGGTGCCGGAATACGTCTGCCGAATCGGTCCGAGAGTCGCTGCTGCGGTGTCGACGTCGGTGTCGATGTGCGTGGAAGTCATGATGCTCTCCTGCCGTTCGGATGCCCTTGAGCTGTGTAGCCAAGGGCGGATGCCGATCGCTGGTGCCCACGCTACGCCGGTCGGTATACGGCGGACGGCATGTAGCGGACGACGCAGGCGGCGGCTGTCGTCGCGCACAGAACCGCGGAGAGGGACCGACGCCGAACTGCATCCGTCCCTCTCGCCTCGCTGAAGCGGTTACGAGCTGATGACCGGAGCCCAGGCTCCGATGCCCACCTCCGCGAGCTCGCCGCCGGAAGTGAAGCGCTCCAGCCGGAAGGCATCAAGCACCGGGGACGGCTTTCCAGTAACGATCTCCTCTGCAAGCAGTTCGCCCAGGATGAGCCCGAGCGTTGCACCCGAATGCGTGAACAGGGTGAACAGGTTTGCGATCGGCGACACCGGTCCGACAACGGGCTCACCGTCGCCCGGAATCGGCTTGAGGCCGGCTGCGACTCGCTCGGCGACCAGCGCGGGATGGCCCGCGAGCACACGAGAGCCCTCCTCCAGCAGCCCGCGCACCGACTCATCCGGCACCGTGAGCGACCCATCCGGCTCGACGACGACCGACTTCTCGGCCCAGTCCGCATCGAGCACGAGGCGTCCATCCGGCATGGGACGCACGGCCACTCGCGGAGTGTTCAGCACGGTCTTCACCCGAGGCTCGACCGGTTGCGTGACGACGACGAAAGCAGCGGGAGTGGCGTCCGGTACCGTAACGCCGAGCGCCGCGAGCTGAGCAGGCACATCGCCGCCGGTCGCCAGTACCACTCGGTCGGCCGCGAGTCCGGTGCCATCGCCGAGCGTGACGCCGACAGCGGCACCGTCCCGCACGTCGACCCGCACGTCTCCCGCGTTCTCGATGACCTCCGCGCCGTCGGCCGACGCCTCGCTGAGGAGAGCGTCGATGAGATCCGGAAGGTTCACCCAGCCTTCACCCCTGTTGAAGATCGCTCCCTCGTCAGATACCGCATCCGCATCCACGTCGGGGGTGAGCGCGGCCACCTGCTCGCGGTCGAGCCACAGCGAGTCGTAACCGCCCGCTCGCTCGTAGTCGAACGTGTCACGGAAGCTCTCGTCTTCCCCGCCCCACTTCAGTGCGCCGTCGAAGCGCAGGTACGAAGCGCTGTCCGGATGCCGTTCACGCCAGGTGCGGTACCGATCGAGGCCAATCAGGCGCAGGTACCGGTACTCCGTCGAGCGAGCGCCCGACGAGTTCAGCCAGGCGATCGAGCGGCCGGACGCGCCGTCCGCGGGCTTCCCCGACGTGACGAGAGTCACGCGGGCGCCGCTGCGCGCGAGGTGGGCTGCCGTGGACGTGCCGAGGATACCGGCACCGATCACGACGACGTGGAGAGGTTGCGAGTTGGTCATCTTTGTCCTTCGTTGTGTTCATGGAGTTCAGCTCGACGCAGCGGCGTGCCGGCGTGCAGTCGCTCGATGATCTCGAGGACGGCGACGGCGTCCGTCGGATCGACCGGAACCGGAGCATGGCCGCGGATCGCGTCGGCGAGGGCGCGGTAGAAGGCGCCGTAATCGCCGCGGAGCGTCGGCAGCGGCTCAAGCGAGCCCTCGATGCCGAAGACCCCCCAACGTTCGGGGGAAGTGAGGCCGTAATCCTCATCAGAGGGCAGGACCCCGGCGTCCAAAGCCGCCTCCTGCCCATCCAACCCGTGGCTCGTGTACCCGTTGAGAGAGCCGAGCACGTGGAATCGCGGGCCGAACTGCGGTGCAAGCGAGTTCATCCACAGGTGCGAGATCGTGCCGGACTCATGCTCCAGCGCGACGAATGCGTCGTCGTCGGCCAGGCCGCCAGGCCTGTTCACCGCGAGCTCGGCGCGCGCCTCGGCAACGGGCCCGAACAGCTGCACGGCCTGGTCGATGAGGTGCGTGCCCAGATCGAACAGGATTCCGCCCCCCTCGGCCACTGACGCCTCGGCCTTCCAGCTCGCTCGGACCTCCGGCTTGTACCACTCGAAGCGCGACTCGAAGCGACGCACCGCCCCGAGCCGGCCGGTCTCGACAAGATCGCGGACAGTCCGAAAGTCGCCGTCCCAGCGCCGGTTCTGGAACACCGTGATCCGGCGTCGGAGCCGCTCGGCATGCGCGATCAGCGCCCGCCCCTCGTCCGAAGCGACCGTGAACGGCTTGTCCACGACCACGTCGAGTCCAGCGTCGAGCGCAGCGGTCGCGATGCCGGCGTGAGTCGCCGGCGGCGTTGCGATCACGACGAGGTCTAGATCGCTGGCCTGCGCCAGCATCTCCTCGACCGTCGCGACCACGGATGCGGACGGATGCCGCCGCGCCGCTTCGCTCGCACGTCCGGTATCGGCCGTGACGATCACGTCGACCGAGTACGCAGGGTCGGCTTGCAGGAACGGCGTGTGGAAGACCCGGCCGGATACTCCGTATCCGACGACGGCGGTGCGGAGGCGGTTGCTTGCAGCTGTCGCCATCACAGCACCTCCGAGAGGAACAGACGCAGGCGGTCGCTCCGCGGATCGTCGAAGATCTGCTCGGGGGTGCCGGCCTCCACGACTCGGCCCTCGTCCATGAAGACGACCTGGTCGGCGACCTTGCGCGCGAAGCCCATCTCGTGCGTCACGACGAGCATCGTCATGCCGCGCTGAGCGAGTTCGGCCATGAGATTGAGCACACCCTTGACCAGTTCAGGGTCGAGAGCGCTCGTGGCCTCGTCGAAGAGCATTACCTCCGGCTCCATGGCGAGTGCGCGCGCGATCGCAACCCGCTGCTGCTGTCCGCCGGAGAGATCGCGGGGACGGTGATCAGCGCGCTCGGCGAGACCGACCTCGGTGAGCCGAGCCAGGGCGATCCGCTCGGCCTCACCCTTCGGCATCCGCTTCACGTTGCGCAGCGCAAGAGCGACGTTCTGCTGGGCGGTGTGGTCGGGGAAGAGATTGAAGTGCTGGAAGACGAGCCCGACCCGGCGGCGCAGTACGTCCGGCTTGAGGGTGAGTGCGTCGTCGTCTGCCAGAAGGACCCTCCCCGCCTTGGGCTCGTGAAGACGGTTCACACCGCGCAGGAGAGTGGACTTGCCGGATCCGGACGGCCCGATGATGCAGGTCGTCGTGCCGGGCTCGACGGTGATCGAGACGTCGTTGATGACGTCGATGTCGCCGTAGGCCATGCGGAGGTTCTCGATCAACAGCCGGGAGCCCTCGTAGAAGCGGCCCTCGGTCACGGGCAGGGGCGACGTGTACGTCATGTGTTCTCTCCTCGGGTGTAGACCGGGCTGAGGGACTGCTCGGCGACCTCCTCGAGGCCGCTCTTCGGAGGGGTGGGCTTGCGGCGTCCCGTGCGGAACCGGTTGTCGAAGTAGTTCACGAGGTGCGTGAGCGGAACCGTGATCACGAGGTAGAAGACCCCTGCCATGACCAGGGGCGAGAGGTTGCCGGTGAGCACCGCCGCGTCCTGTCCGACGCGGAACAGCTCGCGCTCGGAGACCAGCAGGCCCAGGAAGTAGACCAGGGAGGAGTCCTTGACGATCGCGATGAACTGGTTGACCAGCGCGGGCAGAACTCGCCGGATGCCCTGCGGGACGACGACGAGGCGCATGGCGGACCCGTAGGTCATGCCGAGGGCCCGGCACGCCTCGAGCTGCCCGCGTTCGACGGACTGGATGCCCGCGCGGAAGATCTCGCCGATGTATGCGCCGGCGATCAGGCTCAGCGCGAGGATGCCGAGCGGGTACGGTGAGGGGCCGAACATCTGTCGGCTCAGCCACGCGAAGCCCTGGCCGATGAGCAGGATGGTGAGGATCGCGGGCAGTCCGCGGAAGATGTCGGTGTAGATGCGTGCCGGCACGCGCAGCCAGGCTGTGCGGGCGACGCCCATCACGGCGAGGATCATGCCGATGACGATGCCGAGCACTGTCGCCGCCACCGAGATGATCAGCGTGTTCACCAGGCCGGTGCCCAGCAGCTGGGGCATCACATTCCACATCGCCTCGAAATCGAGGAACGTCTTGATGATCTTGTCGAGCCAGTCCATGAGGATCTCCTGTTCGGGGTGCGGGACGGATGCCTCGGCAT
>NZ_JACSPX010000003.1:0-26038 GCF_014836945.1 Microbacterium commune | reverse complement strand
GCGCCCCCCACCGACGAGGCGGTTACTCGCCCTCGCCCTCGCCCTGCTCGTCGCTGGGCAGGTACTGGTCGGGCATCGGCGAGCCCGGGAACCACTTCTCGTACAGCTCCTTCCAGGTGCCGTCCTCCATGGCATCGTGCAGAGCGTCGTTCAGTGCTTCCTTGAACTCGTCCTTGCCCTTGGCGATGGCGAAGCCGGCGGGAGCGTCGAACGACGGGATGTCGATCGCGTTCTCGAGGCCGAACTGCGCGGCGTACTCCTTGGCGGCCTCATAGTCGAGGAAGTGCGCGTCGATCGAGCCGCTGTTCACGCCCGCGATCGCGGTGTTGTTGTCAGGGAAGCGCACCAGCTCGGTGTCGGTGAAGTTCTTCACCGCGTACGCCTCCTGCAGAGTGCCCTGCACGACGCCCAGACGCTTGCCGGCGAGGCTGTCCTCGTCGGTGATGTCGCTGTCGGGGCTCGCCATGACGGTGAGGTAGCCGGCAAGGTAGCCGTCGGAGAAGTCGACGGTCTGCTTGCGCTCATCGGTGATGCCGATGGCGGCGACTCCGACGTCGTACTGGCCGTTGGCCACTGCAGCGAGGAGGCCCGAGAAGTCCTGGCCGGTGAAGACGACCTTGTCGATGCCGATGCGGTCGGCGACGTCGGTGAACAGCTCGACGTCGAAGCCGGTGAACTCGCCCGACTCGTCTGTGAACGTGTAGGGCTTCGCGTCTCCGAGGCTGGCGACGCGGATCTCGCCTGGGGTGATGAGGCCGTACGGGTTGTCGCCGGCCCCGGCGTCGCCATCGCCGCCGCTCGAGGCGGAGGGCGAGCACGCGGCGAGCGCGATGGCGGCGGTGGCCGCGACGGCCCCGAGGGCCGTGCGGCGGAGTGTGGAGCGGATGCTCATGGTGTTCCTCTCTGAACTGCAGATCCATGGTGAAGGGCTGTAGGTGAGACCGGTCTCGAAGCGATAGAGTGAGACCGGTCTCAATTCGTTTCGATGGACGCTACACGGGTTCACTGGACACGTCAACCGATATGTTCGAGATCTGTGATCCGCCCTCGCGCGGCGACATTGAAAGGTCGACATGGGTGAAACCGGAACGGGGCGCCGAGAGGCGACAGTCAGCGACGTCGCTCGGGTCGCTCGGGTGTCGAAGGCGACAGCAGCACGGGCGCTCGGCGATTATGGTGCCGTCAGCGACGCCGTGCGCGACCGGGTGCAGAGGGCTGCGGATGAGCTCGGCTACCGCCCCAACGCGCTCGCGCGCACCATGAGCACAGGTCGATCGCACACCCTCGGCATCATCATCGGAGACATCGAGAACCCGTTCTTCGCGAAGGCGACGCGCGGAGCGGCGAATGTCGCCGCAGAGGCCGGATATGACCTCATCCTGTCGAACTCCGACGAGGAGCCCTCTGTCGAGGCGAAGGCAGTCGCCGTGCAGCTCGCCAAACAGGTCGACGGCCTGCTCATCGCGCCGGCATCGTCGCTCGAGCCCGGCAATCTTCAACCCGTGCTCGACGCCGGGCGGCCACTTGTGCTCTTCGACCGAACGGTGCCAGGAGTCGACGTCGACGCGGTGATCACCGACAACCGAGCGGGTGCCCGGCAGCTCACAGAAATGATGCTCGCGGCCGGCCACCGGCGCATCGCATTCATGTCCACCCTGGCCCACAAGGGGGGCTACCGTGCCGGAGACACACTCTCGTCGTCGGCGGTCGCCGATCGCGTCATCGGATTCGTGGAGACGCTGTCGGCCGCGGGTATCGCGCGCCCTGAAGCCTTCGTGCACCTGAATGCACGCCGCGACGGCGTGGACGCCCTCGCGTCCAGATTGCTCGACGGAGGGGATGCGGTGACCGCGATCATCGCATCCGACAGCCTGATAGCCCTGGAGGTGTTCAGGGCGGCGCAGGAGCGCGGTGTGCTGATCCCCCAGCAGCTTTCCCTGGCAGGCTTCGACGACGCCCCCTGGATGAGCGTGACGACCCCTGGCATTACCGTCGTCGAGCAGCCCATCCACGAGATCGGCGCGCAGGCCACCCGGATCCTGCTCCATCGCATCCGCGGCGACGGTCAGCGTCCCGAGACGACCATCTTGCCTCAGACACTGGTCGAGCGCGGCTCTGTGGCTTCGCCGAAGGTGTGAAAGACGAATGCGGATACTCCTGAGGATCCGCCTCAACTTCTCTTTAGTTCTCGCCGGATCAGCTCGGCGATGCGCAAGGTGACGTCCCGCTGAGTGGTGGAGTTTCTCGACACCGTGCGGGATCAGCTGTTGTTGATTATGCCGCGTTGAGTTCTGGGATTGCCACCTCCTCGTCGTTCGCGGTGAGGAGTTTCATGGAGTGCTCGCTGAAGTAGCGGCGGTCGGCGCCGTCCCATTCGTCGTGCTGCTCGATCAGGACGTGGCCGGCGAGGCGCAGGAGCGCGGCGGGGTTGGGGAAGGTGCCGACGACGTCGGTGCGGCGTTTGATCTCCTTGTTCACCCGCTCCAGGGGGTTCGTGGACCAGATCTGTCGCCAGTGCTGTTGCGGGAATCCGCAGAACGCGAGGATGTCGTTCTTCGCGTCCTCGAGCATGTTCGCGATCTTCGGGTGCGAGCGGGTGAGCATCCTGACGACTTCGTGGAACTGGGCGAAGACGTGCTCGGTGTCGGGCTGGGCGAAGATCGTGCGGATGATCGATGCGACCATCGGTCCTGATGCTTTCGGGACGTTCGAGAGCACGTTGCGCATGAAATGGACCCTGCAGCGCTGCCAGCTGGCGCCGGCGAAAACCGTCTCGATCGCGGAGATCAGACCGGTGTGCGCGTCCGAGATGACGAGCTTCACCCCGCCGAGCCCGCGGGCCTTCAGGCTGCGCAGGAAGCTCGTCCAGAACGGCTGCGATTCGGTCTCTCCGACCTCGAAGCCCAGCACTTCCCGGCGCCCGTCGGCGGCGACGCCGATCGCGACGACGACAGCTTGAGAGACGACTCGACGGCCGACCCTTGCTTTGCAGTAGGTCGCATCGAGGAACACATACGGGTAGGTCGTGTCGGCGAGGGGCCGGTCACGGAACGCGGCAACGTCCTCGTCCAGGTTCGCGCAGATCCGTGATACCTCCGATTTGCTGATGCCGGTGTCCGCGCCGAGCGCTTTCACGAGGTCATCGACCTTGCGGGTGCTCACGCCGTGAACGTATGCCTCCATCACGACCGCGAACAACGCCTGATCGACACGGCGGCGCCGCTCCAGCAGCGACGGGAAGGACGACCCCTGCCGCAGCTTCGGCAGCCGCAGCTCAAGATCCCCGGCCGTGGTCGTCAGGGTGCGCGGGCGGGTGCCATTGCGTTGCGTGACACGGTCCGGGGAACGTTCGAACGGGGCGGCGCCGATGAACGCGGCCGCTTCCGCATCAATCAGCTCCTGATAGAGCGTTTCCGTCGCGACACGGATCCGGTCGGTGACATCGGTGAGTTTCAGTTCCCCAAGAGCTCGAGGAGGGCAGACTGGTCAAGAGCCATCGTGCGTTGTGTCTTTCTGTGAGTAGCTTTAGTCGGTTCTCACTGACCATCGCACGATGGCTCACCACGTCAACGACGTGACACTCCGAGCTGAGAACTACACCACCCCCGGGGACATCACCCGTGTGCCATCCGCGTGCCCCACCGAACGGGCATTCCTGGTCATCTCTGTCCTCCTCTGTCGTCGAACAGAGAGCACGAAAAAGGCCCGAACCCGCGAGATTTCGCGGATCCGGGCCTCTGACCAGGCTTTTTCAGCCGGGGCGCTTCAAGAAACTTCTAGAAGTCCCAGTCGTCGTCCTCGGTGGCCTCGGCCTTGCCGATCACGTACGACGAGCCCGACCCACTGAAGAAGTCGTGGTTCTCGTCGGCGTTCGGCGAGAGGGCCGAGAGGATCGCCGGGTTCACGTTGGTGACCGTCGAGGGGAACATCGGCTCGTACCCGAGGTTCATCAGCGCCTTGTTCGCGTTGTAGTGCAGGAACTTCTTGACGTCCTCGGTGAGGCCGACGCCGTCGTAGAGATCCTGCGTGTACTGCACCTCGTTCTCGTAGAGCTCGAACAGCAGGTTGAAGGTGTAGTCCTTCAGCTCCTGGCGACGCTCTTCGGTCTCGTTCTCGAGACCCTTCTGGAACTTGTAGCCGATGTAGTACCCGTGCACGGCCTCATCGCGGATGATGAGGCGGATGAGGTCGGCGGTGTTCGTCAGCTTCGCCTTCGACGACCAGTAGATCGGCAGGTAGAAGCCCGAGTAGAACAGGAACGACTCGAGCAGAGTGGAAGCCACCTTGCGCTTGAGCGGGTCGTCGCCACGGTAGTAGTCGACGATGATCTGCGCCTTCTTCTGCAGGTTCTGGTTCTCGACCGACCAGCGGAACGCCTCGTCGATCTCCTTCGTCGAGCACAGGGTCGAGAAGATCGACGAGTAGCTCTTCGCGTGCACCGACTCCATGAATGCGATGTTCGTGTACACCGCCTCCTCGTGCGGGGTGATCGCGTCGGGGATCAGCGACACGGCGCCCACGGTGCCCTGGATCGTGTCGAGCAGGGTCAGCCCCGTGAACACGCGCATGGTCATCAGCTGCTCGTCGGGAGTGAGCGTGTTCCACGACTGCACATCGTTCGACAGCGGCACCTTCTCGGGAAGCCAGAAGTTGTTCACGAGGCGGTTCCACACCTCGAGGTCCTTCTCATCCTCGATGCGGTTCCAGTTGATCGCCTGCACGTGGTCGATCAGCGTGAGCTTGGGAGACGGAGTCATTCCACCAATCCTGTTCTAGAAAAAAGCCTGATCAGAAGGCAATTACAACATGCAGCTGACGCACTCGGACATGTCGGTCCCCTCGAGGGCGAGCTGACGCAGACGGATGTAGTAGATCGTCTTGATCCCCTTGCGCCATGCGTAGATCTGCGCCTTGTTGATGTCGCGGGTGGTGGCGGTGTCCTTGAAGAACAGCGTCAGCGACAGGCCCTGGTCGACGTGCTGGGTGGCGGCGGCGTAGGTGTCGATGACCTTCTCGTAGCCGATCTCGTACGCGTCCTGGTAGTACTCCAGGTTGTCGTTCGTCATGAACGGCGCCGGGTAGTACACGCGGCCGAGCTTGCCCTCCTTGCGGATCTCGACCTTCGAGGCGATCGGGTGGATCGACGACGTCGAGTTGTTGATGTAGGAGATCGATCCGGTGGGCGGCACCGCCTGCAGGTTCTGGTTGAACAGGCCGTGCTGCCGGATGCTCTCGCGCAGCTCGATCCAGTCCTGCTGCGCAGGGATGAACTTGCCGGCGAAGAGCTCCGTGACCTTCTCGGTCGCGGGGACCCACGCCTGGTCGATGTACTTGTCGAAGAACTCACCCGACGCGTACGTGGAGTCCTCGAAGCCGTCGAAGGTCTCGCCACGCTCGATGGCGAGCGTGTTCGACGCCTTCAGCGCGTGGTACAGCACCGTATAGAAGTAGATGTTCGTGAAGTCGATGCCCTCTTCCGAACCGTAGAAGACGCGCTCACGGGCGAGGTAGCCGTGCAGGTTCATCTGGCCGAGACCGATGGCGTGCGAGCGGTCGTTGCCGTCTTCGATCGAGCGCACCGAGTTGATGTGGCTCTGCGTGCTGACCGCGGTCAGGGCGCGGATGGCCGTCTCGACGGTCTTGCCCAGGTCGTCGGCATCCATCGCCAGGGCGATGTTCATCGAGCCGAGGTTGCACGAGATGTCCTTGCCGATCTGGTCGTACGACAGGTCGTCGTTGTACGTGGTCGGCGTGTTCACCTGCAGGATCTCGCTGCACAGGTTCGACATGTTGATGCGCCCCTTGATCGGGTTCGCCTTGTTCACCGTGTCCTCGAACATGATGTACGGGTAACCCGACTCGAACTGGATCTCGGCGAGCGTCTGGAAGAACTCGCGCGCGTTGATCTTCGTCTTCTTGATGCGCGAGTCGTCGACCATCTCGTGGTACTTCTCGGTCACCGAGATGTCGCCGAACGGCACGCCGTAGACGCGCTCGACGTCGTACGGCGAGAACAGGTACATGTCCTCGCCCTTCTTCGCGAGCTCGAACGTGATGTCGGGAACGACGACGCCCAGCGAGAGCGTCTTGATGCGGATCTTCTCGTCGGCGTTCTCGCGCTTGGTGTCGAGGAAGCGCATGATGTCGGGGTGGTGCGCGCTGAGGTACACCGCGCCCGCGCCCTGACGGGCACCGAGCTGGTTGGCGTAGCTAAAGCTGTCTTCGAGCAGCTTCATCACGGGGATGATGCCGGACGACTGGTTCTCGATCTGCTTGATCGGCGCACCCGACTCGCGGATGTTCGACAGCAGCAGCGCGACGCCGCCACCGCGCTTCGACAGCTGCAGCGAGGAGTTGATGCCGCGGGCGATCGACTCCATGTTGTCTTCGATCCGCAGCAGGAAGCAGCTGACGAGCTCGCCGCGCTGCGCCTTGCCGGCGTTGAGGAAGGTGGGGGTCGCAGGCTGGAAGCGCCCCGAGATGATCTCCTCGACGAGGTCGATGGCGACCTGCTCGTCACCCTCGGCGAGTGCGAGGGCGGTCATCACGACGCGGTCTTCGAAGCGCTCGAGGTAGCGCTTGCCGTCGAAGGTCTTCAGCGTGTAGCTCGTGTAGTACTTGAACGCACCGAGGAACGTCTCGAAGCGGAACTTCTTCGAGTACGCGAGGTCGTTGAGCCTCTGGACGAAGTCGAACGAGTACTGCTCGATGACGGCGCCCTCGTAGTACTGCTTCTCGACGAGGTAGTCGAGTCGCTCCTTGAGCGAATGGAAGAACACGGTGTTCTGGTTGACGTGCTGCAGGAAGTACTCCCGTGCAGCGCGCTTGTCGGCGTCGAACTGGATCTTGCCGTCCGCGTCGTACAGGTTGAGCATCGCGTTGAGGGCGTGATAGTCGAGCCCTTCGTACGCGGGGTTCACCTTGAACTCGACTGCGTCTGTCACTGTCGCTTCCACCATCGTTCCAATCCGTCGCTCACGCGATCGACGTCGTCCTGTGTGCCGAATACCTCGAAGCGATACAAGTGGGGCACGTCGCACTTGCGGCTGATGATCTCTCCGGCGAGGCAGAAAGACTCACCGAAATTCGTGTTTCCCGCGGAGATGACCCCGCGGATGTGGCGCCGGTTGCGCTCGTCGTTGAGGAACCGGATGACCTGCTTGGGCACGGCGCCCTTCTCCTCGCCGCGCCCCTGCCCGCCCCCGTACGTCGGAGTGACGAGCACGAACGGCTCGTCGATGACGATCGGGTCATCGGTGCGGTGCAGGGGGATGCGGCGGGCGGGAAGGCCGAGCTTCTCGATGAATCGTGCGGTGTTTCCCGACGCGCTCGAGAAGTAGATCAGGAGCGGCACCGCGGTCGCGACCATGCTCACAGTTCACCCCGGTTCCTGAGCGACGACGAAGGGCGTTATGCGAGACGGGCTGCGAGCTCGTCGATCTTGTCGGGTCGGAAGCCCGACCAGTGCCCGTCGTCGGTGACGACGACCGGTGCCTGCATGTACCCGAGAGCCTTGACCTGCTCGAGCGCCGAGGCGTCTTCCGAGAGGTCGGTGATCTGGTACTCGATGCCCTTGGCGTCGAGGGCGCGGTAGGTCGCGTTGCACTGCACGCAGGAAGGCTTGGTGTAGACCGTGATCGACATGGTGATGTCTGATTCCCCTCAGTTCCAGGTGGTTTCTCCGGCAGACCCCCGCCGGGACTTCAATACTACATATGGGGACGGACATTGGAAGCAACCACAAGGTGTAGTAGTTACATCCGTGTAGTTTTCCACCGCTCTCCCCAGGTACAACACAGCTTGTCCACCGTTTCTTCCACAGCCCCCGGTTGCTCGACGAGCCGCTCGGACCGCGGATTCACGCGGCTCTCGTGACCCCCTTTCGGATCCATCCACAGGCAGGACGGTACGCCCCGCCACCGACATCCGAATTCCTGTGGAGAAGCCCGCTCGGCGTGTCGCGGCGTGTCGCCGCTGCACCGCCTCGCGTGCCGGCGCGCGCGCCGGATAGCCTTTTCTGATGGCGGGATATCGGGACCTTCTTCGCACGCCCGGCGTGGCGCGGATGATCGCCGCGCAGCTGGTGGCGCGCTTCCCCAACGGCATGATGAGTCTCGCGATCCTGCTGCATGTCGAGCAGCAGACCGGATCGTACGGTGCGGCGGGCATCGTGCTCGCCGCCGCATCCGTCGGCCAGGCCGTCGCCGGCCCCATCACCAGCCGCTGGATGGGTGCCTGGGGCATGCGCCGGGTGCTCTCCCTCACCCTCGCCGTCTGCGTGCTGGCCGTGCTGGGGCTCGCCCTGCTTCCGCTGAACCTCCCCGGCTACATGGTGTTCGCACTGCTGGCCGGACTGTCCACTCCCCCCGTGCAGTCCGCCGTGCGCACCATCTACCCCAAGCTCGTGAACGCGGGCCAGCTCACGCCCCTCTTCTCCCTCGACGCGTCGCTGCAGGAGATCATCTGGATCGTCGCCCCCGTGGTCATCACCGTCGTGTCCACGCAGGTGGGCACCGTGCAGGGGCTGCTGCTGGTCGCGGCGATCCTCGTGCTGGGCGGCGCGTGGTTCATCCTCTCCCCCGAGGTCGGGCGGGTGCGCATCCCACGCAGCCGTCGCGCGTTCGGCCTCGTGGTGCTCAAGCCCCCGGTGATGCTCGCCACGGTCATCGGCTTCCTGCTCATCGGCGCCTGCTCGGCCGTCGAGGTGGGCGTGGTCGCGACCTTCGGCCATGGTGGCCTGGAGGCAGGTCTCGTGCTGGCCGTCTTCTCGGTCGGCAGCCTGGCCGGTGGACTCGCGTTCGGACACATCCCGATCGGGCCGTGGGCGATGGCGCGTCGCCTGCTGATCGTGACGGTCGGCCTCGGCCTCACCATGGTGTCGCTGAACATCTTCTGGCTCGGCGGCACCCTGGTGCTCGCCGGCGTCGGGATCGCGCCGGCGCTGGCCGTGCTGTTCGCGATCACCACAGCGAGCGTGAAGTTCAGCGAGACGGCCGAGGCGTTCGGCTGGGCCGGCACGGGCCAGCTGATCGGCGCCGCCGCCGGCTCCGCGGTCGCGGGAATCCTCATCGACCAGTCCGGCCCGACGGGCGCGTATCTGGCCGCCGCCCTGTTCGCGTTCGTCGGTCTCGTCGTCTCGATCGTGTTCGTCCGCGCGTTCCCCGACCTGCGTGACCGCGACCCCTCGCCCCACCCCGACACCGAGCCGATCCAGACCGCACGCATCTAGGCTGGTGGCGTGCCCGCACCGCTCACCCTCCCTCGTCTGGTGTGGGGCGACGGCCACCGCCGCGCCCTGCTCGTCCACGGTCTCGGATCGTCGGCGGCGCTGATGTGGCGAATCGGCACCGCGCTGGCGGATGCCGGATGGCAGGCCACCGCTGTCGACCTGCGCGGTCACGGCGACGCGCCCCGCGCCCTCGACTACTCCGTCGCGGCCTACGGCGCCGACGTCGCTGCCGCCAGGCCGGATGACGGCGGAGAGTGGGATGCCGTGATCGGTCACTCGCTGGGTGGCGCCGCCACCGTCATCGCCGCGACCACGGCATCCGGATGGGCACGACGTCTCGTGCTGATCGACCCGGCGATCCACGTCGCGGGACGCGACGAGGGCATCATCCGCCGCAGCCAGCAGCGCGCGTTCGCGTCCCCCGATCTCGAGGCGGTGCGCGCCGAGCATCCGGACTGGCATCCGCAGGACGTCGAGCTGAAGGTGGATGCCGTGCTGCGGGCCAGCCGCTGGGCCGTCGAGCAGACCAGCGCGCAGAACCAGCCGTGGGACGTGCGCGCACAGGCGGCGCAGCTCGACATCCCGACCCACATCGTGGGAGCCGACCCCGAGGTCTACAGCCTGTTCACCGGCGATCTGGCGGAGTCGGTGCTCGCGAATCCGCACATCAGCATGTCGGTCGTGTCCGGCGCAGGGCACTCGCCGCACCGCGATCGTCCCGAGGATACGATCCGTCAGATCCTGGAGGCCCTCTCGTGAGCGCATTCGACCCCACCCACCATCTGCCCGACGACCTGCTCGAGCGCATCCGCGAGCGTGCGGCGGTGCATGATCAGGAGAACACCTTCCCGCAGCAGGACCTCGACGAGCTGCGCGATGCCGGTTACCTGTCGATCCTGGTTCCCCGCGAGCGCGGCGGTGCCGGTCTGGGCCTCGCCGAGGCCGCGGTGCTGCAGCAGCGCCTCGCCTCCGCCGCCCCCGCCACGGCGCTGGCGATCAACATGCACCTGGTGTGGACGGGCGTGGCGAAGGTGTTCAGCGACCGCGGCGTGCCGGGGCTGGAGTTCGTGCAGGAGGGCGCCGCCGCCGGCGATGTCTTCGCGTTCGGCATCAGCGAGGGCGGCAACGATCTGGTGCTGTTCGGCAGCGACACGGATGCGCTGCCGCAGAGCGACGGCGGCTACGCCTTCACCGGCACGAAGATCTTCACCTCCCTCGCCCCGGTGTGGACGAAGCTGGGTCTGCACGGCCTCGACACGACGAGCGCGGACGCCCCGAAGCTGGTGTTCGCGTTCGTGGGCCGCACGGATGCCGTCGTCACGAGCGATGACTGGGACACCCTCGGCATGCGGGGCACGCAGAGCCGCACGACGCGCCTGAACGGCGCGGTCGCGGCGCCCGAGCACGTCGTGCGGCGGATCGACCCCGGCCCGAACCCCGACCCGATCGTGTTCGGCATCTTCAGCGTGTTCGAGATCCTGCTGGCATCCGTCTACACCGGGATCGCCCGACGCGGGCTCGATCTCGCCGTCGGCGCTGCGAAGGGTCGCCGCTCGAAGAAGACCGGCACGACGTACAGCCAGGATCCCGACATCCGGTGGCGGATCGCCGACATGGCTCTCGCATACGACGCCCTGCCGCCGCAGATCGCTGCCCTCGCTGCGGATGTCGACGAGAGAGCCGATCACGGCGCGCGCTGGTTCACGCTGCTGTCGGGGCTGAAGCACCGCGCCGTCGTGATGGCGAAGCAGGTGGTCGACGACGCGATGCTGGTCGCGGGCGGTGGGTCGTACTTCTCGTCGAACGAGCTGTCCCGGCTGTACCGCGACGTGCTCGCCGGGATGTTCCATCCGTCGGACCCGGAGTCGGCGCACGCGACGGCTGCGTCGGCCTGGCTGGGGCCTGTCGAGGGCTGAGGCTCCTCGCCGCGGGTCAGGCCTCGAACACCCGCACACCCTCGACCCAGGTGCCGAGCACCCGGGTGTCGCCGATCCGCCCCGGCTCGCCGTCGAACGGATCGCGCTCGAGCAGGGCGAGGTCGGCCAGCATCCCGACTCTGATCGTTCCGGTCTCGGGCAGGCTGTTCACCCGCGCCGACCCGGCGGTGTACGCCTGCAGCGCGCTGCCGAGGTCGATGGCCTGCTCGGGCAGGAACGGCGGGTAGTCACCCTCCCATTCCGACGGGGCAGAGCGGCGGTTGACCGCGGTGTGGATCGCCGCCATCGGATCCGGCGTCGACACCGACCAGTCGCTTCCCGCGGCGAGCGCGGCGCCCGCGCGCAGCAGGTCGCCGAACGGATACTGCCAGCTCGCGCGCGTCTCGCCGAGGAACGGCAGCGTGAGATCGACCATCTGCGGCTCGAGGGTCGCCCAGAGCATCTGCATGTTGGCGGTGACGCCCAGCCGGCGGAACCGGGGCACATCATCCGGGTGGACGACCTGGATGTGGGAGATGTGGTGCGGATTGCCGCGAGGCCCGTTGCGCTGCAGCGCGCTCTCGACGGCGTCGAGGCACTCGCGCACCGCCCGGTCGCCGATGGCGTGGAAGTGCAGCGTGAAGCCGAGGGCGTCCAGCCGCGCCGCCGCCTCGTTCAGCACGTCGGGGTCGACGAACGAGATGCCGGCGTTCTCGGTGGGGTGCCCGTGGCCGTCGCAGTACGGCTCGAGCATCGACGCCGTGAAGTTCTCGGCCACGCCGTCCTGCATGATCTTGATGCTGGTCGCGGCGAAGCGCCGTCCGCCGGCGGCGCTCTCGCGCAGCGCGACGAGGTCGTCGATCTGCTCCAGCCCCCGCGTCCGGTCCCACCACAGCGACCCCACGACGCGACCGGTCAGCTCGCCCGCCCGATCGGCGGCGATGTACACCGGCAGCGGATCGCCGGCATCGCTGTACTGCGTGCCGACGATGGCATCCTGCCAGGCCGTGATCCCGAACGAGTGCAGGTGACGCTGGCCGACGGCGAGCGCCTCCCGCAGCCGCTCGTGCGGTTCGGCGGGCAGCAGCCGGTTGACGAGGGTCATCGCGCCCTCGTGCAGGGTTCCGGACGGGGTGCCCGAGGCATCCCGCTCGATCCGGCCGTCGTCCGGGTCGGGGGTGTCGCGGGTGATCCCCGCGAGAGCGAGCGCGCAGGAGTTCACCCACGCGCCGTGTCCGTCGCGGTTGGGCAGGAACGCGGGCCGGTCGGGCACCATGGTGTCCAGCGCCGCGGCCGTCGGCGTGCCGCCGGGGAAGGCCGACATCTGCCAGCCGCCGCCCAGCACCCATTCGTCATCCGGATGCTCGGCCGCGTACTGCGCGATCCGCTGCAGGTACGCCTCCTGACTCGACAGGTCGGCGAGGTCGCAGCGCAGCATGTCGAGCCCGCCCCAGAGCGGGTGCACATGGGCATCCTGGAACCCCGGCAGCAGCATCCGGCCGTCCAGATCGACCACCTCGGTGCCGGGGCCGATCAGGGCGTTCGCGTCCCCGTCGAGCGCGACGATCCGCCCGTCGCGGACGGCGACGGCGTCGGCTCGCGACCGAGACGCGTCGGAGACGAACACTCTTCCGCCGTAGGCGCCGCCGGTGAACACGAGGTCGGCGTCGGTCATGTCATCCTCCTGCCATGGTGCGGGCGATCTCGGTGGTCGAGTCCCCCGCCTTCTTCAGCACCAGGGCGACGAGAGCCAGCGAGACGAGCGTGAGCAGCAGCATCACGGTCGACACGGCGGCGATCTCGGGCCGCAGCCCGCTGCGCAGCGAGCTCAGCACGTACACCGGCCAGGGTGTGGTGCCCGACACCTGCACGAAGGCCGAGACGACGGTGTTGTCGAGACTGAGTGTGAACGACAGCAGGAATCCGGCGAGCACGGCCGGCATCGCGAGCGGCAGGGTCACGCGCAGGAAGGTGCGCACCGGCGGGGCGTACAGGTCGGCCGATGCCTCCTCCAGGCGCGCGTCGAGACCGACCAGCCTGGCGCGGACGATGTACGACACGATGGCGATCGAGAACAGCGAGTGACCGACGACGAGACGCACAGTGCCGTCGTTGAACATCGTGAGCCCGAGGTCCTGACCGAGGAAGACGAGCCACGGCAGCAGCGCGACGGCGTCGACGATCTCGGGTGTGACCGACACGAGCAGCAGCAGTCCGAGGAACCACCAGACCCACTTCCCCGGTCGGCGGGCCATCGCGATGCCGGCGAGCGTGCCGAGCACCGCAGCGAACAGCGCCGCGATCAGGCCGGTGCGCAGCGACACCATCACGGCGTCGCGGATGACGGGCTTCTCCACCAGCGCCGCGAACGGAGCGAAGCTGAAACCGTCCCACGCGACCAGCAGCCGCCCCGAGTTGAACGACGCCATGATGATGACGATGATCGGCAGGAACAGGAACGCGTAGACCGCGACCGACCAGATGCCGAGGACGCGGTCGCCGATGGCGGCGCGGGGACGACGGGGGCGGATGTCGCTCATGATGCCTCTCCCAGGACGAGTCGGCTGCGGCTTCGCAACGGCAGCGAGATCAGCCAGAGGATGCCGGCGACGACACCGATCGTGAGCATGATCACGAGGATGAGCAGCACCGCCATGGCCGAGCCCAGCGCCCAGTTCTGCGCGGTGCCGAACTGGCTGGCGACCAGCTGGCCGATCATGTTGCCCTGCGCTCCGCCGAGGACGGTCGCGGTGATGTAGTCGCCCATCAGTGGGATGAACACCAGCAGCACGCCGGCGATGATGCCGGGTCGTGCCAGAGGCACGGTGACCTGCAGGAAGGTGCGGATGCCGTTCGCGCCGAGATCCTTGCTGGCTTCGCGCAGCGGCGTTCCGACGCGGTCGAAGGCGACGTACAGCGGCAGGATCATCAGAGGCAGATAGTTGTAGACGACGCCGATGAGCACGGCGGTGCGGGTGTAGAGCACATCGATCGGTCCGTCGATCATCCCCAGCCCCTGCAGCAGCGACGACAGCCAGCCCTCGGGCGAGAGAATCACCTGCCAGCCGAGCGTGCGAACGAGGAAGTTCGTCCAGAACGGCACCATCACGAGTGCGATCAGCAGGCCCCGACGCGAGGGCGGCGCCTTCACGGCCATCCAGTACGCGACCGGGCCGCCGATCAGCAGGCACAGCACGGTGCCGATGATGCCGACCCAGAGGGTGTTCTGGAACGTCGCGAAGAACGTGGGCGACATGGCCTCGGCGTACCGGTCGAAGGACAGCACGTCGTTGGCATGCGTGCCGAAGATGCCCGGCTTGTACCCGAAGCTGAACCACACGACCATGGCGATGGGCGCGATGAAGAACAGCGCCAGCCACACCCACGCGGGTACGGCCAGCCCGAAGCGAGGGCTACGCACCGGCGGCGGCCTTCGTCTTGTTCCAGATCTCGACGATGCGCGCCTGCGCCTCGGTGACCTTGCCCTCATGCATCGTCTTCACCTGCGCCTCGTCGAAGAACACCATGTCGAGCATCTCGAGTCCGGCCGCCTCGGCCGCCTCCTTGATTCCCGCGGCCCCGGTGTCGTAGCCGATGTAGTCGACCTGGGCGAGCTGATTCTCGGGGGTGAGGATGTAGTTCAGGAAGGCATGGGCGGCCTCGGGGTGCGGTGCGCCCTCGACGAGCGCCCAGTTGTCCATCCACAGCTCGGTGTCGGGGGCGCCGAGCACCCACTGCCAGCGGTCGGGGTCGGGCGACTCCTGGATGCCGATGCGCGCATCGCCGTTCCACGACTGCATGAGCACGTGCGACGCCTGCGGGATCGCCGCACCTCCGGGGTACGAGTCGAAGGCAGAGATGTGCGGTGCCAGCTCGTCGACGAGGAACTTCTCGCACGCGTCGAGGTCGGCGGGGTCGGTGGTGTTCCAGTCGATGCCGTTGGCCCAGTAGTAGATGCCGCCGAGCGGGGCCGGGTCATCGAGCACCGAGGTCTTGCCGGACGCCTCGTTCTGAGCTGCGTCGATGAAGTCGCTCCACGTCTTCAGCTCGCGCGTGATGACCGTCTTGTCGTACACGAAACCGGTGGTGCCCCACGCCTTGCAGATGGAGTACTCGTTCTTCGGGTCCCAGTCGCGCCCGAGGAAGGCGGGATCCATGTGCTTCATATTGGGGATGAGATCCAGGTTGAGCTTGGCGAGCAGCCCGTTCTCGATCATCTGCGGGATGAACACGCCGGTCGGCACGACGAGGTCGTAGCCGCTGGTTCCCTTCGCCGCGACGAGCTTGGCGATCATCTCCTCGTTCGAGTTGAAGGTGTCCATGACGACCTTCGCACCCTCGTCGTTCGTGAACGCCTCGATCACCTCGGGGGCGTCGTACTCGCCCCAGCTGTAGATGGAGAGCTTGTCCTCCACCGCGCCGCCGGTGGCGCCGGGCGCCGGCTTTCCCGAGCCGCCTGGCGAGCAGGCGGTGAGCACGCCCGCGGCTCCCAGCGCGGCGACGACGCCCATGAAGCCCCGCCGGGTGAGCTGATGGCGCACGACGGGCGCGATGCTGCTGTCAGCCAGGATGCGGATGCTGTTGTCGTTCATGAGAGCACTCCTTCGTGCGGTGCGGTGCGGTGCGGGTGGTGAGGTGGATGCCGCTCAGCGCGCTGCGCGGTCGGGGAGGGCGATGACGTGTGTGGCGGCGGTGGGCACGCCCTCGGCGGCGAAGAGCCGCACGTCGTCGCGCGACCAGGTGCAGCGCACCGCCTGGTCGACGGCGACCGCCGGCGCCGTCGGTGCCGGAGTGCGCACGAGCAGCGTCTGTCCGCCGTCGATGCCGACGACGACCTGGAGGGTCTCGCCGAGGTACGACACGCTGAGCACACGGCCGTCGATGCCGAAGGCGGTGGAGTCGGGCGTTTCGATCCGGATGAACTCCGGCCGGATGGCGGCGACGGCCGCGCCCCCGTCCGCGACCTGCTCGGCTCCCCATCGGCCGTGGATGAGGCCGACGGTCGTCTGCACCGCGTCGCCGCGAGCGGTGCCGCTGAGAAAGTTCTGCTGGCCGATGAACGATGCGACGTACGCCGACGCGGGTGCGGCGTAGATCCGGTCGGGAGCATCGAGCTGCTCGATGCGGCCGGCGCGCATCACGGCGATCCGATCGCTCATCGACAGCGCTTCGCCCTGGTCGTGCGTCACGAAGACGAACGTCGTCCCGAGCCGGGACTGCAGCAGCTTCAGCTCGACCTGCATCTCCTCGCGCAGCTGGCGGTCGAGCGCGGCGAGCGGCTCGTCGAGCAGCAGCACACTGGGGCGGTTGATGAGCGCACGGGACAGCGCGATGCGCTGCTGCTGCCCGCCGGAGAGCATGGTCGGCTTGCGGTCGGCGAACCGGCGCAGCTGCACCATGTCGAGGGCGGCGATGACCCGCTCCCGCTGCTCGGCCTTGGGCACCCGGCGCTGCTGCAGGCCGTAGGCGACGTTCTCGGCGACGGTCATGTGCGGGAACAGCGCGTACGCCTGGAAGACGGTGTTCACCTCGCGGCGGTGCGGCGGCAGCCCGAGCAGGCTGCGGCCCGAGATGCGGATGTCGCCGCTGTCCGGATGCTCGAACCCGGCGATCATACGCAGCGTCGTGGTCTTCCCGCAGCCCGACGGTCCCAGCAGGGAGAGGAACTCGCCCGGCTGGATCGACAGCGACAGGTCATCGACCGCCGGCGCATCGCCGTAGTGCTTGGTGACGCCGATGATGTCGACGCCCCCGGTCGCCGGGTCGGCGGTCGGCGCGGGCGCCGCGGGTGCGAGCTGTGCCATGGAACCTCCACGTTGAGTTCTGACTGACGTCAGTCAAGCACAGTCGCGCGGTGAGGTACAGCGAAAAACGAAGAATGGACAGAAGAGAGCGACGATATCCGTTGTCAAGCTGTCTTGATTGTGTCGATATGGTCTACTTGCGGTCGAAATCGAACGCCTTCAGCAGCTCGCCGACCGCGGTCTCGCGCTCGTCGCCGCCCTGCTCGAACATGTGCGTGACATGCGTGCGCAGGTGGTTCTCGAGCAGCAGGCGATTGAGTGACTCGAGCGAACGCTGCACGGCACGCGACTGGGTGATGATGTCCATGCAGTAGTCCTCGTTCTCGATCATCCGCGCAATGCCGCGCAGCTGACCCTCGAGGATGCTGGTGCGGTGCAGAGCGCGCTTCTTGATGTCGTCGATCACCCCTCGAGCCTAGTCACCGTGAAAGGATGACGGCATGTCGCGAACACCGATGGCGCTGCTCTCGCCGGCCGATCAGGAGCGACTGCGCAGCCTTCGCCGGATGAAGGCCGTGGCGCTGGGCGCGCTGATCTTCATGGCCGTCGTGTTCGTCCTCTCCTTCTGGCTCGAATCACGGCATCCGTGGCTCGGCTACCTCCGCGCGGCGGCCGAGGGCGGCATGGTCGGCGCCCTGGCCGACTGGTTCGCCGTGACCGCGCTGTTCCGCCGCCCCCTCGGACTGCCGATCCCGCACACGGCGATCATCCCCAACCGCAAGGATGAGATCGGGCGCACCCTGGGCGAGTTCGTCGAGACGAACTTCCTGGCAGGTGAGGTCGTGCGCGCGAAGCTGTCGACGACCGCCCTCTCGCAGCGGCTCGGCGAGTGGCTCAGCCACGAGGCGCACGCCGAGCGCGTGGCGGGGGGGGGGGCGGCGGCCGCCACGGCGGCCTCCGCCGTGCTGCGCGCGCTGAGCGACGATGACGTGCAGAGCCTGATCGCCGACCTCGCGCGCGAGCACCTCATCGAGCCCGACTGGGCGCCGTCGGCGGGCACCTGGCTGCAGCGCATCGTCGAGGCGGATGCGCATCGCGGCGCCGTCGACCTCGCCGTGGACAGTCTCGGCGCCTGGCTCGAGAACAACGCCGCGGCGTTCCAGGGGCTGATCTCCCGCCGCCTGCCGTCATGGGTGCCGCGCCTGGCCCACCGCTTCGTCGACGAGACGGCGTACAGCGAGGCCCTGAAGTTCGTCCGCGCCGTGCACGCCGATCCGCAGCATCCGGCCCGCATCGCCCTCGACGGCTACCTCGCGCGCCTCGCCGACGGACTGCAGCACGACGATGCGATGCGCGAGCGGCTGGAGAGCGCCAAGACGACGCTGTTCGACAGCCCGCGCGTGGGCGAGCTCGCGGCGCAGGCCTGGAACACCGCCAAGGCCGGCCTGCTCGACGCACTGGCCGATCCGCAGAGCGGGCTGCGCCGCAGAGCGGCCACCGCGATCGCCGAGGTCGGACAGCGCCTGGCCACTGATCCCGTGCTGCAGGCGCGGGTCGACGGCTGGGCGACGGATGCCGCGGTCTTCCTCGTCGATCGGTACCGCCACGACATCGCATCCATCATCACCGACACCGTCGAGAAGTGGGATCCGGCCGAGACGACGGAGAAGATCGAGCTCATGGTGGGCCGCGACCTGCAGTACATCCGGCTGAACGGCACCGTGGTGGGTGCGCTCGCAGGGGTCGCGATCTACGCCGTCGCCCACGCCCTCATCCCCGTCGGCCTGGGCTGACGCCGCCTCCCCCACACACCGCTCCTCGTTCCGGTATGAGTTTCTGCCGCATCACCCGCGTGCTGAGCGGCACAAACTCATACCGGAGCGAGGGGCGGTTCGTCCTGAGGTGGGACGGGGGAGGCCGGAGTCAGGGGCGCAGCGCCGCGGCGATCGGCGTCTCGCCGTCGTTGAAGCGGATGGTCCGGCCGGCGGTGGAGTCGTCGACGAGCACCTGCGCGATGACCTGTGCGACGTTCGCGCGCGACACCTGACCTGATTCGCTCGAGGCGGTGTCGATCCGCCCTGTTCCCTCGTCGAAGGTGAGGGCGCTCGGCCCCAGCACGGTCCACTCCAGCTGCGACGAGCGCAGATGCTCGTCCGCGGCCGCCTTGGCCTCGGCGTAGGCGTGGAACGGGTTGTCGGCCGGGATGCCGTGGTCGCGGGACGCCCCGAAGTACGACACCATCACGTAGCGGCGCACCCCGGCATCTGCCGCGGCATCCATCGACCGCACCGCGGCATCGCGGTCGACGGCGCGCGTGCGCGCCGCGTCGCCGCCGCCCGCTCCCGCCGACCACACCACGGCGTCGTGCCCGGCGAGCAGCGCGGCGATCGCCGCCTGGTCCTCGTGCTCGACGTCGAACACGACCGGATGTGCACCGGCCGCCCGCACGTCATCGACGTGATCGGGATTGCGGATCACCGCGGTCACCTCGTCTCCGCGAGCCGAGAGAAGGGGAGCGAGCAGCAGGGCGACCTTTCCGTGGCCGCCGAAGATCACGATTCGAGCCATGCCTCCACGCTACGCCCTCGAGCCATGCGCGGGGCCGCCCTGGGCCGCCGCGGCCCCGCGGCGTCAGCGCGAGGCGAGACCGGCGAGCAGCTCGAGCACGCAGAGCGCGGCAAGGCGCACGGTGCGCGCGTCGTCAGCGTCGGCGGTGGCATCGACCTCCGCGATGTCGGCACTGGCGACCTTCGCATCTGCAGCGATGGCGCGAACCAGCGCGCGCAGCTCCCCCGCGGCCAGCCCGCCGGGGACGCTTGCCGGGCAGCCGGGAGCGGCCGCCCTGTCGACGACGTCGACATCGATGTCGAGATGGATGCGCGAGCCGACGCCGGCCACCGCGAGCGCCTCCGCCACGACCGACGGGATGCCCTTCTCGCGCACCTCGTCGAGCGTGATCACCCGGATGCCCCAGTCGGCGGCACGCTGAACGTAGGCGGCCGAGTTCGCGAAGTCGGCGATGCCGATCTGCACGATGCGCGTCGGGTCGATGCGCTCGCCGTCGGGAGCGTCCTCGATCAGGCGACGCACGGGTGAGCCGTTGGAGACGCCGTCGCGCAGGTCGAGGTGCGCGTCCAGCGTGATCAGCCCGTCGGCTCCGGCACCGCGGGCGACCGGATAGGTGAGCGAGTTGTCTCCGCCGAGGGCGATCATCAGCCGCGTCTGCTCTGCGAGGGCACGCACGCGCTCGAGCGCGCGCCGCACGCCGTCGTCGCCGTCCGGCTCGGGCACGTCGCCGGCGTCGACGATCCGCAGCGCGGCGTTCAGGTCGATGACCGGGGGCCCCATCAGCGCCGGGCTGAAGCGCGGCAGCGCGTCGCGGATGGCGGCGGGGGTCGCGTGCGCGCCGGTGGGCGAGAGTGAGGTGCGCCAGGTCGGGATGCCGATCAGCGCGGCGTCCGCGCGCTCCCCCGCCTCCGCAGCGGGCCACGATCCGGCGCGCGGCCAGAGGTCGTCGTGTGCGAGCGCCATGTTCATCCCTTCCGCCAGACGGACACGCCGTCCTTCCAGACCTGCCGCACGAGCGGCACGCCGGGCCGGTACGCCAGGTGCACGCGCGTGGGGGCGTCGAGCAGCACGAGATCGGCTCGACGACCCGGGGCGATCACCCCGATGTCCGAGCGCTGCAGCGCCGCCGCGCCCCCGGCGGTCGCGGCCCACACGGCTTCAGCCGGCGTCATGCCCATGTCCCGCACGGCGACGGCGATGCAGAACGGCATCGACGAGGTGAAACTCGAGCCGGGGTTGGTGTCGCACGCGATGGCCACCGTCACTCCGGCATCGATGAGGCGCCGCGCGTCGGGGTACGGCTGCCGCGTCGAGAACTCGACGCCGGGCAGCAGGGTGAGCACCGTGTCGGATGCGCCGAGCGCCGCGACGTCGTCGTCGGTAAGGAAGGTGCCGTGATCGACCGACGCCGCGCCGAGCTCGATGGCGAGCTGCACACCCTGGCCGGGGCCGAGCTGGCCGGCGTGCATGCGCGGCTTCAGCCCGCGGGCGATGCCGGCCTCGAGCACGCGTCGTGACTGTGCGACGCTGAACGCACCGGTCTCGCAGAACACGTCGATCCACGTGGCGTGCGGCGCACAGGCATCCATCATCGCGCCGACCACGAGCTCGACGTACTCGTCGGCGCGCCCGGCGTACTCCGCCGGCACGACGTGCGCACCGAGGAAGGTGACCTCCTCGGTCACCTCGGCGGCGAGGCGCACCAGACGCTGCTCGGTCTCGACGTCGAGACCGTAGCCGCTCTTGATCTCGACCGTCGTCGTGCCCTGCGCGAGCATCTCGTCGATGAAGCCGCGGACGCGGGCCCGCAGCTCGTCGTCGCTCGCCTGGCGGGTGGCGGCGACGGTGGAGCGGATGCCACCGGCAGCGTACTTCTCCCCCGCCATGCGCGCCTCGAACTCGGCCGCCCGATCGCCGCCGAACACGATGTGGCTGTGGCTGTCGACGAAGCCGGGGATGACCGCCCGACCACCGGCATCCACCACCGCATCGGCGGCCGGTGCGTCACTCGACGAGCCGACCCACGAGATCAGTCCGTCTGCGATCAGCACGGCGGCGTCGTGCACGGTGCCGCACCGGTCGGCCGGGGTGGCGACGTTCGTCGTCAGCTCCCCGATGTTCGTGATGAGCGAGGCGGTCACAGCATCGGCACCTTGAGTCCGCGCTCGCGGGCGATGTCGCGCGCATGCTCGTAGCCGGCGTCGACATGGCGCATCACACCGGTGCCCGGGTCGTTCGTCAGGACGCGCTCGAGCTTCTCCGCGGCCAGATCCGACCCGTCGGCGACGGTCACCTGCCCGGCGTGGATGGAGCGGCCGATGCCGACACCGCCGCCGTGATGCAGCGACACCCAGCTGGCACCGGACGAGGTGTTCAGCAGCGCGTTGAGCAGCGGCCAGTCGGCGATCGCGTCGGAGCCGTCCTTCATGGCCTCGGTCTCCCGGTACGGCGAGGCCACCGACCCGGAGTCGAGGTGATCGCGGCCGATGACGATCGGAGCCGACAGCTCACCCGAGGCGACCATCTCGTTGAACTTCAGGCCCGCGAGGTGGCGCTCCTTGAAGCCGAGCCAGCAGATGCGAGCGGGAAGGCCCTCGAAGCGCACCTTCTCGCGGGCCTTGTCGAGCCAGCGGTGCAGCGCCTTGTCGTCGGGGAAGAGCTCGGCGATCGCGCGATCGGTCTTGTAGATGTCCTCAGGGTCTCCCGAGAGCGCAGCCCACCGGAAGGGCCCGCGGCCCTCTTCGAACTGCGGGCGGATGTACGCCGGCACGAACCCGGGGAATTCGAAGGCGCGCGCGAACCCCCCGAGCTGCGCTTCGGCGCGGATCGAGTTGCCGTAGTCGAAGACCGCTGCGCCGGCATCCTGAAACGCGACCATGGCGGCGACGTGCGCGGCCATCGACTCGCGCGAGCGGCGGGTGAACTCCTCGGGTTCGCGATCGGCCTCGGTCTTCCAGTCCGCGACCGAGATCCCCACCGGCAGATAGGCGAGCGGGTCGTGCGCGCTGGTCTGGTCGGTGACCACGTCGATCGTCAGCTGCCCTGCATCCTGACGGCGCTTGAGCTCGGGGAACACCTCGGCGGCGTTGCCGACGACGCCCACGGAGAGAGCCTCCCCTGCTTCCTTCGCGGCGACGACGCGCGCGACCGCCTCGTCGAGGTCGGTGGTGTACTCGTCGAGATAGCCGTGGTCGACACGGCGCGAGAGGCGCGATTCGTCGACGTCGACGATCAGCACGACACCGTCGTTGAGCGTGACGGCCAGCGGCTGGGCGCCGCCCATTCCGCCGGCGCCGCCGGTGAGAGTGAGCGTGCCCCGCAGCGAGTCCCTGCCGAGGGAGCGGGCGACGGCGGCGAAGGTCTCGTACGTGCCCTGCAGGATGCCCTGGGTGCCGATGTAGATCCATGAACCTGCGGTCATCTGGCCGTACATCATCAGGCCCGCGGCCTCGAGCTTGCGGAACTCGGGCCAGGTGGCCCAGTCGCCGACGAGGTTGGAGTTCGCGATCAGAACGCGCGGGGCCCACTCGTGGGTGCGGAACACGCCGACCGGCTTGCCGGACTGCACGAGCAGCGTCTCGTCGGGCTCGAGCTCATCGAGGGTGCGGACGATCGCGTCGTACGCCTCCCAGCTGCGCGCGGCCCGCCCGGTGCCGCCGTAGACGACGAGGTCCTCCGGGTGCTCGGCGACCTCGGGGTCGAGGTTGTTCATGAGCATCCGCTTCGCGGCCTCGGCGCCCCAGCTCTTCGCGGTACGCTCGTTGCCGCGCGCGGCGCGGATGATGCGGGTGGTGGTGTCAGACATTCGCGTGCTCCTTCGCAGCGCGGAGGACGGCGCCCGAGCGGACGAGCTCGGTCACGGCCTCCATGTCGGGTGAGAGGAAGTGGTCCGGACCGGGACCTGCGGCCACGGTGCGGACGAGGTCGCGCACGGCGCCCGTCGCGGGACCCGTCTGGAGGGGGGCCCGCAGATCGAGGGCACGCGCGCCGGTGAGGATCTCGATGGCGAGCACCCGCGTGAGACCGTCGAGGGCACGGCGCAGCTTTCGGGCTCCCGACCAGCCCATCGACACGTGGTCCTCCTGCATCGCGGATGACGGGATCGAGTCGACCGAGGACGGCACGGCGAGGCGCTTGAGCTCGGAGACGATGCCGGCCGCCGCGTACTGCGCGATCATCAGCCCGGAGTCGACACCGACCTCGTGCGCGAGGAAAGGGGGCAGGCCGTGACTGCGCGCGGGGTCGAGGGCCCGGTCGGTGCGTCGCTCCGAGACGGAGGCCACATCAGCGACCGAGATCGCGAGGAAGTCGAGCACCGCGGCGATCGGCGCCCCGTGGAAGTTGCCGTTCGACTCGATGCGCCCGTCCGCGGTGACGACCGGATTGTCGACCACGGACGCGAGCTCGCGCCGGGCGATCAGGGCCGCGTGGGCCATCGTGTCGCGTGCCGCGCCGTGCACCTGCGGCGAGCAGCGCAGCGAGTAGGCGTCCTGCACCCGGCCGTCCTCCGGCCCCTTGTGGCTGTGGACCATGGGCGAGTCGGCGAGGACCGCGCGCAGGTTCGCGGCCGACGTCGCCTGACCCACCTGCGGACGAAGCGCCATCAGGTCGGCGGCGAACACGGCATCGGTGCCCAGCTGAGACTCGACGGACATCGCGGCGGCGAGGTCGGCGGTGGTGATGAGGGTCTCGAGGTCGTGCAGCGCGAGCAGCAGCATCCCGAGCATGCCGTCGGTGCCGTTGATGAGTGCGAGGCCCTCCTTCTCGACGAGGACGAGAGGCTCGATGCCGGCCGCGGCGAGAGCATCGGCAGCGGACACGAGCGCGCCGTCGGCGTCGCGGACGTCGCCCTCGCCCATCGACGCGAGCGCGACGTGGGCCAGCGGGGCGAGGTCGCCCGAGCAGCCGAGCGAGCCGTACTCGCGGACGACCGGGGTGATGCGGGCGTTCAGCATCGCCGCGTAGGTGTCGACGACGACGGGCCGCACGCCCGTGTGACCGGATGCCAGAGTCTGCAGGCGGAGCAGCTGCAGGGCCCGCACGACCTCGGTCTCGATTTCGGCTCCGGTGCCGGCGGCGTGGGAGCGGATCAGACTGATCTGCAGCTGGCGGCGGCGCTCGGAAGCGATGAAGGTGGTGGCGAGGGCTCCGAACCCGGTCGAGACACCGTAGTGCGGGTGCGGATCGGCCGCCATCCCGTCGATCACCGTGCGGGCGGCGGCGACGCGGTGGCGGGCGGCATCCGCGATGACCACAGGTGCGAAGTGGCGTGCGACGGCGACGACGTCGTCCGGCGACAGGGAAGTCGCGCCGATGGTGACGGGAGACGAATGCTGCATACCTCGATTCCACACCGAGACGTTCGCCGGCGGGGCGTCGAGTGGAAGACTGTGTCTGTGATCACAGACATACCGGATGCCGAGCTGCACCGTCCACAGGTTCCGGCAGCCGACCAGACGCTGCGCATCCTGCGGCACCTCGCACGCCGGCCTGCGCCGATCGCGGCGACCGCACTCGCCCGAGAGCTCGGCATTCCGCGCTCCACCGTCTATCACCTCCTCGCGACCCTCGAGGAGCACGGCTTCGTCGTGCATCTCGCGCAGGAGCGGCGCTGGGGGCTGGGCACCAGCGCGTTCGAGCTCGCCGGCGGCTATGCCAGGCAGGAGCCGCTGGCCCGGCTGGGTCGGCCGATCCTCGCCGGTCTCGCTGATCGTGTCGGCGAGAGTGCCCACCTGGCGGTGATGAGTGGACGCGACGTGCTCTACATCGTCGAGGAGCGCGCTGCCCGCAGGCCCGCGCTGGTCACGGATGTGGGCGTGCGGCTGCCCGCGCACCTCACGGCGACCGGGCGTGCCATGCTGGCCGCGCTCCCCCGCGCGCAGGTGCGAGCGCTCTACCCGGACACCGCCGCGTTCACCGACCGGACGGGCAGTGGACCGGCGCGTCCGGCCGAGCTGCGTGAGGTGCTCCGCCAGGTACGTCAGGCAGGCGTCGCCACGGAAGACGGAGAGGTGACGGCGGGCTTCCGCTCCGTCGCCGCGGCAGTGCACGACCACGCCGGCTGGCCGATCGCCGCGGTCGCGGTGACGTGGGAGGACGCACGGGAGGCCCCCGCGCAGGAGGAGGTGACCGCGGCCGCCCGGATGCTGCAGAGCAGGCTGGGGTACGACCGCGGATGAGAACGACGAAGGGCGTCGCGGACTGCGATGTGCAGTCGACGCGACGCCCTCGACGAGCCGGGATCAGCCGGACGCGCCCTTGCGGGGCTTGAGGAAGGACTCCGGTTCGCGCTTGGCGCGCTTCTCGGCTCTCTTCTCCTTGAGTGAGAGCTGGGGTGCCTTCTTCCCGGCTCGTGATTGCGGTGTCTTTCCAGACATGGACTCGCTTCCCCTCTTTCGGCTGGCGGGTTCGGTAACCACCGACCATAGCCCGTCCCCGGGGGAAGTCAAGTCATGGGGACTTAACGCAAAAGAGCCACCCAACGATGGGTGGCTCTTTCACAGAAGAAGTCCGGCGGTGTCCTACTCTCCCACAGGGTCCCCCCTGCAGTACCATCGGCGCTGTGAGGCTTAGCTTCCGGG
>NZ_JACSPX010000001.1:1907381-1989039 GCF_014836945.1 Microbacterium commune | reverse complement strand
CGTGTCGCACCCCCACCCACCCCCACCAAAAACACCCACCACCAGCACAAAACCCTCTCCGGACCCCGAACACGACGGCAGCCGGCGCGGCGGCAGCCGGCGCGGGGCCGGCCCCGGAAACGCAAGAACCCCCGCGCCTCAGCGCGGGGGTTCTTGTCACGATGTGGACCTAAGGGGATTCGAACCCCTGACCTCCTCGATGCGAACGAGGCGCGCTACCAACTGCGCCATAGGCCCGTGAACAGAGTTCAGGTTATCACGCACTCAGCCGACTGCTCGACGCGCAAGCAGCTGACGCACGTGGGCTTCGATCTCGGCATCGTCCACGACACCCATCCCCGCGTACGGAGACGCCTCAGCGGCGGCGGGCGCGACGGGCAGCGAGGTGGGCGCCGGCGGAGCGAGCTCCTCGGCACGACGGCGGAGCTCGGCGCGACGGGCTGCCCGCTCGCGCTCCGCTCGAGCGTCGATCTCGGCCTGCGCGGTCTGAGCACGCGAGCCGGCGACGTTCACGAGCGGCTGCGGAAGCGGACGCGGCGTCCACACGGCGGGGCCCTGGTCGTGCAGCGGCGGCGACACGCGCTCGGCGACCGGCGCCGTCACGGGGCGCGCCAGGCGAGCCGCGCTCCGGCTCGCGACCTGAGCCATGCGCACCAGCACCGTCGTTCCGAGCGCAGCGAGGACGACTCCCCCGGCGGCCAGCATCCAGCTGCCGGTGGCGACGATCTGCCAGATGCCGGCACTGAGCATCACGAGTGCAGTGAAGACGGATGCTGTCGCCGCGAGGCGCGTGCGGCGTCGGGCCCGCGCCTGCCGCACGATCGGATCGCGACGTGTGGCGGCGAGCTCCTCGCGAAGACGCTCGAGCTGGGCGTTCTCCTTCTCCGCCTGCAGCCGCTTCGCGAGCCGCTGCTGGGCGAGAGCCGTGCGCGCGGTCAGCTCGAGGCGCACCTCGTCGGGGGTCTCACTCGTCTCGGCGAGGACCCGCAGCGCCTGATTGAGCCGGACGGCGTTGCGCTCGGCCGCGTAGTACTGGTGTCGCCCGCGCCAGCTGGGCACGAAGTAGAGCACCCAGAGCAGCACGGCGACGAGGACGATCACGCCCCCACTCAGCACCGGCCCATCCATGTTGACCACGGTAGCGCGCGGCTGAGCTCAGACGCGATCATTCCTGCGCGTGTGTCGCGCCCGTCAGCTCTGTCCCTCGTCGGGCGAAGGCAGCTCAGCAGCAGGCGGAACCTCCCCGTTCACCCAGCGGGAGAGCACCCCGCGGGGCACGTCCTCCTGCGTGAGAGCGAACGCGTGGTGATCGCGCCAGTCGCCGTCGATGTGGATGTAGCGCCGCCGCAGCCCTTCGTAGCGGAATCCGAGCTTCTGCACGACTCTCAGGCTCGCGCGGTTCTCGGGACGGATGCAGATCTCCACTCGGTGCAGACCGAGCTGGTCGAACGCGGCGTCGGTCGCCATCGCCACCGCGGTCGGGGTGACGCCTCGGCCCGCGAAGCGCTCGCTGACCCAGTACCCGATGGTCGCCGAGGCGAGCGACCCCCGCGCGACACCCCAGATGTTGAGCTGCCCCGCGACCTCTCCCTCGTACTCCATCACGAACGGATACCCGGCGCCGTCACGATGCTGCTGCAGGAGCCGACGGATCGCCGCCCTCATGTCGAAGCCCCCGCTGCCGCCGGGGATGGTCGCCTCCCAGGGCTGGAGCCAGGAGCGGTTCTCGAGCAGCTCGCGCTGAAGCACCCTCGCGTCGCGCGGTCTCACCAGTCGCAGGCTCACAGACCCGTACCGCATCACGGGCAGGATGTCGTTCGACATCGTCTCCTCCCGATCAGAGATCGGCTGCGAACCGCTTGAGCCACGGGCGCAGCTCCTCGCCGAGATCGTCGCGGTCGGTGGCGAGCTGCACGATCGCCTTGATGTAGTCGGCACGGTCGCCCGTGTCGTAGCGCCGTCCGCCGAAGACCACGCCCACCACGCCGGGGCCCGCCGGGTCGGCGGCGAGATCCTGCAGGGCATCGGTCAGCTGGATCTCGCCGCCCTTGCCTGGTTCGGTGCGCTCGAGGATGTCGAAGACGGCGGGCGGCAGCACGTAGCGACCGATCACCGCGAGGTTCGAGGGAGCGTCCTGCGGCGACGGCTTCTCGACCAGGCCGTCCACCCGCACGACACCCTCGGTCTCGGTCGGGACCGCGGCGGCAGCGCCGTAGAGATGGATCTGACCGGGGTCGACCTCCATCAGCGCGATGACGGCAGCGCCGGTGCGCTCGTGCGTCGCGATCATCTCGGTCAGCAGCGGGTCCCGCTCATCGATGAGGTCGTCTCCGAGCAGCACGGCGAAGGAGCTGTCGCCGACATGCGTGCGCGCACGAAGCACCGCGTGACCGAGCCCCTTCGGCTCCCCCTGCCGCACGAAGTGGATGTCCGCGAGATCGCTGGACTTCATCACCCGCTCGAGGCGCCCGTGGTCGCCCTTCTCCTGCAGGCGCACCTCCAACTCGGGCACCGAGTCGAAGTGATCCGAGATCGCGTTCTTGTTGCGACCGATGATGACCAGGATGTCCTGGATCCCGGCGGCGACGGCCTCCTCCACCACGTACTGGATGGCCGGCTTGTCGACGACAGGGAGCATCTCCTTCGGCATCGCCTTCGTCGCCGGCAGGAACCTGGTTCCCAGGCCCGCAGCGGGGATCACCGCCTTCATGGTGCGCATGCCGCTCAGCTTAGTGGCCGGCTCCCTTCCCCGACCGGCGGGATGGCGGACCCGCCCCCGTATGATCGGGGCATGCGGAGCGAAGCAGAACAGCAGAAGCGCGCGCTGCGCGCCGAACTGCGCGAACGCCGTCAGATCCTGTCCCAGTCGCAGCGCGACGAGGCGGCCGCGGGACTCGCCGCCCAGCTCGACGCCCTGCTCGACGCGCACGGAGCGCGGTCGGTGTCGTGCTTCCTCTCCACCACGACCGAGCCGGGCACCATGCCGTTCGTGCAGGCCGCCGTGCGACGCGGCATCCGGGTGCTGCTTCCGATCAGCCGCGCCGACGGGCTTCTGGACTGGGCGGTCGCCGACGACTCCGCCCCGGTCGGCGAGGGACTGTTCGGGCTGACCGAGCCGACCGGCGAGGTGCTCGGCCCCATCGCCGTGAACGACGTCGATCTGATGCTCATCCCGGCCGCCGCCGTCGACCGCGACGGCACGCGACTCGGCTGGGGTCGCGGGTACTTCGACAAGACCCTCGGCTCGATGGAGCGCCGCCCGCCCGTGTACGCGGTGATCTATGATTCCGAGGTACTCGATTCGCTGCCGCGCGAAGTGCACGACCAGCCGGTCGATGGCATCGTCACCCCGACGCAGACCATCACCCTGTCGCCCGCGCGGAACTGACAGGAGCATTCCATGCCCACCTACGCCTACGCCTGCACCGCGTGCGACCACCGCTTCGACGCCGTGCAGTCCTTCACGGAGGATTCGCTCACCCTCTGCCCGGAGTGCGGCGGAGCGCTGCGCAAGCAGTACGGATCGGTCGGTGTGACCTTCAACGGCTCCGGCTTCTACCGCACGGACTCTCGAGGAGCCGCTGGCGCCCCGGCTTCGGGTTCGGCATCATCGAAGGCGGAGACGTCGACGGCCGCCACCCCGGCGCCCGCGGCGACCCCGGCCTCGAGCTGAGGTCCCACTGTGAGAGGTAAGCGGATGATCCAGGGATTCAAGGAGTTCATCACCAAGGGCAACGTCATCGACCTCGCCGTCGCTGTCGTGATCGGCACGGCGTTCACCGCCATCGTCAGCGCGGTCGTGTCCAGCATCATCACCCCGCTGGTCGCGATGGTCTTCAAAGCCGACGATGCCGGCAAGTTCGGCTTCACCGTCGACAACATCTACGGCGACCCGGTGACCTTCCCGATCGGCGAGCTGATCTCGGCCGTGATCAGCTTCCTCGCCGTGGCGCTGGTCGTGTACTTCGTGTTCGTCGTGCCGATGAACACCTACAAGGAGCGCAAGGCCGCCAAGAACCCGGCCGTCGAGGAGGAGACCCTGCCCACCGAGCAGGAGCTGCTCATCGAGATCCGCGACCTGCTGCGTCGCGACGCCGGCATCCGCTGATCGCGTCCCGTCGATCGGACGCCCCGCTCGTTCGG
Organism: Microbacterium commune; assembly: GCF_014836945.1. Classification (GTDB taxonomy): domain Bacteria; phylum Actinomycetota; class Actinomycetes; order Actinomycetales; family Microbacteriaceae; genus Microbacterium; species Microbacterium commune. Next base: position 1,984,896 of record NZ_JACSPX010000001.1, on the reverse strand, counting down.
GTCGGGCGTCCGATCCACTGGTTCGAGTCGGGCGTCCGATCGGCGGTCGACGGATCTCAGTAGTGCGGCGGGACCTCGCGCAGCATCCGCTCGTCGTTCGGTCCGCGCTCGCTATCGGTCGGGGCCGAGGGTGCGCTCTTCACGTGCGGCTCGGAGGTCGTGCCTTCCACGCGGGTCAGCTTCGCGCGGCGCGCGCCCGCGACGCGCACGATCCGCTGCCGTTCGTCATCCATCGAGATCGAAGGGCTGGGTGTCGTTCTCGGCGCGCACCGCGTCCTCATCGATCCCCAGCACGGTCGCTATGCGCCGGGCGACGGTGGCGGGATCGCTGTACAGGTCGAAGGCGTGCACGCGCACATAGTGCCAGCCCAGCCGGCGCAGCACCTGCGGGCGCAGGCGCACGCTCTCGCGCAGCGACTCGCCGCGCATCTCGGCATCGGACTCGATGACGACCGCGCGTCCGTCGTGCTGCGCGACCAGCGGCAGCAGGCCGCGGTAGTCGACGTCGACCGAGGCGCCGAGACGGCGCAGCTCGCGGGCCAGAGCGAGGGTCAGCGGGTCGGCGAGATCCTCGAGACGCGCGTCGCGGCCGCGGGCGGCGAGTCCGCCGAGGATCGACATCAGGGTCGACGCGCCGTGCTCCAGCCGCCCCTCGTCGAACGCAGACGGGCGGATGCACGACACGATGACCATCGAGCGGCGCGCCCTGGTCATCCCGACGGTGAGCAGTCGCTCGCCGTCCTGCTGGGAGAGGTCGCCGAAGTCACTGAGCACCCGGCCGTGCTTGGTGAGGCCGAAGCCCAGCGAGAAGATCACGCGGTCGCGGCTCTCGGCGACGGACTCCTCGAGCGTGAGGACGGCGAACGGCTCGGCGGTGTCGCGGCTGACGAAGTCGGCGACGTCGGATCGTCCGGCGAAGGCGGATGCCACGGCCGCCCGCACCCGCTCCGCGTGCCTGCGGCTCGCGGTGATCACCATGAGGGATTCGGCCGGACGATGGATCGCGTGCTCGACGGCGAGGGTCACCACCCTGGCGACCTCGGCATCCGGGCTCTCGACAGCTCCCGAATCCGGGTCGGGCGCGCCCACTCCCCCCTCGACGTAGTCGACGGTGAGGCTGCCGCGCCCGAGATACGACCCCGCCCACGGCAGCGACACGATCTCGCCGCCGTAGAACGCGTCGTTGATGAGCTCGGCGAGGTCTTCGCCACCGGCTCGGTAGCTGCGGGTGAGTGTCATCACGGGGAAGAGCTCGGCGAGACGCTCGAAGACCGACACGTCATCGAAGTCGACCTCCGCCTCCCACTCCGGGTCGGGCACCGTGGCGACGGTGAACGGCGTGGGGCGCTGGGTCACCGGGTCGCCGAACGCGACGATCTGGCGTGCGCGGCGGATCGCCGGCGCCGTCTCGGCGAGGTTCACGGCGGCGGCATCCACCAGCAGCACGGCGTCGAACTCGACCGACTCGGGGATCAGCGGCACCTCGTACGGCGAGGCGATCCACACCGGTGCGAGCACGCGCGTGAGATCCGGGGCCGCGGAGACGATCTCGGCGGTGGTGGCCTCACCCGACTTGAGCGCCTGACGCAGGTGCGCGGCCTGATCGGGCTCGTCGACGATCGCGATGCGCCACTGGCTGGCCAGGTTCCAGGCGAGCAGCGGGCCGGCCATCGCGGTGTGCGCCTCGTCGACGAGACGGAAGTCGCGCTCCAGGCGGTCGACGACCGCCGTGTTGGCACCGAGCAGCGACCGGTCGTCCTGCAGAGCGCGTTCGAGCAGCGACTGCCACCAGGCGAATTCGAGCTCGGCGGAGACCCGCTCCTCCGGCACGTGACGCACCGAGAGATCGGAGAGCAGTGGGCGCAGACCGAGACCGGCGAGCGCGTCGCGGATCTGCGTGCGCTCGACGAGGTTGTCGAACACGGCGGAGCGGGCGGCGAGGCCGGAGAGGGTGCGCACGAGACGCGCGACGGGGAGGGAGCTGAGCGGCTCGCGGCGACCCAGTGCGCGATCGAGATCAGCCAGTTCCGCCGAGACCCGCTGCCACGCGACATGCACATCGGAGAGTCCGAGCGGAACCTGCGGTGCGACCCCCGCCTCCACGTAGCGCTGCCACTGCGTGCGCTGCTGCTGGATGCGAAGCAGCGCCTCGTGCATCTCCGAGACGTGAGCGCCGGGGCGGACGTACTCGCGAGCGAGCTTCTTGAGCCTGCGCCGGTTGGCGGACGACATACCTGGGGCGTCTCGGCGCGAGCCGTGCGCCTGGATCAGCTCGCCGAGCGGGCGTTCGAAGACCGTCGGGCTGAAGCGGTCGAGCGAATCCCGGATGCCCTGCAGCAGCCGCACGTACTCGCCGAGCTCGTCGATCGTGCCGAACGGCCGCATGCTCGTCTGGGCGATCAGCTCGTACCCGCGCTCGAGAAGCGAGGGCACGGCCGAGCCGTGCAGCCGCCCCGCCAGCTCGTGTGCGTGCTGGGCGGCCTCAGTGCTGTCGAAGCTGACGCCGTACCAGGGTGAGTCGTCGGGGCCGAAGCGGAACTCCCCCAGCTTGGCGGCACGGGTGAGGGCCTGGGCCGCATCGCTGCGGTCTCCGGCGAGCTTCTCGAGCGTGTCCATCGACAGGCGCGCCCCGGTCGACGGCGGCACGGGCAGCGCGGCGAGTCGAGCGAGCTCTCTGGTGGCGTCGAGGACGGATGCTCCGGTGCGCCCCACCGGCTCGCCCAGCGCCCCGCGATAGTCACGGAGCACGGTGCGCAGACGAACGAGTGCCTCGTCGAGTTCGGCGGCCTTCGGCTGCGTGGCCTTCTCGCAGCGCGCGATCGCGGTGATGAGGTCGCGACGGGCGCGGTTCGGAGAGACGGCGAGCGCATCGAGACCGACGCCGGCGAGACGGTGCCGGACGCCGTCGAGCGTCGACCTGCGAGCCGAGACGACCAGAGCGCGACGACCGGAGCGCACGAGAGCGCCCAGCGCGTTGATGACGGTCTGCGTGCCCCCGGTGCCCGGCAGCGTCGAGACGACCAGGGAGTGCCCGGCGGCGATGCGAGCGAGCACCTCCTCCTGCTCGGAGTCGGCGTCGAGCAGAAGGCTCTCCGAGGCGGGGGCCCGGTCATCCGGCCCGGCCGCGGCGGGCAGCGGGCGGGGAGCGGTGACCTGCTCGCGGTCGCCGACGTGCCCGGCGAGCGCGTTGAGCACGGGATAGTCGAGGTCGACCATGTCGCGCACCATGGCATCGGCGACGTCGGCGAAGGTCGACACCACCAGGCGCGGGTTCACCGCGAAGGTGTCGATCGAGCGGGTCAGCGCCCGCAGCTGGTCGATCACCGGCTGCGGTTTGAAGATGCCGCCGTCGTACGCGAGGGATGCCAGGCCGACCGGGTCGAGCTCGAGCCCGAAGTGCTCGCGCGCGACGCGCACCAGCTCGGGGTTCACCTCGAAGCGGCCGTGCAGCTTCAGCTCGAAGTCGGCGTGATGACGGCGGATGGCCAGGGGACGCAGCAGCACGGGCGCGGCGAACTGCGCGCCGCCGATGCGCCATCGCGCGATCCCCACCGCGAGGCGCACGGCGTCGATGCCGCGCACCGTGCGCAGCTCGGTGTTGCGCGCGGTGATCCGCTCGGCCGCCATGCGCGCGGTGCGCAGCCCCACCTCGTCGCGGAACAGGTTGGAGAGAAGAGTGGAGCGGCCGGTGATGAACTGCGGCAGGCTGCCGGGATGGGCGCGGGAGATGTCGACGACGGATTCGGGCGCGTCGACGAAGCTGATGAGCGGGGATGCCCCGCCCAGATCTGCCGCCTGCGCCCGCAGGGTGGTGCGTCGTTCCTCGGCCGCGTGTGCGATGCCGACGCCTGTCGACGAGTCGCTGAGATCGCCGAGCGTCACTGCGACCGGCTGGGTCGCGCGCTCAGCATCCTTCGCCTCTCGTCGCCACACACGGCAAGCCTAGGCGCGACCGACGCGACCGGCGGTATTCCCGGCCGTTTCGCGACGATTCCGCCTGCTCCCGCGTATCTCCCTGCACAGCGCATCCGCCGGTCGCGGTTGTGCACCGGCTCCGCGATCGCCGCACTCCAGGGGCGGGGGGCCGGGAGCAGGATGGGGGGCATGACCTTTCGCTACGACTTCGCACCCACGCCGTTCGGCGACGCGCTCGCGGTCTTCTCGGATGCCGGGATCGTCAGCTTCGACCTGTCGGAGTCGGCGGATCCGCGGGTGCCATGGCTTCTCGAGAGCGTCAGCCGACGCATCGGCGAGATGCCGGTGTCGTCGCCCGGCGCCGCGGACGAGCTCACCCTGGCGCTCGACGAGTACTTCGACGGGAGGCCCGTGCGATTCGACGAGCGCTTCGCCTTCGACTGGAGTCTGGTCGACGGATTCACCCGATCCGCGCTGCAGGCCGTCTGCGGCATCCCGTGGGGCCAGACCATGAGCTACGGAGAGGTCGCGGTGATCGCCGGCAGCCCCGGTGCGGCCCGAGCCGTCGGCACCGCATGCCGGGTCACTCCGCTGTCGGTGATCGTCCCCGTGCACCGCGTGATCCGCTCCGACGGCACACCCGGCCACTACGGCGCGCATCCGGAACGCAAACGGTATCTGCTCGATCTCGAGCGCGAGGCGTCGGCCGCGCGGTCGTGATCCGGCCGCGCTGGGGCGCGGCGGCGGTCGCCTTCTGGGGACGAGGTGCCGAACGAAGCGGAGCCCGGCGTGTAGGCCGCCGGGCTCCGCTCCTGCCGCGCGAGGGACGCGGCGTTCGGGTATCTCTGGGGAGAGACCTAGTGATCCACCGCCTTCTCGGCGCCGAAGCCGGTCAGCGAGCGCACCTCCATCTCAGCGGCGAGGGCGCGTGATTCGGCCGTCTTCGCCGTGATCGTGCCGATCCAGCCGAGCAGGAAGCCCAGCGGGATCGAGACGATGCCCGGGTTGTTCAGCGGGAAGATCGCGATGTCGATCCCGGGGATCATCGCCTTGTCGTTGCCCGAGAACACCGGGGAGATCACGATGAGACCGATGGCCGCGAGCAGGCCGCCGTACATGCTCCACACCGCGCCGCGGGTGTTGAAGCGCTTCCAGAACAGCGAATAGAGGATGGTGGGCAGGTTCGCCGACGCCGCGATCGCGAACGCGAGCGCGACGAGGAAGGCGATGTTCTGCCCCTGAGCGCCGATGCCGCCGATGATCGCGAGCACTCCGATGACGATGACCGTGCGCCGGGCCACCTTGACCTCGCCGTTCGGGTCGGCCGTCCCCGTGCCGTCCTTGCCGCGCTTGATCACGTTCGAGTAGATGTCGTGTGCGAACGATGCGGCTGCGGTGATCGTCAGGCCTGCCACGACCGCGAGGATCGTCGCGAACGCCACCGCCGAGATGAAGCCCATCAGCAGCGGACCGCCCAGGGCCTGGGCGAGCAGCGGCGCCGCGGAGTTCACGCCGCCCGGCGCCGCAGCGATCCGCTCGGGTCCGACGAGCGCGCCGGCCCCGTACCCGAGCACGAGGGTCAGCAGGTAGAACCCGCCGATGAGCCAGATCGCCCAGACGACCGACCGCCGCGCCTCCTTCGCCGTGGGCACGGTGTAGAAGCGCATCAGCACGTGCGGCAGGCCCGCCGTGCCGAGGACGAGCGCCATGCCGAGCGAGAGGAAGTCGAGCGGGTTCGCGCCGTACTGCAGACCAGGGCCGAGGATCTTCTCTCCGCTGGGTGAGTTGTCGACTGCGCTCTCCAGCAGCGTGTTCAGGCTGAAGCCGTGCAGGGCGAGAACCCACAGCGTCATCGCGAGGGCACCGGCGATGAGCAGCACCGCCTTCACGATCTGCACCCAGGTCGTGCCCTTCATCCCCCCGATCAGCACGTACACGATCATGAGCACGCCGACGATGGCGATCACCAGCGACTGGCCGATCCGGTCGTCGATGCCGAGCAGCAGCGAGACCAGCCCGCCTGCCCCTGACATCTGCGCGAGCAGGTAGAAGAAGCAGACGGCGAGGGTGGTGAGAGCCGCCGCCATGCGCACGGGCCGCTGCTTGAGACGGAACGAGAGCACGTCCGCCATCGTGAACTTGCCCGTGTTGCGCATCATCTCCGCGACCAGCAGGAGCGCGACGAGCCACGCCACCAGGAAGCCGATCGAGTAGAGGAATCCGTCGTACCCGTTCAGCGCGATCGCTCCGCAGATGCCGAGGAACGACGCGGCGGACAGATAGTCGCCCGCGATGGCGAAGCCGTTCTGCGTGCCGCTGAACGAACGGCCCGCGGCGTAGTAGTCGGCTGCCGTCTTGTTGTTGCGGCTGGCGCGGATCACGATGAACAGGGTGACCGCGACGAATGCGCCGAAGATCGCGATGTTCAGAACGGGGTCGTTCTGCACCGCCTCGGCGGCCAGATGGGTCGTCGTCATGCCTTCGCCTCCGCCTTCTCGAGCTCTTCACGGATCTCGGTCGCGACCGGATCGAGACGTCGGTTCGCGAAGGACACATAGGCCATCGTGATGACGAAAGTCGTGACGAATTGGCCGAGCCCCATGAGCAGGCCGACCGTGATGTCACCCCATACCCGCTGGCTCATGAAATCCGTCGCGAACGCGGCCAGCAGCACGTAAGCGAAATACCAGATGAGGAAGAACCCGGCCATCGGGAAGATGAACGAGCGCTGCAGTCTTCTCAATCCCTGGAATCTGTCCGATTCCTCGACAGCGATGTAGTCGATTCCCGGAGCGGAATCGTGCGTCGTCGGTTGAGTCATGGGGCCTCCTTGCCACATGTCCGTCGTCCGCGTGAAGGAATTCACGCGGTGGTATCGTCGACGCTACGAAACGGGCGGGCCCTGTCGTCACCCCCGAAAGTTGGTATCAGTGCAATCGGACAATCACCGAGGGGTCGCCGACGACCCCGTGTCCGCCGGCGTGCGAGAACTCGCCCGTCGCACCCGCTTCCCGGTCGCATTCGGCGGGCTCATCGAAGACGGTGTCGTGCGGGTGACGAGCATCGTCGGCAATCGCACGCACAGCCTCGAAGGGCTGACCGTGCGGCCGGAGCGCGGGCTCGGCGGACGCGCGATGATCGAGCTCCGACCTCGGATGACGAGCAACTACCGCACATCGCAGCACATCACGCACGACTACGACGTGTTCGTGCTCGGCGAGGGTCTGCGCACCCTGCTCGCACTGCCGATCGTCGTCGAGGGACGCCCGCGGGGCGTGCTCTACGCGGGCGCGTGGGAAGAGTCGCGCGTCGGCGGCGTCACCACCGCGCCGGCGATGGCCGTGGCGCAAGATGTCGCGAACGAGCTGCGCATCCGAGACGAGGTGGAGCGGCGGATGCGATCGATGCGGCGGGATGCGGCCGTGCAGGGCTCGCACCTCGAAGATCTCAGAGAGAGCTTCGCCGAGCTGCGCAGCATCGCCGCATCGGTCAGCGACGAGAGGATCCGAGAGCGGATCGCCGCGATCGAACGACGCCTGGTGGGTGCATCATCGCCCGAGCCGCCCACGACGACGCAGCCGCTCTCGACCGTGCGACTGTCGCCGCGCGAGACGGATGTGCTCGCGTGTGCCGCGCTCGGCTCGACGAATGCCGAGATCGCCGCGCAGCTGGGATTGCGCGAAGGCACGGTGAAAGCGTATCTGAGCGCTGCGATGTCGAAACTCGACGCGTCCACACGCCATGCGGCGGTGGCGCGCGCGAGGCGCGCGGGCCTTCTTCCCTGACCCGCGAAGACATTTCGCGCGATGCATTCGAAATATGAATGCGCGCGTCGATTGTGCACGCCTCAGGAATTGAAATACCTTATTCTCATGGCTCGAAGAATTGTGCACCAGCTGGTCGACGATATCGATGGAACGCTTCTCGAGGTGGGCGAAGGAGAGACCGTTCATTTCGCACTGAATGGAGTCGCCTATGAGATCGATCTGACGAATTCCCACGCGGAGGCGCTGCGCGACGCACTCGCCCCGTACATCGAGGCGGGCCGGCGCGCCGCCGGGTCCACCGCGACGCGCTCTTCCGCACCGCGACGCCGCTCGGCGGCAACATCCGAGACGGTCGAGATCCGTGAATGGGCGAAGAAGCAGGGCATGAAGGTCTCCGAGCGCGGGCGCATCGCCGCCGACGTGCTCGAGGCGTATCACGCCGCGCACTGAGCCCACGATATAGGCGGGCGGATAGACGACGCAGGGAGCCACCCTCCGGGTGGCTCCCTGCGTCGTCGTGCCCTCGACAGGATTCGAACCTGCGACCTGCCCTTTAGGAGAGGGCCGCTCTATCCGACTGAGCTACGAAGGCGCCAGACAAGTCTAGTCGCCGGCCTGAGCCTAGGCCGCCAGCGCGAGGTATCGCTCCCACACCGGGTCGCCCCGTTCCACTCCGCGCACCACCCACGTTCCGCCGTGCGGGGCTCGAGGTGTGCGATGCAGCTCCCAGCCCATCTCCTGCGGCGTGCGGTCGCTTTTGGCGTTGTTGCACCGCAGGCAGCACGCGACGAGGTTCTCCCAGCTGTCCCCTCCCCCGCGCGAGCGCGGCATCACATGGTCGATCGTCGACGCCGCCTTCCCGCAGTATCCACAGCGATGCTCGTCGCGCCGAAGCACTCCGCGACGGGTGACCGGCTGCCGGCGCGCGGCCGGGACACGCACGTACCGGGTGAGCAGGATGACCACGGGGCGGTCGAACCGTCGCCGCCCCGCGATGACGGGATCATTCTCGACCCGCTCGATAACGCTGGCCTTGTCGTTCATCACGAGCACCATGGCTCTCTTGAACGAGACCACCGTCAGCGGTTCGTATCCGGCGTTCAGGACCAGTGTGCGCATCGTCGTCATCCTCTCGATCCGCCGGGATGGCTTCCCGGCACTCTCGACTCACACGACGTCGACGGATGAGGAGGGGACGCGGATACAGCAAGAGGCGCTGTCTACAGACAGCGCCTCTTGCGCTCGGTCGGACCGAGATGGATCTGCGGGCATTGCCGAAGAACCAGACGACCGAGTGCATCCATGGTGCGGATGCCCGGTATCGAGCTCATCGGCTTCCTCCCGTCCGTTCGACGACGCGTTCAGGGTAACCCATCCGCGTGAACAGAGGATGCAGCGGTTCTGAACGGCTCCGATCAGCCGGCGTTGGCGCGGAGCCAGCCGATCGGCTCGACGAGCGACCCGTTGACCTCGACCTCGAAGTGCAGGTGGGCGCCGTAGGAGCGTCCCGTGTTGCCCACCTTGCCGATGAACTGCCCAGGCTCGACGGTCTGTCCGGCCTGCACGGCGCGTGAGCCGTTGATCATGTGGGCGTAGAGGGTGGAGACCCGCTTGCCTCCGACGACGGAGTCGATGACGACCGCCACGCCGTAGCCGAAGTGGCTCTCGGACGAGACGCGCACCACACCGCCCGTGGCGGCGAAAATCGGGGTGCCGGCCGGCGCGACCATGTCGGCGCCGTTGTGGCCGCCGCTGAGGGTGCGGCTGACGGAGTACGAGCCCTGCGGCAGCGGGTAGCGGACGGCGCCGGACCCCGCCGAGATGAGCTGAAGATCGGCATTGCTGATGCTGCCACCGCGGGCGCCGGAGCTGGCGGCGACGCGGGCTGCCGCGGCGGCGCGCGCCTTGGCGGCCTCTTCGGCCTTCTTCTTCGCGATCTCATCGGGAGTCGTCGCTGAGTAGGTGCCGCGCTCGAGCGGGGCACTCGTCGCCTCGGATGCGACCACGAGCGACTGCGCGTCATCGAATGCCATCTGCTGCAGCGTGGTGGCGGCGGCGCTCGGAACGGTCTTCGTGGAGGCCAGCGCGGGCAGAGCGACTCCGGCGACCAGCGCACCCACGGCGCCGAGGATGGCGACGGTGCGCATGGGCTTGACGCTCGAGCGGGCTCCGCGAGGAGCTCGCCGACGCTGAGGCTTCGGGGTGCCCGCAGGCTCGGTCGGGACGATTTCTTGGGCCAAAAGGGATTCCTCCTGCGCCTCCGCGCTTCGGGTAGCGCAGGCTCGTCAGCAATGTCGTTTATCGGGCACGTATGTCACACGGCACGTTGTGCGATCTCTTCGCGAAGACGACGAGCCAGGGAGGCGATCTTCGCGATTCGTCATCGGCGGGCTTCTTCTCCGACGACTCGACCGAGGTTACCGGAAGATAACGATTCTGTCACCCCGCGAACCTGGCAATCGGCTCCACCCGCCAAGGAAGTAGCCCTGATCAGCCATTCTCCCCGACAAGGAAGATGTGCGAGGCAAGCTCGACGGGAAGCTCGAGGCCGGTCTCGCTGCCCTCCATCTGGATGAGCACGTAGCCCTCGCTGTACCGGTAGTCGCCGCGCGCGCCCGGCATCACACCCGCGTCCCGCAGCTGCTCGAGCAGCTCGGGGCTGACCTGGGCGGGCTCGGCGAGGCGGCGCACCGTGCCCGTGATGGGGCCGCCGGCGGCATCCAGCTTCTTGACCAGGCCCACCACTCCGGATTCGAAAGCCGGCGTCTCGATGTCGCCGAGCTGGTCGAGTCCGGGAATGGGATTGCCGTACGGCGACTCGGTGGGGTGCCCGAGCAGCTCGACGAGACGGCGCTCGACCTGCTCGCTCATGACGTGCTCCCAGCGACAGGCCTCTTCATGCACGTACGCCCAGTCGAGACCGATCACGTCGGAGAGTAGCCGCTCGGCGAGCCGGTGCTTGCGCATCACGTCGACCGCTTTGCGACGGCCGTCGTCGGTGAGCTCGAGGCGACGGTCCTCGGACACGACGACGAGACCGTCGCGCTCCATCCGCCCGACGGTCTGCGACACCGTGGGGCCGGAGTGCCCGAGACGCTCGGAGATCCGGGCGCGAAGCGGCACGATGTTCTCCTCCTCGAGTTCGAGAATGGTCCGCAGGTACATCTCGGTCGTGTCGATCAGGTCGGTCATTCGTGCCCTCCGAAGTTCTTAGGCAAGCCTACCTTCCGGCCGGTGCCGGAGCCGTCACAGGGCGCGGTTCCCGAGCGCGCCACCTCTACAATCGACCCATGTCGATCGAGATCCCCCGCGAACTCCTGCCCGCCGACGGACGCTTCGGCTGCGGCCCCTCGAAAGTCCGCGCCGCGCAGGTGCAGGCCCTCGCCGCGGCGGGTGCCGACCTGCTCGGCACGTCGCACCGCCAGGCGCCGGTGAAGAACCTCGTCGGCAGCGTGCGCGAGCGCCTCGCCGCGCTGTTCCGCCTGCCGGAGGGTTACGAGATCATCCTCGGCAACGGCGGGTCGACGGCGTTCTGGGATGCCGCGGCCTTCGGCCTCATCGAGCACCGCAGCCAGAATCTCGTGTTCGGGGAGTTCGGCGGCAAGTTCGCCAATGCTGCCGCCGCACCGTGGCTCACCGCGCCGGACGTGCGCACCGCCGACGCGGGCTCGCTGACCGCTGCGGAGGTCGTGGACGGCGTCGATGTGTACGCCTGGCCGCACAACGAGACGTCGACGGGCGTCGCAGCACCCGTGCGACGGGTCGTCGCCGACGGGGCGCTCACCGTCATCGACGCCACCAGCGCCGCCGGAGGCATCGATTTCGACGTCACCCAGGCCGACGTCTACTACTTCGCACCGCAGAAGAACCTCGGCTCGGACGGCGGGCTGTGGTTCGCTGCGGTGTCGCCGGCCGCCATCGACCGGATCGAGCGCATCGCCGCATCGGGCCGGTACATCCCCGAGTTCCTCAGCCTGAAGAACGCGGTCGACAACTCGCGGCTGAATCAGACCCTGAACACGCCGGCGCTCACCACGCTGCACCTGCTCGACAGCCAGCTCGAGTGGATCCTCGCGGCCGGCGGGCTCAGCTGGGCGGCTGCACGCACCGCGGAGTCGTCCGGGCTCCTCTACGACTGGGCGGCCGCCTCGGACGTGGCGACCCCGTTCGTCGACGACCCGGCGCACCGGTCGCCGGTGGTCGCCACCATCGACTTCGACGACAGCGTCGATGCGGCGGCTCTCGCGAAGACGCTGCGCGCGAACGGCATCGTCGACACGGAGCCGTACCGCAAGCTCGGTCGCAATCAGCTGCGCGTGGCGACCTTCGTGTCGATCGAACCGGATGACGTGCGCCAGCTGATCCGCTCGATCGAGCACGTGCTCGCACACCGAGGCTGAAAGCGGCGCGCTCGCCACACCACCCCCGTGCACCGACGCCCCCTCTGATCCGATCGGATCAGAGGGGGCGTCGTGGTCGAGGGGATCCCGTTCGGCACGGCGACCGCATCGGTCACTCGGACTCGTCGGGGTCCTCGTCATCGTCGTCGGACTCGTCGTCTTCGGACTCGTCGTCGTCTTCGGACGCGTCGTCTTCGGACTCGTCGTCGCTCTCCTCGGAGGCGTCTGCGTCGAGGGAGTCGTCGAGCTCGTCGATGTCGACACCGTCGACATCGCCGGCGTGCAGGCGCGGCGAGACATCCTCGTCCGAGTCGTCCTCGGGATGCTCGTCATCGGAGTCGTCGTCCTCGGAGTCGTCCTCGTGCGAGTCGTCGACGGGGGCGTCGGCGGTCTGCGCGGCGAGCTCGGCCTGGTGCGCGCGGTACTCGGCGAGGCGCTCGGCCCACGGCACCCAGTCGGGCGCGAGCAGCGCGCCGTCGCCCGGCATCAGCTCGACCTCCAGCACCGTCGGCTCGGAGTCGTCGACCTGGGCGACCGTGACCGTCCAGAACCAGCCCGGATATCCGGGCAGACGGTTCTGGAAGCGCAGCGAGACCGCCCCGCTCTCCTCCACCGAGTACCCGGCAGAGGGGCCCACGGTCGTCGGCGGGGTGATCTCGTGCAGCGCCGCGAGCGCGAGCTCGCGCGCGGTCTCGGCGAGGGCGTCAGGCGTCGAGGTCATCAGCGACCTTGCGCAGGACAGCGGCGACTGTGCGGCTCCGGGTGGCGGAGGGGTAGCGGCCGCGGCGGAGATCGCCGCCCATCTCGTCGAGCATCCGCACGAGATCCTCGACGATCACGGCCATGTCGTCGGCGGGCTTGCGAGCGGCCTTCGCCAGGCTGGGCGGGGCGTCCAGCACCCGCACCGAGAGCGCCTGCGGACCTCGGCGACCATCGGCGAGGCCGAATTCGACGCGGGCGTTCTTCTTCACGGAGACGCCCGCAGGAAGGGCAGAGGCGTGCAGGAAGACGTCCTGGCCGTCATCGGATGCGATGAAGCCGAACCCCTTCTCGTCGTCGTAGAACCTGACCTTGCCGGTGGGCATGGGCGAACCTCACTGAAACACGGAGCGGAGACGTCGCGCGGCGGCGCGACCCCTCCAGCCTACCCGCCCCCTCGTGCCGCCAGGGGATACGCTGAGAGCGATGACCAAGCATGACGACACCAGCGCGCCGCAGACCGGGCGGCTCGAGCGACTCCTCGCCTTCACCGCGCTCGTCCTGGCTGCGGTGTCCGTGATCTGCTTCTTCTCGATCATCATCGGCACTGCCGTCGGCATGGATCAGTCCGCGTTCGGGCGAGGCATCTGGCCCTTCGTCGCCGGGCTGCCCCTGTTCGGCCTGCCGATCGCCTTCCTGATGATCATCACGCTGCTCGTGCTCAGCTGGGCTCGCAGGGGACGCGCGGGTTCCGGATCCTGACCATGAGCACACACGCCCGTCCGCTGGCTGACCAGCTCGCCTCGGCGAGCGACGCGCAGCTGGAGCGGGTGCTGCGTGAGCGGGCCGTGCGCCCCGAGGTCGGGTGGACCGACTTCTTCGACGCCGCCGAGGCGCTTCTCGAACCCGCGTCGATCGAGCGCGCCCTGGCGCGTCTGAGCAGGGCCGAGGCGCGCGCGCTGCGCGCCGCAGCGCCGGATGACCGCGTCCGCCTCGGTGATGCCGCGCTCGGGCTGCTCGATGTCGACGGACGGATGCTGCCCCCGGTGCGCACGCTCGTCCAGGACCTGCCCGAGATCCCGGATGCCGAGGATGCGCCCTCCGCGCCGGCATCCGACATCGACTCGGCGCGCGCCGCGGAGCGCGCGTTCGCGACGATCGGCGGGCTGGCAGAGCTGCTGCTCGCCGCCCGCACGACGCCGCTGGCGCTGGTGGCGACGGGGGCGCTGAGCGCAACGGAGAAGCGCCGACTGGTCGATGACGGAGACCTCGACGAGCTGCGCGACCTCGCCGAGCTCGCGGATCTCGCGCGGCCCGTCGAGCGGGAGCTGCGCCTCACCGCCGACGCGCAGCGCTGGCTGGATGCCTCCTTCCCCGAGCGCTGGGCGCACGTGGCCTCTCACTTCGCGCACTCGCTGGCTTCGGGCATCCGCGGCGCCGCGGCATCCGACTGGCCGCTGCTGCACCCCTGGGATCCGCACTGGCCGGCACGAGCCGCGCACCTGCGCGAGCTGGCGTGGCGGATCGGACTGCTGGCCGGGGGGCCCGATGGCGGGTGGACGGTGCCGGAGTGGGGCGCCGCACTGCACACCGGTGAGCCCTTCGACAGTTCGGCGCTGCAGGCGCTGCTTCCCTCCGAGGTCGACCGGATCTTCCTGCAGAACGATCTCAGCGCGATCGCCCCGGGACCGCTGCAGCCCTCCCTGGACAATCGCCTGCGCACGATGACAGAGCACGATCCCGCGCAGGCCTCGTCGTACCGCTTCACCGCGGCGTCGGTCTCGCGCGCGTTCGTCGAGGGAGGCACCGAGGAGGGCATCCTCGCCTTCCTGCAGGAGATCTCGCTGACCGGCGTTCCGCAGCCGTTGGAGTACCTCGTCGGGCAGACGGCGGCGCGGCACGGCCTCGTCCGGGTGCGTCCGGATGCCGAGGGCGGCACGGTCGTGACGAGCGCAGACGCGCACCTGCTCGCGGCGATGGAGATCGATCGGAACCTGCGTCCGCTCGGTCTGATCCGCGAGGACGACGCGCTGATCTCGCGGGTCGGCGCCGAGGCGGTCGCCTGGGCACTGACGGACGCCCGCTACCCGGCGACCCTCGTCGACCGCGAGGGCCGCAGCGTCGCCGCGAGGCGTGCTCGAACCGCCGACGCCGACGTGCAGGACGACAGCGGATACGACGTCCTGATCGCTCGGCTGCGCTCACACCAGGGTCCGGATGCGGATGCGGCGTGGCTCGACCGCGAGCTGGAGGCCGCCGTGCGGGCGAAGACGGTCGTGATCGTCGAGGTCGCGATGCCGGACGGCTCGCGACGCGAGCTCACTCTCGAGGCGTCGGGCCTCGGCGGCGGGCGCCTGCGCGGCAGGGACCGGGCTGCGGATGTCGAGCGCACTCTCCCTGTGCGCAGCATCGTGTCGGTGCGGGTGGCGCAGAGCTGACCGGGTTCAGGCCCCCGGCGTCGGTGCCAGGTAGACTGGTCTGCTATGTCTGATGGCCCCCTGATCGTCCAGAGCGACCGCACCGTGCTGCTCGAGGTCGCGCACGCCGACGCGGAATCCGCGCGCCACGAGCTGGCGATCTTCGCCGAGCTGGAGCGAGCGCCCGAGCACATCCACACCTACCGCATCACGCGACTGGGGCTGTGGAACGCCCGCGCAGCCGGGCACACCGCCGAAGACATGCTCGAGACCCTCGACCGCTGGTCGCGCTTCCCCGTGCCGCCGTCGGTGGCGGTCGACCTGCGCGAGACGGTGAACCGCTACGGTCGGCTCGTGATCGAGCGCGACGACGAGGGCCTGCTGGTGCTGCGCTCCACGGATCCCGCTGTGCTCGCACAGGTGGCGAACAACAAGCGCATCCAGCCGCTGCTCGTCGGGCACCCCTCCTCCGACAGCTACGTCATCGACGCCTGGGCGCGGGGCCAGATCAAGCAGGAGCTGCTGAAGATCGGCTGGCCCGCCGAGGACCTCGCCGGGTACACCCCCGGCACCCCGCACGAGATCGATCTCGACGAGGACGGCTGGGCGATGCGGCCGTACCAGCGTCAGGCGGTCGACGCGTTCTCGAAGGACGGCTCAGGCGTGGTCGTGCTGCCGTGCGGCGCGGGCAAGACGATCGTCGGCGCCGGGGCGATGGCCGCGACCAGGACGACGACGCTGATCCTGGTGACCAACACCGTCTCCGCGCGGCAGTGGCGCGACGAGCTGCTCAAGCGCACCTCGCTCACTCCCGAGGAGATCGGCGAGTACTCCGGTCAGGCCAAGGAGGTCAAGCCGGTCACGATCGCGACGTACCAGATCCTCACGGCGAAGCGGAAGGGACAGTACGCGCACCTGTCGCTGCTCGACGAGATGGACTGGGGCCTCATCGTGTACGACGAGGTTCATCTGCTGCCCGCCCCGGTGTTCAAGCTGACGGCAGACCTGCAGGCGCGCCGCCGCATCGGCCTGACGGCGACGCTCGTGCGCGAGGACGGCCGGGAGGGCGATGTGTTCAGCCTGATCGGCCCGAAGCGGTTCGACGCGCCGTGGAAGCAGATCGAGGCGCAGGGGTTCATCTCCCCCGCGGCCTGCTACGAGGTCCGCGTCGACCTGCCGCCGAGCGACCGGCTCGAGTACGCCGCCGCCACCGACGACGAGCGCTACCGCCTGGCGGCGTCGGCCCCGGCGAAGATCACCGCGGTGCGCGAGCTGATAGCGAAGCACCCCGGCGAGCGCATCCTGGTCATCGGGCAGTATCTGGATCAGCTCGAGAGCCTGTCGCAGGCGCTGAACGCGCCCCAGATCACCGGCGCGACTCCGATCGATGAGCGCGAGGAGCTCTACCGGCAGTTCCGTGAGGGCGAGATCTCCCTGCTGGTGGTGTCGAAGGTCGCGAACTTCTCGATCGACCTTCCCGAGGCGTCCGTCGCGATCCAGGTGTCGGGCTCGTTCGGCTCGCGGCAGGAGGAGGCGCAGCGTCTGGGCCGACTGCTGCGACCCAAGCAGTCGAACCACACCGCCAGCTTCTACACCCTCATCGCTCGCGACACGGTCGACCAGGACTACGCGCAGAATCGGCAGCGCTTCCTCGCCGAGCAGGGGTACAGCTACACGATCATGGATGCCGTGGACCTGGCGGCCTGAGCCACCGGACCGACCTCAGCGGCTCTCCGCGCCGGGCTTCACGCCGCAGCGCCAGCACGGCGCGGCGGGGTCGTCGAGCAGGGCCCCGCATTCGGGGCACACCTTCGACAGCCAGCAGGCGCTGTCGCCGCGCTGTTCATCGTCGACGTCGTCCATCAGGCGAGGCTACCCCCGCTGGGCGGCGACGCCGGCGTTGCGGGCGAACCAGTCGAGGCAGAGGTCGGCGACGGCGTCCGGCGCATCGTCGACGATGAAGTGCGCGGCGCCGTCGACGAAAGCCAGGTCGAAGCGGTCGGCGTACCGATCGGAGCCACGACAGATGCGGCGGACCGTCTGCTCGGCGAACGGTCCGTCCTGACGCCCGAACACCGCGAGCATGGGTGGCCGCAGCCGACGGCGCTGGTAGTACCCGCTGGACAGGCGGATCGCCTCGGGGACGATCATGCCGCGGTAGAGCCGGCGGACGGCCGCGCCGAACCCGGCACGCGCCTGCACCCGCAGGTACCCGTCCAGGACGTCGTCCGTCAGGGGCTTCGCGGCGTACTGCGGGCCGAACAGCCAAGAGAGCGAGCGTCCCTGCCGATGCCTCAGCAGGGCGGGCATGTGCGTGAAGGCGGGGAGGAGCTTGGTGCTGAACGTCATGAAGCCGGGTGGCACCGCGAGCTGCACGACCGAGCGAACCCGCTCCGGATGCGCGTAGGAGACCTGGCCGGCGACGACGGCGCCGAGGTCGTGACCGACGACGTGTGCGCTGTCCACGCGCAGCACATCGAGCACCGCGACGAGGTCGGCGAGCATAGAGGTGCGACCGATCTCGGGGTCGTCGGCCTCCGTCCATCCCGAACCGCGCAGATCGGGGCAGATCACGCGGTAGCCGTGCGCGGCGAGTCGCGGCGCGATGCGTCGCCACTCCCACCAGTGCTGTGGGAAGCCGTGCAGCAGCACGACCGGCTCCCCGTCGCCCATCACCGCGACGTGGCTGCGCAGACCCGGAGTCTCGATGACCAGGTGCTCGAAGCCCGGCGCGATCGGGAGCGGAGGAGACCAGTCGCGATGAAGCGACGGCTGCGGCGATGCCGGTACGTCCATGATGAGCCTCCCAGTTGCTCAGCGGGTCGGCAGCGGCCCTGTACCTCAGGCTACTACTTTCATAGTAGTTTGTCACTATGGAAGTAGTAGTGAAGAGGGTCGCCTCGTGAGCAGCACCCGTCGCCGCGCGTTGGAGGCTGCCGTCGAGCTCATCGGCAGCGAGGGCATCCGCGCGCTCACGCACGGCAGAGTCGACGCGGCGGCGGCCCTCCCCGCCGGATCGACGTCGAATCATTTCCGCACGAGGGCGGCCCTGGTCTCCGGGGTGATCGAGTGGATGGCCACCGCGGAGCGAGAGGATGCCGGGGCCCCTGCGATCCGCTCCCGCGACGAGCTCGTGGCCGCTCTCAGCCGGATGATCGAGGTGCAGTCGGGGCCCCTCGCCGGTCGCACCAGGGCGAGGTACGCGCTGTTCCTCGAAGCGGACGAGGACGCCGCCCGTCCCCTGCGCGCGCAGCGGCTGGGCATGGAGGCATGGATCCGCGGCATCCTGCTCGAACTCGGCGGTGTCAGGGCGGCCGCCCGCGCGCCGTTCCTGATGGCCGCCTGCGACGGCCTGCTCCTGCACCGCATCACGGTCGACCCGACCGCGCCGGTCGACGACGTCGTCGCCGTCGCGGTGGACGCGGCCCTGGCATCCTGACCCCCGCGCCGAACACAATCAGCGCATGCAGGGGCGAAGTCACCATAATGGGGGCATGACTGATGCGCGAATCCTGGTCGTCGACGACGAGCCGAACATCCGCGACCTGCTCTCCCGAGGTCTCAGCTTCGCCGGGTTCACGGTGCGGACGGTGGCCAACGGGGCGGCCACCATCTCGGCCGTCCTCGAGGAGGAGCCCGACCTCATCATCCTCGACGTGATGCTGCCCGACATGAACGGCTTCAGCGTCACCAAGCGCCTGCGCGGCGCTGGCTTCACCGCGCCCATCCTCTTCCTCACCGCCAAGGACGACACGCAGGACAAGATCGAGGGCCTGAACTCGGGCGGCGACGACTACGTCACCAAGCCCTTCGCGCTCGACGAGATCGTCGCCCGTGCGCAGGCGATCCTGCGTCGCACGATGCAGACCGACGAGGAGTCGCTGATCCGCGCCGGAGAGCTGTCGATGGACCAGGACACCCACGACGTCTTCGTCGGCAAGGTGCCGATCGAGCTCAGCCCCACCGAGTTCAAGCTGCTGAAGTACCTCATGCTCAACCCGAACCGCGTGCTGTCGAAGGCGCAGATCCTCGACCACGTGTGGGAGTACGACTTCAACGGCGACGCGGGCATCGTGGAGAGCTACATCTCGTACCTGCGCCGCAAGATCGACCCGCACACCGAGGAATCGGTGATCCAGACCAAGCGCGGCTTCGGCTACATGCTCAAGGTCGGCAAGTCCGCGTAGCGGACCCCGGTCCGAGACCGTCATGGCAGGCGAGCCCGACTCCGTCACCCGGTGGTGGCGGCGGATCAGCCTGCGCGCGAAGGTCACCGGCGTCACCGTGGCCGTGCTCGCCCTCGGTCTGATGATCGCCGGCATCGGCACGGTGCCCATCCTGCGCGGCGCGATGGTCAACAACATCGACTCGCAGCTGCCGGCGCTCGCCACCACGGGTCAGGCGGAGCGCTTCTTCGACGTGTCGGCCGACGGCGGCAGGCTGCTGTTCGAGCCGACCGAAGTCGCACCGCGCCCCACCGAGTTCATGGTCGCGTTCTACACGGCGAACGGCGAGTTCGTGGCCGAGGCCGGCGGTCAGGCATCCGGCCCTCGCCCCGAGTTCCCCGAGGTCTTCACCCTGCAGGACACCGTCGCGCAGGGCGACCAGGTGATCACCCTGAACGGCGACGACGGCGAGACGTACAGCGCGGTCGCCTCTGCGCAGTCGGCGCAGGAGCCCCAGGGCCTCACGTACGTGCAGATCGTCGCCCTGCCGCTCGACGAGGCCGACCGCATCGTGGCCACCTACGTCGCGGTGTACACCACGGTCGCCCTGGTCACCATCCTGCTCGCCGCGCTGCTCACCCGCGGACTCGTGACCCTGACCTTCCGCCGGCTGGGACACGTGGAGTCGACGGCCATGGCGATCGCCGCCGGCGATTTCAGCCAGCGCCTCACCGACCTCGAGCCGACCACCGAGGTGGGCCGGCTCAACTCGGCCATCAACACCATGCTCGATCGCGTCGACCGCTCCCTCGCGCAGCGCGACCGCACCGTGCAGAACATGCGGCGATTCATCGGCGACGCCAGTCACGAGCTGCGCACCCCGCTGGTGAGCGTGCGCGGCTATGCCGAGCTGTACCGGATGGGGGCGATCACCGGCGAGGAGGACACCGCGCGGGCGATGGAGCGCATCGAGAAGGAGGCGATCCGCATGGGCGTGCTCGTCGAGGATCTCCTGGCCCTCGCGCGCCTCGACGAGGAGCGCTCCAGGGAACTGCAGATCGAGCCGCTCGACCTGCGGCCCATCGCCCGGGATGCGGCTCTGGACCTGCGGGTGACCGCCCCCGGACGCACGATCACCGTCATCGACACCACGGCCGACGAACTCGCGGCGCCTCGGCTGCATGCGAAGGCGCCGATCAGCGCGCCGACCGCGCCGCCGACGAGCGTCGAGACGCCGCGTCCGGCGAACCCGCTGGCCCGCCTGCGGCGACGTCCGAAGACGGCGGTGCCCGTTCCCGAGATCGACTTCACCGAGGCGACGGATGCCCCGGTGCGTACGCCCCCGATCGTCCTCGGGGAGGACAACAAGGTGCGGCAGGTGATCACGAACCTGCTCGGCAACGCGCGCCGGTTCTCGCCCAGCGACAGCCCGATCGAGCTCGTCGTGGGCGCCGATCGAAGCCGGGGCGTGGGCACCATCTCGATCGTCGACCACGGCGAGGGCATCCCGCCGCAGATCCGCGAGCAGATCTTCGAGCGGTTCTGGCGGGCCGATACCTCACGTGCGAGGGAGACCGGCGGGTCGGGCCTGGGGCTCGCGATCGTCGCGTCGATCATCGAATCGCTGCACGGCTCGGTCTCGGTCGAGGAGACTCCGGGCGGCGGAGCGACGTTCATCGTCGCGCTGCCGCTCGCCCCGAGCCGGTCCACTCCCGCGCATCTGCTGGAGGAGACGCAGCCGATCGAGCGCCTGGACCGCTGAGCACGACCCGCCCTGCACATCCGCGGCCCACGGCGACTTGTGCACGGATGCCGTGCACAGGCGCCGTGGCGCATCGGGCATCCTCCTAGTCTCGAAACCCCATCGAGAGGAGCCCCCATGTCCGTCTTCACCGTCGACACCGACGCCGTCCAGGCCGCCAACGGCGCCGCGTACGCGACCATGGAACGGCTGCAGAGCGAGTCCGCCGCGCTCATGGCGCAGCTGAACCAGCTGCAGTCGTCGTGGACCGGCACCGCGGCCGCCGCGTTCCAGCAGTGCAGCGAGCAGTGGCGCGGAGCGCAGATGCACGTCGAGCAGGTGCTGGGATCGATCAGCGGAGCGCTCGGCTCGGCTGCGGCGCAGTACGCCGACGCCGACCAGTACTCGGCGAGCCTGTTCCGCTGATGCAGGCCTAGTCCACGCACGCAGAATGCCCCCTGCCGGAGGCAGGGGGCATTCGAAGCAGTGCTTCAGATCCTCGGGATCAGAAGTCCATGCCGCCCGACGGGTCAGCCGGCATGGCCGGAGCCTTCTCGGGCTTGTCGGCGACGACGACCTCGGTGGTCAGGAACAGGCCGGCGATCGACGCCGCGTTCTGCAGCGCCGAGCGGGTGACCTTGGCCGGGTCGATGATGCCCTGTGCGAACATGTCGCCGTACTCTCCGGTGGCCGCGTTCAGACCGTGGCCGGCGGGGAGCTCGGAGACCTTGTGCGACACGACGCCCGGCTCGAGGCCGGCGTTGATCGCGATCTGCTTCAGCGGAGCGCCGGTCGCGACGCGGACGATGTTCGCACCGGTCGCCTCGTCGCCCTCGAGGTCGAGGGTGTCGAGCACCTTGGCCGACTGCAGCAGCGCGACGCCACCACCGGCGACGATGCCCTCCTCGACGGCGGCCTTCGCGTTACGGACGGCGTCCTCGATGCGGTGCTTGCGCTCCTTGAGCTCGACCTCGGTCGCGGCGCCCGCCTTGATGACGGCGACGCCACCGGCCAGCTTCGCGAGGCGCTCCTGCAGCTTCTCACGGTCGTAGTCGCTGTCGGTGTTCTCGATCTCGCGACGGATCTGGGTGACGCGGCCCTCGATGGCGGACTGCTCGCCCGCACCCTCGACGATCGTGGTCTCGTCCTTGGTGACGATGACCTTGCGTGCACGGCCGAGCAGGTCGAGCGTGGTGTTCTCGAGCTTGAGGCCGACCTCTTCGGTGATGACCTGGCCGCCGGTCAGGATCGCGATGTCCTGCAGCTGGGCCTTGCGACGGTCACCGAAGCCGGGCGCCTTGACGGCCACCGACTTGAAGATGCCGCGGATCTTGTTGAGCACGAGCGTCGCGAGAGCCTCGCCCTCGACGTCCTCGGCGATGATGACGAGCTCCTTGCCGTCCTGGATCACCTTGTCGACGACCGGCAGCAGGTCCTTGATGTTGCCGATCTTCTGGTTGGCGATGAGGATGTACGGGTCCTCGAAGACAGCCTCCTGGCGCTCCGGGTCCGTCACGAAGTAGGGGTTCAGGTAGCCCTTGTCGAAGCGCATGCCCTCGGTGAGCTCGAGCTCGGTGCCGAAGGTCTGCGACTCCTCGACGGTGACGACGCCCTCCTTGCCGACCTTGTCGATGGCCTCGGCGATGAGCTCGCCGATGGCGGGGTCAGCGGCCGAGATCGACGCGGTGGCGGCGATCTGCTCCTTGGACTCGATCTCCTTGGCGCTCTTCAGCAGGTCCTCGGTGATGGCGGCGACGGCCTTCTCGATGCCGCGCTTGAGCGAGATGGGGTCGGCGCCGGCTGCGACGTTGCGCAGACCCTCGCGGACCAGGGCCTGAGCGAGGACGGTCGCGGTGGTGGTTCCGTCACCGGCGACGTCGTCGGTCTTCTTGGCGACCTCCTTGACGAGCTCCGCACCGATCTTCTCGTACGGGTCGTCGAGCTCGATCTCCTTGGCGATCGACACGCCGTCGTTCGTGATCGTGGGAGCGCCCCACTTCTTCTCGAGCACGACGTTGCGACCACGCGGGCCGAGGGTCACCTTGACGGCGTCGGCCAGGGTGTTCAGGCCGCGCTCGAGGCCACGACGGGCCTCCTCATCGAAAGCGATGATCTTTGCCATGAGTCTTTCGTCCCTCCCGGACGTAGGCGATGGGGTATTAGCACTCCAACTGTTCGAGTGCTAACACCAGTCTGGCACTCGACCCATGAGAGTGCAAGCTGCGCGTCCGGACGGACGGACCGCGCGTCAGGGCGCGGGCGTCTCGGCGGCGGGGTCGGACGTCGCCTCGTCCACGCCGATCACGACCGTAAGCTGCGGTCGCTCGGAGTCGTTCATCGCGGCGTAGAAATCGCTCTGCTGCACATCGACTCCGCCCAGCACGTCGGCGAGTCCGAGGGCGGCCCCCTCGTCGGCATCCTCGACGTAGAACACGGTCGTCTTCGAGAACTCCTGCGACGCGCCGTCGCTGCCGAACACGTCGTCGGTCGACCATCCCTCGGCGAGCAGCTTCTCGCGCACCTCCGCGACCCGCCCCTTCTCCGACGTGGCGTTGAGGATCAGCACGCGATACGACGTGTCGACCTGGGCGACGACACCGGGCTGGGTCGCCACCGGGGCCGCCTCGTCTCCGCCGAACAGCGAGATGCGATCCATCATCACCAGCGACACGAAGATCCCGCAGACGATGAGCACGAGCGCGACGGCGGCCGACCACAGCAGCACGACGAGACCGTTCATCCCCGGCTGCTCGGCGCGGTGCGCGCCGACGCGTCCGGTGGCGCGCGCAACGTCGTCGAATCGATCGCGGGAGAGCTTCTGCACCCCTCGATGCTAGCGGGCGGTCGCCGAGAGTCCACACGGAGCGGAGCGCGCCGCAGGGGCCTGCAGGACGGCGTCGTCAGCCGACGAAACCGCGCATGCGCGCGGTGCGCTGCACGGCTCGCGAGTCACGCAGCCGGCGCAGTCGGCGCACGAGCAGCGGGTCGAACTCCAGCGCCGCCTCTGTCTCGATCAGCCGACCGAGGAGCTGGTAGTAGCGCGCCGGACTCATGCCCAGCTGCGCGCGGATGGTCTCCTCCTTCATGCCGCCGTGGCGCGGCCAGGCCGCCTCCAGCGTCAGAATCGCGCGATCGCGATCGGATAGTCCACCGAGCATGCGCCCAGGCTACGCGGCATCCGGTCCGATCCCCGGATGCCACTCCCACCAGCGCCCGAGCGGGTCGGCGTCAGCGACCACGCGTGCGTCGAGAGCGACCGCGAAGCCACGGAACGCGGCGGGATCGATCGCCGGCCGCCAGGCGTCGTGCAGCGCGGGGGGATCGATCGTGACCCAGTGCGCGTCCAGCGCGCGGATGCGCTCGATCAGCTCCAGACGGCGCGGTCGGGGCAGGTAGACGAGCACGCCGGGTGTGGTGATGACCAGCTTCGCTCCCGCAGGAGCTTGGGCGACCACCGCCTCGAGCTGCTCGACCGCGTCGCCGGAGCGCAGCATCGGCGGGTCGGCCGCGACGATCGCCATGGCCGCGGCGATCCGCTCGCTGCGCTCGTGCTCCCCCGGCCAGATGAGCGACTCGAGCCAGGTGCGATCGGCGGGCGAGCGCACGTCGATCGGGTCGAGGTCGATGCCCGCACGCCAGGTCACCTCCGGCACACGCAGCTCGGGCAGCCCGCCCGACACGGCGCTGCGCAGGCGCACGGCCGACGGCCCGTCCGACGGGTCGAGGAGACGTCGGGCGCGGCCGTCCGCGCCGTCGATCCGGAACGAGTACCGGTCGGGATACAGGCACAGGCCCGCCGCGGCGCCCAGCTCGAGCAGCGCGATCGGCCCTTCGATCAGGCTCAGCGCCGGCAGCAGCGCGGCCAGCCGGAGCGGCTCGTTGATCTGCACGCCGCGACGCGCGCATTCCGTCACCAGTTCGTCGGCGTGCGCGAGCACGAAGTCGCGCCATGGCCGGTAGCCGCCCACGGGCGCACCGAGCAGTCGCGACACGGCGAACACCAGCGGAGGCTGCCGCTGCTGCGGCGTCAGCCGCTCGAGCACGCCCTGCACGGCGGCATCCGTCGCGACCCCCGTCGCCCACTCGACGTACACGTCGCTGCGTCCTGGCGCCTCCGCGCGGGCGAACCGGTCGTAGCGCTCGGCGACAGCATCCGTCATTCCGCCATTGTCCCAGCGTTCAGCCCGCGCCGGTCGAGCACCCCACGGCCCGCGCGGGTCGCAGAAGCGAGAGAATGGATGCATGGGTTACAGCGTGAACAAGACGGATGCAGAGTGGCGCGCCGAGCTCGGCGACGATCAGTACGCGGTGCTGCGCACAGCGGCGACGGAACGCCCCTGGACGGGAGAGCTGCTCGATGAGGAGCGCGCCGGGCTCTACACCTGCGGCGCGTGCGATGCGGAGCTGTTCCGCAGCGGCACGAAGTTCGACTCGGGCTGCGGGTGGCCGAGCTTCTACGAGTCGGTGCGCCCCGAGGCCGTGGAGCTCATCGAGGACACCTCGCTCGGCATGGTGCGCACCGAGGTGCGCTGCGCGGCGTGCGGGTCGCACCTCGGCCACGTCTTCCCCGACGGGTTCGGAACCCCCACCGGCGACCGCTACTGCATGAACTCCGTGGCGCTGTCGTTCACCCCCGACCCCTCGTGAGCGCGCTCGACGCCGTCCGGCGCCGAGCGTCGTGGTCGCGCGTGACCGATGATGCCCCGACCCGCGAGCAGCTGCTGCCGCTGGTCGAAGCGGCAGGGCGCGTGGCGGACCACTCGTCGCTGCGCCCCTGGCGGCTGATCGAGCTGCGCGGCGATGACCGCCTGACGCTGGGCGCCGCACTGGCGAAGGCCGACGGAGACGACAAGCCCTCAACGAAGCCGATGCGCGCCCCGCTGCTGCTCGCCGTCGTCGCCTCGTACCGCAAGAGTGACAAGGTGCCGCGCTGGGAGCAGGAGGCGGTGGCCTCGGGCGTCGCGCACACCCTCAGCCTTCTGCTGGACGAGGCGGGGTGGGGCGTCATCTGGCGCACCGGAGGTCTGACCCGCACGAAGGCCGTCGCCGAGGCGCACGGCCTGAAGAAGAACGAAGAGCTGCTGGGCTGGCTCTACGTCGGCGGCAAGCCCGACGGCAAGCAGCCCGGTCGTCGCAAGCCGGTGGACGCCGACGCCCTGCTCGGGGCCATGCCGGCGGCATCGACGAAGGACGACGCCCCGGCGAAGGGCGATGCCCTGAAGAGGGCCAGCGCTCCGAAGAAGAAGAAGAAGAAGGACAGGGCGTCGAAGCGCGGGTCGCGCTGACTCAGCGCCGCCGTGGCACGGCGGCGACCACCGATGCCGCCGCGACCACGATCATCGCGGCGAGCTGCCACGTCGCCGGGCCGCGGTCGACCGGCCAGACGACATCGATCACCACCGACGTCACCAGCTGTCCGAGCACGCTGCCGAGCCCGAGCAGCAGCACGCCGGTGTACGGCACCAGCCAGGCGCCGAGCAGGATGTAGGCGAAGCCGAGCAGGCCGCCCAGGTACAGCCACGGCTCGGCCGGGAGCGCGCCGGGCATCCCCCTGGTCGAGACGCTGACCGCGGCACCCGCCAGCAGCACCACGGTGCCGGCGACGAAGCTCATCAGCGTGGCCGTGAGGGGCGACGCGACCCGGCGGGCGAGGCGACCGTTCGCCGCAGCCTGCCACGCGATGCCCGCACCGGCCGCGAACGGGAGCAGCAGCAACCACAGCGGCGCGGTCGCGAGCACGTCTCCGCCCAGCGAGATGCCGACGGCGGCGAGCGCGAGCGCACCGCCGATCACGCGCCCCGGCGTGACGGCGACGATCCCCGAGGGGCCGACGCCGATGCGGTCCAGCAGCAGGCCGTGCAGCGTCTGGCCCGCCACCACGCCGACGGTGAACAGCGACACTCCCAGCACACCGGCGACGAGTCCCTGCGTGGTGACGGTCAGAGCACCGCACGTGCCGCCGAGAAGCATCCAGAACGGGATGGTGCGGGAGCGGATGCCCGTCAGCAGCCGCCCGAGGCCCGCTCGCCCGGATGGCAGCGCGAGCACCACCACGACGAGGAGACCGAGCCCCACCGCGAAGGAGATGAGACCGGCGACGATGCCGTCGTCGATGCGCACGCCGAGGACGCCGTTGATCCGGGCCTGGATGGCGGTCATCGAGCCGATCGCGACAGCGCCGCCGAGGGCGATCCAGGCGGGCAGCGGGCGAGGGGGCGTCACTCGCTTCAGACTACCGGGCCGAGCCCAGCTCATCGCTCGCGCGGGTGTCTGCACCGCGTCGCCGCTCGCCGATACTCTGTGGGCATGTGCGCGAGCTACGGACTGGATCCCCGTTTCACCGACGCCGAGGGGCTGGCCGACGCCGACGAGGCCGTGCTCGACGGACTGCGCTCGTGGGCGCAGCACAACGCGGGCGAGACTCTGCGACCGACGGGGAGGAACCTGCGGAACCTGAATCCCGTGGTCACCGCGACCGACGGCGCAGCCGCCCTCGAAGCCGCCTGGTGGGGATTCCTCGTCGATGGACAGCCGGCGAGGTTCCCGTCGATCAACACCCGCTCCGAGCGTCTGCAGGACCGACCAGGTGCGCTGCGTACGCGCGGCCTCGTCCCGGCGACAGGCTGGTACGAGATGCAGAAGCCCGAGCGGATCTGGCACGAGTTCGGTCTGGGCCGGGGAGTGCTGTTCTCGATGGCCGCGGTCACCCAGCGCGGCCGCACCCCTGACGGCGACGGGGTGACCTGCTACTCGATCGTGATGCGTCCCGCTCCCCCGCACCTGGCGGACATCCACGACCGGATGCCGGTGCTGATCCCCACGGCGTTCGCCGACGACTGGCTGCATGGCGACCCCACCCGCGATCTCATCGACGAGGCGCTGCTCGCGGCCGCCGGTCTCGACGAGCGGGTCGCCGCCGTGCCGCGCGGCGACGACAGGGGCGCGCAGACCCTCTTCTGATGCGGACGAGGCACGCGCCCCTCGCGGGTGCACGTGCCTCGTGTGTGGAGCCGACTACGGGACTCGAACCCGTAACCCCCGTATTACAAGTACGGTGCGCTACCAATTGCGCCAAGTCGGCGAGCCGCCATCCAGCATAGCGACGGCAGGCGGGTCGCCCGCGCTGTCGAGCAGATCAGGAGGCGGGCGTCGTGGTCGGGGTGGGGGTCGGGGTCGGCTTCGTGGCGCCGAAGTACTCGTCGCTCGCGATGGTGAGCACGAACTGCGAGAACTCGGCGGGGTCGTTCAGAGCCCCGACATAGGACTTGCCGCCGACGAGGATCAGCGCCTCGTTGTTCAGCTTCATGTCGTCGGTGCCCGGCAGCGGGCCCTCGAGAGCTCGATCGGTGGCGGCCTTCGCCCACGACACGAAATCCTGCTTCTCGATGCACGAGCGCACCTTCTTGGCATCCGACACACCGACCGCGACAGCCAGGTCAGCCAGATCGGCGTCGCTGCGACCGTCGCTGTCAGGCTCCGGCTGACCGGTGAGCAGCTCGTGGTTGTAGTCGTAGAAGCTGTTCGGCGCGTAGCTGGCGACGCACGCGGCCGCGGCGGCCGCACGCAGCGAGTACTTCGTCCCGTTGGAGCTGGCGGTGAGCAGGGCGACCGGGTGGTAGGTCACGGTGACGGCCCCCTCCGAGATCCAGCCGGCGAGCTGACGCGCGTTCGCACGCTCGAACTCCGCAGCTCCCGCCGAGAGATAGTCGACGTAGATGTGGATCTCGGTGGGCTTGGCTCCCGCGGTGGCGGACGGATCCGGTGCCGGGGTCGCGCTCTCACCCGTCTCCGCCGCGCTCTCCGTCGGCGCCGGTGTCGCTCCCGGTGCGGACGGCGCCGCAGAGACCTCGGTCACCGTGACGCCGTCGTCGGACATCCCGCTGGGGCTGAGCTGCGGCTTCGAGATCGACGAGCTGACGGCGTAGGCCACGGCGGCGCCGATCGAGCCGACCGCGAGGATCGCGACGAGACCGATGATGAGCCGCCGCATCAGTCGTGCCCGAGACTGCTGGGCGTGCACCAACTGTGCCTTCTCCCGCACCGCTTCGCGCGAATGGCGAGCGACGGGGACGTTCGGCGTTTCGTCGCTCGACATCGTTCCTCTTGAAGATCGGGTGGGAAGGGTGATCCCGCGGCCGCGGAGACTGCGGCGCCGGGTTCGATGCTAACCAGGCAGCCTGAGAAATACCCAGACGCGCTCGGTCGTGCCATACTGATCCCGACCCGATGGCGGGTCACGGCGGGCAGCGTCCGCCGCTTCCATCACAACGGATCGTCCGGCACGTACCTGCCGGTGAAGGAGAAACCATGGCCACCGTTACGTTCGACGACGCCACCCGCCTGTACCCCGGCGGCACTCGCCCCGCGGTCGACAAGCTGAACATCGAGATCGCCGACGGCGAGTTCCTCGTCCTCGTCGGCCCGTCCGGCTGCGGAAAGTCGACATCGCTGCGCATGCTCGCCGGCCTCGAAGAGGTCAACGGCGGCCGCATCCTGATCGGCGACCGCGACGTCACCGACGTGCCGCCGAAGGACCGCGACATCGCGATGGTCTTCCAGAACTACGCGCTGTACCCGCACATGACCGTGGCCGAGAACATGGGCTTCGCGCTGAAGATCGCCGGCATCGGCAAGGAGGAGCGCGCGAGCCGCGTGCTCGAGGCCGCCAAGCTCCTCGACCTCGAGGAGTACCTGAACCGCAAGCCGAAGGCCCTCTCGGGTGGTCAGCGTCAGCGCGTCGCCATGGGCCGCGCGATCGTGCGCCAGCCGCAGGTGTTCCTCATGGACGAGCCGCTGTCGAACCTCGACGCCAAGCTGCGCGTGCAGACGCGCACCCAGATCGCCTCGCTGCAGCGCCGGCTCGGCGTCACCACGGTCTACGTCACGCACGACCAGACCGAGGCCCTGACGATGGGCGACCGCATCGCGGTGCTCAAGGACGGCATCCTGCAGCAGGTCGGCACCCCGCGCGACCTGTACGAGCGGCCGAACAACGTCTTCGTGGCCGGCTTCATCGGCTCGCCGGCGATGAACCTGTTCTCGGCTGACCTCGCCGAGGGCGGCGTGCGCTTCGGCACCGAGATCGTGCCGCTCGACCGCGACACCGTCGGGCGCGCCACCGGCAGCCAGGTCACCGTGGGTGTGCGCCCGGAGGACATCACCGTCGGTCCCGCCGACGGGAAGGGCCTCTCGGTCGTCGTCGACCTCGTCGAGGAGCTCGGCGCCGACGGCTACCTGTACGGCCACACCGAGATCAACGGCAAGCGCACCGACATCGTCGCCCGCGTGGACGGCCGCAGCCACCCCAACGCCGGCGAGACGGTCACGCTGGCGGCCAACGCCGGCCACGTGCACGCGTTCGACATCGAGTCGGGCGAGCGCCTCAACGACAAGCCGGTCGTCTCGGCCTGACGAATCAGCACACGCGGCGCGGGCAGACCTGTCGGTCTCCCGCGCCGCGGTGTTTTCCGGAGGAAACATGCAGGAGTCGCTGCGCATCACCGCCAGCTCGATCGATCCGGGGCTGCTGAGCCTGCCGTGGTCGACCCCGCTCGGCAAGTGGCCGTCCGAGCACATCGTGTCGCTGCCGAAGGGGCTCTCACGCCACCTCGTGCGCTTCGCGGATCTGTCGGGACGCGTCGTTGCGGTCAAGGAGACCACGGCGGAGATGGCGCAGCGCGAGTACGACATGCTCGGCAACCTCGGCCGCCTCGATGTGCCCTGTGTCAGCCGGGTCGCGGTGATCGCCGGACGCACGGATGATGACGGCAGGGCGCTGCCCGCCGCGCTCGTCACCTCGCATCTGCGCTTCTCGATGCCCTATCGCGCGCTGTTCACCCAGGTGCTGCGTCCGGACACGGCCACCCGCCTGGTCGACGCGCTCGCCCTGCTGCTCGTGCGGCTGCACAACGTGGGGTTCTACTGGGGAGACGTCTCCCTGTCGAACACCCTGTTCCGGCGCGACGCCGGCGCGTTCGCCGCATATCTGGTGGATGCCGAGACAGGTGAACTGCACGAGGAGGGACTGACCGACGGTCAGCGCGCATACGACCTCGACCTCGCGCGCACGAACATCGCCGGAGAGATCATGGACCTCGCCGCCGGCGGCCGTCTGGAGCGCGGTGTGGATGCTCTCGAGATCGCCGACGGCATTGTCTCGTCGTATCGGTCGCTGTGGGCGGCGCTCACCGACGAGGAGACGTTCTCGACCGGGGAGACCTG
Organism: Microbacterium commune; assembly: GCF_014836945.1. GTDB lineage: Bacteria > Actinomycetota > Actinomycetes > Actinomycetales > Microbacteriaceae > Microbacterium > Microbacterium commune. The sequence continues at coordinate 1,953,570 of NZ_JACSPX010000001.1, read as the reverse complement.
GCGCATCACCGAGCGCGTCGAGAAGCTCAATGCACTCGGCTTCGACATCGACGAGATGTCGATGGAGACCACCGCCGACGGCACGACCGTGCGCATCCAGCCGAAGGTTGTCGACGCCGGGCACCATCAGCGACGGCTGATCCGCCTCACCGGTCTCGACGTGGAGGAGAACCAGGCCCGTCGGCTGCTCAACGACCTCGACGAGTTCCGGGTGCGCTCGACCAAGGCATGGACCGAAGAGGAGATGTACGCGCACGAATGGCTGACCCGCGTGTTCGAGCCGGTCGTGCGCGCCATCCCCTACGACCTGCGCGCCAAGCTCGAGCCCGCCGAGGTGTATCACCAGGTGCTCGAGCACCGCTGGTACCTGTCGCAGGCGCAGTCGCGGTCGGTGCCGCTCGCCGAGGTGCTCACGAGCTACATCAACGACGTGCTGCGGCACCGTCGCGACGAAGCGACCATCATGGGACCGCCCACCGAATCGTTGGGCGTTCCGGTCGAAACCGGTTCGGTCGAGGTCTCAGACGACACCGCCGCGATCGACTGGCGCGACCTCGTCTAGCGCTAGTAGCCGACCGCGAAGCGGTCGTTGCGATGCTTGGGCTGCTCGATCTCGTCGACGACGGCGATCGCGAAGTCCGCGCCCGAGATGGTGGAGTTCCCGTCGGCATCCCGAACCAGCACGTCGCCGCCGTCCCGGTAGCGGCCGGTGCGCTCGCCTTCTACCCAGGGACCGAACACCTCGGCAGGATGGATGAAGAACCACTCCAGGTCATCGGTCTGCTGCAGCAGCTCGAGCGAGTCGATGCCCACCTGCGCCTCGTGCTTGTACTCCTCGGGGAAGCCCTGGTCGAACAGGCGCGGTCCGCCCGGGGCGACCAGGCTGCCGCCTGCTCCGCCGACGACGCCGAGGCGGCTCGGGGTGCCGGCGAGCCTCTTGATCAGGCCCCGCAGCGCCCCGATGACCTCGTTCTCCATATCGCCGCGCGGTGAGAGCGCAGAGACGACGGCGTCAGCACCGTCGAAGACATCCCCGAGGGCGTCGAGGTCGAGCACCGAGCCCTGCACGTACTGCGCGCCGTCGAGCGGGGCGTCCGGCGCCTGACGGGAGATCACCGTCACCTCGTGCCCTCGGCTCACCGCCTCGCGGGCGATGTGCGATCCGGCGTAGCCGGTTCCTCCGATGACGACGATGCGGGACATCCGTGTTCCTTCCGATGCTCGAACGGGTTCACCGAGTACAAGTCGCGCGGGTGCGCGTCCTATTCCGCGGCGGCTCGGACGGTCGACACCTGGTACAGCGCGACGGATGCCGCGATGCCGGCGTTCAGCGACTCGGTCGCCGACGAGATCGGGATCGACACGATCTGATCGCAGGTCTCGGTGACCAGGCGCGAGAGTCCCTTGCCCTCCGAGCCGACCACGATCACGACGGGACGATCGGCGAGCTCCAGCGCGGGAAGCGCGACATCTCCCCCGCCGTCGAGACCGAGCACGAACACGCCCTGCTTCTTGAACTCCTTCAGCAGCGTGGTGAGGTTCGCGGCCAGAGCGACGGGCAGGCGTGCAGCCGCCCCGGCGCTGGTCTTCCACGCCGCGCTGTTCACGCTCGCCGAGCGGCGCTGCGGCAGGATGATGCCGTGACCGCCGAACGCTGCGGTGGAGCGGATGATCGCGCCGAGATTGCGCGGATCGGTGATGCCGTCGAGGGCCACGAACAGCGGCATCTCACCGCGATCGATGACCTGCTCGAGCAGATCCTGCGGGTGCGCGTACTCGTACGGCGGCACCTTCAGTGCGACGCCCTGGTGCACTCCGTCGAACCCGGCCATGCGGTCGAGCTCCTGGCGGGTGACCTCGAGCACGGGGATCTCGCGGTTCCGCGCGATCGAGAGCATCTCCTTGACGCGATCGTCCATCTCGACGCGCTGGGCGATGTAGAACGTCGTCGCGGGGATCTTCGTCCGCAGGGCCTCGAGCACCGAGTTGCGACCGGTGACGGTCTCGGTGTCATCGGTCGCCTTGCTGCGCGACTGACGGTTCATGTCACGGCTCTGCGGCTTCTGCCCGCCCGCCTTGCCCTTGCCGCCGGCGGCGGCGAAGCGCTCCTGGGCGGCCTTGCGCTTGCCGGCGACGTGCCAGCTGCGGTCCTCGGCCTTGGGCGTGGGACCACGACCCTCGAGCGCCTTGCGGCCGAGACCGCCGGTGCCCTTGGTGGCACCCTTCTTCTTGCTGTTGCCCGCTCCGGGGCGGCCAGGCTTAGCCATCGATACTCCAATGCGTTCCGTCCGGAGTGTCCTCCAGAGTGATTCCTGCCGCGGCGATCGCATCACGGATGCGATCGGCCGAGGCCCAGTCCTTCTCCGCGCGCGCCTGCGCGCGCTGGGTGATCATCGTCTTCACGAGCGTGTCCAGGGCGGATGCCTCAGCCCGGTCCGTGGTGTCGGTGTCCCACTCTCGTGCGAGCGGGTCGACGCCGAGGATGCCCGCCATCTCGCGCACCTGCAGCGCCGCGAGCTGCGCGTCGGCGCCGCGGCCGGCATCGAGCATGCTGTTGCCCGCCCGCACGGTCTCGTGCAGCACGGCGAGCGCCTGCGGGACGCCGAGGTCGTCGTCCATCGCGGCCGCGAAGGCGGCCGGCAGGGCGGAGCTCGGCTCCGCTCCCGTCGACGGCGGTTCCGCCGTCGCGAGCCCGGCGGGCCGTCGCGCGGCGCGCTCGAGGAACGACCGGATGCGTCCGAGCGCGGAATCGGCTTCCGCGAACGACGACTCGGTCAGATCCAGGCTCGAGCGGTAGTGCGCGGCGGCGAGGGCGTAGCGCACGACGAGCGGGTGCTGAGCGGAGAGCACATCGGCGGCGAGGGTGAAGTTGCCCAGCGACTTCGACATCTTCTGACCGCCCACCGTGACGAGTCCGTTGTGCACCCAGTACCGCGCGAAGCCGTCACCGGCCGCGGTCGACTGCGCGAGCTCGTTCTCGTGGTGCGGGAAGCGCAAGTCGAGCCCACCGCCATGGATGTCGAACTCCGCGCCGAGGTAGCGCTTCGACATCGCCGAGCACTCGATGTGCCAGCCGGGGCGGCCGCGTCCCCACGGTGAATCCCACACGGCATCCGCCTGCTCGTCGCTCTTCGCGCCCTTCCACAGCGCGAAGTCCTGCGGGCTCCGCTTGCCGCGCGGGTCGGCGTCCGCCGCCGCCTCCATGGCATCCACCGACTGACGGGTGAGTGAGCCGTATTCGGACCACGAGCGCACGTCGAAGTAGACGTCGCCCGAGTCGTCCGCTGCGGCGTAGGCGTGTCCGCGCCCGATGAGGGCGGCGATCAGGTCGTGCATCTGCGGGATGAACCCCGTCGCGCGCGGCTCGTAGGTGGGCGGCAGGATGCCGACAGCGGAATACGCCTGCGAGAACTCCTGCTCCATGCGGTACGCGAGCGCCCACCACGGCTCGGTCTCGGTCGCGTTGGCGAGCACCTTGTCATCGATGTCGGTGACGTTGCGCACGAACGTCACCCGCCCGTATCGGTGCTCGAGCCAGCGACGCAGCAGGTCGAAACTCAGAGCGGCGCGCACGTGCCCGATGTGCGGGCCGGACTGCACGGTGGGACCGCAGACGTACATCGTCACGTTCGAGGCATCGAGCGGGGCGAAGTCGCGCAGCTGCTGCGCGCGAGTGTCGTACAGGCGGATCGTCACTGCACAAGACTACCGGGGCGACGCGTCGCGCACCTGGGCGTGGGCCCGCCGTCAGATCCGGTGCACGAGCGCCACTGCGGTCACGGAGATGCCCTCGCCGCGCCCGGGGAACCCGAGCCCGTCGGTGGTGGTCGCCGAGACGGTGACCGTGGCACCGCCCAGAGCTGATGAGAGCACCCGCTCGGCCTCGGCACGGCGGGTGCTGAACCGCGGCCTGTTGCCCTGGAACTGCACCGACACGTTGCCGATCGCGAAACCGGCCTCGGCGAGCATCGCCGCGGTGCGGGCGAGGAAGAAGTCGGCGTGCGCACCGGCGTACTCCGGCCGGGCGGTGCCGAAGTGCTGGCCGATGTCGCCGAGTCCGGCCGCACCGAGCAGCGCGTCGACCATGGCGTGCGCCACGGCATCCCCGTCGGAGTGACCGGACAGCGGCTGCTCGCCGGGCCACTCGAGCCCCGCCAGCCACAGGTTCCCGTCGCCGCCGAACGCGTGCACATCGGTGCCGACGCCGATGCGGGGCAGCACGGGCGCGACCGGCATCGGCCCTCCCACGAGCATCCGCGCGTGCTCCAGATCCGCCGGGGTGGTGATCTTGAACGCGCGCTCGGATCCCGGGATGCTGCGTACGGTTCCGCCTGCCGCCGCGAACAGCGCCGCATCGTCGGTGTGCTCGTCCCCCGCCCGCGCGGCCCGCTCGTAGGCGGCCAGGAGCGGCTGACGAGGGAAGCCCTGCGGGGTCTGTGCGGCTGCGAGCAGCGATCGGTCGACGGGGCCGACGACCTCGCCGCCCGACACCTGCTTGAGCGTGTCGACCACGGGGAGGGCCGGGATGACCCCGACCTCCGAATTCACCGCCCCAGCGACGGCGTCGATCTGGGAGGCGGGGGTGAGCGCACGGGCGGCGTCGTGCACGAGCACCACCTCGATCTCGGGGTGGAGGGCCGCGAGGCCCGCTGCCACCGACTCCTGGCGTGTCTCGCCGCCGACGACGACGGATGCCCGCCGGCCACGATCCCGATCCGCGTCGAGCAGCGCGTCGGCAGCTGCCTGCTCGAAACCGGCCGGGGCCACGACGACGACCTGCATCGGGGCCGCGGCGAAGACGCCGTCCAGCGCGTGCCGCAGCACGGTGCGGCCGTCGATGTCGACGAGCGCCTTGGGCGCTCCGGCGCCGAGCCTGGTGCCGGAGCCGGCGGCGACGACGATGATCGCTGTGGTGGAGGTCGGGAGCGCAGTCACCTTCTCACGCTATCGCGCACCGCAGACGCGAAGAGGGCGGATGCCTCAGCATCCGCCCTCTTCGAACTCCAGTCGTCGACGCACCGGTCAGGAGGCGAGCACCTCGTCGAGCAGGGCGCCGGCCTTGTCCTCGTCGATCTTCTCGGCCAGAGCGAGCTCCGACACGAGGATCTGACGGGCCTTGGCGAGCATGCGCTTCTCGCCCGCGGAGAGACCGCGGTCCTGATCGCGGCGCCACAGGTCGCGCACGACCTCGCTCACCTTGATCACGTCACCGGAGGCGAGCTTCTCCAGGTTCGCCTTGTAGCGGCGCGACCAGTTGGTGGGCTCTTCCGTGAACGGGGCGCGCAGCACCTCGAAGACGTTCTCGAGACCCTCCTTGCCGATCACGTCGCGAACGCCGACCAGGTCGACATTCTCGGCAGGAACCTCGATGATGAGATCACCCTGCGTGACGTTGAGCTTCAGGTACTTCTTGGTCTCCCCCTTGATCACGCGGTCCTTGACCTCGATGATCGTCGCGGCTCCGTGGTGCGGATAGACGACGGTTTCGCCAACCTCAAAAAGCATAAAAACGTGTCCTTTCGGCAATCTCCAGCATACCACAGCCGTTATGCAGTAAGGTTCGCGCCGGCCGGATCGAGAGCGGGTCCGGTCGTCGCCGCGCACGCCCGACCCACTACACTTATGCAGGACACCCGTCGCACCTCAGGAGGATCCGTGAACTCGCGCTCTGCTGCGTCCATCGCTCCGCGTCTCGTCGCCGTCATCGCCCTGGGCTCGGCGCTCGCGCTCGGCACGACCGGATGCACCTTCATCACGCACCAGGCGACCACGAACCCCTACCCCGCATCCGATGGCGTGCCCTTCGACGAAACCGGCGGCGACGTCGTCGCGCGCAACGTCTTCGTGGTCACCACCGAGGACGGCGAAGTGGGCAACCTCGTCGGGGCGTTCATCAACGAGGGCTCGAAGACCAGCACGGTCGACATCGACGTGGCGGGCGAGCAGCTCACCCTGCGCGTGCCCGGCGAGGACCTCGTCAGCCTCGGCGCCGACAAGATGCCGCTGCGCATCGAGAACCTCGACGTCAAGCCCGGCGCGACCGTCGAGGTGCTCATCGTCTCCGGCGACGGCGAGGCCACCCCGGCACAGGTGCCCGTGCTCGACGGCTCGCTGCCCCAGTACGCAGACCTCGTGCCGGCCGCGGAGCCCCTCGACGCCGCATCCTGACTCCCGCGGCGACAGCCGCGACAGAGAAGAGGTCGGTTCCGTTCGGAGCCGACCTCTTCTGCGTTCCTCGGCGGATCAGCCTTCGAAGCGATAGCCGAGGCCGCGCACGGTGACGAGCATGACCGGGTCGCCCGGGTTCTGCTCGATGCGCGAGCGGATGCGCTTGATGTGCACATCCAGGGTCTTCGTGTCGCCGAAGTAGTCGCTGCCCCAGACGCGGTCGATGAGCTGACCGCGCGTGAGCACCCGGCCCGCGTTGCGCATGAGCACCTCGAGCAGCTCGAACTCCTTCAGCGGCATGTTGATCTCCGCCCCGTCGACGGCGACCGTGTGCCTGTCGATGTCGAGCGTGACCCTGCCGCCCGCCAGCACGCGCTCGTCGAGCTCCGCCTCGACCTGCACGACGCGACGCAGCACGGCGCGCATGCGCGCCAGCAGCTCGCGTGACGAGTACGGCTTGGTGATGTAGTCGTCCGCACCGAGCTCGAGCCCCACGACGATGTCGACCTCGGAGTCCTTCGCGGTCAGCATGATGATCGGCACGCGCGAGCTCTGCCGCACCTGACGGCACACCTCGGTGCCCGCCATGCCGGGGAGCATGAGGTCGAGCAGGATGATGTCGGCGCCGCGCTCGCGGAACGCGGCGAGCGCGCCGGGGCCGTCCTCGCAGATCTCCACCTCGTAGCCCTCCCGACGCAGCAGGTAGGCGAGGGGATCGGCCAGATCGGGCTCATCCTCGACGAGCAGGATGCGGGTCATGCGAACTCTCCGTTTCGGGCGTCGCGCGTGCGGGCATCCCCGCTCGCGCGCTTCTTCTTGGTCTTCCTCTTCGACTTCTTGTCGAGGACGCTCTCCGGGGCGCTCGCGAGCGGCAGCCGCATCGTGAATGTGGACCCTCGGCCGGGTCGCGACCACACGCGCACCTCGCCGCCGTGCCGCTGGGTCGCGTGCTTGACGATCGACAGTCCGAGCCCGGTTCCGCCGGTGCGCCGCGAGCGCGCCTCGTCGGCACGGTAGAAGCGCTCGAAGATGCGCTCGCGATCGGCATCCGAGATCCCGATCCCCTGATCCGTCACCGCGATCTCGACGACGTCCGCGTCGACCTTCACGCCGACGCCGACGCGCGACCCGCGCGGCGAGTAGACGATGGCGTTGGCGACGAGGTTGCCGACCGCCTCGATCAGCACCTGCGCGTCGCCGCGCACCCACACCCCGCGCTCACCGCCTCGGCTCAGCTCGACGCCGGCGGAATCCGCCTGCACGGAGTGCGCCTCGATCGATGCCGCAACCACCTCGTCGATCGAGACCGGCTCGACCTGCGACAGGCTCTCCGCCGCCTGCAGACGCGACAGACTCAGGATGCGGCCGGTGAGCTGACCGAGACGGGATGCCTCGGCCGAGATGCGCGCGGCGAAGATACGCACCTGCTCGGCGTCGTCGGCGGCCGATTCGATGGCCTCGGCGAGCAGACTGACCGATGCCACCGGGGTCTTCAGCTCGTGACTGGTGTTCGAGACGAAATCGGTGCGCATCTGATCGAGGCGCTCGCGCTCGGTGACGTCGCGGATGACGAGCAGGGTGAGCTGCGGGCCGACCGAGCTGGCTCGCGCTGACACCAGACGCGGATCCAGCGAGGCGCCCCCGGTGAGCCGCAGCGTCTCGGTGGCGCTGGCGCCGCTGTCGCGCACGCCGCGCACGAGCCGCCGCAGCTCGCCGTTCTCGAGCACCGCTCCATCGCGGATCCCGAAGCGCGTCGCCGCATTCGAGGTGGCGACCACGAGGCCCGAGGCGTCGAGCACACAGGCCGCGTCATCCATGCCGGCGAGCACGTCGCCGATACCTGCGGGCACGACCGACGAGGTCTCCTGCAGAGCGATGGCACGCACACGGTACGCCCAGCCGACCAGCAGCACGGTGCCCGCCCCGATCAGTGCGCCCACAGCGAGGGCGAACAGCGCAAGCTGAGCGGAATCCATGCCTCCACAGTAGAGGTCGCGGTGTCGGTCACCCGACGTACACCGCGTGGCCATGCGGAGGAGAGGCTAGTATTCACGTTCCCGGCACCGTTCGTTAACCTTCGACCCGGACAATCGTTCCTGCCGCGCGAGCGCGTGCCCCGGCATGCTGTGCCGAACCCCCCGACGAAAGGTTGCGCCGACATGCGCGAAGTGTTCCACCAGTCCCTCGAAGAGCTGCAGTCGCAGCTCACCGAGATCGCCGACATGGTCACGGTCGCGATCCAGAAGGCGACCACCGCGTTCGCCGAGAGCGACGTTGCGCTGGCCGAGGAGGTCATCGCCGACGACGCGAAGATCGATGAGCTCGCCGTCGCGCTCGACGAGCGGGCGATCGAGATCCTCGCTCGCCAGCAGCCCGTCGCCCGCGATCTGCGCATCGTGATCACCGCCCTGCGCGTGAGCGCATCGCTCGAGCGGATGGGCGACATGGCGGAGCACATCGCCCAGCTCGCGCGCCTGCGCTTCCCCGAGCGCGCGATCCCGAAGGGGCTGAAAGGCACCTTCCGCCGGATGGGAGAGCTCGACGTGCAGATCGCCGGCACGCTGGCCGACCTGCTGCGCACCCAGGATCTCCGCTTCGCCGATGAGATCCGCAACGCCGATGACGACGTCGACGAGCTGCACGCGAGCGTGTTCGAGAAGGTGCTCAGCGACAATTGGAAGGGCGAGGCGACCGCGACGGTCGACGCGACGCTCGCCAGCCGGTACCACGAGCGCTTCGCCGACCACGCCGTCGCGGTCGCGAAGAAGGTCGTGTACCTCGCGACCGGCGACTGGGCTGTTCAGGAGGAGGACATCGCGCTGGCGGCCGAGGCGCAGTCGACGCAGATCGCTCCAGGACCGTCCGCGTCCTGACATCCGCCGCGATCATCGGCCCCCGCTGACCGTCGAGGCCCCCTCCGATCCACGTGGATCGGAGGGGGCCTCGACGATGTGCGGGCCCGCGCAGGCTACTTCTTGCCCTGCGCGGCGACCGCGGCCGCTCCGGCTGCGGCGGCCTCGGGATCGAGGTAGCGGCTCGGACCGGTGGGCACGTTGTCGTCGTCGAGCTCGTAGACCAGCGGGATGCCGGTGGGGATGTTGAGCTCGGCGATGTCGTCGTCGCTGATGCCCTCGAGGTGCTTGACCAGGCCGCGCAGCGAATTGCCGTGCGCAGTGACGAGGACCGTCTTGCCGGCCTCGAGGTCGGGGACGATCGCATCGTTCCAGTACGGCAGCAGACGATCGATGACGAGCTTGAGCGACTCGGTGCGCGGCACCTCGCCGTCGATGTCCGCGTAGCGGGCGTCGTGCACCTGGCTGAACTCGCTGTCGTCCGCCAGCGCGGGCGGCGGCACGTCGAACGAGCGGCGCCACAGCTGGAACTGCTCGGGCCCGAACTCCTCGAGCGTCTGCGCCTTGTCCTTGCCCTGCAGCGCACCGTAGTGGCGCTCGTTGAGGCGCCACGAGCGCGTCACCGGGATCCACAGACGGTCGGCCGCATCGAGCGCGATGTTCGCGGTCTGGATCGCGCGGCTCAGCAGCGACGTGTGCAGCACATCGGGCAGCAGCCCGGATTCGGCAAGCAGCTCGCCGCCGCGCCTGGCCTCGGCTTTGCCCTGCTCGGTCAGGCGGACATCCACCCATCCCGTGAAGAGGTTGAGCTGGTTCCATTCGCTCTGGCCGTGACGCAGAAGAATCAGAGTGCGGGTCATGGGTCCAGACTATCTTTTCTGCTTGCGGGGGCGGGCTGCGTGACATTCCCCGCGCTCGCAGAACGGGTGCCCCTCCCGCTTCGCGGGTCCCTCCCCGATGCTCGCGCCGGGAACGTCACTCCGCCCTCGACTGCACGTGTGGAGTGCGAGCGAGGTGGAAGTAGGGGGAGGATAGGAGGATGAGCGCACCTCTCGGGCAGCCGACACGAGGGACGACGGGCACGAATCGGCTGCGGCGCAACGACCGGTGGATCGCAGCGTCGGAGGCGCTGCGCAGAGCATCCGATCCTCTCGTCGTCGACCTGGGCTACGGCGCCAGCGGGGTCACCGCGTTCGAGCTCGCGACCAGGCTGCGGCAGGCGCGAGCGGATGCCGAGGTGCTGGGCCTCGAGATCGACCCCGACCGGGTCGCCACGGCCCGCGCACAGCTCGACGAGGTGCGGGCAGGGCGCACCCCGTTCGCGGCCGACCTTCCCGTGTCGTTCGCGCGCGGCGGCTTCGAGGTGCCGGTGCCGGACGGCCGGCGCCCCGCGGTGATCAGGGCCATGAACGTGCTGCGGCAGTACGACGAGGCCGAGGTGGCCGACGCGTGGCAGCGCGTCGCGTCCCGGCTCGCTCCGGGCGGCATGCTCGTCGAGGGCACCTGCGACGAGATCGGTCGCATCGCCAGCTGGGTCGATGTGACCGGCCGGGGCCGGCCGGTCAGGTTCACGATCTCACTCCGGCTGGCGCAGCTCGAGCATCCGGGAGTCGTCGCCGAGCGGCTGCCGAAGGCGCTCATCCATCGCAACGTGCGCGGCGAGCGCATCCACGACCTGCTCACCGCGCTGGATCGCGAATGGGAGCGCGCGGCTCCCCTGTCGACCTTCGGCCCCGTGCAGCGCTGGCTCGCGGCCGTGTCGGCTCTGAAGGCGCAGGGCATCGCGATCCAGGGCACGAAGTCGCGCTGGCGTCTCGGAGAGCTCACCGTGCCGTGGGCGAGCGTCGCCCCGAGCGACTGACCGGACGTCGGACTCAGCGCGCGTGCCGGGGGTCCTCGCCGGCGGGGCGGCGGGACAGACGCGTCAGACGCGGCACGTCGGCGGTGGCGCCCGCGTCGGCGGGAACGATCACCTGCTGCGCTGCGGCGATCAGCGTCTCCCCCGCGCGCACGACCAGCTCGCCCACCGGCGCGCGGCGCGACAGCATCGCCAGGGCGATCGGGCCGTCTTCGTGATGCGTCGCGACCGACGTGATGTGGCCGACCTCGGCATCCCCCGCCAGCACCGCGTCGCCCGGCGACGGCATCACGACGTCGCTGCCGTCGAGCAGCAGCGCTGCCAGACGGCGCGGCGGGTGCCCCAGGTTGTGCACCTTCGCGACCGTCTCCTGCCCGCGGTAGCAGCCCTTGTTCAGATGCACGGCGCTGCGGATCCAGTCGGCCTCGTGCGGGATGCTGCGGTCGTCGACCTCACGCGCCCAGCGCGGCCGCCACGCCGCGATACGCAGCGCCTCGGCGGCGAGCGCCCCCGCGAACGGGCCGGCGAGGGAGCCCGCGTCGTCGACGACGGCGATGCTCCAGGAGTAGTCCGCGGCGGGATGACCGGCTTCGGCCGCGTACTGGTGACCGCCGGGCTGCACGTGAGCCCACGGATCGCGCCAGATCAGCGGGACGCCGTTCGGGGCGGATGCCGTGGTGCGCGACTCGGCGGCGCCGCCGGCGAAGAAGCCGACGAGCGCGGCATCCGGTCGCGGCGTGACCGTGACCCGGGAGCGGAAGACCATCCGCTGCAGCCAGGCCGCCAGCTTCTCGGCGTCCCCGTCGTCGACGATCAGCCAGACCGACGAGCCGTCCTCGAGCACGCCCGCCGCGTGCTCCACCCGACCCTGCGGGTCGAGCACGAGCAGCTCGGTGCTGTCGCCGGCTCGCAGCCGAGCCACCGACTGCGAGGTGATCGAGTCCAACCAGGTCAGCCGGTCCTCGCCGGCGACCTCGATGAGCACCCGGTCGGTGAGCGGCGCGAGCGCCTCACCGGACGCCAGACGTCGCTGCTCGATGAGCGGGTTGCCGAAGTGCGCGATGAGATCGCCCTCGCGCACGGCGCCGATGATGCCGTCGAACGTCGCCACGTCAGACCTTCGCCAGGCGAGCCGACGCGTGCGACTTGAGCGTCTCACCGAGGGCCGTGATGTCCCACGCCCAGAGGAGGTGCGAATCCACCAGCCCGTACATGCGCGTGGCGGCCGAGTACGCCTTCGCGCCGGCCGGACGCACGACGGCGTCCGTCGCGATGTCGATGCGGGGACCGGCGATGCGGCCGAGATACAGCTCCAGCGTTCCGTCGGAGTGCGTCACCGAGACCTGGAGCGGGAACCCGTCGTCGGTGCGCAGCGCCTCGACGTCGTCGACGGTCCGCGGCGTCGGCGCGGCGGTGGGCGGCAGAAGTGCGGGTCCGGGGTCGGCATCCGTGCGCGGACGCTCGAGGCGCCAGAACCCCGTCTCGGCGAGGAGGGCGACGGGCTCGTCAGTGCCCTCGGCGCCGAGGAACGTCGCGGATGCGGCGTAGTTCAGGAAGGGACCGCTGTCGTGGCTGAAGCTCACGCGATGCGAGAACTCACCCTGGTAGCGCCGCTCACCCGCGGTGTATTCGATGACGCCGGTGCCCTCCCAGACCCCGAGCAGCCACGACAGCGGCGCGAGATCAGCCGGAAGGCCGGTGGGCAGCTCGATCACGACGGCGTCTGATCAGCGCTGGCCGCGGAACAGGTTGACGAGCACGACGCCGGAGACAAAGGCGATCGCGAGGCTCGCCAGCCCCAGCAGGCCGAGGAAGAAGAATTCGAGCGCGACGAGGTCCATGCCCTTACTCTACCCCTCCCTCCGGAGCCGGGGAGGGGGCAGGTCAGAGCGCGGACGCGAGCGCGGCGAGACCGAACACCCCGGAGACCGCGCCCATGATCATCAGCGCGCCGACCACACTGCCGGCCATCCGGACGATGAAGCCCTGAGCGCGACCGTGAGCGAGCTGAACGGCGAACGAGACGAGCACGATCGCGCCGAAGGCGATCAGCAGCCAGCCGACCCTGTCCTCCTCGGGGAGCACGAAGCCGAGGGCGACCGCGACCACGAGGGACGCGATCCAGACCGCGACCATGCCGCGGAAGGCGCTGCGCGGGGCGAGGGCCGGTTCAGACATGGTGACATCGTAATGGCCGCACCTGCGGGTATCCGGGATGCCCGCCTCGGGCAGCCCGTCATCTGAGAAGCACTCGCCACTAGCATTGACGCGTGGTCCTCGTGCTGGCACTCACCTCCGCTCCCCCAGGGGATCCGGCACTGCCCGCGCTCGAACTGCTGTCGCACAGCATCCGGCACCACCCGCTCGACACCACCCGCCTGCTGGACCTGCCCGAGAGCGACGTCGTGATCGTCGACGCGCGCATCGATCTCGTCGCGGCGCGCACGACCTGCCGGCTGCTGCGCACCGCGGGCTCCGACATCCCCGTCCTGTTGGTGGTCACCGAGGGCGGCCTGAGCGCGATCGCGTCGGACTGGGGGTTCGACGACGTCCTGCTGTGCACGGCGGGCCCCGCCGAGATCGACGCCAGACTGCGGCTGGCGCTCGCGCGCGCCGACGCATCGGAACCCGCCCACGTGCAGGCCTCGGGCATCACGATCGACGAGCAGTCGTATTCCGCCAAGCTGCACGGCAAGCCGTTGGATCTCACCTACAAGGAGTTCCAGCTGCTGCACTTCCTGGCGACGCACCCGTCGCGGGTCTTCACCCGCGAGCAGCTGCTGAGCGACGTGTGGGGATACGACTACTTCGGCGGCACGCGCACAGTCGATGTGCACGTGCGGCGTCTGCGGGCGAAGCTCGGCGACGCCGAGCAGGTCATCGGCACCGTCCGGAACGTGGGCTACCGCTTCAATCTGCACGACGACGCCCCGACCGCGCCCGTCTGAGTTCGCTCTTCGGGCACCCGCGGATGCAAAGATGTACCCCATGATGGAACCCGCCCTTGTCGACACCGGCCTCGGGGATGCCGAAGACGACGATTTCGATGCGCACGAGGCTCCGGACGCGGTGCTGCCCGACCACCGCTACCACGACCGGGAACTGAGCTGGCTGGCCTTCAACCGGCGCGTGCTCGAGCTGGCCGAGGATCCGTCGCTGCCCGAGCTGGAACGGGCGAACTTCCTCGCGATCTTCGCCAGCAACCTCGACGAGTTCTTCATGGTGCGGGTGGCCGGGCTCAAGCGCCGCATCCTCACCGGGCTCGCCGTGCCGACGAACGTCGGCCGGTCACCCAGCGACGTGCTCAGCGACATCTCGCGGGACGCGTACGCTCTGCAGCTGCGCCACGCCGCTGTGTGGAACGACCTCGTGCGCCCGGCGCTCGCTGACGCCGGCATCGAGATCACCGACTGGGACGACCTCACCGACGCCGAACGCGGCGCCCTCGGCGAGTACTTCCAGGCGCAGGTCTTCCCCGTGCTCATGCCGCTCGCCGTCGACCCCGCGCACCCGTTCCCGTACATCTCGGGGCTGTCGCTGAACCTTGCGATCCGCATCCGCAACGCCCGCACCGGGCGGCAGGACTTCGCTCGCCTCAAGGTGCCCACCATGCTGCCGCGCTTCGTCGAGGTGCCAGGGAGGAGTCCGATCACCCGGTTCATCCGCCTCGAGGAGCTCATCGCCAACCACCTCGGCGACCTCTTCCCCGGCATGGAGGTGCTCGACCACCACGCCTTCCGCCTCACCCGCAACGAGGACGTCGAGATCGAGGAGGACGAGAGCGAGAACCTCATCCAGGCGCTCGAGGCGGAGTTGCTGCGACGCCGCTTCGGCCCGCCGATCCGCCTCGAGATCACCGAGGACATGGATGACATCACCCTCGAGCTGCTGATCAGGGAGCTCGACATCACCGACCAGGAGGTCTACCGGCTGCCCGGTCCGCTCGACCTTCGCGGGCTGTTCGATCTGGGGCGCCTCGACCGACCCGATCTGCGGTACCCGCCGCATCTGCCCACCACGGCCGTGGCGTTCCAGCCGGGTGACAGCAACGAGCGCTCCGACATCTTCCGCGCGATCCGCAAGGCCGACGTGCTCGTGCACCACCCGTACGAGTCATTCGCGACGAGCGTGCAGGCGTTCCTCGAGCAGGCGGCCCGCGACCCGCATGTGCTCGCCATCAAGCAGACCCTGTACCGCACCTCGGGAGACAGCCCGATCGTGCAGGCCCTGATCGACGCGGCCGAATCCGGCAAGCAGGTGCTCGCCCTCGTCGAGGTCAAGGCGCGCTTCGACGAGGCGAACAACATCGTCTGGGCGCGCAAGCTCGAGAAGGCCGGCGTGCACGTGGTGTACGGCCTGGTGGGGCTGAAGACGCACTGCAAGCTCGCGCTGATCATCCGCCAGGAAGAGGGCGCGCTGCGCCACTACTCGCACATCGGCACGGGCAACTACAACCCGAAGACCAGCCGCATCTACGAGGACTTCGGCCTGTTCACCGCCGACCCGCAGGTGGGCAAGGACCTGACCAGGCTGTTCAACGAGCTCAGCGGCTACGCGATCGAGAAGAAGTTCAAGCACCTGCTCGTCGCCCCCCGCCATCTGCGGAAGGGCCTGATGCGGCACATCGACGCGGAGCGCGCGAACGCCGAGGCCGGCAAGCCCGCCCGCATCCGCATCAAGGTCAACTCGATGGTCGACGAGGAGATCATCGACGGCCTGTACCGGGCCAGCATGGCCGGGGTGAAGATCGATGTCTGGGTGCGCGGCATCTGCAGCCTGCGCGTCGATCTGCCTGGCGTGAGCGACAACATCACCGTGCGCAGCATCCTGGGCCGCTACCTGGAGCACTCCCGGCTGTTCATGTTCGAGAACGACGGAGCCCCGATCGTCTACATCGGCAGCGCCGACATGATGCACCGCAACCTCGACCGTCGCGTCGAGGCGCTGGTGCGCCTGCGCGACCCCGCGCACCTGCAGGAGCTGCACGACCTGTTCGACCTCGCGATGGACCCGCGCACCAACTCCTGGCATCTGGGCGAGGGCGGTGAATGGAAGCGGGTCGCCGAGGCCGACGGACAGCCCCTGCTCGACCTGCAGGATCTGACGATGGCGAGCGTGCAGGGCCGCCGGCGACGCAGCAAGCGCGCGATCCGATGAGCGACTCGGCGGTCTACGCGGCGGGCGCGATCGTCTGGCGGATGGTCGACGACAAGCTCAAGGTGCTGCTGATCCATCGCACGAAGTACCGCGATGTGACGCTGCCGAAGGGCAAGGTCGACCCGGGCGAGATGCTCGCCGAGACCGCCGTGCGCGAGGTGCGCGAGGAGACCGGGATCCAGGTGTCGCTGGGGGTGCCCGTCGGCGTCAGCAGGTACTGGATGCGTCCGAAGCGGCAGAAGGTCGTGCACTACTGGGCTGCGGAGGCGACCGACGCCGCGATCCGCGCCTCGTCGTTCGTGCCGAACGGGGAGATCTCCGGCGTCGAGTGGGTGAGCCTGAAGAAGGCGCGCAAGCACCTGAGCTATCCGGTCGATGTCGAGATCCTCGACAACTTCATCCGGCTCGTCGACGACGGCGTGCTGCGCACCTTCCCCATCATCGCCCTGCGGCACGCCAAGGCGGTCGCCCGCGCGGACTGGCACGAGGCGGACGCCGCTCGGCCGCTCACCGACAGGGGACTGCGGCAGGCGAAGGCGATCGTCGGCCCGCTGCGCGCGTTCGGGGTGCGTCGCATCGTCACGAGCGACGCCGTGCGGTGCACGCAGACGGTCGCGCCCCTCGAGCGCAAGCTGGGGCGGATGGCCCGCCTGACCCCGAAGCTCAGTCAGGATGCGTGGGATGCCGACACCGCGGATGTGCGCTCGGTGATCGGACGACGCGTGCGCTCGCGCAAGGCGACGGTGCTGTGCAGCCACGGCCCGGTGCTTCCGGGCATCCTGTCGGAGCTCGCCCTCGCCACCGGAACCGTCCCCGGGTCCTACATCGACAGCGCCAGCGCCCTGAACGTCGCGGCGTTCTCGGTCGTGCACCTGTCCGCCACCAACCCCGGCTCCGGGATCATCTCGATCGAGACCCACGAGCCGAAGGTCTGACACTGACGCCCGAGGGTGCGGCGCGCACTGTCCGCCCCTCGTTCACCTCCCGTTCACCTCACGGGGAGAGTCTCGTTAACCGGCCCTCCTAACGTCACTGTGTGCCCTGCACCGGGCCATACACATTCCCCGATCGAACGGATCCACAGTGAAGATCACCCGCATCGCTCGTCTCAGCGCCGTCGGCGCTGTCGCCGCCCTCGCACTCGCCGGCTGCGCCGCGAACGAAGCTCCCGCCTCCGACAACGGCGACGCGCCTGCCGCGTCGAACCTCGAGGGCACCCTCAAGGCCACCGGCGCCTCGTCGCAGGGCTCGGCGCAGGAGGCCTGGGTCGCGGCATTCCAGACGGCCAACAGCGGCGTCACCATCAACTACGAGCCCACCGGATCGGGCACCGGCCGCGAGAACTTCATCGCCGGCGCGAGCGACTTCATCGGCTCCGACCGCGCCTTCAAGCTGGAGGAGTTCGGCGACGGGTTCAAGACCTGCTCGTCCGAGAACATCGTCGAGGTGCCGCTGTACATCTCGCCCGTCGCCGTCGCCTTCAACCTCGAGGGCGTCGACGAGCTCAACCTCGATGCGAAGACGATCGCGGGCATCTTCGCCGGCACGATCACCAACTGGAACGACGCGGCGATCGCCTCGCAGAACGAGGGCGTGACGCTTCCCGACCTGGCGATCTCACCCGTGCACCGCTCCGACGACTCCGGCACGACCGAGACCTTCACGGCGTACCTCAACGCGACCGCTCCCGACGTGTGGACCGACGAGGCCGACGGCGTGTGGCCGCTCCAGGGCGGCGAAGCCGCTCAGGGCACCTCGGGCGTCGTCCAGGCGATCAAGGCGGGCAACGGAGCGATCGGCTACGCCGACGCCTCGCAGACGAAGGAGCTCGGCCAGGTCAAGGTGGGCGTCGGCGGCGAGTACGTCGCGTACTCCGCCGAGGCGGCCGCTGCACTGGTCGAGGCGTCGCCGCTCGAGGAGGGTCGCGGAGACGCCGACCTCGTCTTCGACGTCGACCCCGCCGCCGCGCCTGCCGGCTCGTACCCGATCGCCCTGGTCAGCTACCTGATCGCCTGCGAGCAGTACGAGGACCAGAACACCGCTGAGCTCGTGAAGGCGTACTTCGAGTACGTCGCCAGCGAGGACGGACAGCAGGCCGCTGCGGACAACGCCGGCAGCGCCCCCATCTCTGAGGGCCTGCGCGAGAAGGTCCTCGCCGCGATCGACACGATCAAGGTCGGCTGACCCATCTTCACCAGCTGATTCCGGTGCCCCCGCGTCCGATCCGACGCGGGGGCACCGGAGGGTCAGCCCTCATACGCACTTCGACCCGAAACGGAGACCATGAGCACGACGACCAGGCAGGCGCCGCCTGCCCCGATCAGAGCCAGGCAGCGCCTCGGCGACCGGGTGTTCTCGGGCAGCGCCCTCGGCGCCGGGATCATCATCCTCGTCGTGCTCGCCGCGGTGGCCGCGTTCCTCATCATCCAGAGCCTGCCCGCCTTCGCACCCGATACGAGCGACAACCACATCCTCGAGGGGCGCTCGTTCTGGGAGTACGTCGGGCCGCTCGCCTTCGGAACCGTCTGGGCGTCGTTCCTCGCCCTGCTCATGGCGACGCCCATCGCGATCGGCATCGCGCTGTTCATCTCGCACTACGCGCCCCGCCGTCTCGCCGGGGTGCTGGGCTACATCATCGACCTTCTCGCCGCCGTGCCCTCGGTCGTCTTCGGCCTCTGGGGCGGACTGGTGCTCGCACCCCTGCTGCAGCCCGTGTACGCCTGGCTCAACGCGAACGCCGGCTGGATCCCGATCTTCGGCGGCCAGGTCTCCTCGACCGGCAAGACGATCATGACGGCCGCCGTCGTGCTCGCGGTCATGGTCATCCCGATCATGACCGCCATCTGCCGCGAGGTGTTCCTGCAGACGCCGAAGCTGCACGAAGAGGCGGCCCTCGCACTCGGCGCCACGCGCTGGGAGATGGTGCGCATGGCCGTGCTGCCGTTCGCGCGCGGCGGCATGGTCTCGGCGGTCATGCTGGCGCTGGGCCGCGCCCTCGGCGAGACGATGGCTGTGACCATGGTGCTCTCCCCCGCCGCGGTCTACAGCTTCCTCGTGCTGACCGCCACCAACCCGACGCCGATCCCCGCGAACATCGCCCTCGCCTTCCCCGAAGCGCACGACACGGGTGTCAACACCCTCATCGCCACCGGCCTCGTGCTGTTCGTCGTGACCTTCGCGGTCAACGCGCTCGCCCGTTGGATCGTGGCCCGCCGCGCCGAGTTCTCTGGAGCGAACTGACATGACCACGTCTCTGCAGCGCACCGACACGACCACGCCCGGCACCGCGCGCCCCTCCTCCTCGCTCACCGCCGGCCGGCTCGCCCCGTGGGCCCCGTGGGCTCTGCTCGGGGCATCCCTCGCCACCTCGTTCACCGTGTTCGCCCTCGGCGCGATCGGCGGCGACCCTGCGGACTTCAACATCGCCGGCGCGGCCATCGTCGGCGTGCTGATCTACATGGTGCTCATCACCGTCGTCTCCTCGATCGCGGAGAGCCGTCGCAAAGCCGTCGACCGGCTGATGACGGCGCTGGTGAGCGCCGCGTTCGTCGTCGCCCTGCTGCCCCTGATCTCCCTGCTGTGGACGGTCGTCACCAACGGCGTCAGCCGCTTCGACGCCGAGTTCTTCAGCTACTCGATGCGCAACATCGTCGGGGAGGGCGGCGGAATCGTGCACGCCATCTGGGGCACGGTGCTCGTCACGCTCACCGCGACCGTGATCGCCGTGCCGGTGGGTCTGATGACCTCGATCTACCTCGTGGAGTACGGCCGCGGCCGCATCGCCAAGGGCATCACCTTCCTCGTCGACGTGATGACGGGCATCCCGTCGATCGTGGCCGGTCTGTTCATCTACTCCGTGTTCGCCCTGCTCGTGCGGCCCGGGATCTCGATGGGCCTCATGGGCGCCCTGGCCCTCGCCGTGCTCATGGTTCCGGTGGTCGTCCGCGGCAGCGAGGAGCTGCTGCGCATCGTCCCGAACGAGCTGCGCGAGGCGTCGTACGCGCTCGGCGTGCCGAAGTGGCTCACGATCCTGAAGATCGTGCTGCCCACCTCGATCGCCGGCATCACGACCTCGGTCATGCTCGCCATCTCGCGCGTCATCGGCGAGACCGCCCCGCTGCTGCTCACCGCAGGCTTCACCGCCAGCCTCAACACGAACCTCGTGAACTCTCAGATGATGACGCTGCCGGTGTTCGTCTACAACTCGTACATGAACCAGGGCACCGCGGCCGACGCCTCGGTGGCCCGCGCCTGGGCGGGCGCGCTCACCCTCATCCTCATCGTCATGCTGCTGAACCTGCTCGCGCGCCTGATCGCCAAGTGGTTCGCCCCGAAGACCGCCGGCCGCTGAGTCGCACCCGAATCCCAAGGAACCCGATATGTCCAAGAGCATCGAAGTCAACGACCTCAACGTCTACTACGGCGACTTCCTCGCCGTGGAGGGCGTCTCCCTCGAGATCCAGCCGCGCAGCGTGACGGCGTTCATCGGCCCGTCCGGCTGCGGCAAGTCCACGTTCCTGCGCACGCTGAACCGCATGCACGAAGTCATCCCCGGCGCGCGCGTCGAGGGCGAGGTGCTGCTCGACGGCAAGGACCTCTACGGCGCGGGCGTCGACCCGGTGCTCGTGCGCCGTCAGGTGGGCATGGTGTTCCAGCGTCCGAACCCGTTCCCGACGATGTCGATCAAGGAGAACGTGCTCGCCGGCGTGAAGCTCAACAACGGCAAGATGTCGAAGAGCGACCAGGATGCGCTCGTCGAGAAGTCGCTGATGGGCGCGAACCTCTGGAACGAGGTCAAGGACCGCCTCGACAAGCCCGGTTCGGGCCTGTCGGGCGGTCAGCAGCAGCGACTGTGCATCGCGCGTGCGATCGCCGTCTCGCCCGAGGTGCTGCTGATGGACGAGCCGTGCTCGGCCCTCGACCCGATCTCGACCTTCGCGATCGAAGAGCTCATCCAGGACCTCAAGAACGAGTACACGATCGTGATCGTGACCCACAACATGCAGCAGGCCAGCCGGGTGTCGGACAAGACGGCGTTCTTCAACATCGCCGGCACCGGCCAGCCCGGCAAGCTGATCGAGTTCGACGACACCGCCACGATCTTCACCACGCCCGCCGCGCAGGCCACCGAGGACTACGTCTCAGGTCGATTCGGGTGACCGAGGCCGCTGTCGCGTCTTCGGATCCGTCGCTCACGACGGGCGTCAGCGCGGCGAGAGCAGGAACGTGTTCAGCTCGGCGGTCAGGTCGGGGTCGGATGCCAGGGGCGCGCCGTCGACAGCCGTGATCGGCGCAGCGAGGCGGATGCTCGACACGAGCCATGCCGCATCGGCCTTCGTCAGGTCGGAGGCGGTCAGGGTCTCATAGCGGGTGGTGCGCCCGTGGGACTCGAGGTACTCGAACACGCTGAGCTGGGTGGTCCCGTGCAGGATGCCGCCCGCCGGCGCCGGCGTGAGGAAATCCCCGCCCGCGCGGATGATCAGCGACGCGGTCGGCGCCTCGAGCACGTACCCGTCGCGGGTGACGAAGATCGCGTCGTCGGCGCCGCGCCGCCTGGCTTCGCGCAGCGCAGCCATGTTCACCGCGTACGACAGCGTCTTCGCGCCGAGCAGCAGCCATGGCGCGCGCTCCCCCGCACCGAGGTCATAGCCCCGATCGAGGGTGACGACCGTGATTCCGTTGCGCCGCACAGCCCGGAAATCGGGGGCCGCCGCCACGGTCGCCCACGCCGTCGGTGCCGGCCCGTGCTCGACGCCCCGGCTGAGGATGAGCTTGACCACGGCCTCGCCCGCCGGAGCCTGGGCCGCGACGACCTCGATCGCCTGACGCCACTGCGCCAGGTTCGGTGCAGGCAGATCGCACAGGCGGGCGGAGTGCGCGAGGCGCTGCACGTGCGCCTCGACCTCGTTCGCATGCCCGTCGACGACCCCGATCGACTCGAACACGCCGTCGCCGCGCTGCGTGCTGAGCTCGCCCACGCTGAGCGCGGGCGCGGTGACATCCATCGGCGTGAACGTGTCGCGGAAGTCCGCACGGTCGTCAGCTGCGTCGGCGGGGGCGATCATGAGGGCGAAGCGCTGGGCCATGTGCACAGCCTACGGCGACGGGAATACCCGTGCCGCTGACGCGTTACACTTGATCGGCCGGGCCGCATAACCCCGGGCTCCAATATTCGCCGCTGCGAGCGGCCTTCCGCCGAGAGGCGTTCTTGCGGTCCGGCTTTTCTTCTGCGTCAGGTCAGCATGCCGCGACGCCATGCGGCGGCGGAGGCCGCCAGATCCTCGGCGTAGGCGGTCAACCGCAGCGCCCGCCGCGTGAGATCGCTCGACCGCTGCGGCTCGGTCGGCTCGTAGTCGTCTGCCGCGTGGGTCGCACCGGATGCCTGCACCCGGCAGTACGCGGCGGCGCGCTCGAGTGCGACCGAGAAGTCGCCTCGGAACACGCCCCGCAGGATCGCGTCGACGAGATCGACCAGCTCACCCGGATCGGCGGGAGCCGGAGCACCGGCGATGGCCGCATCGGCGGTGTGCAGTTCGACGCGCCCGCGCTCGTAGAGCAGCGCGGTCAGCGGTGCGTCGGAGCGGACAGCGATCTGCAGCAGGTACAGCCGCCACAGGGCTCCGGGCAGCGAGCGCGCGGGAGCGTGCGACCAGAGCTCGGCGATCTCGTCGATGCCGTTCTCGGCCGCGAACGCGAGCAGCCGTGAGGTGACGGCACCCGATTCGTCGCTGCGCGCGCGCTCGAGCAGAGCGGATGCGGTGGCGTGGGCGACGCGCGACTGCTCGGCCGGGTCGGCTTCGCCGACGATGTTGTCGAAGGCCGCGGGCGGCCTGCGGACGGGGCGGTGGAACTGCTCGGGCATCCGTCAAGGCTACGCCCGCCATGCGGCGGCCGGGCCATCGAAACCCGGATGCCCGGTCGGATCAGGCGGTCGGGATGACGATGATCGGATCGGTCGTCGGCAGGCCGGACGGCGACCCACCGGCCTGCTCCACCGTCACCGCGATGACATCGCCCGCATGCATGGGCACATCGAGCAGAGCAGTGGCCGTGCCGCCGTCTGCGTCGAAGACGCCGGCCGCGATGGGCTGCTCGCCGCGGACGAACCACAGCTCGTAGCTCTTGTCCGCACCGAGATCGTCGAGGCCGGATGCCACCAGCACCGCCTTGCCGACCGCGCCGGACCAGTGCGCGGTCGCCGTGCCGCCGGATTCGAGCTGCACCTCCACCTGCTCAGCATCCGGGGCCGAGCGGATCTCGTCCAGCGCGACCACGGATGCCGGCCGCTGCAGCCGAGAGACCACGGTCGTGGTCGCCACACCGGCGCCGACGATCAGCGCGAGCCCCGCGGCGAGCGCGAAGATCCTGCGCCGCCACGGCGCTCCCGCGGGGGCCGACGCACCGGTCGCCCTGGATCCCGCGTCGTCGCCGACAGCAGCATCATCCGGATGTGTCGGAGTCGTCCCGCCGTCCTGCGGCAGCGAGGCGATCTGCTGCAGCAGCGTCGAGCGCAGCGCCTGCGGCGGTGCGACCGGAGCAAGCCCGCCGGCGAGGATCGCGACCGTGTCGTGGTCGTCGTCGGCGATGGCCTGCCACTCGGGATGCTCGGCGAGCGCCTCAGCGAATCGCCGTTCGTCGGTCTCGCCCAGGGCCCCGAGGGCGTGGGCGGCCGCGAGCTCCGCGAATTCCTGCTCATTCATGCTCCTGACACCCCCATCTCCCCGCGCAACCGCGTCAGTCCGTCCCGCATTCTCGTTTTGATCGTTCCCAGCGCCACTCCGGTGAGTGCCGCGATCTCGCTCTGGCTGTAGCCGCCGTAGTAGGCCAGGATCAGCGCCTCCTGCTGGGCCTCGGGCAGCGCCGAGAGAGCGGCGACCACGCGCTCGCCCTCCAGCTTCGATTCGACCGCCTCCTGCACCACGTCCCGTTCACCGCCGAGGTCGCGAACGCCGACGCGCATGTCGCGATCGGTGCTGGACTGCGACGATCGCACCCGGTCGACGGCCCGGCGGTGTGCGATCGTGAAGATCCAGGAACGGCCCTGACCTCTGTTCGGAGCGAACTTCGAAGCGGATTGCCAGATCTCGAGGAAGACCTCCTGCAGCACTTCCTCGCTCTGCGATCGGTTCACCACGACCTTGAGGATGAGAGCGAACACCCGCGGGGAGAGCAGATCGTAGAGCTCCGCGAAGGCGCGCTGGTCACCGTCGGCGACGCGAATGATGAGGTCGGCGGCAAGATCGCCGGACGACCCGTCCTCGACCACCTCGACGCCATCGATAACCATCTCGACAAGCATGCCCCATCCCTCCTCTCGCGCGTGAGTGTGACCCGCCATCCGTCACAGATTCTTCGGGTCTGAGAATCGAATCGGATTGATTCCCATCCGATCTCGGAGGGGTTCCGAACAACCGTCGACGCCGCGGGAGGTCCGCGGCACCGAACTCCGGAGGTTGAAATGCTCAGCACCAAGAAGAAGATCACCGCCGCTCTCTCGCTCGGTTTCGTCGGCGCCCTCGTCCTGTCGGGCTGCACGATGGGAGGCGAGTCGGACATGGAATCGTCGGAGCCGATGCCGGCCGAGACGTCCGAGACGTCCGACGCTCCTGAGACCATGGACCCCGCGGCGAATCTCGTCGGCCCCGGCTGTGAGGCCTACGCCGAGCAGGTTCCGGACGGCGGCGGCTCGATCGAGGGCATGTCGCAGGACCCGGTCGCCGTCGCGGCGTCGAACAACCCGCTGCTCACGACCCTCGTCTCGGCTGTGAGCGGACAGCTGAACCCCGACGTCAACCTCGTCGACACGCTCAACGGCGACGAGTTCACCGTCTTCGCGCCGGTTGACGACGCCTTCGCCAAGATCGACGCAGCGACGATCGAGAGCCTGAAGACCGACGCCGACACGCTCACGTCGATCCTGACCTACCACGTCGTCCCCGGCCAGATCGCGCCGTCCGACATCGAGGGCATGCACACGACCGTTCAGGGCGCCGACCTCGAGGTCACCGGCTCGGGCGACGAGTGGATGGTGAACGACGCGAACGTCATCTGCGGCGGCGTGCAGACCGCCAACGCCACCGTGTACCTCATCGACTCGGTCCTGATGCCGCCAGCTCAGTGACCGACCGGACACCGTGCAGGAGTGACGCGGTGAGATCAGCCCGGTAGGGATCCGCAGGCTGATCAGAGGCGCCCGTCGACCATGAGTCGACGGGCGCCTCTTCGTGCGTACGAACCGGGCGGTCAGGACCCGGTTCGACGGCCTCTAGACTTGAGGCACGGGCCTCTAGCTCAGTTGGCAGAGCATCGGACTTTTAATCCGCGGGTCGTGGGTTCGAGCCCCACGGGGCCCACCAGTCAGGCACTGGGATCGCGTGATTCCGCCGGGATACCGAAGACGGAGATCCCGGCGGAAACCTGTCCTCGGCTCACGCGGTGCGACAGTCGTTCGCGCCGCATAGCTCAGTCAGACTCGATGAAGCCCGCAAATTGCGCGTACTTGCGGAGCGTCCCCCGAACTGCATCTCGGATCGAGGAAGGCCTCGTGTTCTCCGTTGAGAACGCCTTCAGTTCCAGGCATACCTTCGACTGCACCGGCGGCGAACGGAGCCGGTGTGGGAGGATGCCATCGCGCTCTCCATGCGAGAGACGCACAGTGCACGACATCCGGGAGGGCGCATGACAGCCATCGACGACGCGCTGATCCAGGTCGACAGCTGGCCCGTCGACCACGCGGCGGTTGCCGTGATCGGCGCCGACGGCGACGTCGTCGGATCGCGCGGCGACCTCGATCGGGTCTACCGTCTGGCATCCGTCACCAAGCCGCTCACCGCATACGCCGCGCTGGTCGCCGTCGAGGAGGGCGTCTTCGACCTCGATGACCCGGCGGGCCCTCCCGGATCGACCGTGCGCCACCTGCTCGCCCACACCTCCGGACTCGATTTCTCCGAAGACCGGGTGCGAGCCGAGCCGGGAACCCGCCGGATCTACTCCAACCGCGGCTTCGACGTGCTCGCTCAGACGCTCGAGGAGCGCGCCGAGATCCCGTTCGCCACCTACATCCACGAAGCGGTGTTCGCGCCGCTCGGCATGACGTCGACAAGGCTGACCGGGTCAGCCGGCGCGGGTGCCGAATCCACCGCGGCCGACCTCGCGCGCTTCGCCGCCGAACTGCAGCGTCCCGCCTTGCTCGCCCCGCAGACGCTGGCACTCGCGACGACCGTCGCGTTCCCCGGACTCGACGGGGTGCTGCCCGGCTACGGGGTGCAGCGGCCGAACGACTGGGGGCTCGGGTTCGAACTGCGCGACGGCAAATCGCCGCATTGGACGTCGACGGCCAACTCCGCTGAGACGTTCGGCCACTTCGGGCAGAGCGGCACGTTCCTGTGGGTGGACCCGCGGGCGCAGGCGGCCTGCGTCGCGCTCGCCGATCGGGACTTCGGGCCATGGGCGTCCGAGGCCTGGCCGCCGCTGTCGGAGGCCGTGCTCACCGCCCTCCGCGGCTGATTCGGCCCGCGTCGCTCAGCGCGGCACGTCGATCACCCGCTGCACGCCGGTCCCGACCGCCGCCACCGCTCCCGCGGACAGCGCGGCGACCTCCGCCTGCAGAGCCGGCACCGCCGATGCCGGCGCCCACACCTCGAACTCCGCCGACGCCGCATAGGTGGTCTCCCCGAGCACGGCACCACTGCGTGCCGCCCAGTCGCGGAGCAGGTTGTCGAAACGTCCGGCATCCGCGTGCGCAGCAGCCAGGCGCACCTGATCCAGCACCCGCCGGTCGACCAGGGCCGCGAGATCGAGCGTCTCGGAGACCGCAGACGAGTAGGCGCGCACGAGACCGCCTGCCCCCAGCTTGATGCCGCCGAAATAGCGCGTCACCACGGCGACGACATCGGTCAGCTCCCGACGCCGCAGCACCTCCAGCATCGGGATCCCCGCCGTCCCCGACGGCTCTCCGTCATCGGACGACCGTGCGCGATCGCCGTGCAGCCCGGTCACCTGCGCACTGCAGTTGTGCCTGGCATCCCAGTACCGCCTTCTCACATCGGCGATCACCGCGTCAGCCGCCTCGGGCGCGTCCACCGGAGCCACCAGGGTCAGGAACCGCGACTTGCGGATCATGAGCTCATGCTCAACGGCATGGGCGATCGTCGCGGGCAGCGGATGCGACGACACGGACATCCGTCCAGCGTAGGCACCTGCGGGCGTATCACGCGTCGCCGCGCCTCGCCATCCCCTGCCGAGGATGCGCCGCCCCGTCGCAGAGTGGCACCACCATCCCCGATCGAAAGGACGCATGATGACGAGCATCTCCGACGCGAAGGTCGCCTTCCTCGCAACCGACGGCTTCGAAGACAGCGAACTGACCGAGCCGTGGCGGGCGGTGACCGACGCCGGCGGCACGGCGACCATGGTGTCGCCCGAGTCCGGCGAGATCACCGGCAAGAACGGTCATGCCCAGCCGGTCGACCTCGCCGCGGGCGCCGCATCGGCCGACGACTTCGACGCCCTGGTGCTGCCCGGCGGCGTCGTGAACGCCGACCACCTGCGCATGGATCGCGCCTCCATCGATCTCGCCCGCGCATTCTTCGAGCAGCACAAGCCGGTCGGCGTGATCTGCCACGGCGCGTGGATCCTCATCGAGGCTGACGTCGTCGACGGCCGCACCCTCACCAGCTACCCCAGTCTCGCGACCGACCTGCGCAACGCCGGGGCGACGTGGGTCGACGAGGAGGTCGTGGTCGACGCGGGTCTGGTCTCCAGTCGCACCCCCGATGACCTGCCCGCGTTCTGCGCGAAGGTCGTCGAGGAGATCGGCGAGGGCACGCACCGCGAGCAGCACGCCTGATTCCCGGCTGCGCGCTTCAGCCGCGCTTCAGGATCCAGCCGCCAGACTGTGAGCATGCGGATCCTGATCGTCGATGACGAAGTGCGCCTCGCCGACGGCGTCCGTCGTGGGCTGGAGGCCGAGGGCATGGTCGTCGACGTCGCGCACAACGGCGTCGACGGCCTCGCCAGGGCACGTGACGACGACTACGACGCGATCGTGCTCGATGTGATGATGCCGGGGATGAGCGGATACCGGGTGTGCCAGGCGCTGCGCGCCGAGGGCGATTGGACGCCGGTGCTCTTCCTCACGGCGAAGGACGGCGAGTGGGATGAGGTCGAGGGGCTCGACACCGGCGGCGACGACTGGCTCACCAAGCCCTTCTCGTACCCCGTGCTCGTCGCCCGGCTGCGGGCGCTGGTCCGCCGCGGAGTGCGCGAGCGTCCCGCCGTGCTGGAGGCGAGCGACCTGCGTCTCGACCCTGCCGCTCGCCGGGTCTTCCGCGGCGAGACCGAGGTCACCCTCACCGCCCGGGAACTCGCGGTGCTCGACTTCCTGATGCGCCGCCGTGACGAGGTGGTGACGAAGGCCGAGATCATCACGAACGTGTGGGGTGCCGATTTCGACGGGGATGCGAACATCGTCGAGGTCTACATCGGGCATCTGCGCGCGAAGGTCGACCGCCCGTTCGGCCGGGAGAGCATCCAGACCGTCCGTGGCGCGGGCTATCGCCTGACGGGGCGGGATGCCAGGGCATGACCTCCCCGCTGCGCTCCATCCGCTCTCGCCTCACCATCGGCGCGCTGCTGGTCGTCGCCGTCGCGCTGATCGCCGGCTCGTTCGCGGCCGTGCAGGTGCTGCGGGCCACGTTGACGGACAGCGTCGCAGCGTCCGTCCGACAGGACGTCGACACGATCTCCGCGCAGCTCGAGCGCGGCCCCGGGCGCGTGGATGCCATCGACGACGATGTCCTCGTGCGGCTGCAGGACGTCGGCGATGACCACGGCGGCGAGCGCGACGAGGACGACACCGCAGGGCCGGCCCCGGATCAGACGAACGACGACGACGCCCGCGCCCTGCCCGTCGTGCGAGATGACCGCGCCCAGCGCATCGAGGTCGACGGAGATCCCTACCTCGCCGTCAGCGAGCAGACCGATCGCGGCACGCTCACCGTGGCGCGACCGCTCGACGGCGTCGAGGAGGCGGTGTCGGCGTCTGCCGTGCTGCTGGCGGTCGCCGTGCCGCTCGTGCTGGGCCTCGTCGGGCTGGTGATGTGGGTGGTGGCGACCCGCGCGCTCGCTCCCGTCGAGCGGCTGCGCCGGCAGGTGGATGCCATCGACGCGGCAGGCCTCGACCGACGGGTGGACGCCGCGCGAGACGACGAGCTGGGTGCGCTGGCCCGGACGATGAATCGGATGCTGGACCGTCTGGAGCACTCGCAGATCACGCAGCGCCGGTTCGTCAGCGACGCGTCGCACGAGCTGCGCTCGCCCCTGGCGACGATCCGCCAGCACGCGGAGCTGGCGGCAGCGCATCCGGAGGCGAGTTCTCTGCCTGCCCTGAGTCGCGTCGTGCTCGACGAAGGTGGGCGGATGCAGGAGCTCGTCGAAGGACTGCTGCTGCTGGCCCGGCTCGACGAGGGCCGCGACGCCCCCGTGGCGCCGACCGATGTCGACGACATCGCCCTGGCCGAGGTGCAGCGGCTGCGTGGCATGGGAATCGCCGTCGACGCCAGCGGGATCGGGCCCGGCCGCGTCGTCGGGAACGCAGCGCTGCTGGCTCGTGCGGCGCGCAACCTCGCCGACAACGCGGCTCGGCATGCCCGCGAGCGGGTGTCCATCCGCGTGGTCGAGCAGGGCGAGAGAGTGCTGCTGCAGGTCGAGGATGACGGGACGGGGATCCCGGTCGAGCAGCGCGAGCACATCTTCGACCGCTTCGTGCGGCTCGACGAGGCGCGAGCGAGGGATGCCGGCGGCAGCGGCCTCGGACTCGCCATCGTGCGGGAGATCGCTCTGGCGCACGGCGGCGAGGTCACCGCATCCGACGCCCCCTCCGGAGGGGCGCTGATGACTCTGGCCCTCCCCCGGTCCGCCGAAGCCTGAACGCGTCTTCAGGCGGCTTCAGGAGCGCTTCACCGCCCGCAGAGCACAGTGGAGACATGGACAACGACGAGAAGACCCCTGCCCCCTCCGACGACCCAGCAGGCCGCGACGCGGACCACCCGGCCGGCGCGGCTGTCGAGGCTCCCACCGAGCGCCTCGACGACGCCGTCGCGCCCGCGCCCGCAGGCTCGCCGGCCGCCGACGCCCCGTCCGAGGTGAAGAGCCCCGCACGCAGCCGCAATCGCCGGATCCTGATCGGTGCCGGTGCCGCCCTCGCACTGCTCGCCTTCGGCGGCGGCGCCTTCGCCATCGGCGCCGCCGTGGCCGATGACGACGACGACCGGCCCGGCATCCATGCACCCGGCTCCCGCGACGCGGACGAGCGCGGGGGCCGGCCCGGGAATGGCTCTGACGATGACCGCCGAGACGATGACGCTCAGCCCGGTGACGCCGGCGCGGTGTCCGTCCCCGTGAATGCTGCGGCGCTGCGCACGGCCGCGGAGACCGCGATCGAGCACGCGTCCGCCGAGGGCATCACCTCGATCGAGGTCGAGCGCGGCGGGTACGACATCGACGCCCGCCTGGCCGACGGCACTGGCGTCGACCTGTTCGTCACCGCCGAGGGCGCCGTGCGCGAGCGCGGGAGGGACGACGCGAGCGACGACGACGGTGACGATCCGCTGATCGACCTCGCTCAGCTCGGCGACATCCTCGCCGCTGCCCAGTCGGCCGCCCGCGATGAGGGCGCGACCGAGACGGCCTTCCACGCGCTGTCGACCAGCTCCTCCGGGGCCGTCTACGAGGTCGAGCTGCTCGGTGGCGACCGCACCGACGTCGAGGTCGAGCTCGACGCCGAACTCGGCGTGGTTCGGGTCGACGTCGACAGCTGAATCAGGCAGCTCGCAGAGCCGGGGGCGGTGCATCCGTCCCCGGCTCTGTCATGCGCTGACGGTGGGCGCGGTCAGCTGCACCAGCGTGCGCACCGTATTGCGGTTGCGGGCCGTGCCCGCGGTGCCCAGGGCACGATCGAGCACCGCCCGCGTGAGCTTGCTCGACGCGACGCCGCCCTGACCGTAGTCGATCCACAGCTCACGCCCGACGAGCGCGATGCGCTCACCCTGCTGCAGCCGGTCGGTGAGCTGCGCGACGGCTCCGGGAGCGGCATCGCCCTCGAGGAACATCGCGTGGACCATCCTGTCGAGCGCGGCGTCGGGGAACGGATCGTCGCGCTCGGCCCGTACGAGCTGATCGTGCGTGCGGGCGATCACCGGGGTGTCGACGCCGAATTCATCGGCGACGAGCGCCCGCACACTCGCGCACGCGACGGCCAGGTCGTCGGGCGCATCGCAGATGATGTTGCCGCTCGCGATGTAGGTCGCCACGTTCCGCAGGCCGCCGCGCCCAGACAGCAGCGCTCTCAGCTCGGCCATCGGCACCCGGTTCGCCCCCGAGACGTTCACCGCCCGCAGCAGCAGTGCGCAGCGCTCGGTCATCGTCCGGTGGGGGCGAGTTCGGCGCCGGCGTGCGCGAGCTCGGCCAGGGCGGCCGCGCTCGACTCCTCCGCGACGCCCGCGACAAGATCGGTGAGCACCCGCACCCGGATGCCGTGCGCGATCGCGTCCAGCGCGGAGGCTCGGACGCAGTGGTCTGTGGCGATGCCGACCACGTCGGCGTCGGTCACGCCGTGCGCGGTGAGGATCTCGGCCATGCGCTCCCCGCCGTCGGTCACGCCCTCGAACATCGAGTAGGCCGGGAGGCCCTGGCCCTTGCGCACATGGTGGGTGATGGCCGCAGTGTCGAGCAGGGGGTCGTATTGGGCACCCTGCGTTCCGGCGATGCAGTGCGTCGGCCAGGTGCCGACGTAGTCGGGCTGCGTCGAGATGTGCCCGCCGTTGTCGCTGTCGGGATCGTGCCAGTCGCGTGACGCGACGATGACGTCGTAGTCGGCGGCGTGCTCGGCCAGCAGCGCTGACACCGCCGCGGCCACCGCGTCGCCACCTGCGACGGCGAGCGCACCGCCCTCGGTGAAATCGTTCTGCACATCCACGATGAGAAGAGCCCTGGTCATGCACCGAGCGTACGCGTCGGACAGGCGCTGCGGCGTCCGTACCGTGATGCGCTGGGACCCGCATTTGACTTGCCCCGGGCGATTGCTACCGTGGAGAAGCGGGCCGGACACGCTCGCAGCGCTGCCGCCCGGTGACGAGCGCCCGCCCGCCGAGGACCCGAGGTCCGCTCGCGGGCGCGCCACGACGAACCGCCTGCGTCGTGAGCAGCGCCCGTTCTCTCCGGCTCGCGGGAGGCTTCGGCCTTCCGCGCACGCGCGCGTCGCTCCTCGGCGGGGGCGACATCCGCGCGCGTGCTCCCCGAGAGAAGAAACCGTATGCCGGCCAGTATCCGTTTCGCCCCCGTTCCGTCCGTCCGTCTGCTCACCGGCCCTCTGAAGGCCACCCTCCCGTCCCGTTAGCGCTCTCTTCTCCCGCCCCCCGGCAGTGCCGCCGGCCCTTCGACAAGAGAGAGAAACGTGGAAAACCTGCAAACCCTCGCCGGACCCGTCGTGGTCCTGCTCATGCTGCTGTTCTTCGGCGGCAGCCTGTACATGTCACTGCGCATCCGCAAGCGCACCGAGAACGCCGACGGCTACATGACCGGCGGCGGGAGGATCGGATTCGGCATCTCAGCCGCATCGATGACCGCCACCTGGATCTGGGCGGCGTCGATGTACGCCTCAGCCACTTCCGGCTACACCTACGGCATCTCCGGCCCCATCCACTACGGGCTCTGGGGCGCTCTGATGATCTTGCTCATCTACCCGTTCGGCAGGCGCATCCGGCGGGTGGCGCCCAAGGCGCACACCATCGCCGAGGTGATGTTCGCCCGCCACGGCCGCTCCAGTCAGCTCATGCTCGCCGGCTCCAACGTGCTCGGCAGCATCATCAGCCTCACCTCGAACCTCATCGCCGGCGGCGCGCTGATCTCGATGCTCTCGCCGTTCACGTTCGGGCAGGGCATCCTGGCCATCGGTGCGGGGGTGCTGCTCTACACGCTGTGGTCGGGATTCCGCGCGTCGGTGCTCACCGACTTCGCGCAGGTGTGCGCGATGCTGGGCGCCGTGATCGTGATCATCCCGGTCATCTTCTTCGCGGCCGGCGGACCGAGTCTGTTCGAGACGGGCGCGTCGAACCTCACCCCTCAGCAGGCGGACTTCTTCTCGTCCGACGCGTTCTTCAACCAGGGTGCGCCCTACATCGCCGCCGTGCTGGCATACGCGATCGGCAACCAGACCATCGCGCAGCGTCTGTTCGCCGTGCGCGAGGACCTGATCAAGAAGACGTTCGTCACCGCGACCTTCGGCTACGGAGCCACGATCATCGGCATCGGCATGCTGGGCGTCATCGCCCTCTACGCCGGGATCACGCCGGTGGGCGGCGACGTGAACAACCTGATCCCGCAGATGGCCGCCACCTACCTGTCGCCCCTGCTGCTGTGCGTCTTCTTCGTGATGATCATCGGTTCGCTCTCCTCGACGGCCGACGCCGACCTCACCGCCCTGTCGTCGATCGTGATGGCCGACATCTACGGCCAGAACGTCGCAGGCAAGAAGCGGGCGAACCCGCGGACCATGGTGCTGATCGGCCGCATCACGATGATCGTCGCGATGGTAGCCGGCCTGTTCTTCGCCGGAAGCCAGCTCAACATCCTCGACCTGCTCGTGTTCGTCGGCGCGCTCTGGGGTGCCCTGGTGTTCCCCGTGATCGCCAGCTTCTACTGGAACCGCGTCACGAACCTCGCGTTCTCCGTCTCGGTGGTGGTGGCCCTCGCCGCCTTCCTGCCCGTGCGCTTCGAGTGGGTCGAGCTGGCCGGGCCCGTCGCAGTCGTCTCCGACGTGCTCTCGACGATCGGCATCGGCGTGGTGCTGGGCCTGATGGCCTTCGGCTTCTTCGGCAAGCGCGTGGCGCTGATCGTCGCGACGGTGGCGACGCTGGCATCCGCTCCGTTCACCATCGGCTTCCTGCACACCTACCCGGTGCTGTCGGGCTCGCTGATCGCCTACGCGGTGTCGACGATCGTGTGCGTCGGGCTGACCCTGCCCAGCAGGAAGGCGGACTTCGACTTCGACCTGATCAAGCAGCGCACCGGCGATTTCGACTCCGTCGACACCGACGAGCTCAACACGGAGCTGCTGCAGCTCACCGAGACCGAGAAGCGGCTGTCGGCCGAGAACGAGAGGAACTGATGGAGATGTCCCCCATCGCATTGACCGCCTACCTCCTGGTGTGGCCCGTGATCGTGACGGGAACGCTCACCGTGATCGTGCGCGCCTTCGTCAAGGAGGCGAAGCAGGCCAAATCCGAGGGCCGTTCGATCATCTGATCGCTGGCTCCCACGGAGACGACTGCGGGCCCGGGATGCTGTGCATCCCGGGCCCGACCTGAGCCACCTGTCAGGATCGAACTGACGGCCTTCCCATTACGAGTGGGATGCTCTACCACTGAGCTAAGGTGGCGTGCGCAGCTGACTGCGGCACAGGAAACGATCCTACTACGACGATCGGGCGCGCGCGAAACCGGGCAGGCGCCGCCCGATGCTCACTCGCAGCGCAGGCCGTCGTCGGGAACCGTCCCGTCGATGAGGAAGCTCTCCACCGCGTCGTCGACACAGCTGCTGCCCTTGTTGTAGCCGGTGTGCCCCTCCCCCACTCGGGTGACGAGCACCCCGTTCTCGAGCTGCTGCGCGAGAGACTCCGACCACTCGTAGGGCGTCGCCGGGTCGTTGGTCGTCCCGACCACGACGATCGGCCCCGAGCCTGTCGCGGCGATCGGCTCACGCACGCCGACCGGCGGGTACGGCCACACCTCGCACGGGTCGGGGCCCTGCCAGTACGGGGCGAACGTCGGCGCGAGCTTCTCGATCTTCGCGATCGCCGCAGCCTCCGCGGCCGGGTCGTCCTCGACGGGGTAGTCCATGCAGTTGTAGGCCCGGAACGCCTCGGAGGAGTTGTCGGCGTAGGTGCCGTCGGGCTCGCGCCCGTTGTAGCTGTCGGCGAGCGCGAAGAGCACCGACGGGTCACCCTGCAGCACGGCGGTGAGACCCTGAGTGAGATACGGCCAGCTCTGCTCGCTGTACATCGCCGTGATCACGCCGGTGATCATCGTGTCGACGGTCAGCATCCGCCCGTCGCCGTTCTCGATCGGCGTCCGAGCCACCGTCGCCAGCAGCGCCTGGAAGTCGGCGATGCCCTCATCGACCGAGCCGTTGAACGGGCACTCGGCGGTCGAGACGCAGTCGGAGAGGTAGGCGCGCAGCGCCGACTCGAAGCCGACAGCCTGCGTCGTGCCGACGTCCAGCCCCGGCACGGACGGGTCGATCGCCCCGTCGAGCACCAACCGCTGTGCGCGTTCGGGGAACAGCTTCGCGTAGGTGGCGCCGAGGAAGGTGCCGTACGAGTAGCCGAGGTAGTTCAGCGTCTTGTCGCCGAGCACCGCTCGGATCAGATCCATGTCGCGCGCCGAGTTCACCGTCGTGATGTGGGGCAGCAGCCCGTCGCTGTTCGCCTTGCACGCGTCGGCGTACTGCTGGTTGCGCGCGGTGATCTCCGCCTCCCACTCGGGGGTGTCTCGCGGAGCGTCGAGCACCCCGTAGTTGTACTCGTCCATCTGCTCGGCGTCGAGACAGGCGACCGCGCTCGAGCGGCCGACGCCGCGCGGGTCGAAGCCGATCACGTCGAAGCGCTCGATCAGGGCGGGGCCGACGGCGTACTCCAGACTCTGTGCCACGAAGTCGTAGGCGCTCGAGCCGGGGCCGCCCGGGTTGATCAGAAGCGACCCCTGGAACTCTCCGGTCGCCTGGTGGCGGATCAGCGCGAGCGTGAGGTCGCCCGCCGTCGGATCCTCCCAGTCGCGCGGGGCCGTGACCTCGGTGCAGTCGAACCGAGCTCCGCATGCCTCCCACTCGAGTGCCTGCGAGTAGTACGGCTCCAGCTCGGCCGGCACGCCGGATGCGTCGGGGTCTCGGGAGATGGAGGTCGGTGCGTCCGGGATCTGCGCGTAGAGGCATCCGGAGAGCACGAGCGACGCAGCGGCGAGACCCGCCAGCACAGCGGCCGCGCGCCGCAGCGGGCGCAGGGATCGAGACCTGACGATTCGGTTCACGGGGTCCTTCCGCTGGAGACCGTCACGAGAAGACTCTCGACGGCGAGGAGGGGTGCGACGTTGCGCTCGAGGGATTCGCGGGTGGCGGCCACCGCATCCAGCACGATGATGGTGCGCTCGACCGACCACGCGTCTGCGATGCGGTCGAGCTCATCGCGCAGTTCGCGGTTGATCAGCTCGTCACCGCGCCCGAACTGCAGCATGACGACGTCACGGTACAGCGACTGGAGGTCGGTGAGCACCCGGTCGATCCCGTCGCGCAGGCTGCGCGTCGCGCGCTTGCGCTGATCGTCTTCGAGGGCGCTGATCTGCGCGCGCAGCGCGGTCGGAACGGCCTGCCCTTCGGCGATGCCCACGGTGCGCAGCAGTGCGGCCCGCTCGGCGGCGTCGCGCTCGGCGGTGAGCGCCTTCGCGTCGTCGGTCGCGGCCTGGATGATCCGCCCGGCCACCTCGACGGCCGTGCTGACTCCGCGAACGCCGAGCACGGCGCGCAGCGTCTCGTCACGTCGTCGGCGTGCGTCATCGTCGGTCGCCAGCCGCTGCGCCATTCCAATGTGGCGCTGCGCGTGTCTGGCGGCCTGCTCGGCGACTGCGGGGTCGACCCCGGTGCGTGCGGCGACGAGCCGGGCGACATCGTCGACGTCGGGCTCGCGCAGCCGCAGGGCCCGCACGCGCGAGCGGATGGTGGGCAGCAGGTCTGCCTCGCTGGGCGCGCACAGCACCCACACCGTCTTCTCCGGCGGTTCTTCGAGGGCTTTCAGCAGCACGTTGGACGTGCGCTCGACCATGCGGTCGGCGTCTTCGACGATGATCACCCGATAGCGTCCGGCGGACGGCGCGAAGTACGACCGCTCGACCAGTGCGCGGGCCTCGGCGATGGTGATGATCACCTTGTCGGTGCGCAGAGCCGTGACATCGGGATGGGTTCGCGCGAGCACCTGACGCATCGTGGCCTCATCGCTCGGATCCTCAGCGATCAGCGCGGCGGCGAACGCGTAGGCCAGCGTGGAGCGCCCTGAGCCCGGGGGGCCGGTGATCAGCCAGGCGTGCGAGAGCGAAGCCGGATCGGCTGCGGCCTGGCGGAGGGTCTGCACGGCGGCATCCTGCCCCCATACGTCCGTCCAGGGGAACGGCGCGGTGGCGAGGGCGGTCATGCTCTCCAGCCTATCCGCGGGGCCGACATCGGCCGATGCCCTGCGTGCTCAGACGATCACCGACATGCGCGCCCGGATCAGCACGGCGATGTCGTCGGGGTCGAGCGAGGCGTCGACGACCAGGAACCGCTGCGGCTCGGCTGCGGCGAGCGCGAGATAGGCCGATCGCACGCGGGCGTGGAAGTCCTCCCTCTCCGCCTCGAGGCGGTCGAACGGCTTGTCCTCGGCGTCCAGCCGGCGCCGCGCCGTCGACGGATCGAGGTCGAGAAGCACCGTCAGATCCGGCAGCGCGCCTTCGGTCGCCCACAGCGAGAGGTCGCGCACCTCGATCGCGTCGAGCACACGTCCGGCACCCTGATAGGCGACGGACGAGTCGAGATAGCGATCCTGGATGACGATCTCTCCGCGCGCCAGCGCAGGTCGCACGACCGTCGCGACATGGTGCGCGCGGTCGGCGGCGTACAGCAGAGCCTCTGCCCGGGGCGCGATGTCGCCGCGGTGGTGCAGCACGATGTCGCGGATCAGGACGCCGACCTCGGAGCCACCGGGCTCGCGCGTGCGCAGCACGGTGCGGCCGCGCTGCTGCATCCACTCAGCGAGCAGGCCCGCCTGGGTGGTCTTGCCCGAGCCGTCGCCGCCCTCCAGCGTGATCCACAGTCCCGGCCGTTCCGAGGTCACGAGCCTGCCCGGGCCGCTGCGCGCGCCGCATCCGCCTTCGCGATCGCGTTCGCCTTGCGCGTGGCCGCGGCCTTCTTCGCGGCCTCGGAACGCGCAGCCGCCTTCTCGGCATCCGACGTCGCGGGTGCCTTGTCGGCCGCCGGCTTCTTCGCGGCCGACTTCTTGGCGGGTGCCTTCTTGGCAGGTGCCTTCTTGGCAGGTGCCTTCTTGGCGCCCCGCTTGGCCGCAGGTCCCTTCGCGCGCTTGTCGGCGAGCATCTGCACCGCGATCTCGAACGTCACGTCATCGGGCGTCTGACCCCGCGGGATCGTGACGTTGGTCTCGCCGTCGGTGACGTAGGCGCCGAAGCGGCCGTCACGGATGCGGATCGGCTTGCCGCTGACCGGATCGGCCTCGAACTCCTTCAGCGCGCTGGATGCCTTGCGCCCGCCGTACTTCGGCTGCGCGTACAGCTCGAGCGCCTGCTCGAGCGTGACGTCGAAGATCTGCGACTCGCTCTCCAGCGAGCGCGAGTCCGTCCCCTTCTTCAGGTAGGGCCCGAATCGACCGTTCTGCGCGGTGATCTCCTCACCGGTGGCAGGGTCGGCACCGACCACACGGGGCAGGCTGAGCAGCTGCAGCGCGGTGTCGAGGTCGATCGTGTCGACCGACATCGACCGGAACAGCGACGCGGTGCGCGGCTTCGGAGCTGCGTCCTTCTTGGTCTTCTTCTTCGGCTTGTCGACGACCTCGCCGGTCGCCTCGTCGACGGAGTCGTCGTCGGAGACCGGATCGTTCTCCTGCACGTACGGACCGAAGCGGCCGTCCTTGACGACGATGATCTTGCCGTTCTCGGGGTTCTCGCCGAGCACGCGGTCGCCGGCCACGGGTGCGTCGATCAGCTCGCGCGCCTTGTCGGCGGTGAGCTCGTCGGGCGCCAGGTCCTCGGGCACGTTGACGATGCGCGGCTTGGCCTCGGGGTTCGCCGGGTCCACGACCTCGAGGTAGGGACCGTATTTGCCGAACCGCAGGGTCGCATCATCGGTGATCCGCGTCGAGTTCAGCGCTCGCGCGTCGATCTCGCCGAGGTTGTCGACGACCTGTCGCAGGCCCACCTGATTCTCGGAGCCGTAGTAGAAGGACTTCAGCCATTCGACGCGGTTCTGCTCGCCGCGGGCGATGGCGTCGAGGTCGTCTTCGAGGGCCGCGGTGAAGTCGTAGTCGATGAGGTCGGCGAAGTGCTGCTCCAGCAGCCGGACCACGCTGAACGCCAGCCACGTGGGCACGAGCGCCTGGCCGCGCTTGGTCGCATATCCGCGATCGATGACGGTGCCGATGATGCTGGCGAAGGTCGAGGGCCGGCCGATGCCGTGCTCTTCGAGGGCCTTCACGAGCGACGCCTCGGTGTAGCGCGGCTTCGGTGTGGTGCGGTGGCCCTTCGCGACGGATTCGCCGATGGCCAGTTCGTCGCCGACGGCGACCGCCGGCAGCGACTGGTCGGCTGACGAGTCCTGCGCGTTGCGCTTCTCGTCGCGGCCCTCTTCGTACGCCTCGAGGAAGCCCTTGAACGTGTAGACCGTTCCGGATGCGGTGAACTCGACCCGCTTGCCGGCAGCCTCGGTCTCGAGGGTGATCGTGGTCGTCTCGTACTTGGCATCCGACATCTGGCTGGCGACGGTGCGCTTCCAGATCAGGTCGTACAGGCGCTGCTCTTCGCGGTCGAGCCCCGAGGACACCGACGCCGGGGTGCGAAACGTCTCACCCGACGGACGGATCGCCTCGTGCGCCTCCTGGGCGTTCTTGCTCTTCGACTTGTACACGCGAGGCTTCAGCGGCACCGCCGAGTCGCCGTACAGCGCGACCGCCTGGCTGCGCGCGGCCTGGATCGCCTGCGTGCTCAGCGCGACCGAGTCGGTGCGCATATAGGTGATGTACCCCTTCTCGTAGAGTCGCTGGGCGACGCTCATCGCCTGCTTGGCACTCATCGAGAGCTTTCGTCCGGCCTCCTGCTGAAGCGTGGACGTGGTGAAGGGCGCGTAGGGGCTGCGGGTGCCGGGTTTCGCCTCGACCTTGGCGACGGTCGCGGTGCCCGCGGCGTCGACGGCGGCGGCGAGCGCCTCGGCGTCGGCCTCGGAGAGCACGACGACGGCCTTCTTGAGCTTTCCGGTGTCGTCGAAGTCGGTTCCGCGGGCCAGCTGCCCGCCGTCGACGCGCACGAGACGCACGCCGAACGCGGCGCCGGTCGACGACGCCTGCGCCTCGACGTCCCAGTACTCGGCCGAGACGAAAGCCATCCGCTCGCGCTCGCGCTCGACGACCATGCGCGTGGCGGCCGATTGCACCCGCCCGGCAGAGAGACCCGACTTGACCTTGTACCAGAGCACCGGCGAGACGTCCCACCCGTACAGGCGGTCAAGGATGCGACGGGTCTCCTGTGCGTCGACGAGGGCCAGGTCGAGCTCGCGCGTGTTGCCCACGGCGGCCTGGATGGCGTCCTTGGTGATCTCGTGGAAGACCATGCGCTTGACCGGCACCTTCGGCTTGAGCGTCTCGAGCAGATGCCAGGCGATGGCCTCGCCTTCGCGGTCCTCATCCGTGGCGAGCAGCACCTCGTCGGCGCTCTTCAGCGCGCGACGCAGCTCGGCGACCGTCTTCGTCTTCCGATCGGACACCACGTAGTAGGGGTCGAAGCCGTTCTCGACGTCGATCGAGTACTTGCCGTACGCCTTCTTGTCCTCGGCGGGGATGTCCTTCTTGTCGGCGAGGTCGCGGATGTGGCCCACAGAGCTGAGCACTTCGTAGTCGTCGCCGAGGTATCCCTGGATCGACCTCATCTTCGTCGGGGACTCGACGATGACGAGCTTCTTGCCTTGTGCCAAGGGGCGTCCTTTCTTCGAAGCACACCATACACACCGCGATCCCGGCGTGAGCCGAGAGCTCGTCAGACGAGTGGGCTGACGCGCGGGCGGTGCGAGGGGCGTCGCACGTTCAGCTTTTCGGCGGCCCCGCTCGGGCGCGGGCGACGGCGACCAGTCCAGAGTACGCGGAACTGACCTCCACCGTCGCCGTGAGGGCGTCGACCGCGCACGAGACGAGTCGCGATCCGGATGCTTCCGCAACCCGCGCCGCGAGAGCACAGGCGTCCTCCCCGGTGATGACGGCCCCGGAGACGACGTCGGCTGCGGCGAGCGCTGCGGCGTCGGCCGCTCCGGCCGTGCGCTGCGCGGTGACGGCGGCGCCGCCCACCGCAGCCAGTCCGAGCGATAGGGCGGCCGCGACCGTGACCACGCCGGCGGCGAGCGCGGTCCCGCTCATGCCGCACACCGTTCCCGCCCCGGGGCGGAGGGCTGCGCGGAGGTCACAGCCCACCGGCCAGGGCACAGCTCGATGCGCTCAGCGGCACCGAGATCAGCCGACCGATGCGCATGTCGAGGGATGCCGTCACGCAGACGAGGTCACCCGCCGACCGGGATGCCGATGACGCGCCGTCCACGGCATCCCGGATCACCGCGGCTGCT
Organism: Microbacterium commune; assembly: GCF_014836945.1. Lineage (GTDB taxonomy): Bacteria > Actinomycetota > Actinomycetes > Actinomycetales > Microbacteriaceae > Microbacterium > Microbacterium commune. Next base: position 1,912,125 of record NZ_JACSPX010000001.1, on the reverse strand, counting down.
CGAGCAGACGTCTCGCCCCGCCCCAGCAGACGGGCAGCGTCCGCTGCGGCATCCTGCAGCGAGACCTGCGTCGCGGCGGCGGCGAGCGCCCCGACACCGAACGCGATGGCGATGAGCGCCGCCGGCAGCGCGACCGCGCGCTCGGCGGCGACCGACCCGCGGGCGCCGCCGAGCTCGCGAGAAGAGCGTGGCATCAGGCGACCGTGAGCGCCCGTCGGACGAGGTCGGTGAGGATGCCCCTCACCTCGTCGGAGCGCATGATCACCACGAGCAGACCGGCGAAGGCCACGGCGGCCATCGTCGTGATCGCGTATTCGGCGGTGGCGGCTCCTGTCTCGTCGGTGAACAGCTCGGCCGCTCGGCTTCTGGTGAGCGGGGGCAGCGGGTCGGTGCAGGGTGCGGTCATGGTGTTCCTTCTCTCTTGTGCGGGGCGACTCTCGCCCTCGACGTGTCAGATGTGCAGGGGCGTGGAGGCGAGCACGCTGAGCATGAGCGGCGCGACCCCGAGCAGGAGGAATGCGGGCAGCGTGCATGCACCCAGGGGCAGCAGCAGCTGCGAAGAGAGCCTGGCCGCGCGCACGCGCCCTCGTACACGCGACTCGTGGCGCTGCTGCGCGGCGCTCGCGCGCAGCAGCTCGCCGGCCGGAACTCCGGCGGAGCGCGACAGCTCGAGCACCGCGTCCGTGGTGCTGCGATCGTCCGACAGCGCGGCCGGGCTGTGCTCGACGAGCCGCAGCGCCCGCGGGATGCCGACGCCGCCGGCGAGCGCCACCGCGACCAGTTCGGCGTGCATGCCCGGGGTGCCGCTCTCGGGCTGCGCGGCCCGGACCATGCGTCCGGTCCACCAGCGCGCAACGAGAACCAGAGCGGTGCCGAGCACGACGCAGGCAATGCCGAACGGGTTGCTCACCAGCACGCCGACCGTGTCGAAGCCGAGCGCGAACCCCAGCAGCAGTCCGGCGAACGGCAGCCAGAGCAGCAGTCGCGCGGTCCCGGTCGGCTCGGCAAGCGCGACCCGCACGTCGTCGGCGGCGGAGGCGGCATCCTGCAGAGACTCCGACAGCGCCCGCAGCACGTCGGCCAGCGGAGCACCGACGGTGGTCGCGATCTCCCAGGCGGCGGCGACGTCCGACCACACCCCGTTCTCCGCGTCGATCGCGCCGACGAGCTCGGCCCCGGCGTCCACCCGCGCGACGATCCGACCCGCGACGGCGTCGCCGGTGTCTGCGAGATGGCGCCACGCGGTGTGCGGGCGGGTTCCCGCCTGCAGCAGCACGGCCAGCGTGCGCACCGCGGCAGCGGCCCGCTGCGGGTCGTTCTGGTGCAGGCGCTGACGCCCCCACCTCACCACGGCTGCACCTCCTCCATCGCCAGGCGATCGCCGCGCAGCGCGAATCTGCCGGCGTGCGCGATGCGCCGCCGCCCGTCCGTGCCGCGCTCCAGATGCAGCACCACCGTGAATGCGCTGACCACCTGTCGAGCCAGGGCCGTGGCGTCCATCCCGGCGAGGGCGCCGAGTGCCTCCATGCGTGCCGGCACGTCGGCCAGCCCTGAGGCGTGCAGCGTTCCCGCGCCGCCGTCGTGGCCGGTGTTCAGCGCGGTCAGCAGCTCGCGCACCTCCTCGCCACGACACTCCCCGACGACGAGCCGGTCGGGCCGCATGCGCAGCGACTCACGAACGAGCATCGCGAGCGTGATGCGGCCGGCGCCTTCGAGGTTCGCCTGGCGCGCTTCGAGCGAGATGTGATGCGGATGCCGGGGGCGCAGCTCCGCGACGTCCTCGATGGTGACGATCCGCTCCCCCTCGCCCACCTCGGACAGCAGTGCGGCGAGCAGCGTGGTCTTGCCCGTGCCGGTTCCGCCGGTGATCAGCACATTGGCCCGCTCGCGCACCAGCCGCGCCAGCCAGACGCGCTGCACGTCGCCGAATGTTCCGGAGGCGGCGAGCGCGGCGAGGTCGGCGCCGAGCACGCGGGGGATGCGCACCGACAGCGCCGTGCCGGTGACCGAGACCGGAGCGAGGACGGCATGCACGCGGATGCCGGAGGGGAGCCGCACGTCGACGCAGGGCGACTGATCGTCGAGGTGGCGCCCACCGGCGGCGACGAGGGCGACCGCGAGGTCGCGCACCTCGCGCTCCGACGCGCGCCACGTCGGCACTCGCTCGGCACCGCGGCCTCGATCGACGTAGAGACCGTCCGCGCCGTTGACGAAGATGTCCGTCACGGCGGCGTCGCGCACATGCTCGGCGAGCGCACCCAGGGCAGGATCCACGTCGACGACGGCGTGCTCGGCGTGCGCGTCGGGCTGTCGGGCTCGGAAGACGAACGGTTCGGGCATGCGACGACGTTAGGCGGGCGTCCGCGTCCGGCGCGGCCGGATTCCCACGTGATGTGCACAACTGCGTCGTGGCCTGCCCTGTGCAGACGGACCGGCCCTGCAGACGACTGCGCGGCAGAGCGTCCGCAGACGGACGGGCGGCACCTCACGGGGGGAATGAGGTGCCGCCCACGCGCGGCCCGGAGATGAGGGGGGCACCCGGGCGCGCTGAAGCCGTATACGAATCGGCTGAGGTCAGTGTACGCACCGCTCGCGAGATGCGGCAAACCCCCGCCACTACCGACTTTCGACAGTAGGCCGCGCCCTGCGCCGGGACTAGATTCGCCGTGTCACGGTCGTGTCTCGGCACGATCACCCGACCGCGCAAAGGAGCGAGTGCATGAGCAGCCAGATCGACCACCTCCTCGACGAGGCCCGCAGATTCCCGCCGTCAGAGGAGTTCGTCGCTCAGTCAATCGACGACCCCGCCCTCTACGAGCGGGCCGCCGCTGACCGCGAGGGCTTCTGGGGCGAGCAGGCCAGGGAGAGTGTCCACTGGCACAAGCCGTTCACGCGCGTGCTCGACTGGTCGAACCCGCCGTTCGCGAAGTGGTTCGACGACGGCGAGCTCAACGTGGCATACAACTGCCTCGACCGGCACGTGGAAGCAGGTCACGGCGACCGGGTGGCCATCCTCTGGGAGGGAGAGCCCGGCGACGAGCGCCGCATCACGTACGCCGAGCTCACCGATGAGGTGAAACGTGCCGCCAACGTGCTGCAGGACCTCGGCGTCGGTCAGGGCGACCGCGTCGCCATCTACCTGCCGATGATCCCCGAGGCCGTCATCTCGATGCTCGCCGTGGCTCGCCTCGGCGCCATCCACTCGGTCGTGTTCGGCGGCTTCAGCGCCGACAGCCTGCGATCGCGGATCGACGACGCCGGAGCCAAGCTCGTGATCACCGCCGACGGCGGCTACCGCAAGGGAAAGGTGTCGGCCCTCAAGCCCGCCGTCGATCAGGCACTCAGCGACCGCAATGGCGAAGGCGAGCAGCAGACCGTCGAGCACGTGCTCGTCGTCAGGCGCGGGGGCAACGAGGTCGACTGGGATGACGAGCGCGACGTCTGGTGGCACGATGTCGTGCCGCAGGCATCCGGTGAGCACGAGGCTCAGGCCTTCCCCGCCGAGAACCCGCTGTTCATCCTGTACACGTCGGGCACGACCGGAAAGCCGAAGGGCATCCTGCACACGTCCGGTGGGTATCTGGTGCAGGCCGCCTACACGCACAAGTACGTCTTCGACCTGCACCCTGAGAGCGACGTCTTCTGGTGCACGGCTGACATCGGCTGGGTCACCGGGCACAGCTACGTGGCGTACGGCCCGCTGGCCAACGGCGCCACCCAGGTTCTCTTCGAGGGCACGCCGGACTCGCCGCACCCCGGCCGGTGGTGGGAGCTGATCGAGAAGTACGGCGTGACGATCTTCTACACCGCGCCGACGGCGATCCGCTCGTTCATGAAGCTCGGTCGTCAGATCCCGCAGAAGTTCGACCTGTCGAGCCTGCGCCTGCTCGGCTCGGTGGGCGAGCCGATCAACCCCGAGGCATGGATGTGGTACCGCGAGGTCATCGGCGCGGACAGGACCCCCATCGTCGACACGTGGTGGCAGACCGAGACGGGTGCGATCATGGTCTCCCCTCTTCCCGGCATCACCGCGGCCAAGCCCGGTTCCGCCCAGGTGCCCATCCCCGGCATCTCCATCGACGTCACCGACGACGACGGCAACGAGGTGGGCAACGGCAACGGCGGACTGCTCGTCATCACCGAGCCATGGCCGTCGATGCTGCGCGGCATCTGGGGCGACCCGGAGCGATTCAAGGAGACCTACTGGGACAAGTTCAAGGACAAGGGGTACTACTTCGCCGGTGACGGCGCACGTCTGGACGAGGACGGCGATCTGTGGCTGCTCGGCCGCGTCGACGATGTGATGAACGTGTCAGGTCATCGCCTGTCGACGACCGAGATCGAGTCGTCGCTGGTCGCTCATGAGGCCACCGCCGAGGCCGCCGTCGTGGGGGCGTCGGATGAGACCACCGGCCAGGCGGTGGTCGCCTTCGTGATCATCAAGCAGAGCTATCTCGAGGCGCATTCGCCGGAGGGCCTGGCGACTCTGCTGCGCGGCTGGGTCGGCGAGCAGATCGGCCCGATCGCCCGTCCGCGCGATGTGTACGTCGTGAACGAGCTGCCGAAGACCCGATCGGGCAAGATCATGCGGCGTCTGCTGCGCGACGTCGCCGAGGGCCGCGAGGTCGGCGACACGACGACGCTCGCCGACACCATGGTGATGAGCACCATCACCAGCCAGGTCAAGTAGTTCCTGAGGATCGCCGAGGCGCCATCACCGTCGAGGCCCCCGGCGGCAGCCGCT
>NZ_JACSPX010000001.1:1874764-1907371 GCF_014836945.1 Microbacterium commune | reverse complement strand
CCCCCGGGGGTCTCGCCGCGTCCGAGCGAGCACTGAGCGTGCTCAGCCGTCGGGCAGGCTGATCCTGGCCATCCGCTCGCGCACGGTCCGGAAGTGGGCGACATCGAACGGCAACTCACCGCCCTCATCGCCCACGAGGCGCATAACCTCGTCGCCGAGCGCGATCGAGAAGCCCACTGTCATCCTGGCTTCGGTCTCGGGATCCGCGTCGGCGAGTCGAGCCGACTCGGGGTGCTCACGAAGCCAGTCGGCGATGACGTTCTCGAGGCCCTGCCTGCTCTCGTGACTGGTCCAGGACACGGCGTTCGTGGTTCCCGGTTCCCGTATGAACAGCGCGAAGCGCTTCCGCGTCAGCTCGTCGTCGACCTGTCCACGCACCGACTCCATCACGATGAGGCAGGCTGCGACGACCAGGTCTCGGGAATGCTGAGCCAGCACGCGCGCGGTGAGATCAGGGTCGTATGACAGCGGCGCCCCGAAGATCGCCTGGTCGAGAGACGGGAAGTAGTTGAAGAACGTGCTGCGCGACATCATCGCCGTGGCGCACACGCGGTCGACGGTGACAGCACCGATCCCCTCCTCGTAGGCGAGATCGACGGCGGCCTGCTCCATCAACCGTCTGGCCGCATGCATTTTGGCCTCACGAAGTCGGCTCATCCCCATCCTCCCGGAAGACACAAGTGTAGCCCGCAAATTTTGGCTTGTATCTATCTTTGGACTCAGTCCATACTGGTGCGATGCATCCTCTCCGCACTGCGCAGCGCAGCGCCTCCTCCCCCTTCGGGCGGACGTCGGGCGCCGTCGCCATTGCCGCCGGCATGATCATCGCGGCCCTGCCGCCCGTGGCGTATGCGTCCGCCGTGTCGACTCCCATCACCATCGAGGCGACCATCAGCGACGGCACCGACACTGCGGCGCTCGCGGGCGTCGCTGTCACTGTGCGCGGGCCCTCCGTCGACGGAGCGGTGCTCGCATCCGGCACCACGAGAGCCGATGGCACCGTCTCCCTCGACATCGAGGCGAGCCCCACCGTCGACGGCGATCAGCGCTCCTTCGTGGCGGATGCCGTGTGGCCGGGTGCACGGGGAGAACTCGAGCGCACCGAGGCTCAGACGGAATTCACCCCCGATAGCGACTCCGTCTCGGTCACGTTCTGGGGCAGTTTCGCCACCATCACCGGAACGGTCTCCGCGACGGCGGATGGTGCACCAGTCGCCGACCTGCAGGGATCGACGCTCGCGATCCTCAGCGGAGAGGTTGAGGTGCAGCGTGTGCCTCTCGCCGCTGACGGCAGGTTCACGAGCGGAGCGGTCCCGGCCACCGCCGACGACGATTACAGGCTGGCGCTGACCCCGCCGCCCGGGCTCGTGCTGGCGTCAGAGCAACCCGCCAACCCGCCCTTTCGCGTCGCCGCAGCGCAGCCGGGAATCGACGTCGATCGAGAGTTCGCACTGGTGTCCGACAGCGTCGCTCCCACGCCCACGCCGGCTCCGACACCCATACCTACTCCGACCCCGCCTCCGACCCCGACCCCCACTCCGACTCCTTCCCCTGCACCCACCCCCGCACCGACGGTCCCCGTTCCCGCTCCGACGCACGCGGCCGCCTACGTATACCCCGGCATCCCGCTGTTCTCCCGACCCGTCTCGAGCGCGCTGGGCACCTCCCCCGACACCGTGCTGGACTCCGTCATCGACGCAGCTCAGCGCGCGAACGGCGACCCCGTCGCACTCATGAGCGACGCCGGCCAGGTTCTGGGCTTCGCGCAGGACACTGACCGAGCGGACGGGATCCCGCCCGTGAACAGCCTGCTTGACCGGATGACAGGCCTGCGGCAGACCGGATCCGTGATCGCCACCACAGACCTGGAGAACGTCATGCTGATGCTGCAGGACACCCGGTCGTCGTTGCAGGAGCAGCAGCTGGGCTCACAGCTCTCCGAGGTGCATGAACGCAATCGAGCCATCGCCGCATCTGTCGATGCGGTCGCGGCTCTCGAAGCGTATGGACGCGCACCCTCCCGTGCCGGGTTCGACGCTGCTGCCGCTGCCCTGCGTGGCGCGTCGATGACACACCCCTTCCAGGATCTCTACAGGGACGGCGAGCCCGACCCCACGGCCGGACGGGTTCAGGCAGCTGCAGCCGCGGCCGCACTGCGCGCCCAGCTCGACGTCGCGCGCAACTCCCAGCAGATGGACATGCTGCGGCTGCAGCCGCTGATGACCAGGCAGGCAGAGGGCGTGGATCTAATGACGTCGTTCGTCGAGAAGGTCCGAAGCACCCGCTCGAGCGTGATCGGGACGATGCGGTCCGCTCCTATAGCACTCGGATCAGTGCAATGGCGGGAGGGCGACGCAGCCGACGCCTTCGATCTGAGCGCCGTACCCGACGGCGACCACCACCTGATCCTGCACTTCGCCGAGACCGGATTCAGCGCCATCACCCCCGTCCACGTCGATCGCGCGGCCCTGGCGGCGACCGGCGCAGACTCCCCCACCACCGCGGCGTGGGTGGGGGCGGGGCTGATCTTGGCGGGGATTCTGATCTTCGCCAGCCCCTCGCTAAGGCGAGCAGCGGCGGCAAGGGGGCAGCTCAGGCGAGGATGAAGGTGACCTCGACCTCGACGGGGGTGTCGAGCGGCAGGCTCGCCACCCCGACGGCCGCGCGGGCGTGCTGCCCTGCGTCGCCGAAGATCTCGCCGAGCACGTCGCTGGCGCCGTTGACGACGGCCGGCTGACCGGTGAACGTGGGGTCGGATGCCACGAAGCCGCCCACGCGCAGCACACCGGCGAGCCGGTCGACACCTCCGGCCGCCTGCGCGGCGGCGGCCAGCGCGTTCAGCGCGCACGTGCGGGCGTAGCCCTGGGCATCCGCCGCCTCGACCTCGGCGCCGACCTTCCCGGTCGCCGGCAGCGCGCCGTCGACGAACGGCAGCTGCCCGGAGGTGTAGACGAGACCGCTGTGGACGACGGCCGGGACGTATGCGGCGACGGGAGCGGCCACGGCTGGCAGCTCGAGGCCGAGCTCAGCGAGGCGGGCGGAGACGCTCATCGGCTCTCCCCCTCGAACTGGCGGGATGCCTCGGCCGCGGCGGCGAGGCCGGCGTTGGCGGTCGAATCCTGCGTGACGGGACGCTTCAGGTAGGCGACGAGGCCACCCTCCGGCCCCTGGACGACCTGCACGAGCTCCCAGCCCTGCTTGCCCCAGTTGTTGAGGATCGCCGCCGTGTTGTGGATCAGCAGCGGCGTGGTCAGATACTCCCACGTGATCATGGCACTCCTGTGCGTCGGCGACGAACGGCACGGGATGCCGAAGCGTCGAGGCTCTTATTCAGGGAATTCCCTTAACATCAGCGTATGCCTCAAACGAAACGCACGCTGTCTGGTGTGCTCGGCGGTCTGCTCGGCCTGGTGGGCCTGAGCGCAGTCGCCGGGGTTCTGGTCACCGCAGCCGTCACTCCCGCCATCGCCGTTGCAGGAGTGACGGGGTCGCAGGCGCTGACGATCTTCGACAACCTGCCGAACAGCCTCACCCCCGGCGCTCCCATGGAGCCGACCGAGTTCTACGGAACCGGCGCCGACGGCCAGCCGTTCCAGATGGCGAAGTTCTTCGACCAGAACCGGGTGCCGGTGACGTTCGAGCAGGTGTCGCCACTGCTGTACGACGCGATCCTCTCGAGTGAAGACAAGAACTTCTACGAGCACGGCGGCGTCAATCTCGGCGCCACTGTCAAAGCCGTCGTCGAGAACCTTCGCGGCACCTCGTCGCGCGGCGCCTCCACGATCACCCAGCAGTTCGTGAAGAACGTGCTCATCCAGGAGTGCGAAAAGGACGCGTCGCGCCATGAGGCGGGCTCGGACGAGGAGTACGACGAGCGTCTTCGCGCCTGCTTCACGGATGCCACCAACGCCACGGGAGCAGACGGCATCGAGCGCAAGCTGCAGGAGATGCGCTACGCGGTGCAGATCGAGAAGGACTACTCGAAGAACGACATCCTCCTGGGCTATCTGAACATCGCGAACTTCGGTGGTCAGGTGTACGGCATCGAGGCGGCAGCGAACTACTACTACGGTGTCAGCGCGAAGGATCTCACCCTCGGCCAGGCAGCCGTGCTGGCCGGTGTCGTGCAGAACCCGAACACTTTCCGCATCGACCAGACGACCGGCAGCAACTCCGCCGAGGACGGTTTCGCCGCCACCACCACTCGTCGTAACTACGTCCTCGGCCGGATGCTCACGGACGGGAAGATCACGCAGGCTCAGCACGACGAGGCCGTCGCAGCGCCCATCGAGCCGAACATTCAACCGACGGAGCAGGGCTGCACTGCGGCGAACGGGAACGCGTACTTCTGCCAGTACGTCAAGTCCGAGATCTTGAGTAACGAGGCATTCGGCGCCGACGCTCGTGAGCGCTCCGAGCTGCTCCGCCGCGGCGGCCTGAAGGTCTACACCTCACTCGACATGCGCGTGCAGGGTCCGGCCGATGAGGCGATCCGTGCCAGGGTCCCTGAAGCCATGGACGGGATTCGCCTCGGCAGCGCCGGCGTGTCGATCGAAGCCGGCACCGGACGCATCCTCTCCATCGTGCAGAACACCAGGTTCAGCGAGTCCGCCGCAGACGAGGGCATCCCTGGCGTCTCCGCGCAGGTGTTCGCCGCAGACCGCAAGCACGGCGGCGGGGCCGGGTTCGGACCCGGCTCGACTTACAAGCTGTTCACTCTGCTCGAGTGGCTCGAGAAGGGCAACTCCGTCAACGACGTGCTCGACGGCCGGGAGCGCAACTTCGGCAAGTTCCCGCAGTGCGGAGGGACCTACACGCAGCGAGACGTCATCGGCAACTTCGGCCAGGGGCGCGGCTCGGTCAACACGGTGCGCCGCTTCACTTCGTCGTCGCTGAACACGGGTTATCTGGCGATGGCCCAGAAGCTCGACCTGTGCGACATCAACAAGATGGCGAAGCGTCTCGGTGTGCACTGGGGCGACGGCGGCGACGTGACCACCTACGGACTCGCCGGCGAAGTGCTCAAGGACTCCGAGAAGGACGGCGTCCGCACCGACGCGAACGACCCCTTCCCCACCGTCCTCGGCTCGAAGTCGATTCCCCCCATCCAGATGGCGGGCGCATACGCCACGGTGGCGAACAAGGGCATCTTCTGCGAGCCCCGCGTCATCGACAAGATCGTCGCGCAGGACGGCAAGGAACTCGAGGTGCCGAAGACCAGTTGCACCCAGGTGATCTCCCCGGAGGTGGCGGCGACCGCCGCATACGCCCTGCGAGGCGTCATGGAAGGCGGCACCGGTGCTGGCGCCAATCCCAATGATGGTGTTCAGGTGATCGGCAAGACCGGTACCGCCGAGAAGGAGCACACCATGCTCGTCGAGTCGAGCACGAAGGTGACGACCGCGGTGTGGGTGGGCAACATCAGCGGCGATCAGGACCTGAAGCGGTATTCGTGGAAGGGCACGCGGCTGAACGACATCCGCTACCCACTGGCGAGAGACCTCCAGCGCGCTGCGAACGCGGCGTACGGCGGAGACCGGTTCCCCGAGCCCGACCGCGGCCTCACGCGCACCGTGCCCAAGGAGCTGCCGAATGTGGTCGGGAAGTCGGTGGAGGAGGCCACCCAGATCATCGACGCCGCGGGCTTCACCGTGCAGGTCGGAGATCCCATCGACAGCGAGGTCGGCGCGGGGCTGGTCGCAGAGCAGACGCCCGGCCCCGGACGTGTCGCCAGCGGCACCACCGTCACGCTGCGTCCGAGCACGGGCAACAGCCCTGCCGCGCAGGCGACGGTGCCGAACGTCACCGGCGCGAAGTTCAACCAGGCCAAACCTGCGCTCGAAGGCGCCGGTTTCGGGGTCTCTGGCGAGGGATGCAAGAACGGGTCGACCGTGACCGGCCAGGATCCGGCTGCCGACACCGCCGCCCCAGCCGGCACCGTGGTCACGCTCACGTGCGCGGGTGACGGGTGACCCGTCGGGTCGCCGCGCACCCGGCCCTCATCGCGCTCGGCGCGGTGGGGGCCGTCGGCGTCGGCGCTGCGGTCTGGGGAATCGGCATCGAGCGCTACCTGTTCACGGTGCGCGAGGCCACCGTCGCCGCTCTGGTTCCGGGCAGCGCGCCGGTGCGCGTGCTGCACATCTCCGACGCGCACATGGCGCCGTGGCAGCGACGCAAGCAGCAGTGGCTCGCGTCGCTCGTCGAGCTCGAACCCGACCTGATCGTGAACACGGGCGACAACCTCGGGCATCGGGAGGGCCTCGACGGCATCCGTCGGGCACTCGCCCCGTTCGCGGGCATCCCCGGCGTCTTCGTGCACGGGTCGAACGACGTGCAGGCCCCCGCGCCACGGAATCCACTGAACTACTTCCGCGGCCCCTCCCGCGTACACCGAGCGCCTGAGCTGCTCGACACCGCGGCGATGGACGCGTTCTTCACCGACGAGCTCGGGTGGGCCGATCTGAACAACTCGGCCGCGCGGATGGACGTCGCCGGCACCAGCATCGATTTCGTCGGCGTCGATGACCCGCACCGCGGCTGGGACGACTTCGACGCGCTCACCTCCGCGATCGCATCGCTCGATGCGAGACCCGCCGGCGGGTCTCGCATCGCCGTGGCCCACGCGCCGTACCGGCGTGTGCTGGACTCGTTCGTCGATCTGGATGCGGACGCGCTCTTCGCCGGTCACACCCACGGCGGGCAGGTTTGCATTCCCGGCTTCGGCGCGCTGGTCGCCAACTGCGACATCCCGCTGAGGCAGGCGAAGGGCCTGAGCAGCTGGTCGCACCGTGGCCGCTCGGTGCCGCTGAACGTCTCGGCCGGCTGCGGTCATTCGATCTACGCGCCGGTCCGGTTCGCCTGTCGCCCGGAGGCGACGCTGCTGACGCTGACCGCGCGATCCTGACGCGCCCGGACGCGGCGCGCGATTCGTGCTCGCGCCGCGCGCCATGTAGACTTGAACGGTTGCAATCACGGGGTGTGGCGCAGCTTGGTAGCGCGCTTCGTTCGGGACGAAGAGGCCGCAGGTTCAAATCCTGTCACCCCGACAGCATGCGAAAGGGATCCGCCGGAGGCGGGTCCCTTTCTGCAATGCCGCCGATGTCCGTGGATGCGCGAGACAGCAGGAGAACCGCAGTCAACCCCAATAGGCTGGATCATCATGACGCACCCCCGCCTGGTCGCCTTCGACCTCGACGACACCCTCGCGCCCTCCAAGGGCGAGATCGATGACCGCATCGCCCACCTGCTTCGCGAGCTGCTGCGGCGGGTGGAGGTCGCGATCATCTCCGGCGGCAACGAGCAGCAGTTCCGCACGCAGGTCATCGGCCGCCTCGACGGCCTGACTGCCGACGAGAGCTCTCGGCTGCACCTGCTGCCCACCTGCGGCACCCGCTACCTCCGCCACGACGGCACCGCGTTCGCCGCCGTGTACGCGCACGACCTGAGCGAGGACGAGAAGACGGCCGCGCTCACGGCGCTGCGGGAAGAGGCCGAGCAGCTGGGCCTGTGGGAGGCGGAGCCGTGGGGCGACATCCTCGAGGACCGCGGCTCGCAGATCACCTTCTCCGCACTCGGTCAGCGCGCCCCGCGAGACGCCAAGCACGCCTGGGACCCCACCGGAGAGCGTCGAGCCGCGTTGCGTGACGCCGTCGCTCCACGGCTTCCGGGCCTCGAGGTGCGGTCGGGAGGGTCGACGTCGATCGACATCACTCGCGCCGGCATCGACAAGGCGTACGGCATGCAGAAGCTCGTCGAGCACACCGGCATCCGTCTCGACGAGATGCTCTTCTACGGCGACAGGCTCGACGAGGGCGGCAACGACTATCCGGTGCAGGCCATCGGCGTGCGCTCGATCGCCGTCGACGGCTGGCAGGACACCGCCGACAAGCTGGATGCCCTGATCGCCGCCCTTCCCTCCCCCGCCGCGCGCTGAGCGCAGGCGTCAGCGCGGGATCGGCGCGAGCCGCGCCAGCTGGGTGACGTGCTTGGGCTCGAGTTCGGCCAGGGTCGAGACGCCCAGCAGCCGCATGGTGCGCTCGATCTCGCCGCGCAGAATCTCGATGGTGCGGTTGACGCCTGCTCGCCCGCCCGCCATCAGTCCGTACAGGTATGCGCGACCGATGAGGGTGAAATCCGCGCCGAGCGCGACGGAGGCCACGATGTCCGCGCCGTTCATGATCCCGGTGTCGATCATGACCGTGAAGTCGTCGCCGACGGCCTTGCGGACGTCGGGCAGCAGGTGGAACGGGATGGGTGCCCGGTCGAGCTGACGGCCCCCGTGGTTCGACAGCACGATGCCGTCGACGCCGGCGTCGCGCAGACGCAGAGAGTCCTCGACGTTCTGCACGCCCTTGATCACGATCTTGCCCGGCCACAGGTCGCGGATCACGGCGAGATCGTCATAGCTGATGGTGGGGTCCATGGCCGCGTCCAGCAGCTCGCCGACGGTTCCGCCGGTGCTGCTCAGTGAGGCGAACTCGAGTTTCGGCGTGGTGAGGAAGTCGAACCACCACCAGGGCCGCGGGATGGCGTTGATGATCGTGCCGAGCGTGAGCTGCGGGGGGATGCTGAACCCGTTGCGCTTGTCGCGCAGCCGCGCGCCCGCCACGGGGGTGTCGACGGTGAAGTGCAGGGTGTCGAATCCGGCGGCGGCGGCGCGGCGCGTGAGCTCGTAGGAGATCTCGCGATCGCGCATGACGTACAGCTGGAACCAGTTGCGACCGGGGACGGGCCCCTGCGGCTCCCGACGTGTGACGTCACGCACGCCTTCGATGGACGTGGTGCCGAGGGTGGACAGGGTGAACGGGATGCCGGCGGCGGCGGCCGCGCCGGCACCGGCGACCTCGCCCTCGGTCTGCATCAGACGGGTGAAACCCGTGGGCGCGATGCCGAACGGCAGGGCGGACGGCCCGCCGAGGATGTCCACCCTGGTGTCGACGTCCGGAGCGGGCTTCAGGATGCCCGGGTGGAACTCGACGTCCTGGAACGCCTGGCGTGCGCGCGTGAGCGACAGCTCCCCTTCGGCGCCCCCGTCGGTGTAGTCGAAGGCCGCCTTGGGCGTGCGCCGCTTGGCGATCGAACGCAGGTCGTCGATGGTGAGCGCCGCGGCCAGGCGGCGCTTGCGCCCGTCGAATTCGGGCTTCTTGAACTGCAGGAGCTCGAGCAGCTCGGCGGGCTTGGGCAGCTGGCGGGTGACCATCGGCGGGTTCCTCTCGGGTGGGCGGGTCAATGGGCGCCGGGCAGCAGCCCGGCGGCGGCGGAATAGCCGGTGATATGGGCGTGGACGAGAGCGCGCGCGTCGTCGCCTCGAGCGACGGCGTCGACGATGGCGTGATGTTCGGCGCGCAGACGCGCCGCCATGGCATCCCAATCGCCGATCCGCTCCGCGCCGGCGAGGACGTACGACTCGATGGCGGTGCGCAGGCCCGCCATCATGGCGGCGAGCACGGTGTTACCGGATGCGTGGGCGAGAGCGACGTGCAGTTCGGCGTCGAGCGCGAGGAACTCGCGCGGGGTGAGGTCGGAATCCATCGCCTGCAGGGTGGCGCGCACGGCCGACAAATCGCGCTCCGGGGCGGCGCTCAGGCGTGTGACCACCGCGTCTTCGAGCGCGAGGCGGGTGTCCAGCACGTCGCCGAGAGGGAATCCCTGCGCGGCGATCTGCAGCCGCAGCAGGGTGGACATGCCGCCGGACGGGACGGCGGTGACGATCGCCCCCGCCTGCGGCCCGGAGCCCGTGGCGGTGCGGATCAAGCCCATCACCTCGAGCACACGCAGCGCCTCGCGCACACTCGAGCGACTCACGCCGAGGTCGGCCGCGAGGTCGCGCTCCGAGGGCAGCCGCTCCCCGGGCTTCACCTCGCCATCGAGCAGGCTGGCCTCGATGCGCTCGAGCACCGTGCGCCAGGCTCGCTGCGTCGCGCTCAGCTCCGGCATCCGTCCTCCTGTGGTCAGACCACAGGCTACCCGGTGTGGTCAGACCACGCAAACGACCTCAGTCGAGCATGCCGCCGGACTCGTCCAGGTAGCAGTTGCCGCACAGCGACTCGTAGGTGACCTCGGCACCGTCGATGGCGACCTGGTCACCCGAGAAGACGAAACGGCCGTCAACCATCCGGCCGTTGAAAACCGCCTTCCGGCCGCACCGGCAGATGGTCTTGAGCTCCTCGAGCGAGTGGGCGACCGCCAGCAGACGCGCTGAGCCGGGGAACGCATGCGTGCGGAAGTCGTTGCGGATGCCGTACGCCATCACCGGGATGCCGTCGAGCACAGCGATGCGGAACAGGTCGTCGATCTGATCCGTCGTCAGGAACTGCGCCTCATCGACCAGCAGGCACGCGACGTCGTGCGGCTCGGCGGACTGCAGCCCCGCACCGCGCACACGCTCGCGTTCTCCGGTGAACAGCGCACGGGCTTCGTCGTGCGGCCCGATGAGGAAGTCCACCTCGCGCGTCATGCCGAGCCTGCTCTCGATCTGCGACGCGCCCTTCGTGTCGATCTGCGGTTTGGCCAGCAGCACGCGCTGCCCGCGCTCCTCGTAGTTGTAGGCGGCTTGCAGCAGGGCGGTCGACTTGCCGGAGTTCATCGCGCCGTAGCGGAAGTACAGCTTCGCCACGGTCGCGCGATCAGGCCGTGAGCGACAGGACGGACGCGGTCTCGCTCATCGACTTCTCGGCGGCCGCCGCATCGTCGTTGAGTCGACGTCCCATCGTCGGGATGAGGCCCTTGAGCTTCGGCTCCCAGCCGGCGTAGTGCTCGGGGAAGCAGCGCTTGAGGAGGCCGAGCATGATCGGCACCGCGGTCGAGGCACCCGGCGAGGCGCCGAGCAGCCCGGCGATCGTGCCGTCCTCGGCCGCGACGACCTCGGTTCCGAACTGAAGGATGCCGCCCTTCTCGGGGTCCTTCTTCATCACCTGCGCGCGCTGACCCGCCTGGATCAGCTCCCAGTCCTCATCGCGCGCGGTGGGGACGAACGTGCGCAGGTTGTCGACCTTCTTGCCGTGGCTCTTCACCAGCTCGCTGATCAGGTAGGTGATGAGATCCGGGTTCGCGAACGCGACGCGCAGCATCGGCCACAGGTTGTGCGGGCGCACCTGAGTGAGGATGTCCAGCATCGAGCCGTGCTTGAGGAACTTGGGGCTGAACGTCGCGAACGGGCCGAACATCAACGACTTCTCGCCGTCGACGACGCGGGTGTCCAGGTGCGGCACGGACATCGGCGGCGCACCGATCGCAGCCTGCGAGTACACCTTGGCCTGGTGCTGCGCGACGAGCTTCGGGTCGGTCGTCTTCAGCCACTGGCCCCCGATCGGGAAGACGCCGTAGCCCTTGATCTCGGGGATGCCGCTCTTCTGCAGGAGCTTGAGGGCCCAGCCCCCCGCGCCGACGAAGACGAACCGCGCCTTCACCTCGCCGGGAGTGCGACCGATGACGTGGCGGTACTTGACGAGCCAGCTGCCGTCGTCCTGACGCTTGAGGTTGCGCACCTCGTGGTCGGTGCGCACCTGCACCCCGGACTCGGCGAGGTGGTCGAAGAGCTGGTGCGTCAGGGAGCCGAAGTCGACGTCGGTGCCGGACGGCACCCTGGTCGCAGCGAACGGCTCGCCCTTGCGGCGCTTCTGCATGAGCAGCGGTGCCCACCTGTTGATGACGCGCGAGTCCTCGCTGTACTCGATGCCCTCGAACAGCGGCTGATCCTTGAGCACCTCGTAGCGGGCCTTGAGGAACGCCACATCCTTCTCGCCGCGCACGAACGTCATGTGCGGCACGGAGTTGATGAACGTCGACGGACCGTCGAGGATGCCGCGCCCGACGAGCGTCGACCAGAACTCGCGGCTCTGCTGGAACTGCTCGTTGATCGAGATCGCCTTGGCGGGGTCGAGCGAGCCGTCCTTGCCCTGCGGCATGTAGTTCAGCTCGCACAGCGCGGCGTGACCGGTGCCGGCGTTGTTCCACGGGTTGGAGCTCTCTTCGGCGACGTCGCCGAGTCGCTCGTAGGCGACGATCTTCCAGTCCGGCTGCAGCTCGTGCAGCAGGGTACCCAGCGTGGCGGACATGATGCCCCCACCGATCAGAACGACATCGACGGTTTCGGTCACCAGAACAGTCTAGTCATCCGGAACAGCGCGGATTTCCGCCGGACCGGGGCGCCCAGCACCCCGGCCGGGCGGCTCAGAGCGCGGCGGGCGCGAGGCGCTCGGCGAGCTCCTCGGCGATCTGCACGGCGTTGAGCGCCGCGCCCTTGCGCAGGTTGTCGTTGCTGATGAAGAGCACCAGTCCCCTGCCCTCGGGGGCGGACTGGTCGGCGCGGATGCGGCCGACGAAGCTCGGGTCCTTGCCCGCCGCCTGCAGCGGGGTCGGCACCTCGTCGAGCACCACACCGGGGGCGGATGCCAGCACCTCGCGCGCACGATCGGGGGTGATGTCCCGCGCGAACTCGGCGTGGATCGACAGCGAATGTCCGGTGAAGACGGGAACCCGAACGCAGGTGCCTGCGACGCGCAGGTCGGGAAGACCCAGGATCTTGCGGCTCTCGTTGCGGAGCTTCTTCTCCTCGTCGGTCTCGTTGTCGCCGTCGTCGACGATGGAGCCGGCGAGCGGGATGACATCGAAAGCGATCGGCGCGACATACTTCTCCGGGGCCGGGAAGTCCACCGCGGATCCGTCGTGCACGAGGCGCAGCGTGTCGCCCTGGGCGAGCACGCCCTCGACCTGGCCGAGCAGCTCCTCCGCACCGGCGATACCCGAGCCGGACACCGCCTGGTAGGTGCTGACGATGAGACGTTCGAGGCCCGCCTCGGCGTGCAGCGCCTTCAGCACGGGCATGGCAGCCATGGTGGTGCAGTTCGGGTTGGCGATGATGCCCTTGGGCCGCTCGTCGATGGCATCCGGGTTCACCTCGCTCACCACCAGCGGAACCTCCGGGTCCATCCGCCAGGCGCTGGAGTTGTCGACGACGACGGCGCCCGCCGCGGCGAACGTCGCCGCGTAGGCGCGGCTGGCCGTCGCACCTGCGGAGAACAGCGCGATGTCGATGCCCGAGGCATCCGCGGTCTCGACGTCCTCGACGATCACGTCGACACCGCCGAAGTCGATGGTGGTGCCCGCGGAGCGGGCGGAGGCGAACAGCCGCAGCTCGCGCACCGGGAACGAGCGCTCGATGAGGATGTCGCGCATCACGGTGCCGACCTGGCCGGTCGCGCCGACGATGGCGATCGAGAGTCCGGAATCGGAGATACGGGTCATGGGGGATCCTTGGCGTGCAGGCGATGCGCCAGGCTCAGCCCCAGGGTGCGGACGCTGCGCCTGGCACCGATGTCAGGGTTGCGGTGAGTCTATCCGGTCGCCGACGGCTGCGGGTCCGGCATTTCAGAGGCGAGGTCAGCGGCCGGTGCCGGCGTGCACGACCGCCTCGATCTCGCTGTCGAGGCCGTAGGCGCTGTGCACGGTGCGCGCGGCCTCGGCGAGGTCGTCGCCGCGGAGCACGACCGAGATGCGGATCTCGGAGGTGGAGATCATCTCGATGTTGATGCCGCCGGCGCTGAGCGCCTCGAAGAGGATCTCCGAGACGCCGGAGTGCGTGCGCATCCCGGCGCCCACGACCGACAGCTTGCCGATCTGGTCGTCGTGCAGCAGGCTCTCGAAGCCGACCTCGCTCTGCTCAGCGGCGAGCGCCTTGAGCGTCGTCGGGGCATCGGCCTTGGGCAGCGTGAAGGAGATGTCGGTGCGGCCGGTGGATGCCGCAGAGACGTTCTGCACGATCATGTCGACGTTCGCGCCGGCCTTCGAGACGATCTTGAAGATCTCGGCGGCCTTGCCCGGCACATCGGGCACACCGGCGACGGTGATCTTTGCCTGGCTGAGGTCGGTGGCGACTCCGGCGACGATCGGTTCTTCCATGGCTTCTCCCTCGGTGGCGCGCGGGTTCTTCATGCCCGCGCCCAGAACGTACGTGCCCTCGGCCGACGAGAAGGTCGAGCGGGCGTGGATGAGCACACCGTGACGGCGGGCGTATTCGACGGCGCGGATGTAGAGCACCTTGGCGCCGTTGGCGGCGAGCTCGAGCATCTCCTCGCTGGAGACCTGCTCGAGCTTGCGGGCCCGCGGGATCACGCGCGGGTCAGCGGTGTAGATGCCGTCGACGTCGCTGTAGATCTCGCAGACATCGGCGTTCAGGGCGGCGGCGAGGGCGACGGCGGTGGTGTCGGAGCCGCCACGTCCCAGCGTCGTGATGTCGCGGGTGTCGCGATTGAACCCCTGGAAGCCGGCCACGATGACGATCGCGCCCTCATCGAGCGCCTCCCGCAGGCGCACCGGGGTGACATCCACGATGCGTGCCTTGCCGTGATGCGAGTCGGTGATCATGCCGGCCTGGCTGCCGGTGAACGACCGTGCCTCGAAGCCCATCGAGTGGATCGCCATGGCGAGCAGCGCCATCGAGATGCGCTCACCGCTCGACAGCAGCATGTCCAGTTCGCGCGGGGCGGGGATCGGCGCCACCTCGTGCGCGAGGTCGAGCATCTCGTCGGTCGTGTCGCCCATCGCGCTGACGGCGACGACGACGTCGTGACCGGCACGACGGGTGTCGACGATGCGCTTGGCGACGCGCTTGATGCTCTCCGCGTCGGCGACGGACGAACCGCCGTACTTCTGCACGATCAGGGCCACGATCACTCCCGGGGACGAAGGGCGGATCCGCCCAGGCTCATTCTACAAATCACGCCCATGCCGCCTCACGCATGTGACGCATGGCCGGTCCGGGCCGGCACCGTCACCGCCGGTCGTCGGAATCGGGCCGGGTCTCGGACACGATGGCCTCGGCCGTCTCGGCCGTGGTGATCGGCCCCGTGGTGAGGTCCGGCGCCGAGGCCCGCGGCCGGAGCCGCCCGCCTGTCGCGGCGAACCAGCATCCGATCAGCACGATGGGGAACCCGATCAGCAGGCCGGGTGTGAGCGGCTCGGCGAGCACGATGGCGCCCAGCACGACCGCGACGATCGGGTTGACGTAGGTGAACAGCGGGGCCCGCACCGGGCCGACCTCGCGGATCAGCGCGAAGAACGCAACGAACGCGAGGGCGGTGCAGACGATGCCGAGCAGCAGCAGCGACACTGTTGAGCGGATGGTCGGCACGTCGTGCTGGGTGAGCAGGGCCGCCGGCAGGTACCCGATTCCGATGGCGAACAGCGCGAGCGTGATCGTGCCGAGCGACGGCACGTCCTTCAGTTTGAGGGCGATGATGAAGGGCGCGATCGCATAGAGCACCGCGGTCAGCAGGACCTCGCCGATCGCGAACGCGCTGCTCGGACCGTGCGGGAACAGGCCGGGCCCGGCGACGACGACGGCGACGCCGGCGAAGCCGAGCAGCAGACCCCCGAGCCTGACCGGAGCCAGTGCTGAGCGGTCTCCGCGCAGCAGCGCGATGATCACGGCGAACAGCGGCACGGTCGACACGAGCAGCCCGGTGAGACCCGATGGCAGCTGCGTCTCGGCGTGGCTGAGCAGCAGGAACGGCCCTGCCATCTCGACCAGGCCGAACGCCAGCACCCAGGGCCAGTGCTTCCACGCCGCGGCGAGCGCGCCGGCGCGCAGCGCGAAGGGCAGCAGGATCAGACCACCGAGCAGAGTGCGCCCGGCGACCACGGCCGGCGGTGAGAACGAGTGCACCGCCTCCTTGATGAACAGGTAGGTGATGCCCCACACGAACGCCATGATCGCGAACAGGATCCACCCTCTGCGGGTGAATCCCGCGTGGTGAGCGCTCATAGGCGGCGACGGCCCTCGAAGGCCCGTCCCAGCGTCACCTCGTCCGCGTACTCGAGGTCTCCGCCGACAGGCAGCCCGGATGCCAGTCGCGACACGGTGATCGACATGCTGGTCAGCAGGCGGCTGAGGTAGCTGGCTGTCGCCTCCCCCTCGAGGTTGGGGTTCGTGGCGAGGATGACCTCCTGCACCGTGCCGTCGGCGAGGCGGGTCATCAGCTGCGCGATCCGCAAATCGTCGGGACCGACGCCGGCGATCGGGCTGATCGCGCCACCGAGCACGTGGTACAGACCACGGAACTCGCGGGTGCGTTCGATCGCCGCCACATCCTTGGCATCCTCGACGACGCAGATCAGCTCAGGGTTGCGGCGGGGGTCGCGGCAGATCGCGCAGCGATCCTGCTCGGACACGTTGCCGCACACCTCACAGAAGCGCACCCGCGCCCGCACCTCGGTGAGCAGCTCGGAGAGCCGAGCGACGTCGAACGACGGCGTCTGCAGGATGTGGAAGGCGATGCGCTGCGCGGACTTCGGCCCGATGCCGGGCAGACGGCCGAATTCGTCGATGAGCTCCTGAACGATTCCGTCGTACATCAGTTGAACCTCGAGGGGGGCTGGTAGGGCTCTTCACGCAAGAACTTCGCACCGAGCACCTGCCGGATCACGGCCTCACCGCGGCGCTCGACGCCATCCGGCGCCTGGGGTCGACTCGGCGGCTGCGGCACCTCTCGGAGCGACGGGCGCGCGGACGCCTGTGGTGGCGTGGCCACGGAGTCCCGTGCCGGGGCGGCCTCGACCGGGCCGCCACCCTGGCGACGGGGCTCGTCGTACTCCGGGTCGTACGGCGGCTCGTCGTCATACGGCGGATAGTCATCCGGCGGCGGAGGCGCGTCGATGTCTCCATCGTGCGGTGACGCGGGGGCCGAGGCTGCGGCCTCGACCTCGGCCGGCTCGTCGTCGACGGGGAACTGCGGCTGCGCGGCGGGCGATGCCGCCACGGGGACGGCGGGCGCCGCGACGAGCGGGGCCGCGTGGTCCGGGGCGGAGAACGGGACCGGTGCTGGTGACGGGACCGGTGCTGGTGACGGGACCGGTGCCGGGACCGGGACCGGGGCCGATGACGGGATCGGCGCGACAGCCCAGTCGGTGACCGCGGCCGCGGCGGAGCGGGTCCCCCCGGATGCTGCTCCCCCGGAGCCCGCTCGCGGCTTCGCCGCGGCACCGCCACCCGCATCGCGCAGATCCTGCGGACCGCTCATCGGGTTCGCCCAGCCGGCGGCGGGAGCGTCATCCCCTGCCGCCGCGGCATGTGCCGCGGTCGCACCGGGTCGTGATCCGGTGGGCGAGGATCCGGTGGGAGCGGGGCCGGTCGACGCCGCGCCGGGGCCCGATCCGGTGGGAGCGGGGCCCGCGGGCGCCGCGGCTCCACCACCGCCGGGCGGCAGGGGCGCCGGGCGGTACTTCACGGTGACGCCCAGTTCCTGCTCGATCGCCGTGCGCAGGTGATCCGATGTGCTCTTGCCTGGCGTGGTGCCCTTGAACCGCGGCACATCGCTCGGGCTCGAGAAACCGAGGGTGAGCACCCCGGAGGCCGCGTCGAACGCGAGCGGCTGGATGCCGGTGACGACCAGCCAGGAGGTGCGGCTGATGCTCTCCAGTCGGGCGAGCACCGCGGGCCATGCCGCGGCGATGCGCTCGAAGGTGACGGGTCCACTCGATGCAGGAGCGACGGCCCCGGCATCGGCCGGGGCGGACGCGGCTGCTTCCTGGGCATCGGCGGATGCGCTCTCCGCGGTCGACACGGCGGTATCGGGTGCCGGTGCCTCGACCGCGCGAGCGAGCGGCGAAACCGCAGCGGAGTCGTCGGCGGAGGGCGCGTCCGCAGACGGCACGGCACCCTTCGTCGTCGCCGCGACGGGGCCCGACGCGGTGAGGTTCTCGACGATCACCGGCGAGACCGCGGGCGCGTCCGCGGGGGCGGGGGGCGCCGCAGCGGCAGCATCGCCCGCAGCAGAGCTCGATCCCGCGGGCGACGCGGCAGGGGCTGGCGCGTGCGCAGCAGCAGCAGGCGAGGCCGTTGCGGCAGGAGCCGGGGTCGCAGCAGCGGGAGCCGGGGCAGGTGCGGCGGCATCCCTCGGCGATCCCGCGAGCACACGCGCGACCATCAGCTCGAGGTGCAGCCGCGGCGACGTCGCTCCGCTCATGTCGTCGAGCGCCTGGCTCACCAGGTCGGCAGTGCGGGAGAGGCGCGCCGCGCCGAAACCGGCGGCCTGCGCCTGCATGCGCTCCATCTCGTCGGCGGGGATGCCGCGCAGCACCGCCGACGCACCGTCGCCCACCGCCTCGATCACGATGAGGTCGCGCAGACGCTCGAGCAGGTCGTCGACGAAGCGTCGCGGGTCCTGCCCGGTCTGCACGACGCGGTCCACGGCAGGGAAAGCCGCCGCGGCGTCTCCGGCGGCGAGCGCGTCGACGATCTCGTCGAGAAGCGCGGCATGCGTGTAGCCGAGCAGCGCGACGGCCCGCTCGTAGGTCACGTTGCCCTCATCCGATCCTGCGATCAGCTGATCGAGCAGCGACAGCGTGTCGCGCGGCGATCCCCCGCCGGCGCGCACGACGAGCGCGAGCACTCCCTGCTCGACCTGCACGCCCTCCTCACCGCAGAGCTTCTCGACGTACTCGAGCATCGCCGCGGGCGGCACCAGCCGGAACGGATAGTGGTGCGTGCGCGAGCGGATCGTGCCGAGCACCTTCTCGGGCTCGGTGGTCGCGAAGATGAACTTCACGTGCGCAGGCGGCTCCTCGACCAGCTTCAGCAGGGCGTTGAATCCCTGCGGAGTGACCATGTGAGCCTCGTCGAGGATGAAGATCTTGAACCGGTCACGGCTGGGCGCGAAGGTCGCCCGCTCGCGCAGGTCGCGCGCGTCGTCGACGCCGTTGTGGCTGGCGGCGTCGATCTCGACCACATCGAGTGAGCCGCCCCCTGCCCGGGACAGCTCGACGCAGCTGGGACAGACGCCGCACGGCGTGTCGGTCGGCCCCTCGGCGCAGTTCAGACAGCGCGCGAGGATTCGGGCCGAGGTGGTCTTGCCGCAGCCGCGCGGGCCGGAGAAGAGGTAGGCATGGCCGACACGATCGCCGCGCAGGGCGGTCATGAGCGGATCGGTCACCTGGGACTGCCCGATCATCTCGCCGAAGGTCTCGGGCCGGTAGCGGCGGTACAGGGCTGTCGTCACCCGTCCAGCCTACGGCGTGCCGCCGACATCAGCCCGCCCGTCGTGGGCGGCCGTCAGGCCTCGTAGACGTCGATGATCGGGATCGTCGTCGTCGTCACCGGAAGCGAGACCGACAGGCGCGTGCCGTCGTCGCGACGGGCATCCTCGATGCCGCGCAGCGTGGGCCGTCCCGGTCGCACCGGTCCCTGGCCCGCGAGCAGCACCGAAGCAGGCTCCCCCACCGCTGCACGATACGCCGTGCCGCGCACCGTGAACTCGACGGGGTCGCCTTCGCGCACCTCGAGGCGCAGCTGGCTTCGCGTGACGGTCACCTGCAGCTGCGAGCCGCGCCACTGCAGCGGATACGACAGCTCGGGCCAGTCGACGGGCAGCCGAGGATCGAAGCTCAGCTGGCCGTCATGGTCGCGCATGCCGCCGAATCCGCTGACCAGCACGCTCCACACACCGCCCGCTGACGCCACGTGCACGCCGTCCGAGGAGTTGCTGTGCAGGTCGGCCAGATCGACGTACAGGGCCTGCTCGAAGTACTCCCTGGCGAGGTCCTGGTAGCCCACCTCCGCCGCCATGATCGACTGCACGACGGCCGACAGCGTCGAGTCACCCGTCGTCAGCGGGTCGTAGTAGTCGAAGTCGGCCAGCTTCTCCTCGTCGGTGAAGTGGTTGCCCTGCAGGAACAGCGCGAGCACGACGTCGGCCTGCTTGAGCACCTGGAAGCGGTAGATCACCAGTGGGTGGTAATTCAGCAGCAGCGGGCGCATCTCGGGCGGTGTGCCCTCGAGGTCCCACACCTCGCGCTCCAGGAAGAACGCGTCCTGCGGGTGGATGCCCAGCGCCTCGCTGTACGGGATGTGGATCGCCTCGGCGGCTCGCGTCCAGGCATCCTTCTCCCCGCCGTCGAGACCGGTGCGCTCCACGAGGGCGGAGTACGCCGCCGGATCGTTCACCTCCATCTCGCTGACGATGCGCGCCGCGAAGCGCAGGTTGTACCGCGCCATGACATTCGTGAAGAGATTGTCGTTGACGACGGTGGTGTACTCGTCGGGCCCCGTCACCCCGTGGATGTGGAACGTGGAGTCGCCGTTGGTGCCGCGCCAGAAGCCGAGCGTCGCCCACAGACGCGCGGTCTCGACCGCGATGTCGGCGCCCTCCCGGCGCAGGAAGTCGACGTCGCCGGTGGCGCGGACGTACTTGCCGAGCGCATAGCTGACGTCGGCGTTGATGTGGTACTGCGCGGTGCCGGCGGCGTAGTAGGCCGACGCCTCCTCGCCGTTGATCGTGCGCCACGGGAACAGCGCGCCCGCCTCGTTGAGCTGGGTGGCGCGTCGCCGGGCCGCCGGAAGCATCATCACCCGCGCACGCAGGGCGTTCTTGGCCCACTGCGGCGACGTGTACGTCAGGAACGGCAGCACGTAGATCTCGGTGTCCCAGAAGTAGTGACCGCTGTACCCCGAGCCCGTCAGACCCTTCGCCGCGACGCCGTTCCCGTCGGCGCGGGACGCCGCCTGCGCGAGCTGGAACAGGCACCAGCGTGTCGCCTGCTGCAGATCGTCGTGACCGGCGATCCGCACGTCGGAGCGCCGCCAGAAGGCGTCCAGCCACTCACGCTGCGCCGTGAACAGGGCATCCACGCCCTCCACCCCGACGCGGTCCAGCGAACGACGGCAGCGGTCCACGAGCTCGCGGGGCGGCACGCCGCGCGAGCTGTGGTAGCTGACGATCTTGTCGATCCTGATCGGCACCCCGGCCTTCGCCTGGATCCGGAAGACGTTCTTCGCGATGTCGGGCTCGACGAGCGTGCGAGCGCTGTACTCGTTCTCGGTCTCGATGATGTGGTCGGCGACGACGGCGACCGTCATCCCGGAGTCCGAGACGCGGTACGACAGCGCCGAGCGCAGACCGTCCTGCCAGTACTCCACCGGCTGCAGCACGCGCTCCGTGATCCGGTCGGCCTTGCGCGGATCGAAACCGGGCTTGCCGTCGCCCTTGCCCGCCATCGGGTCGCCCGCGTAGATGCCCGCGCCGTCCTGCCGGTTGACCATCTGGCAGCTGACCGTGACCGGCGCGTCGGCGTTCTCGACCGTGAGCTCGAGACGGAGCACGGCGAGGTGGCGCTCCTCGAAGCTGACCATCCGCTCGTCGCGCATCCGCACCCGCTTGCCCGACGGGGTCATCCACACGACGCTGCGCTCGAGCACGCCGGTGCGCATGTCCAGCGCGCGCGAGTACTCGTGCACCTCCATCTCGTCGAACGAGAGCGGCTCGTCGTCGATGTACACGCGCATGATCTTGGCGTCGGGCGCGTTCACGATCGTCTGCCCGACCTCCGCGAACCCGTACGCCTGCTCGGCGTGGCGGATCGGCCAGGTCTCATGCAGGCCGTTGATGAAGGTGCCGTGCTCGTACGCGCCTCGACCCTCGATGTGGTTGCCGCGCAGACCGAGGTAGCCGTTGCCGACGGTGAAGACGGTCTCGGATACCCCCTCCTCGTCGTAACGGGTCTCGACGAGGCGCCAGGGGTCGACGGGGTAGCGGTCGCGATCGATCATGCTCTCTCCGAAAGCGTGTGAGGGGGGGGTCAGTTCTGCGCGTCGCCGAGCAGGAGGGCAAGATCATCGACGATACAGGTCGCGCCCGCCTCACGCAGACTCGCGGCCCCCGCACCGCGATCGACTCCGACCACATCGCCGTATCCTGCCGCGGACGCCGAGGCGACACCGGACACCGCGTCCTCCACCGCGATGGCCTCAGCTGGGTCGACGCCCAGCATCCGCGCGCCCTCGAGGAACATGTCCGCTGCGGGCTTCGAGGCGAGCTCGTCGCGCTCGGCGACGAGCCCGTCGACGACGACGCGGAAGAAGTCGCGGATGCCCGCGCTCGCGAGCACCTCACCGGCGTTCTTCGAGCTCGACACGACACCCATCGGCACGCCGGCGTCGCGCAGGCTCTGCAGCAGGGCCAGGGAGCCGGGGTAAGCGGCGATGCCCTCGCTGCGCAGCACGGCGATGAACGCGTCGTTCTTGCGGTTTCCGATGCCGCACACCGTCTCGGCCTCGGGCGGATCGGTGACCTCTCCCCACGGCAGCTCGACGTTGCGGCTGCGCAGCAGGCTGGCGACCCCGTCGTAGCGCTTCTTGCCGTCGACGTACGCGAAGTAGTCCTCGTCGGTGTACGGCGGCTCGATGCCCCAGCGCGCGAAGACCTCGTCGAAGACCTTCTGCCAGGCGCGCATGTGCACCTCGGCCGTGGGGGTCAGCACGCCGTCGAGATCGAAGAGCACACCGGTGGTGCGGTGCAGATCGGGGAGAGCGTCGGGCATGGAACCTCCTGGGTCGGACGGGCTCGTCCAGCCTAGTGAGACAGCGGATGCGGCGCGTGCGACCGTCAGATGGCGGACAGCGTCTGACGGGCGATCTCGAGCTCCTCGTCGGTGGGCACGACGAGGACCTCGACGGCGGAGTCGTCGGACGAGATGCGCCGGATGCCGCGCCCGCGCGATCCGTTGCGCTCCGCGTCGACCTTCACACCGAGGAAGCCGAAGGTGGCGAGTGCGTCCGCCCGCACGTCGACCGCGTTCTCGCCGACGCCGGCGGTGAAGACGATGACATCCACCCCGCCCAGCTGCGCGACGTAGGCGCCGAGGTAGGCGCGGAGCCGATGCACGTACACGTCGTACGCCAGCGTCGCCTGCTCCTCGCCCGCGGCGCGCCCGGCGAGGATGTCACGCATGTCGCTGCGACCCGCGAGGCCGAGCAGTCCGCTGCGCTTGTTGAGCAGCTCGTCCAGCTCGTCGGTGCTGAGCCCGGCCCGGCGGGACAGATGGAACAGCGCCGCCGGGTCGATGTCGCCGGTGCGGGTGCCCATCACCAGACCTTCGAGCGGGGTGAAGCCCATCGACGTCTCGACAGAGCGACCACCGTCGACGGCGGTCATGGATGCCCCGTTGCCGAGGTGCAGCACGATCTGGCGCAGCTGCGCGAGGTCGCGCCCCAGGAACGATGCGGCGGCCTCGGAGACGTACTTGTGGCTGGTGCCGTGGAATCCGTAACGGCGGATGCGGTGCTCGTCTGCGGTGGCGGCATCCAGCGCGTACGTGTACGCCGCCGGCGGGAGGGTCTGGTGGAACGCCGTGTCGAACACGGCCACATGCGGCACGTCCCGGAAGGCCGCACGGGCCGCCCGGATGCCGGCCAGGTTCGCCGGGTTGTGCAGCGGGGCCAGAACGCTGAGGTCGCCGATGTTGATCTCGACCAGAGAGGTGATCACGGTCGGCTCGAAGAACCGCGCTCCGCCGTGCACCACACGGTGCCCCACGGCGACGGGCGGATGCTCGCCGAGGTCGGGTCCGTGCTCGGCGAACTGGGCGAGCATGACGGCGAACGCCTCGTGATGATCGGCGATCGGCCGCTCTTGCGAATGACGCACGTCGAGGATCGTCGGCGCCGGCTCTCCGGGCTCGGCGGTCACCCGCGCGGTGTGACTGACGACGCCGGTGCCCTGTCCGATGCGCTCGATGAGGCCGCTGCCCAGCTCGAGCTCACGGGACGGATCGATCAGGCTGTACTTCAGCGACGAGGAGCCGCTGTTGATGACCAGCACGACGCTCATGCCGGTTCTCCCTGCGCCTGGATCGCTGTGATCGCGACGGTGTTGACGATGTCGTCGACGAGCGCGCCGCGCGACAGGTCGTTGATCGGCTTGTTCAGCCCCTGCAGCACCGGCCCGATCGCCACCGCGCCGGCCGAGCGCTGCACGGCCTTGTAGGTGTTGTTGCCGGTGTTGAGGTCGGGGAAGACGAACACGGTGGCTCGTCCGGCGACCTCGGATTCGGGCAGCTTGGCCTTGGCGACGGCGGCATCGGCCGCTGCGTCGTACTGGATCGGCCCTTCGACGGGCAGCAGGGGGTCGCGCTCGCGCACCAGGGCCGTGGCCGCGCGCACCTTCTCGACATCGGCTCCGGAGCCGGACTCGCCCGTGGAGTACGAGAGCATCGCGACGCGCGGGTCGATGCCGAAGCGTCGGGCGGTCGCCGCAGATGAGATGGCGATGTCGGCCAGCTGGGTGCTCGTGGGGTCGGGGATCACGGCGCAGTCGCCGTACACGAGAACCCGATCGGCGAGTGCCATCAGGAAGACGCTCGACACGACCTCGACCCCGGGCTTGGTCTTGATGATCTCGAAGGAGGGGCGGATGGTGTGCGCCGTGGTGTGCGCGGCGCCAGAGACCATCCCGTCGGCGAGCCCGAGGTGCACCATCATGGTGCCGAAGTACGACACGTCGGTGACGGTGTCGGCTGCCTGCTGCAGGGTGATGCCCTTGTGCGCGCGCAGCCGCGCGTACTCCTGCGCGAACCGCTGCACGAGCGCCGGGTCGTTCGGGCTGAGCACCTGTGCGGCGGAGATGTCGAGCCCGAGCGCCGCGGCGCGGGCGCGGATGCCCGCCTCGTCGCCGAGGATGGTGAGATCCGCCACCTCGCGGGCGAGCAGGATGGCTGCCGCCCGCAGGATCCGATCGTCCGTTCCCTCGGGGAGGACGATCCGCTTGCGCTCGCTGCGCGCCCGCTCGATCAGCCCGTACTGGAACATCAGCGGAGTGACCACCGTGGACTCGGCGAGGCCCATCTGCTCGGTCAGCTCGGAGATGTCGATGTGCTTCTGGAACAGCTCCAGCGCGGTCTGGTAGCGCTGCGCGGACTCCGGACTCATCCGGCCGCGGGAGCCCATGATGCGCACGGCGGTGTCGAAGGTGCCCAGGTCGGTCGCGATGATCGGCACGACGAGCTCGAATCCGTCGATCAGCTGCAGGATCGGCTCGGGCAGCTCGAACGGCCCGTTCAGCACGATGCCCGCCAGGTCGGGGAAGGTGCCGGATGTCGCGGCGAGCACCGTGGCGAGCAGCGTCTCGGTGCGATCAGCGGCGATCACCACGACCGAGCCCTCGGTCAGGCGGGGCAGCACGTTGACCATGGACATGCCCGCGATCACGATGCTGTACGCCTCGCGCTCGAGCAGCTCGTCGCCGCCGCGCACGAGTCGACCGTCGACGGCGCGCATGATCCCGCGCATGGAGGGGGCGACGAGCGAGCGCTCTTCCGGGATGGCCCACACCGGGGTGCGACCGTCCTCGACCAGCTCGATGATCCGACCGAGCAGGTCGGACTCGGCACGGTTGACGACGAGCGCGAAGAGTTCCGCCCGCTCGGCCGCGAGCTCGGCGATCGCGAGCGCGGCGATCTGCTGCACCTGCTCGGGGGTGCGTGCGGTGGTCGTGCCCAGCTGCTCTGCCTGGTTCTGACTGTCGCGCCCCGACAGGACGAGCATCACGGGCACACCGAGGTTGGCGGCGATCCTCGCGTTGTAGCCGAGCTCGGCAGGTCCGGCGACGTCGGTGTAGTCGCTGCCGACGACGATGACCGCGTCGCACTGCGCCTCGACGGCCTTGAAACGCGCGACGATCGTGCCGAGGGCCGCATCCGGGTCGTGGCGCACGTCGTCGTAGGTCACGCCGATGCAGTCGTCGTATTCGAGGTGCACGCCGTCGTGGGCCAGCAGCAGCTCGAGGACCGTGTCGCGTTCATCGGCGGAGCGGATGATGGGCCGGAACACGCCGACACGGGGCGAGACGCGCATCACCGCGTCGAGCACGCCGAGCGCGATCGTCGACTTGCCCGTGTGTCCTTCGGCAGACGTGATGTAAATGCTCCGTGCCACGTGCCCAGCCTAGTGACCGGCGGGAGGCGCGGCGGTGAGGGGCGGCATCCCGGGGCTCAGCCCGCCGCGCACGGCCCGGACAGGGCATCCACCACCGCGGCGGCGTCGTCCGCGAATCGGGCGTAGTGCTCGGGGTCGGAGTTGATCTGCACCCGGTTGATGGCGTGCGTCGGCTCGAGGCTCTGCCAGTCGGGCACGCGCCTGAGACGGGTGAAGAACATCGACGACGCGGAGGCCGGATCCATCCGCTCCGCGACGCTCCCCCACCAGTCCTGCTGCTGGAACAGCCCGATGCTCGAGGTGCGGCTGCCGTCGGGGTTGACCACCCCGGACGTCTCCCAGTCGCCGTGATCGAGGTTGCGCAGCGAGCTCTCTCCCATCGCCGCCATGACGCCGATGACCTGACCGTCGCGAGCGAACCCGAGCTCGCGCGCGGTGCGCACGACGATCGCCGCGTTCTCGAGCTGCTCGCCCCGCCACCCGCTCACTCCGAATGCCGGGTACGCCGCAGGATCATCGAGGCAGTACCCCTCGGCACGCGGAGCGGTGATGAGGGCGAGAATCGCGAGAGCACCGGATGCCAGAAGCGCCACCACCGCGGTCACCGCCGCCACTCTGAGCCCGTGCCGGCGCTGTGCGCGCGCCCGAGATCGGCCCGTGCGAGATCCGCGGCGAGCGCTCACGATCCCCCGCGTGCGAGGGCGCCCCGAGCGGGACGTCGCGCGGCCAGCGCGGCGATGCCGCCGCCGATCGCCCCGAACAGATGCGCCTGCCACGACACCCCCGCCCCGGCGCCGAAGATGCCGGTGAGCACGGTCGTGCCGTACAGCACGATGACGATGACGGCGATCGCCGCGTAGGCGATGCGATGCGACACACGACCGGGCGCGAACACGCGCAGCACGGTGTAGCCGAAGTATCCGAACACGAGCACGGACGCGCCGACGGTGAGGGTTCCGGGGGCGTTCAGCAGCCAGGTTCCCGCGCCGCCCACCACGGCGATGATGCCCGTCACCGCCCAGAAGCGCTTCGCGCCTTCCACCGCCACCAGACAGCCGAGCACGAGCAGGGGCAGCGAGTTGCTGATCAGATGCGCCCAGCCGGCGTGCAGCAGCGGGCCGAGCACGAGGCCGGGAAGGCTGGCGGGGTCCCACGAGCGCAGTCCCCAGCCGGTGAACGATCCCGGCAGCACGGCGTCGAGCAGCTGGATCGCCCACATCAGGGCGAGCAGCGCCACCGGCGCGAGGAAGCGTCCTGCTGATGAGGAGCGCGGGACGGAGGCGGCGGGGGCGGTCACGGGTCGATCCTCGCAGGGCATCCGGTGAGAGAGCCGAGGGCCGCGGCGTCGCGACGCCGTCACTCGGAGAAGAGAAAAGACCCTCCGCGCACCCGACAGAGCCCGGTTGCCCTTGCTACGTTTCCGTCCTGGGGGATTGGCCTGGATGCCGTCACGCGGAGAGCCGTCGACCAGTCTACCCGAACGATGACGGACGCTCGGACAGCAGGCCGACGGCACGGCCGTGCCCTGGTCCGCGACCGCGTCGGACGGACGGCGTTACGATCATCAGACGCACCGTCGCGCACGAGAGGGCCCGCATGCACGAGAACGCACCGCTCACCGCCGAGCAGTTCAGCCTGCACACATCGGGCATCGTCGCCTCGGTCGCGTCGGTGATCGACGGCAAGGCGGATGCCGTGCGCAACGCCCTCGTCTGCCTGCTGGCCGAGGGGCACCTGCTCATCGAAGACGTTCCCGGTGTGGGCAAGACGATGCTCGCCCGCGCCCTGGCGGCGAGCGTCGACGCCACGGTGCGCCGCATCCAGTTCACCCCAGACCTGCTGCCTGGCGACGTCACCGGCGTCGCGGTGTACGACCCGGTGGAGCGGGAGTTCGAGTTCAAGCGGGGCGCGATCTTCGCGCACATCGTGATCGCCGACGAGATCAACCGCGCCTCGCCGAAGACCCAGTCGGCGCTGCTCGAGGCGATGGAGGAGCATCAGGTCACGGTCGACGGCGACACGCATCCGCTCCCCGATCCGTTCCTGGTGGTGGCGACGCAGAACCCCCTCGAGATGGAGGGCACGTATCCGCTCCCCGAGGCGCAGCGCGACCGGTTCATGATGCGCATCTCGATGGGGTATCCGGATGCCGCCGCCGAGGCGCTCATGCTCCGCCAGCGCGACACCGCCAACCCGCTCTCGGCCATCGAGCCCGTCGCGGACGCCGCG
Organism: Microbacterium commune; assembly: GCF_014836945.1. Classification (GTDB taxonomy): domain Bacteria; phylum Actinomycetota; class Actinomycetes; order Actinomycetales; family Microbacteriaceae; genus Microbacterium; species Microbacterium commune. The sequence continues at coordinate 1,879,440 of NZ_JACSPX010000001.1, read as the reverse complement.
ACGGTGCGCGCGCTGATCTCGTGGGCGCGCCGCGTGCACGTCGCCGCGTCGCTCGAGGAGTACGCCGTCGCGCTCGCTCAGGCCACCCGGCAGGATCCGAGTCTGCATCTCGGCGCGAGCCCGCGGGCGACCCTGCAGCTGGTGCGCGCGGCGAAGGTGGTCGCCGCGCTCGACGGCCGCGACTACGTGGTGCCCGACGACCTGGCAGACCTGGTCATCCCGGTCTTCGCGCATCGCCTGCTGGCGGCGCGCGGTGTGCACCGGGCCGGTGCCCAGCCGGTCGAGGCGGCTCTGCGTCAGATCGTCGCGCGCGTGCCCGTGCCGTTCGCGGCGCGCGTCTGAGCGCATCATGCGCGCCCGTCCGCTGACCGCTCGAGGAGCAGCGTGCCTGCTGCTCGGGGTGGTGCTGTGCGCTGCCGCGAACATCCTCGCCGCCCGCGCGCTGCTCTACGTCGGCGTGCTGCTCATCGTGCTCCCGCTCATCGCGCTGCTCGCCGTGCGCGCGCCGCGGAGACGTGGCGACGTGTGGCGGCAGATCTCCACCGACCTCCTCGCCGTCGGCGAGACGTCGCGGGTCACCGTGCGTTTCGAGCTGTACGCTCCCGGCATCCCGCGCGGCCGCTGGAGCGACACCCTCCCCGAGGCGGTGCGCGGCGATGCCACCGGTGAGTATCCCGGCGAGAGCCGACTGCTGCACTACGACCTGGAGGGGGTTCGTCGCGGCACGGCGACGCTCGGCCCGCTGCTGCTGCGCACCGTCGACCCGTTCGGCCTCGCGCAGCGGGTGCAGGCCTTCGGGCAGACGAGGATGATCACGGTCGTGCCTCAGGTGGTCGCGCTCGCCCCGCTGCCGACCAGGCTGGGCGCGGCGGGCGGCGCGGCGCAGACCCGCTCGACGCGCGTCGGGCAGGGAGCCGACAACCTGATCCCACGTGCGTACCTGTCGGGCGACTCACGGCGGCGGATCCACTGGCGCGCCACCGCGCATCGCGGGTCGCTGATGGTCCGGCAGGAGGAGGAAGAGGCGAGTCCGGATGCCGTCGTCGTGCTCGACCGCGCCGCATCGCGCTGGCAGAGCGCGGGCGGCGCCGTCGACCCCGCGTTCGAGGCTGCGGTGTCGCTGTGTGCGTCGGCCGCGCTGCGCTTCGCGCAGGACGGCTACAGCGTCGACATCTTCGACAGCGCCGGTTCGCTGCTCGGGGCGCTGCGCGGGCACGAGGACGACCGGGACGGTCTGCTGGTCGCCCTGGCGACCGTGACACCCCGCGGGGACTCGCGCGACCTGCGCACGATCGTCGGCGGCACACCGCCCGGCCCGCTGGTGGTCGTCACCGGGGCGATCGACCCCGACGCTGCCGCGCGTCTGAGCACCGCGGGCGCCTCGGCCCCGATGCTGATCGCAGCCGGCGCTCGCGCCGATGCCCTCGCGGTCGCCGCCGATCGCGGCTGGAACGTCGCCGCGCTGCCCCCGGCGGCGGACCCGGCCGACGTGTGGGAAGCGGCGCTACCCCAAGCGAAGGCGGCGCATGACTGAGCCCGTGAGCGCCACGTCGCGGCCCGGCGTCGTCGGGCCGGGGATGCTGGCCGTGGTCGCGACCCTCGTCGCGATGTGGCCGTACACCGCGGTCATCGCGCCCGGAGGGTGGACGTTCGCGATCGTGGTGATCGTCGCCACGGTCGCCGCCGCGGGCATGGTGGCAAGGCGGCTCCTCCGCGGGCTGCAGGACGGCATCCGGTCTCTGCTCGCTCTGCTGCTGCAGCTGGTCGCCCTCACCCTCGCGCTGACGAGCCTGCTGGCGGGCGAGACCGCCGAGTTCGGTCTCGTGCCCACCGCGGCGAGTGTGGAGCTGACCGGTCTGCGTCTGCAGCGTGCGGTGGACGAGATCTCGAACGGGGTCGCCCCGATCGACTCGACCGTCTCGATGACCACGGCGATGGGGCTCGCCTTCGCGCTGGTCGCCCTGCTCGTCGATCATCTGCTGGCTCACCGGCTGGTCGTGCTCACCGTGCTCTTCACCTCGGTCGTGGGCGCCGTGCCGATGCTGCTGACCTTCGGATCGGTGAACCTGGTGTGGTTCGTGCTGCAGGCGGTGATGATCCTGATCGTCCTGCGCTTCGGCGCCAGGCACGACCCAGACGCCGTGCGGCATTCTCCCCTCGTCGCCGCGGGCCTCATCGGCGCGACCGCGATCGCCGCCACCGTCTTCGTCTCCCCCGCGCTGCCGTTGAGCGAGGCCGGCGGGGGGAACGGGCGGCTGTCGACGATCAACGCCGACCTGCGACTGGGCGACGACCTGCGTCGCCCCGACGAGACGAGAGCCCTCACCCTCGTCACCTCGGCCGCCGCCCCTCCGTATCTCAGGCTGGCGACGCTGTCGAGGTTCGACGGCGAGGTGTGGCGGCCTGACCGCTCCGACCGCAACCCGGTGGAGGACGGCTTCGGCGACCGCCCGTGGCGCGACGACATCGAGACGGTCGAGCACGAGGTCTCGATCCGGGTGGTGGGGATCTCGAGTTCCCGGCTCCCCGTGCCATACGCTGCCGAAGCGATCAGCGGCCTGCCGCGGGGCTGGCAGGCGATGCCGCTGAACCGCACCGTGGTCAGCGCGACGCAGGACGCCGCGGGCGCCGACTACACCGTGCAGATGGCGACCCCGGCACCGAGCCTCGAGCAGATCCGGGCGAGCTCGACCGGCGGATCCGGCCTCGTCGCAGCGCCGGCGGACGACCTTCCGGAGATCATCGGCGACCTCGCGCGCGAGGTCACCGCCGGTGCCGACACGGACTACGACCGGCTGCTGGCTCTGCAGGACTGGTTCCGCTCGGAGTTCGAGTACTCCCTCGACGCACCGGTCGAAGACGGCTTCGACGGCACCGGGGCCGACGCGGTGGCCACCTTCCTCGATGTGCGCAGCGGATACTGCATCCACTTCGCCGGCGCCTTCGCCCTGATGGCCCAGACCCTCGACATGCCCGTGCGCATCGTGGTCGGCTATCTGCCCGGCACGTCGACCGACGAGAAGCGCGGCGAGCAGCGCGTGTACTCCGTCACGAGCGACAAGCTGCACTCCTGGCCCGAGGTGTACTTCCGGGGCGTCGGCTGGGTGCCGTTCGAGCCGACGGCGACGCTCGGGACGCCGACCGACTTCACCTCCGACGCGGGAGCAGGCGGCGACGGCGGCGAGGCGGCACCGACCGCGTCCGCCGCGCCGACCGCGGTGCCGTCGACGGCGCCGACCGGCGGGCCCGACCGCAGCGACGAGGACGCCGGCGCCGGTGGCGACGGGGCCCTGGGCCAGCTCGACCCCACCCCGGTGGCGCTGATCGTCGCCGGCGCGCTGGTCGTGCTGCTGCTGCCCGCTCTCGTGCGCGCAGTGCGCCGGATGCTGCGAATCCGCCGCGCCGCGGCGGGCGACGCCATCGCCGCCTGGCGGGAGGTGTCCGACACCATGGCCGACCTGAGACTGCCGCTGCACGCCTCCGAGACCGCGCGCACGCGGGCGCAGTCGCTCGCCGCGGCGCACGGGGCGGACGCCGGCGCGCTGCGCGAGCTCGTGACGGCCGTCGAACGCCGCAGCTATGCCGAGGGCGGCCCTGCGGGAGGAGAGCTCGACGCGTCTCTGCGTCGGGTGCTCCGCGACCTGGAGGCGGGCGTCAGCGGGCGACGCCGCCTGCTCGCCAGGCTGCTGCCCGCGTCGCTGCTGCGCCGCTGAGCGGGCTCAGGCGGTCGCGGCCGACGTGTGCTCCTCGCACGGCACGGCCGCGCACTCGGCGCACACGACGAACTGCCGGCGGCACGATGCGTCGGGGCAGTTCGCGGTGCGACTGGTCGCCGCTCCGCACCCGGCGCACGTGCCGATGACCGCGGCGTGGTCGCTGAACTCGACCGATCCGCGCCCGTCGAAGACGTAAAGCGATCCCTCCCACAGTCCGTCGTCACCGTACTTCTCGCCGTAGCGGACGATGCCTCCGTCGAGCTGGTACACCTCGCCGAAGCCGCGCGAGAGCATCAGACTCGACAGCACCTCGCATCGGATGCCGCCGGTGCAGTAGGTGACAACGGGCCTGCCCTTCAGGTCGTCGTACGCCCCCTCGTCGAGCAGGCGGACGAAGTCGCGCGTGGTGTCGGTGTCGGGCACGACCGCGTTCCTGAACCGGCCGATCTCGGCCTCGAGCGCGTTGCGGCCGTCGAAGAAGACGACCTCGTCGCCGCGCTCGGCGATCAGGCGGTGCAGCTGGTCGGGGTCGAGCCTGGCTCCGCCGCCCACGACACCGTGCTCATCGACGCGCAGCTCGTCGGGCGCGCCGAACGAGACGATCTCGTCGCGCACCTTCACGCTCAGCTTGGGGAAGTCGACGCTGTAGCCGTCGGCGTCGATCGCCGTGCCCTCGCTCCACTTGATGTCGGCATCCGCGAACGCCGGATGCTGGCGGAAGCGCCGCACCCATCTCTTCACCGCCGGCAGATCGCCGCCGAGCGTGCCGTTGATGCCGTGCTCGGAGATGATGATGCGCCCGCGAAGCGCGAGCGCCTCGCACAGGTCCCGCTGCCAGAGGCGGATCGCCTGCGGGTCCGCGAGCGGCGCGAACGCGTAGAACAGCACGATCTTGGGGGTGGGCACCAGGAGATTCTACGGAAAAGTCCCCCGGGGGGGGGGGCGGGGGGGGGGGGGGGG
>NZ_JACSPX010000001.1:1849979-1874754 GCF_014836945.1 Microbacterium commune | reverse complement strand
CTTCGTGCGGGCCCTCGGGACTTCGGCGGTGACGGCGGGATTCGAACCCGCGGTTGCTTGCACAACACACGCTTTCCAAGCGTGCTCCTTCGGCCGCTCGGACACGTCACCAGGAAACAACCTGTTCATCCTATCCGATCGCGCGCGTCGCGTCGGACCAGCGCCGACCGCTCAGACGAAGCGCACGCCGTACATGGTCGTGTCGGGACCCGACTGCAGTCGGTGCATGCCGAGACGCTCGTAGAAGACGCCGGCGCCCGTGTTCGTCGGATTCATGCCCAGGTGCAGGCCGCGCACGCCGCGTCGCCCGAGCTCGGCGAAGAGCGTCTCGATCAGCCGGCGGCCGAGCCCCTGCCCCTGCGTCTCGGGCAGCAGATCGATGTGAAGGTGCGCGGGATACTCGGCCGCGTGCTTCTCCCCGCCGGGAGCACGACGACCGGCGTAGCCGATGATGCCGTCCTGACGGGTGGGCACGGCTGATCCCGAGAGGGGGTACGCGCTCTGCTTCGACGGCCACCACTCGTCGCGGAACCAGCGCTCGAAGGCATCCGTGTCGTCGGTGGCGACGATGTACCCGACTGTCCGGCCGTCGGGCGACTCGACCACCCACGCGAGGTCGGGATGCCGCACGGCGTACGGCACGGCGAAGACATCGCCCCACAGCCGATCGTCGGTGAAGATGCCGGTCGCGTCGCCACCGGCATCCGCGGTCTTCACGCAGATGTCGTAGAGCGCGTCTCGATCGGCGTCACGGTACGGGCGGATCGTCGTCACGGGAACTCCTCGAAGCGGATGATGCGGGTGTCCAGCCCAGTGACGCCCAGCTCAGCACGAACGCGCCGACGAGAAGCGCAGCCGATGCGCCGACCAGCGCACCGCCCACGGTGTCGGTGAACCAGTGCACGGCGAGCAGCGTGCGCGACAGCGCCATCGCCATGACCCAGACCGCGCCGATGATTGCCACCCAGACGCGAGGGAAGACCAGCCAGAGAACCACGGCGATCGTGGCGGCGTTCGAGGTGTGCCCCGACGGGAACGAGCCGAAATCCGAGGTGACCAGCATGTCGTCTGGTCGCGCCCTGGCGAAGATCTCCTTCAGCAGCTGGGTGAGTCCCGCGCTGACCACGAACGCGATTGCCGCGAACACCGCTCCTCGCCATCGTCGCAGCAGAACCAGCAGCAGCACGATCAGCAGCGGCACGAGCACGATGGCCACCCAGCCTCCGCCGATCCAGTTCAGCAGGTAGGCGGCCGACAGCATCCAGTCCTGTCTCACCTGCGACATGAGGCCGTTCCAGAACACGTCGAGACCGATCGTCGCGCCCCGAGGCAGCAGCACGACGAGCACCCCCAGCAGGGCGGCGAGGGTGAGCATCGCGCTTCCGGAGATCAGCAGGGCTCGTCTTGTCATCGTCCCATTCTGCCCCGCGACCGCGCTAACCTGCGGCTATGAGCACCGATCCCTTCGTCCTTCTCGGCGCTTCCGCCGCCGAGCTCGTCCAGGCCCACCCCATCGAGCCGGGCCGCGTCCGCCCGCATCGCGTCCTCGACGGCGACGGGTTCAAGATCCGGATGCTGGCGATGGACGCCGGCGCGACGATGCGCGAGCATCGCGCACCGTCGCAGATCCTCGTGCAGGTGGTCGCAGGCGGCATCCGCTTCCGGGTGGACGGGACCGAGCACGTGCTCTCCCCCGGCGGGACGATCACCGTCTCCGCCGGGGTGCTGCACGAGCTCGAGGCCGATCAGCCGTCGCACGTCCTTCTCGTGCTGCTCGGCTGAGGCGGGCCCGCGTCAGCCCTTCGTCGCTCCGGCCAGCAGGCCGCGCACGAAGAACCGCTGCAGGGCGAAGAACACGATCAGCGGAACGATGATCGAGATGAACGTTCCGGCCGACTGCAGGAACCAGCGGTTGCCCCACGTGCCGGACAGCGAGTTCAGCGCCTGGGTGATCGGGAGCGCGCCGGGCGAGGCGAAGATCGTCGCGACCAGCAGATCGTTCCACACCCAGAGGAACTGGAAGATGCCGAACGAGGCGATGGCCGGCATCGCCAGCGGCAGGATGATGCGGAAGAACACCTGTCCGTGACCTGCGCCGTCGACCCGCGCCGCCTCCACGATGTCGCCGGGGATCTCGGCGATGAAGTTGTGCAGCATGAACGTCGCCAGCGGCAGGGCGAAGATCGCGTGCGCGATCCACACTCGGGCGAAGCTGAACTCGACGTCGTTGAGCGTGAGCCCGGGGAAGACCATCACGTCGTTGATCGTGAGGCCCTCGGAGAACAGGCTCAGCAGCGGCACCAGGGCCATCTGCAGGGGCACGATCTGCAGGGCGAACACGAAGACGAACAGCAGGTTGCGGCCCTTGAAGTCGATCCACGCGAACGCGTATGCGGCGAGCGCAGCGATCACGATCGGGAACACGGTTGCCGGGATGGTGATCGCCAGCGAGTTGATGAACGCGGTGGCGAGCGTGGTCGAGGTGCCGCCGGCGGTAAGCGCGTCAGCGTAGTTCTCGAGGGTGAACTCGGGGTTCGTGAAGGCGGTCCACCATCCGGTCGACTGCGTGTCGGCGCCCGGCCGGAATGAGGTGACGAAGAGACCGAAGGTCGGAATCGTCCAGAACACCGCGATGATCACCGCGGCGATCGTGGCGCCCTTCGAGGTGAGCTTCTTGTGGGCGATCGCCTCGTTGCGGCGGGTGTCGCGAGCGACCTGGCGCTTGGTGCGCGTGTCGCGGACGATGGCTTCTGTGGCGCTCATCAGCGGATCTCCCTCTGCTTGGTCAGCGAACGGGCGTTGTAGATGATCAGGGGCAGCACGAAGATGAACAGCACGACGGCGAGCGCCGACGAGTGCCCGTAGCTCTGGAACCGCTGCTGCTGATTGACCATCTCGAAACCGAGCACGGTGGTGTCGTCCCGGCCGCCCGTCATCACCGCCACGATGTCGTACACCTTCAGCGACATGATCGTGATCGTCGTGAGCACGACGATCAACGAAGAGCGGATGCCGGGGACCGTGACGTTCCAGAACCGCTGCCACGCATTCGTGCCGTCGAGCTCGGCGGCCTCCAGCTGCTCGGCCGGGACAGCCTTGATCGCCGCGGAGAGGATCACCATCGCGAAGCCCGTCTGCGTCCAGATGAAGACGATCAGCAGCATGAAGGTGTTGATCAGCGGCTTGACCGCCAGCCAGTTCACCGGGTCGCCGCCGAACATCGTGACGACCGCGTTCAGCAGACCCAGCTGGTCTCCCTGACGGTAGTCGTACATGAACTTCCAGATGATGCCCGCGCCGACGAACGAGATGGCGACCGGCATGAAGACGAGCACCTTCAGAACCTTCTCGCCGCGCGCGCGGTCGATGAAGACGGCGTAGGCGAGGCCGAAGGCGACCGAGATCGTGGGGGCGAGCAGCGCCCAGATCAGCGTGTTCACCACCGACCAGGTGCCGACGGGGTTGGTGAACACCCAGATGTAGTTCTCGAGCCCGACGAACTCCGTACCCGACTTGTCGAAGAACGACTTCGCGAAGGTCGCGACAGCCGGGTAGATGAGTCCCAGCAGCAGCATGATCGCCGCCGGCGCCATGAAGAGGATCAGCTGGAACAGGTAACCGGCGCCCTGCCGTGAGCGGTAGTCGGCGAAGAAGAGCAGAGCGCCCGAGAGCAGCGCGATCGCGACGACGTAGAGCACGGCGTTCGAGTACGGCCGCAGCAGCAGCAGCGCGAGCACGGGGATGACCAGGCATGCGACGAGCCGCATGATGAAATAGCCCCGGCCCGGGCGCGGGGCGAATTCGATGAGCACCAGGACGATGCCGACGACGACCCCGAACACGAGCAGAACGGCGGGGATCTGCAGCAGCGGATGCAACCCGCCCAGCCATAGGAAGAAGTTGTTCAGCGAGACCGGGCCCAGCGCGATGCGGGCCGGGTCCTCGACCGGAGCCGAGATGATGAGCAGGAACAGCATCGCGGCGATGACGACGAAGCCGGCGACGACCACGATCTGCGTGATCCGGCGCCCTCTGGCGTCCACTCCGTGCGTCGTCTTCGGCAGTTCCGCCGTGTCCTTCTCGTCGACTGTCAGCAGTGACATGGGATCCCCTTCTGAGTGCGGATGCGGGGTCGGGCATCGCTGCCCGACCCCGCCTTCACCAGCGGATTGCGCTCAGACCAGCGCGACCGACTAGTTCTCGTAACCTGCCTGGATGTCGCTGAGCACCTGTTCGGTGTCCTTGCCGTCGATCCAGTCGACCATGCCCTTCCAGAACGAGCCCGAGCCGACCGTGGACGGCATGAGGTCGGACGCGTCGAAGCGGAAGACGGTCGCGTCATCCTGCAGGATGCCCATGGCCTCCTGGAGGAACTCGCTGCTGGCCAGGCTGGCGTCGGCCTTCTTGTTCGCCGAGATCACACCGCCGAGCTCGACGCGTGCGTCCGCGAACTCCGGCGACGCCATGAACTCGAGCACCTTCACCGTGGCCGCGTCGTCGTTGAAGGCCGTGACGAACTCGCCGCCACCCTCGACCTGCAGCTCACCCTCGGTGATGCCCGGGGTGATGAAGGCGTAGACGTCGCCCTCCGGCCCGACCTCGGGGGTCTCGCCCGCGGCGTTCTTCACGTCGAGGAAGTTGGCGGAGAGGAACGAGGCCTGGTGCGTCAGCGCGCAGCTGCTGTCGGCGACCTTCGCCGCGACATCCGCGAACGCGGTCGAGTTGATGCTCTTCACGTCACCGAAGCCGGCGTTCACGTAGTCCGGGTTCAGCAGGATCGAGCCGACAGCGTCGAAGGCGTCCTTGATCTCGGGGTCGGTGAACTTCACGTCTCCCGCCACCCAGTCGTCGTAGACCTCGGGGCCGGACTGGCGAAGCACGAGGTCCTCGATCCAGTCGGTGCCCGGCCAGCCGGAGGCGTCACCCGAGGCGAAACCGGCGCACCAGGGCGCCTGGCCCGACTTCTCCTTGATGGTGTCGGTGAGGGCGATCATCTCGTCCCATGTCTTGGGGACCTCGACACCCCACTCCTTGAACTTCGCCGGCGAGTACCAGATGTAGCCCTTCAGGTTCGCGAGCATCGGCGCCGCGTAGAAGGTGTCGTCGAACGTGCCGTAGTCCTTCCAGTCCTTCGACCAGTTCTCGTCGACCGCCTTCGAGACGCTCTCCGGAGCCTCGGAGACCTTGCCGGTCTCGACGAGCGTCTTGAGCAGACCGGGCTGCGGCACGATGGCGATGTCGGGTGCGTCGCCGCCGGTCACCTTCGTGACGATGTTGCCCTCGAAGCTCTTGTCTCCGGTGTACTCGACCTTGATGCCGGTGTCCTTCTCGAAGGCTGCGAAGCTCTCGTTGAGGTCGTCCGCCTCGGTGCCGGTGATGCCACCGGAGATGCGGACCGTCGCGCCCTTCACGTCGCCGTCGCCACCTCCCTCACCGGGGGTGGCCTCCGCGCATCCGGTCAGGGCGATCGCAGTCGCGCCGACCAGGGCGAGGGGAGCAAGCAGGCGGTATCGCTGTGACAGAGCCATGTGTTTTCTCCTCTTCCAGGGTGTTCCGGACCTCGGTCGGCGGAGAATCCGCAGCGTTGAGGAACCGATTCCAGGACAACCTACTTGCCCCGGACGCCCCGGCACAATGCCACGCGGGGACAATCGCACAACCGTTGTGCAGACGTGATCACCCACTTGGGAGCGCTCCCAAAGTGTAGCGCGTGGAACCGGTTCCCCTCTACCCGGGTTGCCCGGTAGCCTGACGGAGCCGACTCGAGGAGCCCCATGAGCACGATCGCCGACGTCGCCGCGAGAGCCGGCGTGTCCAAGGCCACGGCGAGCCGCGCGCTGAGCGGAGGCGGCTACGTCTCCGCCGAGACCAGGGAGAGGGTGCGCGAGGCCGCGCGTGACCTGCACTACGTCGCGCATTCCTCCGCGACCACCCTCGCCACCGGACGCTCGCTGTCGGTCGGCGTCATCATGCCCGCGCTGGACCGGTGGTTCTTCGCCGAGCTGCTCGCGGGGATCCAGGAGGGGCTGGTGCGCTCCGGACAGGATCTCGTCCTGTACGGGACGCAGGAGGGCTCGGACGAGCGGGAACGGCTGTTCTCCGACGTGCTCCCCAGCCGCCGCCTCGACGGGATCATCGCCGTCGGCATCCAGCCCAGCACGCATGAGCTGTCACGTCTGATCCGGGTCGGGTCGCCGCTGGTGAGCGTCGGCGCGTACCGCGAGCAGAACAGCTCCGTGTCGATCGACGATGAGGCCGCCGCCCGCATCGCGACCGAGCACCTCATCGATCTCGGCCACCGTGACATCGCGTTCCTCGGCGGTCGCGAGGATGCCGCGACCCACGCGTACGGCGACGAGCAGCGGCTGCGCGGCTATCGGGCGGCCATGGCAGCCGCGTCGCTGCAGGCGTGGGTTCGGCATGTCCCCGGTGATTCGACGACGCCGGGCGGCTACGAGGCCGGGGTGCGCATGCTCGGCGACCGCCAGAGCAGGCCGACGGCGTTCGTCGCGGTGTGCGACGAGGCGGCGATCGGCGGCACCATCGCGGCCAGACGCCTCGGGCTGTCGGTTCCGGCTGAGGTGAGCGTCGTGGGCATCGACGACCACGCCCACGCGGAGATGTTCTCGCTGACCACGGTGCGGCAGAGGCCGCGGATGCAGGGGCTCGCCGCGGTCGAGCTGCTGCTGCGCAGGATGGCTGACCCTGATGCGCCCGCCGAGCAGATCGCGGTGCCGTCCGAGCTGGTCGTCCGGTCGTCGACGGCGGTCCCGCGCACCTAGCGGACGCACCGCCGCCTGCGCCCGGGCACGCGAGAAGGCCCCCGGCACGAGCCGGGGGGCCTTCTGCACGCGGTGAGGCGTGATTACTTGAGGGTGACCGTGGCGCCGGCGGCCTCCAGGGCCTCCTTCGCCTTCTCGGCGGCCTCCTTGTTGGCGCCCTCGAGGACGGCCTTCGGAGCACCGTCGACGACGGCCTTGGCCTCGCCGAGGCCCAGCGAGGTGAGCTCGCGGACGGTCTTGATGACCTGGATCTTCTTGTCGCCGGCAGCCTCGAGGATGACGTCGAACGAGTCCTTCTCCTCCTCGGCCTCGGCAGCGCCAGCGCCACCGGCAGCGCCGGCAACGGCGACCGGGGCGGCCGCGGTGACGTCGAACTTCTCCTCGAACGCCTTCACGAAATCGCTGAGCTCGACGAGGGTGAGGCCTGCGAACTGCTCCAGCAGCTCCTCAGTGGAAAGCTTCGCCATGATGTATCTCCTAGATAAAGGTGTGGTTGGTGTGAGGGGATCGCCGGTCGCTCACGCGGCCTCGGCGGTCTCCAGCTTTTCGCGAAGCGCGTCGATGGTGGCCGCAGCCTTGCCCATCGTCGCCTTCATCATGCCCGCTGCCTTCGCCAGCAGAACCTCACGGCTCTCGAGCGAGGCGTACTTGTCGACCTCGTCGGCGTCGAGGGCCTTGCCCTCGAAAACGCCGCCCTTGATCACGAGAAGCGGGTTGGCCTTGGCGAAGTCACGCAGAGCCTTGGCAGTGGCGACGAAGTCACCGTGCACGAACGCCACGGCCGAGGGACCCTTGAGGTCCTCGTCGAGCGACGTGATCCCCGCGTTGTTCGCGGCGATCTTGGTCAGCGTGTTCTTCACCACGGCGTACTCCGCGTCCTGACGGATGTTGCCGCGCAGCTCCTTGAGCTGGGCAACCGTCAGACCGCGGTACTCGGTCAGCAGGACGGCGTTCGAGTTCTCGAAAGACTTCGTGAGCTCGGCAACCGTTGCATCCTTCTGCGCCATGGTCACTCCTTACGTGTACGGACGTCACGCGGATGCGGGACGTCGACCTCGACCACCCCACGACATGACAAAAGCTCCGGCGCAAGCGCACGGAGCTTCGAGAAGTATTCGCACACCTGCGCGGGCCCCTGCTGAGCAGTGCTTCGATCGTCACGTTCGCACGCGATGATGACCGGCGGTCTTCGGTTACCACCCACTGTACGGCATGCGCCCGCCTCCCCCAAATTCCGCGCACCGCGATGGCGTGGGAGGGGAGGGATGCGAGAGGCTCGGCGTTAGGCTCGTACGGTGACTCCCGAACTCCAAGCGCGCATCCTCGCGGACTCCCGCGACCGGGTCGCCTGGCTCAGGGCACGCGCACGGGGCATCACCGCGACCGACGTGGCCGGACTCTCCGGAGAGGCCTCGATCACGCGCGCGGCGGATGCGAAGCTCGGCGCGGGCCCCCGGTTCGGCGGCAACGCGTACACCGACCACGGGCGCCGCCGCGAACCGGAGATCGCCGCCTGGGTGGCCGCGACCCACGGCATCCTGCCCTCCTCTGCACTGTTCCACGCGGAGGTCGAGAAGCGGCACCTGGCCACCCCGGACGGCATCTGCGTGGACGGCGACGGACGCGTGCTGCTCGCTGAGATCAAGACGACGAACAAGTCCTGGCGCACGATCCCGCGCACCTATCTGCGTCAGGTGTGGTGGCAGCAGCACGTGCTCGGTGCCGAGCGCACCCTGTTCGTGTGGGAGGAGCACGACGACTTCAACCCGATCCACGACGAGCCGCGCTCCGTGTGGATCGAGCGCGACGACAAGGAGATCGGGCAGCTCGTCGCTCTGGCGACGCGGCTGATCGACGAGCTCTACCGACGCACCACGGGCCAGGCGCCGCCGACGCGCACGCCGCTCGCACCGAGCCGTCGCTCCGCGCTGCGCGAGCGCGACATGTTCCGCGCTCTGGCCCTGTCGGAGTGAGGCACGACACCGCCGTACGTGCGGTGATCGACGGATGGTGATTTCTCACCATGGCGCATCGCGGTGCGCGATCGTTAGCGTGAGGAGCATCGGAGAACACGGACCGGAGGACTCAGATGCCTGATGTGCGAATCGACTTCGACGTCCTGGAGACGACGCGTCGGACGCTGGTGGACATCGGGGATGTGCTCACCTCGGCGACGGACGCCGTCAGCGACATCCCCTCCGCGGCCGTCGCGCAGAGCGATCTGCGCGACCGGCTGCACGAGATGGGCGATTTCTGGGGCAGCAGTCTTCGCAAGCTCTCGACGTTCGCGACCGAGGCCGGGGCGGGCCTGGAGGGCGTCGTCGACGCCTTCCGCAGCCTCGATGAGCAGATCGCCGATTCCTTGAAGGAGGAGGGCTGATGGCGGGCTTCACCGCGCTGGGCTTCGATCCCGCACCGGGAGACCTCGGCGTCATCGAGAGCCTGGTCGACCGCCTCTCCGCAACGGTGCAGGATGTCGACGACTCGCTGACCGGCATCAGCGGCGGTGACGACGCGGCATGGATCGGGAAGTCCGGCGACGCGTTCCGGGCCACGCTCGCCGAGGACTTCCAGCCGCAGCTGCGAGCCTCGGGAGCCGCCCTCCGCGATTCGCGGGATGCGCTGCGCACGTGGGCGGTGCAGCTGGCCGCCCATCAGCTCGCGGCGCTGCGCCTCGAGGAGGAGGCCGCGGATGCCCGCTCTCTGGTCGCCACGCGTGCCGCGAGCGCGGATCAGAAGAGCGACGCCGCCGCCGCCGACGACGCCGCCCCCGACGCGGCCGCCGACGCTGAGAGCGCGAGCGCCGCGCTGCTGAGCGCTCAGGGCGCCCTGCAGGACGTGCTTACTCGCGCGAGAGAGCTCAAGGAGCGTGTCGATCAAGACGCCTCCGTCACCGCCTCATCGCTGATCTCGGCTCAGACCAGCCTCGACGGCTACCAGGAGAGCGGCTGGTCGAGCTTCTGGGGCTCGGTGGGCGACGTCGGCGAGTGGCTGATGGACAACGTCGTGCCGATGATCGAGGACCTGCTGCGCCTGGTCGCCCCGATCATCTCGATCGCCGCGATCTTCTTCCCCGCGCTCGCGCCGCTCGCGCTCGGCATCGCGATCGCGCTGGTCGCCATCGACGGGCTGCAGGCGCTGACCGATCGCGGCTCCTGGGGCGACTTCGCGGTGGGCGTGGTGGGGCTCGCCGTCGGGGCTGCCGGCGGCGCCGCGGTCACTCGCGCCTTCGGCCCGTCCGGGCAGATCCCCTTCGCGATCAACGTCAACCGGATGATGCCGGCGGTGGCAGGCGGAGGAGCGGCCGCGGGCAGTCTTGCCGGATCGCTGAGCCTGAACTTCAAGACGATGATGTCGAACGCGTACTGGCTGGTGACCAGCGCGAAGGACATCAACGACAACGTCCACGGATACTACGACGAGGTGGAGCGCCACTCATGAGCGATGCGCTGGTGTGGCAGGCCATGCCGCAGGGCTGGATCGAGTTCGTGGCGCATGGTGAGTCGACGCGCGACGCGTGGTGGGAGGACTATCTCCGCAGCGGCGAGGGCTGGCTGCCCGACGAGGCGCGGGATGCGCTGACCGCGGGCTACCGGGCCGGGTGCGACGTCTTCCGCGACACGGAGTTCGACTTCGCGGGCATCGCCATCGCCGCGACCGAGACCCCGTTCGTCTCGATCATGTGCACGAGGGTGATGCGCGGGACGACCGCCGACGTCGGCGCGCACACATACGGGATCCATGCGCTCCTTCCCGCGCTGCGGTTCGGGGAGGATGCCGTCGCCGAGCCGTTCCAGGCGGATGACGGCCGCACCGGCAGCGTGACAACCGCCATCGTCGCCGAGCAGGGTGCGGATGTCGTCGTCTCGATCGGCGAGATCACTCTGCCAGGAGACGGCGGCAACGTCGTCGTGCTGGGTGTCTGCACGGATCCGGAGCGACGGGACTTCCTGGCGCTGCACACCGCATTCGCGCTCTCGACGACCCGGCTGCTGCCTGCCGGGGTGCGCCCGGAACCCGCCGCTGGCCTCATCACGGCAGAATCGACAGCATGACGTTCCGCTTCATCCAGCCCGAGTCGCGTCCTCTCCTCGAGACTCCCCCGGCAGCGGGACGATCGCTTGCGTCCGGCGACGCGCGGCGACAGCTCGACGCCGACTATCGCCGCTGGACGCGTCTTCTGGTCGGGTTCGCCGGTCTCGTGCTCGCGTCATTCGGGGTGGTGGCCGTCGTCGGCATCCCGCTCTCCGGCGCTCGCCTCACCGCCGTGGACATCACGATGGCGGTCGTCGGGGCCGTGCTCGGCGCGATCGGGGTCTGGATCCTCGTGCGGCTGCATCGCTCCGGCCGGGCACTGCTGAGCGCCCTGGCCTGGTGGACGGCCGAGCCGTATCGCCGCGGGGCCGCGCACCCGCGTGCGTCCGGCTGGGTGAGCGCACGCACGGTGAACGTCGAGCCCCCGATACTGGCCCGCATCGTGTCGTCGTCGGTCCTCGGGCTGTTCGGAATCCTCGCGATGGCGACCGTCGCCTACCCGACGCCGCCCGGCGCGCTGAATCCCGCACCTGCGGGCATCGGCCTCGGCATCCTGCTGCTGCTGACCGCCTGCGGCCAGATGGGCGGAGTCATGCGCCTCGTGTCGGGTCTCGCGGTGGCTGATCCGGTGTGGGCTCGCATCCGCAGCGCCTTCCGCCGCGACTGACGTTCGAGTCCGCTCACATCGGCGCGAGCACCAGGGCGGCCTCCGCGGCCACCTCCTCGGCGATCGCGTCGAGCAGCGGCGAGCGCAGGTTCCACTGCTGCCAGTACAGCGGCACCCTGATGCGCGGCTCGCCCAGCTCGACCAGGCCCTCAGACACGTGCGGTGCGGGGATCAGCCCCCACCCGAGCCCGAGGCGCACGGCCTCGGAGAAGTCATGCGATGCCGGCACGTAGTGCCTCGGCACCTGCCACGGGTCGACGTCCCTCGCCCGCAGCCAGCCCTGCTGCAGCGTGTCGCGCCGGTCGAAGTCGACGAACGGCGCTCGGGCCAGCGCGTCGGCCGTGACACCGCTCGGGAACCAGTCGTGCATGTACGCGGCGGTCGCCATCGCCCGGTACTCGAGCACGCCGAGCGGCGTGACCGCGCTGCCCCCGACGGGCTCGGCCTCGCTGGTCACCGCCGCCATCACCTCGCCCGACTCCAGCATCCGCGCGGTGTAGTCCTGGTCGTCGCGGTGCAGGTCGACGTCGATCGGATGCTGCCGTGCGACGCGCGCGAGCGGAGGCAGGAACCACGTGGCCATCGAGTCGGCGTTCACCGCCAGCGGGATCCGCACCCGCGGCGAGTCCGGTGCGGCGTCGCCGAGTCCGAACGCGGTGACGGCATCGTGCTCGAGCAGGGCGACCTGTCTGGCCAGCCGCACGAGCGCCTCGCCGGCCTCCGTCGCGCGAACCGGGCGCGAGCGCACCACGACCGCCCGTCCGATCTGCTGCTCGATCGACTTGATCCGCTGACTGACGGCCGACTGCGTCACGTGCAGCCGGCGGGCGGCGGCGTCGAAGCTGCCCTCGTCGATGACCATCGCGACGGTGGCCGCCAGCTGGGCGTCGATCTTCACATAAGCAATGCTAATGGGCGTGCAGTTCTCTTCGCTGGCGCTGATGGGCGCAGCCTCTTAGCGTTGATCCGTGCTCACCTTCCTCGCCGGCCTCGGACTCATGTACTCGCTGATCGTCGCCGTCGGAGCACAGAACGTCTTCGTCCTGCGGCAGGGCCTGCGTCGAGAGCACGTCCTTCCCGTGGTGCTGATCTGCGCGGCGTCCGACGCGGCGCTCGTCCTGGTCGGCACCGCAGGTCTGGGTTTCCTGATCGCCGAGCTGCCGTGGCTCATCGTCGCCGCCCGCTGGCTCGGAGGCCTGTCGCTCGCTGGGTACGGTGTCCTCGCCGCCCGGCGGGCGTGGCGAGCGGAGGGCGAGACGCTCGTCACGGACCCGGCTCCGGCATCCGAATCGGACTCGTCGACCGGCAGCGGCACCGCGACCGCGACCCGCACCCGGCTCGCGCCGGTGCTCGCCGCCACCCTCGCGTTCACCTTCCTCAACCCGAACGTGTATCTCGACACGGTGCTGCTGATCGGCTCGATCGCCGCGACGCACGGTCAGGCGCGCTGGGTCTTCGCCGCGGGGGCCATCCTCGGCAGCATCACGTGGTTCTTCGCGCTCGGCTTCGGAGCGAGGCACCTGGGACGGTGGCTGCGCACCCCGCGTGCCTGGCGCATCCTCGACACGGTCATCGCCGCGCTGCTCGTGCTCATGGGCGTCCTGCTGGTGCTGCCCGTGTTCGCCGGCTGACCCGACGGGACGACGGGACAACGGGATATGCGGGGTCCTCCTGGAATGCGGTGGTGCGGTGCTCTCACACTATGCGGCGAACCTGCACGGCGGATCGTGCGTGTCGTTGCGTGACACGCAGAAGGCCCCCGCCGGCGAGCCGGCGGGGGCCTTGCATCGACGGGCTCAGCGGCCGCGTCGATCAGCGTCAGATGGCGTTGACGTCCAGCGGGATGCCGGGGCCGAACGTGGTCGACACGGCACCCTTCTGGATGTAGCGACCCTTCGAGCTCGACGGCTTGAGGCGGACGATCTCCTCGAGGGCGGCGCCGATGTTCTCGTTCAGCTGCTCAGCGGTGAACGAGGCCTTGCCGACGATGAAGTGCACGTTGGCGTGCTTGTCGACACGGAACTCGATCTTTCCGCCCTTGATCTCCTCGACGGCCTTGGCCGGGTTGGGGGTCACGGTGCCGGTCTTGGGGTTGGGCATCAGACCGCGCGGGCCGAGCACCTTGCCGAGACGACCGACCTGGCCCATGAGCTCAGGGGTCGAGACCGCGGCGTCGAAGTCGGTCCAGCCGGCGGCGACCTTCTCGATGAGCTCGGTGCCGCCGACCTCGTCTGCGCCTGCGGCGATGGCGGCCTCAGCGGCTGCACCGTTCGCGAACACGATGACGCGGGCGGTCTTGCCGGTGCCGTGCGGGAGCATGACGGTGCCGCGCACCATCTGGTCGGCCTTGCGGGGGTCGACCGCGAGCTTCAGCGCGACCTCGACGGTCGAGTCGAACTTCGCCGAGCCGGTCTCCTTCGCGAGGGCGACAGCCTCGGTCGGGGTGTAGAAGCGGTCTTCCTCGATCTTCGCGAGGGCCGCCTGGTATGCCTTGGACTTGGTAGCCATTGTTATCTCCCTCAGCCCTCGACCGTGATGCCCATCGAGCGCGCAGTGCCCTCGATGATCTTCGATGCGGCGTCGATGTCGTTCGCGTTCAGGTCAGCCTGCTTCTGCTCGGCGATCTGACGGACCTGGTCCTTGGTGATCTTGCCGACCTTGACGGTGTGCGGCGTGGCCGAAGCCTTCGCAACACCCGCGGCCTTCTTGATCAGCTCTGCCGCCGGCGGGGTCTTCAGGACGAACGTGAAGCTGCGGTCCTCGTAGACGGTGATCTCCACCGGGATGACGTTGCCGCGCTGCGACTCGGTCGCGGCGTTGTACGCCTTGCAGAACTCCATGATGTTCACGCCGTGCTGACCGAGCGCGGGGCCGATCGGCGGCGCCGGGTTGGCTGCACCGGCGTTGATCTGGAGCTTGATCAGGCCGGTCACCTTCTTCTTGGGTGCCATGATTTTCCTTTCATCGAGCGGATGCCCAGGGCATCCCTCTCCCGCGTCCCCGGCGTCTCCGGGGTGCGGTGCCGTCTGTGCTCGCGCACAAACCACAACAGTCTACCGCACGCAGAGCGCCCCGCCGGCCGAAACCGACGGGGCGCGCTGCAGACGACGGAGCGTCAGAGCATCTTGGTGACCTGCTCGAACGACAGCTCCACCGGCGTCTCGCGCTCGAACAGTGAGACGAGGACGGTGAGCTTGCCGCTGGCGGCGTTGATCTCGCTGATCGTTCCGGGCAGACCCGCGAACGAGCCCTCCTTGATCGTGATGGTCTCGCCGACCTCGAAGTCGACCTCGGCCGCCATCGGGCGAGCCACGGCGACGCCGCCCTTGGCCGCGATGGACTTCGCGGTGGGGACGTCCTTGACCTCGACGAGCGACTTCAGCATGTTGAACGCCTCTTCGAAGCGCAGCGGGGTCGGGTTGTGGGCGTTGCCCACGAAGCCGGTCACGCCGGGCGTGTGGCGCACGACCGACCAGGTGTCCTCGGTGAGCTCCATGCGCACCAGCACGTAGCCGGGGATGCGCACGCGGTTGACCATCTTGCGCTGGCCGTTCTTGATCTCGACGACGTCCTCCATCGGGACCTCGATCTGGTAGATCTCGTCCTCGACCTCGAGCGTCGACTTGCGCTGCTCGATGTTGGCCTTCACCTTGCGCTCGAAGCCGGCGTACGAGTGGATGACGTACCACTTGCCGGGGAGCATGCGCAGGTCGGCGCGGAACGCCTCGTACGGGTCCTCCTCGGCGGCGTCGTCGTCGACCTCCGGGCCGTCGTACGGGGTGACCTCGTCGGCCGCAGCCGCCTCGGCCTCGGCGGACTCCTCCGCCACAGCGTCGTTGAGGACCTCGGCGGCTGCTTCAGACTCAGCCGCTTCGTCCAGGTTCAGAGCGTCGTTCACGATCGCGTCCGCCTCCGGGTCTTCGATTTCGATGTCGTCGGTGTCGTCGTACTCCACGTCGCTCTCGCCCTCGATGTGCAGAGCGTTGTGCTCGGCAGCGGAGGACGACTGCTCCTGCTCGGCGAGCACATTGCCCTCCTGGGCCTCGTCCTCTTCGCTGGACTGCTCAGCGGCGGTCGCCCAGTCGGCGTCGTCGGAATACTTGTCAGACACTTTGCTTCTTTCCAATCGCTGCGACGGTCCGGGGCGCGGAGCGTCGACGTGGGTTCATCAGCTCAGCGGGACTCCGAAGACGTAGTGCGCTCCGGTTCCGAAGATCCAGTCGAGTCCGTAGACCAGACCCATGACGATCAGCACGAAGACGAACACGACGGTGGTGAACTTGACGAGTTCCTTGCGGGTCGGCGTGACGACCTTGCGCAGTTCGCTGATCACCTGGCGGAAGAACAGGGCGATACGTCCGAAGAAGCCGAGCTTGCTGTCGCGCAGGGCGTAGGTGCCCGAGGCGGCGATGTCGCCGCGAACGTCGTCCTGGTCCATGCACGTACCTTTCGTGAGCCAGCATGCGCTGACGCGCAGGGCGGACAGGAATCGAACCTGCAACCTGCGGTTTTGGAGACCGCTGCTCTGCCAATTGAGCTACCGCCCTAGAGGCCGGTGGGCCTCGGAGTCCGCCTCCTCGCCGCGACCCTGGGGCACGGTGAAGGATGCAGACGACTGCCCCTCAAGTGTACGGCATCCGGAACCGTCGGCCGAACCGGCGCCGACACCCGCGTGAGTCGCGAGTGTCGGGCAGACTGGGATCCGTGGGTCGCTACCGGCTCAGGAAGCCGACGAGAGGGGCGCAGTGGGCGCGGATGTGCAGCAGTTCCAGGTGGATCTCCGCGGAGTCGTCGATCTGCTGAGCAGGCACATCTACTCCGGCCCTCGCGTGTACCTGCGCGAGCTGCTGCAGAACGCTCGGGATGCCATCGCCGCCCGCTCCGAGGTGGACGGCGGCGGCACGGGCATCCGGATCACCCCGCTCGCCGACGACGGCGGCGAGTTCGTGCTGCGCGACGACGGCGTCGGACTGACGGCGAGCGAGGTCGCCGACCTGCTCGCGACGGTGGGCCGCACCTCGAAGCGCGACATCTTCGACATGCCCCGCAGCGACTATCTCGGACAGTTCGGCATCGGGCTGCTGAGCTGCTTCATGGTCTCCGACCGCATCGTCATCCGCTCGCGCAGCGCGCGTGGGGGTGCGGGGGTGGAGTGGACCGGCAGCTCCGACGGCACGTTCCAGGTCGTCGAGCTCGACGAGGAGGTGCCCGTGGGCACCAGTGTGCACCTCACGCCCCGCTCCGAACACGCCGACCTGCTCCGCCCGGCCGCGGTCCGGCAGCTCGCGCAGGACTTCGGGGAGTTCCTGCCCGTGCGGATCACGATCGCGATGCCAGGCGGCGACCTCGAGGTCACCCGCCCCGCGCCGTTCCTCGGCGAAGGAGACACGCAGGCCGCACTCGCGTACGGTCGCGATCTGATCGGCGCGACCCCGATGGACATCATCGAGATCTCGGAGCCGGCCACCGGGACCCGCGGGCTCGCCTACGTGCTGCCGTTCGCGCCGCCGCCCAACCTGCGGCAGGCGACGCGCACCTATCTCGGTCGGATGCTGCTCGCCGAGCGCTCGACGGAGGTGCTGCCCGATTGGGCGTTCTTCGTGCGTGCGGTCGTCGACACGACCGGCCTCTCCCCCACCGCCAGCCGAGAGTCGCTCGTGGAGGACGGCGCACTCGAGCACGTGCGCGAGCAGCTCGGCGCCGGCATCCGCCGGTGGGTGCTCGAGCTCGGGCTCACCGCCCCGCACCTGCTCACCCAGTTCGTCGCGGTGCACGAGCTCGGCCTGAAATCGCTCGTGCGCCACGACGACGAGCTCGCCCGCTTCATCACGCGCTGGCTGAGCGTCGAGACCACCCACGGCAGCGTCCGGATCGGCGACCTCGTCGAGCGCCACCGCCATATCCGCTACGCGCGCACCGTCGACGAGTTCCGGCAGGTCGCGGGGATCATCCCCTCCTCCGAGGTGCTCGTCAACGGCGGGTATCTGCACGACGCGGATCTCATCGCCGAGCTTCCCGCGCTGTTCCCGGAGGTGACGGTCGAGCAGATCGACGTGACCGGCGAGCTCGACCGACTCGACCCGCCCCCGCTCGATGACCGGGAGGCGGCGATCGCGCTGGAGGCGCGGGCGGGCGCGGTGCTCGCCGCATCCGGATGCGCCGTGATCGTGCGCGCGATAGACCGCGCGGACCTCAGCGGCCTGTACGTCGCCGACCCGCGGGTGCTGCGCGCGATCGACCGCGGCCGCACCAGGGGAATCGCGGGCGGACTGTGGGGCGGGGTGCTCGCGCGGATCGACGACACGATCGGCGATGCGGGCGATGACGACGTGCGCGCCCGGCTGTGCCTGAACTGGTCGAACCGCGTCGTGCGCACCCTCTCCGCGGTCGACGACGACGCCGTGTTCGCGCGCACGGTGCAGCTGCTGTACATCCAGGCGCTGCTCGCCGGCCACCACCCGCTGACCGATGCCGACCGGGCGCTGATGACCACCGCTCTGACCGACCTCGTCGCACTGTCCGCCGGCGTGCGAGACGATTTCCCCTTCGACGGGCTCGACCTGCCGGACGCTTTCACCGAGGAGCCCTGATGACCGACCGCACGACGCGCTTCCGGCAGCTGCTCGACGAGATCGACAGCACCCCCTGGGGCCCGCACGAGCAGTCCCTCACGGCGGAGGCCGTCGCCCTCGCGCAGGAGCTCGGCGACGAGCAGCTCGAGTACCAGGCGCGCATGCGGCAGACGGCGTCGGCGAACATGGGCGGGCTCACCGACGTGATGCTGACCTCGTTCGCATGGTGCCTCGCCCACCACGACGCCGACCCGCTGCGCTTCCCGCTCGACATCGACAACGGGGCCGCCGACCTCATGTGGCAGTTCAAGTGGATGGCTGCGACGCTGCGCGCGTCGCCGGCGTTCTCGAGCGAGCAGATCGCGGCTGTGCTCAACGACATGGAGGCGCACTACCGCCGCGCCGGGATCGGCATGAGCGGCGTGCTGACCGCCCGCTTCGAAGACGCCTGGGCCTCGGGTCGCATCGACGAGGCCGAGCGGCTGCGGGGTCTGCTCGAGACGGCGCCCCGTGACGACTACAGCCACTGCGATGCGTGCGGGCGCAGCCAGAACGCCGGCTTCTTCGCCGCGACCGATCGCGACGAGCAGGCGATCCGCCTGGTCGAGGAGATGATCGAGGGCGGCTTCTCGTGCGGTGAGGAGCCCGAGCACGCCCTGTCGCGCGTGCTGCTGCCGTATCTGCGCGCCGGCCGGCTGGACGACGCCAGGTCGGCGCACCTGCGCAGCTACCGGCTCGCGAAGGACAACCCCGACAACCTCGGCATCGTCGCGAACCACATCGTGTTCGCCGCGGTCACGGGCAACGAGGCGCGGGCGCTCTCGCTCGTCGAACGTCACCTGCCGTGGCTGGCGCACGACCCGCTGAACGTCGACGGGCACTTCGCGCTGCTCTCCGCGATCGCGTTCGCCCTCGATCGCGTGGTCGCCGTCGGCCACGCGGACGCGACGGTGCGCGGCGCGGACGCCGCCGGGCTCGCGCCGTTCTTCGGCGGCCGAGAGGGCGGGTGGACGGCATCCGCCCTCGCGGATGCCGCGAGCGCCGCCGCCGACCGGATCGGGGCGGAGTTCGACGCCCGCGACGGCTCGGACTGGCATGCGCAACGCCGCGCCCGCATGCGCACCCTGGCGGACACGCGCTGGGATGTGCCGGTCCGTTCCGACGCGTTCGCGGTGGACGCGCCGTCACCCGAGCCCCAGGATGCGCAGGGCTGGTACGAGCGTGCGATCGCCCTGGCCGGCTACGGCTCCGAGCAGGACGCGCTGGCCGCGGCGGACCGCGTCGGCGACCGCGCCGATGGCGGGCTGGCCGACGCCGAGAAGCGGGCGCGGCTGCTGGGTCTGCGCATCGGTGCGCTCACCTCGCTCGCGCAGTGGGACGCGGCCGAGGCGCTGCTGCCGCTGCGCGGGGAGGTGCTTCGGGAGGCCGGGCACCCGCAGCAGGCAGACCTGGAGGCCCGCCGCGGACTCGCGCTGTACGGGCGCGGCGACGTGGGCGACCATGCGAGCCTCGAGCAGGAGTGGGCGGATGCCGCCGGCCTGCCCTCCTGGTCGCGCGGGGACATCGCACTGACCCTGGCGGCGCTGCGGCTGAGAGGTGACGATCCCATCGGCGCGGTCGAGCTCACCGAGCACGCCGCCGTGTGCTTCGCCGAAGCCGACGACGAACGGCTGGTGACGGCGAGCCGGATGCTGCGCGCCATGGCATGGGTGGCTCAGGGGGAGATCGATCAGGCTCACGAGATGCTCGAGTCGCTGCTGGCCGATGACGCCCTGAACCCCGGCCACCGGGCGCGCCTGCTCGAGATGCGCGCACGGCTGCTCGGCGGTGCGGGTCGGCTGGAGGAGGGCGCCGCCGATGCGGACGCGGCGGCCGGCATCCTGACCTCGTTCGGCGCGATCACGGCGCTCGCAGAGACGCAGATGCTCGCCGGCGCCCTGTGGGATGACGCCGGACACCCCGATCAGGCCGTGCCGCGCTACCGCGCGGGAATCCGCCTGATGCGCGAGCGCGGCGCCGACGTCCGCGGCGCCGACTTCCGGCTCGGCCGCGCAATGCTCGCCGCCGGCCACGCGGCCGAGGCTGCCGAGATGCTCGGCGATGTGCTGCAGCGCGAGGCGGACGGCGGCGCGTCTGCGGCGTCGCGGGCGATGACCGCCGCCGTACTGGGCCGCGCTCTCGCCACCGCCGAGGAGTACGGCCAGGCGATGGGCGCGTACGGGTACGCGGCCGAGCTGCACGCCGAGGCCGGCGAGCCCGCAGAGCAGGCGCTGGTGCTCACCGAGCAGGCGAAGATCCTGGCGCGATTCGGCGAGCATTCCGACGCTCGCGACCTGCTCGAGCAGGCGGCCGCGCTCGTGCGGCCCACCGACGCGATCGGCGCCCTCGTCGAGGTGCTGCACAACCTCGGCCAGTCGTACGGCGGCGACCGCGATGAGCGCGCGTTCGCGCTGTTCGACGAGGTGCTCGCCCTCGCGGTCGAGCACGAGGCGGACTGGCTGGTCGCCGACGTCACCGACTCGCGCGGCCGCGCGCTGATCGAATTCGACCGCATCGACGAGGCGATCGCCGCGCTGCTCACCGCGGCCGACGGCTTCGCGGCGATCGGGGATGCCGGGTCGGCCGGCGGTTCGGAGCTGTTCGCCGCCCGCACGCTCGCGGCGGCCGAACGGCTCGACGACACCGTGCCGCTGTATCGCAGCGTGCTCGACAGAGCTGCGGAGTTCCCCGCGCTGCGTCAGGTCGCCGCTCTCGAGCTCGGCGATGTCCTCGACAAGCTCGGCCGCACGGGCGATGCCGCGCAGGTGCGCACGCTGCTGGACGAGTAGGTCGCGGGGCATCCGGCTACCGGCATCCGCATCCGCATCCGGCAACCTCCTCATCCGGCATCCGCCATCCGGCAACAGGCGAACCGGGCAGGCGGGCAGGAAGGACAGCCGAACCAGGCGCACAGCCGACGCAGGCGCGCAGCCGACCAGGCGCACAGCCGACGCCCCGCAGCGAACGACAAGGTGCGCCAGACGGCGGAGCGGCTCAGAAGAGCTGACGCCAGTTGGCCTTGGCGAGGTCGAGCAGCTCATCGCCACGTCCCGACATGACTGTCCGGATCGCGTACAGGGCGAAGCCCTTCACCTGCTCGGCGCTGACCGACGGCGGCATCGAAAGCTCCTGCCGCTCGGTGACCACGTCCAGCAGGGCCGGCCCGTCGTGTGCGAGCACCTCGGCCACCGCATCCAGCAGATCCTCCGACCGCTCGACCCGGCGCGCGAAGATGCCCAGCGCCGACGCGACCGCTGCGAAGTCGGGGTTGTCCAGGTCTGTGCCGTAGGTGACGAACCCGGCTGCCTTCATCTCGAGCTCGACGAAGTTCAGTGACGAGTTGTTCACCACGACCACCTTCACGGGCAGCCGGTTCTGGGTGATCGTGATCAGCTCGCCGAGCATCATCGCGAGTCCCCCGTCTCCGGCGAGGGCGATCACCTGCTGATCGGGCCTCGCGGTCTGCGCACCGATCGCGTGCATGATCGCGTTCGCCATCGAGCCGTGGGTGAACGAGCCGATCAGCCGCCGACGCTCCGTCATCGAGAAGTAGCGCGCCGCCCAAACCGTCGGCGAGCCGACATCCGCCGTGAAGATGGCATCCGACGCCGCAGCCTCATCGATCAGCCGGGCGAGGTACTGCGGGTGGATCGGCGCCTTGCCGCGAGCCGGCACGGCCAGCTCATCCAGCTTCGCCCGCGTCTTGCGGTAGTGCGCGACGGCGTCGTCGAGGTGCGAGCGATCGCTCTTCTCGGCCAGCCGCGGCAGCAGCGCACCGACGGTGGCCTTCACATCGCCGACGAGGCCGAGATCGAGCGGATGCCTGCGCCCGAGCTGCGAGCCGCGGATGTCGACCTGGATCGTCGTCGCGCGCTCGGGGTAGAACTGCGTGTACGGAAAGTCCGACCCGAGCACGAGGAGGACGTCGGCCGCCTCCATCGCACGGAACCCGGACGCGAAGCCGAGCAGGCCGGTCATCCCGACGTCGAACGGATTGTCGTACTCGATGTGCTCCTTGCCCCGCAGCGCGTGCACGATCGGCGCGGCGAGCCGGTCTGCCAGAGCGACGACCTCGTCGTGCGCACCCTCGACTCCGGCCCCGGCGAGGATGGTCACCTTCCGCGTGCCATTGAGCAGCGTGGCCGCCTGCTCGAGCTCTGCCGGGCTCGGGGTGATCACGGGATTCGTGCGCGGGATGACGACGGCGCGGTCGTCGGCGATCTCGGCGAGGGCGACGTCTCCCGGGATCACCAGCACCGCCACGCCGCGCTGCTCGATCGCCGCGCGCATCGCGATCTCCATCAGGCGCGGCATCTGCGTCGGGTCGGCGACGTACTCCACGTACACGCTCGACTCGCGGAACAGCTCCTGCGGGTGGGTCTCCTGGAAGTACCCGGTGCCGATCTCGACCGTGGGGATGTGGGCGGCGATCGCGAGCACGGGCACCCGAGACCGGTTCGCGTCGTAGAGTCCGTTGATGAGGTGCAGGTTGCCCGGGCCGCAGGATCCGGCGACCACGGCGAGGTCACCTGTGAGCGCGGCATCGGCAGCCGCGGCGAACGCCGCAGACTCCTCATGTCGCACATGCACCCAGCGGATGGCGCCGTCCTTGCGGAGCGCGTCGGTGAAGCCGTTGAGCGAGTCGCCCGGGATGCCGTAGACCCGGTCGATGCCGTTGGCGCGAAGCGTGCGGACCATGTTCTCAGCGACGGTCGTCATGCCTCGACCCTACGCCCGCCCGCGGATCAGTACTCGGCGACGCCGTAGCGCTCCGGCTCACCGGTGCGCCGGAACGCCCGTCCGCTCACCGTGGTCGGCTCGATGCGCACGTAGTTGTACTTGAGTGTCGGCACCCACGGGGTCAGCCCCAGCCGGTCGGCGGCCTCGCGCTCGTCGAGGGTGTCGAGCGCGCGTGCCCTGCCGCGCACGATGACGCTCCAGGCGTCGGCATCCGTGTGGTCGTCGACCTCGAAGATCACCTCGTCGTTGACGGTCAGCTCCACCAGCTTGCTGCCCTCCGCGGTGCGGAAGACGATCGAGGCGCCGTCGGTGACGTAGTTGATCGGGAAGATGTCGATGACGTCGCCCACCCGGGTCACCAGGCGCCCCAGCTCGAAGCCACGAAGGCGCTGCCAGCATTCCTCTTCGCTCAGCCGGACGACCGGATCCTCGGTGGTCATGACGCGCTCCTTCCGCCTGGTTCGAGACTATCCCCGAAGACGCCGACGCGGTACGGGCGGATGTCGCCCGTACCGCGTCGATGACGGTGCCGGTGATGCTCAGGCGGTGCGGATGAGCTTCTTGTTGACGAACTCGTCGGCGGCCAGCAGACCCAGCTCGCGCGAGGTGCCGCTGCGCTTCACCCCGCCGAAGGGCAGCTCGGGGCTGTCGGCGAGGGCGATGTTCACGTAGACCATGCCCGCCTCGATGCGATTCGCGACGCGCTCAGCCTGCTCGGCGTCGGTCGTGAAGACGTACGAGCCGAGGCCGAAGGCGGTGTCGTTGGCCAGCTCGACCGCGGCGTCCTCATCGGCGACGCGGTAGACGACCGCGGCCGGGCCGAAGAGCTCCTCGCGGTACACGTCCATCTCCGGCGTCACGTCGGCCAGCACGGTGGGTGCGAAGAACGCGCCCTCGCGGGTGCCTCCGGTGAGCACCCTCGCGCCCTGAGCCACAGCCGTGTCGACCTGCTCCTGCAGGCGCTCGGCGGCAGCGAGCGACGACAGCGGGCCGAGCACGGTGTCCTCCTGCGTCGGGTCCTCTGCCGAGACGGCAGCCAGCGAGGCGACGAACTTCGAGGTGAACTCCTCGTACAGCTCGTCGACGATCACGAAGCGCTTCGCGCCGTTGCACGACTGCCCGTTGTTGTCGAGGCGCGCGTCGACGGCGAGCTGCACGACCGAGTCGAGGTCGTCGGTGGAGAGCACGATGAACGGGTCGGACCCGCCCAGCTCGAGCGCGACCTTCTTCAGGTTGCGCCCGGCGACCTCGGCGACGGCGGCGCCGGCGCGCTCGGAGCCGGTGACCGAGACGCCCTGCACGCGCGGGTCGGCGATGATCGTCGCCGCCTGCTCGTTGGTGGCGTAGACGTTGACGTACGCCCCCTCGGGCAGACCGGCAT
Source organism: Microbacterium commune (assembly GCF_014836945.1). Taxonomy (GTDB): domain Bacteria; phylum Actinomycetota; class Actinomycetes; order Actinomycetales; family Microbacteriaceae; genus Microbacterium; species Microbacterium commune. The sequence goes on along the minus strand of NZ_JACSPX010000001.1, from coordinate 1,850,538 downwards.
CGCGGTAGATGGCCTCGATCGCCGCAGCCGACTCGGGGCACTGCGGGGCGTGCTTGAGGATGATCGTGTTGCCGATCGCGAGGTTGGGAGCGGCGAAGCGGGCGACCTGGTACGCCGGGAAGTTCCACGGCATGATGCCCAGCAGCGCACCCAGCGGAGCGCGGCGCACGAGCGCGCTGCCCTCGCCGACGATCTGCAGCGGCTGGTCGGCCGTGATCACCTCGATGTTGTCGGCGTAGTACTCGATGATGTCGGCGGCGAACTCGACCTCGCCGACCGCCGCGGCGATCGGCTTGCCCATCTCGCGCACGATGATCGCGCCCAGCTCGTCCTTGCGCTCGCGGTGCAGCTCGGCGATGCGGCGGATCACTCCGGCCCGGTCGGCCGGAGCGGTCGCGCCCCACACCTTCGCGGCCGACGCGGCCGACGCGACGGCCTGCTCGATCTGCTCGTCGGTGGCGGTGTCGTAGCTGGCGACGGTCTCGCCGGTGGCCGGATTGACGACGGCGTAGTCGGTCATGTCGGTTCCTCTCGTAGGGGCGGATGCTGAGGTGGGGGG
>NZ_JACSPX010000001.1:1515312-1849969 GCF_014836945.1 Microbacterium commune | reverse complement strand
GCCCCCCCCCCCCCACCTCGCGGGTCAGCTGTTCGGAATCAGGGTGTACTTGGTGGACAGGTACTCGTGGATGCCCTCGGCGCCGCCCTCACGGCCGATGCCGGACTGCTTCACACCGCCGAAGGGAGCCGCGGCGTTCGAGACGACGCCCACGTTCAGACCCATCATGCCCGTCTCCAGCGCGTCGATCATCCGGTGGCCCCGGGCGAGGTTCTCGGTGAACACGTACGAGACGAGTCCGTACTCGGTGTCGTTCGCCAGCCGCACGGCCTCCGCCTCGTCGGCGAAGGTCGCGATGGCGAGCACGGGCCCGAAGATCTCCTCGCGGAGGATCGCGCTGCCGGCGGCCACATCGGTGAGCACGGTGGGCTCGTAGAACGTGCCGGTGCCCTCGACGGCCTTGCCGCCGGCGAGCACGCGGGCGCCGCGGTCGACGGCGTCGCCCACGAGCTCCTCCGCCTTGGCGACGGCGTCCTCGTCGATCAGCGGGCCGATGGCCACGCCGTCTTCGGTGCCGCGGCCGATCTTCATCGCCTGCACGCGCTCGGACACGCGACGGCCGAACTCCTCGGCGACGTCCTGGTGCACGATGAAGCGGTTGGCTGCGGTGCAGGCCTGTCCGATGTTGCGGAACTTCGCGGCCATCGCGCCGTCGACCGCCTTGTCGAGATCCGCGTCCTCGAAGACGACGAACGGGGCGTTGCCGCCCAGCTCCATCGACACGCGCAGGATGCCGTCGGCCGCCTGTGCGATGAGCTTGCGACCCACCTCGGTCGACCCCGTGAACGAGAGCTTGCGCAGCCGCGGGTCGGCGATGATCGGGCCCGACAGCGCGCCGGAGCGCGAGGTCTGCACCACGTTGACGACGCCGGCGGGCAGGCCCGCCTCCTCCAGCAGCTTCGTGAAGAAGATGGTGGTCAGCGGGGTCAGGGCCGGGGGCTTGATCACGACGGTGCAGCCGGCGGCGAGCGCCGGTGCGATCTTCCGGGTCGCCATCGCGAACGGGAAGTTCCACGGGGTGACGAAGAACGACGGGCCGACCGGGCGCTGCGACACGATCATCTGACCGGTGCCCTCGGGGTTGCTGCCGTAGCGGCCGCTGATCCGCACGGCCTCCTCGCTGAACCAGCGCAGGAACTCGCCGCCGTAGACGACCTCGCCGCGGGCCTCGGCGAGCGGCTTGCCCATCTCGAGGGTCATCAGCAGCGCGAGGTCCTCCTTGTGCTGCTGCACGAGGTCGAAGGCGCGGCGCAGGATGTCGCTGCGGGTGCGCGGGGCGGTGGCCGCCCAGGCGTCCTGCGCGGCGACGGCCGCGTCGAGGGCCCGGATGCCGTCGGCGGGCGTCGCGTCGGCGATCGACGCGATCACCTCGTTCGTCGCGGGGTCGCGCACGTCGAAGGTGCGCCCCTCCTCGGCATCCGTCCACTGCCCGCCGATGAAGAGGCCGCCGGGGACGCGGGAGAGGAGTTCCTGCTCGTTCGATGCGAGTGTCATGGTCATCTCGATTCTGTGGGAAGGATGGTCAGCGGCGGCGGGCGCTGGGCGGGGCGTCCACGCTCAGCGTCTCGCCGCGGAAGAAGGCGGGGGCGAAGATCCGCTGCACGAACATCAGCACCGCGCCGAAGACGAGCAGGCCGACGCCGATGAAGAACACGATGCCGATGCCGCCCTCGCCGTTGGCGTCGACGCCGATGGCGATCGATCCGTAGTCGGGCGCGAGGCTGTCGACCGCGGTGATCACGAACAGCACGAGCAGGATGATGCCGCCGACGAGCGGGCTGGCGAACTTGAAGAAGAAGTCCTTGCCCGAGTCGAACCACTGGCGGCGGAAGTACCACACGCACGAGAGAGCCGTGATGCCGTAGTAGAAGCAGATCATCATGCCCAGCGCGAGGATCGTGTCCCACAGCGCGTCCTCGCTGAGGAAGCGCATCACGGCGTAGAACCCGCCCGCGACGAACGCGGACACGATCGTCGCGTAGCCCGGGGTGAAGAAGCGCGGGTTGACCCGGGCGAACTTCCGGGGCATCGCGCCGTAGTGCCCCATGGCGAGCAGGGTGCGGGCCGGCGAGATGAACGTCGACTGCAGCGACGAGGCAGACGAGGTGAGCACCGCGAGCGAGAGCAGGAAGGCGAGACCGCCCATCACCGGACCGGACAGCGCGAAGAACACGTTGCCGCCGATCTCCTCGTTGGTCAGACCGAGGCCCTCATCGCCGATGCCGGAGTACATCAGGCTGCTGATGGTGAGCAGGAGGTAGATGGCGATGATCGAGACCACCGTGAGCATCGCGGCGCGGCCCGGCGTGCGCTCGGGGTCCTTCGCCTCCTCGTTCATCGTGAGGGTGACGTCCCACCCCCAGAACATGAAGACGGATGCCGACAGCCCCATCACGATCATCGAGAGTCCGCCCTGGATCTCGAACGGGTTGAACCACGCGAACTCGGGCAGGTTCGCCTCGAACGCGCCGCCCTGCACGGTCTCGACGATCGCCATCACGGAGAAGAGCACGAGGATCGCGACCTGGAAGGCGACCAGGCCGTACTGCAGCTTCTGCGACGTCGACACGTCGCGGTACGACACCCAGGTCGCGAGGGCCACGAAGATCAGGCACACGGCGACGTTGACGAACGGGTTGCGCGTGATCGACGCGATCTCCTCGTTGCCGGAGATCTGCGAGATCAGCAGGAAGAGGAAGTCGACGGCGATGCCGGCGAGGTTGGACAGCACGAGGATCGTCGCGACGATCAGGCCCCACCCCGCCATCCACCCCACGTACGGGCCGAAGGCGCGGGTGGCCCAGGTGAAGCTGGTGCCCGAGTCGGGCATGGCCTTGTTGAGCTCGCGGTAGCCGAAGGCCACGAGCAGCATCGGGATGAAGCCGAGCAGCAGGATGGCCGGAACCTGGAACCCGACGGCGCCCACCGCTCCGCCGATCCCGGCGGTGTACGTGTACGCCGGGGCGATGCACGAGATGCCCATCACGAGGGCGCCCAGGACGCCGACGGTGCCGACGCTGAGACCCTTGCGGGAGATACCGGTCGTGACTCCGGAGTCGGGCGCCATCGCCCGATCGGTGCTGGACATCAACGTTCTCCTGCTTCAGCGCGGGTGCGCGGGACGACGATCATGGGTACGGGAAGCTCGTGCAGCATCTTCGCCGCAGTCGATCCCAGGAAGAGCCGGCGGGGCTGGGCGAGTCGGCTGGAGCCGACCATGACGACCTCTCCCGGATGCCAGCGCAGGTGCGCCACGGCGTCTTCGACGCTGTCTCCTGCCGCACGCTCGACCTCGGCGTCGATGCCCTCGGGAAGGGCTGCCCGCACCTGCTGCAGGACGTCCTCTCCGTGCGCGTTCTGCGCGAGGGTGATCGCGCCGGTGTCGAGGCCGGCCGGCACGTCGAACGGCACGAGCGAGACGAGACGCAGGGTGCCGTGGGCGGCTGCCGCGAGGCGGGCCGCCTCCTCGACCAGCGCGTCGGCGCCGGCACGGGTGCCGACGGCCGCCGTCACCCGCGGGATCGGCATCTCGGCGTCCGCGTTGTCGCGGGAGCCGGCGGGTGCCAGGGCCACGGGGATGGGCGAGGAGTGCACGAGTTCGGAGGCGACGGAGCCGAGGCGGTGGCGGCCGAGGGTGGTGCCGTTGGCCGCCCCGACGACGAGGAGCCGCGCGTCGAACTCCTCGCCGGCGGCGATGATGCCCTCGGCGAAGGATTCGTTGAAGCGCACGTGTCCGAGGCAGCGGACGTCGGCGGGCACCTGAGCGACGGCTGTCCGCAGCCACGCCTCGGCCTGCGCGCGCACGTGCTCCTCGAAAGCGCGCTCCGGGGGCACCACGGCCGAGCTGCGGGTGCCCTCGGGCGGAAGCACGATGACGAGATCGAGATGCGCGTCGATGCTGCGCGCGAGCCTGGCCCCGAGGGCGAGGGCGTCGGCGCCCTCGTCCGTCGCCGTGTATCCGACGACGATCGACCCGGTCATGCCTCGGCGACCTCGGCGCCGGCCTTCTCGAGGATCTGCGAGGCGGCGAGGCGCCCCATCCGGATCGCACCGTCGACGTGCTGGTACCCGGCGCCGGCCATGTCGCTGCACGCGAAGTGGATCGGGCCGACGGCGGTGCGCAGGTCGGCGCCGTAGCGGTGCAGGCCGCCCATGTCGAAGCTCGCGGCGTAGGCTCCGCGGGTCCACTCCTCGCTGCCCCAGTCGCTCTCGTAGTACACGACCGGGTTCTTCGCCTCGGGTCCGTAGTAGTGCGACAGCGACTCGAGGATGCGCTCCTTGCGCTCCTCGGCGCTCAGCGTGAACAGGTCGTCGGCGTTCTGGTCGCTGACGAAGCCGACCAGCGTGCCGCGCTCGTCACCGTGGTTGGTGTTGTCGTACGCCTCGTGCGAGAGCTCGTAGGGGCTGAACGCGGTGCCGCTGAGGCCCTGTTCCCGCCAGAACGGGCGGTCGTACACGGCGTGCACCTTGATCACGAAGCCCATCGACAGGTGCTGGTGCAGCTGGTGCTGGCGGCGCGGCAGCGGCGGCACGAACGAGATGCGGTCGTACAGCACGGGGGCGTGCGCGAGGATCGCGTGCGTCGCGCGAACGGTCATGCCGTCAGCGTGCGCGACCACTCCCTGGTCGGACCACTCGAGCGTGCGCACCGGCTGGTTCAGGAAGACGTCGTCGCCGAGGCGCTCGGCGAGCAGCTGCGGAACCTGCTGCAGGCCGCCGACCACGCGCTTGTCGAGGATGAAGTCCGCGTCGACGAGGTTCGAGTACGACCCGGCGGATGCCGCCATCAGCAGCGACTGCAGCAGCGAGAACGCGTGCGTCGGCTTGGTGAGCATGGCGGAGCCCGTGGCGAAGGCGAGGTTTCGGACGGCCTCGTCATCGTCGGTCTGCCGGCGCAGCCAGGCATCCCAGGTGATCGAGTCCCACTCGGCGGCGTTCGGGTGCTCCCACGGACGGTCGGGGTCGATCTCGGCCACCATCGCGTCGAGGCGCTCGGTGATCTCGGCGATGACGGCCTCTGTCTCGGCCGACACGGGGAACATCTCTCCCGTGAAGCGGTGCACCGCACCATCGGGACCGACGTAGACGCTGTCGCCCTCGCGGTAGCGGTCGAAGGTCTCGAGGCCCAGCTCGGCGATCGTCTCCTTCAGCGCGTCCTGATCGGGCGAGACCCACTGACCGCCGAGTTCGAGCATCGCGCCCTCGATCTCGTCGGTCCAGAGCCGGCCGCCGACGCGGTCGCGCGCCTCGAGCACGGCCACCGACAGGCCGGCCCTGCGCAGCTCGTTCGCCGCTGTGGTGCCGGCGGCTCCCGCGCCGACGATGACGACGTCGCGCGTGATCTCGTGCTCTGCCATGGGTGATCTCCTTTGATGCGGAATGTACGAGTCGGGGTGTGTCGGCCGCGACCCCTGATCCCCCGACCAGGGTCGCGGCCGACCGTCTCAGGCGCCCTGGAGCGCGGTGGCGAGGACGTCGATGCCCTCGTTCAGCAGGTCGTCGCCGATCGACAGCGGCGGCAGGAAGCGGATGACGTTGCCGAAGGTGCCGCAGGTCAGGATGATGACGCCCTCGGTCACGCACGCCTTCGCCACGGCGGCGGTGAGGGCCGCATCCGGAGCGCCGGTCTCGGGGTCGACGAATTCGACGGCGATCATCGCGCCGTGGCCGCGGATGTCACCCAGGCGCGGGTCGTTCTCGCGGATCGCGCCGAGGCGGTCGGTGAGCACCGCACCGATCTGCTGAGCCCGTTCGATGAGCCCGTCGTTCTCGAAGGCGTCGATCGCGGCGAGCGCGGCCGCGCAGGCGATCGGGTTGCCGCCGTAGGTTCCGCCCAGGCCACCGGCGTGGGCGGCGTCCATGATCTCGGCACGGCCGGTGACGCCGGCGAGGGGCAGGCCGGCGGCGATGCCCTTGGCCGTGGTGATCAGGTCGGGCTCGATGCCGAAGATCTCGCTGGCGAACATCGCACCGGTGCGAGCGAAGCCGGTCTGCACCTCGTCGGCGATGAAGACGACCCCGTTGGCGCGGCACCAGGCCACGACCGCGTCGAGGAATCCGTCTGCCGGGACGATGAAGCCGCCCTCGCCCTGGATCGGCTCGATGATCACGGCGGCGAGGTTGTCGGCACCGATCTGCTTCTCGATGAGGGTGATGGCGCGCGCGGCCGCCTCGGCGCCGGTCAGCCCGTCGCGGTACGGGTACGAGCCCGGAACGCGGTAGACCTCGGGGGCGAACGGTCCGAATCCGGACTTGTAGGGCATCGACTTCGCGGTCAGCGCCATGGTGAGGTTGGTGCGGCCGTGGTAGCCGTGGTCGAAGGCGACGACGGCCTGGCGTCCGGTGTGCTTGCGGGCGATCTTGATCGCGTTCTCGACGGCCTCGGCACCCGAGTTGAACAGCGCCGTCTTCTTCGCGAAGTCGCCCGGGGTGAGGCGGTTGAGCGCCTCGGCGACGTCGACGTACGACTCGTACGGCGAGACCATGAAGCAGGTGTGCGTGAACTGCGCGGCCTGGGCGGCGACGGCGGCTGCCACCTTCGGGTGGGCGTTGCCCACGCTCGTCACGGCGATGCCGGACCCGAGATCGATGAGCGAGTTGCCGTCGGCGTCGACGACGACACCGCCGCCGGCGGCGACGACCGAGACGGGCATCGAGTGCGCGACTCCGGCGGCGACGGCGTCGGCCTTGCGGGCGAGGATCGCGGCGGAGCGCGGGCCGGGCAGGTCGGTGACGACACGACGGACCTGCTCGAGGGTGGGTCCGCCTGCGGGAATCGTGGAGGTCTCGTCGATGAGGGTCATGAGGCGAGGCTACGACTCGGCCCGACGGGACGCATTCGCCGCAGCGTACACTTCTGATCATCCATTCGCCGCGTTGTACAACATGAGGAGATCCCGTGGAGATCGCCACCCCGCCGACGCTGCGCACGCTGCTGGGAAACGGGGATCTGCGCCTGAGCCTGGTGTCCGCCGAGCGCTCCCTCGCCGACGGGGCACTCGACCGCCCCGTGCGCGGCGTGCACAGCTCGGATCTGGTCGACCCGACGCCGTTCCTCGCCGATGATCTCGTGCTGATGACCACCGGCAGCCAGTTCGCCGACCACGACGAGCGCGGGGTCGGCGACTACGTCGCCCGTCTCGTGCACCGCGGTGTGCGAGCGCTGGGTTTCGGCTCGGGTGTGCACCGGGTGGGACCGCCCGACGAGCTCGTCGCCGCGTGTGCGGCGTCGGGGCTCGCGCTGTTCGACGTGCCGTACGACATCCCGTTCCTCGCCGTCGCCCGAGCGCACGCGGAGGCGATGGCGTCGCACGCGTACGCTCGGCGCACCTGGGCGCTCGAGGTGCAGCGCGCTCTCGCCGTCGCGGCGCTGCGGCCGCGCGGCCTGGAGGCGACCCTCGCCGAGCTCGCTCGGCGGCTGGGCTGCTGGGTGGGGCTGTTCGACTCGAGCGGGACGATCGCTCAGGAGCATCCGGCCTCTCTCGCCGGCGGCGCGGATGCGGTGGCGGATGCCGTCGCCGAGCTGCTCGGCCGAGGGACGACCGCGACGCGCTCGCTCGAGGAGGGCGAGCGCACCGTGACGCTGTACACCCTCGGTCGCAGCTCGCAGCTGAAGGGCGTCATCGCGGTCGATCTGCGCCCCATCGACGCCGAGGCGCGCGCCGTGATCACGACCGTGATCGCCATGGCGGGCCTGGCGCTCGAGCAGAGCGAGCAGCTCGCCCGCGGGCGCCGCCGCATGCACACTCAGCTGCTCGCCTCGCTGCGGGCGGATGATCCGACCCTCGCCCGGCGCACGCTCGGAGCCCTGCCCCCGGCGCCGATGGTCGTCGCGACCGCCGCCGACGCGCCGGTCGAGGCGATCGTCGGCTGGTTCGAGCGGCAGCGCGCGGTCGGCGGCACGGTGTCGTTCGTGGCGGAGGACGCCGACGGGCTGACGATCTGCCTGGGGGCATCCTCCAGAGCGCTGCTCGACCAGGTGGCGGGGCGATTCGGCATCCGGATCGGCGTCTCCGAGCCGGCCGAGTACAGCGCGTTCTCGCATGCGCATGCGCAGGCGACGACCGCTCTGCAGCGTTCCGGCGGGGACGGCGTGATCGAGTATCACGACGTCGAATCCGGCGGAGTGCTCGACGCGCTCGTCTCGGCCGAGACGCGGACCCTGGCGCGCACGAGGCTCGCGCCGTTGCGCGCGCACGACGCGACGACCGGGGCAGAGCTCGAGCGCACCCTGCGGGTCTGGCTCGAGCAGGACGCGCGCGCAGAGCAGACCGCGGCGAGCCTCGGCATCCATCGCCACACGCTGCGCAGCCGCATCGCGCAGGCTGCTGTCCTGCTCGGCACCGACCTCACCTCGTTCCCGGCGCGGGCGGAGCTGTGGGCGACGCTGCGCGCGGCCGGGTGAACGCCGCCACTCAGCGCGGTGCGTGCGCCTCGAGGAACTCGTACACGTCGGTGGTGTCGACACCGGGGAACGACCCCGTCGGCAGGGTGGCCAGCAGGGTGCGCGGAGTGCGCACATTCGGCCACGCCTGATCGCGCCAGCGCTGCTCGAGCTCGGCGGGCGCACGACGGCAGCAGGTCTCGACCGAGTGCGTCGACACTCCTCGGTTCGGGGTGTCCCGCCCGACGAACCACTTCGTGTCGTCGAAGCGCACGCCCACGCTCACCGAGTGCAGTCCTTCGCTCGACGGCTCGACGCGAGCGGTGCACCAGTAGGTGCCGTTGCCGGTGTCGGTGTACTGGTAGTACGGGTTGAACCGGTCGTCGACGTCGAACACCTCCCGGCTCGTCCACCGACGGCAGCACATCTGCCCCTCGATCGACCCCAGCCGGTCGGTCGGGAAGTTCACGTCGTCGTTCTCGTAGGCCTTGGTGATGGTGCCCGACTCGTGCACCTTGAGGAAGTGCACCGGGATGCCCAGATGCCGCGTCGCAAGATTCGTGAACCGGTGCGCCGCGGTCTCGTACGAGACGGAGTAGGCGTCGCGCACGTCCTCCACCGAGATGGCGCGGCGCTGCTTGGCGTCCTGCAGCACGGGCACGACGTGCGTCTCCGGCACGAGCAGCGCGCCGGTGAGATAGTTCGTCTCGACCCGCTGCCGCAGGAACTCGGCATAGCTGCGCGGCTCGGAATGCCCGAGGATCCGGCTCGACAGCGCCTGCAGCACGGCGGTGCGCGCATCGCCCTTCGCCGGGACGCTGCTGGAGAGGTACAGCCGACCATGCGCGAGATCGGCGACGCTGCGCGTGGACTGCGGCAGGTCGGGCGCGTAGTGCAGCGTGAAGCCGAGGTGGGCCGCGATCTCCGACGCGGTGCGCTGGGTCAGCGGCCCGCCCGGGTGACCCACCGCGTCGAGGATCTCGCGCGCCTGCGCTTCGAGCTCGGCGAAGTAGTTGTCCTGTCGGCGCATGAGATGGCGCAGCTCGAGGTTGGCGCGGCGAGCCTCCTCCGGCGTCGCGGCGCGCTCGTCGCGCAGCCGCTCGATCTCGCCGTGCAGCGCGAGCATCGCGTCGATCACGTCATTCGAGAGCGATTTGCCGATCCGGAACGACGGAATGCCCAGAGCCTGGAACGTCTGGCCCTTCATGGCGCGCTCGAGCGCGATCTCGCGGGTCGCACGCTCATCGAGGGGCTCGCCCTCGAGCAGCCCGTCCAGGGTCGTGTCGAGCACCCTGGCGATCGTCTGCAGGAGGGTGAGCTTCGGCTCGCGCTTGCCCGTCTCGAACATCGACACCTGGCTCGGCGCGCGGTCGATGCGCGCGGCGAGATCTTCCAGCGTCATGCCGCGGGCGAGGCGCAGCTGCCGGATGCGGCGGCCGATGGTGAGCGCGTCGGAGTCGTCGATCATGAACGCAGTCTGTCACAGAAACAGAAATTCAACCGAACTTCTCCGACCCTTCGGCCATCAAGGGCGTATTTCTTCACGCACAGTGGATGCCACGCCCCCGTCAGCCGCCTGGCCGACCGAACATCTCACGGAGGAGAACGACCATGAGCACTGCCCCTGCAACCGCCCCCGCGCGTACCGCCGCCGCTGCCGTCTCCGCCGACCTCGGCCCGACCCTGCACATCACCGGACCACGCCTTGCCCGCCAGGACGAGATCCTGACCGCGGAGGCCATCGCGTTCCTGACCGAGCTGCACCACCGCTTCGGCGGGCGGCGCCACGACCGCCTTGCCGATCGGATGCGCCGTCGGTTCGAGATCGGCAACGGCCACGACCCGCGCTTCCGCGACGACACCGCGCACATCCGCGACGACGCCGACTGGCGGGTCGCCGGAGCCGGGCCCGGCCTCGATGACCGCCGGGTCGAGATCACCGGGCCCACCGATCCGAAGATGACGATCAACGCCCTCAACTCCGGTGCCAGCGTGTGGCTGGCCGACCTGGAGGACGCCACCAGCCCGACGTGGCGCAACATCATCGGCGGCCAGCTGACGCTGCGCGACGCGATCCGCGGCGAGCTCACCCACACCAGCGCCGACGGCCGCGCATACCGGGTCACCGCCGAGCAGACGCCGACCATCGTGATGCGCCCCCGCGGCTGGCACCTGCCCGAGAAGCACGTAGAGTTCACCGACCGCGCGGGCCGCCGGCTGGCGGCATCCGCATCCCTGATCGACTTCGGGCTGTACTTCTTCCACAACGCCCGGGCGCTGATCGACGCGGGGCGGGGCCCGTACTTCTACATCGCCAAGATCGAGTCCCGCGAAGAGGCCCGGCTGTGGAACGACGTGTTCTCGTTCAGCGAGGAGTACATCGGGATCCCGCACGGCACCATCCGCGCGACGGTGCTGATCGAGACGCTGCCGGCAGCCTTCGAGATGGACGAGATCCTCTACGAGCTGCGCGACCACTGCGCGGGCCTGAACGCCGGCCGCTGGGACTACATCTTCTCGATCATCAAGAACTACCGCGGGCGCGGCGCGCGGTTCGTGCTGCCCGACCGCAGCGAGGTCACCATGACGGTGCCGTTCATGCGGGCGTACACCGAGCTGCTGGTGAAGACCTGCCACCGGCGCGGAGCGCACGCGATCGGCGGTATGAGCGCCTTCATCCCGAACCGACGCGACGCCGCGGCCACGGAGCACGCGCTGCAGAAGGTCGCCGCAGACAAGCGCCGCGAAGCCGGCGACGGGTTCGACGGCACCTGGGTCGCGCATCCCGACCTCGTCGCCGTCGCGAGGGCCGAGTTCGACGCGGTGCTCGGCGAGCGCCCGCACCAGCTCCACCGCCGGCGCGACGACGTCGAGGTGACGGCGGCGCAGCTGCTCGACCTGCGCATCGGCCGGCCGGTGACCGAGGCCGGTGTCCGCGAGAACGTCTCGGTGGCGATCCGCTACCTCGAGGCGTGGCTGCGCGGGCAGGGCGCGGTCGCCATCGACGGCCTGATGGAAGACGCCGCGACCGCCGAGATCAGCCGTTCGCAGGTGTGGCAGTGGATCCACCAGGATCGCCGCACCCAGGAGGGCTCGGCGATCACCGTCGACCATGTCGAAGGCCTGATCCGCGATGCGCTCGCCCAGGCGGCGCGATACGAGGGCGACCGGTTCGACGATGCCGCAGAGATCTTCCGCGAGGTGACTCTGCGCCCCGAGTTCCCTGCGTTTCTCACCCTGCCGGCGTACTCGCGCTACCTGACCGACAACGACTGACCATCCCTCCCCACACGAAGGACATGCCATGACCCGCTACCAGGACGACATCGACGCCATCCGGCAGCTCACGCACGCGCACGGCGCGGGCTGGGCCGCCATCGACCCCGAGTCGGCAGCGCGCATGCGCGCGCAGAACCGGTTCCGCACCGGGCTGGAGATCGCGCAGTACACGGCCGACATCATGCGCCGCGACATGCAGGAGTACGACGCCGACTCCTCGGCGTTCACCCAGTCGCTCGGCGTCTGGCACGGCTTCATCGGGCAGCAGAAGATGATCTCCATCAAGAAGCACCTGAAGTCGACGAACAAGCGCTACCTGTACCTGTCGGGCTGGATGGTCGCGGCCCTCCGTTCCGAGTTCGGCCCGCTCCCCGACCAGTCGATGCACGAGAAGACCGCGGTCCCCGCGCTGATCGAAGAGCTGTACACGTTCCTCCGGCAGGCGGATGCCCGTGAGCTCGACCTGCTGTTCACCCAGCTCGACGACGCTCGGGCCGCCGGCGACGAGACGGCCGCGGAGTTCATCCAGTCGCAGATCGACGAGCACGAGACCCATGTCGTGCCGATCATCGCCGACATCGACGCCGGCTTCGGCAACCCCGAGGCGACGTACCTGCTCGCGAAGAAGATGATCGAGGCCGGCGCCTGCGCCATCCAGATCGAGAACCAGGTCTCGGACGAGAAGCAGTGCGGTCATCAGGACGGCAAGGTCACCGTGCCGCACGAGGACTTCATCGCCAAGATCAACGCGGTCCGCTACGCGTTCCTCGAGCTCGGGATCGACAACGGCATCATCGTCGCGCGCACTGACTCGCTCGGCGCCGGCCTCACGCAGAAGATCGCCGTCTCGCGCCAGCCGGGCGACCTGGGAGATCAGTACAACTCGTTCCTCGACGTCGAGGAGATCGCACCGGCCGACCTCGGCGACGGCGATGTCGTGATCAAGCGCGACGGCCGGCTGCTGCGCCCGAAGCGGCTGGCCAGCAATCTGTATCAGTTCCGCGCGGGCAGCGGCGCCGACCGCGTCGTGCTCGACTGCATCACCTCGCTGCAGCACGGCGCCGATCTGCTGTGGATCGAGACCGAGAAGCCGCACGTCGAGCAGATCGCGGAGATGGTCGACCGCATCCGCGAGGTGGTCCCGAACGCGAAGCTGGTCTACAACAACAGCCCGTCGTTCAACTGGACGCTGAACTTCCGCCAGCAGGCGTACGACCTGCTCGCCGAGCGGGGCGAGGACGTGTCGGCGTACGACCGCGACAGGCTGATGAGCGTCGAGTACGACGACACCGAGCTCGCGGCGCTGGCCGACGAGAGGATCCGCACCTTCCAGCGCGACGGGTCCGCGCGGGCGGGCATCTTCCACCACCTCATCACGCTGCCGACGTACCACACGGCGGCTCTCTCGACCGACGACCTCGCGAAGGGCTACTTCGGCGACGAGGGCATGCTCGCGTACGTGAAGGGGGTGCAGCGGCGGGAGATCCGCGGCGGCATCGCCACCGTGAAGCATCAGAACATGGCCGGCTCCGACCTGGGCGACAACCACAAGGAGTACTTCGCGGGAGAGGCCGCGCTGAAGGCGGGCGGGCAGCACAACACGATGAACCAGTTCAGCTGATCCGCCGGGCTGATACGGAGGCCGGATGCGGCACAGCATCCGGCCTCCGCCGCGCGGCCGCTGCACCTGATAGGAGTGAGTCATGACATCCACCGCTGATCTGTACGACCTGCACGGCGACGACCTGCAGTCCCTGCCGCTGCAGCTGCGCTCGTTCGGCGGGCGCACCTCGTTCGAGGGCCCGATCCGCACCGTTCGGTGCTTTCAGGACAACGTGCTGCTGAGATCGCTGCTCTCCTCCCCAGGCGAGGGCGCGGTGCTCGTCGTCGACGGCGACGGGTCGTACGGCACGGCGCTGATGGGCGACATGATCGCGCAGCTCGCGGTCGACAACGGCTGGGCCGGCGTCGTCATCAACGGGTGCGTCCGCGACAGCGCGGCGATCGCGACCATGCCGCTGGGCGTCAAGGCGCTCGGCACCAATCCCCGCAAGAGCGGGAAGCAGGGCACCGGCGAGGCCGACGTGACCGTCGAGTTCGGCGGAGTCGCCTTCCGCCCGGGAGCTCGGCTGTACGCCGACGAGGACGGCGTGCTCGTCGAGCGCTGAGCATCCGGCGAAGAATGCCGGTTTTCTTCGGATGCCGGGGTTTCGCCGCTTCTCGTCCTGCCTCAGACCGATCGGGGCCTTCGGCCCCGAGTACGATCGGAGTCGTGACCGAACGCGCCCCGCTCTCCCGCAAACTGTCCGCCATCGCCGAGTCCGCCACTCTGAAGGTGGATGCCAAGGCCAAGGCCCTCAAAGCCGAGGGCAAGCCCGTGATCTCGTACGCTGCCGGGGAGCCCGACTTCGCGACTCCGCAGTTCATCGTCGACGCGGCCGCGACCGCTCTCGCCGACCCGGCCAACTACCGTTACACCCCCGCCGCGGGTCTGCCCGAGCTGCGCGAGGCGATCGCCGCGAAGACGCTGCGCGACTCGGGTCTGAAGGTCTCGCCCAGCCAGGTCATCGTCACCAACGGCGGCAAGCAGTCGGTGTACCAGGCGTTCCAAGCGGTCGTGAACCCGGGCGACGAGGTGCTGCTGCCGGCGCCGTACTGGACCACGTACCCGGAGGCCATTCAGCTGGCCGACGGCGTGCCGGTCGAGGTCTTCGCCGGCGCCGACCAGGAGTACAAGGTCACCGTCGCGCAGCTCGAGGCCGCCCGAACCGAGCGCACCACTGTTCTCGTGTTCGTCTCCCCGTCGAACCCGACCGGGTCGGTCTACACGGCTGAGGAGACGAAGGCGATCGCCGAGTGGGCGCTCGAGCACGGCATCTGGGTGATCAGCGACGAGATCTACCAGAACCTCACCTACGAGGGGGTCAAGGCCACCTCCATCGTCGAGGCGCTGCCCGAGATCGCGAACCAGACGATCCTCGTCAACGGCGTCGCGAAGACCTACGCCATGACCGGATGGCGGGTCGGCTGGATGGTCGGCCCCGCGGACGCCATCAAGGTCGCCGCGAACCTGCAGTCGCACCTGTCGAGCAACGTGAACAACGTCGCCCAGCGCGGCGCGATCGCCGCCCTGAACGGTCCGCAGGACGAGGCCGAGAAGATGCGCGAGGCGTTCGACCGCCGGCGCAAGCTGATCGTGGCGGAGCTGTCGAAGATCGACGGCATGGTCGTGCCCACCCCGACCGGTGCGTTCTACGTCTACCCGGACGTGCAGGGCCTGCTCGGTCGCGCCTGGACCCGGCGCGACGGCAGCACGGTGACGCCGAGCACCTCGCTGGAGCTCGCCGACTTCATCCTCGACGAGGCCGAGGTGGCGGTCGTGCCCGGCGAGGCATTCGGTCCGTCCGGCTACCTGCGCCTGTCGTACGCCCTGGGCGATGACCAGCTGCTCGAGGGCGTGCAGCGCATGCAGCGCCTGTTCTCGGCCTGAGGTCGATCACCGGCTACTCGACACTCGATACCGGGGTCTGCCGTCAGCCCTGGTATCCGATGAGCCAGGGCACGCCGAAGCGGTCGACGAGCGTGCCGTCGTGGTCGCCCCACGGGCGCTTCTGCAGCGGGTCGATGATGCTGCCGCCCTCGGCGAGCGCGTCGAACCACGCCGCGAGCGTCTCAGGCTCCGCCGCACCCAGAAGCGAGAAGAACATGCCGTTCACCGACACCGTGCTCTCGCCGGCCGCGGCATCCGCCCCCGCCAGCTCGATCGGGCCGTCGAGCATGCCATGCGCGATCGCGTCGCCGGGACCGTCGGCGCGCCCCGCCTCGGCATAGGTGAACAGCCGCGTCTCACCGCCGAACACCGATGCGTAGAACGACAGCGCCTCTGCGGCGCTGCCGGGGAAGAGCAGATACGGGATCAGTCCGGCCATCCGGCGAGTGTACGCGCGGTGCCCCGTTCGATCTACAGGTCCACCCCGACGAGCACCGGCTCGGGCTGCAGCAGCAGGCCGAACTCGGCGTGCACACGGCTCTGGATGAACCTGGCCAGCTCGCTCAGCTCCGCAGCGGTCGCGCCGCCCCTGTTGCTGAGCGCGAGCGCGTGCTTGGTCGACAGCCCTGCGCGCGACTGCGGCAGACGGAAGCCCCTGCGGATGCCGGAGTTCTCGATGAGCCACGCGGCGCTGACCTTCACCGAGGCGAGGGGCTTCTCCTCGCGCGGCGCGAGTCCGTGGTACGAGTCCAGCGGGATGACGGTGACCGAGTCGAGGTCGGGCTCCACGGGCCAGCGCGGGCACTCCGGCGGCAGACTCCGCGCCACGGTCTCCGGCACGATCGCATTCTGGAAGAACGAGCCGGCGCTCCACGTGTCCGGGTCGTCGGCGTCGAGCAGCATGCCCTTCGCCGCACGCGTCTCGAGGATCCGCGAGCGCACCCACGCGAGGGGGACGGCCTCGTAGTCCTCGAGGCCCAGTGCTCGACGCAGCTGCTCGCCGCGCACCACCCGGCCGGCGTCGCCGGTGACGGCGAGATCGAGGGTCACCGAGACGATGACAGCGCGGCGGCCCTCCGCCTCTCCGTAGTGATGCTTGAGCACGGAGGTGCGAAAACCCAGGCCGAGTTCGGCCGCGGGGAGTATCGTCGGGGCATCTTCGTGCTCGTCGATCAGCTCGACCTCGACGAGGGTCTCCTGGATCTCCTGCCCGTATGCGCCCACGTTCTGCACGGGCGCGGCCCCGACCGTGCCGGGGATCCCGCTCATCGCCTCGATGCCGGCGTACCCGCGGTCGACGGCGTACGCGACCAGGGCGTCCCAGCTGTGCCCGGCCTGCACGCGCAGACGGACGCGGCCGGCATGCGGAGAGGGGAGCTCTTCGATGCCCTCGGTGAGCACACGGATCACCGCGCCCTCGAAGGGCGCATCGCCGACGAACAGGTTCGATCCGCCCCCGAGCACGAACCAGTCGTCGCCGGTCGCCCAGACGTCCTGCAGCGCAGCGAGCAGCTGCTCGCGCGTGCGCGCCTCGAGCATCCGCTGCGGGGCGGCGCCGGTGCGCAGGGTGGTGAGCTCGCGCAGGGCGATAGGCGGGATCTCGATCACGTCGGCGGTTGCCATGTCAGAGCGCGACCCGGAGCTGAGCCTTGACGAGCACGGTCGTCCCGGCCGCCTTCACGGTGAGGTCGATGCGCGCCGCGGTCTCGTCGACCGCGGCCACCTTGGCGACGATGTGCACGTCGGCCCCCGTCTCGGCGTCGACGACGACCGGCTTGGTGAACCGGACCCCGTAGTCGACGACCCGCGTGTCGGCCGGCAGAGCCGAGAGGACGACGGACGACGCGATGCCCATGGTCAGCATCCCGTGCGCGAGCACACCGGGCAGGCCGACGGCGGCGGCGATGTCGTCGCGGTAGTGGATCGGGTTGAAGTCTCCGGATGCCCCGGCGTAGCGCACGAGGGACTCGCGGGTCAGATGCAGGGTGCGCTCGGCGATGACATCGCCGACGGTGAACTCGGCCATCACGCGGTCTCCCCTTCGCTGTCGGAGCCGACCAGCAGCACGCTGACCGCCGTGACGACGTGCTCGCCCGCCGCGTCGGTGATGCTCGCCTCGCTCGTGATCATCGCGTTGCCGCCCAGCGAGCGGATGCCCGTGACGGCCAGCTGGGCGGTCAGCTCATCGCCGGCCACGATCGGCCGGGAGTACTGGAACCGCTGCTCGGCGTGGATCGTGCGCGCCAGGACGATGCCGGAGTCGGGCTCGGAGAGCAGCTGCTGCAGAGTGAGATCCTGGATCACCATCGGGAAGGTCGGCGGAGCGACGAGGTCGGAGTAGCCCGCTGCGCGAGCCGCATCGACGTCGATGTGCTGCGGGGCGTCGGCGAAGACGGCGCGCGCGAACTCGCGCACCTTCTCGCGGCCGACGAGGTACGGGTCTGTCGGCGGGAACTCCCTGCCGACCAGTTCACTGTTCACGGGCACCCCCCGATCCTACCCGGCAGCCCGATCCGCACCCTGCTGGGCGCCGTGCACACGCGTCAGCGCCGGCGCGACCGCAGCGCCTTCAGCGCCATCTGCACGGCGATCACGACGAGATACGCGGCGAACAGGATGTTGCCCGCGAACGGGTCGATCCGCGTGGCGAGCCAGGCGCCGAGCGCGGTCGTCGTGCACGCGGAGACGCCGATCAGGGCCGCCGCGACCAGATCGACGTTGCGGTGACGCAGGTTGCCGATGGTTCCGGAGACCGCCGTGGGGATCATCATCAGCAGCGAGGTTCCCTTGGCGACCAGGTCGCTCGTGCCGAAGCCGAGCATGAGCACGGGGACGATGATCACTCCCCCGCCGACGCCGATCAGCCCGGCGATGACGCCGGTGACCACGCCGACGGCGACCAGCGCGACGCCGTTGAGCCAGCCGAGCTCGAACTCGGCGGCGCGGGAGGGGATGACCAGGAACAGACTCACGATCACGACGATGAGGAACACGACGAATCCCCACCGCAGCGCGTTCTGCGAGACCCGCGGCAGAAGACGCGAGCCGATCTGCGCGCCCACCACGGCGCCGGCGGCGAGGATGAGCGCGGGGATCCAGGCCACGGAGCCCGAGATCGCATACGAGATCACCCCGACGCTCGCGGTAGGAACGATGGCTGCCAGCGACGTGCCCGCGGAGATGCGCTGTCCGAAGCTGAGCAGCAGCACCAGCAGCGGCACGATCACCGTGCCGCCCCCGACGCCGAACAGCCCCGAGAGCAGACCGGCCAGGAGGCCGATGCCGATGAAGGAGAGGTAGGCGCGCGGCCCTCGGGTGATGGCCTGGTGCTCTGCATTCACGCAGTTCAGACTATCGCCGGGGCCGGGCGTCACGATCCGCACTCGATTCCGGACCATTGAGACGGTGTCTCAGCCCGTGCGAGACTGACGCTCACAAGCCGCCCGCTCTGATCGAAGGAGATCACATGCTTCGCAGCCCTCTGGCCGACGTGCACATCCCGGCCGTGACGATCTACGACTACCTGTTCTCCGAGCTCGACGAGACGACACTGGACGCCGTCGCGATCGTCGACGGCACGACAGGTGCCGAGACGACGTACCGCCAGCTGGTCGCACAGATCGGTCTGTTCGCAGGCGCTCTCGCCGCACGGGGGATCGCCGTCGGCGACCGAGTGGGCGTGCTCTGCCCGAACGTGCCGGCATTCGCCACGGTGTTCCACGGCATCCTGCGCGCGGGGGCGACCGCCACCACCATCAACTCCCTGTACACCCCCGACGAGATCGCGAACCAGCTCGACGACGCGGGCGCGGAGTGGCTCGTGACGGTGTCGCCGCTGCTCGCCGGCGCCAAGGCAGCCGCAGCGCAGCGCGGCATCGCCGATGACCACCTCATCGTGCTCGACGGCGCTGACGGGCATCCCAGCCTGCGCGACCTGCTCGGCGAGGGCCACCCTGCTCCCGACGTGACGTTCGACCCGGCCACCCACCTCGCCGTGCTCCCCTACTCCTCGGGCACGACGGGGCGACCGAAGGGCGTGATGCTCACGCACCGCAACCTCGTGGCCAATGTCGCCCAGTGCCGCCCCCTGCTCGACGTCGACCACACCGACCGGGTGCTGGCAGTGCTGCCGTTCTTCCACATCTACGGCATGACCGTGCTGCTCAACTTCGCGCTGCGGCAACGGGCCGGGCTCGTCACCATGCCGAGGTTCGACCTCCCCGAGTTCCTGCGCATCATCGCCGAGCACCGCACCACCTGGGTGTTCGTCGCGCCGCCCATCGCCGTCGCGCTGGCGAAGCATCCGGTCGTCGACCAGTACGACCTGTCGGCCGTCAAGGTGATCTTCTCGGGCGCCGCTCCGCTCGACGGCGCACTGGCCGCCGCGGTCGCGACCCGCCTCGGCTGCGAGGTGGTGCAGGGATACGGGATGACCGAGACCAGCCCCGCCGTGAACCTGATACCGGCGGGTCGACCCGAGATCGACAAGTCGTCGATCGGCCCGCTGGTGCCGAACACCGAGGCCCGGATCGTCGATCCCGAGACGGGCGCCGATCTCGCGGTCCCCGCGGAGGGCGACAGCGCTGCCGGCGAGCTGTGGGTGCGCGGCCCGCAGGTCATGGTCGGCTACCTGAATCGTCCGGATGCCACGGCGGAGATGCTGGATGCCGACGGCTGGCTGCACACAGGAGACATCGCGACCGTGTCGGCGGACGGGATGTTCCGGATCGTCGACCGCCTCAAGGAGCTGATCAAGTACAAGGGGTACCAGGTGGCGCCGGCGGTGCTCGAGGCGGTGCTGCTCGAGCATCCGCTGGTCGCCGACGCCGCGGTGATCGGCGCGAACGACGACGACGGACAGGAGGTGCCGAAGGCGTTCGTCGTGCCGCAGAAGGATGCCGCGCTCACCGCGGAGGACGTCATGACGTTCGTGGCGGCGAGGGTCGCACCGCACGAGAAGGTGCGGCAGGTGGAGTTCATCGACGCCATCCCGAAATCGGCATCCGGGAAGATCCTGCGCAAGGATCTGCGGATGCGAGACCGCGGCTGACCCTGTTCACGGCCCGCTGCGCGACTGCGCACCTGCGCGAAGAAGCCCGCCGCCCCGGAAGGGACGACGGGCTTCTTGTGCAGAAGAGAGGACTTACTCGGACTTCTCCTCGGCGGGAGCCTCGGTGGTCTCCTCAGCGGCCTCGACCGGAGCCTCGGTGGTCTCCTCGACGGGAGCCTCCTCGACCTTCTCGGCCTTGGGGGCCTCGGCCTTGACGGCCGGCTTCGCAGCGGCCTTCTTCTTCGGGGTGACGGGCTCGAGGACGAGCTCGATCACGGCCATCGGGGCGTTGTCGCCCTTGCGGTTGCCGATCTTCGTGATGCGGGTGTAGCCACCCTGACGGTCGGCGACCAGCGGCGCGATCTCGTTGAACAGCACGTGCGCGGCGTCCTTGTTGGTGCGCAGCACCGTGAGCGCACGACGACGCGCGTGCAGGTCGCCGCGCTTGCCGAGCGTGATCAGGCGCTCGGCCAGCGGACGCAGGCGCTTCGCCTTGGTCTCGGTCGTCTTGATCGACTTGTGGGTGAAGAGCGCTGCCGCGAGGTTCGCGAGAAGAAGGCGCTCGTGTGCGGGGCCGCCTCCGAGGCGGGGACCCTTGGTGGGCTTGGGCATAATCGTCTAGCTCCTGGTCAGAAAGATGTCGGGTTTCAGAAGGACTCGTCTTCGCCTGCGCTGTAGAAGTGGGCGCCGTCGAAACCGGGCACCGAATCCTTCAGCGACAGACCGAGCGAGACGAGCTTGTCGCGCACCTCGTCGACCGACTTCTGTCCGAAATTGCGGATGTTCATCAGCTGCGTCTCGGAAAGGGCGACCAGCTCCGAGACGGTGTTGATGCCCTCGCGCTTGAGGCAGTTGTACGAGCGAACCGACAGATCGAGGTCCTCGATCGGCATGGAGAGCTCGCTGGAGAGCACAGCCTCGACCGGCGCGGGGCCGATCTCGATGCCCTCGGCCTCGACGTTCAGCTCGCGGGCGAGGCCGAACAGCTCGGTGAGGGTCTTGGCTGCGGAGGCGACGGCGTCGCGCGGGAGGATCGAGGACTTGGTCTCGACGTCCAGCACGAGCTTGTCGAAGTCGGTGCGCTCACCGGCACGGGTGGCGTCGACGCGGTAGCTGACCTTGAGCACCGGCGAGTAGATCGAGTCGACCGGGATCTGGCCGGCCTCAGCGTACTCGTTGCGGTTCTGAGCGGCCGAGACGTAGCCGCGGCCGCGCTCGATGGTCAGCTCGAGCTCGAAGCGAGCGGTGTCGTTGAGCGTCGCGATGACCAGGTCGGGGTTGTGCACCTCGACACCCGCCGGAGCGGAGATGTCGGCTGCGGTGACCTCGCCGGCGCCCGTCTTGCGCAGGTACGCGGTGATGGGCTCGTCGCGCTCGCTGGAGACGACCAGCTGCTTGATGTTGAGGATGATCTCGGTCACGTCCTCCTTCACACCGGGGATCGTGCTGAACTCGTGCAGCACGCCGTCGATGCGAATGGTGGTGACCGATGCGCCGGGGATCGACGAGAGCAGGCTGCGACGCAGCGCGTTGCCGATCGTGTATCCGAAACCGGGCTCCAGCGGCTCGATGACGAACCGGCTGCGGTTCTCGGAGATCTTCTCCTCGGTGAGAGTGGGACGCTGTGCGATGAGCACTATGTGTTCCTTTCGATCACATGCCCGCTATATGACATGTGTGGGGTGAGGTCTGAAGTTGTGGGGAATCTGGGGGCGAGTCTGCCCCTCCCGTGCCGCGTGGGCTCAGGAAGGGCAGACTGCGAGATCAGACGCGACGGCGCTTCGGCGGGCGGCAGCCGTTGTGGGCCTGAGGCGTGACGTCCTGGATGGACCCCACCTCGAGGCCGGCGGCCTGCAGCGAGCGGATCGCGGTCTCGCGGCCGGAGCCCGGACCCTTCACGAAGACGTCGACCTTCTTGACGCCGTGCTCTGCCGCCTGGCGGGCAGCGGACTCCGCGGCCATGCCGGCGGCGTACGGCGTCGACTTGCGCGAGCCCTTGAAGCCCACGCCACCCGACGAGGCCCAGCTGATGACAGCGCCGGACGGGTCGGTGATCGAGACGATGGTGTTGTTGAACGTCGACTTGATGTGGGCCTGGCCCAGCGCGATGTTCTTCTTTTCCTTGCGGCGCGGCTTGCGCGCGGCGGCCTTGGGTGCAGCCATGAAAGTGTTCTCCTATTCCCTGGCCGCTTAGCGGGCCTTCTTCTTGCCGGCGACGGTGCGCTTCGGGCCCTTGCGGGTACGCGCGTTGGTCTTGGTGCGCTGACCGCGGACCGGAAGGCCGCGGCGGTGACGCAGACCCTCGTAGGAGCCGATCTCGACCTTGCGGCGGATGTCGGCGGCGACCTCGCGGCGCAGGTCACCCTCCACCTTGTAATTGCCTTCGATGTGATCGCGCAGTGCGATGAGCTGCTCGTCGGTGAGGTCCTTGACGCGGATCGACTCGTCGATCTCGGTCGCCTGAAGGATCTCGACGGAGCGGGTGCGGCCGATGCCGTAGATGTAGGTGAGGGCGATCACCACGCGCTTGTCGCGCGGGATGTCAACGCCGGCAAGACGTGCCATGCGGTTCTCCTGGAGTGTTGTGGAGGTGTGGAGCAGCATCCGGTCCCGGGCCTCCGCCCCGAGGTGTCCGCCGCGATCGCCCGTGAGGGGCGAGCCGCGGCATCCGATGCTGCCTGTTTTCGATGTTCAGTTCTTCAGCTGCCGGGCCCGATACCGAAGCACGTGGCCCGACCCCTGCTCAGCCCTGGCGCTGCTTGTGACGCGGGTTCGACTTGCAGATGACCATGACGCGACCGTGACGACGGATCACGCGGCAGTGGTCGCAGATGGGCTTGACGCTGGGGTTGACCTTCATGATGTTTCCTGTTCGCTGTCTTCACCGGGCAGGCGGGAACGCCTGGGGTGTTACTTCTCGACCGATCAGCGGTAGCGGTAGACGATCCGACCGCGGGTCAGATCGTAGGGCGAGAGCTCCACGACCACGCGGTCCTCGGGGATGATGCGGATGTAGTTCTGCCGCATCTTTCCGGAGATCGTGGCGAGCACCTTGTGTCCGTTGCTGAGCTCAACGCGGAACATCGCGTTGGGCAGCGCCTCGGAAATGACGCCCTCGATCTCGATGACACCGTCTTTCTTAGCCATAGCCTCGCTGACGCTTCTGCAGATCGGTCGATCTGCGGTGGGTGGGTGATGAGTGTGGTGCGACCTGTTCGGACACGCCGGAACAAGGCACAAGGCACCAAAGAACTAAGATATACCCTTGGCGGCCCTGCGGCAAATGAAGCCCGGCTCGATCAGGGCAGCACCTTGGGGAGCTCGGTGTTGATCTCGCTGATGTCGAGACGTTTGCCGTTGATCTCGACCGTCGGAGTGCCCGTGATCTCGTGCGCCTTGGCCTGCGCGGCGCCGTACTTCAGGTAGGTGCCGTCGTCGATGCACTCCGCCGCCTTGTCGGCGCCCACCTGGTCGGCGATCTCCTTCAGCTGATCGTCGGTCAGGCCGGTCGAGTTCTCCTGAGGCTGGTTCGCGAACAGCGCGTTCATGAAGTCGAGCGCCTTGTCGGGGTTGTTCTCGGCGACGCAGTACATGGCCGCCGCTGCGCGTGACGAGTAGTCCGTACCCTGCGAGAGGTGGTCGAGGATCGCGATCGGGTGCACCTCGAGGGTCAGCTGGTCGGACGCTGCGGCCTCCTGCAGCTGCTGGCCGTACGCCTGCTCGAACGAGTTGCACGCCGGGCACATGAAGTCGATGTAGGTCGAGACGACGTCCTCGCCCTCGCCGAAGCTGATGGCCCCGGTCTCGGAGTTGACGATCTCGCCCTTCGGAGCCGGCCCCGCGTCGGTGGCCTGGTTGTTCAACCAGACGACGACCGCGCCCAGCGCGACAAGCACGATGACGACGGCGGCGGAGATTCCGATGGCGAACCAGTTGGGCTTGCTCTGGGCGTGGGCCATGACAGTCCGATCTTCAGCACAAAATTGTCGCGTCCATTCTCCCCCGCGCACGCTATGCCTGCCATGTGAGCCCCCGGGCGGCGGGCCCTTCGGCCTTCCGCCCTTCCTTTCGGCGAGCCGCCTGCCGGTGGCCGCCCCCCTCCGCCTCCCCCTCCTCCGCCGCCTCCCCTGCCCCATAAACCAGATCCAGCGCGAGAAACCAGATTCCGCATGAGAAACCAGCGCAGCGGTGGGTTCTCACGCAGGAAGAGGTTTCTCACGCACGAAGGGGTTTCTGCTTCGGCCGCACTCACCCTGCACAGCCAGCGCTTCCGTCCGAATGCTCCACAGATCGCCGGATTCGTCTGCGCGGCCAGAGCCAACCAGGCATCCTCGAGTCGTATGACCATCACCCTCGACCACCGAGCGATCAATCAGTCGCCACTCGCTCTTCTGACGGCGTCGGAGGCGCGGATGCTCGGCATCGGCCTCGGCGTGCGACAGTACGCACGCGTGCGCGCCGGGATCTACGTCGCACGCGCGGCGTACGAGAAGCTTCCCGGTTGGCAGCGATACGCCGTCCGGGTCCACGCGTTCGTCCGCAAGCATCCCGACGCCGTCCTCTGCCTCGAGTCCGCCGCCGTGCTGCTCGGGCTGCCCTACTTCAACGAACCCAAAGACATCCACGTCTACGACGCGGACCGCTCGGCGTCCCGGCGCTTCGGCAACGTCGCGGTGCACACCGGCGCAGACCCGCGTGCGGTCGGCGACGTCCGCGGCGTGCTGACCACCTCTCCAGTCGACACCGCCATAGACCTGATGCGCGTGCTCCCCCTCGCGCAGGGGCTCGCGGTCGCCGACGCGGCCATCTCGCCCAAGCAGCAGGGGTTCACCAGCGTCAGGGGGATGCGGGATCTCGGGCTGTCACAACGGAACCGGCGCGGCCGCGGTCGGATGAACTGGGTACTCGACCACGCCGATGATCGTGCGGAGTCTCCGGCGGAGAGCGTGAGCCGAGCTGTCATCGGCTGGTGCGGTTTCGAGCATCCGGAGCTGCAGCGGGAGTTCCACTATGAGGGCGAAGATGACCGCGTCGACTTCCTGTTCCCCTCGGTGGGCGCCATAGGTGAAGCGGACGGGTGGGGGAAGTATGACTTCGACGACCCGAGGAAGGCGGAGCAGCACCTGCGAAACGAGAAGCGCAGAGAGGACAGGCTGCGGCGACATGGACATGCCTTCGCGCGTTGGGACCTGAGCGATGTCTGGAAGATCACGCCGCTCGTCACGGCGCTGCGTGCGGCTGGTGTGCCTCTCAAGCATCCGCGCAAGACGGCGAAGCTGGCCAGCCTCAAATCCCGGCCGCGCGAGAAACCATATCGAGCGCGAGAAACCACTTGAGAGGTGGTTTCCCACGCTGGATGTGGTTTCCCACGCGAGAAGTGGTTTCTCAGCCCAGTCGGCGACGCGAAGCCGGGCCCCGAGCCGACAGGGTTCGGGGGCTACGGGATGGGGACGGGGGTCACGCCGAAGGGCGCGAGGCCGGCGGCGCCGCCGTCGGGCGCGGTGAGCACCCAGATGCCGCCCTCGTGACGAGCCACGCTGTGCTCCCAGTGCGATCCGTCGGAGCCGTCGATCGTCGAGACCGTCCAGTCGTCGTCCTCGATGAACGTCGCCTCTCCCCCGGCCGTGACCATCGGCTCGATGGCGAGCACGAGCCCGGGGCGGATCTCGGCCCCGGCATCGGGAGTGCGGTAGTTGAACACGCTGGGCGCCTCGTGCATCTTGCGCCCGATGCCGTGCCCGACGTACTCGCGCAGGATGCCGTAGGTCTCCCCCGACACCTCTGAGGGTCCCTGCGCCTCGATGTAGTCCTGGATGGCCGCTCCGAGGTCGCCGAGATGGGATGCGGATGCCATGGCGGCGATGCCCGCCCACATCGACCCCTCGGTGACCCGGGAGAGCTCCTCCCGGCGCGCCACGAGCTCCGGCCGGGACGCATCGGGAACCACGAAGGTCACCGCGCTGTCGCCGTTCCAGCCCTTGAACTGGGCGCCGCAGTCGATCGAGACGATGTCGCCCGGCTCGAGCACCCGGTCACCAGGGATGCCGTGCACGACCTGCTCGTTGACCGAGATGCACGTCGTGTGGCGATACCCGCGCACGAGCTGGAAGTTCGATTCCGCACCGCGATCGAGGATGGTGCGCTCGGCCACGGCATCCAGCTCCGCGGTCGTCACCCCCGCCCGCACCAGCGGACGGATCGCGTCGAGAGCCGCGGCGGTGATCAGCCCCGGCTCGAGCATCGAGCGCAGCTGGGCGGGCGTCTTGTAGATCGACTTGCGGAACATCGACAGGTCAGACCAGCTGCGCGATGCCGCGCGCGGCGAGGGCAGCCGAGATGCGCGCCGTGATCTCGTCGAGGGAGCCGACGCCGTCGATGCGATCGACGATGCCGCGCTCCTCGTACACCGAGATGATCGGAGCGGTCTCGTGCTCGTAGATGTCGAGACGGTGCGCGATGGCCTCATCCGTGTCATCGGAGCGGCCCTGCTCCACAGCACGCAGGCTGAGGCGCGCGATGCTCTCCGCGCGGGGCACGTCGAGCAGGATGACCGCGTCGAGCGACGCGTCGTGCTCGCCGAGGAACGCGTCGAGGTGATGCACCTGCGCGGTGTTGCGGGGGTAGCCGTCGAGCAGGAAGCCGCCCTGCGCGTCGTCCTGCGACAGGCGGTCGCGGACGATCTCGCTGGTCAGCTCGTCGGGCACCAGGTCGCCGGCGTCGAGGATCGCGGTGACCTTCTGCCCCAGCTCGGTGCCCTCCTTGATGTTGGCGCGGAAGATGTCGCCGGTCGACACGACGGGGATGTTCAGCGCCTCGGCGACGCGGATGCCCTGGGTGCCCTTGCCGGAGCCCTGCGGGCCGACGATCAGAAGACGAGCGGAAGCGAGGTCGTCCTGAGCCTGTCGAAGTGTCATCGGAGGAGCCCTTCGTAGTGGCGCTGCTGCAGCTGCGCGTCGATCTGCTTCACCGTCTCGAGGCCGACACCCACGATGATGAGGATCGAGGCGCCACCGAACGGGAAGTTCTGGTTGGCCTGCACCGTCGCCAGCGCGATCAGCGGAATCAGCGCGACGAGGCCCAGGTAGAGCGAACCGGGGAACGTGATGCGGGTGATGACGTAGTCGAGGTACTCCGCGGTCGGACGCCCGGCGCGGATGCCGGGGATGAACCCGCCGTACTTCTTCATGTTGTCGGCGACCTCGACCGGGTTGAACGTGATCGCGACGTAGAAGTACGTGAAGCCGATGATCAGCAGGAAGTACGCGGCCATGTACAGCGGCTGGTCGCCGGATGCCATGTTCGCCAGGATCCACGCCACCCACGCGGGCGGCTCGCTGCCGTCGGCAGGGGTGTTGAACTGCGCGACGAGCATCGGCACGTACAGCAGCGACGAGGCGAAGATGATCGGGATCACACCCGCCATGTTGACCTTGATCGGGATGTACGTGTTCGTGCCCCCGTAGGTGCGGCGGCCGACCATGCGCTTGGCGTACTGCACGGGCACGCGGCGCTGCGACTGCTCGACGTACACGATCAGCGACATCACGACGATGCCGATGATCATCACCAGCAGGAACGTCTCGAAGCCCTTCGCCTCCCAGATCGCCCACATCGACGACGGGAAGGTGGCGGCGATGGAGGTGAAGATGAGCAGCGACATGCCGTTGCCGATGCCGCGCTCGGTGACGAGCTCGGCCATCCACATGATCAGACCGGTTCCCGCGGTCATCGCGATGATGATGAGCGCCTGCGCCCACCACACGTCGTTGGTCAGCAGATTGTTGCAGGCTGCGACGTCGGTCTGACCGAACAGCTGCCCGCTGCGCGCCACGGTCACCACGGTCGCCGACTGCAGCAGTGCGAGCGCGATCGTGAGGTAGCGGGTGTACTGGGTGAGCTTGCTCTGGCCCGCCTGGCCCTCCTGGTGGAGGGTCTCGAAGTGCGGGATGACGACGCGCAGCAGCTGCGTGATGATCGTCGCGGTGATGTAGGGCATCACGCCGAGGGCGAAGATCGACAGCTGCAGCAGCGCACCGCCGGAGAAGAGGTTGACCAGTCCGAGCAGTCCGTCGGTGCCGGCGTTGGCCGCGAGGCACTGCTCGACGTTCGGGAAGTTCACGAAAGGAGCCGGCACGTTCGAGCCCAGACGGTACAGAGCAATGATGCCGATGGTGAAAAGGATCTTCTGCCGCAGGTCAGGCGTGCGGAAGATTCGCGCGATGGCGCTAAACAAGGGCGTTCCTCCTGAAGGGATTGCCGAACGTGGAAGGACGGCCGAAAGTCCAGGGTAACGCAAAGGAGGGGCCGGATAATCTCCGACCCCTCCCAGCGTTCACTGCAGCCTGATCAGTTGACCGAACCGCCGGCGGCGACGATCTTCTGCTCGGCGCTGCCGGAGACCTTGTCGACCGACACGGTCAGCTTGACCGAGATGTCGCCGTCGCCGAGGACCTTGACCTTCTCGTTCTTGCGCACGGCACCCTTGGCGACCAGGTCGCTGACGGTGACATCGCCACCCTGCGGGTACAGCTCCGCGAGCTTGGCCAGGTTCACGACCTGGTACTCGACGCGGAACGGGTTCTTGAACCCGCGCAGCTTCGGGGTGCGCATGTGCAGCGGCATCTGCCCACCCTCGAAGCCGGCGCGCACGGTGTTGCGCGCTTTGGTGCCCTTGGTTCCACGACCGGCCGTCTTGCCCTTCGAGCCCTCACCGCGACCGACACGGGTCTTTGCGGTGTGAGCGCCGGGGACCGGACGCAGGTGGTGCACCTTCAGGACAGACGGACGCGCGGCCGGAGCCTCGGCATCCTTCTTGGCCGGAGCCTTCTTGTCGGCAGCCTTGGCCGGAGCGGCCTTGGCGGCAGCCGGCTTCTTGGCGGCGGACTTCGGGGCCTTCTCGGCCTCGACGGTTTCGTTCTTCTCAGCCATTAGTCGATCTCCTCAACCTTGACGAGGTGCGCGACGGCGCGGACGTAGCCGCGGGTCTGAGCGTCGTCGGGACGAACGACCGAGTCGCCGATCCGCTTGAGACCGAGCGAACGCAGCGTGTCGCGCTGGTTCTGCTTCTCGCTCACCTTGGACTTGATCTGCGTGACCTTGAGGCGCTCAGCCATCAGGCACCTACCTTCTGCGCTGCGGCGGCGGCAGCGGCCTTCGCCTCGTTGCGGATGATGATCTCCGGCACGACGGCGTCGTAGTCGAGACCACGACGGGCGGCGACGGCGCGCGGCTCCTCGAGGCCCTTGAGCGCCTCGACCGTGGCGTGCACGATGTTGATCGTGTTCGACGAGCCGAGCGACTTCGACAGGACGTCGTGGATGCCCGCGCACTCGAGCACGGCGCGAACCGGACCGCCGGCGATGACACCCGTACCGGCAGCGGCCGGACGAAGCAGCACCACACCTGCGGCGGCCTCACCCTGCACGGGGTGCGGGATGGTCGAGCCGACGCGCGGAACGCGGAAGAAGTTGCGCTTGGCCTCTTCGACGCCCTTCGAGATCGCCAGGGGGACCTCGCGGGCCTTGCCGTAGCCGACGCCGACCAGACCGTTGCCGTCACCGACGACCACGAGAGCGGTGAAGCTGAAGCGACGACCACCCTTCACGACCTTCGAGACGCGGTTGATGGTGACGACGCGCTCCAGGAACTGGTTGTCCCCGCGGTCGCGCGAGTTGCGGTCGCGGCTCTGGCCACGGTCGCGACCGCCGCGGCGGTTGTCGCGCTGCTCACGCTGCGGCTCGGCCTGAGCCTCGGCAGGAGCGGTTTCGGTCACTTCGTTCTCCTTGATGTCACTCACAGTGCCAGCCCCCCTTCACGGGCGCCTTCGGCGATGGCTGCGACACGACCGGCGTAGCGGTTGCCGCCACGGTCGAACACTGCCTCGGAAACGCCGGCGGCCTTCGCGCGCTCAGCGACGAGCTCGCCGACCTTGCGGGCCTTGGCGGTCTTGTCACCGTCGAAGGAGCGCAGCTCGGTCTCGAGCGTGGAAGCGGAAGCCACCGTGTGGCCCT
This sequence comes from Microbacterium commune, assembly GCF_014836945.1. Classification (GTDB taxonomy): domain Bacteria; phylum Actinomycetota; class Actinomycetes; order Actinomycetales; family Microbacteriaceae; genus Microbacterium; species Microbacterium commune. The sequence continues at coordinate 1,819,757 of NZ_JACSPX010000001.1, read as the reverse complement.
TGGCGTCGTCGACGAGCTGCACGAACACGTGGCGCGCGGAGCGGTTGACGACGAGACGCGGGCGGACGTCGGAGCCGACGATCTTCTTGCGAAGACGTGCGTGGCGACGCGCGCGGGCGGCGGACTTGGACTTGACAGCCATGGTTACTTACCAGCCTTTCCGGCCTTGCGACGCACGACCTCGCCGGCGTAGCGCACACCCTTGCCCTTGTACGGCTCGGGCTTGCGGATCTTGCGGATGTTGGCAGCGGCCTCGCCGACAGCCTGCTTGTCGATGCCACTCACGGTCACCTTGTTGGTGCCCTCGACCGTCAGGGTGATGCCTGCGGGCGGGTCGACCAGGACCGGGTGCGAGAAGCCGAGAGCGAACTCGATCGAGTTGCCCTTCTGCTGCACGCGGTAACCGGTGCCGACGACCTCGAGACCCTTGGTGTAGCCCTGGGTGACGCCGATGATGTTGTTGCTGATGAGGGTACGGGTCAGACCGTGCAGCGAGCGCGACTCGCGCTCGTCGTCCGGGCGGGTGACGAGAACCTGGTTCTCCTCGACCGTGACCTCGATGGGGTTGGCCAGGGTGAGCGACAGCTCGCCCTTGGGGCCCTTGACTGCGACCTCGCGGCCGTCGACCGAGACGGTCACGCCGGAGGGGATGTCGATGGGAAGTCGTCCGATTCGCGACATGTCAGATCACCACACGTAGGCGAGAACTTCTCCGCCCACGCCCTTCTGCTCAGCCTGACGGTCGGTGAGGAGACCGGAGGAGGTGGACAGGATGGCAACGCCCAGGCCGCCGAGGACCTTGGGCAGCTCGGTCGACTTCGCGTAGACGCGCAGACCGGGCTTCGACACGCGCTTGATGCCGGCGATGGAGCGCTCACGGTTGGGACCGTACTTGAGCGAGAGGGTGAGGTTGCTGCCGACGCGGGCGTCGGTGACCTCGAAGCCGGCGATGTAGCCCTCCTGCTGGAGGATCTCGGCGATGTTCGTCTTGAGCTTGCTCGACGGCATGGTCACGGAGTCGTGGTGGGCCGAGTTCGCGTTGCGCAGACGGGTCAGCATGTCTGCGACCGGGTCTGTCATCGTCATATCTGGTTTCCTTCGATCATGAGGTTCCGGCTGCCGTTACACGGCAGACGGCCTTCGATGAGAGTCGCGCCCGAGCGGACGCACAATCTTCAATTGTACGGGATGCGGGGAGGGATGCCGTGCAGCATCCCTCCCCGCATCCCGAAGCGCGCGGCGCTTCGATCAGGCGGGGGCGTCGGCGGCCTTGAACGGGAAGCCGAGCGCGCGCAGGAGTGCGCGACCCTCGTCGTCCGTCTTGGCCGTCGTGACCACGGTGATGTCGAAGCCGCGGACGCGGTCGATCTTGTCCTGGTCGATCTCGTGGAACACGCTCTGCTCCTGGAGACCGAAGGTGTAGTTGCCGTTGCCGTCGAACTGGTCGGCCGACAGACCGCGGAAGTCGCGGATGCGCGGCAGCGCCAGGTTGACGAGGCGGTCGACGAACTCCCACGCACGGTCGCCACGGAGGGTGACGTGCGCACCGATGGCCTGGCCCTCGCGCAGCTTGAACTGCGCGATGGACTTGCGGGCCTTGGTGACGATCGGCTTCTGACCGGTGATCTTGGTGAGGTCGTCGATGGCGCCCTCGATCACCTTGGAGTCACGAGCCGCCTCACCGACACCGGTGTTGACGACGACCTTCACCAGGCCGGGGATCTGCATGACGTTCGCGTAGCCGAACTGCTCCTGCAGAGCCTTCTTGATCTCGGTGTTGTACTTCTGCTTCAGGCGAGGCTGGGTCTTGCCAGTCTCAGCAGCAGTTGCCGTTGCCATCAGAGGTCCTTACCTGACTTCTTCGCGTAGCGCACGCGGACCGTGCGCTTCACGCCGTCCTTGACCTGCTCCTCGACGCGGTGGCCGACGCGGGTCGGCTTCTTGGTCGAGGGGTCGACGAGAGCGACGTTGGAGATGTGGATCGGGGCCTCGACGGTCTCGATGCCACCGGTCTTGGTGCCGCGCTGGGTCTGGCCGACACGGCTGTGGCGGGTGACGAAGTTGACACCCTCCACGACGACGCGGTTCTGCCCGACGAGGACCTCGAGGACCTTGCCCTGCTTGCCGCGGTCGCCGCCCTTGTCCTGCTTGCGGCCGCTGATGACCTGAACCAGGTCACCCTTCTTGATTTTCGCCATGATCAGATGACCTCCGGGGCGAGCGAGACGATCTTCATGAACTTCTTGTCGCGAAGCTCACGACCGACCGGTCCGAAGATGCGGGTGCCGCGGGGCTCCCCGTCGTTCTTCAGGATCACGGCGGCGTTCTCGTCGAACTTGATGTACGAACCGTCGGGACGACGCGTCGACTTGACGGTGCGGACGATGACGGCCTTGACCACATCGCCCTTCTTGACGTTGCCGCCGGGGATCGCGTCCTTGACGGTCGCGACGATGGTGTCGCCCAGACCGGCGTAGCGGCGGCTGGAACCACCGAGAACGCGGATTGTGAGCAGCTCCTTGGCGCCGGTGTTGTCGGCGACCTTGACGCGGGACTCGGTCTGGATCACTTTGCCTTCTCCAGGATCTCCACCAGACGCCAGCGCTTGGTGGCGCTCAGCGGGCGGGTCTCGTTGATGAGAACGAGGTCGCCGATGCCGGCGGTGTTGTTCTCGTCGTGCGCCTTGACCTTCGAGGTGACGCGGATGACCTTGCCGTAAAGCGGGTGCTTCACGCGGTCCTCGACCTCGACGACGATGGTCTTGTCCATCTTGTCGCTGACGACGTAGCCACGGCGCGACTTGCGGTATCCGCGCGCGTCTGCGTCGCGGACGTCGTGCTCGCCGTGCTCGACGGCGTCAGCAGCCTTCTTCTCAGCCATTACTCGGCCTCCTCCTTCGGCGCCTCAGCCTCGTCGGCCTTCTTCGCCTTCGCCTTGGACGCCTTCTTGGCCGGAGCCTCGACCGGAGCGGGCGTCGCACGGATGCCCAGCTCGCGCTCGCGGATCACGGTGTAAAGGCGCGCGATGTCGCGCTTGACGGCGCGGATGCGGCCGTGGCTCTCCAGCTGGCCGGTGGCCGACTGGAAACGGAGGTTGAACAGCTCCTCCTTGGCCTTGCGCAGCTCCTCGACGAGGCGCTGGTCTTCGAACGTGTCGAGCTCGCTCGGTGCGAGCTCCTTGGTGCCGATCGCCATTACGCGTCGCCCTCCTCGCGCTTGATGATGCGTGCCTTGAGCGGCAGCTTGTGAATGGCCCGGGTGAGCGCCTCGCGAGCGAGTTCCTCGCTGACGCCCGCGACCTCGAAGAGGACGCGGCCCGGCTTGACGTTGGCGACCCACCACTCGGGCGAGCCCTTACCCGAACCCATGCGGGTCTCAGCGGGCTTCTTGGTGAGCGGGCGGTCGGGGTAGATGTTGATCCACACCTTTCCACCACGCTTGATGTGACGGGTCATCGCGATACGAGCGGACTCGATCTGACGGTTGGTCACGTAGGCGGGGGTCAGCGCCTGGATGCCGAACTCACCGAACGACACCTTGGTGCCACCGGTGGCCTGGCCCGAACGCTTCGGGTGGTGCTGCTTGCGGTACTTGACCTTGCGAGGGATAAGCATCAGGCAGACGCTCCTTCTGCGACGGGAGCCTCGTTGCGACGGTCACCGCGGTCGCCACGGGGGCCACGACGGTCGCCACGCTCGCGCGAAGGCTTCTGGTTGGCCTGCTCGCGAGCAAGCTCCTTGTTGGTGAGGTCGCCCTTGTAGATCCAGACCTTCACGCCGATGCGGCCGAAGGTGGTCTTCGCCTCGTAGAAGCCGTAGTCGATGTTCGCGCGCAGCGTGTGCAGCGGCACACGACCCTCGCGGTAGAACTCCGAGCGGCTCATCTCCGCGCCGCCGAGGCGGCCGGAGACCTGGATGCGGATGCCCTTGGCGCCGGCGCGCTGAGCGCCCTGCAGACCCTTGCGCATCGCGCGACGGAACGCCACACGAGCAGAGAGCTGCTCGGCGATGCCCTGCGCGACGAGCTGAGCGTCGGCTTCGGGGTTCTTGACCTCGAGGATGTTCAGCTGGATCTGCTTGCCGGTGAGCTTCTCGAGGTCACCGCGGATGCGCTCGGCCTCGGCGCCACGGCGGCCGATGACGATGCCCGGACGCGCGGTGTGGATGTCCACACGCACGCGGTCGCGGGTGCGCTCGATCTCGATGTTCGAGACGCCGGCGCGGTCGAGCTGCGTCTGCAGCAGACGACGGATCTTGATGTCCTCGGCGACGTAGTCGGCGTAACGCTGGCCCGGCTTCGTCGAGTCCGAGAACCAACGCGACACGTGGTCCGTGGTGATGCCGAGGCGGAAGCCGTACGGGTTGACCTTCTGGCCCATTACTTGCTCGCCTTCTTCGTCTTGGCCGCCGGTGCGGCCGCGTCAGCGGCCTCCGGGGTGGCCAGCACGACCGTGATGTGGCTCGTGCGCTTCTTGATCTGCGAGGCACGACCCTGAGCACGGGGGCGGAAACGCTTGAGCGTGGTGCCCTCGTCGACGTACGCGTTCTTCACGTACAGGTCCTGCTCGTCCAGGAATTCGCCGTCACGGTCGGCCTTGACCGACGCGTTGGCGATGGCGGAGTGCACGAGCTTGTAGATCGGCTCGCTGGCACCCTGCGGTGCGAACTTCAGAATGGCCAGTGCTTCCTGCGCCTGCTTGCCCTTGATGAGCGCGACGACACGACGAGCCTTCTGAGGGGTCACGCGAATGTGCTTGACGCGTGCGATGGATTCCACCATTGTTCTCCTCCTCTGTTTCTGTCCAGAGCGTCACCGCGTCAGCGGCGACGGCCCTTCTTGTCGTCCTTCTCGTGGCCGCGGAAGGTGCGGGTGGGCGCGAACTCGCCCAGCTTGTGGCCGACCATGGTCTCGGTCACGAACACAGGGATGTGCTTGCGACCGTCGTGCACGGCGATGGTGTGTCCCAGCATTGCGGGGATGATCATCGAGCGACGCGACCAGGTCTTGATGACGTTCTTCGTACCGGACTCGTTCTGTCCGACCACCTTGCGAAGCAGGTGCTCGTCGACGAAGGGGCCCTTCTTGAGACTGCGTGGCATCTTCCTCTACTCCTACTTGCGCTTCTTGCCAGCGTTGCGGCGGCGGACGATGTACTTGTCACTTTCCTTGTTGGCGTGACGGGTACGACCCTCAGCCTGACCCCACGGGGAAACCGGGTGACGACCACCGGAGGTCTTGCCCTCACCACCACCGTGCGGGTGGTCGACCGGGTTCATGGCGACACCGCGGACGGTCGGGCGGACGCCCTTCCAGCGCTTGCGGCCGGCCTTGCCCCAGTTGATGTTCGACTGCTCGGCGTTGCCGACCTCGCCGATGGTCGCGCGGCAGCGCGCATCGACGTTGCGGATCTCGCCCGAGGGCAGACGCAGCTGGGCGTAGGGGCCGTCCTTCGCGACCAGGCGCACCGAGGCGCCGGCCGAACGAGCCATCTTCGCTCCGCCGCCGGGACGCAGCTCGATGGCGTGGATCACGGTACCGGTGGGGATGTTCTTCAGCGGCAGGTTGTTGCCGGGCTTGATGTCAGCGCCGGCACCCGACTCGACGACGTCGCCCTGCTTCAGCTTGTTCGGGGCGAGGATGTAGCGCTTCTCGCCGTCGAAGTAGTGCAGCAGCGCGATGCGCGCGGTGCGGTTGGGGTCGTACTCGATGTGCGCGACCTTGGCGTTGATGCCGTCCTTGTCATTGCGACGGAAGTCGATGACACGGTACTGGCGCTTGTGGCCACCACCGATGTGACGGGTCGTGATGCGGCCCTGGTTGTTGCGACCACCGGTCTTCGAGAGCGGGCGCAGCAGCGACTTCTCAGGCGTCGATCGGGTGATCTCGGCGAAGTCAGCCACCGACGAACCGCGGCGACCCGGGGTCGTGGGCTTGTACTTGCGAATAGCCATTATCTGTCCTTATCCCCCGGTCAGCCGACTGCCGTGAAGATGTCGATGGAACCCGACTTCAGAGCCACGATCGCGCGCTTGGTGTCCTTGCGCTTGCCGGTGCCGAAGCGGGTGCGGCGGGCCTTGCCGACGCGGTTGATCGTGTTGACCGAGGCCACCTTGACGCCGAAGATCTTCTCGATGGCGAGCTTGATCTCGGTCTTCGAGGCGCGCGGGTCGACGAGGAAGGTGTACTTGCCCTCGTCGATCAGGCTGTAGCTCTTCTCGGACACGACCGGTCCGAGAATGATGTCGCGCGGGTCCTTGTTCAGGGCCGTGGCGAGAACGTTCTGCTCGGTCATGCCGAGACCTCCTCTGCGGTCGCGCCCGTCTTCGAGGCGATGAAGCCCTCGAGTGCGGCCTTGGTGAAGACGATGTCGTCGGAGACGACGACGTCGTAGGCGTTCAGCTGGTCGAAGCTGATCAGGTGAACGTTCGCGAGGTTGCGCACGCTCTTCGTGGTCAGCTCGTCGGAGCGCTCGATGACGACCAGCACGTTCTTCGACGGAGCGACGGAGGCCAGCAGGCCGGCCGCAGCCTTGGTCGAAGGAGTGCTGTCGGCGACGAAGGCCTCGACCGCGTGCAGACGCTCGCCGCGCAGACGGTCGCTCAGCGCGCCACGGAGGGCGGCGGCGATCATCTTCTTGGGGGTGCGCTGCGAGTAGTCACGCGGCTGCGGGCCGTGGACCGTGCCACCACCGCGGTGCTGCGGCATGCGGATCGAGCCCTGACGGGCGTTACCCGTGCCCTTCTGCTTGAAGGGCTTGCTGCCGGAGCCGGACACGTCGCCACGAGTCTTCGTGGCGTGGGTGCCCTGACGCGCGGCGGCGAGCTGCGCGACGACGACCTGGTGGATCAGCGGGACGTTGGTCTCGACGTCGAAGATCGAGGCGGGCAGCTCGACAGAGCCGGCCTTCTTGCCGTCGACCGACAGGACGTCGATTGCCAGAGTGGAGTCAGCCATGAGATCAGGCACCCTTCACTGCGTTGCGGACGTACACGATACGACCACGCGCACCGGGGACGGCGCCCTTGACGAGCATGAGTCCCTTCTCGGCGTCGATGGCGTGCACCGTGAGGTTGAGGACGGTCACGCGCTCGCCACCCATGCGGCCGGCCATGCGCATGCCCTTGAACACGCGGCTCGGGGTCGACGAGGCGCCGATCGAGCCGGGCTTGCGGTGGTTGCGGTGCGCACCGTGGGAGGCCGAGACGCCGGCGAAGTTGTGACGCTTCATGACACCGGCGGTGCCCTTGCCCTTGCTGGTGCCGACGACGTCGACCAGCTGGCCTGCCTCGAACACGCCGTCGAGCGTGAGCTCCTGGCCGAGCGAGTAGTCAGCGGCATCCGCGGTGCGGATCTCGGTGACGTGGCGACGCGGGGTGACGCCGGCTGCCTCGAAGTGGGCGGTCAGCGGCTTGTTGACCTTGCGGGGGTCGATCTGGCCGTAGGCGATCTGGATGGCGTTGTAGCCGTCCTTCTCGGGGGTGCGAACCTGGGTGACCACGTTCGGAGCCAGCTCGATGACGGTCACGGGGATGAGCTTCCCGTTCTCGTTCCACACCTGGGTCATGCCGAGCTTCGTGCCGAGCATGCCCTTGGAAATCTTTGCGTTGATGTCAACCATGGCGGACTTCAGAGCTTGATCTCGATGTTGACATCGGCGGGCAGGTCGAGACGCATCAGCGAGTCGACAGCCTTCGGCGTCGGGTCGACGATGTCGATCAGACGCTTGTGGGTGCGCATCTCGAAGTGCTCGCGGCTGTCCTTGTACTTGTGGGGCGACCGGATGACGCACACGACGTTCTTCTCGGTCGGAAGCGGCACGGGGCCGACGACGGTCGCGCCCGCACGGGTCACGGTGTCGACGATCTTTCGTGCCGACGTGTCGATGACCTCGTGGTCATACGACTTCAGGCGAATGCGGATCTTCTGTCCCGCCATTGTCTGCTCTCTCTCTATAGGCGTCGTACCATCCGGGACCGGGTGACCCTGGGGCATTGGACGCTCGATGGCGCTGATCGCGCCTTCGGCACTTGCGCACCGCTGTTCTCTTTTCACCATGAAGACGCCAGCATCGGATGCTCGCGTCTTCGAGTGGGATTCGCACGTCGTCTCGGGCATCGCCCTCGCTCAGTGCACGTTCTGCTGTCCGCGGCCTAGAACCCTGCAGCATCCTTGGGATGTCGCCGTCTATGCACTGTCGTGACAGTGATTCCGCGCATCATGAAGCGCGCAGAAATGTGGAACTTGACTATTCTGCCACGCGGATTCCGGCACCGCAAACCCGGGCGTGTCGCGCATGATCCCGCGGCTCAGGCCCCGCACCGCGGACACGCGAAGAGGGGCCGGACCCGAAGGTCCGACCCCTCTTCCGAGAAGCAGATGCTTACGCGAGCACCTTCGTCACCGTGCCGGCGCCGACGGTGCGGCCACCCTCACGGATCGCGAAGCCGAGGCCTTCTTCCATGGCGATGGGCTGGATGAGGTCCACCTTCATGTCGGTGGTGTCACCGGGCATGACCATCTCGGTGCCCTCGGGCAGCGTGATGACGCCGGTGACGTCGGTGGTGCGGAAGTAGAACTGCGGGCGGTAGTTCGTGTAGAAGGGGTTGTGACGGCCACCCTCGTCCTTCGACAGGATGTACGCGGTGCCCTCGAACTCCGTGTGCGGGGTGATCGAGCCCGGCTTCACGACGACCTGGCCGCGCTCGACGTCCTCGCGCTTGGTGCCGCGGAGCAGCAGACCGCAGTTCTCGCCGGCCCAGGCCTCGTCGAGCTGCTTGTGGAACATCTCGATACCGGTGACCGTGGTCTTCTGCGTCGGGCGGATGCCGACGATCTCGACCTCGGAGTTGATCGCGAGGGTGCCGCGCTCGGCGCGGCCCGTGACGACCGTTCCACGACCGGTGATCGTGAAGACGTCCTCGATCGGCATGAGGAACGGCTTGTCGCGGTCACGCTCGGGGTCCGGGATGGCGTCGTCAGCGGCCTGCATGAGCTCGAGGATCGAGTCGACCCACTTCTCTTCGCCGTTGAGGGCACCGAGAGCCGAGACCTTGATGACGGGAGCGTCGTCGCCGGGGAAGCCCTGCGACGAGAGCAGCTCGCGAACCTCGAGCTCGACGAGCTCCAGGATCTCCTCGTCGTCGACCATGTCCGACTTGTTCAGCGCGACCATCAGGTACGGCACGCCGACCTGCTTGGCGAGCAGAACGTGCTCGCGGGTCTGAGCCATCGGGCCGTCGGTGGCGGCGACCACGAGGATCGCGCCGTCCATCTGAGCAGCACCGGTGATCATGTTCTTGACGTAGTCGGCGTGGCCGGGGGCGTCGACGTGCGCGTAGTGACGCTTCGGGGTCTCGTACTCGATGTGCGAGATGTTGATGGTGATGCCGCGCTGACGCTCCTCGGGAGCCGAGTCGATCGAGGCGAAGTCACGCTGGACGTTGGTGTCCGACGGGTACTTGTCGGCGAGCACCTTCGAGATCGCGGCAGACAGGGTGGTCTTGCCGTGGTCGACGTGACCGATCGTTCCGATGTTGACGTGCGGCTTGGTCCGCTCGAACTTGGCCTTGGCCACTGGGTCCTCCTCAGGACGTTCGTGTAGAGATCGCCGGGCACTGGATTGTGACCGGCTCCCTACGGATTTCGGTTTCTCAGTTTAGTAGAGAGTGAATGTGAAGTTGTGGGGTACCGGATTCCAGGGCCGAGACCCCGGCATCCGGTGAAGGGCTTACTCGCCCTTGGCCTTCTGGATGATCTCATCCGCGACGGCGCGCGGAACCTCAGCGTAGCTGTCGAACTCCATGGAGTAGACGGCGCGGCCGGAGGTCTTCGAGCGCAGGTCGCCGATGTAGCCGAACATCTCGGACAGCGGCACCGAAGCGCGCACCACCTTGACGCCCTGTGCGTCCTCCATCGACTGGATCTGCCCGCGGCGCGAGTTCAGGTCGCCGATGACGTCGCCCATGTACTCCTCCGGAGTACGGACCTCGACGGCCATCAGCGGCTCGAGCAGCACCGGGTTGGCGCGACGTGCGGCCTCCTTGAAGCCCATCGAGCCGGCGATCTTGAACGCCATCTCCGAGGAGTCGACGTCGTGAGCGGCACCGTCGACGATGGTCGCCTTGACGCCCACCATCGGGTAGCCCGCCAGCACGCCGACGTTCATCGCGTCCTGGAAACCGGCATCGATCGAGCCGATGTACTCGCGCGGGATGCGACCGCCGGTGACGGCGTTGACGAACTCGTACGTCTTGTCGCCGTCGAGGTCGAGCGGCTCGATGTTGAACTGGATCTTCGCGAACTGGCCCGATCCACCCGTCTGCTTCTTGTGGGTGTAGTCGTGCTTCTCGACGGTCTTCTTGATCGTCTCGCGGTAGGCCACCTGGGGCTTTCCGACGTTCGCCTCGACGCGGAACTCGCGCTTCATGCGGTCGACGAGGATGTCGAGGTGCAGCTCGCCCATGCCCTTGATGGTCGTCTGACCGGTCTCGGGGTTGAGCTCGGTGCGGAACGTCGGGTCCTCCTCAGCGAGCTTCTGGATCGCGAGACCCAGCTTCTCCTGGTCGGCCTTCGTCTTCGGCTCGATGGCGACCTCGATGACCGGCTCCGGGAACGTCATCGACTCGAGCACGACCGGGGCGGCCGGGTCGGCGAGGGTGTCACCGGTGGTGGTGTCCTTCAGGCCGATGACGGCGTAGATGTTGCCGGCGGTGAGCGAGTCGACCGGGTTCTCCTTGTTGGCGTGCATCTGGAAGATCTTTCCGATGCGCTCCTTCTTGCCCTTGGTCGAGTTGACCACGGCAGAGCCCGAGTCGAGGTGACCCGAGTACACGCGCACGTAGGTCAGGCGACCGAAGAACGGGTGCACGGCGACCTTGAAGGCCAGGGCCGAGAACGGGTCGTTGGCGTCGGGGTGACGCTCGATGACCTTCTCCTCGTCCTTCGGGTCGTGCGCCTCGATGGCACCGACGTCGAGGGGGTTCGGGAGGTAGTCGACGACAGCGTCCAGCATCGGCTGCACGCCGCGGTTCTTGAACGCCGAGCCGCAGAGCACCGGGTAGATCTCGTTCGCGACGACCATCTTGCGGATCGCGCCCTTGATCTCGGCGATCGAGAGCTCCTCGCCGCCGAAGAACTTCTCGAGCAGCGCGTCGTCGGTCTCGGCGACGGTCTCGAGCAGGTGCTGGCGGTACTCCTCGGCCTTCTCCTGAAGGTCGGCGGGGATCTCCTGCACCTCGTACGAGGCGCCCATGGTCACGTCACCCTTGGAGTCACCGGGCCACACGAGCGCGCGCATCTCGATGAGGTCGACGACACCGATGAAGTCGCTCTCGGAGCCGATCGGAAGCTGCAGCACGAGCGGCTTGGCGCCCAGGCGGTTCACGATCGTGTCGACGGTGTAGTAGAAGTCGGCGCCCAGCTTGTCCATCTTGTTGACGAAGCAGATGCGGGGCACGTCGTACTTGTCGGCCTGACGCCAGACGGTCTCGGACTGGGGCTCGACGCCCTCCTTGCCGTCGAAGACGGCGACAGCGCCGTCGAGCACGCGCAGCGAGCGCTCGACCTCGACGGTGAAGTCCACGTGACCGGGGGTGTCGATGATGTTGATCTGGTTGTTGTTCCAGAAGCAGGTCACGGCGGCAGACGTGATCGTGATGCCGCGCTCCTTCTCCTGCTCCATCCAGTCCGTCGTCGACGCGCCGTCGTGGGTCTCGCCGAGCTTGTGGTTGACACCCGTGTAGAACAGGATGCGCTCGGTCGTGGTGGTCTTGCCGGCATCGATGTGCGCCATGATGCCGATGTTGCGGACCTTGCTCAGGTCGGTGAGCACTTCTTGTGCCACGGGGGTTCCTCCGGGATGGTTCAGGAACGAACAGAGAGTGGGAGCGGACGCCGCGGTGGCGGCATCCGCTCAGCCCTTTACCAGCGGTAGTGGGCGAAGGCGCGGTTCGACTCGGCCATCTTGTGGGTGTCTTCGCGGCGCTTGACCGCGGCACCCAGACCGTTCGACGCGTCGAGGATCTCGTTCTGCAGACGCTCGGTCATCGTCTTCTCACGACGGCCCTTGGCGTAGCTGACCAGCCAGCGCAGCGCGAGGGTGTTCGCACGGTGCGGCTTGACCTCGACGGGAACCTGGTAGGTCGAGCCGCCGACGCGGCGGCTGCGGACCTCGAGGGTGGGGCGCACGTTGTCGAGCGCCTTCTTGAGGGTGGCGACGGCGTCCTGGCCGTTCTTCGCCTCGACACCGCGGAGGGCGCCGTAGACGATGGACTCGGCGAGCGACTTCTTGCCGTCGACGAGGATCTTGTTCACCAGCGAGGTGACGATCGGGGCGCCGTAGACCGGGTCGTTGACGACGGGGCGCTTGGGTGCGGGACCTTTACGAGGCATCTGACTCAGCCCTTCTTCGCGCCGTAGCGGGAACGAGCCTGCTTACGGTTCTTGACTGCCTGGGTGTCGAGCGCACCGCGGACGATCTTGTAGCGGACACCGGGGAGGTCCTTCACACGACCACCGCGGACGAGCACCAGCGAGTGCTCCTGGAGGTTGTGGCCCTCACCGGGGATGTAGGCGGTCACCTCGGTGCCGTTGCGCAGCTTCACACGAGCGACCTTGCGCATCGCCGAGTTCGGCTTCTTCGGGGTGGTGGTGTACACGCGGGTGCACACGCCGGCCTGCTGCGGGTTCGCCTTCAGGGCGGGCGCCTTGGTCTTGGTGACCTTGGGCGAGCGTCCCTTGCGAACCAACTGCTGAATAGTTGGCACGTTCTCTCCTCATAGTGCTGCACGGTGACAGCGTGATGGGTTTCACATCATGACCCACCGGCTCGACAGAGAAGTCGGGCTTTTGGTGTGATGGGTATGCCGTGGGGGCGAACCGACGGTGCCGGCGCCCTGCGTGCGCACAGTGATGCACACACCCGATCAAGTGTACGCGCCACGGGCGGCGGCGGTCAAATGAGCACCGGATGCTGTGCTACGGCGTGTCCGGGTCGAAGGGCGAGTCCAGTGCTTCGCTGAGCTCGGCCAGCATCGCCTCGATCTGCGGCTCGACGTACTGCGAGATCGCCGCCTGCACGTGCAGTCGGTGCCGCAGCAGCAGGCCGCAGATCTCTCGTCCGACCATGTTGGCGTACTCGTCAGCGAGCGCGACTTCCTGACGCAGCGCGGCCTTGGCCTCGTCGGAGAGCGGGGGCAGAGGCGGCAGCTGGGCAGCCGCCTCGTCGGCCAGGCCCGCGACGGTGAACAGGAACGGCGCGCCCGGAACGGGGTCGGGATCGAGCGGCATCCCCTCGTACTCGGGATCGAGACCGTCGGCCGGCCGGTAGGCGCGCGACCGGTTCCTCGCCGCCTGGTGGTCGAGCTCGGCCTGGAGCATCGGCAGGTTGCGCGCGGTGTACTCGGCGACGGCCTGGTCGACGATCGACTTGATCCGCGTCGAGAGCCCGTGCTGCACCCCGTGCGGCACGTTGCCGCCGATGCCGACGGCGGAGAGCACGGGAGAGCCGAGGCAGCGACGACAGGGCGCCACCCGGCCCCGGTGCGTGGCCGGAGCCCAGCGCGGCACCCAGCGCAGCCAGGCCTCGACGGCCTGGTCGACGAGGGATTCCAGCGACCTCTCCACGAATACAGAGTAGGGCCGGGATGCCCTCCAGGCGCGCTTTCCTGCCAGTGGCGGCGCGTCCGCCGTCACTCGTCGTCGTCGCGCTCCCACGGCCACCGCGGCGTGCCCGACCGCGAGCGGCGCAGCGCCACGGCGATCCATCCGGCGATCAGCGCGGCGACGATGATGACGACGCTGGAGCCGCGGACGACGATCTGCGATGCGGCTGCCGACGCGTGCGCGAGTCCGGAGCCCCCGGCCATCGCCGACAGCCAGACTGCCGCGAGATGCGCGAGCGCCGTGGCCAGCGCCACGAGGACCATCGCGCCGTAGGGCGGAAGCCGCCTTCGCAGCACCGGTGCCAGCAGCAGCGCGAAGACGGCGATCGCGACCGCCATGCCCGCCACTCCCGGCCAGAGGGTGAGTCCCTCGACGGAGATGATGTCGACGTCGGCGAAGTACGACAGCATCCCCAGTCCGAGAATGGCGAAGGCGGCGAAGCAGACCCCGCCCACCACCCCGGCGAGAAACGCAGAGACCCCCTCCGGCACGGGGCCGCGGGGGTCTCTGAGGCTCATGCCGTCAGACTACGCTCATCGCAGTGCGGCAGGACCCGCTTCGAGCGTGCGCTCGTACTCCGCCTGCGCCTCGGCGTTGAGCGCCTTCTTCTTGGCTCCGCTGCGGGCGACCCAGGCGCCGAACCAGATCGTCAGCTCACGGGCGAAGATGAACGAGGCGATGGCCAGCGGTGCGAGCAGCTGCTCGTTCACCAGCTGGACCGACTCGGTGGCGGTGACACGCCAGAACGGCGCCTGGAAGAGCTGGCCGAGGATGTATCCGCCGTAGGTCGCGATGGCCACGAACAGGCCGAAGATGACCCACGTGCCCCAGCGAGCACGGTTGACGAAGGCGCCCAGCAGCCAGAACGACAGGAAGAACACGACGACCGGAACCCAGAACGACCACGTCATCAGCGTCTCGAGCGCGGCGGTGCCGACGTTCTCGAGGGTGACGTCGCCGCCCAGTGCGCCGAAGCCGAGGATCGCGGCGAGGTAGAGGATGGCGAAGGCAACCGTCGCCACCAGGCCGATGGCGCCGGCGGCGCCGCGGTTGCCCAGCTCGCGGGGCGGCTCGGGGGCCTGCACGAAGATCGGCTGCGGCGCCGCGGGCGGTGCGACGGGCTCGGCCGGAACGACCCGCGTCTCGGCGGCGGAGCCGCCAGGAGCGGCGTACGCGGTGTCGGCGACGGTCGGGTGGTGCTCCCGATCGGTGTCGATCACCCGGGCGGCGTCCGCATCGTGGGCGTGCCGGTCGGTGTCGGGCGCATCGTGGACCGCTGCCGCGTCACGGTGCAGGTCGTCGCGGTGCCAGTCGTCGCGGTGCGCGTCGTCACGGTTCGCGTCGTCACGGTTCGCGTCATGGCGATCGGCGCCGTCGGCGGCTGCCGCGTCGGCGAGGTCTGCGCGACGGTCGGCATCCGCGCGCGGGTCGACGGAAGCGGCAGGCTCGGAGGCGCCGAAAGTGCCGGGGTAGTCGCGCTCGGCAGCCGCGAACGCCTCCATGTCGGGGTCGACGGGCTTCGCTGCGGCCTCCGTGCTCGAGCCGCCCTCGCGCGCTGCGGCGGCGGCGTCGAGTCCCTCATTGGCACGGCCGACGACGTGGTCCACGTCGTGGTGCTGCTCGTTCTTGGGAACCTCGGGGTCGCTCATGTGATCGCCTCTCGTGATAGATGCACACCGAGGCTAGCGCCGACGGTGATTCGCGCCGCGCAGGCGTGCCGATGTGTTCGGGATCTCGGTGGTCGACGGGGACCTGTCATCGCGCCCGCCGGCTCACGGGGGAACCGTTCCGTCGAGCAGGTGACCGACCACGAAGAGCAGCCCCGGTCCCGCCGGAAGCGACAGCCAGAGCAGTGCGCCGACCACGCCCGCGCACAGCAGCCCGACGATCCAGCTGATCGCCAGATTGCGACCTCCCACGCGTGCGGCCACGCTCTCACCGTATGCCTCTCGAGCGCCCCGCCATGGCATCCGGTCGTCGTGTCTCGCCGACCATCTGCACCCGACGGCGAGCCGGGTCGCGACCTACTTGACGGCGCCTGCGGTGAGGCCGCCGACAATGTACTTCTGCAGGCAGAGGAACAGGATCATCACCGGGATCGCCGCCATCACGGCCCCCGCCGAGAAGGCCGACCAGTCGGCGTAGCGCGGGTTCGCGACGAGCTTGGTGAGACCCACGACGAGCGTCTGCTTCTCGGGGTCGATCAGGATGACGCTGGCGATCACGTACTCGTTGACGATGCCGATGAACGAGAGCAGCCCGACCACAGAGAGGATGGGCGCCACCAGCCGCAGGATGATCGTGAAGAAGATGCGGGCGTGCCCTGCGCCGTCGATGCGGGCCGCTTCGTCGATCTCCTTAGGAATCGTGTTGAAGAAGCCGTACATGAGGTAGGTGTTCACGCCCAGCGCGCCGCCGAGGTAGACCAGGATCAGGCCGGTGTGCGTGTTCAGGCCGATCGCCGGGAACCAGTCTCCGAGAGCCGACATGAGCATGAACAGCGCGACGACCGCGAGCAGCTGCGGGAACATCTGCACGACGACCACGGTGATCAGTCCGACCCGCCGTCCCGCGAACCGCATGCGCGAGAACGCGTAGGCGGCGCAGGCGCCGATGAACACCGTGAGCAGCCCGGTGATCGTGGCGATGATCAGGGTGTTCAGGAACCAGAGCGCGTAGGGGTTCTGCGGATCGGTGAGGATGCGCACGTAGCTGTCGATGCCGATGGCCGAGAAGAGCTGGTTCGAGCCGGTCAGCGTGCCCTTGGGGTTGAGCGATGCCGACAGCACGTACAGCAGTGGGAAGAGCGCGAACACGCTCACCACGATCGCGACGAGGTGGCGCCATCCGGTGTCGGCGAACCATGCGCCGAAGGAGCGCTTGGACGGCGCGAGGGTCTGGGTGCTCATCAGTTCAGCTCCTCGAGGGCCTTGGTCTTGCGGAAGCTGACGATCGAGATCGTCGCCACCACGATGAAGATGAGGATCGTGAACGCCGAGGCGAGACCGTAGTCTCGCGTCTGCCCGGTGAACGCCACCTTGTACACCATCGAGATCAGGATGTCGGTGTGCCCGACCGGGATCGAGACGTCGGTGAACCGCGGCCCGCCCTTGGTCAGCATGTAGATCAGGTTGAAGTTGTTGAAGTTGAACGCGAACGACGAGATCAGCAGCGGCGTCACGGTCACCAGCAGAAGCGGCAGCTTGATGCGCCTGAAGATCTGCCAGGGGTTGGCGCCGTCCATCACGGCCGCCTCGTTGACGTCCTCCGGGATGCCCTGCAGGGCCCCCATGCACACCAGGAACATGTAAGGGAATCCGAGCCACAGGTTCACGATGAGGATCGACACCTTCGCCAGCGTCGGGTCGGTCAGCCATGGGATCTCGGCTCCGCCGAGGAGCACCTGGTTGATGAAGCCGAAGCTCTCGTTCATCATCCCGGCCCACACCAGCGCCGACAGGAACGCGGGGAAGGCGTACGGCAGGATCATGATGATCCGGTAGGTGTTGCGGAACCGCATGCGGGTGTTGTTGAACACCAGCGCCATCAGCAGGCCCAGGAAGAAGGTGGATGCCACCGAGACGATCGCGAAGACGAACGTCCATACGGTGACCGAGATCAGCGGCCCGCGGATCGAGGCGTCGGTGACGGCCCGGACGAAGTTGTCGAACCCTACATTGACCTGCCATCCGGGCAGCAGCTGCTCGCCGTCGTCGGCGGTGAAGGCGCCGATGCCGGTGTCGGAGTAGATGACGCCGTTGCGCGTGTCGGTGATCGTGTCGGCGGCCGCGTCGTACTCGAGCTGCGAGATGTAGAGGTAGCCGCTCTGCCCGTCGGGAGTGCGCAGGCTGCCGTCGTTGGGATCGTCGCTGAACGGCACCGAGAGCTTCTCGAGCTCGGATGACAGGCTGAAGACCTCGGCGAGCGGGAGGGTGCGCCAGCCGTCGGTCGCAGTGGCGCTGCCGCCGTCGAACTGCGCGTCGACCTCGCGCAGCGGCTCGTCATTGGTTCCGAGCAGCGCGTCGCCGGTGTCGGGATCGGTCACGAGCAGGCCGTAGACGCCTGCCTGCTCGACGATCTGCACCGGGTAGACGGGCGAGTCCTCGACGCGCTCCTGGGCAGAGGCGAGAAGCGCGGAGACCGCCTGAGGCTTCGAGCCGTTGTGCCCGGTGCCGTAGTTGGTGAAGCCGATGTAGCCCGTGTAGACCAGCGCGAAGACCTGGAAGACGACCAGGAAGATGATTCCGGGCGTGAGGTACTTCGCGGGCACGCGTCGACGCGAGAAGTAGATGTAGTTCACCACGGCGGTGACGGCGATGACCACCGCGAGCACCAACCACTCCTGGTTGGCGAAGAGCACGAACGCCGCGTACACGGCGACCGCGTCGACGATCCCCAGCAGGAGGATCTTCAGCAGCATCCAGCCGACCGGCGTCGCGGCCGCCTCGGCGATCTGCGCGGCCTGTCGCTGGCGCTTGGTAGGAGGAGCGGTCTGCTCCATGGTCTCGGTCATCTCTGTTCCCGTTGTCGTCTCGCAGGCTCGATGATGGAGGCGCGCTCGAGGCGGGAGGGTATTCCCCGCCCCGAGCACGCCCGGGCGATCACTTGATCGCTGCGGAGACGTCGTCCGTGAGCTTCTGCCATGTCGCCTTAGGGTCGGCGCCGTTGATCACGGCCGCCTCGGCGATGCCCCAGTACTGCCAGACCGATCCCATCGCGGGGATCGCGGGCATCGGCACCGCGTCGGCGCCGACGGTCTGGAACCCGGCGATGATCGGGTCGGATGCCGCTGTGTCGGCGGCGGCGGTCAGTGCGGGCAGCACGTTGCCGGCCTTGAACAGTTCAAGCTGCACGTCTTCGGTGCCGATGTAATTGACGAGGAAGTCGTTCGCGGCGACCTTGTTCTTCGACTCCGAGCTGACGAAGAAGCCCTTGACACCGGCGAACGGCGAGGCCGCCTCTGCGGTGGGGCTGGGGATCGCGTCGATCGCGACGTCGATGCCGGCGTCGACGGCCGCGGCGACGTTCCACGGCCCGGTCAGCCAGAAGGCTGCGGTGCCGTCGAGGAACTGCTGCTTGGCGATCTCACCGTCGATGTCGGTGTTCAGCGTGCCGGACTGGCCCTGTGCGGCCAGCCAGTCGGCGAAGGCGAAGCCGCCCTCGCTGCCCAGCTGCAGGTCGGCCGGGTCGTAGCTGCCCGATGCGTCGGTGCCGAACACCGGGGCGCCGAAGGCAGTCTGGAACGGGTACATGTTGTACGGGTTGCCCTCGGCGCCCAACTCGACCACGAAGGTGCCCTTCGAGACCATGTCGTCGAAGCTCTTCGGAGCCTCGGGGACGAGCTTCGTGTTGCGCAGCATGGCGATGTTCTCGACCGCGTACGGGAGCATGTAGACCGTGCCCTCGTAGGTGGCCGCCTGAGTCGCGACGGGCAGGTAGCCGTCGGCCGAGTCGCCGAGCTCGATCGGGGCGACGACACCGTTGGTCGACAGCTCGCCGAGCCAGTCGTGAGCACCCATGACCACGTCGGGGCCCTTGCCGGTCGGCGCCTGCTGGATGAAGTCGTCCTTGATGTCGTCGACCGACTTGCCGACGAGGTCGACGGTGACGCCGGTCTTCTCCTCATAGGCGTCGGCCGCACCCTTGAGCGCGTCGACGCGCTCCGCGTCGAGCCAGACGGTGAGCTTGCTGGCCGCGCCCTTGCCTGACGAGTCCTCGTCGGCGGAGGGGGTGGATGATGCGCAGCCGCTCAGAGCGATTGCGGACGTGACGGCGAGTGCGCCGAACGCGAGGATGCTTCTCTTGGTCACCTTCATTGGTGCTTACCTCTCTGGATGCGAATGGTCTGCAGGAAACTGCAAGCGCTTACAGTATGCACTCCGTCGGGAGCTTTTCGGTAGGGTCGACTGAAAGCGTTTCCAAATCGAGATCCTCCTGCACCCTCCCGGCCTATTGCACGTCCTGACGTCGACGTCAAGGCGGAAGACGATGCGGGCCGGCGCCCCCTAGCTTGGGCAGGGTCACGGCGCCCGAGCCGTGCCGGATTGCGGAGTTCCGATGGACACGATCGACGACGAGGCGACGGCCCCTCTTCTCGACGGACGGTACCGGCTCGACGGCTGTGTCGGCCGAGGCGCGACATCCATGGTCTACCGCGCACACGACTCGCTGCTGCGCCGTACGGTCGCCATCAAGCTGCTCCGCGCGGACGACGAGACGCCTTTGGAATCCGAGCGCGTCCACAGTGAGACGGCGCTTCTGGCGTCCCTCTCCCACCCCTCTCTCGTCGCCCTGTACGACGCGAGTCTCGATCTTCCGCACCCGCGATACCTGGTGATGGAGTTCGTCGACGGGCCCACGCTCGCCACGCACCTCACCCGGGGCACCCTCACTCGCGGCGAGGCTGCCGCTATCGGTCGCGATCTGGCTGACGCGCTGCGCGTCGTCCACGCCCGCGGCATCGTGCACCGCGATGTCAAGCCGTCGAACGTCCTTCTCGCTCGCGCCGAAGGAGACGCCGGCTGGAACGCGAAGCTCACCGACTTCGGGATCGCCTTCCACCCCGATGAGGCACGGCGGACGTCGCCAGGCATCGCAATCGGCACGGCCGCATACATGGCACCGGAGCAGGTGCGGGCCGACCCGATCACCCCGGCAGCGGACATCTACTCGCTCGGACTCGTGCTGCTTGAGTCGTTGACCGGCGAGCCGGCGTTCCCGCGCACCCGTGACGTGCAGACCGCGCTCGCACGGCTGGTCAGCGAACCGGGCATCCCCGACGGGCTCGGCGCCGAGTGGGTTCATCTGCTGCGACGGATGACCCACAGCGAGCCGGATCAGCGCCCGACGGCGGCCGAGGTAGTGCACGAGGTGTCGATCATGTCGGCGGATGCCCGTGACGACACCACCGGCGTGCCGGACGACATCACCGGAAGGACGGCAGCACTGCCTGCGGTGTCGATCGCCACGCCCGCGGCGCCGAAGATCGCGTCGGCGACGACGCCCGACGTGCAGAAGCGCGGCCCCATGCGTCGTCGGACGATGGGCGCATTCGCGGCCGTTGCAGCGGCGGCCGCCGTTCTCGCCGGTGGGTGGATGGCGTGGCCGGCCGGTACGTCTCCGACGCCGACCGTCACGCCGGCCGAGGTCGCAGAGACTCCGACAACCCCGGATGCCGACCAGCCGGTCACCACGCCGATCGCCGAGACACCGGTCGAACCCGTCGAGCCGGCGCAGCCATCCCAGCCCGACCAGTCCGAGGTGCAGGCCGACGTGCAGACCGCAGGCACCTCGCCGGCGGAGAAGGCCAGTGGGAACCCGAACGCCGGGCCGGGCAACAACTCTGGAAGCCCGCCCGAGACGAACTCCGGGAAGGCCGCCGGAAAGAGCGACTCCCCACAGGGCAAGGGAAACGGCAACGGCAGAAAGGACAAGTGATGCACCGCCTCCGGTGGGGGGGCAACGCTCTATGGTGGTAGTCATGGCTGACTCTTCGTTCGACATCGTCTCCAAGGTTGATCACCAGGAGGCCGACAACGCTCTCAACCAGGCACGCAAGGAGATCGAGCAGCGCTACGACTTCAAGGGCACCGGCGCCTCGATCTCGTGGAGCGGCGAGCAGATCGTGATCGTCGCGAACTCCGAGGAGCGCGTGAACGCCGTGCTCGACGTGTTCCAGTCGAAGCTGATCAAGCGCGGCATCTCTCTGAAGAGCCTCGAGTCGGGTGAGCCGGTCGCGAGCGGCAAGGAGTACCGCCTCACGTCGAGCCTGAAGGACGGCATCTCGAGTGAGAACGCGAAGAAGATCGGCAAGATCATCCGCGACGAGGGCCCCAAGGGCGTGAAGAGCCAGATCCAGGGCGACGAGCTGCGCGTGCAGTCGAAGAGCCGCGACGACCTGCAGGCTGTGATCGCCCTGCTCAAGAGCAGCGACCTCGACATCGACCTGCAGTTCATCAACTACCGCTGACACGCTCCTGTCTCAGCCGAGAGCCGCGCTCACCGGGTGAGCGCGGCTCTTGTGCTCCCTCCCCCTGACGAGCGCCGTGCGCGTCGCCTGACGGTCGCGTCGCGACGGCGCGGACAGCGCCGCCGGAGCCATGTCGGACCCGCTGAGTAGAATGCCGGTGTATGGGTTGTATGGGGCAGCCCGGGGACGCCGTGAGGCGTATTGGGGAGAGATACATGGTCGACGTCGAACGACCGCCGAGGGTCGATATCGCGGCAAGGAAGCAGCTTCTCGCCGAGGGCCTGTTCCATCTGATCGGTGAGCGCATCGTGAGCGGCGAGCTCGCCCCGGGGGCGCGGATCCGCGACAGCGAGCTGGCCGCCGAGCTGTCGGTGTCGCGCACGCCCGTGCGCGAGGCGCTGCAACGACTCGAGCGCATCGGTCTCGTCATGATGTATCCGAGCAGATACACCGAGGTGTCGTCGGTCACGCCAGATCAGGTCGAGACGGCGCACATCTTCGCCGGTCTGCAGGCGAGTCTCATCGTGCGCCTCGCCTGCCCGCGTCTCAAGCCCGGCGAGGTGAGGACGGTCGGCCGGCTCATCCGCGCCGTGGCCGCCGACGTGTCGGATCCGGTCTCGACCTCGAGTGCACGGCGCGCCGTGATCGAGTACCTGGCCGCCCGCACGGGCAACGCCCTGCAGCAGGCGGTGATCGACGAGGCCAGCCTCGCCCTCGCACGTGCGCTGAAGACGCACGAGGTGCCGGTCGAACGACGCCCGTCGGTGATCAGCGCGTGCGCAGAGCTGGAAGACGCGCTGCAACGAGGCGACGCGGATGCCGCCGAGCAGGCGTGTCGGCGGATGTACTGGCTCGTCTGAGCGCGGTGTCGGAGTGCGCCCACCCGCGCACCCAGCGGTCGAGGCGCGCGTATGCGTCGGCGCGCGCGTCTGGGCGTGAGAGGAAGACGTCGTGCAGTGCGCCATCGATCCGCTCGACGGTCACCGAGCGACCGAGCTTGAGCGCGGCTCGGGCGATGTCGTCGACCACGAGCACGCTGTCCGCCGACGTCAGCTCATCGGACCATCGGGTGGGCAGCGCCGACCGCGCCGAGAGGAGCACGCAGATCGGCGCCTCGATGTTCAGGCCCCGTGACACGGCGGCGTGCCCGGCGAGCACCGCCCGCAGCCAGGCGGCGTGCACGGTCATCGCCTGCTCCGGCCGCCACAGCGGATTCACCTCGACCGGATCGTCCGGATCCGCCACTTCGCGCTGCGCCCTCGTGTAGAAGCCGAGGTCGACCTGAGGCGCCGCCTCCATCGGACGCAGCCGGGCCTGCAGCTCGACCACCGGGGTGATCGCCGCGCGAGCAGCGCCGAGCTGGAACTCCAGCCACGGCGCATTGAGCACGACGGCGTCGACCTGACCCGGATGACGCGATGCCCACAGGCTGAGGATGAGCCCTCCTGTGGAGTGACCGAGCAGCACGAGACGCCGGCCAGCGGCATCCCCCCTCGCCTCGAGCGCCGCCGCGATGTCGGCGTCGTACTCGTCGAGATCCGTCGCGTATCCCGGTGTCTGCCCGGGGCGCAGGCTGCGACCGTACTTGCGCAGGTCGAGAGCGAAGAACCGGGCACCGCGATCGTTCCAGAACCGCGCGAGCCGCTTCTGGAAGAAGTAGTCCGACCACCCGTGCACGTAGAGCACGTCGACGTCGGCCAGCGGGCGGCGGTCGCCACCCGGCCGCCACCACGGGACGGGACGGGGCAGAGCGCGCACGACGGTCGCGACGATCTCCCCCTCGACGTCCTCTCCCAGCGGGAGGGTGAGCTGCTGGAAGCCCTCACCGAGCACATCGGGAACCCAGTCGGCCATGCCTTCAACCTACCGGGCGCGGAGATCTCACTCCCCGCGCGAGACGCGCACCATCTCGTCGCGCGGCACGAGCTTCACCCGTGCACGCTCGTGCGGCGCGCCGAGCTCGATCTCGTGCGCGTCGAGACGGTGCCAGCCCTCGAGGTCGGTCCATGCCACGCCGCGCTCGGCGAGCAGTGCCGGGATCGCCCCGTCGGACGGATCCTCGGGCTGCCACCACGAGCCCTGGTCGTTGATCAGATGCCGCACCGTCTCCATGGCATCCGACTTGGTGTGGCCGATCAGGCCGACCGGACCGCGCTTGATCCAGCCTGTCGCGTAGATGCCGGGCACGCGCTGGTTCGACTTCGTCTCGAGCACCTGTCCCTCGCGGTTGGGGATCACGCCGTGCTTCTTGTCGAACGGCACTCCGGGCAGCGGCGAGCCGAAGTACCCGATCGCGCGGTAGAGCGCCTGCATCGGCACCTCGCGCATCTCGCCGGTGCCGACCGCACCGCCGGCGCCGTCGGACGTCGTGCGCTCGTAGACGAGCGCCGCGACGCGGCCGTTCTCGTCCTTCCTGACCTCGACCGGGCGAGCCCAGAAGTGCAGGTGCAGGCGACGGGATGCCGTGCCACCCGCGTTGTTCACCGAGTCGAGCTTGCGCCACGACTGCATGATGCGATCCATCACCATGACCTGCTTGTTGCTGGTGACGGCCTGGCGTGACGCCTCGTCGTAGTCGAAGTCCTCGTCGTACACGACCATGTCGACATCGCGCAGCTCCCCCAGCTCGCGCAGCTCGAGCGGCGTGAACTTCACCTGGGCCGGGCCGCGGCGACCGAACACGTGCACGTCCGTGATGCGGCTGGCCTTCAGACCCTGGTAGACGTTGTCGGGCACCTCGGTGACGAGCAGATCGTCAGCGTGCTTGGCGAGCATCCGCGCGACGTCGAGCGCGACGTTGCCATTGCCGATGACGCCGACCGACTCGGCATCCAGACTCCACTCGCGGGGCACATCCGGATGCCCGTCGAACCAGCTCACGTACTCGGCCGCGCCGAACGAGTGGTCGGCGTCGATGCCCGGGATGTCGAGCGATGAATCGCGCACGGCGCCGGTGGCGAAGATCACCGCGTTGTAGTGGCGCTTCAGGTCGTCGATCGTGATGTCGGTGCCGAAGCGCACGTTGCCGAACAGGCGGATGTCACCGCGGTCCAGCACGTCGCGCAGCGCCGTGATGATGCCCTTGATGCGCGGGTGATCGGGGGCGACGCCGTAGCGGACCAGACCGTAGGGCGCGGGCAGCTGCTCGAACAGGTCGATGGAGACATCGAACTTGCGCTCGGCCTTGAGCAGGAGGTCGGCGGCGTAGATGCCTGCCGGTCCCGCCCCGACGATGGCCAGCTTGAGCTTCGTCATGGGGTTCCTTCCGTCAGCTGCTGCGATCAGCGAGAGTCTCCGCGAACCGGGTCAGCGCGTCGCGCACGGTGCCCTTGGGCAGTGGCGCGAGCGCGGCGACGGCGTCGGCCGTCCAGGTGCGGGCGAGAGTCAGAGTCTGTGCAGTGGCATCGTTGTCACGCAGCTCGGCGAGTGGTCCGTCGAGCACCGACGAGTCTGCACCCTCGGCGATGCGCGCGACGCCCTCATCGATACGGCGGGCGAGGTCGACGTCGTCGGGTGCGGTGCTCGTCTTCAGCAGCAGCGACGGCATGGTCGGCACACCGGCGCGCAGGTCGGTGCCCGGCACCTTGCCGGTCTCCTCTGCGTCGGCCGAGAGGTCGATCACGTCGTCGAGCAGCTGGAAGGCGACACCCACCTTCTCGCCGTAGACGCGCAGCGGCTCTTCGAACTCGGCCGGGGCGTTCGAGAAGATCGCACCGCCCTGTGTGGCCGCGGCGATCAGCGAGCCGGTCTTGTCGGCCAGAACCTGGATGTAGAAGTCGATCGGGTCATCACCGGGCTGCGCGCCGACGGTCTCGCGAAGCTGGCCGAGCACGAGCCGCTCGAACGTGTCGGCCTGCAGGCGCATCGCGCGATCGCCGTACCGCGACATGATCTGACTCGCCCGCGAGAACAGGATGTCGCCGGTGAGGATGGCGACGTTGTTGCCCCAGACCGCGTGCGCTGCGGGGACGCCGCGGCGGGTGTCGGCGCCGTCCATCACGTCGTCGTGGTACAGCGAGCCGAGGTGGGTGAGCTCGAGTGCCTTGGCGACGTCGATGACCGCGGCGGTGCCGCCGTCGCCGAGCTGGGCGGTGAGCAGGGTGAGCACCGGCCGGATGCGCTTGCCGCCGGCCTCGTAGAGGTAGCGGGCCGCGGCATCCGCGATGGAATCGGCCACCTTGACCTCTTCGGCGATGCCCGCCTCGACCAGGTCGAGACCGGCCTCGATGCGCGAGGCGACCCGCCGCGCACCGGGGCCGAGGAAGATGCGGTCGCTGAAGCCGAGTCGGCTCGCCAGTCGCGTGCCCGGGGTCGCGGGGCCTGAAGTCACGTAGTCAACCCTACCTTCGCGACAGAGGGCGACGGCACGACGGGCGCCCAGAAACCGCTCACGCGAGCGCGTCGACGAGCGGCCGGAATTTCACGCGCGTCTCCAGCAGCTCCGACTCCGGCTCGCTGCCCGCGACGATGCCCGCCCCGGCGTACGCCGTGACGCGCCTCGCGCCGGATGCCGCGCCGGGCACGTCACCGAACTGCGCGCAGCGCAGCGCGATCGCCCACTCGCCGTCCCCGGCTGCGTCGATCCAGCCCACCGGCCCGGCGTAGCGCCCCCTGTCGAAGGGCTCGATGCGCCGGATCGCGGCGATCGCGGCATCCGTCGGCGTACCCGCGACAGCGGCGGTGGGATGCATCGCCCCGACCAGATCGAGCGATGAGGCGCCGTCGCTGAGTCGCCCCGCGACGTCGGTCGCGAGGTGGAAGAGATTGGGCAGCTCGAGCACGAACGGCTCGGTGTCGGCGTCGAGCGCACTGGTGTGCGGGCCGAGCGCGGCGAGAACGCTGTGCACGGCGTACCGGTGCTCGTCGAGGTCCTTCCCGCTCGCGGCGAGCGCGGCGGACGCCGCGTGGTCCTCGGACGGGTCGGCCCCGCGGCCTGCCGTGCCGGCCAACACGCGCGCGGTGACCACCCGCTCGCGTGCGGTGACGAGGGTCTCGGGGCTCGCGCCGATGAGGCCGTCGACGGCGAACGTCCATGTGTCGGGGTACCCGATCGCCAGCGCACGCACGAGGCGGCGCAGGTCGGCGTCGCCGGGGACGGTGCCCGTCAGGTCGCGTGCGAGCACGACCTTGCTGAACGCGCCGGCGGCGATCTCGTCGAGCGCGCCGCGCACGGCATCCTGATACCCCTGCGGGGTCTGGGCGCCGGGTCCCACGCGACCGGCCCAGTGCGGACCGAGGACGGCCGGGGCGGGGAGCGAGGCGAAGCCGGCATCGGATGCGGGACGGATGCGGGTGATCCAGCTGCGTCCGTCCCGCAGCCCGATCACCGTCTGCGGCACGAGCAGCACGCTGTCGGACGAGGAGTCCTCATCGAAGGCCAGCGCGCCGAAGCCGACCAGCCCGGTGCCCGGCAGGCGCACCTCGTCGTCGATGTCGGCCAGCGCGGTGATCTCGCGCCAGACGTCGGCGATGACCTCGCTGCGCTTGCGGCCGCTGCCCGCGGGAGCGCGGACGACCGCGGCGATCCCGTCGCCGGCGGCCACGATGCCCTCGCCACGGCGCAGCCAGACGAGAGGCCGGACGGCGGAGGTGTGCGCCAGCAGATCCCCGACGGGTGGGATCTCGCGGGTCTCGGCGACCAGGCGGATGCTGCTCACCCGTACAGCCTATCCGCGCGGCGGGGGCGCGGGATCGGCGCGGCGGGCGTCACATTCCCCGTTTCGTCACGGGATGCGGGGGTCAGCGGTCGAGGCCGAGGGCGATGAGGCGGTCGAGCCACGGGTCGGCGGTGGCGTCGTCGAAGGGAGCCAGCTGCGCGCGCACCTGCCGCTCCAGTTCGAGGGCGCGACCCTCGAGGTGGTCGATGACCTCGGCCGGGTATCCGTAGCGGATGCTGTGCTCGGCCCACTCGTCGCGGTCGTCGACGTAGGTGCCCTGCTCGTTCAGGCGCCGCACGACGTCGAGATCCATGTCGATCGCGGTCGACACCCGCGGGTCGTCTGTCCAGCGCAGGTCCCACGCGAGGTCGATGTAGACACGCAGGCCGCGCGGGTGCCCGCGGTGCACGGTGAGCGCGAAGTCGGTGTGGTCGCGCGGCACGAGCGTGACGTTGGGCGACTCGGCGACGAAGTCGGCACCGGGCCGGTGGCTGCGCCAGCCGACCGGCTGGCCGACCCAGTCGCCCCACCCGTCGGCCCCCAGGTAGACGACGTGGTTGTTCCAGTGCGGCGACCCGTCCCACTTGCGCCAGGTCATGGCCATCGGCGTGCCGGGTGCGGGGCGGTTCGCGATCACGCGGCGAGTCTATGGGCGAGTGCGCGCTTTAGGATCGAAGCATGCAGCCGAACCGCGCCGATCTCGGCAAGAACCCCTCCCGTGTCAGCGGCATGTTCGACCAGGTCGCGAAGGGGTACGACCGCACGAACACCGTCATGACCCTCGGCAACGACGCCCTGTGGCGGGCGGCGACGACGCGTGCGGTCGCGCCGAGGCGCGGGGAACGGATCCTCGATCTGGCCGCCGGCACGGCATCCTCCTCCGCCTCCCTCGCCGCCGGCGGAGCGCAGGTCGTCGCCGCCGACTTCTCCCCGGGGATGCTGGCCGAGGGCCGCCGCAGGCACGGGCACCTGCACAACATCACCTTCATCGAGGCGGATGCCACGGACCTGCCCTTCGGCGACGAGGAGTTCGACGCGGTCACCATGTCGTACGGCCTGCGCAACGTGCAGGAGCCGAAGAAGGCGCTGCGCGAGCTGCTGCGCGTCACGAAACCCGGCGGCCGCATGGTGATCAACGAGTTCTCGACCCCTCCCGGGCGCTTCTTCCGCGGGTTCTACCGCTTCTACAACGCGCAGGTCCTGCCGCGCATCGCACGTCTGGCCGGCACCAACGGCGACGCCTACGACTACCTGAACGAGTCGATCCGCGACTGGCCCGACCAGCGCACCCTGGCGGGATGGATCCGCGAGGCGGGCTGGACGGATGTCGAGTACCGCAACCTGTCGTTCGGCATCGTCGCCCTGCACCGCGCCCGCAAGCCCCAGGCCTGAGCCTCCGGCTCAGCTGGCGGCGAGTCGCTTCTTCTCCGCCTCGACGTCGTAGTCGGCGAGCGGCCACTGCGGGTCGATGTCCTCCAGTGCGTCGATGAGCAGCTCCTGCACCGCGAGGCGCGCGTACCACTTGCGGTCCGCGGGCACGACGTACCACGGCGCCTCCGGTGTCGAGGTGCGGTCGAACGCGGTCTGATAGGCGTCCATGTAGTCGTCCCAGAGCATCCGCTCGTCGACGTCTCCGGGGTTGTACTTCCAGTGCTTGTCGTGGCGTTCCAGCCGCTCCATCAGCCGCTCCTTCTGCTCGTCGCGCGAGATGTGCAGCATGACCTTGACGATGCGGGTTCCGGATGCCGCGACGCGGCGTTCGAAATCGATGATCGCGTCGTACCGGCGCTCGATCTCGGACTCGTCGGCCAGAGCGCGCACGCGACCGATCAGCACGTCCTCGTAGTGCGAGCGGTCGAAGACGCCGATCATCCCCGGCCGCGGCAGCCGCTTCTCGACGCGCCACAGGAAGTCGTGCGCGAGCTCCTGCTCGGTGGGCGCCTTGAACGCCGCGAAGTCGACGCCCTGTGGATCGACTCCGCCGACGACGTGACGCACGATCCCGCCCTTGCCGGCGGTGTCCATCGCCTGCAGCACGAGAAGCACCGCGTCGTGCCCGTCGCCCACGCGGCTGGCTGCGAACAGGCGCTCCTGCAGCTCGTCGAGTCGCTGCTCGCGTTCCTCGAGCAGCGCGGTGCCGCTGCTCTTGTCACCGTCGAAGCCGGGGTGCGCGTCGGCGTCGACGTCGGCGAGCGAGAATCCCTCTCGCACTCTGAGCAGCTCTGCCGGTTCGGTCGTCCACGTGTGCGTCGCCATGCACACATCATGCCCCTGGAACGGGAATGTCGGCGCCCTGGTTCACAATCGGATGCATGGACACCGTTCTCGTCGTCGTCATCGCGGTGATCGCCGCCGCCCTCGCCGGAGCGCTCGGATTCGCGGTCGGCGCTCAGCGCGGCCGGTCGGCCGATGCCGACCAGCGTGCCGAGGCCGCTGCGGCGGTGCTGCGCGTCGCCGCCCTCGAGCGGGAGGCCGAGGCGCTGCGCGCCGAGACCGCCGCCCGGGTGCAGGACGAGCGGGCGCTGGCCGACCGTCGCGTGGCCGAGGGCAGGGAGCTGGCTGAGACCGCGCTGGCGGATGCCCGACGCGAGGCGCAGGAGCGGCTCGCGCACGAGCGTGCCGAGCACGCCCGTCGCCTGGCCGAGGTGCGCGACGAAGCCGACGCGGACGTGCTCGCGGAGCGTCGACGCGCGGCGGAGCGCCTTGACGAGCTGAAAGCCGATCAGAAGCGCCTCGCCGACGAGTTCGACGCGCTCAGCCGCAGGGCGCTGGAGGCCAACACGAAGGCGTTCCTGCAGCAGGCCGAGGAGCGGCTCAAGCGCAGCCAGAGCGAAGGTGCCGCTGAGCTGCAGAAGCGACAGGATGCCGTGCAGCAGCTCATCGAGCCGATCCAGAAGACGCTCGACACCGTGAAGTCGGAGATGACGACCGCCGAGAAGACACGGCTGGAGGCGCACGCCGCGCTCGCCGAGCAGCTGCAGATGATGCGCCAGTCGTCGGAGACGCTCGGCTCCGAGACCCGCAATCTCGTCAACGCGCTGCGCGCGCCGCAGGTGCGAGGCCGCTGGGGCGAGCTGCAGCTGCGACGCGTGGTCGAGGCCTCGGGCATGGTGAACCACGTCGACTTCGACGAGCAGCTGCACCATTCGACCGACGACGGTGCCCTGCGCCCCGACCTCGTGGTGCACCTTGCCGGCGACAAGCGCGTCGTCGTCGACTCGAAGGTCGCGTTCAGCGGGTATCTCGAGGCGATGGAGGCCACCGACGACACCGTCCGCACACAGCGCCTGCAGGCCCACGCGCGTCATCTGCGCAAACACATCGACGACCTGAGCACCAAGCAGTACTGGGATGTCGTGGCCGGGTCTCCCGAGTTCGTCGTGATGTTCGTGCCCGCCGAGCCGTTCCTGGCTGCCGCCCTCGATCAGGACGCCACGCTCTACGAGTACGCCTTCGAGCGGAACGTCGTGATCGCGACGCCGTCGACGCTCATCGCCCTGCTGCGCACCGTGGGGCACGCGTGGCGGCAGGACCAGCTGGCCCAGGAGGCGCAGCAGATCTTCACGGTGGGCAAAGAGCTGCACAAGCGGCTCGGCACCCTCGGTCAGCATCTGGCGAAGCTGGGCCGCAGTCTCAACTCGACAGTCGACGCGTACAACCGGTTCGCCGGGTCCCTCGACCGCAACGTCGTCACGCAGGCCCGCCGCTTCAGCGCCCTGCAGGGGCTCGACGACGTGCTCACCGAGACGCAGCCGGTGGAGGCCCAGGCGGTCGCTCCGCAGAAGAGCGACCTGTACGAGATCGAGGCGGCCGGCGCGGACGCTTCCGACGAGCGCTTCGCGAGCGCCGACCTGGGCGAGATCGCGCAGCGCCTGGACTGACCAGGCACTGGCCGGCGCGGTCCGCGCCGCAGCCGTCGGGCTCAGCGCTCGAGCGGCACCTCGATGATCTGCGGTCCTGTGATGGCGGAGGTCAGCGTCTGATCGAGCGCGGAGCGCGTCGTCACCCGCTCGTACTGCCACCCGTAGGCGGCCGCGAGCTCGGCCAGCTGCACCCGGTGCGGCGTGTAGAACGCACGATCGAGGTCGTCCTGCGCTGCGGATGCGGCGACCTCGAGCCCGTCGAAGATCGTGCCGCCCCCGTCGTTGCCGACGATCACCTGGATGCGCGGCGCCGGCTCGTCGCCCGGCAGCAGCAGCGCGCCGACATCGTGCAGGAAGGCGAGGTCGCCGAGCAGCACCCGGGTCACGCCCGGTGCCCCATCGGCCTGGCTGGCCAGGGCGATGCCGATGCTCGTCGCGACCGTGCCGTCGATGCCCGCCAGCCCCCGGTTCGCGTGCACCGGAACCTTCTTGCCGCCGAGCACCTGATCCGCCACGCGCACGAGACGCGACGACCCGAACACGAGCCGATCGTGCGGCCAGGTGGCGCGCCAGACGGCATCCACCAGGATCTGCCGGTCGACGCGCTTGCGCACCGCATCGAGCTCGGCGCGCACCGCGTCGAGGCGTTCGGCGCTGTGGTCGGAGTACAGGCCCTTCTGATCGGGTGCCGGGGCGCTCAGGTCGACCACCCGTGTCTGCGAGGCCGTCATCCACTCCCCCAGCCAGGCGCGATCCGCGACGCCTGGCTCGACGGCCAGCGCCGACGCGGCGCGCGTGCGCCCGTTCAGGTTCAGCGCTTCGCCGCCTCGACGCACGGCGACCACCTCGACGTCGGGTCGCGCGAGCAGCGCGGTGACCTCGCGGCTGAGGGTGGGATGCCCGAACACCACGACCCGCTGGATGCGGCCCCCGAGCGTCTCGTCTCGCAGCAGCTCTCGATACCCGTGCACGAGCAGGCGGCCGAAGCGCGACCCGCTGACGATCTCCGCGATGAGGGGCCAGCCTCCCGCGTGCGACAGCTCCTCGGCATCCGGCCCGGCGTCCGCCCCCGCGACGACCACCGTTCGGGGCCCGCGCGACAGCAGCACCGGCTCGACAGCGCCCGGGGTCGGCATCTCACCGGGTGTCGCTGCGACGTCGGCGGCCGCGGAGAGCGGCTCGCGACTGGGCAGGTTCAGGTGCACGGGGCCGTGGACTCCTGCCAGGCCGTCACCCTCGAGACCGAGCGCTGCGCGCACGGCTCGCTCGCCGAGCCCAGACCATGCCGTCGGCGAGGGCAGAGCGGCTCTCCCTCCGCGGGCGTGTCCGGGCACGGCGGCATCGATGTGCAGGCGCACGAACGGGCCGAAGATCCCCGGCTGGATGGTCGCCTGGTTCGCGCCGACGCCCCGCAGCTCAGGCGGGCGGTCGGCGGTCAGCAGCAGCAGAGGCACCCCGGAGTGGAAGGCCTCCATGGTCGCCGGCAGCAGATTGCCCGCTGCCGTGCCCGACGTGCAGACCACGGCCGCCGGAGCACCTGTCTCGCGCGCCAGCCCGAGGGCCGTGAATCCGGCCGCCCGCTCGTCGATGCGCACATGCACGCGCAGTGCCCCGCTCCGGGCGAGCGCGGTCGCCGCGAGGGCGAGGGCCTGGGAGCGCGAGCCGGGTGAGAGCACCAGGTCGCGCACACCGTGCGCGATGAGCTCGGCGATCAGATCAGCCGCCGCGTCGCTCGCCGGCGAGGCCGTCACGAGCGCGGATCCGTGCCGTCGGTTTCATCGTCGAGGCGCGCGAGCTCCTCTTCCAGCTGACGGATGCGGGCATCCTGCTCGGCCGTGCTCATGTGCTGCAGAGCCACCGGATCGTCGTCGGGGCCCATCACGAAATCGCTGACCCGTTCTCCGCGACGACGCCGCCCGATCCAGAACCAGAGGATGCCGCCGATGACCGGCAGCAGCACGACGATCAGGATCCAGGTGCCCTTCGACACTCCGCGATGCCGGTCGGCGGGCTGCGCCGCCACGTCGACGATGCTGAACACCCAGAAGATGACAGCCAGAAAACCGCCGACGATCAGGAGACGAGCCATACTCCCAGTGTAGATCTCCCAGAGCGCGCGGGTTCGGCCGGTCGCCGTACAGCGGGTGCCTAGACCCCGCTCGTAGACTGACGGCGTGAAGTTGCCACCTCTCCTCGTGTACACCGTGCTGCGGCTGCTCGCGTTCATCGTGCCGCTGGGGATCCTGTGGCTGTTCCCCGTCTTCCGCGAGTACTGGTGGCTCGCGGCGCTGTTCGCGGCGCTGATCGGCATGAGCATCTCGCTGCTGTTCCTGCGGGCGCCGCTGTCGCGGGCATCCCGAGAGATCTACGCCAAGCGCAACCGCGATCAGGACCGGAGTCAGAGCGACGAAGACGCGGAGGACTCGGCCTCCGGCGCCTGACGTGGGCGAGGACCTGGCGGATGCCGGATCACCGGCCGTGCCGTCCGTCCGGCGTCAGCCGACCAGTGCCCAGTAGACGACCCCCGCGTAGGCGAGCGCCGTGAGCGATGTGAGTCCGAGCGCGGCGACGAGTTCGCGCGGGTCGCGGTGGAACCAGACGATCACGATCGCCACCAGCCCGGAGAGCAGCGCGAGCATCGCCAGCCAGGCGATCGGATAGAGCAGCGCGATCCACGCGGCCAGCACGAACGGGATCAGCACGAACAGGGTGAACAGCACCTGCGTGGCGCGCCTGCCGATCAGCACCGACAGGGTGCGCTTGCCGACAGCTCGATCCTGATCGATGTCGCGCAGGTTGTTGGCGAGCAGCACGGCGCACGCGAACAGTCCGGCGGCGACCGCGACGACCCAGGCGACGGTCGGCAGGTACTGCACCTGCACCCACGTCGTGCCGAGCGTTGCGACCAGCCCGAAGAACACGAAGACGAACAGTTCACCCATCGCGTTGTAGCCGTAGGGGCGCTTGCCCCCGGTGTAGAACCAGGCGGCGACGATGCAGAGCGCGCCCACCGCGAGCATCCACCACTGCTGGGATCGGACGATCACGGCAAGCCCCGCCACGGCGGCGAGCGCGAAGAAGACGAGGGCGACCAGCAGCACCCGTTTGGCCGGGACGCGACCCGAGGCGGTCAGGCGGGCGGGGCCGATGCGCTCCGCGTCGGTACCGCGGATGCCGTCGCTGTAGTCGTTCGCGAAGTTGACGCCGATCTGCAGCAGCACGGCGACGGCGAGGCAGGCGAGCGCGATGGCCCAGTGGAAGAGGTGGTCGACGGTCTGCGCCGCACCCGTGCCGAGCACCACCGGGGCGATCGCGAGCGGCAGGGTGCGCAGGCGCGCGGCGCCGATCCAGTCCCGAGCGGTCACCGGCTCGAGGGCGAGCACGGGACGCTTCGCCGGGTTGCCGGTGCTGCGACGCCGCTGCGGAGCGCGCTTCTTGGTCTTCTTGGAGGAACCTGCCACGGCAGAGATCCTACTGTTCGCGTCTCTGCGCGCTGCCGCCTCGCTCAGGCGGTGGTGACGATCGGCCGGCGCTCGTAGAAGGTCTGCAGCACGACGGTCGTCCGGGTGCGGACGTTCGCCGCGCTCCTGATGTCACGCACGAGCTGCTCGAGGGCACGCGGTGACGCGACGCGCACGAAGAGCATGTAGGCGGCGTCGCCCGCGATCGAATGGCACGCCTCGATCGCACTGAGATGCTCGAGCAGCTCGGGGGCGTTGTCGGGCTGGGCCGGGTCGAGGGGCGTGATCTCGATGAACGCCGACAGGGGCGCCCCCACCTGCTCGGGATCGAGCACCGCCTGATAGCCGACGATCACTCCGCGCGACTCGAGTCGCTTCAGCCTCGACTGCACGGCGGAGGTGGACAGGCCGACGGTCGCGGAGAGCTGCGCGAGGGTTGCTCGCCCGTCGCGGGATATGGCGGCGAGGAGCGCATGATCGACAGAGTCATCCATAGGTGGAATAATAGAGGTGAAACATGTCTATCGCCGGAAATTTTCCGGCCTGTCACCCGATCGGAGGGTTCGATGTCCATCGTCACCAGCGCCACTCAGAGCCTCATCGGCGAGCCCGAGCGCCGCGCTGAGCGCGTCGAGGACGCCTCCACCGCCGAGCACAGCGCAGCGTGGGCGCTGCTCAAGGACGCCGCGATCGCGATCCGTCCGCTGCAGATCAAGGACGGCTCCATCCCGAACCCCGACGACCGCGACGCTGCGGCCGGTCACGTGGCGTCGATCGTCGCGGGCATCCGGGCTCTCGCCCCCGCCTTCCCGCACGACGCGGCCTACCTCGACGCCCTTGTCGTCGACTTCGAGCGCTGGGCCGACGACGGCTTCGGCGTGCCCGACTTCCTCGACTCGCTGATGGCGTTCCAGCCCCAGCAGCACCGCGTCGACGGCATCCGTCACCTCGTCGTCTTCCCGATGTACACGCAGAACGGCTCGAGCGACCGTCTGGTCGAGGCGCTGATCGTCGAGACCATCTGGCCCGAGTTCATCGCCGAGCTCGAGGCCGGCGATTACGGCAACAAGCTGTTCGTCTCGCTGCGCCTGATCGACTTCACCCCCGGCTACGACACCAACTCCGCGGTGCTCTTCCCCGAGACCGTCGCCATGCGCGAGATCCCCTCGTTCACGTGGGGCGCGATCTTCCAGGATCGGGAGGCGGCGCGCTACCGCCGGGTCGTGCGCGCGGCATCGGAGATCACCAACCTCGATCTGCCCGAGCGCGCGAAGGCGATGCTCGACGACCAGCAGATGACCGAGAAGACGTTCGTGATGTGGGACATCATCCACGACCGCACCCACATGCGCGGCGACCTGCCGTTCGACCCGTTCATGATCAAGCAGCGCATGCCGTTCTTCCTCTACTCGCTCGAGGAGATGCGCTGCGACATGACCGCCTTCCGCGAGTCGGTGCAGATCGAGCGCGCGTTCGACGCCCGCGTCGCGGCCGGCGAGACCCTCACCGAGACCGAGCAGGAGATGCACGACTACGCGCACCTCGTGCAGTACGCGGTCATCTTCGACCGCATCTTCCGCTTCGCGATCACCGGCACCCGGGTGCGCAACTACGACGCGGTCGGCGGGCAGCTGCTGTTCGCCTGGCTGCACCAGCGCGGCGTGCTGCACTGGACCGACACCGCTCTCGCCTTCGACTGGGACAACGTGCCCGACGCGGTGGTCGCCCTGGGAGACGCGATCGACGACCTGTACTGGCACTCGATCGACCGTCCGAAGGTGGCGCACTGGCTCGCCGCGTACGAGCTCGTGCGCGGCACGCTCACCCCGCATCCGGCATCGCAGTGGGCCCGGGGCCTGCCCGACGAGATCCTCGCCGGGGCGCCGAAGGGGTACACCGACGCCGTGCTGGATGACGAGTTCCCGCTGTCGATGTTCTTCGAGACGCTCGACAAGAAGATGAAGCCGGTCATCGAGTCGACCGTCGGCATCCGCGGCACCGACGACTGACACGCATCGGAGGGGGCGGGAGCAGATGGCCTCCCGCCCCCCTCTCGCACCGAGGAGCGAACCATGACCGCGACCCGCACCGTCGTCCTCGCCGGCGCCACCAGCGACGCCGGCCTGGCCACCGCGACCGCGCTGATCGCCGCCGGAGCGCGGGTGATCGCGACGGGTCGCGCGGCGGATCGTCTGACACCGTTGCGGGATGCCGGGGCGCAGACCGAGATCGCCGACGCCACCTCCTTCGTCGAGATGACCGCGCTGGCGGCGCGGCTGGGCACCGTCGACGCGGTGATCCCGCTGGTCGGCGGCTGGCGCGGAGGCGGGGGCCTCGCGGGGCAGAGCGACGAGGACTTCGACGCGCTGCTGCCAGCCCTGCAGGCGGTGCGCGCCACGAGCCGCGCCTTCGACGCGCCACTCAGAGCGTCGGATGCCGGTCGCTTCGCGATCGTGTCGTCCACCGTCGTCACCCGACCGCTCGCCGGCGGAGCGAACTACGCGGCGATGAAAGCCGCGAGTGAGGCGTGGACGCGGGCCGTCGCACAGGGCTACGCCAAGGCCGCGCGGGATGCCGGCGCCGAGCTGCGGGCGGCATCCGCCGTCTTCCGCGCTGAGGGGGCTCTGCAACCCGATGCTCTGGCACGCGCCGTCGTCGCCCTGTGGGATCGCGATGCCGCGGAGCTGAACGACACGGTCATCGCGCTGAGCTGAGCGTGCGCGGCCTCAGCACGCCGGTCACGTCGGCTCGTCGGCATCGATCGGCGCCGGCTCCGGCGCCGGCGCCAGGGCGTACAGCTCGGTGAGCCGGCGATAGGAGCGCGTGAGGAACGCCAGCCCCGCCGCGACCACCATGACCAGGCCGGCGAACAGGCAGATCAGGGCGATGCCGCGCGTCTCTCCCTCCCCGAGCAGCCAGCCCCACCGCATCCGCCCCTCATCGCCACGCATGTACGGGATGATCAGGAACTCCGCCAGCGGCGCGATCAGGAAGGCGGTCACCGGCGCAGCGGCGGCTTCCATCGCCTGCGCGACGCCGAAGACGCGGCCCTGCCTGGTGTACGGGACGACCTTCTGGATCACGGTCTGCTCGGCCGCCTCGACCGGCGGGATCATCATCATGTACACCCACATGCCGACCACGAACAGCGGCCACCACTCACGCAGCATGAACACGGCGCCGAGCACGCCCATGCCCGCGACGACGAGCAGCATCGTGCGCACGGGGCGTCTGCCGAGTCCGAACCTCGCGACCAGCGCGCCGCCGATGAGGAATCCGGTGGATGCGAACGCCAGCGCGATGCCCCACATCTGTGCCGAGAACAGCGTGAGCCCGTATGGATCCATCAACGCCATGTAGACGCCGCCGATGAGGTTGTTGAACGTCGAGAACACGATCAGCGCGAACAGCCCCGGCGCCTCGCGGATCGCCCGCACGCTGCCGCGGAAGTCGAGCGCGCTCGGCGCATCGGGATCGCGCTGCGGCGTCTGCTCGGGGATGCGCACGAACAGCAGGTGCACGAAGGTCGCCGCCATCGCGACGATGGCGATGATCAGCGTCCACCCCATGCCGAGGAAGCCGATCGACAGCCCCGAGAACACGCTCGTCACGAGGAAGGCGATGCCCTGCACCGTGCCGACCAGACCGTTCGCGTTGGCGTGCTTCTCCACGGGGATCAGCAGCGTCACCGTGGTCGACAGCGCGATGCTGCGCAGCTGCTCGATGACCCCGCCCAACAGGATGATCAGCGCGAACGCCCAGAACCACGGACGACCGATGTCGAGCAGCGCCGACTCGGGCTGCCACAGGTACAGCACGCCGGCCGCGGCGAACGCGACGGCGGACACGACGCTCGAGACGAGCATCACGGTGTGCTTGCGGTAGCGATCGACGATGGTGCCGAACACCATCGAGAAGAAGGCGATGAGCAGCATGTACGCGCCGCCGATGATGCCGGTGGCGAGCACGGACCGGGTCTCGATGTACACCCAAAAGGTGAGCGCGAACCACAGGAAGCTGGTCGTCACATTGGCGATCAGCGTGTTCACGAGGACATTCGCGAACGCCCTCGTCTTCGCGGCTGCGGTCACGGATCGAGGGTAGTCCTGGCCGCCGACATCCGACAGGTGCGGGTCCCGGACCCGTGCATCCGCCTACGACTACAGTCGGATGGTGAGCACTCTGCATGACACGGCCGTCCGCGGCTTCGCATCCGACAACTACTCCGGCATCCACCCCGAGGTGCTGGCGGCGATCGCGGCAGCGAACGACGGACATCAGATCGCGTACGGCGAAGACCAGTACACCGAGCGTCTGCAGGAGGTGTTCCGCTCGCACTTCGGCGAGCGGACGCGGGCGTTCCCCGTCTTCAACGGCACCGGCGCCAACGTCACCGGCCTGCAGGCGATGCTTCCGCGCTGGGGCGCGGTGATCTCCGCATCCACGGCGCACATCAACGTCGACGAGGGCGGTGCCCCCGAGCGCATCGGCGGCTTCAAGCTGCTCACCGTGCCCACCGACGACGGCAAGCTCACCCCCGAGCTCGTCGACCGCGAGGCCTGGGGCTGGGGCGACGAGCACCGCGCGCAGCCGCTGGTGGTGTCGATCACCCAGTCGACCGAGCTCGGCACCCTCTACACGGTCGACGAGATCAAGGCCCTCGCCGACCACGCACACGATCGCGGGATGAAGCTGCACCTCGACGGCGCACGCATCTCGAACGCGGCTGCGGCCCTCGACGTGCCGCTCAGCGCCTTCACCACCGACGCCGGCGTCGACGTGCTCAGCTTCGGCGGTACGAAGAACGGGGCGATGCTCGGTGAGGCGATCGTGGTGCTGAATCCGGATGCCGCCGACGGCCTGCTGTACAGCCGCAAGTTCAACATGCAGCTGTCGTCGAAGATGCGCTTCGTGTCGGCGCAGCTGATCGCCCTGCTCGAGGGGGATCTGTGGCTGCGCAACGCCCGGCACTCGAACGCGATGGCTCAGCGGCTGCGCACCGAGGTCGAGCAGGGCATCGCCGACGGAAGCATCAAGGGCGTCGGCTTCACGCAGCCCACGCAGTCGAACGGCGTGTTCGCGACGCTGCCCGACGGCGTCGCCGACCGTCTGCGCGAGAAGTTCCGCTTCTACGACTGGGATGCCGCGCGCAACGAGGTGCGCTGGATGTGCTCGTTCGACACCCAGGAGTCCGACGTCGACGCGTTCGTCGCCGAGCTGTCGCGCCTGACCTCGGCCTGACCGTCCGGGCGGGTCAGCGCAGCAGACCGAGGTGAGCGAGGGCCTGGCGGATCAGCGTGCCGCGACCGCCCTCGAGATCCGCCGCGAGCGCATCGGAGGCGGCTTCCTCGGGTGAGAACCAGGTGACCTCGAGGGCATCCTGCCTCGGTTCGCACGTACCGGTCACCGGCACCACGAAGGCGAGCGAGACGGCGTGCTGGCGGTCGTCGTGGAAGGCGCTCACGCCGGGGATCGGGAAGTACTCGGCCACGGCGAACGGCGCAGGCGACGCGGGCAGCAGCGGGAACGCCATCGGGCCGAGATCGTTCTCGACGTGCCGGAACAGCGCGTCGCGGATGGTCTCTCCGTACCGCACGCGACCGGACACGATGGTGCGAGTGATCTCACCGAGCGGCGTGGAGCGCAGCAGCACGCCGATCGAGGTGACCTGTCCCGACCCGTCGGTGATGACGGGGACCGCCTCGACGTACAGCATGGGCAGGCGCCGACGGGCCTCCTCGAGCTCGATGTCGGAGAGCCAGCCCGGGTTCGCGTCGACCGGCCGCGCGCCGTCGAAGCCGAAGTCGTCGTCGGGCTCGGGGCCGGGATCAGGAGTGCGCACCGCCATGGCTCATTTCTACCAGCGTCGAGGCGATCGACCGCACGTCGACGCGATCCATTCCGCCGGCGTCCGAGGCGGCTGGCAGGATGGCCTCGTGACAGTCTCGATCGATCCGTCCGTGACCCTGTGGTCACCCGAACCGCGCGAGGGCAAGCCTCTTCTCGTGCTGCTGCACGGCTACGGGGCCGACGAACGCGACCTGTTCGGGCTGATCCCCTACCTGCCCGAGGGCATCGCGGTCGCGGCCGTCGGCGCTCCGCTCACACCGCCCTGGCCGATGCCGGGCCGGTCGTGGTACGCGATCGATTCGCTGACCACTCGGGATGCCGTGGGCATCACCACGGCATCCCGAGTGGTCAGCTCGCATGGCTCGCCGAGGCTGCGGCCGACGCGAGCTCGGTGGCGCTGCTCGGGTTCTCCCAGGGCGCGGCCGTCTCGCTGCAGGCGCTGCGTCTGCAGCCGTCGCGGATCGACGCGGTCGTGGCGTTGAGCGGGTACGCCGCCGTGGGCGAGCTGCCGAAGGACGCTGTGCTGCAGGAGCAGCGTCCACCGGTGTTCTGGGGACGCGGAACACACGACGATGTGATTCCGGCCGGCCTGGTCGAGCACACCGCCCAGTGGCTGCCGGCGCACTCCGAGCTCTCCGGACGCGTCTACCAGGGACTCACCCACTCCATCTCGGAGCAGGAGCTCACCGACGTGCACGTCTTCCTGTCGCAGTGGAAGGACTCGGTCGAGAAGAAGACCGCGTGAGCGCGACACGCCCGGGTTGCGCTTCTTCGCGAGGCGGGGGTAATGTCGCAGAGTCCTGTCCGCCGTGTCTGGAAGTCCCTTGATCTGATTCGTCGCCTCTCCGCGTAACTCATCCACGCGCTGATCCGACGAACCCGCCTTCCGGCAGGACCCGCTCCGAATTCGAGCCCCTCTACGGGCTCTTCGA
Source organism: Microbacterium commune (assembly GCF_014836945.1). Classification (GTDB taxonomy): domain Bacteria; phylum Actinomycetota; class Actinomycetes; order Actinomycetales; family Microbacteriaceae; genus Microbacterium; species Microbacterium commune. Next base: position 1,778,364 of record NZ_JACSPX010000001.1, on the reverse strand, counting down.
TCCGACGTCGTCCGACGTCTCTCGCGAAGCCCTCTTCGTCGGCATCCGCGCACCCCACTTCCTGGAGTCGCTCATGTCATCACCGAACATCTTCACCACCGCCGCCGTCACGCTCGACCGGGTCTCCTTCGCCTGGCCAGACGGCTCCATCGCTCTCGACGCCGTCAGCGGCTCGTTCGGATCCGGTCGCACCGGGCTCGTCGGGCGCAACGGTGCCGGCAAGTCGACGCTGCTGCGCCTGATCGCGGGCGAGCTGACCCCGGCATCCGGGCAGATCCTGCGCTCCGACGAGGTCGCCCACCTGCCGCAGCGTCTCACCCTCGAGACGGACCGACGGGTCGCCGACCTGCTCGGGATCGCCGCTCCGCTCGACGCGGTGCGCGCGATCACCGCGGGCGACGTCGACCGCGCGCACTTCGATGCCGTTGGCGACGACTGGGACATCGAGGCTCGAGCCGAGGCATCCCTCGCCGAAGCCGGACTCGACCCGTCGTTCCTCGACCGCACCGTCGGAGAGCTGTCGGGCGGCGAGGCCGTGCTCGTCGCGGTCGCGGGCATCCGGCTTCGTCGTGCCGCGATCACGCTGCTCGACGAACCCACCAACAATCTCGACCGCGAGGCGCGGCTGCGACTCGCCGACATGGTGCGCACGTGGAAGGGCGCGCTCATCGTGGTCAGCCACGACGTGTCGCTGCTCGAGCTCATGGACGACACCGCGGAGATCTACGGCAGCGAGCTGAGCGTGTTCGGCGGACCTTACTCGCAGTGGCGAGCGTGGCTGGATGCCGAGCAGGGCGCAGCTCGCCAGGCCGAGCGCGACGCGGCGCAGGCGTATCGGAAGGAGAAGCGGCAGCGCATCGAGGCCGAGGCGAAGCTCGCCACCCGTGCGCAGATGGGCCGCAAGGCGTTCGATGAGAAGCGCGTGCCGAAGATCATCGCGAACGGCCGCAAGATGGCCGCGCAGGTGTCGGCCGGCAGGCTGCGCAACGAGGTGCGCGGCAAGGAGGACGCCGCTCATCAGGCCCTCGACGCGGCCGGTCGTCGCGTGCGCGATGACGACACCATGAGGATCGACCTGCCCGATCCCGAGCTGTCGGCGTCGCGGCGCATCGCCACCATCGGCGACGGGGAGCGGTCGTGGATCGTGCAGGGGCCGGAGCGGGTGGCCCTGGTCGGCCGCAACGGGGTCGGCAAGACCACGCTGCTGCGCCGGCTGGTGGCATCCGGGGCTGACAACTCCGGAGATCGGGGCGGATCTGACCAGGAATCAGCTGTCCCGGCGCAGATCCGGCCGATTCTCCGGAGTTCCGACGCGCACACCGACCGCATCGGGTACCTATCGCAGCGGGTCGACGGGCTCGACGATCGGGCCTCGGTGGTGCAGAACATCGCGGCGGCGGCGCCGCACGTGCCGGACAGGGAGCTGCGCAACCGGCTGGCACGGTTCCTGATCCGCGGAGCGACCATGGACCGGGCCGTCGGCGATCTCTCAGGTGGCGAGCGGTTCCGGGTCGCGCTGGCGAAGGTGCTGCTCGCCGAGCCGGCGCCGCACCTGGTCATGCTCGACGAGCCGACCAACAACCTCGACCTCGACACCGTCGACCAGCTGGTCGAGGCACTGCGTGCCTACCGCGGAGCCGTGCTGATCGTCAGCCATGACGATCAGTTCCTGGAACGGCTGGGACTGGATCTCACCCTCGAGCTGGATGCCGAGGGCCGGCTCAGCGAGGTCGGCTGAGGAGCCGGCCTGCGGCGCGGTGCGCGGCCGGGCACTCCCGGCCGCCCTCCCGCCCTCCGCTCAGCTGCGCCGGCTCGAGCGCATCGCCCGCTTGTGCTCGATCGACGGATCCGCGGCGAGCGCCGCATACTCCTCGGAGTCGCGCGGGAACATCGCGACGCGGCCCTGCTCGTCGTGGTGCGTGCCCCAGCCGTAGCGCTTGCTCAGCGGCGACGCGCGCAGGCAGGCCTGACCCTTTGAGAAGAACTCGGCCCTGGCATCCGCATCAGCCGGGTCGATGCCCTTGCGCAGCGCGTGCGCCTCGAACAGCAGGTCGTCTGAGGTGCGCGTGTACGGCTCGTCGCTGAGCAGCCGGTAGTGCAGGGCGGCGATCGAGAGGTTCTCGGCGATCGGAGGCTCGACGCCGTACTCGACTGGGCAGTCGTCGCTGACTTCGATGAACGTGTTGACGTAGTTCGTCGTGTGCGTCATGCGGCCAGCATCCCCTACCCCTCCGACCTTGTCGAGAGCAAGGCAGGGCTCGATGTCGGAAGGTGGCGTCAAGATGGAGGGATGAGCGATGTGCTCGACAGATTCACGCCCGCGACGCAGGACTGGTTCCGCGGGGCGTTCGACGCGCCCACTCCCGCGCAGGCGGGTGCGTGGGACGCGATCTCCGCCGGGCGCAACGCCCTCGTCGTCGCGCCGACCGGGTCGGGGAAGACGCTGTCGGCCTTCCTGTGGGCGATCGACAGCGTGTTCCGCGAGCGGACGTCCGGTTCGGGCGAGACTCCGGATGCCACTGAGCGGGCCTCGCGCACCCGCGTGCTCTACATCTCTCCCCTGAAGGCGCTGGGCGTCGACGTCGAGCGCAACCTGCGCTCACCGCTGATCGGGATCGGGCAGTCGGCGCGGCGCCTCGGCGTCGCGGCACCCGAGATCACCGTCGGCGTGCGCTCGGGCGACACCACCTCGAGCGACCGGCGGAAGCTCGTCAGCGACCCGCCCGACATCCTCATCACCACCCCCGAGTCGCTGTACCTCATGCTCACCAGCCGGGCCGGCGAGACCCTGCAGAACGTGCACACGGTGATCATCGACGAGGTGCACGCGGTCGCGGCGACCAAGCGCGGCGCGCACCTCGCCGTCAGCCTCGAACGGCTCGACGCGCTGCGCACCGCGCGTGGTGCCGAAGGCCCGGCACAGCGGATCGGCCTGTCGGCGACCGTGCGGCCCATCGATGAGGTGGCGCGATTCCTGGGCGGATCCGCGCCGGTCGACATCGTCGCGCCGCGCGCGGTGAAGACGTTCGAGCTCGGCGTGGTCGTGCCGATCGACGACATGCGCAACCCTCCTCCGCCGCCCGGCGCGGCGGCGATGCCCGACGAGCCGGCCGAGTACACCGAGATCACCGGATCGGTGTGGCCGCACGTCGAGGAGGCGATCGTCGACAAGGTGCTCGAGAACCGCTCGACCATCGTGTTCGCCAACTCCCGCCGCCTCGCCGAGCGGCTCACCGGTCGGCTGAACGAGATCTACGCCGAGCGGATCGGGACGCCCGTGCCCGAGGCGGCAGGGCCTCCCGCGGCGAGGGCCCACGGAGCAGAGGCTCCGGGCGGCGCGCATGCGCCGGCTGGACGGGCGAACGGCGCGGCACAGGCGGGCGCCACGGCCGGCGCCGAGCCGGTGCTCGCCAAGGCCCACCACGGCTCGGTGTCGAAGGAGCAGCGGGCGATCGTCGAAGACGAGCTGAAGTCGGGCGCGTTGCGCTGCGTCGTCGCGACGAGCAGCCTCGAGCTCGGCATCGACATGGGCGCGGTCGACATGGTCATCCAGGTGGAGGCGCCGCCGTCGGCGGCCTCCGGCCTGCAGCGCGTCGGACGCGCCGGTCACCAGGTCGGCGAGATCAGCCGGGCATCCCTCTTCCCCAAGCACCGCGGCGACGTGCTGCACACCGCGATCGTCACCGAGCGGATGCTCGCCGGGCAGATCGAGGCGATCGCCGTGCCTCGGAATCCGCTCGACATCCTCGCGCAGCAGACCGTCGCGGCATGCGCGCTCGACGCCATCTCGGTCGAGGAGTGGTTCGATACCGTGCGGCGCAGTGCGCCGTTCCAGACACTCCCCCGCTCGGCGTACGAGGCGACCCTCGACCTGCTAGCCGGCAAATACCCGTCGGACGAGTTCGCCGAGCTGCGCCCGCGCGTGGTCTGGGATCGTGATGCCGGGACGCTGACCGGCCGGCCCGGGGCGCAGCGCATCGCCGTGACCAGCGGTGGGACCATCCCCGACCGCGGCCTGTTCGGGGTCTTCGTCGCCGGCGAGACCACCGGCGCCCGCGTCGGAGAGCTCGATGAGGAGATGGTCTACGAGTCGCGGGTCGGCGATGTCTTCACCCTCGGCACCACGAGCTGGCGCATCGCCGAGATCACCCACGATCGCGTGAACGTGCTGCCCGCGTACGGGCAGCCGGGCAAGGTGCCGTTCTGGCACGGCGACGGCATCGGCCGCCCGTTTGAGCTGGGTGAGGCCCTCGGCCGGTTCTCACGCGAGGTGTCGACCGCCGAGCCCGCGAAGGCGCAGCAGCGTCTCATCGACGCGGGACTCGACGAGCGGGCCCGGGACAACCTGATGGGCTACCTCACCGAGCAGCGTGAGGCCACCGGCACCCTGCCCACCGATCGCACGCTCACGGTCGAGCGCGGCCGCGACGAAGTCGGCGACTGGCGGATCATCCTGCATTCCCCGTACGGCATGAAGGTGCACGCACCGTGGGCGCTGGCGTTGAACGCGCGGGTTCGCGAGCGGCTCGGCGTCGAGGGCTCGGCTGTGGCGAGCGACGACGGCATCATCGTGCGGATCCCGGATGCCGACGCGCAGCCGCCCGGAGCGGATCTGTTCGTCTTCGACGCCGACGAGCTCGAGCAGATCGTCACCGCTGAGGTGGGCGGATCGGCGCTGTTCGCCTCGCGCTTCCGCGAGTGCGCAGCCCGCGCGCTGCTGATGCCGCGGATGAATCCGAACAAGCGCACACCGCTGTGGCAGCAGCGGCAGCGCTCGGCGCAGCTGCTCGAGGTCGCGCGGCGGCATCCGACCTTCCCGGTGATCCTCGAGACGCTGCGCGAGGTGCTGCAGGACGTCTACGACCTGCCCTCGCTGCGCCGCCTCATCACCGACATCGCCGAGCGCCGCGTCCGGCTCGTCGAGACCGAGCCGGCGCAGCCATCGCCCTACGCCCGCGACCTGCTGTTCGGCTATGTCGGCGCCTTCATGTACGAGGGGGACTCTCCGCTCGCTGAACGACGTGCCGCCGCGCTGTCGGTCGACCCGGCGCTGCTGGGCGAGCTGCTCGGCACGGTCGAGATGCGCGAGCTGCTCGACCCCGACGTCATCGCCCAGTTCGAACGAGAGGCCCAGCGCCTCGACCCGCAGCGCCGCGTGCGCGGGGTGGAGGGTGTCGCCGACCTGCTGCGGATGCTCGGGCCGCTGGACGCCGAGGAGGTGGCGCTCAGGCTCGAGGGCGCGCTGGCCGCGGGGTCGGCGGGCGCGGAGACGGATGCCTCGACGGCGACGCCCCCGACCCCGGGACCGGCGACCGCCGCCGATGCTGCGGCCCTGCTCGCCGAGCTCGTCACTGCTCGCCGTGCGATCCCCGTCACGATCGCCGGCCGGTCGAGGTTCACGGTGATCGAGGACGCGGGCCGCCTGCGCGACGCGCTCGGCGTAGCTCTGCCCACGGGCATCCCGGTCGCGTTCCTCGACCCGGTGGCCGACCCGCTCGGCGATCTCGTCTCGCGTCACGCGCGCACGCACGGGCCGTTCACGACCGAGGACGTCGCGGGTCGCTTCGGTATCGGTGCGGCGGTCGCCAGGCACACCCTGCAGCGTCTGGAGTCGGCCGGACGGCTGACGAGCGGCTTCTTCCTACCGGCGGCGACCGCGGCCGTCGACGGGTCGAAGGAGTGGTGCGACGTCGAGGTGCTGCGCCGCCTGCGGATGCGCTCTCTCGCGGCGATCCGCGGCAGCGTCGAGCCGGTCAGCCCGCAGGCGTACGCGCGCTTCCTGCCCGACTGGCAGCACCTCACCCGGCCGACGGAGGGCGTCGACGGAGTGCTGAGCGTGATCGAGCAGTTCGCCGGGGTGCCGATCCCCGCGAGCGCCTGGGAGTCGCTCGTGCTGCCCGGCCGTGTTCGCGACTACTCCCCCGCGCTGCTCGACGAGCTCACGGCCTCCGGCGAGGTCGTGTGGTCGGGGCACGGCTCGCTGCCGGGTCGCGACGGGTGGATCTCGCTGCACCCGGCCGATCTCGCCCCCTTCACCCTCCCCGTGCCCGAGGAGTCGCCCGCCGCGGGATCACTGGAGGAGAGGGTGCTCGACGTGCTGAGGTTGAGCGGCGCGTCGTTCGCCGGCGCGCTCAAGGCGATGACGGGCGCCGAGAACCAGCAGTCGGTGCTCGAGGCGCTCTGGTCGCTGGCCTGGCAGGGGCACATCACCAACGACACGTTCGCGCCTGTCCGTGCCCTCATCGCCGGCGGTTCGCAGGCGCACAAGACCGCACGCCGCGCCCCGCGCACTCGCACCTATCGGGGCATCTCGCTCGCCCGGCCGTCGACTCAGCCGTCCACGGCCGGAGCGGGCGGCCGCTGGGCGGTGCTTCCGGAGACAGACCCGGATGCCGCACGGCGCGCGACCGTCACGGCGGGGCTGCTGCTCGACCGGTACGGCGTCGTCACCCGCGGCGCGGTGCAGGCCGAGGGCGTGCCGGGCGGCTTCGCGCAGGTGTACCGCGTGCTCGCCGGGTTCGAGGAGGCCGGGCACTGCCGCCGCGGGTACGTGATCGAGAAGCTGGGTGCGGCGCAGTTCGCGGCGTCCACCACCGTCGACCGGCTGCGCACCTTCGCCGGCCTGTCCGACCCGCCCCCGCTCAAGGCCGTCACGCTCGCGGCCACTGATCCGGCCAACCCCTACGGCGCGGCCCTCTCCTGGCCGAGGTTGGAGACCGTGTCACACCGTCCCGGCCGGAAAGCCGGCGGTCTGGTCGTGCTCGTCGACGGCGAGCTCGTGCTCTACCTCGAGCGGGGCGGTCGAACCGTGCTCGCGTTCGACGATGACCCCGACGTGCTGAAAGCCGCAGCGGCCGACCTGGGCGCGACGTCGCGAGCACGGCGACTCGAGACCCTCACCGTCGAGAAGATCAACGGCGAGGGCGTGTACGGCACGCCGTTCGCCTTCGCCCTGCAGGAAGCCGGGTTCGTGGCCACCCCGCGCGGCTACACCCTGCGCAAAGCCGTCTGATTGACTTCACTCATGGTCAGCGAGTTCTTCACCGGCATCCGCTGCCTCGGACGCGGCTTCGCGTACTGGCGGCGACGCCCGGGCCTGATGGCGCTCGGCCTCGTGCCCGGCCTGATCGCCCTCGCGCTGCTGGCCGCGGCGATCATCCCGCTGCTGCTGAATCTCGGTGGCCTCACCGCCTGGGCGACGCCGTTCGCCGATGGGTGGGAGCCGTTCTGGCGGGATGCCGTGCGTGCCGTCGTCGGGGTGGTCGCGACGATCGCCGTGCTGGCGCTGGCGAGCGTGACGTTCACCGCCCTTACGCTGCTGATCGGCGACCCCTTCTACCAGCGGATCTGGCGTGCGATCGAGACCGATCTCGGCGGCGAGGTGCCCGAGGGGGACGGCGGATTCCTCGTGGCACTCGGCGAGAGCATCCGCCTGATCGCCCTCGGCGCCCTCGTCGCCCTGCTCGCCCTCGCGCTGGGCTTCGTCCCCCTCGTCGGCGCCCCGCTCGCCGCGGTCGCCGGCGTGCTGCTCACCGGCCGTCTGCTCGCTCGCGAGCTCACCGGCCGCGCGCTGAACGCCCGCGACATCCCGACCGTCGACCGCTCGCGGCTCTTCGCGGGGCGTCGCGCGCGCCTGCTCGGGTTCGGCGCGGCCGTGCAGCTGTGCTTCATGGTGCCGCTCGGTGCGGTGTTCGTCATGCCGCCCGCGGTCGCCGGCGCCACCGTGCTGGCGCGCGACCTGCTGTCCGACCGCTCTACGACGGCGGCGGGCCATGCCTGAGGGCGACACCATCTACCGCGCCGCGAAGCGCCTCGACGCCGCGCTGCGCGACCAGGAGGTCACGCGCTTCGATCTGCGCGTGCCGCGTCTGGCGACCGCCGACCTCACCGGGCAGATCGTGCACGAGGTCGTCCCCCGTGGCAAGCACCTGCTGATGCGCATCGGCGAGTTCACCCTGCATTCCCATCTGCGCATGGACGGCGCCTGGTTCACCTACCGCCCGGGTGAGAGGTGGCGTCACCCCGCCTTCAAGGTGCGGGCGATCGTCGGCACCGCCGAGCACGACGCGGTCGGCGTCGACATCGCCGAGGTGAAGCTCGTGCCCACCCGCGACGAGGGCGCACTGGTCGACCACCTCGGGCCCGATCCGCTCTCCGATGCCTGGGATCGCGACGAGGCGATCCGACGGCTCGGCACCGATACCCGACCGATCCACGTCGCCCTGCTCGACCAGCGCAACGTCGCAGGGTTCGGCAACGAGTACGCCGCCGAACTGCTGTTCCTCCGCGGTGTCCGCCCCGAGACGCCGACCGCGGATGTCGATGTTCCCGCCCTGCTGGACCTCGGAGTGCGCACGATCCGGGCGAACCGCGACCGGATGGATCGCACCTTCACCGGTGACGCGAGACGCGGGTTCACCGACTGGGTCTACGGCCGGGCGGGGCGCGCGTGCCGGCGCTGCGGCACGCCCATCCGCAGGGGCGAACTGGGCGCGGATCCGACCCGCGAGCGCATCACATTCTGGTGTCCGAACTGCCAACGGTGAACTAATCCCAAACGGGGAATGAATCAAGCCCCCTCCCTGTTGTAGATATCTCCGGAAGACTCCGGACACGGGAGGAAACGTGGGTAAGAACTACATCGATATCGAGGACGACCAGGGCGCCACGCTGCGGTACCGCAAGCATGTCAACGGCCGCGGACTCGTCGCGCACGGCGCGAAGGTGCATCCGAAGGCTCTCATCGAAGCCGGCGCCTATGTCGAACCCGGCGCCCGAGTGGGGGCCGGAGCGCGTGTCGCGCGCGGCGCCTGGGTGGAGCCGGATGCCGTGATCGGCGAGAACGCGCGGATCGACGCACACGCACACATCGGCGCCGGAGCGGCGGTCGGCGACGGCGCGTGGATCGGCGTGCGCACCGAGATCGGCGCGGGAGCGCAGGTCGCGCGGGGCACGCGCATCGGGCACGACGAGAACGTGGCTCCCGGCCTCACGATCATCACCGACCGGAAGGGGCTCTGGCTCGCAGCCTGACCCCCTCCGCCTGAGCCCGCCGGTCGGCACCGACCGGCGGGCTCTTCTGCGCTCGCAGCAGCCACCGTCACGATCGGGAAGTGGCGGGGTCCTGGAGGAGAACGGCCTGGCGGCGGGTACGCTGAACCGGTGAAGAACGACCGGCGCCGCGCTCCGAAGGGCGGGCGGCCGCGCCCCGCGAAGCCGCAGAAGCCGCAGAAGCCGGCACAGAAGCGCACCCCTCGCCCTGCGGCGCAGCCCGCGCCCACGCCGCCTGTCGACGAGACGCCGCGCAGCTTCCGCCTCGGCATCATCCCCGGCGCCACGCCCGGCAAGTGGGTGGGTTCCTGGAAGCAGCGGATGCCGCACGTCGACATCGAGCTCGTCCCGATCGCCGTCGCCGTCCAGCGTGCAGCCCTCGACGACCTCGACGCGGCCCTCGTGCGTCTGCCGCTCGATGACCGTGACGAGCTGCACGTGATCCCGCTCTACGACGAGGTCCCGGTGGTCCTGGCATCCATCGATTCCTTCCTGATGGCGACCGACCGGATCGAGGCCGACGACCTCGCCGGGCAGGTGCTGATCACCCCCGCCGACGACGTGCTCGGTCCGCTCGACCTGCCCACCCGGGCACCGGATTTCCCGACGATCGAGACCACCGAAGACGCCGTCGCGACCGTCGCGACCGGCGTCGGTATCCTGATCGTGCCGATGTCGCTCGCCCGGCTGCACTACCGCAAGGACGTCGACTACCGCCCGCTCGTCGGCGGGCGCACCTCGACCGTCGCCCTCGCCTGGAAGCGGGAGGCGACGACGCCGGACGTCGAGACGTTCGTCGGAGTGGTGCGGGGACGCACCGCGAACTCGTCGCGCTGACCCCGGCGGGGTCGCGGGGCTCGGGGCCAATAGAATCGGCGCATGTCCTCGGTGCTGTACGTGTGCGTTCGACCCGAGCGGATGGCGGCCGATGCCGAGCACCGTTCGTTTCGCCGTGGGCTGGACCTGACGACACTCGACCGCGTCGATCTGCTGCACGCGTCGCTCGAGACGGTGGAGTGGCAGCAATACGACGGCTTCGTCGTCGGCGGGTCGCCGTTCAACGTGACGGATGCCGAGAAGGGCGAGCACCAGCGGGCGGTCGAGCACGACCTCGAGCGCATCGCCCGCCGAGCGCTCGACGGCCACGCGACCGCCCTGTTCACCTGCTACGGCATCGGGGTGGTGACGAGGATGCTCGGCGGTGGCGTGCACACCGATCAGCCCGAGCCTGCCAGCGCGACCACCGTGCAGCTGACCGACGCCGGCGTCGCGGATCCCGTGCTCGGCCCCGGCCCTGCACTGTCGGTGTTCACCGCGCACAAGGAGTCGGCGCGCGAGACACCTCCCGGCGCGGTGCTGCTCGCCACGAACGACGCCTGCACGGTGCAGGCCTATCGCGTCGGAGAGCGGCTGTACGCCACGCAGTTCCATCCCGAGGCGTCGCCGCAGGACTTCGCCGATCGCATGGCGGTGTACCGGGCATCCGGCTACTTCGACCCGCGCGACTACGAGCGCACCGAGCGTGCGATCCTCGACGCCTCCGTCGACGGCCACGACCTGCTCGCCCGATTCTCGCGACTGGTCGGCGACTGACCGCGCCACCCGCGGGCACGGTCAGACGGTCGAGAGATCGCTCGGGCGCCGAGGATGCGCTCAGCCGCCGAGCGCCAGAACGATCCGCTCGTCGAGATAGCCCTGCAGGGGCACGAGCGCGCCGCCCGGCGACCAGCGCACCCTCGGCACCTGATCGACCATGGCCAGCGGGCCGGACGCCCCGCCGGCGTCCACCGCCGCGACATCGAGCACGTGCCAGCCGACGTGCACGACCTCGCCCTCGGCGAAGCCTCCCCGGCGCGCCTGCGCCCGCCGCTCGGCTCTGGCACGGGCCGATTCGGCCGGGTACCCGCGGCGCACCGGCTCGGCAGCGCGCAGGATCTCGGCGGTGGACAGCACCTCGTCGTCGGTGAGCAGCAGCACGCCCAGATGCCACGCGGCACCCGCCCGCACGATCCGATCCGCGCGCCACCGGGAGGTGCGCTCGCGGCCGAGCGACTCGCGCGGGGCGCCGACGAGACGAGCCCTCGCATCCCGCAGCAGATCCTCGGTGGCGCCCATGCGTCAAGGGTAACGATTGGGCGCGCCCCGCAGGATGCGGGCAGAATCGACACACACCCCAGTTCAGGAGCATCCATGCCGCACACCGACACCGCACGCCTTCTCATCGCCTGCGACGACCAGCCGGGCATCGTCGCGGCCGTCGCCGGAGTTCTGGCGGCGCACGGGGCGAACATCATCTCCCTCGACCAGCACTCCACCGACGAGGAGGGCGGGCGGTTCTTCCAGCGCACGGTGATCCACCTGGAAGGCCTCACCGCGCGTCGTCCGGAGCTCGAGGCCTCGATCACCGAGGTCGCCGAGCGCTTCGGGATGGACTGGTCGCTGCACGACACCTCGAAGCGCAAGCGCGTGGCGATCTTCGTGTCGAAGTACGACCACTGCCTGATGGAGCTGCTGTGGCGGACGCAGCGTGGCGAGCTCGACATCGATGTGACCATGGTGATCTCGAACCATCCCGACCTGGCCGAGTCGGTGCGCTCGTTCGGGGTGCCGTTCATGCACATCCCCGCCGGCGACAAGGCCGCGATGGAGGCCCGTCAGCTCGAGCTGCTGCAGGGCAATGTCGACCTGGTCGTGCTGGCCAGGTACATGCAGATCCTCACCGACGACTTCATCGAGCGCCTCGGCGCCCCGGTGATCAACATCCACCACTCGTTCCTGCCGGCGTTCATCGGCGCGAACCCGTATGCGCGCGCCAAGGAACGCGGCGTGAAGCTCATCGGGGCCACCGCGCACTACGCGACCGCCGACCTCGACGAGGGCCCGATCATCGAGCAGGACGTCACGCGTGTCACGCACGCCGAGTCGGCGGCGGAGCTGCAGCGGCGCGGCGCCGACGTGGAGCGCTACGTGCTCGCGCGTGCCGTGAAATGGCACGCCGAGGACCGCGTGATCGTGCACGGTCGATCCACCGTCATCCTCTGAGGATCCACCGCGCGGTGGGTCAGGCGGGCAGACCCGCCACCAGCTCGGCGAACACCTCGGCGGCTGTGCGGCCGCGGGCCAGCGGAGCGGACTGGCCGAGCCACAGCGACTGCAGCTCGCCCATGCCGCGCTGAGCGGCCACGGCCCGGAAGCGGCCGGTCAGCCAGTTCTGCGCCGGGAACGGGGCGATGGTCGCGGATGCCTCGATCTGCCGCACAGCGCGATTGGCGGCTCCGCGTGACAGCCGTCCGCTCATCGCCCGGGTGAGCACGCTCTCGTCGGCGGCGGTGGAACGGATCGCCGCGCGGTGCGCGTCGTTGGCCGCCGACTCCGCGGTCACGAGGAAGGACGTGCCGACCTGCACGCCTGACGCTCCGAGCGCGAACGCGGCCGCGGCGCCGCGCCGGTCGGCGATGCCACCGGCGGCGATGACGGGCACGCGCACGGCATCCGCCACCTGCGGCACCAGCGAGACCAGCCCGACCAGCGACTCCTCAGCCGGTCGCAGGAACGACACCCGGTGCCCGGCGGCCTCGGCGCCCGTAGCGACGATGGCGTCGACACCCACCTGCTCGAGCGCGCGCGCCTCGGCGACCGTCGTCGCGGTGCCGATGACCCGGATGCCGCGGCCGCGGGCCTCGTCGACGAGCGCGTCCGAGGGCACGCCGAAGACCACGCTCAGCGCGGCGGGGGCGGCCTGCCAGATGGCGTCGAGCTGCTCGTCGAGGCTGGGCAGGTACCGCTCGGGGCGGGCCGGCACGTCGATGCCGACCTCATCGAAGAAGTCCGTGAGAGCGGCGGCGTGCCGTTCGTGCTCGTCGCCCGGTGCCACCTCGTCGCCCGTCGGCAGCCAGATGTTCAGGGCGAACGGCGCCGCGGTGGCGGCGCGCAGCGCGGCAGCGGTCTGTCGGATGCGATCGCCGTCGTATCCGTACAGACCGTACGAGCCGAGGCCACCGGCGCTGCTCACGGCTGCGGTGAGCTCGACCGACGAGAGGCCGCCGAACGGTGCGAGGACGACCGGATGCCGGATGCCCAGCAGGGCGCGCAGATCACTCATGACTCGAGGCTACGCGTCCCCCGCCGGTGTGTGTCGGTGGCCGTCCGGGCGGTTCAGAGCGGAGGGCGCCCGGGGATCGGCGACGGCTTCTGCGACCGGTTCGACGCGTTCGCGACGGCGAGGTCCAGCGCCTCGAACAGCTGCTTGAAGCCCCGGAACCGCGTCGTCCGCGGGCACGGGGTGCGCAGCCACAGCACGTCGAGCACGCCGGTCGGCGAGCGGTCGACGTAGGCGATCAGGCAGTCGGCGTCTGCATGACGTCGCGCCGGGTCGCAGATGCGCCAGCTGTCACGACCCAGCGGCGTGAGCTCCCAGTCCCCGTGCGGGGTGGCTGGTATCGGGTCGTCGAGCATGACGGTCATAGCGCCTTACCTCCTGTCACCGCGAGCACCGTGCCCGAGGTGTACGAAGACTCGGCTGTAGCGAGATACACGTACGCTCCGGCGAGCTCGGCCGGCTGACCGGCCCTGCCCAGCGGGGTGTCGCTGCCGAACTGCTCGACCTTCGTGTCATCCCAGCCCGTGGCCGGGATGAGCGGGGTCCAGATGGGCCCCGGTGCGACGGCGTTCACGCGGATTCCGCGCTCCCCCGCCTCTGCTGCGAGCGCCTTGACGAACGCCACCTGGGCCGCTTTCGTCATGGCGTAGTCGATGAGGCCGGGCGACGGGTTGTAGGCCTGGATCGAGGAGGTCACGATGATGCTCGCGCCGGCTTCCAGGTGCGGGTACGCCGCCCGCGCCGTGAACAGGGTGCCGAGGATGTTGGTGTCGAACACGCGGCGCATCTCGTCGGTCTTCAGCGATTCGAAGCCGTCGACGTCGTGCTGGTAGGCGGCGTTGAGCACCACGATGTCCAGACCGCCCAGGGTCTCCCTGGCGCGGGCGACGGCCTGCTCTGCGAACTGCTCGTCGCGCAGGTCGCCGGCGATGCTCAGCCCCTGACGCCCTGCGTCGCCCACCTGCGCGATCGTGTCATCGGCGTCCTTCTGCTCCTCCGGCAGGTGCACGATCGCGACATCCGCGCCCTCCCGGGCGAACGCGATGGCGACCGCGCGACCGATGCCTGAGTCTCCGCCCGTGATGAGCGCGCGACGCCCGGTGAGCCGACCGTGACCCCGGTATGACGACTCGCCGTGATCGGGCGTGGGCCTGGTCTCCTCGGTCAGACCCGGCTGGGTCTGCTGCTGAGGGGGGAACTTCTCATCGTGGTGCTGGTGGCGAGGATCTGGGGTGTTGTCGCTCATCGTGCGCCTCTCTGAAGTCGGTGGGGAGTGCCGGCACCTCTGCCAGTCTGCTCACCCTCTCCTCGCGCGAGCGGTCCGGCCAGGGGGTTGACAGCTCGCGCGACCCAGGGCACGCGCGAGGGCGGGCCGACGGCATCCTGTCAAGGGGCGTGCGACGTCCTCCCGGATCGCCCAGGCTGGGCATCCACGACGAAAGGACGGCATGATGAGCACCGATTCCCTGAATCCCGACGACGACTCCACCACTGAGATCCCGACGGCGGATGCCGCGGTCGCGGGGCGGCCGGATCTGCAACCCGACACGCAGGGTGACGAGCCCATCGACGCCGAGCTGGGAGACGACGGACAGGGCGACCTCGCCGAGGGAGACGAGCAGCTTCACTCGGGCGACGCACCCACCGACCTGCGCACCGAGGCGCCCTCAGGCGAGGTGCACGAAGAGACCGGTCGGTGACCGCAGGCCGGCGGCGGGATCAGCCCTCGAGACCGGCGTTCGGGTCGTCCGGCGGCTCGGGCACCATGTGCAGGCCGCTGGGGGTGTTGGCGGTGTAGGCGAGCGCCTCGATCCACGCGCGGTTGATGGCGGGCTGACGGCTGCCGAAGTACTTGAACACCAGCGAGCTGCTGGGCTGCACCCACACCGTGGTGCGTCCGCCGCCGACGCTCGCGTCTTCACGCCAGCTGAACGGGAACGGCTCGCCCCGGCGCAGTTTCGCCGTCATCACGAGCTGCAGATGGGTCAGGGCGCGGTCCTCGATCTCGGTCTTGACCGAGCCCTCATAAACGAACTTTCCCAACGAAGTGCACCTCTCAGACATCCGGAACTGCTCTGGCGTCTGCCGATCGCCTGCAGATAGCTTAGTCAGATGGGCATGCTCTTCTACGGCGCGAGTCCGGATCCCATCGAGATCGAGGATCGCGCGCTCGCCCACCTCAAGGTGGTGATCGCGATGAAGCTGCGACGAAACGAGTCGTTCACGCTGTCCTGGCAGCATCCGCACATCAACCCCACGGGTCGCTCGACGATCTGGCTGAACCCGTCGATCCCGCTGCGGTTCGTGTTCGACGAACCCGAGACGCCACCGCTGAGCACCACGTGGATCACGGCTCTGGCGAACTCGGCCAGCACCACCGGCGGGCTGTGCCTGCTTCCCGAGGACCTCGAGAACTGACAGCCCTGGCTCAGCGTGTCGATACCGGACCGGTTGGCGCGCGGCGACCGCCTGTCAACCCCATTAGCGCCGGCGGCGCGGATGTCTAGCGTCGAGGCAAGTGATCGAGACGGATGAACACCGAGACGGGAGCAGGCCGAGCATGAACCGGACACGAGACATCATGACACCGAACGCTCAGTGCATCGGAGTGAACGACTCCCTCTCGATCGCCGCGGAGAAGATGCGCGAACTCGACGTCGGCGCGCTTCCGATCTGCGGTGAGGACGGCCGCCTGAAGGGGATACTGACCGACCGCGACATCGTCGTGAAGGCGATCGCGACCGGCCTCGACCCGGAGACGACGAACGCGGGCCGTCTCGCCGACGGAGTGCCCGTGATGGCGACTGCCGACGAAGACATCGAGCGGGTGCTCGCGCTGATGCGGGAACACCGGATCCGCCGGGTGCCGGTGCTGGAGGGTCACCGACTCGTCGGCATCATCAGCCAGGCCGACATCGCCCGGCACCTCGCACCGTCGACCACCGGTGAGACGGTGGGAGTCATCTCCCGCTGACGCCGAGCGGGCAGCCACCCGCCGACCCACGACCACCCCACAGAGGAGGATCCCATGACCGACCAGACCACCGGCAGGACGCCCGCCCACAGCGCACCCGATGTCGAGGATCAGATCGATCAGCTCGCGCACTCGGACGACGAGCAGCCCACCACCACCCACGCCGAACGAGGCGCGGGCCACCCGCACCTGCGCATCACGAGCCCGGAGGGCGATCGCAGCCGCCTCGAGCTGACCGAGGAGCGAACCACCGTCGGCTCGGGAGCGGAGTGCTCGCTCGTGATCGCCGGCGCAGACCCCGTGCACGCGACGATCGTGCACGATGAGCGCGACGAGTACGTCCTGACACTGCACGGCGAGGGCCTGATGAATGCGAACCCGGCCGAGGGCATCGCCGGGGACCGCAGCGAGATCTTGCGCACCGGCGCGCGATTCACCGTCGCCGACTGGATCCTCGTCTTCGGCCGCGAAGAGTTCGCCGACCACGGTCGTCCGTTCGGCGGTCGCGAGGGCGGTGAGCTCGATGACCAGCCGCCGCAGCCGGCGCGCCCCGACTATGCGGACGGCGACGCCAACGGGCAGCACGGTGACCTGGAGGTCAAGGACGGCTGAAGCCCCCGGAGGGTGCGAAGGGCGAGGGGACGGCGGTCCTCTCGCCCTTCGCATGTCCGCGACCGGATGGAGTGGTAGCGTCGGGCCGGAAGGAGGGGTGATGATCGACGCGATCGGGACGCTGCTGAGAACGCTGCTCGTGGCGCTCGGCGCCGTGCCCCTCCCCCCTGGGCTGACCGCCGGAGGCATGCTCGGCATCGCCGCGATTCTCGTCGCAGCGACCGTGCTCGCGATCGCGCTCGCTCTGCTGACACCGCGGTTCGGCGTCCGTTCGGCGCCGTATCCGCGACGCGCCATCGGTGCGTCTGTGCTGCTCGCGCAGAGCGATCCGGACGCCGACGGTCATCCTCGTCCGCGAGCGCCGGGGGCAGCGCCCGCCGCCTGATCCGTCCTCGCACTCGCTGAGGGGCGGGTCTCGTGGCCTCCGGCCCACCCCCCTCCTGCGAACGGACGCTCATGGACATCTTCGCCATCCCGCCACTGACCCTTCTTCTCGACGCCGCGTACTCCGCTCTCCTCTCCCTCTCCGGGGTTCTCGACCCCGTCGCAAGCTCGGCGTCTGCCGCGCTGGCGGTGATGCTCGTGACCATCGGGGTGCGCGCCGCGCTCATCCCCGTCGGCATCTCCCAGGCCAGAGCCGAGCAGCTGCGCGCTCGACTCGCTCCGCGTCTGCGTGCTCTGCAGCAGCGGCACGGCAAAGACCGCGAGCGATTGCAGCGCGAGACCATGGCCCTGTACCGCGACGAGCAGACGTCACCCCTGGCCGGCTGCCTGCCGCTGATCGTGCAGGCCGCCGTCGTGGGCGTTCTGTACACGCTGTTCCTGCGCCCGGAGATCGCCGGGCACCCGAACGCGCTGCTGGCGCACGACCTGCTCGGAGCTCCCCTGGGCGACTCGCTGATCGCGGCGGTCGGCTCCGGCCTCAACGGGCAGACAGCCGCCGTCTGGGCGGTCGTGCTCGTGGTGATCGTGGTCGTCGCAGACGTCACGCGCCGCGTGTTCCGTCCGCAGGTGCCGGCAGACGGGCCGCTGGCGGCCCCGGGCGTGCTCGGCGTGATGAACACGATGCACTACCTCACTGCGGTCTTCGCGGTGTTCGTGCCGCTCGCCGCAGCCCTCTACCTCGTGGTGACCGTCACCTGGACGCTCGGACAGCGCTGGGCGCTGCGACGGCGCTACCCGCTGCCGGATGCGTGACGGGCGGGCCGCATCGGGACAGGCGGATTAGGCTCGTAGCCATGCCTGCCGTCTCCGCCGCCCACTCGCATGCCGCCGATCTCGCCGACTTCGTCGCCGCCTCGCCGTCGAGCTATCACGCCGCCGAGGAGGTCGCGCGTCGTCTCGAGGAGGCCGGATTCACCCGGCTCGACGAGACCGCGGAGTGGCCCGCACAGGCCGGCGGGCGGTTCGTCGTCGTGCGCGACGGCGCGGCGATCGCGTGGGCCGTTCCCGCCGATGCCGCGGCCACCACCCCGGTGCACGTTCTCGGCGCGCACACCGACTCCCCCGGCTTCAAGCTGAAGCCCAAGCCGACCACCGGGTCGCGCGGCTGGCTGCAGGCGGCCGTCGAGGTCTACGGCGGCCCGCTGCTGAACTCCTGGCTCGATCGGGAGCTGCGCCTCGCCGGGCGCCTCGCACTGGCCGACGGGCAGGTCGTGCTCGCGGCGACCGGACCGCTGCTGCGCCTGCCGCAGCTGGCGATCCATCTCGACCGCGGCGTGAACGACGGCCTGGCGCTCGACAAGCAGACCGGCACGCAGCCCGTGTGGGGACTCGGTGATGCCGAGTCCGCCGACATCCTCGCCGAGCTCGCGGCCTCAGCGGGAGTCGACGCCCTCGACATCCGCGGCTTCGATGCTGTGGTGGCGGATGCCGCTCGCGGCGCCGTCTTCGGCAAGGACGACGCGTTCTTCGCATCCGGTCGCCTCGACGACCTCGCGTCGGTGCACGCCGCGGTGGTCGCGCTGATCGACGCCGCAGGCCCGTCGACGGACGCCGCGCCCCAGGGCGACGCGGTGATCCCGGTGCTCGCCGCCTTCGACCACGAGGAGCTCGGCTCCGAGTCGCGCTCGGGTGCGGCAGGGCCCTTCCTCGAAGACGTGCTCGCGCGCGTGTACGCCTCGCTCGGCGCCGACGTCACCGAGCAGCGCCGCGCGTTCGCCGCGTCGTGGCACCTGTCGAGCGACGTCGGCCACTCCGTGCACCCGAACTACGCGCACCGGCACGATCCTGTCGTGCAGCCGGTGCTCGGCTCGGGCCCCATTCTCAAGATCAACGCGAACCAGCGGTACGCCACCGATGCCGTCGGCGCGGCGGCGTGGGCCCGGTGGTGCGAGAGCGCCGGCGTCGGCTCGCAGGAGTTCGTGTCGAACAACGCCGTCCCGTGCGGGTCGACGATCGGCCCGATCACGGCGACGCGTCTGGGCATCCGGACGGTCGATGTCGGCATCCCGATCCTGTCGATGCACTCCGCACGCGAACTGGCGGGCGTGAGCGATCTGTACGACCTGTCGCGCGTCGCCCGCGCGTTCTTCGCCGGCTGAGCCCGACGCGCGACGACGCGACGAGCGCGGGGCCGAGGCCAGACGGACGCTCAGACCAGTTCTCGCACCAGCGTCTCGATGCGCGAGCGGATCTCGTCGCGGATCGGTCGGACGGCGTCGATGCCCTGCCCGGCGGGATCGTCGAGCTTCCAGTCCTCGTAGCGCTTGCCGGGGAAGAACGGGCAGGCGTCGCCGCAGCCCATCGTGATCACGACGTCGGAGGCCTGCACGGCCTCGGTCGTGAGCACCTTGGGCTGCTCGGCGGTGATGTCGATGCCGACCTCGCCCATCGCCTCGACGGCGATCGGGTTGATCTGCTCGGCTGGCATCGATCCGGCAGAGCGGACCTCGATGCGGTCGCCGGCGATGTCGCGCAGGAAGCCGGCGGCCATCTGGGATCTGCCGGCGTTGTGCACGCACACGAAGAGGACGGACGGCTTGGACGCGGGGCTGGTCATGGGGGCTCCTCAGCGGCGGGTGATGGGAGAGGCTGGTCAGCCTGCGGTGACGGGACGAGAGCCGAGCGGGATGAGCGCGGGAGCGCAGCATCCGCCCTGCGGCGAGTCGAAGGCGCTCGCACCCCCGCAGACACCGGTGTCGGGCAGCACGAGCTCGGTGCGCTGCGCACCTTCGTGATCGCCGGCGAGATGGGCGACGACGCTGCGCACCTGCTCGAAGCCGGTCAGCGCGAGGAAGGTGGGCGCCCGGCCGTAGGACTTCGCACCGACGATGAAGAAGCCGTCCTCCGGATGCCGCAGCTGGCGCGCACCGGTCGCCGACACGGATCCGCAGGAGTGGATGTTCGGGTCGATCTCGGCGGCGATACCGGCGACCGCGTCGAGGGAGGGGTCGACGTCGATGCGCAGCTCGCGCAGGATGCCGAGGTCGGGGCGGAACCCGGTGAGCGCGACGACACGGTCGACCCCGGCGATCTCCCGACCCGCCTCTGAGACGATCACCAGTCCGGCGCCCTCTCGTCGGAACTCCGCGACCCGGAATCCCGTGACGACCTCGACGACGCCGGCCTCGATCACCTTGCGGGCGCGCGATCCGAGCACCGCGCGCTCAGCGAGCTCGTCCCGCTCGCCGCCGCCGAACAGATTCGTCGTGCTCCCGCGGCGCAGCAGCCACGTGATGCGCATGCTCGGGTCTCGGCGGGCGAGCTCGCTGAGCCGCAGCACCGCGTGCGTCGCCGAATGACCGGCCCCGACGACGGCCACATGACGGCCGGCGCACGACGAGACATCGTCCGGGATGCGGTACGAGATCCGTCCGGATGCCGCTGCTTCGCCGACCGCCGGGAATCCGTCGGCCCCCGCGGGGTTGGGCTGGTTCCAGGTGCCGCTCGCGTCGATCACCGCTCGCGCGAGGATACGCCCGTCACGCCCGTGCCGGTCCTGCGTGTGCACGACGAACGGCTGGCTCCTGCGGCCGCCGTCGACCACCTTGTCGCGCCCGCGACGAGCGATCCCGGTGACGGTCGTGCCGTAGCGCACGCGCTCGCCCAGGGCATCCGCGAGGGGTGCGAGGTAGTCGCGCACCCATTCCGCCCCCGTCGGGTACCCGCGATCGGGCGCCGCCCACCCCGATGCCTCGAGCAGGCGCCGAGCGGCGGCATCCATCAGCTCCGGCCACGCCGAGAAGAGCCTGACGTGTCCCCACTCCGCGACGGCGGCACCCGCGGAGCTGCCCCGTTCGACGACCACCGACGCAATCCCGCGCTCGGTGAGGTGAGCGGCCGCAGCCAGCCCCTGCGGGCCCGCGCCGACGACCACGACGGGAAGTCCGGACATCTCATCTCCTCAGATCGAAGAACGTCAATATGAAACGGTGCCGCACCTATCGAAGATTGTCAATACGTGTCAGGATATCGGCATGAGCCTGCCCGCGACCATCGACGAATCCGCCTGCTGCGTGCCGCGCGTCACGTCTCCGCTGACCGCACAGCAGACGGAGCAGGTCGCCCGGGTATTCAAGGCCCTCGGCGACCCGACCCGCGTCGCCCTCCTCTCGCTCATCGCGCGCAGCGAGGGGGGCGAGGCGTGCATCTGCGATCTCACCGATCCGGTCGGCCTCTCCCAGGCCACGGTCTCCCACCACATGAGGCTGCTCGCCGAGGCCGGGCTCGTCACCAGGGAGCAGCGCGGCAGATGGGCGTACTTCGCCGTGAACGGCAACGCACTCGCCGCGGCCGCCGACGCGTTGCGCCCCTCCTGACCTCGATCTGCCGCGCCGCGGTCCGCGGTGCCAGGATGAGGGCATGACCGACATCACGCCGCCCGCGCTCATCGAGCGAGCGGGCATCGAGATCATCCCCGAATCCCAGCGCACGGCGAGGCCCCGCGACCTGTTCTGGCCGTGGTTCGCCGCCAACGTCTCGGTGTTCGGCATGTCGTACGGCTCGTTCGTGCTCGGCTTCGGCATCTCGTTCTACCAGGCGACGGTCGTCTCGATCATCGGGATCGTCGTGTCGTTCCTGCTCTGCGGCCTGATCGCCATCGCGGGCAAACGCGGATCGACGCCCACCATGGTGCTCTCGCGGGCCGCGTTCGGCGTGCACGGGCAGAAGGTGCCCGGCATCGTGTCGTGGCTCACCTCGATCGGCTGGGAGACGTTCCTCGCGATCATGGCCGTGCTGGCCACCGCCACCGTGATCACCCGCCTCGGCGGCGACGGCGACAGCGTCACCCTGAAGATCATCGCCACGGTCATCGTCGCCGCCCTCATCGTGACCGCATCCGTGCTCGGGTATCACACGATCATGAAGCTGCAGTCGGTGCTCACCTGGGTCACCGGCGTCGTCACCGTCCTTTACGTGATCCTCGCCGCGCCCACCATCGACCTCGCCGCCGTGCTCGCCCAGCCGAGCGGCAGCGCGGCACAGGTCATCGGCGCGCTCGTGATGGTCATGACCGGGTTCGGGCTGGGCTGGATCAACATCGCCGCCGACTGGTCGCGGTATCAGAAGCGCACGGCATCCGACGGCGCGATCGTCTTCTGGAACACGCTCGGCGGGGCGATCGCCCCCGTCATCCTCGTGGTGTTCGGCCTGCTGCTCGCCGGCTCCGATGAGCAGCTCATGGCGGCCGTCGGCGCCGATCCGATCGGAGCCCTCGCCACGATCCTCCCGACCTGGGTTCTCGTGCCGTTCCTGCTGACGGCCGTACTCGCCCTCGTCTCGGGAGCCGTGCTCGGCATCTACTCCTCGGGCCTCACGCTGCTCAGCCTCGGCATCCGGATCCCGCGTCCGGCGGCGGCGGGCATCGACGGCCTCATCCTCACCGTCGTGACGATCCTCGTCGTCTTCGGCGACCAGGGCTTCCTCGGCCCGTTCCAGTCGTTCCTGATCACGCTCGGCGTTCCGCTGGCATCGTGGGCGGGCATCCTCATCGCCGACATCCTGCGCCGCCGGCGCGACTACGACGAGGCCGCGCTGTTCGATCCGAACGGACGCTACGGCGCCTGGGACTGGACCTCGATCGGCACCATGATCGTCGCGTCGGTCATCGGCTGGGGTCTGGTCGTGAACCTGTTCGCCGACGACGCGGCCTGGAACAACTGGCAGGGCTACCTGCTGCCGCTCATCGGCGGCAAGGACGGCGAGTGGGCGTACGCGAACCTCGGCGTCTTCGTCGCCCTGGTGCTCTCGTTCGTCGTCACGTGGTTCGCGCGCGCCGGACGCATCCGCCGTCAGGAGCGGGCGTGACGGAGGGCTGGCTGGTCGTCGTCGACCCGCAGAACATCTTCGCGTCGCCGCAGTCCGAGTGGGGGTCGCCCTTCTTCGCCGAGGCGATGGCGAACATCGGGCGACTGGCCGAGCGCTTCGGCGAGCGGGTGGTGGTGACCAGGTGGATGCCCACGGCCGACCGCTCCACGTCGTGGGGGGGCGTACTTCACCGCGTGGCCGTTCGCCGATCAGCCGGTGGGCGACGCCCTGTTCGATCTCGTGCCCGAAGCGGTGAGCCTGTCGGCGCGACCGACTCTCGATCTGCCGACGTTCGGCAAGTGGGGCGTCGAGCTCGAGACGATCGTCGGTCGCGGCGCGCACGTCGTGCTGGCCGGGGTCTCGACCGACTGCTGCGTGCTGTCGACCGCGCTGGCCGGAGCGGATGCCGGGGCGCAACTCACCGTCGCCACCGACGCGTGCGCGGGCTCGACAGCCGAGAATCACGCCGCCGCGGTGCACGTGCTGGGCCTGTATCCACCGCAGATCACCCTCGCGACGACGGCCGAGATCCTCGCGCTCGCCGAGGGCTGAGCGCGCTCACGCCGTCCAGCTGTGCACCGGCTCGCCGGAGTGCATGCGCTCGAGGTAGTCGTCGAGCATCCCGCGCAGCGCGTCGGGACGCGACGCTCCCGCGGCCTCGCTGGCGGCGACGTTCGCGCGCTGCCAGGTGGCGCCGTTGCGGCCGGTGACGCAGCGCTGCTCGATGATGCCCAGATAGCGGTCGCGCGTCTCGGCCGAGACGCCGTAGGCGTCGAGCCCCTCCGCGGCGAGCGGCAGCAGTCGGCGCAGCACCAGCTCACGCGGTCCGACCCAGCCCAGTTCGGGCCAGTACAGCTGCGACTCGATGCCCTGGCGCGCGGCGGAATGCAGGTTCTCCCGCGCGGCGTCGAAGGTCATCTGGCTCCACAGCGGACGCTCGCTGTGCGCGAGCGAGTGCAGCAGGCCGTAGTAGAACGCGGTGTCGGCCAGGGCATCCGCCATCGAGGGCGAGGCGGGCAGCACCCGGTTCTCGAGGCGCAGGTGGCAGCCGCCGTCCTGCGTGTCGTAGATGGGTCGGTTCCAGCGGTAGACGGTGCCGTTGTGCATCCGCAGCTCGCTGAGGTCGGGGGCGGTGCCCGATCGCAGCGTCTCGAGCGGGTCCTGGTCGGAGCTCTCCGGCAGCAGCGCAGGGAAGTAGCGCGAGTTCTCCTCGAAGAGGTCGAAGATCGATGTGATCCAGCGCTCGCCGAACCACACACGCGGTCGCACGCCCTG
Source organism: Microbacterium commune (assembly GCF_014836945.1). GTDB lineage: Bacteria > Actinomycetota > Actinomycetes > Actinomycetales > Microbacteriaceae > Microbacterium > Microbacterium commune. Next base: position 1,754,104 of record NZ_JACSPX010000001.1, on the reverse strand, counting down.
GTTCTTCAGCTCCTGCGAGCGCGTGTCGGTGGCCTGCTCGAACATCGGGATGCGCGTCTCGTGCCACAGCGCACGGCCCGCGAAGAACGGCGAATTGGCCGCCAGCGCCACCTGCACCCCGGCGATCGCCTGCGCCGCGTTCCAGTGCGCGGCGAACTCCTCTGGCTTGACCTGCAGGTGCAGCTGCATCGAGGTGCAGGCGGCCTCGGGCACGATCGTGTCGCAGATGATGTCGAGGTCCTCCGGGTCTGCGTCGTCGGTGAGGGGAACCCCGTCGAGTCGCAGCTCGATGTCCTCGCCGCGCGCGGCGAGGATCTGCTGTCCGAGCATCTTGTAGCGCGGTTCCCTCGACAGCCAGCGCTCGGTGAAGTGCGTCTCGTCGAGAGTGGGCAGCATGCCGATCATCGCGAGGTCGCTGCCGGCGCTGTGGGCCCGCTCGTCCGCGGCGGCGAACGCCGAGCCCAGCACCTTCTCGAGCTCGGTCAGGCTGTCGCCGCCGAGCGGCCGGGGAGCCACGTTGATCTCGACGTTGAACCGCCCGAGCTCGGTCTGAAACGCCGGATTGGCGATGGCATCCAGCACCTGCTCGTTGGTCATGGCGGGGTTGCGCTCGCCGTCGACGAGATTCAACTCGATCTCCAGACCGAGCTGCGGCTGCGAGGCCTCTTCGAACCAGCCGTCGCCGAGCATGTGCTCGAGCGCCTCCAGCCCGCGCTGCACCTGCTCGCGGAACCGCGCCCGATCCTGCCGAGTGAATCGCTGTGAGCTGATGCTGTCTCCCATGCTCGGAAGAATATCCGCTGCGGCCCGATCGCCCTGATCGGGCGGTGCCCCCTTGTCGCGGGTGCCCGATCGGTGCTAGCGAGCGGCATTTCACCGTTGTGACGACCGCAACAGAACTGATATGTTTCCGGGATGGCCACCGGCGACAACGAACGCGCGCTCGAAGACGGCATCGTCACCGACCTCGAGGATCGGATGACGTACGGCTCGTATCTCGACCTCGATCGGCTGCTCGGCGCTCAGCATCCGGTCTCGCGCCCCGAGCACCACGACGAGATGCTGTTCATCATCCAGCACCAGACCACCGAGCTGTGGCTCAAGCTCGTGCAGCACGAGCTGGGCACCGCGCGCGACCGTCTCGCCGCCGATGATCTGCGCTCGGCGCTGAAGCACATCGCCCGGGTCAAGCACATCCAGGAGGTGCTGACCCAGCAGTGGTCGGTGCTGGCCACCCTCACCCCCACCGAGTACGCGCAGTTCCGCGGCGCCCTCGGCAATTCCTCGGGATTCCAGTCGGTGCAGTACCGCGCTGTCGAGTTCGCACTCGGCAACAAGAACGAGCGGATGCTCGGCGTGTTCCGCGGCCACCCCGAGAACGTGGCGATGCTCACGGCCGAGTGGGAGCGCCCCACCCTGTACGACGAGTTCCTGCGGTACGCGTCGCGGCGCGGTCTGCCGATCCCGACCGAGGTGCTCGAGCGCGACGTCCGTCAGCCGTACCGCGAGCACCCCGAGCTCGTGCCGGCGATCCGCGAGATCTACGAGAACCCGCACGAGCACTGGGACCTGTACGAGGCGTGCGAAGAGCTCGTCGATGTCGAGGACAACTTCCAGTTCTGGCGCTTCCGGCACCTGCGCACCGTCACCCGCACGATCGGGATGAAGGTCGGCACCGGCGGGTCGAGCGGCGTGAGCTTTCTGCAGCGGGCTCTCGATCTCACGTTCTTCCCCGAGCTGTACAGCGTGCGCACCGAGATCGGCCGCTGAATGCGGGCGGTCACGTTCTTCGACGGCGACGGGATGCACGACGGCACCCTCGACGTGCGCGATGGTCGCCTCCGCCTCCTGCCGCGGGCCGCGCCGACCGACACCCCGCACCTGGATGGCGTGATCACCGGCCTGTTCACCGACCATCATGTGCATCTGCAGCTCGTCGACCCCGACCTGCTTCCCGCGTCGCGGCTGGGCCGCGTGATCGACCTGGGCGCCGACCCGGACTGGATCGCCGAGGTGTCGCGGCACCGTGTGACCGTGCACTACGCCGGGCCGTTCCTGACCGCGCCTGGCGGGTACCCGTCGGATCGCGCGTGGGCTCCGACCGGTTCGGTGCGGGAGATCGCGGATGCCGAGCACGCCGCGCGCACGGTCGACGAGCTCGCGGCGGCCGAGGTGTCGCTGATCAAGGTCGTGGCCCACAGCGACGCGGGCCCGGTGATCGACGACGACGCGTTCCGCGCCGTGGTGCGCCAGGCGGCCGTGCACCGCCTGCCCGTCGTGGCTCACGCCGAGGGTGCCGGTCAGGCGCAGCGTGCGGTGCGGCTCGGCGCCACCCGACTGGCACACGCCCCGTTCAGCGAGCGCCTGACCGATACGGAGATCGCCGCGCAGGCGGCATCCGCATCCTGGATCTCGACCCTGGCGATCCACGACGACGACGCGCGCGCCGTCGCGATCGACAACGTGCGCCGCTTCGTCGCGGCCGGCGGCGAGGTGCTCTACGGCACCGACATGGGCAACGGCACCACGCCGGTCGACCTGCGCGAGGCGGAGATCGACGCGCTGCGCGCCGCCGGGCTCGACGGGCTCGATCTGCTGACCGCCCTCTCGCCGGCCGACCCGCTCGCGGGCGGCGCCCTGCTGCTTCTCCCGGATGGCGACCCGAACCGGGCTCGCCGCCTCACCGCCGCCGACATCGACATCGACACCGACACCGACACCGACAGCACGGAGCCGTGACATGACCGACCTCATCGACGACCTGCTCGCCGAGGCACGCAAGCTCGACCAGGCCGACCCGCTCGCCCATCACATCGCCGAGTTCGCCGACGCCCCTGGCGTCACCGCGTACCTCGACGGGAACTCCCTGGGGCGTCCGCTGCGCGATCTTCCCGAGAAGGCCGCCGCCTTCATCCGCGACGACTGGGGCACGCGCCTCATCCGCTCGTGGGACGAGCAGTGGATGGCGCTGCCGATGCGGCTCGGCGATCGCATCGGCGCGATCACCCTTGGGGCCGCGGCCGGACAGACGGTGGTCGCCGACTCCACCAGCGTGCTGCTCTACAAGCTCATGCGCGCCGGTGTCGCCGCGCGTCCCGGGCGGGACGAGATCGTGATCGAGGCCGGCAACTTCCCCACCGACCGATTCATCGCCGCCGGCGTCGCGAACGAGACGGGCACCACCCTGCGCTGGGTCGAGCCCGATCCGATCCTCGGTGTCACCGCAGACCAGGTGGCGTCAGTCGTCTCCGAGCGCACCGCGCTCGTCGTGCTCAGCCACGTCGACTACCGCTCCGGCTCTCTGGCGGCGATGCCCGAGATCACCGCCGCGGTGCGGGATGCCGGCGCGCTGATGCTCTGGGATCTGTGCCACTCGGCCGGCGTCGTGCCGATGTCGCTCGACGAGTGGGGAGTCGACATGGCCGTCGGCTGCACGTACAAGTACCTGAACGGCGGGCCGGGCTCGCCGGCGTTCGGCTATCTGCGCGCCGAGCACCACGGCTCGATCGTGCAGCCGATCCACGGCTGGTGGGGCGCCGCCGACATCTTCGCGATGGGTCCCGAATACGCCCCGGTCTCCGGCATCCGGCAGCTGCTCAGCGGCACTCCCCCGGTGCTGTCGATGCTCGCGATGCAGGGCATGCTCGATCTGATCGAGCTCGAGGGGATCACGGCACTGCGGGTGAAGTCGATCACACTCACCGAGTTCGCGATCCGCGCGTACGACGCGCTGCTCGCCCCGCTCGGGGTGCGGCTGCTGTCGCCGCGCGAGGCGTCGCGTCGCGGCGGACACGTGACGATCGGGCACGACTCGTTCCAGGAGGTCACGACGCGGCTGTGGGCCGACGGGGTCATCCCCGACTTCCGCTTCCCCGACGGCATCCGGCTCGGCCTGTCGCCGCTGAGCACCTCGCACGAGGAGACGCTGCGCGGCGTGATCGCCGTGCGCGACGCTCTGCAGTCATGACCGCGCACGCGAGCACGGACATCGTGCTCGACGACATCGAGGCGCGTCCCGGCAGCACGACCTCGCTGCTGCGCACGGTGATCGGACTGTACCTGCGACCTCTCGGCGGGCATATCACCTCTGCCGCGCTCGTGCGCCTGGCCGGCGATCTCGGCATCCCGGCCGCTCGCGCGCGCACCGCGATCACCCGGCTCAAGCAGCGCGGCCTGCTGCTCGCCACCGCGGATCCCGGGTACGCCCTCAACCCGGCGGCGCTGCCCATGCTCGAACGCGGTGACCGACGCATCTTCGCGGTGCGCACGATGGCTGCGGACGACGAGTGGCTGCTCGTCTCGGCGACCATCCCCGAGACCCGTCGCGACCTGAGGCATCAGCTGAGGCGGCGGCTGCAGTTCCTGGGTGCCGGGGCCGTCACGGCCGGACTGTGGATCCTTCCCGGCCACCTGGCCGATGAAGCCGAGCAGCTGCTGGCAGAGCTCGATGCCCGCGTCTACGCCACCCTGTTCCGCACGAGCGACCCGATGCCCGCCGATCCGCTCGCCTGCGCCGCCGCCCGCTGGTGGGACCTCGACGCGCTGCGGGCGGAGCACGAGCGGTTCCTGGCATCCCTCGCCGATCTCGAGCACGCCGAGCCGTTCGCCGCGTACGTCCGCCTGATCGACAGCTGGCGTGTGCTGCCGTACGTCGACCCCGGTCTGCCCCGCACACTGCTGCCCGACGACTGGCCCGGCGAGCGCAGCGTGCGCGAGTTCGAGCGCCTGTCGCACGCGCTCGCCCCGGCGGCGCTCGCCCACGCGCGGGATGCCGTGCCGCGAGCTGACAGGATCGAGACATGAAGAACTCCGTCAGAGCCGTCATCATCACCGGCGGCCTGGTCATGGTGCTGCTGATCGGCGTGCTGGTGTGGGCCGTGGCGCAGCGCGCCGAGTCCGAGAACGACCCGAAGCCGCAGGTGCTGCGGGAGGAGTCGCACGTGCTCGACGACGGTGGAGCCGATGCCGTGACCGTGGTGGAGTTCCTCGACTTCGAGTGCGAGGCGTGCGGCGCGTTCCACCCCGTGGTCGAGGATCTGCGGCAGAGGTACGACGGGCAGATCACCTACGCCGTGCGGTACTTCCCGCTGCCGGGGCACGTGAACTCGATGGACGCGGCACTCGCCGCCGAGGCCGCAGCCCAGCAGGGCGAGTTCGAGGCGATGTACCAGCGGCTGTTCCAGACGCAGGCCGAGTGGGCCGGTGCCACCGAACCGACCCCGGCGGTGTTCCGTGCGCTGGCCGAGGAGATCGGCCTCGACATGGCGGCATACGACGAGGCCGTCGCCGATCCCGCCACCGCCGAGCGCGTGCGGCGCGACAGATCCGAGGGCACCTTCCTCGGTGTCGAGGGCACACCGACGTTCTTCGTCGACGGGCGGATGGTCGCGATCAGCGCGCCCGCTGATCTCGAGAGGGCGATCGTCGAGGCGCAGTCGCGCTGACCGCCGAGCGAGCACCGGGGGTGTGTTTCGCCGCGTGTCGGCGGTGATCGACGCATCACCGAGGCCGGACGTATTCTCGGTGCACCCGATCGTGAGGAGACCCACCGTGAACACGCCGCCGACCCGCCTTTCGCCCCTCGAGGTGCGTGAGCGTGCGGCGTGCATGTGCGACCACGGCGACGTGTGCTCCTCGTACGCGCCCGGTCACGCCCTGCACCTGATCCAGGCGCGGATGGCGGCGGCGACGCCCCTGGGCTGGACGGATGCCGTGGTGGAGACCGCCGACGCGGCATCCGGCGTCCTGGGTCTGCGCACCCTCGCCGGCGATGCGGTCTCGATCTGGAGCGCGGCCGGAGCCTCACTCGAGGCACCGGCGGGCACACCGGTCGCGCTGCATGCCGCGTACGACGTGCTGGCCGTCGGCCGCGTGCTCTACAACGTCGCGCGCTGACGCGAAGCGCTTTCGAATCGCTCGAATGGCGGCGTACGGCAGCCGAGGGCGACCAGATGAGCGATTCGAACGTGGCTTGCCTGCTTCGTCAGGAGGCCATCTTCGTCATGGCGTCGCGCATCTCCATGCAGGCGTCCATGCACGCCCTGCAGGCCTGAGCGCACATCCGGCAGACGTCACTGTGCTCGGCGTGCGCCTGGCAGTCGTCCATGCACATCCGACACATCGCGATGCAGGCGTCGAGCATCGACATCATGACCGGTGCGGTCATGCCCTGCATCCGCAGCATCGTGCGCATCATCGCGCCGCACATGTCGGCGCAGTTCATGCACGCGACGCTGCAGTCCATCATCTGCGTCGAGCAGACCGTGCACGCCTGCTCGCACGCCGCGCACGCGTCGATGCACGCCTGCATGACGGCCATGTCCATCATCTCCATGCCGGAGGTCTTCATCTCGGACGCCATCGCGTCCATCATCATCGAATCCATGCTTCGAACCGCCTTCGTCTTCGGCTTCACACCGGGATCTCAGACGGGGCAGGTCGTCCCGCCTCCGGCCAGGCTACGCCTGCTCGGGCCGCAGGTCGATGGCGGGAGTAGTGTCACCGTGTGCCCTCGTCCACCCCTGCGCCCGGATTCGACACCGTGCAGCGACTCGTCGTCGCCGTGGCCGTGCTGGCCTCGTTCGTCACCTTCCTCGACGGCACCGTGGTCACCGTCGCGCTGCCGGCGATCAGCCGCGAGCTGGGCGGCGGCATCGCCACGCAGCAGTGGGTGGTCGACGCGTATCTGATCACGCTGAGCGCGCTGATCCTGCTGGCGGGGTCGCTGTCGGATGCCTACGGCCGCGTGCGCGTGATGCGGATCGGTCTCATCGCCTTCGGCGTCGCCTCGGTCGCGGTCGCCGCGGCACCCGATCCGCTGGTGCTGATCACCGCCCGCGCGGCGCAGGGAGCCGCGGGCGCGCTGCTCGTGCCGAGCTCACTCGCCCTGATCACCGCCACCATGCGCGGCGAGCTGCAGTCGCGGGCGATCGGGGTGTGGACGGCATTCACCACCGCCGCGCAGCTGGTCGGCCCGCTGATGGGCGGTCTGTTCGTCGACCTGCTCTCGTGGCGTCTCGTCTTCGTCATCAACATGCTGCCGATCGCCGTGACGCTGCTGATGCTCGGCAGACTGGATCTGCCGGAGCACGAGCGCGACGTGGACGTGGATTGGACGAGCGGCATCCTCTGCGCGCTGGGCCTGGGAGCGGTCGTCTTCGCGCTGATCGAGCAGGAGCGGCTGGGCTGGTCGAGCCCGGCGATCTGGATGCCAGGACTCGCCGGCGCAGCGCTGCTCGCGGTCTTCCTGTGGCGCCAGGCCCGGTCGGCGCATCCACTGCTGCCGCTGTCGATGTTCGCGGTGCGCAACTTCGGGTGGGGCAACGTCTCCACCCTGTTCATCTATGCGGCGCTCTCGCTGAACGGGTTCGTCATCGGCGTCTACCTGCAGCAGGGGCCGGGGCTCAGTGCGACGGCGGCGGGGCTCGCGAGCCTGCCCGTGACGGTGCTGATGATCCTGCTCTCGGCGCGCGCCGGGGCGTGGGCTGGCCGGTTCGGACCCCGCCTGTTCATGACGGTCGGTCCGATCCTGATGGCGATCGGCGCCCTGCTGCTGCTCACCGTCGGCCGCGACTTCGACTACTGGTGGCAGGTGCTGCCGTCGATGATCGCGCTCGGCCTGGGCCTGGCGCTGACGGTCGCCCCGCTGACCTCGGCGATCCTCGGCGCTATCGACGAGCGTCGCAGCGGCATCGCCTCGGCCGTGAACAATGCCGTCTCGCGCGTCGCCGGGCTGCTCGTGGTCGCACTGCTGTCGACCATCGTCGGCGGGTCGCTCGACCTCGACGGCTTCCACAGCGCCGCGATCGTCACCGCCGCCCTGTTCGCGGCAGGCGGCGTGGTGTCGTGGATCGGCATCCGGCGCAGTCCCGCCGAGCCGGTCGAGCCGGCCTTCGACGCCGATCCGACTCACTGAGAACAGGAGAACGCGCGAGCGCAGGTCGAATTCGTCGCAGCTGTCCTGCTCTGGCGTGTTCTCCTGCGTCGGACGGGTGGGCGCTTCACGACCCGCGCGCAACCCCTCGCGCCGAACGCCCGCGGCATGATGTGCTGATCCCATGACACGCAGGCGGCGCGCACCACGGCACCGAGGTCGCGTGTCGGCCGCGTTCCTGGCATCCGGTCTCTGCTATACCGCCAACTGCGCGCTGGGCGCGGCGGTCGCGACCCGGATCATCGACACCAGGCGGTTCCGCTGGGTGCATCACGCCCTGTACATCGCGACGGTCTCGACGACGATCCTCGCGCTGATCGTCGGCGTGCGCAGCGACCGGAGGGCCGCGCTCGCCCTCGCTCCTGCGCTGGCCCCCCTCGCCGTCATCCCCTATGCGGGAACGCACACCCGCAGGCATCCCGTCATCGCCCTCACCGCCGCGCCGTTCATCGCCGCCGGCGTCTTCACCTCCCGCCGATAGGAGCAGCATGGAATTCCTCGACGTCGTCCGTCGCCGCAAGACCACGAACGGGCCGTTCCTGCCCGATCCGGTGAGCGAAGAGCACCAGCGGTTGCTGATCGAAGCTGCCAGTCGCGCGCCCTCGCAGCTGAACAGCCAGCCGTGGCGCTTCGTCGTGATCGAGCAGCGCGAGACCATCGAGCGCATCGCCCAGATCTCGGGCGAGAGCATGACCGAGGTGATGTCGAACGGCACGTTCTTCGAGCGGTACAAGCCGTACTTCCGCTTCAGCCAGGCCGAGATGGAGCAGAAGCGCAGCGGGATGCTGTTCGACAAGCTGCCCGCGGTGCTGCGCCCGTTCACGAGTCAGGTGTTCACCTCGCGCGGGCAGAAGCTGATGAACTCCCTCGGCGTGCCGAAGACGCTCGGCGCCGAGAATGCGAAGCTCGTCGCCGGCTCCCCGTTGCTGCTCGCCGTGATGCTCGACCGCAGCGAGTACCGCCCCGGCGAGCTGTCGTCGTTCTACTCGGTGTTCAGCATGGGCGCCGCGATGGAGAACATCTGGCTGACGACGGTGGAGCTCGGCATGGGCATCCAGTTCATCTCGTTCCCGATGGAGGCGCCGGGCCGCTGGGACGAGATCATCGAGCTGCTGCACGTGCCGGACGATCTCGAGCTGATGGCCGTGTACCGTCTCGGCTACCTGCCTGCCGAGCAGCGCCGCCCGGCCATCGACTGGTCGAGCTCCCAGCGCAAGCTGCCGTCGCAGTTCGTGTTCCGCGAGACGTGCGAGACGCCGCAGCAGGGCTGGGACGGGTAGCGGTGGCGGCTCGCGAGTCGGATGGGCCCGCGGATGCCCTGATCGCGCCACCCGAACCGCCCGACGTGCACGTCATGACGTTCAACATCCGCCGCGCCGCAGACGGCATGCTGCACCGCCGGGCCGACCGCTGGTCGTGGCGCGCACCTGCCGTGCAGCAGCTGCTGGCCTCGGAGCGCCCCACGCTCATCGGCCTGCAGGAGGCCCTGCCGCGCGTCATGCCCCTGGTGCGCGAGGCGCTCGGGGCCGATCACCGTGCCATCGGCGCCGGACGGGCCGCCGGGGGACGCGGCGAGGGCACCCCGATCGTGTACGACAGCACGCGTCTCGTGCTGCACGACGGGGGTCAGCGCGCTCTGTCCGACCGGCCGGAGCGGGCGGGCTCGATCGGATGGGGCAACCTCATCCCCCGCATCCTGGTCTGGGCCGAGTTCGTCGAGCGCGGCACCGGCACGCGATTCCTCGCGATCAACACCCACCTCGACCACCTCTCCGCATCGTCGCGGCGACGTTCCGCCCTCAGCATCCGCCGGCTCGTCATCGAGCGCGCCCTGCCCGCGGTCGTCTTGGGCGACCTCAACGCCGGCGCCGACTCCCCTGCGCTGCGCGAGCTGCAGGCCGGCCGTGCGCTGCTCGACAGCTGGGATGCCGCGGAGCGGAGGGCCGGTCCGCGATGGGGCACGTACCCTGGATACCGACGCCCTCGTGCCGGCGGGCGCCAGCTCGACTGGATCATGACGACGCCGGACGTACGGGTGCGCACGGTCGGCGCCAACGCCCGCACTCCCGGCGGGCGCCGGCCGTCGGATCACCTGCCCGTGCAGGCCGTGCTGCGATTCGGAGAGGATGCCAGATGAAAGAGGACTTCCTTCGCCCGCCGGCCACGGCCGCGGAGTGGACGGCAGATGCCCTGCGCGTCATCGGCATCCTGGGTGTGATCGCGGCCGCCATCTGGCTGAAGCCGACGGATGCCGGGATCACGGCCCTGGCTCTGCCCGCGCTGATGCTGCCGCGCATGCTGGGCATGCGCGCCTGGTTCGACACCGCATCCGGAGTCACCGTCCTCGCCGCAGCGTGGAGCAACGTGTTCGATCTCTATGCGGCGATCTCCCGGTGGGATCTCGTGGTGCACTTCGCGTGCACCGCGGTGCTGACGATCCTCGCGGCGGAGATCCTGACGCGAGCCGGCGTCGTCGGCATCACCGCATCGGCGCGCCCGAGGGCGCGGACCCCGCTGGTTCTCGCGCCGCTGATCGCCCTGGCTCTGAGCGCGGTCTGGGAGATGATCGAGTGGTTCGGGTCGGTGTACATCAGCGACCAGATCCACGTCGGCTATCAGGACACGATCGGCGACATGGTGCTCGGCGGCGTCGGTGGACTCGTGGCCGGCGGCATGCTGGCGCTGATCGATGTGCGTCGCTCACCCGGTCCGACGCAGCCTGCTGCGGAGCCGCAGCTGTCGGGGCGGCGCGGATGATACCCCTCGAGGTGCCGGCCGTCACGGCCCTGCCCCGATCACCCTCGGTCGGCTAATACTCGGGGCATGACTCACCACGACGGAAACCCTGACGACCTGCACGACGACGCCGCGGCGGACTCCCCCGACGCTGCGGGCGGAAACCCGCCGACCGCTGCCGAGGCGCAGCCCGACGGACAGTTCGACAGTCAGAACATGCCGACCACGGATGGCGAGCCGGCGTCCGGCGACGATTCCGCCGCGAGCGCCGGTGCGGAATCGCCCGAGGAGGGCGAGGCCGCCATGCGCGCGGCCGAAGAGGCGACGACGAACGACTGACCGTCCGCGCGATAGGGTCGCTCGCATGAGCGGAGCGGGCGACCTCGAGAAGATCGCCGCCGAGCTGTACGCCGGGTCGCCTGACGCGTTCATCGCCGCGCGGAATGCGCGCGCCGGTGCCGTCGACGACCCGGTGCTCTCGGCTGCGGTCCGAGCGCTGCGCAAGCCCAACGTCGCCGCCTGGGTGGTGAACCTCTTCGCCGGGGAGCGCACCGCCCGGCTCGAGCAGGCGCTGCAGCTCGCCGTCGAGCTGCGCGACGCCCAGGAGGATCTGGATGCCGCGACGCTCTCGCACCTCGGGCGGCAGCGACGAGCGCTGACCGACCAGCTCGCGGCGGAGGCCGCGACGCTCGCCACCGCGCGGGGTGCGCGGGTGAGCGACGCCACGCGGGAGGCGGTGCGGCGCACGATCTCTGCGGCGTTCTTCGATCCCGATGCGGCCGCGGCCGTGGCATCCGGACGCCTGGTGCGCGACCTCGAGCCGACCGGCTCGGTCGACCTCGAGGCGATCGTCGCGGGCGGGCGGCCGAGACCGCCGGCCTCGCAGGGCCGGCCGAACGACGAGGTGGGCGCCAGACGTCGGCAGCGCGCCGCCGAACGCACTCTGCGCGAAGCGGAGAAAGCACACGAGCGGGCTCTGCGAGCAGAGCGGCGTGCGGAGGACGAGGCGAGGGATGCCGTGCAGCGTGCCGGACGCCTCACGGAGCGCATCGCGGAGCTCGAGCAGGAGCTCTCCCGCGTCCGGGAGGATGCCGCCCACGCCAGGGAGGACGCCGACGCCGCCGACCGTCGCCGGCGCCGGGCCGCCGATGAGCTCTCGACCGCGGAGAAGACGCTCGCGGATGCTCGGCGTGCGCGAGACGCGCTCCGAGGTGACGCGAGCACGTGACGCGATCACCAGACCATGCGCAGGCGCCGAGCGCAACCCGCTCTGCCGATCCGGCGGAGCGGGTTAGCGTCGGAGAAACCGACAGGGGCGGCTGAGAGGCGTCGGCCCGATCAGGGAGGAATGAGCGATGGCCCGGAATGTGAGGGTGCTGCACTGCGCACCGGAAGACGTGTTCGAGGTGCTGAGCGACGGCTGGCTGTACCCGACGTGGGTGGTGGGTGCGTCGCGCATGCGGGCCGTGGATCCGACCTGGCCGATGCGCGGATCGCGGCTGCACCACTCGTTCGGCGTGTGGCCGATGCTCATCAACGACGAGACCATCGTCGAAGAGCACGACCCGCCGCGCAGCATGGTCATGCGAGCGCGAGGATGGCCGATGGGCGAGGCGCGGGTGACGATCGAGGTGCGACCGCGGGGAGACGACTGCTTCGTGCGCATTCAGGAAGAGCCCATCGCAGGCCCCGGCCGGTTCGTGCCCCGCCCGATCATGAACGCGCTGGTGCGCTGGCGGAATGCCGAGACTCTGCACCGCCTGGCCTATCTCTCCGAAGGCAGGGCGGCCGTTCGATCCCGGCGCGACTCGCCGTCGCCGTCGCCGTCGCCCTCGCCTTCGGCGGGACGGGCTTCGGATGCAGAGGCACAGCGATCGTGATCGACCGGCGTCGCCCCGGCGGGGATGACCTCGACGTCGTCGTCGTCGGCGCCGGGCCGAACGGACTCGCCGCCGCCGTGACGCTCGCCAGGGCCGGGCTGCGCGTGCGCGTCTACGAGCGCGACAGCCGGGCAGGGGGCGGGGCCGCCACGCGTGAGCTCACGCTGCCCGGCTTCCAGCACGACGTCTGCTCCGCCGTGCATCCGCTGGCGTTCGAGTCGCGCTTCTTCCGCGACTTCGGGTTGCGCGACCGGGTCGAGTTCGTCACCCCGGATGTGTCGTTCGCCCAGCCGCTGGACGGCGGCCGCGCGGGCATCGCCTACCGGGACCTCGACCGTGCCGCCGACGCGCTCGGTGCGGACGGCCGGGCGTACGCACGACTTCTGCGGCCGCTGGTCGAGCGGGCGACCCGAGTGGCCGACTTCACCGGCTCGTCCCTGCTTCGCATCCCGCCCGACCCGCTCACCGCCGTGCTGTTCGGGCTGCGCTCGCTCGAGCAGGGCACCCCGGCGTGGAATGCGCGCTTCCGCGACGACGTCGCCCCCGCCATGCTCACCGGCGTCGCCGCGCATACGATCCTCGCGCAGCCCAGCATCGCGGGCGCCGGGGCTGGCCTCGCGCTCACCACGTACGCCCACGCGCAGGGCTGGCCGATACCGATCGGCGGCAGCCAGGCGATCGCGGATGCCATGGTGGACGACCTGCGCCGGCACGGCGGCGAACTGGTGCTCGATCACGAGGTCGAGTCGCTGAGCGACCTGCCGGATGCGTGGGCGACGCTTCTCGACGTCACTCCCAGGGCGCTCCTGCGCCTGGCGGCCGATGTCGTGCCGCCCGGCTACCGGCGGGCGCTACAGCGGTTCCGATACGGAGATGGCGTCGCGAAGGTCGACTTCGCTCTGAGCGAGCCGGTGCCGTGGACGAACCCCGAGCTGCACCGGGCCGGCACCCTGCATGTCGGCGGCACGCGGGCGGAGATGGCGGATGCCGAGAATCAGGTGCACCGTGGTCGGCTGCCCGAGCATCCCTACGTGCTGGTGTCGCAGCCGACGCTGTTCGATCCCGGTCGCGCTCCGGCGGGGCAGCACACGCTGTGGGCCTACACGCACGTGCCGGCGGGCAGCACGGCGGACCGCCAGGACGCGGTGATCCGCCAGATCGAGCGCTTCGCCCCCGGCTTCCGCGACACCATCGTGGCGATCAGCTCGCGCAGCGCCCACGAGGTGCAGCAGCACAACCCGAACTACCCGGGCGGCGACATCGCGGCGGGCGCTCCGAACCTCTGGCAGCTGTTCCGACGGCCGGTGCTCAGTCCGGATCCCTGGCGCACTCCGATCCCCGGCGTCTACCTCGCCTCCGCCTCTGCCGCGCCCGGGCCGGGTGTGACCGGCATGCCGGGGTGGCTGGCGGCGCTGAGCGCGCTGCGCCACGAGTTCGGAATCCGGGAGCTCCCCGATCTGTCCCCCTGACCGCGGCGGGTCCGGTCCCCTGCGCGTCGGCCCTCCTGCCGGTCAGGCCGCGCGGATCGGCTGCTCGTGCACCTCGGTGCTCAGGTGCGTGCCGTTGAGCTCGAGATAGAGCTGACGCTCGGTGATCGAGACCGTCATCGTGTTGCGGCGCGCGAGGGCGGCTGTCGCACTGTCGAGGAAACCCGCGTCGAAGCTGTGCAGCACGATGGCGTCCGCGTCGTGGATCGTCTTGCCCGCCCAGTTGGCGACCACCTTGGCCGGGTCGCGGTAGGTGTACACGACCGTGCGATCGGCGAGCTTGCTGCCGTAGTGCAGGCGGGTGGCGTCGGGTGCGCCGACCTCGATCCAGGCCGTGACGCGGCCGGTGCGGTCACGCACGAGCACCGCCGGCTCGTCGGTCGCAGCCACGCCCTCGGTGAACGCGATGCCGTCCGCATACTCGAGGCAGTACGCCAGCAGCCGCGTGAGCATGTACGCGTCGGTCTCGGACGGATGCCGCGCGAGTCGCAGGCTCAGCTCGTCGTAGACGCCGCGGTCGACGTCGGCGAGCTGCACATCGAACGTGTGGATCGTTGCGCCTGCCGCCATGGGTTCGAGCTTACGCGTCGAACACCACGGCGGCAGGCGCCCTCCGGTCGCAGTCGGACCGACCGGGGGGGGTGAGCGATCAGATGGTCGTTGTCCCCACATCGACCATCGCGACGATGAGCCCGAACTCCGTCGCGGCGCCTCGGGTGGCGAGCCGCATTCCTCCCGCTTCGGTCTCGGCTGAGCAGGTGCGAGACCTGAGACCACCTTCTCATCGACCTCGTGCGAAAGGGGGCGTCAGCCGGGTTCCCGCACGGCTCCGGACGGACCCGGCCTGTGATGAATCGACGAGCAGTGCCGCACGGGCGTCCGTTCGACGATTCATGCCGAATCGTTCATACGTCTAGTGGCGCTCGGCCCGCAGCCCGCATCTGCCTCCAAGATCCCCTCCGCGACAGCTGAAGGAGATGGGCGGTCGAGTAGCAATCTGACATGTGCTATGTTACAGGCGTGCCACGGCCCGTCCGTGACCGCTCGCCCGTCGAAGATGCGGGCATCCGACCGAGAATCAAGGACGACTCTATGGCCCGCAAGAAGCTGTCCCCTCTGGCTCCCCTCATCGTCGCCTCAGCCTTCGCGCTCGTGCTCAGCGGCTGCTCGTCCGCTGGCGGCGGCGACGCCGACGCCGGCGAACCGCAGACCGGCGGCACCCTCAAGGTGCTCTCCAACGGCGACACCGATCGCATCGATCCGCAGCTGATCGCGTACGTGCCCTCGAACAGCATCACCCGCGTCATCTCCCGCTCGCTGCTCAGCTACGAGGCATCCAACGACGCCGAGAAGCGCTCCGCACTCGTCGGCGACCTCGCCACCGAGGTCCCCAAGCCGACCGACGACGGATTGACCTACACGATCACGCTGCGCGACGGCGCCACCTGGGATGCGCCCGACGGCGCCCGCCCGATCGTCTCGGAAGACGTGGAGCGCGGCATCAAGCGCATCTGCAACCCGCACATCGGTGCTGCCCTTGGCAGCTACTTCATCACGCTCATCGACGGCATGACGCAGTTCTGCGACGGCTTCGCGGATGTCGCCCCCGAGGCCGGCGCGATGAAGGAGTACATCGAGGCCAACGACATCACCGGAATCGAGACGCCCGACGACAAGACGGTCGTGTTCCGCCTCACCGAGCCCGCATCCGACTTCACGTCCATGCTCAGCCTGTCGACCGCCAACCCCGCCCCGGTCGAGGTGCTGGACTACCTGCCCGACTCGCCGGAGTACCGCAACAACTTCATCTCGTCGGGCCCGTACACGATCGACGAGCACAAGCCCGACGTGAAGCTCACCCTCACACGAAACAAGTCGTGGGACGCGAAGAGCGACCCGCTGCGCAAGGCGTACGTCGACAGCATCGAGATGACGATGGGCGTGGAGGTGGATGCCGCCATGCAGCAGCTCCAGGCGGGCTCCGCCGACATGCTGTTCGACATCCAGCCGGGACCTGCGAACATCCAGCAGCTCACCGCCGCCAATGACGAGAAGTTCTCGACCCTCGAGAACGGCGGGGTCGACCAGTTCATGTGGATCAACACCAAGACCGACAACAACGGCGGCGCGCTGCAGAAGCTCGAGGTGCGCCAGGCCCTGCAGTACGCGATCGACAAGAGCGCCGTCGTGCAGGTCATGGGCGGTACCGATATCGCCACGGTCACGAACGGCATCTTCGGACCCGGGATCAACGGGTACGAGGAGTACTCGCCGTACGGCGACAAGAGCGGGAAGGCCGCCCCGGAGAAGGCGAAGGAGCTGCTCGCGAAGGCCGGCGTGCAGAACCTCACTCTGAAGTTCCCCTACCGCAACCTCGGCTCGCAGCCCGACATCGCCCAGACCGTGCAGGCGAGCCTCGAGAAGGCCGGAATCACCGTCGAGCTCTTCCCCGTCCCGCCCACCGACTACTACGCCAACTTCATGACCAACCGCGAGAACGCGTCCGGCGGCGAATGGGACATCGCGCTGGTCGGCTGGTCGCCGGACTGGGTCGGCGGTGCCGCGCGCAGCGTGTACCAGCCGCAGTTCACCTTCGACGGGACGCCGCAGGCGTACAACTACGTCGACTACAACAACGACGAGGCGAACGCCCTGGCCGACCAGGCTCTGGCGGCCAGCACGCCCGAAGAGGCCGCCAAGCTGTGGCACCAGGTCGACCAGACGGTCATGAAGGACTCGCCCATCGTCAGCATCGCGGCGAAGAAGAAGGCCAACTACCACTCGGCGCGTGTGCAGAACTTCTCGATCTACGCTCTCGCGCAGAACGGCGACTGGGCCAACGTCTGGCTGACGAAGTAGCCGCTGCTCGACCTGCTGCTGCGGCGCGACCCGCTCGCGCCGCAGCAGCCCCACTCGGAAGAGAAGAGAACGAATGCCCATTCTCGAGGTGTCCCATCTGAAGGTCGACATCCCCACCGAGGGCGGCGACGTGCACGCTGTGAAGGACGTCTCGTTCGACGTCGCCGAGGGCGAGTTCTTCGGCATCGTCGGCGAATCCGGCTCGGGCAAATCGGTGCTCGTGCAGTCGGTGATGGGTCTCATCCCGCAGGCACGCACCTCCGGCGCGGTGCGCTTCCAGGGCGAGGACCTGCTGACACTCGATCCCGAGCGGCTGCGCCGCAAGCGCGGACGCGAGATCAGCATGATCTTCCAGGACCCGCTGTCCAGCCTGCATCCGCAGTACACCGTCGGATGGCAGATCGTCGAGCAGATCCGCGCACACGAGAACGTCTCCCGCCAAGCGGCGAAGGCGCGGGCGATCCAGCTGCTCGACAAGGTGCACATCAGCGATGCGGCGTCGCGGTTCGACGCATACCCGCACCAGTTCTCCGGCGGCATGCGTCAGCGCGTGATGATCGCCATGAGCCTCTCGCTCGACCCGGCGCTGATCATCGCGGATGAGCCGACCACCGCCCTCGACTCCACCGTGCAGGCGCAGATCCTGCAGCTCCTCGGTGAGATGAAGCAGGACTTCGGGGCGACGGTGCTGATGATCAGCCACGACCTCAGCGTGATGGCGAGTGTCGCCGACCGCGTCATGGTCATGTACCGCGGCGAGCAGGTCGAGGTCGGCACGAGCGACGAGGTGCTGCGCCGCCCACGAGAGCCGTACACGCGCGACCTGATCGCGTCGTCCGCCTTCACGCAGAGCGAGCGTCGGGCTCCGCTCGGTCAGCTCGCCGAGGCCGCCCCGGGCGATGCCGCCCCCGCCGCGGCCGGTCCGGTCACGGCTGCACCGATCGCCGAGGTGTCGGATGTCAGCGTCTCGTTCTCGGCGCGGCGCGGCGTCGAGCGCAAGGTTCTCGACGGCATCAGCCTCGAGGTGCGCCGAGGCGAGACGCTGGGCCTGGTGGGCGAGAGCGGATGCGGCAAGACCACGCTCGCCCGCACGATCGCCGGCCTCGTACCGCCGTCGGAGGGCACCGTGCGCTTCGACGGCACCGACCTGCGCACCCTCAACGGTGCGCAGTGGCGGCGGATGCGCCAGCGCGTACAGGTGGTCTTCCAGGACCCCTTCTCATCGCTCAACCCCAAGCGCCGCGTCGGATCGATCATCGGCGACCCGCTGCGCATCCACGGCGTGGGCACCCCACGCGAACGCGAACGCCGCGTCCTCGAGCTGCTCGAGCAGGTCGGCCTCGACCCCGACCACTACAACCGCTTCCCCGCGCAGTTCTCGGGCGGGCAGCGTCAGCGGATCGGGATCGCGCGCGCCATCGCGCTCAACCCCGATCTGATCATCCTCGACGAGCCTGTCTCGGCGCTCGATGTCACGGTGCAGGCCCAGGTGCTGCAGCTGCTCGACGACCTGCAGCGCGAGCTCGGGCTGACCTATCTGTTCATCTCGCACGACCTCGCCGTCGTCCGTCACATGTGCGACCGCATCGCCGTGATGGAGCACGGGCGCATCATCGAGCTCGGCGAGGCAGAGACCATCTACGACGCGCCGCAGCAGCCGTTCACGAAGAAGCTGCTGGCCGCGGCGTTCCTCGGCGCGCTCAGCGATGCCGGTGACCCCACCCCGTCGGAGGCGCACGCATGAGCCCGTTCTCGAAAGAGACCCTGACCCTGCTCATCCCGGCGAAGGGCGCCGCCGACGCGGCATCCGGGGTGAAGAGCTCGTGGCAGCTCACCCTCCGCCGGCTGCGCCGTGACCCGGCCAGCGTGGGCTCGGCCGTCGTCATCGTGCTCATCGTCATCTTCGCCCTCGGCGCGCCCCTGATCGCGCAGTGGACCGGACACGGTCCCACCGAGCAGTTCCGCGAAACCGGGCTGTCGCCCGCCGGCATGCCCGTGCCACCGAACGGCGAGTTCCTGCTCGGCACCGACCAGCTCGGCCGCGACCTGCTGGTGCGGCTCGCCTACGGCGCCCAGGTGTCGCTGCTGGTCGGCGTGGTCGCGTCACTGGCGGCCTCGGCGATCGGCATCCTGATCGGGATGACCGCCGGCTTCTTCGGCGGGGTGGTCGACACGGTGCTCAGCCGCGTCATCGATCTGGTGATGAGCGTGCCGTTCCTGCTCGTCGCGATCGCCACGGTGTCGGTGCTCGGGCCCAGCCTGCAGCTGTCGATCTCGGTGATCGTGTTCTTCAGCTGGGCGGGCCTGGCCCGCGTCATCCGCGGGCAGGTGCTCGCCCTGCGTGAGCGGGAGTTCATCGAGACGGCCCGCTCGCTCGGTCAGTCCCCCATCGCCACGATGTTCCGCGATGTGCTGCCGAACCTGGTCGTGCCGATCGTGGTGTACACGACGCTGATGATCCCCGCCGCCATCGTGTTCGAGGCCACGCTGTCGTTCCTGGGCCTCGGCACCGTGCCGCCCACGCCCAGCTGGGGCAACATGCTCGCCGACGCCTCCAACGGATCGATGTACATCGTCGCTCCATGGATGGTGCTCGTGCCGGGCCTCGCCCTGCTGGCGCTGACCCTCACGTTCAACCTCGTCGGCGACGGTCTTCGCGACGCGCTCGATCCGTCCTCTGCGAAGGGAGCGCGGGCATGATCCGCTTCCTGCTGTCGCGCATCGGGTTCGGCCTGCTGGTGCTGTTCCTGCTCAGCGTGTTCATCTTCGTGCTGTTCTACGTGACGCCCTCCGACCCGGCGCGGATCATCGCCGGCGACAAGGCGACCGAGGCGCTCATGGCGCAGATCCGGGCGAATCTCGGCCTCGACAAGCCGATCTGGGAGCAGTACCTCATCTTCATCGGCAACCTGCTGCAGGGCGATCTCGGCTTCTCGTACCGCTCGAGCCTGCCTGTCGCCGATCTCGTACTGGCACGGATCCCCGCGACCATGTCGCTGGTCTTCGGCGCAGTGGTCCTGTGGCTCGCGATCGGCATCCCGATCGGCATCGCCTCGGCCAAGCGTCCGGGCAGCGTCCGCGACCGCCTGGGTCAGGGGTTCGCGCTGGCCGGCATCAGCTTCCCCACCTTCGTGCTGGGCATGCTGGCCCTGTACCTGCTGTACTACCTGCCCACCCGGTTCGGGGTGAACCTGTTCCCGCCGTCGGGTTACGTGCCCTTCGCGACCGACCCTCTGCAGTGGGCGTGGCACCTGGCGCTGCCGTGGCTGACCCTCGCGATGGTCACCGCGGCGGTGTACGCGCGGCTCACCCGCGGGCAGATGCTCGACGTGCTCGGCGAGGACTATGTGCGCACCGCACGGGCGAAGGGACTCACCGAGCGGCGTGTGATCTACGTGCACGCCTTCCGCAGCGCCATGCCGCCGCTGGTCACCCAGCTCGGCATCGACATCGGGCTGCTGCTGGGTGGTGTGATCGTGATCGAGCAGGTCTTCGGCCTGCAGGGCGTCGGGGCGCTCGCGGTGACCAGCGTCGCCATGCAGGATCGGCCGGTCGTGATCGCCGTCGTGCTGCTCGGCGGACTGTTCGTCGTGCTCTCGAACCTCATCGTCGACCTCTTCTACGCGCTGCTCGACTCCCGGGTGCGCACCCGGGCGCAGTGAGCGCGGCACCGGTCACGGCGGGCGCGGCGCCACCGGACCCGGCAGCCCCGGGCAGACTGGATCGGAGCCTGCGAACCGCGGGCATCCCCATCGGAAGGCAAGGTGACCTGCGTGACCTCTGACAGCACGTACTTCGTCGGCAAGGACATCGTGGCCCGCGACGTGTGGACCACCGTGCCCCTGGACTGGAACGACCCCGACGGCGAGACCATCGAGATCTTCGCCCGTGAATTCGTCGCCGCCGAGCGCCGCCACGACGACCTGCCGCTGCTGCTGCACCTGCAGGGCGGTCCCGGCGGCAAGGGCGTGCGACCGGTGGGTCGGGGCGACTGGGTCGCCGCCGCGCTGTCGCGCTTCCGGCTCATCGTGCCCGACCAGCGCGGCACCGGCCGGTCGACGCCACTGTCGGGGTCGCGGTTCGCCGAGATGCCGGCCGAGGAGGCCGCGCGACGGCTGTCGCTGCACCGGGCGGACTCGATCGTGCGCGACTTCGAGGCGCTGCGCGCCGCACACTACGGCGGGCGCCGCTGGTGGACGATCGGGCAGAGCTACGGCGGCTTCCTCACACTGCACTACCTCTCCGCCTTCCCCGAGGCGATCGTCGCCTCCGCGGTCGCGGGCGGGCTCCCCTCGCTCGATCCCGACCCGGCGGAGGTCTACCGGCGCACGTTCCCGCGCGTGGTGGAGAAGAACCGGCAGTTCCGTGAGCGCGCCCCGCACCTCGCCGAGCGCATCGCGCAGGTCGCGGACACCCTGCAGGCGCAGGACGTCCGCCTCGCCGACGGCGACCGCCTCACCGTGCGCCGCCTGCAGACGCTGGGCTTCGACTTCGGCATGGGCCCGGGCTTCGATCGGGTGCACTGGCTCTTCGACGAGGCGTTCGCCGATCGGGCCGAGACACGCTTGAGCGACACCTTCCTCGCCTCGGTGGGCGCGGCCACCGCGTTCGCCGGAAACCCGCTGTTCATCGCCCTGCAGGAGAGCATCTACGGCGCAGGGCCGACGGGCTGGGCGGCGCAGCGCGAGCGGGAACGGCACCCGGAGTTCGACGAGGGTGCGCGGCCGGTGCTGTTCACCGGCGAGATGGTGTTCCCCTGGATGTTCGAGGAGGTCCGTGCGCTGCGCGGCTTCCGCGCGGGGGTCGAGCTGCTCGCCGCACGGGAATGGCCGATCGAGCTGTACGACACCGCGCGGCTCGGCGCGAACGAAGTGCCGGTCGAGGCGGTGGTGTACTTCGACGACATGTACGTCGACGCCGGGCTCTCGCTCGACACCGCGGCCCGCGTGGGCGGGCTGCACGCGTGGGTCACCAACGAGCACGAGCACGACGGCATCGTCATGGACGGCGTCGCCGAGCGGCTGTTCACCGCACTCGAATGGCGCCTCGGCGGGCGCGGCGGCGAACGATCCTGACCCGGCGGGTGCGCCATCCGCACCTGTTCCCCGCCCGACGACCCTCTGGAGACAGCATGAGCAATCACCACCACCAGCCCACCGGCTACGGCGCCGAGGTGCACGTCGTCGACTGGGAGAGCGGCATCCCGAACGCCCGCTCCGACTCGCAGGATCCACGGATGCCGTCACTCGCGGCCGCCTCGGGTTTCACCGACTGGATGAGAACCGGTTGGGGTGATGCCGACCGCACGCCGCGGGTGGAGCCCGGCGCCGCGCAGGCGGCCGCCCGTCACCGCGAGCGCCTCTCGACCGCCCTTCCGGGTCGCACCCTCGTCGTCGCCGCGGGGCGCGCACACGCGCGACTGAACGACTTCTTCTTCGACTTCCGCGCACACAGCGACTTCCTCTGGCTGGTGGGCTTCGGTGTGGAGGACGGGGTGCTCGTGCTCACCCCCCGTGCCGGAGGACATGACGCGACGCTGTACATCATCCCGCCCGCGCGTCCCGGCGCCGCCGCCTTCCATGCCGACCCCACCCACGGCGAGCTCTGGGTCGGTCCGCTCGCCGGCACCGCTGAGCTGGCCGACGCCCTGGACGTGCGCGTACGCGAACTGGACGAGCTCGCTGTGCCCGACGACGCGCTCATCGCGGGCAGTGCGGTCGTGGGCGCCGTGCCCGGTCGGCAGCTGGGCGCCCGGGCACGCTCAGCCGAGCTCGCCCAGACGCTCTCCGCGCTGCGAATGCAGAAGGACGCGTGGGAGCTCGCCGAGCTGCGCGCGGCCGTGCAGCACACCGTCGAGGGATTCGCCCAGGTGCGCCGAGAGATCCCCCACGCCGTGCAGCACGGCGGCGAGCGCTGGCTGCAGGGGACCTTCGACCGGCACGCCCGCACGGTCGGCCAGGCACCCGGGTACGCGAGCATCGTCGGCTCGGGAGCGAATGCGCCCATCCTGCACTGGGTGCGCGCCGACAGCCCGGTCGATCCCGAAGCGCTGCTGCTGCTGGACATGGGAGTGGAGAACCGCAGTGGATACACCGCCGATGTGACGCGAACGCTCCCGGCGAGCGGACGCTTCACCACGGCGCAGCGCGAGGTGCACGACCTGGTCGAGCGCTCGCACCGCGCCGGCCTCGCCGCGGTAGCACCCGGTCGCGACTGGCGGGACTTCCACATCGCGTGCATGGAGGTGCTCGCACAGGGTCTCTCCGACTGGGGGCTGCTGCCGGTCTCGGTCGACGAAGCGCTCGCGGCGAATGGTCAGCACCACCGCCGCTACATCGTGTGCGGCGTCGGACACCACCTCGGACTCGACGTGCACGACTGCGGGGCGTCATCGTACGCGCAGTACTTCGAGGCGAGCATGCAGCCGGGCATGGCGCTCACGGTCGAGCCGGGTCTGTACTTCCACGCGTGGGATGAGACCGTGCCGCCGGAGCTGCGGGGTATCGGCGTGCGCATCGAGGACGACGTCGTCGTGACCGACAGCGGGATCGAGGTGCTCAGCGACGCGCTGCCGATCGATTCCGCAGGGTTGGAGCACTGGATGGCCTCCGTACTGTAATATGTTACATATGACCAACGGCTTCAGCGCCGCGAAAGCTGGAAAGGAACAAAGATGTCTCAGAAGGCTCCCTGGCATGGCGTGATCGTCGCATCCGCCCTGCCGTTCAAGGACGACCTCTCGGTCGACTACGACCGTTTCGCCGATCACGTGCGCTTCCTCGCCGAGAACGGTTGCGACGGGATTGCGCCGAACGGCTCGCTGGGTGAATACCAGAACCTCAGCGAGCAGGAGCGCGCGAAGGTGATCGAGGTCGCCGTTGACGCCGCCCCCGAGGGCTTCTCGGTGATGGCGGGCGTCGGCGCCTACGGTGCGCTGCAGTCGGCGCACTGGGCCGAGCAGGCCGCGAAGGCCGGCGCGGACTGCGTCATGCTGCTGCCTCCGAACACGTATCGGGCGAACCGTGAGCAGGTGAAGCACCACTACGCCACCGTCGCAGCGGTGGGCCTGCCCATCGTGGGCTACAACAACCCCATCGACACCAAGGTCGACCTCGTGCCCGACCTGATCGCCGAGATCCACGAGGCCGGCCACATGGTGGGCGTGAAGGAGTTCACCGGCGACCCCCGGCGCATCTACGAGATCAAGGAGCTCGCTCCCGACATCGACATCCTGATCGGCACCGACGACAGCGTTCTCGAGGTCGGCATCGCGGGAGCCGTCGGCTGGGTGGCCGGCTACCCCAACGCCATCCCGCAGGCCACCGTCGAGCTGTTCCGCCTGTCGACCTCGGGAGACGTGCGCGACCTCGAGCGCGCCAAGGTGATCTACCGCGACCTGCACAAGCTGCTGCGCTGGGACACCAAGACGGAGTTCGTCGAGTCCATCAAGCTCTCGATGGACGTGCTCGGCCTGTACGGCGGCCCCTGCCGCCCGCCGCGCCTGCCCCTTCCGAAGGACGTCGCCGACCGCATCGTCGCCGACACCGAAGAAGCCGCCGCCAAGGGCTACGGCAAGTGATCCACGCCGTGGATGCGCGGGCGGCGTGCTGTCGCCGCGCATCCACGGCATCCGATAGTTTCGTAGGCAGTGCCATGCCGCATGGCACTGCCTACGCTTCTTGATCGGTGGTCGTTCATGACACTCCCCTCCGTCGTCACTCCCCTGCAGCCGGTGATGAATCTGCGTGAGCGCGTGGAGGTGGCGCTCGAGGCGGCGATCCGCGCCGGAGAGATGGCCCCCGGCGAGCTCTTCTCGGCGCCCGCGCTCGCCGCCCGATTCAACGTCTCGGCCACGCCGGTGCGCGAAGCGATGCTGAACCTCGAGAAGCTCGGCTTCGTCGAGGCGGTGCGCAACAAGGGATTCCGCGTCACCGAAGTGCGCGATGACGAGGTGGCGAACATCGTCGCGGTGCGGCGACTGCTCGAGCCGCCGGTGATGCGCGAGCTCGCGGGACAGATCCCGGCGGATGCCATCGAGAAGCTGCGCGCGACGGCGGATGCCATCGTCGAGGGCGCCTCCAGCGGCGACCTCACCACGTACCTCGAAGCCGATCGCGCCTTCCACGAGGCCATCAACGTGCATAGCGGCAACCCGCGCCTGGCCGCGCTCATCTCGCAGCTGCGCAAGGAGACCCGCCTGCCGGGCCTTGCCGGCCTGCTGGCGACCGAGCAGCTGTCGCGCTCGGCAGCCGAGCACCACGAGCTGCTGGACCTGCTCGCGGCAGGCGAGGGCGAGCGCGCGGAGCGCCTCATGCACCAGCACATCGGCCACGTGATCGGCTGGTGGGCGGGACGGCCCGAAGCAGGCAGCTGACGCCGCTCGCCGCGTGGCGGATCATCCGTGCGACGTACGCGGATACCTCGCACGCACGACGCGGCGCGGATCCGCTGCGGCGAGGCTAGAAGCATGAACGCACGCACAGTCCTCGCCACTTCCGCTTTGATCGCCGCAGCGGGGTTCTCCCTGACCGGATGCGCGGTGTACGAGGAGCTCGTCCACCAGCAGTCCACGCACACCTTCGACGACCTCGCCGCGTTCCGTGCGGAGGCCGAGGTCGACGCGCCGTGGCTCCCCGCGGATGCCACCGACATCACCGTGCGCACCTCGACGTCGGAGAAGTCCGATGACGTGGTCATCCTGCTCACCGGTGAATCCCCTCTCGCCGGCGACTGCGCGGATGTGGAGCGACGCTCGGCACCGGTGTGGACTCTCGACGACGCACCGGACCCTTACGCGGCGAAAACGGTCTTCGCCTGCGGCGACTGGAGCGTGATCCCCGCAGAGGACGGCTGGTTCGGCTGGACGCCGAACTCCGACGCGGAGCGCGCGGACGCGCGGGGGAAGTGACCGGTCGGCGAAACGCGCACCGTCTGGTCGCACGCCGCTGTCGGATACGGGAAAACCCCCGATTTCTCGGGGGTTTTCATGGCGGTGACGGTGGGATTTGAACCCACGGTAGGGGGTTACCCTACACAACTTTTCGAGAGTTGCACCTTCGGCCGCTCGGACACGTCACCGTCGTCCAGCTTACGACATCCCTCCCCCGCTTCGCCAATCGAGACGAGCACCAGCGAACGCGGTGATAGCGCGTGACATATTACTGTTTTGATCCTAGATTGGGAGCATGCCCGACGTCATCGCCGATCTCGCCCTGGTCAACGCGCAGCTGCTCGCCGAGCGGGTGAGCATGTCCGCCGCCATCGCGGCCGTTCAGAGCACGCTGCGAGACGGTTTCGACCCCGAGCACGACCTCACGCGTCAGATCCTCGACGTCCCCAACGGACAGCTGCTGCTCATGCCCGCTGCCGCGGGCGGCGCCGTGGGGCAGAAGTTCGCCACGGTCGCACCGGGCAACCCGGCGCGCGGTCTCGAACGCATCCAGGGCGTCTACATCCTCGTCGACGGCCAGACCCTCGCCCCTACTGCCATCCTCGACGGCACCGCGCTGACGAGCCTGCGCACCCCCGCGGTCTCCGCTGCCTGCGCGGACGTGCTCGCCGACCAGAGCGCCGGCGATCTCGTCGTCATCGGCACCGGTCCGCAGTCGGTCCGTCACGTCGAGGCGTTCGCGGCGATTCGCCCGCTGCGCTCGGTGCGCATCATCGGGCGGGATGCCGGACGCACGGCATCCGCCGTCGAGGTCTCCCGCTGCTACGCGCCCGACGCCGACATGCGCGCAGGCACCTTCGACGACATCGCGGCCGCCGACCTCATCGTCTGCGCGACCACGGCATCCGCTCCCCTGTTCCCCTCCGAATCGGTGCGCGACGACGCGACGATCGTCGCGATCGGCTCGCACGAGCCCGACCGCACCGAACTCGACCCCGCGCTCGTCGGCCGATCGCAGGTCGTGGTGGAGAGCCGCCGGGTCGCGGCATCTGAAGCCGGTGACGTGATCGTCGCGGTCGAGGCCGGGATGCTGCGCCTCGAGGACGTCGTGACCATGCACGAGCTGTTCACCGGCGCGACCCCCGCCGCGACCGACCGCCCGCGGATCGTCAAGACCTGCGGCATGGGTTGGCAGGATCTCGCCGTCGCCCGACTGGCCGTCTGAGCGCCGGACCGCGGAACCACCCGAGCATCGAAGGAGAACGCATGCAGTGGAGCACCGAGGACTGGCACACCGCGGGCGAGCCGTTCCGCATCGTCGAGGGCGCGCCCACGCACGGCGACACGGTCGCCGAGCGCCGCGTCGAGGCGATCAGCGGTGAAGCGGACGCCATCCGGCGGTTCCTCTGCCTCGAGCCGCGCGGCCACGACGACATGTACGGCGGGTTCATCACCCCTCCCGACGACGCCGGCGCGGACTTCGGCGTGCTGTTCTGGCACAAGGACGGGTTCTCGACGGCGTGCGGGCACGGCACGATCGCCCTCGGCGCCTGGGCGGTGCGCACCGGCCGAGTCCCGTCCGACCCCGACGGCGAGACGGCGGTGACGATCGACGTTCCCAGCGGACGCGTGCAGGCGCTGGTGCGCCAGAGCGCAGGGCGCATCGACGAGATCGTCTTCCGCAACGTCGAATCCCGGGTGCTCGCCCGCGGCATCCCGCTGCGCACCTCACGCGGCGACGTCGAGGTAGACCTCGTCTTCGGCGGCGCGGTCTACGCGACGCTGCCCGCCTCGGCCGTCGGGCTCGAGGTCACCCCGCAGCACACCACCGATCTCATCGCGATCGGCCGCGAGATCAAGTGGGCGCTCAACGAGCATCCGGCCGCGCAGCTCGAGGACGACCGTCTTTCGGGGGTCTACGGCACCATCCTGTTCGACGATCTCGGGCGCACCGACGCGGGTCCCCACCAGCGCAACGTGACCGTGTTCGCCGACGGCGAGGTCGACCGCAGCCCGTGCGGCTCGGGCACTGCGGCGCGAGTGGCGCTGCTCGCGGCGAGCGGAGCGCTGGCCGATGACGAGACGCTCACCCACGACTCGATCATCGGCACCCGCTTCCTCGCGCGCGTCGCCGAGCGCACGACAGAGGGGGTCATCCCCGAAGTCCGCGGCATGGCGCACCGGGTCGGCACCTGCACGTTCGAACTCGACGAGAACGACCCCGTCGCCGACGGCTTCAGCCTGCGCTGACCGAGAGAACCGAGGAGACATGAGCATGTCCGCACCCGCAGCACCCCTGACGATCTCCGGCGCCCAGGTCTGGGACGGCGAGCGCTTCGAGCGCCGCGACCTGCACATCGCCGAGGGCAGGGTGTGCGAGCACCCGCATCCCCGCGCCCAGACGCTCGACGCGGCTGACCTCTGGGTCGTCCCCGGACTCATCGATGCGCACTTCCACGCCTACGCCACGAGCATGGACGGCTTCGAGAACGAGCGGGGCCCGCTCAGCTATGCCGCACTCAACGGCGCGCGCCGGCTCGCGCGGGCGCTGCAGCGGGGCTTCACCACGGTGCGCGACGTCGCGGGCGGCGACATCGGGCTCGCTCAGGCGATCGATGCCGGACTGTTCCCGTCTCCGCGGTACCACTTCACCGGCCCCGCCCTCAGTCAGACCGGCGGGCACGGCGATCCGCGCGCCGCGCACGTGGACGTGTGCTTCTCGCACGGGCACATGTGCGAGGTCGTCGACGGCGTCGACGACCTGCGCGTCGCCGTACGCGAGCGGCTGCGCACCGGCGCGCACGCGATCAAGGTGATGGCCTCTGGCGGGGTGTTCTCGCTGACCGACCCGATCCGGATCCCGCAGTACTCGCCCGAAGAGCTGCGCGCCGTTGTCGAGGAGGCGACCCGCCGGGGCAGCTACGTCGCCGCGCACGCGTACTCGTCGGAGGCCGTGCAGCATGCCGTGCGCGCCGGCATCCGCTCGATCGAGCACGGCAACCTCATCGATGAGGCGACTGCCGTGATGATGGCCGAGGCGGGCGCTTTCCTCGTGCCCACCCTGGCCGCGTACGACGCGATGGACCGCCGCGGCGCCGAGATCGGGCTGAACGCCGTCTCCCTCGCGAAGAACGCCGAGGTGCTCACGAAGGGGCAGGATGCCGTACGGCTCGCCCACGCCGCCGGCGTGCGGGTCGGCTTCGGCAGCGACCTGATGGGTGACCTGGAAGACGACCAGCTCGCCGGGGTGCGTCTGCAGGTCGAGGCCAGCGGCGCCGCGCGGACCCTGCAGTCGATGACCGTCGTGAACGCCGAGCTGATCGGGGATGCCGCGCTGGGACACCTGCGACCGGGCGCGTACGGGGACGCCGTGCTGCTGGCATCCGACCCGCTCGCCGACCTCTCGACGCTGTGGCGCGAGGACGCACGCCTCGGCGTCATCCGCTCCGGCGTCCGCGTCTGACCACGCAGCCGACGACAGCCACGGTTCAGCGACACCCCCACCAAGGCCGAGACCCCCGCGTGCGCCTGCGCACACGTGGGGGTCTCGGCGTAAGGCGGGTCTCAGCTGACAGGCGAGACCCGCCGGCGGGTCAGCGGGCGAACGATCCCCACTCGTGCGAGCGACCGGCCTCGCTGCGCTGCTGCGGCACGTTCCACGGGTTGTCGTCGCGCAGCGGCGCGGGCAGCAGCTCCTGCGGGGCGCCCTGGTAGGCCACGCCGCGCAGGAAGCGGGTGATCGCGGCGGTGCCGACGCTCGTGGCATCCGTCGTGGTCGCCGGGTACGGGCCGCCGTGCTGCATCGCCGGAGTGACCGAGACGCCGGTGGGCCAGCCGCCGAACAGCACGCGTCCGCTGGTCTGCGCGAGCGCGTCGACGAGCGGGGCGAGGGATCCGTCGGCGAGCTCGTCCGGGCGGGCGTGCACGGTCGAGGTGAGGTTGCCGGGGAACAGCTCGACGTGCAGCTGCGGCAGCGCATCACGGTCGCGGTACTGCACGATCACCGAGAGCGGCCCGAACGACTCCTCGAGCAGCGCGTCGCGGTTGCCCATCAGGGTGTCGACGTCGACGGTCACCACGGTCGGGGTCGCGTAGGCCTGCCCCGCGTCGTCCGTGCGCACCTCGCCCCGTGCCAGCACGGTGACCCCGTCGGCGCCCAGCACGTCGTCGCGGCGCTGCGAGAAGGCGCGTCCGATGCCGGGGTTGAGCAGCCGGTGCTCGTCGACGGAGCCCGCGGCATCGGTCACCGCGCTGAGGTCGGCCCCCTCCGGCACGAACAAGAACCCGGGCTTGGTGCACAGCTGGCCGGCCGAGCCCGACACCGAGGTGACGAATGCCTCGAGCAGCTCGGAGTCGGCGTACGTCGCATAGACCGGGTTCACGCTGCCCAGCTCGCCGAAGAACGGGATCGGCACGGGTCGGGATGCCGCGATGTCGGCCAGCATCCGGCCGACGTGCGTCGAACCGGTGAACGCCCCGGCACGGATGCGCTCGTCTTTCAGCAGGGCGACGCCGTTCTCCTGCCCGCTGATCAGCTGGAAGGTCCCCTCGGGCATCCCCGCGCCCTCGAGGGCCGCGGCGACGATCTCGGCGGTGCGCCGCGACAGCTCCGGATGCCCGGAATGCGCCTTCACCACCACGGGGCATCCCGCCGCGAGTCCGGCGGCCGAGTCGCCGCCCGCGACCGAGAACGCGAACGGGAAGTTCGAGGCGGCGAAGTTGAGCACGGGGCCGACCGGCTCGAGCATCCGGCGCAGATCCGGGCGCGGACCGATGACGTACTCGGGGTCGGCGGCGTCGATGCGCACGTCGAGGTATCCGCCTTCGACGATCGTGTCGGCGAACAGCCGCAGCTGCCAGGCGGTACGCCGCAGTTCACCGGCCAGCCGCGCCTCGGTGAGGCCGGTCTCGCGCATCGCGATCTCGATGAGTTCGGGCGCTGCGGCCTCGAGCGCCTCGGCGACCGCGACCAGGGCCGCACCGCGCTCGCGGGGGCTGGTGCGGGCGAACGGGCGGGCGGCGGCGGCCGCGGCGGCGGCGACGGCGTCGATGGGGTTCTCTGTCACTGTGCTCTCCTCGTTTCGATGTCTGTCTGCGGTGTCCGCGCTGCGGTCAGAACACGAACCCCTCGGGGAACGGGTCGTCGGGATCGAGCAGGTACTGCCCGAGTCCGGTCACCCATGCGCGTCCGGTGATGGTGGGCACCACCGCGGGGCGGTCTCCCACGCGCGTCTCGGCCACCAGCGTGCCGGTGAACTCGGTGCCGATGAACGACTCGTTCACGAACGGCACGTTCAGGTCGAGCTCGCCTCTCGCGTGCAGCTCGGCCATGCGGGCGCTGGTGCCGGTGCCACAGGGTGAGCGGTCGAACCAGCCCGGGTGAATCGCCATCGCATGGCGGGATCGCACGGCATCCGAGCCGGGGGCGATGAACTCGACGTGGTGCACGTGGTCGGCGCCGCGCAGCACCGGATGCACGGGCGGGGCCTGGGTGTTGATGGCATCCATGATCGCGAGTCCAGCCGCGAGGATGTCGTCCTGCCGGGCGCGGTCGAAGGGCAGCGCCATCTGCTCGAGGTCGACGAGCGCGTAGTAGTTGCCGCCGAACGCGACCGAGTAGCTGATCTCGCCGATGCCCGGCACGTCGATGCGCTCGTCGAGGCGGTCGACGAAGCTCGGCACGTTCTCGATCGTGACGTCGACGGCCCGGCCGTCCTCCACGCGCACCCGCGCGATGACCAGGCCGGCGGGGACGTCGAGGCGGATCTCGGTGACCGGCTCGGTGACCTCGACCATGCCCGTCTCGACAAGCACCGTCGCCGCCCCGATGGTGCCGTGGCCGCACATCGGCAGGAACCCGGATGCCTCGATGAACACGATGCCCCAGTCGGCGTCGTCCCGCGCCGGCGGCTGCAGCAGCACACCGGACATGGCGGCGTGACCGCGCGGCTCATTCATGAGGAAGCCGCGCAGCCCGTCGAGGTGCTCCATCGCGTACAGGCGGCGGTCGTTCATCGTCGCGCCGGGGATGCGTCCCACCCCGCCGGTGACGACGCGTGTCGGCATCCCCTCGGTGTGCGAGTCCACGGCCTGGATCGTTCGACGCGCGCGCATCAGATACCTCCTGTGATTGTGGTCGTCGTGTCGGCGAGCGCGGCGAGCTCGCCGATCCGCACCGACGACAGCACGGGACGTCGATCGATGTCGAAGCGCGTCCCCAGCACATCCTCCACGCTGCGACCGCAGGTGCGGCCCTGGCAGGCGCCCAGTCCGGCGCGGGTGGACAGGCGCATGGCGCGCGACGAGGCGGACGAATACTCGTCGATCCGCGCCTTGGGCACACTCTCGCAGCGACAGATGATCGTGTCGTCCTCGAGCCATGTCGGCCACCCCCGGCCGATGCGGTGCACGTCCAGGCGCGCGGCGAACGCGCGCATCCGTCGCCGGGCGGCCAGCGGAGCCCTCCAGCGGCGGTCCGTTTCAGGCACTCCCGCGGCGGCCAGACCGGCGATCTCGCCCTCGGCGAGCGCGGCATCTGCACCGCCGATCCCGGTGATCTCACCCGCGGCGTAGACGCCGGCGACGCTGGTGCCCTGGTCGTCGCCGACGCGCACGAAGCGGTCGGCGCCGATCTCACAGCCGAACTGGATCGCCGCCTCGAGCCGCGGGGTGAATCCGTGTCCGAGGGCGACCGAGTCGCACTCGACGGTCCGCTCGGTCCCCGCGATCGGATGCCAGTCCGCGTCGATCCGCTGCACGGTGACAGCCTCCACCGCGGCGCCCCCATGGATGCGGGTGACCGCGCTGCCGAAGCGGTACGGCGTGCGGTGCCGCGCCAGCGAGACAAGATACGAGCCGAGCTCTCCGGCCTTGGCGGTGGCGGCGGTGAGCTCCCATGCACGAGCGCCCCAGCCGCGCAGCATCCGGCCGGTCGAGGTCGCCTCGACGACCTCGGCGACCTGCCCGCCCATCAGT
The DNA here is from genome assembly GCF_014836945.1 of Microbacterium commune. Classification (GTDB taxonomy): domain Bacteria; phylum Actinomycetota; class Actinomycetes; order Actinomycetales; family Microbacteriaceae; genus Microbacterium; species Microbacterium commune. The sequence goes on along the minus strand of NZ_JACSPX010000001.1, from coordinate 1,721,344 downwards.
GCCACGCTCTGCGCGACCGGCAGCAGGAACGGACCGGCGCCGGCGACCACGGTGCGCACGCCGGGTGCGAGCCCGTCGCGCTTGGCCAGCGCCTGTGCGGCGCCGGCGGAGGTGACGCCGGGAAGCGTCCACCCCGGCACGGGCAGGACGCGATCGTGCGCGCCGGTGGCGACGATGACCGCATCAGCCTCGATGGTCTCCGCGCGTCGGTCCGCCGCGTCGGCGGGGCCGATCAGCACGTGCGCGCGCAGCGGCGGGCCCGCCTCGACGCGCCACACGCTCGCCGACGAGATCACCCGAACATCGCGCAGGCGATCACGCAGATCGGTGAAGCGACGGCGTTGGTGCTGGAGGCGCTGGTCGGTGAGGGTGGGATGATGACGCCAGAACTGGCCGCCCACGCGCTCGCCCTCGTCGACGATCACCACGTCGGCGCCGGCATCCGCGGCGGCGGCCGCTGCTGCCAGACCGGCAGGACCGGCACCGATGACCATCACCCGGGGTGCGCTGGCATTCATGCGCGAATCTCCCTCTCGATCACGTCGCCGTCGCAGGCGGTGCGCTGACAGGCGCGGACGCCCTCGACGCCGTTGACGGTGAGCACGCAGTCCTGGCAGACGCCGATGCCGCAGAAGATGCCGCGTTCGCCGCCCTCGGCGGTGCGCCAGGTGCGGTGCCCGTGCGCAAGCAGCACGCCTGCGATGCTCTGGCCGTCGCGTCCTTCGAGCGTTTCGCCGTCGAGTTCGATGCGGATGCTCATGCCGCGACCCTCCCGCACCGCACTCGGGCGCTCACGCGGCTGCTCCCTGCAGGGTGAGCCGCGAGGGCAGGAAGGGCGTCGGGTCCAAGGGCGCCGGGACGCCGAGCACGGCGTGCGCGATGAGCGCCCCGGTCGTGGGCGCCAGGCCGATGCCGGCGCCCTCGTGACCGGCCGCGTGGAACAGTCCCTGCACGCGTGCGTCGGCACCGATTGCGGGCAGGTGGTCGGGTGCGTACGGGCGGAAGCCGAAGTAGGTGCGCAGCAGCATGGTGTCGCGCAGGAAGGGGAACAGCCGGCTCGCCTTCGCGGCGATCTCGGCGAGCGGCGCGAGCAGGCCGTCCTCCGAGAATCCGACGCGCTCGCGGCTCGAGCCGATCAGCACCGTGCCGGCGGGGGTGGATTCGACCACGGTCGACGTCTGCAGCGCGGCATCCGCAGACCCGACGGCGCCCACATAGTCGGCGTCGTACACCTTGTGGAACACACGCTGTGTCATCGCGGTGGTCACCAGGATCGTGCCGCGACGCGGGCGGATGTCGAGGGCGGCGCCGAACAGCGTGGCGATCTCACCGGCCCACGGACCCGCGCAGTTCACCACGGCATCCGCATCGATGCGGCCGGTCGAGGTGCGCACACCCCGCACCCGCCCGGCCTCGACGACGGCCCCGGTGACCTCGGTGATCTGCAGTTGCGCCCCGAGGTGACGGGCGCGGGCGAGCATCGCCTGGGTGGCCAGGCTCGGCTGCACCTGGGCGTCGTCGGGGTAGTGCACGCCGACGGCGATCTCGGGGGCGAGGTGCGGCTCGGCGGCGCGCAGCGCCGCGGCATCGAGCACGTCGGCCCGGATGCCCACCTCGCGCTGCGCCGCAGCGAAGGCCTTCAGCGCCTGGGCGCCCTCGGCGAAGGCGACGACGATCCCGCCCTTCGCCTCGAACTCGGTGGCCGGCTGCCCGGGCACGCGCTCCGCGTCGAGACGGGCCGCGAGCTCGCGCCACGCGCGGTTCGCCTCGACGGCCATGACCGCTTCGGCTCCCGGCTGCTTGTCGGAGACGAGGATGTTGCCCTCGCAGCGACTCGAAGTCTCACCGGCTACCCCGGTGCGGTCGAGCACCGTCACCTCGGCGCCGGCCTCGGTCAGGCTCAGCGCGCAGGCGGCGCCAACCGCGCCGGCTCCGATCACGATGATCCGCATCGATCACACCTCCTCGACCAGCTTAGTGCAATGTCACATGCTCACAATGCTTATCAGCCCCCGAGATAGGCGTCGATCACCCGGGCGTCCGCCGCAAGTTCCGCGGCCGGACCCGACAGGGTGGTCTGCCCGCTCTCGACGACGTACGCGCGGTCGGCGATCTTCAGCGCCGCGCGGGCGTTCTGCTCGACCAGCAGCACCGTGGTGCCCTGGGCGTTCACCGCCTGGATCGTCTCCATGACCTGCTTGACCACCAGCGGGGCGAGTCCCATCGACGGCTCGTCGAGCAGCAGCAGCTTGGGTCCGCCGATGATCGCGCGTCCGATCGCGACCATCTGCTGCTCGCCGCCCGAGAGCGTGCCGCCCTGCTGGCGGCGCCGCTCGGCGAGGCGCGGCATCAGCGCGTACACCTGATCGACGCGCTGGGCGATGAGCTTCGCGTCGCGCACGGTGTACCCGCCCAGCAGCAGGTTCTCGTGCACGGTCATCGTCGAGAAGATGCGCCGGCCTTCCGGCACGTGGATGAGCCCGGCTGCGACGATGTCCCACGGCTTCGCGGTGGCGAGGTCCATGTCACCCCAGCGCACCGTGCCCGACTTCGGGCGCACGAGCCCGGAGAGCATGTTCATCGTCGTCGACTTGCCGGCGCCGTTGTTGCCGAGCAGGCACACGATCTCGCCGTCCTGAACCTCGAAGCTCAGGCCGCGCAGGGCGTGCACACGACCGTAGTAGACGTCGGCCTCGTCGACCTTCAGCGTGCTCACGACCGCTTTCCCTTCCGGGTCCGGCCGGGGGTGTCGAGCGACGACAGGTTCACCGTGCCGGTCTGCAGCTTCGTCTCGTCGAGCGCCTCGTCCTCGACGCCGAGGTAGGCCTCGATTACCACGGGATCGTGCTTGATCTGCTCGGGTGTGCCCACCGCGATCTCCTTGCCGTAGTTGAGCACCACGATGCGCTCGGCCAGCTCCATGATCAGGCCCATGTCGTGCTCGATGAGCACGACGGCGATGCCGAGGTCGCGGATGCGGCGGATGAGCTGCATCAGCCCCTGCTTCTCGTTGAAGTTCAGCCCGGCTGCCGGCTCGTCCAGCAGCAGCAGCTTCGGCCCGGTGGCGAGCGCGCGGGCGATCTCGACGCGGCGCTGCTCGCCGTAGGGCAGCTGGGTGACGTAGAGGTTCTCGTCGCCGGTGAAGCCGACGAAGTCGAGCCATCCGCGCGCCTGCTCGGCGCACTCCTGCTCGGCGCGCCGGTACCCGGGGGTGTGCAGCAGGGTCGCCCAGAACCCCTCGCGCAGGTTGGCGTGCATCGCCGTCTTGATGTTGTCGAGCACGCTGAGCTCGCGGAACAGGCGCAGGTTCTGGAACGTGCGCGCCATGCCCCACTTCGTCACGCGCGAGGGCAGCACGCGGTAGAAGCCGAAGCTCTGCAGCAGGTCGACCAGGCGCAGGGTGCGGAAGATCCCGGGCGCTTCGCGCACGATGTCGTTGCCGTCGAAGACCACGGATCCGGATGTGGGCAGGTAGAACGCCGAGATGCAGTTGAACGCACTGGTCTTGCCGGCGCCGTTGGGCCCGATCACCGCGAGGATCTCCCCCGCCTCGACCGAGAAGCTCAGCCCGTCGACGGCCTTCACGCCGCCGAACTGCAGGCGCAGGTCCTTGACCTCCAGCAGCGCGCTCATCGGCTCTCCTCGCCTTCCACGGTCTCGAGGTCCTCGTTGGCGGTCGGCGGCACCGCCATGAACCCTGCGGTCGCCGGCGGCACCGGCCTGCGCTTCTTCAACCAGGGCAGCACCGCGGTCGCCGGCCACAGCCCGGAGGGGCGGAACAGCATGACCACCACCAGCAGCACACCGAAGATGAGGAAGCGCCATTCCGCGAAGTCGCGCAGCAGCTCGGGGGCGAGCGAGACGAACAGCGCGCCGATGATCACACCGGGCGTCGAGCCCATGCCGCCGAGCACGACGGCCATGAGGATGAGCGCCGAGTACAGGAACATGAAGCTGTTCGGGCTGATCGCCGATAGGTGCGTCGCCATGAGCTGCCCGGCGAGACCGGCCCAGACCGCGCCGATGATGTACGCCATGATCTTCGCGATGTAGGTGTTGATGCCCATCGCCTCAGCGGCATCCTCATCGTCGCGCACGGCCTTCCACGCCCTGCCCAGCCGCCCGCGGGCGAGGCGCCCGGCACCGATCACGCCCACGAGCACGACCACGGCGGCCACGAAGTAGTAGAACACCACGCGCTGCGGGAACTCCAGTCCGAACAGGGTGAAGCCGTCGGCGAAGCTCCAGTCGCCGAAGTGCCAGGTGGGGATGCCGTGGATGCCCGAGGGCCCGCCGGTGATGTCGAGGTTGTTCGCCGTGATGCGGATGATCTCGCCGAAGCCGAGCGTGACGATGGCGAGGTAGTCGCTGCGCAGGCGCAGGGTGGGCGCGCCGATGATGATGCCGGCGATGATGCACGCCAGAACCGTGGCCGGCAGGGCCGCCCACATCGGCCAGCCGAGCACCGTCGTGAAGATGCCGGAGGTGTAGGCGCCGACGGCGAAGAAGGCGATGTAGCCCAGGTCGAGCAGTCCGGCATAGCCGACGACGACGTTGAGCCCCATGCACAGCATGATGTAGATCAGCGCGCTCGTCGCGATCGACATCGTGTACCGCGACGCGTCGAGGAACGGCAGCACGAGCAGCAGCACGACGCTGATCGTGCCGAGCGCGCGCAGGAAGCCGGTGTTGGACGAGAGGATGCCGGCCGGCGTAGCCGGGCGGTCGAACAGCGGCGACGGGGCGCGCAGTGCGGCGTCGTCTCTGAATGCGGAGCGGGACATGTCACATCCTCTCGACGACGCGGGCGCCGAGCAGCCCGGTCGGTTTGAAGGTGAGGAAAAGGATGAGGAAGGCGAACGAGAAGACGTCGCGCCATTCGCCGCCGAACCAGGCCGAGCCGAACGACTCGAGCAGCCCGAGCAGCAGGCCGCCGAGCATGGCGCCGTAGAGGTTGCCGATGCCGCCGATGACGGCCGCGGTGAACGCCTTCAGGCCGATGATGAACCCCATCAAGAAGTCGATGGAGCCGTAGTAGGCGCCGGCCATCACGCCCGCCGCCCCGGCGAGTGCCGAGCCGATGAAGAAGACCGTGGCGATCACGCGGTTGACGTTGATGCCCATCAGCTGCGCACCCTGCGGGTCGAGGGCGATCGCGCGCATCGCGCGTCCCTGCCGGGTGCGCTCGACGATGTGCGCGAGCACGAGCATCAGCGCCGCCGCGATCACCACGAGCACGATCTGCGCGGCCGTGATCCGCATGCCCGCGAACTCGAAGCCCGAGGACTCCAGCCGCACCGGGAAGGCCTCGGGGTTGGGGCCGAAGATCTGGCGCACGGCGTACTCGAGTGTGAACGAGACGCCGATGGCCGTGATCAGCACGGCCAGGCGCGGGCTCTTGCGCAGCGGACGGTAGGCGATGCGCTCGATGCCGACGCCGATGAGACCGGTGGTCACCATCGACAGCAGCATGATGACCAGCAGCAGCGGGATGGACGACTCGTTCGAGATCCCGAATGCCGACATGGTCGCGAAGCCGGCGAATGCGCCGAGCATGTAGATATCGCCGTGCGCGAAGTTCAGCAGCTTGATGATCCCGTAGACCATGCTGTAGCCGAGCGCGACGAGGGCGTAGAACGAGCCGACGATGAGGCCGTTCCAGATGAGTTGCATCACTGCGGATGTCCTTGCTCGTCAGGGGCGGAAGGAAGCGTCCCGGTCGGATGCCGGGTGGGAGCGGGTCGGTGCCGCCGAGCGGGGCGGCTCGCACCGCCCCGCTCTGCCGATCTCATCCCTGGAGATCGTCCTCGAGCACGAAGCTGCCGCTCGCGGGATCGATGCCCACGATCACGAAGCCGCCGCCCGAGAGGGTGTGATCCTTGGTGAACGTCAACGGGCCCGCGAAGGTCTTGAAGTCCTTCAGCCCCTCGAGCGCCGCGACGACCTTGTCGAAGTCAGTGCTGTCGGCTTCGTCGATCGCCTCGGCGACCACGCGCACGGCATCGTACGACTGGGTGGAGTACGGGCCGGGCTTGCCCCCGGCCAGCTTCTCGTAGTCGGCGATCCACTTGTCAGCACCCTGGATCATGTCGGGAGTCTGGGTGAAGGTGCCGACCACGTTCTCGGTGTAGCCCTTGCCGGCGATCTCGGCGAACTTCGCGTCGACCGAGCCGTCGCCCACCAGGAACGCGCCCTCATAGCCGGCGTCGGTGGCCTGGCGGACGATCAGGCCGCCCTCCTGGTAGTACCCGGTCCAGTAGACGAGGTCGGGCTTCGCCGAGGCGAGCTGAGTGGCCACGGCCGAGTAGTCGTTCTCGCCCGGGGTGACGGTCGCCTCGAACGAGACGGTGAGGCCGGCATCCTTCGCCTGCTGCACGAACGAACTGGCGAGGTCGGTGGAGTACGCCGTTGCATCGTCGATCGCCGCGACGGTCTTCGCGCCGATCTTCTCGGCGTACGTCACCGCGGCCTTGGCCTGCTGGGTGCCGGTGCCGTTGATGAGGAATACGCCGGGCAGCTGCTGCTTGACGAGCTCGTTCGAGTTGGCTGCCGGGATGACCATGGGGATGCCGGCCTCGTCGAAGATCGGCAGCGTGGGAAGGGTGGCTCCCGAGCAGTAGCCGCCGACCGAGGCGACCACGCCGTTGGTGACGAGCTTGTTCGCGGCCGCGACCGAGGCAGTGGCGTCGCAGGCGTCGTCCTCCACCACCAGTTCGAGCTTCCGGTCGTCGATGCCGCCGTCGGCGTTGATCTCGTCGATCGCGAGCTGCGCGCCGTTCTTCATGTAATCCCCGAAAGCGGATTCGCTGCCCGAGAACGGCGCCAGCATCCCGAGCTTGATGGGCCCGTCGGAGTCACCGCCCCCGTCGTCGCCGGCGCCGAGGCCGCCCGAGCAGCCGGCGGTGATGATGATCGCGCCTAGGGCGGCGACGAGGGACAGCGTGCGTCGCAGACGCGGATTGCGGGTGTTCATGTGATGGTCCTCCTGGATGCCTCATTGCATGTGCCATCGGATAGTACGTGACACATTACTGCTGAGGTGGCCAGAAGGGAATCTCCGAGATCAATCTGTGACCGGCGACGCGTGGAACAGTCGATCAGCGCTCGTCGCGTCCGCTCCACACGCCTCCGACGTGACCGATATGCCGGCGCATGAGCGCCTCCGCTCCCTCGCCGTCGCCGGCGACCAGCAGATCGACCAGCTGCGCATGTTCGAGGGCGGTGGGCACGAGCGCGTCGGTCTCCACCAGATGCGCCAGCCCCACCAGGCGCGTCTGCTGACGAAGTTCTCGCACCACGTCGAGCAGTGTGCGGTTGCCCGCCTGCGCGAGGACTCGCAGGTGGAATGCGGTGTCCGCGGCCAGGAACTCCGCGAACAGCCCCGCTCGGCCCGCCTCGACGATGCGGTCGGCCAGCGCACGCAGCTCAGCGACCACGCCGTCGTCGAGTGTGCCTGCGATGCGACGCATGGGCGGCGCCTCGAGCAGCATCCGCACCTCGCACAGCTCGTTGAGCTCATCCTGAGAGACCTCGGTCACCGCGAATCCGCGGTTGCGGATGGGATTGAGGAAACCGCGGCGCGTGAGATTGAGCATCGCCTCGCGAACCGGAGTGGCGCTGACCCCGAAGTCAGTCGCCAGACGTGGCACGGTCAGCACATGTCCCGGCGGGATCTCCCCGGCGACGATGCGCGCCGACAGCTGGTTCTCGATCTGTTCGCGCAGGCTCTCGGTGGGAGCGAGGGGGGCGGCGAAGTCGCTCAGAGCATCCTGCAGCATCATGGCGACACACTACCCGCACCCGAATCGGCTGCGACGGCGCTGCTGCCCGGCCGTCCCCGAGTCGCCGGATGACCGTTCGCAATAGGATCGATCTGAGAGCGGATGCCGGAACGGAGACGCGCGATGGGATACCTCACCTCCCCTGCCCTGAGCGAGACGGGCTACGTCGTGCTCGACCGCCACGATCAGTCGGCCGATCCCGCCGAGTGGCGCGACCTCGAGTACGTCGGCTGGCGCTCGTCCGGCATCACCCGCTTCGCACCACTCGCCAGCCATGCCGGTGACATCGAGTGCAACGGATTCTGGAACCACACCCCGCCGCGCGCCGACAAGGACGGCGTATGGATCCCGTCTCAGGTCGCCAAGGCGCCGACCCTTCAGGCGCGGGCGCTGGAGCCCGGTGCGAACGTCGGTCGCTGCCGGGTGATCGAACTGCAGCCGAACACGTATGCCGACGCGATCTACAACCTGCACCAGGATGACAACAACCGGCTCAACACCGAGGGCACCGGGTGGGTCGTACGTGCGTGGCTCAACCTCACCGACGACCCCGATTCGCTGCTGATCCTGCGCTCGGACCGTTTCGACCCCTCGACCGAGATCCGCCTCCCGCTGTACGCCGGCTCCCGCATCGTCGTCGACACGCAGCGCTTCTGGCACGCCGTGTGGCATCAGGGCCCCGAGCCGCGCTACTCGCTGATCTGCTCGTGGACGTCGGGCCCCGAGCTCGACGCGTACCTGACCGCAGGCAACGCCGACCCGCATCCGGCATCCGTCCCGCTTCCGGCGGCCCTCGTCGCCGAGGCGCAGGCGGAGATGCACCGGCGCATCGAAGAGCGCCGTCAGGCGTTCGAGGCGCACGGGATCGTGATGGAGCCGACCGAGTCGCTGTACAGCTGACCGAGCACGTCGGGCGCACAGACGCCGGAGACCGGATCAGGCGGTGAGCCGAAGCTGAACCGTGCACTCCTCCGGCCGCCGCGCGACCTGCACGCACTCCGCTGCGACCGGTCCGCCGGCCTGCGTCAGCACACCCTGCATGAGCCCGAGGTGCACCTGGCACAGCATCGGGCGGTGCTCGGGCGAGCTCGCAGCGTGGGGGCACGGCGTGAGATCGACCGTCATGCGACCCTCGTCGACGATCGGCTCGAAGCCGCTCTCCTCGAGATGCTCGACCAGCGCGTCCAGCTGGTAGGTCGCCTCGCGGCCCAGCTCGGAGTCCGGCTCCGACAGGATGCGTCGCATCAGGTCGCCGCGGCGGGCAGCCTCCGCGACCTTGTCGCGCGCGATCGGGCTCGACGCCTCGGGGGCCCCGGTCGCCGCGCTGTACAGGGTGCGCGGGCGCCCGCGCGTGGTGCGGTGCTCGGCGGCCTGGATGACGTAGCCGCCCTCGATCAGCCGCTGCAGGTGCTCGCGCACGGTGTTCGCGTGCAGACCGGTCGCCTCGCACAGCTCGTCGATCGTCCGCTCGGCTCGCGTCTGCACGAGATGCAGGATGCGCACGCGCGAGTAGCTGGAGATGGGCCCGTACGAGACCGCAGTGGTGGTCATGCTCCCATGCTCCCAGAGCCGGCACGCGGGCGGGTGATCGAGGGCCGTGAATAATCCCGAACCACCCGCAGACGGGTGGCGCGGATAGTGTGGAGGCCATGATCCCCGCCGCCGTGCTCACCGTCTCCGACCGCTCGGCGGCCGGGGTGCGAGCCGACTCCGCTGGTCCGGTCGCCGTGCGCGCGCTGCGCGACGCGGGGTTCGCCTGCGCGGACGCGACCGTGATCCCCGACGGGGCGGATGCCGTCGAGCATGCCCTGCGAGAGCTTCTCGATGCGGGCATCCGGCTCATCATCACCAGCGGCGGCACGGGCGTCGGCCCGCGCGACGAGACGCCGGAGGGCACCACCCGCGTGATCGACCGGCATCTGCCGGGGATCGCCGAGGAGCTGCGCCGCGCCGGCCTAGCGGCCACCCCCGCATCGATGCTGACCCGCGGCCTCGCCGGGGTCGTCGGCGACGCACTGATCGTCAACCTGCCCGGCTCGCCGAAGGCCGTCGCCGAGGGCATGCCCGTCGTGCTCTCGGTCGCCGGGCACGTGCTCAGCCAACTCCACGGAGAGGACCACTGATGACCGTCCGCCTCGCGCGCATCTCAGATCAGCCGCTGTCACTCGACGAGCACATCACCGCCGTCGACAGCACCACAGCCGGTGCCGTCACGACCTTCGTGGGCCGGGTGCGCGATCACGATCCGGATGCCGCGGACGCCGTCGTCGCGCTGGAGTACACCTCCCACCCGGATGCCGAGCCGACGCTGCACCGCATCGCCGAGGTCGCCGCTGAGGGGACGGATGCCGTCGTCGCCGTCAGCCATCGGGTAGGGCGACTCGATGTGGGCGAGGCGGCCGTCGTCATCGCGGTGGCGTCATCGCACCGCGATGAGGCGTTCACCGTGTGCCGCGAGGTGATCGAGGCGATCAAGCGCGAGCTGCCGGTGTGGAAGCGACAGGTCGAGGCCGACGGCACGACCGCGTGGAAGGGCATCGGCGGCTGACCGCGAACGCGGCCTCACCCGTCGGCACACCTGCCGGCTCGCCCTCGACTCGCCGGGGCACACCCCCGGCCTCGCCCGCCGGCTCACCCGCCGGCGAACGGCGGGAGCACGTCGATGGTTCGCGCGTCGGCGAGCGCGAAATCGTCGTCGACGCGGGCGCCGTCGACGAGCACCGCGCAGCGCGACAGGATGCCGGTGAGCGCCGGATGCTCGGCGAGCAGCCGCTGCTTGAGCACGCCCAGGGTCGGGGCATCCGTCGTCAGCGAATCCTGACCGACCGCCTCCTGCGCCGCGGCGAAGAAGCGCACCGTGGCGCTCTGCGTCGTCGTCATCTCAGGACTCCTTCCAGTCGCCGGCCAGCTCGACCACCGCGGCGACGGCCTCACGAACCTGTTCCGGCGTGCCGCCGGCACGACCCGCGACCAGCCCGGCGACGAAGGCGCTGAACGGGGCGGCGGGCCGTGCGACGCCATTGGCGACGTCGCGTGCGAGGTCGAGGATGAGACCGATCGGCACGTCTTCGGCATCGAGGTCGAACCGCTCGCGCAGGGCGAGCGCCCACTCGTCGAGCGCCTCGGGGGGCAGGGTGCGGGATGATTCGCTCACGGTCTCCTCCTCGAATGCCGCGCGCATGCGCGCCAGGTCCGCCGGGGTGTCGATGTCGGCGGTGATCCCATCTTCGTCTGCCAGCCACGTTATATCGAGACGGCCGAGCAGGGCGCGGCACGACGAGTCGGCGAGCTCGCCGGTCGCCGCGCGGATCGAGGCGCGCAGGGCGTGAGTGCGGTACACGCCGGCCAGCCATTGCGGATGCCCGTCGGCGGTGAGCACGACCGCATCGGCATGCGGTGGGGCCGAGCTCGCCGCGCTCGTCAGACGCGTCACGACCCGGTCGGCGTGCGGCAAGTCGCCGGCGAGCACGAGCATCCATTCCGCGCCGCCGTCGTCGTCGCTGCCGCCGTCGCCTGCTCGATGCTCGAGGGCGGCCACCGCCGCGGCGATGGCCGCGGCCGGGCCCGAGAACGGCGGATCCTCGCGCACCCACCGCAGCCGCGGGTCAGGATCCAGCTCGGGGCCGACCGCCAGGATCGGCGCGCATCCGGCATCCGTCACCGCGGCCAGCGCCCGAGACAGCAGCGTCCGACCGCCCACCTCCAGCAGCGGCTTGACCCCGCCTCCCATCCGGGTGGCGCGTCCGCCGACGAGCAGGATCGCGCCGACGGTCGACGCGATCATTCGCCGGGCCGACGCCACGATCCGCTGCGACCGCCCTCCTTCGCGGTGATGCGCAGGTGCTCGATCGATGCGGACTTGTCGACGCCTTTGATCATGTCGATCACCGACAGCGCGGCGACCGAGACGGCGGTGAGCGCCTCCATCTCGACGCCGGTGCGGTCGGCGGTGCGCACGGTCGCCTCGATGGCGACGCCCTCGTCTTCGATGTCGAGGTCGACCACCGCGCCGTGCACGCCGATGACGTGCGCGAGGGGCAGCAGCTCGGGGGTGCGCTTGGCCGCCTGAATGCCGGCGATGCGCGACACGGCCAGCACGTCGCCCTTGGGCACCGAGCCGTCGCGCAGCAGGGCGACCGTCTCGGGCGCGCAGCGCACGAACCCGCGGGCAGTGGCGGCGCGGACGGTCGGCTGCTTCTCGGTGACGTCGACCATGCGGGCGTGGCCGGCGGAATCCAGGTGGGTGAAGGTCATCACAGCTCCATGACTTCGATGAGGTCGCCGACGGAGACCTGCTCCGTCTCGGCGGGGACGATCGCATAGGCCTCGGCCGCGCCGAGCCCCACGCTGAGGTGCGAACCCGACCCGCCGGCGGTCGCCGGGCGCACGACCGGGCGGGCCGGGTCGGTGCGGTCGATCACGGCGGGAAGGTACTGTCGGCGCGCGGGCGGGGTGCGCCAGTCGACGCCGGCGGCCAGGTGCTTGCGGGGCCGGTGGATGGCGCTGCGCGCCTGCATGCGCAGCAGGGCGGGGCGCACGAAGACCTCGAACGACACTGCGGCGCTGACGGGGTTGCCGGGAAGGCCGAACATCAGCATCCCGTCGGCGGCGGCGCCGAAACCCTGCGGCTTGCCGGGCTGCATGGCGATCTTCGTGAACTCCATGGCGTCGCCGAGGCTCTGTCTGACGACCTCGTAGGCCCCGGCGCTGACGCCGCCGGAGAAGATGATCGCGTCGGCGCCGAGCCGTCTCGCCTCGGCGACAGCGTCGGCGGGCCCGTCGCCCTCGTCGTCGACGACGCGGCGCAGCACGATCGCGGCGCCGGCCTCTGCGGCGAGCCCGGCGAGCAGGATGCCGTTGGACTCGGGGATCTGTCCGCGCTGCAGCGGCGTGCCAGGTGCGACGAGCTCGGAGCCGGTCGACACGATCGCGACCCGGGGTCGGGGGGCGACCTCGACGTGCGAGGTGCCAGCGGATGCCAGAGCCGCCAGCTGCCACGGACCGAGCAGGGTTCCCGCGCCGAGCACGACCGCACCGGCGCTGATATCGGCACCGGCGCGACGGATGTGCGCGTTCTGCGCCCTGGGCGCGCGCTGCACGACCGCCGTCTGGAGCGAGTCGGCGAGGCCCCCGGCGGTGTCTTCGAACGGCACGATCGCGTCGGCGTCGGTCGGCGTCGGCGAGCCGGTCATGATCCGCGCGGCCTCTCCGGGCGCGATCGCCGGGTCGATCGCGCTGCCGGCGGGGATGTCGGCGACGACGCGCAGCGTGACCGGATGTTGGGGCGTCGCGTCCGCGACATCCGCCCAGCGCACGGCGAAGCCGTCCATGGCGGAGTTGTCGAAGACGGGCACGGCGGAGGCCGCGTGCGCGTCGGATGCCAGGGTCAGACCGTGCGCGTCATCGAGCGGCACGGTGATGGGCGGGCGCTGCCGCACCTGTGCGAGCACGATCTCGAGCTGCTCTTCGACGGTTCTCATGCGTGGTCCTCCTCCCGTCGCCATCCCCACACCCCCACCCGCTGCCTCGCTCCGGTATGAGTTCGTGCCGTTCGCGGCGCGCAACGGCGGCACAAACTCATACCGGAGGGAGAAGCGGGGGTCATGGGGTGGGCTCCTGCGCGGTCCAGGCGTCCATGCCGCCGGAGAGCACCACGGCGTCGCGGCCGGCAGCACGCAGGGCTTCCGCCGCACGCCGCGCGCGCACCCCGGCCTGGCAGATCACGACGATCCGCTCGCCGTCGATCGCGCCGGGGTCGGCGAGCACCCGCGCGAGGGGCAGGTGGGTGGCATCGGGGATCATGCCGGTGGCGACCTCGGCATCTTCCCGCACGTCGAGCAGCAGCGCACCCGCCTGAGACTCGACGACGAGGTCGGCGACCGCGATGTGCGGAATCGTCCGCTTCGCCTCGGGCTCCGGCACCGCCCGAGCGCGAGCTCGAGTCGGACGCAGCGGCACCTCACCCATCTTGGCGCGCAGCGCGTCGATGACGAGCACTCTGCCCAGCAGCGGGTCGCCGATGCCGGCGATGAGCTTGATCGCCTCCATCGCGAGGATCGACCCGGCCTGCAGGCAGAGCGCTCCGAACACCCCGACCGCGGCGCACGTGGGCAGCTCGCCCACGCTGCCCTCCGGATACAGATCGCTCAGCACGACGGCGTCGACGCCCTCCGGCGGCGACGACCAGAAAACCGTGATCTGCGCGGCGAACTCCTGGATGACGCCCCACACCAGCGGGATGCCCAGCCGCTCGGCGGCGGCGGCGACCACCAGGCGCGTCTCGAACGTGTCGGTGCCGTCGATCACCAGGTCGGCTCCCGCCAGCAGGTCTGCCGCGTTGCCGGATGCCAGCCGCGCGCGCACCGGTCTGACGACGGTCTCGGGTGAGAGGTCGGCCGCGACGCGCACGGCACTGTCGACCTTCGGCCTGCCGACATCATCGAGCCGGTGCATCACCTGGCGCTGGAGGTTGGACAGCTCGACGTCGTCATCGTCGATGATCGTCAGGGTTCCGATCCCCGCTGCGGCGAGCGCGAGCACGACGGGCGCACCGAGTCCCCCAGCCCCGACGACCGCGACGTGGGCGGCGTGCAGGCGGCGCTGCCCGATCTCACCCAGCCCGGCGAGAACATGGTGGCGCGCGGTGCGCACGCGCTCGGCGTCGCTCAGGGCCTCGACGGGCTCGACGAGGGGCGGCAGGGGCATACTCCGAGCGTACGGTCCTCGTCGGCGGCGGGCCAGCACCGCTCGCCGGGGAAAGCCCGCACCCCGGGACCGAGGTTCCGCAGATGCGGCGTTTTTCTCGCCCAACGCACCCGGATGCGGGAGCACCGTGGCTAGAGTCGGCTCATGACCTCATATCGCATCGCCGACGCGGCCCGTCTGCTCGGCGTGAGCGACGACACGGTGCGGCGCTGGATCGACCACGGGGCGCTGCCGGTGACCGGCGACTCCCCCGCCCGCATCCCCGGGGCCGCTCTCGCCGAGCACGCTCAGCGCCTGGCCGACGCGCCCGCAGACGACTCCGACCCGTTCTCCAGCGCGCGCAATCGCTTCACGGGGCTGGTCACCCGGGTGCAGATCGACGGCGTGATGGCCCAGGTCGACATCCAGGCCGGTCCGCATCGCGTGGTCTCGCTGCTGTCGGCCGAGGCCGCCCGGCAGCTCGATCTGCAGCCCGGTTCGCTCGCGTCCGCCGTGATCAAGGCGACGAATGTGGTCATCGAGACGCCGAAGGAGATGCGGCGGTGAGGTCGCGGGTGGTCGGGATCGCCGCGCTGCTCGGCGTACTGCTGCTCACCGGATGCACGCCGGCGGCGCGCGGGGGTGACAGCCTCGACCCGAACGGCGAGGACTCCGGACCGGGTATCGAGCAGACCGGTGCGACCGGGGAGGTGACGGTGTTCGCCGCCGCGTCGCTGCGCACCGCGTTCGACGAGATCGCGGAGTCGTTCGAGCAGCAGCACCCCGCCGTCACCGTGAACCCGATCGTCTACGACGGCTCGAGCACCCTGGTGACGCAGCTGATCGAGGGCGCGCAGGCCGACGTGCTCGCCACGGCCGATGAGCGCAGCATGCAGTCGCTCGTCGACAGCGGGCTGGCGGCCGGCCCGCAGCTGTTCGCCACGAACACGCTGGTCGTGGCCGTGCCGGCCGGAAATCCCGGCGACGTCGAGACCCTCGCGGACCTCGCCGACGTCGTGACCGTGCTCTGCGCCCCTCAGGTGCCCTGCGGCGCGGCGACCGCCACGCTGCTCGAGACCGCGGATGTGCGGGTCTCCGCGGCGAGTCTCGAGCAGAACGTCACTGCGGTGCTGCAGAAGGTCGCCACCGGAGAAGCGGATGCCGGAATCGTCTACGCCACCGATGTGGTGGGCGACGATGCGGTGCAGAGTTTCGCACCGGATGGCGCGGACCAGGTCGTCAACCGCTATCCGATCGTGACGCTGGAGGATGCGGGCGAGGCGGCCGCCCTCTTCACCGCCTTCGTGCGCGGACCCGAGGGGCAGCGGATCCTGCAGCGGCTCGGATTCGGGGCACCGTGACGGCGCTCCCCACCACCGATCGTCGCTCGACCACGCGCCGCGGCGGCATCCGCGACACCGGCACCGGCACGCCTTTCACGCTGATCGCCCCGGCGGTGCTGGGCGTTCTGCTGCTGATCCTGCCGCTGCTGGCGCTGGTGACCCGCGCGTCCTGGGCGACGCTGTGGCAGGACATCACCTCTCCGGTCGCCGTCGACGCGCTGCGCCTGTCGCTCCTCAGCGGTCTGGCCGCCACGGCGCTCTGCCTGGTGCTCGGTCTTCCGCTGGCGCTGCTGATGGCGCGTTCGGGTCCTCGGGTGTCCGCCCTGCTGCGCGCGCTCGTCGCGGTGCCGCTCGTGCTGCCGCCGATGGTCGGCGGCGTTGCGCTGCTGTTCCTGTTCGGCAGGACCAGTCCGATCGGCCGGATGCTGTCTGATGCCTTCGACGTGACCCTGCCGTTCACCCCGACGGCGGTCGTGCTGGCGCAGGCGTTCGTCGCCCTGCCGTTCCTCGTGCTCGCGGTCGAGGGCACCATCCGCAGCGTCGGCGGCCGATACGAGCGCACCGCGGCGACGCTGGGCGCGAGGCCGTGGCGGGTGCTGTGGCGGGTGACGCTGCCGCTCGCGGCGCCCGGCATCGTCGTGGGCGTGATCCTGTGCTTCGCTCGGGCGATCGGCGAGTTCGGGGCCACGGCGCTGTTCGCCGGCAACGCCCCCGGGGTGACCCAGACGATGCCGCTGGCGATCTACACGGCGTTCAACGGGGCGGGCACCGGGCGCGAGACGGCGGTGGCGCTGTCGATCCTGCTGCTGGCGACCGCGGTCGTGGTGCTGCTGCTCGTGCGCGCGTGGCGACCGGGAGCGCTGAAGTGACGGGCGCTCTCGACGCGCACGTGATCGTCGACCACGCCGAGCTCGACGTGCGCCTGTCGCTGAGTCCCGGCGACGTGCTCGCGGTGATGGGCCCCAGCGGTGCCGGCAAGACGACGCTGCTGGATGCCATCTCGGGTCTCACCCGTCTCGACGCCGGGCACGTCGACATCGACGGCGATCGGCTGGCGGATGCCACGCGACACATTCCCCCGTCGCGGCGCGCGATCGGCCTGCTCGGGCAGGACCCGCTGCTGTTTCCGCACATGACCGCCATCGGCAACATCGCGTTCGCCGCGCGGTCGGCAGGTTCGTCGCGCGCCGAGGCGGTCGCGGTCGCCGCCGAGTGGATGCCGCACATCGGGCTGCCCGGACACGGTGATCGCCGCCCGGATCAGCTCTCCGGCGGTCAGCGTCAGCGCGTCGCCCTCGCCCGCGCCCTCGCGGCGCGCCCGCGGCTGCTGTTGCTGGATGAGCCGTTCAGCTCGCTCGACGTGCTCGCCGCCGCGCAGCTGCGCGAGGTCGTGCACGACCAGCTGCACGGCACCACGACGATCGTCGTCTCGCACACGGTCGCCGACGCTCACGCCCTGGCGGATCACCTGCTCATCCTCGAGCACGGCCGCGTCACCCAAGAGGGCCCCCTCCACGAAGTGCTGGCCACCCCGGACACCCCCTTCACCCAGGCGGTAGCCGCCACCCGCTGACCCCTTCTCCCCCCCTTTCTCCTTTCTTCACTCCCCACCGCCGCCCCGGCTGCACACCGAGTAGGGCGTAGGGACGTTCCCGGAGTGAGCATCGGGGAGGGACCCGCGAAGCGGGAGGGGCACCCGTTCTGCGAACGAAGGGAACGTCCCGGAGCCCGGCCCCGTTTCCAGAAACCTCCAGAACGTCCCGACCAGGGACGTCAGGGACGCCGCAGCCGCGCCGGGTCCGGCGTCGACACCGGATCCCAACCCCGCTTCGGCGACTGCGACCCGCGGTGGTCGTCACGCGAGCGGTACACGATGTACGGCCGGAACAGGTAGCCGACCGGCGCCGAGAACACGTGCACGAGCCGGGTGAACGGCCACAGGGCGAACAGCAGGCAGGCCGTGATGACGTGCAGCTGGAACAGCAGCGGCACCTCGAGCATGAGCTCGGGCCGAGGGCGGAAGATCATCAGCTCGCGCATCCACGGCGAGATCGTCTCGCGGTAGTGGAACCCCGATCCGAACACCTGGTACACGAAGGTCGCGAGCGTGCCGAACGCCAGCGTGGCGCCGAGGAAGACGAACATCACCTTGTCCATCACGGTCGTCGCGAGGAACACGGCGGGCACGGTGCGGCGGCGGAAGACGAGGATGGCGAGACCGGCGAGGGTGAGCACGGCGGCGAACGAGCCGAGCACGGTCGCGCCGATATGGTAGATCTCCTCGCTGATCCCGATGGCGTACAGCCATTCGCGTGGGATGAGCAGGCCGACGACGTGGCCGGCGATGACCATGAGGATGCCGAGGTGGAACATCGGCGATCCCCAGCGCAGCATCCGGTTCTCGTAGCTCTGCGACGAGCGCGTCGTCCAGCCGAACTTGTCGTACCGGTAGCGCCAGATGTGTCCGAGGATGAACACGGCCGCGCACACGTACGGCAGCGCCACCCAGAGCAGGAACGGCATGGTGTTCATGATCACTCTCCGGTTCGGCGGAAGGCGGGCATCGGCAGGCTCATCCCGACCGTCTCGGTCGGCGGGCCCTCGTTGACGAGTGCGAGCACGCGCTCGCGGGTGCGCTGGTCGACCTTCGGCAGCGACAGCGTGACCGCGCGCACGACCTCGGCCCACGGGCTGTCCATCCCCTCGAGCGCGGCACGCAGCACCTCGATGCCCTCGCGGTGCGCGGCGAGCACGGCGTCGGCGACCTCCGACTGCGACCGCGCCGAGAACTCCAGCACCGCGGGCAGGTAGTCGGGCAGCTCGGCCGCGTCGAACTCCCACCCCGCGGCGCGGTACGCGTCGAGGAACGTGACGAGCGCCGTGCCGCGGCGGCGGGTGTCGCCGGTCGCGTAGTAGCTGAGGTACAGCGAGCACTTGCGCTTGAGGTCGAAGGTGTTCACGTAGCGCTGCTGCCAGTCGGACGCTCCGGCGTCCCGCGCCTGCTGCAGGAACTGCTGCAGCGGCTCGGCGATGACCGTCGGCAGTGCGGCGGTGTGCGCCTCGAAGACGTCGAGCCGCGCGAACCACTGCGCGTCGGGGTAGTCCAGCAGCAGAGACGCGAGCATGTGCACGGTCTGCCGCTGCGGGCCGGTGAGGGATGCCGGCGCCAGGGCATCCGGCAGCCGTCGGCGCGGGGTGACGCGAGGGGGAAGGACGGTGCTCACGGCGCTTCCTCGTCGTCGTAATGGCGCGGCTCGGCGCGCTCGGAGGGCGGGAACAGCCCGTTCGGACGACCGTTGCCGTCCCAGTTGAGCAGGTTGACCCGTCCGGGCGAGGACGGCCGATCGGCGGTCTGCCGGTCGGCCAGCGCGTGGAAGTTCTCCACCGCGACCGGCACCGACGTGCCGCTGGCCGCGCCGAACGGCCCGCCGGCGCCGCCCATGCCGGGCCCGCCGTCGTAGTCGAGCGAGCAGGCCATCTCCTCGAGCTCGTGCGCGCGCTCGGAGTGCGCGGTGGGGATGACGTAGCGCTCCTCGTACTTCGCGATCGCGAGCAGCCGGTACATCTCCTCGATCTCCGCGCCGGTCATGCCGACCGCGTTCGCGATCCGCTCGTCCCGCTCGTCGTCGATGCTCACACCGCGCATGTACGAGCGCATGGCGGCGAGCTTGCGCAGCGACGCGTCGACCGGCCCGATGTCGCCGGCGGTGAACAGCTCGGCGAGGTAGCCGATCGGGATGCGCAGCTTGTCGATCGCCGCGAACAGCGTTCGGGCATCCTCCCCGTCGTTGCCCGAGCCGGTGACCACGTCGACCACCGGCGAGAGCGGCGGGATGTACCAGACCATCGGCATGGTGCGGTACTCCGGATGCAGCGGCAGCGCCACCTCGTAGTCGTGGATGAGGCGCCAGACCGGGCTGCGCTGGGCCGCCTCGATCCAGTCCTCGGGGATGCCGTCGCGACGCGCCGCCTCGATCACGGCCGGGTCGTGCGGGTCGAGCAGCACCGAGCGCTGCGCGTCGAGCAGCTCGTGCTCGTCCTCCACCGCCGCAGCCTCCGCGACCCGGTCGGCGTCGTACAGCACGAGTCCCAGGTAGCGCAGCCGGCCCACGCAGGTCTCCGAGCACACGGTCGGCAGGCCGACCTCGATGCGCGGATAGCACATGGTGCACTTCTCGGCCTTGCCGGTCTTGTGGTTGAAGTAGACCTTCTTGTACGGGCATCCGCTCACGCACATCCGCCACCCGCGGCAGGCGTCCTGGTCGACGAGCACGATGCCGTCCTCGGCGCGCTTGTACATCGCGCCCGACGGGCAGGATGCCACGCACGACGGGTTCAGGCAGTGCTCGCAGATGCGCGGCAGGTAGAACATGAAGGCCTTCTCGAACTCGGCCTTCACCTCCTCGCTCATCTTCTGCAGGATCGGATCGTCCTGCATGGTCTCGATCGAGCCGCCCAGATCGTCGTCCCAGTTCGCCGACCACTCGACCTTCATGTCCTTGCCGGTGATCAGGCTCTTCGGGCGCGCGACGGGCGTGTGGGCGCCACTGGGCGCGTTCACGAGCATGTCGTAGTCATAGGTCCACGGCTCGTAGTAGTCGTCGATCTCGGGCAGCTTCGGGTTCGAGAAGATGCGCGCCAGCTTCGCCAGGCGCCCGCCCGAGCGCAGCCGCAGCCGGCCGCGCTTGTCGCGCACCCAGCCGCCGCCCCACTTCTGCTGGTCCTCGTAGCCGCGCGGATAGCCGACGCCCGGTCGCGTCTCGACGTTGTTGAACCAGACGTACTCCACGCCGGTCCGGTTGGTCCACGCCTGCTTGCATGTCACCGAGCACGTGTGACACCCGATGCACTTGTCGAGGTTCATCACCATCGACATCTGCGCCATCACCTTCATCGGTACTGCACCTCCTGGTTGCGGCGGCGGATCGTGGTGACCTCGTCGCGCTGGTTGCCGGTGGGTCCGAGGTAGTTGAACGCCCACGCCAGCTGCGCGTAGCCGCCGATCAGGTGGCTGGGCTTGAGCAGGATGCGGGTGAGGGAGTTGTGGATGCCGCCGCGCTGACCGCTCATCTCGCTCAGCGGCACATCGACCGTGCGGTCCTTCGCGTGATACATGTACACCGTGCCCTCGGGCATCCGGTGCGAGACGTTCGCCCGGGCGACGACGACGCCGTTGCGGTTGTACGACTCGATCCAGTCGTTGTCGCGCACTCCGATCTTCGCCGCGTCCTGCGGGCTCATCCAGATCGTGGGGCCGCCGCGCGAGAGCGAGAGCATGAACAGGTTGTCCTGGTACTCGGAGTGGATCGACCACTTCGAGTGCGGGGTCAGGTAGCGCACGTGCACCTCGGTGTGGGTGCTCTTGCCTGGCACGACATCGCCGAACAGCCGGTGCATGTCGAGCGGCGGCCGGTAGATCGGCAGCGCCTCGCCGAGCTCGTCCATCCAGTCGTGGTCGAGGTAGAAGTGCTGACGCCCGGTGAGGGTGTGCCACGGCTTGAGGTGCTCGACGTTGATCGCGAAGGCCGTGTACCGGCGGCCGCCGTGCTCCGATCCCGACCACTCCGGCGAGGTGATGACGCTGCGCGGCTGCACCGAGACGTCCTGGAAGCTGAGGTGCGTGCCCTCGTGCTCGTCGGCGAGGAACGTCATCTTCTGCCCGGTGTGCTTCTCGAGCTTCTCGAATCCCTGCACCGCGAGGCGTCCGTTGCTCGTTCCCGACATCGCCAGGATCATCTCGCAGGCCCGCTTGTCGCTGTCCAGGCGCACGCTGCCCGCGTACGGGCCGGTGGTGACGGTGCCGTTGAGTCGCTTGAGGCGCTCGATCTCGGGCTCGGCACGATAGGTGATGCCCTTGGTCGTGAGTCCGAGCTTCGCGGTCAGCGGGCCGAGCGACTTCCAGCGCTCGGCGAGGTTCGGATAGTCGCGCTCGACGACGGTCAGCTTCGGCATGGTGACCCCGGGAACGCGGGGCAGATCCTGCACGCGCCCGTGCGGAGTCGCCATCACGTCGGGGGTGTCGTGCTGCCGCGGCGGCGCGACCACGTTGCGGCGCACGCCGAGGTGCGTGCGCGCCATCTCACTGAACTTCTCGGCCAGGATGCGGAACGTGTCGAAGTCGGTCTTCGTCTGCCACGGCGGCGCGATGGCCGGGTTGAAGGCGTGGATGAAGGGGTGCATGTCGGTCGACGACAGGTCGTGCTTCTCGTACCAGGTCGCCGCGGGCAGCACGATGTCGCTGAACAGCGTGGTGCTCGTCATGCGGAAGTCGGCCGTCATGAGCAGGTCGAGCTTGCCCTCGGGCGCCGTGTCGCGCCAGGTCATCGACACGGGACGCGAGTCCTCCGGCGCCTCGTGCGCGCGCACCGACGCGTCGGTGCCCAGCAGGTGCTTCAGGAAGTACTCGTTGCCCTTGCCCGACGAGCCGAGCACGTTCGCTCGCCAGATGTTCATCACGCGCGGGAAGTTCTCGGGGGCGTCCGGGTCCTCCACCGCGAAGCGCAGCGAGCCCTCGTCCAGGCTGTCGACGATGTGCTGCGCCGCATCCTTGCCCGCGGCTTCGGCCTCGTCGGCGAGATCGAGCGGGTTGCGGTCGAAGGTCGGGTAGCTCGGCATCCATCCGCGCTGCACGGACTCGACCAGGCAGTCGGCGGTGGTGCGGCCCTCGAACCTGCCCAGACCCAGCGGGGAGGCCAGCTGGTCGGCCGGCAGCCCGTCGTAGCGCCACTGGTCGGTGGCGAGGTAGAAGAACGCCGTGCCGATCGTGTGCCGCGGCGGACGCCCCCAGTCGGCGGCGGCCGCGTACTGCTGGTAGCCGGTGATCGGGCGCACCTTCTCCTGCCCGACGTAGTGCGCCCATCCGCCGCCGTTCACGCCCTGGCATCCGGTCATCGTCGTCAGGGCGAGGAAGGTGCGGTAGATCGTGTCGGAGTGGAACCAGTGGTTGGTGCCCGCCCCCATCAGGATCATCGAGCGTCCGCCCGAGCGGTCGGCGTTGTCGGCGAACTCGCGCGCGATGCGGATCGCCTGCGGCGCGGGCACCGAGGTGTGCTCCTCCTGCCAGGCCGGGGTCCCGGGGCTCGAGGCGTCGTCGTACCCGGTGGCCCACTGCCCGGGCAGGCCGTCGCGGCCGACGCCGTACTGCGCGAGCATCAGGTCGAACACGGTGGTGACGGTCTTGCCTGCGATCGTGCGCACCGGCACGCCGCGGGTGACCGCACCCGAGCCGCCGGCGTGCTCCTGCCCGGGCTCGGGATCGAGGTCGAAGCGCGGCAGGCGCACCTCGGCCGCCTCGCCCGCCCAGTCGGCCAGATCGGCGACCGACAGCGGCGGCACGACGTCGCCGAGGTCGAGGTTCCAGCGGCCCTCGTCCTCGGGGGTGAAGCGATGCCCGAGCGAGCCGTTCGGCACGACGGCGCTGCCGTCGGCATCCATCAGCACCGGCTTGAAGTCCGCGCGCGGCTGTGCGGCGGCGGCGCCGTCGAGGTCGGACGCGGTGACGAACTTGCCGGGTACGAGACCGCCGTCGCGCTGTTCGAGTTCGACGAGGAACGGCGCGTCGGTGAAGCGGCGCATGTAGTCCTCGAAGCGTGCGGTGCGCTTCTCGACGAAGTGCTCGCGCAGGATCACGTGCCCCATCGACAGCGCGAGCGCGGCATCCGTCCCGGGGTGCGGGGCGACCCACTCGTCGGCGAACTTCGTGTTGTCGGTGTAGTCGGGCGAGACGGTGATCACCTTCTGACCGCGATAGCGCGCCTCGGCCATGAAGTGCGCGTCGGGAGTGCGGGTGACCGGCACATTCGAGCCCCACATGATCAGGTAGCCGGCGTTGAACCAGTCGGCCGACTCGGGCACGTCGGTCTGGTCGCCGAACACCTGCGGGCTCGCGACGGGGAGGTCGGCGTACCAGTCGTAGAACGACAGCATCGTGCCGCCGATGAGGTTCATGAACCGGGAGCCGGCGCCGTGCGACACCATCGACATCGCCGGAATGGGCGAGAAGCCGGCCACGCGGTCGGGGCCGTACACCTTCACCGTGTGCACGTGCGCCGCCGCGGCGATCTCCATCACCTCGTCCCACGTCGTGCGCACCAGGCCGCCCTTGCCGCGGACGCGCTTGTACGACCGGGCCTTCTCGGGGTCTTCGACGATCGACGCCCACGCGTCGACGGGATCGGGATGCTGCGCCTTCGCCTCACGGTAGAGGCGGGCGAGCGTGTCGCGGATGTACGGGTACCGCACCCGGGTCGGCGAGTAGGTGTACCAGCTGAACGCGGCACCACGCGGGCAGCCGCGGGGCTCGTACTCCGGCGAGTCCGGACCGACGCTCGGGTAGTCGGTCTGCTGCGCCTCCCAGGTGATGATGCCGTCCTTGACGTACACCTTCCACGAGCACGATCCGGTGCAGTTCACCCCGTGCGTGGAGCGCACCACCTTGTCGTGCGACCAGCGGTCCCGGTAGAACGAATCGCCCGATCTGCCGCCCTGCAGGAACACCGCGCGCAGGTCGTCGGAGGTCTCGCCCGGCCGCACGAAGCGGCCCATGTTGAGAAGCGCGTCGGCGAGCGGACCATCGGTCGCGGCGTCGCGGTGAGTACGGGTTCCGGGGGTCATCTCTGTTCCTTCCGGAGGACGGCTGGTACTCCAGCATCCTGTCCGGATGCCCGGCCCGTTACAAGGGTTCACCGTTTTTATTCATTTCCGACCGGCAACTTCCGCACCGCTTTTCTCCGGCCCGCAACGTAGCCAAGTCGCCCGAAGCGCGCTACCGTCGCCGGTATCGAAGGGATGCACGATGACTGCCGCCACCACTTCCCCCGCAGGCACCTCGACCGAGCTCCGGGGCGGCCTCGGCCAGGTGCTGCTCGCCACCCTCGCCTCGACCATCGCGTTCTGGGCATGGATGTCGATCTCACCGCTGCAGAAGACCTACGCCACCGAGATGGGACTGGATGAGGGGCAGATCTCCCTCATGCTGGCGACGCCCGTGCTCGTCGGCGCGCTGGGCCGCATCGTCGTCGGTGCGATGACCGACCGCTTCGGTGGGCGCAAGATGTTTACGATCGTGCTGCTGCTCTCGGCACCGGCCGTGCTGCTGGTCGCCCTGGCCGGCAGCATCCGCAGCTTCCCGCTGCTGATGCTCGCCGGTTTCTACCTCGGCGTGGCCGGCACGATCTTCGCCGCCGGGGTTCCGTTCTCGGGCGCCTGGTTCCCGCCCGAGAGGCGCGGCTTCGCCACCGGCGTGTTCGGCATGGGCATGATCGGCACCGCCGTGTCGGCGATGTTCACCCCGCGGCTCGCGCAGGACATCGGCTACCTGCCCACCCACCTGCTGATCGCGGGGGCGCTGGTGGTGATGGCGGTGCTGGTGTGGTTCTTCATGCGCGAATCCCCCCAGTGGCAGCCCAACCACGAGAAGCTCGTGCCGAAGGTGATCGGCGCGCTCAAGCTGGCGGTGACCTGGGAGATGGCGTTCCTGTACGGCATCGTGTTCGGCGGGTTCGTGGCATTCTCGACGTTCCTGCCCAAGTACCTCACGACGATCTACCCCGACGACGTCGACGCGCTCGGCGCGGGCATGCGCACCGCGCTCTTCGCCGCGGCGGCGGTGGTGGCGCGCCCGATCGGAGGTGTGCTCGCCGACCGGTTCGGACCGAAGGTGATCTCGCTCGTGTCTCTGGGCGGGATCGTGAGCCTCGCGTACATCGTCGGCCAGCAGCCGGCCGAGGGCATCGTCACCGGTGTCACGTTCATCCTGATGGCGGCGGCGATGGGCCTGGGGATGGGCGCCGTGTTCGCCTGGATCGGCCCATCGACCCCGAAGGAGAAGGTGGGAGCGGTGAGCGGTGTGGTCGCGGCCGCCGGAGGCCTCGGCGGATACTTCCCGCCGCTCGTGATGGGCGCGACCTACGACGCGTCGACCAACTCGTACCACCTGGGCCTGTGGCTGCTGGTGCTGGTCGGAGCGTTCGCGCTGGTCGTCGCCGGCATGCTGCGGGATGTGGGTCGCAAGGGCGCCTGAGCGCGGGTGACCGGCCCGGCGCGCGTGACCGGCCCGGCACGGGTGACCGGCCCAGCGCAGGGTGACCGGTTCAGCGCAGGATGACGGGAAGCGTCGCCCACCCCGCCAGCGGCGGCAGATGCCGGGTGGGCGTCCGATCGGGCGCGAAGTCGATGCCGTCGGTGCCCGCCAGCAGGGCGACGGTGATGGCGCGCAGCTCGGCGTACGAGAGGTCGCGACCGGGGCAGACGTGCGGACCGGCGCCGAAGACGAGGTTGTGCTCGGCGTGCGCCTCGGGGTCGAAGCCGGGCGAGAACACGTCAGCGTCGCGGTTCGCCGCCGTCCAATCCAGCAGCACGGGCGAGTCGGCGTCGAGCGTCACGCCCGACGGCGTCGTCACCGGGCAGGTGGTGACCCGCTTGTTCGCCACGAACGGGTCGTCGAGGCGCAGGCACTCGCCGAGGATCGCGTCGAGCTCGGCGGTGGCGTGCGGTGCCTGCTGAGCCAGGGTCCGCACGCGCTGCTGCCAGCGCGGACGCTCGGCCAGCCGGTGCACCACCACCCCCACGCAGCGAGCCAGGGAGCCGAGGTCGCCCGCCGTCCAGTTGCGCAGGATCGAGACGATCTCGTCGTCGGAGAGCGGCCGCCCGTGCACGCGCTCGGCGAGCAGTCGATGGGTGGCATCGTCGGCGGCGCCGCCGGGCGTCGTCGCCTCGCGATGCGCGGTGACCTGTCGGGTCACGATCTCGTCGAACCACGCGGCCACGGCGGCGTTGCGTGAGCTGTCGCCCGCGCGCGCGGCGGCGTAGTTCTCGGCCATCCACTCGCGCAGCTCGCTCTCGAGGGAGTCGGGCCAGCCCAGCCAGCGGCACTGCGCGCGCACCGCGAACACCTCGCCGAGGTCTGCGACCGCGTCGATCGGCTCGTTCCTCGGCAGCGCGGCGACGACCTCTCGGGCCGTCGTCTGCAGCATCTGCTCGAGGGAGGCGACGAGCTCGGGAGTCATCTGCCGCTCCACGACGTCGCGGAACGCGCGATGCTCGGCGCCGTCCATGCCGTTCGGCACGTGCAGGTGGTGGGAGGTGCGGCTCGAGAATCGCTCGGGATCCTGCGCAGCCGCGATCACATCGGCGTGCCTTGTCAGTCGGACGGGTTCGGTCATCGTGTCTCCTTCGGCCGCCTTCAGGCTAACGGCGGGGGCGGAGAGCGCGACCGTGAGAAACCGGGTTCGCGGTCGAGACGTCCAGGCCGGCGGGGTTGCCGGCGGCATCCGCGAGCGGCATCCCGCGGTCTCGGATGCCATCGTGTCGGATGCCGGGGATAGCCTTGCTGCATGGCCACCCGCAGACCCGCCCCTCCCGCTTTCGTGTGCTCGGAATGCGGCTGGACGACGGCGAAGTGGGTCGGCCGGTGCGGCGAGTGCCAGCAGTGGGGCACGGTGCAGGAGCAGGGAGCGAAGACGGGGCTGGTGCGGCAGACCGAGGCCGTCGCGCCGTCCGCGAGCCGCGCCGCGCGGCCGATCACGCAGATCACGACCGCCGACGCGCCACGGCGCAGCAGCGGGGTCGGCGAGTTCGACCGCGTGCTGGGCGGCGGCATCGTGCCCGGCGCGGCGATCCTGCTGAGCGGCGAGCCGGGTGTCGGCAAGTCCACGCTGCTGCTCGAGGTCGCGGCATCCACCGCCCGCACCGGCCGCCGCGTGCTCTACGCCAGCGCCGAGGAGTCACCGGCCCAGGTGCGGCTGCGCGCCGAGCGCACGAACGCGCTGCACGACGAGCTCTATCTCGCCAGCGAGACCGATCTCGCCACCATCCTCGGTCACATCGACGACGTGAAGCCGGATCTGGTGATCGTCGACTCGGTGCAGACCGTGGCATCCGGTCTCATCGACGGAGCCGCCGGTCAGCCGAGCCAGGTGCGCGAGGTCGCCGCGACGCTGATCAGGGTCGCGAAAGACCGCGGCCTGCCGGTGATCATCGTCGGGCACGTGACCAAAGACGGGCAGGTCGCCGGCCCCCGGGTGCTCGAGCACCTGGTCGACGTGGTGTGCCACTTCGAGGGCGATCGGCAGACGGCGCTGCGGTTCATCCGCGCCCTGAAGAACCGGTTCGGGCCGACGGACGAGGTGGGATGCTTCGAGATGACCGGTGCGGGCATCGCCGAGGTGCCGGATCCGAGCGGGCTGTTCCTCTCGCAGGGCGCGGCAGAGCCGGGCACGTGCGTGGCGATCGCGCTGGAGGGGCGGCGCGCTCTGCCGGTCGAGGTGCAGGCGCTGACGATCGAGTCCAACGCCCCGAACCCACGTCGCGTGGTGCACGGTCTCGACGCGTCGCGGGTGGCGATGGTGCTGGCGATCCTCGAGCGGCGTGCCGGCATCCCGACCTCGAAGCTCGACGTGTACGTGTCGACCGTGGGCGGGGTGCGCTTCACCGAGCCGGCAGCCGACCTGGCCATCGCCGTCGCGGTGGCGGGGTCGATCCGGCAGTGGTCGGTGCCGCGCACCGTCGCGGCGGTGGGCGAGCTGTCGCTGGCCGGCGAGATCCGCCCGGTGACGCAGGCACCCCAGCGGCGTGGGGAAGCCGCACGGCTCGGCTACCAGCAGGTCGTCGACGACCGATCGAAGACGCTGCGCTCGGCACTGACCGACATCCGCGCCCGCGCCACCGATCGGCGGCCGGAGGCGTCGATCCCGCCGTTCTGACGGGGGTCAGGCGTCGAGCGCCTTGAGCAGCTCCGCGGGGGGCGCCTGCATCGGGTGGGGGCCGGCGATGTCGAGGAACACCGTGGTGATGGTGTCGCGGTGCGTGTTCAGGAACGACCTCAGCCATGTCGGCGAGTAGATGCCGACCCCGGGTGGCAGGTTGGCGGGCTTGTGCTTGGCATCGCTGAACAGCAGCAGCGCGACGTCGCCGGTGTTCGCGTCGCGGTACGTCCACACCTCGCCGCTGTCGAGCGGATTGTCACGGGCCCCGGGCTTGATCAGCGGGACGACCGTGTTGCCGTTGCGGAGCGCGAGGGCGACGGCCGCCATGTCCTGCTTCTCGAGGGCCTGGGCCAGAGCCTCAGAGCGGAAGTCCTCGGGTGCGGGGCGCTTGCTGCCTGACTTCTTCTTCGCCATGACACCAGCCTAAGAGTGGGGCCCTCTCGAGTCCTCCATTGGGGACTGGGGAACTCGAGAGGGCCCTCCGGTTCTCGGTCGCGGCGATTGTCGAAGCGCTGGGGACGCTGGTCTCGACACCACTGGGGATGGCTTGCTGCGACAGAACTGAGAACCTGACCTCCATGGTATCCCAAAATATCGTTCGTGTCAGCCACAGATCGAGAAAGAGTTCGAGTCCGCAGTGGCGTTTCGCTCAGCGCAGCATGATCTGCTTGGGCGTCTCGCTGCTGAA
Organism: Microbacterium commune; assembly: GCF_014836945.1. Taxonomy (GTDB): domain Bacteria; phylum Actinomycetota; class Actinomycetes; order Actinomycetales; family Microbacteriaceae; genus Microbacterium; species Microbacterium commune. The sequence continues at coordinate 1,692,144 of NZ_JACSPX010000001.1, read as the reverse complement.
ACCGCCGATCGACACGGCGACATGATACGAGGCTCCGCCTCCCGGTGCGCGAGGACGATTCTGCTCTGCACAGGTCTCGGTCGATGAGCGCGTGCGATCCCAGACGACCGGCGTCGCGCTGGTGACCGACGAGCCGGCTTCGAGGGTCACGATCATGTCGCTCGATTCCGACTGGCAGTGGGTCGAGCGCCACCACACATCGTCTCCGCTGCTGACAGTGAACGTCTGCGTGCTGGAGCCCACGTTGAGCGTGCAGTCGGCTGCGCCGCGGTTCGTCAGCGAGATCGACAGCTGCGGCAGCGCCTCGGCCGGATAGGTGTCGGCATCGGTGACCGCGGTCACGACCACGTCTTCCGCGGTGCACGCGGCGATGCCCGGGGTCTCGGTGGGCTCCGGGGACGGCGTCGCACTGGAGCTCTCGGGGGTCGGGGTGGTCGTGGCCTCGGGGTCTGGTGTCGGGTCGGCGGGCGCGGCGGCCGACCACGGCTGCGCGATCGCCAGCCACACTCCACCGCCGACGGCGGCGAGCACGAGAACGAGAAGCACCAGCACCGCGAGTCGGCGGCGACGGTAGACGGCGGCGGACTGGCGGGACATGAGTCCAGGCTAATTCAGGTGCTTGATCATCCTCGTGTTGCCGAGCGTGTTCGGCTTGACGTGAGCGAGATCCAGAAACTCCTCCACGCCCGCATCCCCGCTGCGCAGCAGCTGCGAGTACACGTCGGCGTCGACCACCTGCTCGCCGATCGGCTCGAAGCCGCGGCGCGAGAAGAACTCGGTCTCGAACGTGAGACAGAACAGCCGAGTCAGCCCGAGCTGTCGCGCGCGATGCTCGAGGTCGGTGACGATCGCGCGGCCGACGCCGTGGCGCAGGTAGTCGTCGCGCACGAGCAGGGTGCGCACCTCGCCCAGGTCCTCCCACATCACGTGCAGGGCGCCGCAGCCGATCAGCTGGCCGTCGGCCTCGGCGATGACGAACTCCTGCACGGCGCCGTAGAGCACGGCGAGATCCTTGCCGAGCAGGATGCGCTGGTCGACGAGCGGCTCCAGCAGCGCGTGGATGCCGATGACGTCTGTGCTGCGGGCGGGGCGGACGAGGAAGTCTGTCACGGCTCCACCCTAGATCGACCGACCCGCAGCGAATCCGCATGACCGCCGGGAGTCGGCATCCTCATATGATTGCTTGAGGCAACTACATGTAGAGTGAGAGCATGCCCGCCGACGCCCCATCCCCCGAGAGCGTGCTGGTGCAGGCGCTCACGCTTCTCGTCGCACGATGGTCGTCGCCGAACGTGCAGCGCGCCGTCGCGCAGAGCGCCGGCGTCACCGTCGACGCCGCCGACGTGTCGGCGCTGTACGTGCTGGGGCTGCACGGGCCGCTGCGCGCCGGCGATCTCGCGGAGGCGATGCACATCAGCCGGCCCACCGTCAGCAAGCAGCTGTCGCGGCTCGAGCGGGCGGGGATGATCCGTCGCGAATCCGATCCCGTCGACGGTCGGGCGACCATCGTCGGCCTCTCCGCCGAAGGCGCCGCCGCCCACCGGCGGCTGCTCGCGCAGGGCATCCGGATGATGCGTCACGCACTGCGCGACACGTCACGCGACGACGCCGCCGCCTTGGCCGCCCAGGTCGCCGAACTCGTCGCCCGGCTGGGCGTCACCGACTTCCCCGGCGACTCCGCCGGGGACACGCCGCGCCCCCACCCGGAGCGCAGATCTGAGGAGGATCAGTCATGAACCGCACCTATGTCGTCACCGGATCGGCATCCGGCATCGGCGAGACCACCGCGCGGCTGCTGCGCAAGCGCGGCGCCCGGGTGATCGGCATCGATCTGCGCGACGCCGACGTCGAGGCCGACCTCAGCACGGCGGAGGGTCGTCAGTCGGCGGCCGCCGCCGCGATCGAGCTCGCCGGCGGCACGGTGGATGCCGTGATCGCCTGCGCCGGCATCTCGGCCCCCATCGCGAAGACGCTCTCGGTGAACTACTTCGGCGTCGTCGAGCTGCTCGAAGCCCTGCGTCCCGCGCTGGTGCGCTCGTCGGCTCCGCGCGCGGCCGTGGTGTCGTCGATGGCCTCGCTGCAGCAGAGCCCGCCCGAGCTGGTCGAGGCGGCGCTGTCGGGCGACGAGGCGGCGACGCTCGCGATCGCCGAGCAGCTGACCGCGCAGGGTCCGCGCGAGGCGTACCAGGTGTACCCGGCGTCGAAGCGCGCGCTCTCGCGCTGGGTGCGCCGCCGTTCCATCTCGCCGGAGTGGGCGGGCGCCGGCATCCCGCTCAACGCGGTCGCCCCCGGCACCGTGCTCACCCCGATGACCGAGCAGCTGCTCGCCACCGAGGAGGGGCGCGCGATGGTCGACGCGGCGGTGCCGATGCCGCTGAACAGCCACCAGCCGCCCGAGTCGATCGCGAACCTGCTGATCTGGCTGACCGGGGTCGAGAACACGCACCTGGCCGGGCAGGTCATCTACGACGACGGCGGCGCGGATGCCACGCTGCGCGGCGACGACATCTGGTCGTGGAACGACCCGCGCTGATCTGAGCACAAGAAGAGGCCGGATGCCATGGCATCCGGCCTCTTCTTCGCTGTCTGACCGGTCGGGTCAGCCGGCCGCGATCTCGGGGGTGGTCGAGATGCCGCCGCCGGTGTTGATGCCGACCGACACCTTCTCGCCGCGCGGGGCGTGCTCGAAGGCGAACTTGCCGTCGACGACGTCGACCTTCACGTGGTCGCCGGTGTTCAGCTGACCGTGCAGGATGCGCTCGGAGAGCTGGTCCTCGATCTCGCGCTGCATGGCACGACGCAGCGGACGCGCACCCAGGGCGGGGTCGAACCCGATGTCGATGAGCTTGTCCTTCGCGGCATCCGACAGCTCGACGGTCATGTCGCGGTCGAGCAGGCGGTCGCCGAGCTGCTTCGTGAACAGACCCACGATCTGGCGCAGTTCGTCCTTGTTCAGCTGCGGGAAGACGATGATGTCGTCGAGACGGTTGAGGAACTCGGGCTTGAAGTGGCGCTTGAGCTCTTCGTCGACCTTGCCCTTCATCCGCTCGTACGTCGTCTGCGAGTTGCCCTCGATCTGGAAGCCGACCGGGCCACCGGCGATCGCCGACGAGCCGAGGTTCGTCGTCATGATGATCACGGTGTTCTTGAAGTCGACGATGCGTCCCTGACCGTCGGTCAGACGACCCTCTTCGAGGATCTGCAGCAGCGAGTTGAAGATGTCGGGGTGCGCCTTCTCGATCTCGTCGAACAGCACGACCGAGAACGGCTTGCGGCGCACCTTCTCGGTGAGCTGGCCGCCCTCTTCGAATCCGACGAATCCGGGAGGGGCTCCGAACAGACGCGACACGGTGTGCTTCTCACCGAACTCGCTCATGTCGAGGGAGATGAGCGCGGCCTCGTCGTCGAACAGGAACTCGGCGAGCGCCTTGGCGAGCTCGGTCTTTCCGACACCGGTGGGGCCGGCGAAGATGAACGAGCCACTGGGGCGCTTCGGGTCCTTGAGGCCCGCGCGCTGCCGGCGGATCGTGCGGCTGAGCGCGGCGATCGCCTCTTCCTGGCCGATGACGCGCTGGTGCAGCGCCTTCTCCATGAAGACGAGTCGGCTCGACTCCTCTTCGGTGAGCTTGAACACCGGGATGCCGGTGGCCTGGGCGAGCACCTCGGCGATCAGGCCCTCGTCGACGACCGCCTGGGTCGCGACGTCACCCGAGCGCCACTGCTTCTCGAGGCGCAGCCGCTCACCGAGCAGCTCCTTCTCCTGATCGCGCAGGGATGCCGCCTTCTCGAAGTCCTGCTCCTCGGAGGCTGCCTCCTTGTCCTGGCGGACCTTGGCGATCTTCTCGTCGAACTCGCGCAGCTCGGGCGGCGACGACAGGATGCTGAGGCGCAGGCGCGCGCCTGCCTCGTCGATCAGGTCGATCGCCTTGTCGGGCAGGAAGCGGTCGGACACGTAGCGGTCGGCGAGGTTCGCCGCGGCGACGATGGCGCCGTCGGTGATCTGCACCTTGTGGTGCGCCTCGTAGCGGTCGCGCAGTCCCTTGAGGATGTTGATCGCGTGCGGGAGGGTCGGCTCGTTCACCTGGACGGGCTGGAAGCGACGCTCGAGCGCGGCATCCTTCTCGAAGTACTTGCGGTACTCGTCGAGGGTGGTGGCGCCGATGGTCTGCAGCTCGCCGCGGGCGAGCAGCGGCTTGAGGATGGATGCCGCGTCGATCGCGCCCTCTGCGGCGCCCGCGCCGACGAGGGTGTGGATCTCGTCGATGAAGACGATGATGTCACCGCGGGTGCGGATCTCCTTCGTGACCTTCTTCAGGCGCTCTTCGAAGTCTCCGCGGTAGCGGGAGCCGGCGATGAGCGAGCCGAGGTCGAGCGAGTAGAGCTGCTTGTCCTTGAGCGTCTCGGGAACGTTGCCCTTGACGATCGCCTGGGCGAGGCCCTCGACGACGGCGGTCTTGCCGACGCCGGGCTCGCCGATGAGGACGGGGTTGTTCTTCGAGCGGCGCGAGAGGATCTGCATGACCCGCTCGGCCTCCTTCTCGCGGCCGATTACCGGGTCGAGCTTGCCGTCGCGCGCAGCCTGGGTGAGGTTGCGGCCGAACTGGTCGAGCACCTGCGAGCCGCCCTGGGCCGCCTGCTGGCTCTCGTTGGTGGTGGCTCCGACCGACGCGGTCTCGCGACCGGGGGCACCGGAGAGCAGCTGGATGACCTGCTGGCGCACCTTGTTGAGGTCGGCGCCGAGCTTGACGAGCACCTGAGCGGCGACGCCCTCGCCTTCACGGATGAGGCCGAGCAGAATGTGCTCGGTGCCGATGTAGTTGTGGCCGAGCTGCAGCGCTTCGCGCAGGCTCAGCTCGAGCACCTTCTTCGCGCGCGGCGTGAAGGGGATGTGGCCGGTCGGCTGCTGCTGCCCCTGGCCGATGATGTCCTGCACCTGCTCGCGCACGGCGTCGAGAGAGATGCCGAGGCTCTCGAGCGCTTTGGCGGCGACGCCCTCACCCTCGTGGATGAGGCCGAGGAGGATGTGCTCGGTGCCGATGTAGTTGTGGTTGAGCATCTTCGCCTCTTCTTGGGCGAGGACGACGACCCGGCGGGCTCGGTCGGTGAATCTCTCGAACATGCTGTGACTCCTTTTCGCGCGGGGCGAAGCGGCGGTGGCGCCGTGTACATCGAGAGTAACGACCGTGGCGGCGAGGAATGCCCGTGTTCGCCGTCGGCATACGTTTCTGCCGTCGGCCGGGCTTCCGGATGCCGCGTTCGCTCGCGGAGCGGGCCTGAACGGCGACCATGTGTTGACACCCATATCGATGGTCGTTATGTTAACGAAGACCGATAACAACGACTATCGATATGCAGGGTGGATATGGAGACCAGGGAAGGCGCTCAGGCAGAGCGCACACTGAGCAGGGGTGACACCGTCAGTCTGGCGCTGTTCGTCATCGCGGGGGTGGCTATCGCGCTGTGGACGGTGTGGAACGTCGCCGCCCGCATCGCCGAATTGGTCGGCGGCGGCCCGCTCCAGGTTCTGGTGGAGTTCGTCGACACGAGGGCCGATGCGAAGGTCGGCGGCACGACCCTCCCGGTCGAGCTCGATCGAGCGGTCATCAGCGTCGAGGGTCTCGACGCGATAGGCGTGGTCGCGGGGGTACTGGGGCAGATCGCGTTCGGTGTCACGATCGTCGTCGTGGTGGCGTGTCTGATCGCGCTGAGCCGCAACATCCTCCGCGGGCGCGTGTTCGGCAAGGCGAACACCCGGCTCGTGGCGGTCGGCGGCATAGTCGGCCTGGTCGGTGCCGCCGCGTCGCACTTCTTCGACAACATGCTCGCGAACGCGGCGATGGCGCACGCGATCGACGGCCCGTTCGACACCGCTGTGATCACGGTGGAGCCGTTCACCTTCGTGCTGGCCGCTTTCGCTCTGGCGGTGGTCGGTTCGGTGTTCGTGGTCGGCGACCGGCTGCAGCGCGAGACGGAGGGCCTGGTCTGATGGGCGTCCTGCTGTGGGTGCTGGCTGCCGCGCTCGTCGTCGGGTTGGGGATCGCGGTCGTCTTCTTCGTCCGGAGCAGCGCGGGCGCTTCGCACGACGGGGAGCCCGCGGTCATCCGGGTGACCTTCTGGGTCACACTGCTGTGGGCGGGCATCGCGATCGCCGGCGCGCTCGTGACTGCTGTCGCGACGCTGGTGCAGAGCGCCGTGCAGATCACCGTGCCCACAGCCGCGTACTGGCCCGCGCTGCCGGAGGGTGCGTTCGTCGAGGGCGCGAGCGCGACGCGGACCGACGGCGGCTTCACCGATGCCGACGTGGTGGTCGAGGGCCTGAGCACGGGTGCGCGGGTGTGCTGGGCGATCGGGCAGGCGCTGTGGTGGTTGGTTCCGGGCGCCGTCGGGGCCCTGGTCGCCATGTCGTGCTATCAGCTGCTGCGCGGGCGCGCCTTCGCGCCGGTGCTGTCGCGGATGTCCATGGTGACGGCGGTCGTGGTCTGCCTCGGCGGCATCGGTGCTCAGGTGCTGTCGGACATCGCGGGAAGCATGGCGTCGGCTGAGCTTCTCGCGTACTCCGGTGGCGGCTACGAGGAGGTCGCCGGTATCGACGACGTGCTGGATGCCTGGTGGCCCGACCCGATGTTCAGCGTCACCCTTCCGTTCTGGCCGATCGCGGCCGGGCTGGCGTTCGCCGCTCTTGCGGTGATCCTGCGCAGCGGGACGCGGCTGCAGCGGGATACGGAGGGGCTGGTATGACGCCGGCGGAGGCGGATGACGAGGTCACAGGCATCCACTGTCGTCTGGATGAGCTGCTCACCGAGCGCGGGATGACGCTGACCGAGTTGAGCGCTCGGGTGGGCGTGAGCATCGTGAACCTGTCGGTGCTGAAGAACGATCGGGCGCGGGCGATCAGGTATTCGACGCTGCGTGCGGTGTGCGACGCGCTCGAGTGCGAGGTGGGTGACCTGCTCGTGCTGGCGCATCGCGACTGACTCGGCGCGCTGCGGGGGCGCTGGCGCACCGGCCGGAACCAGTCCTCGAGCTCCGCGGGTCAGGCGATGGCCGGCCGGAATCGCAACGGCGGTGGCCCGAGCGCACCCCACGCGTAGGAGAGGAATGCTCTCGCGCGCAATGCGCGCACTTCTCCCCCGGGGTCGTGAAGCTGGAAGTCGTCCTTCCCGTCGCGCGTGATGCGCCATCCCCCATGGTGGAGTTCCATGTGGTGGAAGCGGCAGAGCAGGATCCCGCGGTCGATGTCGGTGCGCCCGCCGTCGCGATGCCATTCGTCGATGTGGTGCGATTCGCAGTACGAGGCGGGGCGGTCGCATCCCGTCCACCGGCAGCCTCCGTCGCGCAGGGCGAGGGCGATGCGCTGCGTGGGTGTGAAGAGGCGCTGTTCTCGGCCGACGTCGAGCGGATTGCCGCACGCGTCGACGCGCACGGGCACGATGCCGGAGTCGCAGATGTGCTGATCGATCATGGCATCCGGAACCGCACCGAGTCCGTCTTCGGCGTAACCCACGCGCGCGCCGTCGTCGTCGACCACCTGCACCAGTCGCACCCCGGCCTGCCGGGTGCCGAACACGTCTCTTGCGTCGGCGAGCGCGCCCGCGCGAAGCAGATCGATGATGAGGTCGTACTGCAGCTGCTCGTTGGTGCGCGGATCGTCGCTCAGGGCTTTGGCCTTGGCCTGCTCTTCCGAGTCCACGAATCGGGGGCCGCCTCTGCGGGGCCGCAGCGCGGCATTGATGAGCGTGCTGACGAGCGTCGCACCGTGGTCGTCGTAGGCGATGCTGGCGCGACGCACTCCGTACTGGTCGGTCCACACGCGATAGGAGCGGTTCTCATACCGGTCGCGGAACCGCTGCTCGGCACCTTCAGGGTCGAGCAGGTCGCGGATCGCCCTGGCCGCCGCGCCGAGTTCTTCCGTGGTGCGCTCCGCCGCCTCGGTGACGAGTTCTTCGGCGGCCTGCGCCCACGCAGCGCGGACGTGGTCATTGACGTCGTGTCGCTGCTGATCGTCGACGATCCCGTCGACGGCGGGCGGCTCACCGAGCCCTCGCTCGATGACGTCGAACTGGGTCGTGCTGATCCGCCCGTCCCGTCGCGCGACGCGCAGCGGCTCGCGCCAGTCGACCGGGCGCCACGCGGCATCCGGGTCGGCGGAAGCATCCGGATGCGGGAGATCCAGCAGCGACTGTCCCGTCTCTCCGCCGAGCATCGCCTCGCCGACGCGCACCTGCCGGGAGGCGTCCGCCTTGCTCGAGCCGGTGATCTTCTGCACGAGCGAGGCGGCGCTGCGGTGGCCCTCTTTCTGCGCGGCGCCGGAGTGGCCGGCGTCGCGGTGCGAGCGGGTGGCGATGACGCCGACCGCGATCAGCCGCAGCTGCTCGGCGTGCTGCAGCGCCTCGTTGGCTTCACGCAGGACGGCGACGACCTCGGCATCCGTCATGGCGGTTACCGCGTACTGCGCCTGCGTGAGCGACGCGCACGCGTCGCCCCGGTCGCGCAGGGTCGGGACGAGCGCCGCGACCTCGGTAAAAGTTGCCATACTTCATAGTCGCAGGGGCCACCGACATTGGTATGAATACTCGAACCCCGAGGGTCCGTCAGCCCGTCAGGCCGTATTGCAGAATGTACGCGTCGAAGGCCGGGATGAACTCGGCCTCGGTCACGATCGGTATGCCGTGGGTGCGGGCTGTCTTGGGCGCGCCGGCCATTGCACCTCCAGGGCGTCAACCCCGGATCGGTACTTGTACCCGGGTGCGTTAACCCTGGCACAGATCGCCTGGATTCCTCACGCTTGACGAGTGCCCCGCGTCCCCTCCCCTGCTGCCGCTCGCATCGGCGAGCTGATCGCGGACGAACGCAGGCGTCGCGGCATCACCCAGGACGAGTTTGGCGGTGCTCACCCAGATCGATTCGTCGAACATCCGCGGCTACGAGAAGGGCCGCGCGCTGATGGGCATCCCGACGCTGGTCCGCATCGCGGATGCGCTCAAGGTCGAACCGGGGATGCTGCTGGACGGCGTCACGGTGGACATGTTCGCTCTGCCCGCCGAGGACGGACGTCGGCGGGCGTAGGCGGGTCGCTGCGTTTCGACTCGCTTCGCTCGCTCAACGACCGGGGGTGCTCGCTCAACGACCGGGGTGGGGTGGGCGCTCCGCCGAGGGCGTCACGCTTCGTCACATCCATTCGCAGGAATACGACGATCCGCTTAGCGTTTAGTCCACGTGAAGCGCACTCCGCGCAGACAATTGGAGTCCCCTTGAGCACCTCTTCATCCACCGCGCGCGCCCAGAAGGCGCCCGACACCCGAAGCCCGGCACGCAAGCTGCTGACGTCGTTCGGTTTCCAGATCATCGCCGCCCTCATCCTGGGCATCGGCGTCGGACTGATCTCCGTCTCGCTCGGCGCCTCAGCCGAGAACCCGACCCCGCTGTCGGACACGCTCGACCGCATCGGCAGCTCGTACGTCACGCTGCTGCGTGCGGCCGTGGTCCCGCTGATCTTCACGGCGATCGTGGCGAGCATCTCCAACCTGCGCCGCGTGCAGAACGCGGCCCGCCTCGCGGGTCAGACGATCCTCTGGTTCGGCATCACCGCGTTCATCGCCGTGATCATCGGCATCGCCCTCGGTCTGGTCATCCAGCCCGGCTCGAAGGCCGGCGCCGGCCTCGAGACCGGCGACCCGTACACGGTCGGCACCTGGTGGAACTTCCTGCTCGGGCTCATCCCGCAGAACTTCCTCGGACTCACCGTCTCGACCAACCCCGGCCCCGTCGAGGGCACGCTGGTGTCGAACGTGAACTTCAACATCCTGCAGGTCATCGTCGTGGCCGCGGTCGTCGGCATCGCCGCTCTGAAGGCCGGCCGCAAGGCCGAGCCGTTCCTCGCCTTCACCGAGTCGCTGCTGAAGGTCATCCAGCGCGTGCTGTGGTGGATCATCCGCATCGCCCCGATCGGCACCTTCGGCCTCATCGGCGCCGCCGTCGTCAAGTACGGCTGGGACAAGCTGACCTCGCTCGCCTGGTTCGCCGGCGCGATCTACATCGGCCTCGCCCTCGTGATCTTCGTGGTCTACCCGATCCTCGTGAAGACCCACGGCCTGTCGATCAAGCAGTACTTCTCGGGCGTCTGGCCCGCCGTGCAGCTGGCCTTCGTCAGCCGCTCGTCGATCGGCACCCTGCCGCTCACCGAGCGCGTCACCGAGCGCAACCTCGGCGTGCCCCGCGGCTACGCGTCGTTCGCTGTGCCGCTCGGCGCGACCACCAAGATGGACGGCTGCGCCGCGATCTACCCGGCCATCTCCGCGATCTTCGTCGCGCAGTTCTTCGACATCCAGCTGAGCTTCATCCAGTACCTGCTGATCGTGATCGTCTCGGTCGTGGGTTCGGCAGCGACCGCGGGCACCACCGGCGCCATCGTGATGCTGACCCTCACCCTGTCGACCCTGGGCCTGCCGCTCGAGGGCGTCGGACTGCTGCTCGCCATCGACCCGATCCTCGACATGGGCCGCACCGCGGTGAACGTCGCGGGCCAGGCGCTGGTTCCGACGATCGTCGCCAAGCGCGAGGGCATCCTCGACGAGGAGCTCTACAACGCTCCTCGCAACGGCCTGCCGTTCGCGGAAGACATCGACGACGCGGATGCCGTGGAGCCGGATGCCACGAAGGAGCCGGCCGGCGCTCGCTGACCTCGCTCACCCGCAGAAAGCGCCTCGCCCTGACAGGGCGGGGCGCTTTCTGCATCCGGATGCCCTGGCATCCCCCGACCCGCGCCGGTGACGTCAGCGCGAGCGGCGCTCCTCCTCCAGCTCGCGCCGCAGGTCGCCGTTCTCGTCTTCCAGATCGAGCACACGGCCGATGCCGGCAAGGTTCACCCCGGCATCCCGCAGCTCGGCGACCCGGCGCAGGCGGTCGATGTCGTCGTCGCTGTACCGCCTCGTTCCACCGTCGCTGCGGAACGGAGTCAACAGCCCTCGTCGCTCGTACAGCCGCAGCGTCGCCTCGGGGACATCGGCGAGATCGGCCGCGACGGCGATCCCGTACACCGGAGTTGCACCGTCGCGCTCGGCCATTCGGCATCCATCCTCGTACTTGAAATCTGTTCGAACTGGAGCTATAAATATACATCACCGGATGCAGATTTCCTGCATCGGTCACAGCGCCGCCGGCCGGCGGCCCATAGTGAGAGGAGAACACCATGGCCATGACCCTCGACCCGATCAGTCAGCTCGATCGTTTCGCTGCGAGCGTGCTGGACTCCGTACGCGCCCCGCGCGTGATGCCCGTCGACCTCTGCCGCGACGGCGACCGCTATGTCCTGCATGCCGACATCCCGGGCGCCGACCCCGGCTCGATCGACGTCGATCTCGACGGCTCGCAGCTGTCGATCCGCGCCCAGCGCACCGCCGACACCGGCGAGGGCATGCGCTGGATCGCCCGCGAGCGCGGCACCGGAACCTACTTCCGGCAGTTCACGCTCGGCGACGGCGTCGACCTCGAGCGCATCAGCGCGTCGTACGACAGCGGCGTGCTCTCGGTGATCATCCCGGTCAGCGAGCGTGCGAAGCCGCGCCGCATCCAGGTCGAGTCGACCGACACCCGCGAGGCGATCAGCGCCTGATCCGCAGCGGGGAGCGCCCTCCCGGGCGTTCCCCGCCCTGATCCGGAAAGGAATGTCTCATGTCCCCCTCCCCCGACCTCCGCCGGTTCCTCGCTGAGATGGAGTTCCCCGCCACGAAGGACGACCTGGTGCGCGAAGCCATCCGCGACGGGCTCGACCGCGACGACATCGCCGCCATCGAGCAGCTCCGCGGGTACAGCTACAGCGCCCGGTGGCAGATCCTCACCGCGCTGCGCCTGGGCCGCCCGTCCGCTGACGCCCTCGTGCCTGCCTGAGCTCGCAGCGCCCTGGCCGCGTGGCACCTGAGCGCCGGGCACCCGGCGCTCAGGTGCGCAGCGACATCCTCGTGTCGAGCGCGAGCTCTTCGGCATCCATCGCCGCGATCAGCTCGTGCATGACCTCCTCGCTGAGGTTGCCGGCGCGCCGCTCCTCCAGCAGCAGGTCGCGGCGCACCGACAGCCAGCCCTTCGCCATCGCCGCGAACTGCTCCGGCGATGGTCGCACCGGCCGCTCTTCCGCCGGCTCCTCGCCGGCCTGGTCGGCGCCCGCCTGCATGCGCACGAGACGCTCGGCATACGCGTCGAACGCCGGCAGCCGCTCCTCGCCGTGCTCCTTCACCCACGCGCGCCTCGCCTCGCGCAGGTAGGCCTTGCCGACGTCGCGGCTGCGTTCGCGCACGGATGCCAGCTGTCTGGCATCCTCCCGCGCCTCCTCGTCGTCCACGACCCCCAGCGCACCGATCAGCCACGGCAGGGTGAGCCCCTGCAGCAGCAGGGTGCCGACGGTCACGACGAAGGCGACCACGACGATCGCGTCGGCCGCCCGCGCATCGAGACCCGCGAGATCGACCGCGGCGAGCGCGGTCGCCAACGTGACCACTCCGCGCATGCCGGCCCACGAGATCACCGCGTTGTCGCGCCACGAGAGCGTGGTCTCGGTCAGCCGGCGCCGCAGCTGCTCCTCGGTGAGCGGTCGCCGACGACGACGCCTGTTCGCGAGCGGAAGCGCCTTCTTCGCCGCCGACATCTTCTCCCACCGGCGCAGACGCAGCTTCGTCCAGCGCTGGCCCCACGCGCCCGCCGGGTACACGAAGAGCGGCCGCACGACGAGCACCGCCAGCAGGACGATCACCGCCAGCAGCAGGATGGTCCCGCCCTCGCCGTCTTCCAGCTCGCCGATCACTCGCGGCAGCTGCAGCCCGATGTACGCGAACACGAACGACTCGAGCAGGAAGTCGGCCGACAGCCACAGCGGGGCCTCCTGCTGCCTGGTCGCGTAACTCGTCTTGGGAGCGTTGAACCCGACGAACAGCCCCATCGCGACGACCGCCAGCACGCCCGATCCGAGCAGCTGCTCGGCGATCGCGTACGCGCCGAAGGGCGCGAGCAGACCGAAGGTGCCGTTCACGACCGGATCGTCGACGCGCATCCGCAGCTGGTGCAGCGCGATACCGAACACCAGCCCGACCGCGACCCCGATCACCACGGCGAGCGCGAACTGCCAGATCCCGTCCCAGATCGACACCGTGGCGCCGGCGACGATCGCCGCGAACACCCGGAACATGGTCAGCGACGTGGCGTCGTTGATCAGGCTCTCCCCCGACAGCACCGTCATCACCCGCCGCGGCAGGCCGAGCCGGCGGCCGATGGACGCCGCAGACACGGCATCCGGAGGGGCGACGATCGCCCCCAGCAGCAGGGCTCCCGGCAGGGTCAGCTCGGGCATCACCCACCACGCCAGCAAGCCCACGACGACAGCGGTGACGACGACGAGACCGACACCCAGCCGTCGGATCTGCGGCATCGCCCGGTGGAAGCTGAGGAACGACACGTCGAGCGCCGCCGAGTACAGCAGCGGCGGCAGCACGACGTTCAGCAGCAGGTGTCCGTCGATCGCGACATCCGGCACGAACGGGAGGAAGGATGCCAGCAGCGCGACGACCGTGACCAGCAGCGGTGCGGGCCATCCTCTTCGGCGGGCTACGGCTGCGACCGCCACGGCGCCGACGACGATGAAGAAGATGCTGGACTCCATTCCAGGAAGGGTACGCCTGCGATGCGCCCCGGTGATCCGCTCGGGGATGCGTCCGGGGATCTGCGCTGGATCCGCCCGGTGCGGAATGCGCGCGCGGCGACCGACGTTGTCCTCTGACGATGACTACTCCCGCGCTCTCCGTCCTCGATCTCGTTCCCGTCCGCACCGGCCAGACCAGCGCGCAAGCCATCGCGTCGTCGATGCAGCTCGCCCAGCACGCCGATGCGCTCGGGCTCACCCGGTACTGGTTCGCCGAGCACCACAACATGCCGTCGGTGGCATCGACCACACCGCCGGTCCTGATCGCCGCCGCGGCCGCGCGCACGCAGCGGATCCGCGTCGGCTCGGGTGGCGTCATGCTGCCCAACCACGCGCCTCTGATCGTGGCCGAGCAGTTCGCCGCCCTCGAGGCGCTCGCACCGGGACGCATCGACCTCGGCATCGGCCGGGCACCGGGCAGCGACCCCGTGATCACGCATCTGCTGCGCCAGTCGGGCACCACCGGAGACGTCGACCGCTTCCCCGCGCACGTGCAGGACATCGCCGCGATGGTGCAGTCCGACGGCGCGACGGTGCGCTTCACCAGCGGCGGCGAATACGGCGTGAAGGCGACGCCCGCGGCATCAGGATCCCCCACGATCTGGCTGCTGGGCTCGAGCGACTACTCCGCCCAGCTCGCCGCCGCGCAGGGGCTGCCGTACGTGTTCGCGAACCACTTCGCGGGAGTCGGCCTGGAGCGCGCCCTCGACCTGTACCGCTCGCAGTTCCGCCCGTCCGAGACGCTCGACGCGCCGCTCACCTTTCTCACCGCGAACGTGGTTGCCGCGCCGTCGGCGGAGGAAGCGGAGGCCCGCGCCCTGCCGCAGCTGCGCGCGATGGCGCGCTTGCGCGGCAACAAGCCGATGAGGCCGCTCGAGACGGTCGACGAGGCGCAGCGCGGTGCGGCTGAGCATCCGGATACCCAGGAGCAGACCCTCATCGACGCGATGCGTCAGCGCTGGCTGATCGGCGAGGGTGCCGAGGTTCGGTCGTCTCTGGCCGCATTCGCCGCGCAGCACGGCGTCGACGAGATCATGATGTCGCCGGTCGCCGGCGCCTACGACGGCGAGCCGCTCGATGCCGCCACCGGGCGCGCGCAGACTCTCGACCTGCTGGTGGCGTAGGCCGCGCCGCTCTTCACGGGGTGCGGGGTCAGTTGCGCACGTTTTCGGGGACGGAACCGTACGTTTGTGACCCGCGGAGGCGCGGGTCGGCGCCCACGATGACTCCTGTGGTCACCGCGCACGATGGCGCCTTGCTTGTCCACAGATTGCGCGGATCCGAACGTTGCCCACAGCAGCTGGGGTATGCACGGGTCCGCGGTCGGTCGCAGGTCGACCATGGAGAGATGCGAGCCAGGACGCCTCTTCCCCCAACACTCGGTGAGCGGTTCACCGTCAAAGAGGCGTCCGGCGCGGGCGTCCCGCGGCGGCGCCGGGACGCTCCGGACCTCGCCCGGCCGTATCGCGGCATCCGAGTCACGACGGAACCCGAGACGTTCGACGACCGAGGGACGGCCTACGCTCCGCGTCTTGCTGCGGATCAGCGCTTCGGCGGTAGGACGGCGGCGCGCATCTGGCGGATGCCTGTGCCTTCGACGTGGGAGGAGGACGAGACACTCCATGTGTTCGTGCCCACAAGCGGTTCCCGCCCGCGCACTGCCGGTGTCACCGGGCTTCGTCTTGCCCCGGAGCGGCTCACCCTCCATCGGATCGACGATGTGCCTGTACTCGATCCTGTCGCGACGCTCTTCTCCTGTGCGAAAGGGCTCACCAAGCTCGAAGCGGTGACCCTGATCGACTCGATCCTCACCACCGCCACGAACTATCCGGGGCTCCGCCTGAGCCGTCCGCACGTGACGATCGATGACATCGCGGAGCGCCTCGATGTCTGGAACCGCTTTCCGGGATGTGGCACGATCCGCGAGGCTCTGGCACTCGCCTCCTACGACGTCGAATCGCCGAAGGAGACCGAGACCCGACTGCTCATGCGGACGTGCGGGCTGCCAGAGCCGGTGGTTCAGTACAGAGTTCTGAACGGCCTCATGCTCGTCGCGCGCACCGATCTCGCGTACCCCGAGCTGAAGATCGCGATCGAGTATGAAGGCGATGGGCATCGTACGAGTGCCGAGCAGTGGCGGCGAGACATCCGGCGTCAGCGTGAGCTGGAAGCGCTCGGCTGGATCGTGATCCGCCTCACCCAGGACGACCTCAACAATGCCGACGCGCTGATCAGACGAATCCGCGGCGCCATCGCATCCCGCTCGGCCTGACCCGCCCGGCAGGTCCCGCCCCTTGCGAGGTCAGTCCCGTACGCTTTCGGCCAGATCCGCGTACACAACTGACCCCGCACACGAGCGGAGCGGGTCGCGTGCGCACGCCGACGCACCCATGTCCCCCTGCGGGGTCAGTAACGTACGCTTTCGGGCGGATCCGCGTACACAACTGACCCCGCACCCGGGTGGACCCGGCACACGGGCGGACGGCGCGCCGCGGCGGACCACGCGCCGCGAAGGGCCGGCGCGCCGCTGCGGGGTCAGATACGTACACTTCCGGGCGGATTCGCGTGCACAATCGACCCCGCACGCCGGCGGCGCGGGCCCGCACGCGAGCGGATGACCCCGCACCCGGCGAGCAGGGGCCCGCGGGCTACGCCTCGGGTTCGCCGTGCAGCAGCGCGCGCAGCCAGTCGCGCGCCTCGACGAACACGCCGTCGGCGTAGCGCTCGGGGTAGTGCACGATCCGGCGGTCAGCGCGCGGGTACGAGCCGAGGAAGACGACGCGGGGGCTGAACCGCCGGATGCCGAGCAGCGCGTCGGCCATGCGCTCGTCGTACGCGTGCCCGTCGGCATCCACCACGAACCGGTACCGGCCGAGGGCATCGCCGACAGGACGCGACTGCAGCAGCGACAGGTTGATGCCGCGGGTCGAGAACTGCTCGAGCATGTCGAGCAGCGCGCCGGGGCGGTCGTCGGGGAGCTCGACGATCAGCGAGGTCTTGTCGGCTCCGGTCGGCTCGCCCGGCGGGGTCGGCTTCGACACGAGCACGAAGCGCGTCACGGCGTTGTCGTTGTCGCCGATCTGCTCGGCGAGCACCTCGACGTCGTGGTGCTGCACGATGCCGGGCGCGGCGATGGCGGCCTGGGCCGGCGACGAGCCGTCGAGCACACCCAGGATGGATGCCACATTGCTCGCCGCCGGAACATGAGCGTGCCTCGGCACATGCTCGCCCAGCCAGCTGTGGCACTGCGCGTAGGCGACGGGATGCGCGGCGATGACCTCGACGTCCTCCAGCCGCACGCCCGGCTTGCCGACCAACACGAAGTTCACCTTCACCAGGTACTCGCCGATGATGCGCAGGCCCGGCAGCGTCGCGAGCGCATCGAGCGTGGTCGACACCCCGCCCTCGACCGAGTTCTCGATCGCGATCATCGCCGCGTGGCTACGCCCCTCGAGTACGTCGTCGAGCGCCTCGCCGACGTTGTGCACGGGCTTCCAGTCGTGGCCCCTGGCCTCGGGCACCTGATCGAGCGCTGCCTCGGTGAAGGTGCCTGCGGGGCCCAGGTAGCTGTAGGTGCGGCGTTCGGTCACCACGTCAGCCTAGCCCCGCGGCTCGGCGGCCCTTCGAGCCGTTTCACTACCACGAACGCGCCTGTGACGACATCCGTCACCGGCTGAGGTGCGCGAGCGCCCCGAGGAGGGGCAGACTATCCCCATGACGAGCCGAGCTGGCCTCCCCGCGGAGGAAAAGGATCTGATCGACGTCGACGAGTTGATCGCCGCCTACTACGACCGCATCCCCGATCCGTCCGACCCGGCTCAGCGCGTCGCGTTCGGCACGAGCGGGCACCGCGGCTCGTCCCTCAGCACCAGCTTCAACGAGCAGCACATCGTCGCCACGACCCAGGCCATCGTCGACTACCGGCGCGAGCAGGGCATCACGGGCCCGCTGTTCCTCGGCCGCGACACCCACGCCCTGTCGCTGCCGGCCGAGCGCACCGCGATCGAGGTGCTGATCGGCAACGGTGTCGACGTGCGTGTGGACTCCCGTGACTCGTGGGTGCCCACCCCCGCGCTCAGCCACGCGATCCTCACCCACAACCGCGGTCGTGCGTCGGGCGACCCCCACCGCGCCGACGGCATCGTCATCACTCCGAGCCACAACCCGCCCCGCGACGGCGGTTTCAAGTACAACCCGCCGCACGGCGGCCCGGCCGACACCGATGCCACGTCGTGGATCGCGCAGCGGGCGAACGCGCTGATCGAGGCGGGCCTGGAGGGCGTCGAGCGGATTCCGGATGCCGACATCGACGACGACTCGATCGGCCAATACGACTTCCGTGATGCGTACGTGCGCGACCTGCCCTCGATCATCGACATCGAGGCGATCGCGCGCGCGGGCGTGCGCATCGGCGCCGACCCGATGGGCGGGGCATCGGTCGAGTACTGGCAGCTCATCAAGGAGATGCACGGCATCGAGTTGACTGTCGTGAACCCCGAGGTCGATCCGACCTGGCGCTTCATGACCCTCGATTGGGACGAGAAGATCCGGATGGATCCGTCGTCGCCGAGCGCCATGGCATCCCTCGTCGCCAAGCGAGACGACTTCGACGTGCTCACCGGCAACGACGCCGACGCCGACCGGCACGGCATCGTCACCCCGGATGCGGGGCTGATGAACCCGAACCACTACCTCGCCGTCGCGATCGACTACCTGTTCTCGCACCGCACCGAGTGGCCTCGCGACGCGGCGATCGGCAAGACGCTCGTGTCGTCGATGATCATCGACCGCGTCGCCGAGTCGCTCGGCCGCCGCCTGCTCGAGGTGCCGGTCGGGTTCAAGTGGTTCGTGCCGGGTCTGCTCGACGGCTCGGTCGCGTTCGGCGGGGAGGAGTCGGCCGGTGCGTCGTTCCTGCGCAAGGACGGCACGGTCTGGTCGACCGACAAGGACGGCATCCTGCTCTGCCTGCTCGCCGCCGAGATCATCGCTGTGACCGGCAAGACGCCGTCGGAGCGCTACCGCGAGCTCGAGCAGGCCTTCGGCTCGTCGGCGTACCAGCGGGTGGACGCCCCGGCGACGCCCGAGCAGAAGGCGGCGCTGGGCAGGTTGGCTCCGGATGCCGTGACCGCGACCGATCTGGCCGGCGAGCCCATCACCGCGAAGCTGTCGCACGCACCGGGCAACGGCGCGGCGATCGGCGGACTGAAGGTGCAGACCGAGCACGCGTGGTTCGCCGCGCGTCCGTCGGGCACGGAGGACGTCTACAAGCTGTACGCCGAGAGCCTCAAGGGTCCGGAGCATCTCGCGCAGGTGCAGGAGGAGGCGCGGGTCGTCGTGTCCGCCGCCCTCGGGGGCTGAGCGCGAGCGCCGTCGGCGGCTCTGCGCGGTCGCCCGCTGAGCGAGGTCAGGATCCGGATGCCGGCCCGGAGCCGCGCATCGCGAGCGCAAGCCGGCGACCGGCCTCGTGCAGCCACCGGTGCGTGTCCGCCAGCGCGGACGCCGGCGAGCCGGCCACCTCGGTGAGCGAGGCGGATGCCGTGAACGGCGCGAGATCGGCATCCGGCGCTATCAGACCGGCCACGAGCACCGCGTCGACGCCGGAGGCGGCGGCGAGGGATGCCACGAACGACGGCACCTTGCCGTCGCCGGATTGCCCGTCGTAGGCGCCCTCACCGGTCACGACCGCATCGGCGGCGGCGATGGCATCGGCGAGTCCGATCAGGTGCGCCACCTCGGCCGCCCCGGGCAGCAGCGTTCCACCCCAGGCGATCAGCGCCGCCCCGACACCGCCCGCCGCTCCGGAACCGGGCACGGCCGGATCGAGGGCGAGCAGTCGGGCGAGGCGCTCGAGTGCGGCATCCGTCTGCTGCTGATCCGAGGGATCGGTCAGCCCCTTCTGCGGGCCGAACACCGCCGCGGCGCCCCGGGCGCCGGTGAGCGGGTTGGTGACGTCGGTGAGCACCCGCACCTCGGGAGCCGGGCGGAGCGCGCTCAGATCCGCCGAGGCGATATCGCCCAGCCCGCGGGCACCGGGCGCCGTCTCCGCTCCGCGCGCGTCGAGGAACCGCGCGCCGAGCGCGCGCAGCATGCCCGTGCCGCCGTCGGTCGATGCGCTCGAGCCGATGCCGAGCACGAGACGAGAGACGCCGTGGTCGAGAGCCGCGGCGATGGCCTGGCCGAAGCCGCGCGAATCGGCGTCCCACGGGCGCAGCTCGTCGAGCAGCTCGATGCCCGATGTCGAGGCCATGTCGATCACGGCGGTGCCGTCGGGCGCATCGTCGGAGGCCGGCAGCAGCAGCCACGCGGTATCGACGGGATGCCCGGCGGGGCCGTCGACGGTGATCGGCATCCGGCGCGCTCCCGGCACTGCGGCGGCGAAGGCCGCGACGGTGCCCTCTCCCCCGTCGGCCATCGGGCGCAGCACCGGCGAGACGCCAGGATCGACCGACGCCCATGCCTCCGCGAGGACCCGCGCCGCGTCGGCGGCGGCGATCGTGCCCTTGAAGCTGTCGGGGGCGAAGACGACGCGCGTCACCGGTCGACTCCGGGCGTGCTCTCGCGCACGATCACATCGAGATCGGCCGTGGACGGGTGCCACTCGTCGTCGACGGTCGCCCGGAACGCCTGATACCCGAGCTCGATCAGCGGCACCCGCACGGTGCTCAGCCTCGGGGTGACGTCGCGGCTGACGGGCACGTCGTCGAATCCGCAGACCGCGATGTCCGCGCCCACGCGTCGCCCGCCCTCGCGGATGGCGGTCATGGCGCCGATGGCGATCACGTCGCTGAGCGCGAAGACGAGGGTGCCGGGGTCGACGCCGTCGGCGAGCGCCTGCCTCATGGACGCGGCCCCGGACTCGCGCTCGAACGTGCCGCGATAGGTGCGTTCGACGACGCCGCCCTCGGCGCCGAACCCGGCGGTGAAGCCGCCGAGTCGGTCATCGGATGTGCGCACGCCCTCCGTGGCGCCGATCGCGATCGCGCGGCGGTAGCCGAGAGCCGCCATCGCGCGGCCCAGGCGCTCGGCGCCGCCGCGGTTGTCGATGCGGATGCTGCGGTCGCCGCCGGGGCCGAACGTGACGGTGCGTCCGCCCAGACCGGAGAATGCGGAGAGTTCGCCGTGCGTGTCGTCTTCACCGTCGTTGCCCCGCGAGGCGGCGAGGATCACGCCACGCGGACGCTGCCCGCGCAGCGCACGCAGGATCTTCGTCTCCCGCTGCGGGTCGCGCTCGGTGATCGCGATGGTGACGATCAGCCCCTCCTCGTCGGCGCCGCGGGCCACGCCCGAGGCGATCAGCCCGAAGTAGGGGTCGGCGATGTCGGCGACGAGCAGCGCGATGGCCGCCGATGTGCCCCTCGCCGTGGCCTGCGCCGAGGCGTTCGCCGTGTAGCCGAGCTCTTCGGCCGCCTTCTCGACGCGTTCGCGGAACGACTCGGCGACCTTGCGCTCAGAGCCGTTCAGCACCCGGGATGCGGTGGCGAGCGAGACCCCCGCCGTGCGTGCCACGTCGTGCAGCGTGGGCGGCGAGGTGCGCGCGGACGCGGCGTCGGCGGTCATGGCCACAGCCTACCGATTGCCGGCATCCCGACCCGGCACAGGGCGGGGCGACTCGGACGCGGCACCGCGATCGAGGAGGTCGAGCAGAGTCGCCGCCTCCGCTGCCAGCAGCGCCGGGTCGTCGTCGACGACGAACTCGAGCAGCGCGTCGCGCGGCGGCACCGGCTGCGCCGACGCCGCGACGAAGAGCGGATGCCAGAGGCTCTCGCGCGCGCTGAGGCGCAGCCTCGTGTCGAACGGCCACCACGAGAACACGTGCACGGCGCTGGTGTGCTCGGCGATCTGCGCGAACTCGTGCAGGGCGACATCGTCGGGGGCGTCCACGGTGGGCTGCCAGTACGTCGAGAGCCCAGGCACGTCCGCCAGCAGTCGCAGCGTCGCCGCCGGGGTGTCGGCGAGCGTGCGCCGGTGGAACTCCAGCGCTAGGGCGACGCGCCGCTCGGACGCCTCGGCGACGGCATCCCGCAGCCGCGAGACGACCTGCGCGTACTGCTCGGGGCTCGCATCGGCCGAACCCGTGCGGCCGGCCCAGATGCGCACGCGGTCCGCGGCCAGCGCGGTCGCGCTGTCGAGGATCGGCGTGAGCGACTCGTCTGCTCCGGCGCGGAAGTACGAGCCGTACGAGCACACCGCAAGGCCTGCATCCGTCGTCGCCGCCGCGACCTCCGCGGCGCGCTCGACATCGCCGGGCGGCACGTGCACGTCGCCACCCCACTCGATCACCTCGAGCCCGGCCACCGCGGCCCGCGCGGCCACCTCCTCGGCGGCCAGCTGCCGAAACGTCACCGAGCACAGCCCCGCTCTGATCATGCGCGCCTCCCGCACCAGCACATCACAGGTACGGCGAGACCGTCGCCGAGAACGCCTCGGCGGTGCGCGCGACGACCTTCTCCGGCGCGTCCGACCAGATGTCGGCGTTGAAGATCTCCACCTCGATGTCGCGGTCGTAGCCGGTCTCGACGACCGCGCGGGTGAGCGAGGCGAAGTCGATGATCCCGTCGCCCATGTAGTGCCGCGACAGCAGCACGTCGGCGGGGAACGGCGTCTTCCAATCGCACACCTGATACGTCGAGATGCGGCCCTCGCGACCCGCACGGGCGATCTGCTCGTGCACCTGCGGATCCCACCAGATGTGGAAGGTGTCGACCGCAGCGCCGACCGTCGCGGCGTCGAAGTCGGCGGCGATGTCCAGCGCCTGGCCGAGCGTGGTCACCACGCAGCGGTCCGAGCCGAACATCGGATGCAGGGGCTCGATCGCCAGCGTGACCCCGGCGCTCTGCGCGTACGGGGCGAGCACGCCCAGGGCATCCCGAACCCGCTCGCGCGCGCCGTTCAGGTCGCGCGACCCCTCGGGCAGGCCGCCGGCGACCAGCACGAGGACGGCCGTCGATCCCTCGGCGCCCGCGGCGGCGAGGGCCGCGGTCTCGTCGATCGCTCGTCGGTTGTCGTCGAGCGCGGCGTCGCGCGCGGGCCCGGCCGGGAGGGTGAAGAACCCCCCTCGGCAGTGGGTCGAGAAGCGCAGCCCCGAGTCGGCGAGCATCGTCGCCGCGGTGTCGAGGCCGACCTCGTTCACCGGCTCGCGCCACAGTCCGATCGACTGCACGCCGGCGTCGGCGGTCACCCGCAGGGCCGTGGCGAGATCGGCGTACTTGATGGTCGCCTGGTTGATCGACAGGCGGGGGTCGGGAGTCATCACGCGTCCAGTCCGTTCAGCTTCAGCATGCCGTGCCAGCGCTCGCGCGCGAGCTCGGGGTTCTCGAGCGCGAGCGACGCGTTGGCCAGCTCGACGATGCGCGACAGATGCGGCAGGCTGCGCGCGGAGTGCAGACCGCCCACCATCTGGAACGCGGGCTGGTGCCCGTTCAGCCACGACAGGAACGCGACGCCGGTCTTGTAGTAGAACGTCGGCGCGGCGAACACCTGGCGGCTGAGCTCTTCGGTCGGACCGAGGATGCGCCGGTACGCCTCGTGATCGTCGGCGTCGAGCGCCTGGATCGCCGCCGAGGCGACCGGGGTGATGGCGGCGAACGCACCCAGCAGCGCGTCGGAGTACGACCGTCGCCCGACCTGCGAGTCGCCGATCAGCGACACGTAGTTGAAGTCGTCGCCGGTGAACATGCGCACACCTTCGGGAAGACGCTCACGCACCGAGATCTCACTCTCGGCGTTGAGCAGGCTCATCTTGACACCGGCGATCTTCGACGGGTTCTCCCCGATGATCTCGAGCAGCACTTCGGATGCCGTCTGCCAGTCGTCTGGGGCACCGCTTGTGCTGAGCGAAGTCGAAGTGAAGTAGCCCTGCAGCTCGGGGTCGAACGCCGGGCCCAGCCAGTGCAGCACCACCGGCGTGGTCGCCCGTTCGAGCACCGCGCGGTAGACACGGCGGTAGTCGTCGGGCGATTCGGCGACGCGGGCAAGGTGGCGGGATGCCATCAGCACCGGCCCCGCGCCCTGCTCCTCGGTGAACTCGAGCTGCGACACGTACGCGTCGACGACGGCATCCAGCGAGATGTGCGTCTCGGCGACGTGATCGGTGTTGACCCCGACCACGACCGACCCGCCCTCCTCGCGCGCCACCTCGGCGCTGCGGGCGATCAGCTCGCGCGTCGCCGCGGCGTCGAGGCCCATGTTGCGCTGGGCGGTGTCCATGGCATCCGCCACCCCCAGCCCCCACGAATAGACGTTGCGGCGGAACGCGAGTGTCGCATCCCAGTCGATGTCGGCGGGCTGGCCGGGGGTGTTGTCGGCGTGCGTCCGCGGCACGACGTGCGCCGCGGCGTAGGCCACGCGCGAGCGCAGCGGCGAGGTCGGGCGCGCGTACCCGCCCGAGTCGTTGAGCGTGGCATCGGAGAGATCTCCGGATGCCGAGAGCAGGCGAAGCGTCGTCACAGCGACAGCCTCTCGATGGCGACCTTGCGGCCCTCGGCGCTCGAGGTCAGGCCGGCCTCAGCGAACTGCACCCCGCGGGCGCCCGCGAGCAGGTCGAACGGGTAGTCGGTGCCGAGCACGTACGAGGTGAGATACTCCTCCCACTGCTGGCGGAAGCCGTTGAGGAAGACGTCGTTCGTCGGCACGTTCTGCCAGTCGCCGTCGTAGTCGTGGGTGTCTTCGAGGTCGGGGTTCCAGACCGGCTTCGGGGTGGCGTTGCGCGGCTGGATCTTGCAGCCGAACAGGCCGACCACGGCCGAGCCGTGCGTGCCGTCGACCTGGAACTCGACCAGCTCGTCGCGGTTCACGCGCACGGTCCACGAGGAGTTGATCTCGGCGATCACGCCGCCCTCGATCTCGAAGATGCCGTACGCGGCGTCTTCGGCGGTGGCGGTGTAGTGCTCGCCCTTCTCGTCCCAGCGGTCGGCGATGTGCACGGCGGCCTGGGCGTAGACGCTCTTCACCTCACCGAAGAGGTTCTCGAGCACGTAGTTCCAGTGCGGGAACATGTCGGTGATGATGCCGCCGCCGTCTTCGGTGCGGTAGTTCCAGCTGGGGCGCTGCGCCGGCTGCCAGTCGCCCTCGAACACCCAGTAGCCGAACTCGCCGCGCACCGAGAGGATGCGGCCGAAGAAGCCCGAGTCGATCAGGCGCTTGAGCTTCTGCAGCCCGGGCAGGTAGAGCTTGTCGTGCACGACCCCGGTCTTGACGCCGGCATCCTGCGCGAGCTTCGCCAGCTCGAGGGCCTCTTCCAGCGACTCGGCGGTGGGCTTCTCGGTGTAGATCGCCTTGCCGGCGGCGATGGCCTTGCGGATCGCGGTGGCGCGCGCCTTGGTCACCAGGAAGTCGGCGTAGATCTCCCACTTCGGGTCGGCGAGCGCGGCGTCGAGGTCGGTCGTGTAGTCGTCGATGCCGTGCTTGGCGGCGAGCTCGGCGAGCTTCGCCTCGCTGCGCCCGACGAGCATCGGCCTGACCGTGACCTTCGAGCCGTCGGGCAGCTCGACGCCGCCCTGATCGCGGATCGCGAGGATCGATCGCACGAGGTGCTGCCGGTAGCCCATGCGTCCGGAGACGCCGTTCATGATGATGCCGATCTCACGCACGTCGGTCATGGTGGTCCGTTCTGTCGAGGTCTGTGCCCGGTGGGAGGGAGTCCCGTCGGAAAGTGATGGGTAAACGCTTTCCGATATAAAAGCACCTTCCGTCGCCCACCGCAAGCCCGGTCAGTTCGCGAGGTCGTCGAGCAGGTCCGCGAAGTGGTCGAGATCCTCGGCCGACCAGCGCCGCAGGCGCTCGGCGAGGCGGCTCTCGTACGCCGCGCGCGCCGCGGTGACGCGATCGACGGCCAGGGGCGTGGCGACCAGACGACGGGCGCGCCGATCATCGGCATCCCGGATGCTCTCGACCAGCCCGAGCTCGGTGAGCCGACTCACCTGGCGGCTCACCGCCGACTTGTCGGTCTGCAGGCGATCGATGATCTCGCCGGCGCTGCCGTGGCCGTTCACGATCGACACGAGCACCTGGTAGCCCAACGGCTGCAGCTCCGGATGCACGGTCGCCGCCGCGTCGCGCCACCCCACGCGGATCCGCGCGAACAGCCGGCCGAGCTCCCGCTCGACGCGGTGCACGGCATCGTCGAGCGCCGCGCCGTCGAGGGTGTCGTCGGGGAGGGGCGCATCGTCGGGGGCATCGCTCACCTCGCCAGCCTAAACCGCGGCCCTTCCGGCCCCGCGGTCGCCGTGCGATCGCCGTGCGATCGCCGTGCGATCGCCCTGCGAGGTCAGTTCGGTACGCATCCGCGAGCAGCGGTGCGAGGTCACTTGCGTACGCATCCAGCGCCGAAATCGTGCACAACCGACCCCGCACGCGATCGGGGGGGCGACGCCCCCGGGCTCAGACCTCCGCGAGCAGGCGGAACGCCTTCGACGCGGCCTGCACCTCTTCCGGCGTCAGCTCGGCGAGCACGGCCCGCATCCGCTCGGCGTTCTCCGACCGCAGCTGGGCGAGCGTCTCCTGCGCCGCGGCGGTGGCGGTGAGCGCCCGCAGCCTGCCGTCGCGCTCGTCCGGGCGGGACTCGAGCAGCCCGAAGTCCTCCAGCATCCGGATCTGACGACTCACCATCGACTTGTCCATCTCGAACAGCTCGGCGAGCTGGTGGGCGTTCGCGCCGCCCGTGCGGGCGATGTACGACAGCAGCTTGTATCCGGAGGGCTGCAGGTCGGGGTGCATCCGCGCCGCGGACTCGCGCCAGAGGGTCTTCGCCCGCGAGAAGATGAGGTTCAGCTGCCCCTGGAAGTCGGCGAGTGCCTCGTCGACGCTCTGCGTCTGCACCTCAGCGCACCTGCTCCGGCACGCGGCCGTCGTTCGCGACCACGCGGATGCTGCCGGTCGACCCGCCCACCTCGGCCTCGGCGACCTCGATCGCCGACCCTTCGGCCTGCTCGCGCAGCTGCTCGGCCGAGTTCTTCGTCGACAGCGGCTTGTTGCGGATGAACGCGATCGCGATCACGCCGATCACGGCCAGCGGCACGGCGACGATGAACGCGTCGGCGATGCCCAGTCCGTAGGCAGACTCGACCACGCGGCGGATGCTCTCCGGCAGGCTCGACATGTCGGGCACGTTGCCCGAGCCGAGCGACGTCAGAGCGCTCACCTCCTCCGGCGACTTCGGCACGAACGTCGCGAGGTCGTCCTTGATGTACGCGCCGACGTTGGTGGCGAGGATGGAGCCCATGATGGTCACGCCGATGGTTCCCGCGATGGTGCGGAAGAAGTTGACGCCCGACGACGCGGCGCCCAGCTGACGTGCCGGGGTGTCGTTCTGCACGATGAGGGTGAGGTTCTGCATCACCATGCCGAGCCCCGCGCCCAGCACGAACATGTAGATCGCGACCAGGGGGAACGGGGTGTCCCAGCGCAGCGTGGACATCAGAGACACGCCGACGAGGGCGAGCACCGAGCCCAGCATCATCCAGCCCTTCCACTTGCCGAAGCGGCTCACGAGCTGGCCGATGATGATCGACGCGCCCATCTGGCCGACGATCATCGGGATGGTCATCAGACCCGACTCCGTCGGGGTGGCGCCGCGGGCGAGCTGGAAGTACTGCGCGAGGAAGACCGAGGTGGCGAACATCGAGACGCCGATCGCGATCGAGGCGATCACCGAGAGCGTGAACGTGCGGTTCTTGAACAGCGTCATCGGCACGATCGGCTCGGGCACGACGAACTCGACCGCGATGAAGGCGAGGATCACGACCGCGGCTCCGATGCCGAGCGCGTAGCTGGTCGAGGAGTCCCAGTCGAACTGCGAGCCACCCATCGAGACCCAGATCAGCAGCGCCGAGACGCCGACGGCGAGCAGCACGATGCCGAGGTAGTCGATCGAGACCTTCGCGTTCTGCGGCTTGGGCAGGTGCAGGGTGAGCTGCAGCAGCACGAGCGCGAGCACGGCGAACGGCACGCCGACGAAGAAGTTCGCCCTCCACCCCCACACGTCGGTGATGAATCCACCCAGCAACGGGCCGCCGATCGTGGCGAAGGCCATGATGCCGCCGACCACGCCCATGTACTTGCCGCGCTCGCGTGGCGAGATGATCAGGGCCACGGCGACCATGACCAGCGACATAAGGCCGCCCACGCCGATCCCCTGCACGACGCGCACGGCGATGAGCATGTTCGTGTCGGTCGAGAAGCCCGCGATCACCGTGCCGAGGGTGAACAGCACGAGTGATACCTGCACGAGCACCTTGCGGTCGAGCAGATCGGCGAGCTTGCCCCAGATCGGAGTGGATACGGCCGTCGCCAGCAGACTGGCGGTGATCACCCAGGTGTACTGGGCCTGCGTGCCACCCAGGTCGGCGATGATGACCGGCAGCGATGTCGAGACGACGGTGCCCGAGAGCACGGCGACGAACATGCCGACGATGAGGCCGGAGATGGCGGTGAACACCTCACGCGCCGAGCGGGTGGTCGAAGAGGGAGGGGAGGAAAGAGAGGTCAAAAGGTGCGGCTCCTGGAAGATGGTTGATCTTTCTCAACCGTATCACCGATCGTTGACAGTCATCAACTATTGCTGGACATCAACTATTCCGCGGAACCCGCCCGACGGCCCGGATAGGCTCGTCTCGCGGCATCCGCCCCGCCGGACGCCGCCGGAAGGATGCGCTGTGGATGCTGAATGCTCGTGCGGCTGCGGCACGCCGTCTCGATCGGCTTTCGCGACCGTCTCGCTGCGCCCCGGCGCCTCCCCGACAGCAGGCTCCTCGCAGCACGCCGTGCCGCAGGTCGTCGTCCCGGCAGGGTCATTCGTGATGGGCGACTCGTCTGGCGACCGCAACGCGGCCGACGGCGAGGTGCCGCTGCACCGGGTGAGCCTCGACGCATTCTCGATGGATGCCACGAGCGTGACCAACGACGACTTCGCGCGCTTCGTCGACGACACCGGATACCGCACCGAGGCCGAGGAGTTCGGCTTCTCGGCCGTGTTCCATCTCGCCCTCGCGGCCGACGAGGCCGACGTGCTGGGCCGGCCGCCGCAGACCCCGTGGTGGATCGGTGTGCGCGGCGCCGACTGGCGGCATCCCGGCGGACAGCACTCGAGCATCGACGGACTGGGCGATCATCCGGTGGTGCACATCAGCTGGAACGACGCTCAGGCCTATTGCGAATGGGCGGGGCGCCGACTACCCACCGAGGCCGAGTGGGAGTACGCGGCGCGCGGCGGTCTCGAGCAGCGGAAGTACCCGTGGGGCGATGACGAGGTCGACGACGGCGGCTGGCGCACGAACATCTGGCAGGGCGAGTTCCCGCGCACCAACACGCTCGAGGACGGCTTCCTGACCACCGCGCCGGTGCGCTCGTTCGAACCCAACGGCTACGGACTGTGGCAGATGGTCGGCAACGTGTGGGAGTGGGCGTCGGACTGGTTCTCGCCCGGGTACTACCGCGTCTCGCCGTCGCACGCTCCGACCGGGCCGGAACGCGGGCAGTCGCGCGTGCTGCGCGGCGGCAGCTACCTGTGTCACTCGTCGTACTGCAACCGATACCGCAACTCGGCACGGTCGCAGAACACGCCCGACTCGTCGATGGGCAACGCCGGGTTCCGCACGGTCGGCCGGTAGCGGGCGCCGCTACCGGATCGACACGATCAGCACGGCCGCCAGTCCCAGCATCCCCGCCGCCGCCACCCCGGCGGCGAGCACGAGCAGCGCTCCTGCACCGGCCGCACGCGGAGGGCGATCCTGCTCGACGTCCGCCATGAATGCGCGATGCCGTCGGCGCGACACCCGCCAGAGCAGGGATGCCGCCAGCAGACCCGCCATTCCCGGCAGCACCCACTGCGCGCCGCCCAGCCACAGCGGAAGCAGCCGCAGCGAGACGAGCGAGCCGACCGCGAGCGACAGTGCGGTGCGGCGCCACGACAGCGACGTGCGCTCGAGCTGCAGGCCGGCGTCGAAGGGACCCGGCCACGAGGGTGCGGTCGCCGGCCCTCCGGCGCGGCCGCTCATCGCAGCACGGCGAGCAGCACGAGCACGCCCGAGGCGACCACGGCCAGTGCGAGCACGATTCCCGTGGGAGGGTGCGGCAGGGGCCGGCCCAGCCGCATGGCGCGCTCGACCCGCGACCACTCCACCCAGGCGATGATCGGCAGCAGGATGCCCGTGATGATGAGCACGAGGGACGCGGCCAGGCGCAGCGGGGCGTACATGTCGAGCGCGAGCGCCTCGAGCGCCACGCCACCCGCGATCAGGGCGAGCGCCGTGCGCGTCCAGGCGAGGAAGGTGCGCTCGTTCGCGAGCGAGAAGCGCACGTCCGGCTCGCTGCCCTGCCGGAACACCGAACGCGGGAAACGACGATCGGGATGCTCGCTCACCCGTTCAGGATACCGGCGTCGAGCCTCTCGCAATCCGCCCGTCGGAGTGATGGAGTAGACCCATGCGCGCAGTCATCATGCACGGACCCGGCGACGTCCGGGTCGAGGATGTCCCGACCCCCGAGCTCGTGGAGCCGACCGACGCGATCATCCGCGTCGACGCGGCCTGCATCTGCGGCTCCGACCTGTGGCCGTATCGCGGCATCTCGCCGGTGAAGCGGCCGTCGCGGATGGGTCATGAGTACATCGGCGTCGTCGAGCAGGTCGGGTCGGCGGTCCGCGACATCCGGGTCGGAGACTTCGTGGTCGGCTCGTTCATGGCATCCGACAACACCTGCGAGATCTGCCGAGCGGGGTACCAGTCGCGATGCATCCACGTCGTCGGGATGGGATCGATCGGCACGCAGGCCGAGTACGCCCGGATCCCCTGGGCGGACGGGACGCTCGTGAAGGTCACGGGCGACATCACCCCCGAACGGCGCCGCAGCCTGCTCGCCGCCTCCGACGTGCTCGGCACCGGGTGGTTCGCGGCCGTCGCGGCCGAGGCCGGGCCCGGCAAGACGGTCGCCGTGGTCGGCGACGGGGCGGTCGGGCTGCTCGGCGTCCTCGCGGCGTCGCAGCTGGGGGCCGAGCGCATCATCGCGATGTCGCGGCACGCCGACCGCCAGGCGCTCGCCCGTCGCTTCGGCGCCACCGACATCGTCGAGGCGCGAGGGGATGCCGGCGTCGCGGCGATCAAGGAGATGACGGGCGGCTACGGGGCGCACTCCACCATCGAAGCGGTCGGCACGCAGGAGGCGATGCAGCAGGCGATCCGCTCGACCCGCGCCGGCGGGCACGTCGGATTCGTCGGCGTCTCGCACGGCGTGAGCCTCGACGGGCAGGAGCTGTTCCTCTCCGGCGTCCACCTGCACGGCGGTCCTGCACCCGTGCGCCGCTTCCTGCCCGATCTGATCGACCGGATCATGACCGACGAGATCGACCCGGGCGTCGTGTTCGATCAGACGCTGTCGATCGACGACGCCGCAGACGGGTATCGAGCCATGGACGAGCGTCGCGCGATCAAGGTGATGCTCGAGTTCTGAGCGGGGCTCAGGCGCTGGCGCGGCCGATCAGCGCGGGCGGCAGCAGCAGGTCGGCGGGCCGCTCGCCCTCGATCCATGCGACGAGAGCGCCGACGGCGTGCTCGCCGAGCGCGTCGAAATCCTGCCGGACGGTGGTCAGCGGAGGCTGGAAGTCCGCGGCGTCGGCGATGTCGTCGAACCCGATCACCGCGACGTCGTCCGGCACACGGCGTCCGGACTCCGCCAGAGCGCGCAGGGCACCGAGCGCCATCTGATCGTTCGCAGCGAAGATCGCGGTGACGCCGGATGCCGGCATCCGCGCCACCGATTCGAATCCGGATGCCGCACTCCAGTCGCCGCGCACGGGCTCGGGCGGATCGATGCCCGCCGCGGCGAGCGCGTCGCGCCAGCCGCGCTCGCGCTCGGCGGAGGCGAACGACCCGACCGGCCCGGCGAGGTGGTGCACCGCACGGTGCCCGGCGCGCAGGAGGTGCTCGGTGGCCGCGCGAGCGCCCGACGCGTGGTCGGTGCCGATGACGGTGAAGCGCTCGTCGGGCGGCGAGTCGACGACCACGAGGCGCAATCCGCCCGAGGCCGCGTCGCGCGCCAGCGCGGTGGCCTCGTTCAGCACGATGGCGCCGTCGACCCCCTGGTCGCGGAGGCGATCGAAAGCGTCGGCGATGTCGGCATCCGCGCCGAGGGTGAGCACGGTCAGCGCATAGCCGCGCGACGCCGCGGCGTCGGCGACGGCCTGCAGCATGCGGGAGTTGCCCACGGTGGCGAGGGTCTGCGCGACGAGGCCGAGGGTCTGACTGCGACCGGTGCGCAGGGCGCGGGCGGCGCGGTTCGGGCGGTAGCCGAGCTCGGCCATCGCCCGTTCGACGCGCGCCCTCGTCTCGGGGTCGACCCTGGGGCTTCCGTTCGCCACCCGCGAGACGGTCTGACCGGAGACCCCGGCGCGCTGGGCGACCATCGCCATGGACACGCGTGCGGATGTCGGCATCCGGTCTTCCTCTCGAGCGCTCGCAACTCCGGAATGTTGACGTTATCACAGCGGCCGCGGTACCGTGTTGACGTGAACATGTCAGAATCCCCCGAGCTGCGAACGTCCGAACTCGGCGCCGGCGTCGTCCGGCGCGCCACCCGCCTCGCCGACGGTCGCGAGCTGCTCTACTACGACGACCCCGGCACGAGCCTCGGATCCGAGCGAGGCGTCGACGCGCGCACGCTCGACGGGCGCCCCGAGACCGCGACGATGCGGCAGGACGTGCTCACGGGCGACTGGATCACCTTCGCCACCGCACGTCAGAACCGGGTCATGATGCCCAGCGCCGACGCGGATCCGCTGGCCCCCCAGACGCCGAGCAACCCGTCCGAGGTTCCGGCGCAATACGACGTCGCCGTCTTCGAGAACCGCTCCCCCGCCTTCGGTCCGGCGCTGATCGAGGCCGTCGGCGGTGTGCCGGCGGCCCGCAACGCCCCGCGCGGGCTCGACGATCTCGCCGAGCTCGGCGTCGGCCGCACGCGCACGAGCATCGGCCGCTGCGAGGTCGTGTGCTTCAGCCCCGACCACGAAGGGTCGTTCGGCACGCAGTCGGTCACCCGCGC
The DNA here is from genome assembly GCF_014836945.1 of Microbacterium commune. Taxonomy (GTDB): domain Bacteria; phylum Actinomycetota; class Actinomycetes; order Actinomycetales; family Microbacteriaceae; genus Microbacterium; species Microbacterium commune. The sequence goes on along the minus strand of NZ_JACSPX010000001.1, from coordinate 1,659,431 downwards.
ACGCACGGTGATCGAGGCATGGGCAGACCGCACGGCGGCGCTGTCGGCCCTCCCCGGCATCCAGCAGGTCTTCCCGTTCGAGAACCGCGGCGAGGCGATCGGCGTCACACTGCCGCACCCGCACGGGCAGATCTACGCCTACCCGTACGTCACCCCGCGCACGCAGCGGCTGCTCGACAGCATCGACCGCACCGCTCCCGACCTGATGACGCGCGTGCTCGACTCCGAGCGCGACTCGGACCGCCTCGTGCTGCAGGGCGAGCACTGGACGGCGTTCGTGCCGTTCGCCGCCCGCTGGCCGCTCGAGGTGCACCTCATGCCGCATCGGCACGCCCCCGACTTCGCGGCGCTCACCAACGCCGAGCGCGACGAGCTCGCCCCGCTCTACCTGCGTCTGCTGCGCGGGGTGGATGCCCTGTACCCGACCCCCACGGCCTATATCGCCGGATGGCATCAGGCGCCCGTGAACACCGGTCGCGAGACCGTGCGCATGCGCCTCGAGCTGACCAGCCCGCGTCGTGCCGAGGACAAGCTGAAGTTCCTCGCCGGATCCGAAGCGGCGATGGGCGCGTGGACCGCTGAGATCCTTCCCGAGGTCGCCGCCGAGCGCCTCCGCACCGCCATCGAATCCGTTCCCGAGGTCACCGCATGAGCGCACTTGACGCCGCCCGCACGCTGTTCACCGAGCTCACCGGCCGCGATCCCGAGGGCGTCTGGTCGGCGCCGGGCCGGGTGAACCTGATCGGCGAGCACACCGACTACAACGAGGGGTTCGTGCTGCCGTTCGCGATCCCGCATCGCACGTTCACCGCCGCCCGGCTGCGCGACGACGACCGCATTCGCGTGACGTCGACCTTCGCCGCGGAGCCGGTCGAGGTCGCGATCTCCGAGCTCGACCGGCTCTTCCCGACGGCGGTCGGCGCAGAGCCCGCCGTGCCGGAGTGGTCTGCGTACGTGCTCGGCGTCGCCTGGGCCATCCAGCTCGCGGCTCCTGAGGCAGCGCTGCGCGGAGTCGACATCGCGATCGCATCCGACGTGCCGGTCGGGGCGGGGCTGTCGTCGTCCGCGGCGATCGAGGGGTCGGTGGCATCCGCCCTGAACGACCTCTGGAAGCTCGACCTCGACCCCGTCGCCCTCGCGCAGGTCGGCCGACGCGCCGAGAACGAGGCTGTCGGGGCGCCCACCGGGATCATGGACCAGATGGCGTCGATGCTCGGCCGTCCGGACGCCGCGACGTTCATCGACTGCCGTTCGCTGGCGACCGAGTCGGTGCCCACCGGGTTCACCGGTGAGGGCCTCGAGGTGCTCGTCATCGACACGCAGGTGAGCCACTCGCACTCCACCGGCGGGTATCGCGAGCGGCGCGACGCCTGCGAGCGCGGCGCGGCGCTGCTGGGCATCCCGTCGCTGCGCGACGCGGCCGAGTCCGACCTGCCGCGCACCGCAGAGCTGATGGACGACGTCACGTTCCGCCGCGTGCGTCACGTGATCACCGAGAACCAGCGCGTGCTCGACACCGTGCGCGTGCTCGGATCCGACGGCCCGCGGGCGATCGGCGACCTGCTGGTCGCCTCGCACGCGTCGATGCGCGACGACTTCGAGATCTCGGTTCCCGAGCTCGACCTCGCCGTCGAGACGGCGCTCGCGCACGGCGCGGTCGGGGCGCGGATGACCGGCGGTGGCTTCGGCGGCGCCGCGATCGCGCTCGTCGAGCGCGACGCCGTCGACCGGATGGCGGATGCCGTCACCCGGGCGTTCGCGGATGCAGGATTCGGCGCACCGCACGTGTTCACCGTGCATCCCTCCGACGGCCCGCGCCGGGACGCCTGACACCCCCCACCAGCTCCGAATCGCTCAATTGTCGACGAACCGGGCCAGAATCGTGCCATTCACGCGATTCGAACGGCCTGGTGAGCCCCATCGGAAGGAGCCGGCATGAACATCCGACCCGCGACCTCGGACGACGCCCACGACATCGCCCTGGTACATGTACGCGCCTGGCAGCAGGCGTATAGAGGGCTGATGCCGCAGTCGGTGCTCGATGAGCTGTCGATCGCCGAGCGCGAGGCCGGCTGGGCGCGACTGCTCTCCGAGACGCCGCGCGCCTCGCAGACGATCGTCGTCGAGCGCGACGGCCGCGTCGCCGGCTGGGCGAGCTACGGTGAGGCACGCGACGCCGATGCGCCCGGCTCGGGTGAGCTCTGGGGCATCTACGCGCATCCGGATGCCTGGTCGACCGGCGTCGGCCACGCGCTGATCACCGCGGTGGAGGATGCCCTGCGCTCAGACGGCCACGAGACCGCGTACCTCTGGGTGCTCGAAGGCAACACGCGCGCCGCGACGTTCTACGAGCGGCACGGCTGGGCATCCGACGGCGCACGGAAGGTCGACGAGCGTCCGGGGCTCGTGCTGCACGAGCTGCGCCAGGTGAAACGCCTCGCCTGAGTCAGTCGAGCGCGGTCATCACGTGCTTGACGCGGGTGTAGTCGTCGAAGCCGTACTGCGAGAGGTCCTTGCCGTAGCCGGAGTGCTTGAATCCGCCGTGCGGCATGTCTGACACGAACGGGATGTGCGTGTTCACCCATACGCAGCCGAAGTCGAGGTCGCGCGTGAAGCGCATCGCCCTGGTGTGATCGCGCGTGAAGATCGACGCGGCGAGCGCGTAGCGCACCCCGTTCGCCATGGTGAGGGCTTCGTCGTCGGTGTCGAACGACTGCACGGTGAGCACCGGTCCGAAGATCTCGTTCTGCACCGCCTCGTCATCCTGCCGCATGCCGGAGATGATCGTCGGCTCGAAGAAGTACCCCTTCTCGCCTTGGCGGCGTCCGCCGGTCTCGATCGTGGCGTGCGCGGGCAGCCGGTCGATGAAGCCCTGCACCTGTGCGAGCTGCGCCGCGCTGGAGAGCGGACCGAACAGCACGCCGTCCTCGTGCGGTGCGCCGGTGCGGGCGTGGGTCTTCGTGCGCGCCACCAGTGCCCTCACCACCTCGTCGTGCACAGACGAGTGCGCGATCACGCGGGTCGCGGCGGTGCAGTCCTGGCCGGCGTTGAAGAACGCGGCGGTGACGATGGCATCCACCGCCTTCTGGATTGACGCGTCGTCGAACACGACGGCGGGCGCCTTTCCGCCGAGTTCGAGGTGGACGCGCTTCAGGTCGGATGCCGCCGACGCGGCGACCGCCATGCCCGCCCGCACCGATCCGGTGATGGCGACCATCTGCGGCACGGGATGCGCGACGAGCGCCGCCCCCGTCTCGCGCCCGCCCAGCACGACGTTCAGCGTGCCGGCGGGAGTGTGCTCGGCGACGATCTCGGCGAGCAGCAGGGTCGACAGCGGGGTCGACTCGGCGGGCTTGAGCACGACCGTGTTGCCGGCGGCGAGCGCGGGGGCGATCTTCCACACCGCCATGTTCAGCGGGTAGTTCCAAGGGGTGACCTGACCGATCACCCCGATCGGCTCACGACGCACGTATGAGGTGTGCCCGGCGGCGTACTCCCCCGCCGCGCGCCCCTCGAGGCTGCGGGCGGCGCCGGCGAAGAAGCGCAGCTGGTCGATCGACTGTTCGATTTCGTCGGCCACCAGGGTGGCCCGCGGCTTGCCGGTGTCCTGCGATTCGAGGTCGGCGAACTCCTCGGCGCGGGATGCCATGGCATCCGCGATCCGGAACAGCGCCAGCTGCCGCTCGGCCGGTGTCCTCTCCCGCCAGATCGGGAAGGCGGACACTGCGGCGGCGTAGGCTGCGTCGAGGTCGTGCGCATCGGACAGGGGGATGCGGCCGTACACCTCTTCGGTGGCCGGGTCGATGAGGTCGAGGGTGCCGGTGCCGTGGGCGTTTCGCAGGGAGCCGCCGATGTGGTTCTGCAGCGTCGTCGTTGCCATGGGGTCACTCTATCCAGAGATACTGCGGATTCAGAGGTTTTGAGCCGATTCTGCTACGAATACGGTTGCGTTCGTGACATTCTTATGTCAGGATCGGCGCATGGCCGACAAGTCAAAGACCGTCACGCTGGACGACGTCTCGAAGCGGATCATCGAGCTGCTGCAGCAGGACGGACGACGCCCGTACGCGGATATCGGCCGTGCGGTCGGACTCAGCGAGGCGGCGGTGCGTCAGCGTGTGCAGCGCCTCACCGACTCGGGCGTCATGCAGATCGTCGCGGTCACCGACCCCCGGCAGCTCGGCTTCGCGCGGATGGCGATGATCGGCATCCGCACCTCGGGTGATCCCCGCGAGGTCGCCGAGGCGGTCAAGGCATTCGACGAGATCGCCTACGTCGTCGTCACCCTCGGCACCTTCGACGTGCTCGCCGAAGCCATCTGCGAGACCGACGAAGATCTGCTCGAGCTGGTGTCGATGCGCGTGCGCGCCATCCCCGGCGTCGAGCACACCGAGAGCCTGATCTACGCCGGTCTGCACAAGGACTTCTACAACTGGGGCACGCGCTGACCCGCAGCCGCACCACCCTCCCCCTTCGAGAGAGAACGTGATCCATGGGCACCACAGTGTTCGAGCGCTCGCGCCCGCACGACAGCCTGATCGACGCCGCCCTCAGCGACACCAGACACGCCGCCTACTGGCTCGACGACATCGAGCGCCCCGGATATCCCGCGCTCACCTCGAGCACCCGGGCCGGCCTCGTCATCGTCGGCGGCGGATACGCCGGTCTGTGGACGGCCGTGCGCGCCAAGGAGCGCGACCCGCAGCGTTCTGTCATCCTGCTCGAGGCCGCCCGCGTCGGCTGGGCGGCATCCGGTCGCAACGGAGGCTTCTGCGAAGCCAGCCTGACCCACGGCTACGAGAACGGGATGAACCGGTGGCCGGACGAGATGGCGCAGCTCGAGCGCCTCGGTCTGGAGAACCTCGACGGAATCGAGGAGTCGGTCGAGCGCTATGGCATGGACGTCGACTGGGAGCGCACCGGGCAGCTGGCCGTCGCCATCGAGCCGCACCAGGTCGAATGGATGGCCGGTGACGACTTCCTGGATCGGGATGCCGTACGCGCCGAGGTGCACTCCCCCACGTATCTCGCGGGCAGCTGGGATCGGAACGGCTGCGCGATGATCCATCCGGCCAAGCTCGTCGTCGAGCTCGCGAGGGTCGCCACGGAGCTCGGTGTCGTCATCCACGAGCGCAGCCGGGTCACCGGCATCCGCGGATCGGGCCGGCAGACCGTCACCGTCGCGGGCGGGGCGACCGTGAGCGCTGACCACGTCGTGCTCGCCACCAACGTCTTCCCCTCGCTGCTCAAGCGCAATCGCCTGATGACCGTGCCGGTGTACGACTACGTGCTGATGACCGAGCCGCTCACGAGCGAGCAGCTGCAGTCGATCGGCTGGCAGAACCGGCAGGGCCTGGCCGACAGCGCGAACCAGTTCCACTACTACCGCCTGAGCGCCGACAACAGGATCCTGTTCGGTGGGTACGACGCGATCTACCACTTCGGCGGCAGGGTGCGCGCCGAGTACGAGGAGCGCCCCGAGAGCTTCCGCAGGCTCGCCTCGCACTTCTTCACGACGTTCCCGCAGCTGGAGGGGCTGACGTTCACGCACCGGTGGGCCGGCGCGATCGACTCGTGCAGCCGCTTCTGCGCGTTCTTCGGCACGGCCCGCGGCGGCCGCGTCGCCTACGCGACGGGGTTCACCGGCCTCGGCGTGGGCGCCAGCCGCTTCGCCGCCGACGTCATGCTCGATGAGCTCGCCGGCCTCGACACCGAGCGCACGCGCCTCGAGATGGTGCGCACCAAGCCCATCCCCTTCCCGCCCGAGCCCGCCGCGTCCATCGGCGTGACCCTCGTGCGCAGGTCGATGGACCACGCCGACCACAACCAGGGCAGACGCAACCTGCTGCTGAAGGCGCTGGACGCCGTCGGCATGGGGTTCGACTCGTGAGCCGGCCGCTCGACACGGCAGGCATCGTGACGGATGCCCTGCGTGAGCACGTCCCGCAGGAGCCGCTGTCCGCGGACGCGGTGCGCGCGGGGGCGCCGACCACGGGCATCCGGGAGCTCGGACCGTTCGCCGGGGTCGAGGTGGGCATCTGGGAGATGACCGAGGGCGCCGCGGTCGACACGGAGATCGACGAGGTGTTCATCGTGCTCGCGGGCCGTGCGCGGGTGGAGTTCATCGATCCGTCGCTGCCGTCGATCGAGGTGCAAGCGGGCTCGGTGGTGCGTCTGGCCGCGGGGATGCAGACCCTCTGGACCGTGCACGAGACCCTTCGCAAGGTGTACATCGCCTGATCGCCCGGCACACCTGGGGGGGCCGACACTCCAGATGTCGGACGCATTCGCGGGATGTGTCCGACATCTGGAGTGTCGGCCCCCGGTTTGTACCCGTGCGCGCGGCGGGTCGGGGGCGGGTAGGGCGCGGGCGGGGCGGGTCAGCGGCGCGCCAGCAGGGCGAGGTGCAGGGCGGCCACGGTCTCGCCGTCATCGAGGTCGGCCCCGAGCAGGTCGGAGATCACGGCGAGGCGCTGGTAGAACACCGAGCGCGACAGGTGGGATGCCGAGGCCGCGGCCGTTCGGCTGCCGGGGTGCGCCACCACGGCTGCGAGCACCCGCAGCAGGTCGCCTTGGTGCTGCTCGTCGTGTCGGATCAGCGGCGCGAGCAGCCGCTCGCTGTGCTCCTGCAGCCGGTGGTCGGCGCCGAGCTCGGCGACCAGACGGGTGAGCGGCCGGTCATCGACACGGCGCACCTCGCCCGCCCGCAGGCGAGTGGCGAGCAGGCGAGTGGGGCGGACGGATGCCAGCAGCTGGGCGACCGTGGCGACTTCCGGCCCCACGGCCAGCCCCACCCCGGCCTCCCGCGCCGCACGGTTCACCGCACCCGACCGCAGCCCCGCGGCCGACGACGCGAGCACCACGGCCGCCCCGTCGTGCACCGCACCACGCGCGTGGACGGCGGCGCGATCGGAGCCGCCGTCCGCGGCGAGCACGGCCAACACGGCATCCAGGGCCGCGGCATCGGCGCTCTCCGCGACCAGCACACCGAGCACCCGACCCCGCACCGGCAGGCCCGCCGCCTGCAGACGGGCGGCGACGTCCGCCTCCCCCGCATGCCTGCCGCTGAGCACCGCATCGACCAGGTCGCGGGCGGGCAGCATGGCCCATTCGGAGGGCCCGTCGGCGAGACGCGCGAGCGCGAGGGCGGTCGCGGCGAGCTCGAGCACGGTCATCCGCCCGGCCGGATGCTCGGGGCCCGGCAGCGCGACGAGGGTGCCCCACCGCACGCCGCGGGCCTCGACCGGCACGGTGAGCAGTCCTGCTCCGGCCCGCGAGCGTGCGGCCCAGTCGGCGAGCACTTCAGTCGGCGTCTGGGCCCAGAGCTCTGCCGTGACCACCTCACGGCTCAGCGTCTCGAGCACGACCGGCGCACCCAGTGTCTGCGCGGCCGCGTGCACGACCGTGTCGGCCGGGGCGCCGCGCAGCGTCAGGCCGGTGAACAGCTCGTGGAGGCGCTGCCGTTCCTGCAGCGCCTCCAGCTGACCCGCGATGATGCGTCGGTGCACCGCCTCGGTCACCGCCACGAACTTGACCACCCGCTCCAGCGCGATCAGAGCGAGACCGTGCGCGCGGCACGCGACGATCAGAGCGGGCGGCGCGACGGGGAACCGCGCGCCGAGCTCAAGCACGACGCCGGCGACCCCGGCAGCGGCGAGGCTCGCCGCGACGGCGCGCAGCGACGCATCCGTCCCGCTCCACCCGGCCGCCGTCGTCAGCAGCAGCTCGCCGCCGTCGAGCAGACCGGCGACCTCGGCGCTGTCCGAGACGTGCACCCAGCGCACGCGGGCGTCGAGGGCAGACCCGCCGACGAGCACCTGCGGATCGCCCGCCACCAGCACAGGGGTGTCGAGCACATCGCGCACCCGGGGCAGCGCCACGTCATCCAGACGATCTGTCCGAAGCCGACCATCTTCCATACGCTCTGCGGGCATCTTCCCATTCTCGCTCCCGGGAACATGGAACACGAGCCAGACGGCCGTTCCGGTCATTCTGTGCGACCAGCCCGCGAATCTCGATGAGGAGCAACTCCGTGACCACGATCCGTCACTACGTCGACGGCGCCGAGACCGGCGCCGTCGACCGCACCCTGCCGGTGTACAACCCTGCGACCGGGGTGGCGCACCGCCAGGTCGCGGCCGCCAGCGCACAGGAGGTCGAGGCGGCGATCGCCGCCGCCAAGGCCGCGCAGCCCGCGTGGCGGGCATCCAGCCTCATCAAGCGGGCCGACGTCTTCTTCCGCCTCCGCCAGATCCTCGCGGAGCGCACCGACGAGCTCGCCGCGATCGTCACCAGTGAGCACGGCAAGGTGCTCTCGGATGCGGCCGGCGAGGTGTCGCGCGGCATCGAGAACGTCGAGTTCGCGGCCGGCCTTCTGCACCACCTCAAGGGCGAGCGCGCCGAGCAGGTGTCGCGCGGCGTCGACGTGCACTCGGTCAAGCAGCCCGTCGGGGTGGTGGCCTGCATCACCCCGTTCAACTTCCCGGTGATGGTGCCGCTGTGGATGGTCGCCTCGGCGATCGCGTGCGGCAACACCGTCGTGCTCAAACCCAGCGAGAAGGACCCGTCAGCCGCGATCTGGCTGGCCAAGGCCTTCCAGGAGGCGGGCCTGCCCGACGGCGTGCTCAACGTCGTCAACGGCGACAAGGTCGCCGTCGACGCGCTGCTCGACTCGACCGACGTCGGCGCGGTGAGCTTCGTCGGCTCCACCCCGATCGCGAAGTCCATCTACCAGCGCGCGGCGGCGAGCGGCAAGCGTGTGCAGGCACTGGGCGGCGCGAAGAACCACATGGTCGTCATGCCCGACGCCGACATCGACGGCGCGGCCACGGCCGCCATCTCGGCCGCCTACGGATCGGCCGGCGAGCGCTGCATGGCCGTGTCGGTGCTGGTCGCCGTCGGCGACATCGCAGACGACCTGATCGACGGCATCCGCACCCGCATCGCCGATCTGCGCATCGGCGACGGGACCGACCCCTCGAGCGAGATGGGCCCGCTGATCACCCGCGAGCACCGCGACAAGGTCGAGTCCTACGTCGCCGGCGCGGCGGCCGAGGGCGCGACCGTCGTCGTCGACGGCACGCAGAAGCGGTTCGACGGCGACGGGTTCTTCACCGGCGTGACCCTGCTCGACAACGTGCGCCCCGGCATGAAGGTGTACGAAGACGAGATCTTCGGCCCCGTGCTCTCGGTCGTGCGCGTCGACAGCTATGCCGACGCAGTCGAGCTGATCAACGCGAACGCGTTCGGCAACGGCACCGCGATCTTCACCCGCGACGGCGGCACCGCGCGTCAGTTCGAGTTCGACATCGAGGTCGGCATGGTCGGCGTGAACGTGCCGATCCCCGTGCCGGTCGGCGCGTTCTCGTTCGGCGGCTGGAAGAGCTCGCTGTTCGGCGACTCGCACATCTACGGCCCCGAGTCGATCAGCTTCTACACGCGCTCGAAGGTGGTCACCACGCGCTGGCCCGACCACACCCCCGCGCAGGTCGACCTCGGCTTCCCGAGCAACCACTGAGCGAGGACGATCATGACCATGAGTCGGTACACCGATCGGCACGGAGCGACGCACACCCTGCCGGATGCCGAGGCCGACGCGCAGGTGCGCGCCGATGACCGCGCGCACGTCTTCCACTCCTGGAGCGCCCAGGCGCTCATCGACCCGGTTCCGGTCGCGGCCGGGGCGGGATCGACGTTCTGGGACTACGCCGGCACCGGGTACCTCGACTTCGGGAGCCAGCTGGTGAACCTGAACCTCGGGCACCAGCATCCGGATCTCGTCGCGGCGATCCAGCAGCAGGCCGGACGCCTGGCGACCATCCAGCCGTCGATCGCGAACGACGTGCGCGGCGAGCTCGCCCGGCTGATCGCCGACGTCGCGCCGGACGGCCTGGAGAAGGTGTTCTTCACCAACGGCGGCGCCGAGGCCAACGAGTACGCGGTGCGCCTCGCGCGCCAGTCGACGGGGCGCCGCAAGGTGCTCTCGATGTACCGCAGCTATCACGGCTCGACGTCGACGGCGATCTCACTCACCGGCGATCCGCGGCGGTGGGCGAACGATGTCAGCGACACCGGCGCGGTGCGCTTCTTCGGGCCGTACCTGTACCGCTCGCCGTTCCACGCGTCGACCCTGCAGGAGGAGTCGCAGCGGGCTCTCGAGCACCTCGAGCAGACGATCCTGCTCGAGGGCCCCGCGACGATCGCCGCGATCATCATCGAATCGGTGGTCGGCACGAACGGCGTGCTCGTGCCGCCGCCCGGATACCTGCAGGGGGTGCGCGAGCTGTGCGACCGGCACGGCATCGTGTACATCGCCGACGAGGTCATGGTCGGCTTCGGGCGCATGGGCGAGTGGTTCGCGTTCCAGGCGTACGGCGGGCAGCCCGACCTGATCACCTTCGCGAAGGGCGTGAACTCGGGCTACGTGCCGCTGGGCGGCGTGGTCATCTCCGACCGCATCGCCGCGCACTTCGACACGACGCCGTTCGCGGGTGGACTCACATACTCTGGGCATCCGCTCGCGTGCGCCGCCGGTGTGGCGACGTTCGAGGTGTTCGCGCGCGACGGGATCCTCGAGCGGGTGCGCGACCTCGGCGAGCGCGTCGTCGAGCCGACGCTGCGCTCGTGGGCGTCGAGGCATCCGAGTGTGGGCGAGGTGCGCGGGCGCGGACTGTTCTGGGCCGTCGAGCTGGTTCGCGACCGCGAGACCCGCGAGCCGCTCGTGCCGTTCAACGCGTCGGGGTCGGATGCCGCGCCGATGGGCGCGTTCGCCGCGGCGGCGAAGAAGGCCGGCGTCTGGCCGTTCGTGCACTTCAATCGCACGCACATCGCGCCGCCGCTGGTGATCACCGAGGACGAGCTGGTGCGCGGGCTGTCGGCGATAGACGAGGCTCTCACGGTGGCCGACGGGTTCACGGCCTGAACCGCGCCTCGTCCGCCCGGTCCGCCGGCTCAGCTCGGTCGGGGTGCGAGGTCAGAAACGTACGCCCCGTCGTGGGATTCCGTACCCAACTGACCCCGCGCCCCGGGAAGACGGGGCGTGGCTCGATACGCTGATGGCGTGGAGGACGAGTCGCAGACAGAGGTGACGCAGACAGGCGAGGGGCCCGTGCGCGGCATCCGCCGACCCGACGGATCGCTGGCGTTCCTCGGCATCCCGTACGCCGCCCCGCCCACCGGCCGTCGACGCTTCCAGCCCCCGCAGCCGGTCGTCCCGTGGACCGAACCGCTCGACGCAACCCGATACGGCCCGACGCCGCAGCGCCGCGAGGAGCCGAATGCGATCATCCCCGAGCCGAGCGTCCCCGGCACGGCGACGCTGAATCTCAACGTTTTCACCGCGTCCTCCAGCGGGGCTCGACCCGTGCTGGTGTGGATCCACGGCGGCGGGTACTCGTCGGGCTCCTCGGCGAGCCCGTGGTACGACGGCCGCACCTTCGTGCGCGACGGGATCGTCGTGGTCACGATCTCGTACCGGCTGGGCTTCGACGGCTTCGGGGTGATCGACGGGGCACCCGACAACCGCGGAGTGCGCGACTGGCTCGCGGCACTCGAGTGGGTGCAGCGCAACATCGCCGCATTCGGCGGCGACCCCGCACGCGTGACGATCGCGGGGCAGTCCGCCGGTGGCGGGGCGGTGCTCACCCTGCTCGGGATGCCCGAGGCGCAGCACCTGTTCCGCGCGGGCATCTCGATCAGCGGCGCCCTCGGCGACCTCCCGCGCGACCGGGCGCGTCGGCGCAGCGAGCTCCTGGCATCGATGGTCGGCTGCGAGCCGACCCTCGACGGCTTCCGCGGCGTGAAGGAGCGCGCGCTCACACGGCGCCAGTACGAAGCATCCCTGCTCGGCAAGACCGGCCTCGCAGCGACGACCGCCACGCTCACCGACGGCCTCCCCTGGGGGCCGGTGGTCGACGGCGACCTGCTCACCCGACCCACCGTCGATTCGTACGCCGCCGGCGTGGGCGCCGACAAGCCACTGCTGCTGGGCGCGACCGACGACGAGTTCACGATGGTGTTCGATCGCGCCCCGCGCATCCTGCGCTGGGTGCCGGTGCCTCTCGCGCTGCTGATCGTCGAGCAGACGCGCGCGCTGCGCCGCGGCTGGCGCCGGGCGAACCGGACGCGACGCGACGCGGGTTCGGCTCTCGGCCGTTTCGTCACCGACCGGGTGTTCCGCTCCCTCGTGGTGCGGATCGCCGAGACCCGACGGGATGCGCGCACCTGGGTGTACCGGTTCGCCTGGGCGTCACCGACGAACGGATGGTCGTACCACTGCCTGGACGTGCCGTTCTGGTTCGACTGCCTCGACGACCCGCACGTCGCGCGCATCGACGGCGAAGATCCTCCGCAGCGCCTCGCCGACGAGATGCACGCCGCTGCGGTGGCGTTCATCCGCGACGGCGACCCCGGCTGGCCGACCTGGCGCACCGAGCCCGGCACCACGCGAGTGTTCGGCGACCACCCTGAACTGTCGCGCGCGGCCTACGACGACGCCCTGCCGCTGGTCTGAGGGCCCGGCTCCGGCATCCGGTCTTCCCCGCCCCCGCCCGGTGGGCCCAAGTGGCCGCCTCACCCGCCGCGACCCGACCCTTCGGGACCAGCGGATGCCAGGCGGGGCGCCACCGCGCACTGACTGGGCCCATGTGGCCGCCTCACCTCGCGGGAGGCGGTCCTTCGGGACCAGCGGATGGCCACGAGGGCGCCGGCTCGCGCAGCGAAACTCCGCGGCGGCGCGACGAAGATGCGCAATCCGCATTGATTCCTCATCTGCCCGGCTCCTACGGTCACTGCCAACGACCGAAGGAGTTCGCATGTTCACCCCCACCCGTCGCACCGTCCTCCAGCTGGGCGGCGTCGCCGTGGCATCGGCACTGCTCATGGATATCGCCCGCCCGCTGACGGCCACCGCCTCTCTGCGGCCGCTCGGAGTCGGCGCCCCCGAGATCGAGGCGCTGCGCGCCCGGTGGGTGGAGGCGCTCACCGGACGCAGCGTCATCACCGGGTCGCCGGCGACCTTCGCCGCGGCGATCGCTCGGCAGGATCGAGGCACCGACGCGCTGCTCGCGAAGGTGAGCCCCACAGCCACCCGCTACTTCTCCGACCAGGACTGGTCGATCGGCGCCACCGAGATCGCCAAGTCCAACTCGATGCGCATGAACTACTCGGGCATCCAGAACATGGCCGTATCGTGGGCGACGCCGGGGTCGAAGCACGAGGGCTCGGACGTCGTTCTTCAGGCGGCGCTGCGCGGACTCGCCCACATGCACGAGCGCGTCTACAACCCCGACACCGAATGGTGGGGCAACTGGTGGTCGTGGAACATCGGTGCCGCCCAGCCGCTGGCGAACACGATGGCCCTGCTGCACGACGAGCTCGACCAGGCCGAGATCGACGCGTACTGCGCATCCATCGACCATTTCCTCCCCAACCGGGACCCGCGGATGCAGCTGCACCCGACGGGGCCGCAGGCGTCGGACGGCGCAAACCGGGTGGACATCTGCCAGGCGATCATCGTGCGGGCGATCGCCCAGCCCGACCCGGAGCTGCTGCGCACCGCGGTGGCCGCGCTCAGCGACACCTGGCAGTACATCACCGCGGGCAACGGGTTCTTCCGCGACGGCTCGTTCGTGCAGCACTCCACGATCGGATACACCGGCACGTACGGGCTCGTGCTGCTGGGCGGGCTGGCCAAGCTCTTCGCCCTGCTCGCCGGCACCGGCTTCGACGTCACCGACCCCAGCCGGGCCAACGTCAACGGATTCGTGGAGAGCTCCTTCGCGCCGCTCATGTTCCGCGGTCAGATGATGGATGCGGTGCGCGGCCGGGCCGTCGCGCGATACGCCGAGCGCAGCATCACCAACGGCAACGACCTGATCGAGCACACCCTGCGGCTGGCCCAGTCCGCCGACGCCGAGACCGCGGCACGCTGGCGCGGCCTGTGCCGCCAGTGGATCGAGAGCAACTCGGCGGCGAACATCACCGCGACGACGAGCATCGTGCGCCTGTCGCTGGTCACCGAGCTGCTCAGCTCGGATGCGCAGGCGGTCGCGGACCCGACCGGTCCCCGTCTGTTCCCGGCGATGGACAGGCTCGTGCACCGCGCCGCCGACGGCTCGTGGGCTCTCGCCGTGGCGATGTGCTCGAACCGGATCGCCTGGCACGAGGGCACGGGCGCGGAGAACTTCGAGGGCGTGAAGACCAGCCAGGGAATGACCTACCTGTACCTGCGCGGCGACGAGGATCACTTCGACGACGAATTCTGGTCGACCTCCGATCTGGCGGCACCTCCCGGCACCACGGTCGATCTGACCCCGCTGCCGCGCAACCCCGAGGGCGAGTGGGGCGAGCGCACGCCCGACAACGAGTGGACGGGCGGGGTCACCTTCGAAGACACCGCCCTCGCCGCCATGCATCTCGTCGCTCCCGGAGGGACGGGCTTGGTGGCGCGCAAGATGTGGGTAACGCTTCCGGATGCCTACATCGCCCTGGGCGCGGACATCTCCACGCGCAGCGACGGCGAGGTGCGCACGATCATCGAGCATCGCAACCTCGGCACCTCCGCGCGCCGGCTGCTCGTCGACGGCACGGCGGTGACGGCTCGGCAGACGGTCGAAGGGGCGCGGTGGGCGCACCTGGAGGGCGTCGGCGGCTATGTGCTTCTCGACGGCCCTGCCGATCTCGTGGCCGGGATCAAGGAGCGCGAGGGCACCTGGCGGCGCAACAGCACCAACGCCGCCGCCGGCACCGATGTGCTGCAGCGCCGCTGGTACGGAACGCTGAGCCTGTCCCACGGCGTGGGCGCCGAGGCGAGCGGCGGGTACGCATATGCCGTGCATCCCGGAGCGGATGCCGATGCCACCGCCGCCGCCGCGCGCGATCGGCGCTTCCAGGTGATCCGCAACGACGGCGTCGCGCAGGCGGTTCAGCTGTCGACGCACGTCACCGCCGCAGCCTTCTGGGCGGCCGGCAGCGCCGGTGCGCTCACCTCCGACCGTGCGGCCTGCGTGATCGCGCGCATCACGCCGGGCATGACGCGGATGTCGGTCAGCGACCCGACGCAGAGCGGCGCAACTCTCGTGATCGACGTCGCCGGAAGCCGCGCGACGAGGGTCAAGGGCGACGACGCGGACCGCGTCAGGTTGGCCCGCCGCGGCGACGGCATCCGGCTCACCATCGACACCACCGGCACGGCGGGCACGACCCTGGAGTTCTCCCTGCACCGCTGATCGGGCCGCCCTCCGGCATCCGCTGGGCCCGGACGGTCGCCTCACCCGAGAGGAGGCGACCATACGGGCCCAGCCAGCAAAAGAGAGAGCCGGCCATCGACTCCGCGCAGGAGCTCGGGCATCCCCGCCCTCACCCGTCCGCTGGGCCCAGGTGGCTGCCTCTCTCGAAGGAAAGCGACCATTCGGGACCACCGAGCACGAGCATCCTCGCCCGCACGCCGTCGGCCGGGCTCGAATGGTCGCCTCACCCGAGAGGAGGCGACCATATGGGCCCAGCCGGCGCGAAGAGCGAGCGATCCCACGCAGTCCGACCCGCGACTCAGCGCACAGGCTCGAGCAGCGGGACGTCGTAGCGGTGCGGGGTGCCGAAGCGGTGCGCGGTGATCGACACGGCCTGCTCGCGCACGAAGGTGAGCATCTCGACGCGGCCGGCCGAGACCACCGGGTTCGCGTAGATCGCCAGGCTCGGCGACCCGTCGACGGCCGTCGCGGTCTCGAGCGCGTCGGCGCCGATCAGGCGCACGCGTCCGCCCGCGGCGGCGAGGCGACGGGCGTGCCCGGCCCAGGCCTGGGCGTCCTCGGTCACCACGACGACATCGTGCGCGCCCAGCCAGGTGACGACCGGCGCGGGCAGAGCGGATGCCGTGCTCACCGTGACCCGTGCGCGCAGACGCGCGCCGGCCGCGGCGACGCGCAGCAGCTCGGCCACACGGTCACCCTCGTAGCGGATCGTGACCGGCAACGCCTGGTAGCGCAGCGCGTTCTGCTCGGTGACGAGGCCGGTGGCATCCCGCACGATGCCGAACTCGGCGGCCAGTGCGTCGATGTCGGTGGCCAGCGCGCCGCGCAGCCACTCGGCGTCGGCACCGTCGACGAGAGCGACGGCCGACGACGCGAGCGCGTCGAGCGACGTGGCCGACTGCACCAGGGCATCCGTCCACTCCGCCAGCCCGACGAGGTAGTTCGGGCCGCCCGCCTTGGATCCGGCACCGACGGCCGCCTTCTTCCAGCCGCCGAACGGCTGGCGCTGCACGATGGCGCCGGTGGTTCCGCGGTTGACGTACACGTTGCCGGCCTGGATGTTCGCCAGCCACTGCTGCACCTCGTCGACGTCGAGGGAGTGGATGCCACTGGTCAGGCCGTAGTCGATGTCGTTGACGATGTCGATCGCCTCGGTCAGCGAGTCGGCGGTCATCACCCCGAGCACGGGTCCGAAGGACTCGACCCGGTGGAACTCGCTGCCGCGCTGCACACCGTCACGGATGCCCGGGGTCCAGAGCTGGCCAGCGTCGTCGAGCTTCTCCGGCTCCAGCATCCAGGACTGTCCCGGGTGCAGTTCGGTGAGCGCGCTGAGCAGCTTGCCCTCGGCAGGGGAGATCAGCGGTCCGATGCGGTTTCTGCCGTCTTCCGGCATGCCCACCTCGTAGGCGCGCACGGCATCGATGAGCTGACGACGGAACCGCTCCGACTTCGCGACCGACCCCACGAGCACGACGAGCGAAGCGGCAGAGCACTTCTGGCCGGCGTGACCGAATGCCGAATACGCGACATCCTTCGCGGCCAGGTCGAGGTCGGCCGACGGCGTGACGATGATGGCGTTCTTGCCGCTGGTCTCGGCGAGCAGCGGCAGGTCGGCGCGGAAGCCGCGGAACAGCTCGGCGGTCTCGTACCCGCCGGTGAGGATGACCCGGCCGACGGCCGGGTCACTGACCAGCTGCTCACCCAGCGAGCGGCCGTCGAGCTGCACGTACTGCAGCACGTCGCGCGGCACTCCGGCCTCCCACAGCGCCTCGACCATCACGGCACCCGAGCGGCGTGCCTGGCGGGCGGGCTTGATGATCACCGGCGAGCCCGTGGCGAGCGCCGACAGGGTGGAGCCGGCGGGGATGGCGACCGGGAAGTTCCACGGCGGGGTGACGACGGTGAGTCCGACGGGCTGCATGACCGCGCCGTCGACCTCGGCGAGCTTCTTGGCGCTCTCGGCGTAGTAGTGCGCGAAGTCGATCGCCTCCGACACCTCGGGGTCGCCCTGCTCGATGATCTTGCCCGCCTCCGAGCCCATGACCTCGAGCAGGTCGGCACGGCGCGCCTCGAGGATGTCGCCCGCGCGGTGCAGGATCTCGGCGCGACCGGCGGCGCCGAGCGCGCGCCATGCCTCGCCGGATGCCACGGCCGTGGCGATGCGTTCGGAGACCTGCTCGGAGGTGCTGAGCGTGTTGGCGGCGACCGTGTCGTCGCCCAGGGTCGAGCCGGTCATGCGCGAGCGGATCGCGTCGGCCCAGGCACGGTTGGCTGCCAGCGACGGGTCGGTGTCGGGGGTGTTCTGGAAGACGTACCCCTCCTGGGTCCCTGAGCCTGCCGAAGGGTCTGGCAGCTGACGGTTCTGCGTGCGGTTGGCTGCCGGCACCTCGGTCGGGATGGTCTGGATGGATGCCAGGAAGCGCTGCTTCTCGCGCTCGAACAGCGCGGGGTCGCTGTCAAGGTCGAACACGGCCGACATGAAGTTCTCGTGCGAGGCGCCCTCTTCGAGACGGCGGATCAGGTAGGCGATCGCGACGTCGAACTCATTGGGGTGCACCACGGGGGTGTAGAGCAGCAGCGACCCGACCGTGCGCTTGACGACTTCGGCCTGGGCGGTGGCCATGCCGAGCAGCATCTCGAATTCGATCCCGTCGGTCACGCCGCGCCTCTTCGCGAGCAGCCAGGCGAGGGCGATGTCGAACAGGTTGTGACCGGCGACGCCGATGCGCACGTTGCCGATGTGCTCCGGGCGCAGCGAGTACTCGAGCACCGCCTTGTACGACGAGTCGGACTCCTGCTTGCTCGACCAGGTCGCGAGCGGCCAGCCGTGCGTCTCGGCATCGACCGTCTCCATCGGCAGGTTGGCGCCCTTCACGACGCGCACCTTGATCGGCGCCCCGCCCGAGGCGACGCGGGCGGCCGCCCACTCCTGTAGACGCATCATCGCCGAGAGCGCGTCGGGCAGGTACGCCTGCAGCACGATGCCCGCCTCGAGGTTCTTGAACTCGGGACGGTCGAGGATGCCGGTGAAGACCGCGATGGTGAGGTCGAGGTCCTTGTACTCCTCCATGTCGAGGTTGATGAACTTCTGACGGCCCGGGCCGCCCTGCGCGGCGATCCGGTACAGCGGCAGCAGCGCCTCGACGGCGTCGGCGACGGCATCGTCGAAGGCCCACGGGCTGTGTGGGGCGACGGTGGAGGAGACCTTGATCGACACGTAGTCGACGTCGTCGCGCTCGAGCAGGCGACGGGTGCCGTCGAGGCGGCGCTTGGCCTCTTCGCGGCCCAGGATGGCCTCGCCGAGCAGGTTGATGTTGAGCTTCACGCCCTGCGACTCGCGGATGTGCTTGATCGCCGCGCCCAGCTTCTCGTCGCGGGCGTCGACGATCAGGTGGCGCACCATCTGGCGCAGCACGGCGCGGGCCGACGGCACGACGACACCGGGCAGGATGCCGGCGGTCGCACCACCGAGGCCGATCGCGGCGCGCATCGGCGCGGGCAGGAAGCCCGGCGTCAGCGGCACGAGCTCCTTGAGCTTGGTCGCCGCGACCTTGAGGTCTTCGGGGCGCACGACGCCGTCGACGAATCCGACGGTGAAGTCGAGGCCGTTCGGGTCGCGCAGCACTCCCGCGAGACGCTCGCCGGCGGCATCCGTCGGCACGTCGCGACTCTCGACGAGCCACTTCTTCACCAGGGCGACGGCGTCATCGCCGAGTGCGGCGAGTTCGTCGATGGATGCTTCGTAGGCGGGCGCAGGGGTGCTCATTCCTACAGGATGCCTCCATCGACCGTGTAAGAAAAGCGATCGTTCATGAACGATAATGTTCGATGATCCCAAAAGGTGATGAGGAGGCGGGATGTTCGAGCTGAGACGGCTGAGACTGCTGCACGAGCTGGCCCTTCGGGGCACGATCGCCGAGGTCGCGGCATCCCTCTCCTACTCCCCCTCGACCGTCTCACAGCAGCTGGCGCTGCTCGAGAAGGAGGCCGGTGTCGCCCTGCTCGAACCCGACGGCCGGCGGGTGCGGCTGACGCCGCAGGGCCGGATGCTGGCTGAGCACGCCGCCCGCGCTCTCGAGCTCGACGAAGAGGCGCGGGCGGCGCTCGCGGCGCACGCGGGGTGGGAGCCGGTGCGCATCGCGGCGATGCCCACTGCGGCGCAGACGATCGCGCCCGCGGCACTCACGCTGCTGGCCGAGCGCGCCCCCGAGCTGCGTGTCGAGCTCGCTGAGATGCCTCCGGAGGAGAGCCTGTTCGAGCTGTGGGCGCGACGCCTCGACCTCGTGATCGCCGAGCAGTACCCCGGTCACACCCGCGAGCAGCGCGACGGCGTCGTGCACGAGCTGCTCGGCGAGGACCCGATCCGCATCGTGCTGCCCCCGTCCGAGCATCCGGTCGCCCTGCACGAGCTCCGCGACCGCGCCTGGGTGATGGAACCCGAGGGCACGGCCGTGCGCCAGTGGACGGTGCAGCAGTGCCGCGCCGCCGGATTCGAGCCCGATGTGCGCTTCGAGGCGGCCGACCTCACCGCGCACGTGCGGCTCGTCGCAGCCGGCCTCGCCGTCGGCATGCTGCCCGACCTGATCTGGGGCGACGAGCCCAGCCCGCTCACCGTGGCCGACCTGCCCGGCTCCCCCGTGCGCCAGGTCTTCACCGCCGTCCGGGCCGCCTCGCGCGCGCACGAGGCCGTCGACGTCGTGCGCACCGCGCTGAGCGACGCGTTCGCCGCGCACCGCCGCGTCGCCCCGTGACGCCAGAGGGCGCTCACCTCGAGGTCTGCCGAAGGCGGGTCAGGGGCGCCACATGTCGTCGGCGTAGACGGCTCCGGGGTTGAGCAGGCCGTCGGGGTCGAGCGCCGCCTTGATGCGGTGGTTGAGCTCCATCACGTCGGCACCGAGATAGTCGGGCAGCCAGCGCTTCTTGAGTCGTCCGACGCCGTGCTCGCCCGTGATCGTGCCTCCGAGGGCGATGGCGAGGTCCATCACCTCGCCATACGCGATCTCTGCGCGCGCCTGCTGATCCGGATCGGTCGGGTCGAGCACGATCAGCGGGTGCGTGTTACCGTCGCCGGCGTGCGCGAGGACGGCGATCGTGAGATCGCGGCGTTCGGCGATGCCTGCGATCCCGTCGACCAGATCACCGAGACGGGGCAGCGGCACGCCGACGTCTTCGAGCAGCAGCGATCCCCGCTTCTCGACGGCGGGGATGGCGACCCGCCTCGCGTGCACGAACGCCTCTCCCTCGTCGGGGTCGTCGGTGGCGTAGACCTCGGTGGCGCCGTTCGCCGCGCAGATCGCCTCGATCCGAGCGATCTGCGCCCGCGCGTGCTCGCCGGGCTCATCCGACTGGATCACGAGCATGGCCTCGGCATCGCGATCGAGCCCCATGCGGATGTCGTCCTCGACGGCGTTGATGGTGACCTTGTCCATAAACTCGAGCATCGACGGGCGCATCTCGCGTGAGATGTCGAGCACGGTCTGAGTCGCTCCGGCCAGGGCCGGGAAGGTCGCGACGAGCGTGGTGGGCGGCAGCTGCGCCGGAATGAGACGCAGCGTGATCTCGGTGATGACGCCGAGCGTGCCCTCGCTGCCGATGAACAGCTTGGTCAGCGACAGTCCGGCGACGTCCTTCAGACGCGGGCCTCCCAGTGTCACCGCGCGGCCGTCGGCGAGCACGACGGTCAATCCCAGCACGTAGTCGGTCGTGACGCCGTACTTGACGCAGCACAGGCCGCCGGCGTTGGTCGCGACGTTGCCCCCGATCGAGCAGAACTCGTACGAGGAAGGGTCCGGCGGATACCAAAGACCGTTCTCGGCCGCGGCTTTCTTGACCTCGGCGTTGAATGCTCCCGGCTGGACGACGGCCGTGCGGGTGGACGGGTCGACGCGGATCTCGCGCATGCGGTCGAGCGAGAGGACGATCGCCCCCTCGACGGCCGAGCTGCCGCCAGACAGCCCTGATCCCGCGCCACGGGGCACGACAGGCACCTTGGCGGCCGCAGCGATGCGGATGACGGCCTGGACGTCCTCGGTCGATGTCGCGCGGACGACGGCGAGAGGCACGCCGGCATCCGGGTCGAGCGCACGGTCCCACCTGTACGCGTGGGTCGACACCGGATCGGTGATCACGCAGCCCTGCGGGAGGGTCGATGTCAGGTCGTCGATGACCGACTGCGCAGTCTGGGTCACTGTGGTCTCCAGTTCGTGGGAAGGGCTGGTACCCGCCCAGCCTATGATAGATGCATCATGTATGGAAGATGAATGCATGAATGTGTTCGAAGTCGTGGAGAATGGATCCGCTCCAATACGAACCGAAGGGACCTCAGTGTCGCCAGCGCTTTCCGCCTCCGAGCAGGCCTACCTCCGCGTGAAGGAGATGATCCTCGAAGGCGACCTGCCCGCGGGCGACATGATCACCGAGGGACAGATCTCGGAGGAGCTGTCGCTCAGCCGCACGCCGATCCGCGAGGCCTTCCTGCGCCTCGAGGCCGAGGGCTGGCTCAAGCTCTTCCCGAAACGCGGCGCGCTCGTGGTGCCGATCCAGCCGAACGAGATGGAGCAGGTGTTCGAGGCCCGCCAGCTCATCGAGACGCACGCGGTCCGTGTCGTCTCTCAGGACGCAGCGCTGACGACCGCACTCTCACGCGCGCTCACCGATGTCATCGCGCAGATGACCACGGCGCTGGCCGACAAGGATGTCGAGGCCTTCTCCTCGCTCGACACCGAGTTCCATCTCACCATCGTGCTCGCCGCTGAGAACGACATCCTGTCGGACGTGTACCGCGGTCTCCGTGAGCGCCTGCGCCGCATGACCACGCGCTCGGTCTGGCACGACCAGTCGCGCATGGAGCGGATCATCGCCGACCACACCGAGCTCACC
This sequence comes from Microbacterium commune, assembly GCF_014836945.1. Classification (GTDB taxonomy): domain Bacteria; phylum Actinomycetota; class Actinomycetes; order Actinomycetales; family Microbacteriaceae; genus Microbacterium; species Microbacterium commune. The sequence continues at coordinate 1,637,304 of NZ_JACSPX010000001.1, read as the reverse complement.
CGGATCATCGTGGATCGGGACGCCGACGGGTACTCCGCCCGGCTCCTCGAGCACATGATCGCCGCCCACAGCACGCCTGCTCAGCGTGCGTTCCGCTTCCCGACCAGCGGGCGTGCACGGCCCGGGGACTGGCCGAGCTAGGCGAACAGCGACAGGATGTGCCTCGCATCCGCCGCGAGCGCCTCTCGTCCGCGGCGCAGGTACACCCGCGGGTCGACGCCGTCGTACTCCGACAGCGCATCGCGGAGCGCAGCGGTGAATGCACCGTTGAAACGGGTGCCGAAGTTGACCTTGCGCACTCCCGCACGACAGGCCTCTGCCACGCGTTCATCCGAGACGCCCGATGCTCCATGCAGCACGAGCGGCACGGGTACCGCATCGCGCAGCTCGGCGATCAGCTCCAGGTCGAGCACCGCCTCCTGAGTCATCATCGCGTGCGAGCTGCCCACCGCGACGGCCAACCCGTCGACGCCCGTCCGCTCGACGAATGCGGCGGCCTGGCGCGGGTCTGTGCGCACGCCGAAGGCGTGGGCACCGTCCTTGCCGCCGATCTCGCCCAGTTCGCCCTCGACCCAGATCCCCCGTGCCTGCATCTCTGCGGCGACCATCGTGGTCTGCTCGACGTTCGCTTCGAACTCCAGCGTCGACGCGTCGAACATCACCGAGGTGACACCGGCGTCTGCGGCCTCGCGAACGAGAGCCACGTCATCGGCGTGGTCGAGTTGCACGGCTATCGGCACGGAAGCCGCTGAGGCCAGCTGCACGATCGCGGCGGCGAACGGCCGGATTCCGCCGCGGAAGCGCGTCGCATTCTGAGACACCTGCAGAATCAGAGGCACCTGCAGGGTGTCGGCGGCGTCGACGAATGCTTCGACATGCTCCAGGCCGATCACGTTGAAGGCCGGAACCGCCGGAAGATCGCCTCGGCCTTCCCGTCGGGCGATCAGGTCGATGGGAGATGCGAGTGTCATCGGTCTGCTTCCTCCGGCGCGCCGCCGGCCATGCCGATCCGCGCGGAGCGCAGTCGGCGGTAGGGTTCGGTCTCGTCCGGCTCACCCGCGATCGAGACGCGCCGCACCGGCTCCGGGTCCTCACCCAGCACCACGGCCCGGAACACCAGTGCTGCGCCCAGCGCGGTGAGCTCCGGCTCCTCCGTCACTTCCAGCGGGGCCACCCCGGCGGAGGCTCGGATCCGCCTCCACAGCGGATTGGCAGTGGCGGCACCCGTCGCGATGACGAGGGATGCGGTCTCGCCGGCATGGGCCGCGAGGGCCTCGTCGAGGTCCCATGCGGCCAGGGCCATCCCCTCTTGGGCGGCCCGCACGAACGATGCGGCGCCGGCATGCGCCGACAGCCCGCGCACGCTGTAACCGGGGTCAGCGCCCACGCGCGGGGTGCAGACCAGCCCGTTCGCTCCGATCGGCTCGTCGAGTGCCTGGTGCTCGAGTTCGGCGAGCCGCTCCGCGCCGCCTGTGAGCTGGGTCAGATGAGCGTGAAGGTGACCGGATGGCAGATGCGCGTGCAGGTAGAAGCTGCGGTCGTCGACGAATCGACCGATCTGCACGTGCTCTGGCACCTGGGCGCCCCCGATGTCGTCGACGAGCAGCAGGTGCGCCTCGGAGGTTCCCGACGAGAGGAAGATCCGGCCCGGCCTGCGCACTCCGGCAGCGAATGCCGCGCAGAGATGATCGTGCCCGCAGACCGCTACCGCCGCGGTCGCAGGGATGCCCCATGCTGAACGGCATTCGGCAGCCACCGCACCGAGCACGCTGCCGCTGGGCTCGAGCTCAGGCAGGAGCGCCGCAGACCACCCTGAGGTCTCGAAGACCTGTGCATCCCACCGTCGTTCGTCGACCGCGAAGAACCCGGTGCGCGAAGCATGCGAGTACTCCATGCTCGGCGTGGCATCCGCCGCGAGGCGAGCAGCGACGTAGCCCGCGAGCGAGGTCACGCCGCGCACGGCATCCACCGCCTCGGCAGGGAGATGCTCTCGCGCCCACCGCAGTTTCGACCACGAGAACGAGGGGTTCAGGCCGGCTCGCTCCGACTCGTCGCGCATGACGGTTGCGTACCAGGTCGGCATGGGCGCGACCGAGAGGCCGAACCCGTCTGTGAGCACCACCTCTTCGCTGAGCGACGCGATCCCGATGCCGTCGACACGGCTGCGCTCGGCTGCCGACAGGGGCGCGACCAGCTGGGCGATGCATTCCCGCGCCACATGCACGACCGCTTCGGCGTCGCGCAGGTCGCCGTCCGGGCTCGCGATCACGGGCGTCTGCGCTGCCGCGACCGGCAGGTCGGGTCGCTGCTCGTCGTGCAGCAGCGCCTTGATCCTGGTGGTGCCGATGTCGAGGCCGATGACGCTCACGATGCAGACCGTCCGTCGAGCATCACGCTGGCGGTGCCGGCCATCAGCGAGCCGAGATCCGGAGCGGGACCGAGGTCGGGCAGCGGCAGCTGCGCGTTGCGCGCCGAGGCCGCCACCGCCAGGGTCACCGCCCCCGGCAGCGACTGCCCGTGTCCGAGCGCGTGCAGCACACCGGCGAGAAAGGTGTCGCCGGAGCCGGTCGCGTTGACCACCTCGATCCGCGGCGGGCGCACCCAGACCGCGCCGGCAGCAGACACGGCGAGCGCGCCGCCTGCCCCCAGCGTCACGACGACGATGTCGACGCCTTGTCGCCGCACCCCGTGCATCTGCGAGACGAGGCGACGTCTATCAGCGTCGTCGCGCACGACGAGAGGTGCGTCGGGCTCGAGTGAGCGGAACTCCTCGAGATTGCACTTGATCGCCCAGGGGGTCGCTGCCGCGGCCTCCTGCAGCGCGCGCCCGGAGGTGTCGACGACGACCCGTGCTCCGCGTTCCCGCGCGTCGCGAACAAGCCGGGCGGCGAACGCGGCATCAAGTCCCCTCGGCAGACTCCCGCTCACGGCGACGATGTCGTCGCGTGCGACCCTCGGCATCAGTGTCTGAAAGAAGTCCTCCGCTTCGGCGCGCGTGATCTCGGGCCCCGGTTCGTTGACGACGGTGGCGTCACCCGTGCGCGAATCGACGATGATCGCATTGATGCGGGTGTCTCCGCCGACCTCGGTGTGACGATCGGTCAGGCGCAGACGGCGGCACTCGTCGCGGATGTACCGACCTGTGACACCGCCGACGAAGCCGTACACCGCCGACGTCGATCCGAGCCGATGCATGGCGCGGGCGACGATGATCCCCTTGCCTCCCGCCATCGGCTCGGCGCGCTCCGCCCGGTTGACCTCGCCCATGGCGAGGTCGCGGACGAACAGCGTGCGATCCATCGACGGGTTCGCCCCCACGATGTGAAAGGAAGGGCGTTGCGGTGCGTGGTCGGTCATGTTTCGCGCCTCTCTGCCGGGCAGAGGGCGTTCCGCCTTCGGCGGAGCGCCCTCTGCGGCGGCTGGTGATCCGCTCAGGCTCCGAACGGCTCGGGGGCGACCCACGAGCGGGTCTCGGCCGACTTCCACACGGCGTCCACGACGCTCTGGATGCGCGCGCCGTGCTCGAGGTCGCCCTGCGGCCGGTCGCCGCCCTCGATCGCGCCGAGGAAGTCGACCATGAGGTTGGTGCTGGGCTCGAGGTACCCGCTGCCCAGCGACGAGCTGCCGAACCACACCCCTGGCGCCCCCGCCGCGACGGGCGTGGCGACGAAGCCGCCCTGGCTGCGACCGTCGGCGGCCTTGCGGAACACGCGCACGACGTCGCGCTGGTTCCAGTCGAAGCCGATCCCGCCTTCCGTGCCGTCGATCTCGAAGCGGATATGCGCGAAGTTGCCGTGCGACTTCTGGCTGAACGAGAAGATGCCGAGCGCCCCCGTGTCGAAGTGGGCGAGGAAGGCACCGCCGTCGTCGACGTCGCTGTCGTCATCGTCCGTGAGCTTCACGGTCGTCAGGCTCGCGTTCACCTCGGCGATGTCGCCGACGAGGTAGTGCGCCAGATCGAGGATGTGCGATCCGATGTCGCTCGAGGCGCCCGAGCCGCCTCTGGCCTTGTACCGGCGCCAGCCCATGTCGCTGAAGGCGTCATCCTGGTGGTACTCGAAGCGCGCCTGGATCACATCGCCGATCGCCCCGGACGCCACGAGGTGCGCGGCGTACTGGATCGAGGCGTTGTGGCGGTAGTTGAAGCCGATCGCGGTGACACCGCTGGCTGCGCGCGCCGCGGTCACGATGCGCTCGACGTCCTCTCGCGCGTTGGCGATCGGCTTCTCGCAGAAGACATGCTTGCCGCGCTCGAGCGCGTAGCAGACGATGTCCGCATGCATGTGCGGTGGGGTGACGACGTCGATGATGTCGATGTCGTCACGATCGACGATCGCCTTCCAGTCGTCGGCCGCCTCCGCCCAGCCGAACTTCTCGGCGGTCGCCAGGGCGAGATCCAGATCGCGTTCCACGACGACAGCCTTCACGGGCTTGGCGTCGGTCGGTGTCTGCAGCGCCGCGAGCGCCCATGACTTGCTGTGCGCGCTTCCCATGAAGCCGGCGCCGCCGATGATCGCGACCTTCAGTTCTTGTGAATCTGCCATTGCAGAGTTTTCTCCTCGTTCTCGTTAGGGGGAAAGATCGTGTCGGGATGCCCGCGGATCAGGCATCCGCCAGATACTCGGCGAGATGCTCCTGCACCCAGCGCCCAGCGCGCACCATCGCTTCGTCCGGGTCGGTCTCCGCAAGAGCCGACTCGTCCTCGAATGCGGCCCAGCCGGTGAATCCCGTGTCGGAGAGCAGGCGGAACACGCCGACGATGTCGACGACGCCTTCGCCCGTGGGCGCCCACTCTCCGTTCGCGAACATGTCTTTGACGTGCAGGTGCACGATCCGCTCGCGAAAGCGCGTGACGGTCTCGACCACGTCCATGCCTCCGCGCGCCACATGACCCAGGTCGGGCGCGAAGCCGACTCCCTCGGGCAGGATCTGCTCGAGCACGTCGTAGTCGGCCGCATCGACGAAAAGAGAGGTGTCGAGCGAGTTCGGGTGGAAGCTCACGCCGATCCCCCGGTCGGCAGCGCGCATGGCGATGGCGTCGAAGCACGTCATCAGGTCACGCTGACGACGCGTGAGGTCGTGACGCCCGTCGCTCTTCTGCACGACGACGACCTGCGTAGCGCCGAGCCCCTCGGCCAGGTCGAGCGCCAGATCGGTGCGCTCTCGCTCTGCCTCGGACTCGCTCGGGGCGGCCCATTTCTCGGCGATCACCAGCGAGGGAATGCGGATGCCGTGAGGCTCGATCTCACGTCTGATGAGCTCCGCCGATGACAGGTCGCCGAGCAGCACGATCTCCGGCTCGAGGAATGCGAACCCCGCCTTCTTCGCGATCGAGGCGATGTGCCCGATGCGGCCGTGATAGGTCTCGAGACTCATCTGCCAGCTGAAGGTCTGGCAGGAGATGTTGACACCGGTCATCTGATCCACTCCAATACGTCGTGATTGAACTTCTGCACTTCTTCGAAGTGATGCACGTGCCCTGTCTGGTACTCGATCACCTCTGCATCCGGGATCAGCTGCGCGGTCCGACGCGACAGGCCGGGATGGATGATGAGGTCCTGAACGCCGATCGTGACCAGCGTCGGGATCGCGACCCGGCCGAGCTGATCTGCGACATCGAAGGATGCGCAGGCGCGCGCCTGCTTGGACACCGTCTCGAACGGGATCGGCGCCGGGTCCTCGATCTTCGCGCGCGCCTCGTCGGGGTGCGAGTCCGTCCAGTCGAAGGTCCAGGTCACGGTGTGCAGGATCCGACGCAGCAGCCCCGGCTCGCGGTGCCGGGCAGCGCGATCGATGGCCTCGAAGATCGTGCGCACGCTCGCCGTGACCTGCGACCAGGTGGCGATCAGCACGCACCGCCCGACCAGGTCGGGGCGGGTCAGCATGAGCTGCTGCGTGATGGCCGACCCCATGGACACGCCGATCACCCGGGCTCGGCTCAGGCCGAGATGGTCCATGAGCCTGGCGATGTCCTCGGCCAGCAGGGCGATGCTGTGCGGGCCGTCCTCGTCGGGTGTGCGCCCGATGCCCCTGTTGTCGATCATGATGCAGCGGAAGTGCTTCGACCACTCGTCGACGTGGGGCCTCCAGGTCTCGCCGTCGGCGCCGAGCCCCATCACGAGCACGAGCGGCTCGCCTTCGCCTTCTTCCGTGTACGCGGGCAGGATGCCCATCGCGGCTCCTTCCGACGCGGCGCGGCCGCGGGTCATGCCTTCACCGCACCGGCGGCGAGACCGGCGACGAAGTGGCGCTGGAAGATGGTGAACACGACGATCACGGGCAGGCAGCCGAGCACGCTCATCGCCATGATCTCGTTCCACTGATACGAGTGCTGTCCCATCAGCAGGTCGATGCCGATCGGCACCGTGCGCATGTCCATGGTGTTGGTCAGCGACAGCGCGAACAGGTACTCGTTCCACGCGATGATGAACGCGTAGACGCCGACGGAGACCAGACCAGGGGCGGACACCGGCAGGATCACCCGCCACAGCGCTGTCATGGCACTGCCGCCGTCGACCTTGACCGACTCGTCGAGTTCACGCGGGATGCCGTTGAAGTACGAGGTCAGCATGATCGTGCAGTACGGCAGCGTGAACACGATGTACACGAGGATGAGGCCGATCAGGTTGTTGAACAGTCCGAGCAGGACGATCAGCCCCATGAACGGGATGAGCAGCGTGATCGGCGGGACGGCCTGAGTCGCGATGATGCAGACGTTGATGATCGTCTTTCCGCGGAACTCGAAGCGACTGAACGCGTATGCGGCGTGCACGGCGACGAGCAGCGTGATGAGCACGACGCACGCGGCCACCAGGTAGCTGTTGCCGAAGATCCGAAGCTTCTCGCCATCGGTGAGGATGGCGACGAAGGCCTCGATGGTCGGGTTCTCGGCGATGAGCCGTGGCGGGTTCGCGAAGATCTCGTTGTTGGGCTTGAACGCGGTGCTCAGCATCCACACCACCGGCGCCAGCGGGAAGATCGCCAGGACGATGCCGACGATGCTGATCGTCCACGTCTTGCGACGGCGGATCCGCTCTGCACGCTGAGCGCGGCTGCGCGCCGGGACGGTCTCGGTCATCGAGGTCATCCTTCCTTCACCGCCTTCGCGTTGGAGCGCACGTACAGCACGGCGAGCAGCAGCGAGATCAGCAGCACGACGACCGCTGCAGCCGATGCCTCGGCGAACTCGTACTGCGAGAACGCCAGCTTGTAGATGTAAGTGGGTGCGACCTCTGTCGCGTTCACCGGTCCCCCTCCGGTCAGCAGCCAGATGAGCGGGAACTGCTGGGACGTCCAGATCGCGTCGAGCAGCGCCAGCGAGACGATCGTCGTCTTCAGCTGCGGAAGCGTGACGTGGAAGAACTGCTGAACCCTGCCGGCCCTGTCGATCGACGCGGCCTCATAGAGCTCAGGGCTGATGCTCTGCAGCCCCGCGAGGAGGCTGATCATGAACAGCGGATATCCCGCCCAGATGTTCACGGCGATGACCGTCGGGAGTGCGAGCGCGTGCGAGCTGAGCCATTCGATGCCCTGCGCATCGAACCCGACTGCGGCCAGCACCGAGTTGAGGACGCCGTTCGGGTGCAGCACCAGGCGCCACAGCACGGCGGTCGCCGCGATGGTGAACAGCCACGGCACGATGAACAGCGCCCGCAGCGAGGTTCGCAGCCCCACCGGCATGAACTTCGAGTTCAGGACGAGGGCGAAGAACAGCCCGAGCACGAGGTGCGCCAGAACGGATCCCGCGGTGAAGAGCACGGTGTGCGCCAGCGCGTCGTGGAACTTCCGGTCGGTGAGAGCCTCGGTGTAGTTGGTGAGACCCACGAAGGTGAAGTCGGGATTGGTCACCGCTCGCTCGATGAACGAGTAGACGATCACGAGCAGGATCGGGATCCCCATGAGACACATGAGGATGAGCACGGCCGGCGCGACGAAGAGATACGGCGTGCCGGCGCTTGCGAAGGCGACCTTGCGCCGTGCGCGCCGGGGGTCCTTTGTTATCAGAGCAGCGGTCGCGGTCATGCGGGGCCCTCACATTCCATTCACGTTTGCAGGGTCGGGAGAGGAGCGGCAGCGCATGCGCCGCCCCTCTCCCCGGGGCTGTCTCAGCCCCCGATGATGTCGTCCCACTCGACCTGAGCGCTGCTCAGACCTGCGGCCGCGTCCTCGTCGCCGGCGAGGATCTGCTGCACCTGCTCGATGAGAGTGCGCTGCAGCTGTTCGGCAGCCGGCAGCCCGAGGAACTCATCGACGGGAGCGCCCTGCTTCCAGATCTCGAACGCCTTCACGGAGTTCTCGGCCATGGCCGACTCGTCCGGTGATGCATCGCCATTCGCCGGGAACATGTTGGCGGCGGTGGCGAGGGCGCCGTTCTGCTCGGCCCCGAGAAGGAACTCGACGAACTTCCACGCCTCTTCCTTGTGATCGGAGCTGTCGGCGATGCCGATGCCCCACGACGCGTAGGTGGCGCCCGGCGTTCCCGAGAAGTCGTCCTTGGTCGGGATCGCGCCGACGGTGAAGTTGACCTGGTCGCGCTCGCCGATCACGTTGACGTGCGGAGTGGCCGACACGATCATGGCCGTCTGACCGCTGGCGAACGATTCGACCTTGTCCTGCTCGAGCATGTTCGCAAGCCCCGGGGCGATGAGCCCCTCCTTGTTCAGCCCAGCGAAGTAGTCGAGCAGCTCTGCGAGGTCGTCGTCTTCGAGGTCTGCTCCTTCGCCGTCGCGGAACGAGCCCTCAGATGCCCAGTACCACGACAGGACGTCGTTCTTGATGCCGACCGGAGACTCCAGCGAGAGCGGCAGCGCGAGCGGCGACACGTCGGGGCTGCTCGCCTTGACTGCGCGTGCCGCCTCGGCGAACTCATCCCACGTGGTCGGCACCTCGACGCCTGCCGCGTCGAGGATGTCGGTGTTGGCGAACAGGACGTAGGTGGCGTAGACGACGTTGAGCATGCGCGTGCCGCCGTCGACCTCGACGCCCTCGATCGAGTCGATGAGGTCGGATCCGCCCGACACCTCGCCGAGATCTGCGAGGACGCCCTGCTTGGTGAGGTCGTAGACCCAGTTGCCGTCCAGGCCGATGAGGTCCGGCAGCGTGCCGCTGGCGGCGCCGGCGACCAGCTGATCCTTGGTGTCGCCGTACGGACCGGTCTGAAGTTCGATCTTGATGCCGGGGTTGGCCTCTTCGAACTCGTCGACGAGCTTCTCCATCTGGCCGTTGGCCTCCGGCTGCCACCACTGCGCGAACGAGAGCGTGACGTCGCCGCCGCCGCTCCCTCCCTCGGCGTCTGCGTTGGAGCATCCGGTCAGCGCCAGCGACGACACTGCCGCGACGCCGACGAGGGCTCCCCACTTTGCGATCCTCATTCTGATTCCCTTCTTCGTCATTGATCGGGTGAATGTGTGACGGACATCACGTTCCTGCACTGCTCTGTCGCTATGTCGTCGTGATTCACGCAGGCGCGCTCCGGGCCCAGGAAACCGCCGGATTCTCGGTTCGTTAACGCTATCATTGACGACTTCGTTAACGCTATCATGACGACGATGGGGAAAGTCAAGCATTCTGGTCACATGACGGATCAGGCGCCTACGATGCATCAGGGAGTGAATATGGATTCAAGCGAGACCGATGCACCGCCCGCTCCCGCGACGTCGCCGGCGCGGGCGAGCATGCACGATGTCGCTGCGCTGGCCGGCGTATCGCACATGACCGTTTCGCGCGCCCTGAACGGCTACCCGAACATGCGCGACGAGACCCGGCGGCGCGTGCTCGATGCGGTCGAGCAGCTCAACTTCACGAGGAGCCCCATCGCTCGGGCGCTCGTGACGAAGCGCTCGATGCGAATCGGCGTGCTGCTGCACGGCCAGGTCAACCACGGACCGAACACGACTCTGCGTGCGTTCGAGCGGGCGGCGCGCCGGCATGGATACGCCGTGACCTCGGTGTCGATCGATGATGACGATCAGCGGCCCCTCGACATCGGCGTGATGGAGCTCGTCACGCAGGGAGTCGACGCCGTCGGCATCATCGCAATGCGCCCGACCTCGCTCGCCCGGGTCCGCAAGTACACCGTCGGCCTCCCCGTCATCGTCGAGATGGACGAGCCTCAAGAGGGCCTGCTCAACGCCGCGTACGACCAGACGCAGGGCACGGAGCGCGCGGTGGAGCATCTCATCGGGCTCGGTCACCGCAGCATCCGCCATCTGGCAGGCCCGCTGGACTGGCATGTGGCCCAGGCCCGAGCCGCCGCCTGGGAATCGACCCTCGCTCGCAACGGACTGCCTGTCGTCGCACCGACGGAGGGCGACTGGTCAAGCGACTCGGGGTACGCGTACGCCCGCGATGCCGATCTCGGCGACGCGACCGCCATCTTCGTCGCCAATGACCAGATGGCGCTCGGGGTTCTGCACGGCCTGCACGAGCGAGGGCTGCGAGTGCCAGAAGACATCAGCGTCGTCGGATTCGACGACGTGCCCGAGTCTCGTCACTTCAGCCCGCCGCTGACCACGGTTCGACAGGATTTCACCGAGCTCGGCGAACTCATGCTAACGGATCTGCTCGCCGCGCTCGAAGGGCGACCGTCCCCGGATCACGGGCTGCTCGAGTCGACCCTGATCGTGCGCGAGTCCACCGCCCCCGCATCCCCCCGCGATCGCTGACGTCGGCGGGCGCGCGCTCTCAGCGCGCCCGGCCAGCGCGCCCAGCCTCAGCAGACCCGGCCTCAGCGCACCCGGTCAGCGCACCCGGACCTCTGCGTGCGGCATCCGCTCTCGCATCACCCGGATCGCCTCGGGATTGTCGTCGACGAGCATGGCATGCCGGCCGAGCGCCGAGGCGACCGCGCCCGTCGTGCCGGAGCCGGCGAACAGGTCGAGCACCCGGTCGCCGGGTCGCGACGACGCCTGCACGATGCGGCGCAGAACGCCCTCGGGCTTCTGGGTCGGATAGCCGGTCTTCTCTCGTCCCGTGGTCGGCACGATCGTGTGCCACCACACGTCGGTGGGCAGCTTCCCGCGCGCGGCCTTCTCGGCGGTGACCAGGCCCGGGGCCATGTACGGCTCGCGGTCGATGTCGTCGGCGTTGAACACGTGCCCGCCGGGGTTCTTCGCGTACACCAGGATCGTGTCGTGCTTGGTGGGCCAGCGGCTGCGCGACTTCGCGCCGTAGTCGTACGCCCAGATGAGCTCGTTGAGGAAGCAGTCGCGCCCGAACACGGCATCCATCATCACCTTGGCGTAGTGCGCCTCGCGGTAGTCGAGGTGCAGGTAGAGGGTGCCGTCGTCGGCCAGCAGCCGCCATGCCTCCTCCAGCCGCGGCATGAGGAAGTCGCCGTAGTCGTCGAACCGGTCGTCGAAGGAGCGCAGCATGCCGCGCACCCGCTCGTAGGAGTGACCGTGGAATCCGTAGCGGATCTCCTTGGCCACCTCGAGCGGTTCGCGACTCCGGAGATCTGCGTTGGATTCGGCCGAGTCGGCGGCTGCAGCGGCCGAATCGGCGGATTCCTCCGGAGTTGTGACGAGGCGGCGGGCGGTGACGACCTCGCGTCCGCGGGTTCGGCCGGTGTTGAAGGGCGGGTCGAGGTAGACGAGGGTGAAGGATCCGGATGCCAGTGACCCGGCGACCTCGAGATTGTCGCCCTCGATGATCTCGACGGCGCCGCACGGGGCGTGCGGTTCACGCGGAGATGTGCGCTTCGCGCGGACGGGACCCGCGGATCGATCCGCGGGAAGTGCATTCTCCCGCGCGGAGCGCTCGGCCGCGCCGGGGCCGGCGCCCGTCACGGCACGCGGTGCAGCCACGCGTCGGTCGCGAACTTGCTCTCGACGAGAGCCTCGGCGGCCGCGTACTCGTCGGCGGAGATCGCGCCGTCTTCAGCGCCGGTGAGCGTGCGGAAGGTCGCCGTGAAGCGCTCGATGATCTCGGCGCGCTCCATGCCTGTCTGCGTGCGCAGCGGGTCGACGCGCTTGGCTGCAGACGTGGTGCCCTTGTCGCTGAGCTTCTCGCGGCCGATGCGCAGCACCTCGGTCATCACCTGGCCGTCGATGTCGTACGAGATCGTCGCGTGGTGCAGCACGCCGCCGTTCGCGAGCCGCTTCTGCGCGGCGCCGCCGATCTTTCCGGTGGGCGATGCGATGTCGTTGAGCGGCTGGTAGGTCGCCTCGATGCCGACCGAGCGCAGCGCCTGCAGCACCCAGTCGTCGAGGAAGGCGTACGAGTCGGCGAAGGTCATGCCCTGCACGAGCGAGGCGGGCACGTACAGCGAGTAGGTGATGATCTGCCCGGCGGCCATCATCATCGCGCCGCCACCCGAGATGCGGCGCACGACGTCGAACCCGTGCCGGGCGGCGCCCTCCGGATCGACCTCGTTGCGGTACGACTGGAACGATCCGATCACGACCGCCGACTCGTCCCACTCCCAGATGCGCAGGGTCGGGCGCCGGAGCCCGTCGCCCACCCGCGCGGTGAGCACCTCGTCGAGGGCGAGGTTCATGCGCGGCGAGACGGCCTTCTCGTGCACGATCTCCCAGTCGAAGTCTCGCCATCCCGGTGCCGTCACGAGCGCGCGGCGCACCACCGTGCCGACCGCCTCGGGCGAGAACCCCAGCAGCTGGGCGCCCTCGGGCAGGGCTGCGCGCACGGCGGCGGCGATCGTGGCCGCGTCGGCCTCGACGGGCATGCCCTCGACGGCGCCGTTGATGGCGTCGAGCGCCGTGTCGGGCTCGAGGAAGAAGTCGCCCGCGAGGCGGAAGTCGCGGATCAGTCCGTCTGCGACCTCGAGGTCGACGACGACGAGCTTTCCACCGGGAACCTTGTACTCACCATGCACGCGTCCAGCCTAACCGCGCGCGCCGCGCACGGTCGGGCCGGCGACTCAGGCCTGCGCCGGGAGGCGCGCGTCGAGCCACGCGACCAGGTCGGCGCGCACGTCGTCCTGCTGCAGCTCGTTGAACAGCTCATGGCGTGCGTCGGGATAGACCAGCGTGGTCACATCGGTCAGGCCGGAGCGGGTGCGGTACGCGTCGGCGAGCTTGTGCACGCTGCGCGGACCGCCGACCGGGTCGTCCCCTCCGACCATCAGCAGCACGGGCATCCGGCGGCCGAGGTCCTTCTTCGGCAGTCCGTACAGTCGCGCGGCCTCGATCGGCCCGAACAGGGTGAGCAGCGGCACCTCGGTCGTCAGCGGGTCGTCGCGGAACGCCGCCCAGATCGCCTCGTCGCGCGAGAGCCATTCGAGCCCGTGCGCGTGCGGCCCCCTCCATCTCGCGTTCAGCGGGCGCGGGTTGAGATCGGTCGGGGTGCGCAGGGCCGAACCGGTGAGCACGACCGCGTCGTACGCCTCGGGATGCCGGTTCAGCAGGATCTGCGCCAGGAACGATCCCCATGAGTGGCCCAGCAGGACGAGCGGGAGGTCGGGATGCTCGGCGCGGAGGATCTCGGTGAGCTGCCAGCACGCGTCGACGGCAGCGCGCAGGCCGCCCCGACCCAGGCGGCCGAGCTTCGCCGGGCCGCCGTGCTGCCGGATGCCCGTGCGCCCGTGTCCGCGGTGGTCATCGGCGTAGACGTGGAACCCCGCCTCGACGAGCACCTCGATGGTGCGCGCGTACCGGCCGGCGTGCTCGCCCACGCCGTGCAGCAGCTGCACCACGCCCCTGGCGGTTCCTGCGGCCTCATAGACGTCGTAGACGATGGCGATGCCGTGGGCATCGACGAACTCAGCAGTGCGGGGGGCGGCCATGCCCCGAGTCTACGGAGCGGTGCGATCCGAGAGGCGCCAGGCCGTCACGCCGCGTGCGACGTCGTGAGCGCGTCGACGATCGAGCGCGCGGCGGCGAGGTCGGTGACCTCGTGTCCTCCGACGCCGTCGCTGGCCGAGCCCAGCCGCACACCGCCGTCGACGGAGACCGTGCGCTTGGCTGAGAAGTGCACGGCATCGACGCCGGACCCGGCGACGGCGGCGACGTCGGACGCGGTGATCCCGCTGCCTGCCATCACCTCGATGCCTCCGGCCGCTTCGCGCACCAGGGCGCGCAGCATGTCGAGGCCGTCGACCGCTCGGGAGGCGCCTCCCGAGGTGAGCACCCGACGAAGACCGAGCTCGCGCGCGAGGTGCAGCGCCTCGAGCGGGTCGGGTGTGGTGTCGATCACACGGTGCAGCGTGACGGGCGCGCTGCCCGCCGCGTCGCGGAGCCTCGCGAGGCCGTCGCGGTCGAGCGCGCCGCTCGCGTCCTGGCATCCGATCACCACACCGTGCGCACCCGCGGCGAGCGCATGGCGGATGTCGCGCTCCATCACCGCGAACTCGTCGCGGTCGTAGCAGAAGTCGCCGGCCCGCGGGCGGATCAGCACGTGCACCTCGGGCGCATCCCCCTCGCCCGCCTCGCCTGCCTCGCGCACGAGTTCGATCGTGGCGCGCGACGGGGTGAGGCCGCCGAGGCTGAGCGCCTGAGTCAGCTCGACCCGGGTGGCGCCGATCTCACGCGCGATGCGCATGCCGGCGGCGTTCTGGACGGCCACTTCGAGGTCGAGAAGCATGAGAATTATTCTCGCATTCGCGTCGGCCCGGCGACAGGTGTGCGGGCATCATTTTCACCCAGCGCCACCGGGGCGAATATTAGTTAGACTATCTAAGTAATGACCCACGACTTCGATGACTCCGCCGCCGAGCTGCGCTACGCGCTGTTCCGCCTCACCCGACGCCTCCGATCCGCCCGCGCACTCGACGCGATGAGCGATGCGCAGCTGGCCGCACTCGGCGCGCTGCGTGCGCATGGACGCCGCACCCTGTCCTCTCTCGCCGAGCATGAGCACGTCACCGCGCCGACGATGAGCGCCACCGTGAACGGTCTCGCCGACCTCGGGCTCGTGGTCCGCGTCCCCGACGACGACGACCGCCGCCGCGTGTACGTCGAGCTGACCGCGCAGGGCGAGAGCGTCGTGGCCGAGACGATCCGCAAGCGCAACCGCCTGCTGGCCGATCTCATCGACGCGCAGCGGTTCGACGACGATGAGCTCGCGGTGCTGGATGCCGCGTCGGCTCTGCTGAAGAGGATGGCCGACGCATGAGCGCCTCCTCCGGCATGTTCCGCTCGTTCCGCAGCTTCAACTACCGCACCTGGTTCCTCGGTGGTGTCATCTCGAACATCGGCGGGTGGATGCAGGCCACCGCTCAGGACTGGGTGGTGCTGACCGAGCTCACCGACAACGACGCCACCGCCATGGGTGTCACCATGGCCCTGCAGTTCGGGCCTCCCCTCGTGCTCGTCAGCCTGACGGGCTGGGTGGCCGATCGCTTCGACCGGCGCAAGGTGCTGCTGTGCACGCAGACCGCGCTCATGCTGCTCGCCCTCGGGGTGGCGGCGCTGCTGCTGACCGGCGTGATGACCCTGCCGCTGATGTTCGTGTTCGCCGCCGCGTTCGGCGTCGCCAACGCGTTCGACGCCCCCGCGAGGCAGGCGTTCGTGTCCGACATGGTCAGCCTGGAGGACACCTCCAACGCCGTGGCCCTGAACTCGGCGGCCTTCAACATGGCGCGTCTGGTCGGACCGGCGGTCGGCGGCATCCTCATCGTGCTGCTCGGGTCGGGCTGGGTATTCGTCGCCAACGCGGTCACCTTCCTCGCGATGATCGTCGCCCTGACCCTGATCCGCGTCAACGAGCTGACACCGCGTGTGAAGAGCAGACGCGGCGGCGGTGGCCTCGGCGAAGGCTTCCGGTACGTGTGGGGCCGACCCGATCTCATGGTCGTGTTCGTGATGGTCTTCCTCATCGGCGCGTTCGGCATGAACTTCCCCATCTTCGCCTCGACCATGGCGCTCGAGTTCGGCCGTGACGCAGACGGCTACGGCCTGCTCAGCTCGGTGCTCGCGATCGGCTCGCTGGCCGGCGCCCTGCTCGCCGCGCGCCGCGATCGCGCCCGCGTACGCGTGCTGGTGATGGCGGCGGGAGGGTTCGGTGTGGCATCCCTCGTCTCGGCCGCGATGCCCAGCTACGTGACCTACGCGGCGGTGCTGGTTCTCGTCGGCTTCTCGACGGTCTCGATGCTCACCACCGCCAACGGGTACGTGCAGACCACGACCGACGCGGCCCTGCGCGGCCGCGTGCTGGCGCTGTACATGGCGGTGATCATGGGCTCCACCCCGGTCGGTGCGCCGATCGCCGGATGGATCGTCGACACGTTCTCCGCTCGCACCGCCATCGCGGTCGGCGGCATCGCGGGCATCGTCGCCTTCGGGATCGGCGTCGGGTGGATGCTGTGGTCGGGCAGGCTGCATCGCCACGAGGGACGGAGATTCCGGCTGACCCTCGATGAGACGCGTCCGCTGTCGGTGATCCGGTCGATGAACCCGGGCTCGTTCGACGAGCGGCCCACGGCTGCCACCCCGATCCGGCTGACCGACCCGCACGACGACGAGCGCTGATCGGCGCGGCCGGTCCGTCGCCGGCCGCGCACTGTCAAGGGGGTGGCCCCTCGACGCCGGGACGCATACCTTCTCGGGCATGAACGAGCAGACTCCGATGTACGGATCCCCTGACGGACAGCACCCGCACGTTCCCGGGCACGACCCGCAGGGCAGTGGCCTGCCGCGCCAGCGGGAGGCCGGGCAGGCCGAGCCCGCCCGACCCGCAGACGACACCTCGTCCGGGCCGGTCGACGACGACGCCCCGCTCGGCGGCGACGAGAACACCGAAGACCAGCTGACCGCCGACACGGCCGTCGAGCGCGACGCACTGAAGTCGCTCGACCCCGACGACACGCCCGCGTGACGGCGCAGGATCCCGGTACGGTGGGCGGCATGAGCGAGAGCACAGACGTGTCGGATCCGACCGTCACCCCGACGAAGCGCGAGCCGCAGGTGCTGCGGTGGGTCTTCTGGCCGGCGGCCACGATCGTGCTGGCATTCGCGCTGTTCGCGCTGCTGCTGCCCGGCGTCGCCGAGACGGCGTTCCAGGCGGTGCAGACGAGCATCGTCAACGCGTTCAACTGGTACTACGTACTGATCGCCGCGTTCTTCGTGGCGTTCTGCCTGTTCCTCGGGTTCAGTCGCTTCGGCGACATCAAGCTCGGGCGCGACGATGAGGAGCCGGAGTTCTCGGCGATGAGCTGGTTCGCGCTGCTGTTCGCGGCGGGAATGGGCATCGGGCTCGTCTTCTACGGCGTGAGCGAGCCGCTGTCGCACTTCACGAGCCCGCGGCCCGGCGTCGAGGGCACGCCCTCCCAGCTCGCGCAGGCGGCGCTGGGACAGACCTATCTGCACTGGGGCGTGCACGCCTGGTCGATCTACGTGGTGATCGGCCTCGCCCTCGCCTACGCGATCCACCGCCGGCGCCGCCCGATCTCGATCCGGTGGACCCTCGAGCCTCTGCTCGGCAAGAAGGTCGAAGGCGGGTGGGGCCACGCGATCGACGTCATCGCGCTGGTGGGCACCCTGTTCGGTGTCGCCACCTCGCTCGGTCTCGGTGTGCTGCAGATGAGCGCTGGCCTGCACTCGGCCGGCATCGCCGACCCCGACGAGACGACCCAGGTCATCCTCATCCTGGTCATCTCGGTGTTCGTGCTCATGTCGGTGCTGTCTGGCGTGACCAAGGGCATGAAGTGGCTCTCGAACGCCAACCTCGTCCTCGCCGGCATCCTCGTCGTCTACCTGCTGGTGATGGGACCCACCGAGTTCCTGCTGCGCGACTTCGTGCAGTCGATCGGGTACTACATCCAGAACTTCGTCGGGCTCTCGTTCAACGTCAGCGCCTTCCAGGGCACGGCGGGCGAGCAGTGGCAGGCGTCGTGGACCTCGTTCTACTGGGGCTGGTGGATCTCGTGGGCGCCGTTCGTGGGCATCTTCATCGCGCGCGTCTCGAAGGGCCGCACGGTGCGGGAGTTCGTGGTCGGCGTGATCCTCGTGCCGACGCTGCTCGGCATCCTGTGGTTCGCCGTGCTCGGCGGCTCGGCCCTCGCCCTCGAGCTTCGGGAGCCCGGGACGCTCACCGGCGCCGACGGCGCAGTCGACCTGCAGGGAGCCCTGTTCAGCCTGCTGCAGAACGTGCCGGGATCGACGGTCGTGAGCATCGGCGCCATCCTGCTTCTCGCGATCTTCTTCATCACCTCCGCCGACTCCGGCGCGCTGGTGATGGGGATGATCGCGACGGGCGGCGAGCCGGAGCCCAAGCGCTGGATCCGCGTGTTCTTCGTCGCCGTCACCGCGCTTCTCGCCATCGCCCTGCTGCTCTCGGGCGGGCTGACCGCCCTGCAGACGGCGGCCATCACGATCGCGCTGCCGTTCAGCGTCGTCATGCTGCTGATGTGCTGGTCGACCGTGGTGGCATTCAGCCGCGAGCGTCGCGCGTATGCGAAGGCCGAACGAGCGCAGTTCATCGACAAGATCGGCGACTACTACGGGCTCGAGGTCGAGGCGCACGACGCCACCGGGGTGTTCGGGGCGCAGCCGCGATGGATGCGTCGCGTGCAGCGCACGTTCGGGCTGCCGGTGGCGCCGGCCGACCCCGCGCGCGCGACGCCGGGGGCGCTGTCGGCCGAGAGCCATGTCGACGCCACGCCGTCGACGCTCGACGTCGACCAGCTCATCGCCCAGGACGAGCTGTCGGGCCTGGACGATCCGGACGCCCGACAGCAGGACACCGGGCAGTTCCTGAAGGACTGACGTCGTTTCCGCGAGGCTCCGTTCCGTCGTGCCGCATGACGCAACGGAGCCTCGCGGAGGGCCTGCCGCCGCGCGGCGCGCGTAGCCTGGAGGGATGGATGCATCACCCGGGCGGCGCGGCATGGCCGCAGCCGCCGGCGTGGGCGCAGCGGCCCTCGGTGCGGGCGCAGGTGAGCTGCTCGCCGCCCTGTTCGCCCCCTCCGCCAGCCCGTTCGCCGTGATCGGCGGCACACTGATCGACGCCGCCCCGACCTGGGCGAAGGACACCGCCATCGCGTGGTTCGGCACCGCCGACAAGACCGCGCTGCTCGTCGGCATCGGCATCATCCTGCTCGCCCTGGCCGCCGCAGCCGGGATCGCCGAGGCCCGCTGGTCGCGCTCCGGGGTGATCGCGCTCGCGGTGATCGGCGTCGCCGCGGGCGCGCTGGCGCTCACCCGGGCGGATGCGGGGCTGCTGAGCTGGCTGCCGTCGGTGCTCGCCGGCGCGATCGCCGCGGTCGCGCTGCGGATGCTGCTGCGCAGTGCGGCGTTCGCGGGAGCGACCGCGTCGCCGCCGGCCTCGGCCGATCGCGCCGAGGTCAGGGCTCCCGACGCGGCGACCGACCCGTCGCGACGACGCTTCCTGGCGTGGGCGGGCGGCACCGCTCTCGTCGGCGTGGCCGTGGGTGTCGCCGGTGCCCTGACGAAGGCGGGGTCGGCCGCGGTCTCGACCGTGCGCGAGGCGATCCGGCTGCCCCGCCCGGCGACGCCGGCGCCTGCCGTGCCGTCGGGAGCGGCCCTCGAGGTGCCGGGCCTGGCGCCCCTGATCACCCCGAACCGCGACTTCTACCGCATCGACACCGCGCTGATCGTGCCGACCGTCGACCCGGCCGACTGGCGACTGCGCATCCACGGCATGGTCGCGGACGAGGTCACCCTCACCTGGGACGAGCTGCTGGCGCTCCCGCTGACCGAGCGCGCGGTGACGCTGTCGTGCGTGTCGAACCCGGTCGGCGGCGACCTGGTCGGCACGGCCGTCTGGCTCGGGTATCCGATCAGGGAGCTGCTGCAGCGCGCCGGTGTCGACGCGGACGCCGACATGGTGCTCTCGACGTCGGCCGACGGATTCACCGCGGGTACGCCGCTGGCGGCGCTCACCGATGACCGGGATGCCCTGCTGGCGATCGGCATGAACGGCGAGCCGCTGCCGCTGGCGCACGGCTTCCCCGTCCGGATGGTCGTGCCGGGGCTGTACGGCTACGTGTCGGCGACGAAGTGGGTCACCGACCTCGAGGTGACGCGCTTCGACCGTGCACGCGCCTACTGGACCGATCGCGGCTGGTCGGAGCGGGGGCCGATCAAACTGCAGTCCCGCATCGACGTTCCGCGAGCGGGTCGTGCCGTCGACGCCGGCGATGCGGTGATCGCCGGCGTCGCCTGGCAGCCTGGCACCGGGATCTCCGGCGTCGACGTGCAGATCGACGACGGGCCGTGGGAGCGCGCCGAGCTGGCATCCGCTCTCTCCGCCGACACCTGGGTGCAGTGGCGGATGCCCTGGCGCGCCGAAGCCGGCGAGCACAGCATCCGCTGCCGTGCGATCGCCGCCGACGGCACCGTGCAGACCGACGCCGTGGCCGCGCCCGCGCCGGATGGCGCCAGCGGGTGGCACACGATCGACGTCACCGTCTCCTGACGCCGAGAAACCACTGTCAGCGTGAGAAACCCGCGCGAGCGTGGTTCGTCATGCCGACAGTGGTTTCTCAGCGCGGCGCGCGCCGTCGCGTCGGGTCAGCCCTCGAGCACGAGGCGCAGCTGCTCGACGGCCCAGTCGAGCTCGGTCGCGCGGATCACCAGCGGCGGAGCGATGCGGATGGTCTGACCGTGCGTGTCCTTGACGAGCACGCCGCGCTCGCGCAGCTTCTCGGCGATGTCACGACCGGTGCCGTATGTCGGGTCGATGTCGACACCTGCCCACAGTCCGGCGATGCGCACGGTGGTGACGCCGTGACCGACGAGCGACTCGAGCGCCGCCGCCAGGTGAGCGCCGAGCTGACGGGCGCGCTCCTGGAACTCGCCGGTGCTGAGCATGTCGACGACCTTCCGGCCGACCGCTGCCGCCAGCGGGTTGCCACCGAAGGTCGAGCCGTGCTCACCGGGGCGGATGACGCCCAGCACGTCCCGATCGCCGACGACGGCCGAGACGGGCAGGATGCCGCCGCCGAGCGCCTTGCCGAGCAGGTAGAGGTCGGGCACGACGCCCTCGCGGTCGCACGCGAAGGTCTCGCCGACCCGGCCGAGACCGGACTGGATCTCGTCGGCGATGAACAGCACGTTGCGCTCGTCGCAGATCTCGCGCACACGACGCAGGTACCCCTCGGGCGGGATGATCACGCCGCCCTCGCCCTGGATCGGCTCGATGAGCACCGCGGCGGTGTCGTCGGTGATCGCCGCGGCGATCGCGTCCGCATCGCCGTACGGCACGGTGTCGAAGCCGGGCGTGTACGGACCGAAGTCGTCGCGGGCCTGCTCGTCGTCGCTGAAGCTGATGATCGTGGTCGTGCGGCCGTGGAAATTGCCGGCCGCGACGATGATCCGCGCCCGGCCCGAAGGGATGCCCTTGACCCGGTATCCCCACGCGCGGGCGACCTTGATGCCGGTCTCGACCGCCTCGGCGCCGGTGTTCATCGGCAGCACGAGGTCTTTGCCGCACAGCTCGGCGAGGGCGGCGGCGAACGGCTCGAGCTGGTCGTTCATGAACGCGCGGCTGGTGAGCGTGACCCGACCCAGCTGCGCGACGAGCGCCTCGACGATGGCCGGATGCCGGTGGCCGAAGTTCACGGCCGAGTACGCCGCGAGCAGGTCGAGGTAGCGCTTGCCGTCGGCATCCGTCACCCACACGCCGCCGCCTTCGGCGACGACGACGGGAAGCGGGTGGTAGTTCTCGGCGACGTGCGGCTCAGGATTCGCCGATTCGTGCAGCACGGTCTCGGTCTCGGTGGTCGACATCATGCACCTCGCAGTTCGAGCGTGCAGCACTTGATGCCGCCCCCGCCGAGCAGCAGCTCGGACAGGTCGACGGTGATCGGGTTGTAGCCGCGCTCGCGTAGCTGCCTCTCGAAGCCCTTCGCGCGCGGCGAGATGATCACGTTGCACCCGTCGCTGGCGGAGTTGAGCCCGAACACTGCGCCGTCCTCATCGGAGACGAGGATGGCGTCGGGGAAGCGCTCTTCGAGGATCGCGCGGCTGGCGTCGTCGAACGCGCCGGGGAGGTACGCGATGTTGGCCCGCTCGGGTCCGCCGTTCTCGACGCCCTGCACCGGGTCGAGCACCGCGATGGCGGTGTCGAGGTGGTAGAAACGGGGGTCGATGAGGTTGAGTGAGACGACCTCGCGGCCGAACACCTCACCGACCTCGCGGTGGCTGTCTCCGGTCGAGCGGAAGCCCGTTCCTGCCAGGATCACATCGCCGACGAGCAGGAAGTCGCCCTCGCCCTCGTTGACCTCTTCCGGCATGACGGTGTCGAAGCCGTTGGCGCGGAACCAGTCGGCGAAGGCGGGCGCCTCGCCCTGGCGCTCGACGAACCGGAACTCGGGCACGTAGGCGCGTCCGCCGATGACGAATCCGCCGTTGGCGGTGTAGACCATGTCGGGGTAGCCGGCGAGCGGCTCGATGAGCTCGACCTCGTGGCCCAGCTCGAGGTACAGGTCGTACAGCTTCTGCCACTGCGCGACGGCCTTGGCCGTGTCGGTGGGGCGGGCGGGCTCCATCCACGGGTTGATGGAGTAGTTGACCGTGAAGTGCTCGGGCCGGCACATCAGGTAGCGGCGGCGGTGGGCGGTGCGGGTGGCCACATCACTGGGCCCCTGAGCCTGTCGAAGGGTCGCGGTTTCAGGCGTGGACATGAGTGCTCCTCGGGAAAGGTGCGGCGGACGCTGTCCAGGGGCCTGGCGGAAGTTCGACCCGCTCCTCGGCGGGAGCACGGGGAAGATGCGACACAGGCACGCCACACCCATTTTTGCATCCGGATGCCCTCAGCCGCCACCCGCGCGCATCACTCCGCGACGCGCACGACGACCTTTCCCACCGTGTGCCCCGCCTCGACGTGCGCGAGCGCGTCACCGGCGTCCGCGAACGCGTACTCCCGCTCGATCAGCGGATGCAGTCGCCCGGCGGCGAGATCCAGCAGCGCGGTGAGGATCTCGGGGCGGGTCTTCGCCGTCAGGGAGCGGATGCGGCGGCGCGCGCCGATGGAGAGCAGCGCGCCCCTCAGCATCCGCGGCACCGGTCCGAGCACCCGCCCGCCGTCGCCCCCGACGAGCACGACCGAGCCGCCGTCGCGCACGAGGCGACGCAGCCCGCGCAGCGGGGCCCCGCTCGCGATCTCGATCACGGCGTCATAGCCGCCGGCCGGCAGCGCGGTCAGGGGAGCCTCCCGATCGACGACCGTGGCGCCGAGCGCTTCCAGCGACACCCGGTTGCGTGCGCTGCACGTGGCGTGCACGTCGGCTCCGCGCAGTCCCGCCAGCTGCACCGCGAACGTGCCGACGCCGCCCGAGGCGCCGAGCACGAGCACCCGCTGCCCGTCACCGACCTCGGCCGCGACCAGGGCCTGCCACGCTGTTCCCGCGGCGATCGGCAGGGTCGCGGCATCCGACGTCGACACGGATGGCGGGCGCGCGGCCAGCCGCGCGGCGGGCGCGACCGCGTACTCGGCGAGCCCTCCCCCGCCCGGCAGCTCGACGACCACGTCGTCGCCGACGCGCACGATGTCGACATCGGATCCCCGCGCCACCACCGTGCCCGCCACGTCCATGCCGCGGACGGGGTTGCGCGGGCGGCGCAGGCCGAACACCGGCCGCACGAGCAGCGGGTCACCGCGCATGATCCGCACGTCACCCGAGTTCAGCGCGGTAGCGTGCACGCGCAGCAGCACCTCGCCCTGGCCGGGCTCGGGAACAGCCCGCTCGGCGAGACGCACACCCGAGGCCGGGCCGTATCCGTCCTGCACCCAGGCGCTCATGGTCGCGGTCATCTCAGTCCTCCGGGTACTGGAAGAGCGATTCGAGCGGCATGCCGAATGCTCGGGCTATCTGGAATGCGATCTCGAGGGTGGGCGAGTACTTCCCCTGCTCGATCGCGATGAGGGTCTGCCTGGTGACGCCGATCCGGGCTGCGAGGTCGGCCTGTGTCATCCCGGCCTCCTCCCGCCGCGCCCGGATCGTGTTCGTGACGAGGGTCGGCTTGACCATCAGACCAGCCCGCGACGGTAGGCGGTGACCCGTGCGATGCCGCCGACGAGCGCCGAGACGGCGAATCCGAGGAACATGGTGTTGGCGATCCAGAACAGCTCGGCGCCGGCAGCGCACAGGGCGATCACGCCCAGTCCGGCGATCACGAGGAAGGAGTGCTCTACGCGGCCGCCGAGACGGCTGATGTCGCGGTCGCGGATGTCGGACGCTGTCGCCGACTGCGGATCGCGAAGGCCGGCGGCGATGCCCCACAGGATGCTGATGACGATGCTCAGGGCGATGCCCGCGCCGATCGTCCACAGCATCGGAGGCAGCCAGTCGACCGTGCTGATGTCGCCGCCTCGCGACTGCATGAGCAGCACAGCGATGTAGCCCGTGAGCGTGATGACCGAGGCGATGAGCTGCGCCCACGCCACGCGTTCGTGGTACACCATGACCATACCTCCGTGTCAAAGATTCTTTACATGGAGAGTAGAGCGGCCGGCGCCGCGATGTCAAGAATCTTTTACATTGCTCGGATCGGGTCAGATCACGTCGGCACTCCAGTCGTCGGGGGTTCCGAAGCGGTGCGCGGTGATGGAGATCGCCTGCTCGTGCACGAACGGCAGCAGTTCGAGGCGTCCGGCAGAGGTCACCTCGCCGTCGTAGACCGCCAGATCGGGATCACCCGCGACCGCCGCGGCGAGAGCACGGTGCAGAGACGCCACCGAAGCTCGTCCGCCGACCAGGCGCACACGGTCAGGCACGGCGGTCGCTGACAAGCCGCCGCAGATACCAGGGCAGGAAGTCGGGGGCGAGCGGCGCGACCCGGTGCAGCATCGACGCCGCGGCCGCCGTGCTCTCCGGGCGCATCACGCCGTCGACGAATCCGAGGGTGAAGGGCAGCCCCTTCGGGTCGTGCAGCACGCCGGCGAGACGCTGGGCGGCCGGATCGAGACGGGCCTGGGCGGCTTCGTCCACCCACCGCCGGGCGAGCGCTGCGGCGGCATCGGCCAGGTGACGATCCGTGGGCGACGATGACTGCTCTGCCATGCATCCAGACTAGGCACGATCCGCCGCAGGGCGCGGAACCGGGGCGTTCTATGCTGTGTGCGTGGGGGAGAACGAGGCGGATGCCGCGAACCGCGCCGCGTCCGAGGCGCGCGCAGCGGCGTGGGCGCGGACGATGGCCGACCGCATCCCCACGGGGTGGATCATCACGGGTGCCGGAGCCGTGCTGCTGGGCGCGACCGCCGCGTTCGGAGGACTCGAGCCGGCTCCGCAGCCGGTTCCCGAAGAGCTCGCAGTCGGCGAGCACTACGTCGGATCCGACCTCGAGATCGCCGTGCTCGGTGCCGAGGTCGGGGGCGAGGTGCAGGGCGCCGGGGTCGTGCCCGACGAGGGCGAAGAGACCCTGATAGTCACGCTCGAGGTGACGAATCTGTTCAGTGAGCCGCGCATCGCACTCGCCCCTCACTCGCTCAGCGGCGTGCACATCGACGGTGTCGAGATCGTGCGCTCCGATGCCCGGCGCGTCGAAGACGACAGCGTGCTGTCGTACCTGCAGCCTGACGTCCCCACGCGGGTGCGTCTGGCCTGGACGATCGATGCGGATGCCATCGCGCCGGGCGACGAGGTCCGCCTCGTGCTGCCGGATTCCACGCGCTCCGAGGGCGCCTTCGTCACCCGGGGCACGTACTGGTCCGATGTGCGCACCGGCGCCTACGTCACCGTGCCTGTGGCGGCGGTTCCCGCCGACCGGGAGGTGGTCGAGCCGTGACCGTCCCGACTCCCGGATCCGACGCACGTCGGCGGCTCGTGAAGGCCGCCGCCCCTTGGGCGCTCTCGATCGCACTGGTGGTGGGGGCCTGGGGTCTGACCCAGCTGCAGAAGGATGAGGACGCGCGCTACGACCCCTTCGTCACACATGCGGAGGTCGGTGAGCACGCGGAGGCCCGCAACATCGCCGTCACGGTGACCGACGTCCACGCCGCCCGCGCCGTCTCGGACGGGAGCTGGCGAGCCGAGGGCACCTGGCTCGTCGTCGACCTCGACGCGGCCTCGACGCGGGACCAGTCCGGCGCCGCCCTGCGGGTGACCGACCTGCGCATCGGGGATCGGACCTATTCGGCGACCGAGCGCGGAACCTCGATGGTGCAGCTTCCGCTGGTCACCGGCGTGCCGCAGCACGGGAGCATCGCCTTCGAGCTTCCCGAGGACGCGCTGACCGGCTCCGCCATGCTCGTGTTCGCGGAGAACGACGACTACGCGGCTGACGGGATCGTCGAGGTCTCCCTCGATCTCGACGACATTGCTGTGGAGCGGGAAGTCCGCCTCGACGAGATCGGATGGGCCGAGTGATGACCGAGCGACGCGGGTGGTGGCGCGGCAACGCGGTGGCGCTGTGCGCCGTGGCCGTTCTGCTGCTGGCGGCGATCGGAGGGGCGGGCTGGTGGGAGTGGAAGTACGCCTATCCCGATTCCGGCAAGCCGCTGTGGGCCGTCGAACCCGGAGAGTCCGGAACCGTGGTGCTCGAAGGAGCCGAGTGGGGACCGGTGCGCGCGAAGGCCATCACCGACACCTCGGGCTTGACGGTGCCCGACGACACCACCCTGATCGGCGTCACCGTGCAGATCACCCCGCTGGGCGAGAAGGGCCCGACATGCTGGGCGCCCCGGCTGATCGAGCAGGGCACAGGACGGGTGTGGGAATCGGTGCGCGGGCAGATCGGTCTGCCGTGGGACCGGGAGGAGCCCGAGGTCTGCGTGCCGACCCTCGACGGCGAGACGGCGGAGCCGTATCAGCTCCTGCTCCCCTACGTCGTTCCCGAAGACGCGGAAGGACCGTACCGGCTCGAGATCGAGCCGCACGACGCCGAGTCGCGATTCCTGCGGTTCAGCATCGATCCCTGACCGGCTCCACCCGGATCAGAGCGCGGGCACCGCGGTCGCGCCGGTCGGCTCGGATCCTCGAGGCGACGCCGTGGGCAGCACGCCGGCGGCTGCGGTGATCGCCGCGGCGTCGGCTTCCTCGACCGTGGTCGGTGCCGCGGCATCCGTTCTCTCGTCCTGCGCGCGACGCAGCATGCCGAACGTCGTGTCATACGCGCCGGCGATCACCGCCATCCGGATCGGCTCGATGATCAGGGAGGGGATGAGGAAGATGACCGGCCAGTACACCGTCCAGAACTCGTACAGATCATGGGGCCCGAGAGCGCGACCCATCCCGTAGTCCAGCCATGATCCGGCGACGACGACCGCCGTGTACAGCAGCGCATACGACGCGATGGTCACCGGGCCCGCACGCCACATCAGAAGGACGGCTCGCCAGATCGGGAGGACACGCGACGCGAGCTCCGTTCCCAGATCACGCAGACGGCGCATCAGCGGGTTCGGCACCCGGGCGATGCGCTCGCGTACCTCCGCGACCAGCCTGTGCTGGATCTGCAGCTTCTCGGCGACGATCGCCTGCCCGTAGACGACTCCGGCGACGGTGAGCCACGAGATCGGCTCCAGCAGCACCGGACCCGCCTGGCCCAGCAGCCATCCGATGCCGTCGCCGACCCACACGAAGGGCGCCAGCCAGCCCGTCACCGCCTCGCGGGCGTCCGCCACCCACACCATGGCGACGCGGGTGTCGACCCACGATGTCGCGCTGTCGACCGCGTCTTTGAGCAGGAGCAGCGAGAAGAAGACCCAGACGACCTCGCAGTACACGGCTGCGAGGCTGAGCACCTTGGGCAGCTTCGCCGACCAGCGACCCCATGCCCATCGGGCGGCGAAGGCCGCCACGATGATCGCGATCGTCCAGGCGTTGAAGGACAGCTCGGTGATGTTGTCGCCGGGATCGAAGGTGCGGTCGGTGCCGAGCGTCGCGCCGATCTCTTCGCTGTTCTTCTCCAGCGCGCGCAGCGAGTACGCCTGCACGTCACTGCCGAGCAGCCCCTGCGCGGTGTAGATGGCGAAGAACGGCAGGATGCTCGCGAGCAGCGCGGTCAGGAAGGTGCGGCGGCGGTCGGCCGCCGAATCGGGAAGCGGCGCCACGGCCTGCAGGGAGCGCAGCCCATCCCGCAGCACGAGAAGCATGCCCACCAGGCTGATCAGCCGGCACAGCACCGCGAGCGGGAGGATCATCAATCCACCGACAGAGGTGTAGGCCCCGACGAACCCGGCCAGGACGATCAGCCAGTAGCGCGCCACCACACCCGCGAGATACCACGCCAGCAGCGACGGCCAGTGTCGCCACAGCACGCGCCCGGTAACCTTGAGCATCTCCCCCACGCGCTCAGATTATCGCGCGCGGGCCGTCGTCAGTCAGCGCCAGAGGCTCGGCGCCGGGCTCTTCGTCGAGGGCAGCGCCGAGGCCGACGCCCAGTCGTGGATCCACGGCTCGACCTCGGGCAGCCCCTGCGGCTTCCCGACGGCGGCGAACAGCTCCTCGTTGCTTACCGTGCCGCCGCTGCGGCGCAGCATCCGCGATCTCACGATCACCCGCGCATACACCTCCCCGTCGACCACGGCACGGTGCTCGAGGAAGACGGCCCTGTCGTCGTGACCGACGAAGCGCGACTCGATGTCGAAACGCTGCCAGAGCTGCAGCGACTTGCGGAAGGTGACCGTCTCGCTCGAGACGACCGCGTACCAGCCGCGATCCTTCATGGCGTCGAACAGCCCGGTGCGGATCAGCAGATCCCAGCGGCCGAGATCGAACAGAGAGAGGTATCGGCCGTTGTTCATGTGCCGCAGGATGTCGAGGTCCGTCGGCAGGGTGGTGACGCGGATGCGGCTGACCGCAGCGGGGTCGAGAGCGCCACCGCGGCGCGTGCCCAGCCGGGCCTGCAGGATGACGAGAAGGGTGCGCCAGATCACATTCACAAGGGGCGATAGTAGTGATCCACGAGGAAACCCCCAACTTCGTTGGCTGATCACCACATGAGCACAGATGTGTCATCCGCCGATTTCCGGTCCGCGACAGCGGCGCGTAGAGTCACGACCATGAGCACCGAAGCCCATACCGAGATCATCGTCCGACCCGTCCGCGATGTCGATGCGGAGGCCCTCGGCCGCGTGCACGCGCAGTGCTGGCACGAGACCTACGACCACCTCATCAGCAAGGCCGCCCTCGAGCGGATCTCCCCTCGCCGCATGGCGGAGCTGTGGACGAACTGGGCGCGCCAGGGCGACGACTTCCGCATGAGCGCCGCACTCGTCGACGGTGAGATCGTCGGCTTCGTGG
The DNA here is from genome assembly GCF_014836945.1 of Microbacterium commune. Classification (GTDB taxonomy): domain Bacteria; phylum Actinomycetota; class Actinomycetes; order Actinomycetales; family Microbacteriaceae; genus Microbacterium; species Microbacterium commune. Next base: position 1,608,203 of record NZ_JACSPX010000001.1, on the reverse strand, counting down.
GCTCGGGCCCCGCCCGCGATAAGGACGCACCGGCGCTGCGCGAGCTGTACTTCATCTACCTGCTCGACGCGCACCACGGCACCGGCATCGGACAGAAGCTCTTCGACGCCGCCGTCTACGAGGGCGAGCCCTGCTACCTGTGGGTGGCCGACGACAACCCCCGCGCGCACCGCTTCTACCAGCGCAACGGCTTCTCGCTCGACGGCGAGAGCCACACCGAGCCGTTCCTGGGCGAGACGCTCACCGAGGTGCGGTTCGTCCGCGCCTGACGCCGCGTCTTCTTCGCCAGCGTCGCCCCCTCCGCAGATCGGGGGGGGCGACGCTGAGCACACGGAGGCCGGCTCAGCGGCCGGACACCTGCCCGAACAGCTTCGCGATCGGGGCGAGCACCAGGGGGCGCGCCGCGAACCAGCCGGCGGCGATCACGGCCATGGCGAGCAGGAACACCCAGAAACCCGTCCAGTTCGCCGCGTACTCGGCACCGTCGACGGAGCCCTGCGCCGCGAACATGTGGTTGAGGTTGCGCAGCATGCCGGTGAGGAACACGAGGGCGACGTGCACGATGATGAACGCCACGAAGTACAGCATCACCGGGAAGTGCAGCGCACGCGCCCACTCCACCGGGTACGCCCGTGACAGCTTCTCGGCCTTCTTCGGCCACAGTCCGGACATCCGGAATCCGGTGACGATCGCGAGCGGAGCGGCGATGAACACCGTGACGAAGTAGGCCAGCTGCTGCAGGCTGTTGTAGTTCACCCAGCCGTTGTCGGTGGGCCAGTCGAACGAGACGTACTGCAGGCCGGCCGACAGCGCGTTCGGCAGCACCTCCCAGCTCGTGGGCACGATGCGCGCCCAGTGCCCGGTGGTGAACAGCAGCACGACGAAGATGACGCCGTTGATGATCCACAGCAGGTCGAGCGCCTGGTGGAACCAGAGGGTCAGGCTGATCTTGCCCTTGGGGTTGCGGCGCGGAGTCCAGAACACGGTGGGCCGCTTCTCGCTGCGCACGCGCAGACCCGAGCGGATGATCAGCACCATCAGGAACATGTTGAAGAAGTGCGCCCAGTTCGCCCACGGGGCGAAACCCGGCTCGACGTCGACGGCCGGGTGGTACTCGCCCGGGTAGGTCGCGAGGAAGTCCTGCATCAGCGGCGTGCTGAGGACGGTGCGGACGAGGAAGACCGCGGCCACAGCGACCAGGCCGAGGGATGCCAGTCCCAGCAGCCCGCCGATGGCCTGCGGCCACGACGGACGCAGCGGCGAGGGCTCGGGCAGCGGTGCGGCCGCGTGCCGGGGCGCGCGGCCCGGCCAGACCGTGCGCGGGTACGACAGCGGGGTGGAGACATCGCGTGTGCGGGTGACGGCTGTCGCGGCCGTGACGTCCGCGGGCGGGACAGCCTCGGATGCGGCGACATCGGCGGTCGTGGCGACGTCGGACGTCGTGGCGACGTCGGGTGTCGGGGCGACGTCGGCGGTCGGGGCGGCGGACGTCGGGGCGACGTCGGCGGTCGGGACGGCGGAGGGTGCGGCGGTATCCCCCACCGGCGCGGGGACGGTTCCGGCCGGAGGCCACGGCTCCCCTCCGGCCACGCGCGGAAGACCGCGGCGCACCGCGTATCCGGATGCCGCGACGTCGCCCTCGAGGCCCTGTGCGGCGAGTGCACCGCTCTCCGTCGCCTGCACCGGTTGTTCGCGGGGCGACGCAGTGGTGTCGCCGACGACCGGTTCACTCGGCGCTTCCGCAGCGGCTGCGGCGCGCACCGCGGCGGGGGCGGCGGTCGCGCGGGCTGCGGATGCCACGGTCGTGTCGCTCGCGGGGGGCCAGGGCTCCCCGCCGGCGACCCGCGGAAGCCCGCGCCGCAGGCTCACGCCGGTCGGCGTCCGGGCATCCGGAGCCGGGTCAGCGGCAGCGGCCTCTGTCGCGGCGGACGCGACCGCACCACCTGTCGCCGGCTGCACGGACTCTATGTGCGACGACGTGGCGGGCTCGACGGCATCCGGCGCACTCGGCACCTCGGCGACCGCAGCGGCCGGCGCCTCGACCTCGATCGCGGGCGGCCAGGGCTCGCCGCCCTTCACCCGCGGGAGGCCGCGGCGGATGGATCCGGCCATGGTCACTTCTTCCGGGCCTCGAGTGCCTCGATCACCTGCGGCACCACGGTGAACACGTCGCCGACGATGCCGAAGTCGGCGACGTCGAAGATCGGCGCGTCGCCGTCCTTGTTGATCGCCACGATCGTCTTCGCGGTCTGCATGCCGGCGCGGTGCTGGATCGCACCCGAGATCCCGAGCGCGATGTACAGCTGCGGCGACACCGACACCCCGGTCTGGCCGACCTGGTGCGCGTACGGGATGTACCCGGCATCCACCGCGGCGCGCGATGCGCCCACCGCGGCACCGAGGGCGTCGGCGAGCTGCTCGACGAGGACGAACTTCTCCTTCGAGCCCAGGCCACGGCCGCCCGAGACGACCCGGGTGGCTCCGCGCAGCTCGGGCCGCGACGAGGTCTTCTCCTCCGCGGCGATCTCGCCGACGGTGGCGGCCGCGGCACCGGATGCCGTGACCGACAGCTCCTCGACCACGGGCGAGGCGACCGCCTCGGCGCGTGCGTCGACGGCGCCCTGGCGGACGGTGATGACGGGGGTGCCGAAGGTGGGCGCCGACTCCGTGAGGTACGAACCGCCGTAGACCGAGTGCTGCGCGGTCACGCCCTCGTCGTCACGGGACACGCCGACGACGTCGACCGAGAGCGCGAGCTTCTCGCGCACGGCGAAGCGCCCGGCGACATCACGCCCGGCGATCGAGTTCGAGATGAGCACGGCATCCGGCTGCACCTGACGGTAGGCGGCCTGCAGGGCGTCGACGGCGGGCACGGTCAGCGACGAGGCGTCGCCCAGCGTCGTCAGCACGACCTGCGCGCCGGCCTGAGCCGCGACGTCGGTCGCCGCCTGGCTGCCGCCGACGATGAGCGCCACCGGCGCTCCGATCGTGGCGGCGGCGCCGATGAGCGCCGCGGTGCTGCTGGCCGCGTCACCCGACGGGTCGACGTCGACGAGAACGAGGATGGACTTCTCGGGATACGCCATGTCACACCAGCCTGTTCTGCGCGAGGAACTCGACGAGCTGCGCTGCGGCGTCTCCCTCGTCGGTGATCTTGACACCGGCGGCGCGCGCGGGCTTCTCCGCGACACTCGTCATGATCGTGCGGGGGGCGACGGCCGGGTCGGCCGACACCCCGAGGTCGGCCAGCGAGAGCACCTCCAGGGGCTTCTTCTTCGCGGCCATGATGCCCTTGAAGTTGGGGAAGCGGGCATCCGGAAGCGCCTCGGTGATGGAGATGACGGCCGGCAACGGAACGGTGACGTCCTGGGTGCCCGCGTCGCCCGCGCGGGTGCCGGTCACCTGCCCGTCGCCGATCTCGACCGCGCTGAGTGCGGTCGCCTGCGCCCAGCCGAGGTGCTCGGCGAGCATCGCGGGGATGATACCGCCCACGCCGTCGGTGGACAGGTTGCCGGTGATGACCAGGTCGGGCTCGCCGCGACGGATCGCGGCGGCGAGCACCTCTGCGGTGAGGGTCAGATCGGCTCCGCGCAGCTCGTCGTCCACGACGTGGACGGCGGAGGCGGCGCCGATCGCCAGCGAGCGGCGGACGGATGCGGTGGCCGATTCGGGGGCCATCGACAGGCTGACGACCTCGGTGCCGGGGTTCTTGTCGGCGTACGACAGGGCCACCTCGAGCGCGCGCTCGGTGATCTCGTCGAGCACCACATCCCCCGCCGCTCGATCTGCCAAGCCGGTCTCGAGATCGAGCTTGCGGTCTCCATAGGTGTCGGGCACTTCCTTCACCAGGACGTAGATCTTCATCGAACCTCCCTCACGCAGGTTCGATCCTACCCGCGCGATCATCTGGAATCAGGTGTCACTGCTCATGATACTGAGTCCCGAACGCCGGCGGGCCGGTTGCGGCTACCGTTGACCCATGGCCCGTCCCCGACCGCTCCCCATCGACCCCCTCGCCGAGGCCAAGAGGCAGTGGCTCGCGCACGGCTGGACCGACGCCGCCGAGGGCATGGCCGTGGTCACGTCGGTGATGCGCGCCCAGCAGCTGCTGCTGGCTCGGGTGGATGCCGCTCTGAAGCCCTTCCAGGTGACCTTCGCCCGCTACGAGGTGCTGCGCCTTCTCGCGTTCAGCCGCACCGGCACGCTGCCGCTGTCGAGCGTCGTAGCCCGCCTGCAGGTGCACGCGACCAGCGTCACGAGCACGGCGGAGCGTCTGGTGCGCGACGGTCTGGTGCGCCGCGACCCGCATCCGCACGACGGACGCGCCGCGCTGCTGACCCTGACCGAGTCCGGACGCGACCTCGTCGAGCGCGCCACCGCGGCGCTGAACACCGAGGTGTTCGCCTCCCCCGGCCTCGACGCTGACGATGCGGCTTCGCTCGTCGGGATCGTCGCCCGGCTGCGCAAGAACGCCGGCGACTTCACCGACCCGCGGCCACTGCCCGATCCGCTCTGACCCCGAGGCGGGTTTCGAATCGCTCACCTTGCGGGGTCTACGGCCCGAACCCTGCAAGGTGAGCGATTCGAAAGCAGGAACCGGGGTCAGTCGCCGTCGTAGACGTAGTGATCGAAGCGCTCGGGCACGCGCATCCGCTGCCAGGCGAGCTCCTCGTCGCGACGTGAGCGGTCGCCGGGGAACGCCTTCGCGGTGTAGCGGGGCACCTGCCGGGCATGCCCGGCCATGTGCGCGACCGCGGCAGCCTGACCGCACACGCGCGCGGCGGCGATGGCATTCGGATCCGTCGACTCGCGAGCCGCGGCATGACAGGCGAACGCCCGCTCGCGCACCTCGTCGATCCCGAGCTCGCCGCGCAGGAACGCCTGTGCGGCATCCAGCGCCTCACGTGGGCGCGAATCGTGCGGACGTTCGGCGAGGAACAGCGGCAGCATCCGCTCGGCGCACGCCACCGTCCACTGCACGAGCGCGCGGCGGTCGTCCTCGGAGAGGGTCAGGTCGTCGTCGTCAGGCAGCGTCTCCATGGCGATGCTCATCGGTGCTGGAAATGAGGGGGGCGCTTCTCGCGGAACGCGGCCATCCCCTCCTTCTGATCCGCCGTATCGAACAGCGCGGCGAACTGACGCTTCTCGACGTCGAGGCCGGCCTCGAGGGTGGTCTCCATCGCGGCATCCAGCGTCGCCTTGGCCGCGTACAGCGACGGCAGCGACTTGGATGCGATGGTCTCGGCGAGCGAGGTCGCCTCGGGCAGCAGGTCGGCCGCGGGCACCACGCGCGAGACGAGTCCGATCCGCTCGGCCTCGTCGGCCTTGATCAGACGGCCCGACAGGATGAGCTCGGCAGCCTTGTAGTAGCCGACCGCGCGGATGAGCCGCTGCGTCCCGCCCATGCCGGGCACCACGCCGAGATTGATCTCGGGCTGGCCGAAGGTGGCGGTGTCGGCGGCGAGGATGATGTCGCACATCATCGCCAGCTCGCAGCCCCCGCCGAGCGCGTAGCCCGAGACGGCGGCGATCACGGGGGTCTTGACGGCGGCGAAGCGAGTCCAGGCGCCGAAGTGGTCGGTGTCGAGCATCTCGGCGCCGGTCTTCGACTCCATCTCCTTGATGTCGGCTCCCGCGGCGAACGCCTTCTCGGAGCCGGTCACCACGATCGCGCCGACGCTGTCGTCGGTGTCGAAGGCGGATGCCGCTGCCGCGACCTCTTCGGAGACCTGACCGTTCAGAGCGTTCAGCGCTTCGGGCCGGTTGAGGGTGATCCAGCCCACCCGTCCTTGCTGTTCGACAATGATCGTCTCGTACTCGGACATGTCGCTCCCCTCCCGCCGCCACGTCGCGGCGCCTCCAGTATCTCAGGTCGGCCGGCGGGGCAGCCTTCCGCCCGGGTGCGGCAGGTCGACGACCCTTCTGCCGCTGGTCCCATCTGGCCGCATCCTCGCGGCCGAGGCGACCGCATGGGCCCAGTCGACCTTTGTGGGCCCATGCCCCGCTGGTCCTACTGGGCCCGAAAGGCCGCATCCTCGCGCATGAGCCGACCATATGGGCCCAGCCGCGACCACGCGAGGCCGCATCAGACCGTCCCCTGGCGGATGTCGGTGATGATGCCCGAGAAGTCCCTCCCCGCGCCGTCGCCGTCGGCGAACGCGGCGTACAGCTGCTGCGCGAGGCGGCCCATCCTGGCATCCGTCCCCGTCTGCTCGATCGCCTGCAGGGCCAGCCCGAGATCCTTCGCCATGAGGGCCCCCGCGAAACCGGGCTGGTAGTCGCGGTTGGCGGGACTCGTCGGCACCGGCCCGGGCACCGGGCAGTTGGTCGTGATCGACCAGCACTGACCGGATGCCTGTGAGACGACGTCAAAGAGCGCCTGATGCTCGAGGCCGAGCCGCTCGCCGAGCACGAACGCCTCGGCGACGGCGATCTGCGACACCGCGAGCACCATGTTGTTGCACACCTTCGCGGCCTGCCCGAGACCCGGCCCGCCGCAGTGCACGATGCGCTTGCCCATCGCCTCGAGCAGCGGCAGGGCCGCCGCGAAGTCGTCGTCGGACCCGCCGACCATGAAGGCGAGGGTGCCGTTCTCGGCGCCCACGACCCCGCCCGAGACGGGCGCATCGACGTTGCGGTGCCCCGCCTCGACGGCCATCTCGTGGGCGGTGCGTGCCTCGTCGACCGCGATGGTCGACGACTCGATGAACAGGGTGCCGGGTGCGGCCGCGGCGAGCAGCTCATCCCGATACGCGGCGATCACGTGCCTGCCGGCCGGGAACATCGTGATGACGACCTGGGCATCCGCCACCGCATCGGCACCGCTCGCGGAGACCGGGATGCCCGCCGCGCGCGCCGCGCCGATCGCCGCCGGCACGAGGTCGAACCCGTGCACCTCGTGCCCCGCCTTCACGAGATTGCGCGCCATCGGCAGGCCCATGTGCCCGAGCCCCAGGAACGCGATGCGGGTCATGATGCACTCCGCATCGACACCGAGCCCGAGGGGCGCAGCATCTCGCGCCCGACGATGAGCCGCATGATCTCGTTCGTCCCCTCCAGGATCTGGTGCACGCGCAGGTCGCGCACGACCCGCTCGATGCCGTAGTCCTGCAGGTAGCCGTAGCCGCCGTGCAGCTGGAGCGCCCGGTTGGCGACCTCGAAGCCCGCGTCGGTGGCGAAGCGCTTGGCCATGGCGCAGCGCATCGTGGCGTCCGGAGCCTTCTCGTCGACCGCCTGCGCGCCGTCGCGCACCATCAGGCGCGCGGCCTGCAGCTCGGTGCGCATGTCGGCGATCGCGAACAGGATCGACTGCTTCTCGGCGAGCGGCTCGCCGAAGGCGACGCGCTCGTGCACGTACTGCACGGCCTTCTCTATCGCCCACTGCGCACCCCCGAGCGAGCAGGCGGCGATGTTCAGGCGGCCCCCGTTGAGCGCCGACATGGCGATCGCGAAGCCGCGCCCCTCTTCGCCGAGCATGGCGGATGCCGGAACCCGCACCCCGTCGAAGATCACCTGACGGGTGGGCTGGGCGTGCCAGCCCATCTTCTTCTCGTTGACGCCGAAGCTGAGGTTCTCGGCGTCGCCGGGCACGAGGAAGGCCGAGATGCCCTTCGCTCCCGAGCCCGGATCGCCGGTGCGCGCCATGACGACGTAGACCCCTGCCTCGCCCGCACCGGAGATGAACTGCTTCACCCCGGTGAGCAGGTAGTCATCCCCGTCGCGCGTCGCGCTCGTGGCCAGATTCGCGGCGTCGGAGCCGACGCCCGGCTCGGTGAGGCAGTAGCCGCCGAACTGCTCCATGGCGGTGAGCGCGGGCAGCCACCGGCCGCGCTGCGTCTCGTCGCCGTAGGTGTCGATCATCCAGGCGACCATGTTGTGGATCGAGATGTACGCGGCGACCGCCGGGTCGCCCTTGGCGAGCTCTTCGAAGATGGCGACGGTGTCGACCCTTCCCAGGGCCGTGCCGCCGAACTCCTCGCCGATGTAGATGCCGCCGAGGCCGAGCTCACCTGCGCGGTGCAGCGATTCGCGCGGGAAGATGTGCTTCTCGTCGCGCTCGGCGGCGTGCGGGGCGAGCTCGCTCTCGGCGAATTCGCGTACGGCGCCGAGGATGGCCTCGCGCTCCTCGGCCGTGACGGTGGTGGGTTCGATCATGGTCATGGCTCCGGCTCCTAGGACATCGTGGGGATGACGAAGCTGGCGCCGTCGCTGGGTCCCTGAGCCTGTCGAAGGGCACCGTGCGAGGGCCACCGGCTCGTCACCGTCTTGGTCTTCGTGTAGAAGCGGAAGGCGTCGGTGCCGTGCTGGTTGAGGTCGCCGAATCCGCTGCGCTTCCAGCCCCCGAAGGTGAAGTACGCGATGGGCACCGGGATGGGCACGTTCACGCCGACCATGCCGACGTTCACCCGGGCGGTGAAGTCGCGCGCGGCGTCGCCGTCGCGGGTGAAGATCGACACGCCGTTGCCGTATTCGTGGTCGGATGCCATCGCCAGCGCCTCTTCGTAATCGGCGGCGCGCGCGATGACGAGCACCGGGCCGAAGATCTCCTCGCGGTAGATCGCCATGTCGGTGGTGACGTGATCGAACAGCGTCGGGCCGAGGTAGAAGCCCTCCTCGTGACCCTCGACCGAGAAGCCACGACCGTCGGCGAGCAGCGTGGCGCCCTCGTCGAGGCCCTGCTGGATGTACCCGGTGACGCGGTTCACGGCATCCCTCGTGACGAGCGGACCGTAGTCCATCCCCTCCTCGAGCGAGGGTCCGACCTTCAGTTCGGCGACGCGCTCGGTGAGCTTGGCTGCCAGGGCATCCGCCGTCTCCTCCCCCACCGGCACGGCGACCGAGATCGCCATGCAGCGCTCCCCCGCCGACCCGTAGCCGGCGCCCATCAGGGCGTCGGCGACCTGATCGAGGTCGGCGTCGGGCATGACGATGAGGTGATTCTTCGCTCCGCCGAAGCACTGCGCGCGCTTGCCGTTCGCGATGGCGGTCGTGTAGATGTACTCGGCGATCGGGGTGGACCCGACGAAGCCGACCGCCTGGATGCGCGGGTCGGTGATCAGCGCGTCCACCGCCTCCTTGTCGCCGTGTACGACGTTGAAGACGCCCGCGGGCAGACCCGCCTCCAGGAACAGCTCGGCGAGCTTCACCGGCACGGAGGGGTCGCGCTCGCTCGGCTTGAGGATGTAGGTGTTGCCGGAGGCGATGGCAGGACCCGCCTTCCACAGCGGGATCATGGCGGGGAAGTTGAACGGCGTGATGCCTGCGACCACGCCCAGCGGCTGCCGCATCGAGTAGACGTCGATGCCGGTGCCGACCCCCGTCGAGTACTCGCCCTTGAGCAGGTGCGGAGCCCCGATGCAGAACTCGATGACCTCCAGCCCACGCTGCACGTCACCCTTGGCGTCTTCGAACGTCTTGCCGTGCTCGCTGGAGAGCAGACGGGCGATCTCGTCCATGTCGCGGTTCACGAGGTCGACGAAGCGCATGAGCACGCGGGCGCGCTTCTGCGGGTTGGTCGCGGCCCACTCGGGCTGCGCCGCCTCGGCGACGTCGATCGCGGCGCGGACCTCGTCGGTCGTGGCGAGGGGAACACGTGCCTGCACGGCTCCCGTGCTCGGTTCGAAGACGTCGGCCATGCGACCGCCGGTCGGTTCGACGTGCTTTCCGCCTACGAAATGGGGGATCATACGAGTCATTGTGTGACGCTCCTCTGCACCGTCTTTGGCACAGTGACCACGATACGCGGGACACAGAGTAATTGCTAGGACTCCCTAGTACCCGAGTGGCGGACACCTTCTTCCGCGCACCAGTCGAGGTTTTCTCGCGTTTCCTCTTCCCTCTCACCCTTTCTACAGGTAAACCCGTATAGGTCCGCCCCGATCGGGGTGGTTCATTTCGCACCGTCGCGGGACCCCTTCGACGACGGTGTCCGAAGGGAGAAGCAATGTCACATCGGACTGCCCCAGCGCGACGACGCGCCGTGGCCGCGACGTCCGCCTTCGTGATCGCAGCCGCCGGCCTCACGGCCTTCGGCGGGGCGACCGCGACCGCGGCTGCGTCGCCCGACACCGAGGCGCCACAGGCGGCGCCCCAGATCGGCTCTGACGAGTACTACATGAATTACGTCGCGCCGCGAGCCGACAACATGGTCGAGGTCCCGGCGGATGCCCCGATCGCGAACACCACCGGACAGATGAAGCGCTCCGTTAGCGGCAAGGCTCTCGAGAAGGCCGCCGAGCACGACCACAAGTTCGCCCAGGGAAACCCCAAGGCCGCGAAGCAGCTGGCCAAGACCGAGGCGAAGGCGCTGAAGACCGGGAAGAGCCCGAAGCAGCTGAAGAAGTCGAAGACGACGCAGCAGGCGAAGCTCCTCACCATCCTCGTCGAGTTCGACGGCACCGACGACTTCAGCGACCTGTACGTGCCGACCGAGTTCGGCGCTACGGACTGCAAGCCGGGCAGCGTGCAGGGCCCCACCCTGCACAACAACATCCCCGACCCGGCTGCCACCGAGCACCTCGACAACAACTCGATGTGGGTGCCCGACTTCTCGAGCGAGCACTTCAACAAGATGCTCTTCACCGACGAGGGCATCACCGAGCGGGTGCGCACCGACCTCACCGGTCCCGACGGCAAGCCCGGCTTCGACATCTCGGGCTACACCATGAAGAACATGTACGAGGAGATGTCGCGTGGGGCGTACTCGCTCAGCGGCTCTGCCACCGAGTGGGTCAGCGTGCCGCACTCGGAGGGCTACTACGGTGCGACCGTCTGCCACAAGAACGATGCGGGCGAGTGGGAGGCCGGTCCGATGCAGGACATGCAGGGCCACCCCGACAACCCGCTCGGACCGGGTCAGCTGCCGATCGACGCGGTCGCGGCCGTGGCCGCACAGAACCCGGACTTCCCCTGGGCGGACTATGACATCGAAGACCAGGGCGACCGCGACGGCGACGGCAACGTGCATGAGCCCGACGGGGTGATCGACCACGTCGTGCTCGTCCACGCCGGTGCCGACAAGTCCGGCGGTGGGGGCGAAGAGGGCACCTACGCCATCTGGGCGCACTCCTCCGCTGTCGCCGGCGGCGCGACGATCCCCGGCACCGACCTGAAGATCTCGAACTACATCGTGCAGCCCGAGGACTCGGGTGTCGGCGTGTTCGCGCACGAGTACGGCCACGACCTGGGTCTTCCCGACCTCTACGACACGTCGAACGCCGGGAACTCCGACATCGACTTCTGGGATCTGATGAGCTCGGGATCGCATTCCGGCCCCATCTTCCAGTCGATGCCGACCCACATGGGCCTGTGGGACAAGTGGGTGCTCGGCTGGGCCGACCCCGAGGTCGTGAACCCGGGCGAGAGGTCTCGCACGATCAAGGTCGGCCAGACCTCGCGCCCGAAGAAGGGCACCGAGGACGGCATCAAGGTGAACCTGCCCGACAAGAAGATCGTGCTCACCACCCCGCACAGCGGCGACGACATGTGGTACTCCGGCGCCGACCAGAGCTGGGCCGACGTCACGCTGAGCCGCTCGATCGACAGCGTTCCCGCGAACGCGAAGTTCTGGATGTGGAACGACTACGTGATCGAGGAGGACTGGGACTTCGGCTTCGTCGAGGTGTCGACCGACGGCGGCAAGACATGGGGCGAGCAGAAGGTCTACGACGAGGCAGGCACGCTGGTCTCGACCGACGACGGCTACTCCGACCCGAACGGCCGCTTGAAGGACTTCGGCGGGAAGAAGTACGGTCTGACCGGATCCAGCGACGGATGGCGTCACGACTACATCGACCTGTCGTCGTTCGCCGGCAAGAGCATCCAGGTGCGCCTGCGTCAGGCGACCGACGCGGCCTTCGAGGAGCGCGGCTGGTTCGCCGACGACTTCGCCCTGACCAGCGGTGACACCGCGGTCTGGACGGACGACGTCGAGAACGGCGACAACGGATGGACCGCCACCGTCGGCACCTGGACCGACACCACCGGCGCGGGATGGCACCACGACAGCGGCACGCAGATCAAGGCGCAGTACTACCTGGTCGAGTGGCGCAACCTCGACGGCTTCGACGAGGGCCTGAAGTACGGGTACACCACGGTGTACAGCGACGAGGCCTGGAAGGTCGAGAAGGTGCCGTACAACGCACCGGGCGCGCTGGTCTGGTACCGCGACACCACCTACGGCGACACCAACCACGTCGCCTCCAACCACACGGCCCTACCGAGCTGGGGCGCGAAGGGCGGGCTGCTGCTCGTCGACAGCCACTTCGACCCGCTGCGCCGCACCGGCGCGCAGGCCGCGATGGATCCGTCGCCGCTGAAGAACATCTCCAGCCGCGCGCAGTCGTCGAACGCCGCGTTCGGCCTCCAGCCGACGTACGCGTTCAAGGACTGCTCCGTCGACGAGAACTACAAGGAGGCGTGCACCACGATCGCCCCGCAGTCGCCGGTGAGCACCTTCACCGATGACAAGGGCTGGGTGCCAGGCATCGAGGTCCGTGGTGACGACCTGTACTACCGCCTGCGCGACGCCTCCGTCGTCGTGCCGTCGGTCGGCGATGCGCCGTACACCACTCGCGTCGTGAACGCGGACGGCTCCCCGGCCACCGACCTCTACGGTCTCGACCTGGGCAACACGATCCTCGGATCGGGCAACCCGGCGGATGCGGGCGTCGGCTACGGCACCGTGATCACCGTGAAGAAGGCGATGCAGCGCAACACCGCAGCGCTCATCTCGGTCACCCCGCCTTCGGCGGAGTGACGATCACGAGCTGATCGCCGCACCGAGAGCGCCGGTCACCCTCGGGTGACCGGCGCTTTCGCGTGCGGGGCGGTGGGCTCAGTCGGCGAGGGCACCGTCGCCCCGGCGCCGACGCCACACCACAAGCCCTGCGCCGAGGGCGAGCAGCAGCAGCGCGGCTATGAGCAGGCCCCAGGGTGCGGAGGCGCCGGTGACGGCGAGCTCGCCCTGGCCGACGACGGTCAGCGTCGCGCGCAGGGGCGCCCGTGTGTCGGAGGTGACCACGAGCGTGTGCGCGCCGACGGCGAAGTCGTCGGGGATCGCGACGTCGAAGCGCACGGTGCCGTCTGCGTCGGCCGCGGGGATGCCGCGAACGACCATGGGCTCGCTGTGCACGGCCGCGGCGATCTGCTCGCCGGGGGCGAGACCGGTCACCGTCGCGCTCACGGCGCCGCCCTGCTCGACGGTGTGCGCTGAGAGCTCGAGCGCGACGTCCTCCGCTGCCTCTTCGGGCTCCGTCGGCTGACCGGGCTCCGAGCCGCCGTCCTGGGCGTCGACGAGCACCGCGACCGAACGCGCGGGGACGGTGACGGTGCCGCTCTCGGCATCCCACGTCGTGGTCTTGACGACCGCGTCCGCACCCTTCGCCTGCGCGGGGGTCAGGGCGAACGACCGGCCGGCGAGGCCGTCGACCGTCTGCGACACGGGCTCCGGCGAGGCGTTGAACACGACCAGCGCGCCGTCGAGCTCGGTGTCGACGTCCGGGCCGGCGGTGTCGTCGATCTGCATCACGATGACGCCGGGGGCAGCATCCGCTCCCCCGTTGGGGAAGGTGACCTTCTGCTGGATGAGCTCCGCCGAGCCGAGGCGCAGCAGGTCCACCTCGCCGCGCACGCGCAGCAGGTCGAGCGCCGCGGCCTCGGCCGCCGCCATGTCGGCGGCCTGCGGCTTGAGGGAGGCGTTCTCGAGCAGCGGGCGCATGAGGCCCCACTTCTCCTCGTTGTCGGCGGCCATCGGCAGCCCCGAGCCGAACGTCGACTCCTGCCCGGTCCAGTCGACGCGGTTGAACCAGTCACCCGAGTCGTAGCTGTTGCGGTCGAGCGACTTCGAGCGCAGCAGCTCGGTGCCGGCGTGCCAGAACGACGGCGACTGCGAAAGCGTCACGGTCGCGAGCGACAGCGTGTTCATGCGCACCCGGTCAGCCATCGAGGTGCCGACGGGCAGCTTGAAGACCGACAGGTCGTAGAGCGTCTCGTTGTCGTGCGCGTCGACGTAGTTGATCGTCTCGTCAGGCTGATCCGCGTATCCGGCGCGGGCGCCGCGGTAGTCGATGTCCTCACCCGCGGTGACCTTGCCGTCGCTGGTGGTGAACGTGTAGTCGCGCAGATTGCCGGCGAGGCCGAGCTTGACCAGATCGGTGTCATGCCCGAGGTCGGCGACCGCCTGCTCGGCGCTGCCGTTGATCGCATCGCCGTTGGGATCGGTGCCGAGACCGGTGCCGAAACCCTGACGGAAGGTCGACGATCCGTCGACGGGGCTGCCGCCGTGCACGGCGTCGCGCAGGCGGTCGTTGAACGTGCCGATGCCGGTGCCGCCCAGCTGGCCCTGCGTCGCCTGCTCGAACAGCGCGTTGTCGGCGACCTCTCCGAAGTTCCAGCCCTCGCCGTACAGGTAGACGGCCTTGCCGTCGACGCCGTCGTCTTCGAGGGTGAGGGCGTCGAGAGCCGCACGGACCGCGAGCATGTTGGCCTTGGAGTGGTGGCCCATCAGGTCGAAGCGGAAGCCGTCGACCTTGTAGTGCCGCGCCCAGGTGACGACAGAGTCGACCATGAGCTTCTGCGCCACCTCGTTCTCGGTCGCCACATTCTGGCAGCAGGTCGAGGTCTCGACCGAACCCGCGGCGTTGAGGCGGTGGTAGTAGCCGGGAACCACGCGATCGAGCACCGAGCGGTCGGCCTGGCCGGATGCCGCGGTGTGATTGAACACCTGGTCGAGCACGACCTGCAGGCCCATGCCGTGCAGCGCGCCGACCATCGAGCGGAACTCAGCGACGCGCTCACCGCCGTCGGGGTTCACCGCGTACGAGCCCTCGGGGGTCGTGTAGTGGTACGGGTCGTAGCCCCAGTTGAAGCCGTCCTTCGCGGCGATCTCCGAGATGCACGCCTGCTGCGCGGTGTCGGCCGGGCCGTACGAGGCGAGGTCGCACGCGGGCAGGGCCTGGGCGCCGCGGTTCTCCTCGATGGTGGCGATGTCGAACGACGGGAGCAGGTGCACGGTGTTGATTCCGGCATCCGCCAGCTGACGCAGCTGCTTCGCGCCGGCGCCGTCACGGGTGAACGCCAGGTAGGTGCCGCGCTCGCCCTCGGGCACGGTCGTGTCACCGATGGAGAAGTCGCGGATGTGCAGCTCGTAGATCGAGCGATCGACGGGCTTGTCGATCACCGGTGCCTTCGTCCGGCTCCAGGCCTTCGGCGCGAACGCCTTGTCGGTGAGGTCGACGGCGACCGAGCGCTCGGAGTTCTCGGTCAGAGCGACCGAGTACGGGTCGGTGACCCTGTTGGTCTCGATCGCGCCCGTGGCGGGGGCGTACACGACGACCTCCCACAGGTACTCGTCGTTCTTCAGGGCCTTCTTGCCCTTGACCGTCCAGACACCGGAGCCCTTGTCGTAAGCCGCCTTGTGACGCGTGGGCTCGGCGTCGGAGCCGGCGTCCCAGGTCAGCAGGCTGGCGCTCTGCGCGGTCGGCGCCCACAGGCGGAAGGTCGGGTTCACCCCGTTGAACATGATGCCGAGCTTCTGCTTCTGCACCTCGTCGGCGTAGAGGTCGTCGAGCACGCCGGCGATCTGCACACCGGTGAATGCCGTGAGGGCGCCCGCGGTGTCACGCTGCGCCACGGCCAGCTGACCCTTCAGCAGGGCCGCGGCATCGGCATCCGGAACGCGCAGCGCGATGTAGCCGGCGAGCGCGGGGAAGCGCTTCTTCTGCGCGTCGGTGAGCCCGCCGTCGACGCGCTCGAGCGCGATCGAGTCGGCGCCGGTCACCTCGCCGTCGGCCACCTTCACCGAGGCGTCTGCGGATGCGTGCAGCTCGTACGCCGCGCGCTCGGGCGCACCGAGTGTGGCCGGCCAGGCGATGGTGCCCTCATCGATCCATTGCGCGCGCAGCTCGCCGGTGCCGGGCAGGGGCGCGTCGTCGCTGGAGATCTCGAGCACGTGCGTCTCGAGCGTGTAGCGGAAGGAGGTCACCTTTCCCTCGGTGGCGCTGAACGAGTAGTTCGCGCCGTCGCGTGCGCCGTCGACGCCGTAGTTCTCGGCCCAGCTGAGACCGTGCGCGGCCTTCAGCTCGTAGGCGCCGGTGGGCAGCGCGTCGGTCGAGAACTCGTAGACGCCGTCACGGTCGCCATCGGCCATGAGGGTGGCGAGGCAGTCAGGCGTCCAGTCGGCGGCGCAGCCGAGCTCGTCCTGCAGAGAGCCGGGAAGGGTCACGATCGGCCCCTCGGAGCTGGACTGCACGACGTTGGTGCGCGGGTCGAAGTAGAACGTGATGGGTCCGCCCTTGTGGCTGACGGTGACGTTCGGGCCATCGAGTACGCCGTTCGCGCCGTAGTTGATCGCCCAGCTGCCGTCGATCGCGGCCTTGTAATCGTAGTCACCGGCGGGCAGGTCGAAGGTGCCGGCCCAGACGCCGTCCGCGCGCAGAGTCAGCTTCGCCTTCTCGCAGGCCGGGTCCCAGTCGCCTGCGCACCCCATCTCGGAGTTGAGGCTGCCGGGCACCGTCACCATCTCGATCGGCGACTCGGGCTGCTCTTCAACGGCGAGCGAGACCTGGTTGCCGACCGAGGCGTAGGTGGATGCTGCGGAGTGTGCGCCCGCGGCATCCGTCGTCACCGTCCGGTACTCGACCAGCGTCCCCTTCTTCAGTCCGCGGATGTCGTGGAACACGCGGGGCTCGGTGTCCTCGGCGGTGCCGAGGGCGTGCCACTCGTCGGAGCCGACGACGCGCCAGGCGAAGCTCGCCTGAGCCCACTGGTCGGCGATGTCGGCCTGCACGGGCGACTGGCCGCTGAGAGCGGCACCTGCAGCGGGAGCGGCGATCGTCACGGGCGCGGCTTCGGCGGGGGCGGTTACCGCGGCATCGGCCTTCCAGACGACTGCCGAGAGCGCGGGCACAGTGATCGTCGTCGCGGCACCCGCATCGGTCGTCAGCGCCGTCGCGTCGCCGTACAGCACGCTGTACGAGGCGTCGCCGGTGAGCGTGGTGAGGTCGACCGTCTGGGCGGAGGTCGCGTTGTTCACGGCGACGAGGTATTCGACCTTCTCGTCGGCGTCGACGCGCGAGAACGCGTAGACGCCGGCGCCGGATGCCGCATGACGCTCGATCTGCGCGCCGCCGCTCAGCGCCGGATGCTCATCGCGCAGCGCCGAGAGGGCGGCGATGTGCTCATAGAGCGGAGCGTCGGTGTCGTAGCGGTCGACGGATCCGGCCTTCTCGCCCGTGATGAGGTTCTGGTTCTCGTACTCGTCGACCTGGGTCGCGAACAGCGTCTGACGGGCGTCCTTGTCGCCGCCTGTGCCGGCGAAGCCCTGCTCGTCGCCGTAGTACACCACGGGCTGGCCACGGGTGAGGAACATCAGCTCGTTCGCGAGCTCGGTGCGCTGCAGCGGGGCGTCGGTGCTGCGCAGGAACGATCCGACCCGGCCCATGTCGTGGTTGCCGAGGAAGGTCGGCAGCGCCGTCGCGCTGGAGTGGGCCGTCGTGTACCGGTCGTCGCCCGCGAACAGGGTCTGCAGGCCCTTGGCGGAGTTGCCGGAGGCGTAGCTGACCGCCGACGACTGGAAGGTGAAGTCGAGCACCGAGTTCATGTCGGTGTCGCGCACATAGGGTGCGAGCTTGACCGGGTCGGCGTCGTACACCTCGCCGAACATGAAGAACTCGTCGTTGCCCTGTGCGTGGGCGTAGTCGAGGACATCCTCGGTCCAGGTCTGCCAGAACTCGAAGTTCACGTGCTTGACGGTGTCGATGCGGAAGCCGTCGATGCCGAGGTCGATCCAGTCCTGATAGACCTTGACGAAGCCGTTGACGACGGTCGGGTGCTCGGTCATCAGGTCATCCAGACCGTCGAAGTCGCCGTAGGTGACGGATTCGCCTGACCAAGTGGAGTTTCCGCGGTTGTGGTACAGAGTGGGGTCGTTGAGCCAGTCGGGGGTCCTGGCCGATTTCTCGGCGTCGGCGATCACCGGAGTGTAGGGGAAGCTCGTCGCCGGGTCGAGGGCCGGGAAGTCGTCGGTGCCGGCGTACTCGGCGGGATCGAAGGCGGTGCCGTCGGCGGTCTTGTACGGCTCGGTCGCCTGGTCGATGTACGAGTACTGCTTCTCGCTGTAGTCGACGACGTCGGCGGTGTGATTGGTGATGATGTCGAAGTACACCTTGATGCCGCGCTCATGGGCGTCGGCGATGAGCGCCTCGAGCTCGGCGTTGGTGCCCAGGTGCGGGTCGATGCGCGTGAAGTCGGTCACCCAGTAGCCGTGGTAACCGGCGCTCGCATCGGCACCGGCGCCCTGCACCGGCTTGTTGGCGAAGCTGGGGGTCAGCCAGATGGCTGTCGTGCCGAGCCCCTCGATGTAATCGAGCTTCTCGTGCAGGCCGGCGATGTCGCCGCCCTGGAAGAAGCCCTTGTTCGTCGGGTCGAAGCCCGTGGCGAGCCGGTCGCCCTCGATGCCGCCGGTGTCGTTCGACGAGTCGCCGTTGGCGAAGCGGTCGGTCATCACGAAATAGAACTGCTCGTCGGAGCCCGCCTGGCGCACGGGCTCGGCGATGAGCGCATCATCGGCAGCGGTGTAGCCCTGCTGCATCCCCTCGACCTGGACGCCGACGCGCTTGATGCTGTCGTCGAACGTGAACCGCAGGGTCGCCGGCCCGGCAACGGTGAGCGGGATGTTGTCGCCGCCGCCGTCCAGACCGTACGCCTCGTCCCACCCGTCGTCGAGCGCGACCTTGTACTCGTAACTGCCTGCCGGCACCTCGAACTCCGCCGAGTAGATGCCCTCGGCTCCGGTCGGGGCGAGCTCGGTCTCGGCGCAGTCCGGCGCCCAGTCGCTGGCGCAGCCGAGCTCCGACTGCAGGTCGCCGACGAGCGCCACCGTGCGGTCGGCGGCCGCAGCGGGTGCGGCCAGCACGCCGAAAGAGGACAGGCCGGATGCCACGAGTGCGGCGGTGGCGAGCAGGGCGGTACGGCGTAGAGAGGTCTTCTTCGACACAGATGCTCCGTCAGGAAGGGCGCGTCGACGCGCCGGTGGCTGTGCCGCGACGGTAACAGGAGTGGCCGACCTTATGCAAGCGCTTCCAGCACCCGGAAGCGCAAGAAACCGCGATCATCGTGACGGCTCTAGGCGGAGACCGCAAGCGCTTCCAGATCGCGGACGCCGGGCACACCAAGGATTGGCACGCAGTTCACCCCGCCGTCACCTGCGGCGCGTACAACTGTCAGTGCGCGGCGCAGAGCTTGACCGGATCGGGTGCCTCCACCGCCGCGCCGTGGTGAGCGTGGCGCTCCCACCGCGGTCGCAGACCGCGAGACCCCCGCCGAATCGGGTCGGCGGGGGTCTCTTCATGCGATCGTCAACGGCGGATGTGGGCCTGCACCTTCACCTTGCCCTTGGCGATGCTCACCAGCGTCCCCGGCCCACCGGTGAAGTCGAGCGTGGACGCCCAGACCGTGCCGTTGCCGGATGCCGCGACTCCGACTGCGCCGGGAAGTGCGGCGAATTCGGTGACCGTGCCGCGATCGACCACCGAGATCCGTCCGCCGAACAGCTCCGCGATGTACACGCGGTTCGCGGCGATGGACAGGCTGGTGGGTCCGGAGAAGCCTGAGGCGACCTGCGTCATCGCACCCGTGCGGCTGTCGATGCGCCACAGTGCTCCGAGTGACGCGGACTCACCGGGGAACCCGGGAAGCGTGGTGACGTAGATCGCGCCACCAGGGCCGACTGCGACGCCCGTCGGCACCGGCTCGGCGTAGTACACGTCGCCGATCGCGCAATCGCCCAGGCCCAGCATCCCCGCCATCTCGGCGGTCAGTGTCACGGGCACCGGCGGCAGCACAGCGACGGTGCGGATGGCTCCCTTCGCGGTCACCTCGTACACCGCGTTGGCTGCGGCATCCGCCACCACCCACCCGCTGTGCCATGCGGTCACTCCGTAGACGTGCGAATCCAGCAGTCCGTCGTAGGCGGTGCCCGCCGCGCAGCTCGCGGGGTCGGTCACGCCGTAGCTGTTGCCGGAATCCGGATTGTTCGCCATCTCGTAGGCGTGCAGATCGATGTATGTGGTCTGACCGCCGGGGCTGCGCACGTTCAATCCGCTCTCGGTGATCACCGGCGGTTCCGACGCACCGTCCTCGACGGAGGATCCGTATGCGAGCCACGCTCCGCGCACCGCGAGACCTGCCAGCCCGGGGACGCCTTCGACTATCGGCGCGATGCGGCCATCGGGCTGCAGCTGCCCGACCGTTCCGGTGCCGCCGTCGGCGACGAGCACCCGGTGCCCCTCCACCGCCAGGCTGAACGGAGCGGCGAGCTGTGAGGACCATTCCTCCAGCACCGGCGTCCGATCGGCCGCCGACGCCGCCGTCGGCACCACGAGGATGAGCGCTGCCGCGGCCCCGACCGCGGCGAGCGCGCGAGAAGTACGCATATCTGCCTCCGATTCCCGATCCGCGAGCGGATCTTCGTGCCGAGGGCGACGAACCACTCCCGGCGCCACCCCAGCGGCGACTGAACCCGATTGTGGACATGCCCACCCGCCTTCTCAAGAGGTGGGACGGAAGAGGGGGGAAGGTCGGGGGCCGTCCCCGATCAGAGGCGCTCGAGGATGAGAGCGTTCGCCATGCCTCCGCCCTCGCACATGGTCTGCAGCCCGAGGCGCCCCCCGGTGGCCTCGAGATGATCGAGCAGCGTGCCGAGCAGGCGGGTGCCCGAGGATCCGAGCGCGTGCCCGAGCGCGATGGCACCACCGCGCGGGTTGAGCTTGACGGGGTCGGCATGGAGTTCGCAAGCCCACGCGAGCGGCACCGAGGCGAAGGCTTCATTGACCTCGTATGCGTCGAGGTCGTCGATCGTCAGCCCGGCGCGCTCGAGCACGCGACGCGTGGCCGGGATGGGCCCGGTGAGCATGAGCATCGGGTCGTCCCCGATCACATCGAACGCGCGGAAGCGGGCGCGCGGCGTGAGCCCGAGCTGCTCGGCGCGGTCGGCGCTCATCATCAGTGCCGCCGAGGCGCCGTCGGTGAGCGGAGAGGAGTTGCCGGGAGTGATGCGCCAGTCCAGCTCCGGGAAGCGCTCGGCGAGAGCATCCGTCCGGAAGGATGCCGGCAGCCCTGCGAGCCTCTCGACCGTGGTGCCCTCGCGCACGGTCTCATCGAGCCGGGCATCCGGCGCCTCCGGGACGGGCAGTACCGTGCGGTCGAAGAAGCCGTCGCGCCACGCCCGGGCAGCGCGGGCGTGCGACTCGGCGGCGTAGGCGTCGAGCGTCTCGCGGTCGAGACCCCATCGCTGGGCGATCAGCTCGGCGCTGACGCCCTGGTTGACGAGCCCGTCGGGGTAGCGCGAGCGCAGCCGCGGCGACATCGGTGTTCCGCCCGCGGCCGAGGCACCCAGCGGCACGCGACTCATCGACTCCACTCCGCCGACGATGACGATGTCGCTCTCGCCCGCAGCGATCCCGGCGGCGGCGAAGTGCACGGCCTGCTGGCTCGAGCCGCACTGGCGATCGATGGTGGTCGCGGGCACGGACTCGTCGAACCCTGCGGCCAGCACCGCCTGACGGGCGATGTTCATGGCCTGATCGCCCACCTGGCTGACGCAGCCCAGCAGCACGTCGTCGACCTGACCGGATTCGAGCCCGTTGCGCTCGATGAGCGCCTGCATCACACCGGCGGCCAGGTCGACGGGATGCACACCCGACAGCATCCCGCCCGGCTTCCCGCGGCCCACGGGGGTGCGGACGACATCGACGATCACGGCTTCGCTGCTCATGGGTCCATCCTGCCCCCTCGAGGGCCGGGGGTCACCGAACAAGCCCTTCACTCGGTGAGCACGGGGTCGGGTGCCAGCGGGTCGGCGAGCAGCCGATCGAAGGCGGCGTCCGCGGCGCCGATGAGCAGGCGGTCTGCACCGAGCGCGGCGGATGCCAGCTGCAGGTTCTCCGCGGAGGCGGCGAGCGCCTGCGCCAGCACGGCGTCGTCGAAGGATTCGCGATCGAGGTCCCGGAGCACGGCGAGGAAACCGCCCAGGACGATCATCGACGGGTTGAGCACGTTGACGGCATTGCGGAGCGTAGCGGCCAGGATCCGGCGCTGCCTCGCCGCCTCCTCGCGCGCCTGCACTCCGGCGCTGTCGCCGAGCGCGCGGGCGAGCTCGTCGTCGTCGGCCCAGCCCAGGCCTGTCGACGCCAGCAGACGCGCACGGTTGACCTCGTCCTCGAGCACGCCGTCGTCGACGCGTCGATCTCTGGCATCCGCGATGCACGCAGCCGTCTGGCCCCACTCCCCGGCGTATCCGCCCGCGCCGCCGATCAGCTGACCGTGCAGGATCAGGCCGCCGCCGATGCCGCTGGCGCCGCCGTTGAGGTACACGACGTCGGCGTGCTCGCGGGCCGCGCCGCACACCCGTTCGGCGCGGGCGCCGTACGACGCGTCGTTGCCGACGGCGACGGGAAGACCCAGTGCGGCGGCGAGCGGGCCGGCGATCTCGGCATCCCTCCAGTCGAGGTGCGGGGCGAGGCGCACGATCCCGTCGACCGCGCGCACCAGACCAGGCACGGCGACGCCCGCACCGACGACACGGCATCCGGCCAGATCGTCGCGCCACCCGTCGATCACGCCGGCGACCACCTCGATCACCTCGTCGATGTCGGGACGCGCGACCGCGATGCGCTCGCGTCGGCGCACCGCCCCACCCAGCGACACCGCGCCGATCTCGATCGCGTCGATCTCGGGGTTGATCCCGATGGCGACCACGTCGCGGCTCGGTGCGACGATCGGCGAGGGACGCCCGACCCGACGTGTGGGATCGGGGTCGTGCTCGTCGACGAGCCCCGCCTCGGCGAGACGCGACACGAGGTCGGACACCGTCGAGCGGTTCAGCCCGGTCTCGGCGGTGATCACCGCCCGGGAGCGAGGTCCGCTGTGGTGCACCAGTCGCAGCACCTCGCCGAGGTTGGTGCGCCGCACGCCTTCGACCGTCGTGGCGCGTTCACTCATGCTTGGTCCGCCTTCTGCCGCCGTGAGTCACCAGGCTACCGAGGTGAGCGACGCGCCCTCACCCTGCCGCATCCGCCGGCGCGTATTCGAATGCCGCGATCGCCAGCTCGCCGCGGGGTGCACGCCCGGCGCTGGTCGCGTGCACGCCGATCCACAGTCCGAGGAAGCCACCGGTGGATGACGCGTCCAGCTGCCGCGCGTCGACGGCGCCGAGCGCGAGGTCGTCGTGCACGAACGCGAGGTCGTGCCCGCGCCCCCGCAGCCGCAGCTCGACCTGCGGCAGGTCGGGAAGCGCGTGTGAGGCGAGCAGGTGCTCCTCGCCGCCGCGCACGTGCACGACGGTCAGCGTCATGCCCGCGGCCGTGCGCGTGACGACAGCCGCGGCGTGGTCGTGCTCGGACTGGCGCACGACGAGTGCGCCGCTCTCGCCGTCGGCCAGCCCGGTGACCTCCAGCACGCAGCGCACATCGACGTCGGCGTGCTGCTGCCGGATGCCGAGGAACGCCACCACCGTCGCATCGCGCAGCGTCGCCGCACGCACCGGCATGCGCCACACCGCGCCGTCCACACGGGCGACCTCGGCAGGCCGTGCGCGCAGCGCCGTCCACCGCGGGTCGTGCGGCGCCACGAGGCCGGCGACCCGGTCGTCGGGCTGCCAGCTTCGCGCGGGGGCCGCTTCGGTCGCCCAGGGCGCTGCGATCTCGCGGGGCAGCCGCCCCTCACCGGGAGCGAAGACGGGCCAGCCGTCCTCCCAGCCGACCGGGCAGAGGAAGGTCTCGCGCCCGAGCGGGTAGTGGTGTCCGTCGGCGGCTCGCATCGCGAGCATCAGCGCCTGCCACGAGCCGTCCGGCGCCTGCACGAGATCGGCGTGCCCGGCGCCGATCACGTCCGCGCTGCGGCCGAGGTGTCGGTGCGTGAAGACCGGATTCGCCCGGTTTCCCCGGTACGGACCCGTCACCGCATCCGCGCGGGCCACGCTCACGGCGTGGTGGAACTCGGTGCCGCCCTCGGCGGCGACGAGGTGCCACTCGCCGTCGATCCGGTACAGGTGCGGGCCTTCCGCCCAGACGGCTCCGTGCACGGCTCCACGCCAGATCACGTGCTCGTCGCCGACCAGCGCGCGCTGCGCGGGCGAGTACTCCCGCACCCACACCTCGGTCTGGTCGTGCCAAGCGGGGTCGGCGGCAAGGCGCGTGCCGTGCATCCACACCCGACCGTCCTCGTCGAAGGCCAGCGACGGGTCGATACCGTCGACGTCGAGCATCACCGGGTCGCTCCAGGGTCCCTGCGGCTGCTCGGCGGTGACGACGAAGTTGCCTCCTCGGCTCGGGTCGTCGCGGTCGACGAGCGTGCACACCACCCAGAACCGGCCCAGGCCGTGACGGATGGTGGGCGCGTACAGGCCACCAGAGGAGCGGATGCCGTCGAACTCGAGCATCCCCGGCCGGTCGATGACGTGACCGATCGTCTGCCACCGCAGCAGGTCTCGGGAGCGCATCACGGGCAGCCCGGGGAGGTACTCGAAGGTCGAGGTGACCAGGTAGTACCACTCCCCGACCCGGCACACCGACGGGTCGGGATGACAGCCGGGCAGCACCGGGTTGGAGGCGGTCACGCCCGCACGCTCGGAGACACCTCGACCGTCACGACGCGCCCGTCCGCACCCGACACCCGGTGCACGTCACCGGTGAGCACCATGCTGCGTGGAGCGGTGGCAGCGCCCGGCAGCACCACCTGCTCCCGCGTGCGCTCGTTCGAGATCGCGCCGCCGGTCGTGCCGGCGAGATCGGCGGTGGGTGCGGATGCCGCTGCGTGCGCAGCCGCCCACACCAGCACCTCACCGGGCTCGACGACGCGGGTCAGCGCGCGATCCGTGAACGCGAAGCGGCCGGCCGGGACGTCGAAGCTCACCCGCCGGCTCTCCCCGGGTTCGAGTGCCACCCGCGCGTAGCCGAGCAGCTGCGCGACCGGCCTCGTCACCGTCGCGACGACGTCGCGGCCGTACAGCTGCACGACCTCGTCGCCGGGCAGCTCACCCGTGTTGGTCACGGTGACAGAGGCGGTGAAGCGACCTCCCGTGCTCGCCTCGGCGGGCACCTCGAGGTCGGTGTACGCGAAGCTCGTGTACGACAGGCCGAATCCGAACGGCCGCAGCGGCGTCGGGTCGGTCGCGGTCACCTCCGACGGCCCGCCGAGGATGGGATGCAGGTAGCTGTACGGCTGCACGCCGGAGAAGCGCGGCAGGCTCACCGGCATCCGGCCCGACGGGGTTACCTCTCCGGTCAGCACCCGAGCGAGCGCCGTGCCGCCGGCCTCGCCGGGGAAGAACGACTGCAGCACGGCTGCCGGTCGCACGACGCCCTCGAGCGCCCAGGCGATCGCGTACGGACGGCCGGTCAGCAGGACCATGATCACCGGTGTCCCGGTCTCGACGATCCGCTCGACGAGCTCGCGCTGCACGCCGGGCAGGTCGAGCGACTGCACGTCGTTGCCCTCGCCCACCGTGCCGCGGCCGAACAGACCCGCCTGATCGCCGACGACCACGACCGCCAGGTCGGCGTCCGCCGCCGCCAGAGCCGCGTCGTCGAACCCCGACCGGTCGTCGCCCTCGACGTCGCATCCGCTCAGGTGCACGATCTCGGCATCCGGCATCGCCACGGCGAGCGCCTCGCGCACGGTGGGGATCTCGAATCCGACCTCGTGGTCGGGATGATGGGCCAGCACGTGGTTGGCGAAGGAGTAGCAGCCCTGCAGCGCGGCGGAGCGGTCGGCGTTCGGGCCGATCAGGGCGATGCGCGCGGCGCGGTCGGCGATCGGCAGCACGCCGTCGTTCGCGAGCACCACGATCGACTCGGCCGCGAGACGCAGCGCGGCCGCTCGGTGCTCTGCGGTGTCGAGATCGACGACAGCCGGCGGCGCCCCCTGGAACGCGTCCGGGTCGAGCAGTCCGAGCTCCTCCTTCTGCGCGAGGACGCGGATGACCGCCCGGTCGAGGTAGGCCTCGTCGAGCTGCCCCGTGCGCACCCGCTCCACGAGCGGTGCGAGGTAGGCGTCTCCGGAGGGCAGCTCGACATCGATGCCGGCCGTGAGCGCCAGTTCGGCTGCCTCGCCGCGGTCGCGCGCGACGGCGTGCATGACCTCGAGGAAGGCGACGGCGAAGTAGTCGGCGACGACGACGCCGTCGAAGCCGAGCTCGTCGCGCAGCAGGTCGGTGAGCAGCGTCGGGTCGGCTGCCACGGGCACCCCGTCGATCTCGGAGTAGCTGTTCATCACGCTGCGTGCGCCGCCGTCGCGGATCGCCATCTCGAACGGCGGCAGGAAGACGTCGGCGACCTCGCGCGGTCCGGCCGAGACCGGGGCGTGGTTGCGCCCGGCGCGCGATCCGGAGTAGCCGAGGAAGTGCTTCAGTGTGGCGTGCACGCCCTGCGACTGCAGCCCCTGCACGTAGGCGGTGCCGATGGTGCCGACCAGGTAGGGGTCCTCGCCGATGCACTCGTCGACCCGCCCCCACCGCGGATCGCGGACGACGTCGAGCACCGGGGCGAGGCCCTGATGGATGCCGAGCTCGCGCATCGACCGCCCGATCAGCGCGCCCATCTCGGCCACGAGCTCGGGGTCGAACGAGGCGCCCCAGGCGAGCGGTGTGGGGAATGCCGCCGCCTTCCACGCGGCGAGCCCGGTCAGGCACTCCTCGTGCACGATGGCCGGGATGCCCAGGCGGGTCTCGCGCTGCAGGCGGCGCTGCTCGTCCCACAGCCACGCCGCGCGTTCCGCGGGATCGACGGGGCGGGTGCCGTACACGCGGGTGTAGTGGCCGATACCGTGGCGGGTGATCTCGCTCAGCGTGCGGGATGCGCCCGCCGTGGCCATCTCGTTCTGCATCGGCGCGACCACGTCGCCGCCCTGGTCGAGCCAGTAGCCGACGAGCTGCGCGGCCTTTTCGTCGAGGGTCATCTCCGCGAGGATCCGGGAGACGCGCGCCGAGGCGGTCGGGAAGGCGGCAACGCCGTGGGGCGTCGCCGGGGATGAGGTGCGCTCGAACATGTCAGCCCTTCACGGCTCCGGTCAGTCCGCCGACGATGCGGCGCTCGAACAGGCTGAAGAAGACCAGTGCGGGCAGCATCGACAGCGAGGTGTAGGCCAGCACGCGGGCGGTGTCGACCGAGTACTGGGAGGCGAAGTTCTGCACACCCAGCGGCAGGGTGAACAGGCTCTGGTCGCTCAGGATGAACAGCGGCAGCATGTAGCCGTTCCACGCCCCCACGAACGCCAGGATGCCGACGGTGATCACACCGGGAAGGCTCAGCGGCAGCACCATGCGCCAGAAGAAACCCAGTCGTGAGGCGCCGTCGATCGACGCCGCTTCCTCGAGCTCCTTCGGGATGGCCCGCAGGAACGGGACGAGGATGATGATGGTCATCGGCAGCGCGAAGGCTATCTGCGGGAGGATGATGCCGGCGAGGCTGTTCACCAGTCCGAGGTTGCGGATCAGGATGTACAGCGGGGTGATGGCGACCGTCACCGGGAACATCAGTCCGGCGGCGAACAGCGAGTACATCAGACCCCGCCCGCCGAAGTCGTACCGTGCGATCACGTAGCTGGCCATGAGCCCGAGCAGCACGGCGCCCACGGTGGTGCCGACCGCCGAGATGGTGGAGTTCACCATGGCGACCCAGAACTCGGAGCTCGCCAGCACGTCACCGTAGTTGGCGAACTGCCACGGTGCGGGGAACCCCGACGGGTCGAGGGTTATCTGGGAGTTCGTGCGGAATCCGCCGATGATGATGTACAGCACCGGAGTGATGCAGATGGCGATCAGCACGAGCGCGACCAGGTAGACCGCGGGGCTGCCCCACTTGACGCCGGAGTCGCGCACCCGCCGGCGCGAGCCGTTCGGCGTGACCGCCTGGATGGCGACCCGGGTGTTCAGGCTGTCGGCACTCACTTGCGCTTCCTTCCGCCGTCGCCGGTCAGTGCGCCCTCGGTGTCGCGGCGCAGGACGAAGCGCTGGTACAGCAGCGCGACGATGAGCGTGATGATGAACAGCATCACGGCGACGGCGTTGCCGAAGCCGTAGCTGCCGGCCAGGTGGCCGTTCTGGTACATGTAGGTCGCCATCGTGGAGGTCCCCGCGGTGGCGGCGATGTACTGACCCCAGATGATGTTGACCAGATCGAAGAGCTGCAGCGATCCGATGATCGACAGGAACGCCCAGATCCGGATGGTGGGCCCCAGCAGCGGGACGGTGATCGCCCACTGCGTCTTCCAGAAGCCGGCGCCGTCGATGGCGGCCGCTTCGTAGAGCTCCTCGGGGATGGACTGCATGCCCGCGAGCATGAGGATGACGGCGAAGCCGATGTACTTCCAGGTGATGATGATCATCAGCGACGTCATCGCGATCGCCGGATCGGCGATCCACGACTGCTGGAGGTCGCTCATGCCCCACTTCTCGAGCAGGGAGTTCAGCGCCCCAGCATCCTGCAGCATCAGGCTCCAGCCGATGCCGACGATCACCTCGGAGATGACGTACGGGACGAAGATCAGGATGCGGATGATCGAGCGCCCGCGGATCTTCTGGTTCATCAGCAGCGCGAACAGGATCGCGATGGGGCCTTGCAGCACCAGCGACAGCACCAGGATGATGCCGTTGTGCATGACGGCCTGACGGAACGTGTCGTCCTGCCAGATCATGACGTAGTTGTCGAGCCCGATGAACTCGGTCGGCCAGCCGAAGCCGTTCCACTTGAAGAAGCCGTAGAACGCGGCCATCGCCACCGGCAGGATGACGAAGCCGAGGAACATGATCAGCGCGGGGCCCGCGAGCAGCGCTATCTCGCCGCGCTTGCGCCAGTCGACCCGCCGCGGCCGCCGTTCCGGGGCGGGCGTCGAGCCCGCCCCGGTGAGGGCATCCTTCTCAGGCACCGTGGTGCGCTGCCGTGCCTGGGTGTCGTGCATGGTTCGGTCAGCCTCGCGCCTGCGCCTTGGCGACCGTGTCGACGAGCTTCTCGGGGCTGCCCTGTCCTGCCAGCATCTCGACGACGCTGGTGTTCAGCGCGTTGCCCACGTTCTGCCCGAGCGCGGTGTCGAGCCAGAGCGCGACGTACGGGGCCTTCTGGTAGGCCTCCATCAGCGGCTTCAGCGACGGATCGGTGACCGCGCCCGTGGCCTCCTGCGAGGCGGGGATGGTCTGGAACGCGACCGCGTACTTCTCCTGCCACTCCTTCGACGACACGAAGTTCAGGAACTTCTCGCACGACGCCGGGGAGTCCTTGGCGCACGAGTAGCCGTCGACGCCGCCCATCATGGCGCCCGCTCCGCCGTCGCCGCCGGCGACCTCGGGGAAGGGGAACCAGCCGAGGTCGGGCAGAGGCTTCTGGTCGGGGGTCAGGCTGGCGATCACGCCGACGTCCCACGCGCCCATGAGCTCCATCGCGGCCTTGTGGTTGGCGAGCAGACCGGCCGACGAGTTCGCACCCTCCTGGGGGGAGGTGGTCAGGAAGCCCTTGTTGAACGGCTCGGTCGCGGCGAACTCCTGAAGGTTCTTCGCGGCGTCCAGCCAGCACGGGTTGGTGAAGTCCGCCTCGCTGACGAGGTTCTCGATCACGTCCTGATCGCAGGCGCGCACGGCGAAGAAGTAGTACCAGTGCGCTGCCGGCCACGCCGCCTTCGCTCCGAGGGCGATCGGCTCGACACCCGAGACCTTGAGCTTCGAGACGGCGTCGTTCAGCTCGTCGAAGGTGGTGGGCTCGGACGTGATGCCGGCCTGCTCGAAGAGGTCCTTGCTGTAGAACATGCCACCGGGCAGCACGGCGCTGGGCATGCCGTAGATCTTGCCGTCGATGGTGAACGCGCCGAACGGAGCGTCTCCCATGGCCTCCTTGACATCGTCGTCGATGAGGTCGGTGAGGTCCTTCACCTTGTCGGCGCTGACGATGTCGGCCAGCTTGCCGCCACCGCGTGCCATGAAGATGTCGGGCATGTCACCGGAGTTGACGGCGGTCTGCAGCTTGCCGTCCATGTCCTCGTTCTGGATCGACGTGACCTTGATGGTCACGCCCTCGTTCTCCTCCTGGAATGCGGCCGCCGCGTCCTCCCAGTACTGCTTGCCCTCGCCGGTGGTGGAGTTGTGCCACATGGTCAGCGTCTCGCCGCCACCTTCTCCACCGGTCGAGCCCGAGCAGCCACTCAGGCCGAGCGCTCCCACGGCGACGACGGCGGTTGCCGCGAGCCAGGTCTTCCGGATCTTCATGCTGTGTCTCCTCATCGTTGAGTGGCTGGGCGCGGTATTTGTTGCCAACGACACCCAATCTCGTCGGCACCACTCTGACACCTGCTCTGCATCATGTCAATCGTTATCGATAACGTTTTCGCTCACTAGGCTGTGCCCATGGCCGCCCGCCCCACCATCCACGATGTCGCCAAGGCCGCCGGCGTGTCGGTCGCGACGGTCTCGAAAGCGATCAACGGCCGCCACGGCGTCGCGCCCGCCACGCTCTCCCATGTGATGAGCGTGGTCGAGGAGCTGGGTTACGCGAGCTCGCTGGTGGCGACGTCGATGCGTCGCCGGCAGACGAACGTGATCGGAGTGCTCGTCGCCGAGTTCGAGCCGTTCGCCGTGCAGCTGCTGCAGGGCGTCTCGGCGGCACTGCAGAACACGCAGTACGACGTCCTGGCGTACGCGGGCAGCGTGTCCGCCGGCGAGCACGCGGGGTGGGAGCGCCGATCTCTGTCCCGCCTCGGGGGAACGCTCATCGACGGCGCCATCATCGTCACCCCCACCACGACCCCGGCGCACGCCACCGTGCCGATCGTGGCCGTCGACCCGCACGCCGGCCCGCAGGGCACCTCGACCGTGAGCGTGCACAACCACGACGGCGCGCACGCGGCCGTGGCGCACCTGATCGGCCTCGGCCACCGGCGCATCGGACACCTGCGCGGTCGCACCGATCTCGAGTCCGCCCTGCAGCGCGAGGCCGGCTACCGTCGGGCGCTGGCCGAGTCGGGCATCCCCTTCGACCCCGCCCTGGTCGTCGACGGCGGATACCGCGCCGCCGACTCCACCGCCGGCGCGCATCGGCTGCTCGACCTCGCCGATCGCCCCACCGCGGTCTTCGCCGCGAACGACCTGTCGGCGATCGAGATGATGCGCGTCGCCGCGGAGCGCGGGGTGCACGTGCCTCAGGACCTGTCGGTGGTCGGCTTCGACGACGTGCCCGAGGCCGCCTCGCACGACCCGCAGCTCACCACGGTGCGCCAGCCCCTGCACGAGATGGGGATGATCGCCGTGCGCGTGCTGCTCGCCATGCTCGATGAGGGCTCGCAGGAGGACGTGCGGCTGCCCGCCGAGCTCGTCGTGCGCGCGTCCACCGCCCCGCTCGCACGCTGAGCGCCACCCGCCGGCGCCGGGCGCCGGCGCATCCCGGCGTTGCATCTTCGGCATCCCGTTGATATGTTCGCCTCTACAACATTTCACCGACGTCGCTGAAGGCGGATCACATGTCTCTCACCCCCACCAAGGCCGACCGATTCTCGTTCGGGCTCTGGACCATCGGCTACAACGGCACCGACCCCTTCGGCGGCCCGACCCGACCGGCCCTCGACGTCGTGCACGCGGTCGAGAAGCTCGACGAGCTCGGCGCGTACGGCCTCACCTTCCACGACGACGACCTGTTCGCCTTCGGATCGACCGACGCCGAGCGGCAGAAGCAGATCGACCGGCTGAAGGGCGCGCTGGACGCGACCGGCCTCATCGTGCCGATGGTCACCACCAACCTGTTCAGCGCCCCCGTGTTCAAGGACGGCGGGTTCACCTCCAACGACCGTCAGGTGCGTCGCTTCGCCCTGCGCAAGGTGCTGCGCAACATCGATCTCGCCGCCGAGCTGGGGGCATCGACCTTCGTCATGTGGGGCGGCCGCGAGGGCGCCGAGTACGACTCCGCGAAGGACATCCAGGCCGCGCTCGAGCGCTACCGCGAGGCGGTCAACCTGCTCGGCGACTACGTCACCGACAAGGGCTACGACATCCGCTTCGCGATCGAGCCGAAGCCCAACGAGCCCCGCGGCGACATCCTGCTGCCCACGCTCGGCCACGCGATCGCCTTCATCGACTCGCTCGAGCGCCCCGAGCTGGTGGGCCTGAACCCCGAGGTCGGCCACGAGCAGATGGCGGGCCTGAACTTCACCGCCGGCATCGCGCAGGCGCTGTACCACGGCAAGCTGTTCCACATCGACCTGAACGGCCAGCGCGGCATCAAGTACGACCAGGACCTCGTGTTCGGGCACGGCGACCTGAACAACGCGTTCTCGCTGGTCGACCTCCTCGAGCACGGGGGCCCGAACGGCGGCGCGGCATACGACGGCCCGCGCCACTTCGACTACAAGCCCAGCCGCACCGAGGACGAGACCGGCGTCTGGGACTCGGCCGCCGCCAACATGCGCATGTACCTGCTGCTCAAGGAGCGCGCCGCGGCCTTCCGCGCCGACCCCGAGGTGCAGGAGGCACTGGCCGCGGCGAAGGTCGCCGAGCTCGCGCAGCCCACCCTCGGTGAGGGCGAGTCGTACGACGACCTGCTCGCCGACCGCAGCGCGTTCGAGGACTTCGACTCGGCGGCGTACCTGGGCGGTCACGGCTTCGGGTTCGTGCGCCTGCAGCAGCTGGCCACCGAGCACCTGATGGGCGCCCGCTGAGCCGACTCCTCCCCCGCGCCGAGGGATCTGACGGAAGGATGCCGTGATGGCACTCGTGTTGGGGGTCGACTCGTCGACCCAGTCCTGCAAGGTCGTGGTGCGGGATGCCGTGACGGGCGCCGTGCTGCGCACCGGCCGCGCGTCCCACCCCGACGGCACCGAGGTCGATCCCGAGGCGTGGTGGGATGCCCTGCAGCGGGCCCTCGCAGACGCCGGCGAACACGGCACGGGGTCCGGCCTCGCGTCCGGCGCGCTCGGCGACATCGCCGCGTGGTCTGTCGGCGGCCAGCAGCACGGAATGGTCGCGCTCGACAGCGCCGGTCGGGTCATCCGCCCCGCCCTGCTGTGGAACGACACGAGGTCGGCCGGCGCCGCGGCCGACCTCGTGGCCGAGCTGGGCGCCGAGCAGTTCAGCACCCGCACCGGCGTCGTGCCGGTGGCATCCTTCACCGTCACCAAGCTGCGCTGGCTCGCCGACCACGAGCCCGACAACGCCGCCCGCGTCGCCGCGGTCGCGCTGCCCCACGACTGGCTCACCTGGCGGCTGCGCGGCTTCGGCCCGGAGGACCCACGGCTCGACGAGCTGGTGACCGACCGATCGGATGCCAGCGGCACCGGCTACTGGGGCGCCGCGGGCTACGATCGCGAGATCCTGTCGCTCGCGCTGCGACGTGATGCCTCCGCCATCGTGCTCCCCCGGGTGCTCGGCCCGACGGAGCACGTCACCGCGAAGGACGGCGCGACCGTCGCTCCGGGGGCGGGCGACAACGCCGCAGCCGCGCTGGGGCTCGGCGCCCGCAGCGGCGACGCGGTCGTGTCGATCGGCACCTCGGGCACCGTGTTCGCGGTGACCGACACCCCGGCCCACGACGCGAGCGGAACCGTGGCCGGGTTCGCCGACGCGGCGGGCGGGTGGCTGCCGCTGATCGCGACGCTGAACGCGGCCCGGGTGATGGATGCCACGGCCGCCCTGCTCGGCGTGGACCACGCCACGTTCAGCGAGCTCGCCCTGAACGCCGACCCCGGCGCCGGCGGCCTCGTGCTGCAGCCCTGGTTCGAGGGTGAGCGCACGCCGAACCTGCCCGATGCGACCGCCAGCCTGTTCGGCATGACTCTGGCGAGCACCACGCGGGAGAACCTGGCCCGCGCGGCGATCGAGGGCGTGCTCTGCGGCCTGGCGCACGGGCTGGACGCCATCCGCGCGCAGGGCGTCTCGCCCACCCGCATCCTGCTGATCGGCGGTGCGGCGCAGAGCCGCGCCGTGCAGACGATCGCCGCGCAGGTCTTCGATCTTCCCGTCGTCGTTCCCGCCCCGCAGGAGTACGTGGCGCTCGGCGCGGCCGCTCAGGCCGCGTGGGCTCTGACCGGCGAGCGCCCGGCGTGGGGCGCGGGCGAGGCGGATGCCGTGTCCCAGACGCCGGTGCCCGGCATCCGGGAGCAATACATCGCGCGGCTTCCCTGACCACCGCTCCCCCGCTGGCGTCGGCCGAACGGTCAGAGGGCGCGGATCGTCCAGGAGGCCGTGTGCTCGTCGCCCGGGGCGATCACCACGAGGCCGGCGCCGGAGTTGAAGGCGTCGGGCGCGCACGTCATCGGCTCGACCGCCAGGCCGATCCGATGCGTCGTCTCGTCGGCGGGGGTGTCGGCGGTGTGGATCTGCACCCAGGGGCACGCGTCGTCCCAGACCATGGCCGTGCCGCCGCCGTCGGGTGAGCGCAGCTCGACTGCGGTCAGCCCGTCTGCGCGGCGCAGGCCGGTGAAGGCGTGATCGATGAACGTGTCGCCGATCGTGCGCGGCGTGCGGAAGTCCCACTGCGGATGCCGATCGACCGACTCGACGGCGATCGGGTTCAGTCGGTCGTCGGTCACGGTGAGCACCTCGGATGCCGGCAGCGCCAGCGTCCACGAATCGACGGCAGACCGCGACGACCGATCGGCGACCAGGTACGGGTGCGGTCCGGTGCCCCAGGGTGCGGCATCCGCCCCGAGGTTGCGCCCGGTGACGACCTGGGTGAGCCCGTCTGCGGCGACGCGGTACTCCACGTCGACCTGCACACGGAACGGGTAGCCGAGCTGCGGCTCGATCACCGCGGTCAGCACGACCCGGTCGGGTTCGACGACCTGATCGGCGAACTCCAGCCAGGCCGCCAGACCGTGCAGGGCGTGCCCGCGAGACGGCTCGGTGAGCGACAGCTGGTGCGGTGCGCCGGCGAACGAGTACCGGCCGTCGACGACCCGGTTCGGCCACGGTGCCAGCGTCGCGCCGCGGTAGTTCGGTCGCACCTGGTCGGCGTCGAACGGCACGACGAGGTCGCGTCCTTCGTGCGTGAGCGTGCGCAGGGTGGCGCCGACGCTCGCGATCGTCGCCTCGTAGCCGTGGCCGGCGATCGCGAGCTGACGGCCGGATGCCGGCAGCATCACAGGCCCTGCGCCAGGCGGTGGTACGCCGCGTTCCAGCGCACCTGGTTCTGGAATGCGGGCAGCGTGGTCGACTCGTCGATGACGAGCAGCTCGACCTCGGCCATCTCGGCGAAGTCGCGGAACGCCTCGATGCCGACCGCGGTCGACATGACCGTGTGGTGCGCGGCACCGGCGGTCAGCCAGGCGGCGGCACTGGTGGTGAAGTCCGGTGCCGGCTTCCACACCGCGCGTCCCACCGGGAGGTTCGGCAGGGCGGCGCGCGGCTCGACGTTCTCGACGACGTTCGCGGTGAGACGGAAGCGGTCGCGCATGTCGCTCAGCGCGACGACCACGGCGGGGCCGGGGTCGGCCGTGAAGACCAGGCGCACCGGGTCGTCCTTACCGCCGATCCCGAGCGGGTGGATCTCGAGCGTCGGCTTCGCGGTGGTCAGCGAGGGCGAGACCTCGAGCATGTGCGCGCCGAGGATCAGCTCGTCTCCGGGCGTCATGTCGTAGGTGTAGTCCTCCATGAGGCTGGCACCGCCGGGCAGACCGGCGCCCATCACGTTCGCCACGCGCACGAGGATCGCGGTCTTCCAGTCGCCCTCGGCGCCGAACCCGTAGCCCTCGGCCATCAGGCGCTGCACGGCGAGGCCGGGCAGCTGCTTCAGCTCGCCGAGGTCTTCGAACGAGGTGGTGAAGGCGCCGAAGCCGCCCTCCTCGAGGAACGAGCGCAGCCCGATCTCGATGGCGGCCCCGTCGCGCAGCGACTGGTGACGCTCGCCGCCGCGACGCAGCTCGGGCGCGACTTCGTACAGCTCCTCGTACTCCGCGACCAGGGCGTCGACGTCGCTCGGCGAGGCGGCGGCCACGGCGTCCGCCAGGTCGTTCACGCCCCACGTGTTCACCTGCACACCGAAGCGCAGCTCGGCCTCGGTCTTGTCGCCCTCGGTGACGGCGACGAAGCGCATGTTGTCGCCGAACCGGGCGAGCTTCAGCGAGCGGGCGGCGGCGAGACCGGCGGCCGCACGCTGCCAGGTCGCGAGCTCCTGACGCAGGCGCGGGTCGGAGGCGTGCCCGACGATCGTCTTGCGCGGCACGCCCAGGCGGGTCTGGATGTACCCGAACTCGCGGTCGCCGTGCGCGGCCTGGTTGAGGTTCATGAAGTCGAAGTCGATATCGGCCCACGGCAGCTCGACGTTCGCCTGCGTGTGCAGGTGCGCGAGCGGCTTCTGCAGCGCGTCGAGACCGGCGATCCACATCTTGGCGGGGCTGAACGTGTGCATCCAGGCCACCAGGCCGATCACCCGGTCATCGGCGTTGGCTTCGAGCGCGATGCGGCGGATCGACGCCGAGTCGGTGAGCACCGGCTTCCAGACGAGCTTCACGGGCACCTCGGCGGACTCGTCGAGCGTGCGGGCGATCTGCTGCGACTGCTCGGCGACCTGCGCGAGTGTCTCGGGGCCGTAGAGGTGCTGGCTGCCGGTCAGGAACCAGACCTCGTACTCGTCGAGGGTGGTGGTGAGCGGGGTGCGGGTCATGGGAGTTCCTTGCGTGTCGGCCCGGTCGGGCGGTTCAGGCTGATCGTGGGTTCAGAGGGCGGCGACCGCAGCGGCTTCGACGGCGAGGCCGGCCCGGTAGCGGTCGAGGTACGCGGCGTACCCGGCGACGTCGTCGGGCAGCGGCTCGGCGATGCGGACGCCGGCGTCGGCGAAGACCCGGTCGGCGAGGTGGTCGGCCAGCGATCGGTCGGCTGTGAGGAAGGCCGCGAGCACGGCGATGCCCCAGGCGCCGCCTTCGGAGGCGGTGTCTCCGACGGCGACCGGCGCGTTCAGCGCTCCGGCGAGGAAGCGCTGCGCGACCCCGGCGGTGCGGAAGATGCCGCCGTGCGCGAACATCCGCTCGATCGTCACGCCCTCGTCCGCGAGCACCTGCATGCCGAGGGCGAGCGTGCCGAACACGCCATAGAGCTGGGCGCGCATGACGTTGGCGAGCGTGAACCGGCTGTCGGGCGTGCGCACGAACAGCGGCCGGCCTTCGTCGGTGCCGGCGATCGGCTCGCCGGCGAGATGGTTGTACGCGAGCAGGCCCCCGGCGTCGGGTTCGCCGTCGAGCGCCTCCCGGAACAGCGTCTCGAAGACGGCGTCCGCCGATCGAGGCATGCCGGATGCCTCGGCGAACCGGGCGAACATGCCCACCCAGGCCGCCAGCTCGCTGGCGCCGTTGTTGCAGTGCACCATCGCGACCGCGTCGCCCGCCGGGGTGGTCACCAGGTCGAGTTCGTGGTGCACCTCGGCGAGCGGGCGCTCGAGAACCACCATCGCGAAGATGGAGGTGCCGGCGCTCACATTGCCCGTGCGCGGCGACACGGCGTTCGTCGCGACCATGCCCGTGCCGGCGTCGCCTTCCGGCGGGCAGAACGGGATGCCAGGCTGCAGCACCCCCGTGGGATCGAGCAGAGCCGCGCCCGCGGCCGTCAGCGACCCGGCCTCATGACCGGCCACGAGCGCCTCGGGCAGCATCGCGCGCAGGTCACCGCCGGTGTGCGCGTCGTAGCGCTCGATGAGCGCCTGGTCGTAGTCGCGCGTGGTCGAGTCGATCGGGAACATTCCCGACGCATCGCCCACGCCCAGCACGCGTCGGCCGGTGAGCTGCCAGTGCACGTATCCGGCGAGCGTGGTGAAGAAGCGCACGTCGCCGACGTGCGGCTCGGCGTCGAGCTGCGCCTGGCGAAGGTGGGCGATCGACCAGCGCAGCGGGATGTTCACGCCGAGCAGGTCGGTCAGCTCCTGCGCCGCGACGCCCGTGTTCGTGTTGCGCCACGTGCGGAACGGCACGAGCAGCTCGCCGGAGCGGTCGAACGGCAGATACCCGTGCATCATGGCCGAGACGCCGATCGCGCCGAAGGTGTCCGGCCGGATGCCGTAGCGGTCGTGCGCGTCGGCGACGAGGCCCGCATAGGCCTCCTGCAGCCCCGTCCACACGGCGTCGAGCGAGTAGGTCCACAGCCGGTCCTCGAACCTGTTCTCCCAGTCGTGGAATCCGGTGGCGAGCACCTCGTGGGTGTCGGCGTCGATGAGGCACGCCTTGATGCGCGTCGATCCGAGCTCGATGCCCAGAGCCGTGCGGCCGGAGCGGATGGTCTCTGCCGTGGCGCTCATCGACGTGCGTCCGAGTTCTGGCCGTACACGTTCTGGTATCGGTCGAAGAGGGCGTCGATCGCCTCCTGCGGGATGGGGATCAGCGGTCCCGCCTCGCGTGCGTGGTGCACCGTGCGGGCCACGTCCTCGACCATGACGGCCGCCTTCACGGCATCCTTCGCGTCGACACCGATCGTGAACGGCCCGTGGTTCTGCATCAGCACGGCGCGCGAGCGGTGACCGGTGAGGGTGTCGACGATGCCGCGGCCGATCGAGTCGTCGCCGATGATCGCGAACGGGCCGACCGGGATCGGACCGCCGAACTCGTCGGCCATGGCCGTGATCACGCAGGGGATCTCCTCGCCGCGCGCGGCCCAGGCGACGGCATAGGTCGAGTGCGTGTGCACCACACCGCCCACCTCGGGCATGTTCCGGTACACGTAGGCGTGCGCGGCGGTGTCGCTCGACGGCGACCGGTCGCTGCCCTCGCTGCCGGGGATGACGTTGCCGTCGAGGTCGCAGAGGATCATGTTCTCGGGGGCCAGGTCGTCGTACGAGACGCCGCTCGGCTTGATCACGAACAGGTCGGCACCGGGCACCCGGCCCGAGACGTTGCCGCCGGTCCACACCACGAGACCGTAGCGGACGAGTTCTGCATGCAGTCGCGCGACGTCGGCGCGCACCAGCTGGATGGCGGCTTTCACCTCGGGGGTGAAGGGGGCTTCGTTGCTCACGGGTACCTCGGTGGGTCGACGGGGAGTACCGGCCACTGTGACCGGTCACGGAAAGTCTGTCACGGCCGTGCCGCTTCGGTCAACAGCACCGAAGGCCACCCGACGGTCAGTGCGGACGCCCGGCCCGGACGGGCGCGATCGACGCTCTCGCGCACAGCACGGGCCGCACGGGGTCGCGCGGCGCGGCCGCCTCGCCGATCACCGCGGCCACCGCACGACGAGCGAGTTCGTCGAAGTCCTGCCGCACGGTGGTCAGCGGCGGCCAGTAGTGCTCTGCATCCGGCACGTCGTCGAAGCCCACCACGCTCACGTCGCGCGGCACGTCGAGCCCGGCTTCTCGCAGGCCGGTGATCAGGCCGAGGGCCATCTGGTCGTTCGCGCTGAAGACGGCCGTCACGCCGAGATCGCGCACCGCCGCTGCGGCCGCGCGCCCGGAGGCGGCGGACCAGTCCCCCACGATCACCGGCCCGTCCGGCATTCCGCGGGCGGCGAGCTCCTGCGCGTAGCCCTCGGCCCGCGACTCGGCCTCGAGCCAGTCCGCAGGACCGGCCAGGTGCGCGATGCGCGTGTGGCCCGCATCGGCGAGTGCGGCGACGGCGAGACGCGCGCCGGCCGCCTGGTCGACCGAGAGCCCTCGCATGCCTCGCCCCGAGGCGTGCAGCGTGACGATCGGCACGCCGATCTGCAGGGCATCCAGCGCGTCCAGCGTCCGCGCGTGCGGGGCGACGACGACGATGCCCTCGACGCCCTGCGACACGAGGTGCTGCACCGCGGCGACCACCGCGGCCGCGTCACCGGCATCCGCGAAGGCCGCACTGACCCAGTACCCGGCACCGCGAGCCCTCGCCTCGATCGCCGCAAGGCTGCGTGACGGGCCGTACTGCAGCGCGTCGGATGCCAGCACGCCGAGTGTGCGCGAGCGCCGGGTGCCGAGTGCCCTGGCCGCATTGTTGACGCGATAGCCGAGCTCGGCCATCGCGGCGAGCACGCGCTCGCGGGTGTCTGCGGCGACCTCCGGATGCTCGTTGAGCACCCGCGACACCGTCTGGCGGGAGACACCGGCACGAGCCGCGACCTCGCGGACGCCGACCGGCCGCCTGCCCATCGCATCCACGTCGCTCACCGTCCTGAGTGTACGGCTGGGCCGGCGAACTCCTCCCCCGAACGGATGTCGGCACGGTGGACGGATGCCGGCGCGCATCTCCCGATTCTGCCGACAACCGTCCGTTGCGCCGACATCCGCCCCAGGGGGCGGCCCTCGCGGCTCAGATCTCTCATTCCTTCTTGCGGATCACCGCGCGCTGCAGCAGGACGAAGACGAGCAGGATGCCGCCGGTGATGATCGTGGTCATCTCGGGCGGGATGCCGCCGTCGCGGGTGATCAGCACGGTCATCAGTCCGAGCACGAGCGCACCGACCACCGAGCCGAGCACGTATCCGTACGCGCCGGTGAGCACCGTGCCGCCGATGACGGCTGCGGCGATCGCGTCGAGCTCCCACCCGATGCCGGTGATGTTCTGAGCCGTGCCCAGGCGCGCCGTGTAGAGCACGGCGGCGACGCCGGCGAGCGTGCCGCTGATCACGTACACCAGAACCTTGCTGCGGTGCACGGGCAGGCCCATCAGCAGCGCGGAGCTCTCGGATCCTCCGATCGCGTACACGGTGCGACCGGTCCGGGTGCGGTGCAGCACGAAGAACGCGGCGGCGACCACGACGACGGCGACGATCACCGCGGGCGTGATGGTGAGGTCGTTGACCTTCGGTCCGTCGATGACCTTGATCTTCTCGCCCATCCAGCGGATCGGGGAGTCCTCGGCGAGGCGCTGAGGCTTCGTGCTCAGCAGGGATGCCAGGCCGCGGCCGAGGAACATCATCGCGAGCGTCGCGATGAACGGCTGCACGTTGAAGTACCTGATGAGCAGCCCCGAGCACAGCCCGAAGGCCGCGCCCATGGCGATCATCGCGACCACCACGAGCAGCGGAGGCCATCCCGCACCCGCGAGCATGACGCCGGCGACCGACGAGAACGCGATGATCGACCCGACCGACAGGTCGATGCCGCCGGTGAGGATCACGAAGGTCAGCGCGACGGCCAGCACGATCAGGTGCGCGTTGTTGATGAGCAGGTTCGACAGGGTGCTCGCCTGCACGATGCGCCCGTAGGCGATCTCGCCGTAGACGATCATGGCGACGAAGATGACGACCGAGGCGATGGTCGGCAGGATCGACGGGTTCGCGGTGATCGTGCGTCCCACGCGCGCGGCGAGGCTCGCGCGGGCGGGCGCGGCGGGTGTCGCGGTCATGGTGCTCATGCCGCCACCTCCTTCATCTCGGACGTCTCGGCGCTCGGAGGGGAGGCCGGGGTGCGACGGCGCCGGAACCAGGCGCGCACGCGCTCGGACTGCAGCAGGCAGATGACGATGATCACCGTCGCCTTGAAGGCGGGGGTCGCCGACGACGAGACGCCGAGGAAGAGCACCGTCTTGTCGAGCGTGGCGATGAGCAGGGCGCCCACGAACGCCCCTGACAGCGAGAACTTCCCGCCCATCAGGGAGGCGCCGCCGATGACGACGGCGAGGATGGCGTCGAGCTCGAGCTGGTAGCCGGTCCGCGAGATGTCGACGGTCATCACGCTTCCCACCGACATCACGCCGGCGATGCCGGCGAGGACGCCGCTGAGGATGTACGCGGTCAGCAGCAGGCCCTTCGGCTTGATGCCCGCCATGCGGCTGGCTCGCGGGTTGATGCCGATCGCCTCGATCATCAGTCCCAGGGCGCTGCGGCGCACCACCCAGGCGACGGCGATCACGATCGCGACGGCGAGCAGGAACACGACGGGGATGCCGACGACGTAGCCGTTGGCGATCCAGCGGTAGGTGTCGTTGCTGGCCGCGGTGTTCTGGCCGCCGGTGATGACCTTCGCGATTCCGCGCCCGGCGAGCATCAGCACGAGTGTGGCGATGAACGGCTGCAGCCCGACGTAGGCGACGAGCACGCCGTTCACGGCACCCAGCAGCGCGGTGATCGCCAGCGACAGCCCGACCGCCGCCAGGGCGGAGCCGGCCGAGGTGCCGTCGGTGCTGCGCAGGAACTCCATCGACACGGCCCCGGCGACCGCCATGAGCGAGCCGACCGACAGGTCGATGCCCGCCGTGGCGATCACGAGCGACATGCCGATGGCGATCATCATGATCGGCGCGGCCTGGCGCAGGATGTCGATCACGTTGCCCACGAGGTGGCCGTTGTTCGGGTTGACGGTCAGGGCGAGATAGCCGGGATCCTTCAGCACGTTCAGCAGCAGCAGCGCGACGATCGCGATGATGCCCCAGAAGAACGGCTTGTGGATCAGGTCTCGCCAGACGGTGGTCGCGTTCTTCATCGCGCCCCCTCCTCTGCGGTCGATGCGGGGATGCTGTCGGGCAGGGCGCCCTCGGCCTCGTCGAGTGTGGCAGCCGCGACGTCGGTTCCGTGCGCGGCGATGACGTCCACGATCTGCTGGGCGTTGACCTCGGGGCCGTTCTGGATCTCCCCGATCTTCTCGTGGTCCTTCAGCACGACGATGCGCTCGGAGAGGCGGACGACCTCCTCCAGCTCCGACGAGACGAACACGACCGCCACCCCGTCCTCCGCGAGAGCGGCGACGGCCTCCTGGATCTCGGCTTTCGCGCCCACGTCGATTCCGCGGGTCGGCTCGTCGAGGATCAGCAGCTCTGGCTTGGTGGCGAGCCACCGCCCGAGCAGCACCTTCTGCTGGTTGCCGCCGGAGAGGTTCTTGATCATGCGGTTCGGATCTGCGGGACGCACGTTCAGCTCGGCGATGTACTTCTCGACGATGGCATCCTGCTCCTTCCGCGGCAGCGGTCGAGCCCACCCGCGCTCGGCCTGCACGGCCAGGATGATGTTCTCGCGCACGGTGAGGTCGCCGATGATTCCCTCGTCGCGCCGGTTCTCGGTCGAGAACGCGATGCGCGCGTCGAGTCCGTCCGCGGGCGAGCGGAGCTCGATGTCGCGACCGTGCAGCTGGATGGCGCCCTGGTCGGCCCGGTCGGCGCCGTAGAGCAGGCGGGCGAGTTCGGTGCGACCCGAGCCGAGCAGGCCGGCGAAGCCGACCACCTCACCGGGGCGGATGTCGAGGTCGGTCGGCTCGACGGAGCCGCGGCGGGCGATGCCGGATGCCGACAGCAGCGGCTTCTCGTCGGCATGGCGCGCTTCGGTGCGGCGGTTGCCGCCGAGCGATGTGAGCGCGTCGAGGTCCTTGCCGATCATCTTCGAGATCAGCGCGTGGCGGTTCAGGTCGCGCGTGAGGTACTCGCCCTCGTACCGTCCGTTGCGCAGCACCGTGAGGCGGTCGCTGATGGCGTAGATCTGGTCGAGGAAGTGCGACACGAAGAGGATCGCGACTCCCTGATCGCGCAGCGTGCGCATCACGGTGAACAGGCCCTCGACCTCGGCCGCGTCGAGGCTGGAGGTCGGCTCGTCGAGGATGAGCACCTTGGCCTTGACCGCCATCGCACGACTGATCGCGACGAGCTGCTGCACGGCGATCGAGAGGGTGGAGAGCGGCTTGTGGGTGTCGAGGTGCGACAGTCCCAGCCTGCCGAGCGCCTCGGTGGCCGCGCGATGCGTCGCGCGCCAGTCCACTCCGAACGGCCCGCGGATCTCGTGACCGAGCATGACGTTCTCGCCGATGCTGAGGTTGGGCGCCAGGTTCACCTCCTGGTACACCGTCGAGATCCCCGCGCTCTGCGCGTCGCCGGTGCCGCTGAACTGCCGTTCCTGGCCTGCGACCACGATCGAGCCGGAGTCGATCCGGTAGACGCCGGTGAGCGCCTTGATGAGGGTGGACTTGCCGGCGCCGTTCTCGCCCATCAGGGCGTGCACCTCG
The DNA here is from genome assembly GCF_014836945.1 of Microbacterium commune. Lineage (GTDB taxonomy): Bacteria > Actinomycetota > Actinomycetes > Actinomycetales > Microbacteriaceae > Microbacterium > Microbacterium commune. The sequence goes on along the minus strand of NZ_JACSPX010000001.1, from coordinate 1,564,359 downwards.
CCGGGGAAGAGCCGGAACTCGACGTCGTCCAGGGCTTTCACACCCGGGAACTCGATCGAGATGCCGCGCATCTGCACGATGGGCAGTTCTTCGGTCATCGCTGTCTCTCAGTCTGTGGTGACGGATGCCGGGTGGCGCGCAGCGCGCCACCCGGCTCTCCGATCAGTACTTGCGGTCGGCGAGCACGGCCTTGGCCGCGTCGGCCGAGTCGAAGGCCTCGCTGGGGACGATGATGTACGAGTCCACGTCCTCGCCGTCGAGTGCCTTCTTCACGACGTCCAGAGCGGTCTCGCCGAAGAGCGGGTTGTACTCGTGCACGTAGCTGAGCTTTCCGTCTGCGAGCGCCTGGATGGCGTTCTTGGTGCCGTCGATCGTGGCGATCTTGATGTCCTGGCCGACGACGAGGCCCGCCTCTTCCGCGGCCTGCGCGGCGCCGAGGCCCATCTCGTCGTTCTGCGCGAAGACGAACTGGATGTCGTTGCCGTTGGCCTTGAGCATCGTCTCGAGCACGCTCTTGCCCTCTTCGGTCGACCAGTTCGCGGTCTGCGCGTCGACCTTGTTCAGCGCGGAGTCGCCGAGGCCCGCTTCGAAGCCCTCGTTGCGCTCGTTGACCACACCGACACCGGCCGGACCCTCGAGCACGACGTAGTTGCCGCCGTCGGGGAACGCCGAGGCAGCCCACTCGCCTACCTCCTTGGCGACCTCGATGTTGTCGGGCGCGATGCGCGTGACGTAGAGGCTGTCGTCCTCGGGCTCGATGCCGCGGTCGAGCAGGATGACCGGGATCTCGGCCTCCTGCGCGAGCTTCAGGGAGTCCTCCCAGCCCGTGGCCTCGGTGGCCGAGAGCAGGATGACGTCGACGCCCTGGTCGACGAACGCCGTGAAGCTGTCGATCTGCGACTTCTGGTCGAGGTTGGCGGCGGGCGCGTAGCTGAGCTTGTAGCCCGCATCCTCGGTGAACGTGTCCTTGATGTTCTGCTCGTTCGCCTGACGCCAGCCGCCCTCGGGGCCGACCGCCACGAAGCCGACCTCGACGAGCTCGCCGGAGGCGCCGCCGTCCGACGAGCCCTTGTCGTCGCCGCCGCTGCAGGCGGTCAGGCCGAGCGCGAGCGCACCGACGGCCGCAAAGCCGAGTACCGCGCGGATGTGCTTCTTTGCAGACATAGTTCTCCTCCTTGAGAGACCGGGGCGCTGCCCGGAGGGTGGGCCGTGCGGCCCTCGGGTGATTGCAGGATGCGTTGCGTCCTGCGTCTGATGTTACCGGGAACATCCCGCAGTGTACAAGCGTGTTGCATAACGTTCGCGACTCGGCGACGGATTCTCGACGCCGCGCGCGTGCGCCATCGTGAGGCGCGCGTCTGCGCGAGCCGCGGCGGCTCAGTCGGCGTCGCCGGCGGATTCCGCGGCGATCATCTCCACGATCGTGTCGACGGTGACCCCGGGCCCGTTGCTGAGCTCGCCGATCTTCTCGCGGTCCTTCAGCACGACGATCCTGTCGCTGAGCCGCACGACCTCCTGCAGCTCGGACGAGATGAAGATCACGGCGACGCCCTGCCCGGCCAGAGCGCTGATGCTGCGCTGGATCTGGAGTTTCGCGGCGATGTCGATGCCGCGCGTGGGCTCGTCGAGGATGAGCACGTGCGGACGAACAGCCAGCGCCCTGGCGAGCAGCACCTTCTGCTGCGTCCCGCCGGACAGCTGCTCGACCGGGCAGGCGAGATCGGCGGGGCTGAGATTGAGCGCTTCGACGTAGATGTCCAGCAGCACGCGCTGTTCCAGCCGCGGGATCGGGCGGATCCAACCGCGCAGCGCCTGCAGCGAGAGCAGGATGTTCTCGCGGGCGGTGAGCCCGGCGACGATCCCGTCGACGCGGCGGCTCTCGCTCGATGCGGCGATCCGACGCCGCAGCGCAGTCGACGGGCTGTGCAGCCGCACCCGCTCGCCGTCGACCCACAGCTCACCCGAGTCCGAGCGCAGCGCACCCGACATGAGCGCGCCGAGCTCGGTGCGGCCGGCACCACGCAGACCGGCGAACCCCACGATCTCGCCGCGATGCACCTCGATGTCCGTCGGACGGAGCTCGCCCCTGCGCCCGAGTGCGTCTGCGCGGAAGGTCGGTTCCCCCTCTGACACGTAGTGATGCGCCTTCCGCTCTGACCCCAGTGCGCGCAGCCCCTCGATGTCCTTGCCGAGCATCTGCGAGATGACCTCGGCGCGCTCGAGCTCCCGTGTGGGAGTCTCGGCCACCTTGCGACCGCCTCGCAGCACGGTCATGCGGTCGCTGATCGCGAAGGCCTGCTCGAGGAAATGAGAGACGAAGAGTATGGCGACGCCCCGGTCGCGCAATCCGCGGATCACCCTCATCAGCGCCGCCACCTCGGCGCGGTCGAGGCTGGAGGTCGGCTCGTCGAGCACGAGCACGCGCGGCTCGTCGACCACCGCGCGCGCCAGTGCGACGAGCTGCTTCTGAGCGGGCGAGAGGAACGCGAGCGGTGTGCGGGGGTCGAGGTCATCGAGCCCGAGCCGAGCCAGCGCATGCGCGGCATCCGCTCTGTTGCGCCGCCAGTCGATCCCCCACCGGCCGCGGCGCTCGCGCCCGAGCATGACCGCCTCGGTGACGGTGAGATTGGGACTCAGCTGCATGTCCTGGAACACCGTGGCGATACCGGCCGCTCTGCTGTCGCCGACGCCGCCGAACGTGCGCTCCTCGCCGTCGACGACGACCGCCCCCGACGTCGGCCGGCGGGTTCCGGTGATCACGCCGATGAGCGTCGATTTGCCCGCGCCGTTCTCACCCATCACCGCGTGCACCTCGCCGGGGAAGAGACGGAAGTCCACGGCATCCAGCGCCCGCACGCCCGGCAGCTCGACGGTGATGCCTCGTAACTCGATCACGGGAGCGGGGGCCGGGCCGCTCATCGCGCCCCCCGCGGCTTGGCCGTCGAATCGCGCACCACGAGCTCGGTCGGGATGCGGGTGTACGGCGGCAGCTCGCGCTGCTCGATCGCCGCGCGCAGCATCTCGACCACGGCCCCTCCGAGGGCCTGGAAATCCTGCCGCACGGTCGTGAGCGGGGGAAGGAAGTGCCGCGCGAGCGGCACGTCGTCGAATCCGACGACGCTGATCTCGCCGGGCACGTCGAATCCGCGGTCGTGCAGCCCGTGGATGAGGCCGATCGCGGTGTCGTCGTTGGCGGCGAAGATGGCGGTCGCCTCGGGAAGACGCTGCAGCCCGATCGCGAAGTCGTAGGCGAAGTCGGCGCTCCAGTCGCCGACCACGATCGGCCGCTCCCGGATGCCCCACGATTTCGCTCTGGTGTGGAAGGCCCGCTCTCGCGCCCTGGCGTCGAGCCAGTCGAGCGGACCGGAGATGTGCAGGATGTCGCGGTGACCGAGGGCGACGAGGTGATCGACCACGAGGGTCGCACCGGCGTGCTGGTCGATCGAGACCGTGAGGAAGGTCGGATCGGGGTCGGCCTTCACCACCAGCAGCGGCACGCTCATCGGCACGCGGCGCAGCGCCGCCACCGACGATGACCGGGGCGCGACGACACAGATCGCATCGACGCCCTGCGTGGTGAGACTGTCGACCGCGTCATGAGGGGTCATCGCGTCGCCCTCGTACAGCGCGATCGGCGTGACCGAGTAGTCGGCCTCGCGCGCCGCGAGTTCGACCGCACGCAGGATGCTGGTCGGTCCGTGCGCCACGGGACTCTCGACGATCACCCCGATGCGCCGGCTGCGCTGCGTGGCGAGCGCGCGGGCGACCAGATTCGGCCGGTAGTCGAGCTCTTCGATCGCCTCGAGCACGCGGCGCCGGGTCTCGGGCTTGATGTTCGGATAGTCGTTGAGCACCCGCGAGACGGTCATGTGCGAGACACCGGCGATCGCCGCGACCTGCCTGATGTTCGGTTTGTCGGAGCCGACGTTGGCCATGCGTCTCCTCCGTCGGCTTGCCTGTCGAGATGTTACCGAGCACAGCACGGCCATCGCAACGCACCGGCGCCGGCAGACGCGCGATCAGCCCGGCCGCGCCCTCTTTCGGAGGCACGACCGGGCCGATGGCATCAGCGCGGAGTCCGACGACTCAGGGTCATCCCGCGAGCTCGCTCACGCCGGACCGGCGGCGCCGCAGCATCCACAGACCGGAGCCCGCAGCCAGCAGCAGCGCCGCGATCGCTGCGGCGAGGGCGCTGCCCGAGCCGTCCGCACCGGTCGTGGCGAGTGCGCCGCCGTCCGAGCCGGCCGACGCCGTGCCGCCGGTGGTGGATCCACCGGTGCCGACACCGCCGTCGCTCGAACCGTCACCGCCCGGGTCGCCATCGCCCGGTGCGGCGGCGGCCGTCACCGTGAGAGGCAGCCGCGTCAGTTCTGCACCGTCGGCGCGCAGCACGATCTCATGGGCACCCAGTTCGATGTCGGCCGGGATCACGACGGTGGCCGACAGCGCGCCGCCTGCCACCCGCGCCGTGCCGAGCTTGCGGTAGGTGCTCTCGATGCCGATCTCGACCTCCGCGGCGTCGACGCCGGCTGCGGTGATCGTCACCGAGCCACCGGCCTCGACCTGCGTGCTCGAGAGCTTCGCCGTGAGCTCCTGCTCACCGGGTCCCGAATCCTGCGATCCGGTGAACGCCCAGTTGTCGATCTCCACGAGGTCGACGCCTGCCTCCGCGCCTTCGCCGCCGGCGAACACGAAGAACACGTCGTGCTCCCCGGTCGCGCCGTCGACGTCGGCCTGCACGGTCGTCCATTCGCCGACCGCGCCGTCCACCGGCAGGGTCGCCACGACCGGCCCGTCGGGCTGGTCGAGACGGACCTGGATGCTGCTGCCCTCGGTCAGCGGCTTCACCCGCGCCGACACGGTCTTCGCGCCGGCTCCGAAGTCGACCCCGGAGACGCCGGTGAAGTCACCGTCGTCGACCGATGCCACGACGAGGTTGCCCCCGCCGTTGTGCTCGGGGAACTCGACGGATGCTGCCTCCGTCTTGGCCGTGGTGATGCCCAGCTGCCATGCGAGGGTTTCGGCCTCGAACGTGCGATACGGGTCGAACGCCTCGACCTGCTCGACGCCCGCGCGGGTCCCCTGCACCGGCTTGATGGTGCCGTCGGCGTTGAACTCCAGCTTGTCGATGTGCACCGAGCGGTAGCCCTGCGTGGCGCCCGGGCTGCCGAACGCGGCGGCCCAGGCGGCTCCGCGTGTCTGCGCGTGGTAGGTGAAGTAGGTCCCACCCTTGTAGGTGAACATGTCGGAGTGGTTGTTGCCCCCGTTGCCCGCGCCGAAGAACGTCGCCTGGTTCAGGAAGGCTTCACCCGCGTACTTTGAGGCCGTGAGATCCATCGGATCGTCCGTCATCATGTAGGCGATGGCCCCGGTTTTCGGGTACTTGCCTGCCTCTTCCTTCACCTGGAAGTTGGACGAGTAGGAGTAGTAGTACTTGCCGTCGCGCTTGAACATGCTGGACGCCTCGAACATGCCGGGAGCGTCGATCTCGACCGGGTCGCCGTCGAGGGTCACCAGGTCGTCCTTCAGCTTCACGACTCGGGTCGACTTGGGGTTCTGCGGGCCCTGCACGTTCGGCGCGGTGCCGATCTGCGAGTTGCCGCCGAAGTAGAGGTAGGCCTGACCGTCGTCGTCGATGAAGATCTCGGGGTCGAACAGCCACATGCCCGCGGGGAAACCGCCCGAGGCGATGTAGTCGCGGTCGACGGTGTCGGGGATGATCTTCTTTTCGAGCGGGTCGGTCCACGGCCCGAGCGGCGAGCCTCCGACGACGACGGCAGTCCCGGTGCCGCTGTCGCAGAAGTACAAGTAGACCTTGCCGTCCTTCTCGATCGCCGCGGGAGCCCACGAGTTGCGCGCCCAGGGAGCGGCGCCACCCTCGCGAGCGATCGGGACCGCACCGTGATCGACCCAGTTCACCATGTCGCTGGTCGACATCACGTTGAGACGCGTGATGGCACCGTAGCCGTTCGACTGCGTGGGCAGGCCGTTGGCGTCCTTGCTGTTCGCCTCGTACTGCTGCGTGTCGTCGGTGGAGTAGATGTAGAGCCGACCGTTGTACACGAGGTGGTGCGGGTCGGCGCCGAACTTGTGGCCGACGAGCGGGTTGTGGTCGCCGATCGGCTTGGTCTGCACGTCCTCGAGCCCCTGATAGGCCGGCTGCTCGGGAGCGTCCGCGATCTTGATCAGCGAGATCTCGTCGACGGCGAAGTCCTGCAGGGCGTTCGAGCCCCACGGCGTCTCGATGAAGAACCAGTTCGCGTCGGCGTGCTTCGCCTCAGCAGTGAACTCCTGCGAGAACGATCCCCACTCCCCCTTGGTGAAGGTGTGACCGTAGTCGGCGCAGCCGTTGAAGTTCGACGGGCAGAAGGTGAAGTTGAAGCGCTGCGTCGCCTCACCTTCGGTGTACTTCAGCTTTCCGCTCATGCGATAGGTGGCGCCGGTCTCGAGCTTGCCCGAGACGTCGGCGAAGGGCCCTGACTGCGTGTTCTCCCGCTTCGTCGCGGCGAGTGCGTGCGAGCCGCTGGCGGCGTCGGCGGTGAGCGCCAGTTCGCCGCCGCGGGTGTTCGTCCATCCGGTCGTGCTGCCTGCGAACCGCCCGTCGGGCAGCAGGTTGCCCGGCACGGCCGGCGGCTCGGTCACGGCCGGCGCGCCGTCGTCTGTGCGCAGCGAGACGTCGTCGATCACGAACGACTGGATGTCGGTGTTCCACGGCGTCTCCAGGAACAGAACGTCGTAGTCCGCGGTATTCGGGGTGAAGGTGGTGGTCAGCGTGGCCCATTCGCCCTTCTTCGCCGCGACCGACCCGACGACATCGCACTGACTGCGAGACGTCGTGCAGAGCACCGCGTTGAAGTTCTGCGTCTCACGGTTGTTCTGCGCCTCTGTGAACTTCAGGGAGACGCTGAGGTCGAACGACTTGTTGGTCGCGAGCTTGCCGGTGACGGTGGCAGCGGGGCCCGACTGGAATGCGGAGCGGCCACTGATCGCCAGCGCCTTGCTGCCGCTCTTGGCGTCGTCACTCGAGGCCAGAGTGCCGCCGAAGGGCGCGGTCCAGCCCGAGATCCCGGTCTCGAACGTGCCGTCGGCGACGAGGTCGACCGGAGCCGCGAAGGCGGCCTGGCCGACGGCGGTCGCCGAGGAGGCGACCAGCGCGGTGACTCCGATCACCGCGGCCACGCGCCGGGCTGATCGGCGCCGACGGCGCGGAGGATTGTCGTGTGTTCTCACGTGTACGAACTCCTTCTAGTGCATCGGCCGTCTCAGCGCTCGCCGAAGAGCGGGCGCGCTCGAGCAGCGGCATGAGGGGATGCCGCTCATGCGCGCCCTGAGACGGCAGGTGGGGAAGATCGGCCCGGTCGGGCCGGCGGCCGGAGCCGCGATCAGCTGGGGCCGCGCCACCGGGTTCGGTGGGGTGGGGTGTCTCCTCCTCGAGATACGACAGATGCCACGGCGTTGGGGCCAGCTGATTCGGATGTTACCGGTATCACGAGCGGAACACAAGAGGCTGATCACCGCGTGACGCTGCCGCGTCGCGCCCGTCAGAGTCCGAGCAGCTCCAGGCGCCGGTTCACGAGTCGTCGCTCCGGGTCGTACGACGCGGCGAGCGCCGCGAAGTCGGCCCAGCGCGGGAAGCGCGCGCGCACCTCAGCGGCATCCAGGGTCGAGATCTTGCCCCAGTGCGGTCGCGTCGAATCCGGCAGCGCCGCCTCGATCTCCGGCAGCAGCGCCCGCACCGCGGACTCGTCGGGTCGCCACGTGAAGTGGATGCCGACGGCATCCGTCCCGAACGACGAGCTCAACCACAACTCGTCGGCTCGCACCGTGCGGATCTCGTTCACGAGCAGCAGCGGCGCGATGCGTGAGGCCAGCCCGCGAACCGCCTCGATCGCATCGATCGCATCGCGACGCGGCACGAGGTACTCGCTCTGCAGCTCGACGCCGGCTGACGGGGTGAACGCGAGCCGGAAGTGCGGCAGCCGCTCGAACCACTCCCCCGCAACACCGCCCTGCTCGCTGCACGCCCGCGGATCGGCGCCGAGGATCGGGTGACGCTTGCCCGCGGCAGGCACCGCCCCGAGCGATGCGGCGACGGCCGCGCGCTGGTCGACGCGGTCGTCGGGCTGACGCTGCTTCACCCACAGCTGATCGGCGGCGTCGGTGCGCTGCCAGGTCGAGAAGATGCTCACGCTGGTGCCGGCGCCCGTGACCGCGTCGAGGTCGGCGAGGATCGCGTCCCAGCTCGGTCCCTCGTAGACGTGCTGCGCGACGGCGTACGTGGGCTCCACGTCGAGCGTGAGGTCGATCACGGCGCCGAGCGCACCGAGCGAGACGACTGCGCCGTCGAAGTCGGGGTCGCCGCGGCGCAGTTCGTGCACCTCGCCGTCGGCGCTCACGATCGTGAGCGCCCGCACCGCGGTCGCGAGCGAACCGGAGCGGTCGCCCGATCCGTGCGTGCCCGTGGCCACAGCGCCGGCGATCGAGATGTGCGGCAGCGAGGCGAGGTTGGCGAGCGCGAGACCGGAGGCTTCGAGCTGAGGTGCGACGTCGCCGTAGCGCAGTGCGCCGCTGACGCGCACAGCGTCACGCGCGTCGCTGACCTCGACGACACGCGGCATCCGATCGAGCGCGATGAGCACTCCGTCGGTGTCGGCGATGTCGTTGAACGAGTGCCTGGTGCCCAGCGTCCGCACCCGCTCGCTCGAGGCGAGCGCCGTGCGCACCTCGTCGATCGATCCGGGATGAACGAGCCCAGCCGCCCCGTAGACGACGTTCCCTGCCCAATTGCGCTCGGTGTTCATTCCGTCATGATCCCACGGTGAGGGCATCGGGCCGGCCGAGGCGTGACGCCCGGCCGTCCATCGCGCTCACCAGCTCGCCCTCGGCCAGCCGTCCTGCCACTGCAGGGGCAGCAGGCCGAGCGTGGGGACGCCGTCGGCCGCACCGTCGTAGTAGTGGAACGCCAGCGTGTCGCCGAACACCGACTGTCCGCCCGGCCCGATGCGATCGGCGCCGTCGCCGGAGAGCACGACCGTGCCGCCGTCATCGAGCAGTGAGGTCCCGTCGGCATCCAGGTAGGGGCCGGCGACGTCCTTCGACCGCCCGACGACGATCTCGTACGTGCTGTCCACTCCCCGGCAGCAGAATCCGCGCGAGACGACCAGGTAGAACCAGCCGTCGCGCGCGACGATGTACGGCGCCTCGATCGCGTTCTCGACGAGACCGCGATCGGCGAGGCGAAGCGGCGCGGCGGAGTCCGCGCGCAGGCCGCTGGGCCACTCGAGTTCGACCATCCGGATGCCCGATGAGAACGACCCGAACGACATCCACGGTGTGCCGTCCGCGTCTTCGACGATGCCGGCGTCGATCGCGTTGAAGTCGGTTCCCTCCGACGCGATGACCTCACCGCGGTCGACCCACTCGAAGTCGGGATCGTCGGGGTCGAGGGTCGTGTTCGTCGCCAGGGCGATGACCGAGTCGCCGCTGCCGAACGTCGACACCGAGTAGTAGAGGTACCAGGTGCCGTCGTGCTGGTAGAGCTCGGGCGCCCAGAGGTTGTCGACACCGGGCACCGCGTCGTCGAGCCACGCCGGCTTCTCGTCCCACACCTCGCCCGCATACTCCCAGTCGACGCCGTCGTCGGAACGGCGGATCTGGATGTTCCCGTCGGCGATCTGACCGTTGCCCGTCGAGTAGACGAAGCGATCGTCGCCGACCTGCACGTAGGCCGGGTCGTGCACGAACACGTCGCCGGTCAGCACGGGTGCGACGGCGCTCGCCGGCGCGCACCCGGCGAGCGCCGCCGCTGCGATCAGAGCAGCGGTGGCGCCGACCGGGCGCAGGTTCCGGGTCACGACAGCGACAGCGCCGACCACGAGACCGGCGGCAGGGTGACGGTGAGCACGCCGTCGCGGATCACCGCGCCCTCGAGGGCCTTCAGCCCGACCCGGTCCTGCTCGGCGAGCGTGTTCTTCGCGTACACGTCGTCGTCCCACAGCGTCACGGCCTCGTCGATGGTCGTGATGCCCAGCCCGTCCACGGCGATGCTCACCTCGATCGACTCGGTCTGGCTGCGGTTGACGAGGAACACGGCCGCGGAGCCCTCATCGACGGTGACCACCGAGTCGACCAGGGGCGCCTGACCGTAGACGGCGGTGTCGTAGGTCCCGACCTCGATGCGAGGCGCGATCACCTCGCCCTTCGCCAGACGCGACGTGATCGAGAAGGGGAAGAAGGTGGTCTGCCGCCACGCGTCGCCGCCCGGCTCGGTCATGATCGGGGCGATCACGTTCACGAGCTGCGCGAGCGAGGCCGACGCGACGCGGTCGTGGTTCTTCAGAAGCGTGATCAGCAGGTTGCCGAGCACCACGGCATCCGCCACCGAGTAGACGTCCTCCAGCTGGCGCGGCGCGTAGCGCCACTCGTCGTTCACCTCGTCCGACTCCCGGTGCTCATCGAGGTACCAGATGTTCCACTCGTCGAACGAGAGCTTGATCTTCTTGCTCGACTTCAGCTTGTGCCCCACGTGATCGGCGGTGGCGACGACCGTCTCGATGAAGTACTGCATGTCGATGGACGACGCGAGGTACGAGGCGAGGTCACCGCCGCGCTCCTGGTAGTACGCGTGGCACGAGATGAAGTCGACGTGCTCGTAGGTGTGCTCGAGCACCGTGCGCTCCCAGTCGCCGAAGGTCGGCATGCCGGAACCCGATGACCCGCACACCACCAGCTCGAGCGTGCGGTCGGCCGCCTTCATCGCCTGGGCGGTGCGGGCCGCGATCTTGCCGTAGTCGTCGGCCGTCATGTAACCGGTCTGCCAGGGGCCGTCCATCTCGTTGCCCAGGCACCACATGCGGATGTCGTGCGGTTCGACGGTGCCGTTGGCGATGCGCTGATCGCTGAGCGCCGTGCCCGACGGGTGGTTGCAGTACTCCAGCAGGTCGAGCGCCGCCTCGATGCCGCGCGTGCCCAGGTTGACGGCCATCATCAGCTCGGAGCCGGTGAGCTTGAGCCAGCGCGAGAACTCGTCGACGCCGACCTGGTTGGTCTCGAGCGAGTGCCAGGCGAGATCACGACGCACCGGGCGCTTGTCGCGCGGTCCGACCGAGTCCTCCCACCGGAAGCCGGAGACGAAGTTGCCGCCGGGGTAGCGGATGGTGGTCGAGCCGAGCTCGCGCACCAGGTCGACGACGTCGAGACGGAAGCCGTCCTCGTTCGCGGTGGGGTGGCCGGGCTCGTAGATGCCGTCGTAGACGCAGCGGCCGAGGTGCTCGACGAACGAGCCGAAGATGCGCCGATCGATCGGAGCGACGACCGCGGTCCGGTCGATGGAGATGCGTGCCTTGGTCACAGGATGTCCTTGTCTGGGTTGGGGGTGGCGGAGTCGAGGGTCGGTTGCGCGGGGCCGATCGGAAGCCGGGCGAGACGGCGGTCGATCAGGCGCACGGCGACAGCGAGAGGAAGGGAGATGCCGACCAGCGGGATCGTCACGGGGAACACCCCGGCGATGACGGCCATGGCGAGCAGAGCGATGAGCACGCCCAGGCCCGTCGCGGGGGCGGAGAGCGCGACGGCGACGGCGGCGCGCAGCACCGCGGAGGGCCGGTCGCCGTGCCGGGCGAGCAGGGTCAGCGTGACCGCGAGGGTCACCACGACCACGAGAGCGACGATCGCCGTGAGGCCGGAGAGCACCGCGGCGGCCGGTCCGGCGAGCCGGGCCAGCGCCGCCGCATCCGCAGCCAGCAGCAGACCCGCGATCAGGAACGGGATGCCGGTGAGGTTCGCCCGGCGGAACGCGGCACGGTAGTGCCGCACGAACGCGCGCACGATGCCGTCATCGGCGGGGCGGCCGCCGGGAAGCAGGACGGATGCCGCGGCGACGCCGGCCGGCATGACCCCGGCCACCACGCCGCCCGCGAGCACGCCGCCGATGAACAGCAGGTTGACGAGCACCAGGGTCCACACGGCGTCGAGCATCTGCATGACCCGGCCCGTCCACCCTGCAGCGGCGTACGTCTCGGCGCTCATGAGCGCACCGTCTTCGAGCCGCTCCAGACCACCCCGTCGGCATCGATGCCGCTGAACGAGAGCACCGGGCATCCCGCGACGGGATCCCATGCGCCGAAGACCACGGCATCCAGCCCGGCGGCTTCCGATCCGGCCGAGCCGGACGACGCGTCCGGGATCACCGTCAGATGGGTCGTGGCCGGCTCTCCTGCGCTCATCAGATCCGACTCGATGCGCACGCGCTCGGCGTCGACGACGCCGGCGGTCTCCGGCGCGAAGCGCACGGCATCCCACTCCCCTGCGACGGGCTCGGCAGCGGCGAGGCGCTCGGTGCCGTCGCCCGCATACGGGTGCGGCGACACGACGGGCCAGCCCGTGGCGGTCCAGTGCACGCGACGGATCTGCGCCTCGTGCTCGGTCGGGGCGTCCGCGAAGCGCACGTGGTGCACCATGAAGGTGTCGGTGCCGTCGTGGAAGATCGAGTTGTGCCCCGGAGCGATCAGCCCCGGGCCGCCGGGAAAGCGCAGACCGCCGAGCACCTTGGTGCCGGTCGAGACGGCGTGCTCGTCGGTCGGCGAGGTGAGGTCGCGCCCCTGGTGGTCGAGGTACGGCCCCGTGATCGAGTCCGAGATGCCCACCCGCACGCTGTACGTGTCGACCAGCGAGTCGTACGACACGAAGAGCACGTGGCGACCGTCGCGCTGCACGACGTAGGCGCCCTCGATCGCGCCGTCGACGCCGGCGGGTCGTCGGGCGATCAGCGTGCCCGGTTCGTCACGTCGGCGCCGGCCGGTCTCGAGCGCGAGCTCTACCGCGTGGATGCCGCCGAAGAACGATCCGTACAGCATCCACGGTGTGCCGTCGCGGTCGTACCCGACTGCCGCGTCGATCGCGTTGATCGTGTCGCGCGCGTGGTCCGTCGCGATCACGATGCCCTCGTCGCGCCAGGGACCGGCGGGCTCGGCCGCCGTGGCCAGTCCGATCGCCGAGGTGCGCGAGCCGAACGTCGACGCGGAGTAGTACATGTGCCACCGCGTCTCCCGCAGCCCGTCGCCGTCGGCATCGGCGGCCGGCCAGCGCACCACCTCCGGCGCCCACAGTCCCACCGCCCCCGACCACGAGCCGGCGGGAGTCGGCACCCCCTTCAGCGCGGTGCCGCGGTAGGTCCACGTGACCAGGTCCGGCGAGGTGCGCACGTGCACGCCGGCCGGCACCCGGTCGAGCCCCGATGCGGCGTCGGTCGAGAACATGTACCAGAGTCCGTCGTCGCCGTGCACGACGGTCGGGTCGTGCGCGTTGCGCGCACCCCAGGTCGCGGTGTCTGCGGTGTCGACGGTGTCTGCGGTGTCTGCGGTATCGATCATGCTCAGCCCTTGGCCCCGGTCAGCGCGACGGATTCGATGATCTGCCGCTGGAAGATCACGAACACCACGAGCACGGGGATGAGCGCGATGAACGATGCGGCCATGATCAGCGGGTAGTCCGTCTGGCTCGCGTAGGTGGCGTTGAAGCTCGCGATCACGAGCTGCAGCGTCTGCCTCTCCGGCGAGTTCAGGTAGATGATCGGCGCCAGGTAGTCGTTCCACACCGCCATGAACCACAGGATGAACTGCGCAGCCACCGCGGGGCGGATGGCGGGGAAGATCAGCGTCCAGAAGATGCGCAGATACCCGGCGCCGTCGAGTTTGGCGGCCTCGATGATCGAGTCGGGCACCGAGTCCAGGAACTGACGCAGGAAGAAGATCATCACGATGTTCCCGAACAGGCCGGGCAGGATGAGCGGCCACAGGGTGTCGACCATGCCCAGATCGCCGAACATCTTGAACTGCGGGATCATGATCGTCGGGAACGGGATCATGATCGCCACGAGCAGGGTGAGGAAGACGACGTTCTTGAAGGGCAGCCGCATCTTCGCGAACGCGAAGGCGGCGAGCGCGCTCGTCGCGGTGCCCACCACCGTCACGCTCACCGAGACGACGATGCTGTTCCAGATGCCGCTGGCCAGCGGACCCGCTGACCACACGCGCAGATAGTTCTCCCACTGCACGGGGTCGGGGATCCACTGCGGCGGCAGCGCGAACACCGCCTCACGGGTCTTCAGCGACGTCGTGAAGGTCCACAGCAGCGGCGCGATCATGATGATCCCGCCGACGGCGAGCACGATCGTGACGATGACGTTCATCGAGCGGTAGGAGCGCGAGCGCATGCCGACCGGGGTCGACGAGTCGCCGATCGGGGCGCGTCGACGGCGGCGGCCGCCGGGGTCCTGAGGGAGCACTGCCACGGCGGTCGCGGGGGCGGGCGACGGCGAGGTCGAGGTCGTGAAAGTCATGGCTGCCTCACTCGATCGAGAACTGGGAGCGTCGGTTCATCTGGAACTGGATCGCGGTGATGACGAAGACCAGCAGCCCGAGAACCACGGACATCGAGGTGGCGTAGCCCATCTGGAGGTAGTTGAAGGCTTTCTGCCAGATGTACCAGACGATGGACGCCGTCGAGAACTCGGGCCCCCCGGTGGGGGTCATGATGTTGATCTCGATGAAGATCTGCGCGCCGCCGATGATGCTCGTCACGACGAGGAAGAAGGTGACCGGCCGCAGCATGGGAATCGTGATGTGGCGGAACTGCTGCAGGGCGTTCGCACCGTCGATCGCCGCCGCCTCGTACAGGTGCCTCGGCACCGACTGCAGGGCGGCCAGATACAGCAGCATCGAGAAGCCGACGCCCTTCCACACCGCCATGATGATGATCGCGGGCTTCGCGGTGGACGCGTCCTGCAGCCAGTTCGGGCCGTCGATGCCGAGCATCGCGAGCACCTGGTTGATGAGGCCGAAGTCGCCGTTGTAGGCCCACTGCCACAGGATCGCCACGGCCGCGAGCGACGAGATGACCGGCACGTAGTAGACGGTGCGGAAGAACGTCGTGCCGCGCATGCGCCGGTTCAGCGCGAGGGCCAGCAGGAGCGAGATGATCAGGCCGATGGGGATGCCGATCATCATGAAGACGGTGTTGCCCATCGCCTTCCAGAAGTACGGGTCGCCGATCATCTCGACGTAGTTGTCGAGACCGTTGAACGTCGGCTCGCTCAGGCCGTTCCACTTGGTGAACGAGGCGTACACCGCGTACAGCATGGGATAGCCGATGAAGATGAGGAAGCCGATGACCGGAGCCGCGATGAAGGCGGCTGCGGCGAGGTGCTCTCGGCGGTGGAGTCGGGAACGTCGGATGGTGGTCGGAGAGCCCATCACGGCTCACCTCCTTTCGGGTACCGGATGCGGGTGCCGGGGGCGCGCGTGCGCCCCCGGCGGACGATCAGCCGATGCCGGCGTCGGCGTTGGCCTTGTCGAGCAGCTCCTGCATGCGCGGCTGCACCTCATCGAGGTAGTCCTTCGCGCTCTGCTTGCCGTCGAGCACGGGCTGGATGTTCTTCCACAGCTCGTCGTACCACTCGGCGCTGTAGGTGGTGTTGGCGGGCAGTGCGCGGCCGTAGTCCTGCACGATGTCGAGGAACTCCTGCTTGTTCGCCGGCGGCGTGGTGGAGTCGGCGACCCACGTGTCGGCCATGTCGATGAGGTTCGGGATCTGCACGCCGTCGTCGACGAGCGACTGCTGCGCGGTCTCGTTCGTCGAGAGGTAGATCGCGAGCTTCGTGGCGAGGTCGGCGTTCTTCGTGCTCTCGCTGACGGCGATGCCGAGGGTTCCGGTCCAGGTGGCCGTCTCACCGGTCTTGCCGACCGGGTACGGGATGAGGTCCCACTCGAAGTCGAGCTTCTGGTACGTGGGCACATCCCACGGGCCGACCGGGAAGAACCCGATCTCGCCCTGCATCCAGCGCTGGTAGGTGTCGAGCGTCTGCGAGTCGGAGCTCGAGGGGGTGACGGCGTCCTTCGTGCTCATGTCGGCGAAGAACTGCAGCGCCTCGACGAACTCGGGGCTGTCGACAGTAACCCGGGTGCGGTCGTCGTTGAGCCAGTCCCCGCCGTTCGACCACACGAACGACTGCAGGTTCCACTGCACGTTCAGCCCGGTGCCCCACTGGTCGAGCTTGCCGTCGCCGTCGTTGTCCTTCGTCAGCTTCTTGGCGACATCGATGAACTCCGCCCAGGTGTAGGGCTGATCGACGTCGGGCAGCGGGATGCCGGCCTCTTCGAACATCGTCTTGTTGTAGCCGAACGAGAACGGGCCGACGTCCTTCGGCATGGCGTAGATGTCGCCCTTGCCCATGAGCGCGCCGTCGAAGCGGTAGCTGTCGATCCCGTACGCCCACACGTTGTCGAGGTCGACCTCCTTCTCGACGGCCGCGGTGATGTCCTTGATGATCCCGGAGCGCACGTACGCCTGCACGCTGCCAGGGTCGACGTAGAAGACGTCGGGGACCTTCTTGCCGGCGATGGCCGCCTTGAGCTTGGTGCTGTACTCGTCGGCCGTGGTCATGATGATCTTCACGTCGACGTCGTTGGCCTTCTCGAACTCCTCGATCGCCTTGGTGTAGGCGGCCTTCTCGGCGTCGCTGCCTCGGAACATGAAGGTGAGCGTGCCGTCGTCGCTCGCCGCTCCGGATGCGGAGCAGCCGGTTGCGGTGATGCCGGCGAGCGTGATCACGCCGGCGATGGCCAGGATCCGTGACTTCATTGTGCGGGTCTTCCTCTCAGAGCTGACTTCGATGTCATCGCCCAGCGCCATGCCGCCCAGCGATCCTCACAGAATTTACAACGTTGTAGTAAACGTTGTAGAAACATTGTGACCCCACCGGCCGCCGCTGTCAACTGGAAGCGGACGACTCGCGTTCGAGGATGCGGTAGTCGGCGAAGAGGGTCTGCGGCGCAGCATCCGCCTTGCCGCCGATGCGGGCCAGCAGCGTCGAAACGGCCGTCTTCGCGATCCAGCCGCGGCCGGGATCGACCGTCGTGAGCGACGGGATCGAGTACGCCGCCTCGTCGAGACCGTCGAAGCCGATCACCGACACGTCGTGCGGCACCCGCAGACCCGCCTCCTGCAGTACCCGCATGGCGCCCAGCGCGAGGGTGTCGTTCAACCCGAAGACGGCATCGAACTCCGCTCCCCTGGCGAGGATGTCGCGCATCGAATCGGCGCCGTTCGCCCGATGCCACAGCGTCGTGTACCCGACGATGGAGTCGTCGTACTCGATGCCGGCCGCGTCCAGCGCCTCGCGGTACCCCTGCAGGCGCAGCGCCGCGGATCCGACGATCTCGCCCTCGTGGGCGCCGACGACGGCGATGCGGCGTCGCCCCTGTGCGATCAGGTGCTCGGTGGCCGCGCGCGCCGCGTCGACGTTGCGCATGGTCACGTGGTCGGTCGGGCCGTCGAAGATGCGCTCGCCGAGCAGCACGAGCGGATAGGGCACGTCCAGAGCCGCCACGTCATCGGGCCCCATGCCGAGCGGGCTGAAGATCAGCCCGTCGGTGAGCTTGAGTCGCGAGCTGCGCAGCAGGTCGAGCTCGCGCTCGCGATCCGCGCCGGTCTGCTCGACGAGAACGACGACGCCGGCGGCTTCGGCCTCGTGGATGACCTGCGCGGCCAGCTCGGCGAAGTACGCCAGGCTCAGGTCGGGCAGGGCGAGAGCGATCGCGCCCGTGCGCCCCGACCGCAGGTTCCGTGCGGTGAGATTGGGCGTGTACCCGAGCTCGCCGATCGCCTTCTCCACCTTCGCGCGCGTGGCCGGGCGGATGTGCTCGTAGTCGTTGATGACGTTCGACACGGTCTTGATCGAGACCCCCGCCAGCCTCGCCACGTCGTGCAGCGTCGCCGCCATTCGTTCTCCCTCGTCTGTCGTAGAGCCGCGGTCGACGGCAGATGCGAACCATACAACGTTGTACTGCATCTCCGAACAAGATGCAATCACGTCAACCGCATCACGATGAGACGAGACCCCGGGCGCAGACTCGATCTGCGCCCGGGGCCGTCATCGGGATCGACTCAGCTGCGCGCCGCGATGTCGCGGGCGACAGCCATCAGGGTCGGGTACGAGCCTCCGCCTCCCACGGCCACGTATCCACGGTGCTCGTAGGAGTGCGCGGGCCGTTCCGACTGCCCGACCGCCAGGGGCACGTAGGTCCCCCCGGCCTGCCGCACGATGAGCTCGGCGGCGCTGACATCCCACGGGTTCACGCTGAAGCCCGCCGCGGCATCCGCCCAGCCCGCCGCCACGTGCGCCAGCGTCAGCGCTGCGCTCCCCGGCCGGCGCAGCGCGCGGAACGCGAGCACCAGCTCGGCGAAGTCGGTGAGCGCGACTCCGCCGTGCGCCGAGAGCTGCCGGGCGTTGGGGTACCCGGTGATCAGCGTCGCCTCCGCCTCCGCCTTCGCGGCGTTCGAGCGCATCGCCGAGCCGTTCAGCCAGGCGCCGTCGAGGTCGGCGGCGAACAGGTCGTCCGCCATCGGATCGAGGATGACTGCCGCGACGACCTCGCCGTCCACGGCGGCGGCGATGGAGATGCACCAGAACGCGATCCCGTCGACGAAGTTGCTCGTCCCGTCGATGGGATCGACGAACCACGACACGCTGCCGTCGCCGACGGCACCGCCCTCCTCGCCGAGCAGCCGCGAATCGGGCTCGTGCTCGAAGATGTACGCCGCGATGGCCTTCTCCGCGTTCTTGTCGTGCACTGTGACCACATCGCGGGCATCCCGCTTGTGATCGACGGTCATCCGACCGCGGAAGGCCTCGCGCAGCTGCTCCTGCACCGACCGCGCTGCGCCCTCGGCGATCTCACGCAGTCGACGCGATCGCGCGTGCGGCTCCTCGGTCACGCAACACGCTCCAGCGATGCCGACATGATCTCCAGCAGCCCCCACGGGTCGGCGACGACGGCATCCGCGGTCACCGACAGCTGATACGGCAGGTCGTAGGTGCTGCGCGCCTCCATCAGGATGTTGCCGCCGACGCCGGCGCGCACGCCGCAGAGCACATCGCGGTCGAAGTTGTCGCCCACGTACCAGCACGTGGCTGCTGTCTCGTCGATCGAGCGGGCGCCGAGGTGGATCATCTCGGGGTTGGGCTTGCGCACGCGGACCTCGTCGCTGTAGATCTGCTCCACGAAGCGGTCGGTCAGTCCGTGCCGGGTGAGGTAGTCGCGATGCACCTGGCCCATCAGGGTGTTGCTGACGATGGCAACGGGGATGGATGCCTCGTCCGCCAGATCCAGGACCTCGATGAAGCCGTCGCGGGTGACGCGCTCCTGCTTTCTCTCCCCCATCTCGCGGCACAGCTCGCGAGCGTGCTCGCGGACGTACTCCCGGGCGGCTGTCGGCCAGTCGGCCGCAACGAACCCCTCCCAGAACTCCCGATAGGTCAGCTCGGCGGGAGCGAACGGGCGCGACATGGCGTCCTTCCAGCGCGAGTCGGCCTTGGCCCCCTCTCGAAGGTCGTCCTCGATGGCCTCCTTCGTCAGGCTCGGGAACTCGATCCCCGCTTCGGTGAGCCGGTCGTGCACGAGCTCTGCCAGTTCGCCGCGCCAGCCGGCGCGACTCGCCGTCTCGACGATGACGCCGCCGAAGTCCACCAGCAGACCGCGGGGCCTGATGAGTTTCGTCATTCTTCTTCTTCTCCTCGTGTGGGTGGTGTGTCAGCGTCGCGGAGGCGGGCTGGTCGCGTCGTAGCGCGATGACCAGGTCCGCATGACGTCGGCGAGGGTGGGGTAGTCGCCGCCCTCGCCGACCGCGTAGTAGTCGGGTGATGTGTGGAACGTCTCGCGGTGCTCTCCGCCGGCCAGGCCCTGGATGCTGCCGCCGGCCTGCTGCAGGATGAACCCGCCTGCCGAGATGTCCCACGAGTTCGTGTAGAAGCCCATCGTCGCGTCGGCCCAGCCGGCCGCGACGTGCGCGAGGTTGAGCGCGCCGCTGCCGAAATTGCGCACGGCCTGGAACGCGTCGACCAGGCGGGCCTGCGCTTCGTAGGCGGTCTCGCCGAAGAGCCAGGTGTCCTTCGGGTTCGGGAAGCTCGAGACCACGGTGGCGTCGATCTCGGCCGCGGCGGCGCGTGACGTCAGCGGGTCGTCGCCGAGCCAGGCTCCGGTCAGGTCGGCGCTGAACACGTTGCCGGCCATCGGATCGAACACCACCCCCGCGACGACCCGCTCTTCGATGACGGCCGCGATGGAGACGCACCAGTACGCCAGACCGCGGGCGAAGTTGGAGGTGCCATCGATCGGATCGATGTGCCATTGCACTCGACCGGAACCGCTGACGCCCCCTTCCTCGCCCACGATCATGGAGTCGGGGTGTCCCGAGAGCAGCACCGTCGTGATGCTCTTCTCGGCCGCCTTGTCGTGCACGGTGACGATGTCGTGCGCGTCTCTCTTGAAATCTCGCTGCATGGGCGCCCGGAAGGCGGCCCGCAGCTGGTCGCCGACTCCGAGGGCGGCGCCGACGGCCGTCCGCCTCAGGGTGCGGGATTCGAGGGTCACATCAGTCATCGATCATCCTTGCTTCGTTCGGTGCCGGCAGTTGTCAGGAGTGGTTGGCCTGGATCCAGAAGTCGCTCCAGCGGGGCAGCTCGTCGAAGTTGCTGTCGAGCATCGCCCGGTCGGGCATGGAGACCTCGTCCCAGACGTCGAGGATGCCGGACGGCTCGTCCTCGGCGGGCGGCACCTCGCTGTTGGTGGAGAACTTGCCGTCCTCGTTCTGCGGGGCGAAGCCCTCTGCGGTCATCACGTAGTGCATGAAGAGCTTGGCGGCGTTCGGGCTCTTGGTGCCCTTGGCGATCAGGCCCACCTTGCTGTAGCCGAACGCGGAGTATGGCGCCACGCCCGTGCAGAGCCCGAGCTTGTACCCGCTGTCCTCGTTCTCGCGGAACTTCGCCGTGCTCATCAGGCCCATGAACCCCTCGGTCTGGCCCGGCGCTCCAGCGGACTCCGCGGAGTCGCCGCCGCTCTTCACCAGCAGCGGGTCGTTCTGCGCCAGGCGCTTCAGCCACTCGGCGGAAGCGGTCTCCTCATCACCGGAGAAGTTCTCTCCGAAGTAGTCCTCATATGCCTTCTTCATCTTGTCGTCGTGGTTGGTCGCCATCTCGTTGATCCAGTACACGATCGGCGCCATCAGCGTCGGGTCCTGCATGACCACGTGGCCCTTCCACTCCTCGTCGGTGAGAGCCCACACGTTGTCGATCGGGCAGCCGTCCGGGT
The DNA here is from genome assembly GCF_014836945.1 of Microbacterium commune. Classification (GTDB taxonomy): domain Bacteria; phylum Actinomycetota; class Actinomycetes; order Actinomycetales; family Microbacteriaceae; genus Microbacterium; species Microbacterium commune. The sequence continues at coordinate 1,543,213 of NZ_JACSPX010000001.1, read as the reverse complement.
AGAGCTCGGTGTTGTATCCCCAGACCTGCACGTCGGTGGCGACCGTCAGCGGGTCCTTGTACTCCTTGTCGATCAGGTCGGCGAGGTCCGGCGGAGTCCACGAGATGGCGATGTCGCGGTCGACGAGCTCGCGCTTGCCGGCCGGCGCGTCGCTGAGGATGAAGACGTCCGTCTGCACGTTGCTGGCAGCGGCCTCCCGGATCGCGATCTCGGTGGCCTCGCCGGCCTTCTGCTTCACCCCCGTGGTCTTGATGCCGTACTTCTCGGTGAACGCGTCCGCCATGTCGGTGATCTTGCCGGTGCTGTCGGAGACGACCAGCGGGCCCTCCTTCTTGGCTGCTTCGACGAGCTTGTCGAGCGTGTAGCCGTCGTCGCTGATGCCCAGCTCGACAGCCGGCTTCTTCGTCTTCTCCTCGGCTGCCGCGCCCCCGGATGAGGGGGCGCAGGCGAGGAGGCCGACGGAGAGCAGGGATACCGACGCCAGCGCTGTCACAACACGCGCGGACGATCTTGTCGTGAACGTCATCGTTCTCTTTCCTTCGTGTCGACCGGGTGCATCCCGGGTACGTTGATCACTTGCAGGGTTCCGCTGGCGGTCGGGTGCCTACACCGCCAGCAGGCGGCGCTCCGGCTGCAGCCGGGCCCCGTCGTGGTCGAAGAGGTTGAGGTCGCTCGGCTGCACCCACAGGTAGGCGTCCTGGTCGACCCGGCAGACCGGCGCGAGGCTCGTGACCGAGAACACCTTGCGGCCGGCGACATCCAGCTCGACGATCCAGCTGCCGCCTGTGGGGAGGATGCCGGTGACCCGGGCCCGGGCCTTGAACGCGCCGTCCGGCACGTTCTCGGGTGCGCCGGTGACCTGAACCGCCTCTGGCCGCACACCGACCGATCCGAGTCCGTGCAGCTCGCCGAAACGCGAGGTGACGTACTGCATGGCCCACAGCGCCAGCCCGCCGCTCTCCTCGCGCGCCAGTTCGATGATGTTGATCGGCGGGTTGCCGACGAACTCGGCGACGAACCGGTTCGCGGGCGTCTCGTAGATCTCGTCGGGAGTGCCCAGCTGCTGCAGCTCCCCCTCGCTCATCACGGCGATCTGCGTGGCGAGGGTCATCGCCTCCCACTGGTCGTGGGTCACGAAGACGATGGTGGTGTTGAACTCCTCGTGGATGCGCTTCAGCTCGGCTCGCATCTCGAGACGGAGCCGCGCGTCCAGGTTCGACAGCGGCTCGTCCAGCAGAAGCACCTCGGGGTTCACCGCGAGCATCCGCGCCAGCGCGACGCGCTGCTGCTGCCCGCCCGAGAGCTCGGACGGGTAGCGCTTGCGGTACTTCGCGATGCCGAGCTTGTCCATCACCTCGGCCCTGCGCTGCTCGCGCTCGGCGCGCGGCACCTTGCGCAGCCGGAGCCCGAAGTCCACGTTGTTCTCGATCGTCAGGTGCGGCCACAGCGCGTAGCTCTGGAACACGAGTCCGAGATCGCGCTTCTCCGGCGGCACGTAGATGCTGTCGGGGATGGAGTCGACGACCCGGTCGCCGATCCGGATGCGACCGCCGGTGGGGTGCTCGAGACCGCTGATCATGCGCAGCGTGGTGGTCTTCCCGCAGCCCGAGGGTCCGAGCAGGCACATGAACTCGCCGTCGCGGATCTCCAGGTCGAGGTTGGCGACCGCGTTGGCTGACCCTCCACCGTAGTTCTTCTGCACCCCTTCAAGAGTGATGTTAGGCATTTCAGCCACCCAGCCCTTCCGCCAAGTTGCTCCTGGTGAGCTTCTGTCCAAAGAGAGTCCCGAAGAAGGCGATCGCCGCCACCATCAGAACCACAGCGTTCGCCGCTTGGTTGTATCCGTAGTCGACGAGCTGCAGCGAGTAGGTCGTCAGGACGTGGGTTCCCGGCACGGCGAGGATGACGACAAGGCTCAGCCCCTTCACACCGGAGATGAACGGGAGCAGCACGCCGGTGGCGAGAGATCCCTTCTGGATCGGGATGACGATGCGCGTCATGCGCTTCCACCATCCGGCTCCGGCCACCTGGGCCGCCTCCTCGGGCTCCTTGCCGAGCTGCATCATCGCCGAGATGCCGGCGCGGGACGCGTAGGGCATCTGCTCAGCGATGAACGCCAGCACCAGGATCGCCGCAGTGCCGTACAGCGCGGGGACGGGACCTCGCGCCACCGCGAACAGCGAGAGATACGCCACAGCGAACGCGATGCCCGGCACCAGGTACGGGAAGAAGGTGATCTGCCTGAGCGCCGCTCCGACGAACTTCACCGGGGTGCGCACCACGACGTATCCGACGAGCAGGCCGAGGACGCCGGATGTCATCGCGGCGAGGCCGACGATCCACAGCGTGTTCCACGCGGCGGCCCAGAACTCCGGTGTCAGGAGGATGCCCTGCGGCAGAGCGACCGTCTTCAGCCCCTGACCGATCCAGAAGTCGAGCGTGAAGTTGCCCGGTGAGAAGTCGGCGGGCTTGCGCATCACCGTCGACAGGAACAGCGTCAGCAGCGGGATGGCCACGCTGATCGCGAAGACCAGGCTGGCGCCTGCGGTCGCCGCACCGCGCCACCTGCCGAGGTCCGACAGCCGATTCATCGAACCCTTGGATCCGACCGTGACGAAGCGCTTGCCCTCTCGCACCAGTCGCGCATCCACCAGCAGCGAGATGACCCCGATCAGGATGATCGCGCCGGCGAGGACCGCGGCGACGCCGGTCTGCCGCGACGAGATGTTGCGGTACAGCGATGTGGAGAGCACCTCGTACTGCACGGGCATGCCGAGCACGTAGGCGACGCCGAACTCGCCGAGGCACTTCGCGAAGATCAGGATGATGGCCGAGATGAGGGACGGCCGCATCAGGGGCAGGATCACGCGCATGGTGACGGTGAAGCGACGTGCGCCGAGGATTCGTGCGGAGTCCTCCAGCTGCGAGTCGAACCGGCGCAGCGCATTGCCGAAGAGCAGGATGACGAACGGTGTGTAGTGCAGCGCCAGGACGACCATGATCGGCACCTGACCGTACGACAGCCAGTCCGGCGGCTCGAAGCCGAGCGACTCCAGCCAGCCGGCCTGCCCGCCGATGCGACGGTTCTTGAACAGGCTCGTCCAGGCGAGCGCGAAGGTCCAGGCCGGGAGCATGTAGGGCACGATCAGCGCGGTGGCGAACCATTTGCGCCCCCACATGTTCGTGCGGCTGAGCAGCCAGGCCATCGTTCCGCCGATGAGCACGGCGAACGCGATCGCTCCGAACGCGATCGTCAGCGTGTTCCCCAGCGGGCGCCAGAAGATCGTCGCTGACAGCGGCGATGCGAAGACGCGCTGCAGGTAGTACGCCGTGAGCTCACCGAAGTTCTGCCCGCTCCGCGACTCGTCGCCGTACTGCACGAGTGCGGCGTCGCTGAGCATGCTGATGATCGGCACGACGATGAGGTAAGTGAAGAGCGCCAGCGCCAGAACCCCGACGATGGTCGTCGGCTCGCGCAGAGCGACCTTGAGGCGATAGAGGCCGCCTCCACGGGGCCGTGCCTGGGAAGATGAGGGCTCCGGCTCCACCGGGGGCAGTGCCTGCGGCCGTGGCGCGTCGAGAAGTGTTCTGCTCATCGCTGCACGCCTCGCGTTCGCGTGTGATCGGTTTCCATCGCACATCCTTATGCTCGGGAAGCGGGGTGTCCCGCCGACGCTGTCAACAACTGGCTTGCGTCATGTCCTGACAATAGCACAACTAGCGCCGAATGCCAGCCCGGGCTTCGCGATCACTGTTCCGCCCGCCCTCAGACCCTTGCCCCTCTTGAGTTCGCGCGGCTGGGAGCCTATTATGTGCAAATGTCCTTACATTCGGTCTTAAGTGAGATCTTCCCCCTGGGGGTGCCCAGCGAGCTCGAGGTCGGCATCCGCATCCTGTTCAGTCTCACCCTGGGTGCATGCGTCGGACTCGAGCGGCAGTGGCGCGCAGGCCGGGCGGGCCTGCGCACGAATGCGCTGGTGTCGGTCGGGGCAGCACTGTTCGTTGTGATGGGAGCCTACGGCTTCACCCCCGACGGCACCGCCGACCCGACGCGAGTCGCTGCTCAGGTCGTGTCCGGGATCGGGTTCCTCGGCGCAGGCGTGATGATCCGCGAGGGATTGAACATCCGCGGTCTGAACACCGCCGCCACGCTCTGGTGCTCCGCCGCCATCGGCTGCCTCGCCGGCACCGGGATGTACATCATCGCCGTGGTCGGCACCGGTCTCATCGTGCTGGCGAACATCTTCCTCCGCCCTCTGGGGCGGGTGGTCAACCGGCGAAGCGGTCGGCAGCTCACGCCCACCGCGAAGTCCGAGCTCACCCCTTCGCAGTTCGCCTTCGAGGTCATGACGAACGACAAGGCCGAGCCGCGCGTGCGCGCACTGCTGCTGCAGACCCTCAGCCGTCCGGAGTACCACCTCACGGCGGTCACCACCTCGCACACCAAGCAAGGCCGTGTCGCGCTCCTCGCCGAGCTCCGCTCGACGCAGCTGGACCCCGAGCCGCTGGAGCGCGCGGTCAGCCGGCTCACGCTCGACCCGAAGGTGACCTCTGCGCGCTGGTGGCTGGACGAGTCCGACAAGGAAGAGGACGATGACGAGTTCTGAGTCCCGGGCATCTCGCGAGAGCGTCGCCCCCGCCGACCATGCGGGGCCCGTCGATACGGGCATCCGCCGACCCATCGATCGACCGACCATCAACAAAGGAGAGCCATGCTCACTGCCACCCCGCCCCGCCCTCGCGCCAGAGGCACCGTGATCGTCCGAGGCGCTGCCAGAGTCGCCGTGACCGCCATGGGTGCCGCGCTCGTGCTGACGGGGTGCACCCCGTCGTCGGCACCACCGGCTCCCGATGCCGACGCGCCGGCGCTCGGCATCCCGGATGACGAATACTCTCTCAAGGCGCTGATCGCGGCCGCCGAGAAGGAGGACCCGATCGTCGTATACGACGTCTCCGGCAAGATCGTCGACATCGCCGCGGCCTTCACCGCCGAGTACGGCGTGAAGGCCACCGGCGTCAAGGCTAAGGCCAACGAGCAGCAGGAGATCATGACCAGGGAGGCCCAGAGCGGCAACGTGCAGGGCGACGTCTACCTGATGACGGACGAGCCCGCCGTGAGCGCCGAGCTGATCCCCTCGAAGGCGGCGACCAGCTGGTTCCCACCCTCCGGGTTCGACGAGGTCCCGGAGCAGTACCGGTCACCGCTGGCGATCACCACCGAGATCGATGCCTGGACCTACAACACCGAGACCTACGGCGACACCTGCCCTGTCGACAACATGTGGGCACTCACCGACGCGGAGTGGAAGGGACGGGTCGCGCTGTCGGACCCGCTGCTGCGGGCGGACTTCCTGTACTGGGTGAATCAGATGCAGACCCACGCGGACGACGAGGTCGCCGCCGCCTATCAGGAGCACTTCAGCAAGACCATCGACACCTCGGAGCAGAGCGCTACCGCACAGTGGCTGGCCGCGCTGGGCGCCAACGAGCCCATTCTCAAGCAGTCCGGAGGCGACGTCGCCGAGGCGATCGGCGCATCCGGCCAGGCAGCCCCGCCGGTGGGGATGGTCAGCACCGCGGAGTACCGGTCGAACGCCGACGCCGGCTACCACCTCGGTCTGTGCGAGGGGATCACGCCGTGGCTGGGCCGTTCGTACACGAAGGTGGCGGTGATCGCGACCGGCACGAGCAGCCCGAACGCATCGAAGCTGTTCGTGCAGTACCTGCTCACGGAGAAGGGCATCGGCCCGCAGCTGGTCGACGGCAAGTTCTCCACCAACGCGGCGATCGCCGCCTCGGATGCCGAGCCGTCGGGCATCGCGCAGTCGCGCGATCAGGTCTTCGATCCCGACCCTGCGACCGCGGCCGACGATCACAGCACCCTCGCCGAATGGCAGGACCTCTGGACCCTGCACGGTCGCTGAGGACGGCATCGAGCGGCGGCGGTCCCGGCGACCGCCGCCGCTCGAGGTCATTCAGCCGGATCGATCGAGACCACGCGGTGCTCGGTCGCCGAGCGCTGAGCCGCATCGGCCAGGACCAGCGCCGCACGCCCGTCCTCGAACGTCGGCGAAGTGGACTCCTCGCCGCGCACCAGCCTGACGAACTCGTGCAGCTCGTCGATGTACGCCTGCGCGTAGCGCTCCAGGAAGAAGTCCTGGTAGGGAGGCTTCGCCTCCACCGTCTGGGCAGTCGACAGACTGACCAGACTCGTCGCGGCGTTGGCGACGGACAGCGACCCGGTAGGCCCGAACGCTTCCAGCCGCTGGTCGTAGCCGACGGCGCTGTGCCGCGAGTTGATGATGGTGGCGATCGCTCCGGATCGATCGCGCAGCGTCACCACCGCGCTGTCGAAGTCGCCGTGCTCGCGGGCGCCCTCGTCGAACAGCGCCGAGCCGGCGGCGGAGACCTCGACGATCTCCGGCAGGAAGAACCGCACCATGTCGAAGTCGTGGATGGTCATGTCGCGGAAGATCCCGCCGGACTCGGCGATGTAGGCGGCGGGCGGCGGCGCGGGGTCGCGGCTGACGATCGTCAGCTGCTCCAGGGAGCCGATCTCACCCGCCGTCACCCGGGCGCGCACACTCGCGAACGCGGGATCGAATCGGCGGTTGAAGCCGAGCGCCACCGGAACACCGGCGGAGCGGACCGTCTCACGCAGCGCGTCGACGCGCGCGATGTCGAGGTCGATCGGCTTCTCGCACAGCACCGGGAGGCCCCGCTCGATCGACCTGGCGATGAGGTCGATGTGGGTGGGCGTGGGCGAGGCGACCAGGACAGCATCGACCTCGCCGGAAGCCAGCAGCTCCCCGGGGTCGGACGTGACCGCACCGCCGAACCGCTCCGACACGCGGCGGGCGCCGTCGACGAAGGGATCGGCGATCCAGCTCAGCGTCGCGTCGTCGCTGCGAGCGATGTTGGCCGCGTGGACCTGGCCGATGCGTCCCGTTCCGATCAGGCCGAAGCGAATGGTCATTGCGTTTTCCTGCTTTCTCGTCGGATTTCTCACAGCCACGGCAGCAGCGCGTCGCGGTTGACGCGCTGGTCGGCGGTGCGCTCGCGCAGGAACGCGTCGATCGCCACGTCGGGCCCGTTGAGCACGTCCTGCTCGACGACCACCCAGCCGTCGAACCCGGCTGCGACGAGCGGCTCCATCACCGAGGACAGATCGATGTCGCCGCGGCCGAAGGCGACGAACGCCCCGCCGGACCACACCTCCGCCATCCCGCCACCCGCGGCGAGGATGCCGGCGACCCGGGCGCGGTCGACATCCTTCAGATGCAGATGGTTGATGCGCCCGCCCCAGCTGCGCACGCCCTCGAGAGGGTCTCCCCCGGCGAGCACGAGGTGCCCGACGTCGAGGGTCAGACCCACATCGGTGTGCGCGAGGAAGGCGTCGATCTCATCGGGTGACTCGACGAATGTCCCCGCGTGGTGATGGAAGGTGGGCTCGAACCCCGCGGCGCGCACCGTCGCCGCCGCGCGGCCGACGTTGCGCTGCAGGCGTTCCGCACGCGCTCGGGTGAGCGGGTCGGCGCTCGCGCCCCTTCCCGGCGCCGCCGTCCTGGCAGCCGAGCCGCTGTCGGCGAGCGTGGGGAGGGGCAGCCTCTGCGGGGCCGCCTCCGCGGCATCCGAGAAGACCCGCAGGGCGTCATCGAGGTCCGGGAGGGATGCCGCGAACGCCTCGTCATCGCTGAACGGCAGCTGCACCCAGCCGCCGGCGAGTTCGAGCTCGAACCTGGCCAGCCTGGCGCGCAGCTCGCGGCCCCGGCCGAGGTACCCGAGCGGGCCGAGATCGATCCCGCGATAGCCGGTCGCCTGCAGCGACTCCCCCATGGCATCCGGCGACACCGTCTCCGCGCCTTCGGGAGTCAGCTCGAACACACCGTAGCTGACCGGCGCTCCCGCGACCGTGGCGTTCACGAGCCGGATCCGTCCGCCTGCGCGGATACCGGGGCGCTCGCCGGTGCCGCCCCGAGCAGCGGACGCTGAACGGCGACCTGCGCTTCGTACTGCGCCCTGGCCTCGCGTGTGGAGTCCATCTGCGCGACCTCGGCGACGGGCACGTCCCACCAGCCTTCTCCCTCCGGCGCGTAGCGCAGCGGGTCGCTGTTGATGTGGATGAAGGTCGCACGGTCGGCGGCCTTGGCCCGCGCGATCGCCGCACCGAGGTCGGAGATCGCATCCGGAGAGGGCGCGATCTCGATGACGTCGAGGCCGTAGCTGCGTGCGTTCATCGCCAGATCGACGGGCAGCACCGCATCGCCCTGGAAGTCGCCGGCCTGAGAGTCGTACATGCGGTGCTTCGTGCCGAACCGGGCGGAGCCGACGGTCTCGGAGAGGTGGCCGATGGACGCGAAGCCGTGGTTCTGCACGAGGATGACGATGATCTTGATGCCCTCCGCGACCACGGTAGCCAGCTCGGTGCTGAGCATCATGTAGGAGCCGTCGCCGACCATCACGATCACGTCCCGATCGTCGCCGTCGGCCAGCAGCCCGCGCTTGGCCCCCAGTCCCCCGGCGATCTCGTACCCCATGCAGGAGAACGCGTACTCCACGTGGTAGCCGAGCGGGTCGCGCACGCGCCAGAGCTTGTGCAGGTCGCCGGGCAGCGAGCCGGCGGCCTGCACGATGACGTCCTCGGGGGCGGCGGCGGCCTGCACGGCCCCGATGATCTCCGGCTGACCGGGCAGGGTCAGTCCGGACGGGGCGAACGCCTCATCGACGATCCCGTCCCACTCCGCCTTCTCGCGGGCTGCCGTCTCGGCATGATCCGCCTGCACCCGCCAGCCGGCGAGCGCTCCGCGCAGCGCGGCGATCGTCTCCCGCGCGTCGGCGATCACCGGCAGCTGCGTGCCGTGCTTGTAGGCGTCGAACGACGAGATGTTGATGTTCACGAAGACGACGTCCGGGTCGCGGAACGCCGTGCGCGACCCGGTCGTGAAGTCGCTGTACCGCGTGCCGATGCCCACCACCACATCCGCGTGGGCTGCCAGCCGGTTCGCGGCGGTGCTGCCGGTCGCTCCGACGCCGCCCAGGTACTGCGGGTGGTCCCAGCTGAGCGAGCCCCCGCCGGCTTGGGTGGTGGCTACCGGGATGCCGGTGTCGGCGACGAACTCGCGCAGCTCGTCCTCCGCCCCCGAGTAGAGCACCCCGCCACCTGCCACGATGAGCGGGCGGCGTGCCGCGCGGATCGCGGCCACGGCGCGCGCGAGCGGGCCCGCCTCCGGCAGCGGGCGCCGGACGTGCCACTCCCGCTCCTGGAGGAACTCCAGCGGCACGTCCATCGCCTCGGCCTGCACGTCCTCGGGGAGCGCGATCGTGACCGCCCCCGTCTCAGCAGGGTCGGTGAGCACCCGCATGGCGCCGAGCGCGATGGAGTACAGCTGCTCCGGCCGCTGCACGCGGTCGAAGAACCGCGACACCGGCCGGAAGGCGTCGGTGACCTGCACGCCCGGATCGTGCGGATGCTCGAGCTGCTGCAGCACCGGATCGGACACCCTCGTCGCGAAGGTGTCGCTGGGCAGCAGCAGCGCCGGAAGGCGGTTCGAGGTCGCCAGTGCGGCGCCGGTGATCATGTTCGCGGCTCCCGGCCCCACGGATGCCGTGCATGCCAGGGTGCCCCGGCGGCGGTGCATGCGCGCGTATCCCACCGCCTGATGCACCATCGCCTGCTCGTTGCGGGCCTGACGGTAGGGCAGCAGCGCGGGATCGGCGGCGTGCACCTGTGCCAGCGCCTGCCCGAGTCCGGCCACGTTGCCGTGCCCGAAGATGCCCAGGACTCCGGCGATCGTGCGCTCGCGGCGGTCTCCGTCGACCGTCCACTGGTGTGCGAGGAACTCGGCGAGCGCCTGGCCCGCAGTCATCCGTCTCGTCGCGGTCATTCCTGTCATCCTCCTGCTTCGTCGCGGTAGGGGAGCCTGCTATCCGGCTCCTGCGCATCCCAGGAGCCGCGCACCCACGCGTGCTCGGGATCGTCGGTGATGAGCCAGGCTCGGTCCGCGTCGGGGCCGGCCATGACGTTGAGGTAGTACAGGTCGTAGCCGGGTGCCGCGACCGCAGGGCCATGGTAGCCGTAGGGCACCAGGGCGATGTCGCCCGTGCGGACCATGGTGTTGACGTCGATCTCGCCGGCCGGTGAGGAGTATGCCGAGAAGAGTCCGAACGCGGCGCCCGGTTCGGGGCTGTCGGCGCGGCGCTCCGGAGCCGCCTCGAAGTAGTAGATCTCCTCGAGCCGCGATTCCTGTCCTGGCACGCTCTCGTCGTGCTTGTGCGGTGGGTACGACGACCAGTTGCCGGCGGGCGTGATGACCTCGCACACGATCAGCCTGTCGGCGTCCAGCGCCTCCGGGGTGCCGAAGTTGTGCACCTGCCGGCTGGAGCGCCCGGCGCCGCGCAGCTCGACCGCCGTGTCGGCGGCCGGCAGGTACCGCCATGAGCGCGTCTCCGCGTTCGGAGCCTCCGCCACGGCGACGCGTCCGTCGCCGCGGACCTCAGCCGTTGCGCCGCTCGGCAGGTACAGCGCGTCGGTCGGGCCGTGGAAGACCGACCTGCGGCCGTGCAGCAGCGTCTCGCCCCCGCCGGGATGGTTCGCGTGCGTCACGGTGAACGACCCGTGCAGTGGGACGATGATCCGCTCCACACCCTCCTCGTCGAGAGGGAGCACGTCGGTTCCGTGCAGCTCCGCGACACGGAGGCCGGTGTGCTGCCAGCCTGTCAGTCCGCTGTCCACGACGCTCTCCCAGCCGTCGCGGGCGAGAGCGCCCCGCCGATGAAACCAGCGCTGCTCTGTCATGCCGCTCCCTCAATCGTTCTGCGGGAAGCCGAGGTTGATGCCGGCGTGCTCGGAGGAGGCACGCCGGGACGGGTCGATCCACCGTGCGGTCACCGCCTTCTCGCGGGTGAAGAACTCGAACCCGTGCACGCCGTACGCCTTGGCGTCGCCGAACAGCGACTGCTTCCATCCGCCGAACGAGTGGTACGCCACGGGGACCGGGATGGGCACATTGATGCCGATCATGCCCACCTGCACCTCGTGCTGGAAGCGGCGGGCGGCGCCGCCGTCGTTCGTGAAGATGGCCGTGCCGTTGCCGAACCTGCCGGAGTTGATCAGCGCGACCCCCTCCTGGAAGCTGCCGATGCGGACGACCTGAAGCACCGGCCCAAAGATCTCGTCTGTGTACGCCTGAGAGTCCAGCGGAAGGTCGTCGATCAGGGTCGGTCCGAAGAAGAAGCCGCTCTCGCAGCCCTCGGCCTCGAACCGACGGCCGTCGACCACGATGCGGCCGCCGTCGGCTTCGGCGATGTCGACGTACGACGCGACCCGGTCCCGGTGCTCCTGCGTGATCAGGGGCCCCATGTCCGGTTCGACCCCGTCGGCTCCGGCGCCGTCGCCCACGCGGAGCCTGCTGATGCGCGTGGCGATCTTCTCGATCAGCTCGTCCGCGACCGGCTCGACGGCCAGCACCACCGAGACCGCCATGCAGCGCTCGCCGGCGGCGCCGTACCCGGCGTTGACCGCCTGATCCGCGACGAGGTCGAGGTCGGCATCCGGAAGCACGAGCATGTGGTTCTTCGCACCGCCCAGCGCCTGCACGCGCTTGCCGTTGCGGGAGGCCTGCTCGTAGATGTACTGCGCGATCGGGGTGGAGCCGACGAACGAGATGGACTGCACCCGCGGGTCGTTCAGCAGCCCGTCCACGGCCGCCTTGTCTCCCTGCAGCACCGTGAACACCCCCTCGGGCAGGCCGGCCTCGGCCCACAGCCGCGCGATCCACATCGCCGCGGAGGGGTCCTTCTCGCTGGGCTTGAGGATCACGGCGTTGCCTGCCGCGATCGCGACGGGGAAGAACCACATCGGCACCATGGCCGGGAAGTTGAACGGGCTGATGATCCCGACCACGCCGAGGGGCTGCTTGATCGAGTACACGTCCACGCCGGTGGAGGCGTTCTCGCTGAACTCACCCTTGGTCAGGTGCGGGAAGCCGCAGGCCAGCTCGACGACCTCCTGCCCGCGCATGATCTCCCCCATCGCGTCGGAGAGCACCTTGCCATGCTCGGAGGTGATGAGGGCGGCGAGTTCGTCACGACGCTCGTTCAGCAGCTCGCGGAACGCGAAGAGCACGGTCTGGCGCCTGGCGATGGAGTATGCGGACCACTGCTCGAAGCCCCGCTGCGCGGATTCGATCGCGCGGTCGATCACCGCGTCATCGGCGAGCGCGAGCCGGGTCGTCACCGTGCCGGTGGCGGGGTTGAACACGTCGGCGGTGCGAGAGCCGTCGGGTACGTGCTCCGCTGCGTCGATCCAGTGTCCGATCGTGCGGACTGCGGTGGCTGTGACCGTCATGCTCTCTCCTTCAGGGTGTGCACACCGAGATCCTCGGTGGATGTTTCGATCGAGAAGGCCGGGTGGACCAGTCGGGCCGCCGCATCGACGGCGCCCCAGACGTCCCCGTCCTCGGGGTACAGCAGCGTGCGTCCCACGGTGAGACCGCGGACGCCGGGAAGGCCGAGCGCATTCTCCCAGGAGGCGAACCGCTCGTCCGGATCGTCGCCGGCGTCGCCTCCCAGCAGCAGGGCCGGCATGGTGGTGGATGCCATCACCCGTTCCATCTCATCGACGACGGGCAGCTTCAGCCACGTGAACGCGCTGTCGGCGCCGAGCGCCGAGGCGATCGAGATGGAGCGGATGACCGCGTCCGGGGTCAGATCGTTCACGACCCGGCCGTCGCGTCGCCGGCTCATGAACGGCTCCAGCATGATGGGCGTCCCGGCCGCGGATGCGGCGGTCACCGCCTCGGCGGTCGCCGCCAGCGTGCCGGCGGTCGCCGGGTCGTCCAGGTCGATCCGCACCAGGGCTTTCCCGAAATCGATCCCGCGTTCGGTCATGGTCGGCACGTCGTAGGCGGTGTACCGGTCATCCAGCTCGAACCCGGAGCCCTGCAGGCCTCCCCTGTTCATCGACCCGACGACGATCTTGTCCTCCAGGGCGCCCAGGAGCGCGAGGTCGTCGATGATATCCGGGGTTCCGAGCACTCCGTCGACGCCCGGATGGCTCAACGCGATCACGAGTCGCTCGAGCAGGACGTAGCGGTCGGCCATCGCCATCCGGTCGCCTCCGACGGAGAGCGCCCCGCGCGCAGGGTGGTCGGCGGCGACGAAGAACAGCCGCTGGTCGCCGCGCAGCAGCGGGCGGCGCTTGCGTGCCGCGAGCGCTGCCGAGACCAGCTCCGGCTGCGTGGCCCTGATGTCGCGCAGCCGCGCGAACTCCCCCGATCCGATCACCGACATCTCATGCTCCCTGCAGCAGTGCGTTGACTTCGGATGCGTCGGGCATGGCCGTGGAGCACTCCCGACGTGAGGCGACGATGGCCCCGGCGACGTTGGCGAAGGCGATGATGCGCTCCAGGCTCCACCCCTCGAGGAGGCCGTGGCACAGCGCGCCGCCGAAGGCGTCCCCCGCACCGAGCCCGTTCACGACGTCGACGTGGTACACCGGCACCTCGACCGTCTCCTCGCGCGTCTTCGCGAGCACGCCCCTGGGCCCCTGCTTGACGACCGCCAGCTCCACGCCCCGTTCCAGCAGGGCGTCCGCGGCACGCTCCGGGTCGTCCTCGCCGACGGCGACGAGGCACTCCTCGCGGTTGCCGACGGCGACGGTGACCTGGCCGAGGACGCGCTCCAGCTGGGCGGTGGCCTGGGACGCGTCGTCCCAGAACATCGGCCGGTAGTCGAGGTCGAGGATGGTGTGGCGGATGCGGTCCCGGGCGGCGATCGCCGCATGATGGGCCTGGCGGCTGGGCTCATCACTGAGCCCGGTGGCCGTGACCCACAGGATCCTCGCCTCGCGGACCGCCTCGAGATCCAGCTGGGCGACGTCGACGTTCATGTCCGGAGCCTTGGGCTCCCGGTAGAAGTACAGCGGGAAGTCGTCGGGAGGGAAGAGCTCGCAGAACGTGATCGGGGTCTTCAGGCCGGGATCGGTCGCGACCAGCCTCTCCCCGACGCCGAGGCGTCGCAGCTCCGCGAGCAGATAGCGCCCGAAGGGGTCGTCGCCGACACGCGAGACGAGTTCGACCTCGTGCCCGTAGCGCGCGACCGCGACGGCGACGTTGGCGGCAGTGCCGCCGAGATATTTGCCGAAGGTGTTCACCTGCTCGAGCCCGACTCCGTTCTCGAGGGGATAGACATCCACACCGAGCCGGCCGATCGCCAGAACCTCAGGACTGCCACTCATCTTCACGCTCCATTGCCGCGTTCATTTGTCCTAACAATATCACATGCGGCGACGGCGGTGGAAGCCTCGGGCCTCGAGATCAGCGAATTCCCGCGCCGCCTCCCCGCCACCGCCCACCGGCGGTACTGTTGTCCTGACAATGGTGCGAGCCGTGGATCAGTGCCGAGGAGAGGGACGCCGCATGCCGAACGATGAACCGGTCTGGCCGGACGAGCTGTTCCACGACCTCGACCGCGCGGGTCCTGTGCCGCTGTACTTCCAGGTCTCGCGCCGCCTGGAGGCCGCGATCCAGTCGGGGCAGATCCCGCCAGGGGCACGGCTGGAGAACGAGATCGAGATCGGCCGGCGGCTGGGCGTGTCGCGCCCGACGATCCGCCGGGCCATCCAGGAGGTCGTGGACAAGGGGCTGCTGGTCAGGCGCCGCGGCATCGGCACTCAGGTCGTGCAGGGTCAGGTGACCCGGCAGGTCGAGCTGACCAGCCTGTTCGAGGACCTCGCCAGCACGCAGCACACCCCCGCCACCGAGGTGCTGCAGCACGATGTCCGCCCCGCCACCGACGAGGTGGCCGAGCATCTCGGTGTGGCTGCCGGGTCGCCGGTGCTGTACATGCGACGGCTGCGGAGCACCGACGGCGTCCCCGTCGCCGTGATGGAGAACTTCCTGCCGGCAGACCTCTCCGACATCACCCGCGCACAGCTGGAGGAGCAGGGCCTGTACCAGATCCTGCGCAGCCGCGGTGTGACCATCCGCGTGGCCAAGCAGCGCATCGGCGCGCGCGGCGAGCACGGCGACGAGGCGCAGCTGCTCGACATCGACGCGGGCAGCCCGCTTCTGACGATGCAGCGCACCGCCTACGACGCGGCCGGCAGAGCCGTCGAGTTCGGCACGCACTGCTACCGGCCCGACATGTACAGCTTCGAAGCGACGCTCGTCGCCAAGTGAGGGTGACGCACTCGGGGGCGGATGCCGAAGCATCCGCCCCCGAGTCGTTCGTCAGCGCTTGTCAGCCAGGCAGCTGGTGAGCTCGGCGGCCGTGTAGAACATGCTTCCCGGGCGCATGGGCTCACAGTCGTCGGGGAACGCGGTCTCCTGCTCGTTGTACAGCATCCGCACGATGGTGCGGCCGCGGGGACCCACGTACACGTCCCACTGCAGGTTGGCGGCCATGGGAGCCACCTGCGCACCCCGCCACGGGTTCACGTCGTAGTCGAACAGCTCTCCCTCGGGCTGCTGCACGGTGCTGCCTGGCAGCTCGAGCAGCGCGGCGAGAGGAATGATCTCCTCGGCGTGGGCGAAGCGGAACTCGGCCGCGGGAACCTCTTCGCCGGCCGCGACGGCCTCGACCGAGTCGAGCATGGCGTCGACCAGCACGTGCGCCATCCGGTAGGTGACATCCGAGCCGGCGAAGGCCGGGCCCTTCTCGTAGAAGTCGGCTGCGTCGGACAGGTAGGCGAACACCTCGGCGTCCTCGTCGCTCATGTAGGGCGACATGTCGACAGCGGCGTCCTGATCCATGCCGGGAGCGATGACGTACAGCTCGTAGACGAAGGAGGCGATGTCGACCACGGACTTCAGGTGCGTCTTGCCCTTGCCCTGATCGACGAGGTCGAACTCCCCGGCGTCGACGCGACCGATGAACTCCGCGGTGAACAGCCTGCTCACGACATCGCGCGCGGTCTCCGCGATGATCGGAAGCTGCTCGAGAGCATCGTCGATGGCCGCGAGCTGCTCCGATTCCTCGTACTCGAGGTAGTCGGGGTCGGTGTCGTGGAAGTACAGCAGGTCGCGATCCGTGACCTGGGGCTGGATGAGCGGGGCGAGCTCGGGGTAGGCCTCCTGCAGGCCGACGACGAAGTTCTCAGCGCTGTCGACGGCGCGATCCACGCCGGAGGAGACGATGCTGATGGGCGCGCCGTCCGCCACGGCCGCGTCGAAGACGCCGGGCACGCGGGCCACTGCGCGCTCGGCGATGCCCTGCTGCTCAGCAGCGCCACGCGCGCTCAGCGCGCCGTAGCCGACCTCCTCATGAATGGCCATGATCTCCTGCAGGTCGTCGCCGAGCTGCTCGCCGAGCCCGGTGAGCCCGCCGTCAGCGTGCGCGATCTGCCAGAGCTGCCAGAGCAGATCGTCGTACTTCCTGCTCGACAGCAGACGCGACCCGTGCCGTCCCACGTGCTCGACGAGGACCGGACGGTAGCTCGCCGGCGGACGGCGGTAGGTGCGCGCATCCTGGAACGGCTCGTACACGGCCTTGGTCCCGTACAAGTTGCCGGTGGTGCGGACGGTGACGCTGTGCGGACCGTGGGCCTGCTGGGCGGCGTTCGCCGAGCTCGGCAGCAGTGCTCCTCCGGCCAGCGCGACCGCGGCCAGGATCGCGGCCCCCGCCCGCGAATGCTCGGGTAATCGAGACATGACATTCCTCCTCCCCCGCCTGCAGCGGTGGATCAGTGCATCCGCCCCGGCACGCGGCACTGCGACACCGACCTCGAACGCATTTGTCCGGACATTAGAATGTATTTATATAGCTGTCAAGATAATCGGAGGTGGCGGACGCCAACGGTGGGTCAGCGTCACAAAGCGCCCGCCGACCCCCGGCGAGACCTATAGCGTTGCAGAACACCCTACGGACGGAAGGCCTCGATTCATGCGCATCGCACTCACCGGATCATCGGGCAAGCTCGGCACAGTCGTCGCCCGCGAACTGCGAGCGAACGGATGGGATGTGATCGGCATGGACATCTCGGGCACACGCGGCCCCGGCTTCGTGCAGGTCGACCTCACCGACTACGGTCAGGTCGTCGACGCGTTCACCGCGGTCGGCGACCAGCACGACGGCATCGACGCCGTCGTCCATCTCGGCGCCGTGCCCGCACCGGGCATCCGCACCGACGTCGCCACGTTCCACAACAACATGAACGCCACGTTCAACGTCTTCTGGGCAGCCGTCCGCCTGGGCATCCGGCGCATCGTCTACGCGTCCAGCGAGACGGTGCAGGGGCTCCCGTTCGACGTGCCGCCGCCATACATCCCCGTCGACGAGGAGTATCCGGCGCGGCCGGAGTCGGTCTACTCGCTGGTGAAGACCCTCGAAGAGCAGCTGGCACGCGAGCTGGTGCGCTGGCATCCGGATCTGTCAATCACGGCCCTGCGATTCTCGAACGTCATGGTGCCCGACGACTACGCCGAGTTCCCGTCCTTCGACGCCGACGCCACCCTGCGCAAGTGGAACCTGTGGGGCTACATCGATGCGCGCGACGGCGCGCAGGCAGTGGAGCGCGCACTGCAGGTGGCGAAGCCCGGATTCGACCGCTTCATCATCGCCGCGGCCGATACCGTCATGACGCGGCGCAATTCCGACCTGATCGCCGAGGTCTTCCCCGGCGTGCCAGTCACCAGGGAGGTCGGCGACAACGAGACGCTGCTGTCGATCGAGCACGCCCGCGAGTTGCTGGGGTTCGAGCCGCGGCACTCGTGGCGCGATCACGTCTGAGCCGCCGCTTCGCCGGCGCGTTCCGCCCGGATGCGCACCGTGCCAGGATGTCGGCATGCCCGCATCTCTCCCACTCAACGACGGCACCCGCCTGCCGTCGCTCGGATTCGGCCTCTACAAGGTGCCGATCGAGCAGACCGCCCAGGTCGTGACCGCCGGGATCGATGCGGGGTACCGGCTCGTGGACGGCGCGCAGTTCTACGGCAACGAGCGCGAGCTGGGCGAGGCGATCCGCTCGTCGCGCCGTCGCGACGAGCTGCTCGTCGCCTCGAAGTTCTGGGGCGACCCGGCGCAGAGCGCCGGGCAGGCTCTCGCCGACTTCGCGCGGTCCGAGCGCGACCTCGGCATCGGTCCGCTCGATCTGTACCTGATCCACTGGCCGCGCTCGGCACGGGGCGCGTTCGTCGACGTCTGGCGGGCGCTCATCGACCTCCGGCACGATGGGCGCGTGCGCACGATCGGCGTGGCGAACTTCGAGATCGAAGACCTCCGCCGCCTCATCGACGAGACCGGCGTCGCACCCGCCCTCAACCAGGTCGAGTCCCATCCGTGGCTGCCGCAGCACGAGCTGCGGGCGTTCCACGCCGAGCACGGCATCGTCACGCAGGCGTGGAGTCCGCTCGGTCGCGGCCGCCTGCTCGACGACCCGACTCTCGCCGACATCGCGGCGAAGCATTCGGTGGCGGTCGCCCAGGTCATCCTCCGCTGGCACATGGAGCTCGGCGGTGCCGCGGTGGTCAAGTCCGTGCATCCGGAGCGCCTGCGCCAGAATCTCGATCTCGACGGCTTCGTGCTCGACGCCGCCGATCTGTCGGCGATCGCCGCCCTCGAGACCGGCGAGCGCACCGGCACCCACCCGCGCGATCGCCAGTAGCCCCGCCCCCAGCCGTGCTTCGCTGAGGGGCCAGGCGAGGGCGGATGCCGTCAGCCGGCGGCTTCCTCCGGACGCTCCTGCACCTCGATCGCGGCGGTGTCGGGCTCGTACTGCTCGATGTGCCGCTCGTCGACGCCGTTGTACGCCGACAGCGGGCGGATCAGGGCGTTCGAGGCCTGCTGCTCGAGAATGTGGGCGGTCCAGCCCACGATCCGCGCGGCGATGAACAGTGGCGTGAACGTCAGCGTGTCGTACCCGATCAGGTTGTACGCCGGACCGGAGGGGTAGTCGAGGTTCGGGTAGATGCCCTTGCGCTCGACGAACTCGGTCTCGAGCTTCTCGTACAGCTCGGCGACGTCGGGCCTGTCGTAGTGCTCGACGAGGGTGTCGAGCGCGGCCTTCATCGTGGGCACGCGCGAGTCGCCGCGCTTGTAGACCCGGTGCCCGAAGCCCATGATCTTGCGCTTCTCGGCGAGCGCGGCGTCGAGCCATTCCTCGACACGGTCGGCCGAGCCGATCTCGTCGAAGATGTGCATGACGGCCTCGTTGGCACCGCCGTGCAGCGGTCCCTTGAGCGCGCCGATCGCGCCCACGACCGCCGAGTACAGGTCGCTGAGCGTCGAGGTGATCACCCGGGCGGTGAACGTGGAGGCGTTGAACGAGTGCTCGGCGTACAGGATCATCGAGCGGTTGAACGCGTCGACGACCGCCTGGTGGGGCTCTTCGCCGAAGGTCAGCCACAGGAAGTTCGCGGCGTAGTCGAGGTCGTCGCGCGACTCGATCAGCTCCTGCCCGCGGCGTCGGCGCTGACCGTACGAGACGACGGCCGGCAGCACCGCGAACAGCTGCAGGCTGCGCTGCAGGTTCTGCTCGGGTGTGCCGACCGCGTCGAGCACGCTGCCGGTGCCCGCGGTCTCGAACGCGCCGATCACGCTGACGGCCGTGCGCACCTCGTCCATCGGGTGCGAGTCGAGCGGCAGCGCGTCGACAGCGGCCTTCACCTCGGGGGTCAGAGCGCGGTGCCTGCGCTCGGTGGTGCGGAACTCGGCCAGCTGCGCTGCGGTCGGCAGCTCACCGTGCCACAGCAGGTACGCGACGGCCTCGAACGGCTGCGTCGCCGCGAGCTCCTGCACGGGGTACCCGCGATAGAGCAGGCTGTTGGTCTCGGGGTTGACCTTGCTGATCGCCGTCACATCGGCGACCACGCCCGCGAGGCCCTTCCTGATCTCGGATTCGCTCATTCGGTCACTCCTCGCTCGATGGTGAAGTTGAAGACTCCCGAGTCGAAGTGGTTGTACGACTCGTAGTCGATCAGATCATAGAGATCGGCGCGGTGCTGCATCTCGCCCAGCTTCGAGGTCAGGTGCCCCTCGTCGTTCAGCGTGTCGAGCGCGCGGCCCGCGGCGCCCATGGCGATGCGCAGCAGCGACACCGGCCAGATCACGATGTTCACGCCCACGTCCTGCAGCTGCGCCACCGAGAACAGGTCGGACTTGCCGAACTCGGTCATGTTCGCCAGGATCGGCACGTCGACGGCATCCCGGATCGCGGCGAACTCGTCCAGCGACCGCATCGCCTCGGGGAAGATCGCGTCGGCACCGGCATCCACCAGCGCCTTGGCGCGGTCCTTCGCCGCCTGCAGCCCGTCGACGGCGGCGATATCGGTGCGCGCCATGATGAGGAAGTTCTCGTCACGACGCGCGTCGACCGCGGACCGGATGCGTTTGATCGCCGTATCCGCGTCGACCACCGCCTTGCCGTCGAGGTGACCGCAGCGCTTCGGGTTGATCTGGTCTTCGATGTGGGCGCCGGCGAGGCCGGCGTCTTCGAGGGTCTGGATCGTGCGGGCGACGTTCATCGGCTCGCCGAATCCGGTGTCGGCGTCGATGATGGCGGGCAGCTCGGTCATGCGCGCGATCTGCTGCCCGCGACCGGCGACCTCGGTGAGCGTCGTCAGACCGATGTCGGGCAGCCCGAGATCGGCCGACAGCACCGCGCCGGAGATGTAGACGCCCTCGAAGCCCTTCTGCTCGATGAGGCGGGCGCTGAGCGGATTGAACGCGCCGGGGAAGCGCAGCAGCTCACCGCCGGCGAGCCGCTCCCGGAACGCGCGGCGCTTCTCGTGCGCGGGGGTGGTGGCGTACAGCATCAGGATCCTCCTTCAGCTTTCGAATCGCCCAACTGGCATCTGAACCAGCTGAACGCCGGCCAGTTGAGCGATTCGAAAGCGGGTCAGCACGGTCAGAACAGCCCCTTCGGGGCGTCGGCGGATGCCAGGACACCCTTCTTCGCGACGATCGAGAGCTCCTGCACCTCGTCTGCGGTGAGCTCGGGAAGGCGCTGCACGAGCTCGAGGAACCGCTCGATCTCGGCCGCGTCGAGCACGGGCTGCGCGAGGACGCGGAACTTGCGGATGTAGTTCTCCCGCGCGAACGGACGAGCACCGAGCGGGTGCGCGTCGGCGACGGCGATCTCGTCGACGACGGTGCTTCCGTCGGTCAGGGTGATCTCGACGCGACCGCCGAACGCCTTCTCGGTGATGTCGGTGGAGTGGTAGCGGCGGGTCCACTCGGGATCCTCGACCGTGGTGATCTTGTGCCACAGCTCAACGGTGTCGGGGCGCTGCGCGCGCTCGGGTGTGTACGAGTCGACGTGGTGCCAGGTGCCGTCCTGCAGGGCGACGGCGAAGATGTACGGCACGGAGTGATCGAGCGTCTCGCGCGATGCGGTGGGGTCGTACTTCTGCGGGTCGCCCGCACCCGAGCCGATCACGTTGTGGGTGTGGTGGCTGGTGTGCAGCACGATCGACGCGATGTTGGCGGGGTCGCGCAGCGCGGGGTTGTCGGTGCCGAGGCGGCGGGCGAGGTCGATGATCGCCTGGGCCTGGTACTCGGCCGAGTGCTCCTTGGTGTACGTGTCGAGGATTGCGCGCTTGGGCTCACCGGGCGCGGGCAGCGGCACGTCGTACGAGGCGTCCTTGCCGTCGAGCATCCAGGCGATCACCCCGTCCTCGCCTTCGTATATCGGCGACGGAGAGGTCTGACCGCGCATCGCCCGGTCGACCGCCTCGACGGCCATCTTCCCGGCGAAGGCCGGCGCGTGCGCCTTCCAGGTCGAGATCTCGCCCTTGCGGCTCTGGCGGGTGGCGGTGGTGGTGTGCAGCGCCTGGCCGATGGCCTGGTAGATCGTCTCGGCGTCGAGCCCGAGCAGCGTGCCGATGCCGGCGGCGGCCGACGGGCCGAGGTGCGCGACGTGGTCGATCTTGTGCTTGTGCAGCGAGATCGCCTTGACGAGGTCGACCTGGATCTCGTAGCCGGTGGCGAGCGCACGCACCAGGGCGTGCCCGTCGGATCCGACATGCTGGGCGACGGCGACGATCGGCGGGATGTTGTCGCCGGGGTGCGAGTACTCGGCTGCGAGGAAGGTGTCGTGGTAGTCGAGCTCGCGCACGGCGACGCCGTTCGCCCACGCCGCCCACTCGGGGCTGGTGCGCTGGTCGAGCGGGCATCCGAAGACGGTGGCGCCCTTGCCGCCGGTCGAGACCGGGTGGCTGAACGCCTGCGCGCGCGCCGCGTTGATCGGGGCGCGGGTGAGGGATGCCGCGGCGACGGCCGCATTGTCGATCACGCGGTTGATGATCATGTCGACGACCTCTGGCTCGACCTCGACGGGGTCGACGGCGACCTGGGCGATCTTCCACGCAAGCTGCTCGTCGCGGGGCAGCTCCTCTTCGGAGCGGTAGACGCGGACGTGGTGGTTGACGGTCATGGGGTTCCTTCCCTGAGGGACTGCAGGATGCTCTCGAGAGCGTTGTGGAGGTGGATGTGGGTCGCGTGCGCGGCGAGGTCGGCGTCGCGGGATGCCAGGGCGCGGGCGATCAGCAGATGCTCGCGCGCTGAGGCGGCGAGCCGGTCGGGCTTGTCGCGGGCCATGCGCCGCACCCGCACGAGGTGCGTGCGGACGGTGCGCAGCGCAGAGCTGAGATAGTCGTTGGCGACGGCCGCGTCGAGCCCGGCGTCGAGACGTGCGATGAGGGCGTAATAGGCATCCCGACCCTCGACCTCGGCGAGATCGACGCGACTGAACTCGTCCGCCAGGGCGCCGAAGACCTGGGCATCCCCCCGCTGCGCGGCGAGGCGGGCGGAGGTCTCCTCGAGGGCGCGGCGGATCTCGAACAGGGAGCGGATGTCGTCGGCGTCCAGGCCCGCGACCACGGTGACGCGCGGCGACTGCTGCACGACCAGACCGTCGGCGGCGAGGCGGCGAAGCGCCTCGCGCATCGGCGTACGACTGACACCGAGTCGCGCGGCCTGCTCGACCTCGGCGAGCACGGTGCCGGCGGCGAGGGCACCCGACTGGATCTCCTCGAGCAGCGTGGCGTAGGCGCGGTCGCTCGCGCGGAGGCGATCGACGACAGTGCTCATGACGCCAGCGTATACACAACGACGACCGGATGCCAGCTTCTGGCGCCGCGGATGCTGCGTGCGTATACAAACAGCACCCTTGGCGTGCTGTCCTCAGCGCGCCGATTCGGGAAGCGGCTCCACGAGCTCAGCCGCGGCGGCGGGCTCGCCGAGCTTGACGATCACCACGCCGGCCAGCACCAGCACACCGCCGACGAGCTGCACCGGAGCGGGCAGCTGGCCCAGCAGCAGCCATCCGAACAGCAGCGCCGCGACCACCTCGGCGAGCGCGATGAACGAGGCCAGGCGCGAGCCCAGCATGCGCGTCGAGGCGATGCCCAGCACATACGCGAGGGCGGTGGCGAGCACCCCGATCGCGAGCACGGGGACGAACCACGGCAGGGTGCCGAATCGGTACCCGACGTCGGCGAAGCTCCACGCCATGGGCAGCACGCCCACGATGCCGGCGAGCGTCAGCCCGACGCCGCCGAGCAGCAGACCGGCGGCGGCGAGCACGATCGGCGGCAGCCCGGTGTCTTCGCGTGCGGAGAGCACGAAATACGTCGCCGCCCCGACCATCGCGGCGAGCGCCCAGAAGATGCCGCCGACATCCACCCGCGCCCCGGTGAGCACATCGAGCATCAGCACCAGGCCGAGGAAGGCGACGACCGCGCCCAGGATGCTGCGCCGTGTGGGCTGCTCTCCGCGGCGCAGCCACAGCCAGAGCACCACCGCGACCGGTGCGGTGTACTCGATCAGCAGGGCGATGCCGACGTCCATCACCGCGACGGCCTGGAAGTAGCACAGCTGCGTGGCGGTGACGGCGAGCAGGCCGTACGCGACGATCATGCCGGCGTTGCGGCGCAGCAGACCCCACCGCCCGCGCAGCGCCAGCACGGCGGGCACCAGCAGCACCAGCGCGGCCACCCAGATGCGGGCGGTGACGGCCGCGCCCGGCGTCCATCCCGCGTCGATCAGGCCGCGCGCCCACGCCCCCGACATGCCGAACGACAGCGCCGCCCCGAGCGCGACGGCGAGCCCCGCGCCGGTGCGCGATGTGTGGTGCGTCGCTGATCCCATGACCCCCGAGGCTACCGCCGCCTCGACCCGCGCCCCGCCTCTCGCTCGGGTATGAGTTCGTGCCGCATCAATCGCGCTGGAGCGGCACGAACTCATACCGGAAGCAGTAGCGGAGGGGTCAGGTCGTGCCCTCGTAGAGGCCGATGTGGTTGCCGTCGGGGTCGACGATCACGGCCCAGGAGCTGGTGTCGGTGATCGGGCTCTTGTCCAGCGCCACCGTCGCACCCGCCTGCGTCGCCGCGGCGATCGTGTCGTCGATCGAGTCGACCTCGACGTACGAGCGGGGTTGCGTGAAGCCCTCCGAGCGCGGCGCCAGCCCGCCGCCGGAGATCCCGTTCGGGGCCTGCCACATCGGGTAGCCCTCGAAACCGGGCATCTCGGCGATGCTCCAGCCGAACAGGGTTCCGTAGAAGTCGCTCGCGCGTCGCATGTCGGTCACCGGGATGTCGATGTGCGTGATGTCTCCGTGCGCCATTGCCTCGTCCTCTCATCCGTCGACGGGGCCATTGTGCGCCCGAGTGGCCGTCGGTTCAAGGGCTTGCCCGAGTCAGGCGCACCAAGCGCCTCTCGGGATGCTGCGGCTCAATAGGGGACGGCGAAGATCCGCTCCTGCGTGCCCGGTTCGGCCGCGGCAGGCAGCGGAACCAGCTTGAGGAACTCCTGGTCGTCGGTGTCGATGCACCACTGCAGCAGGCTCGCCCGCATCTGCTCGCGCACCGCGTCGAAGGTCGATTCGACGGCGAGATTGCGGCGTTCCCCCGGGTCGGCGACCACGTCGTGCAGCTGCTCGCGATGACGGCCCCAGCTGTACACCGTGTACTTGTACCGGCCGCGGTAGACCGCGCGGCCGCGGGTGAGTGGCGGGTCTGCGCGCTCGAACCGGGTCTCGACGCCGACAATGCGCCCGGAAGGCGGATGCCCGCTGCCGTCGATCGGATCGACGTCGGCCGCGCCGGCGTCTGCGGGGTCGGCGAACGGCAGCGCTCGCCCATGCAGCGCGGCGGGCACAGGCACACCGGCGGCCTCGAGCAACGTGGGCAGCACGTCCAGTCCCGCCGATACCGGGCTGGTTCGCGGTCCGGCCACCACGCCCGGCCCTGACACGATCAGCGGCACGCGCACGCACTCCTCGAACAGCGCCGTCTTCTGATTCCACCGGTGCGCGGCGTCGCCGTCGCCGTGATCGCTCGTGAAGACGACCAGCGTCGTGTCGGTGAGGCCCGCGTCGTCGAGCGCATCCAGGATCCGCCCCAGCTGCGCATCCGCCCGTTCGACGAGCCGCCGGTAGGCCGCGCGGTACAGTCGCCACTCCTCGGGTGTGTACTCGGCGGTGCCGTAGGTCTGCTGGGCGGCGTGCTTCTCGAAGCGCACCGCCTCGGGCTCGAACGGGGCGGGCTCGAAGTTCGCCGGCAGCGGCGGTGCGTCGCGCCCCGCGCCTGGATCGACATCGCCGTAGGGCATCGGCTGGCGACGCGCGTACTCGCACACGCTGTGCGGATCGTCGAACGAGGCGAACAGCAGGAAGGGTCGCGCGGCATCCGTCCGTCCCCGCAGCCACGCGACGGCCGCGTCGGCGAGACCGCGATCGCCGAACGGATGCAGCACCTCGAATCCGGCATCCGGCGGTGCGCTGGGCGAGATCGCGTGCCACTTCCCGGCGTAGGCGCAGGCGTAGCCGGCCGCGGTGAGCAGGTGCCCCATGCTGTCGGGCCGAGCCCCCGGCTCCGCGTCCGCCGCCCCGTGTCGGTTGCCGCCGACGCCGAGCTCGTGCGGCATCCGCCCCGTGAGAAGCGAGGCACGTGACGGCACGCACAGCGGGAAGGTCACCGCGGTGCGGGTGAACTCCGCCCCCGATCGGCGCAGCCGGTCGAGGTGCGGAGTGTCGACCCATCCCTCATCGCGGTCGATGACGTGCGCGCCGAGCTGGTCGGCCATCACCACGAGCAGGTTCGGGCGCCCCTCGGCCGTCATCACTTGCCCATGCCGAGGGTCAGTCCCTCCGTGAGGCGGCGGCCCAGCCACAGGTAGATGGCCAGCATCGGCAGCACGACGATGCAGAGTCCGGCGAACAGGCCGCCCCAGTCCGCACCCGAGTACGTCTGCTGCTGGATGAAGGAGATCAGCGCGACGGGCAGGGTGTACTTCTCGGTGGACTGCAGCAGCGTCAGAGCGAGGAGGGTCTCGTTCCAGTGCGAGATGACCTGCAGCACGAAGGCGGTGAGGATGCCTCCCTTCGCCAGCGGCAGCGTGATGCGCCAGAAGGTGCCGAAGGCGGTCGTGCCGTCCAGCGCCGCGGCCTCCTCCATCTCCAGCGGCAGCGAGCGGAAGAAGGCGGTGAGCAGGAACACGGTGAACGGCATCGAGACACCGATGTACACGAGGTTGAGCCCGATCAGGCTGTCGGTGAGGTACACCTCGTTCAGCATGACGAACAGCGGGATGACGATCACCTGGGCGGGGATGCCGAGCCCGAGCACGAAGTACATCGTCAGCGAGTTCGTGAGCCGGTTCTCGACACGACTCAGGTAGTACGCCGCGGGTGCGGCGAGCGCCACGGTCAGGAACGACGAGACGAGCGTGGTCACGACGCTGTTCATCGTCGCCGTCGCGAAGTCCCCGACCGTCCACGCGGTGACGAAGTTCACCGGGTCGAGCGAGGTGGGCAGTCCCCAGGGATCGGCGAGGATCGAGCGGGTGTCCCGGAAGGCCTGGATGACCATCCACACCATCCACGCCACGTTCAGCACGACGAAGGCCCACAGCAGCACGATGCCGATCGCGCGGATCACGCTGCGGTCGTTGCCGATCGCGGCTCCGCTCCGGCGGCGGGGGCGTCGGTGCTCGGGGGGCACCACGATGGTGCGGGTGGTGTCTTCGGTGAGTGTCGCAGTCACGATGTCTCCTAGAATTCGATCGCTTCGCGCTTCATCACGCGACGCAGCAGCAGCACCAGCACCGACACGAGGGCGAGCGACAGCACGGCCGAGGCGGATGCCGCGCCGTACGCGGGCACGGATTCGCCGGAGAAGGCGGTGACGTAGGTGTACACCGCCGTGGTCCAGGTCTGCGTCGGCGGCATGCCCGCCCCGGTCGAGCCGCCGAAGATCCAGATGATCTCGAAGATCTTGACGGACGAGATCGTCCACAGCACGGCGCACGTGCCGAACACGTCCCAGGTCAGCGGCAGGATGACGTGGCGCAGACGCTGCCAGGCGTTCGCCCCGGCGAGGGCGCAGTCCTCGTAGTAGTACGGCGGGATGCGGTCGACGCCCGCCATCAGGATCGTCGTGAAGTATCCCGTGGTGATCCACGTCATCATGACCATGATCAGCGGGAACAGGTTGTCCTGCGAGAGCCAGGCGGGCGGATCGGTGACGCCGAAGGCGCCGAGCAGCGTGTTGACCAGGCCGCCCGGGTTGAAGATGAACCCGGCGAGGACGCCGAAGATCATCGCGTTGACCAGATGGGGGAAGAAGATCACCGAGCGCGCGATCTTCTTGCCCGCCATGTCGCGAAGCACGAGGGTGAGCGCGAAGGCGATCACGAAGATCGCGAGTCCGACGACGAACAGCAGCAGCAGCGTGTTGCCGAACGAGCGCAGGAAGAGCTTGTCGTTGAACAGCCGCACGTAGTTGCCGAGGCCGACGAACTCCATGGGACCGGCACCGGCCCACTTGTTGAAGCTGATCCAGATCGCGTACACCGAGGGCACGACGAACAGGATCGAATACAGCAGGAAGGCGGGTCCGACGAACGGCACGAACAGGCGGCGGCGGGCCTGGTCGATCGTGCTGCCCCCTCCCCGGGGCCGCCGCGC
>NZ_JACSPX010000001.1:1139509-1515302 GCF_014836945.1 Microbacterium commune | reverse complement strand
GGGGGGGCGGGGAGGGGTGCGGCGGGCGCCAGAGCGACGTCGGTCACGAGTTCTGCTCCCAGTAGTCGACCTGGCCGGTCCTCATCGTCTCGACGAACGTCTTCGCGTCGGTCTTGCCGAGCACGAGATCGCTCAGCGCCGGCCACAGCAGCTTCTCGGTGTAGCCGGGGAAGCTGATGCCGTCGTTCTGCATGTAGTAAGAGTCGGCCTCGTCGAGCGCCTCCTTGACCGTCGACATCTCCTCGCTGACGGCGGCATCGGCACGGATCGGGATGATCTTCGCCTCACTGCCCAGAGCGTCCTGGTACTTCTTGTTCAGGAAGAAGGCGGCGAACTTCTCGGCGTTCTCGGCGTTCTTCGCACGGGCCGGCACGGCGAATCCGACGAAGTCGGCACGCGCGGTGTCACCCAGCGTGGGGAACGGGAACGACGAGTACTCGAAGCCGTCGGCGGCGTACGGGCCGGTCTCGGTGGGGATCCACGTGCCGTTGAAGAGCATGACCGCCTTGTCGTCGGCCCAGACCTGCTGCTGCGCCGGCCACTTGCTGGCGTTGTAGCCGTCGATGAAGTAGTCGCCCTTGACGAGCTCCTCGATCATCTGCGCGGCTTCGAGCGCCTCGGGGTCGTCCCATGCCTTGCCGGTCTTGTCGGCGGCCATCTCGCGCAGCGAGCCGGGGCCGGCGAGGCCGACCATGGCGGACGTGTACCAGTAGGCGTTGTATCCGGCGACGTCGCCGTCGATGGCGATCGGGGTCTCGCCGGCCGCCTTCATCTCGTCCATCGTGGCGAGGAAGTCGTCCCAGCTCTGCGGCGGGTTCTCGGCGAGTTCCGGGTGCGCGACCTTGTTGAACCAGATCGCGTCGCTGCTGAGCGAGTACGGCAGCATCCACGGTGCGTCCTCGCCCTCGACGGTGAGCACGTCGTCTTCGAGGTACGCCTCGGGGATCAGCTCCCCCGCCTTCTCGCCGTCGACGTCAGCGGCGTACGCCTCGGTGAGGGGCTTCGCCTGCCCGGTCTCGGCGAGCACGGGTGCGGTCTTCGCGAACGAGCCGTCGACGAGGTCGGGCACCTTGTTCGTGTTGAGCGTGGGCACGGTCTTCTTGAGGTTGTCGCGCCCCTGCCACTGGACGTTCACCTCGATGCCGGTCTCCTTCTCGAAGTCGGCGATGGCCTGGGCGACGACCTTCTGCTGCGCCTCGCCCTCCTTCCACATCGACCAGTAGGTGAACTCTCCGGAGTCGCTGGACCCGCCGCCTGAGGCGGACGAGCATCCGGCGGCGGTCAGCGCGACCGCGCCGATGAGGGCAAGTGCTGAGACCTTACGGATCTTCGCCATCGGATTTCCTTTCGTCTGTGCACGGCATCGTCGCCTGCGGGGTCGACTTTCGCCCGTGCATACAAGAGCATTCAAGGAGTATTCCGATATCCGTGATCGATCTGTTGCCGGGGATCCGCATCCTCGACCCCGGAATGCCGGAGATCGGACGCAAGGAATCGTCGAATACGTCTTTATTCCTCACTTCATTGACCGAAGAATCAAAGGAAGAACGACGGAGGGGGATCGGCATGGCCGGAAAGCGCGCAACGGTGCGCGACGCAGAATCGCGGGGGCTGAAGTTCGAGCTCCTCGCCGATCAGCTGCGTCGAGGCATCCTCGCCGGCACCTGGACCGCGGGCCAGAAGCTGCCCACCGAGCAGGAGCTCTCCAAGGAGACGGGCCTGTCGCTGACCACCGTGCGCAGGGCGTTCGACGAGCTCGTGGCCGAGCGGATCGTCGTCCGTCGCCAGGGCGCCGGCAGCTTCGTCGCGCACACCCGCCCACGCGAGGAGCGCACGCGTCGGCGCATCGGCGTGCTGCTGCCCGACACCCAGCTCTACTACCCCAGAGTTCTGCAGGGCATCGACGAATCCCTGCAGGCGGCGGGCGCCTCGCTGCAGCTGGCGACCTACCGCTACCAGCCCGAGCGCGAGGACGACGCGATCGCGTCGCTGCTGGATGCCGGTGTCGACGGACTCATCCTCGCGCCCACGCTCACGGGGCTCGACGCCCCGCTCGCCCGCGCTCAGCAGCTCATGGCGCTGCCTGTCCCGGTCGTGCTGGTCGAGCGCAGCCTGGCCGATGTCGGCCCCGCCGACACCACCGAGCACGTCTGCTCCGACCATGCCGGCGGGGCGTACGACGCGATCGTCCACCTGGCACGCCTCGGCCACTCGCGCATCGCCCTTCTCACGCGCTCGGCCACCGTCACCGAGTTCGGCATCGTGCGCGGCTACCGCCGGGCCATCGCCGGCCTCGAGCTGCCCACCGGGCTCGAGTTCGCGCAGACCAAGCAGGAGTGGGAAGCCGATTCCGGGTCGTCCGCGTTCACTGCGCTGCGCGAGTTCGACGCCACCGCCGCCCTCGTGTTCGGCGACCGGGAGGCGGCGCTGCTGCAGGGTGCCGCGCGCCGAGCCGGGGTGAGCATCCCCGACGACGTCGCCCTCGTCTCGTACGACGACGAGGTGGCCGACCTCGCCGAGGTGCCGCTGACCGCGGTGGCCCCGCCCAAGTACCGCATCGGTCGCATGGCCGCTGACGTCATGCTGCGCCGGCTGGTGGAGGGCGACGAATGCCCGCTGCACCAGATCCGGCTGCGGCCGCGCATCGTGATCCGTCGCTCGTGCGGCGCGAGCGCACTTCACCAGGACTGATCGAGGGAGACACACGTGCGGATCGGATTGATCGGAGCCGGGGCCGTCGCCCCGTACCACTGCGCCGCAGCGGCGGCGTTGGACGGCGTGCAGCTCGTCGCCGTCTGCGACATCGACGAGGCCGCCGCTCGAAGGGCAGCCGCCGGATGCCCGGATGCCGCCGTCTTCACCGATCATCGGGCGATGCTGGCGGCGGGGGTGGTGGATGCCGTTATCGTGAACACGCCGCACGCGACGCACCTGCCGATCGGCGTGGATGCCGCCGCCGCCGGTGCGCACGTGCTGGTGGAGAAGCCGATGGCCACCACCCTGGAGGACTGCGACCGGCTGGTCGCCGCGTGCGAGAGCGCTGGCGTCGCGCTGACCGTGGGACACATCCAGCACTACCTGCCCGAGAAGGTCGCCGCCCAGAGGGTGCTGGCGTCTGGCGAGCTGGGGACGGTGCGGATGGTGCGCGACAACCGCAGCACCGACTACCGTCCGGGCACCCGCTCGCCGTGGTTCTTCTCTCCCGAGATCGCCGGCGGCGGGGCGCTGATGAATATCGGCGGTCACTGCATCGACCGGGCGCTGTGGCTGGGCGCCGGGCGGGCGGTCGAGATGCTCGCCACCACGGTCAACCGCTTCGGCTCGGCGGTCGAGACCGACGGTGCGATGATGCTGCGCCTCGACAACGGGGTCGCGGTGAGCATCGTCGTGGTGAGCGATCCGGCGACCCGGGGCGACCTCGTGACCATCGTGTGCGACGGCGGCGTCATCGAGATCAATCCACGCCACGGCACCACCGTGCACATCGACGGCCGCTCGCGGCTGGTGCACCGCAGCCATCCCGACGACATCCAGAGCGCCTTCACCGCGCAGCTGGAGGACTTCCAGCGTGTGGTGCAGGGCGGCACTCCCACCGTGCCGATCGCGCACGCCCGACACGTGGTCGAGCTGATCCTCGCGGCGTACCGCTCCGCGGAAGAGGGGTCGGCACTGCTGTTCGCCGAGGCGGATGCGCTGAGATGACCCACCCCAACCTCGTCCTGATCGTCAGCGACGACCAGGGCCCGTGGGCGCTGGGCGCGGCGGGGAACCACGAGATCCGCACGCCGGTCCTCGATGAGCTGGCCGAGCGCGGCATCCGTCTCGACCGCTTCTTCTGCGCCTCGCCCGTGTGCTCACCGGCCCGGGCCAGCCTGCTCACCGGACGGATCCCGTCGGCACACGGCGTGCACGACTACCTCGACGGCGCGCACGCCGGCGCGGCCAGTCGTGACTACCTGGCGGGGATGCCGACCCTCACCGATGCGCTCGCCGACGCAGGCTACCGCCTCGGCCTGTCGGGCAAGTGGCATCTGGGCGCCAGCGATGTTCCGCGGCGCGGCTTCGTGCACTGGTTCGCCCTCGACGGCGGCGGCAGCGCGTACCACGATGCGGTGATGCACACCGGAGACGGCCGGACCGAGCATGTCACCGAGTACCTCACCGATGCGATCGCCGACGATGCGATCGCGTTCCTCGACGCCGAGCAGCAGCACGACGCACCGTTCTTCCTCGCCCTGAACTTCACCGCGCCGCACAAACCGTTCGCCGGTCAGCATCCCGCGGAATTCACCGACCTCTATCGCGACTGCGCGTTCGAGACGTGCCCGCAGGAGCAGCCCCACCCGTGGCTGCAGACCCTCGACGGCGCGCCGATCGGCGGCGAGGCCGATACCCGAGAGGCCCTGATCGGCTATTTCGCCGCAGTGACGGCGATGGATGCCGCGATCGGGCGTGTTCTCGATCGGCTGCGCGCGCACGACATCCTCGACGACACCATGGTGGTGTTCCTCAGCGACAACGGGTTCAGCTGCGGCCAGCACGGCTTCTGGGGCAAGGGCAACGGCACCTTCCCGATGAACATGTACGACGAGTCCGTGATGGTGCCGTTCATCGTCGCGCAGCCCGGAGCGCTGCCCGAGGGCGACGTGCACGACGATCTGCGCAGCGCCTACGACCTGCCCGCGACGCTCCTCGAGCTGCTCGGACTCGACCCGGCGCCGTTCGAGCAGGGCCCGGGGCGCAGCTTCGCCGCCGCGCTGCGCGGCGAGCGCGCGGAGCGTGAGCCGCGACCCGTGGTCGTGCACAGCGAATACGGCCCCGTCCGCATGATCCGCACGACAGACCGCAAGTACGTGCACCGGCATCCGTACGGCCCTCACGAGCTGTACGACCTCGAGGCCGATCCGCGCGAGCGGGTGAATCTCGCCGACGACCCTGCGCACGCCGCAGATCTCGCGCGGATGCGCGGGATGCTGGACGCCTGGTTCACTGAGCATGCCGACGCGCAGGCGGACGGCCGCGGTCTGCCCGTCGTCGGCGCCGGACAGACGCGCTCCCTCGACGACGACCCGCTCGGCGCCTTCGCACCGCCTGGATGGGATGGAGCCCCATGAACCGCCCGAACATCCTCCTGATCGTCTCCGACGACCACGGTCACGCCGACCGCTCCGCCATGGGCACGCCCGGGGTGCGCACTCCGGTGCTCGACCGCCTGGCGGCCGAGGGCGCGACGTGCACCGACGCCTACGTGACCGCGCCGATCTGCTCGCCGTCGCGCGCCGGGCTCATCACCGGGCAGTACCAGCAGCGCTGGGGCGGACTGTGGTTCGACTCGGCGCACATCGGCGACGCCCCGACCATCGCCGAGCGTCTTCGCGACGCCGGCTACGCGACCGGGTACTTCGGCAAGGTGCACTACGGACACGAGACCGCCGCCGACCGCGGCGCGCCGCCGCACCACGGTTTCGACGAGTCCTTCTACGGCCTGGCCGGTCAGTCGATGGGGCGCCTGCACTACCTGCACCACAGCGACGACGCGGTCGCCGAGTACGGCGAGGCCGCGGAGGCGATGGGGGTGCAGCCGTTCTGGTCGGGCGAGGAGCCCGTCGAGTTCGACGGCTTCACGACCGACGAGATCGCCGACCGCGCGGGCGCGTTCATCGAGAGCCGCGCCGGCGAGCAGCCGTTCTTCGCCATGGTCGCCTTCAACGCCGTGCACAACTTCTGCTGGCAGCTGCCCGACGACGAGCTGGCCGCACGCGGCCTCGAGAAGCCAGACGACTGGCATCCGGGAGCCGCGGAGTACCTCGACTGGTACGACGGGGCGATCAGCCCGAATCTGCCGGACGGGCGCGCGTTCTACCTCGCGCAGCTCGAGCTGATGGATCGCGCGATCGGCCGCCTGCTCGACACCCTCGACGCCGGCGGCGTCGCCGGGGACACCATCGTCGTCTACCTCACCGACAACGGCGGGTCGCAGTGCAACTACGGTGACAACGGTGCGCTGCGCGGCACCAAGTACACGCTGTGGGAGGGCGGCATCCGGGTGCCGTTCCTCGTGCGCTGGCCCGGCGTCGCCGCGGCGAGCACGGTGGTGAGCGAGCCGGTGAGCGCGCTGGATCTCGCCGCCACGTTCGCGGCCGCCGCGGGGCTCGAAGCCGACCCGGACGGTGACGGGCGCGATCTGCGCCAGGTGCTCGCCGAGACGACCGACGCGGAGACGCCCGACGCGGAGATGTCCGATGCCGAGACGCTCGCGGACGAGCGGCACGGCGACCGCGAGCTGCACTGGGACTGCGGCTGGCAGTGGGCGGTGCGTCGCGGCGACTGGAAGCTGCTCTGGGTGGACGGCGACAGCCCGACCGCCGAGTACGTGCGCGCGGTCGAGCACACGAGCACCGGCGAGGGCCTCATCCTCACGGACCTGGCCGGCGACCCCGGCGAGCGCGACAATCTCGCATCCCGTCGTCCGCGGCTGGTCGCCCAGCTCACCCGCGCGCACGAGCGCTGGCGGCAACGGGTCGGGCTGCCGCCCGCGCCTACGTCAGGGGACTGAGCATTCCGGCGAGCGCGGCGGCGCCCTCCCACTCATCCCCGGCGCGCTCCAGCTCGTCGCGCAGGCGGCCGATCAGGCCGGCCGCGCGCGGATGCTGCGGGCTGTCGTCCATCTCGTAGGGATCGGCGGCGAGGTCGAAGAACTGCACTCTCAGACCCGACGCCGGATGCCAGGTCGCGACGACCTTCGCGGTGCGTGTGCGCAGCCCGCGCACGCTGCCGGGGTCGGAGCGCGACGCGTACCGCGTGTAGACGGTGGCGTCGTCATCGTCGGTGGCGGGGACCTCGGCGGCGCCGCGCAGCACGCCGGAGCGGTCGCGTCCCACCATCCGCTCATCGCGCGCGTCGACGCCGGCCAGGCCGAGGATGGTCGGTGCGAAGTCGAGGGAGTCCAGCACGGTGTGGCACTCCCCTGCCGGGACGAGGTCGGGCGCATGCACGATGAGCGGCAGGCGCATCGACTCCTCGAAGGGGACGTTCTTGTACATCAGGCCGTGGCTGCCGAGCTGCATCCCGTGGTCCGAGGTGAACAGGATCACCGTGGGTCGCGTCGTGTTCTGCTCGGCGACGGCCGATGCCAGACGGCCGACCTGCTCGTCGACACCGGTGATCGCGGCGAAGTAGTCGCGGGCGATCACCGCCGCCTCGTCGGCGATGGGGGTGCGGTGCGGCACGTTGGGCCGGTTCAGCAGCGCACGCGGGTCGAGGTCGGCGTAGTGCGCGCGATAGCGGTCGGGGACCTGGTCGAACGGCTGGTGGGGCGGGTTGAGCGAGACCATCAGCGCGTAGGGCTCGTCGCCGGCATCCCGCACGAAGTCGATCGCGACGTCGATCTCGTGCTCGGCCGACCACTGGTCCACGTCCACCCGGTCCTCCCGGCCGGCGTCGGTCGTCCAGTAGTGGGGCGCGAGGTGCCGGTCGGCCGCACCGTACGAGTACCAGTAGTCGAAGCCGAAGCGTCGATGCGGCGGCGACCAGGCATCCCACACCTTGCCGTCGTCGCGGCGCCCCTCGCCGAACCGCTCGTCGTCGTCGACCGGCGCCTCGAGATGCCACTTGCCGATGTAGCCGGTCCGCCATCCGCTCTGCCGCAGCGCACTCGCCCACGTCGGCAGATCGTCGCGCAGACCGACCCCATCCTGCGCGCTCTCGGAATTCACGTTCAGGGTCACGCCGTTCACATACGGACGCATCCCGGTGAGGAACATCGCCCGGTGCGGGCTGCACACCGGGTACCCGCTCACCGCCTGGCGCATGACCCGCCCGCTCTCGGCCAGCGCGTCGAGATGCGGGGTGTGCACCGGGTCCTCCCCGACGACGCCGAGCGATGCGGCGCGGAACTGATCGGCCATCACGACGAGGATGTTCGGGCGGTGCGGCACGGCGGTCTCCTGGCTCGGGGTCACGTCAGTCAACGCGATCGGGAGGAGAGGATTCAACACGTTCTCGTCTTGAATCCTCCTGTTCGCCACGGCGACGATCGGGGCATGCCGACGATCGCCCCCGCGTGGATGCCTCCCGACGACCCGCTCTCCGCCCCGTACACCGGGTACACCCGCGCGCACTGGGTGGCCGCGGCCGACCGGATCCTCGACGCGGCACGACAGCGGTCGACGAACGGCGGGGCGCTGGTCGACTTCTCAGCCGCCCCGGGCACGGCGGATGCCGGAGCGGGGCCGCCGATGGACCGGCTCGAGGGGTTCGCGCGCACTTTTCTGCTTGCGGCTCTGCGCATCTCCGGTGATCCGGCCGGCACCGAGGGCACGGCGCCGCTGATCGCGCATTACGCCGAGGCCGTGCAGCACGCGATCGCGCAGCGGATATGGCCGGCGCTCACCGATCACAGCCAGGCCACCGTCGAGGCGGCATCCATCGCGATCGCCCTGCACCTGACGCGCGACACGGTGTGGGCGGCACTGGACGACGCGACACGTGACGGCGTGCACGCCTGGTTCGCGCAGGCCAGGGGCACCTGGTGCGCCGACAACAACCACGTGCTGCTGGGTGCCACCCTGGCGGCGTTCAACCATGCCGGCGGCTTCGCCGACGGACGGGACACGGTCGAGAACGCGCTCGACCGGATGGACGACTGGCACCGGGCCGACGGCTGGTACACCGACGGCGACGGGAGACGCTTCGATCACTACAACGCCTTCGCATTCCACTGGTATCCGTTCTTCATCGACGAGCTGATGGGCGCCGGCTTCGACGACCGGCGCGCCCTGCACCGCGAGCGTCTCGCAGCGTTCGTCGACGGCTATCAGCTCCTGTTCGACGCCCGCTGCGCGCCGGTCTTCCAGGGTCGCTCGCTGATCTACCGGTGGGCGACGGCGGCGCCGTTCTGGATGGCGCGCCGGGAGGGCCTGGACGTGCTCGGCCCCGGGATGACACGGCGGCTGACCAGCGGCATCCTGAGGCACTTCGTCGACAGCGGCAGCCTCGACACCGGGGTGCTCTCGCTGGGCTGGCAGCGAGGTCCGATCCCGAGCATGGTGCAGTCGTACAGCGGGCCGGGATCGCCGTACTGGGCCGCGAAGGGCTTCCTGGGCCTGGCGCTGCCCGCTGACGATCCGGTGTGGAGCGCGGCGGAGGCCCCGCTGCAGATCGAGCGGACGGACGTGCGCCGTGTGCTCGACGGGCCGCGCTGGCTGATCGAAGGTCGCGCGGACGACGGCATCGTGCGACTGCACAACTTCGGCAGCGACGGGCACCCGACCCGCGATGACCCGCTGTATCGCCGTCTGCAGTTCTCCTCCGTCACCCGGCCCGTCCCCGGCGGCACCGTGCGCGACAGCGACCTCACCATCGACGGGGCCGTGCACCGCCCGGCGACCCGCGCCACGGTCGGGGCGCGCGGCGGTGCGGTGACCCGCGCCCTCGACGCCGGCGGGCGGCACGTGGTCTCCCGCGTGGCGACCAAAATCGTCGGCGCCGGCGTCGTGCACGTGGCGCGCCTGACCGGCTGCGTCGGACTCCCGGGTCGGGTGAGCGGTGCCGCCCTCGTCGCCGACGACGACAGGCCGGTCGGGATCGCCCCGCAGGGTCAGGGCGAGGTGGTGGACCGAGGCGAGGTGCGGGATCAGGGCGAGGCGGTGGCGCGAAGCGCGGCGCGGGATCAGGGCGAGGCGGTGGCGCAGAGCGCGGGCCTCGTCAGCGCCGTCCGCTTCCTCGGTGCATGGGCGGCATCCCCGTCTGCGGAGCCGGCGGCCCTCCCGCTGGCGCCCGTCGGCGTGGTCGAGCGGATCGCCGACGGCGCCGACGTCCTGCTCTGCCCGACCGTGCGCCTCGGCCCCCTGCCCGCCGAGGTGGTCATCGTCTGGCAGACCGCCCTGTCACGGGCATCGATCGCCGCGCTCGCGATCAGCGACGTGGTCGTGCACGACGATCACGTCGCCCTGACCGTCGACGGCGAGCGGTGCGTGTTCCGCTGGTCGCTGGCCGAGTTCCTCCCCGCCGACGTCGAGGCGCAGCTCATCCGCCGACCGTAAGCACGGGCCGGCGACCACTTCTCGCTCCGGTATGAGTTCGCGTCGCCTGAACGGCGCCGATGCGGCACATACTCATACCGGAGCGAGAGGCGGTGGGGCCGCGTCAGGGGCGCGGGTAGCCGGTGTGATCGGGGTTGGCCGTCAGCGTCCAACCGTCACCGTCGGCCACGACGAGGTTCTGCATGCCGCCGGCATCCGAGATCACGGCGTAGTCCTGCCCCGCGTCGGCGGCGTAGCAGAACAGCGTGACGAACGGCTCGTCGCCGACGTTCACGCTGCGGTGGATCCAGTGCCCGGGCACGTTGACGGCCTTGCCCGGGGTGAGCTCGATGGCCGCCGACTGTCCGTCGAGGGTCTCCAGGAGCATGACGCCTCGGCCGCTCAGGCAGTGGTACAGCTCGGCGCGGTCGGCGACGGCGTGCAGATGCCCGCGGGTCACCGCGAACTCGTCGCCGATGCGCCCGGGCAGCAGGGTGCTGGTGCCCACGATGAGCGCCCCCGGCCCCTCCTGGTAGCGGTGGTCGTCGACCCAGTAGACCAGTTCGTCGGCGCCGCGCTCCGCGACAGCGGCACGCCATGCCGCGTCGTCGCGGTAGACGCCGGACATCTCGCCCAGGGTCTTCTCGTATCGGCGGGAGCGGCCTTCGATGCCGCCCAGCGGCGAGATGGTCAGCGGCACGGGGGTGTCGACCGTGTCGGCGGCGGTGGTGGCGGTGCTCAAGTTCGTCCTCCTGACAGCTTGTAATTACAGGTATACTCCGAAACGTCCCGAAACCCCAACAGGAGCAGGCACCGACTGTGATCATCGCCCACGACCTCGGCACCACCGGCGACAAGGCCTCGCTGCACCACGACGACGGCCGTCCGGTGGCATCCGTCACCGTGCCCTATCCCGCGCGGTTCGCGGCGGGCGGGGTGGCCGAACAGGATCCGCACGACTGGTGGGGTGCGGTCGTCTCGGCGACGCGCGATCTGCTGGAGCGCACCGGAACCGCGCCCTCCGCGGTCACCGGCCTGGTGGTGAGCGGGCAGATGATGGGCGCCGTGCTGCTGGACGCCGACGGTGCACCCGCCCGCCCCGCCATCATCTGGGCCGACACGCGCGCCGGTGCGCAGCAGCGCCGACTCGAGAGCGCGCTCGGCGCCGAGCACGCGTATCGCGTGCTCGGGCACCGACTCAACCCCACCTACTCGATCGAGAAGATCATGTGGGTGCGCGACAACGAGCCGAACATCTGGGAGCGGGTGCGCCGGGTCTGCGTCGCGAAGGACTACATCGTCCTGCGTCTCACCGGCCGCCTGGCCACCGACCGCTCCGACGCGTCGGGCACGAACGCCTACGACCAGCAGGCCGGCGACTGGTCGGACGAGGTGCTCGCCGCGGCGGGACTCGACCGCGCACTGTTCCCCGAGATCCTCGACTCCACCGCGATCGCCGGGGCGCTCACCGCCTCGGCCGCCGACGCGCTGGGACTGCACACCGGCGTGCAGGTCGTGATGGGCGGCGGCGACGGCCCGATGGCCGCCGTCGGCTCGGGAGTGGTCGCCCCCGAGGACGGCGCCTACGTCTGCCTCGGCACCAGCTCGTGGATCTCGTTCGCCGCCGAACGGCCGCTGCTCGACCCGCAGATGCGCACCTTCACCTTCGACAACGTCGTGCCCGGCGGCTTCGTGCCCACCGCCACCATGCAGGCCGGCGGCGCCTCGGTGCAGTGGATCGCCGAGGCGCTCTCCCCCGACCCGTCGCGCCCCGAGACGGGTCGGCTCACGGCCGAGGCCGCCGCCGACGTCGACACCGAAGACCTCTACTTCCTGCCCTACCTGCTCGGCGAGCGCGCCCCGATCTGGGACCCCGACGCGCGAGGCGCCTTCATCGGACTCGGCCGGCATCACACCCGCGCGCACCTGATGCGCGCCGTGCTCGAGGGCACCGCGTTCAACCTGCTCACGTGCATCCACGCGTTCCGCGAGTCCGGCGCGAGGATCGACCGCATCGACGCCGTCGGCGGCGGGGCGCAGAGCGATGCCTACCTGGCGGTGCTCGCTGACGTCTGGGGCGTGCCGGTGCGCCGCCGCAGCATCGTGGAGGAGGCGAACAGCCTCGGCGCTGCGGTGACCGGCGCCGTCGGACTCGGTCTCGCCGACTTCTCGGCCGCGCGGGCGCTCAGCGAGGTGACCGCGGAGTTCACCCCGGATGCCGCGCGCCACGCGGTCTACGCCGAGCGGCACGCTCGCTTCACCGACGCCTACACGGCCCTCGCGCCGTGGTTCGCAGGAAGGCCGCGCTGATGGGCGTCATCCTCGTCACGAGCCGCTCGTTCTCGGACGGCGATCTCGATCTGGTCGCCCGTGCCGATGAGGCCGGGCACAGCATCCTGCGCGGACCGGCGCATCACGACCTCGCTGAGCTGCGCCCCCTGCTCCTCGACGCGGATGCCTGGATCGCAGGCACCGGCCCGGTGACCGACGAGCACCTGGCTGCCGCGCCGCGGCTGCGCGTGGTGGCCCGGTACGGCGTGGGCACCGAGGCGGTCGACGTCGCAGCGGCCGTGCGGCGCGGCGTCGTCGTGACCAACACCCCGGGCGCCAACGCCGACGCCGTCGCCGACCACGCGGTCGGTCTGATGCTCGCCGCCCTGCGCACCATTCCCGACGGCGACCGTCGCGTGCGCGCCGGCGACTGGTCGGTGCGCCGCGGACGCGAGCTGGGAGCCGCGACCGTCGGCATCGTCGGCTTCGGCCGCATCGGCCAGGGGGTGGCCGCCCGCCTGAGCGGCTTCGGTCCGCGCGTCGTGGCATCCGATCCGTTCCTGCCCGAGGAGCTCGTGCACGCGGCGGGGGCGGAGCCCCTCGCGCTCGACGACCTGTTCGGCACCGCCGACGTGATCACCCTGCACGCCCCCGGCGGGCAGCGTCTGGTCGACGCCGAGCGCCTCGCCGGGATGCGGCCGGGGACCGTCCTGGTGAACACCGCCCGCCCTGATCTCGTCGACGAGCAGGCTGTCGCGCAGGCGCTCGCCGACGGCATCCTCGCCGCGTACGCCGCCGACACGCTCGACGGCGACACGGCCGCGAGCGCGAGTCCGCTGCTGGCCACCGAGCTCGCCGCGCGCGTGATCGTGACCCCGCACCTCGGTGCACAGACCACCCAGGCCGTCGACAACATGGGCCGCATGTCGCTCGACGACGCGATCGCCGTGCTGCGCGGCGACGCCCCGGCCCACCCCGTCACCCGCTAGGAGACCCCATGACCGAGACCGCCCCCGCCGACTGCATGGGATTCGTCGGCGTCACCACCGGATCGTCATCGATCATGAAGGTGTTCCCGCTGTGGGCCGACATCCTCGGTCTGCCCACGCGCACCCTGGTCGGCCACGACCTGCCGATGGACGCCGAGCCTGCGGCGTATCGGGCGATGGTCGAGCAGATCCGCGACGATCCGCACCACCGCGGCGCCCTGGTGACGACGCACAAGATGAACCTCTACGCCGCGGCATCCGACCTGTTCGACGAACTCGACCCGTTCGCGGTGTCGTGCTCGGAGATCTCGAGCATCTCCAAGCGCGGCGACCGGCTGATCGGACGGGCGAAGGACCCGGTGACCGTCGATCTGGCGCTGAACGACTTCCTGCCGGCCGATCATTTCGCCCGCACCGGTGCTGAGGTGATCATCCTCGGCGCCGGAGGCTCGGGCACCGCGCTGAGCTGGGCGCTCGCCGAGCGAGCCGACGCGCCCGCGCGGATCACCGTGACCGCGCGCTCGCAGGACAAGCTCGACCATCTGCGTGAGGTGCACCGTCAGCACGGCACCGACGAGGGTCTGATCCGCTACGTCCTCACCGAGACGGCAGAGCAGGCCGACGCCCTCGTCGCGGCCGCGCCCGCCGGCTCAGTCATCGCCAATGCCACCGGACTCGGCAAGGACCGCCCCGGCTCACCGCTGACCGATGCGGTGGTGTACCCCGAGGGCGCCTGGGCGTGGGAGTTCAACTACCGCGGCTCGCTGGAGTTCCTGCACCAGGCGCGCGCGCAGCAGGACTCCCGCGGACTGCACGTCGTCGACGGCTGGCGCTACTTCATCCACGGCTGGTCGCAGGTGGTCGCCGACGTCTTCGAGCTGACCCTCACCCCTGACGTCGTCGAGCAGCTCGCGCAGGCCGCGGAGTCGGTGCGCTGATGCCGGGGCCGGGCGGCACGGTCGGTGCGGGCAGTGCGGTTCCTGCGGGCGGTGCTGTCGGTGCGGTTTCTGCGGGCGGTGCGGTCGGTGCGGTTTCTGCGGGCGGTGCTGTCGGTGCGGTTTCTGCGGGCGGTCCGGTTCGCACCGTTCTCGGCGACATCCCGTCGGAGGCGCTCGGCCGGGTGAACTACCACGAGCACCTGTTCCAGGTCAGCCCGCTTCTTCCCGGTGACGAGCTCGACGACGAGAGCGCCTCCCGCGCCGAGGCGACGCTGCTGCAGCGCAGCGGCTTCGCCGCGATGGTCGACGCGACGCCGTTCGGCCTGGGGCGCGACCCCGAGGCGGTGGCGCGCATCAGTGGCGCGACCGGCCTCGCCGTCGTCGCGACCACCGGCCTGCACCGAGAGGCGCACTACGGCGACGACCACCCGCTGCAGGTGTGGGATGTCGAGCGCCGGGCGGCGCTGTTCACCGCCGAGGTGCAGACGGGTATGGCGGCCGACGACGCGCAGACCTTCGAACGCCCCGACGTCGCTCTCGCCCGCACCGCCGAGGGCGCCCCCGTGCACGCCGGGATGCTGAAAGGCGGCATCGGCTACTGGTCGATCAGTGCGTTCGAGCGTGCGACGCTCGATGCCATCGCGATCGCGCATCGTGCCACCGGCGCCCCGGTGATGGTGCACCTGGAGTTCTGCACGGCAGCGCACGAGGTGCTCGATCTGCTCGCCGCTGCCGGCGTCGCCGAGCACCGCGTCGTGCTCGCGCACGCTGACCGCGACCCGGATGCCGGGCTGCATGCCTCACTGTCGGAGCGCGGCGCCTACCTGGGCTACGACGGCTTCGCCCGCCCCCGCACGCGCTCGGATGCCGAGCTGCTGGCTCTCACGGCATCCGTGGTCGAGGCGGGCGGTGGCGAGCGGATCGTGCTCGGCGGCGACGTCGCGCGCCGCACCCGGTACATCTCCTACGGCGGGATGCCGGGCCTGGGATACCTCGGCGACCGCTACCTGCCGCGACTCACCGCCCTCATCGGCGAGGCGGCAGTCGAGCGGATGCTGATCGACAACCCCGCCCGACTCCTCTCCCTCTCCCACTGACTCCCCTCCCCTCCCCGGAACCGCTTCTCGCTCCGGTATCAGTTTGTGCCGCCTGTTGCGCGCGGCAGCGGCACGAACTGATACCGGAGCGAGGGGCGGTTCTTTGCAGACGGGGGCGGTGCACACGGGGGCGGATGCAGACGGGGGCGGATGCAGGAAGAGGAGCATGCAGGAAGGGCCCCTCACCGTCAGTGAGGGGCCCTTCCCGATCAGAGCGTCAGCGGATCACTCGTAGAGAACCGCGGCGATCTTCGGGTCGTCGATGTTCTCGGCGTCGTACCAGTACGAACCGGTGTCGTAGAAGTCATCGAGCTTCTCGCCCTTGGCGGCGGCGACAGCCGACTCCACGGTGCGGGCGCCGATGCCGATCGGGTCCTG
Organism: Microbacterium commune; assembly: GCF_014836945.1. GTDB lineage: Bacteria > Actinomycetota > Actinomycetes > Actinomycetales > Microbacteriaceae > Microbacterium > Microbacterium commune. The sequence continues at coordinate 1,499,607 of NZ_JACSPX010000001.1, read as the reverse complement.
CGTGATCGCGCCGGCCATGATGCCGTCCTTGATCGCGTTGACCTGTGCCGCACCCGAGTCGAAGCCGATGATGGTCAGCTTGCCCTTCTCGATGCCGAGCTCGTTGACCGCGTTGACCACACCGATCGCCGAACCCTCGTTGGTGCCGTAGATGCCCTTGAGGTCGGGGTGAGCGGCGATCATGCTCTTGGCGATGTCGGCCGACTTCAGGTGGTCGCCGTCGCCGTACTGGATGTCGACGATCTTGATGTCGGGGAAGTCCGCCTCGATCTTCTCGACGAAGCCGTCGCGACGCTCGACACCGGTCGAGTTGATCTGCGAGTGGCCGACGATCGCGACCTCGCCCTTGCCGCCGATGAGCTTCGCCATGTGTTCGGCTGCCAGCGCGCCGGCGGCCTTGCTGTCGGTCGCGGCCAGGCTGAGTCCGACGTCGCCGTTGCACGGCGCGTCGAAGTACACGACCGGGATGTCCTTGGACTTGGCCTGCTCGAGCGGGGCGACACAGGCCTCGGGGTCGAGGGCGGCGTAGCCGATCGCATCCGGGTTGGCGTTGATCGCCGTGGTGAGCATGTCGAGCTGCTGGGCGATCTCGGTCTCGGCAGCGGGGCCCTCGAACGTGACGCGCACGCCGAGCTCCTTCGCCTTCTCCTCGGCGCCCGTCTTCACGGCCTGCCAGAACTGGTGCTGGAAGCCCTTCGACACGAGCGCGACATACATCTCGCCGTCCGAGGATCCTGCGTCGCCGCCGGGGTTCTCGCTGACGACGTCGCCGCCGCCGCAGCCGGCGAGGGCGATCGCGGATGCCGCCAGGAGAGCTGCGAAGGCAGTCTTCTTCTTGCTGAATCGCATGGAAACTCCATTGTTCTCTGTGTGTGGGCTGATCGGGTGATCAGCCGCGGGTGATGGTGCGGGAAGAGACGTTCAGTTGCGCTGGCGGTTGCGCAGCGAGTCGAAGAACACGGCGAGCAGCACGACGACACCGACGACGATGTTGCGCCACTCGGTCTGGATCGACAAGATGCTGAGGCCGTTGACGAGCACGCTCATGATGAGCGCGCCGATCACGGTGCCGATGATCGAGCCGCGACCACCGAGCAGCGAAGTGCCGCCGATGATGACCGCGGCGATCGCCTGCAGCTCGTAGCCCATGCCGATCTGCGGCTGCGCCGAGTCGAGGCGGGCCGCGATGACGACGCCGGCCACGCCGACGAACGCGCCGGCGAACATGTAGACGAAGATCGTCCAGCGGCGGGTGTTGACGCCCGAGAGGCGGGTGGCCTCCTCGTTCGAGCCGATCGCGAAGGTGTAGCGACCGAGCAGGGTCTTCGACAGCACGAGGGCGGCGACGATCGCGAGCACGATCGTGATGAGCACCGCGTTCGGGATGCCGGGGATCAGCACACCGAGCGCGATGCGCTTGAAGTCGGGCGCCGAGGTCGAGAAGTAGATCGGGCGCACGTTCGAGATGACCAGTGCGAGACCGCCCGCGATCATCATCATCGCGAGGGTGGCGATGAACGGCGGCAGACGCAGGACGGTGATGTTCACGCCGTTGACCAGGCCCATCAGCACGCCCGTCGCGATGCCGCCGAGCACGCCCACCCAGATGGGCAGGCCCCAGTTCGTGATGAACACACCGGTCATCACCGCGCACAACGCCATGCCGGTGCCCAGCGACAGGTCGATGCCGCCGGTGATGATCACGAACGTGGTGCCGAGCGCGAGGATCGCGATCACCGCGGTCGACAGGAGCACGGTGGTGAGGTTGCTCACCGTGAAGAACGCGGGGCTGGCGATCGCGAAGAAGATGACCAGCACGACGAGCGTGCCGAAGGCCAGCGACTGCTGCAGCTGGCGCTTCAGCATCCCGCTGATGTCGCGCTTGTCGGTGTTCTCGGCGACGGCCTGCTGGACGACGGTGGTCGTCGATCCGGACTGCTGCGGCGTGCTCATTCTTCTTCCTCCCCATGGGCGGCGAGCTGCATGATCTTCTCCTGGCTGGCTTCCTCGTTGCGGAGGGTGCCGGTGATCCGGCCGTTCGCGAACACGGCGATGCGGTTCGCGACGCGGAGGATCTCCGGCAGCTCCGATGAGATGACGATGATGGACTTGCCGGATGCCGCGAGCTGCTGCATCAGGCGGTAGATCTCCTCTTTGGCTCCGACGTCGATGCCGCGGGTGGGCTCGTCGAAGATGAGGATGTCGCAGTCGCGCATCAGCCACCGGGCGATGACGACCTTCTGCTGGTTTCCTCCCGACAGCAGCTTCACGATCTGGTTGACCGACGGGGTCTTCACCCGCAGCTGCTGCACGTAGTCCTTGGTCTGGTTCTTCGCCTTGCGGTCGCCCATCCAGCCGATCGCGTTGGCGTAGGAGTCCAGCGAGGCCAGCACGGTGTTGAACGTCACATCCTGCTCGAGCATGAGACCGAGCAGCTTGCGGTCCTCGGAGAGGTAGCCGATGCCCCGCTTGACGGCGTCCTCGGGCTGGCGGATGCGCGCCGGCTTGCCGCCGACGTTGATCGTGCCGGCGTCCTTGCGGTCGGCGCCGATGATGGCGCGGGCGGTCTCGGTGCGACCGGCCCCCATCAGCCCGGCGAAACCGAGGATCTCGCCCTTGTGCAGCTGGAACGAGACATCCTTCAGCAGCGTCTTCGTCGACAGGCCCTGCACGTCGAGCACCACGGGATCGCCGGCGTGCTCGCGTGCCTCGGGGCGGGTGCCCTCGTCGATCGCGCGGCCCACCATCATCTCGATGATCCTCGGGATGCTGATCTCGGACTTCTCCAGTGATCCGATGTAGGCGCCGTCGCGCAGCACACTCACCCGGTCTGCCAGCCGACGAAGCTCGTCCATGCGATGCGAGATGTAGACGATGCCGGTGCCGCGCTGCTTGAGCTGCTCGATGAGCACGAAGAGGGTCTCCACCTCCGCGTCGGTGAGCGCGGATGTGGGCTCATCCATGATGAGCACCTTGGCGTTGAACGAGAGGGCCTTGGCGATCTCGACCATCTGCTGCTCGGCCACCGTGAGATCGCCGACCTTCCTGCGCGGGTCGAGCTTGATGTCCAGGCGCTGCAGCAGCTCCTCGGTGCGGCGGTTCAGCGCGCGCTCCGACAGGAAGGGGCCGGTCTTCGGCTCGCGGCCGATGTAGATGTTCTGCGCGACCGTGAGGTCGGGCATCATGTTCAGCTCCTGGTGGATGATCGTGATGCCCAGCTGCTGCGCCTGCAGCGGACCGGTGAGCTCGACCTGCTCGCCCTCGAAGGTGATCGTGCCCGCGTCGCGGGTGTAGATACCCGAGAGGATCTTCATGAGGGTGGACTTGCCGGCACCGTTCTCGCCGACCAGCACGAGCACCTCACCGGGGTGCACCTCGAGGTGCACGTCCTGGAGCGCCTGCACGCCGGGGAATCCCTTGCTGATTCCCTCCATCCGGAGGATGGGATCACTCATGGGCACCTGCTCCCTTGAAGGTCTTGCGGATCCCGCGGTTGTGGAATCCATTTCAAACATCGGATCAATTGTGCGTCGGTCTCACCGCTCGCGCAAGTGCATCTGACAGTACGTGACCAGATCGTCGTGCGGAAGACCTGTAATGACATCTTGCCAGACATGTAATAACATCTTGGTCACGACGGCGTGCGAGGTGCGTGCGCCCGGAAGGAGAGTCATGCTCATCGGCGCGCACGCCCTGGTCTTCACCGGCACCTTCGACGAGCAGGGGCTGCGTCGGGCGATCGAGGGGGCCAAACGGGCCGGCTTCGACCTCGTCGAGATCCCGCTGATGGACGTCGCGGGGTTCGACGCCGACCTGGCCGGACGCCTGCTGCGTGACAACGAGCTGGCGGTCACGGCATCCCTCGGGCTGACCGCCGACACCGACCTGACCAGCGAGGATCAGGCCGTCGTCGCCGCCGGCGAGCGGATGCTGGAGCGCTGCCTCGATCACGTCGCCGCCATGGGCGGCGACGTGCTGTGCGGCGTGATCTACTCCGCCATGCAGAAGTACGGCGCTCCGACCACCGAGCGCGGGGTGGCGAACAGCCGCGCCGCGATCGCGCGCCTCGCCGAGAAGGCCGCGCAGCGCGGCATCCGCCTCTCGCTCGAGGTCGTGAACCGCTACGAGTCCAATGTCTTCAACACCGGACGGGGAGCGCTCGCCTACCTCGACAGCGCCGGGCTCGACGGGGTGTCGGTGCACCTCGACACGTACCACATGAACATCGAGGAGTCCGATCTCTTCCAGCCCGTGCACGACGTCGCCGCCGCCGGTCGGCTCGGATACGTGCACATCGGCGAGAGCCACCGCGGGTACCTCGGCACCGGCTCGGTCGACTTCGGCGCGTTCTTCCGCGCCCTGCACGACGTGCGCTACGACGGCCCGGTGGTGTTCGAATCGTTCTCGTCGGCAGTGGTCAGCGCCGAGCTGAGCAACACGCTCGGCATCTGGCGCAACCTCTGGCAGGACTCCGATGACCTTGCCGCGCACGCGAACCGCTTCATCCGCGACGGCCTGCACGCCGTGCGCACGATCGACCTCCACTGACCGGCCACCGCTTCTCGCTCCGGTATGAGTTCGTGCCGCCTGAACGGCGCCGACGCGGCACGAACTCATACCGGAGCGAGGGGCGGGTTCGGTGTCGGCGGCGGCGTGAGCGGCGGCGGCCGCCAGGCGGGCAACGGCGGCGGCCGCCAGGCGGGCAACGGCGGCGGGGGCCGGGTCAGGCGGACGGATGGCCGACCACGCCCTTGCGCAGCAGGGCATTGCCGTACTTGCGGGTCTCGCCGGTGCGCACCATCAGATACGCGCCCTTCGCGACGTCGTAGTACGCGAAGCGCTCGACGAAACCCGTCGTCTGCAGCGTCGTGCCGGCCGCAGTCATCAGCTCGCGCTGCACGTCGAGCACCTCCCCGTCCGCCGACTCCATGAGGTCCATACCGGGGGCGTCGTCCAGCGGCAGCACCGAACGGATCGCCGCGACCACCTCGGGGGTCGTCGTGCCCGGCAGGTCCACCACCCGCTCCCCCAGCGCCCAGGCCGGGAAGTGCGCGTCGGCGACGACCACCGCGTCGGAGTGGCCCATCCGGTCGAGGTGCAGCAGCAGCTCGCCGGTGAGCAGAGGGTTGATTCCTTCGAGCATCCGGATCTCCTTCGACGATTCAGGCGGGGATGAGTCCTTCGGCGGCGAGCTCGGCCCACAGCTCGTCGGGGATGTCGAGCGCGGCGTACTCGGCGTTCTGGCGCAGCTGCGCGGGGCGGCTGCCGCCGACGACGACCGAGCGCACCTCGGGCGCCCGCAGCGGAAACTGGATCGCCGCGGCAGGCAGCGGCACGTCGTGCGCCGCGCAGACGGCGGCGATCCGCACGAGGCGCTGCCAGAGCTCCTCCGGCAGCTGACCGTACTCGTACCGGCCGTCGCGCCGCGGCTCGCTCTGCGCGAGCAGCCCGGAGTTGAAGACGGATGCCGCGACGACCCCGGTCCCGCGCGCCGCGCACGCGGGCAGCACCTCGGCCGCCGCGGGCTGCTCGAGCAGCGTGTACCGGCCCGCGACCATGATCAGGTCGAGATCGACCTCGAGCACCGACCGCGCGAGGGCCTCCGAGACCATCGATCCGACGCCGATCGCGCGCACGATCCCGTCGGCGCGCACCGCCTCCAGGGCGGGGAAGGCCTCGGCGAGCGCCAGATCGAGGTCGTTGCGCTCGGGGTCGTGCAGATACAGCAGATCGATGCGGTCGAGACCGAGACGCTCCTGGGACTCGGCGATGCTGGCCCGGATGCCCGCCTCGGTGAAGTCCCACACCCGCTGCAGATCGTCGGGCACGTGGAAGTCGTTGGCCGTGTCGAGGCCGCCGGGAGCGTGGGCGGGGTTCGGGCGCAGCAGCCGCCCCACCTTGGTCGAGAGCACGAATTCGTCGCGCGGCTTGGTCTGCAGGAAGGCGCCGAGACGGCGCTCGCTGAGCCCCAGCCCGTAGTGCGGTGCGGTGTCGAAGTAGCGGATGCCGGCATCCCAGGCCGCCTCGAGCACCGCCCACGCCTCATCGTCGTTGAGCTCGCGGAACAGATTGCCCACGTTCGCCGCCCCGTAGCCCAGAGCGGGCAGGGCGAGGTCAGTCGATGACATGCTGGCCCGTCCAGGTGTACTTGGCGATGCTGGCGGCGTGCATCTCCATGCTCGTGCCCGGCGCCGTGGGGGCCATGTACGACCCGCCCTGGATGTCGGTGGGCACCACGAAGTGCTCGTGCAGGTGGTCGACGAATTCGATCAGACGACCTTCACGGCTGCCGCTGACGGCGACGAAGTCGAACATCGACAGGTGCTGCACGGCTTCGCACAGTCCCACGCCGCCGGCGTGCGGGCACACCGGCACGCCGAACTTGGCGGCCAGCAGCAGGTTGGCGATGTTCTCGTTCACGCCCCCGACCCGCACCGCGTCGATCTGCATGACCTTGATGGCGTCGGCCTGCAGCAGCTGCTTGAAGATCATCCGGTTCTGGGCGTGCTCGCCGGTGGCGACCCGGATGGGGGCGACGCCGCGGGCGATCTCGGCGTGGCCGAGGATGTCGTCCGGGCTGGTGGGCTCCTCGATCCAGGCGGGGTTGAACTCGGCGAGCGCGTTCACCCATTCGATCGCCTCGGACACCTCCCAGCGCTGGTTGGCGTCGATCGCGATCGGGAAGTCGGGACCGACGACCTCGCGGGCCTTGCGGAAGCGGCGGATGTCGTCGTCGAGGTCGGCGCCGACCTTGAGCTTGATCTGGGTGAAGCCGTCGGCCATCGCCTCGCGTGCGAGGCGCTCGAGCTTCTCGTCGGAGTAGCCGAGCCATCCCGGGCTGGTGGTGTATCCGGGATAGCCGGTCGCGAGCAGCTCGGCTTCGCGCTCGGCGCGTCCGGGCACGGCGGCGCGGAGGATCTCGAGCGCCTCGTCGCGGGTGAGCGCGTTGGTGAGATAGCGGAAGTCGACGAGATCGACGATCTGCTCGGGCGTCATGCGCGCCAGCAGCTGCCAGAGCGGCAGCCCGGCGCGCTTGGCCTTGATGTCCCACAGGGCGTTGATGACGGCGCCGATGGCCATGTGCATCACGCCCTTCTCGGGCCCGAGCCAGCGAAGCTGCGAGTCGCCGATGATGTCGCGGAAGGTGCCGCCCATGTCGTCGAGCAGCGGCTCGATCTCGCGGCCCACGAGGTGGCCGGCGAGCGCGTCGATCGCGGCGACCTGCACATCGTTGCCGCGGCCGATCGTGAACACGAAGGAGTGCCCGTCGATGTCGTCGCCGGCGTCGGTGCGGATGATCACGTAGGCCGCGGAGTAGTCGGGGTCGGGATTCATCGCATCCGAGCCGTCCAGGCTCAGCGACGTGGGAAAGCGGATGTCGCTGGTGTCCAGCGCGACGATACGGCTCACAGTGCTCCTTCGGGTGCGTGGGAAAGTCCGACGCAGACCCTTGGAGTGTAAACATCGGATGTCTATACTGTCAACGTGCGGGTGCCGTCTCAGCATCCGCCCGTCTGAGACGAAGGAGAATCATGAAGTTCGCACGACTCGGCGAGTCCGGAAGAGAGATCCCGGTCGTCATCGACGGTGACCGCACCTACGATCTGCGCCCCGTGACATCCGATGTGAACGGCGACTTCCTCGCCGACGACCCGGTCGGCCGCACCCGCGCAGCCCTGGACGGGGCCTCGCTGCCCGAGGTGACCGACGCCGCGGCCCTGCGCATCGGCGCGCCGATCGCCCGCCCCAGCGCGGTCATCTGCATCGGGCAGAACTACGCCGCCCACGCCCGGGAGTCGGGCTCCGAGCCGCCCACGGTGCCGATCATCTTCCTGAAGACGCCGAACACCGTCGTCGGCCCCAACGACACCGTGACCATCCCCCGCGGCAGCGAGAAGACCGACTGGGAGGTCGAGCTCGGCATCGTGATCGGCACGCGAGCGGCCTACCTCGATTCGGTCGACGAGGCCGCGGCCCACATCGCGGGCTACGTCGTCGCGAACGACGTCTCCGAGCGCGCGTTCCAGATGGAGGTGTCGGGCGGGCAGTGGTCGAAGGGCAAGATCGCCTTCGGCTTCAACCCCACCGGCCCGTGGCTGGTCACCCCCGACGAGGTGGATGTCGACAACCTGAACCTGAAGAGCTTCGTGAACGGCGAGGCACGACAGGACTCGAACACGAACGACATGATCTTCGACGTGCGCACCATCGTGCACCACCTCTCGCAGTACGTGACCCTCGAGCCCGGTGACCTCATCCTCACCGGAACCCCGCAGGGTGTCGCGTTCGGCGGCAAATTCCCCTACCTGCGTGCGGGCGACGTGGTCGAGATCGAGATCGAGGGCCTGGGCCGTCAGCGTCAGGAATTCGTGGCGTGGGAGGCGCAGCGATGAGCGGGCAGGTGGAGGGTCTCGTCGCGATCGTGACCGGCGGAGCATCCGGCATCGGCGCGGCGATCGCGCGCCGGCTGCACGAAGAAGGGGCGCAGGTGGCGGTGCTCGACCGCGACCCGTCGGGCGCCGACGAGCGCTTCGCCGCGTTCACCGCGGATGTCTCGGATCGTGCATCGGTGGATGCCGCCGTCGCCGGCGTCGCCGAGCGGTTCGGGCGCATCGACATCGTGATCAACAACGCCGGCATCGGCGCCCAGGGCGACGTCGCCGCGAACGACGACGACGAGTGGGCTCGCGTGCTCTCGATCAACGTCACCGGCATCGCCCGGGTGACCTCGGCGGCCCTGCCGTGGCTGCGCCGGTCACCGGCTGCGGCGGTGTGCAACACGGCATCCATCGCCTCGACGACCGGGCTGCCGCAGCGCGCGCTGTACTCGGCGTCGAAGGGCGCGGTCTCGGCCCTGACGCGCGCGATGGCCGCCGACCATCTGCGCGAGGGCATCCGGGTGAACGCCGTCAATCCGGGCACCGCCGACACCCCGTGGGTGGGGCGCCTGCTCGACTCGGCTGCGGACCCGGCGGCCGAGCGCGCGGCGCTCAACGCCCGCCAGCCGCACGGCCGCCTGGTCTCGGCGGACGAGGTCGCCGGCGCGGTGCTGTACCTGGTCAGTCCCGCTTCCGGTTCGACCACCGGCACGTTCATCGAGGTCGACGGCGGCATGGCCGCCCTGCGCCTGCGCCCCGAATAACCCACCCGCTTCTCGCTCCGGTATGAGTTCGTGCCGCCTGGATCGCATTCAGGCGGCACGAACTCATACCGGAGCGCGGTGGTTGCGGGCGGCTCCGGGGCGCTGTGGATAGCTCGCGCGCGCCGGCCGCGGATCTGCGAAGGTCGGCGGATGCCGAAACCTCGACCTCTCCCCGCCCAGCTGGGTGCGATCTTCAGCGTGCGGGAAGCTGCGCAGGCGGGGGTCGCTCGCTCGCGCCTTCGCCGCGGGGATCTCGAGCGCCCGTTCCGCGGCATCCGTGCCGTGCCGGCTCTCCTGGCCGCGGCCGACGCCGAGATTGAGGACGAGTCCGACGCAGAGGACCCGCCCCGAGCCGCCGAACCGGATCCGTTCACGCTCCAGGCCGAGGCGCGACGTGACCTGGTGCGCCGCTATGCGCCCCGCCTCGAGGGATCGCAGTTCATCAGTCACGAGTCAGCGGCCGCGATGTGGCACGCCCCGCTCCCGCTGACGTGGACGGATGCCGGTGCGCCGGCGTCGTCATCCGACCTGACGGTGCACGTGAGCACCTTCGGACGCGGCCACCTGATCCGCGCGGAGGGTGTCAGTGCCCACCGCGCGCGGCATCGCACCTCGCGCTACACGCACGTCGAGCGCATCCCGGTCGCCGATCCCGCGACGACGTGGGCCAGCCTCGGGCATCTTCCGCTGGTCGATCTGGTCGCCCTGGGCGACTACTTCTGCAGGGTCTGGCGTGCCGGGTACGGTCGGCCGCGCGCGGGCACGCCCCCGTTGTCGACCGTCGCACGCCTGCAGGCGGCGATCGATGCCGGCCGCAGGACGGGCATCCGTCGGCTTCGGGAGGCGGTCGAACTCATCCGTGAGGATTCGTGGTCTCCTCGGGAGTCGGCTGTGCGCTGCCATCTCGTGTTCGCCGGCCTGCCCGAGCCGGTGCTGAATCAGGATGTCTACGACGAGCACGGCCGGTTCGTCGCCTGCGCCGATCTGGCATACCCCGAGCGGAAGGTAGCGATCGAGTACCAGGGCGTGCTGCACGCGAACAGCTACGCCGCCGATGTCGAGCGCCTCGCCCGCCTGCGGGCGGCGGGGTGGGTGGTGATCGAGGTCACGGCGACGCTGCTCGCCGACCCTCGGATGCTCGTCGAACGCGTCAGCGCGGCGCTGCGCGCCCGCCCCTGACGCCGCTCGTCGGCGACCCCGCGACCCGCTTCTCGCTCCGGTATGAGTTTGTGCCGCCTGAACGGCGCCGACGCGGCACGAACTCATACCGGAGCGAAGAGCGGGTCAGTGGATGCGGTAAAACGCGAGCGCGTTCGACCAGAAGACCCGGTCGGTGTCGAGGCCGCGCGCAGCAGCCCAGTCGCGCGCGGTGCGGAACCACGCGTCGCGTCCGCCGGAGACGTAGCGGTCTCCGGCGGCATCGCCGGTATCCACCGAGGACACCGGCCAGTCGCTGCCCCACATCAGTCGATCCTCGCCGAACACCTCAGCGGCCGCATCGAGGAACGGCACCATCCGGGCCGCGTCGATCACACCGTCGGCCTCGGCCGGCAGCCCCGACAGCTTGACGTGCACGTTCGGGTGCTCCGCCAGAAGGCGCAGGTCGCGCGCCCAGTCCGCAGCCGGGCGAAGCGACTCCGCCGCTGTGCCGAGCGCCGGCTTGCCGAGGTGATCGAGCACGATGGGCAGACCCGGAACCGCATCGGCCAACGCAATGACGTCGGGGATCTGGTGGGCGCGCACGCAGGCGTCGAAGGTGAGCCCCCGGTCGGCCAGTTCACGGGCACCCGCGATGAAGACATCCGTGCGGGCGAATCCGTCGGGCTCGCCCTGCAGCAGGTGCCGCACCCCGACGACGCGGTCGAACTCCGCCAGCGCATCGAGGTGGTCGCCGAGCCCCTGCGGCCGGTGCAGACGGGCGTCGGCGACGATGCCGAACACCCCTGTCGCGGGCGCGATCGAGTCCACCCAGCGCACCTCGTCCAGCGCCTGCTCTTCCACGGCGGCGGCTTGGACGAACACGGCGATCTGCTCTGCGGCATCCGCGATGGGCGCGGCGAGCAGCTCCGCCGTGGCATAGCGCGCATCGAGGGCGCCGGCGAGCCAGGGATAGTGGAGAACAGTCGGATCCCAGAGATGCAGATGGCTGTCGACGACGCGCATGCTCCCATCCTCACACGCCCGCTTCAGACATCCGATCAATGATTAGGATGAGCGCATGGCAGTCACCGATGAGGCGATCCAGAAGATCAAGGCGATGATCGTCTCGGGCGAGCTCGCCCCCGGCGACCGGCTCCCGCCCGAGAAGGAGCTCTCCGAGCGTCTGGGCCTCTCGCGCAATTCGATGCGCGAGGCGGTGAAGGCCCTCGAGGTGATCCGTGTTCTCGACGTGCGCCGCGGAGACGGCACCTACGTCACCAGCCTCGAACCGCACCTGCTGCTCGAAGCGATCAGCTTCGTCGTCGACATGCACGACGACGACTCGCTGCTGGAGCTGTTCGCCGTGCGCCGGATGCTGGAATCGCAGGCCACCGGTCTCGCCGCCGGCAACGCCACCGCCGAGGAAGCGCAGGGACTGATCGACGAGATCTCTTCGATCGATCCGGGCACCGTGTCGATCGATGACCTGGTCGCGCATGACATCCGCTTCCACCGCGAGATCGTCAGGCTCACCCGCAACGGCTATCTCGCGAGCCTGATCGACAGCCTCAGCAGCCAGACGATCCGCGCCCGGGTGTGGCGCGGGGTCACCGAGCAGGGCGCGGTCGATCGCACGCTCTCAGAGCACCGCGCGATCGCCGAGGCCATCGCCGCGCACGACTCGGCCTTGGCCACGTCTCTGGCGACGGCGCACGTCGCCGGCGTCGAGCGCTGGCTGCGCCAGGCGGCCAACGCCTGACCCGGCGGCCCGTCCCCTCCGGCGAACACCCCCGCCACTCGCTCCGGTATGAGTTGGTGCCGCCCGATTCCGCTTTAGGCGACCGAAACTCATACCGGAGCGAGAAGCGGGTCGGCAGTCGAGAAGCGGGTCGGCAGTCGAGAAGCGGGTCGACGGAGCGAGAAGCGGGCCGGCGGTCGAGGGGGGCGGGGTCAGGCGCCGAGGCGCACCATCGCGGCGTCGAACTCGGCCGCCGAGGATTCGCTGACCTCGTGGAACAGCAGTTCGTCGAGCACGTCGGGCGCGGCGGTGAAATACGGCACGCCCAGCTCGCGCAGTCCGACGATGTCATCGGCGCTGCGCAGGCTCGCGGCCAGCACATCCGTGCCGCTGCCCTCGCACACCGCCTGCATCCGCCGGATCAGATCCGCGCCGTCCAGGCCGGCATCGCGCATCCGTCCGAGGTAAGGCGCGATGTAGCGCACGCCGATGCTCGCGCACGCGAGTGCCTGCGCGACCGAATACACCGCCGTGACGAGCACCGAAGCACCGTCGCGTACCAGGGCGGATGCTGCGGCGAAGCCCTCGGCGGTCGCCGGCACCTTCACAGCGACGCGGTCTCCCAGCGCGCGGATGCCGTCGGCGTTGCGCAGGAAGGATGCCGCGTCGCCGCCCCAGGTCTGGAAGAACACCTCGTCGGCGCCCTCGTCGACCCAGCGTCGGTAGAGCTCGGGGATGGCAGCGGCATCCCGCCCGCCACGCTCGAGGATCGTGGGATTCGTGGTGACGCCGTGCACCACTCCGGCGGCGAGCAGCCTGCCGACGCGATCGACATCGGCACTGTCCACGTACAGCCGCGGAGCTGTCATCGGTTCTCCTCCCGTCAACCTGTCGTTACAGGTTTGCACTCGGCTAATGTTATGACAGCATCCGTCGGCGTCCAAAGACAGCCGGACGCCGAGACGACGACGATCGGACCACCATGACCCCCGCCCCGACCTCCCGCACCGGCGTCGTGATCGTCGGCAGCGTCACCGCTGACGTGACCACCTTCTCGCAGCGCCTCCCCGCGCGCGGAGAGACCATCCTCGGCGATCAGTTCACTCTGCTGCTGGGTGGCAAGGGCGCGAACCAGGCGGTCGCCGCGGGTCTCGCGGGAGCCCGCACGAGCTTCGTCGGATGCGTGGGCGACGATCTCTTCCACGACCTCGTCGTCGACGGACTCAGCAGCGCCGGCGTCGACCTCACGCACCTGCGCACCGTGCCGGGGCCGACCGGCATCGCCCACATCCGCGTCGACGCGTCGGCGCAGAACGACATCGTGATGGTGCCGCTCGCCAACGCGCAGCTGTCGGAGGAGCAGATCGACGCCGCCCTCGCCGCGCTCGCCCCCACGACGTCGGTGCTGCTCACCCAGCTCGAGACTCCGGCCTCGCTGACTCTGCACATCACCTCCCGCGCGCGCGAGCACGGCATGACCGTCGTGCTCGACCCGGCGCCGGCGGCCCCGCTGGATGCCGCGGTGTGGCGCAACATCGACATCGTCACTCCGAACGAGACCGAGGCGACGCTGCTCAGCGGCATCGAGGTCACCGACGCGGCATCGGCCGAGCGGGCCGGACGCTGGTTCCTCGAGCAGGGTGTCGGCGCCGCGGTGATCACCATGGCCGAGAAGGGGTCGTGCGTCGTGACCGTCGAGGGCGTCGCATTCATCGCGCCGATCCCCGTCTCGCCGGTCGACACCACGGCTGCGGGCGACGCCTACGCCGGCTACCTGGGCGCAGCACTCGCCGAGGGCTGGAGCCTGACCGAGGCCACCCGCCTGGCCAGTGCCGCCGGGGCGATCACCGTGACCCGGCAGGGAGCATCGCCGAGCCTGCCGCACCGCGGCGAGGTCGACGCGCTGCTCGCCGCACACCCCGAGGCAGCGCCGGCGCCCGTCCCGGCGTCGAACTGACCGCACCCGACGCCGGAGGAAAGACGATGCGCAAGACGAACACCACCATCAACCCCGCCCTGTCCCGGGTGATCAGCGAGACCGGGCACACCGACCTCATCGTCGTCACCGACGCGGGCCTGCCCATCCCTCCGGACGCCGAGCGCATCGATCTGGCCTACCGCCCCGGCGCTCCCGCCTTCCTCGACGTGCTCGACACGGTGCTGGCGGAGCTGGTCGTCGAGGGCGCGACGGTCTCGGCCGAGGTCGCCGAGATCAGCCCGCACGTGCTCGAGGCGCTGCGAGAGCGTCTTCCCGGCATCGAGATCGAGCTCGTGCCGCATGTCGAGTTCAAGACCCGCACCCGCGCCGCCCGCGCCTTCGTGCGCTCGGGCGAGTTCACCCCGTACGCCAACGTGATCCTGCACGCCGGTGTCGCGTACTGAGCCGCGCATGAGCACCGTCCCTTCCTCCGCCACGCCCGGCGTCGTCGTCGACGGCATCGATCGCGACGCGACCGCCCCGATGTACGACCAGCTGCGCCAGCTGATCCTCGACGGCATCACCCGCGACGGCCTGCAGCCGGGCGACCCCCTGCCCGGAGAGCACCGCCTGTGCGAGCAGTACGGCATCTCGCGCACGGTGGTGCGTCAGGCGCTGGCGCAGCTCGAACACGAGGGTGTGGTCGAGCGCATCAAGGGCAAGGGCACCTTCGTCGCCCGCCCGCGCACGAGCGAGTCGCTCGTGCACACGCTGGTCGGGCTGTTCGACGAGGTGCAGCGCCGCGGGGGCCACGTGCGCAGCGAGGTGCTGCGGCACGAGGTGATCGACGCGGATGCCGAGGTCGCGGCCGCCCTGGAGCTGGAGCCGGGCGAGCCCGTGGTCATACTCACCCGACTGCGCCATGTCGACGGCCAGGCGTGGTCGCTGTCGACGACGTGGATGCCCCTCGCCGTCGGCGAGCCGACGCTCGGAGTGGACCTGCAAGATTCCTCGCTGTACGCCCTGCTGGCCGCGAACGGCGTGGTGGCGACGCACGGCGTCCGCTCCGCCGAGGCCACGGTGGCCACGCATGAGCAGGCGACGCAGCTGGGCGTGAGCGCCGGCTCGGCGCTGCTGCGTCTGCGCAGCGTCAGCCGCGACGCGTCGGGCCGGCCGATCGAGTTCTTCATCGCCTACCACCGCGGCGATCGCTCGCGCTTCGAGTTCCGCCTCGGCACCGACAGCTCGCAGGGCGCGCTGGTACACGTGCCCTGACGGCATCCGGTTCCTCCGGCTTCGCCCGCGCGCACCGCTACCCTCGGATCATGAGCGATTGGGTCAGTTCCGCCATCCAGGTGCTCGAGGCGGACGCCAACCGCTCGGCCGACACGCACCTGCATCTGTTCCCCCTTCCGGCCGACTGGGGCATCGACCTGTACCTGAAGGACGAGTCCGTGCATCCGACCGGCTCACTCAAGCACCGTCTCGCCCGCTCGCTGATCCTCTACGGGCTGGTCAATGGCCTGATCGATGAGGACACGACGCTCGTCGAGTCCTCGAGCGGGTCGACGGCGGTCTCCGAGGCCTATTTCGCCCGGATGCTCGGACTGAACTTCATCACCGTCGTTCCGCGGTCGACCAGCCAGGAGAAGATCGACCTCATCGAGTTCTACGGGGGAGGGTGCCACTTCGTCGAGCATGCCGAGCAGATCTCACCTGAGGCGCGGCGCCTCGCGGCCGGATGCCACGGCCACTACCTCGACCAGTTCACCTTCGCCGAGCGCGCGACCGACTGGCGCGGCAACAACAACATCGCCGAGAGCGTCTTCAGCCAGCTGTCGCAGGAGCGGCATCCCATCCCCCGCTGGATCGTCGTCGGCGCCGGCACCGGCGGCACGAGCGCCACCTTCGGCCGCTACGTGCGATACCGCCGTCACGCGACCGAGGTCGCCGTGGTCGACCCCGAGGGCTCGGCGTTCTACGCCGCCTGGCGCGGCGACCGGGATGCCGTCGGCACGCCCTCGATGATCGAGGGCATCGGCCGCCCCCGCATGGAGCCGTCGTTCGTGCCGAGCGTCATCGACGAGATGATCGTCGTCCCCGACGCGGCATCCGTTGCCGCGATCCGCCTGCTGCGCGAGCGCACGCTGCACCTGACCGGCGGATCCACCGGCACCAACCTGTACGGCGCCTTCGAGCTGATCAGCCGGATGCGCGATGCCGGCGAGACCGGCAGCGTCGTCACGCTCATCTGCGACAGCGGCATCCGCTACACCCAGACCTACTACGACGACGATTGGGTCGCCGCGCAGGGCTGGGATCTGACGCCGCATCTCGAGAGGATGCAGCGCTTCCTCGATGGCGGCGCCTGGTGAGAGCGCTACGCTGAGCGCATGACCACGCTCATCCTCACGGTCGCGGGAGCGGATCGGCCCGGGCTCGTCTCGACGGTCGCCGACGTCGTCGCCGCGCACGGCGGAAACTGGGAGAACAGCCAGCTCGCAGAGCTCGCCGGCACCTTCGCGGGGGTGATCGAGATCTCGGTCGCCGACGATCGCGTCGCTGCCCTGCGAAGCGATCTCGACGCGCTCGAGGGGATGCTCGCGGTCACCGTCCACGCGGGCGCCGACGCCCCGGCATCCGGCCCCGCGCAGCGCATCTCGATCAGCGTGCTCGGCAACGACCGCGCAGGCATCGTGCGGGAGATCTCCGGTGTGCTGAGCGCTCACGCACTGAGCATCGAGAGCATGACCACGCAGACCCGGGACGCCGCGATGGCCGGGGGCCGGCTGTTCGAGTCATCCGTCACCGCCACACTGCCGGTATCCGCCGATCTCGAGGCGCTGCGCGCCGACATCGAGCGGCTCACGCACGACCTGCAGGTCGACATCACCGTGCTCTGACCCGATCCGAGCCGCATGCCCGCCGCGCAACCGCGCCAAGGACCCGCAGATCGACGGATGCTCGCGCCTCGGTGCGCTGTTCCGCGTGCTCGTGCCCGCGATGACCCCGGGGCCCTTTCGTGAGAGCGTGCGGGTCAGACCAGGCGGGTCTTCGGCGACACGTCGTAGGTGTCCAGCGGGTCGGTGTTCGCGACGTCGCCCAGGGCCTCGTCGATCGCCGACATCACGTCGGCGCCGAGGCGCACACCGGAGGCCTTGACGGTCTCGGCCAGCTGCTCGGGGCGCGACGCGCCCACCAGGGCGGCGGCGACGTTCGGGTTCTGCAGCACCCACGCGATCGCGAGCTGCGGCATCGACAGACCCGCATCCGCCGCGATCGGCTTGAGCTTCTGCACGGCCTCGAGGATGTCGTCCTGCAGCAGGCGCTTGATGAAGTCGGCGCCGGAGTGCGGGTCGGTCGCGCGCGAGCCGTCGGGCACGGGCTGGCCGGGCAGGTACTTGCCGCTGAGCACACCCTGCGCCATCGGCGACCACACGATCTGCGAGATGCCGAGGCTCTCGGATGTGGGCACCACCTTGCCCTCGATCACGCGGTGCAGCATCGAGTACTGCGGCTGGTTCGAGATCAGCTGGAAGCCGAGCTGACGCGACAGCGCGTGACCCTCGCGCAGCTGCTCCGCGGTCCACTCCGAGACGCCGATGTAGAGCGCCTTGCCCTGGCGGACGACGTCGGCGAACGCCTGCATCGTCTCCTCGAGTGGGGTCTCGTAGTCGAAGCGGTGCGCCTGGTAGAGGTCGACGTAGTCGGTGCCGAGCCGCTGCAGGGAGCCGTCGATCGACTCGAAGATGTGCTTGCGGCTCAGCCCGGTGTCGTTGGGCCCCATCGGGCCGGTCGGGAAGTACACCTTGGTGAAGATCTCGAGACCGGCGCGACGCTGACCTGCGAGCGCCTTACCGAGCACGACCTCTGCTGCCGTGTTCGCATAGGTGTCGGCGGTGTCGAAGGTGGTGATCCCGGCATCCAGCGCGGCATGGACGGTGGCGACGGCGGCGTCGTCATCGACCTGCGACGCGTGCGTCACCCAGTTGCCGTAGGTGATCTCAGATACCTTGAGACCACTGTTTCCGAGATAGCGATAGTTGACCATGAGTACAACGCTATCCGTGATCGGGCGCGCTGCAGATCCAAGCGTCAAACCTTGACAGCAGCCGGGTCAGGCCCCGTCATCCTCAGCGAGAGCACCACCGTCGCGGCGGCCGCACCGAGGGTCGCCCTGGTGCCCGCCATGGCGCCATCATGTCAGACGGAGGCGGTCTCGCGGATGTCGGCGCGGGTGATCGGCGCGGTGGGCGCCGGATCCGCAGACGGGACTCCGGATGCCGGGGATCGGCCCGCAGTGGCATCCGCTGCGGTCACGATCGCCGCCCTGTCTCGGAACCCCTCTGCGGTCACGCGATCGAGCTCGACCTGCCTGCGGATCGAGCGGGCCTTCTCGTACAGCGAGGGGTCGCCCCAGCTGGTGAGCACCTTCACGAGCACGGGCAGCAGTTCGATCATGAAGAACAGCGCCGCGATGAGCCAATGTGCCCAGAAGATGGTGGGCTCCTTCTCGCCGAGGCGGTTGAGCCCGGTGATCTGGCTGAGCAGGCCGACGGCACCGGCGTTGCCCTGCGCGATCGCGTCGGCCCGGGTGTTGTATGCATCGAGCGCCTGCTCATAGGTCTTCTTCGCAGCGGGCAGCTGATCCTTCGCCTGCTCGCGGTTGGTGGCCTCGGAGGCCGCGGTGTTCGCCTGCGCTCCCGTCTCGGCTGCCGAGAGGTCGTCGTTGGCCGAACGAAGCTGGGCGGCGAGCGCGTCGTAGGTCTGCTGGGCCTGAGCGAGCTGCGCCTTCGCGGCGTCGGAGCTCGAGCCCTGACCGTTCACCCCGGTGCAGCCAGGCACGGTGCCCGCGCCCTCTCCGGTCAGCTCGCACTGGTACAGCGCACGGGCGGAGTCGATGACCTTCTGCTGCTCGGCGATCTTGGCGGTGAGCTCATCGACCGTCGCCTGCGCCGCTGCGGTGGTGGCCGAGCCGGAGTCGGTGCCGGCGACGACACCGGTCGCAGCCTGGTTCTCGAGAGCGGCGACGCGCTCGGTCGCCGCGTCCAGGGCCTTCTTCTCGGGCCCCTTCTCGAGGGCGTCCTGATCGGACTGCGACTGGGTGATGTTGGTGGATGCCACCTCGCGAGCGATGTCGTTGTGGAACACCTGCAGCACGAGCGGCTCGGCGACGAGGAACCCGATCAGCGCCGCCATCGCCACACGCGGCAGGGCCAGAGCGAGCATCTTGCCCACGTTGCGGGTCGAGGACATCGTCGACGTGAGGAAGCGGTCGAGGTTGAAGATGATGGCCGCCCACACGATCGCGAGCGGCACGGCCGCCCAGATCGCGACCTGCACTCCGGTGGTCAGCGCGAACATCATCGAGATGGCCGAGACCAGCGCGGTGCCCACCAGCACGAAGAACATCTGCACGAAACGGGGCGTCTCGCCGGGCACGCGATCGAGGATCTCACCCTCGGCACCGCCGAGGATGGCCATCGTGCGCAGGCGCGATCCGGGGGTTCGCGGGCGACGCTCGCGGGTCGGGCGCGGTGCGCGCGTCGGCTGACGCGGCCGGCGCGGCTCGATCGGGCGGTCGTCGGATGCCGCGGGCGCGGCGTCGTCGATCACCGCGGTCGGGTGCGTCTCGGGCCCGTCGTCGTGCGCGCGCTCCGGCTCTGCGCCGGTCGGCTCGTACTGACGCAGGAAATCGAGGTCTTCGTCGGTGACCGCGCCTTGGGGAGCGTCGGACTCGAACGAGATCCGCCCCTGGGAATCCATCCGGCCAGGGCGATGTGCGGAATAGGACATCCCTCCAGACTAGGAAATCGTGGCTGTGCGACCGCCGGATGCTCCCTGCGAGCCGCTCCCAGAATGGGGTGCGGCGAGCGATCGCGGATGCCAGGCTGGACGCCATGAAGACCCTCCTGCTCGCCCGGCACGCCAAGTCCGACTGGGGCGATCCGTCGGTGCGCGACCACGACCGTCCCCTCAACGCGCGGGGCACGCGCGACGCGCCGGCCATGGCACGGCGACTTCTCGCGGAGGGCGTGCGAGTGCAGCACATCGTCGCGAGCACGGCGCTGCGCGCGCGCGCGACGGCCGACGAGTACGCCGCCGTGTTCCGCATGGAGGTGGCCGACGAGCCCGCGCTCTACGCCGCGTCGGCGCGCACCATCCTGTCGGTCGCCGCTGCGCTGCCCGACGATGTCGACGTCGCGATGCTCGTCGGACACAACCCCGGAATGGCGGATGCCGTGGCCGACCTCACCGGCGAGTTCGTGGACCTCCCGACCTGCGCCGTCGTGGAATGCGCGGTCGACGTCGACGCGTGGGCGGAGCTGATCGAGGGATCCGGTCGGCTGCTCCGTCGGCGCACACCGCGGTAGCCGGGATCAGACCAGCGCGACGGGGATCAGACCAGCGCTGCGGCCTCGGCCTCGTCTTCGCTGGTCGCGACCAGCTGGCCGCAGGCCCCGTCGATCTCCTTGCCACGGGTGTCGCGCAGGGTGGTCGGGATGCCGGCGTCGTTGAGTCGGCGCACGAACTCGTTCTGCACGTGCACCTCCGACGCGGTCCAGATCGACCCGGGCGTCGGATTCAGCGGAATCGGGTTCACGTGCACCCAGCCCCGCCCGCGGGAGTTCAGCTTCGAGGCGAGCAGATCCGCGCGCCACGGGTGATCGTTCATGTCCTTGATCAGGGCGTACTCGATCGACACGCGCCTGCCGGTCTTGTCGAAGTACTCGCGAGCGGCATCCAGCGCCTCCCCCACCTTCCAGCGGGAATTGACCGGGATCAGCTCGTCGCGCAGCTCGTCGTCCGGCGCGTGCAGCGACAGCGCGAAGGTGACGGGGATGTCCTCGTCGGCGAGCTTCCTGATCGCCGGGACGAGGCCGACGGTCGAGACGGTGATGCCGCGGGCGCTCATGCCGAGTCCGTCCGGCTGCGGGGCGACCATGATGCGCACGGCGTCCATCACGCGCTTGTAGTTGGCGAGCGGCTCGCCCATGCCCATGAAGACGATGTTCGACACCCGCTCCATCGAATGGTCGTTCGCCTTCTTGCCGCCGAGCTCCCCGTCGGCGATGGCCCGGTTGGCACGCACGATCTGCTCGATGATCTCTGCCGTCGACATGTTGCGCGTGAGTCCCGCCTGCCCGGTGGCGCAGAACGGGCAGTTCATGCCGCAGCCGGCCTGAGACGACACGCACAGGGTGATCCGGCCCGGGTAGCGCATGAGCACCGACTCGACGAGCGCACCGTCGTGCAGCCGCCAGAGGAACTTGATCGTGTCGCCCTTGTCGGTCTCGAGGCGCTTCACCTCGGTCATCAGCGGCGGCATCATGCCCGCGACCAGCTCGTCGCGCTGCGCGGCCGGGAGGTCGGTCATGTGCGCCGGGTCGGACGTGTAGTGGGTGAAGTAGTGGGTCGACAGCTGCTTGGCGCGGAAGCCCGGCAGCCCCAGCTCCTTCACCTTCTCGACGCGCTCGGCGGGGGTGAGGTCGGCCAGGTGCACCGGCGGCTTGCCCCGCTTGGGGCTCGCGAACTGCAGGAGCGGGCGACCCTCGGCATCCTTCTGCTGCGTCCAGCCCTCCGTCGCCGGGCGCACCTGAGGGCCGCGAGCGGACCCCGTCTTGCGCACGGGGGTGCTGCGGGCGGGCGGCGTCTTGTCGGATGCGGGCATATCATCCAGGGTACGGGCTGCCGGCTCGGATATCACCGAGCGTCAACTTGTCATTACAGGTGCTACCAGCGCAGAATAAGGAACGGCCGTCAGCACGACGCCCGACAGACCGAGCGCAGGAGACGCCATGAACCGAGCACCGCTGAGCGACCGCCTGACCCGCACCCGCGAGGCCGGCGTGCTCGCCGTTCTGCGCGCACCGTCCCCCGAATCCGCGCTGGAGGCCGCCGAGGCGATCATCCGCGGGGGGATCACCGGCATCGAGGTGACCTACTCCACACCCGATGCGGCAGCCGTCATCCGCGAGCTGATCCGTCGGCACGGCGAGCGCGCGCATGTCGGCGCAGGCACTGTGACCACCCTCGACCAGGCGGCTGAGGCCGCGGATGCCGGCGCCGAGTTCCTCGTCAGCCCCGGCACCGTCCCCGAGCTCACCCGCGCCATGTGCGAGACCGGTCGAGTGGTGATGACCGGGGCACTCACGCCGACCGAGGTCATGACCGCCCTCGACCTGGGCGTCGACGTCGTCAAGATCTTCCCCGCCTCGCTCGGCGGTCCGGGCTACCTGGGCGCCCTGCGCGGCCCGTTCCCCGACGCTCCCCTGATGCCGACCGGCGGCGTGACCCCGCAGAACCTCGCCGCCTGGTTCGCCGCGGGCGCCGTCGCCGTCGGGGCGGGCGGCGATCTGGCCAACGCCGCCGCGATCGCGGCATCCGACTGGGCCGACCTCGAGGCCAGGGCCACCGGCTTCGCCGCCGCTCTCGCCACCGCGCGCTGAGCACGCCGTGCCCGGCGTCACGACATGATCGCTCTGGAGCCCGGCGCGTGGGCGCTGCTCGGCCTGGCGGCGCTCATCGCCGGCCTCGGCAAGACCGCGCTGCCGGGCAGCTCGACCATCGCGGTGGTGATCCTGGCATCCGTGCTGCCCGCCCGCACCTCGACTGCGGCGATGCTGCTGCTGTTCATCGTCGGCGACGTCTTCGCGCTCATCGCCTACCGGCGGCACGCCGACTGGCGAACCCTGCTGAGGCTCGCGCCGGCGGTCGTGGCCGGGCTGCTCGTGGGCGCGGTCTTCCTGGCGCTCAGCACCGACGGCATCGTGCGTCGCACGATCGGCGTGATCCTGCTCGCGATGATCGCGCTCACGCTGTGGCGGCGACGGCACGCCGCCGGGTCGGCGGTCGACGCGGATGCTCTCGGCACCCGGGCATCCGCCCGCATCGCCGCAGCCGGGTACGGGACGCTGGCCGGGTTCACGACCATGGTCGCCAACTCGGGCGGACCGGTCATGTCGATGTACTTCCTCGCGACCCGCGCCCCGGTGAAGGTGTTCCTGGGCACCTCGGCGTGGTTCTTCGCGATCGTCAACCTCACGAAGGTGCCGTTCCTCGCCGGCATCGGGCTGCTCACTCCCGAGGTGCTGCTGCTCGACCTCGCGCTCGCGCCGATGGTCGTGATCGGCGCGCTGATCGGCATCCGCATCGCCCGACGGATCCCCCAGCGGCTGTTCGACCGGCTCGTGATCGGGCTCACGATCGCCGGATCGGTCTACCTGCTGCTCTGAGGCGCGGCCGGTCAGCCGGTCAATCGCGCGGCCGGTCAGTCGGCCGGCCGGCCGGTCAGTCGAGGAAGATGTCCGGGAACAGGCGGTCGTCCGGCGTGCCCGGCACCGCGGCGTACGACGAGAAGTCGGTGACCCCGTCGGCCTCGAGCACGTCCTCGACGATCAGGGTCTGACCGGTGTACGACGAGGCGTGCTTGGTGATCACCGAATACGCGGCGTCGGCGTAGATGTCGGCGGTGCGGCTGGCCGCCATCACCCGGTCGCCGCCCAGCAGGTTCTGCACGGCCGCGGTGGCGATCGTGGTGCGCGGCCACAGCGTGTTCGCTGCGATGCCGGCATCCGCGAACTCGGCAGCCAGACCCAGCGTCGCCATCGTCATGCCGTACTTCGCCAGCGTGTACCCGGTGTGCGCGCCCAGCCACTTGGGCGAGAGGTTCAGCGGGGGCGACAGCGACAGGATGTGCGGGTTCGCCGAGTCGCGCAGCACGGGCACGGCCGCGCGGGAGAGCATGAAGGTGCCGCGCACGTTCACGTCCTGCATGAGGTCGTACTTCTTGGCGGACAGGTCGAGCGAGCGCGACAGGTCGATGACGCTGGCGTTGTTGATGACGACGTCGATGCCGCCGAACTCGCCCTGCGTCTTCAGGACGGCCTCGGTGACCTGGGCATCGTCGCGCACATCGCCCACGATCGGCAGAGCCTGCCCGCCGGCCGCGCGGATCGCGTCGGCCGCGGAATGCACCGTGCCCTCGAGCTTCGGATGCGGGGTGTCGGTCTTGGCGAGCATCGCGATGTTGGCGCCGTCGGCCGCAGCGCGCAGCGCGATGGCGAGGCCGATGCCGCGGCTGCCGCCCGACATCAGAATGGTCTTGCCTGCAAGGGACATGGTTTCTCTCCTGGAGGTCTCTGGCTTCGAATCGCTCATATTGCTCGAACCCGGAGGGTTTCGAGGCAATATGAGCGATTCGACGGGCCGGCGGGGGGTTACTTCGGGGCCATGCGGATGGCGCCGTCGAGACGGATGGTCTCGCCGTTGAGGTAGCCGTTGGTGACGATGTGCTCGACGAGGGCCGCATACTCGTCGGGCCTGCCGAGGCGCGACGGATACGGCACCTGCTGACCGAGGGAGTCCTGGGCGGCCTGCGGGAGGCCGGCGAGCATCGGGGTCTCCATGATGCCGGGAGCGATCGTGCAGACCCGGATGCCGTGACGCGCGAGCTCTCGTGCGATCGGCAGCGTCATGGCGTGCACTCCGCCCTTCGATGCCGAGTAGGCGGGCTGTCCGATCTGTCCGTCGAACGCGGCGACACTGGCGGTGTTCACGATGACGCCTCGATCGCCGCCGTCGGTCGGCTCGGTCTGGGCGATGACGGCCGCGGCCTGCGAGATGACATTGAAGGTGCCCACGAGGTTGATGCGCACGATGCGCTCGAACGCGTCGAGGTCGGCGGGGTTGCCGTCCCGGTCGAGAACCTTCGCCGGCGGGGCGATGCCCGCGCAGTTGACGACGATGCGCAGCGGTGCGACGGTGTGCGCGGATGCCACGGCGGCGGCGATCTGCTCGGAACTCGTCACGTCGGCAGGCAGGAACAGCCCGCCGAGCTCGGCGGCGATCTCCTCACCCGCGGAGGACGGCAGGTCGATGATCGCGACCCGCGCTCCGGCGGCCGAGAGCCTGCGCGCCGTGGCGAGCCCGAGTCCGCTGGCGCCGCCCGTGATGAGCGCGCCCTGTCCCGTGATCTGCATCGTGTTCTCCTTCGAACGGCTCGGCCTCGGTCGGACGCCGAATGCGACTGAGTCTCAGCATACGTGGCCCCGAGTGTCCCGACGGATGAGTGCCCCGGCGGATGCGGGCGGATGGATGCTGAGACCATGGACCCTCGTCGCGAACGAGCCTACGACAGCGCCTCGCCCGACGACGGGTACCGAGTCAGCTCCACACGAACCGGAAGACCCCTGTCACGACCGCCGCGGCGATGGCGAGTGCCATGATCGCGATGCCGCCGAGCAGCGCCGCACCATCGCGCGCGTGCAGGCGCGAGGGACGCGACCACGTGCGCTCGATTCCCGAGCCGAACCCCCGCGCCTCCATCGCCATCGCCAGCTTGGTGCCGCGGCGCACCGCGAAGACGAGCAGGACGAAGGCCATCGAGAAGAAGCGACGCAGCGCGCCGTGATCACCCACACCCCGCGCACGTCGGGCCAGCGACATGGTGCGCCAGTCGTCGATGAAGAGCCCCAGCATCCTCGCTCCGGCCAGCGCCCCGAGCACGAACCGGCTCGGCAGGTGCGCGACCTGCGCGAGGGCATCGCCGAGCTCGGTCGGATCCGTGCGTCCGAACAGCAGGATGGTCGGCAGACCGAGGGCGATCACGCGCAGCGTCACCGCCACGGCGAGCGCGATCGACCCCTCGCTGATGGCGGCGAAGCCGAAGCGGAAGAACACCTCCCCCTCCGGCTCGGCGTAGAGCAGCATGCTGAGTCCGGCGATCGGCGAGAACAGGGCGATGGGCAGCAGCCGCAGCAGCACGGTGCGCACGGGCAGGCCGGTCAACGGCAGGCAGAGCAGCTGCAGGGCGATGGCCACCAGGGCGCTCACCGGGTCGATCGACGCGAACAGCGGCACCGACAGCAGCAGCGCGAGCACGATCTTCGTGACGGGATTCACCCCGTCGAGCCATACCGGGCGATCGGCTGCGCCGGGAGGAGTGGACCGCGTCGACGTCGAACGGGTCGTCGTGGTCGTCATCGCCGCCCCCTTCGGACGTCAGCCGGCGATGGCCGATGGTCGTCTCCCGGCGCCGGATCGAGCTGGATGCGATGCCCGCCGAGGTGGCGCACCACCGCGTCATCGTGACTGACGGCGATCACCGTGCGACCCGCGCGGACCTCGGCCTGCAGCAGCTCCACGAGCCCGATCCATCCGCGTCGATCCTGACCGAAGGTGGGCTCATCGAGCACGAGCACCTGCGGAGCGGCCGCCAGCACGGTCGCCACCGACAGCCGCCGCTTCTGTCCGCCGCTGAGCGTGAACGGATTCGCGAGCGCGAGCGGAGCGAGGTGCAGGCGCTCGAGAAGGTCGTCGACGACCGCATCGACCTGCGTGTCAGACAGCCGGAGCGCCCGGGGACCGACGGCCAGCTCGTCGCGCAGAGTCCGGGCGAGGAACTGGTGCTCCGGCTCCTGGAAGACGGTTCCGATCCGGGTCAGCAGCTCACGCGACCTCCAGCGCGAGGGCCGGCGGCCGGATCGGCCGGCCAGGTCGGGTGCGGCGAGCACCGTTCCCTGCAGTTCCGGCAGCAGACCCGCGAGGGTGAGCGCGAGCGTGGACTTGCCGGCACCGTTGGGTCCGGTGACGACCGTCGCCGCCGCGCACGGTATCCGCAGCTCGAGTCTGCTCTGCACGGCGGTGCGACCGTCACGCGACACGGCGAGATCGGCCGTCTCGAGCACCGCGCCCGTCACGGGATCGGCGGACGGGAGCACCGGCACATCGATGTCGTGGTGGGGCACCCACACTCCGGCATCGGCGAGCGCATCGCCGTGCTGCGCGAACACGACCGCGGGCGGACCGTCTGCGAGCAGGCCGCCGTCGGCGGCGAGCACGATGACGCGGGTCAGCAGGTCGAGCCAGACCTCGGTGCGGTGCTCGACGACGACGAACGTGGCGCCGGTGGCATCCAGCGCCCTGCCGACGCTGTCGCGCACCTCCCGCACCCCGGTCGGGTCGAGGTTCGCGGTCGGCTCGTCGAGCAGCAGCAGGCCGGGCTGCATCGCGAGGGCGCCGGCCAGCGCGAGGCGCTGCTTCTGGCCACCCGAGAGGGCCTTCGTGGGACGATCCAGCGGCACATCGAGACCGACGGACTCGAGCGCCGATGCGACGCGGCCGGGGATCTCGTCTGCCGGCACGCCGAGGTTCTCGCAGCCGAAGGCCACGTCATCGCCGACCTTCGACAGCACGACCCCGGCATCCGGGTCCTGCAGCACCAGGCCGATCCGCCCTCGCTGCGACTCGGGCGCGGCCCCGTCGACGAGCAGCGCACCGGTGCGCTCGCCCTCATCAGCGTCGCCGAGCACGCCGGCGAGGCCGGCGAGCAGCGTCGACTTGCCCGCACCCGAGGCACCCAGCAGCAGCACCCGCTCGCCGGGCTCGATGGTGAACGAGACGTCGCTGACCGCGGGCAGCCGTCGGCCGGCGTAGCGCCAGCCCCACCCGTTCGCGGTGACGCGAGCCGGAGACGACACGCTCAGACCTCCTGGCGCACTTCCCGGCCGGCCGCGAACCGGCTCAGCGCCCCCGTCGAGGCGAGCGCGCGCACGAGCAGCCAGCCGACCACGCCGGCCAGCAGCGCACCCGAGATGACGAGCGCACCGAGGTAGATCGCGTTGAACTCGATGCTCTTGAGGAAGTTCGGCGACGAGCCGTAGAACATCTCGAAGACCCACGCGGCCACCGCCGCACCCACGCCCGAGAGGGCGGCGACGACGATGCCGAACCGGCGGTAGAGGAACAGCGCGAAGATCAGTTCGGCGCCGAGACCCTGCACGAGCCCGGAGAGCACGGTCGAGACGCCCCACACGTTGCCGATGAGCATGGAGATGATCGCGGCGATCAGCTCGACGACGAGAGCGGCGCCGGGCTTGCGGATCACGAGTCCGCCGATGACGCCGCCGATCAGCCAGATGCCGACGGCGATGCCGCCGAATCCGGGGGTCAGGGCGTCGGCGGCCCCGAACCAGGCGCCGCCGATGATGTTCCAGCCCCAGAACAGCAGGCCGATCGCGACGCCGAGCACGGCGGCGACGACGATGTCGACGACGCGCCAGCGCAGGTTGCGAGCGGCGGGTGCGGGGGTGGTCTGCGCGGTGGACGCGGACATGGACGTGCTCATCTGAACTCCTCCCTGCGCCGGCATGATCCGGATCAGGTTCGACGGTCGAAGCGCGGATCGCTTCCTCTCAGCCCGGCTGTCCGGACTCCCGTGGTGATGGCACGATCATAGCCCCGGTCGCCACCATCCGGGGCGGGCGTTTCGTTCCGTGAAACACCGGGCTGTAGCGTGGTCGCGTGACACCTCCCCCCAAGTCGACGACGCCGGCGACGCGCCGTGCCGTGCGCGAGCGCACTCGCGCACGCGCCGAGCATCCCTCCGCCGGTGCGGCGGCGCTTCCCGCGTTCGGCGAGAGCCTCGGACCGGAGCGGTTCGCCGTCGAGGATGCTGCGGCTGGGGATGCCCCCGACGCGGCGCTGCCGACCGCGGAGCCCGCGGGAACCCGCTCCCGCGCAGCCGAGGAGCCCCGCGCAGCCGAGGAGTCGCACACGGGCGGTGAGTCTCAGACGGAGTGGGCGGACGCCGCCCGCCCTCCCACCGCGCTGACCTGGTTGGAGCCGTCCGACCTGCTCGACGAGCACGTGCGGGGGGCGCAGCCGCGCGACCTCTTCGCCGGTGCCCGGCTCACCCCGGAGTGGCGTCGTCCTCGCGTGCTCCTGCCGCTCGGCTTCGTCCTCGCGCTGTGCGGCGCGTACGTCTCGACCATGCTGCTGTGGCCGCTGGACGAGGTGGCGCCGGTGGTCGAGGCATCCACCATCGAGATCGCTCCCGCTCCGGCCGCGACCATGACGTGGCCCACCACGGGCAGTGCGGCCGTGGGCATCCAGGGCATGACACCGGTCGCGTCCACCGCGTCGGCCGGCGAGATCGCGAGCATCTCGAAGGTGGTCAGCGTGATGATGGTGCTCGACGAGCTGCCGCTGAAGGTCGGCGAGCAGGGCCCGAGCTTCGCCTTCACCCTCGCGGACGCCCGCGAGTTCTGGCGCTACCGCAGCATGGACCAGTCGTCGCTCGATGTGCCGGTCGGCGGCAGCCTGACCGAGTATCAGATGCTGCAGGGCGTCATGCTGGGCTCGGCGAACAACTACATCGACCGCCTCGCGAAGGAGATCTGGGGCTCGCAGCGCGGGTTCGCCGAGGCGTCGGCGAAGTGGCTCAGCGACCGCGGCATCGAGGGCGTCACCCTCGCCTCCCCCTCGGGTTTCAGCGAAGCGAATGTGGCGCCGCCCGCAGCGCTGATCCAGATCGCCGAGCTCGCGATGGCGAATCCCGTCTTCGCCGAGATCGTCGCCACCCGCTCGGCCGACATCCCCGGTGCGGGAGTGGTCACCAACACCAACCAGATGCTCGACGACCCGGGTGTGGTCGGGGTGAAGACGGGGACGCTGACGCGCTGGCACCTGCTCACCGCGAAGGACGTCGCGTTCGGCGACACCACCGTGCGCCTGTACACCTCGGTGCTCGGGCAGGTCGGGAACACTGAGCGGTTGGATGCGACCCGTCAGCTTCTGTCCGAGATGGAGACGACGCTCGCCGAGCAGCCGCCGTCCGTTCCCTCGCGAACCGTGGTCGGCCGAGTCAGCACCGAGTGGGGCGATCGCGTCGACGTGGTGACGGATGCCGACGCGCGCGTGCTGCTCTGGAACGGCTCCGACGCGTCGGCCACGACCTCGTTCTCGCTCGGCGACAAGAGGTCAGCGGGCGCTGAGGTCGGCACCCTCACCGTCGAGGGCCCCATCGGCACCGCGACCGCCTCGGTCTCGCTCGCCGACGACATCACCCAGCCGAGTGCCTGGTGGCGACTGACCCACCCGCTCGCGCTCCTCGGCCTCGACAACGACTGACCGCCCCTCCGACGGGGCGCCGACGGACAGCCGAGCACCCCGCGGGATCAGCCGCGTTCAGGGTCGGATGCCGTCGACTCGGCCTCCTTCACCGCTTCGCCGAGCTGGCGGGTGTCAGGGGCGGCGATGACCTTCTGCTCGACGATCGCCTCGCGCTCATCGTGCGCGTCTTCGGCGACGATCACGGGCACAGAGCCTGTGATCGCCTCCTCGGCGTCGATGTCGGTCGCCGCCTGCTCGAACTGCGACTGGTACAGCCGCCAGTACGCGCCGCGGCGGGCGATCAGCTCGTCGTGGTCGCCCTGCTCGACGATGTCACCGTGCTCCATCACCAGGATGAGGTCGGCGTCGCGGATGGTCGACAGGCGATGGGCGATCACGAACGACGTGCGCCCCTCGCGAAGCGCCGCCATCGCCTGCTGCAGCAGCAGCTCGGTGCGGGTGTCGACCGCGCTCGTCGCCTCGTCGAGGATGAGGATCGACGGCTGCGACACGAAGGCGCGGGCGATGGTGATCAGCTGACGCTCACCCGCCGAGACGTTCGAGGCGTCTTCGTCGAGCACGGTCTCGTAGCCCTCGGGCAGCGAGTGCACGAACCGGTCGACGTAGGTCGCCTCGGCCGCGGCGACGATCTGCTCGTCGGTGGCCGCGTCGTTGCCGTAGCGGATGTTCTCGCGGATGCTGCCGGCGAACAGCCACGGATCCTGCAGGACCATGCCCGTGCGCGCACGGAGGTCGTCGCGGCGCAGCTCGGAGATGTCCTGACCGTCGAGCAGGATACGGCCCGAGTCGAGCTCGTAGAACCGCATGATGAGGTTCACGAGCGTCGTCTTGCCCGCGCCGGTCGGTCCCACGATCGCGACGGTCTGCCCCGGCTCCACCCGGAACGACAGGTCGGTGATCAGCGGACGATCGGAGGTGTACGAGAACGCGACGTGCTCGAACTCGATGACGCCCTTGCCCTCCGGCGCGGAGGGTGCGTCTTCGGCATCCGGATCCTGCTCCTCGGCGTCGAGCAGGTCGAACACCCGCTCGGCCGAGGCGGTGCCCGACTGCACGACGGCGGCCATGCCGCCCAGCTCGCTGAGCGGCTGGCTGAACTGCTGCGAGTACTGGATGAACGCCTGCACGTCACCGAGGCGCAGGTTGCCGCCCGCGACGAGCAGTCCACCGAGCACCGCGATGCCGACGTACTGCAGGTTTCCGACGAACATCATCGCGGGCATGATGATGCCCGAGAGGAACTGCGCCTTGAACGCCGCCTGGAACAGCTCCTCGTTCTCGACCTGGAAGCTCTCGAGGGCGTCCTTCTCACGGCCGAACACCTTCACCAGTGCGTGACCGGAGAACGCCTCCTCCACCCGCGCGTTCAGACGACCGACCTTGCGCCACTGCGTGCCGAAGGCCTTCTGCGAGCGCGGACCGATGATGCCGAAGATGACGCCCATGAGCGGCAGCGAGACGAGGGCGACCAGCGCCAGCTGCCACGAGATCGAGAACATCATGACCAGCACGCCGACCACCGTGAGCACGCTGGTGAGCGCGCCCGAGAGCGACTGCTGCATGGTCTGGGTGATGTTGTCGATGTCGTTGGTGACGCGTGAGATCAGCTCACCGCGCTGCACCTTGTCGAAGTACGACAGCGGCAGCCGGTTGATCTTCGCCTCGACGTCCTCACGCAGACGCCACATGGTGCGCACCATGATGACGTTGATCACGTACCCCTGCAGCCAGCTGAGGATCGAGGAGACGACGTAGATGGCCAGCACGGCGATGATGATCCAGCGCAGGCGCTCGAAGTCGACTCCGTCGCCGACCGCGAAGTCGTCCATCGCCGAGATCATGTTGGCGAACTCGTCCTGTCCGGTGCCGCGCAGCGCCTCGACGACCTGATCGCGGCTGGTGCCCTGCGGGAAACCGGGCGCACCGCCGAAGCCCCGGCCGAGCACGCTCGAGATGAATCCCTCGTATACGACGTTGGTCGCCTCGCCGAGCACCTTCGGCGCGGCGACGGCGAGCACGACGCCGATGGCGCCGAAGAACGACACCAGCGCGAACCACCAGGCGGAGGGCTTGAGCAGCCCGATCATGCGCCTGAAGCTGGGCCCGAAATTGTCGGCCTTGCCCGGTGCCGGGCCGTCCCACATGCTGCCGCCCTCGAGGCGCGCCTTCTCGGCGAGCTCGGCTTCTTCCTTCTCGGCGGCGGTCATCTCGACCTGCGCCGTGCTCTGCCCGCTCACGCGTCCACCCCCAGCTGCGATTCGACGATCTCCCGGTACGTGGGGCTGGCGACGAGCAGCTCGTCGTGCCTGCCCACGCCGACCACGGCACCGTCGTCGAGGACGACGATGCGGTCGGCATCCGTGATGGTCGAGACGCGCTGCGCGACGACGATCTTGGTGACGTCGGGAAGCTCTCGCCACAGCGCCTGGCGCAGCCGGGCATCCGTCGTCAGGTCGAGAGCCGAGAACGAGTCGTCGAACACGAGGATGCGCGGCCGGTGCACGATCGCCCTGGCGATCGCCAGACGCTGCCGCTGGCCGCCCGAGACGTTCGTGCCGCCCTGGGCGATGCGCGACGCGAGCCCGTCGGGCATCGCCTCGACGAAGTCCCGCCCCTGGGCGATCTCGAGCGCCGCCCACAGCTCGTCGTCGGTGGCGTCCGCCCGCCCGTAGCGCAGGTTGGATGCCACGGTGCCGGAGAACAGGAAGGGTCGCTGCGGCACGAGTCCGATGCCCTGCCACAGCGCGTCGAGGTCGGCCTCGCGCACGTCGACCCCGCCGACCTGCACGACACCGCCGGTCGCGTCGAAGAGTCGCGGGATCAGCGAGACGAGCGTGGTCTTTCCCGAGCCGGTCGATCCGATGATCGCCACCGTCTCACCAGGCCGGGCCTCGAAGGTGATGTCGTTCAGCACCGGGACCTCGGCACCGGGGTAGGTGAACTCGACGTTGCGGAAGGCGACCACCCCCGGCTCGGGGAACTCGGTGACGCCGTTCTCGGGACGGGTCATCGACGACTCCGCGTCGAGCACCTCGGTGACGCGCTCGGCCGAGACCGCGGCGCGCGGAATCATCATCGCCATGAAGCTCGACATGATGACGCCCATCATGATCTGGCCGATGTACTGCATGAACGCGAAGATCGTGCCGATCTCTGCGTTACCCGCGTTGATCTCCACGCCGCCGAACCACACCACCGCGACGATCGTGACGTTGAGCACGAGCATGAACAGCGGGAACATCAGCACGAACAGCGAGCCGATGTTGCGGCCCAGCACCATGAGGTCGGTGTTGACCTCGCGGAACCGGCGCTCTTCGATGCGCTCACGCACGAAGGCGCGCACCACGCGCACGCCGGTCAGCTGCTCGCGCATGATGCGGTTGACGTCGTCGAGCTTGGCCTGGTTGCGACGGAACAGCGGCACCATGCGCCCGATGATCACGACCGCGATGATCAGCAGCAGGGGCACCGACACGGCGATCAGCCAGCTGAGGCCGACGTCGGTCTGGATGGCCTTGATGATGCCGCCGATCGCCAGCAGCGGTGCGGTGACGAACATCGTCGCGCCCATCATCGCCAGCATCTGCACCTGCTGCACGTCGTTCGTGTTGCGGGTGATCAGCGAGCCCGCGCCGAACTGAGACACCTCACGCTCGGAGAATCCACTCACCCGGGCGAAGACGTCGGCGCGGATGTCACGCCCGGCGCTCATCGCCATGCGCGCGGCGAAGAAGGTGGCGAGGATCGAGGCGAGGATCTGCCCGAGCGACACGAGCAGCATGAAGCCGCCGCGGTTCCAGATGTAGCCGATGTCGGCCTTGGCGACACCGTTGTTGATGATGTCGGCGTTGATCTCGGGCAGGTTGAGGGATGCCATCACGCTGGCGAACTGCAGCACGATGATCGTGACCAGCAGCGGCCAGTAGCGCTTCAGATAGCGGGTGAGGAGTTTTCCGAGCACAGGCGGACTTCCTTGTGAGGATTCGGAGGGCCGAGACGCGGCCATCACACATCGTGCCACTAACCGCCGACATCCGTATCCCCCGCAGGGCTGACCTTCGCTGTCAGCGGAACAGGATCAGCCGGCGGCCCGATCGCGCTTCAGGAGAAGCTCATCCCGAACATCGTGGATGACGCGACGAACAGCAGCACTCCTCCGGTGGCGAACACGGCCTTGCGCTCGCTCGTTGCCGAATTCACAGCCGCAGTGACGGCGCCGATGACGCCGACCATACCGACGAATGCGAACCCGCGTGCCGCATCCGCATCATCGACGGCGAACATCAACACAGCGGCGATGGCCGCACTGACGACGCCCGCGCCCGCGAGCAATGCCCCGGCCACGGCCATGCGCCCATCTCGACGCTCGATCGACGTGCTCATGAGACCTCCTCGTCACAGCTCACGGTAGCGCACAGCGTCGGGCCGCACGACCCTGAATAGACTCGCTGTCATGCCCTCTGAGAACGCCGCCCGCCCTGCCGTGCTGATGGTGTGCGACTACTCGCTGAAGTACCTCGGCGGTGCGCAGACGGCTTTCATCCGTCAGGCGCAGGCTCTCGCCGGCGAAGGTGTGAGGGTTGTCGTCCTGGCACCGGATGCGGACGCTCTGACGTCAGACGGCATCACCACGGTCTCCCCGCCGAGGCGCGGCACGATCCCGGTGCTCGACCTGCCGCTGCTCGGACGGGCCCGCGATCTCGAGCCGCTGGTCGCCGCGACGATCCGTCGGCACGGTGTCGGTGCGGTCGTCCTGCACTCCGAGTTCGCAGTCGCGGCGGCCGCGATCGACGTGGCGCGCCAGCTGGGGATCCCCTCGCTGCACACCGTGCACACCTTCTTCTGGCGCGCTCCGGCAGCGCTGGCCCCATTCGCGCCGGTGGTCTCGCGCGTGCACCGCTCGCTCACCGGCATCCGGAATGGCGGCCGTTTCACTGGCAGCCATCCGCTGAACAATTCTCTGCGGACCATGACGCTGCGCGTCGCGGAGCGCGCCGACATCGTTCTCTCGCCCTCGAAGCACCAAGCTGTGGCGCTGCGCGATGCGGGCGCAGGGCGGGTCGAGGCGTTCTCGAACGTCGCCCAGCCGCTTCGGGTGGCCCCCGCGCCGGAGGACGAACCGCTGCGCCTGCTGTGGGTGGCGCGCTTCGCGCCCGAGAAGCGCGTCGACGTCGCACTCGACGCGATGCGCCTCGTTGTCGAGCGTCTCGGTGAGGGCCGGGTGCACCTCGACGTCGCCGGCGGCACGCACCGACCCGTGCCGGGCGTGACCTTCCACGGATCGGTTCCGGGTGAACGAGTCGGCGAGCTGATGGATGCCGCGGATGCCGCCCTCATCACCTCGCTCGGCTTCGACAACCAGCCGATGGTCGCGCTCGAGGCGTTCGCGCACGGACGCCCGGTGATCGTCAGCGACCCCGTGCTCGCGACGGAGTTCGGCGACGCCGCGCTCGGCACCCCCAGTCCGGATGCTGAGGGCCTGGCCGACCTGATCATCCGGCTCGCGGCCGACCGCGCGCTGCTCGCGGCTCCGCGCGAGGCCGCGGTCGCGTATGCGAGCGAGCGGGTGGCCGCCGCCCACGTCGCGCGACTGCTGGAGCTCGTCGCCTCGGTCTGACCGCTCATCGCCTCAGTCTGACCACTCATCGGAGGTAGGCGAACCCGCGAACACAGGCGAATACCGCGCAGAATCACCTACGTCGGGCTGTTGACCTACCTCGAGCGGGCGCGCTCAACGACAGCGCCGCCCCAGCGAGCGCCGCCCCAGCGGGCGAAGCACCTGCAAAGGCCCGGCTCAGAACAGCGCCGGCTCGGGCACGTAGGCGCGCGCCGGCGCACCGGCATCCGGCGGCAGGTCGGCGACGGTCGCGGGCTGCCACTTCGGATTGCGGTCCTTATCGACCAGCTGAGCACGGATGCCCTCGACCAGGTCGGGATGACTGTGTCCGAACCACATGACCCGGCGGTACTCGCCCTCGAGCGCCTCCCGCACGCCGCTCATCGTCCGCGCCTCGCGCACCGCATCGAGCGTGACGGCGAGGGCGGTGGGCGAGAGCTCCTCCAGCGTCGCCAGCGCAGTCGCGGCATCCTGAGCATCCGATTCGCGCAGCCGCTGCATGATCTCCCCCACCGTGTCGGCCGAGAACGCCTCGTCGATCCACACCCGCGCGGCGGGCAGCTGCGACGGCTCCGGCGTCTCGTCGAACAGCAGGGTCAGCTCGTTCGGGGTGCCCGGGTCGGCGCGGGTGGCGAGCGCGTCGCGCAGGCCGTCGAGGTTCTCGGACGGCACGTGATGATCGGCGAAGCCCAGATACAGGGCATCCGCCGCGCTCATGCTCTGACCCGTGAGGCCGAAGTACTCGCCCAGCCGACCCGGCGCCCGGCCGAGCAGCCAGGTGCCGCCGACGTCGGGAGTGAAGCCGATGCGCGTCTCGGGCATCGCCAGACGCGAGCGCTCTGTCACGATGCGCACGGCGGCGTGGCCGGCGAGGCCGATGCCACCGCCCATCGTGATGCCGTCTGCGAAGACGACAATGGGCTTGGGGTACTCGGCGATCAACGCGTTCATCGCGTACTCGGCGCGGAAGAACTCCGCGATGTGATCGGGATGGCCCGCGGTGATCGAGTCGTACAGGGCACGCACGTCGCCGCCCGCGCAGAGGCCTCGATCGCCGGCACCGTCGATCAGGACGGTCTGCACGTCGGTGTCGTCGACCCATGCGGTGAGCGCTGCGGTGATCTGCTCGATCATCCCGAGATCCAGTGCGTTGATCGCGCGGGGACGATTGAGCGTGATGCGTCCGAGCGAGCTGTCGGTGCGAACGAGGACGGTGGCGGCTTCGGTGTCGGTCACGCCTGTCAGGCTACTCCGCTTCCCGATCTGCTCCGATCTGCTCCTATCTGCCCCGATCTGCGCACGAGGATGCCCGTTTCCGGCAGGTGAAGCGCGGATTCTCCCAGGTTTCCGCGAAGATGGAAGAGATTGTCCCGAACAGGAGAGGTCGCCATGCCCGAAGGACAGGTGCTCGAGTTCACCCAGGTCACAAAGCGCTTCGGCGCGGTGACCGCCGTTTCCGACCTCTCCGTCCGCGTCGAGCCGGGCGCTGTCACCGGATTCCTCGGGCCGAACGGCGCAGGGAAGACCACGTCGCTGCGCATCCTGCTCGGCCAGATCCGTCCGACCTCGGGCACCGCGACCATCGGCGGTGCAAGCTACTCCGACCTGCGGCACCCGCTGCGCACCATCGGCGCCGTCCTCGAGGAGTCGGCGTACCGCCCTCGCCGCACCGCGAGTCGCCAGCTGATGCTCGCCGCCAAGGCGAACGGCATCCCGTCCGCTCGGGTCGCCGAGGTGCTGCACCTGGTCGGCCTGCAGGACGACGGCGACACCCGCCTCGGCAGCTATTCACTGGGTATGCGGCAGCGTCTCGCCGTCGCGTCGGCGCTGCTCGGCGACCCGGGCGTGCTCGTGCTCGATGAGCCGGCCAACGGACTCGACCCCGAGGGCATCCGATGGATGCGTCTGCTGATGCGCCGCCTGGCGGATGAGGGTCGCACCGTGCTTGTCTCGTCTCACGTGCTGAGTGAGATCGAGCAGGTCGCCGACGACGTCGTCGTGCTCTCGAAGGGCCGTGCGGTGCACGCCGGTCCGATCTCGGAGCTCGCGGATGCCTCGGGCGGCGCGGTCGTGGTGGATGCCGAGAACCGCGCACCCCTGATCACCGCGCTGTCGGCTGCGAAGCTCGACTTCGACGTGCTGCGCTCGGGCGTCACCGTGCGCGATTCTGACTCGGCCGCCGTCGGCGCCGTCGCCGCCGAAGCCGGTGTCGCGCTGACCATGCTGCAGCAGCGCGGCCCCAGCCTCGAGGAGGTCTTCCTCGACCTCGTCTACGGCCGCCGCGCCGACAGCCCGCGCCTCGACACCTCCGCGAACCGGGTGGCGCACGCGTCGGATCCGGTGAATGCGACCGCCGCTGCCGACGCTGCGCCGGGCACCGCTCCCGACGCCCCGGCCGCCCCGGCCGCCCCGGCCGAGACGGATGCCGCGGATGCCGACGCTGCTGCGGAGCACGCCGACACCGGGGACGCCGGCGCTGCCGACGCGGCCCTCGTCGCGGGCGGCATGCCGTTCTCGGGCGCGGCCGCTCTCGTCGCCGATGGCGGCGCCGTCGCAGCAGCCGGTGCCGGATACGGGGCGGCCCCAGCCGACACGGATGACGCGGATGACGCGGATGAGGCCGTGTCGGAGGACTCCGGCACCGATCCCGACTCGGGCGCGGATGCCGACACGGACGCGGATTCCGGCCCGGAGGCCGACGCCGCGGCCGACGCCGACGCCGAGGCCGAGGCCGCTGACTCGGACGCGGATGCCGACGCGGACACCCAGGCCGACGCGGGCGCGGACGCCGACTCGGGCGCGGTGGACGACGCCGACATGGGCTCGGATGCCGATACGGACTCGGACACGGACACGGACGCGGACGCCGATGCCGCGCAGACGACCGACCTGGACGCCGCGACGGCGACCGACCTGGACGCCGCGACGGCGACCGATGTCGAGGCAGACGCCTCGTCGGCGGCGGACGAGGATGCCACCCGCGACCACGTCGACGAGTCCGCTTCAGGCGCTGGCACCGGCGCGGAAGACGCCACAGACGCAGGTGCCGCCACC
Source organism: Microbacterium commune (assembly GCF_014836945.1). Taxonomy (GTDB): domain Bacteria; phylum Actinomycetota; class Actinomycetes; order Actinomycetales; family Microbacteriaceae; genus Microbacterium; species Microbacterium commune. The sequence continues at coordinate 1,461,083 of NZ_JACSPX010000001.1, read as the reverse complement.
AGCACCGAGACCGACGGCGCCGACGCAGACACGGATTCAGACGCAGCCGCAGCCGACGACGCCGACATCGACGCCGGCACTGACGGCACCGACGCGGACGACACTGTCGCCGACGACGAGACCACTCACTCGGACGAGACGCGGCCGCTCATCCTGCCGCTCGCGACCGAGGCGGTGACGCTGCCGTCAGCATCCGTCGAGCCGACCTTCACCGAGCTGATCACGGGCCTGCCCGCGTCGGTCACCACCGAAGGGTCCGAGAACGCGGCTCCCGCGACCGAGGCCATCTCGATCGTGACACCCTCGCTCTCGGGCGACGATGACGATGACACGGTCGACGACGGCGACGACGACCCGCGGCTCGCCGCCATGCGCACTTCGCTGTCGGCCGCGGCCAGCCGCTTCTTCGACGGCCCGGCTCCCGACTACCCGTACAGCTCGCGTGCCCAGCGCCGCGAGGAGTCTGCTGAGGCGGATGCCGATGCCGCGACAGAGGGCTCTGACGTAGACCCGAGCACCGACCCCGCTTCCAACGACGGCGACCAGGGCCACCAGGAGCGCTGACGACTCGCTGCGTCGCCCCGCACGGTCGGAGATCTCACGGTCGGCGGGCGCGGCACACGCCGCTTCGGTCAGACGGTGCGCGGTCGCGGACGGATGACCGGACGCGGGCGCTGCTTCTGCACCGGCACCGAGCCGGTCGCGATGTCGACGACATCCTCGGGCTGGTCGCTGACCTCGAGCCGGAGAGCCTGGGTCAGCGCGAGCCCGTGCCGGGTGGTGAGGATGAGCCTCTGGAACTGCGCGTCGCCTTCGAGGTCGATCACGACGCTGGGCTTTCTGCGCCGGATCAGCACGAAGTCGGTGGTCTCGGCGGCCTTCCACGTGCCGGCGGCGAGGACGCCCGGGATGTACGTGCCGGGTCCCGGCACACCGCGGAGCCAGGTCCAGGCATCCTGAGTCAGCTGCACCTTGGTGATGTGCTCGCGCTCGACCCGCACGTTCTGGCGGTGGAAGGTCGAGGCCCGCTCGATCGGCGAGAGCACGATCTCAAGTCGCGTCTGATCCAGCAGCAGGGTCACCATGCGTCCAGTCTGCCAAACCGCGCGAGCGACGCGCACGCGACTTGCTGACAGGAGCGCAACGATCCTCTTGTGCTGAACCGGCAACCCCGAACGGGGATGCGCAGACCGCGACGGTCGGGTCAGGCGGATGCCGCGGCCGCAGCCGCCGCGGGCAGTGCAGCCTCGATGGCGGCGAGCTCATCGTCGCCGTGCGCGGCCGTGAGGAACCACGCTTCGAACACGCTGGGCGGCAGCGCCACGCCCTGCTCGCGCATGGAGTGGAAGAACGGGGCGTACCGGAACGACTCCTGCGTCTGGGCGGTCGCGTAGTCGCGCGGAGCCTCGGGCAGGAAGGCGACACCGAACAGGCTGCCAGCCCTGGGCACCGAGTGCACGACGCCGGCGTCGGTGAGGGCCGCGTCCAGCGACGCAGCCAGCCGCCCGGCCGCGGCGTCGATGTGTGCGTAGACCTCGGGCGTCGCGAGCCGCAGCGTCGCGATCCCCGCGGCCACCGACAGCGGATTCCCCGACAGCGTGCCCGCCTGGTAGACGGGACCGACCGGGGCCAGCATGTCCATGACCGCGGAGCTGCCACCCAGGGCCGCGAGCGGCATCCCGCCACCGACGACCTTGCCGAACGTGATGATGTCGGGAACGTACTGCTCGCCCGCCTGCTGCTGCAGCCCCCAGAACCCGGCGGGGTGCACGCGGAAGCCGGTGAGCACCTCGTCGAGGATCATCAGCGCGCCGTGCGCGTGGGCGGTGTCGGCGATGAGCTTGTTGAAGCCGGGCAGCGGTGCGACCACGCCCATGTTCGCCGAGGCCGCCTCGACGATCACCGCGGCGATCCGGTCGCCGTGCTCGGCGAAGACCGCGGCCAGGGCATCCGGGTCGTTGTAGTCGATCACGAGTGTCTGCGCGGCGATCGGCGCGGGCACGCCGGCCGATCCCGGCAGCGCGAGCGTGGCGACGCCGGATCCTGCCGCGGCGAGCAGCCCGTCGGAGTGGCCGTGGTAGTGGCCGGCGAACTTCACCAGCAGGTCGCGTCCGGTGGCACCGCGGGCGAGGCGGATCGCCGTCATGGTCGCCTCGGTGCCCGTCGAGACCAGGCGCACCCGCTCCACCGGGCGGACGTCGCCGTGGCGCACCCGCTCGGCGATCAGCTGCGCGAGCTCGACCTCGCCCTCGGTGGGTGCTCCGAACGAGAGGCCGCGGGTCGCGGCATCCTGAACCGCCCGCACCACCTCGGGCTGCGCGTGACCGAGCAGCGCGGGGCCCCACGATGCGACGAGGTCGATGTACTCGCGTCCCGCGGCATCCGTCACGCGGGCGCCGGAGGCGGATGCCAGGAACCGCGGGGTCCCGCCGACCGAGCCGTACGCGCGCACCGGCGAGTTCACGCCGCCCGGGATCACGGAGCGGGCGGTGTCGAACAGGGAGTCGTTGCGGTCGGTCATCGGATTCCTCTACTTCTCGACCCGCCCATCGCTCCGGTATGAGTTCGTGCCGCGTCGCGGCGATGCAGACGGCACGAACTCATACCGGAGCGAGTGGCGGTGGGGGTCAGGGGGTGCGGAGCCAGCGGGCCGCCTCGACGGCCCAGTAGCTGAGGACGGCGTCGGCGCCGGCCCGGCGGATCGACATGAGCGACTCGAGCACGGCGGCGCGGCGGTCGATCCAGCCGTTCGCCGCGGCGGCCTCGATCATCGCGTACTCGCCCGAGACCTGGTACGCCCATACCGGCACGTCGACCGCGTCGCGCACCTCGCGCAGCACGTCCAGGAACGCCATCGCCGGCTTGACCATCACGATGTCGGCGCCCTCGTCCTGATCGAACAGCGCCTCGCGCACGCCTTCGCGGCGGTTGCCCGGATCCATCTGGTACGTGCGCCGGTCACCCTGCAGCTGCGAGTCCACCGCCTCTCGGAACGGACCATAGAAGGCGCTGGCGTACTTGGCCGAGTAGGCGAGCAGCAGCGTGTCGTGGAAGCCCTCGTCGTCGAGCGCTTCGCGGATGACCGCGACCTGCCCGTCCATCATGCCGCTGAGGCCCAGCAGCTGAGATCCCGCGCGGGCCTGCGCGAGCGCCATCGACGCGTAGCGCTCGAGTGTGGCGTCGTTGTCCACCGCTCCAGCCGGGGTCAGCACACCGCAGTGGCCGTGGTCGGTGAACTCGTCGAGGCACAGGTCGGTCTGCACGACCAGGGCGTCACCGACCTCGGCGGCCAGCGCCGTCGCGGCGACGTTGAGGATGCCGTCGGGATCGTCGGCGCCCGATCCGATCGCGTCGCGCTCGGCCGGCACCCCGAACAGCATCACCCCGCCGAGACCGGCCTCGGCGGCGTCCGCCGCGGCCGCCTTCAGCGAATCGAGGGAGTGCTGCACGACCCCCGGCATGGAGCCGATCGGCGCGGCGTCGGTGAGGCCCTCGCGCACGAACATGGGCAGCACCAGCTGACGCGGCTCGAGCGACGTCTCGCGCACGAGGTCGCGCACGGGAGCCGACTGGCGAAGGCGGCGCAGCCGTGCGTCGGGGAAGCGACTCACGGCGCGAACTCGTCTGCCGCGTGCGGAAGAGTGAACCGCGAGACCGTGTCGATCAGCGCGTCGACCGTCTGCTTGTCGGCGATGGCCGTGACGGGAAGGCCGGCCTTCTCGGCATCCTTCGCGGTACGGGGGCCGATCGCGGCGAGCATCGTCGTGTCGGGGATCTCGGGGAACTGCTCGCGCACCTGCTTGGCCACCGAGCCGCTGGTGATCAGGATCGCGTTGATGCGGCCGTTCTCCACGTCGCGGCGGATGCGCTCGGTGACCGGCACGCCGACGGTGCGGTAGGCGACCACGCTGTCGACGTCGTGCCCTGCCTCCGTGAGCATGACCGAGAGGACGGGCTTCGCGATCTCGCTGCGCAGGGTGAGGACGCGCTGCGCGTCGGGTTCGATCGAGATGATCTTCTCGGCCATCCCGGCCGCGGAGTTGTCGAGCTCGGGCATCAGCGCGACGTCGTACCCCACGGCCTGCAGAGCCGCCGCGGTCGTCTCACCGACGGCGGCGACCTTCGTCTTCGACGGTATCGCGACGCGATGCGCGTACAGCACGTCGACCGTCGTGGCGCTGGTGATGGTCAGCCAGTCGTACTCGCCGGCCTGCAGACGAGCGAGCGCCGCGTCGAGGGCGTCCTGGTCGGTGGTCGGGGCGAAGTTGATGAGAGGCGCCACCACCGGCACCGCACCCATCGCGCGAAGACTGGCGGCGACGCTATCACCCCAGGGGCCACCCCGCGGCACGAGAACGCGCCAGCCGTCGAGCGGCCTGGCGGTCTTGGTTTCGGAAGCAGTCATCTCGATCACTCTCAGGGGAGGAGGTCGGCCGCTCCCTGTTCGAGCAGCCGATGGGCCGCAGAGTCGCCGAGCTCACGAGCCGTGCGCACCGGGTCTGCACCATCGGCAGCATCCGCTCCGTTGCCGCTGCCGTTCCGTCGAATATACCCCCTGTTCAGGGGCTCGGAGACGTCGAGTCCGATTCGGCGGCCGCCACCGGGCTCGTACACGACGGCTCGCAGACGGATGCTGTCTCCCGTGACGACCGCGTGTGCCCCCATCGGAGCCTGGCAGCCGGCCTCGAGTCCCGCCAGCACGGCTCGCTCCACCGTCACCGCGATGCGGGTGTCGAGGTCGTCGAGGCGGCTGAGCGCATCGAGCAGCTCCGCCGGTGCATCCGCCGTCGTCTCCACGGCGAGCGCACCCTGCCCCGGCGCTGTCGGCCATTCGGTGAGACCCAGCTCTTCGCGGCGCAGGGTCGTCTCCGAGCCGAGACGCGTGAGACCCGCGGCGGCGAGGATCACGGCATCCAGCTCACCCGACGACACGCGCTCGAGGCGGGAGTCCACGTTGCCGCGGATGTCGACCACCTCGGCGTGCGGCGCGCGGCGGCGCACCTGCGCGATGCGGCGCGGCGAGCCGGTGCCCACCGTGCTGCCGTGACGCAGCTCGTGCAGGGGTGTGCCGCCCCGCGTGATGACGACGTCCCTGGCATCCGCTCGCTGCGGGGTTGCCGCGATGACCAGCTCGGCGGGCACGGCGGTCGGCAGATCCTTCAGGGAGTGCACGAGGATGTCGCACTCGCCCGCGATCAGCGCCTCCCGCAGACGGTTCGCGAAGATGCCGGTGCCGCCGATCTCTGACAGGGATGCCCGGTTCGTGTCTCCCTCCGAGACGATCGGAACGAGTTCGACCGGACGCCCGGCGATCGCGGCGAGCGCGTCGGCGACGTGCCCGGACTGCGCCTGTGCGAGCGCGCTGCGGCGGGTGCCGAGACGGATCGGGGCGAGCGCGGTCACTGAAGCACTTCGGCGATCTCGTCGAGACGCAGGCGGCGCCCCGTGTAGAAGGGCACCTCCTCCTTCACGTAGCGACGGGCCTCGGTGTAGCGCAGGTCGCGCATCAGATCGACGAGCTCGGTCGGCGAATCGGACTCGAGAGGCAGCAGCCACTCGTAGTCGCCGAGTGCGAAAGCCGCGACGGTGTTGGCGATCACCCCGGTGAAGGCTGCGCCCTTGCGTCCGTGATCGGCGAGCATCTTGCGGCGCTCGGACTCCTCGATCAGGTACCACTCGGGGGTGCGCACGAACGGGTAGAGGCAGAGCCACTGCTTGGGCTCGACGCCGCGCAGGAAGCCGGGGACGTGCGCGCGGTTGAACTCCGCGTCGCGGTGCACGCCCATCACGTTCCACACGGGCAGCAGGTTGCGCAGCAGCTCGGTGCGGCGCAGGCGGCGCAGCGCACGCTGCAGCTCCTCGACGGTGTCGCCGTGCAGCCACACCATCAGGTCGGCGTCGGCCTTCAGGCCGCTGACGTCGTAGAAGCCGCGGACGCTCACCCCAGAGCTCTCGATGTGGCCGACGAGCGCCTCGAGCTCGCTCTCGTCGGTCTCGATCGTCGGCGCGTCGGGGTTTCGACGCCAGACGGCCCACAGGGTGAATCCGGACGGGTTGTCATCGCGCGTTTCGGACATGCTTCCAGTCTGCCCCTTCTCAGCGAAGGGGGCGAACTCGACGGCGGGCCGTCGGCGTCGTCAGCGCGAGATCGCGCGCGCGAGCACCCACACGAGGCCGCCGACGGCAGCTGCGGCCGCGACCACGGCCGCGCCCGCCGCGGGCGGATTGCGATGGGCGAACGCGCGGGCGCGCACGACGCCCCGCGAGGTCGCCTTCTCGATGCGACGAGGGAAGTTGCCCCGCACCTCGATCGCCGCGAGCGCCGCACGCAGTTCGGCGCGAGCCGAGGCGACGGGATCGGTGATTCCCGCCGGCACGACCGTGCGGGGAACCTCGGTGGTGGTCAGGGCGGCGTTGGGCAGCGCCGTCTTCTCAAGATCGGTCATTGGCGGAGTCTCCCTTGATGATGCGCACATCGGTGGCGACGGCCTGACCCGGGTTCTGGCGCTTCATCACCTTGCGGAACCGCGCCAGACCGAGCAGAGCGAAGATCACGATGAACACGAGCAGCAAGCCGAACACGGCGAGGGCCGAGAGCCAGGCGGGCCACCACGAGCTCAGCCCGATGATGCCGAAAGCCAGCAGCACCGGGATCGCCCAGAACAGCAGGAACAGCACGATGACGAACCACAGCCCGCCCATGCCGGCATCCTTTGCCGTGCGCGAGACCCACGCCTTGGCGGCGTTGATCTCGGCGGTGACGAGGTTGCGCACCAGCTCGGGGAGGTCCCCGAGCAGGGTCAGCAGGCTGTCGTCAGCGCGGTCGCGGTATCCGCGGAGCATGCGTCAGCCCTTGTTCTTCGGCGCGACGCCCTCGGAGCCGACCGGCTTGGCGGGCGCCATCGTGCCGCCCGAGGGGGAATCGTGCGACTCCTTGGCGTCGGCCACCTTCTCGGCCGCGTCCTTCGTCGCGTCGATCGCGCCGTCGAGCTTCTCACCGGGAGTGCCCGACTTCGAGACGGCCTTGACGACCTTCACCGCACCGGTCCAGACAGCACCGGGAACAGCAGCGGCCTGCGACTTCGCGAAGTCCTGCACGCGGGAGACCTGCTCCTGCACGGGATCGAGGTTCCAGACCTTCATCCACTGCGTCCGGATCTGCTCGTAGCGCTCGCGTCCTGCTCGGCTGCCGAGGACGTAGCCCGCGCCGAGTCCGATGACGAGTCCGATCTTTCCCTTCATGAGGGCCTCCTGACGTTGGTTACGGCCTCTTTCGCGTTCCAGGGTAACCACATATTCCTCGTTCGGCATCTACCCTTGCGCCGGAGGCCGGTTGGATGTAACGGGTCGGCCGCGGAGCGGGCATCCGATCAGTCCCAGAGCAGGCTCGCGCGCAGCCGATCGGCCTCGGCCACGGCATCCGGAACCACCTGCGCGAGCCCGGTACCGGCCACCCACGCACCCACCACTCCCAGGCCGCGTGTGGCGGTCACCGCCTGGCGCACCGCCGCTCGCCGCTCGGTGGCCCCGATCAGCGAAGTCGGCTGAGCCTGCACGTACCGTGCGCGGTGAGCGGCGAGCAGCTGGGTGGGGTGCAGAGTGACGCCGAGCAGAGCGGATGCCTCGGACAGCGCCAGCGCGGCGGCCGCGTCGTCGTCGAGGTCGGCCGTCGCCGCCGGCTCGCCCTGGCTGCCGAACGACACCCGCACGAGGTGGCGGCCCGCGGCGGCCTCGCGCAGCCAGCCCCACTTCGCGGTGGAGTGGGTGAGCGCCTTGGCCGTGTGACTGCCCGGCACGGTGAGCACACCGCTGCCGCGGGGGGCTGAGTCGAGCTCGGGGGCGTCCAGCAGCAGCGTGACGATCTCGATCTCCGGAGCGTCGCCGGCATCGCCGAGGCCGGCGACGTGCGCGTCGACGAGCTCACGCGCGGAGGGCTCGGCGGTGGCCACGATGACGCCGGTGGCGCGCAGCGACGCCTCACCCTCGGCATCCGGATGCTCGCCCTGCGCCGACTCGATCGCGACCGTCCAGTCCGCGCCGTCGCGCTCGAGGCGAATCACGCTTGTGCCGGTGCGGATGTCGGCCCCGTACGCGACGAGGTCGGCGCGCAGCGCCTCGACCAGACGGCCCATGCCGCCGACCAGCCCGAGCACCGCAGACCCCGGCGCGGTGCCCTTGCGCTCGGCCGCGAGCAGGCCGACCGCTCCGGTCAGCGACCCGATGCGGGTGAGCGCGGCGTTGAGACCGGGCGCCGCGACGTCGGTGTCGACCTCGTCGGGATCGGCCGAGTACACGCCCGCCGTCACCGGGGCGACGAGACGGTCGCGGACCCGATCGCCCATCCGCGTGCTGACCAGCTTGCCGAGGCTGCGCTCGTGCCCGATGGTCAGCGGCGGCCGCAACCGGTCGACGTACGCCCGCCACGCGCCGCGCCACCCGATGATGCGACGCACGTCATCCTGGAAGGGGTTCGCCGGGATGCCGAGCAGGCTCCCCTTGGGAAGGGGTGCGTCCGGGGCATCCGGGATGCCGCTCAGCCATGCTCCGCCGCCTTGCGGCGGCACGACCTGGTCGGCGAGGCCGAGCTCGTCGACCAGCGCCTTCACGTGTCCACCGCGGGTGGCGAAGCTCTCGGCACCCGCGTCGACGAGGATGCCGTCGAGATCGGCGGTGCGGATGCTGCCGCCCAGCGCGTCAGCGGCTTCGAGCAGGGTCACGCGCATGCCGACCTTCGCGCATTCGCGGGCGGCGACCAGGCCGCCGATCCCGCCGCCGACGACGACGACGTGCTGCTGCGCCGCTCGCGCGGCGAGTTCGGGGGAATGCTCGGAGGTCATGCCCCGATTCTTCCACCGGGGGCTATGCACCGGATGCCCGACGCCGCCGTGCATGACCCGAGGGAGCCGCACGGGCTGCGAAGGCCGGGCCGGAGGGCTTGCGAGCACCCGACCGGGCCCCGGCGAGACCGGCGGGACCGGCGGCACCGGCGGGACCGGCGGGACCGGCGGCACCGGCGGGACCGAGCGGGACCGCCGGGTCGGACTCGATCCGGGTCAGAGCTCGCCGTGCGCGAGCTGCACGATGCGGGTGAGCTGATCGGGGTCGGTCTCGGGCGGGACGCCGTGTCCGAGGTTCAGGATGTGCCCCTTCGCCCCGCGTCCGCGAGCGATGACATCGCGGACGTGTGCCTCGAGCACCGGCCACGGCGCCTGCAGCATCGCGGGATCGATGTTGCCCTGCACCGCCGTGTCGGGGCCGACGATGCGGATCGCCTCGTCGAGCGGCATCCGCCAGTCGACGCCCACGGCATCCGCAACGCCGTCCAGCCGCATGTCGGCGAGGAAGGGGCCGGTGCCGACGCCGAAGTGGATGCTCGGCAGCCCGATCCCCTCGAGTGCCGCCTTCGAATGAGGGGCGATATGCGCGCGGTAGTCGGCCGTGCTCAGCGAGCCGGCCCACGAGTCGAACAGCTGCACGACCGAGGCGCCCGCGTCGCGCTGGATCTCGAGGAAGCGACGCGAGATGCGCGAGAGCCATCCGGCCAGCGCGTTCCACGCCTCGGGGTCGGCGTGCATCATGGCGCGAGCGCGCAGGTGCTCCTTCGAGGGACCGCCCTCGATCAGGTACGCGGCGAGGGTGAACGGCGCACCGGCGAAGCCGATCAGCGGGGTGTCGCCCAGCTCGGCGACGGTCAGGCGCACGGCCTCGGCCACGGCGGTGCCGTCGAGGTCGGCGGGGTCGATCTGCGTGATGCGTGCGACATCGTCAGCGGTGCGCACCGGGTTGGCGAACACCGGACCGCGGCCGGGTTCGATCTCGACCTCGACTCCTGCCAGGCGCAGCGGGATCACGATGTCGCTGAAGAACACCGCGGCGTCCACCTTGTGCCGACGCACCGGCTGCAGGGTGATCTCGGATGCCAGGTCGGGGGTGAGGCAGGCATCCAGCATCCGGGTGCCGACCCGCAGCTCGCGGTACTCGGGCAGCGACCGCCCGGCCTGACGCATGAACCAGACGGGGGTGCGCTCGGGGGCCTCGCCGGCGAGCGCGCGCAGCAGATCACTCATGCCGCCATCCTCGCACCGCGTGCCTATGCGTGCGGTGGGGTTCGGATGTCGGGTTAGGTCGCCCTTGGATGCCTCCCACAGCAACGCGACGTAGACTTGTCGGGTGCTGCTCTGCGTGACGGCGAGTCACAAGACCGCCTCTTTCGAACTGCTCGAACGCCTCAGCCGCCAGCCCGAGACCGTCGCCCCCAGCCTGATGGCTGCGGGTGTGCAGGGAGCCGTCGTGCTCGCCACCTGCAACCGATTCGAAGCCTACGTCGAGGCCGAGGAGGTGGACTCGGAGGCGGTCATCGAGACGGTCGCGCAGGCCACCGGCATCCCCTCCGCAGACCTCGACGGCTCGTACCAGGTGGTCGAAGACTCCCACGTGGCAGAGCACCTGTTCGCCGTCGCCTCCGGTCTCGAGTCGGTCGTGTCGGGCGAGGGTGAGATCGCCGGTCAGGTGCGCCGCGCCCTCAGCGGTGCGCGTGAGCAGGGCACCACCTCCCCCCAGCTCGAGCGTCTGTTCCAGCGGGCCAGCCAGGCCCAGCGCAAGGTGAAGAACGTCACCGCTCTGCACCGTGCCGGCCGCTCGCTCGTGCGCCTTTCGCTCGAGCTCGCCGACAGCCGCATCGCCGACTGGAGCACCCAGCGCGTGCTGCTCGTCGGCACCGGTTCGTACGCCGCCGTCACGCTCGCCTCGCTGCGCCAGCGCGGCGCCGTCGACATCTCGGTCTACTCCCCGTCGGGGCGCGCTGTGCCGTTCGCGCAGAAGCACGGCATCCGTCCGGTCTCACCCGGCGATTACGCGAACGTCGCGCAGCACTCGTCGCTGCTGATCACCTGCACCTCCGCCGAGATGGTGCTGGGGCCTGCGCAGTTCGAGCGTCGCCCGGATGCCGCTGCCGGATGCCCGGTCGGCACCCACTCGCAGCTCGTCATCGACCTCGGCATGCCGCGCAACGTCGATCCCGCCGTCGCGCAGCTCGAAGGCGTCGCGCTGCTCGACCTCGAGACCATCCGCCTGCACGCCCCGCTCGAGGAGCTGCACGCGACCGATGCCGCGCGTCACGTCGTGCGCGAGGCTGCGGAGAGCTTCCACCTCGACGGCTCGCGTCAGAGCGTGACCCCCGCGGTCGTGGCGCTGCGCACCCACATCTTCGGTCTGCTCGAGGCGGAGATCGACCGTGCCCGACGCCGCGGCGACGAGAACGGCCGCGTCGAACAGGCCATGCGCCACCTCGCCGGTGTGCTGCTGCACACCCCGACCACGCGCGCTCACGAGCTCGCCGCCGAGGGCCGTGCCGACGAGTTCCACGCCGCGCTCGAGACGCTGTACGGGCTGAGCGCCGAACCGAACACCGCGTCCGACGCCGCGACCGCCTGAACGAGCGCGCTCCAGCCCCGCGCCACCCGAGACGTGCGACGCTGAGAGCATGACGCAGCGCACACCCCTGCGAGCGCGACTGCTCACCGCGCTCAGCGGTGACCCGGACGGGACCCCGAGGTGGGTCCGCGAGCTCGCCGAAGGCGATGACGAGGGCTGGTTCGCCGACGGCGGTGCCGCGTGGACGGTGCACGCGGGCATGGGAACGCTCGTCGCCGGCATCCGGGCGCTGCTGATGCAAGCTCTGCATCCCGGCGCGATGGCGGGGGTCCACGACTTCTCGCGCTACCGTGAAGACCCCATCTCCCGCCTCAACGGCACGGTGCGGTGGGTGCTGAGCGTGACCTACGGGTCGCGCGAGCAGGCGGAGCGCGAGACGGGACGGGTGGCTCGACTGCACCGCAGAGTCACCGGCGAGTACACCGCGGGAGACGGCACGGAGCGAGAGTACAGCGCCTCCTCCGCGGACCTCGTCGAATGGGTGCACCTCGCTTTCGCCGACGCGTTCCTCACGGCGCATGAGGTGTGGGGAGGGCCGATTCCGGGCGGGGCAGACGCGTATGTCGCCGAATGGGCGATCGCCGGGCGCCTGATGCGGGTGCCGGATCCGCCCACGAGCGAGGCGGAGCTGCGGAAGCGACTGCGCGGATTCCTCGAGCGCGGCGAGCTGCGCGCAGACGAACGCACCCGCGACATCGTGGCGTTCCTGCGACGCCCGCCGTTCACCGGCACCATGGGCATCGCCTACCGCGTGCTGTTCGCCGCGGCCGTGGCCACGATCCCCCGTCACTACCGCCGCATGCTGGGTGTTCGTCGCAGTGTTCTCCCGGTTGTGACCGCGACTCGAATCGTGCTCGCCGTGGCCGAGAGATCGCTAGGCTCCGGACCTCGTGCGCAGGATTTCGCGCGGCGCCGGCTCGCCGGCCTCGCTGCCTCGCGCCGTGCCGGCGAGGCCGCCTAGAACGGCAGGTTGCGGGATCCCGGAGGGGCGATCAAGAGACCAGTGATCTTGCCAGAACCGTTGTAGGCGACCCGGCCGATCCATTCGCCCGCCTCGTGACGCAGCGTCGCCTGTACGATCGCGCCGCTCGCGAGCACCCTGTTGGCGAACTTGCTGAGCGCGTTCGCGCCGTCGGGAGTCTGCACCGTGAGGTCACTGGGCGACTCGAGCCGTCCTGTCTCGGCGACGACCTGATTCCACACTCCCTGGATCTTCCGCTTGCTGAGCGTGCGGGCGCAGGTGTAGGTCATCTGCGTTCGCACTGCTTCGTAGTCGCCCGCATCCAGGCGTTCGAACACCGCACGAGTTCGATCCATGAGGTCGATCATCTGCTCACCCATCTCCATCTCCTTCTGGGGGCGCGCAACCGCACCTCCGAACCGCTTGAACGCGGCTTGTCGGCTCACGCCGAGCGCATCGCCGATCGCCTGCCACGAGACCCCGGCGGCACGCGTCGCGACGACGAGATCGACCAGCCGTGCCTGCGACCGACGCACCAGTTGATCGGCTTGCCGGATCGCAGCGGCGTCATCGACCGGGACGCCAACCGCTCGTGCCTCCTCGACCGTTGCCGCGAGTGCGGACAACGGAATCTCATCACCCGGGGACTGATCGGCCATCTCTCAGACCATAGAGACAGTTCGCATGCGCGTCAACCTATGGTTTACATGCGCAAGGCTGGGACAGCCGATCCATGCGGGCAGTGCGGGGATGCAACACTGGGGGCATGGCCCTTCACATCACCGGAGACACCGCCGCCGACGATCTGCTCACGAACAACCCGCTGGCGCTGCTGGTCGGGATGCTGCTCGACCAGCAGGTGCCGATGGAAACGGCATTCGCCGGGCCGCTGAAGATAGAGCAGCGCACCGGAGCCGCCGACGCCGCCGCGATCGCGGGGATGGATCCGGATGCCTTCCTCGAGGCGTTCAAGCAGACGCCGGCCGTGCACCGCTTCCCGGGCTCCATGGCCGCGCGCGTGCAGGCGCTCTGCCAGACGCTCGTGGACGAGTGGGGCGGAGACGCCTCGGCGCTCTGGACCGACGGCGACCCCGACGGACCCGAGGTGCTCAAGCGGCTCAAGAAGCTCCCGGGTTTCGGCGAGCAGAAGGCGAAGATCTTCCTCGCCCTGCTCGGCAAGCAGTACGGCTTCACCGGTGCGGGCTGGCGTGAGGCATCCGCTCCCTACGGCGAACGGGAGGCGTTCCGCAGTGTCGCCGACATCGTCTCGCCCGAGTCGCTGACCAAGGTGCGCGAGCACAAGAAGGCGATGAAGGCGGCCGCCAAGGCGGCGAAGTGAGGCCGGCCGCTCAGCCGCGGGCGAGGCGCTCGGCTTCCTTCGCGGCGACGATCTTGCGCAGGCCCGAGCTCGAGAAGCGGTGGTTGCGGCTGTTGAAGTACAGCTCGATGCCCGCCTCCTCGCAGTAGCTGCGGCCGGTGAAGTCGCGCTCCTCGTACTCGTCTCCGACGATGCGCACATCGAGCTTGAACGAGCGCAGGATGTCTTCGAGGTCCTGCTCGGTGGAGTAAGGGACGATCTCGTCGACGTACTCACAGCCGCGCAGCTGGATGTAGCGCTCGACGACGGTCTGCGTCGGAGCGTTCTTCTCGGGGCGGTCGAGCGTCGGGTCCATCTGCAGACCGCAGATCAGGTAGTCGCACTGCCGCTTGGCCTCGGCGAGCATCATGATGTGCCCGGCGTGCAGCAGGTCGAAGGTGGAGAAGGTGATTCCCACCCGCGGTCCGGGGTTGTAGTCCTGGTGCTTCTTGACGGTCTCGCTCATGGCGTCCTTCCGAGTGTGCTTCAGAAGATTCTATGGGGACGCAACTCGGGTAACCGACGCACCGCAGCGGCGCACGGTGGTGGGATACGCTCGACAGAATCGTGACGACCACGCGTCAGAGGGTGCTCGACCTCTGACCGGCCATGAAGGAAGGACAGCGATGTCCACCACGGCTTCGGCCGCTGCGCCCCTCCGCTTCGGGGCGAACTACACGCCCTCCACGAACTGGATGCACTCCTGGCTCTCGCTGAACCTCGACGACGTCCGCCGGGACTTCGCCGACCTCGCCGATCTCGGTCTCGACCATGTGCGGATCTTTCCGCTGTGGACCGTGCTGCAGCCGAATCGCTCGCTGATCCGCGCCGAGGCGGTGGCCGACGTGCGCGCCGTCGTCGACGCGGGCGCGGAGTTCGGGCTCGACGTCAGCGTCGACGTGATCCAGGGGCATCTGTCGAGCTTCGACTTCATCCCCTCGTGGCTGTACACCTGGCACGACAAGAACATGTTCACGCACCCCGACGCACTGAGCGGGCAGGTCGCGCTCCTCGAGCGGCTTGCCGAGTCGCTCGGCGATGCGAAGAACTTCCTCGGATTCACCACCGGCAACGAGACCAATCAGTTCTCCGCGTCGGTGCACCCCTCTCCGTGGCCGGTGACCACCGCCGAGGCGGCGAACTGGATCACCACGCTGCTCGACGCGGCCGAGTCGAGCGCTCCCGACCAGGAGCACGTGCACAGCGAGTACGACGCCGCCTGGTACCTCGACGGGCACGGCTTCACCCCCGCTCTCGCGGCACGCCTGGGCGCCATGACCACCGTGCACTCCTGGATCTTCAACGGCACCGCGCAGCGGTACGGCGGCCGCTCCGCAGCATCCGACCGCCACGCGGAGTACATGATCGAGGTGTCGCGCGCGTTCGCCACCGACCCGCGGCGCCGCACGTGGCTGCAGGAGGTCGGTGCCCCCTCGAACTGCCTCACCGACGACGAGACGCCCGGCTTCCTCGAGGCGACCGTGCGAAACGCCGCCCGCACCGATGACCTCTGGGGCGTCACATGGTGGTGCTCGCACGACGTCAGCCGCTCGCTCGTGGACTTCCCCGAGCTGGAGTACTCCCTCGGCCTGATCGACCAGTCAGGTGCGGCCAAGCCGATCGGTCGGCGCTTCGCCGAGATCATCCCGGAGCTGCGCGAGCGCGGTCCGCGGGTGCCCCGCGAGCTGGGCATCGTCATCGAGGTCGATGGCGACGACACCCCGGTCAGCCGCGGCGCCCTCGCGCCCGGCGGGCCGATCTTCGAGGCGTGGGTGCAGGCCTGCGAGAGCGGCGTCGATGCGGCCTTCGTGACGTCGACGCAGGCTGCGGATGCCCGCGTGCTGGCATCCCGCGGGATCACCGAGCTGGTGCATCCGGATCTCTCGCAGCCGGTCGCCACCTACTCGTCGAACAACACCGTCGTCTGACCATCGCCGCGTTCCGCACCGCAAAGGACCCCGATGCACGAAGAGACCTCGCTCACCGTCGGACGCGTAAACCGGGTGCTCACCGAGCGCGTCCGCCCCGCCATCCACTCGGCCCGGATGCCGCTTGAGATCGCCGTGCACCAGCTGCCCGGCGAGCCCATCGCCCCCGCCGAGGGCCTCGCCCTCGACTTCACGCCGTTCACCGCCGGCAGCATGTGGGGTCCGGCCTGGGGCACCACATGGTTCCGCGTGCGCGGCGAAGTGCCCGCCGAGTGGGGCGGCAAGAAGGTCGAGGCGCTCATCGACCTCGGCTTCGACATCAACATGCCCGGCTTCCAGTGCGAGGCGCTCGTCTACCGCCCCGACGGCACGCCCGTGAAGAGCATCAACCCCCGCAACCAGTGGGTCCCGATCGACGCCGTCGCCGGGCACACCGTCGAGCTCTTCCTCGAAGGCGCGGCCAACCCCGTGCTGCTCGACTACCACCCCTTCCTGCCCACGCAGGAGGGCGACATCCGCACCTCCTCCCCCGAGCCGCTGTACCGTGTGCGCCACATGGACCTCGCGGTCTTCGAGCCGGAGGTGTTCGACCTCTCGCTCGACCTCGAGGTGCTGATCGAGCTGCAGGCCGAGCTGCCCGAGACGAGCCCGCGCCGCATGCGCATCCTGCAGGCACTCGACAACGCACTGGATGTACTCGACCTGCAGCGCATCGTCGATACCGCCGGCGACGCCCGCGCGCAACTGGCCGATGTGCTGGCATCTCCCGCCGACGCCAGCGCGCACCGCATCGCCGCGATCGGCCACGCGCACATCGACTCGGCCTGGCTGTGGCCGGTGCGCGAGACGATCCGCAAGGTCGCCCGCACCACCTCGTCGATGACAGCGCTCATCGACGAGCAGTCCGAGTTCCTCTACGGCATGTCCAGCGCCCAGCAGTACGCGTGGATCAAGGAGCACCGTCCCGAGGTCTTCGAGCGGGTGAAGGCCGCCGTCGCGGACGGCCGCTTCCTGCCGCTGGGCGGCATGTGGGTCGAGTCCGACACGGTGATGCCGACCGGCGAGTCACTCGTGCGCCAGTTCTCGCACGGCCAGCGCTTCTTCGAGCGCGAGTTCGGCATCCGGTCGAAGGGCGTCTGGCTGCCCGACAGCTTCGGCTACTCCCCCGCCCTGCCGCAGCTGATGCGCCGGGCCGGGTTCGAGTGGTTCTTCACGCAGAAGATCTCGTGGAACCAGCGCAACGTGTTCCCGCACCACAGCTTCCTGTGGGAGGGCATCGACGGGTCGCGGATGTTCACGCACTTCCCGTCGATGGACACCTACAATTCCCAGCTCTCCGGCATGGAGGTCGCCAAGGCCTCGCGCCAGTTCAAGGAGAACCGCGTCGCCACCATGTCGATCGCCCCGGTCGGCTGGGGCGACGGCGGCGGCGGCACGACCCGCGAGATGACCGGCAAGGCGTTGCGTCTGGCTGACCTCGAGGGTTCGGCGAAGGTCGAATGGAAGCATCCGGATGCCTTCTTCGACGATGCCAAGGCCGAGCTGACCGACCCGGCCGTCTGGGTCGGCGAGCTGTACCTCGAGCTGCACCGCGGCACGCTCACCAGCCAGCACGCCACCAAGGCTCTGCACCGCTGGGCCGAGCAGGCGCTCATCGAGGCCGAGCTGTGGGCGGCGACAGCCGCCGTGCAGTTGGGCGCGGAGTACCGGTACGACGAGTTCGACCGGCTGTGGCAGCTCGTGCTGCTGCACGAGTTCCACGACATCCTGCCCGGCACGTCGATCGCGTGGGTGCACCGTGAGGCCGTCGAGGTGCTCTCGCAGGTGCTGGCGGATGCGGAGCAACTGTCAGCCGCGGCACGCCAGGCTCTCGCGGGCGACGGCGATCGCGCCCTCGTGTTCACACCGACCTCGGTGGGCGACGGTCGCGCGCTCGGCGCTGCCGAGCTCGCGCACCCTCAGGCATCCGCCTCGCTCGCGGAGACCGCGGACGGCTACGTTCTCGAGAACGACCTCGTCGTGGTCACGGTCTCGGCGTCGGGCCTGATCACCTCGGCGATCGACAGGGCCACCGGCCGCGAGACCATCCCCGCAGGAAAGCCCGCGAACCTGTTCCAGCTGCACCAGGACTTCCCGAACATGTGGGATGCGTGGGACATCGATCGCTACTACAAGAACCGCGTCGACGATCTCACCGGCGCCTCATCCGTCTCGGCATCCGTCGTCGACGGGGCCGCCGTCGTGAAGGTCGTCCGCGAGTTCTCGCAGTCGACCATCGCGCAGACGATCGTGCTCGCAGCGGACTCGCGCACGGTCATGCTGCGCAACGACATCGACTGGCACGAGACCGAGAAGCTGCTCAAGCTCACCTTCCCGCTCGACATCTTCGCGCGGGAGACTCTGGCCGAGACGCAGTTCGGCTTCCAGCGCCGCGTCACGCACGTGAACACGAGCTGGGAGGCGGCGAAGTTCGAGACCTCGATGCACCGGTTCGTGCTCGCCCAGGAGGACGACGGCTTCGGCGCCGCCCTGATCAACGACTCGATCTACGGCTACGACACCTCGCGCGACGTGGACGGCGACGACGTGACGACCACCGTGCGCCTGTCCCTGCTGCGCGCTCCGCGCTTCCCCGACCCTGATACCGACCACGGCCACCACCAGATCGAAGTGGGTCTGGTGATCGGAGCGGATGCCGAGATCGCGACGGCGGAGGGCATCAGGCTCAACGCGCTGACGACGCTCGTGCGCGGCGCGAACGAGGTCGGCCCGCTGGTCTCGGTGACCGGCACGGGCATCATCGTCTCGTCGGTGAAGCTCGCCGACGACCGCTCGGGAGACGTGATCGTGCGCGTCTACGAGTCGCTCGGCCGCCGCACGCAGGGCGAGCTGTCGATCGGGTTCGAGCACACCGGCGTCCGCGAGGTGTCGTTGATCGAGGACGACCTCGAGAACGCGCGCACCGGCACCGCCCTGGCACTGAAGCCCTTCGAGGTCCGCACGCTGCGCATAACCCGCCCCTGACGCAACCGCTTCTCGCTCCGGTATGAGTTCGTGCCGCCTGGACCCGCTCCCGGCGGCACGAACTCATACCGGAGGGCGGTGGGTGTGGGGTGGGGTGGACGGGGGGTCTTATCGAGAGGGAAGGAACGGGAATTCTTTCGCACGAGAGGTCGCGCAAGAAGGCGTTCTCTGGTCGAGGCTGGAAGCAAGCATCCACATCCGCGCGAAGGAGCCACGAACATGGACCGCGAGAACGACCTCATCGACACCGACGCACTGCTGCACATCGGCCGCCCCTACTGGTTCGACCGTCACCCGTCGCAGGCCGAGGGCGAAGACTTCTGATCAGGCGCTGAGAGGACGGAGCCCCGATTCACCTATGTGAGTCGGGGCTCCGTCATGAAGTCATCAGGCGCCGCGCAGGCGCTCGGACAGGTACGCCTCGAGGTTCTCGAGCGGCACGCGCTCCTGGCCCATCGTGTCGCGGTCGCGCACCGTGACGGCGTTGTCGTCGAGCGAGTCGAAGTCGACGGTGACGCAGAACGGGGTGCCGACCTCGTCCTGACGGCGGTAGCGGCGGCCGATGGCGCCGGCATCGTCGAAGTCGACGGTCCAGCGGCCGCGCAGGGTGTCAGCCACCTCCCGCGCGAGCGGCGAGAGTCGCTCATTGCGCGAGAGGGGCAGCACGGCCATCTTGACGGGAGCCAGCCGCGGGTCGAGCCTGAGCACCGTGCGGGTGTCGGTGCCGCCCTTGGCGTTCGGCACCTCCTCCTCCTCGTACGCGTCGACGAGGAAGGCCATCATGGCGCGGGTGAGGCCGAACGACGGCTCGATCACGTAGGGCGTGTAGCGCTCTCCGGATGCCTGATCGAAGTACGTCAGCGACTGACCCGACGCCTCGCTGTGCGAGGACAGGTCGTAGTCGGTGCGGTTCGCAACGCCCATCAGCTCGCCCCACTCCGAGCCCTGGAACCCGAAGCGGTACTCGAAGTCGATGGTGCCCGCCGAGTAGTGCGCGCGCTCATCCTCCGGAACGTCGAACTGACGCATGTTCTCGGGGTTCACCCCCAGGTCGACGAACCAGTTCCAGCACGCCTCGACCCAGTGGTCGAACCACTCCTTCGCCTCGGCGGGAGGCACGAAGTACTCGATCTCCATCTGCTCGAACTCGCGGGTGCGAAAGATGAAGTTCCCGGGGGTGATCTCGTTGCGGAACGCCTTGCCGACCTGGCCGATGCCGAACGGCGGCTTCTTGCGCGATGCGGTGAGCACGTTCGAGAAGTTCACGAAGATGCCCTGCGCCGTCTCGGGGCGCATGTAGTGCAGACCCGACTCGTCGTCGACGACGCCCAGGTAGGTCTTCACAAGACCGGAGAACGACTTCGGCTCGGTCCACCGGCCGCGGGTTCCGCAGTCGGGGCAGGCGATGTCGGCCATGCCGTTCTCGGGCTGACGGCCCTTCTTGGCGACGAACGCCTCGATCAGGTGGTCTTCGCGGTGGCGCTTGTGGCACTGCAGGCACTCGACGAGCGGGTCGGAGAAGGTCGCGACGTGACCCGATGCCTCCCACACGCGCTTGGGCAGGATGATCGACGAATCCAGGCCGACCATGTCGCCGCGCCCACGCACGAAGGTCTGCCACCACTGCCGACGGATGTTCTCCTTCAGCTCGGTGCCGAGGGGGCCGTAATCCCATGCCGAACGCGAGCCGCCGTAGATCTCACCCGCTTGGAAAACGAACCCGCGGTGGCGGGCGAGGGCGATGACCTTGTCAAGACGGGACTGTTCGGCCACGGTGGCTCCAATGGTCGGATGCTGCGGGTGAGGAGCCCGTGAACACGGGCATCCCAATCCTACCCGCGCCGCGTTACGGCCTCGAAAGGAGACGCGGGTGGATGCTGGAGGCGTCTCAGTCACCGGCGCGCATGGGGTGGGTACTCGGGGTACTTCGCCGACCCCGACGGGTTCCGCTGGGAGGTCGCGGTCAACCCCGGCGACACCGGGGCCTTCGTGCTGCCGCCTACTCGGTGAACAGGTAGCCTCGGTCGTTGTCGAAGCCAGCGATGCGCAGGCCGCGGCCGAGCAGCTGCTCCATCTCGCCGCGCAGGCGCAGCCGCCACTCATGCGCGGCGGCGGGGTCGCTGACGCGCATCGTCTCGACGTCGGAGGGGATCTCGAGTGTGGCGACGACCGCATCGGATGCCGGGGGCCTGGCGATGTCGGCGAGCGACCACTCCACGTCGAGCCGATCGCTCTCGTCTCCCGCGTCGCCGCCGCCGAAGATGCCGTAGCGGTTCACCGAGTAACCGCTCACCCGCGCGCCGAGCACGGTGAGGAAGAAGTGCGCGTTGCGCGCGACCAGCGGGTCATACGTCCAGGTGATGCGGCCGACCTCACGCGAGAACGCCCACTGCCGCTGATGCTCCTTGAGCTCGCGACCCCAGCCGCGACCGCGGTACTCGGGCAGCAGCGCCGTGATGTGCGAGTGCATCGTGCGCCGCGCGGGCTCGCCGAAGAACGCGATCGAGGCGCCCACCATCCGGTCCTCGCCCTCACTGTCGTCGAAGAGCCCGACGACGTAGTTGCCCGAGTGCTGGAGCGCGCGCAGGGTGCCGGCGTCGATGACGCGGTTCTCGCCGCGGATCGAGTCCAGCAGCTCCTGGGCGTCGATGATCAGTTCAACGGTGTCGAGATCTCGAATCGTGCGCACCGTGCCAGCGTACCGGGGCGGTCAGCAGGCCGGGAAGGCTTCGCCGCCGCCCTCGGACTTGTCAACCCTGGCGAGCTGCTCGCCTACGACGAGTATCGTCTTGGCCATGAACAGCACCGGACGCGACATCATGAGGCAGTCGACCATCATCGCCGCGGCGGTGTTCATGATCATCGGGGCCGCCGTCGGCGGCGGCGCGTTCGGCGGAGAATCCGTCACCGAACTGCAGAACGGTGCCCTGTCGGCCGAAGGGTCTTACCTCGCTCCGGCCGGCCCGGCGTTCGGGATCTGGACGCTCATCTACCTCGGCCTCGCCGCGTACACGGTCTGGCAGGCGCTGCCTGCTCAGCGTGACAGCTCGCGTCAGCGCGCGATCGGCTGGTGGGTCGCGGGATCGATGGTGCTCAACGGGCTGTGGCTGGTGACCGCCCGCTACCTGAACCTCGTCGCAACCGTGATCGTGATCGCGGCGCTGCTCGCCGTGCTCGCTCGCATCATCGTCCTGCTCGGCCGCGACCGGGCATCCGGCCTGGTCGATCTCACCCTCTTCGACGGCGTGATGGGGCTGCACTTCGGATGGGTGACCATCGCGACGGTCGCGAACACCGCCGCGTGGCTGACGCAGACCGTTCCGGCCGGCCTCGGCGAGCAGGCGGATGCCTGGGGTGTCGCCGTGCTCGTCGTCGTCGCCGTCATCGGCGCGGCCAGCGCACTCGTCACCCGCCGCCTCGCTCCCGCCCTCGCGACGTCGTGGGGCCTGGTCTGGGCGGCCATCGGCCGGCTGAGCGGCGAACCGGAGAGCACGCCGATCGGCATCACGGCTCTCATCGTCGCCGCGATCATCCTCGTCGCCGGGGTGATCGGGCTGCTGCGAGCGCGCCGCGCAGCGCGCTGACCGGCGCCCACGGGCGGATGACCGCGAGGGCGCGCGCGTAATCTGGACGGATGCCTTCCCCAGAATCCGCGACCGACAGCACGGCGTCACACAAGCAGTTCCTCGGTCAGCCGCGCGCGCTGGCCCACCTGTTCGGCGTCGAGATGTGGGAGCGGTTCAGCTTCTACGGCATGCAGGGCATCCTGCTGATCTATCTGTACTTCAGCGTGACGAAGGGCGGGCTGGGACTCGACGAGGCGGTCGCGGGCGGCATCGTGGGCGCGTACGGCGGGTCGGTGTACCTCTCGACCATCCTCGGCGCGTGGCTCGCCGACCGTCTGTTCGGCTCGGAGCGTGTGCTGTTCGGCAGCGCGATCGTCATCGTCGCTGGGCACCTCGCGCTGGCGCTGATCCCGGGTGTCGCCGGTGTGGCTGTCGGGCTGGTGCTCGTGGCGCTCGGCTCAGGCGGCCTCAAGGCCAACGCGACGGCGGTCGTCGGCACCCTGTACTCCGCAGACGACACGCGACGCGATGCCGGGTTCTCGCTCTTCTACCTCGGCATCAACCTCGGCTCGTTCTTCGGTCCGCTGCTCACGGGCCTGCTGCAGAAGTCCGTCGGCTTCCACTGGGGCTTCGGTCTCGCCGCGGTCGGGATGACGGCCGGCCTCATCCAGTACAGCTTCGGCCGCAAAGAGCTGCCGGCCGCCGCGCGCGAGGTTCCGAATCCGCTGCCTCGCAGCCGCTACCCGCTGTTCGGCGGCGTCGCGGTCGGCGCGGTCGTCGTGATCGTCGCGCTCGTGCTCACCGGCGTGATCCGCGTCGACAACCTGGCCGGCATCGTCATCCTGTGCGCGCTCGGGGCGACCATCGCCTACTTCACGGTGATCCTCTCGAGCCGGCACGTCGACTCGACGGAGCGCTCGCGGGTGTGGGCGTTCGTGCCGCTGTTCATCACGAGCGTCGCGTTCTGGTCGCTCTACCAGCAGCAGTTCACCGTGCTGACGGTGTACAGCGACAAGCGCCTCGACCGCTCGATCTTCGGGCTGGAGATGCCGGTGTCGTGGGTGCAGTCGATCAACCCGGTGTTCATCATCATCTTCTCGGGCCTCTTCGCCGCGCTGTGGACCCGCCTCGGCACCCGACAGCCGTCCACCCCGGTGAAGTTCGCCCTGGGCACCGCGCTGATGGGCGTGGCCTTCCTGCTGTTCCTGCCGTTCGCGAACGGCGGCGAGGGCTCCACTCCGCTGCTGGCGATCGTCGGCATCCTGTTCATGTTCACCGTCGCCGAGCTGCTGCTCTCGCCGATCGGGCTGTCGGCGGCGACCAAGCTCGCACCGGCGCGGTTCCAGACGCAGATGGTGGCGCTGTTCTTCCTCTCGGTCTCGCTGGGCACGGCGATCTCGGGATGGCTCGTGCAGTTCTACGACCCGCAGAACGAGGCACCGTACTTCACCGTGCTCGGCCTGATCGCGATCGCGGTCGGCGCGGGGCTGTTCGTGTCGGTGAAGCCGGTGCGGAAGCTCATGAAGGGCGTCAGCTGACCGGCATCCGGAGCCGGCGTCCCTGCGAGCCGATAGCCTCTATCGGTGGACGATGCGGATGACAGAGCGAGAAAGCGGCTCTCCCGCACCCCTCCCCGCGGGGCGATCATCGCCGTGCTGGCCTTCGTCGGCCTGTGCTCGGCGTTCATGTTCACTCTCGTCGTGCCGCTGCAGGCCGAGCTGCCGAGGCTGCTGAACGCCTCACGCGAAGACACCAGCTGGGTGGTCACGATCACCCTGCTGGTCGCGGCCGTGGCGACGCCCATCTCGGGCCGCCTGGGCGACATGTACGGCAAACGCCGTGTCGTGATCGCGCTGCTGGTTCTGCTGGCGATCGGCTCGATCGTGGCCGCCCTGTCGACGTCGATCGTCGGTGTGATCATCGGCCGCGCGCTGCAGGGCGCGACGACCGGGGTGGTGCCGCTCGGCATCGCGATCATGCGCGATGTGCTGCCGCCCGAACGACTCGGCACCGCGGTCGCGCTGATGAGCGCGACCATGGGCGTCGGCGGGGCGGTGGGGATGCCGGTGGCGGCGTTCGTCGCCGAGAACGCCGACTGGCACGCCCTGTTCTGGCTCGCCGCCGGGCTCGGGGTGATCGGGCTGGTGCTGGTGATGCTCGTCGTGCCCGATGACGTGCTGCTCGCACCCGGACGCCTCGATGCCATCGGCGCTCTGGGGCTCGCCGCGGGGCTCACCGGGCTGCTGCTGTACGTCTCGCGCGGAGCGGAGTGGGGCTGGACATCTCCCTTCGCGCTGGTGTGCCTGATCGGCGGACTCGTGGTGCTGGCCGTCTGGGGCTGGTATCAGCTGAAGGCCAAGGAGCCGCTGCTCGATCTGCGCGTCGCCGCTCGCCCCGCCGTGCTCTTCACGAACATCGCCGCGATCGGCATGGGCTTCGCCCTGTTCTCGTCGAACGTGACGTTTCCGCAGATGCTCGAGCTGCCGCGCGAGACCGGATCCGGCCTGGGGCTGGACATGTTCACCGCGGCGATGATCGTCGCCATCTCGGGCGTCATGATGATGTTCATCTCGCCCCTGTCGGGATGGCTGGAGCGCACCGTCGGACCGCGCCCGCTGTTCACCGTCGGCACCGCCGCGATCGTGCTCGCCTACGCCTTCGTGCTGATCTGGTCGACCGAGATCTGGCATTTCGTCGTCGCCAATGTGCTGATCGGCATCGGCATCGGGTTCGCCTTCGCCGCCATGCCGATGATCATCATGCGCGCCGTCCCCGCGCACGAGACGGGCGCGTCGAACGGGCTCAACGCTCTGTTCCGATCGGTGGGCACCTCGACGGCGTCGGCCGTGATGGGTGCGGTGCTCGCCTCGATGAGCATCGAAGTCGGCGGCCGCGCGATCCCGACCCGGGAGGCCTTCGAGGTGTGCTTCTGGCTGTCGATCGTCGCCGGGGTGATCGGCTTCGCGCTGACGTTCCTCATCCCCAGGCATCCGGCGTCGGAAGCGCATCCCGCGCTGCCCGACTGATTCGCCCGAGGGATCAGTGGGTGAACTCCATGAGGTCGGTGCCGAGGACGCGGAACGCGTCGTGCGCGCGCAGCCGGTGGCTGATCGAAAGGTCGTCGAAGCACACCGTCAGGGCGTAGGCGACGCCCGTGCGCGGTCCGACGAGCACCCCCGCCTCGGCGCGCACCCCGCGATCGCGGCCGGTCTTGTTGATGAACAGCAGACCGTGCGCGTCGTCGTCGTGCGCGAACGGGTCCAGTCCTGTCGCGGATGCCACGAGGCTGAGATCCTGGTTCAGGCTGAGCCACTCGGCGACCTGGGCGCTGACGGCCGCGTCCACCGCGCGGGAGTCGACGAGCCCGGCGAACAGCGTCGCGAACTCGCGCGTGGTGCCGACCGCGGCGTGCGGGACGTCGTCGGGCCCGCGCACGTCGCGGAACAGATCGAGCACGGCGCTGCGCGGCATCCCGAGGGAGACCATCCGCGCCCGGACCTGCCCGTGCCCGACGGCGTCGAGCAGTGCGTTGGCGGCGTTGGGGTCGCCGGCAGCCGCGGCAAGCACAGCCAGGTCGACCAGCGGAAGAGCGGGCGCGCGAAGGTGCCGCCACAGCCCCGAGCCGGCGACGTGATCGTCGGGACGGTCGATGATGCGCAGCGGGTCGAGCGCGCGAGACGCGAAGCCCGCGGCGGTCTCGACCAGAACCGGAACGATGCCGAGTCCCGCGATCGGAAGCGGGACGTGGTCGTCTCCGCTCAGCACGACGCGCCCCGAGTCGAGCTCGATGACGTGCACCGACACCTGCGCTCCGCTCTGCGCCAGCTCCTCGAGACGGCGCAGGCTCGACGCGAAGGAGCGACGTCCGGCGGCCGCGCGACGGGGAACGCGCCCCACGCCACGTCGCGTTCGCCGGCGGGCTGAGGGCACACCGGAGGACGGTTCGGGGGCGGGCGACGAGACCACGCGCGATGTCCTATCCGAGAGAAGGCGATTCCGGCCGGCGCTCAGCACCACGTCCTGTCGGCCGCGCCCCGGCCATCGTAACCCGCACCCTCCGGCCGGGTGACCCCGGTCTCACCAGATCGTGACCCGCTGCTCCGCCGGCAGGTGCAGCCGGTCGCCCTCCGTCACATCGAACGCGTCGTAGAACGCGTCGATGTTGCTGAGGATCTGGTTGCAGCGGAACTCGTTGGGCGAGTGCGGGTCGATCGTCAGCAGACGGATCGTCTCGGCGTCGCGGCTCTTCTGCTGCCACACCTGCGCCCACGACAGCAGCAGGCGCTGCACGCCCGTGTAGCCGTCGATCACCGGTGCCTCCTCGCCGGCGAGCGAGAGCTCGTAGGCCTTCAGCGCGATGCCGAGACCGCCGAGGTCGCCGATGTTCTCACCGATGGTCAGGGCCCCGTTGACGTGATTCTCCTCGCTCAGACCCACGGGCACGAGCGCGTCGTACTGGGCGATCAGGGCCTTGGTGCGCTCTTCGAATGCGGCGCGATCGGCATCCGTCCACCAGTCCTGCAGTCGGCCGTCGCCGTCGTAGCGGCTGCCCTGATCGTCGAAGCCGTGACCGATCTCGTGCCCGATGACCGCGCCGATCCCACCGTAGTTCGCGGCCGCGTCGCGCTTCGGGTCGAAGAACGGGTACTGCAGGATCGCGGCGGGGAAGACGATCTCGTTCATCAGCGGGTTGTAGTACGCGTTGACCATCTGCGGCGGCATGAACCACTCGTCGCGGTCGATGGGCTTGCCGACCTTCGCGACCTGTCGGTCGTGCTCGAAGACCGTCGCGCGGCGGGCGTTGCCGACGAGGTCGGTCGGATCGATGTCGACGCCGTCGTAGTCGCGCCACACGTCGGGGTGGCCGATCTTCGGGCGGAAGGTGTCGAGCTTGGCGAGCGCCTTCTCCCGCGTCTCGGGGCTCATCCAGTCCAGCTTCTGGATGCTCTGCCGGTACGCCTCGATGAGGTTTGCTACCAGCTCGTCCATGGCGGCCTTGGACTCGGCCGGGAAGTGCCGCTCGACGTAGATCCGCCCGACGGCGTCGCCCAGCGATCCCTCGACGAGCGAGACGCCGCGCTTCCAGCGCTCGCGGATCGACGGGGTGCCGGTGAGCTCGGTGCCGTAGAACGAGAAGTTCTCGTCGATGAAGTCGTCGGTGAGGTACGAGGACATGCCGTGCACGACCTTGGCTCGCAGCCACGCCTTCCAGTCGTCGAGACGCTCGGGGATGAGCAGGGTGCCGAGACCCTCGAAGAAGCTCGGCTGATAGACGACGAGTTCGTCGAATGCGCTCGGGTTAGCGGTCGCCACGGCATCCCGCCAGGGTGCGAGGTCGACGCCGACGAGCGTCTGGAACTCGTCCCACGTCTTGAGGTTGTACGTCTTCACCGCGTCGCGGGATGCGACGTTGTCCCAGTGGTGTCCGGCGATCTCATGCTCGAGGCCGAAGGCGCGGTCCGCCTGGCCTGCCGGGTCGTCGATCGTGGCGAGGGCGAGGAGGCGCTCGAGGTGCGCACGGTATGCGGCACGCATCGCCTCGAAGCTGTCGAGGCGGTAGTAGCTCTCGTCGGGCAGCGAGAGACCGGCCTGCACGGCGAAGGGCACGTAGCGCTCGGGGTTGCCCGGATCGGGCTCGATGAATACGCCGATCAGCGCGGCGACGCCGTTGCGGTCGAGCTCGCCGATCGTCTGCAGGAACGACGGGATGCTGTCGATCGCGTCGACCTTCGCCAGCTCTGCCCGCAGGGGCGCGAGGCCGACCTCGGCGATGCGGTCGGTGTCCATGAAGCTGCGGAACAGGTCGCCGACCTTGCGCTCGAGGGTGCCCTCGGCGGCATCCTGCGACTCGACGATGATCTCGCGGACGTCTTTCTCGGCCTGCTCGGCGAGCATGTGGAACGAGCCCCAGCGCGCCTTGTCGGCGGGGATCTCGGCGGCCTCGAGCCACGCTCCGTTGACGTGGCGGTAGAGGTCGTCCTGCGGACGGATGTCGGAGCTGAACTCGCTGATGGCAAGGCCGGAGGGCAGAACGTCAGTCATGCGACCCAGCCTAATCCGGCCCCGACAGAGCCGGTGGTCGGGGCTGGGATGCGAGACGGCGGTTCACGCTGCTGCGGTCGCCGCCGAGGCATCAACCTCGGGGTGAATCGAAGCCGACCTCGACGCGGCGGTTCGGCGCCTGGTCACCCTCGCCTTCCTTGACGAGCAGCTCCCGCTCGCCATGCCCCGTGACGGTGAGTCCGAGACCCGGTCGCGTCTCTGCCAGCACCGCGGCGACGGCGTCGGCCCGCCGACGCGACAGGTCGTCGTTGTAGGAGCCGTCGCCGATCGAATCGGTGTGTCCGTCGACCGTGACGGCCGCCCCGTCGGGGATACCGGCCGCGAGGTCGGCGACCGCACCGCGCGCGGCCTCGGTGAGATCAGCGGAATCGAACGCGAACAGCAGGTCAGAGGTCAGGCGCACGGTGCGGTGCTCGCGCTCCTCGATCGTCTGCTCGAGCTCGATCCTGCTTCCGCTCGCGTCGAGATCGACCGTCGCGGCGCGAGCATCGAGATCGATCGTCGATGCCTCGATCATGGTCTGCGTGATCTCCGCGTCGATGTAGGTGTCTTCATCCGTGTCGGCATGAGCCGACGTCGCGACGAGCGCTCCAAGGACCCCTGCCAGCGCGATGGCGATGATCCGCGTCATCGCGCGTCGTCGACGTAGGTGACGGGGATCGCCGAGAAGCCGGGCAGGCCATCGCCGAGGATGACGTCGACCGTCTCGGGCCGGCCCTCGGGCGCAGGCAGCAGCACGCCGACCTCGATCGTGGCGTCCGGCGCGAGGTCGGTGTTCGCGTGGTGCGGCACCGAGCCGAGCACGGTGTACGTGCACATCTGCTTGTCATCCCCGGTCCAGCTCCCCTCCGCGCAGAACGGCCGATAGGCCTTGAGGTTCGCCAGGTCCGTCACCGTGGGCGCGTGGCCGATGCCGAGACTGAAGAAGCTCTCGGGCTCGTCACCACCGTCGCGCGTGAGCGCGTACCTCAGGTGCATCACCTTCTCATCGGCGGTGATCGAGCGGACCACCGAGGTGATCACACCCTTCTCACCGAGGTCGGTGGTGCCCTCCGCCAACACGGCGTCTGATCCCGACGCAGCGCCCGCGGCGTCGGATGAGGAATCCTGAGCGCCGGTGCTGGCGGCGGGCTGCTTGCCTATCGCATCCGTCGGCTCGGCGCTGCATCCCGTCAGGAGCAGGATCGCTGCGGCCACGGGCACGAGTGTGCGGAATGCAGATGCAGACGTCATGTGGTGTCCTTCCTCAAAGTCACCAGCCTAGACGTCGGAGACCACGCGGCACCGAGACAACCCTGTCGGCACCACCCCATAGGCTCGTGAGGTGGCATCCACCGCATCCCCGTCCCCCGCGCTCAACCGCGAGATCCTGCGGCTCGCCGTGCCGGCGCTCGGCGCCCTCGTCGCCGAGCCCGCCTTCCTCATCCTCGACTCGGTGATGGTCGGCCACCTCGGCGCCTCCCCCCTCGCCGGCCTCGGCATCGCCGGCGCCGTGCTGCAGACGATCGTCGGCCTGATGATCTTCCTCGCGTACTCCACCACCCCCGCCGTCGCCCGCCGGTTCGGCGCCGGCCAGCCCGGCGACGCCGTCTCCGTCGGCATCGACGGCATGTGGCTCGCGCTCGGCCTGGGCGCCGTGCTCGCCGCCGCCGGAGCCCTCGCCAGCCCCGCACTGATCGCCGCGTTCGGGGCATCCGACGCCGTCTCGACCGAGGCGCAGACCTACCTCACCATCTCGATGTGGGGACTGCCGGCCATGCTCATCGTGTTCGCGGCCACTGGGCTGCTGCGCGGCATGCAGGACACGATGACCCCGCTGTGGATCGCCGGCTTCGGCTTCGGCGCCAACGCGCTGCTCAACTGGCTCTTCATCTACGGACTCGGCTGGGGCATCGCCGGGTCCGCCTTCGGCACCGTCGCCGCGCAGTGGGGAATGGTCGCCGCCTACGTCGTCGTCATCCGACGCCTCGCCCTCCGTCACGGCGCATCGATGAAGGCTCAGCGCGGCGGCATCCGGGGCACGGCCCGCTCGGGCGGATGGCTGTTCCTGCGCACCGTCAGCCTGCGCGTCGCCCTGCTGGCGACCGTCGCCGTGGCGACCGGCATCGGCACCCACGAGCTCGCGGGATGGCAGATCGCCTTCACGATCTTCTCGACAGCGGCCTTCGCCCTCGACGCCCTGGCGATCGCCGCGCAGGCGATGATCGGCAAGAGCCTCGGATCGGGCGATCTCGCCCAGGTGCACCGCATTCTGCGCCGCACCGTCGCCTGGGGTGCCTGGTTCGGGGTGATCGTCGGCGCCGCCATCGCCGCCCTGTCGGGCGTGATCGGCGTCGTCTTCACGGGGGATGCCGCCATCGGCGCGCTCGTGCAGCCCGCCTTCCTCGTACTCGCGGTCGCGCAGCCCGTCGCGGGCATCGTCTTCGTGCTCGACGGCGTGCTGATGGGCGCCAACGACGCGCGCTACCTCGCGATCGCGGGGCTGCTGAACCTCGTGCCGTTCCTGCCCGTGCTGTGGATCATCGCCGCCACCGGTGTCGATGGCACGGCCGGTCTGGTGTGGCTCGCCGTCGCGTTCTTCGGTGTGTACCTGCTCGCGCGCCTCGGCACGCTCGGCTGGCGGGTGCGCACCGACGCGTGGACGAAGGTCGCCGCCTGACCGAGCTTTCTCTCCCCGACACCCCCACGTGACGCCGAGACCCCTGGCTGCGGACGTTCGTAGCCAGGGGTCTCGGCAGTGATCGGGGGTGTCAGCCAGAGGCGACCGAATCTGCCGTCGGGTCAGGCGACCTCACCCGCCGCGACCGTCTCGGCGAGCATGTGCACGCGCGGCAGGTGATGCGCACCGTAGAAGTCGGCCGACACCAGGCGTGCGGCGTCTGCGGCGTCCGGAGTCGCGTGCGCCAGCACAGCAGCGACCGCCAGGCCGTGCATCCAGCCGCCGGCGAGGGTTCCGAGCAGCATCAGGTACGGCACGCTGACGCCGTACGCGTTGCGCGTCATGCCGAAGCCGAGCAGCGACGCCGTGGCGCGGCGAGCCGCATCGACCGCCCGCTCGAGGCGATCGGCCGTGCGCGCGGCAACCTCGTGCTCCAGCCCCCGCAGCGTCTCGACGTTCTCGCCGATGAGCGCGAACAGCGTTTCGGCGGTCGCGCCGCCGTCGCGGATCACCTTGCGGCCGATGAGGTCGTTCGACTGGATCGCCGTGGTGCCCTCGTAGATCGGCATGATCCGGGCATCCCGGTAGTGCTGCGCGACGCCGGTCTCCTCGATGAAGCCCATGCCGCCGTGCACCTGGATCGCGTCGCTCGTCAGCGCGACGGCGTCCTCCGTCGCCCACCCTTTGAGGATCGGCACGAAGAACTCGGCGAGCGCACCGGTGCCGTCCGTCGCCGCCCGATCGAACAGGTCGCCGACGTAGACGCCCAGCGCGCGCATGGCGAACAGACGACTCTGCATCGACAGCAGCAGGCGCCGCACGTCGGGATGCTCGGCGATCGGCGCACCCGCCGGACGGTCGAGCACCGCGCCCTGACGACGGTCGCCCGCATAGGCGACGGCCTGCTGATAGGCGCGGTCGGAGATGCCGGTCGCCTGGAATCCCATGCCCGCGCGAGCGGAGTTCATCATCACGAACATGCCCGCAAGGCCGCCGCCGACCTCACCGACGAGGTATCCGGTCGCGTCTTCGTAAGCGAGCACGCAGGTCGGGCTGCCGTGGATGCCGAGCTTGTGCTCGAGCGCGACCGTGGTGACGGCGTTGCGCTCGCCCGGCGCACCCGACGTGTCGGGCAGGAACTTCGGCACGACGAACAGCGACAGTCCCTTGGCGCCGGCCGGGGCATCGGGCGTGCGCGCGAGCACGAGGTGCACGATGTTCTCGGCCACGTCGTGGTCGCCCCAGGTGATGAAGATCTTCTGCCCGCTGACACCCCACGACCCGTCGGGCCGAGGCGTCGCGATCGTGCGGATCGCGCCCAGGTCGGTGCCGGCGTCGGGCTCGGTCAGGTTCATCGTGCCGGTCCACTCGCCCGAGACGAGCCTGGTCAGGTACGTCTCGCGGATCTCGTCCGATGCCACCGCGTCGAGCGCGTGGATCTGCCCCGCGGTCAGCAGCCAGCACAGTGCGAACGCGGCGTTGGAGGCGTTCCAGATCTCGCCGAGACCGGCGCGGATCGAACCGGGAAGTCCGTCGCCGCCCGCGGATTCAGGCGCCTCGGCGCTGACCCAGCCGGCCTCGACGAACGCCTGATACGCCTCGGTGAACCCGGCGGGAAGTCGCACCTGTCCGTCTTCGAGGCGGGCGCCCTCGCGATCGCCGATCGTCTCGAGCGGCGCCAGGACGGATGCCGCGAACTCGCCGGCACCCGCGACGATCTCGGTCGCGTCCTCGGCGGTGAACGCACCGCCGGTCGACCTCGCGGGCAGGTCGACGCCGAACGCCTCGCCGAAGAGGAACCGGTAGTCGTCGACCGGGGGGACGTAGTCGGATGCCATGGCGCACTCCATTCGCGTGAGACTCAGGCCCATCCTACGCGGGACTGCGTACCAAGAGAAGCGCCGGGCGGTCTCCGTCCGGGCATCCGCTCAGGCGTATCGGCGACACCACTCGTACATGACGACCGCCGCCGCCGCGCTCGCGTTGATCGAGCGGGTCGAGCCGTACTGGGTGATCTCGATATGGCCGGATGCCGCGGCCAGCGCCTCATCCGACAGCCCCGGCCCCTCCTGCCCGAACAGCAGCACGCAGCGCTCGGGCAGAGCGGCACGGTCGACCGGCACCGCCTCGCCCACGTTGTCGACCGCGATGATCGGGATGCCCTCGCCCGCCGCCCACGCCGTGAACGCCGCGACATCGGGGTGGTGCACCACGTGCTGATACCGATCGGTCACCATCGCGCCGCGCTTGTTCCAGCGGCGGCGACCGATGATGTGCACGGTGTCGGCGAGGAACGCATTGGCGCTGCGCACGATCGAGCCGATGTTCATGTCGTGCTGCCAGTTCTCGATCGCCACGTGGAACGGGTGCCGGTGCGTGTCGAGGTCGGCGACGATGGCATCCATCCGCCAGTACCGGTACCGGTCGATGACGTTGCGGGTGTCGCCGTGCGCGAGCAGCTCGGGGTCGTAGTGCTCGTCGGTCGGCCACTCGCCCGGCCACGGGCCGACGCCGTATCCCGGCTGCGTCTCTGACCCGGTCTCGTCCATCGTCCCCAGCCTAACCGCGCCCCCACCCCCGCGTTCGAATCGCTCACCTTGCCGGTCTGGGGCCGCGGCCGTCGCCAATTGAGCGATTCGAAAGCCGGAGGGGAAGTGCTATTTTTAGGCGTGCCTAAAAATCTGGTGGAGAGTACGAGAGCGCGAGGGTCATGGTGGCGCAGCGCCTGGCTGCTCGGCCCCGCCCTCGTCGCCGGTGTCGCCTACCTCGACCCCGGCAACGTGGCGAGCAACATGACCGCCGGCGCCCGCTACGGGTACCTGCTCGTCTGGGTCGTCGTCGTCGGCAACGTGATGGCCTGGCTGATCCAGTACCTGTCAGCGAAGCTCGGCATCGTCACCGGGCAGAGCCTGCCCGAGGTGCTCGGCACCCGCATCCGCAATCGGTGGGCGCGCCGTGCGTACTGGCTGCAGGCCGAACTCGTCGCCATGGCCACCGACATCGCCGAGGTGCTCGGCGGCGCCGTGGCCCTGCATCTGCTCTTCGGCATTCCGCTGCTGCTCGGCGGAGCCATCACCGGGGCCGTCTCAATCGTGCTGCTGACCATCCAGACCCGGCGCGGGCCACGGCACTTCGAGTTCGTCATCATCGGCCTGATGGCGGTCATCGTGATCGGGTTCGTCGCGGGACTCTTCGTCGCACCGCCCGACCCCGCGGGCGTGCTCGGCGGCATGCTGCCGCGCTTCGCCGACAGCGGCTCGGTGCTTCTCGCCGCCTCGATCCTCGGCGCCACCGTCATGCCGCACGCCATCTACGCGCACAGTGCTCTCACGCGCGACCGGTTCGCCGCCGAGGTCGGCCGCCCGGGCATCCGGATGCTGCTCGCCGTCACCCGCTGGGATGTCACGATCGCGATGGTCATCGCGGGCTCCGTCAATCTCGCGATCCTGCTGCTGGCCGCAGCCAATCTCGCCGGCGTCGACGGCACCGACTCGCTCGAGGGCGCGCATGCCGCGATCAGCGCGAGCCTCGGCCCGGTGATCGGCACCCTGTTCGCGGTCGGGCTGCTGGCGTCCGGTCTCGCGTCGACCTCCGTCGGCGCTTACGCGGGAGCGGAGATCATGCACGGACTGCTGACCGTGCGCATCCCGGTGCTCGCCCGGCGCCTGGTCACCCTGATTCCTGCGCTGGTGCTGCTCGGCGTCGGATTCGACCCGACTCTCGCGCTCGTGCTCAGTCAGGTGGTGCTGTCATTCGGCATCCCGTTCGCGCTCGTGCCACTCGTCGCGCTCACCGCCCAGCGCCGCACCCTCGGCGAGCACGCCAACCGCACCATCACCACCGTGCTCGGCGTCGTGTTCGCGGTGCTGCTGATCGCCCTGAACGCCGTGCTGCTCTGGCTGGTCGCGACCGGCGCGTGACCCCAGCACGCGAGGGAGGCGCGGACCGCCCCGGGTAGGCTCGAGATCATGCCCTCCTCCCCCGCCAAGAAGCACCGCGACGACTCCGAGGCGCGTCGGGCGATGCAGCTGAGCACGTGGTTCGCGCTGGGGGCGGGAGCCCTGGGCGTGCTGCTCATCGCGCTGCCGGATCTGCTTCCGGCCGGTGGCCCGTGGGTGCAGCTCGCGCTCGGCGCACTGACCCTCTTCCTCGCGTTCCGGGCTCGCGCCATCGGCACCCGG
Organism: Microbacterium commune; assembly: GCF_014836945.1. Classification (GTDB taxonomy): domain Bacteria; phylum Actinomycetota; class Actinomycetes; order Actinomycetales; family Microbacteriaceae; genus Microbacterium; species Microbacterium commune. The sequence continues at coordinate 1,425,911 of NZ_JACSPX010000001.1, read as the reverse complement.
GGCGTGAACGACTACGACGGGCGCCTCTCGCTGCTCGCCGCGATCGCCGGGTTCGCGATCCTCTTCTTCGCGGGCAACGCCGCGTTCAACGTGCTGGTCTCACTCGGCGGCTGACGATGGCATCTCCCGCCTTCGACGACTACCTCAAGACGGTCTACTCCCACACCGAGTGGCAGGACGCGCCGATCACCCCGTCGCAGCTCGCCGGCGCCCTCGGCATCGCCCCGTCGAGCGTGACCGAGATGGTGAAGAAGCTCGCGGCAGCCGGTCTCGTCTCGCACGTGCCGTACGGTGCGGTGAAGCTGACGGATGCCGGGCGGGGGCGCGCCCTGCAGATGCTGCGCCGCCACCGCCTGATCGAGACCTGGCTGGTATGCGAGTTCGACTACGCCTGGCACGAGGTGCATGACGAGGCCGAGGTGCTCGAGCACACGATCAGCGATCGGCTGCTGGATGCCATCGACGAGCGCCTCGGACGCCCGCGCTTCGATCCGCACGGTGACGCGATCCCCGACGCGAACGGCGACGTCGTACGCGAGCCGTTCGTGCTGCTCGGCGACGCGCCCGCCGGGCACACCGGCCGCGTGCTGCGGGTGAGCGATCGCGACCCCGACCTGTTGCAGCGACTGGAGGACGCGGGTGTGAGCGTCGGCGTCGAGATCACGGCTCCGGCCGACCTGCCCGACGGAGCAGCCCACGCGATCTGGCTGAGCCTAGGCTGAGCGAGGAGGAACCGACCGTGAATCAGAGCGACATGCTGTTCCTGGTGCTGATCAGCATCGGCCTCGCGTCGTTGACGCTCATCACCATCCAGCTGCTCAAGCCGCGCAAGCGCGACAACCGCGGCGAGTGGTACGAGGGCCCCTGGGACGACGACGACCGGCCCCGCGGTAAGCGCTGACGACACACCGGAACCACGTACGAATCGGGGGCCGACACTCCAGATGTCGGACGGATCCCGCGAATGGGTCCGACATCTGGAGTGTCGGCCCCCGGAATGTCAGCGGGGTGTCAGCGGGGTGCCGGCGGGCACAGCGGCTACTGCGGGTCGAGGCCCAGGTCGTCGAGGTCGTACGCGGCGAGCCACTGCAGGCCCTCGGCTTCGATCGCGGCCTGAGCACCGGTCTTGCGGTCGACGATCACGGCGACCGCCAGCACCTCGGCGCCTTCCCGGCGCAGCACTTCGACGGCCTTGAGGGCCGACTGGCCGGTGGTCGAGGTGTCCTCGAGCACGATGACGCGCTTGCCCGCGATGTCGGCGCCCTCGACCTGGCGGCCTCGGCCGTGGTCCTTCGGCTCCTTGCGCACGACGAAGGCGTCGAGCGGGCGTTCCGTCGCCACCGACGCGTGCATCACGGAGTTCGCGATCGGATCGGCGCCGAGCGTGAGCCCGCCGACGGCGGCGATGTCGAAGTCCTTGATGAGGTCGAGCATGATGCGCCCGATCGCGGGAGCCGCGCGATGGTCGAGCGTCAGCTTGCGCATGTCGACGTAGTACGTCGCCTTCTTGCCGCTGGAGAGAGTGAAGTCGCCGTGGAACACGGCCTCGTCCTTGATGAGATCGAGCAGGGCCTGGCGGTCTTCGGCGAGGTGGGTCACGGCATCCAGTGTATTCACCGCTCGCCGCCTGGCCGGATGCCCACTCCTCCCCTACCGTGGGTCGAGGAGGTCACACATGTTCTCATTCGATCCCTATGCCGAACTCGCCGAGCTGCGTCCGGTCGCCCCGCTCGCGCTGACCAGCCCCGACTTCACGGCGGGCGGGCGGCTGCCCGGCTTCGCCTGGTCATCCGATCGGGCGGGTGAGGACCGGCATCCGACGCTCGAATGGTCGGACCCGCCGGCCGGCACGCTCAGCTTCGCCATCTCGTGCTTCGACCCCGACGCCCCCACCGGATCCGGCTTCTGGCACTGGGCCGCCTACGACATCGCGCCCGACGTGCGCCGCCTCGACAGCAGCGACGGCACCACGGCAGACCTCCCCGACGGTGCGATCGTGCTGCCGAACGAAGCCCGCAAGGAGCGCTTCATCGGCGCGGCTCCTCCGGCCGGTACAGGCATCCACCGCTACTTCTTCGTCGTCGACGCGCTCGACGTCGACCACCTCGACCTCGAGCCCGGATCCACGCCCGGGGTGCTCGGCTTCAACCGGCACTTCCACACCCTCGCCCGCGGCGTGCTGATCGGCACGGGAGACCCCGCCGAGCGGTAGCCGCAGAGCGGCAGCCGTCGGACGGCGCCTGTCCGTCGCCCCGAATAGGCTGGATGCATGCGCCTGGCCACCTGGAACATCAACTCGATCCGCACGCGCGTCTCGCGCGCCGTCGACTTCGCCGTGCGGGAGGACATCGACGTGCTCGCCTTCCAGGAGACCAAGTGCAAGCCCGAGCAGTTCCCCTACGAGCCGTTCGAAGAGGCCGGTTATCAGGTGGAGGTGCACGGGCTGAACCAGTGGAACGGCGTCGCGATCGCGAGCCGTCTGCCGATGACCGACGTGCGCACCTCGTTCGCCGGCCAGCCCGGGTTCGCGAAGGGTCACGAGGGCCCGGATGCCCCGCTCGAGGCGCGCGCTCTGGGCGTGATAGTCGACGGCGTGCGGGTGTGGAGCCTCTACGTGCCCAACGGCCGCTCGCTGAACGACGAGCACTACCACTACAAGCTGCACTGGCTCGAGGCGCTGCGCACCGCGACCGCCGCCGAGCTCGCCGCCGACCCGAACCTGCCGCTCGCGCTGGTCGGCGACTTCAACATCATCCCGTTCGACCACGACAACGGCGACCCCGCGATCGTGCAGGGCTTCTCGACGCACGTGTCACCCCCCGAGCGTGAGGCGTTCTTCGCCCTCGAGTCGGCAGGGGTGACCGACGTCGTCCGTCCGCTGATCCCGGAGGGGTACACCTACTGGGACTACCAGCGCCTCAAGTTCCCCCGCAACGAGGGCATCCGGATCGACTTCGTGCTGGGCTCTAAGCCCTTCGCCGACGCCGTCACCGGGGCGTCGATCCACCGCGACGAGCGCAAGGGCGAGCAGCCGAGCGACCACGTTCCCGTCGTCGTCGACCTCGATTTCGGCGGTGGTGACGACGACGGCGACCTGCCGATGATCTTCTCGTGAGTGCGCTCTCGGGCATCCGGCTGATCGCGACCGACCTCGACGGCACCCTGCTCGACGAGTCCGGTGGGGTGTCGCCGCGTACCAGGGCGGCTCTCGACGCCGCTCGGGATGCCGGGATCGAGACGATCCCGGTCACCGCCCGCCAGCCCATCGGGCTGCGGCCGATTGCCGAGCAGGCCGGTCTCGACTCCTGGGCGCTGTGCGGCAACGGCGCCTACGGCCTGCACCTGACGACCGGAGAGCACCTGTTCGCGGCGGAGATCCCCGCCGATGTGCAGGGCGAGCTGGCGCGGGCGCTGCTGAAGAGCATCCCCGATCTGGTCTTCGCGAGCGTGCGCGACGCCGGCGAGGGATTCGTCGCCCAGCACGGCTACGCCGCGCTCGCGCAGCTGAGCGACCACAAGCGCGACCCCGAGACGATGGGCGGCGTCGCACTCGACGAGGTGCTCGGCTCGCCCAGTCTCAAGCTCGTGATCCGGCACGCGTCGGTTCCGATCGACGAGATCTACGCGACGCTGAACGCTCTCGGGCTGTCGGGCTTCGCGTCGACACTGTCGGGTGCGCCGTTCGTCGAGGTGATGGCGCAGGGCGTGACCAAGGCGACCGGACTCGCGCAGGTGTGTCGGCGCCTCGACGTCGAGGCGCACGAGGTGCTGGCCTTCGGCGACGCCCTCAACGACCTCGAGATGCTGCAGTGGGCCGGGCACGGCGTCGCGATGGGCAACGCGATCGACGTCGTGCGGGATGCCGCCGACGAGGTCGCCGGCTCGAATGCCGACGACGGCGTCGCCGCCGTGATCGAGCGGATGCTGGGCGTCTGACCGCCTCAGGAATTCCTGCGGAGGCACAGCCGATAGCCTGATGCCATGGCTGACCGCTCTGAGATCGAATGCTGGCTGACCGACATGGACGGCGTTCTCGTGCACGAGAACGACGCGATCCCCGGCGCATCCGAGCTGCTCGCCGGGTGGGAGCGCGACGGCGTCCCCTACCTCGTGCTCACCAACAACTCCATCTTCACCGCGCGCGACCTCTCGGCCCGGCTGCGCGCCAGCGGCCTGCACGTGCCCGAGGAGCGGATCTGGACCTCCGCGCTCGCGACCGCCGACTTCCTCGCCCAGCAGCTGCCTGGCGGCTCGGCCTTCGTCATCGGCGAGGCGGGCCTGCTCACCGCGTTGCACGAGGCGGGCTTCATCATGACCGAGACCCGGCCCGACTTCGTCGTCGTCGGCGAGACCCGCAACTACTCGTTCGAGGCGATCACCAAGGCGATCCGGCTCATCGGCGCCGGAGCGCGATTCATCGTCACCAACCCCGATGCCACCGGACCCAGTGCCGAGGGCCCGCTGCCCGCCACCGGCGCGATCGCCGCGCTGATCACGAAGGCCACCGGTCGCGAGCCGTACGTGGTGGGCAAGCCGAACCCGATGATGTTCCGCTCGGCGCTGAACAAGATCGGGGCGCACTCCGAGAAGACCGGAATGATCGGCGACCGCATGGACACCGACATCGTCGCCGGCATCGAGGCCGGTCTGCACACGGTGCTGGTCATGACCGGCATCAGCGACCGGGCGGAGATCGAGCGGTACCCGTTCCGCCCCGACGAGATCGTGCAGTCGGTCGCCGACCTGCTTCCCGCCGATCAGAGCGACTGACGGGTTCCGCCTCCGCCTGCGCCATCCGTCGTGGGAGGGATGCCCCGGCATCCCCTCATCCGTAAGTTGGAGAGATGCCCGAGTCCGCCGTCTTCAGCCGCACCCCGACCGACCGCGAGCGGCGCCAGGACCTGCTGCTCGCCGTGATCATGCTGGTCGGCGCGGTCATCAGCGCGGCGCTGTCGAGCATCTCGGGCCTCTACAGCGATGAGCAGGCGCCCCTCTGGGGGGCGCTGCTGGTGGCGGTGGGGCTCTCCGCTCCGCTCATCGTGCGCCGGCGGTATCCGGCTCTGGCAGCTGTCGTCATCGCCCTGGTCATGTTCACCAGCGTCACGCTGCGCGTCCCGGAGGTGTACGCCACCAACATCGCCATGTTCATCGCGCTGTACACCGTGGGTGCATGGATGAACGACCGCCGTCGCGCGTTCTTCGTGCGGGCCGGGATCATCCTCGGCATGTTCGTGTGGCTGATCATCGTGATGTATCGCGATGCGATCGATGAGGCGGACAAGGCCGACGTCGCCGCGGGGCTGTTCTCGCCGTTCGTGGCGTTCATGATGCTGAACCTGCTGATCAACGTGCTCTACTTCGGCGGTGCGTACTACTTCGGCGAGCGCTCGTGGCACGCCGCCGCGCAGCGCTTCGTGCTCGAACAGCGCACCGCCGAGCTCGAGGCCGAGCGCGAGCTCACCGCCGCACAGGCGGTGGCTCTGGATCGGGTGCGCATCGCCCGCGAGCTGCACGACGTCGTCGCGCACCACGTGTCGGTGATGGGCGTACAGGCCGGTGCGGCGCGGCTCATGATCGACCGCGACCCCGACGAGGCGAAGAGGATGCTGTCGAGCGTGGAAGACGCGTCCCGCGAGGCGATCGGCGACTTCCGGCAGCTGCTCGAGACCCTCCGCGACCCCGGCGACGGCGGGTCGGATGAGCCGTCTGCCGTCGGTCTCGCCGACCTCGAGCGGCTTGCGCAGGCATCGACGGATGCCGGTCTGCCGACCGCTTTCACCGAGATCGGCGACCCTGCTGCTGTGCCGACGACGGTCGGCGTGAACCTGTACCGGATCGCCCAGGAGGCGCTGACCAACGCCCGACGGCACGCGGGATCGGGCGCCACGGCGGATGTGCGGCTGCGCTGGAACCACGGTGCCGTGGAGCTGGAGATCGTGAACAGCGGCCGCACGGTCGGCGTGCTGCGCCCGGGGCTCGGCCAGTTGGGCATGCGCGAGCGCGCCCTGGCATCCGGCGGCGAGATCGACCTGCAGCCGCGCCCGCAGGGGGGCTTCCGCGTGCGGGTCACCGTGCCGATCGCGGCGCCCCCTGCTTTCGAATCGCTCACTTGGCGGCATCCGGGCCCGGGGAGCGACAAGGTGAGCGATTCGAAAGCAGGAAGAGGGGGTGTCGGATGATCCGGGTGCTGCTCGTCGACGACCACGCCATGCTGCGCGCCGGGTTCCGCGCGATTCTCTGCACCCAGCCCGATATCGAGGTCGTCGGCGAGGCCGCGACCGGGGCCGAGGGTGTCGAGCTGGCCGCCCGGCTGCAGCCCGACGTCATCACGATGGACGTGCAGATGCCCGACATGGACGGCATCGAGGCGACCCGGCGCATCGTCGCCGACCCTGCTGTCACCGCCGCGGTCGCCATCGTCACGACGTTCGATCGCGACGAGTACCTCTTCCACGCGCTGGATGCCGGCGCCGGGGGCTTCCTGCTGAAGAACGCCGGCCCGGAGGAGCTGATCACAGCGGTCCGAGCGCTCGCTGCGGGCGATGGGATCCTCGCCCCCGAGGTGACCCGCCGCGTGCTGTCGCGGTTCTGCGCGACGCCCGTCGCCGAAGCGCAGGAACGCACCACCCCGGCCCGGGCGCATGTCCTCGCCGAACCGCTCACGGACCGCGAGTCGGAGGTGCTCGCGCTGATGGCCGACGCCCGCAGCAACGCGGAGATCGCCCGCGGGCTGTTCATCGGCGAGGCGACCGTGAAGACCCACGTGTCCCGCGTGCTGCAGAAGCTCGGCGCCCGCGACCGCGTGCAGGCGATCGTGCTGGCCCACCGCCACGGACTCACCCGATGAGCACCGCATCGACGTCCGTGGAGAGGCCCTGGCGGATCCGTCCGATCACTGCGGGGATCGTCACCGCCCTGGTCGGCTTCACCAGCTCCTTCGCCGTCGTGCTCACCGGGCTCGACGCCGTCGGCGCGACCCCTGCTCAAGCCGCCAGCGGTCTGCTGGCGCTCAGTCTCACGATGGGCGCCGCGTGCATCATCCTCGCCTGGCGCTGCCGCATGCCGATCACGTCGGCCTGGTCGACTCCCGGCGCTGCTCTGCTCGCCGCGGTCAGCGTCGTCGACGGCGGCTGGCCCGCGGCCGTGGGGGCGTTCCTCGTCGTCGCCGCGCTCATCCTGCTCACCGCCCTCGTGCCGCGCCTCGGCGCTCTGGTCGCGGCGATCCCGCCGTCGATCGCACAGGCGATGCTCGCCGGTGTCCTGCTGCCGCTCTGTCTCGCCCCGATCAGCGGGATGGTCACGAACCCGTGGGGCGTCGTGCCGGTCGTGCTCACATGGCTGGTCGTCACGCGGCTGGCTCCGCGCTGGGCGGTGCCGGCGGCCTTCATGACCGCGACGGTCGTCGTGGTGGCCGGCATCGCGGCATCCGGAACCGATGTCGACCCGGGGGCGCTGCTGCCCGCCCTCGTCTTCACGGCTCCCACCTTCACCCTCGGATCGATCGTCGGCATCGCCTTGCCGCTGTTCATCGTGACGATGGCGTCGCAGAACGTACCGGGCATCGCTGTGATGCGCAGCTTCGGGTACGAGGTGCCGTGGCGACCGGCGATGCTCGTCACCGGCATCGGCACCGCGCTCGGGGCGCCGGCCGGGGGTCACGCGATCAACCTGGCGGCGATCAGCGCCGCCCTCGCCGCAGCCCCCGAGGCGGAGCCGGATCCCGCGCGCCGGTGGATCGCGGGGGTCTCGACGGGGGTGTCGTACATCGTGCTCGGTGGGCTGTCGGCCGTCTTCGCCGCGCTCGTGCTGCTGGCCCCCGCCGCCGTCATCCCCGCCGTGGCGGGCCTGGCGCTGTTCGGGGCGTTCGGCTCGGCGGTGCAGCAGGCGATCGACGACCCCGGCGAGCGGATGCCCGCTGTCGTGACCTTCCTCGTCGCGGCGTCGGGTGTCGCGCTGCTCGGCATCAGCGCCGCGTTCTGGGCGCTCGTCGCCGGCCTCGTCGTGCGTGCCGCCCTGCACCTCGGCCGGTAGGCGGATACCCCGAATCCGTCGCAGGGGGGATGCCGGGCGCCACCGGCCTTCCCTAGCGTGAAGTCATGAGCTTCCTCAGACTCGACGGCATCACCAAGAGCTACGGCTCGCGCAGGGTGCTCGACGGCATCCGGTTCGACGTCGCCCCCGGGCGACTGACCGGATTCGTCGGCGGCAACGGCGCGGGCAAGACGACCACCATGCGGATCATCCTCGGCGTGCTCGCCGCCGACGGCGGCACCGTGACGCTGGACGGGCACCCGGCGACGGCCGACGACCGGCAGAGCTTCGGGTACATGCCGGAGGAGCGCGGCCTGTACCCGAAGATGAAGGTGCTCGAGCAGGTCGTCTACCTCGCTCGCCTGCACGGCTTCAGCAAGGCCGACGCCACCGCGCGCGGCACCGCGCTGCTCGAGGAGCTCGGGCTCGGCGAACGCCTCGACGAGAAGATCGAGGCCCTCTCCCTGGGCAACCAGCAGCGAGCACAGATCGCTGCGGCTCTCGTGCACGATCCGCAGGTGCTCATCCTCGACGAGCCGTTCTCGGGCCTCGACCCGCTCGCGGTCGACGTGGTCGCCGAGGTGCTGCAGCGCCGCGCCGCGGCGGGAGCCGCCATCCTGTTCTCGTCGCACCAGCTCGATGTCGTCGAGCGGCTGTGCGACGACCTCATCATCATCGCCGGAGGCACGATCCGCGCCGCCGGCTCGCGAGACGAGCTGCGCTCGGCCCACTCGACGCTGCGCTACCAGCTGCACTCCGGCGGAGATGCCGGCTGGCTGCGCGGCGAGCCGGGCGTCTCCGTGATCGACTTCGAGGGCGGATCCGCGCTGTTCGACGTCGACACCCCCGACACCGCACAGCGCGTGCTGCGCGAGGCCATGGACCGCGCGGCCGTGTCGAGCTTCGCCCCGCAGCATCCCTCCCTCGCCCAGATCTTCAAGGAGGTCATCGCATGAACAGTGCTGTCTGGCTCGTCGCCGAGCGCGAGATCACCGCGAAGCTGCGCAGTCGCGCGTTCGTCATCGCCACGGGCATCCTGCTGCTGATCGCCCTCGCCGGGGTGCTCCTCGGCGGGTTCATGAGCAAGAGCCCGACCGCGGATGCCGTCGCCGTCACGTCCGAGACCGCGCCGGTGCTCGACGGGATGCCCGGGCTGGAGCCGCGCGAGGTGGCCGATCGTGCGGCCGCCGAAGACCTCGTCACGAGCGGCGAGGTGGAGGCCGCCCTCGTACCGGGCGATCCGACCGGCTTCGGGTACGTGGTGCTCACGAAGGAGGGCGCGCCGACCGGGCTCATGATGATGCTGTCGCAGTCGCCCACCGTCGAGGTGCTGCAGCCGGCCGACACCGACCCGCTGCTGCGCTACCTGGTGGCGCTCGGGTTCGGCCTCGTGTTCCTGATCGCCGCGTCGACCTTCGGCGGCACGATCGCGCAGAGCGTGGTCGAGGAGAAGCAGACCCGGGTGGTCGAGCTGCTGATCTCGGCGATCCCGACGCGCACGCTGCTCGCCGGCAAGGTGCTCGGCAACACCGTGCTCGCGATGGGCCAGATCATCGCGCTGGCCGTGATCGCGATCGTCGGGCTGATCGTGACCGGCCAGGAGGACGTGCTCAGCGGCGTCGGCGCCCCGATCCTGTGGTTCGCGGTGTTCTTCCTGTTCGGGTTCGTGCTGCTCGCGTCGCTGTACGCGGCCGCGGCGGCGATGGTGTCACGGCAGGAGGACATCGGCTCGACGACCATGCCGCTGATGATGCTGGTGATGGCGCCGTACTTCCTGGTGATCTTCTTCAACGACAACCCGCTGGTGCTGACGATCATGTCGTACGTGCCGTTCTCGGCCCCGGTGGCGATGCCGGTGCGGATGTTCGTCGGCGAGGCGCAGTGGTGGGAGGGCGCTCTGTCGCTGGTGATCCTGCTCGCGACGTGCGCCGCAGCGATCGTCGTCGCGGCGAAGATCTACGAGAACTCGCTGCTTCGGATGGGCGCCCGGGTGCGGCTCGCCGAGGCCCTGCGCGGCTGACCCGCGGACCCACTCGCGAAACGGCCCCGGATGCCGAGGAATATGCGAGTGCATGAAAGGGTTGTGTCGGATGGACGATGAGGTCCGCCCGAACCAGCCGCATAACGAAAGGCCTCATCTGATGAGCACCCCCGTGATCGATCGCACCGCACCCACGGAGCATCCCGTCCTCGATGTGCTCGCCGACCGGTGGAGCCCGCGCGCCTACGACTCCGAGACGCCGATCGACGAGGCCAAGCTCTCCTCCGCCCTCGAGGCCGCCCGCTGGAGCCCGAGCGCCAACAACTCGCAGCCGTGGCGCTTCATCGTCGCCCGCCGCGGCACCGAGCTGCACCGGGGCATCCACTCCGCGCTGATGGGCTTCAACCAGGCGTGGGCCGGCAACGCCGCGGCACTCATCGTCGCCGTCGCGGAGACCACGAACGAAGAGGGCGCTCCCATCTCGCACGCCGTCTACGACCTCGGTCAGTCGGTCGCGCACCTGTCGGTGCAGGCCCACCACGACGGCCTCGTCGTGCACCAGATGAGCGGGTTCGACCCCGCCGCCATCAGCGAGCTGACCGACCTCGGCGAGCGCTTCACCCCGATCACCGTCATCGCCCTGGGCGAGCTCGGCGATGCCGGGGAGCTGCCCGAGGCACTGCAGGAGCGCGAGTCGGCGCCGCGCGTGCGTCGGCCGATCGACGAGACGCTGCTCGCCAACGCCTGACCCGAGCACTTTCGACGAGAGCGCCGTCCCCGATCCGGGGACGGCGCTCTCCGCGTCAGCGGGGCATGCTCTCGCTGACGGTCAGCGCGTCGGCGGCGCGAACCAGAGCGAGGTGCGAGAACGCCTGCGGCGTGTTGCCCAGCTGCCGCCCGGCGATCGGGTCGTACTCCTCGGCGAGCATCCCGACGTCGTTGGTCAGCGAGCAGAGCCGGTCCATCAGCTGCGCGGCCTCGTCGCGTCGTCCCGTGCTCGCGTACTGCTCGACGAGCCAGAACGAGCACGCGAGGAACGGGCTCTCCTCCCCCGCCAGCCCGTCCACGCCACTCGACGTGCGGTACCGGTACAGCAGGCCGTCGTGCATGAGCGTCTTCTCGATGCGGTCGACCGTCGCCAGCATCCGCTCGTCATCGGGTCGACAATAGCCGACCTCCGGAAGCAGCAGCAGCGACGCGTCCACCTCGTCCGTGCCGTAATGCTGGGTGAAATGTCCGTTTCGCACTCCCCGGGAATCGATCTCTTCTCGCAGCCGGTCGCGCAGCGTGCGCCAGGTCTTGACCGCGCCGGGCAGACCGTAGTCCTCCACCGCACGCACACCGCGGTCGAACGCCGCCCACATCATCACCCGCGAATGGGTGAACATGCGCGCCGGCCCACGGATCTCCCAGAGACCGTGATCCGGCTGATCGATCTGATCCGCGGCGAACCGCAGCAGGCTGCGCTCGAGCGGCCACGAGAACGCGCTCTCGGCAAGACCGGCCTTGCGGGCGGCCGAGAGGGTCACGAGCACCTCGCCGACGACATCCGCCTGATACTGCCCCCACGCCCCGTTCCCCACCCGCACCGGCGACGATCCGGCGTAGCCGGGCAGCGCGGTCAACTCGCGCTCGGTCAGATCGCGCTCGCCTGCCAGGCCGTACATGATCTGCAGATCGGCTGGATCACCCGCCACTGCGCGCAGCAGCCACTCGCGCCAGCTGTCGGCGAGGCCGAGGAAGCCGTGGTCGAGCAGTGCCTCGAGTGTGAGCGCGGCGTCACGCAGCCATACGTAGCGGTAGTCCCAGTTGCGCTCGCCGCCGATCTCCTCGGGCAGCGCCATGGTGGCCGCCGCGGCGATCCCCCCGGTCTCGTGATTCGTCAGAGCACGCAGAATGAGCAGCGACCGCACGACCTTCTCGTGGTGCGGTCCGGAGTGCTCGATCCTGTCGGCCCAGCTCTGCCACCACGTCTTCGTCGCCTCGAGAACGTCATCGACATCGAGCGGGTCGGGTGCGGGGCGGTGCGACGGGAACCACGCCAGCTGCAGATCGCGCGCCTCGCCGGCGGCGACGCGCACCTCGCCGCGGTGCTCGTGGTCGATCGCCGTGAGACGTGCCCCGCGCACGACCACCGCATCGGGCCCGGCCATGGCGACCAGCTGAGGCTCGTCGTCGGTGCCCGTCTGCCGCACCCACGGCATCGCTCGGGAGTAATCGAACCGGATGCGCAGGCTCTGCGTGAACGTCATCTCGCCGCTCAGCCCGACGACGCGGCGCACGACATCCGTCCGCCGGATCTGCACACCCGGGTCCGGGTCGATGGGCATGAAGTCGTGCACCTCGGCGACGGCATCGCCGCTCTGCCATCGGGTGATGAGCACGAACGTGTCACGGTCGTAGTGACGGGTCGCCACGGCATCCGGATCGTCGGGACGCACCATCCACCGTCCGTGCGATTCGTCGCCCAGCAGCGCGGCGAAGGTGCTGGGCGAGTCCAGTCGCGGCAGACACAGCCAGTCGATGCTCCCCTCCATCGACACGAGCGCCGCCGTACGGCAGTTGCTGAGCAGGGCGTAGTCCTCGATTCGCGTCACCACGAGCGCAGTCTGTCACCGCCGTCGAACCCGCTCCACCCCCCTTGCGCTCGATCCGGCGGCGACTACCCTCGGTGCCATGTCGACGACCACAACGCTTTTCATCCTCGGTGCGACCGGCGATCTCACCTCTCGCCTACTGCTGCCCTCGCTCGCGACGCTGCTCGGCAAGGAGCGCAAGCACCGCGTCGCCCTGCGGGGGTCGGGGACCGAGGACTGGGATGCCGAGACGTGGCACGCCACGGTCGAGAAGGCGTTCTCCGACTCCCCGGGGGCGCTGGACCGGGTCGGCGTCGCCGACTACGTGCAGGCCGATGTGACGGATGCCTCGGCCGTGGCATCCCTCGTCGACACGCTCGACCCGAACACCGTGCTCTACTTCGCGCTGCCGCCGGCAGTCACCGCCGCCGCGATCGATGCGATGACCGGGCTGACGCTGCCCGAGGGCACCGTGCTGGCGATGGAGAAGCCGTTCGGGCAGGACGAGGCGAGCGCCCGCGCGCTCAACGACAAGCTGCTGGCGCTGGTGCCCGAGAACCAGATCTTCCGCGTCGACCACTTCCTCGGTCGGTCGACCCTGCTCAACCTGCTCGGCGTGCGCCTGGCCAACCGCATCTGGGAGCCGGTGTGGTCGGCTGAGCACATCCAGGAGGTGCTGATCCGCTTCGACGAGTCCGTCGCCCTCGAAGGTCGAGCCCGCTACTACGACAGGGCCGGAGCCATGATCGACATGATCCAGAGCCACCTGCTGCAGGTGCTCGCCCTGCTCGCCATGGATCCCCCGGCGACGCTGGGCGAACGCGATCTGCGCGACGCGAAAGCGGAGGTGCTGCGTGCCACGCACGTGATGGGCGACGACCCCGCGCGCTTCTCGCGCCGGGCGCAGTACACCGCGGGCACGCAGCATCTCGCCGACGGCGGCACCCGTGAGCTTCCCTCGTACCGCGACGAGGACGGCGTCGACGTCTCACGGCAGACCGAGACGCTCGCCGAGGTCGTCTTCGAGGTGTCCAGCGACCGCTGGGCCGGCGTGCCGTTCACCCTGCGCTCCGGCAAGGGGCTCGATCGCAAGCGCTCCGAGATCGTGGTGACCTTCAAGCCCGTGCGGCACGTGCCGCCGGGGCTGAACGGCACCCCCGCCGACGGCGGCCGCCTCACCTTCTCGCTCGGCCCCGACGAGATGCACCTGCGGCTGCACGTGACGGGAGGCGATGACCCGTTCGCGCTGCGCGACGAGGAGCTCGTCGCGCAGCTCGGCGTCGGGCAGCAGCGGTCGTACGAGGAGGTGCTCGACGAGCTGCTCGACGGCGATGTCGCGCTGTCGGTGCGCGCGGATGAGGCCGAGCAGTGCTGGCGGATCATCCAGCCGGTTCGGGATGCCTGGGCTCGCGGCGAGACGCCGCTCGACGAGTACCCCGCCGGTTCCACCGGCCCGGCATCGTGGCAGACCTCGCACAGCGACTGACCCCCGCCACACGACTGCAGCGGGGGTCAGAGCGGTGTGAGGTCAGTGCTCGCTGACGCGCACCGGCACTTCCTGACCCTCACGGTCGACGATCTTGCCGTCGACGACCGAGTCGCCGTCCTCGAGTGCGTCGAGGAACTGCACCGGGATGCTGCGCGTGGGCGCCGCGACGAAGCTGTTCGCGTTCTTCGAGCGGCGGGCGCCGACGTGGTTGAACAGCAGGTTGAGGAAGATGGCCGCGACGGCGGCCGAGCTGATGCCGGAGTGGAAGATCGTGTTGAACCAGTCGGGCATCTGGTCGTAGATCGTGGGAGCTGCGATCGGGAGCATGCCGATGCCGATCGACGCCGCCACGATGATGAGGTTCATGTTGCCGCGGTAGTCGACCTTGGCCAGGGTGCGGACGCCGGATGCCGCGACCGAGCCGAACAGCACGATGCCCGCACCGCCCAGGACCGGCGAGGGGATCTCGCCGACGACGCGGCCGAGCACGGGCAGCAGGCCCAGGATGACGAGCACCACACCACCGGCGGTGACCACGAAGCGGCTCTTCACACCCGTGATGGCGACAAGACCCACGTTCTGCGCGAACGCCGACTGGGTGAAGGTGCCGAACACGGGCGAGACGGCGCTGGAGAGCATGTCGGCGCGCAGGCCGTCGGCGATGCGCTTCTTGTCGACCTTGGTGCCCACGATCTCACCGACGGCGAGGATGTCGGCGGTGGTCTCGGTGAGCGTCACCAGGATCACGATGAACATCGAGATGATCGCGGCGATCTCGAACGTCGGCCAGCCGAACGCGAACGGCGTCGGGAAGGCGAAGATGGCGCCCTCGCCGACCTGCGAGAAGTCGACGCGGCCGAGGAACGCGGCGAAGATCGTGCCCGCGACGATGGCGAGCAGGATCGACAGGCGCGAGACCGCTCCGATCGGCACCTTGCTGAGGATCAGCACGAACAGCAGGGTGACGAAGGCGAGCAGCAGATTCTGCGGAGAGCCGAAGTCGTCTGCGGCGGCGTTGCCGCCCATCGCCCAACGTGCCGCGACGGGCAGCAGGGTCAGACCGATCGTCGTGATGACGACACCGGTGACGACGGGCGGGAAGAACCGGATCACCATGGCGAAGATCGGTGCGATCAGCAGACCGATGACGGATGCCGCTATCACCGATCCGAACACGGCCGGCAGTCCCCCGCCGTTCGTCACGATCGCTCCCATGGTGGCGACGCCGGCGAACGACACGCCCTGCACGAGCGGCAGCTGCGAGCCGAAGAACGGCACACCCACGGTCTGCAGGATGGTCGCGAGGCCGCCCATGAAGAGGCACGACGCGATGAGCACGCCGATCTCCGCGGGGCTCAGGCCGGCGAGCTGACCGACGATCAGCGGCGGGGCGATGATGCCGCCGTACATCGTCAGCACGTGCTGGAGTCCGTACCCGAAGGTCGCGCCGATGGACAGGCGTTCGTCTTCGGGGCGGGCAGTGCTCTGCGTCTTCTGTTTCGTCATGTCGACCTCTTCGTCGTGTCGGGTGATCGGTTATCAGGTGAATGTCGGGTCAGCGCCGGCGCGAGCAGGGCGCGAGCGGCTTCGCCGTGGTGTCGATCGTCTCGTGGGCCGGACCCGGTCGGTCCGGTCGGTGTGTCGCCGAGCAGGATGTCTGCCATCACGCGGTCGTCCTCGATGACGAGGCCGCCCCGGATGTCGACGCCGTCCCCGGCGTGGCTGCTGAAGTAGTCCAGAGTCAACCACGCGTCCGCGCCGAGGTCAATGGTTTTTTCCAAAAGCCGAACTAACTATTCCGCATCTTGAAACTGAGCAGAACGGCAGGAAGCCCCGCGAGTCTCACTCGCGGGGCTCCCGCAGCACGTCACACGCTGTCAGCCGTGAGCGCCAGCCCGCTGCCGTCGGCCGCGACATCGACGCGCACCGTGTCGCCGTCGCGCGCGCCGCCCGACAGCAGCGCCGTCGCGAGGCGGTTCTGCACCTCGGTCTGGATGAGCCGGCGCAGCGGCCGGGCACCGAACACGGGGTCGTATCCGCGCTCGGCCAGCCAGGCCCTGGCATCCGGTGTCACCGCCAGGGTCAGCCGACGATCGGCGAGCCGACGCTGCAGGCCGTCGACCGCCAGCTCGACGATCTGGGCGAGGTCGTCGTGCGAGAGCGACGAGAACATCACGATGTCGTCGAGGCGGTTCAGGAACTCGGGCCGGAACGACTGCCGCACCAGCGTCATCACCGCCTCGCGCTTCTCGTGGGGCGACATGACCGGGTCGATGAGGATGGGCGAGCCGATGTTGGAGGTGAGGATCAGGATCACGTTCGAGAAGTCGACCGTGCGGCCCTGCCCGTCGGTCAGGCGACCGTCGTCGAGCACCTGCAGCAGCACGTCGAACACCTCGGGATGCGCCTTCTCGACCTCGTCGAGCAGCACCACCGAGTACGGGCGGCGCCGCACGGCCTCGGTCAGCTGACCGCCCTGCTCGTACCCGACGTATCCCGGAGGGGCTCCGACGAGACGCGACACGGAGTGCTTCTCGCCGTATTCGCTCATGTCGATGCGCACCATCGCGTGCTCGTCATCGAAGAGGAATGCGGCGAGGGCCTTGGCCAGCTCCGTCTTGCCGACGCCGGTCGGGCCGAGGAAGAGGAACGATCCGGTCGGGCGGCCGGGGTCGCTGATGCCGGCACGTGAGCGCCGCACCGCATCCGACACGGCCTTCACCGCCTCCTTCTGACCGATCAGGCGACGACCGAGCTCGCTCTCGAGATGCAGCAGCTTCTCGCTCTCGCCCTGCAGCAGTCGACCGACCGGGATGCCGGTCCACGCGGCGATCACGGCGGCGATGTCCTCTTCGGTGACCTGCTCGTTGACCATGCGCCCCTCGTCCGAGACCGCGGCCTCGGCCTGCTCGGCCTCGGCGATCTCGGCGTTCAGGCGCCGGATGGTCTCGTACTCGAGCCGCGACGCCTTCGTGTAGTCGCCCTCGCGCATCGCGAGGTCGCGCTGCGTGGTGGCCTCGTCGAGCTGCTTCTTCAGCTCGCCGACCCGGTTCAGCCCCTGGCGCTCGCGAGCCCAGCGCTCTTCGAGCCCGCGCAGCTCGCTCTCGAGTCCCGCCATCTGCTCGCGCAGCGCCGCGAGGCGCTCCTTCGAGGCGGCATCCTTCTCCTTCTTCAGCGCGAGCTCTTCGAGCTTCATCCGGTCGACCTGGCGCTTGAGCTCGTCGATCTCGACGGGCGACGAGTCGATCTCCATCTTCAGCCGCGACATGGCCTCGTCGATCAGGTCGATCGCCTTGTCGGGCAGCTGCCGGCTGGGCAGGTAGCGGTTCGACAGGGCGGCGGATGCCACGAGCGCGGTGTCGGAGATGGTCACCCCGTGGTGCGCCTCGTACCGACCCTTGAGGCCGCGCAGGATCGCGACCGTGTCCTCCACGCTCGGCTCGCCGACGTACACCTGCTGGAAGCGCCTCTCGAGCGCGGCGTCCTTCTCGATGAACTCGCGGTACTCGTTGAGCGTGGTGGCGCCGATCATGCGCAGCTCGCCGCGGGCGAGCATGGGCTTGAGCATGTTGGATGCCGCGACCGACCCCTCGCCGCCGCCTGCGCCCATGAGCACGTGCAGCTCGTCGATGAACGTGATGACCTTGCCGTCGGACTCGGTGATCTCCTTGAGCACGCTCTTCAGGCGCTCCTCGAACTGACCGCGGTACATCGCACCGGCCACGAGCGCCGAGATGTCGAGCGAGACGAGCTCTTTGTCCTTGAGGGACTCCGCGACGTCTCCCGCGACGATGCGCTGGGCGAGCCCTTCGACGACGGCGGTCTTGCCGACGCCGGGCTCGCCGATGAGCACGGGGTTGTTCTTCGTGCGCCGGGTGAGCACCTGGCTCACGCGGCGGATCTCGCTGTCGCGTCCGATCACCGGATCGAGCTTGCCCTGGCGGGCGCGATCGGTGAGATTGATGCCGAACTGCTCGAGCGCGCTCTGCTGCTCTTCAGACTGTGGCGGGTTGGTCATTCGTTCCTCCTGGAGGGAGACTCCTTCAAACTTGAGTTGCCTTGACTCAAGTTTAGATGTCGAACGGGCGAAGGGCAACCCGCTCGCCTTGACCGAACCCGAGCGGGCCGATTACACTGACCGACACCATGAGGATTCTCCTCAGCTCAGCGCAGAGAGGGGCCGCGATGCTGCAGCACGTTCACGTTCACGCCACCGCCCCCGTCGAGAGCTCCACCGCCTGGGGAAACTGGTACGCCCACGGCGCCTGAGCAGCCGCCCCCGGAATCGCCCTTCCCGACGATTCCGAGGCCTCGCCGTCGGTTCGCCTGAGATCAGCGCGTCCGCGCGCGACGTCGACGTGATCGCCCCGCGATCGCCGCGGCGCTCACCCTCGGAATCCCCGCCGGCACGCGAGAAGCGTGCACCAGACGCCGCCGCGTCGTACCCGAGGAGAGACAATGACTGACACCACGGTCACCGTGAACGGGCGGAGCCGCCCACTCGACGGTGTGGCCACCCACACGACCGCTCTGGACTGGCTGCGCGACGGCGGACTGCCCGGCAGCAAGGAGGGCTGCGCCGAGGGCGAGTGCGGCGCGTGCGCCATGATGATCGCCACCCCCGACGACGACGGCACCACCCGCTGGACGCCCGTCAACGCGTGCCTCGTGCCCGTCTACGCGCTCGACGGACAGGAGATCGTGACGGCCGAGGGGCTCGGTGGGGTCGAGGACCTGCATCCGGTGCAGCAGAAGCTGGCCGAGGCCGGCGGCTCGCAGTGCGGGTACTGCACCCCTGGTTTCGCGTGCAGCATGGCTGCCGAGTACTACCGGCCCGAGCGCGGCACCGGCTGCCCGGCGCACGACGGCGAGCAGCAGCACGGCGAGGGACCCGACGACGACGGCATGGAGGCCGGACCGAACGGATTCGACCTGCACGCGCTCAGCGGCAACCTGTGCCGCTGCACCGGCTACCGCCCCATCCGCGACGCCGCCTACTCGCTCGGCTCGCCCGAGCAGGACGACCCGCTGCAGCAGCGCCTGTCGCAGCCCGCGCCGACGGCCGTCGCGACGGATGCCCAGGTCGCGGGATCGCGCTTCGTCCGCCCCGCCGCTCTCACAGACGCCCTGCGTCTGCTTCGCGATGAGCCGGATGCGCTGATCGTCGCCGGCTCGACGGACTGGGGCGTGGAGGTCAACCTCCGCGGCCGTCGCGCGCCCTTCGTCGTCGCGATCGACCAGCTCGAAGAGCTGCGTGCACTCACCGTCACCGACGAGATGATCGAGATCGGCGCGGCGCTGCCGATCTCCGACGTCGAGCGCCGCCTCGCCGGCCGCGTGCCGCTGCTCGCCAAGCTGTTCCCGCAGTTCGCCTCCCGCCTCATCCGCAACCGCGGGACCATCGGCGGCAACCTCGGCACCGGCTCGCCGATCGGCGACACCCCGCCCGCGCTGCTGGCGCTGGACGCGAGGCTGGTGCTGGCATCCGTCGACGGCGAGCGGGAGGTGCCGCTGGCCGAGTACTTCACCGGCTACCGGCAGACCGTGCGCGCGAAGGACGAGCTGATCACCGCCGTGCGCATCCCGCTGCCCCTGGCCGAGTACACCGCGTTCCACAAGATCTCGAAGCGCCGCTTCGACGACATCTCCTCCGTCGCGCTCGGCTTCGCCTTCGACATCACCGGGGGCACCGTCGCCTCCGCCCGCATCGGCCTGGGCGGTGTCGCGGCCACTCCGCTGCGCGCCCTCGCCACCGAGGAGGCGCTCATCGGCAAGCCGTGGAGCATCGCCACGGTGAAGGCGGCATCCGCCGTGCTGCAGTCCGAGGGCACCCCGATGTCAGACCACCGCGCCAGCGGCGACTACCGCGCGCACATGCTGGGCTCCGCCCTGCTGAAGTTCTACAGCCAGACCGTCATCCAGTCGAAGGAGGTGTCGAAGTGAGCTCTCTCGCCGACCGACCCGAGAACGCCGTCGTCGGACACCGCGCCGTGCACGAGAGTGCAGCGCTGCACGTGACCGGCGCGGCGATGTACACCGACGACATCGCCGCGCAGACCGCCGGCGTGCTGACCGCCTGGCCGGTGCAGTCCACCAGCGCCCACGCCCGCGTCAGCATCGACGTCTCTGGCGCCTACGAGGTGCCTGGCGTCGTGCGCGTGCTCACCGCCGACGACGTGCCCGGCCTGAATGACGCCGGGATCCGCAACGACGAGCCGCTGTTCCCGCGCGAGGCCATGTTCTACGGACATGCACTCGTGTGGGTGCTCGCCGAGACGACCGAGGCCGCGCGTCTCGGGGCCGAGCGGGTGAAGGTCGAGTACGACGAGCTCCCGTCGCTGATCACCGTGCACGACGCCATCGAGGCAGGATCGTTCATGGGAACGCCGCGCACGGTCGCCCGCGGCGACGCGGCCGCCGGCCTCGCGTCCTCGGCGCACGTCTTCGAGGGCGTCACCGAGTTCGCAGGTCAAGAGCACTTCTACCTCGAGACGCACGCGTCGTTCGCGGTGCGCGACTCGGAGGGGCAGTACTTCATCCAGTGCTCCACCCAGCACCCGACCGAGACGCAGGACCTGGTCTCGCACGTGCTGGGCATCCCCGCCAACGAGGTCACCGTGCAGTGCCTGCGCATGGGCGGCGGGTTCGGCGGCAAGGAGATGCAGCCGCACGGCTTCGCCGCCATCGCGGCTCTCGGCGCCAAGCTCACCGGCCGCCCGGTGCGGGTGCGCCTGAACCGCACGCAGGATCTCACGATGACCGGCAAGCGGCATCCCTTCCACATCAGCTGGAAGGTCGGCCTGGACGAGAGCGGGATGCTGCAGGCGCTCGACGCCGTGCTCACGGCCGACGGCGGCTGGTCGATCGACCTGTCCGAGCCCGTGCTCGGCCGCGCGCTCTGCCACATCGACAACGCCTACTGGATCCCGAACGTGCACGCGTACGGACGGATCGCGAAGACCAACAAGCAGTCGAACACCGCGTACCGCGGCTTCGGCGGTCCGCAGGGCGTGTTCCTCATCGAGGACATCCTCGGCCGGATCGCCCCGACGCTCGGCATCGATCCCCTCGAGCTGCGTCGCCGCAACTTCTACCAGCCCGGTCAGCACACCCCGTACGGTCAGCTGGTGAAGGATGCCGAGCGGATGCCGACCATCTGGGATCAGCTCGCCGACGAGGCGTCGATCGCGCAGCGCCGAGCCGAGATCGACGCATTCAACGCCGCGAGCCCCGACGTGAAGCGCGCGATCTCGATGACGCCGATCAAGTTCGGCATCTCGTTCAACTTCGCCGCCTTCAACCAGGCCGGAGCCCTCGTGCACGTCTACAAGGACGGCTCGGTGCTGGTCAACCACGGCGGCACAGAGATGGGCCAGGGCCTGCACACGAAGATGCTGCAGATCGCGGCCACCGCGCTGGGGCTCGAGCTGCACCAGGTGCGCCTCGCCCCCACCCGCACCGACAAGGTGCCCAACACGTCGGCCACGGCCGCGTCGTCGGGAGCCGACCTCAACGGCGGCGCGGTGAAGAACGCGTGCGATCAGATCCGCGACCGGATGGCCGCCGTCGCCGGCCGCCTGCTGGGCGTCGACGAGCGCGACGTGCGCTTCGGCGGCGGCTACGTCACGGCACTGGGCACACCGGGGCGTCTGACCTTCGCCGAGGTCACGAAGGCGGCGTATTTCCAGCGCGTGCAGCTGTTCGCCGCCGGGTACTACCGCACCTCGGGTCTGCACTGGAACCCCGAGACCATGCAGGGCTCGCCGTTCAAGTACTTCGCCTACGGCGCGGCGGCCACCGAGGTCGAGATCGACCGCTTCACCGGGGCGTATCGCATCCTCCGCGTCGACATCGTGCACGACGTGGGCGACTCGCTCTCGCCGATGCTCGACATCGGCCAGATCGAGGGCGCCTACGTGCAGGGCATGGGCTGGCTCACGCTCGAGGACCTGCGGTGGGATGACACCGACGGACCGCACCGCGGACGCCTGCAGACCCAGTCGGCGTCGACCTACAAGCTGCCGAGCTTCTCTGAGATGCCCGAGGAGTTCACCGTGCGCCTGTTCCAGAACGCTCGCGAGGACGGCGCGGTGTACGGCTCGAAGGCCGTCGGCGAGCCGCCGTTCATGCTCGCGTTCAGTGCCCGCGAGGCGCTGCGCCAGGCCGTCGCCGCCTTCGGCCCGGCCGGCCATTCGGTCGATCTCGCGTCGCCGGCGACACCGGAGTCGGTGTACTGGGCGGTCGAGACAGCGCGCGCGGCGCAGGACGCGGCTGAGCCCGCACCCGCCCTCAGCACGGTCTGACATGGTCGACTGGCTGGATGCCCTGCGCGCGCTGCGCGAGAGCCGCACCCCCGCGGTGATCGTGACGCTGGCGATGGTGCGCGGTCACGCGCCCCGCAACGGCGGCGCGAAGATGGTCATCTCGCCAGGCGGTCAGTTCGGCACGATCGGTGGCGGCAACCTCGAGGCGACCGCCACCGATCGCGCCCGCGAGATGCTGGCCTCGGGCACCGCCGAGCCCCAGCTGCTGACCCTGACCCTCAGCGACAAGGCGACGACCGAGTACGGGGTGCAGTGCTGCGGAGGAGAGGTCACGATCATGCTCGAGCCCGTTCGGGTGGTGCCGTCGGTGGCCGTGTTCGGGATGGGCCACGTCGGCCTCGAACTGGCGCGCATCCTGTCGCGCCACGAGCTGTCGCTGCATCTCGTCGACTCCCGCGCCGAGATGCTCGATCCCGCGCGCCTCGCGCCGGTCACGACAGACGCTGTGGCGCGCATCCATCCGCATCACGCGCCGGTGCCGGAGGCGGCCCTGCTGAGCATTCCCGCCGGCGCCCACGTGCTGGTGATGACCCACGACCACGTCGAGGACCTTGCGGTCGTCGACCAGTCGCTGCGCACACCCGCGCTCGGGTCGATCGGTCTGATCGGCTCGGCCTCGAAATGGGCGCGGTTCCGCAGGAAGCTGCAGGAGCTCGGCCACACCGACGCGGAGCTCGCCCGCGTGACGACGCCGATCGGCGTCCCGGAGGTGTCGGGCAAGCAGCCGGCGGTCATCGCGGTGAGCGTCGCCGCGCGCATCCTGCAGCTCATCGAGGAGGCCGCGCCACTGGCATCCGAATGACATTCTTCGACATCATCGGAATGCATCGAATGCATTCCGATGATGTCGCAATTGCATGAATGCGCGCATTCTGTCACCCGCGAGAATACGTCGCGGCATGTCCGCATTCCACGGCAAACGAATTCTCGCGTAGAACGCGAAAAGCCCCGTTTCCGCAGCGCGGGAACCGGGGCTTTCTGCGTGCGGTGCTCAGCCGGCGAGCATCGCCTCGATCGGCCCGCGCACGAAATACAGCGCGAAACCGGCGGCGACGATCCACATCAGCCAGTGCACCTTGCGCGCCCGACCGGAGAACGCGTTCACGAGCGCCCACGAGATGAAGCCCACCCCGATGCCGTTCGCGATCGAGTAGGTCAGCGGCATGGTGACGATGGTGAGGAACGCGGGCAGGGCCACGGCGAACTTCGTGAACTTGATCTCGCGGATCTGCGACATCATCATCGCGCCGACGACCACCAGCGCCGCGGAGCCGACCTCGATCGGCACGACGAGGGTGAGCGGGGTGACGAACATCGACAGCAGGAACAGCACGCCGACGACGAGCGAGGCAAGACCCGTTCGGGCGCCCTCGCCGATGCCGGAGGCGCTGTCGACGTACACGGTGTTCGACGACGTGGAGGTCACGCCGCCCGCCACGGCGCCGAAGCCCTCGACCACGAACGCCGAGCGCAGCCGCGGGAAGGTGCCGTCCTTGTAGGCGAGGCCGGCGTTCTTGGCGAGACCGGTCATCGTTCCCATCGCGTCGAAGAAGTTCGAGAAGACGAGCGTGAACACGAGCATGGTGGCCGAGAGGATGCCCACGCGCTCGAAGGCGCCGAACAGGTCGAACTGGCCGATCAGACCGAAGTCGGGGACCGTGATCCACGCTGCGGGCAGTTCGGGGATGGTCATGTGCCAGCCGTTCGGATCCTCGAACGACGGTCCGAGCTTCAGCACCGACTGCGCGATCAGCGCCACGACCGTGCTGACCACGATGCCGATCAGGATGCCGCCGGGCACCTTGCGCGCCACGAGGATGCCGATCAGCACCAGCCCGAGCAGGAAGATCAGCGTGGGCACCGAGGTGATCGACCCGTTGTCGCCGAGCTGCACGGGCGGGCCGCCGGCGGTGCGGGTGACGAAGCCCGAGTCGACGAAGCCGATGAAGGCGATGAACAGGCCGATGCCCACGGTGATCGCGGCCTTGAGAGCCTGCGGCACCGCCTTGAAGATAGCGGTGCGGATGCCGGTGGCACCGAAGAGCACGATCAGCAGACCGTTGATCACGACGAGCCCCATCGCCTCCGGCCAGGTGACCTGCCCGACGACGGAGACGGCGAGGAAGGAGTTGATGCCGAGCCCCGCCGCGAGCGCGAACGGCAGCCGGGCCACCACGCCGAACAGGATCGTCATCACGCCCGCCGTGAGGCCCGTCGCGGCGCCGATCTGCGCGGCATCCAGCGCCCCGTCGGCCACGTCGGTGACGCCGCCGAGGATCAATGGATTCAAGATGACGATGTACGCCATCGTCACGAACGTGACCACCCCGCCGCGGATCTCGCGGGCGATCGTCGACCCTCGTCGGGTGATCTCGAAGAACCGGTCGAAGCCGTTCTTGGGTGTGGCGTCGACCGTGGTCGTCGCGCCCGTCGCCAGGGGCGGCAGGTTCTCGTCGCCGCGGGCGAAGTGCCCGGCGGCGTCGTTGCCGACCACCTCGGTGGTGGATGTGTCGGCCTCGGATGGGCGTGCGGAAGGAGGGACAGGTGAAGACATCATCGGCTCCGGAGAAGGGTGTAGGGGGTCAGTAATCGATGCGGGTGGGGGTGCTGGCCCACTCCGCGAACGGCGCGACGCGCTGCTCGGGCGGCAGGGCGATGTCGCTCACGGGCATGACGGCCCGATCGGCGTCGCTGCCCTCGAAGTAGCGGTAGAACGCCGCATCGTCGAAGCCGGCGTCGGCGGCGTCGTTGCGGTCGGCGGCGAAGTAGACCCGATCGATCCGCGCCCACAGCGACGTCGCCAGGCACATCGGGCAGGGCTCGCAGCTCGTGTAGAGCGTCGCTCCCGACAGATCGAAGGTGCCCAGTGCGCGGCAGGCGTTGCGGATCGCGGTGACCTCGGCGTGCGCCGAGGGATCGAGATCTGCGGTGACCCGGTTGACGCCCTCGAAGACCCGCCCGTCTGCCGTGACGACCAGGGCGCCGAAGGGTCCGCCCTCGTTGCGGACGTTCTCGACGGCGATCCGCACCGCCTCGGCCAGGTACTCGGCTGGGTCGCGGGAGGTCATCGGCTCGGTCGGCGATTCGGGTCGGGGCATAGCGCTGCTGTTCATACGAGAGCTTCCTTGCTGTCGTAGCAGTGATACGGCTTATCGAGTCGGATCCGGATGGGATCGTTCTGCGAGATATACGTCGAACCGCTGACTGTTCAATTGAGCCGCATCTCGGATATGCGGCTGTCCAAGAATAGCAACATCATTTCCCGGCGTCCAGAGAATTCCGGCGCGCATTTCCGCACTCGACCGGAAAGACGCGCGAGAGGGAATTGTCACGGGCATCCGCGGGTCCGCACCCGGCAATCCGGTGCTAGCGTTTCAACGCGGGAGGACGTGATCATGGCGAGCAGGCGCATAGACGGCGACGGCCGGCCGGCGACTGCGACGACCGCGCTCACCGACCGGCTCGATCGTCCGCTGCGCGATCTTCGGATCTCGGTGACCGACCGCTGCAACTTCCGCTGCGTCTACTGCATGCCCAAGGAGATCTTCGGGCGGGACTACGCGTTCCTCGACCGCGACGAGCTGCTGAGCTTCGAGGAGATCACGCGCATCGCCACCGTCGCCGCCGCGCACGGGGTGCACAAGCTGCGCCTCACCGGCGGCGAACCCCTGCTGCGCCGCGGCATCGAGCAGCTCATCGAGCAGCTCGCGGCGATCCGCACGCCGGAGGGCCGGCCGCTCGACCTGGCCCTGACCACCAACGGCTCGGCCCTCGCGATGAAGGCCGGGGCGCTCAAGGCTGCCGGGCTGAATCGGGTGACCGTGTCGGTCGACTCGCTCGATGACGAGCTCTTCCAGCGGATGAACGACGTGCGCTTCCCGGTGAGCCGGGTGCTCGACGGCATCGACGCCGCGCAGGCGGCGGGGCTCGGGCCGATCCGGCTCAACATGGTCGTGAAGCGCGGGGTCAACGACGGCGAGATCCTCAGCATGGCCCGTCACTTCAAGGGCACCCCCTACACGCTGCGCTTCATCGAGTACATGGACGTGGGCAACACCAACGGCTGGTCGCTCGATGAGGTCGTGCCCTCTGCCGAGATCATCGAGCGCATCGGCGCGGTGTTCCCGCTCGAGCCGGTCGCCCCGACCGTGCACGGCGAGACCGCGAAGCGCTGGCGCTACACCGACGGCAGCGGCGAGATCGGCGTGATCTCCAGCGTCACCAACGCGTTCTGCGGCACCTGCACGCGCGCCCGCATCTCAACCGAGGGCAGGCTGTTCACGTGCTTGTTCGCCTCCCAGGGTCACGATCTGCGGGCGCTCATGCGCGGCGGCGCAGACGACATCGAGCTGGCGGCGGCCATGGCATCCATCTGGGGCGGACGCGACGACCGCTACTCCGAGATCCGCGCCGGCCTCACCCCCGCCCTGCGCACGCAGCGCAAGCGCATCGAGATGTCGTACATCGGCGGCTGAGCCGCCGCGGCTCACCCCAGGACGTCGGCGACGACATCCCACACGTCGTCGGCGACCGCGCGCTTGGTTCCGGATGCCAGGGCGAGCACCGCGCCGCCGTCGCCGATCACGTGCACGGTGTTCTCGCCCGCCTCGAATCCGCGGTCCCAGCCGACCTCGTTCACCACGAGCAGGTCGACGCCCTTGCGCTCGCGCTTGCGTCGCGCGCGCTCGAGCAGCTCGCCGTCGTGATCCGGGGTCTCGGCCGCGAATGCGATGATCACCTGACCCGGATGCCGTCGCGCAGCCAGATGCGCCACGATGTCCTCGTTCTGCACCAGCTCGATGCTCTCGAGCGGACCCGCCTCCTTCGTGAGCTTGCGGTCGGACACGTCGGCCGGCCGGTAGTCGGCGACGGCCGCGGCCATCACGATCACCGCGGCCTCCTCCGCGGCGCGGCGCATCGCGTCGCCGAGTTCGGCCGCGGTGCCGACGTGCTCGATCCGGATGAGCGGATGCCGTTCGGCATCCGCCAGCACCGCACCGTCGACGTGCGCGGCCACGAGCACGACGTCCGCGCCCCGGTCGGCCGCGGCGAGCGCGAGGGCGACCCCCTGCCGCCCGCTGGAGCGGTTGCCCAGGAAGCGCACCGGGTCGAGGGGCTCGCGGGTGCCGCCGGCCGAGACCGCGACGCGCAGGCCGTCGAGGTCGTGCGGCTCGTGCGCTCCCCGGTGCCCCGCGTCGATCAGGGTGAGCGCCTCGGCCATGATCTGCTCGGGCTCGAGCATCCGTCCGGCTCCCGAGTCTCCCCCGGTCAGCTCGCCCTCGCCGGGACCGAGGACGGCGACGCCGCGGTCGCGCAGCGTCGCGATGTTCGCCTGCGTCGCCTGGTGGCGCCACATCTCGGTGTGCATCGCAGGAGCGATCGCGACCGGGGCGGTGGTGGCGAGCAGAGTGGTGCCGAGCAGATCGTCGGCGAGGCCGGCGGCCATCTTCGCGATGGTGTTCGCGGTCGCGGGCGCGACGATCACGAGCTCGGCCGCCTGACCGAGGGCGACGTGGCGCACCTGGGCGACGTCCTCGTGCACGCTTGTGGTCACGGGACGGCGGCTGATCGCCTCCCACGTGGGCAGGCCGACGAAGCGCAGCGCGTCTTCGGTGGGCACGACGGTGACCTCGTGTCCGGCCTTGATCAGCAGGCGCACCAGGTGCACGCTCTTGTAGGCGGCGATCCCGCCGGTGACGGCGACGACGATGTTCACGCGTCCGATTCTGCCCCAGGCTGCCGGCGCAGACAGCTCCGGCGCGCCCCGGTCCCCCGCCTAGACTCGTGCTCGTGTGCACCGTCGTGATCGATGTCGCCCCCTCTCCCGGCGAAGGCGCCCGGCTGCTGGCCGTGCGGGACGAGGATCCCGATCGCCCCTGGGACGACCTCGGACAGTGGTGGCCCGACACCCATCCCGGGGTGGTCGGCATCCGCGATCGTCGGGCCGGCGGGGCGTGGCTCGCCGCCGATGCCGCCGTCGGACGCCTCGCCGTGCTGCTGAATCGCGCGGACGTGCTCGGCCTCCCGGAGAGCGACGTGCGCTCGCGCGGCTCGCTGGCCCTGGAGTCGGTCGCGGGCCGCTCACCGGAGGGTCCGCTGCCGATGCACGGCTTCAACCTGCTCGAGGTGACTGCGCAGGCATCCCGCGTGCTGTCGTGGGACGGCGTCGAGCTGCGCGAGACGGCGGTGCCCGCGGGAGTGCACATGATCGCCCACGACGACCTGGACGATCCGGGCACGGCGCGCATCGATGCGTGGCTGCCGCGATTCGCCGCGTCTGCAGGCGACGGGACGCCCGCCGGCGGGTGGGACGAGCGCTGGGTCGCGGTGCTCGCGGAGAGCGCGAGCCTCTCGCCCGAGGACGACCGGGCGATCGTGCGCGACAACCGCGTGCACGGATATCCGACGATGTCGCTGCTGTTCTGCACGGCAGAGGTGGCGCCGGGATCGCTGCAGGTGAGCTCTCGGGTGCTCGCCGATCCGGGGCACTGGGGCTGACGACTCGCCGGCACCGCAGCGCAATCCGGCGTCACAGCTGCCGAGAGGGTATTGACTCTCCGGCGCACCTGTGCGTACTCTTTTCATACAGCAAGATGATTATTTCGCTTTATGGAAATAGAAACGGAGAGGGACATGAGCGCACATCCGACCGAGGCGAGCGGGCACGTCCCGTCCGCTGAGAACCCGTCGGTCAACATCGACCCGGACTTCCACCTGCCCGCAGGCCAGGGCAACGGCTTCATCCGCGCGTTCCGCGTCCTCTTCCCGAAGGCGGCCTGAGGACCCACGCGCGACAGAGGGGATCGGCTCCGCCCACCGGCGGTCCGGTCCCCTTCGGCATGCGTGCGAAGCCGAGCCCTTCGCGCATCTCCCCCGCGTCGAGTGGGCCCGAATGGCCGCATCACGCGCGGCGAGGCGACCACATGGGACCACCCGGCACGCCGCCGGGATCCACGCTGGGATCGACGCCCGAGTGCCCGCCGTACGCAGTGGGCCCGAACGGCCGCATCCCCCGCCGCGAGGCGACAACATGGGACCACCCAACTCGACGCGGGAACCCACCCCCGGCGCACCCACGCCTCGAGTGGGCCCGAACGGTCGCATCCCCCGCCGCGAGGCGACCACACGGGCCCACCCCGCACGCCGATGCAGCGCAGCCCCGACTCAGCGGGCGGTCAGGGCACCCACGTCGGCGGCGATCGTGCGGCCCACCTCGCGCAGCAGGGGCACCGCGTTCGCCATGCTCTTCGCGGGCTCGGGCTCGATGTCGCTCAGCGCGTAGACCTGGGCGAAGCCCGCGGACGCCGCCTGCGCGGCATCCAGAGTCGTGCGACCGCACACCGCGACGACGGGCTTGCCCGCCCTGGCCGCGGCGGCCGAGACGCCCAGGGGCGTCTTGCCACCCAGACTCTGATCGTCGAGGCTGCCCTCGCCGGTGATGACGAGGTCGGCGTCGGCGATGCGCGCCTCGAGACCGATGAGGCGCTGGATGACGTCGATGCCGGGCTCGCGCACGGCGCCGAGCACCGCGAGGGCGGCGTAGCCGACGCCACCGGCCGCGCCTGCTCCGGGCGCGGATGCCGAGGCGCGCACCCCGGGCAGCGCGTCGACGAGCTCTGCCAGACGCGAGAGGCCCGCCTCGAGGACGGCGACATCGTCGGCGCTCGCCCCCTTCTGCGGCGCGAAGACCGCGGCGGCCCCCCGCTCTCCGAGGAGGGGATTGTCGACGTCGGCGGCCAGCACGACGCTGACCGCGGCGAGTCGAGGGTCGAGGCCCGTGATGTCGGCCGAGACGAGATCGACCAAGCCCCCGCCACCGGGGCGGACGGGCCGATCCTCGGTCCGCAGCGCGACACCCAGGGCCTGCAGCATGCCCGCGCCGCCGTCGGTGCAGGCGCTGCCGCCCACGCCGAGCACGATCGAGGTCGCTCGTCGGTCCAGTGCCGCGGCGATCAGCTCGCCCGTACCGCGGCTGGTCGCACCGAGGGCATCCTTCTCGCCGTCCGGCAGCACGTCCAGACCGCTGGCCGCCGCCATCTCGATGATGGCCTGACCATCGCGCAGGGCGAAGGTGGCATCCACAGGTCGCCCGGTGGGACCGGTCACCGAGACCGTCACCGGCGTGAATCCGCTCGCGACGGCCGCGTCGACCGTGCCCTCGCCGCCGTCGGCGACCGGAGCCGCGTCGACGACGGCATCCGGGATGATCTCCCGGATGCCGTCGGCGAGCGCCGCCGCCACCTCGGAGCCCGTCGCCGAGCCCTTGAACTTGTCAGAGGCGATGAGGATGCGCATGTCGTACTCGGAACCGATCAGTCGAGCAGGGCGTAGATCGCCTCAGGAGCGTCGGCCGGCGATGCCGCGAGGTCCTCGAACTCATTCATGGTGTCGAGGTCGGCACCCATCGCGATGTTCGTCACGCGCTCGAGGATGACCTCGACCACCACGGGCACCTGGAACTCGTCGCGCAGGCGCGCGGCCTCGGCGAACCCGGCGGCGAGCTCTTCGGGGCGCTCCACGCGGATCGCCTTGCAGCCCAGGCCCTCGGCGACCTTGACGTGGTCGACGCCGTACCCGGTGGCGACGCTGTCGGGGTCGTACGGGGTGTTGACGTTGTCGAACGCGAGCGAGACCTCGTAGTCCATCTCGAAGCCGCGCTGGGACTGACGGATCAGACCGAGGTAGCTGTTGTTGACCACGACGTGGATGTACGGCAGCTTGTGCTGCGCGCCCACGGCGAGCTCTTCGATCATGAACTGGAAGTCGTAGTCGCCCGACAGGGCGACGACCTGCTCACCCGGCTTGCCGCGCACGACGCCGAGAGCGGCGGGACCGGTCCAGCCGAGGGGGCCGGCCTGGCCCGCGTTGATCCACTTGCGGGGACCGTAGACGTGCAGCAGCTGGGCTCCGGCGATCTGCGACAGGCCGATCGTGGTGACGAAGGTGGTGTCGCGGTCGAACGCCGTGAGCATCTCCTGGTAGACGCGGTGCGGCTTCATGGGCACGTTGTCGAAGTTGGTCTTGCGCTGCAGACGCGCCTTGCGGTCGCGGCACTCCTCGGCCCAGCCGTTGTAGTCGGGCAGCTCGGCCACCCGGTCGCGTGCGGCCTCGAGCAGCACGTCGATGAACGCGCCGGCGTCGGAGACCACGCCGTAGTCGGGTGCGAACACCCGGCCGATCTGGGTCGGCTCGATGTCGACGTGCACGAAGGTGCGGCCCTTGCGGTACGTGTCGAGCCCACCGGTGTGGCGGTTGGCCCATCGGTTGCCGATGCCGAGCACGAAGTCGCTCTCGAGGAAGCTCGCGTTGCCGTAGCGCTGCGAGGTCTGGATGCCGACGAGGCCGGCTGCCAGCGGGTGGTCGTCGGCGATCGCGCCCCAGCCCATCAGGGTCGGCACGACCGGCACGCCGAGGGTCTCGGCCAGCTCGACGAGCTTGTCGGACGCGCCGGAGTTGACGATGCCGCCGCCCGCGACGATGACGGGGTGCTTCGACGCGGTGAGCATGTCGAGCACCTTCTCGGCCTGCGCACGGGTGGCGACGGGCTTGGCGACCGGCAGCGGCTCGTACGTGTCGATGTCGAACTCGATCTCGGTCATCTGCACGTCGAACGGCAGATCGATCAGCACGGGACCGGGGCGGCCCGAGCGCATGATCTGGAAGGCGCTCTGGAACACGCCGGGAACCTGCGCACCCTCGAGCACCGTCTTGGCGAACTTGGTCACCGGCTTCGCGATGGACGCGATGTCGACGGCCTGGAAGTCCTCCTTGTCGAGCTTCGCCACCGGCGCCTGTCCGGTGATGCACAGCATCGGGATGCTGTCGGCGATCGCCGCGTACAGGCCGGTGATCATGTCGGTGCCGGCGGGGCCCGACGTGCCGAGGCAGACGCCGATGCGTCCGTCGCCCGTGCGGCTGTAGCCGTCGGCCATGTGCGAGGCGCCCTCGACGTGGCGCGCGAGGGTGTGCCGGATGCCGCCGCCGGCGCGCATCGCGGAGTACAGGGGGTTGATGGCGGCTCCGGGCAGGCCGAACGCCTCGTCGGCGCCCTCCTTGATCAGGATCTGGACGATGGCGTCCACTGCGCGCATGCGGGTCATGATGTTCTGTCCTTAATTCTTATTCGCGGCCGGAGAGCTCTGCGGTGAGCTTGAGGAGGCCGGAGTGGTCGAGGCCGCCGTCGCCGCGGGCGACGAGCGAGGTGACGAGCTGGGCGACAGCCGAGCCGAGGGGCACGCTCACGCCGGCGCCGCGGGCCGCGGCGGTGACGATGCCGAGGTCCTTGTTGTGCAGGGCCAGGCGGAAGCCGGGGGCGAAGTCGCGGTCGAGCATCTTCTGCCCCTTCTGGTCGAGGACCTTCGAGCCGGCGAGACCGCCGCCGAGGACCTTGAGGGCGGCGTCGGTGTCGACGCCGTAGGCCTCGAGGAAGACGATCGCCTCACTGAGAGCCTGGATGTTGACGGCGACGATGAGCTGGTTGGCCGCTTTCACGGTCTGACCGGCACCCGCGGGGCCGACGTGCACGATGGTCTTGCCGATGGCCTGCAGGATGGGCTCCGCTTTGGCGAAGTCCTCCGGCGAGCCGCCGGTCATGATCGAGAGGACGCCGTCGATGGCACCCTGCTCGCCACCCGAGACGGGCGCGTCGACGACGCCGAGACCGGCGGCGACGGCCTCCTCGGCCAGCTCCTTGGCGACGTCGGGGCGGATCGAGGAGTTGTCGATCCAGAGAGCGCCCTTCTTCGCGTTGGCGAAGACGCCCTCGGGGCCCTGCACGACGTCGGCGACATCAGGGGAGTCGGGGACCATCGTGATGATCACGTCGGCGTCCTTGACACCCTCGGCGACGCTGGCGGCGCCGTTGCCACCCGCATCGACGAGTTTCTGGACGGCCTCGGGGCTGCGGTTCACGCCGGTGACCGTGTAGCCCGCCTTGACGAGGTTCTTCGCCATGGGCAGGCCCATGATGCCGAGACCGATGATGGTGATGTTGGTCATGTCGTCGCTCCTTCGCGGAAGTGGGATGTCAGTTCCTGGTCCAGGCGAACGGGTCGTCCTGGGTGGCCTTGTACTCGAGACCGATGACGCCGTCGTATCCGCCGGCGCGCGCTGCCTCGATCCATTCGGTCAGCGGCAGCTCTCCCGTGCCGGGCTCGCCGCGACCGGGGGCGTCGGCGATCTGGATGTGACCGAACTCGCCGGCGTGCTCGGCGATGACGGCGGCCACGTCGTCGCCGTTGACGGCGAGGTGGTAGAAGTCGGCGAGCAGGCGGATGTTGTCGACGCCGTGCTCGTCCTTGACGCGGGCGATGATCGCGAGCGCGTCGGCGGCGGTCTTCAGCGGATACGCGTCTGCGCCGGAGACCGGCTCCAGCAGCACGATGCCCCCGATGCGGGAGACGGCCTTGCCGGCGATCGCGAGGTTCTCGACAGCGAGGTCGTCCTGCGTCTTCTCGTCGACGCCGTCCTGGCGCAGGCCGTAGAGGGCGTTGAACGCCGTGGTGCCGGTGCGCTCGCCGATGCCGACGACGACGTCGACGTTGGCGCGGAACTCGCCCTCGCGGCCCACCCACGAGACGAGCCCGCGGTCGCCCGCCGGCATGTCGCCGGCGAAGAAGTTGAGTCCGGTGAGCCGCACCCCTGCGTCGTCGATGGCGGCGACGAACGCGTCGACCTCCTGCTGCTCGGGAACGGCCGACGAGAACGGCCACCAGAACTCGACGGCGTCGAACCCGGCGGCCTTGGCCGCGGCGGGACGCTCGTTCACGGGGAGGTCGGTCAGCAGGATCGACGCGTTGACGGTGTAGCTCATGATCGTCCTTGATTTCGTATTGCGGAAGAAAAGTTCCTAGTAATGAAAGGTTAGGCGGGGGCCGAGGTGGTGTCAACGAAGACGGCGCGACATTCCAGCATCCGGAACCGGCAGGAAGAGCGAACCCACCCCCCGGGGCCCGACGGGTGCGTTCGCTCGGCACCGGCGCTGCCGGCGTGACCGGCTCAGGTCAGCTTGATCTGGCGATTCATGTCTTTGTACAGCAGGTAGCGGAAGTCGCCAGGGCCCCCGGCGTAGCAGGCCTGCGGGCAGAACGCGCGCAGCAGCATGTAGTCACCGGCCTCGACCTCGACCCAGTCGCCGTTGAGGTGGTAGACGGCCTTGCCCTCGAGCACGAACAGACCGTGCTCCATGACGTGCGTCTCGGCGAACGGGATCGAGCCACCCGGCTTGAAGGTGACGATGTTCACCTGCATGTCGTGCGCCATGTCGCTCGAATCGGCGAAGCGGGTGGTGAGCCACGCGTCGGTGCCCACCATCGGGGTGGGCTCGATGTCCTGGTCGCGGGTGACGAAGGATGCCGGTGCGTCGACGCCCTCGAGCCACTCGTACGCCTTGCGGATCCAGTGGAAGCTGGTGATCTCGTCGCCCTCGTTCTTCAGCGACCAGTCCGCACCGGGCGCGAGGAAGGCGTAGCCGCCCTCTTCCAGGATGTGCGTCTCGCCGTCGAGGGTGAGGGTGAGCTTTCCGGTGGTGACGAAGATGACGCCCTCGACACCGGCCTCGGGCTCGGGCTTCGCGGCCTCCCCACCGGGGGAGATCTCGACGATCAGCTGCGAGAAGGTCTGCGCCGAGCTCGGGGTGGGCTTGGCGATGATCCAGGCGCGGGTGTTGCTGAACCCGGGCAGGCTGCTGGTGACGATGTCGCGCAGCACGCCCTTCGGGATCACCGTGTACGCGAGCTTGACGATCGCGCGGTCGGTGAGCAGGTCGGTCTGCGGCGGCAGACCGCCGGTCGGGGTGTAGTAGGACATCAGGCCTCCTTGGTGACGAGTTTCGGGTGTGCGAGCCTGGTCAGCTCTGCGGGCGAGGCGCCGGTCGACGAGCGCACCTCGTCTTCGGTGAGCGCGCCGCACTCCAGGCCGCGAACGACGAAGCGGGCGAGAGCGCGCGCGGTGGCGGGCTCGTCCATGATCGTCGCATCGCTGCCGTGCAGGTAGTTGTCGAGCCGGCGCGCGGCCGCCTCGAATCCCTCGCGGTAGAACGCGTAGGTCGCGAGGTACCGGGTGGGCAGCTGGTTGGCGTGCAGATCCCAGCCCTGGTAGTAGCCGCGCTCGAGCGAGCGCCGCACCAGGCGTGCGTGCAGCCGCCAGGCATCCGCCGCCTTCTCGCCGACCGGGATGACGTTGGTCGACCCGTCCGAGAGCCGCACGCCGGTCTCGGCGACCGCGACCTGCATGACCTGCTTGGCGTAGTCGGCGGCCGGATGCTCCATCGACTGGTACGCGGCGGCGATCTGCAGCGAGGCGCTGTAGTCGTAGGTGCCGTAGTGCAGCGCCGAGATGCGTCCCGCACCGTGATGCAGCAGCGTGGCGACGGGGATCGTCCCGTCGGCGGCGACGATGAGCTGCGGCGTCTCCATCTGCACCTCGAAGCGCAGGCGACCGGATGCCAGGCCCAGGCGCTCCTCGAAGCGCTCGCAGAGCGCGACCGTCGCCTCGACCTGCGCGACGGTGGTCACCTTCGGCAGGGTGAGGATCAGTCCGTCCGGCAGGGGGCCGGCGGCGGCGAGGGTGGTGACGAAGCGGTCGAGCGTGCGGATGCCGCGGCGCCTGGTCGGCGCCTCGAAGCACTTGAACCGGATGCCGATGAACGGCGTCGCGGTGCCTGCGGCGACGGCCTCGGCCACGCGCTCGGCGGCGAGGATGGCGTCTGCGTCCTCCTCGTCGTCGTCGCGGGTGCCGTAGCCGTCCTCGAAGTCGAGACGGAGGTCTTCGACGGGCTCGCGGCGCAGCTTGGCATCCACCAGCGGAGCCAGCTGGTCGGCGAGGTGACCCAGCCCGACCGACGCGGCGAGCGCGGCCGTGCCGCCGGCCGCCTCGACGGCCGCGATCGCGTCCGCTCCGAGGCGGGCCGGCAGGTCCCGGTCGAAGCGGTCGGCCGGCACGTACAGCGTGTGCACGGGCTGACGGCTGCCGTCATCGCCGGGGTAGGAGCCCGAGAGGAGTGCGTCGGTCTGCGCGAGGCGCGCGTCGATGTCTGCGAAGTCGTCTTCGCGCAGCGATGTGTTGGCTGACACCCGGCTCACTCCTTGTCTGCGGCGGCCGACTCGACGACCCGGACGATGGCGTCGGCGACGGCGCCGGCGACCAGCGGGTCGAACACGCTCGGGATGATGAAGCTCGCGTTGAGCTCATCCTCTTCGACGCGCGACGCGATGGCGTATGCCGATGCGACCAGCATAGGTGCGGTGATGTCGGACACGCCCGCGTCGAGCAGCCCGCGGAAGACGCCGGGGAAGGCGAGCACGTTGTTGATCTGGTTGGGGAAGTCGCTGCGACCGGTGGCCACGATGGCGGCGTGCTTGGACGCCACGACGGGGTCGACCTCGGGGGTCGGGTTGGCCATCGCGAACACGATCGCGTCATCCGCCATCGCGGCGATGTCGGCCTCGTCGAGCACGTTCGGAGCACTCACGCCGATGAACACGTCTGCGCCGACCATGGCCTCCTTCAGGGTGCCCTGGAAGCCGCGCGGGTTGGTGGTCGCGGCGATCTCGCGGCGGTGCGCGTCGGCGTACTCGACACCGGCGACGATCGCGCCGTCGCGCCCGCAGGCCACGATGTCCTTCGCGCCCTCGGCGAGCAGCAGCTGGATGATCGCGTTGCCCGCGGCTCCGACGCCGGAGACGACGATGCGGATGTCCTCGATCGTCTTGTTCACGACCTTGAGGGCGTTGACGAGGGCGGCGAGGGTGACGATCGCGGTGCCGTGCTGGTCGTCGTGGAAGACGGGGATGTCGAGCTCTTCGCGCAGCCTTGCCTCGATCTCGAAGCAGCGGGGAGCGGCGATGTCCTCGAGGTTCACGCCGCCGTAGACGGGGGCGATCGCCTTGACGATGCTGATGATCTCCTCGGTGTCCTTGGTGTCGAGGCAGACCGGCCACGCGTCGACGTTCGCGAACTGCTTGAACAGGGCGGCCTTGCCCTCCATGACGGGCAGTGCGGCCTCGGGACCGATGTCGCCCAGGCCGAGTACGGCGGTGCCGTCGGTGACCACGGCGATCGTGTTGCGCTTGATGGTGAGGTTGCGGGCCTTGCTCTTGTCCTCGGCGATGGCCATGCAGACCCGGGCGACGCCGGGGGTGTAGGCGCGCGAGAGGTCGTCGCGGTTGCGCAGCGGCACGCTGGGCACGACCTCGAGCTTGCCGCCGAGGTGCATGAGGAAGGTGCGGTCGCTGACCTGGCGCACGTGCACGCCGTCGAGCGCCTCCACGGCGTCGCGGATGCGGGTGGCGTGCTCGTCGTCGATCGTGTTGCAGGTGAGGTCGACGACGATGGAGGTCGGGTGCGACTCGACGACGTCGAGAGCGGTGATGGCGGCACCGGCGGATGCCGCGGCGGCGGCGAGCTCGCTGGTGACGCTGAAGTTCGAGGGAGCGTCGATACGCAGTGTGATCGAGTTACCGGGACCGGGGTTGGCCATGTTTCCTCTTCCCTGAGGTGCGCCGCGCGCATCCGCGCCGACTCACATTTGCTTGTGGACTTCTTCGTGCTTTCGCATCGTGGATACTATTATCTATCTTACGAAAGTACGATGCAATCAACGATGAGGGATCACGCAGGATTTTCGCTCGCTCTTCTCGCATGATGGAATCGTCGGGTACCTAGGAGGACCTCATGGCCGAAAGCAAGACGCCGCGCAGCAGCGGATCCGGAGTCCAGTCCGTCGAGCGGGTGTTCGAGCTGCTCGAGCTGGTCACCGACGCCGGCGGCGACGTCACCCTCAGCGAGCTGGCATCGTCGACCGATCTGCCGCTGCCCACCATCCACCGCCTGCTGCGCACCCTGGTCTCGCTGGGGTACGCGCGTCAGCTGCCCAACCGCCGCTACGCGCTCGGGCCCCGGCTGATCCGCATCGGCGAGGGCGCGTCGCGCCAGTTCGGCGCCCTGGCGCGCCCGCAGCTGAAGACCCTCGTCGACGAGCTGGGCGAGAGCGCGAACATGGCGGTGCTCGACGGCAACATGATCGTGTACGTCGCCCAGGTGCCCTCGTTGCACTCGATGCGCATGTTCACGGAGGTCGGCCGGCGCGCCCACATGCACGACACCGGTGTCGGCAAGGCGATCCTCGCCCAGCTGCCCGACGACACCGTGCGCGGCATCGTCGCCCGCGCGGGCATGCCGACCCCGACGGAGTTCAGCATCGGCGACGTCGACGAGCTCATCGCCGAGCTCGACCGCATCCGCGAGCGCGGGTACGCGATCGACGACCAGGAGCAGGAGATCGGCGTGCGCTGCTTCTCGATGGCCGTCCCCGACGCACCGACCCCCACGGCCGTGTCGGTCTCCGGTCCGATCTCGCGCGTCGACGAGGCGTTCGGCGAGCGCGCCGTGCCCAAGCTGCGCATCGCCGCACAGGCGATCAGCGCCGAGCTGGCATCCTGACGGCGGATCGGGGAGCGATCTGATGACGAACGGACGCGTCGCCGTGGTCACCGGTGCGGGGTCGGGCATCGGCCGCGCCGTGGCAGCGGCCATGCTCGAGGCCGGGTTCCGGGTGGCTCTCGCCGGTCGGAGGGCGGATGCCCTGCAGCAGAGCGCCGACGGGCATCCGAACGCTCTCGTCGTGCCCACCGACATCACCGTGCCCGCCGAGGTGGACGCGCTGTTCGCCCGCGTCGTGGCCGAGTGGGGCCGCGTGGATGTGCTGTTCAACAATGCGGGGATCTTCGGCCCTGTGGCATCCGCCGCCGACGTCGACCCCGTCGAGTGGCAGCGGACGATCGATGTGAACGTGACCGGCGCTCTGCTGTGCGCAGGAGCCGCGATGCGCACGATGATCGCGCAGCGGCCGTCGGGCGGCCGCATCATCAACAACGGATCGATCTCGGCCCAGGTCCCGCGACCGCTCTCGGTCGCGTACGCGGTGAGCAAGCACGCCATCACCGGCCTCACCCGCTCCGTCGACCTCGACGGCCGAGCGCACGGTATCAGCTGCGGCCAGATCGACATCGGCAACGCCGCGACGCGGATCATGTCCGAGATCGGCGTCGGCTCCGGTGCATTGCAGGCCGACGGCTCGCGTCTGGTCGAGCCGGCCTTCGACGTGGCCGACGCCGCGCGGGCTGTGCTTTTCATGGCGCAGCTGCCGCCCGAGGCGAACATCTCGGCGCTGACGGTCACCGCTGCGGGGATGCCGTTCGGCGGTCGCGGCTGAGCTGTACCGTCTCGTCTGTGCGGGCGTTGTGATCACGCGTCGAGGTCCGCCCCCACGAGGTGCGGACCTCGACGTGGACCGAGCTCAGTGCGCTGATCCGCCCGGCTCGTCGTCGACGATCTGCACGACCTTGCCGTCGGCGCCGACGAGCTTGCCGTCGACGTAGCGGTCGCCCTCTTTGAGCACCCGGATCACGTCGGTGCGGATGACCCGTACCGGGCTCGCGGCGAACACGGACGGATCGTCGGAGTTGCCTCGGGTGAAGTGGTTGAAGACGAGGTTCAGCACGATGGCGGTGACGGCGGCGGAGCTGATGCCCGAGTTGAAGATGACCTGGAACCAGCTCGGGAAGTTGGAGTAGATCGCGGGGATCAGCTCGGGGAGGATGCCGATCGAGATCGCCGTCGCGACGATGATCAGGTTCATGTTGTTCTCGTACTTCACCTTCGCGAGCGTCCGGATGCCGGACGCGGTGACGGTGCCGAAGAGCACGATGCCGGCGCCGCCGAGCACGGCCGTGGGCATCGCCGCGACCACGCGACCGAGGAACGGGCACAGGCCGAGGATGATCAGCACGACACCGCCCGCGGCCACCGCGTAGCGACTCTTGATCTTCGTGACCGCGACGAGTCCGACGTTCTGAGCGAACGCACTCTGCGTGAACGAGTTGAAGATCGGCGACACGGCGCTGGAGAGCATGTCGGCGCGCAGGCCGGCGGCGATGCGCTTGCGGTCGACCTTCGACCCGACGATCTCGCCGACGGCGAGGATGTCGGCGGTCGTCTCGGTGAGGATCACCAGCACCACGATGAGCATCGAGAGGATGGCCGCCAGATCGAACGTCGGCGCTCCGAAGGCGAGCGGCGTCGGGAAGGCGAAGAAGTCGCCCTGGAACACCTTCGAGAAGTCGGCCCGGCCGATCA
The DNA here is from genome assembly GCF_014836945.1 of Microbacterium commune. GTDB lineage: Bacteria > Actinomycetota > Actinomycetes > Actinomycetales > Microbacteriaceae > Microbacterium > Microbacterium commune. Next base: position 1,385,375 of record NZ_JACSPX010000001.1, on the reverse strand, counting down.
GTGCCGCGAAGATCGTGCCGACGATCAGGGCGAGCAGGATCGACAGGCGCGAGACGAACGCGTTGCCGACCTTGCTGAGCAGGATGATGACGAGCAGCGTGAAGCCCGCGATGCCGATGTTGACGGGGTCGGCGAACGACTCCGCCGTGGGGTCGTTGCCCACGATCCAGCGTCCGGCGACGGGCATCAGCGACAGGCCGATCGAGGTGATCACCACGCCGGTGACCACCGGCGGGAAGAACCGCACGATCTGCGCGAAGAACGGCGCGATCACCAGACCGATCAGCGAGGCGATGATCACCGCGCCGAAGACATTGGTCAGGCCGTCCCGGCCGTTGCCGTTCACGATCGCCAGCATCGTGGCGACACCGGCGAACGACACCCCCTGCACGAGGGGCAGCTGAGATCCGAAGAACGGGAAGCCGATGGTCTGCAGCAGCGTGGCGAGACCGCCGACGAAGAGGCAGGCGGCGATCAGCAGGCCGATCTCGGCCGGGCTGACCCCGGCGGCGGAGCCGATGATCAACGGCGGTGCGATGATGCCGCCGTACATGGTCAGTACGTGCTGGAGCCCGTAGGCGATGGAGGGGCCGATGCCGAGACGCTCGTCCTCAGGACGGCCGGATGGGCGCTGGTTCGTGGTGCTGCTGCGTGCCGCAGTCATGAGGGGACCTCCTTGTCCGGGACCCGCTGTTCGGGGTGGGCATATGTCGAATGGGCGTGACGAACGGTGCTTCCGCTCTCAATGGGGCCGGGGGCCCGTCGGTGCGACCGACGAGCCCCCGGAATGTGTTCCGTGCCGACTCGCGTCGGATCAGCAGAAGCCGGCGATGCCGTCCCACGACCAGTGGTCGGTGTCGGCGCCCTCGCGAAGGAACGACGCCTCGATCAGGCCGTACGGGCGGTCGGCGGCGTAGAACACCTCGTTGGGGTTCTCCAGGCCGAACGGCGACAGGTCGACCACGAAGTGGTGGCTGTTCGGGGTCGAGAAGCGGATCTCGTCGATCTCGGGGTGCGCTTCGAGGACGGCCTCGGCCATCTCCTTCAGCGTGTGCTGCAGGGCGTACGAGTAGTTGCGCGAGAACCCGGCGAGCAGCAGGCGGCGCACGTCCGCGAAGACCTCGTTGAAGTCGATGTCGGTGCGGTTGTAGCGCCACTTGGCGGTGACGGAGGTGGCGAGGATGCGGTCCTCGGTCTCGGCCAGGGTCGTGTACTTGTCCTTCGGGTACCCGACGAAGCCGCTCTGCGTCGACTTCAGGACCTTGAGGTCCTGCAGGCCGGCGATGACCACCGTGTCGTCGCCGTCGATCTGCACCACCGAGGTGCGGGTCTCGGTGCCGCCGCGGACGAACGAGTGGTCGTGCTCGCCGGCGTCGCCCTGGATGCGCTGCCAGGTGTACTGCTCGGCCTCCCAGCGACCGCCGGTGATCCAGTCGAACTCGCCCGTGAAGTGCCGTCCCAGGCGGAGCAGGAACTCCTCCGGGCTGCCGACGCCGTCCTTGGCGAACGCGTAGACGGTGTTCTTCTGCGTGTCCGTCGGGACGACGTGCTCGTTGTTGCCCTCGAAGTGGGCGCTGTCGAGGTCTCCGCGCAGCTGCGAGGTGACGTTGAGATCCTCGATCTCGTGACGGTCGGTGTCGCGCGTGACCCGCACGACGCGGACCTCGGCCTTGCCGTACTGGTTCTTGCCCAGAATGATCTTGGTCATGATTTCAACTCAGCTTCCTCGGTAAGTGGAATAGGCGAACGGGCTGAGCAGCAGCGGCACGTGATAGTGCGCCTGCTCAGCGTCGACCTGGAAGGTCAACACCACCTCCGGGAAGAAGGTGTCCGTGTCGATGCCGGCGAAGTAGGCCGCCGTGTCGAACCGGAGACGGTATGCGCCGCTCTCCAACAGCGAAGGGCCCAGTTCTTTCACCCGCCCGTCAGCATCTGTGGATCCTGAACCGATCCCGACCCACTCGTCGCCCTGACGGGCTTCGAGTGCGACGGCGACGTCGGGCGCCGGGCGTCCGATCGAGGTGTCCAGGATGTGGGTGGTCACATGGGAAACGCTCATCGCGCGCTCCTTCAGCTCTCGAGGGCTCCGGCCAGACGCAGCGCTGCGATCTCACGCAGCTGCTGGTCGACGACGGCGAGCTCCTGTTCGGGGGTGTTGCCCAGCCGCTGCTGCAGCAGGGCGAGGATCTCCTCGGCGGATCGTCCGGCTGCGCGCACGAGGTACACGCGGTCGAACCTCTCCTCGTAGGTCTTGTTGCCCGCGGCCAGCGCGGCGGCGGCATCCGCATCGACACCCGGCTGCTCCTTGCGCGACAGCGCGGCTTCGGCGCTCTCGCCCTGCGGACGCTCGCCGATGCGCGGGTGGTGCGCCAGAGCGCCGTCGATCTCCCCCTCGGAGAGCGGGGCGGCGACCGTGGCGGCGGCGGCGGCGACCTCGTCGACGCTCCGGTACGGCCGGCCGTCGACGATCGCGTCGATCCAGCGGGCGATGTCCAGTGCCGGCTTCACGACGGCGACGGCTGCTTCGCGGGGAGCCGTATTGAAGTTCTCGAGTAACATCTTCGATCCTCAAGCAGATGCTGGCATCCGGCGCGAAGGCTATACGGAAACCCCTGACGGAGTCTTCACGAGAAGGTTACTTCCGTATGCCGGAACTGTTATTTCAGCATGTGTAAGTATTCTGCGGGCCGCCGGTTGGGTTTGTCAACACCACCGGCGGCCCCTTTCACATCGTGGAGTCAGGCGCCGAGCTCGGCCCGCAGCCGCGCCACGTGCCCCTCTGCATCCACACCGTACTCCGCACGCTGCACGACGCCGTCCCCGTCGAGCACGAAGGTCGAGCGGATCACGCCGTCGAAGGTGCGATCGCCCACGGTCTTCTCCCCCCACACACCCCACGCCTTCGCGACGGCGGCGTCGGTGTCGGCGAGCAGCGGGAAGGTGAGGCCCTCGGCCTCGGCGAAGGCGCGGATCTCGTCGATCGAGTCGGGCGAGATGCCGATGACGGCGTAGCCGGCGGCATCCAGCGCCGAGAGGCTGTCGCGGAAATCGCACGCCTCGGTCGTGCATCCGGGCGTCGCGGCCTTCGGATAGAAGTAGACCACCACGTTGCGGCCGCGGTAGTCGGCGAGCGCGACGGTGCGGCCCTCGGCATCGGCGAGGGCGAAGTCGGGCGCGGTCACGCCGGGGGTGAGCTTGTCGGTCATGATGACTCCGTTCTGTTGCAGGGATGGATGCCGCGCCTCGGCGCGGTGCGGGGGCGGCGTCGTCAGCGGACGACGGGCAGCACGTCGAAGGCCTCGGCGAGCTGCATGATCTTTCGAGCCCGACCCAGCCGGGGCAGGTCGCTGCCGTCGCGGACGATGCGGCCGCGGGCGTCGAAGTCGGCGAGGAACTCGTGCGCCCACTCGACGTCGGTGCGGGTGGGGCTGATGACCTCGTTGACCACAGGGGTCTGCTCCGCCTGCAGGCAGAGCTTGCCGGTCATGCCCATCGACACCGTGATCGCGGACTGCTCGCGCAGGATGGGGTGGCTCGAGCCGACGGTCGGACCGTCGATCGGGCCGGGCAGGCCGCCCACGCGGCTGGAGACCACGAGACGGGCGCGCGGATAGGCCATCGCCTCGCGGTCGGCCGACATCCCGGTGTCGCGGCGGAAGTCGCCGCTGCCGAACGCGAGCCGGAAGACGCCCTTCGCGCGGGCGATCTCGCTCGCGTTCTCGATGCCGACGGCGGATTCGACGAGGGCGACGATGGGCACGCGCGCCCCCAGGCGGTTGAAGGTGTCCATGACCTGTCCCCCGACCTCGGTCTTCGCGAGCATCACGCCCTGCAGGCCCGGGGCGCTGCGGAGCTCCTCGATGTCGTCAGCCCAGTACTCGCTGCCGGCGTCGTTGATGCGAACCCAGGCGCGCCCGCCCTCGCTGAGCCAGCGCACCACGTCGGCGCGCGCCGATTCCTTCCTGCTGGCGTCGACGGCATCCTCGATGTCGAGGACCACCGCGTCGGCGTGCGAGGCGGCTGCGTCGTCGAAGGTCTCGGGGCGAGTGGCGGCGACGAGCAGCCAGGAGCGGGCGAGTTCGGGAGCGATCTCGCGGCGCGTGGCGGAGGAGCGGGGAGCGTTCATCTGAGTTCCGATCAATGAAATCCGGTTTCTGCGATACGAAAAGTCTAGCGCGGCCGGATTCCCTCCACCAACAGGCCCGCCACCCGCTCAGCCTATGCCGGGACTACACTCGCTCGGTGTTGACAGCGTTTCGTCGGCGTGGTGAAATCCCTTAGTGCGAAAGGTTGTTCTCGCATCATGAAAGCGTAAGGAAGGGCGGTTGGGATGTCGCAGGACGCCGAGCACCAGGAATCAGCACACACCTCGCTCGATCCCACAGGCCAGCAGTACGACCTCGTGATCCGCGGTGAGCGCGTGCTCACCAGCTCCGGCATCCGCCCCCGCGAGGTCGGTGTGCGCGGCGGCGTGATCGTCGCGATGCAGCCGCTCGGCAACAACCTCGACGGCGAGGAGGTCATCGAGCTCGCCGAGGACGAGACCCTCATCCCCGGCCTGGTCGACACTCACGTGCACGTCAACGAGCCCGGCCGCACCGAATGGGAGGGCTTCGCCTCCGCGACCCGCGCCGCGGCCGCCGGTGGGGTCACCACCATCGTCGACATGCCGCTGAACAGCATCCCGCCGACCGTCTCCGTCGAGGCACTCGAGGTCAAGCGACGCGCCGCGCACGGTCAGACCCACGTCGACGTGGGCTTCTGGGGCGGCGCCGTGCCCGGCAACACCGCCGACCTGCGCCCCCTGCACGACGCCGGCGTGTTCGGCTTCAAGAGCTTCCTGCTGCACTCCGGTGTGGACGAGTTCCCCCCGCTCGACCCCGACGAGCTCGAGAAGGACATGCGCGAGCTCGCCACCTTCGACTCCGTGATGATCGTGCACGCCGAGGACTCCAGGGCCATCGACCGCGCCCCGCAGCCGGACGGCGACGACTACGCCAAGTTCCTGGCATCCCGCCCCCGAGGGGCCGAGAACCTCGCGATCGCCGAGGTCATCGAGCGGGCTCGCTGGACCGACGCCAGGGCGCACATCCTGCACCTGTCGTCGTCCGATGCGCTGGCGATGCTGCGCACGGCGAAGAACGACGGCCTCAAGATCACCGTCGAGACCTGCCCGCACTACCTCACGCTGGTGAGCGAGGAGATCCCGCTCGGGGCGACCGCGTTCAAGTGCTGCCCGCCGATCCGCGAGGCCGGCAACCGCGAGCTGCTGTGGCAGGGCCTGGAAGACGGCACGATCGACTTCATCGTGTCGGACCACTCCCCCTCGACGCTCGATCTGAAGGACCTCGAGAACGGCGACTTCGGCGTGGCGTGGGGCGGCGTCGCGTCGCTGCAGCTGGGGCTGTCGCTGATCTGGACCGAGGCGCGCCAACGCGGTCTGTCGCTCGAGCAGGTCGTGGCATGGATGAGCGAGCGTCCGGCGCAGTTCGCCGGCCTGGCCGGCAAGGGACGCATCGCTCCGGGCTACGACGCGGACTTCTCGATCTTCGCCGCCGACGACGCGTACGTGGTCGACGTCAAGAAGCTGCACCACAAGAACCCGATCACGCCGTACCAGGGCAAGGCGCTTGCGGGTGTCGTGCGACGCACGTGGCTGCACGGCGAGGTCATCGACTTCGAGAACCCGCGCGGACGTCTGCTGCGCCGCGGCATGACCGACGCCTGAGCGTTCCCCTGCCCCACGCCCGGTTGTCGAGCAGCCGGTCAGGCGGGCAGCGGCTCGTCGCGGTAGAGCGCCTCGAAGGTGTCGAGCGTGCGGTTGATGTCGTGCACGGCCACGCCGTCGAGCGAGGCGCGCTGCATCCGCTCGTACTCCGCCGGCGACGCGGTCAGCACCTGCGTCAGCTTGGCGGCGAGGTCGTCGACGTCGCCCGGCTCGAAGAGGTGGCCGTTCTCGCCGTCGTGCACGAGGTGCGGCAGCGCGACGGCGTTCGCTCCGACGATCGGCAGGGCGGATGCCATGGCCTCCATCGTCACGATCGACTGCAGCTCGGCGATCGACGCGATCGCGAACACCGATGAGCGCGAGTACAGCTCGCGCAGCTGCTCGTCGGTCACCCGGCCGTGGAAGGTCACCCGATCCTCGATGCCCAGCTGGACGGTGAGGGCCTCCAGAGCCTTGCGCTGATCACCGCCGCCGGCGATGTCGAAGTGCACGTCGAGGGCCGGATCGAGGGCCGCGACCGCGCGCAGCACGACGTCGACCTGCTTCTCGCCCGTGAGGCGTCCGACGAACAGGATGCGGTTGCGCTCCCGCGGGGCGATCACGGGGTCGTAGTTGCGTCGGTCGATCCCGCAGCTGATCGGCACGACGCCCCGGATGTCGATCGTGCGCTCGAGGAAGTCGGCCGCCCGGCGCGTGGGCGTGGTCACCGCGCGCGTCATCTCGAAGGTGCGCTTGGCGTCGGTCCACGCGAAGCGCAGCACGACGTCGTCGATGAACTTCGGGAACGTGGTGTGATCGAGGATGTTCTCGGCCATCACATGATTCGTCGCGACGACGGGGATGCCCCGCTGATGGGCGATGCGGGTGAGTCCGCGTCCGATGATGATGTGCGACTGGATGTGCACGATGTCGGGCTGCACCTCGTCGAGCACCGTGCGCGCCCAGTGCTTCGAGCGCCACGGCCAGACGAAGCGCACCCAGTCGTGCGGCAGCCAGCGCAGGGCCGGCAGGCGGTGCATCGTCATGGGCTCGCCCTCGATCACCTCGGTGTGCGCGGGCGAGCGACGGTACGCGGTGTTCGGCGCGACGACGTGCACGTCGTGGCCGCGCTGCACGAGGCCGGCGGCGAGGCGCTCGGCGAAGCGCGCGGCTCCGTTGATGTCGGGCGCGAACGTGTCGCAGCCGATGAGGATCTTAAGGGGGCGTCCGGAGGTCACGGGAAGTCTGCTGCCTATCTCTAGCTCTGGGCGCCCGTCACTCTACCCGAGGGCACTGTGCCATCCGGGGAGGCGGGCCGCGTAGCGTGGGGTCATGCGCCTGATCTCCTCCGCCGACCGCGCCCTGTGGATCCCCGTCACCGGCTCGCTGGGATTCCGCGGCCGCCGGCATCGCAAGGCCGCCATCCGGATGCTGATGGCGCAGGCGGGCACGGGACTGGGGCGCGAGACGCTGCCCGGCGCCCGTCTCGGCAGCTGGCTGGCGAGCCAGGCGATCCCCTTCGCCATGCGCAAGGCCGATGGCCGCGTGCTCGCGTGGACATGGAAGGCCGAGCCCGAGCTGGTGGTCGCGATGGCGACCGTGCAGGCACTCACCCCGCAGCTGCGCACCGCGCGCGCCATGATGCCCATGGAGTACGACGACACCGAGGACTTCCGCACCGCGCTCGGCCAGGGCGAGAAGCTGCTGATGCCGTTTCCGGCGAAGCCCGGCGCGCCCGCGTCGGCGACGTACACGTGGGACACCGGCTCCCACCTCGTCACCCTGACGGCGGTGTGCAGCGACCGCGAGCGCTTCGGCACTCTCGAGACCGCGCTGGACGACCTCGCCCGCAGCATCCGGATCGCGGGCGACATCACCGGCGGCGACGCCGACGTGCTTCGTCTGCCGCCCGCATGAGTCCGCGACTCTCCTCGGAGGCAGCCGGCGACGCCCCCTGTGGGGGGGCGCCGCCTGCCCGGGCCGAGGGTCAGATGCGAACGTCGCCGACGAGGTTGACCTTGATGCCGATGCCGTCGAGCATCGCGGCCTTCGCGATCAGCGCCTTGTCCGCCGTCTCGGCGTCGGGTGCGTAGACGAGCTGCGCGTGGTTGGCCTTGTGCCTGGCCATGAACTGGTCGCGGCTCTGCCCGTGCAGCACGACGTGCGCGATCGGCCACTCGGGGTTCGTCGCATCCTTGCGGCGTTGCGTCTCGGCATCCGGCAGCTCGATGACCGAGGCGCGGAAGATGTCGGCCTGCAGGATGCCGTCGGCGATGAACACCCGGCTGAGCACCACCTCGCCGGGCTTCGAGACGCCGTTGATCGTCGCCCCGCCGGCGGGGAAGAACACGTGACCCTGACGCCATCCCTCGGCCTGGTCCCAGCCGCCGAGGTGCGATGCGGGCACCGAGCCCGAGATCTCGTACGCCCACACGAAGTCGCCGTCGTAATCGTCGCCCCAGCGCACGTCGTGCAGGGTGTTGTCGGGCACCAGACCCATCGCGCGCCACACCCGGTCGGTGATCAGCGCGTCGACCGCGACCCCCTCGTCGGCCTCGTTGAAGTGCGGGAACGCACGCCCCTCGTGCAGCACGCGCGAGCCGTCGCGGCTGGTGACGGGAGGACGCTCGGTGGAGTTCAGGATGCCCTCGGCGAGGTCGGAGGCCGGAACCAGGTCCTTCAGCCCCTGCTGGTACTGGATGCCGACGGCGTCGAGCCCGAAGTCGTCGGCGATCCGCAGTGCGGCGATGTACATCTTGAGCTGCCACTGCACCTGCTCGCGGGTGAGCTCGGTGGCGGCGTCCTGACCGAAGTGGAAGGTCATGCCGTGCTCGACGAGCCAGTCGAACGCCGCGTCGGCCTCGGCGTCCTTCACCTGCAGCATCTCGGCGTACAGGGCCGACTGCGACAGACGCTCCTTGTAGATGCCGGTGGCGTTGAGCAGCTCGTCGTCGAAGATCGCGTTGTACATGCCCATGCAGCCCTCGTCGAACACGCCGATGATGGCCTTGTCGGCGAGCAGCTGCGCGGCGAGCGCCTCGCCGAGCTGCCTCTCGGGGCTCTCGGGCAGTGCCGGCAGCGGACGCACGTGCGACGCGTCGTGCGTGATCGCGCCGGTCTCGGTCCACTCCCGGATGCCCGCGGTGAACCAGTCGTCGGTGAAGTCGACCGACCACGTGGTCGCGTACGGCTTGCCCATCTTCGTCAGGCCGGCGTTGAGACCGAGCAGTCCCACCAGGCCGGGCCAGTCACCGGCGAAGTTGGCGACGGTGAGGATCGGCCCCTGGTGGGTGCGGAGCCCTGCGAGAACGTGGTGGGAGTACTGCCAGTTGGCGATCGCGACGATCAGCGGGGCGTCGACGGGGATGCCCTTGAACACCTCCAAGCCCATGCGCTGGCTGGAGATGAAGCCGTGACCGGTGGCCGGGTCGACGTCGAAGGCGCGGATGACCGTCCAGCCCAGGCCGTCGAACACGCGGGTCACCCCCTCCTCGAGGGCGACCTGGGTGGGCCAGCCGCCGACGTTGGCGGACTCGCGCAGGTCGCCTGAGGTGATCAGGTACGCGGTCTTCGGCGCGGACCGAGGACGCTCGACGGGGGCGGGGAGGGTGTAGCTCATGATGTTCTCCGATGCGTGGATGGGGTCAGGCGCCGCGGTGCACGGCGGCGAGTTCGTGGACGACCTGCTTCGAGCCCTCGTAGAGGCGCACGTAGCGGTCGAAGAGGGCGTCGTAGAGATCGCGCAGCACGGGATCCGGGGTGATCCGCTCGGCGATCGGGTTCCAGTCGCCGATCGCCGGCTGGGCGCCGGGAGCGCCCACCGCGTCGGCGGCGAGGAAGGCCGCGCCGTAGCTGGCGCCGATGGTGGTGGCCGGCACCTCCTGCACGAGACCGGTGACGTCCGAGACGATCTGCAGCCAGAGCCGGCCCTGAGTGCCGCCTCCGACGGCGACGATGCGGCGGATGTCCGCCCCGGCGGCGCGCATCGTCTCGACGTTGTGGCGCACGCCGAGGGCGGTGGCCTCGAGTGCCGCGCGGTAGAGGTCGCCCCGGGTGTGCTCCAGGGTGAGCCCGGCGATCACCCCGCGCGCGTCGGGGTCCTGGATCGGTGTGCGCTCACCGGCGAAGTACGGCAGCATCAGCAGGCCGCGGGCGCCGGGTCCCGATGCCTCGGCCTCGGCGAGGAGCTGCGGGTAGTCGGCATCCGTGAGGTCCTTGAGCCAGGCCGTGAGCGCGCCCGAGGTCGACAGCCCGCCGGCGAGGTTGCGGGTGCCGGCGAAGGCTCCGGCCGTGGTCCACATCGAGGGCGTGCGCAGCGTCTGCTCACCGGTGGCGATGAGGAACATCGTCGTGCCGTACATGAGCATGAGGTCGCCGCTCTCGTGCGCGCCGACGCTGACCGCCTCCGTCCAGGCGTCGATGGTGCCGGTGATGACGGGCGTTCCGGGCGGGATGCCCGTGGCCGCGGCAGCTTCGGCGGTGACCTCGCCGGCGATGTCACCGGCCCAGGTGAGGCGGGGCGGCTCGAGGCGCTCGGCGTAGCGCTGCCACCACGGCGCGTGCCAGCGCTCGTTCTCGATGTCGTACAGCGGCGAGGTCTGGCTGGCGGACTGGTGATCGAGCACGTACGCGCCGGTCAGCCGGTGGGCCAGCCACGACGCCGGCATGAACAGGCGCGTCGCGCGCGCCCAGGCCTCGGGCTCCTCCTCGGCGACCCACGCGATCTTCGCGCCGGCGGCCTGCGAGGTGAGCACCGAGCCTCCGACACGGGTGATCTCGTCGACGCCGAGCTCGGCTGTCATCCGGGCGATCTGTGCGGTGGAGCGGGTGTCGACGCCGTACAGGATCGCGGGGCGCACCGGCAGGTCGTCGGCGTCGGTCAGCAGCACGCACGGACCCATGCCGCTGACGCCGACGGCGACGATCTCGGTATCCGGCACGGTGGCGATCAGCTCCTGCGCGATGCTCCGGAACTCGTCCCACCAGATGCCGGCGTCCATCTCCACCCACCCAGGGCGGGGCCGGTCCACCGTGTGCGCCCGCGTCGTCGACGCGAGGATCGTGCCGTCCTCGGCGACGAGGACGCCCTTGGTGCTCGACGTTCCCACGTCGACTCCAAGCGTGCCGCGCATGGCATCCTCCTCGATCGCTGGGTTCGTCGCTCAGTCTATGCGAAATCGATTTCATCCAACAGATCACGAGTCGTCTGCCGCCGTTCACGGGGGCGGTCCGCGGTTCGCGGGGCGGTCCGGCGCTCAGGGGGCGGGCTCAGCCGACAGCAGCTCGCCGCCCAGCACCACCGTGCGCGCCTGCTGGCGGTCACCGTCGATCCGCGCGAGCAGCATCCGCGCGGCCGTGACGCCCATCTCCCTGGCGGGCAGGCGCACGACGCTCACCACCGAGGGCGAGAGCGTCGTGAAGGGCAGCGACCCGATCACCGCGACGCCCAGGCGCGGCGGGGTCAGCCCGTGCTCGGTGAGCACCTGGATCGCACCGACGCCGATGAGGTTGTTGCCGGCGACCACGGCATCCGGCGGCTCGGGCAGCCGAAGCAGCTCCTCCATCGCCGCGCGCCCGCCGTCGACGCGGAACGTCGAGAACCGCAGCAGCTCGTCCGGCGCCGCCCGCCCCGCGTCGCGGTGCGCCTGGCGCCACCCCTGTGCACGCTCGGCGGCGGTCTCGATGTTCTCGGGTCCGCCGATGTAGGCGACCCGGTCGTGCAGCTGCAGCATGTGAGCGGCGGCGATCCGGCCCGCCTCGCGGTTCGCCATCATCACCCCGTCGATCTCGCGCCCGGTGCGGCGATCGACCGCCACGACGGGACGTCCGGTCGCGAGCACCTCGTCGATGTCAGGGTCATCCGACGCCGCGGCGAGGATCACTCCCGACATGTTCTCGGCCATCGCGATGCGCAGGTAGGTCGACTCCTTCTCGGTCTGGGAGTCGGAGTTGCACAGCACGACCGAGTACCCGGCCGTGCTGGCCACGTCCTCCACGCCGCGCGCCATCTCGGTGAAGTACGGGTTCTCGATGTCGGGGATGATCAGGGCGATGACCTCGGAGCTCTGCCGACGCAGCGTGCGGGCGGCCCGGTTCGGCGTGAACCTCAGCTCGGCGGCGGCTCGGCGCACGGCCTCCGTCTTCTGCGGCGACACGCTCGTGCCGTTGAAGACGCGCGAGACGGTCGCCGGCGAGACGCCGGCGAGCCGCGCGACGTCGTAGATCGTGGCCACGTCTCCCCCTACGGCTGGATACGCACACCCTACCGCGTGGCTGAAACCGATTGCAGTCTGCGTCAGGCGTGCGCGCCCACGACTCGGGCGACCGCGGCCCTGGCTGCGGCGTCCGGCTCGTCCAGCGCCATCCGGCAATGCGCATCGGCGACCCCGAGCACCCGGTAGCCCTCTTTCATGCGCGCCATGTCGCCGCCGATCCAGGAGACGACCTCGTCGACAGCGGCCTGCGCCGCGGTGATGGCTGCGGGGTCCCCCGCGCGGCCGGCGTCGGCGAGCGCACGGAACGGCTTGGGCGTCACCGACGACACCCCTGACACGACCCCCTGCGCGCCGGCCTCGACAGCGGCGATGAGATCGCGGTCGGCGCCGGTGTAAAGCTCGAACCCGTCCGGCACCACGGCGCGGTAGGCGGCCAGCTCGTCGAGCGAGAGCTCACTGACCTTGGCCCCGACGACGTTCGGCAGCTGCGCCAGGCGCACCAGCAGGTCCGGAGAGACGGGGTTGCCGCTGCGCGCGGGATAGATGTAGACATACAGGCGGCCGTCGCCGACGGCATCCGACACCTGACGGAAGTACTCCACGACGGCGTCGTCCGACGCGCGCAGGTAGTACGGCGTCAGGGCGGCGAACTCGGTCGCGCCGCGGGAGCGGGCGATGCCCACCAGCCGCACGGCCTCGAACGCGCTCGGTCGGCCGACGTGCACGACCACCCGCATCCGCCCCGCGAGCTCGGCCAGCGCGGCGTCGACCAGAGCGGTGAACTCCTCGACGTCGACCGCCGGGAACTCCCCCGTCGTGCCGAGCACGAAGGCGCCCTCGTTGCCCGACCCCGCCACGTAACGGAAGATGGCCCGCGACCCCTCGAGGTCGAGCGATCCGTCGCGGTGGAACGCGGTGGGGATCGCGGTGAGGATGTCGTAGCGGGTCACTTCTTCTCCTTGGAGTTCTTCTTCTTGGTGATGCTTCGCACGGTCGAGGTCAGCAGCCCCGGATCGGCCGAGAGCTCCTCGCGAGCGTGACTGATCTGCTGCACGCTCTCGGTGTCGAGCACCGAGTCCGCGAATGCGGCGCGCTGCGTGCGGGGCTTGCGGGCCGCCCTGATCGCCGGCATGACGATCGACAGCACGGCCAGCGCGAGCAGGGCGATCGCGATGGGGCTCACCACCTCGAAGAACGGCTTGGTGGGCAGGATCGCGAGCGTGCGGGCGAGGTTCTCCTCGGCGAGCGGACCGAGCAGCAGGCCGAGCACCACCGGCCCCGCGGGCACCTGCATGCGCTTGAGCAGCACTCCCACGACGCCGAACACGAGCATGGTGACGACGGTCGACAGGCTGTTCGAGGTGGCGTACGTGCCGATGACGCAGAACAGCAGGATGCCGCTCCACAGGTACGGCTGCGGCACATCCAGCAGCTTGACCATGCCCCGCATGCGCACGAGGCTGAGCGCGAGCGAGAGCAGCGTGGCGATCAGCATGATGCCGACGATCGAGACGACGAGGTCGGGACGGTTGGTGAACAGTGTCGGGCCGGGCGTGATGCCCCAGATGATCATCGAGCCGATCATCACGGCCATCACGGAGTCGCCCGGGATGCCGAGCGCCATCGTGGTCGTGAGCGATCCGCCGAGCGTCGCGCTGGAGGCGGTGTCGGATGCCGCGACGCCCTCGATCGAGCCCTTGCCGAACATCTCGGGATGCTTCGAGGCCTTGCGCGCCCGCTCCCATCCGATGAGGCCCGCGATGTCGCCACCGGCGGCCGGGATGAGCCCGACGCCGAGCCCCACGGCGCCGCCGACCGCGGTCGCCCGGCCGGACTGCGCGAGCTCCGACCGGTTGGGCCACCAGCGGCCGAGGCTCGAGATCGGTCGCACATGCGACTTGCGGTGCGTGAGCAGCTGGTCGAACAGCTCGGCGATGCCGAAGAGGCCGATGATCACGGCGATGAAGTTGACACCCTCGACGAGCTCGAGCACGCCGAAAGTGAAGCGCTGGTCGGCGGTGGCGGCGTAGGTGCCGACGGTGCCCAGCATGAGTCCGAACAGACCGGCGAGGATGCCCTTGAGCATCGACTTCGAGGAGATGCCGATCATGATCGCGATGCCGAACACCACGAGCGCAAACAGCTCGGGCGATCTGAAGTAGTCGCGGGCGAAGCTCGCGACGGGCACGGCCGCCACCGAGAAGAGCACGAGGGAGGCGAGGATGCCGACCGCCGAGACGATGGCCGAGATGGTGAGGGCCAGACCCGCCCGGCCCTGCTTGGCCATCGGGTACCCGTCGAGCGTGGTCGCGATGGATGCCGGGGTGCCGGGCGTGTTGATGAGGATGGACGGCACCCGGTCGCCGAAGTTGGCGGCGACGTAGATGGTCAGCAGCACCGCCAGGCCCTGCACGGGCTCGAGCGTCATCGTGAACCCGGCAGCGAGGGCGACGGCCATCGTCGCGGTGATGCCGGGGAATGCGCCGACCATGAAGCCGAGCACGAGGCCGACGCCGACGTACAGCACCATCGAGATGTCCAGCAGGGAGCTCACTCCCTCGACGAAGAAGTTCACAGCGGGATCCTCAGGAGCATGCCGAACACGACGTAGACGAACGCCGTGACCGTGACGGAGTAGATGATCAGGCTCACGGGGCGGCGGTGGCCGTAGGCGAGCATGAGGGCGGCCATGAGCAGGCCGGCCGCGATCGGGAACACCTCGACTCGGTAGCCGAAGAGCACCACCGCGCTCAGCGACCATGCGGCGATGAACGCGCCCACGATCGCGAGGGTGAGGATCACCCGGCGCACACCGCCGGGCTGGATGCGCTCGACGTCCTCGCGGGTCGGCGCCGGCCGGGTGAGCGCGATGACGAGCAGGAGGACGGCGACGGCGACGGCGCACGTCCCGAGCACCGTGGGCCAGAACCGGGCATCGATCTGACCGGCGGCCGCCGCCCGGCGCAGCGGCGTCTGCAGCGCGAGGGCGAGGTAGCCGGCGGCGACGGCCAGGGCGACCCCGGCGAACAGCACCTCGATACGGCGCGACGGCGCCGCGCCCTGGTACTCGTCCGCTGCGGTGGCGTCCGCTGCGGGGGTGTCGGTACTCGACATCAGTGCATCCTCTCGAGGGCGCAGGGACCGGGTCGATGACCCGGCCCCTGGGTGCCGCTCAGCCCAGCAGGTCCTTGAACAGGTCGAACTGGTCGTTCACGAACGAGGTCCACTCCGCCGAGTCGCGGTAGACGACGAGGTTGCCGGCGTCCTTCTGGAACTTCTGGTACTCCTCGGAGTCGACGGCCTTCTTGACCGCGTCCTCGAGGGTCTTCTTGACGTCGTCCGGCAGGCCCTTCGGAGCGTAGATGCCGCCCCAGCCGCCGAACTCGACGTCTTCGCCGATCGCCTCGGCGACGGTGGGAACGTCCTCAGCGTCGGGGTGGCGCTCGTCGTTCATGACCGCGAGGATCTTCACGGCGTCACCCTGCGCAAGCGCTTCGCCGAGGCCGGAGACCGCAGCGACGGTCTCGCCCGAGGCGGCGGCACCGACGGCGGTCGCGCCGCCGTCATACGGCACCGGCGAGAAGTCGGCGTTGGCGGCCTTGCCGAGTCCGAGGGTCGCAGCCTCCCAGATCGAGCCGGCACCCGAGTTGGCGACCGTCACCGCGCCCGCCTGAGCCTTCTCGACGAGCGCCTCGAGCGAGTCGATGCCGCTGTCGGCGCCGACCGTGACGACACCGGGCGCCAGCATGATCTGCCCGAGCAGGTCGTACTCCTCGGGCAGCACGGCAGCACCCTGGGTGGTGTTGAGCATCGCGATCTCGACGGGCGCGAAGCCGATCACGTAGCCGTCGGCCTTCTGATTGCCGACGTACTCCATGGCCAGGGCTCCGGCGGCGCCGGGCATGTTCTCGGGGATGACGCTGACGTCGAGGATCTTCTCGAGCTCGGTCGCCAGGGCGCGCGAGGACAGATCGGAGCCGCCGCCTGGGTTGGCCTGGATGATCAAGCGGATGTCCTTCTCGGGGAAGGCCGATTCGGCACCTCCTTCATCGACCTTGGTGCAGCCGGCCAGGACGAGCGCGGTTGCGGCGACGGCGGCGATGGCTGCGGCCGCTCGGGACATGCGGATGCGGGGCATCTTTGCTCCTCGGTGCTGGTCGACCGTGTTGTCGACGTGGCGACAGTAGCATCGTTGACTGTTAACAGTCAACATCTAGCGTCGTCAGCACGCTTCCGATCCGTCGGCGACCCTTTCAGCAGGCGGGCCGATCAGCCGTTCTGCTGGGTCAGCTCGCTGAGCATCCGATCCCGCGCACCGTCGAGATGCGCCGTCAGCACGTCAGCGGCGCGGTCGGCGTCACCGCTGCGCATCACGTCCATCAGCGTGACGTGGTCGGCGGCGGAATCGTGCAGGTCGTCGTCGTGATTGATCGTCACCTCGAGCAGGGCCGTGAAGGTCGGCAGGTACTGCCGCCAGGCCCCCTCCAGCCGGGGATGATCGGCGAGCGCGTAGATCTGCGAGTGGAAGTCGAGGTCGGCCTCCACGAACGCGGCGTGATCGGCGGCATCCGCGGCGTCGGCCATCCGGTGCACCGCGTCGGCCATCCCCCGCCACCGCGCGTCGTCCTCGACGCGGATCGCCCTCGACAGCGCGAGCTGCTCGAGCGCGCCGCGCAGGCTGTACAGCTGATCGACGTCGTCGTGACTCAGGCCGACGACGAACACGCCGCGGGGACGCTGGATGCGCACGAGCTTCTCGAAGCTGAGCTGCGTGAGCGCATCGCGCACAGGGCCGCGGCTCACCGCGAACTCCTCGGCGAGCGCCTCTTCGGTGATTCGCTCCCCGGGCGCGAGCACACCACGCACGATGCGCTGCCGCAGCAGGTTGGCGATCTGCGTACCCAGCGATTCACCTCGATTGACGGTGTCCGGCACAGTGCCCCCCTTGTCGACTGTTGACAGGTTACATCGTGCCGGGCACCGGGTACGATCGGTGGGTACGTCCCCCGAGCACCAGGAAGCGAGGTGGTTCACCATGTCGAGTGACAGTCATAGTCGCAGACACGTCACCCCCTCCGCTTCCGCACCGCTCGGCTGAGCGGCGGCGTCTGCTGCGACGCACGCCCCGCGTTCTCCGCGACGCGCTCAGTGCGGTGCCTTCCCCCAAGGCTCGCCATGACCCCCTTCCAGCTCCAGTCCGTCTCCGAGGCCGCCGACGACATCCGCCGTCTCATCTCGGAGCAGGATCTCGCCGGCGCATCCGCCCGGCTGACGCCGCTGTCCGTGCCCGAGGTCGTCGAGCTCGTCGATCGACTCAGCATCGAGGATGCGGCCATCGTCTACCGACTGCTCGCGAAGGCGCGGGCACTCGACGTGTTCGAAGCCCTCTCCCCCGGCACCCGGGGCGACCTGGTCGGTGCCCTGCGCCGCGCCGAGGTGACCTCGCTGTTCGCCGAGATCGACCCCGACGACCGGGTCTGGCTGCTCGACGAGCTGCCGGCGTCCGTCGCCCCGCAGCTGCTGCGCGGCCTCACCAGGCAGGAGCGCGACCTGACCGCGGGGATGCTCGGCTATCCGCACCACTCAGTCGGCCGGCGCATGAGCCCGGAGTTCGTCACCACGCACCCGCAGCTCACCGTGCGCGAGACGTTCGCGCGCATCCGGGCTGCGCTGGACAGCGCCGAGACCGTCTACACGCTGCCGGTGACCGACGCGCGACGGGTGGTCGGGATCGTGAGCCTGCGGGATCTGATGTCGGCAGACGAGGAGGCCCTCATCGTCGACGTCATGAGCGACCCGCACGTCGCCGAGGTGACGGAGGACGCGGAGGTCGTCGCACGCCGCACCACCGACTACGGCCTGCTGGCCCTGCCCGTGGTGGACGGCGAGCAGCGGCTCGTCGGCATCCTCACGATCGATGATGCCGCACGCATCCTGAAGCAGGAGGAGAGCGAGGATGCTGCCCGGCAGGGCGGTGTCGAGCCGCTGCGCCGCTCGTACCTGTCGACGCCGATCCGTCGCCTGGTGCGCTCGCGCGTGGTGTGGCTGCTCGTGCTCGCGGTGGGCGCCACCCTCACCGTGCAGGTGCTCGACGCGTTCGAGGCGACCCTCGCGCAGATGACCGTGCTGGCGCTGTTCGTGCCGCTGCTGATCGGCACCGGGGGCAACACCGGCAATCAGGCCGCGACGACCGTGACCCGCTCGCTGGCGCTGGGCGAGATCGTCCCGCGCGATGTGCGCAAGGTGCTCTCGCGCGAGATCAGGGTAGGGCTGTGCCTGGGGCTGCTGCTGGGCACGCTCGGATTCGCGATCGCCGGGCTGGTGTACGAGTGGCACATCGGCCTGGTGGTGGGTCTGACCCTCGTCGCCGTGTGCACGGTGGCCGCGTCGATCGGCGGGATCATGCCGCTCGCCGCTCGGGCCATCAAGGTCGACCCGGCGGTCTTCTCGAACCCGTTCATCACGACGTTCGTCGATGCGACGGGGCTGATCATCTACTTCCTGATCGCCAGGGCCGTGCTCGGGATCTGACCGGCCGCTCTACGCGTCGGGTGCGTCGGCCGCGGCTGCCTGGGGCGCATCGACGGCGGCGTGGCGCGGATGCCACAGCACGACCTCGGTCGACCGGCGGATGCGCCGCCCGGACGGCAGGGTGACGACCTGCCCGGATGCCCCGGCGGCGAACACGCGCACACCGGGGCGGTTCTCGCGCTCGGCGCGCAGGGCGCCCTCGAGCTCGTTCACACGGCGACGCAGCATCCGCACCTCGTCCTCCAGATCGAGCAGCCGGGCGATGGCCGGCAGGCTCATCCCCTCGCTCGAGAGCTGGGCGACCTCGCGGAGCTGCTCGATGTCGCGCATCGAGTAGCGCCGCGAGCCGCCGCGGGTGCGGCCGGGCACCACCAGGCCGATGCGGTCGTACTGCCGCAGGGTCTGGGGGTGCATTCCGGCCAGCTCCGCGGCGACCGCGATCGCGAAGACGGGCGAATCGGCATCCATGATCAGGCCTTCGCCCTCGCCATCATCTCGGCCCGCGGGTTCTCCTTCGGACCGAGCTCCTGGAAGCGCTGCAGAGCCTCCTTGGCGGCGTCGTCGAGGTGCGAGGGCACGGCGATCTGCAGCTCGGCGAGCAGGTCACCGGCGCCCTTCGCCGTCGTCACACCGCGCCCCTTGACCCGCAGCACGCGCCCGGAGGGCGTGCCGGGGGCGACCCGCAGCTTCACCGTCTCGCCGCCGAGGGTGGGCACCTCGATGGTCGCGCCGAGGGTCGCCTCGGCGAACGTCACCGGCACCGTGAGGCGCAGGTTGAGTCCGTCGCGGGTGAACACCGGATGCGGGCGCACCTTCACCTGCACGACGATGTCGCCGGCCTCGCCGCCGTCGGGCGACGGTCGCCCTCGGCCGCGCAGACGGATCTTCTGTCCGTCCTTCACGCCTGCGGGCACCTTCACCTTGAATGGCTTGCCGTCGCCGGCCTGCAGGGTGATGGTGTCGCCCTGCACCGCCGTGGCGAAGTCGAGGGTCGTCGTGGCGGTGAGGTCGGCGCCCTTCTGCGGGCCGCCGAAGCCGCGGTACCCGCCGGTGGGCTGGCCGAAGCGGCCGGACCCGAACGAGCCGCCGCCCTGCGAGAACATCGAGAAGATGTCCTCGAAGTCGGCCTGGCTCGCGCGTCCGCCCTGCCCGAACCGGCTGAAGACGTCGTCGAAGCCGCCTGTCCCGCCCGCTCCGGGCGCGGTGAAGCGCGCACCCGAGCCCATGGCGCGGATCTCGTCGTACTCGCGACGCTGCTCGGCGTCGCTGAGCACGCTGTACGCCTCGCTGATCTCCTTGAACTTCGCCTCGGCCGCGGCATCACCCTGATTCGAATCGGGGTGGTACGTGCGGGCCAGCTTGCGATACGTCTTCTTGAGATCGGCGTCCGAGACGTCCTTCGAGACGCCCAGCGTCTTGTAGAAGTCCTTGTCGAACCAGTCCTGGCTAGCCATCGATCACCTGTTCCTACTCGGCGGGAACAGCGACGACGACCTTCGCCGGCCGCAGCTCGACGTCACCGAGACGGTAGCCGACCTCGACGACCTCGAGGATCGTGGAGGTGGTCGCACCGGGGGTCGGCTGCTGGAAGATCGCCTCGTGCTGCTGCGGGTCGAACTCGTCGCCCGCCGCGCCGTAGGCGACGACGCCGAGGCGCTCGACCACGGCACGCAGCTTGCCGGCGATCACGGCGAACGCGGAGCCCTCGACGAGGTCACCGTGCTGCTGAGCCCGGTCGAGGTCGTCGAGCACGGGCAGCAGGCCCTTCGCGGCCTCGCCCTTGGCGCGGTCGACCTCGACGTGGCGTTGCTCCTCGGTGCGGCGGCGATAGTTGGCGTACTCCGCGGTCAGACGCTTGAGGTCGACGAGCAGCGCGTGCTCGGCGTCGGCGATGCCCGCGTCGGAGCCGTCTTCGGATGCCGCCTCGTCGATCTGCTCGGCGTTCAGGATGTCGTCGACGGTGAGGTCGTCGTCGGATCCCTCGGCCGCAGCGGCCTCGGCGGAGTCAGGGCTCTGGGGAGCGTCGCTGTTCTGGGGAACGTCGTGGTTCTGCGACGCGGGGCCGGATGCCTGAGCATCCGACCCCTCGCCGGGAACCTCGGCGCTGTTGTCGTCGAAGTTCTTGTCCGTCATGATTACTTCTTCTCGTCCTCGTCGTCCACGACCTCGGCGTCGACGACATCCTCATCGGAGGAGGCGTCGGCCGGAGCCTCGTCATCTGCGGGGGCGCCGGCGGCGGCATCCGCCTGAGACTGGGCGTAGATCGCCTCGCCCAGCTTCGTCTGCGACTCGTTCAGCTTGTCGAACGCCGTCTTCACGGCGTCGTCGTCCTCGCCGGCGAGAGCCGTCTTGAGCGCGTCGACATCGCCCTGAACCGAGGTCTTGACGTCCTCGGGGAGCTTGTCCTCGTTCTCCTTGATGAGCTTCTCGATCGAGTAGGAGAGGGTCTCGGCCTGGTTGCGGACCTCGGCGGCCTCACGGCGCTTCTTGTCTTCGGAGGCGTGCTCCTCGGCCTCGCGCACCATGCGGTCGATGTCCTCCTTCGACAGCGACGAACCGCCGGTGATCGTCATCGACTGCTCCTTGCCGGTGCCCTTGTCCTTGGCGGACACGTGCACGATGCCGTTGGCGTCGATGTCGAAGGTGACCTCGATCTGCGGGATGCCGCGGGGGGCAGGGGCGATGCCGGTGAGCTCGAAGGTGCCGAGCGGCTTGTTGTCGCGGGTGAACTCGCGCTCACCCTGGAAGACCTGGATCGCGACCGACGGCTGGTTGTCGTCGGCGGTGGTGAAGGTTTCGCTGCGCTTGGTCGGGATCGCGGTGTTGCGGTCGATGAGCTTGGTCATCATGCCGCCCTTGGTCTCGATTCCGAGGCTCAGCGGGGTGACGTCGATGAGCAGCACGTCCTTGCGCTCACCCTTGAGGACACCGGCCTGGAGCGCCGCGCCGACGGCGACGACCTCGTCGGGGTTGACACCCTTGTTGGCGTCCTTGCCGGTCTCGCGCTTGACGAGCTCGGCGACCGCGGGCATGCGGGTCGACCCACCCACGAGCACGATGTGGTCGATGTCGGACACCTTGATGTTCGCCTCGCGGATGACGTCCTCGAAGGGCTTCTTGGTGCGGTCGAGGAGATCCTTGGTGAGATCCTCGAACTTCGCGCGGGTGAGGCTCTCGCTCAGCGAGACCGGGCCCGAGTCGGTCAGCGACAGGTAGGGCAGGTTGATCGAGGCGCTCGTCGACGACGAGAGCTCCTTCTTGGCCTGCTCGGCGGCCTCCTTGAGGCGCTGCAGGGCGATCTTGTCGCTCGAGACGTCGACGCCGGTGGTCTCCTTGAACTGCTTGATCAGGTAGTCCACGACGCGCTGGTCCCAGTCGTCGCCGCCGAGGCGGTTGTCACCGGCGGTCGAGCGCACCTGGATGGTCGAGAAGTCGTCGTCCTTGCCCACCTCGAGCAGCGAGACGTCGAAGGTTCCGCCACCGAGGTCGAAGACCAGGATGAGCTCGTCCTCCTTGCCCTTGTCGAGGCCGTAGGCGAGCGCGGCCGCGGTGGGCTCGTTGATGATGCGCAGCACGTTGAGGCCCGCGATCTCACCGGCCTCCTTGGTGGCCTGACGCTCGGCGTCGTTGAAGTAGGCGGGAACGGTGATGACGGCGTCGGTCACGGTGTCGCCCAGGTACGACTCCGCGTCGCGCTTGAGCTTCTGCAGGATGCGCGCCGAGATCTCCTGCGGCGTCCACTTCTTGCCGTCGACGTCGAACGACCAGTCGGTGCCCATGTGGCGCTTGACCGACGCGATCGTGCGGTCGACGTTGGTGACGGCCTGGCGCTTGGCGGTCTCGCCGACCAGCACCTCGCCATCCTTGGTGAACGCGACCACCGACGGGGTGGTGCGGAAGCCCTCGGCGTTGGCGATGACCTTGGGCTCGCCACCCTCGAGGACGCTGACGACGGAGTTGGTGGTTCCGAGGTCGATACCGACAGCACGTGCCATGTGTTTCTCCTTTGTATTGGTGAAAGTCTGCGGACGGCTCAGATGTCGAACCTGAGTCGTGATGACTCAAGTGTAAACCCGCAGTCGAATGCTGTCAAAAAGAAGTTGACATGACTCGACTCAGGTTTACGTGGAAGACGCGGCATTTCGCTCTTTGACGCCGCGCGCGACGCATCCCGACCGCCCGCTCTAGAGTCACCCGCATGACCCGTCCCACCCTGCTCGCCGTCTCGCACGGCACGGACGACCCCGACGGGGCGCGTTCGATCGCCGCTCTCGTCGCACGCGTGGCCGAGCGCCTGCCCGACGTCGACGTGCGCGCGGCCTTCGTCGACGTGCAACAGCCCGATGCGGCGAGCGCGCTGGCGGCGATCGACGGGCCGGTGGTGATCGTGCCGCTGCTGCTCTCGCAGGGCTTCCACGTGCATCACGATCTGCACGGGATCGCCGTGCACAGGGCGGACGCCGTCGTCACCGACGCGCTGGGGCCCGATGCTCTGCTCGCGGAGGTCCTCGCGATGCGGCTCGCCGGCATCGCCCGCCCGGAATCCCCGCTCGTGCTCGCCGTCGCGGGGTCGCGCGACGAGCGCTCGGTCGCCGACGCCGAGGGGATGGCCGCGCTGCTGCGCGCCCGCACGGGCCGCCGTGTGGATCTCGCGTACCTCGCCGCCCGGCATCCGGATCTGCCGACGGCGCTGAGCGCCGCCCCGGATGCCGTCGTCGCGACCTACCTGCTCGGACGCGGGTTCTTCTTCGATCTCGCGGTGCGGAAGGCGGGCGCGCACCCGATCACGCCGCCGCTGCTCGACGATCTGCAGTCTGATCAGGGCATCCCGGACGCGCTCGTCGATCTCGTCATCCAGCGCTACGAGACAGCTCCCCCGGCCTGACCCGGCGGAGGCAGGCGAACACGCAAGCGCAGGACGGCCCTGCCCGATGCGGACCGACCTCCGGCGGATCGCCTGCGCTCGCGCGATCCCGCGCACGCGACAGCACACTCGAGCCGATCACGCCACCCCTCTGGCGTCATGTTTCGCGTCACATGACGCTGTGTTTCGCTCCTGGTCTTTCCGTGTCATGGAAGGTTTCCGCCTCGGATCGCAGTCCGTACGTTGATCCCCAGCCATTCATCCGAGGGGGGCTCGATGTCGATCCAGCAGCCGACGACCATCCGCGGTGCGCGCACCCGCACCAGTCGCACGCCGACCAAGCCGCACGGCCAGTGGGCCGTCGACGGACGCGAGCCGCTGAACACGAACGAGGAGATCAAGCTCGCCGACGACGGACTCAACGTGCGCGAGCGCATCGAGACGATCTACGCCCAGGGCGGGTTCGCGAGCATCGATCCGTCCGACCTGCACGGGCGTTTCCGCTGGTGGGGGCTGTACACCCAGCGCAAGCCCGGCATCGACGGGGGCCGCACCGCTCAGCTCGAGCCGCACGAACTCGAAGACGAATACTTCATGATGCGGGTGCGCATCGACGGCGGACAGCTCACCACCCAGCAGCTGCGCGTGATCGGCGAGATCTCGACGGAGTTCGGCCGCGACATCGCCGACATCACCGACCGGCAGAACGTGCAGCTGCACTGGGTGCGCATCGAGGACGTGCCCGAGACCTGGCGTCGCCTCGAAGCGGTCGGGCTGAACACCACCGAGGCCTGCGGCGACGTGCCGCGCACCTTCCTCGCCTCGGCCGTGGCCGGCATCGCCGAGGACGAGCTCATCGATCCGACACCGCAGCTGCGCGAGATCGTCGACCGCTACCTCGGCGACCCGAGCTTCTCGAACCTGCCGCGCAAGTACAAGACGGCGATCACCGGGCATCCGAGTCAGGACGTCGTGCACGAGATCAACGACTGCTCGTTCGTCGCCGTCGAGCACCCGGATCTCGGTGTCGGCTACGACCTGTGGGTCGGCGGCGCCCTCGCCGCGGTGCCCCGCCTCGGCGAGCGGCTCGGCACCTTCGTGCCGCCGGAGCGGGTGGCCGAGGTGTGGTACGGCGTCACCAGCATCTTCCGCGACTACGGCTACCGCCGGCTGCGCAACAAGGCGCGGATGAAGTTCCTGCTCGCCGACTGGGGCACCGCGAAGATGCGCGACGTGCTCGAGAGCGAGTACCTGGCCTCCCCGCTGCCCGACGGTCCGGCCCCCGCCGAGCCGGTCGGCGCACCCGACCACGTCGGCGTGCACCGGCAGAAGGACGGCCGGTTCTACATCGGCGCCGCGACCACGGTCGGCCGTCTCTCCGGCACCACTCTGACGCGTCTCGCCGACCTCGCCGAGGCGAACGGATCGCAGCGCGTGCGCCCGACGGTCTTCCAGAAGATCCTCGTGCTCGATGTGCCGGAGGACCGCGTGCCGCACGTCGTCGCCGGGCTCGACGAGCTCGGTCTGCCATCGCGCCCGAGCCTGTTCCGCCGCGGGACGATCGCCTGCACGGGCATCGAATTCTGCAAGCTCGCGATCGTCGAGACGAAGGCGAACGCCGCGCAGGCGATCGACCAGCTGGAGCAGCGCCTGGCCGAGCTCGAACCCGAGATCGGCCAGACCATCACGCTGCACGTGAACGGGTGCCCCAACTCGTGCGCGCGCATCCAGACGGCCGACATCGGGCTGAAGGGCCAGCTCGTCATGATCGACGGCCAGCAGGTTCCCGGCTATCAGGTGCATCTCGGGGGTGGCCTGGCCACCGAGGGGCGCGCCGAGGCAGGCCTCGGGCGCACCGTGCGCGGGCTGAAGGTTCCGGCCGACGGCATCGCCGACTACGCGGAGCGGGTGATCCGCCGCTACCTCGCCGACCGATCCGAGGGCGAGAGCTTCGCCACGTGGGCGCACCGCGCCGACGACGAGGCGCTGCAGTGAGCACCGCACGACGAGGGTCGCTGAGCCTGCCGCAGGGGCGCCGCCCTGCGTCCGAGCTGCGCGCGCTCGCCGAGCGCGGCAACGCCGAGCTGCGCAGCCGACAGCCTGACGAGGCGAGCCCGGCCGAGGTGGTCGCGTGGGTCGCGGCCAACATCGCCGTCTCGCAGGTCGCCGTCGCGTGCTCGATGGCGGACGCCGCCCTCCCCCACCTCGTCTCGCAG
Source organism: Microbacterium commune (assembly GCF_014836945.1). Taxonomy (GTDB): domain Bacteria; phylum Actinomycetota; class Actinomycetes; order Actinomycetales; family Microbacteriaceae; genus Microbacterium; species Microbacterium commune. The sequence continues at coordinate 1,359,842 of NZ_JACSPX010000001.1, read as the reverse complement.
AGCCTGCCCGGGGTCGACGTGCTGTTCCTCGACACCGGCTACCACTTCCTCGAGACGAGGTTCACGCGGGACGAGGTCGCGTCGCGCCTCGACGTGATCGTCGTCGACGTGAAACCCGCGCAGAGCGTGCGGGAGCAGGATGCCGAGTTCGGCACCGACCTGTTCGCCCGCGACCCGGGCCTGTGCTGCGCGCGCCGGAAGGTCGAGCCACTGCACCGGGCCCTCGGCGGCTACGAGGCGTGGTTCACGGGCGTGCGCCGCGACGAGGCGCCCACGCGCGCTGAGACGGAGCTGGTCGTGTGGGACGAGCGCAACGGACTCGTGAAGGTGAACCCGGTCGCGGCGTGGAGCTTCGACGACCTCACCGCGTACAGCGCCGCGCACGATGTGCCGGTGAACCCCCTGATCGCGAACGGGTACCCGTCGATCGGCTGCGCGCCGTGCACGAGGCCCGTCGCCCCCGGCGAAGACCCTCGATCCGGCCGCTGGGCCGGGCTGACGAAGACAGAATGCGGGCTGCACGTATGAACGCCACGAATCCGGAGACCACCACGCGTTTCGCCTCGCTCCGCTCGCTCAACGACCGGGAGGTCGAGCCCACCCGAACCCTGAGCACCCTCGACCTGCTCGAGGCGGAGGGCATCCACATCATCCGCGAGGTGGTCGCCGAGTTCGAGCGACCCGTGCTGCTCTTCTCGGGCGGCAAGGACTCGGTGGTCGTGCTGCACCTCGCAGCCAGGGCGTTCGCGCCAGGGCGGGTGCCGTTCCCCGTGCTGCACGTCGACACCGGTCACAACTTCCCCGAGGTCATCCGCTTCCGCGATGAGACGATCGCCCGTCTCGGCATCGACCTCGAGGTCGCGCGCGTGCAGGATTATATCGACGACGGCCGGCTTCTCGAGCGCCCCGACGGCACGCGCAACCCGCTGCAGACGCAGCCGCTGCTCGACGCGATCGCCGCCGGTCGCCACGACGCGGTCTTCGGCGGCGCACGCCGCGACGAGGACAAGGCGCGCGCGAAGGAGCGCATCATCTCGCTGCGCGACGAGTTCGGGCAGTGGGATCCGCGCAACCAGCGTCCCGAGCTGTGGAGCCTGTACAACGGCCGGCACCTGCCCGGCCAGCACGTGCGGGCCTTCCCGATCTCGAACTGGACCGAGCTCGACATCTGGCGCTACATCGAGCGCGAGGGCATCGCGCTGCCGCCGCTGTACTACGCGCACGAGAGGGAGGTGTTCCAGCGCTCGGGCATGTGGTGGGCGGTGGGCGAGTTCTCGCAGCCCCGCCCCGACGAGCAGGTCGAGCGTCGCACGGTGCGCTACCGCACGGTCGGCGACATGAGCTGCACCGGTGCGGTGGAGTCGGATGCCGCCGACACGGCGTCGATCGTCGACGAGGTCGCCCGCACGACGCTCACCGAACGGGGCGCCACCCGCGCCGACGACCGCATCAGCGAGGCCGCCATGGAGGACCGCAAGAAGGACGGGTATTTCTGATGAGCACGACTCTCTTCCGGTTCGCGACCGCGGGCTCGGTCGACGACGGCAAGTCCACCCTGGTCGGCCGGCTGCTGCACGACGCGAAGGCGATCCTCGCCGACCAGCTCGACCAGGTCGCCGCGACCTCGCGGGCGCGCGGTTTCGCGCACGGGGCCTTCGACTTCGCGCTGCTCACCGACGGCCTGCGCGCCGAACGCGAGCAGGGCATCACGATCGACGTCGCGTACCGCTACTTCGCCACCGACCGGCGCAGCTTCATCCTCGCCGACTGCCCAGGGCACGTGCAGTACACCCGCAACATGGTCACCGGAGCGGCCACCGCCGACGCGGTGATCGTGCTGGTGGATGCCCGCAAGGGCGTGGTCGAGCAGACTCGGCGCCACCTCGCCGTGGCGTCGCTGCTGCGGGTGGCGCACGTGATCGTCGCGGTGAACAAGATCGACCTCGTCGGCTTCGATGAGCAGACCTACGTCGACATCGAGCTCGAGGCGCTGCGCGTGGCGGATGAGCTGGGCATCTCCGCCGTGCGCGTGCTGCCCGTCTCCGCCCTCGAGGGCGACAACATCGTCGACCGGTCAGAGCGCACCCCGTGGTACCGCGGCGAGACGCTGTTCGAGCTGCTCGAGACGCTGCCGGTGCGCACCGACGCCGATGCCCCGCTGCGGCTGCCGGTGCAGCTCGTGCTGCGACCGCAGGGCGGGCTGTCGCCCGAGATCGACGCCGACGACGCGGAACGGCTGCGGGACTTCCGCGGCTTCGCCGGGCGGATCGCCGCCGGCGCCGTCTCGGTCGGCGACCGCGTGCAGGTGCTGCCTTCCGGGCGGGTCACCGAGGTCACCGGCGTGCACGTCGCCGGAGCCGACACCGGCGCCGCCGGCGTGCGGCAGTCGGTGACGGTGACCCTCGCCGACGAGATCGACGCCGCCCGCGGTGCCGTGATCGTCGCCGCGGGCTCGGCTCCCGCGCTGCGACGGGACGCCGTGGTCGAGCTGTTCCAGCTGGATCCGCGCGCGACCGCCCCCGGCGCGCGCGTGCTCGTCAAGCACGGCACCGCGACCGTGCAGGCGATCGTCGCCGAGGTGCTCACCCGGCGCGACCTCGAGACACTCGCGCACGCCGACCTGACCACGGCGCCGGATGCCGCGCTCGCCGAGAACGAGATCGGTCGGGTGCGGCTGCGCCTGGCATCCGACCTGCCGCTGGAGCCGTACGCGCAGAGCCGCGAGGGCGGCTCGCTGCTGCTGATCCATCCCGCCGACGGCGCCACACTGGCCGCCGGCACCGTCATCGACTGACCGACCGCACGTCCGCACAGCACCACGAGCCTAAGGAGGCGAAACCGTGAACATCACCCGCAGCAACAGGACCTTCACCGCACTGGGAGCCCTGGCGATGGGCCTCACCGCATTGGCGCTCGCGGGCTGCGCCCCCGCATCCGGCTCCGCGGCCGAAGGCGAGGTGGCGACCGAGCTGCGCCTGGGCTACTTCGCCAACGTCACCCACGCGCCCGCGCTGGTCGGTCTGTCGGAGGAGCTGTTCGCCGACGCGCTCGGCGACATCGACCTGACCACCGAGGTCTTCAACGCCGGCCCGGCCGCGATCGAGGCCCTCTCGGCGGGCGCGATCGACGCCACCTACATCGGGCCCAACCCGGCGATCAACACGTTCATCCAGTCCGGCGGGGCCTCGGCCCACATCATCGCCGGGGCCACGTCGGGGGGCGCGGCGCTGGTCGTGCGCGAGGGGATCGACTCGCCGGCCGATCTGAACGGCGCGACCCTCGCCAGCCCTCAGCTCGGCAACACGCAGGACGTGGCGCTGCGCAGCTGGCTCGCCGACGAAGGGTACGAGACCTCGATCTCGGGCGCCGGCGACGTGGCGATCACGCCGACCGAGAACGCGCAGACGCTGACGCTCTTCCAGGACGGCCAGCTCGACGGCGCCTGGCTGCCCGAGCCGTGGGTGTCGCGCCTGGTCGTCGAGGCCGACGCGCACGTGCTCGTCGACGAGGCCGATCTGTGGGATGACGGGGCGTTCCCGACCACGGTGCTGCTCGTGCGCGCGGACTTCGCCGACGAGCATCCCGACGTCGTCGACAAGCTGCTCGCCGGCCACGTCGCATCGGTGCGCTGGCTCGACGAGAACGCGTCCGAGGCCGACGCCGTCATCAACGCACAGCTCGAGGAGGCGACCGGCAAGCGCCTGCCCGATGACGTGCTGGCCCGTGCGCTCGAGCATGTCGACTTCACCGTCGATCCGCACGCCGAGACGTTCGAGGCCCTCGTCGCGAACGGACTGGCCGCCGGAACCCAGAAGAAGGGCTCGATCGACGGGCTGTTCGACCTGCGAGCGCTCAACGCGCAGCTCTCGGATGCCGGCGTCGACACGGTGTCGGCGGCCGGGCTCGGGGCGCAGTGATGACGACCCGCGACACCCTCGCGCCCCCGGCGGTCGCGCAGGCGCCCCTCGCGCCCAGCTTCGACGGCGTCAGCCCGCTGCCCGGCGGACGCCCGGCCGCAGCCCCGGCGGTGCGCATCTCGCACGTCACCAAGCGCTACGCCGCGGGGCCGGTCGTGCTCGACGACATCTCGCTCGATATCGCCCCCGGCGAGTTCGTGTGCCTGCTCGGGGCATCCGGTTGCGGCAAATCGACACTGCTCAACCTCATCGCGGGCCTCGAGCCGGTCACCTCCGGAGCGATCCAGACGCCCGACGGCGGATCCGCGGTGATGTTCCAGGAGTCGGCGCTGATGCCGTGGCTCACCGCTCGCCGCAACATCGAGCTGGCCCTGCGGCTGCGCGGCGTGCCGCGCGGTGAGCGCCGCACGGAGGCCGACCGGCTGCTGGCGACCGTCAATCTCGCCGAAGCCGGAGACCGGCGACCGCACGAGCTCTCGGGAGGTATGCGACAGCGCGTCGCCCTCGCGCGGGCACTGGCCCAGGATCGTCCGGTGCTGCTCATGGACGAGCCGTTCGCGGCCCTCGACGCCATCACCCGCGATCTGCTGCACGAGGAGCTCGAGCGGGTGTGGCGTGCGACCGGCCGCACGATCGTGTTCGTCACGCACAACGTGCGGGAGGCCGCTCGTCTCGGTCAGCGGGTCGTGCTGCTCTCGAGCAGGCCGGGCCGGATCGCCGGCGAATGGCGCATCCGCAACACCATCGGACGCCGCATCGAGTCGCCCGAGGTCACCGCTCTCGCCGGCGAGATCACCGCCGAGCTGCGGAAGGAGCTGGCTCGCAATGCCTCTTGAGACATCGGCCCCGTCGTCGAGCGCCGCCTCCAGCGAGCATGACGATCTGCGCACCCTCTCGACCGGCCTCGACCGACTGCAGTCCACGTCGGCGCAGGATGCGCCGCGCTGGCGCGGGATGCTCGCCAAGGCGCTGCCGCCGATCGTGCTGCTGCTCGTGCTGCTGGTCGTGTGGCAGCTCTACATCAGCGTGGCCGGCCCCCGCCCCGATAAGGCGCCGAGCCCCGCCGCCGTGCTGGCCGCCCTCGGCGACGCGTGGGGATCCGGTCGGCTGCAGCAGGCCGTGCTCACCAGCCTCGAACGCGGCGGGCTCGGCTTTCTGATCGCGATCGCGATCGGCACCCCGCTCGGCCTCGCGCTCGCGGAGTGGAAGCTGCTGCGTCGCGCGGCCGGCCCGCTGATCTCGGGCTTGACCGTGCTGCCCTCGGTGGCGTGGGTGCCCGCCGCGATCATCTGGTTCGGTCTGACCGACGCGACGGCGTACTTCGTCATCCTGATGGGTGCGATCCCGTCCATCGTGAACGGGCTGCTCTCGGGCATCGACCAGGTGCCGCCGCAGCTGCGCAGGGTGGGCACCGTGCTCGGCGCCAGCCGCTGGCAGCTCGCCACCGCCGTCGTGCTCCCCGCGTCGCTGCCCGGCTACGTCGCCGGACTCAAGCAGGGCTGGGCGTTCTCGTGGCGATCGCTGATGGCCGCCGAGATCATCACCATGGGCGGCTCGATGGGATTCGGCCTGGGAACCCTGCTCAACCAGTCGCGCGAGCTGGCGGATCTGGCCAGCGTGCTCGGCACCATCATCCTCATCCTCACGATCGGCATCGTCATCGAGCTGGTGGTCTTCGGGCCGCTCGAGCGCCGGATGCTGCGCAATCGCGGCCTGCTGCTGGGAGGCACCTCATGACCGGAACAGCGACCCCTGCCGGAACCGTGACCCTCGTCGGCGCGGGTCCGGGTGATGCCGGCCTGCTCACCCTGCGCGGCCTGCGCGCTCTGGAGAAGGCCGACGTGATCGTCGCCGACCGGCTCGGCGCACGCAGCGTGCTCGCCCAGCTGCACGCGGAGGGCGCGGTCATCGCCGCCGAGGTGATCGACGTCGGCAAGCTGCCCGGCCACCACCCGGTGCCGCAGGACGGCATCAACGAGCTGCTCGTCGAGCTGGCGCGGGCCGGCCGCGAGGTCGTGCGTCTGAAGGGCGGGGATCCGTTCGTCTTCGGCCGCGGCCGTGAGGAGCAGCTGTTCTGCGAGGCCGCGGGCATCCGAGTCGATGTGGTGCCCGGCGTGACCAGCGCCGTCTCGGTGCCGGCGATCGCCGGCATCCCGCTCACGCACCGCGGCGTCGCCGCCTCGTTCAGCGTCATCAGCGCGCACGACCAGATCCAGCCCGGCGGGTCGGTGAGCACCTCGGGCGCCGACCACACGCTGGTGCTGCTGATGGGCGTCAGCACGCTCGGGCACTCGGCGCACGTGCTGGCCGCCGGCGCGCGCGGCGCCGACTGCCCGGTCGCGATCATCGAGGACGGCTACGGCAGCGCAGAGCGCGTGACCGTCGGGACGCTGAGCACCATCGCGCAGCTCGCCGCCGCCGCGCAGGTGCGCTCGCCCGCTGTGGTGGTGATCGGCGAGGTCGTGCGGCTGAGTCCGCTCGCCGCGTCGCTCGCGCCCGCGGCGGCCGATGTCGAAGACGCCGACCCGCCGGCATCCGGATCACCGCGCCGGCGGGGGCGCTCGCGTCTGGCCGCCGCACTCGACGCCGGACTCGCGGTCGACACCGGCCTCGTGCGGGCGATCGACACGAGCATCCGCTCCCCCCATTCCACCCCATCTCGAAAGGTCTCCCTGTCATGACCCTCTCCACGCTGCGCGTCGCGATCGTCGGCGCCGGACCGGCCGGCATCTATGCGGGCAACCTGCTGGCTCAGTCCGTCGACGCCCTTCGGCGGGCCGAGGGACCCGCGTCGATCGACGCGGTCGAGATCGACCTGTTCGAGTCGCTTCCCGCCCCGTACGGGCTGATCCGCTACGGCGTCGCGCCCGACCATCCCCGCATCAAGGGCATCGTCACCTCGCTGCACGAGATGCTCGACGCGTTCCCCGAGCCCGGCGCCGCACGCCGCACCATCCGCTTCATCGGCAACGTCGAGGTGGGGCGCGACATCGCTCTCGACGAGCTGCGCGAGCGCTACCACGGCGTGATCCTCGCCACCGGTGCGCTGCGCGACGCGACCCTCGACATCCCCGGTGTCGACCTGCCGGGCTCCTACGGGGCGGCCGACTTCGTCGCCTGGTACGACGGGCATCCCGACGTGCCGCGCACGTGGCCGCTCGAGGCGGCGTCGGTCGCGGTGATCGGCAACGGCAACGTCGCACTCGACGTGGCGCGGGTGCTCGCCAAGCACGCGGTCGACCTGCGCACCACCGAGGTGCCCGACAACGTGCTCGCCGGTCTCGAGTCGTCCGCCGTCACCGACGTGCACGTGTTCGGTCGCCGCGGGCCGGCCGATATCAAGTTCACCCCGATCGAGCTGCGCGAGCTCGGCGAGGTGCGCGACGTCGACATCGTGCTCTACGACGAGGACTTCGAGGGCGTCGATCCGACCGCCGCGCCGAACAACCAGCTGAAGGTCATGCTGCGCACCCTGAACTCGTGGCGCGGACGGCCGTCGACGGGTGCGTCGCGGCGGCTGCACCTGCACTTCTGGCACGCGCCGATCGAGATCACCGGCGACGACCGCGTCGACGGCGTCCGATTCGCGCGCACGGCCCCCGACGCAACCGGCACCCCGGTGCCGACCGGGGAGGTGCGCGACTACGACGTGCAGGCCGTGTACCGCGCGATCGGCTACTACGGCACGCGGGTGGAGGGCGCGGATTTCGACGAGCGCCGCGGCGTCGTGCCGAACGTCGAGGGCCGGGTGATCGGCCAGCCCGGGCTGTACGCGACCGGCTGGATCAAGCGCGGCCCGGTCGGGCTGATCGGACACACGAAGTCGGACGCCCTGGAGACCGTCGGGCACCTCCTCGCTGACGCGCAGTCGGGGGTGCTCACCGATGCCGCCGCACCTGGGTCCCTGGGCGGCTCGCAGGGCGACGTGCTCGACCTGCTCGACGACCGCGAGACGGCGTACACCACGTGGGACGGCTGGCAGGCGCTGGATGCCCACGAGCGCGCGCTCGGCGAGAACCACGAGCATGTCCGCGAGCGCGTGAAGGTCGTGGCGCGCGATGAGCAGGTCGAGATCTCACGGCCGGGGGTGCTGACCCGATGACCTACGTGATCGCGCTGCCGTGCGTGGACGTGAAGGACCGCGCGTGCATCGACGAGTGCCCGGTGGACTGCATCTACGAGGGCGAGCGCTCGCTGTACATCCATCCGGACGAGTGCGTGGACTGCGGCGCCTGCGAGCCGGTCTGCCCGGTCGAGGCGATCTACTACGAAGACGACCTGCCCGAGGAGTGGGCCGACTACTACAAGGCCAACGTCGAGTTCTTCGACGAGATCGGCTCCCCGGGCGGCGCATCGAAGGTCGGCGTCTACGACGTCGACCACCCCCTCGTGGCCGCGCTCGCGCCGCAGGGCGCGTCGACGAGCTCGGGGGGCGCGGATGACTGACTACGACGTGCTCATCGTCGGCGGCGGGCCCGCGGGGCTGTCGGCCGCGCTGAACCTCGGGCGATCCCTGGCCCGCGTGCTCGTGGTCGACGCCGACCGGCCGCGCAACGCCGCGACGCTCAACTCGCACGGCTTCCTCACCCGCGACGGGGTGCCGCCGTTCGAGCTGCGGCGCATCGCCCGCGAAGAGCTGGCCGCGTACCCGAACGTCGAGATCCGCTCCCGAGTGCGGGTGGGCGCGCTGACCAGGACGGATGCCGGATTCGCTGCCGGCATCGGGCGGCGCGACCCGTCGGAGCAGGTGACGGCCCGGTCGGTGCTGCTCGCGACCGGGCTGCGCGAGACGCTGCCCGACGTGCCCGATCTGCGCGGCTTCTACGGGATGAGCCTGTTCAGCTGCGCGGCGTGCGATGCGTGGGAGCTGCGCGGGCGCAGCCTGGCCCTGATCGGCGAATCCGCCGACCTCGCCGACCGCGCGAGGCTGGTCGCGCACTGGACGCCGCAGCTGACCGTGTTCACGAACGGCTCCGCCGCGGTGAGCACCGCCGAGGAGGCGGAGCTCGCGACGGCGGGCGTGCCGGTCGTCCGCTCGCCGATCGTCGAGCTGACCGGTGAGCGGGGCCGCATCGCGGCCGTGCGCACCGCCGACGGCGAGGAGCGAGCGATCGACGGCGGGTTCGTGCGTCCGGAGTGGGAGGCGGATCTGTCGTTCCTCGACGGGATGCTGCCCGAACGCGACGACGACGGGCATCTGGTCACCGACCGGTCGGGGCGCACGAGCATCCGCGGTCTGTATGCGGCGGGCGATGTCGCGGCCCCCGGGCCGCAGCAGCTGATCGTCGCGGCCGGCGCCGGTGCGCGGGTCGCGGCGGTGATCACGCACGACGCGATCGGCGTCGCCACCGCGCACTGACCGCGGGCCGCTCTCACCGCCCGGCGATGCGCTCCAGCGCGACCAGCGGGATGACCACCCACGACGGACGGTTGCGCTTCTCGTAGACGGCCTCGTACACCGCCTTGTCGGCCTCGTAGGCGTCGAGCAGGGTTCGCAGCGGCGGACTCAGCTCGGCCCCCGCGTCCGCGTCCGCCGGATCGAGATCCAGAGCCGCCGTGTACGCGTGCAGGAAGTGCTCGCGCGCGATGTCCGACCACTCCTTGGCGCGTTCGCCGCGCAGGTCCACCCCGTCGTCGTCGCCAGGACGACCCGCCAGCGACATCTCCACGACGCCGGGAGCGTAGCTGAACGAGCGGAGCATGCCCGCGACATCGCGCCACGGCGAATCGGGCAGGGCGCGCTCGGCGAACGGCCGACCCGGTTCACCTTCGAAGTCGACGATCCGCCAGCCGTGCGAGGTGCGCAGCGTCTGCCCGAGGTGCAGGTCGCCGTGTACGCGCTGCACGTCGATCCCGTCCAGCTGCGCGACGGCGTCGTACAGGGCGCGCAGGCGATCGGCGTACGGCCCGATCTCGGGGACGACGGGCAGCGCCCGATCGAGCCGTTCGATCATCGCGCGAGCCAGCTGCGAGGTGGCCTCGTGATCTCGCCGCGCGGTCGGGAACCGCGTGCGCAGCGCGGCGTGCACCTCGGCGAGCGCCTCGCCGAGCCGGGCAGCCTCGCCGCCGAAATCTCCGCCGGATTCGGGCACCGTCAGCTCGGGGTCGGCCAGAGCAGTGCGGACGCTCCCCGTGGCCAGCTCGAATCCGTCGGCGGCCGTGCTCAGCAGCTCCTGCAGCATCGCCAGCTGCAGGACCTCGCCGTCGAGCTCGATCTCGGCCCATCCGTAGAGCTCGGCGATGTGCTCCGAGCCGGCGCTGGTGAGCACGTCGTGGATCTCGATGTCGGGGTTCACCCCGGGGCTGACCTTGCGGAACAGCTTCATGATCGCCGTGTCGTCGAAACGCAGCGACGAGTTCGACTGCTCGCCGGTGAGGGGCGAGGGGCGCAGCCCCGCATCCAGCGCGGGACTGGCCGAGACGCGGCGGAAGCGCAGCCCGCCGACGTCGGCCCTGCCGTCCGGCTCGGCGGCGATGAAGCCGCGCAGCCACAGCGCCATGGCGTCGCGGTCGTGAACCGCGTCGTACAGGTGGCGCTCACGTCCCTCGAACTCGATCGCGCCGACGTAGGCGTGGCTGTGCCGATCGTCGAACTCGTCGTAGGCCGACAGCGGCACCTGGTAGAGATCGCGGCCGCCCTCCTCGTCGGCGTATTCGACGGTGACCAGGAGCACGCGCACGGCGGGGTCGCGGCCGGCGTCGGTCAGCTCGCCGAGCTGTCGCACCGCGGTGACGTGGAACGGGCGGCCCTTGCCGCCGAACCACCGCGTGCGCACCAGGTAGCCCTCCAGAAGGGCATGATCGATCAGGCTCACAGCAGCCCCACCTCCTCAGAATCCTCCGCCGGCGCGTGCAGCTGGAACCAGTAGAAGCCGTGCCCGCCCAGCGTCAGCAGATACGGCCATTCGCCGATGCGCGGGAACGGCACCCCGCCGACCAGCTCGACCGGGATCATCCCCTCGAAGCGCCGCAGATCCAGCTCGACCGGCTGGGGGAACTGCGACAGGTTGTTCACGCACAGGATGACGTCGGACGTGCCGTCGTCGTTGGTGTGCTCGCGCGTGTACGACAGCACCGACGGGTTCGAGCCGCCGAGGTCGTTGAAGCCGCCCAGGCCGAAGGCGGGATGCCGTTTGCGCGCCTGGATCATCTGCCTCGTCCAGTGCAGCAGCGACGAGCGGTCCTCCTGCTGCGCCTCGACGTTCACGGCGAGGTACCCGTACACGGGGTCCTGCACGACCGGCTTGCTGAGCTTGCCCGGGTTCGCGCTCGAGAATCCGGCGTTGCGGTCGCTGGTCCACTGCATCGGCGTGCGCACACCGTCGCGGTCGCCGAGCCAGATGTTGTCGCCCATGCCGATCTCGTCGCCGTAGTACAGCACCGGCGAGCCAGGCAGCGACAGCAGCAGGGCGGTGAACAGCTCGATGCGGTCGATGTCGTTCTCGAGCAGCGGGGCGAGGCGGCGCCGGATGCCGATGTTGGCCTTCATCCGCGGGTCCTGCGCGTACTCGTTCCACATGTAGTCACGGTCTTCGTCGGTGACCATCTCGAGCGTGAGCTCGTCGTGGTTGCGCAGGAAGATGCCCCACTGGCATCCGGCGGGGATGGTGGGGGTGTCGGCCAGGATCTCGCTGATCGGGTACCGCGATTCGCGGCGCACCGCCATGAAGATGCGCGGCATCACCGGGAAGTGGAAGCACATGTGGCACTCGTCGCCGCCGACCTCGGGGTCGCCGAAGTAGTCCACCACGTCGGCCGGCCACTGGTTCGCCTCGGCCAGCAGCACGCGGCCCGGGTAGTTCTCGTCGACGAACCGGCGCACCTTCCTGAGGAACTCGTGCGTTTCGGGCAGGTTCTCGCCGTTCGTGCCAGGGCGCTCGTAGAGGTACGGGACCGCGTCGAGGCGGAACCCGTCCAGACCCATGTCGAGCCAGAAGCGCATGGCGTCGAGCATCGCCTCGTGCACCTTCGGGTTGTCGAAGTTCAGGTCGGGCTGGTGGCTGAAGAAGCGGTGCCAGAAGTACTGCTTGCGCACCGGGTCCCACGTCCAGTTGCTCGGCTCGGTGTCGACGAAGATGATCCGCGCGTCCTGGTAGAGCCCATCGGTGTCACTCCAGACGTAGAAGTCGCCGTACGGCCCGTCCGGGTCGGTGCGGCTCGCCTGGAACCACGGATGCTCGTCGCTGGTGTGGTTCATGACGAAGTCGATGATCACCTTGATGCCGCGCTCGTGCGCGGCGTCGAGGAACTCCTGGAAGTCGTCGGTCGTGCCGAGGTCGGACTGCACTCCCGTGTAGTCGGCGACGTCGTACCCGCCGTCTCGCAGCGGGGAGGGGAAGAACGGCGGGATCCACAGGCAGTCGACACCCAGCCACTGCAGATAGTCGAGCTTGTCGATGAGGCCGCGGAAGTCTCCCACGCCGTCGCCGTCGCCGTCCTTGAACGAGCGCACGAGGACCTCGTAGAACACTGCCGTCTTGAACCACTCCGGCGCGGGGCTCCCCGGGGTGTCCGGGAACGGATCCTGCGTGAGCACCGGGATCGACGCGGTGTACGGGGCGGGCTCATCGGTCATACGGGCTCCCTCACCATCGGATTTCGTCCGAGGCCCAACCTGTCACACGAGACGGGCGCTGGCTAGGGGCTTGTGCACCTCTTGACCTGCGCCGGTCGGAGTGCAAGGGGAGCCGGAAGCTCAGCGACCGCCGGGAGGGCCGATCAGCAGCAGGATGCTGAAGATCGCCACGATGGCGACCAGGATCAGCACGGCCAGCACCCAGGGGCGGTGCAGGAACCAGCGCATCGTGCGGTCGTACCAGGTGCGGTCGCGCGGGTCGTCGGTCTCGGTGAGACGCCACTGCCCCTCGAGTCGCCCGCTGCGGTGCAGCCAGATCTCCGCCGGGATGGTGGCGTACGGCACGATCGCGCTGGCGATCGCGGTCGCGGCCACGCCGGCGTGCCAGCGCTGGTTGAACGCGAGCAGCACCGCCGTGGCGCCGTAGGCGAGGAAGACGAACCCGTGGATGCCGCCGCCGATCGTGACGAGCACCGACGGCTGCCCGACGGCGCGCAGGATGAGGGCGCTGATGAGCAGGGTCCAGGTGATCGCCTCGGCGATCGCGAGCACGCGGAACAGGCGGGCGGGAGTGGTGAACACGGTTCTCCTCGGGTGGGTGTGCTTCCACGGTAGGTGAGCGCGGCTATGCGGATGCCCGAGACGCAGACCATCGCGGGCGTGAACCGCGAAAGATCATTCGAAAGGCTGACACGCCCGGGCTCCGGCACGACGGTCGGGCTGCGGCGTCACTCTCAGAAGGGCGGCTCGATGAAGGTGACGGTGTTCGGAGGCGGCGGCCGGTCGACGTACGTGCGACCGGTGGGGCTCGTCCACTCCAGCAACCCGTCGCCGTGCTGCACGACGTGCCACGGCGTCTGATGCTTCAGCACATGATGTCGCCGACACAGAGCGGCGAGGTTGTCTTCGCTGGTCTCCCCGCCGAAGGCGGCATCGCGGGTGTGGTCGAGATCGCTGTCGCGGGCCGGCATCCCGCATCCGGGGAAGCGACATCGCTCGTCGCGAGATCGCAGCCGACGGCGCAGCGATTCCGGAGGGCGGTACCGGTCGACGCACAGCACCCCGCCGTTCACGGGATGGGTGAGCACGCGATCCCGCCCTGACGCGGCCCCGGCCAGCGCCTGGGCGGAGGCGAGATCCATCGGCGCACGGCCGGAGAGCTCGGCAGCGGGACCGTCCGCACCCATCAGCGTGGTGACCGGCACGGTGACGGCGACGTGCGCGCTGATCGACCCGAGCAGTCGGTCGGCGGTGTCGTGACCCGCCGGAGCGCCGGTGAGCAGCAGATCCATGGCCAGGTCGAACCGACGCTGCGCGAGCGTACGCGGGTCGTCAGCCTGAGTCGGCTCGTCTTCGCCGCGCTCGGCGATCGCCTTCGCCATCTGCGTCAACCGGTCCTGCGCACCGTGGATCAGCACCGAGGGGCCGTAGACGTGCAGCTCGGACATGGCATCCGGACCATCGATCACCCACACGCCTCGATGCGCGCGGGCGTCCTCGTGTCGCTCGTCGAGCGTGCGCGACTGGTACTGCTGGGCGATGCGCTCGGCGATCACCCGCACCCGGCTCGGCGACTCGTGCTGCGCGAACTCCAGCACCCGCGCGGCGTAGGCGGCGCGCGCGTCGCCGTCGTCGATGTGCGCACCCGCGTCGACGATCACCCGCGCATGCCCGGCGGTGATCAGCCCCGCACCCTGCGCATGCCACACCTGCGGAAACCGCTCGACCATCACCTCGGCCGCGACCATGCGCCGCTGCACGGTGCGGTCGCTCACGCGCAGCGCCGTCGCGAGTTCGGCCGCCACCGTGCGCAGGGCGAGATCCGAGTCCTCGATCCCGTCGCCCTGCTCAGCGATCGACATCGCCAGCCGATTCGCCACGGCCAGCAGCCCGTCGCGTGCGGCGAGCACGCCCTGCAGGGTCTTCTCGACGGCCTGCAGCGACGACACGATCGCGTCGAGATTCGCGATGTCCTCACTGGTCGCCGTCGACATTTCGTTCATGTTTCGAGTATCGGACAGGCCACCGACATTCGTACTTCTCATCGCCCTCTCGAGCAGAGCGACGAGGCGACACGAGGTCGTCATTCGTTCGTCGTGGCGGCGTGGTCGGCACGACACGGGCATCCTGTAGCGTGTCGGCCATGACCGGTCGTGATGCCGCCTCCGTACCCCCGCCGACCGCCAGGACGGGGGCCGTCGCGGCGTTCGGCCGAGAGCGCGGGAGCTCAGCTCCGGCGGCCACGAAGAAGCAGGTCATCTCGTGGGCGATGTGGGACTGGGCGATGCAGCCGTTCAACACGGTCATCCTCACGTTCGTCTGGATCGCGCTGTACCTGACCTCGCGGATGTTCCTCGAGCCTTCGGTGCGCGAGTCCGGTCTGCTGGCCGACGGCTCGTACATGAACTGCAACAGCTCCCCGTACGCCGCATCCGAGTACTGCCAGGGCCTCACCGACCTGTCGGAGTGGTGGGGCTGGGCGAACTTCGCCGCGGGCATCCTGATCCTGCTTCTCGCGCCGGTGCTCGGCCAGCAGGCCGACGCTCGCGGCAACAAGAAGAAGTGGGTCATCGGCGCCACCATCGGGATCGCGCTCGTGCAGTTCTCGCTGCTGTTCGTCGAAGCCGACCCGAAGTTCTTCTGGTTCGGCGCGTTCGCCGTCGCGGTCGCCGCGGTCGTCAGCGAGATCGGCAACGTCAGCTACTACGCGATGCTCTCCGAGGTGTCGACGCCGAAGAACGTCGGCCGCGTGTCCGGCCTCGGCTGGGGACTCGGGTACATCGGGGGCGTCGTCGCGCTGATCGTGTGCATCCCGGTGCTGTTCCTCGTCGGGCAGGACAACGCGCTCTCGTTCAAGCTCGTCGCCGTCATCTGCGCCGTGTGGACGATCGTCTTCTCGATCCCGATGTTCCGCAACGTGCCCGAGTCGCCGTCGTACGACACGGCCGAGAAGGTCGGCTTCCTCCGGTCGTACGTCGTGCTCGCCCGCAGCATCGCGGAACTGTTCCGCACCAACCGCCCGACGTTCTGGTTCATGCTCGCCGCAGCCGTCTACCGCGACGGCCTGGCCGGGGTGTTCGCGTTCGGTGCCGTGCTCGCCGCACAAGGCTTCGGCTTCTCGTTCCTCGAGGTGATCATCTTCGGGCTCGCGGCCAACCTCGTCGCCGGCGTCTCGACGCTGCTCGCCGGGCGCATCGACGACGCCATCGGTCCGCGCCGACTCATCATCTTCGCCCTGTCCGGGCTCGTCCTGATGGCGTTCGTGGTCTACGCGCTGCGCGACTACGGCACCATCGTGTTCTGGATCTGCGGCCTGCTGCTGTGCGCGTTCGTCGGCCCGACCCAGGCATCCAGCCGCAGCCTGCTCACCCGCCTCACCCCGCCCAGCCAGCAGGGCACCATCTTCGGCCTGTACGCGACGACCGGCCGGGTGGCGTCGTTCCTGTCGCCGCTGGCATGGTCGCTGTTCCTCGCCTGGTTCGGCGGCATCGTCTACGGCGTGCTCGGCATCGCCGTGGTGCTGCTGATCGGCCTCGTGCTGCTGCTGTGCGTGCGCTTCCCGAAGGACGTCGGGGCCTGAGCCCAGACTCGCCACCCCCAACCGGATGCCGGCCTGCGGCGCATACCGGGATGTGCGCCTGCGGCGCAAGGGCTGCGCGGGCGCAGGTCGTCCCGTCGCAGAATGATCCTCCCGGCCCGCACCAGACAGGAGCGATATGACCACCCACCGCTTCGACGTGCACCCCTGGGGCGTCGGCTGGTCGTGCATGCGGAACGTCGGCTGGGAGGAGCGCGGACAGTCCCACCGGGAGTCGGTCTTCTCCCTGTCGAACGGGCACATCGGATGGCGCGGCACTCTCGACGAAGGAGATCCGAGCGCGGCCGCCGGCAGCTACCTGAACGGGGTCTTCGAAGAGCACCCGATGCCCTACGCCGAAGACGGCTACGGATACCCCGAGCACGGTCAGACGGTCATGCACGTGCCCGACGGCAAGGTCATCCGCCTGATCGTCGACGACGAGCCGTTCGACATCCGCACCGGAGCACTCGTCGAGCACCGGCAGCATCTCGATCTGCGCACCGGGATCCTGCACCGCGCGGCCACCTGGACGTCGCCCGCCGGCCGCACCGTGACCATCGCATCGCAGCGCCTGGTGTCGTTCACCCATCGCTCGATCGCGGCGGTGAAGTACGAGGTCACCGCGGGCGACGCGGCGGTCGATGTGACGCTGCTCTCCGAGATCCTCGCAGATGAGCCGCTACCCGAGGTGCACTCCGACCCGACGGTGATGGATGCCCTGCGCGACCCCTTCGAGCCGGTGGCCCATCGCGGAGCCGGCGGTCGCGCCACCCTTGTGCAGCGCACCAGGCGCAGCCGGATCGCCGTCGCCGTCGCGGCCGACCACCTCATAACCTCCTCGTCGCAGGCGGTAGCGCCCGAGCCGCGCACCGACGTCGCCGCCGACCTCGCCCGCACCACCGTGCGCACCCGGCTGGAGCCGGGGGCGCGCATCGCACTGGTGAAGTGCGTGGGCCACGAGTGGTCGCCTGCGCTCGATGACGTCGCGCTGCGGGACCGCGCCGAGGCGGCCGTCGAGACCGCCATCGAGATCGGCTGGGACGGACTGGTCGACGAGCAGCGGCAGTACCTCGACGCGTTCTGGGACCGAGCCGATGTGCTCATCGACGGCGATGAGCGGCTGCAGCAGAGCGCACGTTTCTCGCTCTTCCAGGTGCTGCAGTCGGCGGCGCGCGCCGAAGTGCGCTCGATCCCCGGCAAGGGGCTCACGGGCGTCGGGTACGAGGGCCACACCTTCTGGGACGCCGAGACCTTCGTGCTGCCCGTGCTCACCTACACCGCGCCGTCCGCCGCGCGAGACGCGCTGCTCTGGCGGCATTCCACTCTCGACCAGGCGCGCAGCCGAGCCGAGCAGCTGCACCTCGCCGGTGCGGCCTTCCCGTGGCGCACCATCGACGGCCGGGAGTGCTCGGGGTACTGGCCGGCGGGCACCGTCGCCTTCCACGTCAACGCCGACATCGCGGCCGCGGTCGTGCGGTACGTTCGGGCGACCGGCGACGTGGACTTCGAACGGGAGAAGGGTGCGGAGATCCTCGTCGAGACCGCACGGCTGTGGTGCACCCTCGGCCGCTGGGACGACGCGGGCGCATTCCACATCGACGGCGTCACCGGGCCCGATGAGTACTCCGCCCTGGTCGACGACAACTTCTTCACCAACCTCATGGCGCAGCGAAATCTCCGGGCGGCTGCGGATGTCTGCAGGCGGCACCGCGACCGGGCATCCGGTCTCGGCGTCTCGCCGGAGGAGATCGCGCTGTGGACGACCACCGCCGACGCGATGGCCTTCCCGTACGACGCCGCTCGGGGCATCCCGGAGCAGTCGGCCGGGTTCAACGAGAAGGAGCGGTGGGA
This sequence comes from Microbacterium commune, assembly GCF_014836945.1. GTDB lineage: Bacteria > Actinomycetota > Actinomycetes > Actinomycetales > Microbacteriaceae > Microbacterium > Microbacterium commune. The sequence continues at coordinate 1,341,919 of NZ_JACSPX010000001.1, read as the reverse complement.
CTTCGAGGGCACCCGCGACGACCAGTACCCGCTGCAGAAGCACTTCCCGTACTTCGATCTGTACCGCAAGCAGGTCGTGAAGCAGGCCGACCTCGTGCTCGCGCTGCAGGCCGCGCCCGACGCGTTCACACCGGATGAGACGGCCCGCGCATTCGCGTACTACGACGGGCTGACCGTGCGCGACTCGTCGCTGTCGGCGTCGGTGCAGGCCACGGTCGCCGCCCGCGTGGGGCAGCTCGATCTGGCGATGGACTACTTCGCCGAGGCGGGCACCATCGACCTCGACGATCTGCAGGAGGACGTCGACGAGGGCCTGCACATCGCCGCGCACGCCGGTGTGTGGAACGCCCTGGTGTGCGGTTTCGGCGGCATGCGCGACGACGGCGAGATGCTCCAGTTCGCGCCGCGGGTCGCACCGCCGATGACCGCATTCTCGTTCGGGATGCTGGTGCGCGGCCACACCCTGCGGGTGGACGTGCAGCGCGACGGGGCCACCTACCGGCTCGAGGACGGCCCCGCGATCGACATCCGGCACTTCGGCGAGGACGTCACCCTCGAGGCCGGCGAGCCTCGCCGCCTGAGCATCCCTCCCCTGCCCGATCCGGGGCCTCGCCCGTCGCAGCCGCGCGGTCGTGAGCCGCGGCGAGCGGGAGCCGAGACCTGACCCGCCTCAGGCGCGACCCTGCAGGATCATGCGCCAGTAGACCTGCGGGAAGATCTGCCGGTCGATGATCCAGTTCATCCGGCTCTCGCGATACGAGCTGCGCCACAGCGTGGGCTTCAGGCGGAGCCGGTCGTCGAATTCGGCGAACACCGCGGTCGAGCGTGAGACGGTGAACGGGCAGACGCCGTAGCCGTCGTAGGCGGATGCCGGATCGCGCCCCTCGAGAACCGCGCGGACGTTCTCGGCCAGCACCTTCGTCTGCGTGCGCAGCGCTCCGCCCGACTTGGAGTTGGTCGTGCCCGCCGCGTCTCCCAGTGCCCAGATCTCGGGATGCCGGGTGGAGCGCAGGGTGCGCGGGTCGACGGCGACGAATCCGTCGTCGTCGGCGAGGCCGCTGGCGCGGATCCACTCCGGCGCCTTCTGCGGCGGCTCGGCGATGAGCAGGTCGTAGTGCAGACTCTGCCGGTCGGCGCCGGCAGCGTCGAACACGACGGTGCCGTCGTCTGCGTCGACCTGGCGCAGCTGCGCGCGGTAGCGCACGTCGATGTCGTACTCGTCGATGCTGCGCTGCAGCTCGGCGTCGATCTCGGGGATGCCGAAGATCGTCGGCGTCGGCACGAGCAGCACCACATGGATGTCGTGCAGCACGTTCGTCGCCCGCCAGTACGCGCACGCCTGGTACATCGGCTTCTGAGCCGCGCCCGCGCAGGACGCGGGTCCGGGCGCCTGCACGAACACCACGGTGCCGGAGCGCACCGAGCGCAGCAGCTTCGACGCCTTCTGCGCCAGCGCGAAGTCGTAGTTCGAGGCCCCGTGCGGCGATCCCATCGCGTCGTCGAGACCGGGGACGGCATCCCAGTCGTTCCGGATGCCCGGCGCGAGGATCAGCTGGTCGTACCGGACGGTGTCACCGGATGCCAGATGCGCCCGCCGATTCTCGGGGTCGACCGCGGTGACGGCATCCGGGATCCACTCCACGCCGTGGGGGAAGACGTCGGCCTGCGGGCGCACCGCCTCGCTCGCCCGGGCGGTGCCGCCGGCGATGTGCGAGAAGAGGGGCTTGTAGTAGTGCGTCTGCGACGGCTCGACGACCGCGATCTCGGTGACTCCGGCACGGCGCAATCGGCCCGCGACCGACAGCCCGCCGTTGCCTCCGCCGACGACGAGAACCCGGTGTGCCCGCTCGTGACCCTCGACTGTGGATGTGTTCTCGGCGCTCATGGAAGCCGACCGTAGGCGGCGGTGGCGTGCCCGGCGACGCCCTTGACAGCGCCGGCCGGGGTGGTCGGTCGCGCGCGCGGGGCGGCCACCTGCCGGATGCGAGGTCACTTGTGTGCACGCCAGCGCGGATCTTCGTGCACAACTGACCCCGCATACCGCGCGGGATGGAAAACGCTGGTCGCGGCTGCGGCTCACCGGCGTCTTCCATCTCCGGCGACGGCCGGTCAGCTGAGCAGCACGCCGATCGTGACGACGGCGCCGGTCAGCAGTAGCGCCAGGAAGCTGTAGATCGCGATCGTCCAGCCGCGGTAGCTGTCGGGCGTCGCCCCCTCCGGCGGCGGCACGACGGTCGGGTCGGGCGGCGGCGCGGTCAGACGGGGGTCGGATGCCGGTGCCGGCACGGCTGCGACCTTCTCGGCCGTCGTGGTGCGTCGAGCCGCCCGCGTCGGTGCCTCTTCGGGCGGGGCGGGAGGGATCACCGGCTCGGCGAGCGCCGCCTCGGGGATCGCCGCATCGGGGATCGTCGGCTCGGGCACGTCGAGCTCGGGAACCACGGCCTCCGACGCGTCGGGTTCCGCGACCGCGGGCTCCGGTACGACCGCGGGATCGGGCGCAGCGGCCTCGGGCGCTGCGTCATCGGCATCCCCCAACCGGTCGCTCACGTCAGCCTCCGACCGCACCCGCGTCGCTCGTGCCGACGTCGGTGCGGTGGAAGTTCTGGAACGAGCGGGATGCCGTGGGCCCGCGCTGCCCCTGATAGCGATTGCCGTAGGGGCCGGAGCCGTACGCATTCTCGGTGGCCGAGGTGAGGCGGAAGAAGCAGAACTGACCGATCTTCATGCCCGGCCACAGCTTGATCGGAAGGGTCGCGACGTTCGCCAGCTCGAGCGTGACGTGCCCGCTGAACCCCGGATCGATGAACCCGGCGGTCGAGTGCGTGATGAGCCCCAGGCGTCCGAGCGACGACTTGCCCTCCAGCCGCGCCGCGACGTCGTCGGGCAGCGAGACCTGCTCGAAGGTCGCGCCGAGGGCGAACTCGCCGGGATGCAGGATGAACGGCTCGTCGGGGGCGACCTCGATCAGCCGGGTCAGCTCGGGCTGATCCTCGGCGGGATCGATGAACGGGTACTTGTGGTTGTCGAACAGCCGGAAGTACCGGTCGAGTCGCACGTCGACGCTCGACGGCTGCACCATCTGCTCGTCGTAGGGAGCCAGCCCGATGCGGCCCGTTGCGAGTTCTGCCTTGATGTCGCGGTCGCTGAGAAGCACGTCTTCAGCGTAACGGTGCCCTCTGGCGGCAGCCGCACTATTCTCACCTCATGACACGGGCGCCGGTGATCTCGATCGAGCTGCTGCTCGACGAGGTCAGCGAGGCAGCCGTGCGCGCGGAGTGGCAGGCCCTCGCCGCCGCCGGCCTGTCGAGCATGGCCGCGCACACCGCGCCGAGCAACAGGCCGCACGTGACCCTGCTCGTGCGCAGCGCGCTGGAGCACGTCGAGACCGCCCTGCTCACCGCCCGGCCGGCCTTCGCGGTGCGCCTGGGCGGGCCGCTGCTGTTCGGCGACGGCGACCGGCGGGTGCTCGTGCGCAGCGTCATCGCGTCGGCCGCACTGCTCGCCCTGCATGACGACGTGCACCGGGCGGCCGGGCCGGGCGACGACGCCCCGCACACCGCTCCGGGCGCATGGACGCCGCACGTGACCCTTGCCCGGCGGGTGCGGCTGCAGGATCTCGAGCGTGCGCTCCCGCTCGTCGGCGGCGAGATCACGGGCACGGCGAAGGCGCTGCGCCGCTGGGATGCCTCCACCCGCACCGTCACCGAGCTCGCCCGACTGGGCTGAGTCCGAGGCGAAGCACTCTGTGGTCGAACGCTGGCAGAGGCGTTGCCGCGCTGTGGCACGCATGTAACCGGCGCCTCCGTAGCGTCGAATCACAAGCTTCCCCACAGTCCACAGCCGCATCGGCCCACCAGAACGGAAACACCATGACCGAGATCACCACCACCACCACCGCACCCACCAAGTCGCGCAAGCGCCTGATCCTGCTGCCGCTGGCGGGCCTGCTGGTCGCTGCGACCGTGGCCGTCGGCTCGGGTGCGGACTTCGTCGCCAACTCGGTCAACTCCGCCAACGCCTTCAGCAGCGGCACGCTCGCCCAGCAGAACTCCAAGTCGGGCAACGCGATCTTCAACGCCTCGAACCTCAAGCCGGGCGACACCCTGAACGGCAAGGTGACCATCACCAACTCCGGCACCCTGCCCGCCGCGTTCACGCTCACCGAGAACGCCACCAACGGCTTCGTCAAGACGGAGAACCTCAAGCTCGTCATCACCCGTGCCGGCAGCGGCACCCCGGTGTGGTCCGGCACCTTCGGCGACCTGACGAAGGCCGGCGCGCTCGACCTCGGCGAATTCGCCGCCGGCGAGTCGCGCGACTACACCTTCAGCACCACGCTGGCGCAGACCGCCGACAACACCGAGCAGGGCAAGAACGCCTCCGCCGTCTACACGTGGGACTCCAAGCAGGCGGCCGCCACGGCCGTCAGCCAGTGACCACCCACCCCTGACCCGGAGCATCCGGCATCCGTCCGCCGGGTGCCCCACCCCCGCTGATCACCCGAGATCGGCACTGATCACCCGAGATCAGAGGAGAAGAGCATGAGCCCCACGAAGACGACTCGCGCGATCGGCAGCACCCTGATCACCGTCGCCGTCGCCTGCGCCATAGCGCTGGTGGGGCTCATGCTCGTCCCATCGCTGTTCGGCCTCGACCGCTACGTCATCACCGGCGGCTCGATGTCGGGCACCTTCGAGAAGGGCACCGTCGTCTACGAGCGCCAGGTGCCCGTCGCGGATCTGCAGGTCGGCGACATCATCACCTACGTCCCGCCCCAGGAGTCCGGAATCGACGAGCCGGTCACGCACCGCATCGTCTCGATCGACGACAGGACGGATGCCGAGGGCGGTCGCGTGCTGCGCACGAAGGGCGACGCCAACGACAGCATCGACCCGTGGACGTTCACGCTGGCATCCGCCGTGCAGCCGCGCGTCGAGGGCTGGGTGCCGGCGGTGGGCTGGGTGTTCATCCTGCTGTCGATGTCGGGAGTGCGGATGCTGAGCATCGGCCTTCCCGCCGCGCTCATCGGACTGATGTTCCTGCGCGACCTCGTGCGTGCGCTGCGCAGCTGACGCATCCGCACCCGACCGGTCCTGACGAGGCCGCGGCTGACCGCCGCGGCCTCTTCTGCGTCCCCGCGGGGCGCGCCGGCGCCGATCGTGTCCCTGCTGAGGCTCGGCTGTTGCCGGGCTGTAACCGGCTGCTCCGTAACGTCGAAGCATGACCAGAACGAAGGGCACGCCGGTGACCGGCGCGGCGCTGCGCAACGTCGCGCTCGCCGCTCTGGCCGCCCTCCTGCTGGCCGTCTTCGCCCTGAACGGACTGCAGACCTCCTCCGCAGCCTTCATGTCGCAGTCCGCGAACGCGACGAACACGGCATCCGCCGCCGTCGACTGGACCCCGCCCACCGTCGGCATCGTCACGCCCGGTGCACCGCTGCGGGGGTCCGCGACCATCGCCGCCGACGCGGCCGACGCCGAGACCGGCATCGCGAGTGTCGTGGTGCAGTGGCAGAGCGTCGGCGCCGCGAGCTGGACGACGCTGTGCAGCACGGCATCCGCGCCCTACCGCTGCAGTTGGGACACGCTTTCCGCAGCCGACGGCGCGTACGACGTGCGCGCCATCGCCACCGACAAGGCGGGGTACGCCACCACCTCGGCGCCGGTGCGTGTCACCGTCGCGAACGCCTTCACCGTGGTGCTCGCCGACCTCGACGAGGCGGTGCGCGGCACGACACCGCTGACCGCGACGCTGACGGATGCCGATCCGCGGGCAACCTACGGGGTGCGCTTCGAGTACTCGGTCGCCGACGCGAACAGCTGGAAGAGCGTCGCCGGCTGCGCGAGCATCGCCGGCTCCGCGTCCTGCACCGTGAACTGGGCGACGACGTCACTGGCCAGCGGCGACTACGACGTGCGGGTCGTGGCGTGGCCGACGGCTCGTCCGACCGTGGTCATGATCTCGGAACTCTCGTCCGTCACGATCGACAACGTCGCACCCACCGCCACCATGACCGACCCGGGCAGCGTGCTCACCGGCACGGTCACCCTCGCCGCGACGCCGGCCGATGCGCACTCCGGTGTGGCATCCGTCGCCATCCAGTACCAGCCGAGTGCGGGTGGCGCGTGGACGACCGCCTGCACCATCGTCGATGAGCCGTGGTCGTGCCGCTTCAACACCGTGCCGCTGCCGTACGGCCGCTACTCGTTCCGCGCCATCGCGACCGACCTGGCCGGCAACAGCACCACGTCGGCCACGATCACCGGCCGCCTGGTCGACAACACCGTCTCGTCGATCTCGCTCGACGACCCGGGCGCGTTCCTCACCGGGACCGTGCAGCTGACGGCCACCGCGAACGCCTCGGCCGGAATCTCGTCGGTCGCGATCCAGTACTCCCCCGCGGGCAGCGGCAAGTGGTCGCCCGTGTGCACCCTCGCCGCGGCGCCCTACGGCTGCGCGTGGGACACCAAGACCGTCGCGGACGGCTCGTACGACCTGCGCGCCGTGCTCACCGACAGCCACGGCAAGCAGACCACCTCGGCCGTGCTCGCCGCCCGACGCGTCGACAACGCGCCGCTGCGCGGCGCCGACGTGCAGGCCGTGAACGGCGGCAAGGCCGGGGTGATCGACGCCGGCGACATGCTGGTGCTCACCTACAGCGGACGCGTCAACCCGGCGAGCATCGCGAGTGGATGGGACGGCTCGGCCCGCGCCATCACAGCCCGGGTGCGCGACGGAGGCATCACGAGTGGGTCCAACGACCTGTTCGACGTGCCGAACACCAACCTCGGCTCTGTCAACCTGCGCGGCAACCACGTCGGCCTGTGGACGACGGCACAGTTCTCGGCCACCATGACCGCCACCACCGAGACCATCAACGGCGTGCCCTCCACCGTCGTCCGCGTCGCCCTCGGCGGCCTGACCTCGGGCTCGGTGCGGACGGTCACCACGACCGCCGCGATGATCTGGACCCCCTCCGCCAACGCGACCGACCTCGTCGGCCAGCGCTGCGCGGCGACCCCGGTCACCGAGAGCGGCCCTCTCGACAAGGACTTCTGATGACAACGCCCGACCGTCCTGAAGAGCCTCTCGATGACGTTGATAGCCTCGAGCATGTGGGACGACACATCCTCGTGGTGGAAGACGATGACGGCATCGCGGTGCCGCTGCTGCGCACCCTCGACCGCGAGGGGTACGACGTCGAGCGCGTCGCCGACGGCGCGTCGGCGCTCGCCCGTGCGGGAGCAGACATCGATCTGGTCGTGCTCGACCTGGGCCTGCCCGACATGGACGGGCTCGACGTGTGCCGCCGACTGCGCGAGCAGGACTTCGCGGGCGGGATCGTCATCCTCACCGCGCGCGACGGCGAACTCGACCGCGTCGTCGGCCTCGACGTCGGTGCCGACGACTACATCGCCAAGCCCTTCGCTCTGGCCGAGCTGCTGGCGCGGCTTCGCGCCCTGCTGCGACGCAGCCCTGCCGCTGCGGCGCCGCCCTCCGCGGAGCGCGCGGCCGCGGCATCCGCCTCTCCCGCCGCACTCGTCATCGATGTCGCCGCCCGTCGGGCGCTCGCCGGCGACCGCGAGCTGCCGTTGAGCACCAAGGAGTTCGATCTGCTGGCCCAGCTCGACATGCAGCGCGGCACCGTGGTGACGCGCGAGCGGCTGATGGACGAGGTGTGGGACGCGAACTGGTTCGGCTCCACCAAGACCCTCGACGTCACCGTCGCCCGCCTGCGCCAGAAGCTGGACGCGTCGGGCGCCGACGTGCGCATCACCACCCTGCGCGGCGTGGGCTTCCGCCTCGACGAGGGCGCGCTCGATGCATAGACGACTCATCGTCGCCTTCCTCACTCTCGCCGTCGCCATCATCGCGCTGTACGGCGTGCCGCGGGTGCTGATGGTCGCCGACCTCGTGCACGCCTCCGAGCAGCAGTACGCGAAGCGCATGGCGAGCATGGTGGGCACCGTGATCGACGCCGGAGGCGACGCCGCCGCCGTCGACGAGAAGCTGCTGGCCAGAATGATCATCTACGGGGAGAGGGTGGCGTACACCGCTCCCGACGGCACCACCGTGACCACCGGCGCCGACGCCGAACCCGACGACATCACCGGCACATCCGTTGTTCGCGGCGGCGGCACGGTCACCTTCACGCGGTCAGGCGAGATCGTGAACGAACGCGTCTCGAAGGCCGTGACACCGGTCATCATGATCGGCGTGGGCCTGCTGATCGTCGCGACCGTCGCCGCGATCCAGCTCGCCCGTTCGCTGTCGCGACCGTTCCTGCGGCTGCTCGACACCGTGCGCGAGATCGGCAGAGGAAACCTGCGGCCGCCGAAGCAGAGCCTCGGCGTGCCGGAGGCGCGCGCGATCGACGCCGCTCTGCGCGAGAGCGCGCAGGCCCTCGAAGACCGGCTGCGCCGCGAGCACGAGTTCGCCTCGAACGCCTCGCATCAGCTGCGCACCCCGATCACCGCGCTGCGCCTCGAGCTCGAGGATCTGTCGCTGTGGCCCGAGACTCCGCCCGTCGTGCGCGATCAGCTCGACCACGCGGTGCGTGAGATCGACCGACTGTCGGATGCCATCGCGCAGCTTCTCGCGCTCGCCCGGGGCGACACGCCCGGAGCGACCACCTTCGAGCCGCTCGCTGAGTCGCTGCACGAGTCGGCCGCGCGCTGGCAGGCACAGGCGGATGCCGCCGGGCGCGCCATCCGCGTGGCGCGGATGCCCGACGGCCTCGGCGAGGCCCCGGCTGCGGCGTCGCAGATCATCGACGTGCTGCTGCACAACGCGCTCCGGCACGGCCGCGGCGACATCACGATCGACGCCGAGCGGCGAGCCGAGTACGTCACCGTGCAGGTCGGGGATGAGGGCAGACGCCCGCGCGGCAACTCGATCTTCCAGCGGCGAGCGCATCGGCGCAGCGACAGTGCCGGCGAGGGGATCGGCCTGGCCCTCTCGGTCGAACTCGCGGAGAGCCTGGGCGGGCATCTGCTGCTCGACGGATCCTCCACGACGACGTTCTCGCTGATGCTGCCCGCCCGCGGGTAGCGAGCGGATGGCCCGCGGGTTCTCCGGTGATCCGGCGCTCGGATGTCCGGCCATCCCGAGACGCCCGCTATGATGGCAGACGCGCCGCCAGGCGTGCGGGGCTGTAGTTCAATGGTAGAACTTCTGCTTCCCAAGCAGACAGCGCGGGTTCGATTCCCGTCAGCCCCTCCATCTGTAGAGTCTTCCTGAATGAGCCATCGGCCAAGGGGAGAGATGAGCACTGCGGGCACGATCGCAGCGATCGACCTGGGCAAGACCCGATGCCGTCTTCTGATCAGCGGCGATTCTCACCAGGTCACTCGCACCGGTGACGGAACCCCGGGCCTCGCCGCTCCGGGCGGAGTCGAGTCGGCCGCTGCCGCGATCCTCGCACTGCTCGAACCCGGGCCGATGCCGCGCGCCCTCGGTGTCGGTGCGGCCGGCGCGTGGACGGCCCCGACCGCCGCACTCGCGCTCGCCGAGACACTGGCCGCGGCGACAGGCGCGAACGTCGCTGTGGCGTCCGACGTGGTCACGGCGCACATCGGCGCCCTCGGCGGCGCTCCCGGCGTGCTGCTGCTCGCGGGCACCGGAGCCGTCGCGCTCGGCGTCGACGCCGACGGCGTCCGCCTCGTCGACGGGTGGGGGCCCGACATCGGCGACTTCGGCAGCGGTTCGTGGCTCGGGCGGGAAGCCGTCCGCGCGGTGCAGCGCGCCGCTGTCGGACTGGGGCCTGCGACCACCCTGCAGCAGGCCGTCGCCGCCCACATCTCCCCCGCCCCCGATGCGCTGTCGTGGACGCTCACCCAGCAGCCGCTCGCTCGAGCGCTCGGCACCGTGGCGCCGCTGGTGCTCGACTGCGCCGAGCACGGTGACTCCGTCGCCCTCGAGATCGCGACCGAAGCCGTCCGGCTGCTCACGGCATCCGCCCTCGCCGCCTCCGCCTCGGCGCGCGAGGTGGCGCTGCACGGCGGGCTCACCGAGCACCTCTGGTTCGGCGCGAGACTCGAAGACTCCCTCTCGAACGGCGGGCGACGCGTCGCCCCGACCGTCGGGGATGCCCTGACCGGCGCTCAGCTCATGATGACCCGCCGCGACCTCCCCCACGAAAGGTTCGTGCACCGTGCCGAATGACGACAGCTCCCTCTCCGCCCTGCTCGGAGTGCTCTCGAGCCTCGACACCGAGGCCTCGACGCCCGAACGCGGCGACCTCGACATGCTCGGCACCGAAGAGCTGGTGCGCAGCATGAACGCCGAGGATCGGCGGGTGCCCGAGGCGGTCGCCGCGAAGACTACCGAGATCGCCGCAGCCGTCGACGACATCGTCGATCGCTTCCGGCGAGGCGGACGACTCATCTACATCGGCGCGGGAACCGCGGGGCGCGTCGGCGTGCTCGACGCCAGCGAATGCCCGCCCACCTTCGGCACCGACCCGTCGATGGTCGTCGGACTCATCGCGGGAGGGGAGACGGCCATCCGCTCGGCCGTGGAGAACGCCGAAGACGACGATCAGGCCGCAGAGGCGTCGCTGCGCCAGCTCGGGCTCACGGCCGACGACACCGTCGTGGGCATATCGGCATCCGGTCGCACACCGTATGTCGTCGGGGGCCTCACCTTCGCACGAGCCGCCGGGGCGCTCACCGTGGCGGTCGCCTCGAACGCCGGCTCGGCGGTCGGCGCCGCGGCCGAGATCGCGATCGAGGTCGTCACCGGACCGGAGTTCATCTCGGGATCCACTCGCCTGAAGGCGGGCACGGCGCAGAAGCTCGTCGTCAACATGCTCAGCACCCTCTCGATGATCAAGCTGGGCAAGACCTACCGAGGTGTCATGGTCGACCTCGTCGCGACGAACGAGAAGCTGCGTGCCCGATCGATCAGCACGGTCTCGCGCCTCGCCGGGGTCGACATCGACGAGGCCGTGGCCGCGCTCGCCGCGGCCGACGGCTCGGTGAAGCTGGCGCTGCTCATGCTGATGACGGGCGCTGCGGCGGACGCTGCGGCGGACGCGCTGCGGCGCACCGACGGCATCCTGCGCGACGCCATCACCGCGCTCAGCTGAGCAATCAGCCGAGCGACCGGCCGCGCGCTATTCGCCGACGCGCAGCACGCTCAGCCGCATCTCGAGTTCCTCGAGGCGATCCGCATCGTTCCGCTCCAGTGCGAGGCGACGCAGGTGCTGAAGCTTGACGATCTCGTCGGCTCGGGTCGCGGTGCCGTCGTGCAGCCGCTCGATCAGCGCCTCGTCGAGGCCGCTCAGGTCATCTGCGTTCTGCTCGCTCATGAGCGCACTCTACCGACCGCCTCGGCCGAATCCGAGGGCAGAGCTGCACTCTTGCGGCAGCGTTAAATTCAGGCGATCTTCAACATCGGATCGGTCGAAGGTTCGCCTGTTTCTCCACTTAGAGTCGCCTCATGGCCGAGACGACCTCCTCCGACACGACGACGCGCACGGTGCGCGCCGCCTATTTCGTGTCGGACAGCACGGGCATCACCGCCGAGACCCTCGGCAACGCCCTGCTGGCGAACTTTCCCGGTCTGGTGTTCGTGAAGCACACGGTGCCGTTCGTCGACGCCGTGGACACAGCCACGACGGTCGCCGGTCAGATCGCGCAGGACGCGGCGAACGGACTCGAGCCCCTGGTGTTCACCACGGCGAAGAATCCCGCCGTCCGCACCGTGCTCACCTCCGCACCCGCGACGCACATCGATCTGCTGAGCGGCCATCTCAGCGAACTCGCCGAGGCTCTCGGCACCCCACCTTCCGAGCAGCTCGGTCAGTTCCACACCCTGGGAGACGCGACCGAGTACTTCGCCCGCATGCGGGCCGTCGAGTACGCGATCGAGCACGATGACGGTCAGAGCAGTCGCGCCCTCGACCTCGCCGACGTGATCATCGTCGCCCCGAGCCGCTGCGGCAAGACGCCGACCACCATGTACCTCGCCCTGCAGTACGGCCTGCTGGTCGCCAACTACCCACTCACCGACGACGACTTCCCCACCGACGAGCTGCCACCGCTGATCAGGCCGTACGCGGCTCGCTGCTTCGGCCTCACCACGACGCCGCTGCGCCTCAGCCAGGTTCGGCACGAGCGCCGCCCCGATTCGCGCTACTCGAGCCTCGCGCAGTGCACCACCGAGCTGCGTCGTGCCGAGAGGCTGTACGCCCGCAACGCCATCCCGTTCCTCAACTCCTCGACGAAGAGCGTCGAGGAGATGTCCGCCGTGATCCTGCACTCCCTCGGCCTTCGCCGCTGACCACCCTCAGACGAAAGAGCTCCTCGTGACCAACATCCTCTGGTTCGATCAGATCGGAATGACCGACCTCCCCCAGGTGGGCGGCAAGAACGCCTCGCTCGGGGAGATGATCTCGAATCTCGCCGATCTGGGCGTGCGCGTGCCGGGCGGCTTCGCGACGACCGCGGATGCCTATCGGCGCTTCCTCGCGCACGACGGGCTGCGCGAGCGCATCCGCGGCGCGATTGCGGGCCTCGACACCGACGACGTCACGCGGCTCGCCCTGGTCGGCACCGAGATCCGCACCTGGATCATCGAACACCCTCTGCCGGCCGACCTCGAGCGCGACATCCGCGACGCGTACGACCGGCTCGTGGCGACGGATGCCGATCCCGACGGCGTCACGTGGGCGGTCCGCTCGTCCGCCACGGCCGAGGATCTTCCGGATGCCTCGTTCGCCGGCCAGCAGGAGACGTTCCTCAACGTGGGCGGCGTCGAGAACGTCCTCACCGCGATCCGCGCCGTGTACGCCTCGCTGTACAACGACCGGGCGATCGCCTACCGCGTGCACCACGGCTTCGATCACGACGACGTCGCCCTGTCGGCGGGCGTTCAGCGGATGGTGCGCTCGGACGTCGGCTCGTCGGGTGTGATGTTCACCGTCGACACGGAGTCGGGCTTCGATCAGGCGGTGTTCGTCACCAGCTCGTACGGACTCGGCGAGGCCGTCGTGCAGGGCGCGGTGAATCCCGACGAGTTCTACGTGTCGAAACCGGCGCTGCGCGCCGGTCGTCCGGCGATCCTCAAGCGCTCGGTGGGCGAGAAGGCGATCGCCATGCGCTACACCGACAGCACGGAGGTCGGCGCCAGCACCGCCTTCGTCGACGTTCCGGCCGAGGACCGCCCCCTGCTGTCGATCAGCGACGCCGAGCTCACCGAACTCGCGCAGCACGCGCTCGTGATCGAGGCGCACTACGGCCGACCGATGGACATCGAGTGGGGCAAGGACGGTGTCGACGGTCAGCTGTACATCCTGCAGGCGCGCCCCGAGACGGTCGTGTCGCGCGCATCGGCGAACGTCATGCGGCGCTTCCGTCTGCAGGAGACGGGCCCCGTCGCCGTCGAGGGTCGTGCGATCGGGCAGCGGATCGGCGCGGGTCCCGTGCGCGTGCTGCGCGATGCCACGCAGATGAGCGAGTTCCAGACCGGGGACGTGCTCGTGGCCGACATGACCGATCCCGACTGGGAGCCGATCATGAAGCGCGCATCCGCGATCGTCACCAACCGCGGCGGCCGCACCTGCCACGCCGCGATCATCGCCCGCGAGCTCGGCATCCCCGCCGTCGTCGGCACGGGCGACGCGACGCGCGTGCTGGCCGACGGCCAGCCGGTCACCGTGTCCTGTGCCGACGGAGACACGGGCGTCGTGTACAAGGGCATCCTGGCCTTCGCCGAAGAGGAGACGGCGCTCGACAGCATGCCGGAACCGCCGGTGAAGATCATGATGAACGTCGGAACGCCCGATCAGGCGTTCTCGTTCTCCCGCCTTCCGCACCGCGGGGTCGGTCTGGCCCGGCTGGAGTTCATCATCAACCGGCAGATCGGCATCCATCCCCGCGCCCTGCTCGAGCACGACACCCTGCCCGACGACCTCCGCCGACAGGTGGATGCCAGGATCGCCGCCTACCCGTCGCCGCGCGAGTACTTCGTGCAGCGGGTGGCCGAGGGCGTCTCGATGCTCGCCGCCGCGTTCGCCCCGGAGCCGGTGATCGTGCGGCTGAGCGATTTCAAGTCGAACGAGTACGCCAACCTCCTGGGCGGGGATCGTTACGAGCCGCACGAGGAGAACCCGATGATCGGATACCGCGGGGCCTCGCGCTACATCTCCCCGGAGTTCCGCGAGTGCTTCGAGATGGAGTGCGAGGCGCTGAAGTTCGTGCGCGACGAGATGGGCTTCACCAACGTGCAAGTGATGGTTCCGTTCGTCCGCACCGTGGCCGAGGGGCAGGCCGTCGTCGAGCTGCTGGGCGAGAACGGCCTGCGCCGGGGCGAGAACGGCCTGAAGGTCATCATGATGTGCGAGGTCCCGACGAACGCGCTGCTCGCCGACGACTACCTCCAGCACTTCGACGGCTTCTCGATCGGCTCGAACGACATGACGCAGCTCACGCTCGGTCTCGACCGCGACAGCGCACTGGTGGCGGACACCTTCGACGAGCGCGACCCGGCCGTGCTCAAGCTGCTCTCGATGGCGATCGAGGCATGCCGTCGTCAGGGCAAGTACGTCGGCATCTGCGGCCAGGGCCCGAGCGATCACCCCGAGCTCGCGGAGTGGCTCGTCGAACAGGGCATCGAATCGGTGTCCCTGAACCCCGACACCGTCATCGAGACGTGGCTGCGACTGGCGCGAATGGCGCCGATGCAGGTGTGAGTCCGGCGCTCGGCAGGTGACATGGAGCGAAACAACGATGCGCGATATGTCTTGCCGGGCGGGCCGCGGCCCCTCACCCCGCACAGTCGGCTACGGTTCAGAGTGAGCGTATGTGCGCTCATCGAACGAATGCAGGTGCCCCATGCCATATCGCGACCGGACCACAGTGGAGCGCTGGGTCAACGAGTACATCGAGTCGCACAGCGCGGACTCGCTGGGCGTCGCGGTGCTCGACAAAAACTTCGAGGCCGGACCGAACTCCGGAATAGTGGTCGTCACGCTGCGTTCCGCCAGCACGATCACGTTCCTGCACCCCGAGATCCGTCAGGGGCTGCCCAACTGGGTGGTCACGTTCGAGGAGCGAAATGAGACGCTCGACCTCGACGACGCGGCCCTTCGTCAGCTCGCGGAAGACCTCATGTCTCTCGCGGAGCTCCGTTCATTCCTGCAGCAGAAGACCGACGCGGTCGTCCTCACGCACTGACCGCACGTCTACGCGCGTTCACGCACGGACCGCGCGGCTGAGGCCGGCGCTCAGGCGGGGAACACCGTGAGCAGTGCGCCGAACGCGGCGGTGACGCCGGCCACGAGGCCGGCGGACGCGGCGATGGGATGCACGATCCGACCGACGTGGCGATCGCGCATGCGGGCGCGCTCCGGCTTCCATGACAGCACGGCCGTCTTGGCTTCGGAAAGATCCGCGTAACGGCCGATCGGCGCGCTCGTCGCGTCGAAGGCGACGAAGTGACCGTCGGGGGTCGTGTCGACCGAGCCGACGTACTCGCCGGCCTTCGAGGCGACGTGGAAGCCGGTGTCGACCTTGCTCCACGTCACCGCACGCGGCACGATGCCGGCCGTGGGAGCGACCGGGTCGGTCGCCGAGACGGCGCCGGGGACGTAAAGGCGGCCTGCGGGGTGCTCTGCGATGGTCATGCCACACGCGCCAGTGCCGGGGTGCGGACATCGAGCTCGGTGATCTCGCGCTCGGCGACCTGGTCGCAGAGATCGATGACGACGCCCGCCGACGAGTTCGCCTGATCGGCGAGCTGCTGCAGGTAGCTCCGGTCGAGCTGCTTGGCGGCCTCGGCGTCCATCTTGAACTGCAGCGGGATCGAGCAGTGCAGCCAGATGCTGGAGCGCTCGACGCCTCCGTCGACCAGACGGTCCCACGAGAGCGAGAAGCTCTCGTTCCGGCGCAGCTTGGTCGACACGAGAACCTTCAGGTGAGCGAGGATGCGGTCCGGCATCTCGATTGCTTCGCCGGTCGCTCCGTAGTGCAGCGTGCCCATTTCAACTCCTCAGGTCGGTGTATCCGATGTGAGAAAACTTACTCAGATCAAAAGTAGTTTGTCAAACTACATATCTGCCACGCTTCACGTCTTGCTATAGTGGGAGCAGGAGGTGGCCATGAGCGTTCAGCTTGACGCCGCGGAGGTGATCATCGATGCCCTTCGGCAGTACCAGGAAGCCGATAGCGCGATGCATGCGCGTGCCCGGCAGGTGTCCTCGATGTCCGACAACGAGATCCGCATCATCCAGTACCTCCTCGGTGCCGCCATGAACGGCGACACCGTGACCCCGACCGCGCTGTCTAAGCACCTCGGCGTCACCTCGGCATCCATGACCGCTCTGCTCGATCGCCTCGAGCGCGCCGGCGCCATCGAGCGCGTGCGGCACCCCTCCGACCGTCGCAGCCTGGTGATCACGGCCACGCCGCTCGCGGAGCAGACCGTGGGCGCGCCCGTCGTCGCCTTTCAGCAGGCGACGCAGGAGATCGCCGCAGACCTCACGGAAGCGGAGCAGGCTGCCGTCGTCGGATTCCTCCGTCGGCTCACTGCCGCCGCAGACCAGGCCAGCCGTTCGACCGGCGCCTGACGCCGACCACCGCCTGACGCCGACCGGGCAGCGCGTCAGCTGCTGAGCGCCGCCGCGATCCGCCGCACGGCCTCGCCGATGAGCGGTCTTGGAGTGGCGAACACGAACCGCGTGCACCCGATCGCGGCCTGACCGCACAGCGCGCCGTCGGTCATCGACACCGCGGCGTTCTCGCGGAACCAGGCGCCGAGATCGGCATCCGCACCGAGCTCGGACCACAGCCGCGTGCCGCGGAAATCGAGCAGGGCGATGTAGGTCCCTTCCGGCACGGTGACCCGCACCCCGGGAAGGTGCTCCGCCACCAGCTCAGCGAGCAGTCGCCGGTTGCCGTCGAGGTACTCGATCACCTCCGCCAGCCACTCGGCGCCCCCGGTGTAGGCCGCGAGCTGCGCGATCACGCCGATCGTCGCGGTGCCGTGACCGGCCCACCCGCCGTCGGCATCCCACGCGTCCCTGGTCTCGGCGTTCGACAGGATCAGCTGCGCGCACTTGAAGCCGGCGAGGTTCCATGCCTTCGACGCCGACGTCGCCGTCAGCGTGTGCGCGGCCGCACCATCCGACACGGATGCGTACGGGATGTGCCGGGCGGGCTCGTACACGAGCGGAGCGTGGATCTCGTCGGAGAAGACCCGCCCACCGGCAGCCGACACGGTCTCCGCGATCGCCAGCAGCTCTTCCCGAGTCGCGACTGTGCCCAGCGGATTGTGCGGGTTGCAGAGCACGAGCAGCTCGCCGCCGTCGGCGAACGCGGATGCGACGGCCGTGAGGTCCATGACCCAGCGCCCGTCGACCTCGAGGCTGGGCACCTCGATCACTCGACGTCCGTGTCTCAGCGGCACATCGAGGAACGGCATGTAGGCGGGCGTCGGCACGATCACCGCCGCGCCGGGCTGGGTGTAGGTGGTGATCGCGAACTCGTACGCGGCGATCACGTCGGCGACGAGCCGCACGTCCGCACTCGGCACGGTCCAGCCGTATCGATCGGCATACCAATCGGCGACCGCCTGCTGCAGCGCGCGAGCGGTCGGCACGGGCAGGTAGCCGGTGAATCCGGCGCGCAGCGCGTCGCCGACGGCATCCGAGATCGCGGGCGCGACGCCGAAGTCCATCTCGGCGATGAACGTGCCGATCGTGTCGGGGAAACGCGTCCACTTGACGCTGCCCGCCCGCCGCAGGTCGGCCTCGGTGATCGCGTCGTACGGGTGCGGTGCGGCGAGGTCGGCGAGGCTCATGCATCCATTCTGCCGTGCCCGCCCCGGCATCCGGGATGACCGGCGCCGCGCAGCGTCACACGCCGCTACAGCCAGCCCTTGCGCTTGAACGCGAGGTAGAGACCGCCGCCGAGCGCGACCATCGCGGCGATCGAGAGCGGGTACCCGTACGGCCAGTTCAGCTCGGGCATGTCGAGGAAGTTCATGCCATAGATCGATCCGATCAGCGTCGGCGCGAACAGGATCGCCGCCCACGCCGAGATCCGCTTCATCTGGTCGCCCTGACGGATGCTCTCCTGGGTCATCCGCCGCATCTCCTCGTTCTGCCGGCGTGCGACGATCGTCGACTCGACGGTGAGCGCGTTCTCGAGCACAGCGCGGAACGTGGCGGCCCGGTCGGCGACCCGGATGGCGTGATCGTGCACGTCACGCAGTCGACGCTGCAGCTCGGCATCCGCGTCGCGCCTCTCCCCCTCGCGCAGCAGCCCGCCGACGATGTCCGTCAGCGGCTGCGCCGCGCGCTGGAACTCGAGCACCTCGCGCGAGAGCTCGTAGATGCGCTGCGTGGCGTCGACGTCATCGACGAACAGCTGGTTCTCGATCTCGTCGATGTCGTTCTCGAGCCCGGCCAGCACCGGCGCGTACCGGTCGACCACCTCGTCGAGGATCGCGTACAGCACGGCCTCCGGCCCGTGGGCGAGCAGGATGGGATCGCTCTCGAGGCGGCGGCGCACCTGCCCGAGGTCCGGCTCCTCGGCGTGGCGCACCGTGACGACGAAGTCGCGCCCGACGAACACGTGCACCTCGCCGAACTCCACCTCCTCCTCCGCGTCGAGGTAGCGCGCGGGTCGCAGCACGACGAAGAGATGATCTTCGTAGTGCTCGAGCTTGGGGCGCTGATGCCCGCGCAGGGCGTCTTCGACGGCGAGCTCGTGCAGCCGGAATTCGGCGGCGACCGTCTGCAGCTCTTCGGCATCCGGTCGATACAGACCGATCCAGCCCATTCCGCCGCGCTCGCGCATCAGCTCGAAGGTCTCGTCGATGCTGTCGGGATTCGCCGTGCGCGCACCGCCCACGTAGATGCCGTTGTCGACGATCGCCATGCCGTGCCTCCTGACTGCGCCGTTCGCGCTGTCGCGAACGTACCACCGGGAACGGGCCCCGCCGATGCGCGGCGGGGCCCGTTCGATTCGATCCGGGTCAGCGCCGGCGTCGCGCGACGATCACGATGGCGGTGATGACGGCGGCGAGCAGCACCACTCCGAGGCCGATCAGCAGCGGCCACGGCATCGGGTCGGATTGCTCGGTCGGCTGTGCGGCGTCGGATGGCTGGGCCGTCGCGTCTGCCGCAGCCGTCTCGCTCGGGGTGGCGCTGGGCGTCGCCGTGGGCTCGGGCACGGTCAGCGAGAACGCGTACTCCCCCGACGTCGGGTGCCCGTCGCTCGAGACGACCTGCCAGGTCACCGTGTAGGCGCCGTCGGGCATCCCCTCCGACAGCGGAACCGTGACCGTATCGGCCTCGATCGAGGGCGGCCCGGCCACCCAGTCCTGACCGGACTCGTCGACGACGGTCATGGCCGTGCCGCTGTTCTCGTCGATGGAGAGCAGCGTGTTCGAGAAGGTCAGCACGACCTCGGTGGGCGCGGCGGTCAGCTGCGAATCGGCGGCAGGGGTGCTCGAGACGATCGTGTCGTGAGCGGACGCCGGAGCGGCGACGGCGAGCGCGGCGACGGTCGCCACGGCGACGGCGGCGATGGTGGTGCGGATGCGGAACATGGGAGACCTCTTTCTGGGTGCCGCGACGCGGCGAATCATCTGGAAGGGGCGCGGGGCGCCCGACGCGGCCATACGGCGGCGATGGATCAGACGACGTTCAGAGGCGGCCCGCGCCGATGCAGCGCGGCCAGGCGCGGCTCGGCGCGCGGCGATGCCGGCAGCAGTGCCCAGCGCGGCCGGGTCGGAACGGCGGGCACAGCCGGTGCGACGGCGACCGAGCGCGTCAGCCAGCGCACGACGGAGGATGCCAGGGCCGTGAGCGCCTGGATCAGACGCTCACCACGATGCAGCGCGACGACGGTGACGAGCGCGGCGATGCCGTGCGCGAGCCACATGCCCGCATCCTCGGGGACGACCGCCGTGCCGGCGGTGGGCAGCGTGAGCGGCCCGTGCACGTGCGGTGCGATGCCGCCTCGCGGTGCGATCGCGCCGAGCACGAACAGCACGTGGAACAGCGCCTGCGACACCATCACCGAGAACGTCAGCCTGATCGCCGACAGGCGGATGCCCGAGAGCAGCGTGCAGAGCATGAACGACAGCAGCCAGGGAACCGCGACACCGAGCATCCCCGGCATCTGACCGCCGACCCAGACGTGGGAGGCGAGGGCGACGAACGTCGAGATCGAGGCGCCCGCGAAGCCGCGGAGGAGCCGAGATCTACCAGACGAGCGCACCCGTCCATCCTTTCATGGCGTGGGAGGCACGTCGGAGGCGACGCCATGGGGCTGCCCCTGGCGCCCCGCCCAGACCGCGCCGGCGCTGGCGAGCAGGTCGCCTCGGATGCTCGCGCGGCTCACTCCGCGGCAGGCGGTGCGCAGATGGCCGCGTCAGCGATGCTCTGCGCGTACTGCTCAGCCGTGAACGGCAGTCCGAACTCCGGCGCCGTCTGCCCCTCGGCAGCAGGAGCCTTCGACGCGATCGCCGCGAGCTCCCAGGCGAGGTACGCGGCCATCGCGCCACCCGCGGACGAGCCGTTGAGCGTGACCGCCACGGTGAAGCCGGTGGCCGGGTCGGAGTACGCCGCGGTCGCGTAGCCGGGAACCCAGCCGTGCTGTCCGACCATCGAGCCCACGAGGTACCCGCCGCCGGTCGCCTGGTACCAGCTCGGCGCGCCGGGGCTGACGGGGAGCGGGGCGCCAAAGCGAGCGGGCTCGGCGTTCTTCGCGCGCAGCGCCTGACGGGCCTCCGCCTGGGCGTAGCGCCCGAGGTCGGTGATGGTCGAGACGACGCCCGAGTCGGTGAACCCGATGCTCGACGAGCTCTTCGTGATGTCGACGGGGGCCGCGCAGTCGTACCCGCCGCCCTCGGCCGGGGGAAGGAAGGTGCCCTTGAGCGCCGGCGACGGGCTGGGTGCAGCCGACTCGCGCGGCGGCAGCGAGGTGGACGCCAGCTCGAGCGGCCCCGTGACGTACTTCGCGATCAGCTCGGACGCGCTGCGACCGGACACGCGCTCCAGCGCCATGCCCAGCATGAGGTACCCGGCGTCCGACTCGCGGTACTCGGTGTGCGCCGGTGTGCGGGCGGTGCCCAGCCCGAAGCTGGCCAGCTGCAGGGGAGCCCACTCGCGCCCCGGCGTGTTCAGCCAGTACGGCTTGACCACGGCCTCGGAGGAGCCGACGCCGCTCGTGCCGTTGCAGAGGTCGAGCAGCGTGATGTCGGAGAGGTCGGCGACGCCCGAGACGTACTTCGGCACGGGGGTGTCCAGTTCGACCGTGCCGTCGTCGGCCATGCCGTAGAGGACATCGCACGTCATCAGCCGGGTGACGTCGGCGATGCGGAACGACATGTCGGTGGTCACCTCGGCGCCGTCCGGGCCCTGCGTGCCCACGCCGGTGACCCACTCGCCGCTCCAGGGCACCCAGACGCCGACGATGGCGCCCGAGGATCCGCTGGCGACGATCGCCCGCTCGACGGCGGCCTGCAGCTGCCCGGTCACATCGTCGGGCAGCTTCGCGTCGACCTGCTTCGGGGGCGTGTAGCTGAACTCGGAATCCGATCCGGTGCAGCCGGTCAGTGCGAGGGCCAGGGCGAGCACGCCGCCAACGGCTGCGCGCACACGGCGCGACGAACGAAGATGCATGAAACACTCCCGGGGGATGGACTCTCCGAGTCTAGGGCGACGAGGCTGAAAGGCCGCCCGTCACGGCATCCGGATGCCCTTTTCCTTCTTCCCGTCTGCTGCGGCGCTCTCGGCTCGCCGGGCCTGACGCGCTTCCCACGCCTCGCGCATGAATCGACGCACGTCCTCGTCGACGCGGATGTCGCTCGGCCGCAGCGGGCGCGAGAGGTACAGCCCGTCGAGCGAGGTGAGCCGCGACAGCGCGACATACGTCTGCCCCGGCGCGAACGCACCCGATCCGAGGTCGACGACCGCGCGATCGTAGGTCTTGCCCTGCGACTTGTGGATCGTGACCGCCCAGGCCAGGCGCAGCGGGAACTGGGTGAACTCCGCGGCGACTTCGCGGCTCAGGGTCTTCGTGCCCGGGTTGTACGCGTAGCGGAACCTCTCCCACACGGCCGGCTCGACATCGAACTCGTCGCCGTCCACCTCGACGCGCACGGTGTCGCCGAGGATGCGGGTGACCGTCCCGATCGACCCGTTCACCCAGCGCGGGGGCTCGCCCTGCATGGCGATGTCGTTGCGCAGGAACATCACCTGCGCGCCCACCTTCAGCTTCAGTTCGGCGTCGGCGGGGTAGTTCGCCTCGCCCCGCCCGAAGTCGCCCGACACCTCGGCGTGCGCGGTCTGCTCGCGCCCCGGCAGGGCCGCGAGGTGGCGCCGGTTGATGCTGTTCACGATGTCGTTGCGGGTCGCGAGGGTGATGATCGGCACCTCGCCCGGCTCGGGCTCGGGCGGAGTGCGCGCGCCCTTCTCGTTCAGCGCACCCGCGATGTCGGCGGTGACGCGCCCGTACCGCACGGCGTTCAGCATCGCCTTGAAGCCGTCGTCGGACTGGCGGTGGATGTGCACCAGCTCGTGCACGTGCAGCTTCGCGCCGTAGCTGCCGATGTCGAGCATGCCGCCGGCGTCGTCCCTGCCTCCGGTCCACACCTTGGCGTCGAAGAACCAGAACGAGCGGTAGTGATCCTGCACGTACCGCAGCTCGTCGCCGCGCGGCGGCACCGGCGCGAGCTGGTACGGGTCGCCGAACATGACCACCTGCACTCCCCCGAACGGGATGCCGCGCTTGCCGCGCGCCTGACGGAGAGATCGGTCGATGGCATCCATCAGATCGGCGTTCACCATCGAGATCTCGTCGATGACGAGGGTCTCGATCGCGTTGAGGATGCGGCGGGTCGCGTCGGACTGCTCGATCTCGCTCTCGGCGATGAGTCCGACCGGCAGCCGGAAGAGCGAATGGATCGTCTGCCCCTCGACGTTCAGGGCGGCGACACCGGTGGGCGCGCAGATCGCGATCTGCTTCTTCGTGTTCCAGGCGAAGTGCTGCAGGAGGGTCGACTTGCCCGTTCCGGCACGACCGGTGATGAAGACGTGCTCATCGGTGTCCTCGATGAGTCGGAACAGCGCGTGCTGTTCTTCGGAGAGGGCGACGGACACGACCCTATGTTAAGTCCCCGACGGGTGCGTACGGCATCGTCCCAGCGCCGACTGCCTAGACTTGCGCCATGATGCAGGGGCGGGTGTCACCGGGGCGGACGCGCCCGCGCGGGCGCTCCAGCCTGCGGTCCGACCTCACCCTGCTGGCCGTCATCGGCGTGCTGCTGTTCGCCGCGATCGCCGCGGGCGGGATGTCGCTGTACCAGTCGTTCTACAGCCCCTCCGCCTTCGTGCAGCGGTACCTGGATCTGCTCTCCAGCGGGCGCGCCGCCGAGGCGCTGCAGGTTCCGGGCGTCTCGCTCGACCTCGCCGTGCTGCAGGATGCCGGGATCGACGCCTCCGCCTCCGAAGCGCTGCTGCGCCGGGCCGCCCTCGCCCCGCTCACCGACGTGACCGTCACCGAGAAGGGCTCGAAGGACGGCGTGCACGAGATCGTCGTCGACTACGTCGCCGGCGGTGTCGACGGCACCTCGATCTTCACCGTCGCGCAGGACGGCTGGGTGGGAGTCGCCCCGAACTGGCGCTTCACGGTGAGCCCGCTGGCCGAGATCCAGCTCACCGTGCGCGGCGCCGACGTCTTCGCGGTGAACGGCTTCGCGATCGATCGGCGTCAGGTGTCCGTCGACGGCGCGGATGCCGCCCCGCTCGACCCCCTGCACCTGCTGGTGTTCACCCCTGGCAGGTACTCGGTCACCGTCGACACGGCCATCTCGTCCACCCCGGGGGTGAGCGTGCTCGCCGACACCGCGCTCGCTCGCACGCCCGTCGATGTGCAGGCCCAGCCGACCGAGAGGTTCGTCGAGGTCGTGCAGCAGCAGGTCGAGCAGTTCCTCACCGAGTGCGCGACGCAGGAGGTGCTGCAGCCCACCCGCTGCCCGTTCGGTCTGCAGCTGCACAACCGGCTCGCCCCGGACACCGTGCCGAAGTGGTCGATCACCGCACAGCCCGTCGTGACCCTCGAGCCCGACGGCGGCGCCTGGGCGCTGCCTCCCACCGACGCGATGGCGCACATCGAGGTGCGGATCCAGTCGCTGTTCGACGGCACCGTCCGCGACGTCTCGCAGGACGTGCCGTTCCGGGTGAACGGCACCGCGACCGTGCTCCCGGACGGATCGGTGTCGATCCGCGTCGGCTCGCCGGACGGCGATCAGCCGACGCTCGAGGACTGAGCCCTCAGCGCACGCTGTCCCGCTCGGCCATCCGTGCCAGCCGAGCGTTGTACTCCTCCAGCTCGGCGTCCCCGGTGCGATCGGCATGTCGATCACGGCGACGCTGCAGCCTGGCATCCGATCGCGACCACTGGATCGCGACGGTGACCGCCAGGATCAGCGTCGGGATCTCGCCGACCGACCACGCGATGCCACCGCCGATGTACTGATCCTCCATCGGCGTCGGTCCCCAGGTGCGGCCCATCGAGCCGAACCACTCGGCGACGAACAGGCCCGACTGCATCATGATCGCCATGCCGAAGAACGCGTGCGTGGCCATCACGGCGATCAGCGTGATGAGCCGGCCCGCGTACGGCAGACGGTACGGGATCGGATCGACGCCGATCAGCGTCATCGCGAACAGGTAGCCCGAGATGAGGAAGTGGATGATCATCCACTCGTGTCCCAGGTGGTCGTACATCGCCCAGCGCACGAAATCGGTGAAGTAGAACGCCCACAGCGACACGGCGAAGATGCCGGCGGCGACGAACGGATGCGTGATGAACCGCGAGTACGGCGAGTGCACCGCCCACAGGATCCACTCGCGCCCGCCGCGCGTGCCGTCGTCGCGCTTGTGGATGCTGCGCAGCGCCAGCGTGATCGGAGCGCCCGCGACGAGGAGCACGGGGATCGCCATGCTGAGCAGCATGTGTCCTGCCATGTGCACGCTGAACAGGTAGTCCTGGTACGCGTTGATCGGACCGCTCGTGACCCACAGCAGCAGGGCCATGCCGAGCATCCAGAAGATCGTGCGATGCACCGGCCAGGCATCCCCGCGCCGGCGCAGCCGGACGATCCCCACGATGTAGAGGAAGACGCCGAAGCCGGCGGCCGCGATCCACAGCACGTCGAGGTCGAACGACGTGAACCAGCGGTCGAGGGTCAGCTCGGGCGGCAGCGGCTCCCGGGTGAGCCGTTGCGCGGGCGTCTGCACGGCCGGCGCCTGCTCGCCGAGCGGCGGGGGCGTGCGGGCGAGCGCGGCGGCGGCGCCGGAGGCGATGCCCATCAGGGCGAGCTCGCCGAGGATCAGCGACCAGAACGCGCGCTTCTCGCGGGCACCGTCGAGGTGCGGGATGAGTCGGCGTCGGTACCAGGCGCCGAACAGGCCGAGCCCGACGAGGGCGACGGCCTTGGCGATGACGATCAGGCCGTACGGCGAGAGCAGCTCGCTCCACTCCCCCAGCGCGACGACGGTGCGCGCGACGCCCGAGAACGCCACGACCACGAACGCGGCGAGCGCCAGCGACGAGTAGCGTGCGACGAGCACGGGCAGGTCGATGCGGGCATCCGTCTTCGCCGTCTTCCCCGTCTTCGGCTGAGCGCCGACGCGTCCGTCGACGTGACGGAGGATGACGAGCAGCAGCACCCCGCCCACCCACACGGCGGCGCCGATCGTGTGCAGCAGGATCGCGTTCACCGCGACGGTGTGACCGGCGACGTCACCCGAGTGGCCCTGCGTGGCCATCGGCAGGAAGGCCGCCGCGGCGAGCACCGCGGTGAACGCCGTGCCCGTCCAGCTGCGCCAGCCGAACAGCAGCAGCGTGATCACCGCGCCCATCAGCGTGGTGATCAGCCAGGCCTGACCCAGCGGCAGCTCGAGCAGATACCGGCCGAACTGATCGCCGAAGCCGCGGTCGGCGGTGAGCTTCGGGTTGAACGCCGCCATGAACGTGAGGAATGCGGTGATGCCCGAGCCGATGGTGAAGACGGCCGCCCCCGCGGATGCCGTGTCGATCGCCCGCTCGAACGGTCGGGTCCCGACGCGCAGGGCGAACAGCGCCAGCACCAGCGAGCCGAGCATCGCCGCGGCGCCGAGGTTGGCGACGAGCTTCACGGCGGGAAGACCCCACATGACGATGGGGCCGGGGTCGAGCAGCTTCGGAGGCACCGCGCCGCCGCCCACGATGAGGGCGGCGATGAGTCCGGCGGCCCCGCTGATGACGAGGATCGCCAGGCCAGCGAGACGGTACGGGTTCACGCTTCCAGCCTACGGCCGATACGACGGAAGGCCGCCCCCGAGGGGACGGCCTTCCGTACGGCGAGCGGTCTTACTTGACGGCTGCCTTCAGCTTCGAGCCAGCGGTGACCTTGACGCGCTTGCCGGCCGGGATCTTGATCTCGGCGCCGGTCTGCGGGTTGCGGCCGGTGCGGGCGGCGGTGTCGACCTGCTCGAACGCGATCCAGCCCGGGATCGAGACCTTGCTGCCCTTGGCAACGGCGTCCGAGACGGTGGTGAACAGCGAGTCGAGCACGCGCGAGACGGT
The DNA here is from genome assembly GCF_014836945.1 of Microbacterium commune. Lineage (GTDB taxonomy): Bacteria > Actinomycetota > Actinomycetes > Actinomycetales > Microbacteriaceae > Microbacterium > Microbacterium commune. The sequence goes on along the minus strand of NZ_JACSPX010000001.1, from coordinate 1,315,331 downwards.
GGCCTGGCTCTCGCCGGTGGCGGAAGCGATGCTCGCGACGAGCTCGGTCTTGGTGATGGACTTGTCAGCCATGTCACTCCTCCAGCGACGAAGGTCCGTCGCATCGTGTTGATTTCGAGGGAGAGCCCCCGTCGGTCGTTCGACCGCCTTGAATGTACCAACCGCGGGATGTGATTCCGCGTCATTTCGCGGGTTTTGGCCGGATTTCCCGGCGAGTTGCGTCACTTTGGCCACTTCGGTCACAGATTCGACCGGTTGACGGATCGGGGGGAATGCAAAAGGGGCGAGGATCCGAAGATCCTCGCCCCCTGTGCAGCCCTTCGACGAGCTCGGGGAATGCTTACCAGCTCGACTTGGTGATGCCGGGCAGCTCGCCACGGTGAGCCATGTCACGGAAGCGGACACGCGAGATGCCGAACTTCGTGAGCACGCCACGGGGGCGGCCGTCGATGGCGTCGCGCGAACGCACGCGGCTCGGCGACGCGTTGCGCGGAAGCTTCTGCAGGCCGACGCGTGCGGCCTCGCGGGCCTCGTCGGTGGCGTTCGGGTCGACCAGGGTCTTCTTCAGCTCGGCGCGACGCTCGGCGTAGCGCTCGACGATGACCTTGCGCTGCTCGTTGCGAGCGATCTTGCTCTTCTTCGCCATGATTAACGCTCCTCGCGGAATTCGACGTGCTTGCGAACGACCGGGTCGTACTTCTTCAGCACGAGGCGGTCCGGGGTGTTGCGGCGGTTCTTCTTGGTCACGTACGTGTAACCGGTGCCCGCCGTCGAGCGCAGCTTGATGATCGGACGGATGTCCTGAGCCTTCTTGGCCATTAGAGCTTCACACCCTTCGCCTTGAGGTCCGCGACGACCTTCTCGATACCGCGAGCGTCGATCACCTTGATGCCCTTGGCGGACACGTTCAGGGTGACCTTACGACCGAGCGACGGCACGTAGTAGGTCTTCTTCTGCACGTTCGGGTCGAAGCGGCGCTTCGTCCGGCGGTGCGAGTGCGAGATGTTGTGACCGAAGCCGGGAACAGCACCGGTCACCTGGCACACTGCTGCCATGTTGTGACTCCTTCATTACCGTGAGGCCGGACGGCCCCACCCAAGATCCCTTGTCTGCATCCCACCCGCAGGCACAGCACAAGGCCGGGAGAGAGGTGTGGGATACGAACTGCGCACAGGAGTGTGCACAGACAAGGAGTCAGTCTAGCACGGCGTCGTCGTTCAGCCGTGCCGCACCGGATTCCGATATCAGAGTGGTGCGAACATTCTCGAATCGTGCTACTCTACCCGCGTAGATCACTGGGGACCGAGGGGTCCCGGAACCGTTCTGAGGGGCACGGTTCCGGGGCCCCTTCCCTTTGTTGACACCTGTTGACGGCGGATGGAAGACTGCGGCACATGGCGTTCACCATGGGGCTCGTCGGCGCGGGCCAGTTCGCAGGTCAGTTCGCCACCCTCTTCCATCATCATCCGGGCATCTCGGCCGTGCATGTCACGGACGTCGTCCGCTCTCGGGCGACCGAGCTGGTGACCTCCGCCGGCCTCGCCGGGACGTTCGACAGCTTCGACGAGATGATCGCGTCGCCTGCGATCGACTCGATCGCGATCTTCACGCAGCGCTGGACCCACGGTCCGCTCGTCGTCAAGGCGCTGCGCGCCGGCAAGCACGTGTACTCCGCCGTGCCCATGGCGATCACCGTCGACGAGATCGGCGCCATCATCGACGCCGTCCGCGACACGGGCCTCACCTACATGATGGGCGAGACGAGCTTCTACAACCCCGCCACGGTCTACGCGAGGCAGAAGCTCGCCGCCGGCGAGTTCGGCCGCCTGTTCTACGGCGAGGGCGACTACATCCACGACATGGACCTCGGCTTCTACGAGGCGTACCAGTACTCGGGTGGCGCGGAGTGGAAGAGCACCGCCAGCTACCCGCCGCTGCTGTACCCGACGCACTCGATCGGCGGCGTGCTCGGCGCCTGGCCCACCCATGCCGTCGCCGTGTCGGCGATCGGCGTGACCGACGAGCGCGGCGACGGGGTGTTCGAGCGTCAGCTCAGCCAGTTCGACAACGACTTCTCCAACGCCACCGCCCTGTTCGAGGTCGCGGGCGGGGGCTCGATGCGGATCAACGAGTTCCGCCGGGTGGGCTATCCCACCCACCTGCGCGAGTCGCGCTTCCGCTGGTTCGGCACGGAGGGCTCGTTCGAGCAGCTCGCCGGCACCACGGTGTGGCAGACCCGCCAGGGCGTGGAGGACATCTCGCACCTCGTCGACACCGACCCCTCGGCATCCGTCGACGACCCCGCCCTGTCGGGGATCGCACCGGCGCTGCGTGACGCGTTCGTCTCGGGGTACGCGGCGATCCACGAGCAGGAGCGCACCCGCATCCCCGCCGAGCTGCAGAAGCTGCCCAACGGTCACGAGGGCAGCCACCACTTCCTCGTCGACGATTTCGTGCGCGCCGTGACCGATCAGACGCTGCCGCCGGTGAACGCCTGGCAGGCGGCTCGGTTCACGCTGCCCGGCGTTATGGCGCACGAGTCGGCGCGTCGAGGCGGCGAGCGGCTTATGATTCCCGATATGGGACAACCGAATGCACGCTGACCGTCGACCGCGGTCGGTGACCCGGGCCGACGTCGCCCGTTATGCCGGCGTGAGCACCGCCGTCGTCAGCTATGTGCTCAACGACGGGCCGAAGGCGGTCGCCCCGCTCACCCGGGAACGGGTGCTCGACGCGGTGCGCGTGCTCGGCTACCGCCCGAACGCGGCCGCACGGGCGCTGTCGATGGGCTCGGCCGACATGTTCGGCCTGCTCGTCCACGACAACCGCAGCCCGTTCTTCGCCGAGCTCTGCCACGCCCTCGATCAGGCCAGCGCCGACAACGGCCGCTCGCTGCTGATCGTGAACTCCGACCGCGAGCAGGTGGCGACCTCCGAGCAGATCCGCGACCTCGTCTCACGCCAGATCGGGGGTCTGATCATCGCCGACGTGCTGACCGCGCGCGAGCAGTCGCTGGTCGAGGCCCTCGGCATCCCCGCGGTGGTGATCGGACAGTTCGGCGAGACGGACGGTCTGCACAGCGTCGGCGTCGACTTCGCGGTGGGCGCGCGCGGCGCGACGGAGCACCTCATCTCCCACGGCTACCGGGACATCGGATTCGCGGGAAGCGCGGCCAGGTACGACGAACGCGAGCGAGGCTGGCGCGATGCCCTGAGCGCGGCCGGGCTGCCCCTCGGGCCGCTCGTGCATGTGCCGTTCACCCACCAGGGCGGCTACGACGCGGCGATGCAGCTGATGCGGGCGCCCCGCCGGCCTCGGGCGGTACTGGCAGCGTCCGACCAGATCGCGATCGGCATGCTCGCCGCGTTCGGCCAGCACGGTCTGCGAGTGCCGGACGACATCGCCATCGCGTCGTTCGACGGCACCGTGGCGGCCGAGTTCGTGTGGCCTCGCCTGACGACGGCGGTACAGCCGCTGGAGCAGATGGCGCACGCCACCGTGCGGATTCTGCTCGCGTCCGGCGACGACCGCCGCCACCACGAGTTCGCCACCGAGCTGCGGGTGCGCGAGTCGTGCGGATGCACGGTCGCCTGACGCGACGTTCGCCCGCGTGCACCTGACCGCGCTGGCGCGGCGACTCGACCGGGCTGACCCGGGGACTCGACCGGGCTGACCCGGGCGCTCGGGCATCCCGGGATTCAGCGTCCCTCCGCCGCCTCCCGGGCGCCGCGCCCCCACCGGAAGGGCGACACCGTCGGGTCGCCGGTGATCCAGAACCGCCAGGGGAACGCCATGGTGCCCGCGACACCCGCGACACCCACGCGCGGTCCGGCGGAGACGTCGGCCACGGGCGCACCCCAGGTCAGCCGTGCAACCGCGCCGTTGTGCTCTTCGCCCGAGACGATGTCGATGCCGTCGTGCAGCGGGTGGCGCAGACCGAGAGCCTGCCCCAGCCGGCCGGGCCCGCGGGCGAGGTCGCGCCGCGCGATGCGCGAGAGCGGGCCCCTGACGCCGCGACGGTGCGCCGCGGCATCCACTCCCTCCACCATCTCGCCGGCGCGCAGCAGCACTCCCCCGGCCGTCCCCTCGGGTCCGCAGACGACGTTGATGCAGGAATGGATGCCGTGGCTGAGGTACACGTACAGGTGCCCCGGCTCGCCCCACATCGTGGCGTTGCGCGCGGTCGGGCCCATCCTCGCGTGGGATCCGGGGTCGGCCACGTCACCGGTGCCACGGCCGTGATAGGCCTCGACCTCGGTGATGCGCAGGGCGGTGGCGACGCCGTCGACGATCGTGCGCAGCTCGGCGCCGAGCAGACGGGGTGCCACGTCGATCGGCAGCGCGAGCAGGTCCTGACGGTCGAGCGTCATGGCAGCGGAGCCGTGCGGCACCACGAGATGTCGAAGCCGCTCAGGGTCGGCAGCTCGCGGTCGCCGAGCAGGTCGATGAGACGGGTGTGCACCGTGACGGGCAGCGGCAGCAGCAGGTCGTCGTACTCGTTGTTCGCGAGATCGGGGGCGATGGTGACGGCGGCGTACTGGCCGCTGGGCGAGACGCAGGTCTGCAGGATCGAGTCCTCGCCGCTCACCTCGGCCACCATGGTCGCCGCGCCCTCCTCGTCGACGCGCACGACGGCCTGGCCGGTCGGCATGCCCAGCTCGTCGCGCTGCACGATGTGTCGCAGGGTGCCGCCGGGGAACGCCTCGATGCCCACCGCGTCGCCGTAGTCGGGGTCGGAGGCCGGCAGGGGCTGCTCGGTGCCGTCGGTGAGGTCGAGCACGACGAAGCTGCCGTCTGCGCGCTCGATGAGCGCGGTGTACGTGCCGCGGTTGACCCCGAGGATGCTCGCCGCGACGCCCATCGGCTGCGCGCCCGCGTCGCCGGTGGGATCCTCGACCGTCAGGGAGCCGTCGAAGTCGATGAACAGCAGCGCTGACGAGTCGGGCACGAAACGCCACTCGGCGACGTTCGCCTCCTCGCCGTCGATCTGCACGATGCGCGGCTCGTCCGCGCCGCTGAGCGCCTGGGTCACGAGCACGCTGGCGCGACCGGTCGCCTCGGTGAGCTCGCGGTCCGAGTAGCTGTAGCCGACCAGACCCCCACGATCGGAGACCTGCACCGACGAGACGTACCCCTCGCCCGGCAGCGGCAGCTCGCGCTGCTCGGACCCGTCGCGGTTCATCACGAGCAGACGCGAGCCGTCGTCCTCCTCGACGGCCACGACGATGACGTCGGTCGTGGCACGGAAGTCGCTGATGCGGGGATGCTCGAAGACGGGGGCCGCCTTCTCGCCGCTCAGGTCGGAGAGGAAGATCTTGTCGGCGCCGTCGGCCGAGCGCTGCAGCAGCATGATGCTCGACGCGGGCGTGCGGAAGCTCGTCTCGAGGTCGGCTTCGGTGCCTCCGCCCGCGGCGGTGACGCCGGCCACGGCGACCCGGTAGGTCGTGTCGTCGTGCAGCGGGACGGTGAACCGGATGCCGACGCTGCGCCCGCCCGCGTCGACCGTGAACGGCACGGCGGGCTCGACCGTGACCTGGTCGGGGTCGATCGCATCGAGACTCTGGTTGGCGGTGAGGATGAGCCTGCTGCCGGATGCCTCGATCGCCTGTGCCGGATCGACCTGCACCTGGCTCAGACGCGGCCCCTGCACGAGGCTGACGACGGCGAGCACCCCGGCGACCACCGTCAGGATGCCGAGGACAGACAGCAGCGCGAGCGTGAAGCGCCGGTCGCGCGGGGCCGCGGGCGTCTCCGGAGGCGGCGATCCATCCGCGGCCGGCCGGTCAGGGGCGACGGGGCCCTCCGCGGGCGGCGCCGATCCGGGGGCCGACACGCCAGATGTCGGACGAATCCCCGCGATCGGTCCGACATCTGGAGTGTCGGCCCCCGTTTCGTCACGCGCGGGACGGGGGGTGGGGGCCGGTTCGTCGCGGGCGGGACGGGGGGTGGGGGCCGGTTCGTCGCGGGCGGGACGGGGGGTGGGGGCCGGTTCGTCGCGGCTGGACGGGGGTGGGGGGATGCCTCGGGCGGGGCCGCCGGTTCGTCACGGTTGTCCGCGGCACGCAGTGCGCGCAGCTGCGCGCGGGTGAGCGGCTGCTCGCCGGTGCCACCGGCATCCGGACCGTCAGTACTCATACGGGTCCTTCGGCTCGTCGATCCTCTTCACGGTCGCCGACTCGATGCTCAGCGTGCCGTCGTCGCCGGCACGGACGGTGCCGGTCACCTCGACCCACTGCCCGGTCTCGTAGTCGCCGTCGAGCCCTCCGCCGCTCACGGGCACGGATGCCGGCTGCGCGTCGATCACGCAGTGCGAGATCACCATGCGGGTGAGGTTGACGTCGCCGTCTTCGGCGGGGGTGACGAATCCGGTGAGCGTGACCGCCGCACCGTCGTACTTCTCGGGTCGGGTGGAGTTGGCGAACGCGATCGACCAGTCGCCGACCCCGAAGCTGGTGGTGTCGGCGACGCCGAGTGCGACATCGTCGGCGCCGGCGAACAGCGTCGGCGTCTCGCCGGCGCGCGACAGCGCGAGCTGGGCCGAGAGCGATGCGGGCGGCAGCACCAGGCCCGCGAGCACGACAGCGGAGGCGATCACTCCCCCGGTCACCACGGCGATCGTCTGCATCCGCCGTCGACGCCGGGTCCCGGCATCCGGGGCCGCGTGGTCGTGGTCGTGCTCACCCTCCGCGCCGAGCGGGAGGGTGCACGACCAGACGGCCAGGATGAGCGTGACCGCGGCCGCCGCGGCCGCGAACCACACCGTCTCGGGGCTGCTGTACAGGGTGAGGCGCCCCGTCACGGCGAGCACCAGCGTGACCACCGAGATGACGACGGCGAGGCCGACACCCAGCCAGCGGGTGACGACAGCGCGCCAGAGCTCGCGTCGCGCGTTCTCGGTCTCAGCCAAGGACGTTCACCCCGATCCCGATCACGCAGGCCGACAGCACGACGACCCCGACGACGGCGGCCAGCACGCGGGCGGTGAAGGTGGTGCGCAGCAGCGCGAGCATCTTCACGTCGACCAGCGGCCCGACGATGAGGAAGGCGATGATCGCACCCGACGAGAAGGTCGAGGCGAACGACAGGGCGAAGAAGGCGTCGACGTTCGAGCAGATCGCGACGGTCATCGCGAGCGCGACCATGGCGAGGATCGACAGCACGGGATTCGAGCCGATCGCCAGCAGCACGTCACGCGGGACGAGCACCTGCACGGCTCCGGCGAGCGCCGAACCGATCACGAGGGCGGGCATCACGGCGCGCAGCTCGATGAGGAACTGCACGAGGCTGCGGCGGGCGGGGCTGCCGGGCTCGTGCGCGACGTGCGCACAGGTGTCGACGAACCGCTCGGTGAGCAGGGCCTGCTGATCGCGGCGGAGGCTGAAGAGCCACCCGATGAGGTTCGCGATGACGAAGCCGCCGACCAGACGCGCGACGAGGATGCCGCCGTCCCAGCCGAACGCGGCGTGGGTGGTGAGGATCACGATGGGGTTCACGATGGGCGCCGCGATGAGGAAGGTCATCGCCTCGGCCGGGGCGAGTCCGCGCATCATCAGCCCGCGAGCGAACGGCACGTTTCCGCACTCGCAGACGGGGATGAACATGCCCAGCAGCGACAGCACGCCGCGTCGCGCCCACGCATTGCGCGGCAGCCAGCGCTGCACGGCATCCGAGGGCAGCCACACCTGCACGACGATCGACAGCACGACGCCGAGGATCACCCACGGCAGCGCCTCGATCAGCACACTGAGGGCGAGGGTCAGGCCATCCTGAGCACGGGCGGGCAGGGCGTCGGCGAAGAGCGTGGGCGCGAACAGGTCGATGAGCACGAGCACCGCGACGATGCCGGCACCCGCTGCGATCGCCTGCCCGGTCGGCACCCGGCGAGGCGGGTGCCGGTGCGCGTGCGGCACGGGCGGCGATGCCGTGGATGTCACTGCGCGGCCCCGGACGCGGCATCCTGCCGGTTGGCGCAGGTGGCGCAGAGGCCGAAGATGTCGACGACGTGCTCGGCGTCGCGGAAGCCGTGCAGGGATGCCGTGCGCTGAGCCCACTGCTCGACATCCTTCGCCTCGATCTCGACGGTCAGCCCGCACGACCGGCAGATGAGGTGGTGGTGGTGCCCCTCCGTCGAGCAGGCGCGGTACAGCGCCTCACCCTCGGGGCTCTGCAGCGAGTCCGCCTCGCCCGAGGCGGCGAGCCCGGCGAGGGCCCGGTACACGGTGGCGAGTCCGATGCCGGTGTTCGCCTGACGCAGCTCGGCGTGCAGCGACTGCGCGCTCACGAAGCCGCGCGCGTCGGCGAGCGCATCGCGCACGCGTTCGCGCTGCCAGGTGTTCCGCTGAGCCATGCCTCGAGTCTAGGCCGGGCGCCTGTGCGGGCGGTCAGCGCTGATCACGGTCAGCGACCGACCGGCCGCACCCGCGACCGCACCCGCTGCGTGATCCAGCAGCCCGCATAGATCAGGAACGAGATGGTGGTGATGTACGGGCTCACCGGGAGGGTTCCGGCGAGCGCCAGCAGGATGCCTCCGACCGCGGCCGTGAACCCGAAGAGCGATGCCAGCAGCGGCACCGCGACCGGGCCGCTCGACAGGCGCATCGCCGCCGCCGCCGGGGTCACCAGCAGCGCCATCACCAGCAGCGCGCCGATGATGTGCACGCTGACCGCGACGATCAGCCCCAGCAGCACCATGAAGGTGAGACTCACCGCGCGCACCGGCACACCGCGCGCTGCCGCGGATTCGGCGTCGAGCGAGTCGAAGCGCAGCGGATGCCACATCAGCAGCAGTCCGACCAGAACGACCGCGGAGATGCCGATCAGCCAGCCGAGATCGGGGCTCGACACCGACACGATCTGGCCGGTCAGCAGCCCGAATCGGTTGGCCGTGCGCCCGTCGACCAGGGAGAGGAACAGGATGCCGAGGCCCAGCCCGAACGGCATCAGCACGCCCACGATCGAGTTGCGGTCCCGCGCCTTCGCGCCCAGCACGCCGATGAGGATCGCGGCGACCAGTGCGCCGCTGAGCGAACCGACGACCACGCTGCCGCCGAACAGCAGCGCGGCCGCGGCCCCGGCGAACGACAGCTCGCTCACACCGTGCACGGCGAAGGCGAGGTCGCGCTGCATGACGAAGACGCCGATCAGCCCGCCGACGACGCCGAGCACGGCGCCCGCGATGAGTGAGTTCGACAGCAGCGCCAGCAGCTCGCCGTAGTCCTGGAACGAGAACACATCGCCCCAGTCGAGCATCGGCCTCATGCGTGGGCTCCCCGGTGTGCGGCGGCGCCGTCGTCGTCGTGCTCGTGCGCGTGCGTGCCCTCGGCATCCGGCGCTCCGACGACCACCAGCCGGTCTCCGGCGCGCAGCACGAACACGGCCGTGCCGTACAGGTCGGTGAGCACGCGGCTCTGCAGCACCTCGTCGGGGGTGCCGAGCACGAAGCGTCCGCCGGCGATGTACAGGATGCGGTCGACGAGCCCGAGGATCGGATTGACGTCGTGGGTGACGAACAGCACGCCGGCGCCCTGCCGGCGCTGACGGTCGATGATTCCGGTGATGCCGCGCTGATTGGCGAGATCGAGGCCGGAGAGGGGTTCGTCGCAGAGCAGCAGCATGGGGTCGTCGGCGAGAGACTGACCGACGCGCAGGCGCTGCTGCTCACCACCCGAGAGCAGTCCGACCGGACGCTCGGCGTAGTGCGCGGCGCCGACCCCCTCGAGCAGCGCGTCGACGCGGGCGCGATCGCCGCGGTGCGGGATCGGCAGCCCGAAGCGGGTGCCGTTCACGCCGAGGGCGACGAGGTCTCGCGCGCGCATGCTCGTGTCGAGCGGCAGCGGGCGCTGCTGGGGCACGTAGCCGATCCGGCGGTCACCGCGTCGGGCGGGCTGCCCTCCGACCCGGACGGTGCCGGCCGAGAGCGGCTGCAGGCCCAGGATGCTGCGCAGCAGCGTCGTCTTGCCCGACCCGGACGGTCCGAGCACGGCGAGGAACTCCCCCGGCGCGACGTCGAGGTCGAGTCCCGACCACAGCTCGCGGCCGGAGCGGTGCAGCGCGGCACCGCGGATCTCGAGCACGCTGGCTGGGGCGCCGCTCATCCGTCGAGTGCGGCGGCGAGGTCGGAGATCGCGGAGCGCATCCACTCAGCGTACGACTGGTCGGCGTCCAGCAGCTCGTGGAACGTGATCACCGGGATGCCGGCGTCCTCGGCGGCGGCTTCGATGCGGCTCGTCTCCGCCCCTCCGGTCTGCGCGTTGGCGAGCACGGCGCGCACGGCACCGTCTTCGACGAGCGACAGCGACTCGAGCAGGATCGCGGGGGCGACCTCGTTGCCCTCCTCCACCGCCGAGGCGAAGCCCTCCGGGGCGACGTCGTCGAGGCCGGCCGCCGCGGCCAGCGCCCCGGGCAGCGGTTCGGTGATGAACACCGGCGTGCCCTCGAGCGTCGTGTGCAGGGCGTCGAGCTCGCCCTCGATCCCTTCGAGTTCACCGGCCAGCTGCTCGGCCGCCGCGGCGTACTGCGCCTTGCCCGCCGGGTCGATCTCGGCGAGGTCGGCGGCGATCTGCTCGGCGACGTGCGAGACGGTGTGCACGTCGAACCAGACGTGCTCGTTGAATCCGTCGATGTGCGCGTGGCCCTCGTGCTCGTCGGCATGCTCGTCATCGTGCTCGTCGGCATGCTCGTCGTCGGCGACGACGGCATCCGGGTAGTCGTGCGAGAACTCCGCGGCCGTGATGACGACGGCATCCGAGCCGGCGATCAGTTCGTCCATGAACGCGTCGTATCCGCCGCCGTTCTCGATGACGAGGTCGGCCTTCTGCACCGCGAGACGATCGCGGGCGGTCGCCTCGTATCCGTGCGGATCCTTCGCCGCGGAGTCGATCAGACTGGTCACCTCGACCCGATCTCCGCCGATCTCCGCCGCGAGCTGACCGTAGACGTTGGTCGAGGCGACGATCTGCAGCGCGCCGCCGTCCGCATCCGCATCGCCGGCGGTGGCCGTGCATCCGGTCAGGGCGAGAGCGGATGCGGTGGCCAGAGCGAGGGGGAACAGACGCGACTTCATGATCGCCAGTCTAAATGTTAATGAGAACCATTCTCAACTCGACGTCGATCCCCGGCTCGATGGTCAGCGAAGAGCGGGTCGGCGAGGTCAGAAACGTACGCGAACACGACGATTCGCGTACGTTTCCGACCACTCACGCCCGTGGCAGAGGGATCAGGCCTTGAGCCAGGCGGTCGCCTCTCCGGGCAGGGCGCGGGCGCGAAGCGGCTGACTGGTGAGCACCAGGGCATCCGCGTCGGCGCCGAGGTCGAACGGCTCGGTGCCGAAGTTCGTCACCACCTGCCAGCCGTTCGGGCGCGAGAAGCGCAGCACGTCCGCGCGTCCCGTGTCGTGCCACTCGAGCCGCTCCTCCGTCTGCAGTCGACGGCGCAGGGCCAGGGCCGCGCGGTAGAGCGAGAGGGTGGATGCCGGATCCGCGGCCTCGACATCCACCGCGTACTCGGCGAACCACGACGGCTGCGGCAGGTGCGCGCCGTCGGAGCCGAAGCCGAACGACGAGCCCTCGGCGGTCCAGGGCAGGGGAACGCGGCATCCGTCGCGGCCGAGGCCGTCGAACTCCGCGCCGCGGAAGAAGGCGGGGTCCTGGCGCTGCGCTGACGCGATGTCGGCCACCTCGTGCAGGCCCAGCTCCTCGCCCTGGTAGAGGTAGGTGCTGCCGGGAAGCCCGAGCAGCAGCATCGTGGCCGCCTCGGCGCGCCGACGTCCCTGTTCGCGGTCGAGTTGATCCTCGGGACCGCCGGCGGCCACCCACTCCGTGCCCTGCTTGACGCGCCGTCCGTTCAGCGGTGCGAGCCCGTAGCGGGTCGCGTGCCGGGTGACATCGTGGTTCGAGAGCACCCACGTCGTCGACGAGCCGGTCAGCTCGCTCTGCGCGAGGTTGACGGTGATGAGGCTGCGGAACTGCTCCGCGTCGAAGTCGGCCTCCAGCAGGTCGAAGTTGAACGCCTGTCCGAGCCCTTCCGCCGAGGCGTAGCGGGCCCGTCGCTCGGGCGTCTGCACCCACGCCTCCGCGACGGCGGTGCGCGGCGGATCGTACTCGTTGAACACGCGGCGCCATTCGGCGTAGACCTCGTGCACGTCGTCGCGGTCGGTGATCGGATGCTGTCCGGTGGTGCTGTCGATGGCCTCCAGCTCGGCACGGCTGGGCAGCGGCTCGGTCAGATCCTTCGTGAGCATGTGGGCGACGTCGATGCGGAAGCCGTCGACGCCGCGGTCCGACCAGAACCGCAGGGTCTTCACGAAGTCGGCGCGCACCTCGGGGTGCGACCAGTTCAGATCGGGCTGCTCGACGGCGAAGTGGTGGAAGTACCACTGGCCGTCTTCCACGCGCTCCCACGCGCCGCCCCCGAACACCGACACCCAGTCGGTGGGCGGCTCGCTGCCGTCCGGACCGGTGCCCTCGCGGAAGATGTACCGCTCCCTGGCAGCAGAGCCCCGTCCCGCGGCCAGCGCCTCCTGGAACCATTCGTGCAGGTTCGACGAGTGGTTCGGGACGATGTCGACGATGACGTGGATGCCGCGCTCGTGCAGCGCCTGCACCATCCGGTCGAACTCCTCGAGCGTGCCGATGCGGGGGTCGACGTCGCGGTAGTCGGCCACGTCGTAGCCGCCGTCGGCGAGCGCGGACGGGTAGAAGGGGCTGAGCCAGACGGCATCGATCCCCAGCTCGGCCAGGTAGTCGACGCGGGAGAGGATGCCGGCGATGTCGCCGATGCCGTCGCCGTTCGCGTCAGCGAAGCTGCGCGGGTAGATCTGATAGACGGCGGCCTGGCGCCACCAGCTGGTGGGGTCGGTGGCGTTCTGCTCGGCGAGGGACGGGTCGGTCATGAAGCTCCTTGTCTGGCGGGTGGTCTGGTGGATGGATGGGCCTGGAGGGTCGTCGGGTCGGCCTGGAGGGTTGCGGGTGGCGCCGAGGCGTCAGCCCTTGACGGCGCCCTGGGTGACGCCTTCCATCACCCATCGCTGGGTGAACAGGTAGGCGACGATCGCGGGCGCCATCGCCATCAGGTACGAGGCGAAGGCGACGTTGTAGTTGTTGCTGAACTGGTTCTGGAACAGGTTCTGTCGCACCGGAAGGGTCTGCAGGTTCGGGTCGGAGATGATCAGCGACGGCATCATGAAGTCGTTCCACGCGTACAGGAAGGCGAAGATGCCGACCGTGGCGCTCATCGGAGCGAGCAGGGGGAAGATCAGTCTCCAGAAGGTCTGCCAGGTGGTCGCGCCGTCGATGCGCGCGCTCTCCTCGAGCTCGATCGGGATCGATCGCAGGAACGCGGTGAACAGCAGCACGCTGAAGCTGAGCTGGAACATCGTGGCGAGGATGATCACGCCCATCGGGTTGTCGAGCCCGACCCGGCCGGTCAGCTGGATCTGCGGCAGGGCGACCACCGGGAACGGGATGAACATCGCCGCGAGCAGGTAGAAGAACGAGTACCGGAAGAACCGGCGATCCCAGTTGCGCACGATGGCGTACGAGGCGAAGGCGGCGAGCACGATCGTCGCGATCACGGTTCCGGCGGTGACGGCCATCGAGATCGCCGCGCCGACAGGGAACTTTGTGAGGTTCCACGCCTGCACGAATCCGTCGACGCTGAACGGCGCGGGCAGCGAGAACGCGTTGCCGTCGACGGCCTGGCCGGTGGTCTTGAACGCCATCGAGATCGTGACGTAGAGCGGCAGCAGCACGGTGACCGCGCACAGGAGCAGGATGATGGTGCCCGACCAGTTGACGCGCTCCATCTTCTGACGCTGTCGGCGGCCCTCGGGTCCGAGGACGATGGCGGTGGTGGATGCCGTGGTGAGAGCAGGCTGGGTGGTCATCAGAGCGCATTCCTTCCGCGCGTCAGCGAGAGCTGGAGCAGGGAGATGAGGACGGCGACGATGAAGAAGATCGTCGCGTTCGCCATCTGGTAGGCGTAATCGCCGCCGTTGAAGCCCGCGATGATCGTCATCGCGACGCTGCGGGTGGAGGTGCCGGGTCCGCCGTTGGTGAGACCGACGATGATGTCGTAGGCGTTCAGGAAGCCCTTGAACCCGAGGATGACGTTGATCACCACGTACCCGGCCACCAGCGGCACCGTGATGCGCATCAGCTGCTGGGTCTTGGTTGCGCCGTCGATCGACGCCGCCTCGTACACGTCACCGGGCACCGACAGCAGCCCGGCGATGTAGATGAGCATCGTGCCCGGGATGGCCTGCCACGCCGTGACGATGACGATCGCGACCCACGCGAGGTCGGGGTTGGCCAGCAGGCTCGTCTGCAGCCACCCGATTCCGGTCGCCGCTCCGACCGCCGGGATCGAGTTGGAGAACAGGAAGTTGAAGACGTAGGCGATGATGATGCCCGAGATCACCATCGGGATGACGAAGACGGTGCGCAGGCCGGTCTTGAACCGGATGCGCGAGGTGAGCCCCACCGCGAGCAGGAACGCGACGATGTTCACGACGATCACCGTGGCGATCGAGAACCCGAAGGTGAACAGGTAGCTCTGCAGGATGGCCGGATCGCTGAACATCGCGATGTAGTTCGTCAGCCCGTTGAAGCTCCAGTCGCCGAGCCCGATCGAGTCGGTGAAGCTGAAGAAGATGCCGATCACGCCGGGGACGGTGATCGCCAGGGTGAACAGCACGAGGGTGGGGACGAGGAAGAGATAGTAGATCGGCTCGACGCGGCGACTGCTGCGCCGGCGGGTGCGGTCGCCCTGCGTGATGACCGTGGAGGTGGTGCTCATTCTGCCGACTCCTTCGTCTGGCTGGTGGGCGCCGGGGCGCGGAAGGCGATGCGCGCCCAGTCGGCGTCCATCGTGCGCAGGATGTCGGCGGGGTCGGCCCCGAGCACCATGGCCTGCGCGTAGTTGAAGACGGGGATCGTCTTGGGCACCAGCACCGACGGGCCCTGGTAGATGCGGCCGTCGTCGTAGTACTCGATCATCCCCTCGATGCGCGGATCGTCCGGCGCAGGCGCACCCTCGAGCGGGGTGAATCCAAGCTGCGACGCGTTGTACGCCTCGATGTGCTCGGGCAGGTAGAGGTACTCCAGGAAGTCCCTGGCGGCTTCCTTGTGCCGCGACTCCTCCGGGATCATCGCCGCGAGGTCCATGTTCACCCGCACGGCGAGGTCGTCGGGGTCGTCGGTCATCGGCAGCGGGAAGGTGCCGAGTTCGAGGTCGGGCGCGGTCTTGGCGATCTCGCTGAACGCCCACGGGCCCTGCAGGTACATGGCCGCTTCGCCCCGTGAGAAGGCGAGGTTGCCGTCGCCGTAGCCGCGGCTGGGAGCGTCATCGTTCGTGTACTCGGTCGCGAGGGTCAGCATCCGATCCATCGGCTCGGCGAAGTCCTTCTGAAACGACACCTCCGAATCGGGGCCGACCTCGGTGCCCTCCTTCGCCAGCGCGTCGAAGAAGTCGAGCACGTCGAGCGAACCGCCCACCGAGTAGTCGTACCACCCCTGACCGACGGTCCAGTCGTCTTTGAACGTGCCGTAGAACGGGGTGATGCCCGCCTCTGTCAGCTGGTCGGCGAGCTGCAGCAGCTCGTCCCAGGTGCGCGGCACCTCGAGCCCCTGCTCCTCGAAGATCTGCTTGTTGTAGATGACCGATGCGGCCATCACCGAGTACGGCAGGGCGCTCGTGCGCCCCTCGCACGACCCGTACTGCGCCATGAGCGGCTGCAGGTCGTCGCGCACGTTCTTCGCCGCGTCGGTGCCGCCGAGATCGCTGAGCGCGCAGCGCTGCACGAACCGAGCGACCTCGTAGTTGTAGTTGGCGAGCATGATGTCGGGCGGGTTTCCCCGGACGAAGCTCGCCGAGACGACGTCGACACCCGAGGTGTCGATCTCGACGCGCACGTCGTCCTGCGAGTCGTTGTAGTCGGCGACGACCTTCGTCATGAACTCGATCGCCTCGCGTTTGCTGAACGTGAAGCGGATGGTCTCGCGGCCGTCTGACGAGCAGCCGACGAGCGCGGAGCCGAGCAGCGCGAGCGCCGCAGCGCTCGCCGCCGCGCGCACCGCGCGAGGAGATTTCACAGACACCGTCGTCCTTTCGATCTGAAGATCCAGAGAGTAAATCTAATCACTAGATCTAATCGCTTGCCGGTACTCTCTCAGAGGGGAGGGAAGAGGTCAAGACCTGTGAGCGATATCTCCGCAGATCTCGGCACCGGCAGAGCCAGCGTCGGAGCGGTGCTGGACTACGCCTGGACCGCGGGAGAATTCACGGCGACGGATGCCATGGCATCCATCTCCATCACCCGATCCACCGCGATCGAAGCGCTCGCCACCCTGGTCGGCGCGAAGATCCTGACGGAGCTGCCGAATGCCAGAGCGGCTGGAGCGTATCGCGCCGGCCGCCCGGCCCGGCGCTTCACGCTCTCCCCCGACCTCGGTGTGGTGGCGGGCATCGACGCGGGCGACACGCATCTCGCGGTCACGATCGCCGATCTGCTCGACACCACGCTCGCGCATCGTCGTGTCGAACTCGACCCCCAGCAGACCCCGGCGCAACGACGAGCCACGATCCTGCAGCACCTCGATCGATCTCTGGCCGAAGCCGGCCACACCCCCGAGTCGCTGCTGGCGATCTGCGTGGGCGTCGCCGCTCCGGTCGACCGCGATGGCGCCTCTCCGCCGCATCCGCAGGGATTCTGGGAGCGCACCAACCCTGGCCTCGCGGCAGCGCTCGCCGACCGGGCGCCTGTCATCGAGGTCAAGAACGACGCGCTCGTCGCCGCCGTCGCGGAGGGCTCGCTGGGCGAGGCGGTCGGATGCCGCGACTACGTGGCGCTGCTGGCCGGTGAGCGCTTCGGCGGCGGGGTCGTCGTCGACGGTCACCTGCTGCACGGCGCGCACGGCGGCGTCGGCGAGGGCATCGTGTTCGATCACATCATCGGCGTGGGCTCGGCCTTCGGCCTGAGCTACGCGGTGCAGGACGAGGTGCGCGCCGCCGTGACCCTCGGCGAGATCGACGGCCGGGGGCCGGTCGGCGGGCTCTCGGACGCCGCCCGCATCGATCCGCGCACGGTGCTCGCGGCAGCCGCCGCCGGCGATCCGGACGCGGTGCTCGTCTGCTCGCGGGTCGGAGAGAAACTCGCGCGCATCGTGGGCGTGCTCGGCAGCATGTACGACCCCGCGCGCGTGATCGTGTGCGGGGCGATCGCCGAGAGCATCGAGCCCGTGGTCGCCGCGGCGCGCGCCGTGCTGCCCGATCAGCTGCACCTTCCAGCACCCGAGCTGCTCGCGTCGTCGCTGGGCGCGGAGGTCGTCTCGCTCGGCGCCGTGGCGACCGCGCGACGCGCAGCGCGCGAGCGCGCCGTGCCCCTGCTCGCCGAGCGCCGCCTCGCGCGCGCCTGACCCCCTTCTCCCCCACCCCAACCGCTACTCGCTCCGGTATGAGTTCGTGCCGCTTCTTGCGCCGGGAAGCGGCACAAACTCATACCGGAGCGAGAGGGCGGGCGTCAGTCGACGAGGAGGGCGGGCTCCTCGAGGATCGACGCGACGTCGGCGATGAAGCGGCTCATGCCGTCGCCGTCGATCACGCGGTGATCGAACGAGCCCGACACCGTCGTGACCCAGCGCGGGCGCACCTCGCCGTCGACCACCCACGGCTTCTGCGCGATCGTGCCCATGGCGACGATGCCGGCCTCGCCGGGGTTGATGATCGGCGTGCCCGCGTCCATGCCGAAGACGCCGATGTTCGTGATCGTGATCGTGCCGCCCTGCTGGTCGGCGGGGCTCGTCTTGCCCTCGCGGGCGGTGAGCGTCAGACGGTTCAGCGCGCGGGCGAGCTCCTTCATGCTGAGGTCCTGCGCGTCCTTGATGTTCGGCACCAGCAGGCCACGCGGGGTCGCGGCGGCGATGCCGAGATTCACGTAGTGGCGCACGGCGATCTCGGCACCTGCGTCGGTGTCGACCCAGGCCGCGTTGACCATCGGGGTGCGACGGGCGGCCCAGATCACGGCGCGGGCCATGACCAGCAGCGGCGACACGCGGATGTCGGCGTAGTCGGGCGAGGCCTTCAGCCGCTTCACCAGCTCCATCGTGCGCGTCGCGTCGATCTCCTTCCACACCGTCACATGCGGGGCGGAGTACGCGCTCTGCACCATCGCCGACGAGGTCGCCTTGCGCACGCCCTTGACGGGGATGGACTCGGAGCGCCCGTCGTCGACCCGCGGCGTGACGGGCAGCTTCTCCTCGCGCACAGCGCCCCACGCGGGAGTCTCGATGTTGCGGAACACGCTCGCCTGCTCGGCGTGCTTCACGACGTCGTCGCGCGTGACCTCGCCGTCGGCACCGGACGGCGTGACCTCGGTGAGGTCGACGTTCAGATCGCGCGCGAGCTTGCGGATCGGCGGCTTCGCGATCACTCCCACCGACGAGCGCACCGGGCCACGCCCACTGGGCCCCTGCGCCTGTCGCGGGGTGCGGCGCCGCGAGGTCGCCCCTCCCCCGGTGCCGTAGCCGACGAGCACCGAGCCGCCGCCCTCGTCGGTCGCCGGCGGTGCGGCGGGATCCTTCGGGTTCGCCGCGATACCGGCATCCGCAGCCTCGGCCTCCGACACGAAGGTGATGATCGGCGATCCGACCTCCACCGTGACGCCCTCGGCGACCAGCAGCTCGCCGACGACGCCGGCGTGCGGAGACGGCAGCTCGACCAGCGACTTCGCGGTCTCGATCTCGCAGATGACGTCGTTGACCGCGACGGCGTCGCCGGGGGCGACCTTCCAGGCGACGAGCTCGGCCTCGGTGAGACCCTCGCCGACGTCGGGCAGGGTGAAGGTTTCGGTGGTCATGACAGATGCCCTCCGGGGGATCAGTAGGCGAGCGAGCGGTCGACGGCTTCGAGGATGCGGTCGGCATCCGGCAGGTAGGTGCCCTCGAGCTTGGCCGGCGGGAACGGAGCGTCGAAGCCCGACACCCGCAGCACCGGCGCCTCGAGCGCGTAGAACGCGCGCTCCATCACGGTCGCGGCGATCTCGCTGCCGACGCTCGTGTGACCCGGCGCCTCCTGCGCATAGATCATGCGGCCGGTGGAGCGCACCGAGTCGAGGATCGGACCGTAGTCGACCGGGGAGAGCGAGCGCACGTCGACGACCTCGCAGCTCGTGCCCTCGGCCTCGGCGAGTGCGGCCGCCTGCAGCAGGGTGGTCACCATGGCACCGTGGCCGACGAGAGTCACGTCGGTGCCGCGGCGCACCACGCGGGATGCGTGCAGGGGCAGGGCGGATGCCTCGAGCTCGACCTCGCCCTTCTGCCAGTAGCGGCTCTTCGGCTCGAGGAAGATCACCGGATCGTTCGACCGGATCGCCTCCTGGATCATCCAGTAGGCGTCGTTCGACGTCGACGGCGCGACCACCCGCAGACCCGGTGTGTGCGCGAAGTACGCCTCGGGGCTCTCCTGGTGGTGCTCGACGGCTCCGATGTGCCCGCCGTAGGGGATGCGGATCACGACGGGCATCGACAGAGCACCCTCGTGCCGGTTGGTGAGCTTCGCGAGCTGCGAGGTGATCTGGTCGAAGGCGGGGAACACGAAGCCGTCGAACTGGATCTCGACCACCGGGCGGAAGCCGGCCATCGCGAGGCCGATCGCGGTGCCCACGATGCCGGATTCGGCGAGCGGGGTGTCGAGCACGCGGTGGTCGCCGAAGTCACGCTGCAGGTGCTCGGTGATGCGGAAGACGCCGCCCAGGCGGCCGATGTCCTCGCCCATCAGCAGCACGCGCGGGTCGTCCTCCATCGCCTTGCGAAGGCCGGCGTTCAGCGCCCTCGACATGGGCATCGACTCGATGGTCACGATGCACTCCCCTCGAACGAGGCCTCGTAGTCGTCCAGCCAGGCCTTCTGCTCGGCCATCAGCGGGTGCGGGTCGCTGTAGACGTGATCGAAGATCAGCGATCGCTCCGGCGAGGCGAGGGTGACGGCGCGGCGGCGGAGGTCTTCGGCGGCGTCCGCCGCCTCGGCATCCGTCTCGTCGAACAGGGATGCCGGCGCGCCCCGCCCCTCGAGGAACGCGCGCATCCGCGCGATCGGGTCGCGCTGCGCCCAGCGCTGCTCCTCATCCGAGCCGCGGTACTTGGTGGGGTCGTCGCTCGTGGTGTGCGCGCCCATGCGGTAGGTGACCGCCTCGATCGCGCGCGGGCCGAGGCCGCTGCGGGTCTCGTCGAGCAGCGCGCGCGAGACGGCGTAGCTGGCGAGCACGTCGTTGCCGTCGACGCGCACCGACGGGATGCCGTACCCCGCGCCACGGCCGACCAGCGGCACCTTCGACTGCGTCTGGACGGGAACCGAGATCGCCCAGTGGTTGTTCTGCAGGAAGAACAGCACGGGAGCGTCGTAGCTGGCGGCGAAGACCATGGCCTCGTGCACGTCGCCCTGGCTGGATGCGCCATCGCCGTAGTAGGCGACGACGGCCTCGTCGCGGTCGACGTCACCCGTGCCGGTGCGCCCGTCGAAGCTGAGCCCCATCGCGTAGCCGGCGGCGTGCAGCGTCTGCGACCCGAGCACCAGCGTGTAGATCCGGGTGTTGCCGTTCTTCGCATCGAGGGGGTTCCAGCCGCCGTGCGAGGTGCCGCGCATCACCTTGAGGATGTCGACCGGATCGACGCCGCGGATGCGGGTGACCGCGTGCTCGCGGTACGAGGGGAACAGGGTGTCCTGCGTGCGGGCCGCCCGCGCGGACCCGACCTGCGCGGCCTCCTGACCGCGACTCGGCGGCCACAGCGCGAGCTGGCCCTGACGCTGCAGGTTGGTCGCCTGGGTGTCGATCGCGCGGATGACGACCATGTCTCGGTAGAACTGCTCGAGCTCGGCGTCGGTCAGCGCGTCGATGAGGGGCAGGTAGCGCTCGGCGTCAGCCGAGGGTGCGTAGCTGCCGTCGTCGGCGAGGACGCGAACGAGGGGTGCTTCGATCGGGGTCACCCGACCACGCTACCCACGTCGGCATGCCAGGTCACGCATACCTAGGGGTTCCTCGTAAGTGCCCGGCATCTGGACTTCTCGTGTCAGAGCAGCGACTTCGCGACGGCCAGCACGCGATCGATCGACTCCTCTTCGCCGACCGAGATGCGGATGCCGTCACCCGAGAACGGGCGCACGATCAGGTCGGCGGCGTCGAAGGCTGCGGCGACCTCGTCGGTGCGCTCACCGGCGGGCAGCCAGACGAAGTTCGCCTGCGAGTCGGGGACCTGCCAGCCCTGCGCCCGCAGGCCGCCGATCAGGCGGGTGCGCCGTTCGACGATGACCGAGATCCGCTCGCGAAGCTCGGCCTCGGCGTCGAGACTGGCGATCGCCGCGCGCTCTGCCGCGCTTGTCACCGAGAGCGGGATGCCCGTGGTGCGCGCGGCGTCGAGCACGCGCGGATGCCCGATCGCGTAGCCCACGCGCAGACCGGCCAGGCCGTACGCCTTGGAGAAGGTGCGCAGCACGACCACGTTCGGATGACGCTCGAAGACACGCTCGCCGAGACCGTCGACGGCGTCGGGCGCGGTGACGAACTCGGCGTACGCCTCGTCGAGGATGATCAGCACGTCCTGCGGCACACGGGCGACGAAGGCGGCGAACTCGGCGCTGCTGACGACCGGACCGGTCGGGTTGTTCGGGGTGCACACGATCACCACGCGGGTGCGGTCGGTGACGGCATCCGCCATCGCGTCGAGGTCGTGCCTGGCGCCGGACGTGAGGGGCACCTGCACGCCGGTCGCGCCGGCGACGAGCGGAAGGCTCGGATACGCCTCGAACGAGCGCCAGGCGTAGACGACCTCATCGCCGACCGACGCGGTGCCGAGTACGAGCTGGTGCAGGATCGACACCGACCCCGCGGCGACATGCACCGCGTCGGGCTCGACGCCGTACTTCTCGCCGAGGCGGGCGCGCAGGGCCGCTGCGGATGCGTCGGGGTAGCGGTTGATCGGAGTAGTCGTCTGCAGGGCCTCGAGCACCGACGGGAGCGGCTCGAAGGGGTTCTCGTTGCTCGAGAGCTTGAAGGCGTCCGGCCCCGCCTGCTTGCCCTGGCGGTACGGCGGCAGGGCGGCGATCTCAGGACGGATGCGGGGCAGGGTCGGCTCGGTCACGGGATCAGTCTAAGAGCGGCCGTCGCCGTGCAACGCCGCCGTCCCGTCCCTTCGCGCAAGAGCGGATGCGTGACAGGATCAGCACATGCGATTCCTCATCCGCGTCGTCATCAACGCCTTCGCCATCTGGGTCGTCACGCTGATCCCGGTTCTCGGAGTCGGCATCCGGCCGTTCGCCCCTGGCGGCGACCTGCAGGTCGCGCTGACCCTGCTCGCCGTCGGTGCGGTCTTCGCGCTGGTCAACTCGATCATCGGCACGGTGATCCGCATCGTGGCGTTCCCGCTGTACATCCTCACGCTCGGCCTGATCTCGTTCGTCATCAACGGCCTGCTGCTCTGGATCACCGCGTGGATCACCAGCGCGTTCAGCTGGGGGCTGACCGTCGAATCGTTCTGGTGGGGTGTGGTCGCGGCTTTCCTGATCTCGGTCATCAACGCGATCCTCGGCGGCATCCTGCGACCGCAGGAGAAGAAGAAGCGCCGCTGATCGGCGCGCGCGCCCTGGGCTCACGGCCGGGTCGCCTGGAACTCCATGCGCTCGACCGAGACGATGTCACCGGCCTCCGCCCGCAGACTCGCGTGCAGACTCTTCACGCGCGCGTCACCCGAGGCGTCCGCCCGGGAGATCGTCTCGTCGTAGGCATCGCGGAAGTGCGAGGGAACCGAGCTGAGCTCGTTCTTCGTCGCGTATTCGCGCGAGACGGTGATGCTCTGCGGCGATCCGGTCGCATGTGCCGGGCCGCCCGCGGTCAAGCCGGCGCCGACCGGGTCGTCGGTGTGGAAGATGCGGATGAGGGTCTGATCCGCGCCCAGTGACGGCACGGCAGGGCTCCCGACGATCATCACCCGGGGCGTCCGGTACATGCCGCTCATCGCCACGGCCCCGGCGATCGCCGCACCCTGCGAGTATCCCACCAGGTCCACACGCGCCCCCTCCTCCGCACCAGACAGCCGGAGCGCCTCGACGGTCGCCGCGTACGCCGCGCTCTGCTCGCGGTCGACGTAGAGGTCCCAGTTCGATCCCATGTCCCACGGGTCGCTGCCGCCGCTGGTCATCCGGCGGGTGCCGTCGATGTACGCGACGAATGAGACCGCACCACCGGCGTGGGTGCGCTTCTCGACGGCGACCTGTGCTGCGCCTCCGGGCAGGCGCGTGACCAGCTGCGTGAGCGTCACGGCCGATCCCGTGACGGATGACGTCGACACCCGCCGGACGGCGACGGGCGGTGCGGCCCCCGTGATGACGGTGCCGCGCGGGACCGTTCCGGCCGCCGTCGTGCCGTCGCGGAGCATGCCGACGAGCATCCGCATCGGAAGCGCGGCGTGCATGCTGTAGGCGCCCCACGCGATCGAATCCAGCGACTGGTCGAAGAGGCCCGTCGTGGATGATGCCTGCCACGTCGAGGTGAGGGTGAGTGCCATGGTGTCCAGCTGCTCGTTCGAGGCGAGCAGCTCATCGATGCGGGTCTGCAGGCGGTCGGCTTCTGTCGGCCGCCTGATCGAGAGCATCTCCTGCTCGGCGCGCAGATCGGCCAGTTCGAAGGCATCCGCCATGATCGCCGTGCCCGCGGCATCGGAGGCGAGATCCGCACTCTCGTCTGCGAGCCTCTGCGCCGTCACCCACAGCGCCGACAGATCGATGCACGTCGGCGCGCTGCGCGTCGCGGCGAGCACCCGGTGCGCGCGGCGGACGCTCTCCCCGGCGTCGGCCAGCCGCGCGGCCACCGCGGCCATCCGATCGGACACCGCCCGCATCTGGTCGGGGTCGACGGCGATCGCTCCCCCGCCGGTGATCTGCAGGTCGCCGCTCATGTGATCCCCCGGAGGCAGTCATCGCGATGCGCGACGACCTCCGCGCTGTGCGCGTCGGCCTCGCGGCGTCGTTCGATGAGCGAGGCGCGCAGGATCTCGACGGCATCCGCTCGCCAGTGGGAGTCGGCGATCAGCCGCGACAGCTCGATGCGCACCTGCGTGAGCGTGTCGAACGCATCGTCGAGCAGGCGCACGCCGCCGAGGAGGGCGGCCATCTCGTCAGCCGACGATGCGCTGGGAGGGGTGATCGCGAACATGTCTCCAGGGTGCGCGGCTCTGCGCGCCCTGACCCCCGCGAATCCCGGCAGCTGTGCACAAGTCGACAGGATCCGCGATTGGGGACGGAGGTGGTTGCGGGCACAATGGTGTGATGACCGACCCGGATCCCTTCCGCGTCATCTTCGTCTGCACAGGCAACATCTGTCGCTCCCCGATGGCCGAAGTGGTGCTTCGTGCGCTCTCCGCGCAGAACGGGCTCGGCGCGCGCGTCATCTCGCGCAGCGCCGGCACCGGCGACTGGCACGTCGGCGAGCGCGCGGACGGTCGCACGCTCGACGCCCTCAGTCGGCGCGGACTCGACGGGTCGCACCATCGCGCCAGGCAGTTCAGCGCGGCAGCCTTCTCGGAGAACGATCTGATCGTCGCGCTCGATCGCACCCACGAGCGAATCCTGCGGGCCTGGGCCCACAACGAGGACGATGAGGGCAAGGTCACTCTGCTGCGCGCGTTCGACCCGCACGCGTCGAGCATGGACGTGCCGGATCCTTACTACGCCGGCCCTGCGATGTTCGATTCGGTGCTCGGTATGATTGAGACCGCCACCCGCGGCCTCTTCGCCCAGCTCGAACCGGCTGTGCGGGCATCCCATCGCCGTCTCGCGTGACGCGGGACCCTGAGCAGGAGGACCTGCCCTGACTTCTCTGCCTTCGCTCCCGACCCAGCCGCTCAGCCCGCTCGACGGTCGCTATCAGGCCGCCGTCTCCGGCCTCGCCGACTACCTGTCCGAGGCAGGGCTCAACCGCGCCCGCGTCGAGGTCGAGGTGGAGTGGCTGATCGCGCTGACCGACCGGTCGCTGTTCGAGACGTCGCCGCTGGCGGATGCCGATAAGGAGCGACTGCGCGCGCTGTACCGCGACTTCGGTCAGGCCGAGATCGACTGGCTGGCCGAGAAGGAGGCCGTCACGCAGCACGATGTGAAGGCCATCGAGTACCTCGTGCGCGATCGCCTGCAGACGCTGGGCCTGGATGCCATCGCCGAGCTCACCCACTTCGCGTGCACCAGTGAGGACATCAACTCCGCCTCCTACGCCCTCACCGTCAAGCGCGCCGTCGAGCAGGTGTGGCTGCCCGCCCTCGACCTCGTGATCGCGAAGCTGCGCGAGCTGGCCGTCGAGCACGCCGACGCGGCCATGCTGTCGCGCACGCACGGACAGCCCGCGACCCCGTCGACCATGGGCAAGGAGCTCGCCGTCTTCGCATGGCGCCTCGAGCGCGTGCGCGGCCAGATCGCGGCATCCGACTACCTGGCGAAGTTCTCCGGCGCGACCGGCACGTGGTCGGCGCACCTGTCGGCCGATCCGGATGCCGACTGGCCCACGATCGCCCGCGAGTACATCGAGGGCATGGGCCTGGGGTTCAACGTGCTCACCACGCAGATCGAGTCGCACGACTGGCAGGTCGAGCTGTACGACCGGGTGCGCCACGCCGGCGGCATCCTGCACAACCTCGCCACCGACATCTGGACGTACATCTCGCTGGGCTACTTCGCGCAGATCCCCGTCGCCGGCGCGACCGGTTCGTCGACGATGCCGCACAAGATCAACCCGATCCGGTTCGAGAACGCCGAGGCCAACCTCGAGCTGTCGGGCGCGCTGCTGAACTCCCTCTCTCAGACCCTCGTCACGAGCCGTCTGCAGCGCGACCTCACCGACTCCACCACGCAGCGCAACATCGGCGTCGCGTTCGGGCACTCGCTGCTCGCGCTCGACAACCTGCGCCGCGGGCTGAACGCGATCTCGCTGCGCCGCGAGGTGCTGCTCGACGACCTCGACCACAACTGGGAGGTGCTCGCCGAGGCCATCCAGACCGTCATCCGCGCCGAGGTGGTCGCCGGCCGCTCGACGATCAGCGACCCGTACGCGTTGCTCAAAGAGCTCACCCGTGGTCACCGCGTGGGTGCGGCGGAGCTGGCGGAGTTCGTCGGGAAGCTCGAGATCGGGGATGCCGCGAAGCAGCGCCTGCTCGCGCTGACTCCGGCCACCTACACGGGTATCGCCGAGCGTCTGGCTCGCTGAGCCCGGTCACACCGCATCGGGGTCGGGCACGCCGTCGCGGGGCATGAGCACCGCCGCGAGCAGGGTCAGCGCCGCGAAGACGGCAGCGCCGACGAACACCCACGTCGACGCCCAGACGACCGTGGCGGCGTCGCCCGCACCCTCGCCCGCGTCGAGCAGCGAGTTGGAGATGGCGCCGAGCACGGCCACGCCGACCGCGCTTCCGGCCGACCGGGCGAAGCCGTTCATTCCCGTGACGGCCGCCCGCTCTCCCCAGCCGACCGCGGCCTGAGCGCCGATCAGCGTCGGGGCGGCCGTCCACCCCAGCCCGAATCCGAGCACGAAGGCGACGACCGCGAACAGCAGCGGGTTCGGCCACGGCGCGATGAGCACCAGGCCGGCCGCCGCGACGGTTGTGATGGACATGCCGATCAGCACCGTGCGCCGGAATCCGATGCGCAGATACAGCCTGCCGACGAGGGATGCCGCAAGCGGCCAGCCCATGCTCAGTGCAGCGACCGCGAGGCCGGAGACCAGGGGGATGGCCCCGCCGGCGCCCTCGAGGTACGCGGGCCCGAAGGTCGTCACGCCGACGGTGAGCGCACCGACCCCGAAGGCGACCGCCGTGCAGGTGAGGATGAGCCGCCGGGTGATGAGCGCGAAGTCGATGATCGGCTCGGCTGCGCGCTTCTCGACGAAGGCGAAGACGACGAGCAGCAGCCCGCCCCCGATGAAGCAGATCGCACTCTGCCACGACAGCCATGCCCAGGCGCTGTCGCCCTCGAGCAGTCCGAGGATGATCCCCGTGAGGCCGAGCGTCAACAGCACCGCGCCGAGGTAGTCGATGCGGTGCCGGTGCCGTTCCACCTGCTCGTGATACCTCGTCACCAGCATCCATCCGGCCAGCAGGCACAGCGGCACGTTGATGAAGAAGATCCACCGCCAGGCATCCAGCTGGGCGAAGATGCCGCCGAGCGACGGGCCCACGACCGACGAGATCGCCCAGACACTGGCCATGTAGCCCTGCACCTTGGCCCGCTCGCCGACCGTGTAGATGTCACCCACGATCGTCATGGCCATCGGGCCCACGGCCCCGGCGCCGAGACCCTGCACGACACGGAACAGGATGAGCGTGACCATGCTCCACGCGAACCCGCAGAGCACCGATCCCGCCAGGAACAGGCCGATCCCGATCAGGATGATGGGCTTGCGACCGACGGTGTCGGCGAAGCGCGAGTAGATCGGCACGCTCACCGCCTGCGCGAGGAGGTAGACCGAGAACAGCCACGGGAACAGCTGGTAGTCGCCGAGATCTCGCACGACCGTGGGCACCGCGGTGGCCAGGATCGTGGTGTCGATCGCGATGAGCCCCGTGGCGAGCATGAGGGCGCCGAGAACGGGCCCGCGCTCCGATCGCAGACCGACGGACGCGCGATCGACGGAGACGGTCATGACAGGGCCAAGCCGCCGCGCGACGGATGTATTCCCGCCGAGGGTGGATCGACGGCGCGAAGTGACGGATGCTGGAGGGCACACGCGTGAGAGGAGCGGCCGATGAGACGACGCGTCGCACCGGCGCTGGTGCTCGGCGCTCTCGTTCTCGCGGGGTGCTCGGCCCCCGGCATACCGACCCCGCCCGCCGTCGACCCGACCGACACGGCAAACACCGAGCCGATCACGCTCGCGTCCGGGCTGGCGGCGCCGTGGTCGGTGGTGCGCCTCGACCGCGCCGGGGCGCTGATCTCGCAGCGCGACGGCGGCGAGGTGCTCGAGCTGACGGCATCCGGAGACCTGCGCGAGGCCGGGATCGTGCCCGGTGTCGTGTCGGGTGGCGAGTCGGGCCTGCACGGCCTCGCGCTGCTCGTCGATGGCGAGACGCGCTGGCTGTATGCCTATCACGGTGCGGCGGACGACAACCGGGTCGTGCGGATGCCGCTGACCGGCGAGCCCGGCTCGCTGACGCTGGACGTCGACGCGGCCGAGGTGGTGGTCGCCGACATCCCGCGGGCATCGAATCACGACGGCGGGCGGATCGCCTTCGGACCGGACGGGATGCTGTACATCGCCACCGGCGACGCGGGGCAGCGTGATCGTGCTCGGGATCGGGACTTCCTCGGCGGAAAGATCCTGCGGGTGACGCCGGAGGGCGAGCCGGCGCGCGGCAACCCGTTCGGCACAGCGGTGTACAGCCTCGGCCACCGCAACGTGCAGGGACTCGCGTGGGGTGATGACGGCACCCTGTGGGGGAGCGAGTTCGGGCAGGACACGTGGGACGAGCTGAACCGCATCGAGGCGGGCGGCGACTACGGCTGGCCCGACCACGAGGGGTTCGGGCGCGCCGACGACGCGATCGATCCGGTCGCCGTGTGGGCGCCAGACGAAGCGAGCCCCAGCGGCATCGCCGTGATCGACGACGTCGTGTACGTCGCTGGTCTGCGCGGTGCGCGGCTCTGGCTGTACGACACGACGACACCGAGCATCGAACCCTGGGCGGTCTACACCGGCCGATTCGGCCGGCTCCGCGACGTGGTCGCCGGTCCCGGCGGCACCTTCTGGGTGCTGACGAACAACACCGACGGTCGGGGATCACCGGGGCGCGACGACGATCGGCTGCTGCAGCTCACGCTGCCGGAGGGATGAGGCGGGTCAGGATGCCGTGGCCGGACCGTCGCCGCCATCACGACGCTCGCCGCTCCGCGGTGCGCCGGTCTGGCCGCTCTCGGGGGCGGACGACGACGGGTCGTGGTCGAGGAGCACCGGGCGATCGATGGTCCTGGTGACGTCTGCGGGGTCGACCGCGAGCATGAGCATGGCGAGCCCGAGGAGGGTGACGATGAACGAGGCGCCGCCGATGACCAGTCCGAGGCCCAGCGGGGTGAGGCCTTCGTATGTGCCCTTGGCGATGGAGAGGTTCACGCGCTCGGTGAACGCTCCGGTCGAGACGAGGGTCACGACGGTCGCGAAGACGCCGGCGGCGAGGGCGATGCCCACGAGGTGCAGCGGGCGCAGGATCTCTTTGCGCGTCGGCTTGTGGTCGGTCATGCCTCTCCTCCGTGGTCGGCCAGGCGGTCGGCCCCGGCAGTCGTCTCGCTCGTCGTCGCGGTGCTCGTCGCGGCGGGTGCGAGCCCCGCAATGCCGAGGAACACCGCCACGATCGCGGCGTAGCCGCCGAACAGCCCCACGCCGATGATGATGCCGGTGAGCGACATGGCGTGCCCCTCGACGGCGTAGTTCTGCACGAATCCGACGGGCACGATCAGCAGCAGCGCGGCGAGCAGAAGCCCCAGCCCGCCGACCGTGATCGCGTCGCGAGAGCCCTCCTGGCCCCGCGACCGGATGCCCGAGATCAGCTCGACGAGACCGGTCAGCGCCGCCCAGGTGATCACGAGCACGAAGAACAGCGCGTCCGTGCGCCAGGTCGGGATGCTCGCGGCCATGCCGAGGACGAGGGTGATCGCGCCCATCAGCACCGAGGGCCAGCGCTGGCCCGGGCCCTGGACGATGATCGCGGCGACGATCAGCACGAGGGAGGTGACGATCGCGAAACCGCCGAACACCGCCAGGCCGACGGCGGCGGAGTGATCGGGAGAGAACGTGATCATGAGGGCGGCGACGGCCGCCATCAGTGCGCGAGCGAGCTGCACGGTGCGCGCGGTGAACGGGCGCACCGCAGCGGGGCGCGCGGTGCGCGAGCGGGAAGCGGCGGGCATGACAGTCCTCAGATCGGTGACCCGACCAGTCTACGTCGCGCGACCTCTGCACCGCCTCGACGGTGGTGGGGCCGCCGCGCGGGCCGCGCCGCGGGCATCCGCCATGGCATCCGGGGTCACTTCGGTACGGCGACGCGTGCGAAACCGTGCCTGATCGACCTCGCAGCGCCGAGTCGCCTCGGCGTCGACCGGGCCCGGATCAGGAGGCGACGCGGACGGTCTCGGCGCCCGTCCGTGCCGGTGCGCTGCGCCCCGTGATGCGCGCCGCGGCCGGCTTGGCCGTCCCCGGCACGGCATCTGCTGGAGAGGCTGCGGCGGCCGACGCGGCGCGCGGCCTGCGCGCAGCCCGCAGCAGCACTCGCCCGAGCACCCCGACGACGAAGGCGGCGGCGAGCGCGCTCAGCGAGACGACCACCGGGGTCCACACCGTGGCGAACGATGCGCAGAGGCTCAGCAGCGCACCCAGGATCCAGACGCCGGCGGCGCCGCCCGCGAGCCCAGCCGACCCCCGTGCGAAGGCGAGAGCGAAGATGAGTGCGCAGACCACCGCCAGAACCGCGCCGGCGTTGCCGATGGGCACGAGCACGGATGCCAACATGTTGGCCACTGCAAGACTGGACATTCCCCGACCCCCCGGTCATCCGCACGCCGCATCGCGACGTGCTCGTGTCAGCCAGGTTACGCGCGGAGATCCGGCTTGTGCGTCAGCCAGGGGAACGATTCGGCATCATCCTGAGGGATGACGCGTGAACGGCTCGTGACGGCCCGATTCCGCGCCGTACGCGCCTCTCGGCGCGCGCTCAGCGCAGGCGGCGCCCCCTCCGGGGCAGACGCAGCGAGCTCAACCGGCCCGAGACCACAGGCACGGGGGCGGTGAACACGGCATCCACCGTCCGCGACCCCTCCGACGGGCCGATCACCGGCATGGGCGTGGTCAGCGTGGTCTCGACCGGTTCGACGGGCAGCCTGCCGAACCCGCGATGGGCGGAGACGTACGCCGGCACGAGGATCACGACGGCACCGATCCAGGCGAGCGGATTGCTGAGGGCGACGCCCACGAAGTCCCACACCGCGCCCAGCGCGACCGCGGCGATCACACGCGCGACCAGCTCGACCACGCCGGTGATGGTGGGAATGGCGACCCGGCCGACACCCTGCAGCACGCCGCGCAGCACGAACAGCACACCGAGGGCGGCGTAGCTGACGCCGTTGATGATCAGCATCTGATGGGCGAGGTCGACGACCCGATCGGATCCGTCGCCGACGAACAGGCGCACCACCGACGCACCGAACGCGATCATGATCACGCCGAGCAGCACCGAGGTGATGATGGCCATCCACAGCGCCTGGACCGTGCCCCGGCGGATGCGGTCGGGGCGGCGGGCGCCCAGGTTCTGCGCGGCGTACATCGACGAGGCCAGTCCCAGCGAGGCGAGAAGGGCGACGGCGAGGCCGTCGATGCGGGATGCGGCGGTGTACGCGGCGACGGCGTCGGCGCCGAGCGTGTTCAGCGCCACCTGCACCGCGAGGGCGCCGATCGCGATGATGGATGCCTGGAATCCCATCGGCAGGCCGAGTCGCAGGTGCTCGAGCGCGTCGGCGCGGCGCACCTTCCAGTCATCGCGGTGCACGTGCAGCACGGGCAGCTTCCGCCACAGGTATCCGAGGCAGAGCAGAACCGAGACGGCCTGCGCGATCACCGTGGCCAGGGCCGCGCCGGCGACGCCCCAGCCCAGCGGGCCGACCATGAGGATCACGAGACCGACGTTCAATCCGCACGAGATGGTGAGGAACACCAGCGGCGTGGTCGAGTCGCCGATAGCGCGGATGATGGCCGCCAGGTAGTTGAAGAACATGATCGTGCTGCCGCCGATGAACGTCACCTGGGTGAAGGTCGTGGCCTCGGCGAGCAGCTCGGACGGCGTCTGCAGCAGCTCGAGGAACGGGCGCGCGATGAGCGGCCCGAGCACCGTGAGGATCAGGCTGGTGACAGCGGTGAGCAGGGTTCCCGTGGCGACTGAGCGGCTCACCCCGCGGGCATCCCCGGCGCCGAACGCCTGCGCGGTCGGGATCGCGAACCCGCTGGCGAGACCCCACGCGAAGCCGATGATGAGGAAGATCAGGCTGCCGGTCGCACCGACCGCAGCGAGCGAGTCGACGCCGAGCTGTCGCCCGACGACGATTGTGTCGACGAACTGGTAGAGCTGCTGCACGACGTTGCCGATGAGCAGGGGCACGGAGAAGAGCAGGATGACGCGCCAAGGGCGCCCCGTGATGAGGGTGGTGGCCATGATGATCCGGGGGGACGAGGGATGCCGGCAAAAAGACGGCGGCACCGTGGATCGTCACGGCGCCGCTCGGACAGTCTATCGAATCGTTTCGAAACGGTCGAGCCGCGGCCGCATATTTCTTTCCCTCCGTCCACGCCAGGGGCTTGCCTGCGATCGGGCCGGTTGGGTAGTCCGGATGCATGACACGCCTGCGTCGAAGCGACCCGCACGCCCCGGGCATCCGGCGGATGCGTCACGGTCGCGGCTACCGGTTCCTGACGGCGGACGGCACCCCGGTCGACGATCCGGCGATGCTCGAACGTCTGCGCGCCCTCGTCGTGCCGCCCGCGTGGACCGACGTGTGGATGTGCCCCCATGCCAACGGGCACATCCTGGCGACGGGAATCGATGCCGCGGGCCGACGGCAGTACATCTACCACCCCGCGTGGCATGAGCGGATGGCGCGCGAGAAGTTCGATCGCATGCTGCAGCTCGCCGAGGTGCTGCCGGGCGCCCGCCGTGGGGTGACCCGCGATCTGCGCACCGACGGCTTCGGCCGGCCGCGACTGCTCGCGGGTGCGTTCCGGATGCTCGACTCGGCCCTGCTGCGAGTGGGATCGGAGCAGTACGCCAAGGCGCACGGCAGCATCGGGCTGGTCACCCTGCGCGGATCGCACGCCCGGGTGCGCGGCGGCCGGGTCGTCGAGCTGCGCTTTCCCGGCAAGAGCGGCCAGCCCTGGGAATCCGAGGTCGATGACGCCGACCTCGCGATGCTCATCTCCGGGCTGAAACGCCGCGGCAGTCGCTCGCTGCTGCTCAGCTGGCAGGACGACACGGCCCGTGCCGCCGCGTGGCACCCGCTCCGCGCCACCGAGATCAACGACGACGTCCGGCGGCGCACCGGCGGCGATTTCACGGCGAAGGACTTCCGCACGCTGCACGGCACCATCTCGGCTGCCGTCGCCCTGGCGCAGATCGGCCTGAAGCCCACCGCGACTGCGCGCTCGCGCGCCGCCGCCCAGGCCGTGCGCGTGGCAGCATCCGCCCTGGGCAACACTCCCGCCGTGGCCCGTGCCAGCTACATCGACCCGCGCGTGTTCGACCTGTACGACGAGGGCGTCGTCGTCGACCCGGCGCGACGGGTCGAGGGCCAGCTGGTGACGCTGTTCGGCTGACGCTCAGGCGCCGGCGTCGGTGCTGCAGGAGCATGATGGTGGTGTGGTCGACATCCTCTCCGCACTCACCGAAATGCCCGAGCCCCAGTACGTCGAGGTCGGCGACGGCGTCGCTCTCGCGACGTACTCGTGGGGTGACGCGAGCGGGCCCACGGTCGTGCTCGTGCACGGGTTCGCATCGAGCACGGCCGACACCTGGGTGCACACCGGCTGGGTGCGGATGCTCGAGCGCGAGGGCTTCCGGATCCTCGGCATCGACCAGCGCGGTCACGGCGCGAGCCAGAAACCGCACGACTCGGCCGGTTACACGGTGCGCAGCCTCGCGCGCGACGTCGAGTCGGTGCTCGACACGTTCCTCATCGACGAGGCCCTGTACGTGGGCTATTCCCTCGGTGCGCGGGTCGGCTGGCAGGTCGCGCTGGACCTCGGCGACCGCGTTCCGCGCGCGGTGCTGGGCGGAGTGCCCGACGGCATCCCGCTGGATCGGCTCGACACCGACCAGGTGCGCCGATATGCCACGGACGGCACGCCCGTCGCCGATCCGGTGACGCAGAGCTACATCACGCTGGCCGAGCGGGTGGCGGGCAACGACATGCACGCCCTGCTCGCCCTGGCCGAGGGCATGCGCGATTCGCGGTCGATCGACCCGGATCCCGCGCACGCCCCGCAGCAGCCGGTGCTGTTCGCGACCGGAGCGCTGGACGGGGTGCTCGAGGGCTCGCGGCGGCTCGCCGAGGCGGCCCCGCAGGCCACGTTCTTCGAGATCCCCGGCAGACATCATTTCAACGCCCCGGGGGCGAAGGCGTTCCGCGTCGCGGCGCTGGAATTCCTGCGGGGCTGAGGCTCAGCGCCGCTCGCCGCGGGAGCGGGCCATGAGCGTGCGGATGACGACGAAGACGATCACCGCGACGACGGCGACGATCGCCAGCTTCGCGATGAACCAGATCAGCGAGAACAGCACGTTCACGATCCAGAACGCGATGACGACCGAGACGACGACGGCGACGATGGTCCACAGGGTGCTCTTGGTCATGCCTCCAGCCTAGAAGAAGCGTCTAACGTGTGATGGTGACCTTCGACGGCCCGCTCTCGGCATCCGCGTACGAGGTTCTCGGTGTCACGCCCCAGGTGAGCGACGACGACCTGCGCCGCGCCTACCGGCTGCGGCTGCGCCAGACGCACCCCGACACCGGGGGCGATGCGGCCGTCTTCGTGCGCGTGCAGCGGGCCTGGGAGCTGGTCGGCACCTCGGCCGCGCGCGCCGCCTACGACCGCGGGAGGGGGACGACGTCCTGGGCTGCGCGTCCGTCGACTCCGGGCGCGACGGGCACCCGCCCGCGCGGGCGCTCGCATGGGCAGGCGGGCGCGTGGCGCCGTCGCCGCTACCGTGAGCTGCTCGCCGAGCAGCTCGGTCACGACGCGACGGATGCCGAGGCCTACGACCCGCTCGTCGTGCGCGCGGCATCGTGGCAGGCGCGTCGGATGCTGGCCGACGCGCTGGCGGAGGAGGCCACGGCCACGGCGATCGACGAGCTCGGCATCGGGTTCACGGCGTGGCATGACGTCGCCACCGGCGAGGACGACGAGGGGAAGCTCGATCACGTCGTGCTCAGCCCGACCGGGTTGTACGGCCTCCGGTCGGAGGACTTCGGCGGACCGGTGCGGTTCCGTCAGGGCGAGGTCATCGGCAGCCACGTCGGCGGCGCCGCCCCCACCGGCGACCTGCTCGCCCGCATGCGGATCGTGGCGCGCGCTGCACGCGTGCGGTTCGGCGGGGCGATCCTCATCCTTCCCGATGACGACCTCGACGACGCGATCACGCCGCTGGGCTCCGTCAGGGGTGTGCCGGTCGTGGTCGTGCGTCGCAGCGCGCTGCGCTCGGTGCTGCGCGCCGGAGTGCCGGGAGCGCGCGTGCTCGGCGGCAACGAGGCGTTCGACGTGCGAAGCCGATTGACGCACACGGTCCGCGTGCTCTCGCCGTGAGGCGCGTGAGAAGCCGCGCGCGCCCGCGCCCGGGGCTGCAGCGAGGGTTACGGTGAGAGCGTGGATGCCACCGACCCGCTGCCCGATCGACCCGCGCCCGACGCCCCTCGGGGCAAGCTCGTGCTGCTGCGCCACGGCGAGACCGAATGGTCGCGCACCGGCAGGCACACGGGTCTGACCGACATCCCGTTGACCGCCCACGGTGAGGATCTCGCCCGTGCGGCCGGTGAGCTGGTGCAGGGGTACGACTTCCGCCTCGTGCTCAGCTCGCCGCTGCGGCGGGCGCGCCGCACGGCCGAGCTCGCGGGGCTGGATGCCGGCATCGACCCCCTGCTGGTCGAGTGGGACTACGGCGGGTACGAGGGGCGCACGACGAAGGAGATCCGGGCGGAGCTCGGCTACAGCTGGACGACGTTCACCCATGGTGTGATCCGCGGCGAGACGCCGGGCGAGACCGTCGAGGAGGTCGCCGCACGCGCGTCGCGTGTGCTGACCCGCGTGCTGCCGGCGATGGCATCCGGAGATGTCGCCCTCGTCGCGCACGGCCACTATCTGCGTATCCTCACGGCGGTGTTCCTGCGCCAGGCACCACGATTCGCCGCGTCGATCTCGCTCGACGCGGGCTCGGTGTCGGTGCTCGGATTCGCGCGCGAATCCCCCGCGATCCTGGCCTGGAACCACGGGCCGCACCTGCCCATGGAGCCGGCGGAATCCTGATGCGAGAGCGGATGCCAGGAGCAGACCACGATGTCATCGTCGTAGGCGCGGGCCTCGCCGGCCTGCGGGCCGCGACGGTGCTGGCCGAGGCGGGTCTGGACGTGCTGGTGCTCGATGCCTCCGACGCCGTCGGCGGTCGGCAGCGCACCGACCGCGTCGATGGCTTCCTCCTCGATCGAGGGTTCCAGGTGCTGAACCCCGCCTATCCGTCGGTGCGGCGCTGGGCCGACGCGACGGCCCTGCGACTGCAGGCATTCCCGGTGGGGGTGCGGGTACGCCGCGACAGCGCAGCCGGAGTGGGCGGGTCGACGCTGGTGACCCTGGCCGATCCTCGCAGGCATCCGCTGTCGATCGGCGAGACTCTTCGCAGCGGACTGGTCCGCCCCGCGGACGTGATCGCGCTCGCACGCTGGGCGGCCCCGGCCCTGCTCGCACCGACGCGGCTGCGTCGCCGCGCGGCGGCCGGGCACGACACGTCTGCGCGCCAGAGCTGGGACAGTGCGGGGCTGCGCGGCCCGCTGCGCACAGAGGTGGTGGAGCCGTTCCTCAGCGGGGTCCTCGCCGACGCACGCTTCGACACCTCGAACGCCTTCACCCGGTGGCTGGTGCGCATGTTCCTGCTGGGCACGCCCGGACTGCCCGCCGAGGGTATCCAGGCGCTGCCGGAGCAGCTGGCGCGGAAGGCCCGCGCGGCGGGCGCCGAGATACGCCTCGGGCATCGCGTCGATCGCGTCCGCCCCGCATCGGATCACGTCGAGGTCGATGCGGCGGGCGCGGATGTCATGAGGGCCGCCGCCGTCATCGTCGCAGTGGGCCCCGAGCGCCTGACCGCCCTCACGGGCGTCGACGCGCCGCCCACCCGCGGGCTGCAGACCTGGTGGTTCGCGCCCGAGGCCGCGCCGGCGGCATCG
Organism: Microbacterium commune; assembly: GCF_014836945.1. Taxonomy (GTDB): domain Bacteria; phylum Actinomycetota; class Actinomycetes; order Actinomycetales; family Microbacteriaceae; genus Microbacterium; species Microbacterium commune. Next base: position 1,278,354 of record NZ_JACSPX010000001.1, on the reverse strand, counting down.
GGCATGATCGCCGTCGATGGACGCCGATCAGGGCCCATCGTCAACACCGCGGTGATCTCGCACGCCGCCCCGAGCTACGCGCCCGCCGGCAGGCATCTGGTCCAAGCCACATGCCTCCTCGGCCCGCAGGTCCTGGCCGGGGAGGTCGAGGTGCGCCGACAGCTGGGCGAGATCTGGGGCACGGATGCGACGCGCTGGCCGCTGCTGCGACGCGACGACATCCACCACGCGCTGCCTGCCCAGCACCCGCCGTTGCGGGCCGAGCCCACGCGGGTGGTCGATCGGCTGTACGTCGCCGGCGATCACCGGCAGAGCCCCTCCATCGACGGGGCGCTGGTGTCGGGTGATCGCGCGGCTCGCGTCCTGCTGGCCGACCGTGCTGCGGGCGGACTCTGACCGCGGGCGGCTGACGCCGTCAGCGGGCTGCCTCCGACAGCGGGACGACCCGGGGGGCCAGTCCTGCACCCGCGACGACGAGGGCTCGCGTCGCGGTGAGCGCGTGCAGCCGCCGCACGATCTCGTCGGCATCCGCCTCCGTGGCGGGAGTGCGATCGTCGGATGCCTCCCACAGCGTCACCCGCACGCCGCCCAGCTCACGGATGCGCTGGGCGAGCGGCTCGGATCCGCGAGCGGCGACCAGCACCACGCGCTCGATGCCCGGTGCCCTGCTGGTGGGCGGCGCGATCGCTCGATCGCGTCGCCAGACGACGAAGTGGTAGATGAAGACGAGCACGGTCGCGCTGAGCAGCCCGAGCGGAGCGCGGATGCGCTCGATGAGTCCGCCCTGCATGCGGGAGGCGCCACCGGCCGCGAGCAGCACCTCGAACAGCCGGAAGCCGATGAGCAGCAGGGTCACCAGCGCGACCACGGCACTGGCGCCGAAGACGACCACCAGGTAGACGCGGCGCGCGATGTCTCCGGACTGCTCTTCGGTCACCGCGCGACCAGGACGCCAGGTGCCCCACCACGCCGCCGTGCCCACCACGAGCGCACTGAGACCGCCCAGCAGCAGGGTGCGCGTGTCGTCGGCGAGCAGCGTCGCGTCGAGCTCGGCGAGGAGAGCGTTGACCACGACTCCGAAGCCGCTGGCCGCGCCGATGAGAGCCACCCCGGACACGGCCAGCCGCGCGGCGCCGCGAACCCGCGGACCGCGCGCAGACAGCATTCGCGCATGCGCGTCGCAGATGATCGCGCCCACCAGGGCGGCGCCGGCGGCCGCACCGAGCGGCGACAGGATCTCCGCCGCGGGATCGTCGTCGAACAGCAGCCGCAGCAGGGTGAGGAGCACGGTGCCGATCCCGAAGAGCGCGGCCCCGGCGGAGCCCGCCACCACGATCACCAGCAGCACGCGGGCGAGAGCATCGGGCGTGCCGGATGCCTGCTCCCGCGTCCAGTGCCACCACCACACCACCGCGCCGACGGCCGCCCAGACCAGCGGCTGCAGCACCGCGGTGTACCACGGTCGCGAATCGAGCAGCACCGGCGCGACCGGCGCGAGCGCCTGTGAGATCAGCGCGGCCAGCGCGGAACCGGCACCGACCGCCGCCACGACGAGACCGAACAGCGCCGACAGCTCGACGCCGAGCGCCGGCAGGCGCGTCGGCGCGGTGACCGGACTGCGACGCATCCGTCGATGCCACACCCACACACCTGCCCAGACGACTGCCCCGGCCGCCTCGCTCGGCCGCCACTCCCCCTCGATGCCCGCGGCGATGGCGGATGCCGCGAGCGCGACGGCGAAGATGAGCGATGTCAGCGTCATCGCCGCCAGGTACACGGACCACACGAGCGAGGAGCGCTCCAGCGGCTCGGCCAGTCGGCGGCGCTCCCAGCGCCAGACGAGCACCGCGAGCGGGGCACCGATCAGGACGAAGGCGAGTGCCCTGGCGAGCCCGGCGGTGTCGGTGACGAGCACGGAGCCGAGCCCGATCACCCGCTCGAGCAGACCCGCCACGCCGACCGCGGCGATCGAGACGAGCGCGAAGAGCAAGGCGAAGACGATGAGCCTCCGCACCACCGCGACGGTCATGGCTGCACCTTCTCGGCGCAGATCCGGAACTGCCAGGGCGTCGTCACGAGCTTCCAGTCGCCATCGACGCGTTCGAGGTCGAACACCTCCTGGTTCTGGTACTCGTCGGGCCCGAAGGGTCCGCCGCCGACGACCTCGGAGACGATCACCTCGACCCGTGCCGTCGTGTCGCGCTCCGTGCTGCGCAGCAGCGTGATGCGGTAGTCGGCCGCGCCGGTGTCCCACCGCTCGCACTCCTCGGCTGACTCGGGGACCAGATACGCCAGTGCGGCGGCGGAGTCGCCATCGACGATCGCCTGCGCGTACCGCTGCACGACGCCCTCCGGGGAGTCGGCGGGGTACACGCTGTCGCCGTCGCGGGTGAAGATCGCGACGAGCGCCACGGCGACCACGACGACCACGACCGCGATCAGGCCGAGCATCACCGGACTCCATCGCCTTGACTGAGATCGCGGGCTCGCCGCATCGACTTCGTTCATGTGCCCATGGTGGCGCATACGACCTCGGCGGTACAGGGACCTTAGGCTCATGGCATGAGCCTGTTCCGCAGAGAGCGATCGGCGCACGTCCAGCTCGATCAGCCGACGATCGAACCCCGCGCGACGCGTCCCCCCTGGAGCCTGTGGGCAGACGGGTTCGGTCGCCTCGGCATCCGCTCGATCCAGATCCTGCTGGTGGTCGCCGTCGCCGCAGGCATCGTGTTCGTCATCCGGTACCTGACGCTGGTGACCATCCCCCTGGCGATCGCGCTGATCCTTGCGTGCGCCTTCGCCCCGGCGATGAACTGGCTGCGCCGCCACCGAGTACCCGACCTCGCCGCGACCATGATCACGCTCTTCTCGATCGTCGCGGTGCTGACGGGCCTGAGCTGGATGATCGTCTGGGCCGTGCGGGATCAGTGGGACGACCTGTACTCGCAGGCGCAGCAGGGCATCGACCATGTGATCGAGTGGACGGACACGCTGCCGTTCCAGCTGTTCACCCCGCAGCAGATCGAGGAGTGGACGAAGACGCTCACCGACTTCGTCACGAGCGCGCAGTTCGGCTCCGGCGCGCTCGCCGGTGTCAGCGCGGTCGCGAGCTTCGTCACCGGTTTCGTGCTGCTCGTCACCATCCTCTTCTTCTTCCTCAAGGACGGCCCGCAGATGTGGGAGTTCCTGCTGCGTCCGTTCCACGGCGAGGGCGAGCGCCGCGCGCGCCGGATCGGGCACAAGACCGTGGGCGTGCTCGGCTCCTACGTGCGGGGTACCGCGACGGTCGCCCTGGTCGACGCCGTCGGCATCCTGATCGGCCTGCTCATCCTGCAGGTGCCGCTCGCCGTGCCACTCGCCGTCCTCGTCTTCCTCCTCGCGTTCATCCCGATCGTCGGCGCGACGCTCGCCGGCGTGCTGGCGGCGCTCGTCGCCCTCGTCGCGAACGGCTGGGTGAGTGCCCTGCTCGTCGTCGCCGTCGTCGTGCTGGTCAATCAGCTCGAGGGCAACCTGCTGCAGCCGGTGCTGATGGGACGCACGATGAAGCTGCACGCGTTTGTCATCCTGGTGGCCCTGGCGGTGGGAACCGCCCTCAGCGGACTGATCGGCGCGGTGCTCGCCGTGCCGGTGACGGCCGCGGTGTGGGGCATCATCCAGGTGTGGGACGGTGAGAACCTGCCCGCGAAGTGGGCGCGGCGGAAGCCGCGAGAGCCCCGCGCCGCGCAGAGCACCGCGGTCGAGGTCGCCTGAGGGCGGTCCCGCGCCACCGGGATCCGACGGCGAGCGCGGGTCACCGCCGGTCGGGTGCGACGCGGATCGTCGAACCCGCCGCGAAGCGGGCATCCACTCCGGGGCTGAACAGCACGGACTCGGGCGGGGCGTCGACGATGCCGGGAAGGCCGGCGGCCGCGCACAGCTCGTCTTCCAGATGGCGCACGCGGGCGGGATGCAGCGTCCAGGGTTCGTGCGTGTTCGGCAGCCACAGCGTGCGCCCGAACCGGGTCTGGAACAGTCCCCAGCGCGCGGTGAGGAAGGTCGACAGGTCGTCGCGCACCGCGCGGGAGGTGTCGACGTCGACCGTGAGGTCGAAGCCCGGGCCGCGCCCGCCGAGGCGCGCGGTGTGGCGCTGCGATGTGTATCGCAGGCTGAGACCGGAGCCCTCGAGACGCCGTTTGCCGGTATGCGCGAACATGTACGGCAGGGAGAACAGGGCACGCGCGCCGATGACGGCGGGCAGGCTGGCGGCCTCCAGGGAAGCGAACACCACGCCGTGACGGCCCTCGTCGTCTATGCCGTACAGGCGCACGTTGATCTCGGTGAAGGTGCCCCAGCGCCGCGCCGGCGGCAGCGGTCCGATGCGAGCGGCGCCGAGCTCGAAGGCGACCAGTCCCACCCAGGACGACCCGTCGAAGACATCCGGTCGCACGCCGCGGGGCATGAGCGGGCGCACGACCTCGGGGTCGACCCGCCAGTGCACGAAGGCGACGTCGCGCCATGCCTGAGCCGCAACGGTGCGTCCGCGGAGCGGCGGGGGCGTGGCAGAGAGGTCCATGACGTCCATTCGCACGGTCGAGAGCGGGGGCTGCCATTCTCGCACTCGGCGGGTCCGACGGCGCCTCGCCGCGGGTATCCTCGCGGTATGCGAAGGCCCGAGCCCGAACCCGTCCGCGCCGGCGAGGAGTCGGCGTGGGACTATCCGCGGCCACCGCGCGTCGAGCCGGTGTCGCAGCGGATCACGATCCGCCTGGGCGGTGTGCTGATCGCCGACACCGTCGACGCGGTCCGCGTACTCGAGACCAGCCACCCGCCGGTCTACTACCTGCCCGCCGATTCGTTCCTCGAGGGTGCGCTCGTGCCGACGGAGGGGTCGTCGTTCTGCGAGTTCAAGGGCGGGGCGGCGTACTTCGACGTGCACGGTGGATCACGGATCGTCAGCCGGGCCGCGTGGACGTACCCGCAGCCTGCGCGCGGCTTCGAGTCGCTGCGTGGGCGGGTCGCGGTCTACGCAGGCGAGATGGATGCCTGCACCGTCGGCGACGAGCAGGTCACTCCGCAGCCGGGCCGGTTCTACGGCGGCTGGATCACCTCCCGCATCCGCGGCCCGTTCAAGGGGGAACCCGGGTCGATGGGGTGGTGACCCGGCGGGTCAGGCGGTGAGCCCGGGTTCGCCGTCGTCGCGGCCGCCGTCGAACGTCGCGGTGAGGATCTGCTCGGCCTCGAGCGTGAGATCGATGAGGCGGGCGAGCAGACCGGCGAGGGAGCTCGAGCGCAGCAGCTCGAGCTGATCGATGGGCCCCAACGGCGCGATCGCGGCGAGCTGCCATGACGACTCCAGCGGATCGTCGGAGATCTCGATGTTCGGATCCCATCGACTGCCCGAGCTGAGCGCAGCGCGCGTGAGCACACGACGGACATGCTTCTCGGCTTCGGCGCGCAGCGGGGCGAGTGCCGGATCCCAGGTCAGTTCGGCGATCGTGTGCACCTCGGCGGTCGGGTACGCCTCGTCGTTCCACCACGCGCCCACTTCGATGCGCTCTCCCCCCACGACGAGCAGCTCGATGTCACGCTCGGTGGCCGCGACCTCGACGATCCGCGCCATCGTGCCGGTGTGGAACCGGGTGTCCCCTCCCCCGGCTTCTGACCCGCGCTCGATGAGCACCACCCCGAACGAGGGCTGGTGGGATTCGAGAGCTGCACCGAGCATCTTCAGATACCGCTCTTCGAAGACGCGCAGGGCGAGAGGTGTGTACGGGAACAGCACCGTCTCGAGCGGAAACATCGCCGTGGCTGCCATCGCGCCAGTAAACCACTCCGACGGGGCTGCGTCACCCGGCTGCGACGCTCAGTTGAAGTCGCCGCCCCCGCCACCGCCGAAGTCACCGGGCGCCATGTCCTTGAACCGCGAGTAGTGCCCCTGGAAGGCGACGGTGATCGTCGCGGTGGGGCCGTTGCGGTGCTTGGCGACGATCAGGTCGGCCTCGCCGGGACGGATGTCCTTGTCGTACGCGGCCTCGCGGTGCAGCAGGATCACCATGTCGGCGTCCTGCTCGATCGAGCCGGACTCGCGCAGGTCGCTGATCGCGGGCTTCTTGTCGGAGCGCTGCTCGGCGCCACGGTTCAGCTGCGACAGCGCGATCACCGGCACCTGCAGCTCTTTCGCGAGCAGCTTGAGCGCACGCGAGAACTCCGAGACCTCCTGCTGACGCGACTCGACGCGCTTGCCGCTCGTCATCAGCTGGAGGTAGTCGATGACCACCAGTCGCAGGCCTTCGCGCTGCTTGAGCCGACGGCACTTGGCACGGATCTCGACGAGGGTCATGTTCGGGCTGTCGTCGATGTACAGCGGGGCGTCGTTGATCCGTCCGCGGGTGGCCGCGACGGTCGTCCAGTCCCGCGGGTCGAGGGTTCCCTTGCGCATGTTCTGCAGCGGGATGGCGCCCTCGGCGCTGAGCAGGCGCATCGCGATCTCGCTCTTGCCCATCTCGAGCGAGAAGAAGATCGACGGCTCGTTGTGGCCGATGGCCGCAGCCCGGGCGAAATCCAGAGCCAGCGTTGATTTACCCATAGCGGGCCTCGCGGCGACGACGATCATCTGTCCGCCGTGCAGGCCGTTGGTCAGCTCGTCCAGCTCGCGGAACCCCGTCGGGATGCCGGTCATCGTGCCGTCACGGCCGTTGGCCGCCTCGATCTCCTCGACGGCCGCGTCGACGGCGACGGTGAGCGGCACGTAGTCCTCGGCCGTCTCGGAGCCGGTCACCGAGTAGATCTCGGCCTGGGCGTTGTTGACGATGTCGGCGGCGTCGCCCTCGCCCGCGTAGCCGAGCTGCACGATGCGGGTGCCCGCGTCGACCAGGCGCCGCAGGATGGCTCGCTCCGCGACGATGCCCGCGTAATAGCCGGCGTTCGCCGCGGTCGGCACGATCGAGGTGAGGGTGTGCAGGTAGTCGGCCCCGCCGGCGCGCCCCAGCTCGCCCGTCTTGATCAGCTCGTCGGTGACGGCGACGACGTCGGTGGGCTCGCCGTGCGAGTACAGCGACAGGATCGCCTCGAAGATGAGCTCGTGCTTGGGCACGTAGAAGTCGGCGCCCTTGAGCATCTCGATCACATCGGCGACGGCATCCTTCGACAGCAGCATGCCGCCCAGTGCGCTCTGCTCTGCCAGGAGATCATGCGGCGGGGTGCGCTCGGGGCTGCGAGAGCCACCCAGACGCTCGTTCGAGATATCTGCGATCGACACCGTGCTCCTCCCGGCCGGCACGACTGGACACACGTCACCGGCGCTTGCGACCGGCGGGCAGTCGGCCTCGGGCACAAGAAGAACATGCACCACCGACATCCGGTCTCCCCCAAGGTAGAAGCCGGGTTATCCCCATGCAACCGGGGCTGTGGATAACTCTGTGGAGAGTGTGCGAAGAACTCTGGAGTGTCTGTGCAGAACGGGTGTGGACAACTCGGTGGAGAGATTTGATATCTCGGACTTTTCTCCAGTCTGATCAGGTTTTCTTCTATTCCCCAGCCTGTGGAGGAAATCCCGCTTCAACGTGAGATTGAAGGTTCCGGCGCGTCGCTCCTGATGTGCAGAACCTGGGGAAAGTCAAGCTCGATCCCGCCCGGGCGCGCCGCGCCCGTCAACAGCCTGTGGACTCGCGGACCACGAGGTCGAGCGGCAGCGCCGCCTCGGCATCCAGCTGCTCCCCGCGGATCAGCCGCACGACCGTCGCCATCATCGCCGCACCCTTCGCGGCGGTGTGCAGATCGACCGTCGTGAGCTGCGGAGACGCGCTCGTCGAGAAGACGTTGTTGTCGACGGTGGCGACGGCGACGTCGTCCGGAACCCGGATGCCGCGCTCCTTGAGCACACCCAGCGCGCCGGCAGCCATCTGTGCCGACGCGACGAACAGGGCATCCATCTGCACCCCCGCGTCGAGCAGCCGACGCGCGGCCGCCGCTCCCCCGCTCGGGGTGTAATCGCCCTCTTCACTGCCGAGCTCCTCGAGACCCGCCGCCGAGAGCGCGTCGCGCCACCCCTGCAGGCGCTCCTGCCCGGCCGTCGTGTCGAGCGGTCCGCTGATCGTGGCGATCCGCCGCCGACCGCGATCGATGAGGTGCTGGGTCGCGAGTGCACCGACCGCGGTGTTGTCGACGTCGACGACGTGGATCTCCTCGCCCGTCTCCCCCGGCGGGCGCACCCCGAAGACGACGGGCAGCGTGCGCGCCAGCTCGCGATACGACGAGGAGGCACTGTGGTGCGAGAGGATCAGCGCACCGTCGACGTTGCCGCGCCGAAGAAGCTGGTGCGTCTTCTCCGGGTCGTTCTCCGACTCGATCAGCAGGGTGAGGGAGTACTCGGTCGACGACGCGTACATCGCGGCGCCCTGGATCACTTCTGCGAAGTACGGGTCGGCGAAGAACTCCGCCGTGCGCTCGGGGATCATCATCGCGACGGTCTGCGTGCTGCGGCGCGCGAGGCTGCGCGCCGCGCGATTCGGCACGTATCCGACCTTCGCGATCGCCGCGTTCACGCGCGCGACGGTGCTCTCGGTGACCCGGGGCGATCCGTTGATGACCCGCGATGCGGTCGAACTCGACACTCCGGCGAGTGCCGCGACCTCCTCGAGGGTCGGCACCCAGGGCTGCGCGCTGCGAGACGCGTTCATCGTCACTCTTCGTCTCCTGCTGCGCATCCGGCGCGATCGTGGGCACCTCGCTGTCGAGGGTGGATGTCTTCACCGTACGCCACGCCGGCGCGGCGTCTCACTCCGGGATCCGGCGCTCCTCGATGAGCCGTGCCAGCCACAGACCGCTGTCCTTCACGGTGCGCTCCTGCGTCTCGTAGTCGACGTGCACGATGCCGAAGCGCTTGCTGTAGCCGTAGCCCCACTCGAAGTTGTCGAACAGCGACCAGACCATGTACCCGCGCAGGTCGACGCCCTGCTGCAGAGCACGATGAGCCGCCGTGAAATGACGGCGCAGGTAGTCGAGCCTGGCGTCGTCGTGCACGCGATCGCCGCTGAGCTCGTCGTCGAAAGCCGCACCGTTCTCTGTGATGACGAGCGGAAGTCCCGGATGCTCGCGGCTGAGCCTCAGCAGCAGCTCCTCGAGTCCGTCGGGAGCGATGTTCCATCCCATCGCCGTGTACGGGCCGTCCTGCGTGAGGAACTCCACGTCGTCGCTGCCCGGCCAGGCCGAGCCGCCGACGTCCTTGTGCCCGTCCGCTCGCTGCCGCGGGGCGATGCCGTCCCACATCCGCACCCGCGTCGTGGAGTAGTAGTTCACGCCGAGGAAGTCGATCGGCTGCCGGATGATCTCGGTGTCGCCGGGCCGCACGAACAGCCAGTCGGTGACCGCCGCGGTGTCGTCGATGAGATCGTCGGGATAGCCGCCGACGAGCATGGGATGCGTGAACGACCGGTTGGCGAGGGCGTCGATACGGCGCACGGCCTCGGAGTCCGGGCCGTCTGCTCCGCGGATCACGTGGAAGTTGAGCGTCACCGACACCTGCGCGCGCGGCGCCACCTCTCGCAGCACCTGAACGGCGAGGCCGTGGGCGAGATTCAGGTGGTGCACGGCCCGCAGTGCGGCGACGCCGTCGGTGCGGCCGGGAGCGTGCGCGCCCGACCCATATCCGAGGAACGCACTGCACCACGGCTCATTCAAGGTCGTCCAGACATGCACGCGCTCACCGAGCGCCTCCGCGACGTGACGGGTGTACTCGGCGAACCGGTAGGCGGTCTCGCGGTTGGTCCATCCACCGGCATCCTCGAGCGCCTGCGGCAGATCCCAGTGATAGAGAGTGGCGATCGGACGGATGCCGCGGGCGATCAGACCGTCGACGAGACGTTCATAGAACGCCAGGCCCGCCTCGTTCACCGGACCGGACCCCGTCGGTTGGATGCGCGGCCAGGAGATCGAGAACCGATACGCCTCGATCCCCAGGTCGGCCATGAGATCGAGATCGGCGTCGAGCCGGTTGTAGTGGTCGACGGCCACATCTCCCGTGTCGCCGTCGACGACCCTGCCCGGTGTCGCGCTGAAGGTGTCCCAGATCGACGGGCCTCGCCCGTCTGCGGTGGCCGCGCCCTCGATCTGGTACGCGGCGGTGGCCGCACCGATCAGGAACCCGGCGGGGAACTCCAGCCCGACATCCCGGTAATCGGGGCTGTCTCTGGTGTGCGCCTGCATCTCGATGGTCATGTCAGCCTTTCACTGCGCCTTGCATGATTCCGGTCACGAGCTGGCGGCCCGCGACGAAGAAGAGGATGAGGAGGGGGATCACCGAGAGCACGGCCCCGGCGAGCACGAGGGCGTTGTCCGGGTTCTGTCCCCCGGCTGCGCTCAGCGCCGCCAGCGCGGTCTGCACCGTGGGATTTCGCGGTGTGAGGGCGAGCAGCGGCCACAGGTAGTCCGTCCACGCGGCCATGAAGCTGAACAGACCGAGCACCGCCATGGCGGGACGCGCCGCGGGCAGCGCCACGTGCCAGAAGGTGCCCCACATGCTCGCACCGTCCATCCGCGCGGCTTCGATCAGCTCGTCCGGGATCACGTCGACGAGATACTGCCGCATGAAGAACACCCCGAAGGCGGTGACCATGCCGGGAACGATGACCGCCTGCAGCGAGCCCACCCAGCGCCACTCCGCCATCAGCATGAACAGCGGGATGATGCCCAGCTGGGTGGGAATCGCCATGGTGGCGATCACTGCGACGAGCAGTCCGCTGCGGCCGCGGAAGCGCAGCTTCGCGAAGGCGTACCCGGCGAGAGTCGAGAAGAACACCACCGACAGGGTGATCGCGGCCGATATCACCGCGCTGTTGATCAGCGACAGCAGGAACGGAACCGTCTCGAACACCTCGGCGGCGTGGGACAGGAAGTTCGGCCCCGGCAGGACCGCCGGCGGCACGAGGTTGGTGTCGGACGACTGGCGGGACGAGATGACGAACGACCACCACAGCGGGAACGCCGAGCCGGCGAAGTACGCGATGAGCAGGGCGTACGTGAGCATCCCCGGGCGCTCGTAGGCGCGCACGCGGCGAGCGCGGCGCTCGGATGCCGTCGTGCGGCGCTCTGCCCCGGCATCCGTCTCCGACGCCGGTGCGGGGGTGAGGAGGGCGGTCATGATGCTCCCTGCTGGGTGTGAGCCGGAACCGGCGTCTGCTTTCGGGACGGGACTCGCGTCTTGCGCACCGTGGAGGTCTTCTCGTCGGCGGTGCGGATCGCTCGGGTGATCATGAAGCTGAGCAGCCCGACGAGCATGATGACGAGGAACAGGATCCACGCCGTCGCGGACGCGCGGCCGAAGTCGCGCATGGGGAAGCCGAGCTGGTACAGGTAGAGCACGATCGTCTGGAACTGCCGGTCGCTGCCGCCGTAGGTGCGGCCGTCGAAGAGCTTCGGCTCGGTGAAGATCTGCAGCCCGCCGATGGTCGCCGTGATGACGACGAAGATCAGCGTCGGACGGATCAGCGGGAGGGTGATCGACCAGAACTGACGCAGCCTGCTGGCTCCGTCGATGGTGGCCGACTCGTACATGTCTCGCGGCACGGCCTGCATGGCCGCGAGCAGGAGCAGGGCGTTGTATCCGGTCCAGCGCCAGTTCACCATGGTGGCGATCGCGACGTGCGACGGGAAGACGTCGAACGACCAGCGGATCGGATCGAGACCGAGCAGTTCGAGCAGACCGGCGACAGGCCCGTGGTACTGGTTGAAGACCTGCAGGAAGATCACCGTCACCGCGACCGGTGCGACGATGTAGGGCAGCAGGATGCTCATCCGCCAGAACGTGCGACCGCGGATCGCCTGGTTCAGCAGCGCAGCGACGACCGTGGCGATGACGAGCTGCGGTATGGCCGAGAGCAGGAAGATGCTGAACGTGTTGCCGAACGCGTTCCAGAAGAACGGGTCGTTGAGGACGTCGACGTAGTTCTGCAGCCCCACGAAGTCGCCCTGGCCCTTCAGCAGATGCCAGTCGTAGAGCGACACGTTGAACGTGTAGACGATGGGGAAGACGCCGATCAGCGCGAACAGGATGAAGAACGGCGCGATGTACAGGTACGGGGAGAAGGTGTGGTCGAGACGACTGACCTTCTGACGGAACGTGAGTTCCGTGCGGGCGGCTCTGCCGGTTGTGCTGCTCATCGTTGAACCAATCGCGGGATCGAGTGCGGGGTGGATGCTCGGGCGGCTCGGCGACGTGCGTCGAGCCGCCCGTGCGGTCAGCTGGGGATCTGGTCGAGCAGTTCCATGGCGGCGTCCCAGGCCTTGTCGGGATCGGTGACCTCGCCCTGGCTGACGCGGTCGAAGATCGGCCCGAAGACGTTGTCCTGGATGTTGGAGTCCTCCGGTCCCTTGACCTGAGCGACGACACCCTTCGAGCGCTCGGCGAAGATCTGGCCGATCGGCGCGTCGTTGAAGAAGGGGCTGGTGGTGTCGGCGACGAGCTTCTGACCCTCGGTCGTGCTCGGGTACGGCCCCGCCTTCTCGAAGGCCGATGCCTGCTGCTCGGGCGATGCGAGCCAGAGCGCGAGCTTGGCGGCCTCCTCCTTGTGCTCCGACGAGGATGCGACGCCGAGGAACGCACCGCCCCAGTTGGCGGCGCCGCCGGGAAGCACGTTCGCGAAGTCCCAGCCGCTGTCGGTGGTGCCCTCGTCGTAGTAGCCCTGCACGATGCCGAGCATCCAGCTCGGGCACATGTAGACCGCGAAGTCGCCGGCCTTGGCCTCGGGCCCGACCTCCCAGCCGGGAAGGCCTGCGCCGAGCCCGGCCTTCTCAGCCTCGACGATCTTGGCGAAATGCTCCTTCAGCACATCGTTGTCCTCGATGTTGAGCGTCTCGCCGTCCTTCTTGTAGTAGCCCTCTTCCTGCTGGTTGACGAACGAGTTCCAGAAGAACCGCGGGCTGTGGTAGAAAGCCTTGCCTGTCTTGTCGACATACTCCTCGCCGACCTCGAAGAAGCGATCCCACGTGGCGTCCTCACCACCGAAGTAGGCGGCCACCTCTTCCCGTTCGCTGGGCAGGCCGGCGGCCTCGAACAGATCGCCGCGGTAGCACAGGCCCTGCGGCCCGATGTCGAGGCCGGCGCCGATGACCTGACCGTCGGCCGTGGTGCCCTGCTCGTACTTCCAGTCGAGCCAGGAGTCCTTGACGTCTTCGATGCCGTAGTCGCGCAGGTCGACGAACGCGTCGGACACCTCGGCGATCGTGCCGAGCCAGCCCTCCTCGATCGCGACGATGTCGCTGAGCCCGGTGCCTGCGGCGATCTTCGCGTAGGCGTCGTCGCGGGCTGCGCCGCCCCCCTCGAGGTTGGTCGCCTCGATCTTGATGTTCGGATTCTGCTTCATGTACTCGGCGTACTTCGCATCGACGCCCATGGTGCCGAAGGTCGTGATCGACAGGGTGATCTGGTCGTCACTCGCTTCGGCGCCACCCCCCGTCGAGCATCCGGTGGCGATGAGGGCCACGGCGGCGACGCCGGCGACGGACGCGGCGATCTTGCTTCGTGCTGATTTCACGGTCACTCCCTTGTGTGCGCTTCGGGCGAAGCATGCAAGCGCTCCCATGATTTGTGTGGGAGCGCTCCCAGCGGCTTCGGCGTTCACGATACGCCGGGCTTTTGCGACCTGTCAAGAGGTTCATGGGCGCGCTCCCACGGAAGACCCGCAACCGCACGCCGGAACGCCGGGGCCTAGCCGGTGTGCGCGCGGGAGACCTCGCAGGCCTCGTCAGGCTGTGATCGCCAGCTGGCGACGTGCCTCGTCGATGGTCGCCAGCACGTCGATCGAGGTCCGCAGCGGGTGCAGCGGAGACTCGCGAAGCCCGTCATCGATGTGCTGCGCGACGGCCGCGGCCTGCCAGGCCATCCCGTCGCGGTGGGTCAGACCGGAGACGTCGACGAAGCGGCCGCGTGCGTCGCCGTGCTCTGCCGAGAATCCCCCGGGGAAGACGAACGACGGATCGACCTGCAGTCCGCCCTGCGATCCCGAGACGGATGCCGAGCCGGGCGACGTCACCCGGATGCTCGCGCTCAGCAGCGCCTGAGCGCCCGACGCGTAGTCGAGAACGAGCGCGCTCTGCTGATCGACGCCCGAGGCGGTGAGGGTGCCGCGGGCCGTGATCGCGGTGGGCGCCCCCAGCCACAGGTGGCTGAGCCAGACGGGGTAGACGCCGAGGTCGAGCAGTGCGCCCCCGCCCAGCGCCGGATCGAAGAGACGTCCGCCGGCACGCGGGTCGGCGGCGAACCCGAGATCGGCGATGACCAGTCGCGGATCGCCGATGACGCCGTCCTCGTGCAGGTGCAGCATGACATCCGTCTGCGGAAGGAAGCGGGTCCACATCGCCTCCATCGCGAAGACACCGGCCGCGCGGGCAGCGGCGGCGATGTCGCGCGCCTCGTCGGCGGAGACGGCGATCGGCTTCTCGATGAGCACGTGCCTGCCGGCGGCGATCGCATCGAGCGCGAGGCGACGGTGCTCACTGTGCGGCGCCGCGATGTAGACGATCTGCACCTGCTCGTCGTCGTACAGCGCGGCGTAGTCCTCGTGCACGCGGGCGATGCTGTGCCGCCGGGCGAACTCGTGGGCGCGATCGACCGATCGTGAGGCGACGGCGATCACCCGCTGGTCGGTGTGCGTGTGCAGGGCATGCACGAAGTCGGTGGCGATGCCGCCGGGCGCGGTGACACCCCAGTTCAGAACCGGTCCGCCCCGAAGCGGTGCCGTTCGCGGAGTGGGCATGGTGAGCAGCGGCGCGGTCATGAGTCCTGAACCTAGTGCACGACGACGAGCGGGCTTCCCGGCCGACTCGAGGGGTGGACGGTTTCGAGGTGGTCGGGTATCGTCCTGGGCACGATCGGAGAATTCTCGGATTGCACGGGGGCTGAGCATGAACGTCGAGACGACAGGGGTCCGCAGAACTGCGGTGTACCTCTGGGGCGCGTTCTTCGTGCTCGCGTGGGCGCTTCTCAGCGCGGTGCTCTCCGGCAGCGAGGCTCGAGCGGATGACGAGACCCCGGCGCCCCTGTCAGGACTCACGTCGCTGGTGGGCGACACGCTGGGCGGTGTGGTCGCCCCGGTCGCGAAGGCGGCGACCTCGACCGTCGAGCAGGTGGCCGCTCCGGTCACTTCGACCGTCCAGCAGGTCGTGGAGAAGACGACGACGACCGTGGCCTCGGTTCCGGTCGTCGGCGCGCCCGCGGCGCAGGTGATCGCGCAGACCGGCGACACCGTGTCGACCGTGACGAAGACCGTCGAGGACGTCGCGGCGTCCGCTCCGGTCAGCGCGATCGTCACCCCGGTGACGGATGCTGTCGGCAGCGTCCCCGTGGTGGGTTCGGTCGTCGACGGACTGGGCGCGACCGACCTCGTGGACGAGGTGGCGACGGGCGTCGACAGCGTTCTCGAGATCGTTCCGCCTGTGATCGGCACCACGGTCGACCCCGTCGTCGGCGGGCTTCAGCCGGGCATCCCGAGCACCGACGATGCCGTGGTTCCCGACCTCGAGGTCCCGCTCGATGCCGACGGCTCCCCGGCGGATCCCGGCGCGGACAGCGGGGCGGGGTGGGCTGTCGAGCCTGCGTCGGTCGTCGCCGTGACGCCTGTGGCGCAGCCGTCGGCATCCGCCCTGCCCGCCGTGATGCGGGATGCCGGTGCGATACTCCCTCGCGATTCTCACGCTCAGCCGACCGTTCCGTCGGGAGAGCAGCCCGGCGCGCCCTCGAGCTCTCCCGGCGTCGCCGCTCCGACCTCCGCCGCCGGCGGCAGCGGGCCTGCGCCCGGTACGAGTTCCGACCGCCCTCCCTCCGCACGTCTCGATCTCGGGGCGTCTTCCCGGACGGGCATCCCCGTGGATGCTGCTCTGCCGGATTCTCCGGCGGGCAGCACCGACGTCTCTCCTGACTGACGAGAGGGCAGCCGATTCTGCATCGGCACGCCCGGATCACACGACCGTGTGATCTTCCTCTCGCACAGATCAGGAGTAATTCTCATGCGCACTATCGTCAAGCACGCCTTGTGGGGCGCGCTCATCGCCGGCGGCGTCTCGCTGCTCGGCGCCACGGCCGCGAACGCGGCCGAAACGAATGGGGAGGACGGTCTTCTCTCGGGGACGCAGATCCTCGCACCGGTCACCGCGCCGGTCGACGTGGTCGGGAACGCCGTATCGCTGCTCGGCGACGCGGCCGCCGGCTCGATGCCGGAAGCCGCGCCCGCGGCTCAGGCACCGGCTCCCGCTGCGGCTCCCGCTGCGGCTCCCGCGGCTCCCGCTGAGACCAGCGGCGACAACGGCGTGGTCTCTGGCACTCAGGCGCTCATCGACGTGGTCGCACCGGTGGCCGTGTCGGGGAACGCCGTGAGCGTCCTGGGCTCGTCCTCCGCTCAGTCGGATGCCGCAGCGCCCGCGCCCGCACCTGCACCTGCACCTGCGGCGGTCAGCACGTCGGGGTCGGACGGGATCCTGTCGGGCACGCAGGGCCTCATCTCGGTGACGGCACCCATCACGGTGACCGGCAACGGCCTCTCCGTGCTCGGGGACGCCACCGGCGCCCAGGGATCGGACACCGCCTCGGAGCCCGCTTCGGCGCCGGTGACCGATGCCACCACGAGCGGAGACGACGGGATCGTCAGCGGCACGCAGGTGGTCGCACCCATCACCGCACCCATCACGATCGGCGGCAACGGCATCTCCCTGATCGGCGACGCCACGGCTGCAGACGGAACCACGGGCACATCGGCACCCACCGAGGCACCCGCGACCGACGCCACCACGAGCGGAAACGACGGGATCCTCGGCGGCACGCAGGTGCTCGCACCCATCACCGCACCGATCACGGTGACCGGCAACGGCATCTCCGTCCTCGGCGACGCCACGGCAGCCCAGGGATCGGACAGCATTCCGACGACCGGTGCGCCCGCAGCCGACCCCACCACGGATGGAAGCGGTGGGATCCTCGGCGGCACGCAGGTGCTGCTTCCGATCACCGCGCCCATCACGATCGGCGGCAACGGCATCTCCCTGATCGGCGACAGCACGGTGGAGGTCCCGGGAACCACTCCCGGAGACACCGATGCCGGTACCGACCCCGGTACTGATCCCGGGACTGACCCGGGAACCGATCCGGGGGCCGAGCCAGGCACCGATCCCGGCACCGACACGGGCACTGACCCGGGGACCGTCCCCGGCACCGACCAGGGAAGCGAGCCCGGCGCCGACCAGGCGACGGATGCCGGCATCGACCCCGCGGCCCTCGTGACGTCGCCGCGCGCTGCGTCCGTGATCCCCGCCGCGAGCGGCACCCGGGCGCTGGCCATGACCGGTGGTGGTGAGATGGCCCCGGCCCTTGCCCTGCTGGCCGGTCTGATGCTGTTCATCGGTGGCGCGCTGGTCCGACGCGCCCGCGCAGCGGCCTGACCACAGCCGGTGCGGCGGATGCGACATGACAGCGCATCCGCCGCACCGGCATGCCCACCGGCATCCGTCGACAGGCATCCGACGCTCCGACGCTCCGACGCTCCGACGCTCCGACGGTGCGGGGTCGAAAACGCACGCGAGCGCCCGCGGAAGCGTACGTATTCGACCTCGCACCACCCGACAGGGGCGAACTCATCGGGCGCGCATGCAGAAGGCCCCCGGCATCCGGAGATGGCGGGGGCCTGCTGGTTCAGCGAGATTACTTCGCGGCGGTGACCTGAAGGGTGATCACGGCGGTGACGTCGTCGTGCAGACGAACCGTCGCCTCGTGCTCGCCCGTCGTCTTGATCGGCGAGGTGAAGTGCACCTTGCGCTTGTCGATCGAGCCGAGGCCCTCAGCCGCGACGGCGTCGGCCACGTCGGCCGTCTTCACCGAGCCGAACAGGCGACCCTCGGCGCCGGCCTTGACGGCCAGACGCACCTTGGTGCCCTCGAGCTTGTTCTTGAGTGCGGTCGCCTCGTCGAGGTCGTGGATCTGGCGGGCCTTGCGGGCTGCCTGGATCGACTCGACCTGCTTCTGGCCACCACGGGTCCACGCCACGGCGTAGCCCTTGGGGACGAGGTAGTTGCGGGCGTACCCGTTCTTGACCTCGATGACGTCTCCGGCGCTACCCAGCCCGGCGACCTCGTTCGTGAGAATCAGCTTTGCCATGTCCGTACCCCTCAGCGGCCAGCGCCGGCGTAGGGCAGGAGAGCCATCTCGCGAGCGTTCTTGATCGCCTTGGCGATCAGACGCTGCTCCTGCACGGAGACACCGGTGATACGACGGGCACGGATCTTGCCGCGCTCCGAGATGAACTTGCGAAGCGTCGCGACATCCTTGTAGTCGATGACGCCAACGCGGATGGACTTCGCGGGAGCGGTGGGCTTGCCACCCTTCCGCGGCTTGCGGCGATCGCCGCTCGACTTTCCAGCCATGTTTCTTCCTTAAGAGATGATCGGATGCCCGAGCCCTTCGACAGGCTCAGGGACCCGGAATTCAGAACGGGGTGTCGTCGCCGAAGCTGCCCGGAGTGCTCCAGGCGTCAGCGCTCGAGGAACCGGGGGTCGACCACGGCTCGTCCGAGACCTGCTGCTGCTGCTGCGGACGCGACTGTCCACCGCCACCGTTGGATGCGGCCCGCGTGACCTGTGCCGTCGCGTATCGCAGCGACGGACCGATCTCGTCAACCTCCAGCTCGATCGAGGTGCGCTGGTTGCCTTCGCGGTCCTGGTAGGAGCGCTGACGCAGACGGCCCTGCGCGATGACGCGCATGCCCTTCGTCAGGGAACCTGCCACGTGCTCGGCGAACTCGCGCCACACCGACGCGCGGAGGAACAGCGCTTCGCCGTCCTTCCACTCGTTGGCCTGACGGTCGAACGTGCGCGGGGTCGAGGCGATGGTGAAGTTCGCCACCGGCAGTCCGTTCTGCGTGTAACGCAGCTCGGGGTCTGCGGTGAGGTTGCCCACCACGGTGATGACGGTTTCGCCGGCCATGAGCGTCAGGCCTTGGCTTCGGCAGGCTCAGCCCGGCGCGCGGCCGTCTTGGGCTTGCGAGCAGCCTTGTCGGCGGCGCGCTTGGCCTCGGCGGCGACCATGGCCTGTGCCTCTTCGGCACGCAGAACCTTGGTGCGGAACACGAGCTCGCTCAGCTTCAGCTGACGGTCGAGCTCGACCGTGGCCTCGCTGGTGGCGGTGAAGTTGACGACGGCGTAGATGCCCTCGTTCTTCTTGTTGATCTCGTAGGCGAAACGACGCTTGCCCCAGATGTCGACCTTGTCAATCGAGCCACCATCGTTGGTGATGACCTTCAGGAACTTGTCGAGGTTGGGGGCAACCTGGCGCTCGTCCAGCTCGGGGGTCAGAATGACCATGAGCTCGTACTGGTGCGTCACTTACCCACCTCCTTCGGACTAGAACGGCTCCCGGGACTTTCCCGGAAGCAGGAGGGTGTGTAGCACGTCGTCTGTCGCGGCTTCCCGAATGGATGCCGACGGGCAGACAACCACAACAGTCTACCGGATCGATGACGATGCCCCGGACCGGTCGCCGATCGGCTGCTTCAGCGCCTGCTTCAGCACCTGCTTCAGCACCTGCTTCAGCACCTGCTTCAGCACCTGCTTCGTCGCCGGCTTCATCGACGGCGACCAGGGGACGGGTAGCGTTCAGGTATGGAGTGGATCGCCGAGCGAGCGGAGGGTCGATGACGGCTCCTGCACCACAGCAGCACCCGTTCGAGACCAGGCCGCTGACAGAACCCGTCCACCCCCGAGCGGTAAACGAGTTCTGGCGCGCGGTCAAAGTACAGAACCCGACATCCGGGACGCAGATCGTCATCGGTGTGATCTTCGCGGTGGTCTTCGGCCTGGTGTTCCTGCCGGTCATCGGCTTCGCGCTGTTCGGAATGATCTCGGGCCTGGCGTCGGGAGACCCCGGCGTCGGCGCGCTGTTCTCACTGCCGGCGCTGATCCCTGTGGTGCTCGCCGCGGTGGGCATCCCGCTGTTCATCGTCTCCCGTCGCCGCACGCGCGAGAGCACCTACCGGATCGCCCGGTTCGCCGAAGCCAACGCGATGACCTTCCGCCCGTTCGTGGCCGACCCGCCGCTTCCCGGCATGATCTTCCATCGAGGCGACGCACGGATGGCCTCGCAGCTCGTGCGCGGCCAGCATCCGCGCTTCGTCGAATTCGGCAACTACACGTACACGACCGGCTCCGGGAAGAACAAGACCACGCACAGCTGGGGCTACGTCGCGGTGAAGCTCGACGTGCCGCTGCCCAACATCGTGCTCGACGCGCTGGGCAACAACTCCCTCGGCTCGAACCTGCCGTCCACCTTCTCGAAAGACCAGAGGCTCTCGCTCGAGGGAGACTTCGACCAGCACTTCACGCTGTACTGCCCGAGCGGATACGAAGCCGACGCCCTCTACCTCTTCACCCCCGACATCATGGCCAGGTTCATCGATCACGCGGCGCAGCTCGACGTGGAGATCGTCGACGACTGGATGTTCCTGTACATGCGCCGACCCGCCTCGACCACGGACGTGAGCACCTGGGCATGGCTGTTCGGCACGGTCGGTGCGCTGATGACGAAGTTCGACCAGTGGGCCCGCTGGCGCGATGACCGTCTGCGGTTCGCGCAGGGGGCGCCGGCGCAGCATCCGTCTGCCCAGACACCCGCGGCCGCGGGGCCGCACCACCCGCCAATGCCCCCGACGGCGCTGCCCTTCGCGCCGCCGGCCGGCATGCTGCGGCCACCACCCGGTGTCGCCCCTCAGGGTCGACGCCTGCGCACCGGCTTCTCGTGGGTGACGGTGGTGGTCATCGTCCTCATCGTCGGCGTCGCGATGCTGCCGCAGCTGTTCGGGCTGCTGTCGCTCCTCTTCATCCGCTGAGTCCGGGGCGCGCTGCCCGGGGTGGTCCCGTATGGCCGCCTCCATACGCCCGACGCGGCCATATGGGCCCACCCGCGGGCCGGATGCTATGCCGGCGCCAACCCGAAGTACTCGAGCTCGGCGGTGTTCAGCATCCGGGATCTGATCAGGAACCGCATGCCGGTGGGGCCCTCGACACTGAACCCCGCACCGCGGCCAGGCACGACGTCGATCGTGAGGTGCGTGTATTTCCAGTACTCGAACTGCGACTCCGACATGAACACCTCGATCGGGTCGAGCCCGTCGACCTCGAGCCGGCCCAGCAGCACGTCGCTGGGGCCGGTGATGAACATGCCGACCGGGTAGCACATGGGTGACGAGCCGTCGCAGCATCCGCCCGACTGATGGAACATCAGGGGTCCGTGCTGCGTCGTCAGCTCACGCAGCAGCTCGGCGGCGGCATCCGATACATCCACCCGTTGGTATCTGCCGATACTCACCATCATCCGCTCCTCTCGAATCCGTCGGTCTCGGGCGGACGTCACGCGACGCCCGCCCGAGACCGTGGATGCCGATCAGAAGAAGCCCATCGGCCCTTCCGCGTACGACACGAGCAGATTCTTGGTCTGCTGGTAGTGATCGAGCATCATCTTGTGGTTCTCGCGACCGACGCCCGACTGCTTGTACCCGCCGAACGCGGCGTGCGCCGGGTACTGGTGGTACGTGTTCGTCCACACGCGACCCGCCTCGATGGCGCGTCCGGCGCGGTACGCGGTGTCTCCGCTGCGGCTCCAGACACCGGCGCCCAGGCCGTACAGCGTGTCGTTGGCGATCGAGATCGCGTCGTCGAAGTCGCTGAAGCTCGTGACCGACAGCACCGGACCGAAGATCTCCTCCTGGAAGATGCGCATGTCGTTCGTTCCCTCGAAGACCGTCGGTGCGACGTAGAAGCCCTCGCTGAGGTCGCCCCCGAGGTCGACTCGCTCGCCACCGGTGAGCAGCTTCGCGCCGCCCTGCTTTCCGATGTCGATGTAGCTGAGGATCTTCTCGAGCTGGTCGTTCGACGCCTGGGCGCCGATCATCGTGGCGGGGTCGAGCGGGTTGCCCTGCACGACCTTGCCGACGCGCTCCAGTCCGTCGGCGAGGAACCCGTCGTAGATCGAACGCTGGATGAGGGCGCGCGACGGGCACGTGCAGACCTCGCCCTGATTGAGCGCGAACATCGTGAATCCCTCGAGCGCCTTGTCGTAGTACGGGTCTTCGGCGCGGGCGACATCCTCGAAGAAGACGTTCGGCGACTTGCCGCCGAGCTCGAGGGTGACGGGGATGAGGTTCTGCGACGCGTACTGCATGATCAGCCGGCCCGTCGTGGTCTCACCGGTGAACGCGACCTTGCGGATGCGCTTGTGCTGAGCGAGCGGTGCGCCGGCCTCGATGCCGAACCCGTTGACGATGTTCACGACACCTGCGGGCAGCAGATCGCCGATGATCTCGAACAGGAACAGCAGCGACGCCGGAGTCTGCTCGGCCGGCTTGATGACCACGCAGTTGCCGGCGGCGAGAGCGGGGGCGAGCTTCCACGTGGCCATAAGGATCGGGAAGTTCCACGGGATGATCTGGCCGACGACTCCCAGCGGCTCGTGGAAGTGGTACGCGACGGTGTTCTCGTCGAGCTGGCTGATGCCGCCCTCCTGCCCGCGCAGCACGCCCGCGAAGTAGCGGAAGTGGTCGATCGCGAGCGGGATGTCGGCGGCGAGCGTCTCACGCACCGGCTTGCCGTTCTCCCATGTCTCGGCGACGGCGATCATCTCGAGGTTCTCCTCGATGCGGTCGGCAATCCTGTTGAGGATCACGGAGCGCTCGGCGGGCGAGGTGCGCCTCCACGACTCGAACGCCTTCCAGGCGACATCCACCGCGCGGTCGACGTCTTCCGCCGTGCCGCGGGCGACCTCGGTGAACGGCTTGCCGTTGACGGGGCTGATGTTCTCGAAGTACTGGCCCTTGGCCGGTTCGACGAACTCGCCGCCGATGTAGTGGCCGTAGCGGGCACGGTAGTTCGCGACCGCGCCGGGCTGGCCGGGGGCGGCGTAGGCGGTGGACACGTCTTCTTCGACGATGGTCATCGGTGACTCCTTCGACGGGCCGCGGCCTCGATGCTGCGCGGCTGTTGGATACGAAGGTAGGTCGCCGGACGTTGCACCCGGGTGCGCAACGTTGCAGTCGGTTGCGGCGGACCCTTCCGGCTTTCGAATCGCTCAAATGGCCGGAACGGGCGACCGGCAGCGACAAGGTGAGCGATTCGAACGGATGTGGGTCACCCGGCGTCGAGACGCTCGATCCGCGCGACCAGGCCTGCACGTCGCGGCGAGCGGGCCGGCAGCATCTCGAGGCACAGCCGCAGCGCCTCGGCGTCGTTCTGCCCCTCGGGGATCTCCCCGTAGGCGAGGAGCACGTCGAGGCTGGCCTCGGTGACCATCGCCTCGTGCAGCGCCGCGCGCACGGTGTCGCGGAACTCCTCGACGCCGGGAGCCGTCGATTCGGGCAGCACCGCGCCGGTGTAGGCGCTCAGGGCCACCCGGTGCGCCCCTCGGTCGAGGAGCGAGAGCACGTTCTGCGCGTCGGTCTCGAGCGGTGCCGTGAGCCGGTAGGGGCGTGACTGGGGCACGAGATCGGGTGAGACGCGCTCGAGGATCTTGCGCAGCCGCACCATCTCCGGCCGCAGCGTGTCGGCCGTCGCGGAGTCGCCGTAGACGAGCTCGGTGAGCCGTTCAGCCGAGAGCCCGTGGCGGTGCACGGCCAGCATGAGCAGGATCTCGGCGTGCCGCGCACTGAGCTCCACGACCGTCTCGCCGTCATCGGCCATCAGCTCGAGCCGCGCGCGATCGCGGGCCAGCACCTGCAGCCGGGCGCGCCCGGTGGAGCGCCGCACTCGCCCGGACGATCGCGCGGCGCTGCGCCCCGCCCCGCTGCGCCCCGCCCCGCTGCGCGCCGACTCGCTGCGCGCCCGCAGCCGGGCGACGAGCAGTTCGGATTCGACGGCTCGAGCCGTGGCATCCACCAGCATCCGCGCCTGCGGCGTGACCGCCTCCGCCCCACCCGTGACGTCGATCACACCGAGGACGCGCCGCGTCTCGGGGTCGAACACGGGCGCGGCCGTGCACGACCAGGGCTGCACGAGGCGGTTGTAGTGCTCGGCGTGGTGGATCTGCACCGACTCGCCGAGGGCGAGGGCGGTGCCAGGGGCCGAGGTGCCGACCATCTGCTCCGACCAGTTGGCGCCCTCGACGAATCCCATCTCGCCCGACAGCAGCCGCTGGCGCAGATCTCCCTCCACCCACAGCAGGCGCCCGGCGTGATCGCCGACGGCGACGACGACGCCGGAGTCCTCCGCGCTGCCTGGCAGCAGCAGCGAGCGGATGAGATCCATCACCGAGGCGAGCGGATGCCCGGAACGATACGCCTCCAGCGTCTCCTGACCGAGTTCCAGGGGCGGCCGGCCCTCGGCGCCCACGCGGCTCTGCCAGGCGCGCTCCCATGAGGCGCGCACCAGCGGTCGCACCTGCTGCAGGCGGGTGTCATCGAGGTTGCCGGCGACGAGCTCCTCGTGCGCGCGCTCGATCAGAAGTCGCGAGACCTCAGGGAAGGCATCGCGCGATGACGACCACGGTGACGGCATGGACGCTCCGATCAGCGCTGACGGGTCTGCCCAGTGTAGATCGGATGCCCGGCGATCACACCCCTCGGTTGGCCCCGCGCGTGCACCATCGGACCCGGCTCGCGCACAGCGATATTCCCGGCCGGCCGGGGTTCCGGCGGGCCCGCCGATAGGGGATGCTGAAGACGCACACGGTCGCGATCGCCGCCGTGGTCTCACGCGAAGGGGTAGCACGATGAAGGCCATCCAGTACCGCACGATCGGACAGGGACCAGAGCTGGTCGAGATCGAGACTCCCGAGCCCGGTCCGGGTCAGATACGCATCAAGGTCACGGCCGCGGGCCTCTGCCATTCCGACTGGTTCGTGATGGGCCTGCCGGCCGAGCAGTACATCTACGGTCTGCCGCTCACGCTGGGGCACGAGGGGGTCGGCATCGCGGACAAGCTCGGCGACGGCGTGGAGGGCATCGAGCTCGGCGCCTCCTATGCCATCTACGGACCGTGGGGATGCGGGCAGTGTCACGCCTGCGCGCGCGGCGCAGAGAACTACTGCACGCGAGCTGCGGAGCTCGGCATCCAGCCTCCCGGGCTCGGCTCCCCTGGCGCGATGGCCGAGTACGTGATCATCGACGATGCCCGCCATCTCGTCCCGATCGGCGACATGGACCCGGTCGAGACCGTGTCGCTGACCGACGCGGGACTCACCCCGTACCACGCGATCATGTCGTCGAAGGACAAGCTCGTCGCCGGCACGACCGCCGTGGTCATCGGCACCGGCGGTCTGGGACACGTGGGCATCCAGGTGCTGCGCGCGGTCACCTCGGCGACCGTCATCGCCCTCGACATCGCCGACGAGAAGCTGGCGCTGGCTCGCGACGTCGGAGCCCATCACGCCCTGATGTCCGACGACTCGGCCGTCGACGAGATCCGGCGGCTCACGAACGGGCGAGGCGCCGAGGCGGTGTTCGACTTCACCGGCGTGCAGCCGACTCTCGACATCGCACGCCAGGTCGTCGCCGTCGACGGCGACATCCAGATCGTCGGGATCGGTGGCGGGCTGCTGCCCACCGGGTTCTTCTCCACCCCCTTCGGCGCGTCGGTGCGGGCCCCGTACTGGGGCACGCGCAGCGAGCTGATGGAGGTGCTGTCCCTCGCGCAGACCGGTTCGGTGGGCGTGCACGTCGAGCGCTACTCGATGGAGCAGGCCGTGGACGCGTACACGCGACTGCACGACGGCAAGGTGCAGGGTCGCGCGGTGGTCGTGCCCTGACACCCGTGCGGTCCGGATGCCGCGCAGCTCAGCCGCGCGCGGCCCACCATTCGCGCAGACGCTGCTCCGCGGCATCCGGGCCGATCACACCTTCATCCAGCCGCACCTCGAGCAGGAAGCGGTACGCCTCGCCGACCTCGCGCCCCGGGGTGATGCCCAGGATCTGCTGGATCTGGTTGCCGTCGAGCTCGGGACGGATGCTGTCGAGCTCCTCCTGCTCGCGCAGCTCGACGATGCGCCGCTCGATGTCGTCGTAGGCGGAGGCCAGGCGAGCGGCCTTGCGCCGGTTGCGGGTGGTCACGTCGGCGCGCACGAGGATGTGCAGGCGCTCGACGACGTCGCCGGCGTCGCGGACGTATCGCCGCACGGCGGAATCGGTCCAGGCGCCCTCGGCGTAGCCGAAGAAGCGCAGGTGCAGCTCGATCAGCTTGGCGACCGCATCGGTCGTGGCGCTGTCGAAGCGCAGGGCCTGCAGGCGCTTTCGCGCCATGCGCGCACCGACCACGTCGTGATGGTGGAAGGTGACCCCTCCGCCGTTCTCGAGCTTGCGGGTGCGCGGCTTGCCGATGTCGTGCAGCAGAGCGGCCAGGCGCAGCGGCACGTCGGCAGCGGCGCCCGGGTTGCGAGACTTCTCGAGCTCGATCGCCTGACGCACCACGGTCAGCGAGTGCTCGTAGACGTCCTTGTGGTGGTGGTGCTCGTCGACCTCGAGTCGCAGCGCACTCACCTCGGGCAGGAACTCCTCGATCAGTCCGCTCTCGACCAGCACCCGGATGCCGCGGACCGGGTCGTCGGTCTGCATGAGCCGCACGAGTTCGCCCTGCACGCGCTCGGGGCTGACGATCGTCAGCGTCTCGCGCAGCTTCTCGACGGCGGCGAAGGTGGCATCCTCGATCGAGAAGCCGAGCTGGGCGCTGAAGCGCGCCGCCCGCAGCATCCGCAGCGGGTCGTCGCCGAAGCTGATCGCCGGGTCGATCGGCGTGCGCAGGATGCCAGAGACGAGGTCCTCGACACCGCTCGTCGGATCGATCAGCTTGACCGCCGGAACCTGCAGCGCCATGGCGTTGACGGTGAAGTCGCGCCGCAGCAGGTCTCCGTCGATGGTGTCGCCGAACTCGACGACCGGCTTGCGGGTGACGCCGTCGTAGCTGTCGGCACGGTACGTGGTGATCTCGACCTGCTCGCCCTGTACCCGCGCGCCGATGGTGCCGAAGGCGCGGCCGATGTCCCACTGGGTGCTGGAGATCGGGGTGACGATCCGGAGGATGTCGTCGGGGCGTGCGTTCGTCGTGAAGTCGAGGTCGTGCGTCTCGCGGCCGAGCAGCGCGTCGCGCACCGGACCGCCGACGACGGCGAGGTCGAAGCCCGCATCCGCGAAGGCGGTCGCGAGGGTGCTGACGACGGGGTTCGCGGCGAGCGCGCCGAGTCGGGACAGGCCCTCGGCCATATTGAGCATGGATTCAAGGGTACCGGCGCCGCGCGCGCTCACCGGTTCCGCACGCGCCCGAGACGCAGACGGCGGTCAGCGAATCGGGTCGCCCTGCACCGGCCCCTCGGTGTTCGGCTTCCAGCCCAGCGCGGGGGCGACGTGCTCGGCGAAGGCCTGCAGCACGTGCAGGTTGTACTCCGGGCCGAGCTGATTCGGGATGGTGAGCATGAGCGTGTCCGCCGCCATCACGGCCTCGTCGGCCTTCAGCTGCTCGATCAGCTCGTCGGGCTCGGCCGCGTACGTCTTGCCGAACGTGGAGCGGTAGCCGTCGATGATGCCGACCTGGTCGCTGTTCTCGCGGGAGCGCAGACCGAAGTACGCCCGGTCGCGGTCGCTGACCAGCGGGAACACGCTGCGGCTCACCGACACCCGTGGTGCGCCGGTGTGGCCGGCATCCCGGTATGCGGCACGGAACAGGTCGATCTGCTCGCGCTGCAGCTCGTGGAACGGCTGGCCGGTCGCCTCGGTGAGCAGGGTCGAGCTCATCATGTTCAGGCCCATCCGCCCGGTGGCCTCGGCCGTCGCCCGCGAGCCGGCGCCCCACCAGATGTGCTCCCGCAGGGTGGGCGACTGCGGCTCGATGGCGAGGTAGTGACCTGCTCCGACCATGCGCGGGTCGCCCGGAGCGATGCGCTCGCCGTCGATCACCTTGAGGAAGAGGTCGAACTTCTCCCGCGCCAGCACGCTGCCGCGCTCGGTGTCCTCCTCATCGCGGAAGCCGAAGGTCTCGTAACCGCGCAGTGCCGTCTCGGGTGACCCGCGGCTCACACCGAGGGCGATGCGGCCGTCGGCGATGAGGTCGAGCGCGGCAGCCTCCTCGGCGAACTGGAACGGGTTCTCGTAGCGCATGTCGATCACGCCGGTGCCGACCTCGATGCGCTTGGTGCGCGCGGCCATGGCCGACAGCAGCGGCATGGGCGAGGCCGCCTGGCGCGCCCAGTGGTGCACGCGCACGTAGGCGCCGTTGACGCCGATCTCATCGGCGCCCTCGGCGATCTCGATCGTCTGGCGCAGCATGTCGCCGGCGGTGCGGGTCAGGGAGCCGGGCACGTCTGCGTAGTGCCCGAAGGAGAGGAAGCCGAATGCCTTCATGTCGTATGCAAACGCATGAAAGACGGCGGCTATTCCCCCGCGGGAAGCAGCAGCCCGTCGATCACCAGGCGGCGGATGCGCGGCTCGATGTCGGCCCAGAGATCGGCGAGCGGCACGTCGAACAGATCGGCGAGCGCGGCCACGATCTGCCCCACGGTCAGCTCGCCGTCGCACGCTCCGACGAAACCGGCGAGCGCGCTGTCGACGCCGATCGTGCGCGCGAATCCGCCGCCCTGGCGCAGCTCGATGACGCTCGGGTCGTCCTCCCCTGGCATGAGGTGCCGCGCCTCGGTCACGTCGGGCGCGACGATCAGGCGGTCCGGGATGCCGTCGGCCAGCGCATCGTGTGCGGCGAGACCCGCCCCGAGCGCGCGGCCCAGGTTCGACACGGGCTGCGAGATGCTCTCGAAGCGGCGGAGCACGGCGGCACCCGGCGCCGGACGGCGCAGCAGGATGTACCCGAAGCCGACCGCCGTCACGCCGCGGTCGGCGAAGTCGTCGAGCCAGGCGGTGAGCAGGCGGGTGAAGTCGGCATCGCGCGGCAGCGCGCCCCCATCGCGGATCCACAGTTCGGCGTATCCGAGCGGCGTGAGCTCTTCGCGCTGGATCACCCACGCATCGAGATCGTCGTCGACCCACGAGCGCACACGGTCCAGCCCCCGCGCACCGGCGCGGGACTCCCAGTTGCCGAGCAGCTGCGCGATGCCGCCGGGGGCGAGATGCGCGGGCGCGCGGCGCAGGAACTCCTCGACGAGGGCATCCCCGACCAGGCCGCCGTCACGGTACTCGTACTCGGGCACCCCGGTCGCGCGCGGCGTGATCACGAACGGCGGATTCGACACGACCAGGTCGAACCTGTCCCCCGCCACCGGCTCGAAGAGACTGCCGAGGCGGAACTCGATGTTGTGCACGCCGTTGAGCTGCGCGTTCAGCTCGGCGTAGGCGAGAGCGCGTGCCGAGATGTCGGTGGCCACCACCCGCACCGCGTGCCGCGACACCAGCAGAGCCTGGATGCCGCATCCGGTGCCCAGGTCGAGCGCCCGCTCGACGGGCACGGGGATGATCAGCTCGCCCAGCGTGCGCGACGCACCGCCGACGCCGAGCACGTGATCGGCGGGCAGTGCCGTGCCGAGGGCGATCTCGTCGAGGTCGCTGGCGATCCACCACTCGCCCACCCCGTCGGCATCGACGAACGACTGGGGGCGGATGAGGGCCTCGGGGTGCACGCTCTCACCGTCGACGCGGACGAGGCCCAACGCGACCGCTCCTGCCACGCCCACCCCGGGCAGCGCGCGCTCGACGGCGTGCTGCGGCTGCGGCATCCCGAGCACCCACAGTCGGCCCAGCGTGGGAAGCACGTCGTCGCGGGAGCCCAGTGCGCGCAGGATCGGCTCCCGCAGCCCGCGGCCGAGCGCGTCGTCGGCTTCCTCGCCCCACAGCGACCGCAGCGGCTCGGAGCGGAAGTCGGCTGCGTCCAGGTCCGCGGCGAGCGCCCGTGACAGAGAGGAGTCGGGGCGGGGCTGGGCGCGTTCGGGCACGGCGGTCACTCTACGCGCCTTCAGGGTTCCCATGCCGGTGCGGCCTAGAATCGGGGGCGTCGTCGGTGCTGGCATCCGGCGACCCGCAATCATGATCTCGACACTCCATCGCGAAGGCAGACGCCCGCGCGCGCGGCGGCTGCTGGGCCGCCTCGCCGCGGCACTCGTCGTCGGCTCCCTCGGCCTCTCCGTCGCACCCGCCCCGGCCGCCGCCGAGGATGCCGAGCAGCCGGCCGAGTCGGCCGTGGAGATGTTCCTCTCGGTCGGCGACACCGGCCAGGTCGCGCCCGGCACGCCCCTGCTCGGCAGCGTGACGATCGAGAACCCCACCGACGGCGACCTCACCGCGGGCAGCGTCAGCGTCGAGCTGAACACCACGGCCCTCGCCGACGGCGCCGCGCTCGATGCCTGGCTCGACGGCGACGCCGTCGGCGGCGCCTTCCGCACCGTCGCGGTCGAGAGCTCACCCGCGGTCGGCGACGGATCTGCCGAGACGATCGACCTGACCGTCGAGCCCACCGCGCTGGGCGAGCTGGCCCCCGGTGTCTATCCGCTCAAGGCTCGACTCACGGGCACGATCACCACTGATGCGGGCGCGAAGAGCATGCCGTTGAGCGTCACGGCCGGATCGGTGCTGGTCGTCCCGGCGCCCTCCGACGCGCGCACGGCCGTGATCGTGCCGGTCACGGCGACACCCGAGAACGGCGCCCTGCTCACCGCCGACGAGCTGACGACGCTCACCTCCGACGGCGGATCGCTCGCCGAACTGATCGACGCCGTCTCGGGCACCAGCGCGATCCTCGCGATCGACCCGGCGATCCCCGCATCGATCCGCGTGCTCGGCGACCGCGCTCCCGCGAGCTCCACCCAGTGGCTGGACCGGTTCGAGGCGCTGCCGAACGACATGTTCACCCTGCAGTTCGGCGACGCGGATGCCACGGTCCAGGCCCAGGCCGGTCGCTCAGAGCTGCTGGGGACCCCGGACCTGACCCCGCTTCTCGACCCCGCGGACTTCCCCGCCGTGGATCCGAAGCTGGAGCCGACATCGGAGCCCACCCCCACTCCCCTCCCGACGGCGGAGCCCGACCTGCCCGAGAGCGGCGAGCTGACGGCCGTGCGCGGTGCCCAGGGCAGCATCCTCTGGCCGCGTCCGTCGGTGACCGGGCAGGATCTCACCGCGTTCGCCACGTACCTCGGCGACAAGATGACGACGATCCTGCCCTCCACGTCCGTGCAGAACGATGCGGCCGTGCACAGCGCGGTCGACGCACACGACCTGCTGATCACCGATGCGGCGGCATCCGCTCGGCTGTCCGCCGCCGTCGAGCGCACCGATTCCGCCTCCGCGGACGCCGAGATGGCCGCGGCCGCCGGGCACCTCTTCTTCGCCGAGCAGCGCAGCGCGCTCACGGCTGTCGCGCTGGAGCGATCCGAGACCCGCTCCGCCGAGGCGCTGCGCACGGCCCTCGTCTCGTTCGCCACCCCGGGTGCGACGCTGAGCACGCTGCGCGCGGGGGAACCGGCATCCGTCTCGCTCGCCGACACGACGCCGGGCGCACGCGTCGGCGAGCTGAACAGCATGATGGCCGCCGCAGACCGGCTCACCGCGTTCGCGACGATCCTCGAGGAGCCGGCCGTCCTGCTCGTGCCGGACCGCATCCGCATGCTCAGAGTGATCGGGGCCGGCCTCGACGACGA
This sequence comes from Microbacterium commune, assembly GCF_014836945.1. Classification (GTDB taxonomy): domain Bacteria; phylum Actinomycetota; class Actinomycetes; order Actinomycetales; family Microbacteriaceae; genus Microbacterium; species Microbacterium commune. The sequence continues at coordinate 1,246,799 of NZ_JACSPX010000001.1, read as the reverse complement.
GGAGTTCACCGAGCGTGCGGCCGCCCACGCCGCGCGCGTGACGACGACCCTCACGTCGGTGAACGTCGTGCAGCCGAAACCCGTGCAGCTGTTCACCTCGGCGGCACCGCTGCCCGTCTGGGTGCGCAACGACCTGCCGTGGCCGGTCTCGGTCACCCTGTACAGCACGCCGTCCGACAACCGTCTCGACATCCAGCCGGCGACCGAGGTGACCGCGCTCGCCTCGAGCTCGACGCGCGTCGACGTGCCGATCGAGGCGCGCGTCGCAAGTGGCCGCGTCGACGTGAGCTTCTGGCTCGAGAGCCCGACGGGCGTGCCCATCGGGCAGCCGGAGGTCGCCGACGTCACGCTGCGCGCCGACTGGGAGGGCATCGGCCTCGGCATCCTCGGCGGCGTGATCGTCGTGCTGCTGATCCTCGGGAGCGTGCGGATGGTGCGTCGGCGCAGAGCGGATGCCCGGCACCGAACCCAGGGGCCGAACGGGTCCGCAGAAGGAGAGCAGTGACAAGTCTCGGCCGCGCCAGCGCCATTCTCGGTGCAGGGACGCTGATCTCGCGCATCACCGGTCTCGTCCGCACGATCGTGCTCGTCGCCGCGATCGGCACGATCGGTCAGGCGGGCGATGCCTTCGGGGTCGCGAACCAGCTGCCCAACAACGTGTTCACGATCATCCAGACGGGCATCCTCACCGCGGTGATCATCCCGCAGATCGTGAAGTCCGCCAGCCACGCCGACGGCGGTGAGGGCTACATATCCAAGTTGTTCACCCTCGGCACGGTCGTCTTCCTCGGCGCGACGGCCGCGGCGATGCTCGCCGCCCCCTGGCTCGTCGGGCTGTACGCCTCGAACGGATTCAGCCCCGACCAGCTGGCCCTCGGCACCGCCTTCGCGTACTGGTGCCTGCCGCAGATCTTCTTCTACGGCCTGTACGCCCTGATCGGCGAGACTCTCAACGCCAAGCGCGTCTTCGGGCCGTACACGTGGACCCCCGTCGCGAACAACATCATCTCCATCGCGGGCTTCCTCGTCTTCATCGCGCTGTTCGGCGGCAATCAGAGCCGCGTCGACGTCTGGGATCCGACCATGATCGCCGTGCTCGGCGGCACCGCGACGCTCGGCATCACGGTGCAGGCCCTGCTGCTGCTCTTCGCCTGGCGACGCACCGGGCTGCGCCTGCGCCCCGACTTCCGGTGGAAGGGCGTCGGCCTCGGGCAGGTCGGCACGCTCGCCGGGTGGACCTTCCTCATGGTGATCGCCGGCCAGATCGCCGGACTCATCCAGACGCGCGTGGTCACCGACTCGTCGGGCGACCACCCGTCGGTGTTCATGATGCAGGCCGCCTGGCTGGTGTTCATGCTGCCGTACTCGATCTTCGCGATCTCGATCGGCACCCCGTACTTCACGCAGATCGCCGAGCACGCGCACGCGAACCGGCGCGACGAGGTGCGCAGCGACGTCGCCCGGTGCATCCGGGTCGTGTCGCTGTTCATCATCGGCTCGGGCATCGCCCTCGCCGTCGCCGCGGTGCCGGCCACGCGCATCTTCACCGAGAGCCCCGCGGATGCCGTCGCCGCGGCGCCCGTGCTGGTCTGCTACCTCATCGGACTTCTGCCGCTGTCGGTGCTGTTCATCGTGCAGCGCGCGTTCTACGCCTTCGGCGACACCCGCACACCGTTCGTGTTCACCCTCGTGCAGGTGAGCCTGATCATCGGCTTCTCGTACCTCGCCGCCGCGGTGGCCCCGCTCAGCCAGCTCGCCGCGGCCGTCGCGCTCGGACAGTCGATCGCCGGCCTCGTGCAGACGGTGATCGCGGTGCTCATCCTGCGCCACCGCCTCGGCGGTCTCGAGCTGCCGCAGACGCTGCTCTCTCTCGGTCGTTTCGCGATCGCCGCGGTGCCCGCCGGACTCGCCGGGTGGGGGACGTACCTGCTGCTCGGCGCAGACGCGGGCTGGACGGCGGGGCAGACCGGCTCCACGTTCGTCGACAAGCTGCTCGGCGCGGTCGGAACGGGTGTCATCGGGCTCGTCGCCGTGATCGTCTACGCTCTCGTCCTGCTCGTGCTGCGGGCACCGGAGATGAGCGCGGCCCGCGGACTGATCAGACGGATCCTGCCCGGACGCTGACCCCCTCCGGGTCGTCCCGACCGGGCATCCGGATTCGTCGTTCCACCGAGCACACCCGCCCCGCGCAGGGGAATGCCGCGCGGCTACCATGGGTTGAAGCAGACGACGCGGATCATCCCGCGCCTGCCGGACATCCGCAGCCTTAGGAGAGCACATGCGTCAGGTCATCATCATCGGCTCCGGACCAGCCGGATTCACGGCCGCGATCTATGCGGCGCGCGCCAACCTCACGCCGCTGCTGGTCGCCAGCTCCGTCGAGGTCGGCGGCGAGCTGATGAACACGACCGACGTCGAGAACTTCCCCGGATTCCCCGAGGGGATCCAGGGTCCGGATCTGATGGCCAAGATGCAGGCGCAGGCCGAGAAGTTCGGCACCGAGGTGCTCTACGACGACGTCACCGAGCTTCAGCTCGACGGACCGGTCAAGAAGGTCACCCTGGGCAGCGGCGCCGTTCATGAGGCGGCCACGATCATCTACGCCACCGGCTCTGCCTACCGCAAGCTCGGCATCGAGGGCGAGGAGCGCCTCTCCGGCTACGGCGTCTCGTGGTGTGCGACATGCGACGGCTTCTTCTTCCGCGAGAAGGAGATCGCGGTCGTCGGCGGCGGCGACTCGGCCATGGAGGAGGCGACCTTCCTCACCCGCTTCGCATCGAAGGTGTACGTCATCCACCGCAAGGACTCCCTGCGCGCATCGAAGATCATGCAGGAGAGGGCGTTCGCCAACGAGAAGATCGAGTTCGTCTGGAACAGCACCGTCGACGAGATCCTCGGCGGCGACTCGGTGACCGGCGTACGGCTGCGCTCGACTGTCGACGACTCGACCCGTGAGCTCGCCGTCGACGGCGTCTTCGTCGCGATCGGCAACGACCCGCGCACGCACCTCGTGCACGACAAGCTGCAGCTCACCGATGCCGGAACGATCTGGGTCGACGGTCGCTCGTCGCGCACCTCGGTCCCCGGTGTGTTCGCCGCCGGTGACGTGATCGACCCGACATACCGTCAGGCTGCCACTGCCGCGGGATCGGGTGTCGTCGCCGCGCTCGATGCCGAGCACTTCATCGCCGACCTCGAAGACGCCTCGGTCGAAGAGCCGGCCGCCGTGGCCGCCGAGATCATCGTCGGCTGAGACCGAACCCCGCCGCCGCTCTGCGCGGTCGCGGGAACAGAAACCGGCCATCTGACGTTTGACCAGATGGACACCGAACAAGGAGACAATCCATGACTGCCAAGGCAACCACTCAGGCCACCTGGGAGCAGGACGTTCTGCAGGCCGACGGACCCGTGCTGGTCGACTTCTGGGCCGCGTGGTGCGGGCCGTGTCGCATGGTCGCGCCCGTGCTCGACGAGATCCAGGCCGAGAACCCCGACAAGATCACTATCCTCAAGCTCAACGTTGACGAGAACCCCGATCTGGCCATGAAATACCAGATCACCTCGATTCCGGCGATGAAGGTGTTCCAGGGCGGTGAGGTCAAGACGACCATCATCGGCGCCAAGCCGAAGTTCGCGCTCGAGCAGGAGCTCGCCCCGTTCATCGGCTGATCCCCCGGTCTTCAGAAGAGCCCGTCACCTCACGGTGGCGGGCTCTTCTGCATCCCTGCGGTCGAACGCACCCACGGCAGCGCTACGCCGCCAGCATCCGCCAGACCGTCGTACTCAGTTCCGGGTACTCGTGCGCGATGCTGCGCAGCACGCTGTCGTTCCAGCGAGGATCGCGCGGATTGCCGCCCCGATCCTCGTACACGTCGGTGCGCAGCAGAAGCACGACGAGCTCATCGACCGACGGCAGCTCCGACATGAAGTCCCAGGGATCCTCTCCGCTGCGCAGACGCTCGTGCACCAGCACCGAGCGCTCGTCGCCCGCCTCCGCGCGCAGCACTTCGAGGCTTGCTCGGCGGGGGAACGAGGGGATCACCAGACAAGTCTACGAGCGTGGCGCACGGGTGCGGCGCTCGACCTTGCCATCCTCCGTCATCGATTCGAGCTCCTTGCCCTTCGTCTCGGCGACCTTGAAGTACACGAAGAAGAACGACAGCAGGGCGAAGAACGCGTAGAAGCCGTACGCGAAGGTGAGGCCGATCTCGGCGAACGCCGGGAAGGTCGTCGAGATGAAGAAGTTCGCCGCCCACTGCGCGGCCGCGGCGACGGCGAGAGCGCCGGCGCGGATCGAGTTGGGGAACATCTCGCCCAGCAGCACCCACACCAGCGGCCCCCAGGTGGCGCCGAAGAACACCACGAACGCGTTCGCGCTGATCAGAGCGACCGTCGACCACGGGTCGGGCAGTGAGACCGCGCCCTCGGCATCCAGAGTTCCGAACGAGAAGGCGACCGCCATCAGTCCCAGCGTCACCGCCATGCCGATCGATCCCACCATGAGCATCAGACGGCGACCGACGCGGTCGACCAGCAGGATGGCGATGATCGTCACGACGATGTTCGTCACCGAGGTGATGACCGTGATCGTCAGGGCATCCGACTCGTCGAAGCCGACCGACCGCCACAGCGTCGTGGAGTAGTAGAAGATCACGTTGATGCCGACGAACTGCTGGAAGATGCTCAGCAGGATGCCGACCCAGACGATCGGCTTGAGGCCGAAGCGGTTCCCGCGCAGATCGCTGAGCGACTCGGTGCGCTCGGTGTTGATCGTGCCGGAGATCTCGGTGATCTTCGCCTTCACGTCGATCGTGCCGGTGACCAGGGTCAGCACCTCGGCTGCCTTGTCGACGTTGCCGCGGGCGACGAGGTACCGGGGCGACTCCGGCAGTCGCATCGCCATGATCCCGTAGACGACGGCGGGGATCGCCTCGGCGATGAACATCCAGCGCCAGGCGTCGAGCCCCCACAGCGGCTCGGCAGCCCCACCTGCGACGCCCGCCAACAAGGCATCCGAGAGCAGCGCGACGAAGATTCCGGTCACGATCGCGAGCTGCTGCAGCGACCCGAGCCGTCCTCGCACATGCGCGGGCGAGACTTCGGCGATGTACGCCGGGGCGATCACCGAGGCGGCGCCGACACCCAGACCGCCGACGACGCGCCAGATGATGAGATCGATCACGCCGAAGGCGAGTCCCGACCCGATGGCGGAGACGAGGAAGAGCACGGCGGCGATGAGCATCGTGGGGATGCGACCGAACCGGTTGGCCAGGGGACCAGCGAACCACGCGCCGACCGCGCAGCCGATGAGCGCTGATGAGACGGCGAAGCCCTTGAGGCCCACGCCCAGATCGAATGCCCCCGCGAGGGCGTCCACCGCGCCGTTGATCACCGCGGTGTCGAAGCCGAACAGGAATCCTCCCAGCGCGGCGGCGATGCTCACCCCGATGACGCGTCCGCGGATGCCGTTCGCTGTGCCTGAGCCTGTTGTGCCTGAGCCTGATGTGCCCGAGCCGGATGTGCCCGAGCTGTTTGCCTGTGCCATGATGCCCCTCCTCTGCCAGTGTTCCGGATGCTACCGAAGCAGGTCGGGTGCAGAAAGGGGCGTGCGAAGGCGATCGAAAAGCGGTACAGAACGGTGTGCGCCCTGAACCGCCGGCGGGCCTGCGCGCTCAAGAACAGGTGAGCACCGGGTCACCCCGGTGCTCACCTGTCTTGAGCGCGGACGCCGATTCGGGTCAGCGCGTTCCGAACTCCTCTTCGCCGAGCTCGGCGAGGATGCGGTTGAGATCCTGGATCGATGCGAATTCGATCTTGAGCTGGCCTTTTCGTGCACCGAGAGCGATCTGGACACGTGTGTTCAGACGGTCGCCGAGCTTGTGCGAGACCTCGTCGAGGTACGCGCGGCGCGCACCGGCGGTGGGCTTGCTCGTCGACGCACCCGTGGCCGATACGGTCTTCGCGGCGGCTTCCGTGGCTCGCACCGAGAGGTCTTCGTTCACGACCTTGTCGGCGAGGCGCTGCATCTGCTCGGGCGTCTCGGCCGAGAGGATCGCACGAGCGTGACCGGCCGAGAGAACGCCGGCCGCGACGCGCTGCTGCACGGGCAACGGCAGACGCAGAAGCCGAATGGTGTTGCTGATCTGCGGACGCGAGCGTCCGATACGCGCGGCGAGCTCTTCCTGCGTGATCCCGAAATCCTCCAGCAGCTGCTGATAGGCGGATGCCTCCTCGAGCGGGTTCAGCTGCGATCGGTGCAGGTTCTCGAGGAGCGCGTCGCGCAGCAGGTCCTCATCTGCCGTTTCCCGCACGATCGCAGGGATCGTGGTCAGGCTGGCCTCACGGGCGGCGCGGGTGCGCCGCTCCCCCATGATCAGCTCATACTCGCCGTCGGCGTTCTGCCGGACGATGACCGGCTGCAGGACCCCGAATTCGCGCACGCTGTGCACGAGTTCGGCGAGGTGGTCCTCGTCGAAGTGCGTACGAGGCTGGCGGGGGTTGGGGACGATGCTGTTCGGGTCGATCTGGATCAGACGGATGCCGGGGACCTGCGACAGCTCCGCATCTTCAGCGGCGGGGCCCCCCTGCTCCAACGCTGCGGGCACAGCATCCGTCTTCACCTTCGACGCGCCGGGGAAGAAGACGTCGACCGGCCGCTCAGCCTGATCCGTCGTCGGGATGAGTGCGCCGATTCCCCGACCGAGTCCAGTGCGCTTGGCCATCATGCTCCCTTGTTCTGCGCGGCGGATTCCTTGCGCTGCGCGATCTCGACTGCTGCTTCCCGGTAGGCCACGGCTCCCGCCGACGTGCCGTCATACGAGATGACGGTCTGTCCGAAGCTGGGAGCCTCAGACACCCGCACGGAACGTGGGATGACGGCGTTGAGCACCTGCTGCGGGAAGTGTGTGCGCACCTCTTCGGCGACCTGCTGGGCGAGGCGCGTGCGCGCGTCATACATCGTGAGCAGGATGGTCGACAGGTGAAGCTCTGGATTGAGGTGCTTCTGGATCATCTGGATGCTGCCGAGCAGCTGGCTCAGACCCTCGAGAGCGTAGTACTCGCACTGGATGGGGATGAGCACTTCGGATGCCGCCGTGAAAGCGTTGATGGTGAGCAGCCCGAGAGAGGGCGGGCAGTCGATGATGACGAAATCAACCGGATCGTCGCGCAGGAACTCCTCCAGTGCGCGACGCAGACGGAATTCTCGCGCGACCTGCGATACCAGCTCGATCTCCGCGCCCGCGAGGTGAATCGTGCTCGGCGCACAGCGAAGGTTCTCGGATTCCGGGCTGTCTTGAACGATCTCACTGAACGGGAGATCGTTGATGAGGACGTCGTAGATGCTCTTGGTGTCAGCCGAGTGCTTCACTCCGAGGGCCGTCGATGCATTTCCCTGCGGATCGAGGTCGATCACCAGTACTTTCGCGCCGAGATCGGCGAGGGCGGATGCCAGATTGACGGCCGTCGTGGTCTTCCCGACACCGCCCTTCTGGTTCGACACCGTGAAGACGCGGGTCTCGCCGCTGAACTGAACCTCGATCGTCTTGAGGGCCTTACGTCTCGTGGAGAGGTCTGCCAGTTCCCGAGCAAGCGGGGTATCCATCCCGAAATCGTTGTTCGGCGATGCGTTGTCGGATGGTTTCACGTGAAACATCGACTCCTTTCGGGACCGTCCTCCACTCTACGTGATCCCTCCGACTCCCCCACTCGCCGCGCCATCAGCCACCATCCCCGCGCCCCCCGCTCATTGAGCAAGGAGCGCAGCGACGAGTCAAAATGCCCGGCGTTCCACGTGAAACACTCGCTCTGCCAAGTCCCGCGCGCTCACCGCCCACCCGATACGCAACTGGCAACCACCGGTCATTGAGCGAGGAGCGCAGCGACGAGTCAAAATGCCCTCGTCCACGCGAAACACTCCCCCGCCAAGTCCCGCGCGCTCACCGCCCACCCGACACACAACTGGCGACCACCGGCCATTGAGCGAGGAGCGTAGCGACGAGTCGAAATGCCCGGCGTTGCACGTGAAACACACCTCTGCGGATGCCGGTATCGCCGCTCACCCGCTATGCACCGGGTGGGAACCACTTCCGCCATGTCCGGTCATTGAGCGAGAAGCGCAGCGACGAGTCGAAATGCCCTCGTTCCACGTGAAACACACCTCGGGGATCCCGGCATCACCGCTCACCCGATATGCAACTGGCGACCACCGGCCATTGAGCGAGGAGCGTAGCGACGAGTCGAAATGCCCTCGTTCCACGTGAAACACTCGCTCCGCGGTCCCCCGCGGTCAGCACCCGCCCTATGTGCACCCGTAGCTGCGCCCGTCCGCTTACTGGGCAATAGGCGCAACGGTGGTCCGAGTTTCCCTCCGCGTCGGCCACCACCGAATTGAGCGAGGACCCCACCGACGAGATCATGTCGCCGCATTGGCCACCACCGGTCATTGAGCGAGGAGCGTAGCGACGAGCCGAAATGCAGCACAAGGCCACAGGGTTGACCTTGACCTGGTCCCGCCGGCCAGACGAATCTGTCAGTTGCGGCCGCCCGAACGCATCCTCACTCCCTTGACATCTGTCGACCAGCGCGACCGACCACGGCTCATATGAAACACGTCGGCCAATTAGATAGCCCTGCGTCGCGAAGACACATCGGATACCGTCGCCCACGGGCATCCTGCGCGGTACGTCGCGGCTTCCCCGCAGCCGGTGTCCGCGGGTCGTGCCAGCAACTAGATGTTCAAGCGTACAGACGCGCGAGGTTCACCCGGCGATCATCGGCATGCTATCCACCGGAACCCGGGCACCCTGCATCGATGTTTCGCGGCCCCGGGACATCGGTAGATGAGACGCGTCGCGCTCCGGTAATGCATCCATCGACTGAATGACCTCAACCGCCTGTCCGGTCCTGTTTCACGTGAAACATCGCTCGTTGATCACTCACGCGAACGCACAGCTCGCTCGCGCGAGCTCCAACCTCTGATCGCGTCAAAACCGCCCTCGATGAACGCCCGTCGTTTTGTGTGGCTCCATCCCTGGATCTGCTTCTCGAGGGCGAAGGCTTCGTCGATGCGATCCAACTCGCACCACCACACCAGTTCTACCGGGCGGCGGTTCGATGTGTAGTCGCTACCGAGCCCGAGCTGATGGGCAGCAAGTCGGTCGTCAAGGTGCTTGGTACTGCCTGCATAGAAGGTTCCATCAGCGCATCGAAGAATGTACGTGTATCCAGTCATTGAGGAACTGTAGAGGAGCAGGCACCGCCGCTGTACCTGCGTTTACGGCATGTGTGGGCAATACAGCGACCGGCCCACATGTGCAGAGACGGTCAATGATCGCATGCGGGACATCAGATCGGCGCCGATCCAGCAAGGCACATACGCGCGGATGCTGTCTCATGGCGTCGGGAGCGACGGCGCTACTCACGACAGGGCATCCAACAGCCAACGTCTTTGTCAACGTTTCACGTGAAACACGTCTGGCTACGGGCGCTGGGACCGTCAAACCGGCCGTGACACTGCAATGCAGAGCAACGCTACACGCCGGTGTCGTGCAAGCTGCCTGCCATCCGTGCTCGCCAACATCGCGTTCGATCTCGGGGGCTACCCGCGTGCCGGGACAGCGTTTCGACTCGCTTCGCTCGCTCAACGACCGGGAGCAGAGCCCCTACCGGTGCTGGCCGGCATCGGAGGGATCCTGTCGACGGGCAACGTTTCACGTGAAACCTATCTTCAGGAGGCGCACCGGATGCGCGCCTGCCCGCGCGTGAGGTGCGCGATCCGCTAGATCCGGCATCCTCCCGCGGCCTGCCGGGTGTTCATTCCGAATCGCCTCGCTCGCTCGACGACCGGGAGCCGAGCCCCTACCGGCGCTCGCCGGCATTGGGGGGATCCTGTTTACGGGCACCGTTTCACGTGAAACCAATCTTGAGGGCACTATGCGGGCGCCTCCCCGCGCGTGAGATGCGTGATCCACAGAATCCGACGTCGTCCCGAGCGGGCCGGGAGAGCGTTTCCACTCGCTGCGCTCGCTCAACGACCGGGCCGGCGTTGTAGGGATCCTATGACGGGCAACGTTTCACGTGAAACCTATCTTCAGGAAGGCGCACCGGATGCGCACCTCCCGCTCGTGAGATGCGTGATCCACAGAATCCGACGTCGTCCCGAGCGGGCCGGGAGTGCGTTTCGACTCGCTGCGCTCGCTCAACGACCGGGAGCCGAGACCCTGCCGGAGCTGGCCGACACCGAAGGATCCTGTTGATGGGCCACGTTTCACGTGAAACCTATCTCCAGGAAGGTGCCCCGGGTGCGCGCCTCCGCGCGCGTGAAGTGCGCGATCCGCGAGATCCGGCAGGTTCCCGAGGCGTACTGGGAGTGCGTTTCGACCCGCTGCGCTCGCTCAACGACCGGCAGCCGAGCCCCGGGCGGCGCTGGCAGGCACCGGAGGATCCTGGTTACGGGCCACGTTTCACGTGAACCAATCTTGAGTTAGGGGGCGCCGGGTGCGCGCCTCCCCGCGCGTGAGGTGCGGGATCGACTGAATCCGGCATGTTCCCGAGCGTGCGGCGAGCGCGTTTCGACCGGCTGCGATCGCTCAACGAGCGGGGGTGCGGGGGTGTTTCACGTGAAACAATGGCCCTCTCGCGGGAGTCAGGCGCGGACGCGGGCGCGGACGACGCGCGTCGGCTCGGACAGCAGGTCCTCCCCCAGCACCTGCACAGTCACGTCGGTCACCCTGTGCTTCTTGAGCACCTTCTGCGCGGAGTCGATCTCTGCGGGCACGTTGTGTCCTTTGAGCAGGATGAGCTCACCGCCGTCTTTGACCAGCGGGGCCGTGATCGGGATGAGCGTGCGCATCGCACTCACCGCGCGAGCCGTGACCACGTCGAACTCGAGACCTACGTCCTCAGCACGTGCGCGCATCACGGTCACGTTGTCGAGACCAAGAGCGTCGACCTGCTCGTTGAGCCAGGTGACCCGCCGCTCCATCGGCTCGATGAGCGTCCAGCGCACATCGGGCCGACTGATCGCCAAGACGAGACCGGGCAGTCCCGCACCCGAACCGACGTCCGCGACCGAGCCCGAGAAGAGAGGCGCGGCGATCGCGGAGTTCAGAATGTGACGGGTCCAGATTCGGGGCAACTCGAGCGGGCCGATCAATCCGCGCAGCTCACCCTCAGCGACGAGCGCCGCAGTGAACCGTCGAGCCAGCTCGATGCGGTCACCGAACAGCTCTGCTGCGACCGCAGGCTCGGACTCGACGATGGGAGTGCTCATGACGCCGCCGCTCGTTTCACGTGAACCGTCAGCCGCGAGAGATCACGGTGTGACGATCGGCACCGTCGCCATACGACTCGGAGGTGAGGCCGCGCTCCGACACGATGTCATGCACGAGCTTGCGCTCGTAGCTGGACATCGCAGGCAGGGATGCCTGGGTGGCACCTGCATCGAGCTTGGCGACCGCAGCATCCACCAACTGCTCCAGCTGGCGCCGACGAGTGTCGCGGGAGCCGCCGACGTCGAGGATCAGTCGTGAGAACGCACCCGTCTTGCTCTGCACCGCCAGACGGGTCAGCTCCTGCAGGGCCTGAACGGTGTCGGGCTGCGACAGCACCGCGAGTCCGTCTCCTTCCGCCTCCACCGAGACGTACGCGCGCCCCTGGCGGACATCGAGATTCAGATCGCCGTCGATGTCAGCGATGTCGAGTAGCTCCTCGATGAAGTCCGCGGCGACATCGCCCTCATGCTCGAGCTCTTCGACCGACGGAGCGGTCTTCACATCATCGGTCATCAGTTCGAGCCCTTCTTCTTCGCTCGCTTCTTGCCCATCGGCTGCTCACGCTTGGGTGCGACCGCCTTCGCCTTCTCGATCTCCTCGAGCTTGCGCTGCTGCTCTGCCTCGTACACTGCGATCGGGACGACCTTTCCCTGGGCGTTGATCGCCTTGCCCTTGCGCGCCAGGCGCTCTTCGCGCGCCTTCGCCGCCTCGGAGCCCGGAGTCGGCATCTCGCGGATGACGAGGAACTGCTGGCCCATGGTCCACAGGTTGGAGATGAACCAGTAGACGACGACACCGAGCGGGAAGAAGACACCCGAGAAGATGAAGCCCAGGGGCAGGATGTAGAGCATGATCTTCTGCATCTGGTACGCCTGGCCGGTCTTGGCCTCCGGCGACAGGTTCTTCGAGATGATCTGCAGCTGGGTGTAGAACTGCGAGCCGATCATCAGCACGACGAGCGTCGCGAGCAGCACGATAGCCGTGACGTTCTGGGCGTCTACTGCGGCTCCGAGCGTGTCGTGCAGCGACACCGTGCCGAACAGCTTCGCGTCGTAGAACTCCTGAGTGAGCTCGTTGTTCAGCAGCCCGACACCGCTGAAATCGGGGTTGACGCGGATCTTCTGCACGTCGTTGAGCACGCTGAACAGTGCGAAGAAGATCGGCATCTGGACGAGCAGCGGGAGGCAGCTCGACATCGGCGTCGTTCCGTGCCTCTTGTACAGCGCCATCGTCTCGCGGCTCATCGCCTCGCGAGAGAGCTGATCCTTCTTGCCGCGGTACTTCTCCTGGACTTTCCGCAGCTCAGGCGCGATTTCCATCATCTTGCGCTGGCTCTTGATCTGCTTCACGAACAGCGGGAAGACGGCAGCGCGCACGACGATGACCAGGCCGATGATGGACAGAACCCACGTCAGGCCTTCCGCCGGCGCCATTCCTATCGCCGTGAACAGCCAGTGCCAGGCGACGAGGATGAGCTCAACAGCCCATTTCAGCGGCCACAGGATGATTCCCAGGAAGTCCACTGTTCAGTCCTTTCGAGCAGGTACGACGAACCCTCGCGGGGTCAGGTCGTATCGGAAGTGAGCGTGGGGCTTGACGTCGTCGACGCCACCCGCGCTCCACGGATTGCAACGCAGCACGCGCCACGCCGAGAGCACTGCTCCCCACAGGGCGCCGTTCTGCTGAACCGCTCCTACAGCGTACGCGGAACAGGACGGGTAATACCTGCACACGTCCCCGTAGAGCGGGGAGATCACCGCGCGGTAGAGGGAGAGCAGCGCGAGAACGAGGTTGCGCGGAACGAGAAGCACGCCCCGGACCAGATCGGATGCCCGAAACCGCGCCGTTCCGAATGCATAGGACGGCAGCGCGCTCATGTCCGTGCCGATCCGACCAGCACGCGGCGCAGGCAGCGCTCGACGTCGGCGCGGAGGGAGGCGAAATCCGCGTCAGCGGATGCAGGAAGGGCACGGATGACGACATCCGTGCCCTCAGGAACCATGTCGACGAACTCCGCGCACACCGCCTTCAGGCGTCGGCGAACGGTATTTCGAACCACAGCGGTTCCTACCTGCCTGCTGATGATGAACCCGAACCGGGGAGCCCGATCGTCCGCGCCGCGAAGCACGGACGTGATCAGGCGCGACCCGCCGCATCGCGTTCCCCGGCGGACCACCTGTCGGTAGTCGACGCCGCGGGTGAGTCGATTCGGCCGGGCGAGCACTGAGCTGTCAGGCCGAGAGCTCGGTGCGGCCCTTCGCGCGGCGGGCCGCCAGGATGGCGCGGCCGGCGCGGGTGCGCATGCGGGCACGGAAGCCGTGCTTCTTGGCGCGACGACGGTTGTTGGGCTGGAAAGTGCGCTTGCTCATGGAATCACTCCGGGAATGGTGTCACCGGGTCTCAGCAACCGGGGACGGGGGGTACTGCCTAAATGGCATAAGTCAACCGATTAAGGGTACGACCTGCCGCGACGCAGGGCAAATCCGCCCACGGATGCGACAGGAGAGCACCCCGGGTGATCAGGCAGTCGACGGTGAGTTGCGCACACCCATTATCCACAACTGTGGACATCTCGCCCGCACGCGACACACCCGCGTCTTTCCGGGGACGGCTTGCTGTTAACCGCACCGGTGACTACCGTGGCATCCGACGTTATCCACAGGGGAAGATCACGCTTGACGGCGCGTTTTCCACAACTTCGCCCGGAGCACCATGACCTCTGCCGCCCATCCCGATGTGCCGATCTGGTCGACCCTGCTCGAGCGTCTCGCTGACGACGATCGCGTCAGCCCGCAGCTGCACGGGTTTCTGAGTCTCGTCGTGCCTGCCGGGGTCATGGGCGGAGTGCTGTACCTCGACGTCCCCAACGACCTCACCGCGGCGCAGATCAACAAGCGGCTGCGGGTGCCCATGATGGAGGCGCTCGCGGCGATCGGCGACGAGGTCGCCTCGTATCGGACGGTCGTGAACCACGAGCTCGTCGACCAGCCGACCGCCCCGATCGCCGTCTCCGACTTCCCGATCGCCGAGCCGGCTCGGGTTGAGTCGCCGATCGAGCAGCAGCCGGCCCCTCTCCGCCACGAATCGCGGCTGAACCCGAAGTACACCTTCGACAATTTCGTGATCGGGCAGTCCAACCGCTTCGCGCACGCTGCGGCGGTCGCTGTCGCGGAGGCCCCGGCCAAGGCGTACAACCCGCTGTTCATCTACGGCGACTCGGGCCTGGGCAAGACGCACCTGCTGCACGCGATCGGCGATTACGCCCAGTCGCTCTACGCCGGGGTGAAGGTGCGGTACGTCTCGAGCGAGGAGTTCACCAACGACTTCATCAACTCGATCGCCAACAACCGGGGTGCGGCTTTCCAGAGCCGCTACCGCGAGGTCGACATCCTGCTCATCGACGACATCCAGTTCCTGCAGGGTCGCGCCGAGACGCAGGAGGCGTTCTTCCACACCTTCAACCAGCTGCACGATCACAACAAGCAGGTCGTGATCACCAGCGACGTGGCTCCGAAGCTGCTCACCGGCTTCGAAGACCGCATGCGCAGCCGCTTCGAGTGGGGCCTGATCACCGATGTGCAGGCGCCCGATCTCGAGACGCGCATCGCGATCCTCCGCAAGAAGGCGCAGAGCGAGTCGCTGCACATCCCCGACGAGGTGCTCGAGTACATCGCCACCGTCGTGTCGTCGAACATCCGCGAACTCGAGGGGGCCCTCATCCGGGTCTCGGCGTTCGCGAGCCTGAACCGCTCGATGCTCGACATCTCCCTGGCACAGACCGTCCTGCGCGACATCGTCGACACCACTGAAGACAACATCATCTCGCCGACCGACATCATCACGGCCACGGCGGCGTACTTCAAGCTCACGGTCGATGACCTGTACGGATCCAGCCGCTCGCAGCAGATCGCGACCGCCCGGCAGATCGCCATGTACCTGTGCCGGGAGCGCACGAGTCTGTCTCTTCCGAAGATCGGCCAGCTCTTCGGCAACCGCGATCACACGACGGTGATGTACGCGTGCAAGAAGATCAGCGAGCTGATGAAGCAGCGTCGATCGCTGTACAACCAGGTCACCGAGATCACCACTCAGATCAGTCGCCGCTGAGGCTGCGACACGCCTGATCGCGAGGCAAATCGCGACGGTTCTCCGCAGGCCCTGTGGATAACTTGTGGAAACTTCGGCCTTCGGATGCCTTCGCCATCCCCTGCCTGTGGATAACCGACATTGTCGACCGAATGCCCCACACCCCGGTATCCCGCGGATTCCTCAGGGATTCCACATGTGACACGCATGTAGTTTCCTACTCTCGGCTGATATCCACCGAGTTATCCACAGAATCCACAGTTGTTAACACCGTTAAGAGAAATCCATCAGGACAGGGCTCATCCGATGACCAGACGGATGTGGACGAACGGACGTCGTCGACCCGATCCCGGTGGTGGAGGGCTCGCCACCTGCGGCTAGCATGGGATCGCCTGCAGTGCGTCCACTGCAGCGAGCCGAGGCAACGAGGGAGCGCCCGTGAGGTTCCAGGTCAACCGCGATGTGTTCAGCGAGGCTGTGTCCTTCGTCGTCAAGCTGCTTCCGCAGCGCAATCCGCAGCCGATCCTCGCCGGCGTGCTCATCGAGGCCTCCGGTGACGGACTGACCCTGTCGGCATTCGACTACGAGGCATCCGCCCGCACGACGATCGAGGCGACCGTCGACGAACCCGGCACGATCCTCGTGCACGGCCGGCTGCTCTCGGACATCGCCAGCCGCCTGCCCAACGCCCCGATCGAGATCGCCGTCGAGGAAGACGGCGGTGTGGCCGTCACGTGCGGATCCGCCCGCTTCACCCTCGCTTCCATGCCTGTCGAGGAATATCCCTCGATCCCCGAGGTCACGGGTTCCACCGGTGTCGTTCCCGCCGAGGAGTTCGCGACCGCGATCGCGCAGGTCGCGTTCGCCGCGTCCCGCGACGATGTCACCCCGGTGCTCACGGGTGTGCAGCTCGAGGTCGCGGATCACAACCTCAGCCTGGTCGCCACCGACCGCTACCGGGTGTCGCTGCGCGACGTGCCCTGGGACGGTGAGGTCGCCGAGCAGTCCGCTCTGGTTCCGGCGCGCACGCTGACCGAGGTCGGCAAGACGTTCGCGCACGCCGGCACCATCTCGGTCGCCTTCTCGGGAGCCGGAGACCGCGAGATCATCGCCTTCACCGCCGGCAACAAGACCGTCACGTCGCTGCTGATCAAGGGCAATTTCCCGCCCGTGCGCCGGCTGTTCCCCGAGCAGACGGATCACTACGCGGTCGTCAACACGGCGGAGCTGATCGAGGCCGTCCGACGTGTCGCGCTGGTGCTCGACCGCTCGGCGCCCCTGCGATTCACCTTCGGTCCCGACGGCGTGACGATGGATGCCTCGGGCAGCGAGCAGGCGCGGGCATCCGAGTCGGTCGATGCGCACCTCAACGGGGGCGACGAGGTGACCCTCGGTCTGAACCCGCAGTACCTGCTCGAGGCGCTCGGCGCGGTCAAGAGCGAGTTCACCCGCGTGACCTTCACCTCGAGCGACAACGCGAACAAGCTCAGCCCGGTGCTGATCACCAGCCAGACGTCGGTGGATCAGGCCGGACTGGACTCGTTCAAGTACCTGCTGCAGCCGAACCTGCTGCTGCGGTGATCGCGGGCATCGGCTCTCCGGGGTCGATGTCGGGGCCCGAAGGTAGGCTGAAGCGGTGATTGTGGAGCACCTGAACCTGGTCGATTTCCGCAACTACGCGACCGCCGAGCTGGCCCTCCACCGCGGTCCGAACGTGCTGGTGGGCAGCAACGGCCAGGGAAAGACGAATCTCGCCGAGGCGATCGTCTTCCTCGCCACGCTGGGCTCGCACCGGGTGTCCTCGGACGCGCCCCTGGTGAGGGACACGAAGGACTTCGCCGTCATCCGGGCACGTCTGGCGCATGGTGAGCGCAATGTGCTCGTCGAGGTGCAGCTGAACCGGCAGGGATCGAACAGGGCGCGCATCAACGGCTCCCCCTCGAAGATCAACGAGCTCCCCCGCTATGCGCACGTGGTCCTCTTCGCTCCGGAAGACCTCCAGATCGTCAGAGGCGACCCGTCGTCGCGCCGCAGATTCGCCGATCAGATGCTCATCCAGCGCACGCCTCGCATGGCAGGTGTGATCGCCGACTACGAACGGGTGCTCCGTCAGCGCACGGCGCTGCTGAAGTCGGCGCGCGCCCGAGGAGTGCGCGGAGAGGGACTGTCGACCCTCGACGTGTGGGACGACAAGCTCGTGGCCCTGGGGTCGGAGATCATCCATGCCCGGCTGCAGCTCGCCGCCGACCTGCAGGGGCCGGTGACCGACGCCTACACGGCGATCGCGGGCGCCGACCATCGACCGCAGCTCGACTGGGCGCTGTCGGTGCGCGGCGCGGATCCGGAGGAGGGATCCGATGACGCGGGCGATGCGGACGTCGATCCCCGCGGCGAGATCGCCGAGCAGTTCCGGTCGGCGCTGCAGGCCAAGCGGGCCAAGGAGATCGAACGCGGTCTGACCCTCGTCGGTCCGCACCGTGACGACCTGATCCTGCGGGTGCGCGACCTGCCGGTGAAGGGGTACGCGTCGCACGGTGAATCCTGGTCGGTCGCGCTGGCCCTGCGACTGGCATCCGCCGAGCTGCTGCGCACCGAGTCGCCGGCCGGCGACCCGGTGCTCATCCTCGACGACGTGTTCGCCGAGCTCGACGCCGACCGGCGACAGCGTCTGGCGATGCTGACGGCCGGATACGAGCAGGTCATCGTCACCGCGGCGGTCGAGGCGGACATCCCCGAGCCGCTGCACCGCCATGTCGTGCGGATCAGCGCCGGCACGATCAGCGACGATCGGGGGGATCCGGATGCCTGATCCGCAGCCTCCCGAGACGATCGCGACCTACCTGCGTCTGCGCGGACTCAAGCCGAGCGCGAAGAACTGGAAGCGCAAGAAGCGCATCGAGGTCGACGACGACAACGCCCCGTTCACCAAGGGGCGCGATCCCGGCACCCTCGGTGATGTGCTGGCGAAGCTGACGAAGGATTCGGGGTGGGAGAAGACCCTCGCCGCCGAGGACCTGGTCAGACAGTGGGCCGAGCTCGCCGGCGCCGACACGGCGAAGCACTCCGAACCTGTTTCGCTCGAGCGCGGGGTGCTCACCGTGAAGTGCGATTCGACGGCGTGGGCGAAGAACCTGCAGTTCATGCGGGCGGTCATCATGACCGAGATCGGAAATCGGTATCCGGACGCCGGCGTGCAGAACATCCGGTTCATCGGTCCGGACGTCCCGTCGTGGAAGTGGGGTCCGCGGGTTGTGCCCGGACGGGGTCCACGCGACACCTACGGGTAGGACACCACGCCCGCACCTTCACGCGCTCAGAAGCGATCACACGGCGTTTGAGGCGCATTCCGACCTGCGGAACCCGTTAGAATGGGTGAGTACTTTCGATGTGGAGAACCATTTCTGATGACGCCTGAAGACAACGCCGACGACGCTTCGACGAGCGCACCGATCGAGAACAGTTCCGCGAAGGTCTCCGGCGACTACGGGGCCGACCAGATCCAGATCCTCGAGGGGCTCGAGGCCGTCCGCAAACGCCCTGGCATGTACATCGGCTCCACCGGCCCGCGCGGTCTCCATCACCTGGTGTACGAGATCGTCGACAACTCGGTCGACGAGGCTCTGGCCGGCCATGCCGACAACATCGAGGTCACCATCCTCGAAGACGGCGCGGTGCGCGTGGTCGACAACGGCCGAGGCATCCCGGTCGATCCGCACTCCTCCGATCCCGACAAGTCGACGGTCGAGGTCGTGCTCACGATCCTGCACGCCGGTGGAAAGTTCGGCGGCGGCGCGTACGCCGTCTCGGGTGGTCTGCACGGCGTGGGTTCGTCGGTGGTCAACGCGCTCTCCACGCGATTCGATGTCGAGGTCAGACAGAAGGGCTTCGTCTGGCGGCACCGTTTCGCCGAGGGCGGGGTTCCGCAGCAGAAGCTGGAGAAGGGCGAGGCGACCGACGAGACCGGCACGACCATCACCTTCTGGCCGGACCCCGCGATCTTCACCGAGACGGTCGACTTCGACTATGACACGCTGCGCACCCGGTTCCAGCAGATGGCGTTCCTGAACAAGGGACTGCGGATCGCTCTGCGCGACGAGCGTCCGGCATCTGCCGTCGAAGACGAGGTCGACGGCACCGTGGTCACCCGTCAGCCCGGCGAGGTGTTCCTGTACGAGCGCGGCCTGGTCGACTACGTCGAGTACCTCAACAAGGTGCGCAAGGCCGAGGTCGTCAACGAGGAGATCATCGCCTTCGAGTCCGAGGACACCGAGCGCAAGATCTCGCTCGAGCTCGCGATGCAGTGGACCACGTCGTACACCGAGAACGTGTTCACCTACGCCAACACGATCAACACCCACGAGGGCGGCACGCACGAGGAGGGCTTCCGCGCCGCGCTGACCAGCCTCGTCAACCGCTACGCCCGTGCGAACAACCTGCTCAAGGAGAAGGACGAGAACCTCTCCGGAGACGACGTCCGCGAGGGCCTCACCGCGGTGATCTCGATCAAGCTGGGCGAGCCGCAGTTCGAGGGCCAGACCAAGACCAAGCTCGGCAACACCGAGGCGAAGGCGTTCACGCAGAAGATCGTGAACGACCAGCTCGGCGACTGGTTCGACCGCAACCCGCAGCAGGCGAAGAACGTCATCCGCAAGGCGATCGATGCCGCGACCGCGCGTCTGGCCGCACGCAAGGCCCGCGAGACCGCTCGCCGGAAGAGCGTGTTCGAGTCGGCCGCGATGCCCGACAAGCTGAAGGACTGCACGAGCAAGGACCCCTCGATCAGCGAGATCTTCCTCGTCGAGGGCGACTCGGCAGGCGGCTCGGCTGTGCAGGGACGCGATCCGCACACCCAGGCGATCCTGGCGCTGCGCGGCAAGATCCTCAACGTCGAGCGCGCGCGGCTCGACAAGGCGCTCGGCAACCGCGAGGTCCAGGCGATGATCCAGGCCTTCGGCACCGGGATCGGCGAGGACTTCGACATCGAGAAGGCCCGCTATCACAAGATCGTGCTGATGGCGGATGCCGATGTCGACGGTCAGCACATCACGACCCTGCTGCTCACGCTGCTGTTCCGCTACATGCGCGGACTCATCGAAGCCGGTTTCGTGTATCTCGCGATGCCCCCCCTGTACCGCCTGAAGTGGTCGAACGCTCCGCACGAGTACGTGTACTCCGATGCCGAGCGCGATGCGCTGCTCGCGCACGGCGCCGAGAACGGCAAGCGCCTGCCGAAGGATGCCGGTGTGCAGCGCTACAAGGGTCTGGGCGAGATGAACGCCAAGGAGCTGTGGGAGACGACGATGGATCACACCACGCGCACCCTCCGCCAGATCACCATCGACGACGCCGCCGCGGCGGACGAGATCTTCAGCGTGCTGATGGGCGAGGACGTCGAGTCGCGGCGCACCTTCATCCAGCGCAACGCCAAGGACGTCCGCTTCCTCGACATCTGATAGCGCGTTTCGTCTCGCTGCGCTCGCTCAACGACCGGTATTGAAAGAACACACATGACTGACGAAGAACGCCCCGACATCACCGCGAGCCACGAGCACGGCCGCATCAACCAGGTCGACCTGCAGTCCGAGATGCAGCGGTCGTACCTCGACTACGCGATGGCGGTCATCGTCGGTCGTGCGCTGCCCGACGTGCGCGACGGCCTCAAGCCCGTGCACCGCCGCGTGCTGTACGGCATGTACGACGGCGGATTCCGCCCCGACAAGTCGTTCTCGAAGTGCGCGCGCGTCGTCGGCGAGGTCATGGGTCAGTACCACCCGCACGGTGACACGGCGATCTACGACACCCTCGTGCGTCTCGTGCAGCCGTGGTCGCTGCGCTACCCGCTCGCGCTCGGTCAGGGCAACTTCGGCTCCCCCGGCAACATGGGCGCCGCCGCTCCGCGCTACACCGAGACGAAGATGGCCCCCCTCGCGCTCGAGATGGTGCGCGACATCGAAGAGGACACGGTCGACTTCTCGCCGAACTACGACGGCCAGACCCAGGAGCCCGACGTCCTGCCGGCGCGGTTCCCGAACCTGCTCGTCAACGGCTCGATCGGCATCGCGGTCGGCATGGCGACGAACATCCCGCCGCACAACCTGCGCGAGGTGGCGGCTGCCGCGCTGTGGGCGCTCGAGAACCCGCAGCTCCCCCGCGAGGAGCTGCTCGAGGGGCTCATCCAGCGCGTCCCCGGCCCCGACTTCCCGACGGGCGCGCAGATCCTCGGCACCAAGGGTATCCACGAGGCGTACCGCACCGGCCGCGGCTCGATCACCATGCGCGCGATCGTCGAGGTCGAGGAGATCCAGGGCCGCACCTGCCTCGTCATCACCGAGCTGCCGTACCAGGTCAACCCCGACAACCTCGCGGTGAAGATCGGCGACCTGGCCCGTGACGGCAAGATCACCGGCATCGCCGACATCCGCGACGAGTCCTCCGACCGCACGGGTCAGCGCCTCGTCATCGTGCTCAAGCGCGACGCGGTCGCGAAGGTCGTGCTGAACAACCTCTACAAGCACACCCAGCTGCAGGAGAACTTCGGCGCGAACATGCTCGCGATCGTCGACGGCGTGCCGCGCACGCTCGGTCTCGACGGGTTCATCACGCACTGGCTCGACCACCAGCTCGACGTCATCGTCCGCCGCACGGCCTTCCGGCTTCGCAAGGCGCAGGCGCGCATGCACATCCTGCAGGGCTACCTCAAGGCGCTCGATGCGCTCGACGAGGTCATCGCCCTGATCCGCCGCTCCCCCACCGTCGACGAAGCGCGCGAGGGCCTGAAGAGGCTGCTCGACATCGACGACGACCAGGCCGAGGCGATCCTGCAGATGCAGCTGCGCCGCCTCGCCGCCCTCGAGCGCCAGAAGATCATCGACGAGGCCACCGAGCTCGAGGCGAAGATCGCCGACTACAAGGAGATCATCGCGACCGAATCTCGTCAGCGCGACATCGTGCGCCGCGAGCTCACCGAGATCGTCGACCGCTTCGGCGACGAGCGCCGCACGCACATCCTGCACGGGTTCGACGGCGACATGTCGATGGAGGACCTCATCCCCGTCGAGGAGATGGTCGTCACCGTCACCCGCGAGGGATACATCAAGCGCACGCGCAGCGACAACTACCGCTCGCAGCATCGCGGTGGCAAGGGCGTGAAGGGCGCGCAGCTGCGCGCCGACGACCTCGTCGAGCACTTCTTCGTCACCACGACCCACCACTGGCTGCTGTTCTTCACCGACAAGGGTCGCGTCTACCGCACCAAGACCTACGAGGTGCCCGAGGCCGGCCGTGACGCGAAGGGGCAGCACGTCGCGAACCTGCTCGCCCTGCAGCCCGACGAGAAGATCGCGCAAGTGCTCGCCATCAGCGACTACCAGGCGAAGGACTACCTGGTGCTCGCCACTCGCAGCGGTCTGGTGAAGAAGACCCGCCTCGGCGACTACGACACCAACCGGCAGGGCGGCGTCATCGCCATCCGGCTGCGCGAGACCGACGAGCTGGTCAGCGCCGAGCTGGTCAACTCCGATGACGACATCCTGCTCATCAGCGCGAAGGGCATGTCGGTGCGCTTCCACGCCACCGACGAGGCGCTGCGTCCGATGGGCCGTGCCACCGAGGGCGTGCGCGGCATGAAGTTCAAGGACGACCACGACAGCCTGCTCTCGGCATCCGTCGTCCACGACGACTCGTTCGTGTTCACCGTCACCGACGGGGGGTACGCGAAGCGCACGTCGGTCTCCGAGTACAAGGTGCAGAAGCGCGGCGGAACGGGCATCAAGGTCGCGAAGCTGAGCGACGAACGAGGTGTTCTCGCGGGTGGGCTCATCGTCTCGGAGGACGACGAGGTCTTGGTGGTTCTCTCCAGCGGCAAGGTGGTACGCTCTGCCGTGGCCGAGGTGCCGGCGAAGGGTCGGGACACGATGGGAGTCGTGTTCGCCCGCATGACCGGTGACGATCGCATCCTCGCCGTGGCCCGCAACAGCGAGCGCGGTATAGAGGAAGACGACGAGTCTCTCGGCGAGATCGAGGTCTCCGAGCCCGCCACGTCACCCGCTGACACCCCCGAAGCCTGATCCGAAGAGAGCACCGATAGATGAGTACAGTCGCTGACAAGCTGGCGAAGAAGTCCACGCGCAAGACCGGGGGCAAGCAGGTGCGCCTGCGTCTGGTCTACGTCGACTTCTGGTCGGCCGTGAAGCTGTCGTTCCTCGGAGCGGTGGCGCTGGCGATCGTGACCATGGTGTCGTTCTTCCTCGTCTACCTCGTGCTGCAGGCGACGAACGTCATCGCGCAGGTCGGCAAGATCCTCGACACCCTCACCGACGGAGCCATCGATCTGTCCA
Source organism: Microbacterium commune (assembly GCF_014836945.1). GTDB lineage: Bacteria > Actinomycetota > Actinomycetes > Actinomycetales > Microbacteriaceae > Microbacterium > Microbacterium commune. The sequence continues at coordinate 1,223,104 of NZ_JACSPX010000001.1, read as the reverse complement.
GCCTGATCGGGCTCCCGCAGATCATGGCCTTCGGCGCGGTCGTCTCGATCCTGAACCTCATCGTGTTCACCGTGCTCGGCGCGGTCGTCGCGGGAATCTACAACCTGGCGGTGAAGGTCACCGGCGGACTGCTCGTCGGGTTCATGTCGAACTGATCTTTCCGCAAAGAGGACCCCCGGCCCGTCGTGGCCGGGGGTCTTTTTCCATCTAGGGCTCTCCCCTCCCGAGCGGTCGCACTCGCGCGATCACACCACGCCGGTGGTCCCGAGCAGGGTGCCGATCAGCCAGGTGACGAGCAGGGCGACCGCGCCGCCGATGACGAGTCGCACGGATGCCCGCGTCGCCGACGCACCGCCCACCCGCGCGGAGATCAGGCCGGTGGCGGCCAGGGCGAGAAGCACGGCCGCGAAGGTGACGGGCACCCGCCACGCGGGCGGCGGCAGCAGGATGGCCAGGAGCGGAAGCAGCGCTCCGATCGTGAACGAGATCGCCGATGAGAGCGCCGCGTGCCACGGGTTCACCAGATCGTGCTGGTCGATGCCGAGCTCGACTTCGAGGTGAGCGGAGAGGGCGTCGTGCTCGGTGAGCTCGATCGCCACCTGCTGCGCGGTCTGCTCGCTGAGCCCGCGCTGCCGATACAGCCCGGCGAGCTCGGCCAGCTCCTCCTCCGGCATGGTGCGCAATTCCTCGCGCTCCTTCTCGATCAGCGCGCGCTCGGTGTCGCGCTGGCTGCTCACCGACACGTACTCCCCCAGCGCCATCGAGATGGCACCGCCCACCAGGCCGGCGAGTCCTGCGACGAGCAGCGCCGAATTGTCGGTGGTCGCGCCGGCGACGCCGACGACGAGTGAGGCGACCGACACGATCCCGTCGTTGGCGCCGAGCACCCCGGCGCGCAGCCAGTTCAGTCGCTGACCTGTTCCACCCGTGTGCGGTTCGTCGCCGTGCGTTGCTTCAGTTGCGCTCATGCAGTCAGTGAACCACGTCGCGTCCGGATGGCGGGTAGGGAAAACCCGAACCCGGATCTCCGGCTGGCTCCGTGTCGGGATGCTCAGGGGAACCGTAGCTTTGAGTCATGACCACGAACCCGACTCCCCCGGTGCCGCCCCGCCCTGAGTCCGCGCACATCGCGCCCCCACCGGCGCCAGTTCCGGCGGCTCCTCCGAGAGCGGATGCCCCGCGGCCCCCGCTGCGCGTCGTCCTGACCGTGCTCGAGCTCGCGGCGCTGGGCGCCATCGGCTCGGCAGCACTCGCCGCGCTGAGCGCGGTGCTCGGAGTCGGACTGGCGCTGCTGTTCGTCTTCGGCGTCGGCCTGCTCTTCCTCGTCGGTGTCGTCTACGCGCTCTACGGCGTGGCATGGTTCGAGATCCGGCGCGTCGGAAGCCTCTACAGCGCCGACGTTCCCGACCTGCGATGGCGCGAGCGCGCGAGGCCCGGCTTCGGCGGCTGGCTGCGCACCCTCGCCCGGCAGTCGGTGGACGGGCGCATGTGGCGCACGATTCTCCACTTCCTTCTCGCGTGCATCCTCGGCACGATCGTGCTTCGGGTGTTCTGGGGCATGGTGTGGTCGGTCTTCTTCGCCTTCGCACCGCTGTCATCCGAGGGCAGCGTCGCCGGGCCGTTCGGCAGCTACCTCGCGGTCGAATGGGCCCCGCTGATCGGGATCGTCGGAGTCATCGTCGGCGGCGCGGGGATCATCGCCCTGGCTCTGCTGCATCGTGTGCTGAGTCGCGCGCTCGTCATCCCCAGTCGCGAGGCCGAGCTCACCGCCCAGGTGCGCACCACCACGGCCCAGCGCGCCGGCGCGGTGCGGGCGGCCGAGCTCGAGCGCACCCGCATCGAACGCGACCTGCACGACGGCGTCCAGCCGCGACTGGTGTCGGTGGGCATGACGCTGGGGCTCGCCAAGCAGAAGATCGAGGCCGATCCGGCAGCGGCGAAGGAGCTGATCGACGAGGCGCACACCTCGACCAAGGCGGCGATCACCGAACTGCGACAGCTCGCCAGGGGCATCCACACCTCCGTGCTCGACGATCGCGGCCTCGACGCCGCGCTCTCGGCCCTGGCCGGCCGATCCCACATCCCGGTGCACCTCGATGTGCGCATCGACCCGTCGGCGACGGGTGCGGGCGCCGCATGCCGCGACGCCGAGGCCGCCGTGTACTTCGCGATCGCCGAATCGCTGACCAATGCGGCGAAGCACTCCAGGGCCAGCGAATGCCGCGTCGTGGTGCGCAGCCGCGACGGCGGACTGTGGGCCCGGGTCGAGGACAACGGCATGGGAGGCGCGCAGGTGCAGCCCGGTGGGGGGCTCGACGGCATCACCAACCGGGTGCTCGCCGCCGGCGGCACCTTCCGTCTCGACAGCCCGACCGGCGGTCCGACCAGCCTGGAGGTGAGCGTGCCATGCGCATCCTGATCTGTGAGGACTCGGTTCTTCTTCGCGAAGGGCTCGTCCGCCTGCTCGACGATGCCGGACACGAGGTGGTCGCGGCGCTGCCCGACACGACCGGGCTGATGGATGCCGTGACCGCATCCGCGCCCGACCTGGCGATCCTCGACGTCCGCTTGCCGCCCACGTTCTCCGATGAGGGGATCTGCGCAGCGCTCGCCATCCGAGCCGCTCAGCCCGCGCTGCCCATCCTCGTGCTGTCGCAGTACGTCGAGGAGCGCTACGCCAGCGATCTCATCGCCGCCCAGAGCGGGCAGACGCACGGCGGCGCCCTCGGCTATCTGCTCAAGGATCGGGTGGCGGACGTCGCCGAGTTCGTCGAGTCGGTCGAGAGGATCGCGGCCGGCGGCACGGTGCTCGACCCTGAGGTGGTCGCGCAGCTGCTCAGTCGGCGCAACCGCGACGAGCGGATGCTGCGACTGACCGAGCGGGAGCGCACGGTGCTCGCGCTGATCGCCGAGGGCAGATCGAACAGCACGATCGCCGGGATGCTGTTCCTCAGCGAAGCGAGTGTCGAGAAGCACATCACCGCGATCTTCCAGAAACTCGGGTTGGAGCCCGAAGACGGCAACCGGCGAGTGCTGGCCGCACTCGCCCACATCGAGAACCACGGCTCGGCAGACGCCGGCCGCAACGACCAGGGAGGGCTGCGATGAGCGGCACGAAGAAGAGCATCGGCGCGATCACGGTGGTGATCGCCGCAGTCGGCGGAGTCGTGCTGCTCGGCTCAGCGGCATCCGCAGCCGTGACCGGCTTGCAGCAGATGGGCCCGCAGTCGGGGCAGCTGACCGCGGATGTCGGCGGCGTGAGCTCGATGGACGTCGAGGTGGGCGGGGCGGACATGCGCATCGTGTTCGACGACGTCGACGACGCCGAGCTTCGGGTCGAGGGTGCGTCGACCGGCGGGTGGACCCTGCGAGCCGATGACGGCCGGCTCGAGGTCCGCGGCCCCGATCGCGGGTTCGGCTGGTGGAGTCCGGACTGGCTGCGCGGCGATGAGCGGGTGACACTCGTGCTGCCGCTCGATCTGAAGGGCGTGGATGCCGAGCTGACGCTGCACGCCGGGCAGCTCGACGTCACGGGTGAGTTCGCCGATCTCGCGGTCGACGTGAACGCCGGATCGCTCGCGATGACCGGTGATGCTCGCACCATCGACATCGAGCTGAACGCCGGGCGGGCGGACGTGGAGCTGCGGGGCGTGGAGCAGGCCCAGTACCGGATCAGCGCGGGTCGGGTGGTATCGGCACTCACCACCGTGCCCGACAGTGTCGACTTCTCGGTGTCGGCCGGCGCACTCGATCTCACCCTGCCCGATCAGGAGTACGACCTGCGCCGCGAGGTGAGTGCCGGATCGCTGGACAGCAGCCTCGATCAGAGCAGTGACAGCAGGCACCGGATCACGGGCAGCGTCTCGGCCGGGTCCGCCACTCTGCGACCCGGCGGCACCGGGGAGTGAGGTCGAAACGCCCGGCCGGCGCGCTGGCCGGTCTCGATTCGCTTTTGCGCAGGATTATCCGGTAAAGTCTTGGAGGTTGACGGGGCTATAGCTCAGGCGGTTAGAGCGCTTCACTGATAATGAAGAGGTCCCAGGTTCAAGTCCTGGTAGCCCCACCGAAGACGACGAAGAAGGCCCCGCTCCGGCGGGGCCTTCTTCGTTCGTTCACAGGTCAGGACCGCGCACGATGCGGACAGGCCCGCGGGCATCGGCGATGCGCACCGGCTCACCCTTCTGGGTGACGATGACCTGCCCTTCGTCCGCGAGCCGAGCGGTGACGCGCCGCACGTCATCCATGATCGATCGCCACGAGTGCGCACCGACCGTGCGAGCGACATCACTCGGGCAGATCGAGGACCCCTGCCGCTTGCGCACGAGCGCGCGCACGGCCGCGGCGATCCGCTCGTCGAAGTCGGCTCCGGATCGCTCGTCCCACCATGGCGCCCCCCTCTCACCGAGCGCGGTCTTCGCGTCGTGTACGCGCCGCCGAGCGTCGCTCTCCCCCGTCTTCACGGCGCGCCGAGCGGACATGAGCTCCTCGACCAGCTCCTGACGGAAGGACTCGGGTATCGCGGGGTCCGTCGCCCGCCACCGTCTCCCGTCGATGATGACGTGGTGGCCATCGTCTGTTCTGTGCGGATCCATGTCGCCACCATCCGCCTCGTCGGCGGCGAACGCGAGGGACTTGACCCCGACCCGCTGTCTCCTCCGACACGCGCGGACACTGCGAGCGCGCCCGACGATTACGGCGCCCGCCCCGACGGCATGTATGATTGACGGCGGTGCTCGCACCGGTGAGGGGCCTTAGCTCAGTTGGTAGAGCGCTTGCTTTGCAAGCAAGATGTCAGGAGTTCGAATCTCCTAGGCTCCACAGATCGAAAGCCCCGACGTCGTCGGGGCTTTCTTCCGCTTCACGGAAGTCCTGGCTCTCCCCCAGCAGACAGTGCCAGGCTGGACCCATGACTCTGCCGCACGCTGACATCGATCCGGACGGACTGCTCGAGTACTCGGTGGTGTTCACCGACCGGTCACTCAATCACATGTCGAAACGGTTCGTCGGGATCATGCAGCAGACCATCGACATCCTCTGCGAGGCATACCGCGCCGACAGCGTCGCACTCGTCAACGGCGGTGGCAGCTTCGCGATGGAATCCGTCGCCAGGCATCTGGCCACGGGCAGACGCGCCCTCATCGTGCGCAACGGCCTCTTCTCGTACCGCTGGTCGCAGATCCTCGAGATGGGCGGCATCGCGTCCGATGTCACCGTGTGCCTGGCCCGCCCCGACGGCGACGACGTGCAGGCCGCGTGGAGCCCCGCGCCGATCGACGAGGTGGTCGCCGCCATTCGCGCCAAGCGTCCGGAGGTCGTCTTCGCCCCGCACGTCGAGACGGCAGCCGGGATCATCCTGACCGACGACTACGTGCGCGCGCTCGCGGACGCCACGCACGAGGTGGGCGGGGTGCTCGTGCTCGACTGCATCGCCTCCGGCGCGATGTGGGTCGACATGAGCGATCTCGGCGTCGACGTGCTTCTCTCCGCTCCGCAGAAGGGCTGGAGCGGTTCTCCCGGAGTCGGGTACGTGATGCTCAGCGGCACGGGTCGGGATGCCGTGGCAGCGGGCACCGCGACGAGCTTCGCGCTCGACCTGAACCGCTGGCTGAGCATCTCCGACGGCTATCGGGACGGCTCGGCCGGCTACCACTCGACCATGCCCACCGACACCATCGCACGCAACCTGCAGCAGATGATCGCGACCCGTGAGCGCGGCTTCGACGCGCTGCGCCGCGCACAGATCGAGTTGGGCACGCGTGTTCGTGCGCTTCTGGCGGAGCACGGGCTGCGGTCAGTCGCCGCATCCGGCTTCGCCTCTCCGAGCGTGGTCGTGGTACACACCACCGAACCCGACCTGCGCAGTGCCGCCGCATTCAAGGATCACGGCGTGCAGGTCGCCGCCGGCGTGCCGCTGCACTGCGACGAGCCGGACGGCTTCTCCACCTTCCGGGTCGGGCTGTTCGGCCTCGACAAGCTCGACGACGTGGATGCGGCGGTCGCCCGTCTCGAGAGAGCGCTCGTCGCTCTCCGCGACTGAGCGACGACGGCACACACAGGAGGATTCTGTGGCGGAGATTCTGCGGATGGATTCCGACGACGTCGCCGACGTGGAGGAGATCTGGAAGACATTCGTGCCGTCCGCGTCGCTGCTGCGCATCGACCCGGCGGACTTCGCCTTCCGATGGCGGTCGGCGACACTGGGCGACCTCGCGATCGTGCGGTACTCGCTCACCGCGGAGGTGCACTCCCGCGTGCAGCCCGAGGACCAGCTCTTCGCATGCCGGCTGGTCGCCGCCGACGGTGTGCTGCGCACCCGTCGATCGATCATCGACGCCGGGGCCCCGTGGGCGACCGACAGCGCGCTGGTCGAAGCGGAATGGAACGGCACGGCAGAGGTGTCGGCCCTCCTCTTCGATCGTGGCCGCGCTCAGGAGCTCGCACGGCGGATCACCGGGGATGAGCTTCTTTCGCTGCGGCTGACGTCGGTGCATCCCCGCTCCGACCTGGCGGCGCGCCAGTGGGTCCGTGCGTTCGACTACCTGCTCACCTCGGCGCTGTCGCTCGACGACGCGGGTGATGAGCTGATCGAGGCGGGTCTCGCTCGACACGCGCTCACGACGATCCTCGGCTGCTTCCCCTCGACCTTCTCCTCGGCGATCACCCGTGATGGTGGCGGTGAGAGAGCGGCGACCGTGCGCCGAGCTCTGACCTACATCGATGAGAACGCCCACCTGCCGATCACGGTGGACGAGGTCGCGGAGGCCGTGCACATGTCGACTCGCGGACTGCAGTACGCCTTCCGCCGTGGCATCGACATGACCCCGACCGAGTACCTGCGTCGGGTGCGACTCGACGGCGCGCACCGTGATCTGCGCAACGGCGGCGTCGACGAGTCGGTCACCCGCATCGCGCGGCGCTGGGGGTTCGCCAACAGCTCGCGGTTCAGCGCGCTGTACCGGCAGACCTACGGCCGTTCGGCCAAGGAGACCCTGCAGGAGCACTGAGCGGCGGCATCCTCCTCGCCGAGGGGGTCATCGAGCCGGTCGGGACCACCTGTCCCGCCGGCGCCGGCGCCGCGACTACTGTGAGTGCATGGACCTGCGCGTCGCCGCCTACGGGATCGTCACCGACGACGAAGGCCGGGTGCTGCTGGCCCGGTGGATCGAAGGGCGTCGGGTGGCGTGGACGCTTCCCGGGGGCGGGCTGGAAGAGGGCGAGGATCCCGAGACGGCCGTGCGTCGCGAGCTCCGTGAGGAGACGGGCTTCCGGATCGAGACGACGGGGCTGCTCGGCATCCACTCCCGGGTGATCCCGGCATCGCGCCGCGTGCGCCGCGACGAGAGGAAGGTGCCGCTGCACACTCTGCGGATCGTCTACCGGGCAGAGGTCACCGGCGGTGAGCTGCGGTTCGAGAGGAACGGATCGACCGACATGGCCGCCTGGTTCACCCTCGACGAGGCCGCCGCGCTGCAGCGCGTGAAGCTCGTCGACATCGGGCTGCGGATGGCGGGCCTGCTGCCGGAGTGAGCGGCGCTAGTCGCGGACCGCTTCAGGCTGGGAGATGCCGGCGACCGTCGCGCCGTAGGCACGGATCAGGTGGTCGGCCTCGACGAAGAGGCTGTGGCCGTGCACACCGGCACCCATCGCGATGCGGCGTCCGACGATGCTCTCGTCCGCGTACACCGGCCAGTCGGTGGTGCTGCCGATCGGCACGATCGTGCCGCGCTCGTAACCGGTGGCGGCCAGCGCCAGCTCGGGCTCGGGCAGACGCAGCCTGTTCACGCCGACGATCGCGCGCAGCTTCGGCCACGAGATGGAACGCCCACCGGGCACCAGGGCGAAGAGGTACGAAGGCTCGGTCCCTGAGCCGGTCGCCTGTACGGAGCTGACGTCAGCGGGTCGTCGTGACGACGTCTTCACGACGAGGGTCTTCACGATGTCGGACGGCTGCAGACCGAGCAGAGCGGCTGCCTCCGTCAGACTGTGCGCCTGCGGCCGCTCGCGGATCTCGATGTCGAGTCCGCGTGCGGCCGCAGCAGCACGCACCCGCTGATGCGGGTCGGCTTCAGTCACGCGTTGGGCGGCGACAGCGGGTCGTCGGCGACCCACAGCTCGTCATCTGCACGCAGGGCCTGCCATGCGGCGGCGACGACGCCGACGGCGGCGGCCACACCGAGCACGATCGCGACGACCGAGCCGAAGCCCATGCTCTTCTTGGCCGGCGCGACGTGGCGCGGACCCCATCCGAGGTCGTGTCGCTTCTTGTTCGCGACATCCCAGGCCGACAGGGCGGTTCCGACGACGCCACCCACGACGGGAACGACCCGCTCATCGACGACGTGCTTGCCGAACTTCACGCTGCGATCGACGGCCGGGGCGAGGTGGCGCTCGTACGAGTCGTGCACGGACGGCATGACCTGCTCGCGATTGAAGTTGCCGAGCTGACGTCCGGCCTCACGGGCGACGTCGGCAGCGTGGCCGACGAGCACCTGCTGCGACTCCCAGAGTCGTCCGGCCTCCTGCTGAAGTCGACGCAGTTCCTTCTTGCGCTTGCGGCTGAGATTCACGTTGCTCTCCCGTCGGTCGGTCGATGTCCGTTCCGCTGATCATCCAACCACAACACGCTGAATACGAGCAGAGTCTGGCGGTCGGGGCCCGGAAAGGAGACAATACGCCGCGCCCGCACAGGACTGCTCTGCGACAATGGAGCCATGCCTCACGCATCTCACGTCGCAACCATGCACACCAACCACGGTGACATCGTCATCAACCTGTTCGGAGACCACGCTCCGAACACGGTCGCCAACTTCGTCGGCCTCGCCGACGGATCGAAGGCGTGGACGCACCCCGCCACCGGCAAGCCGGGCGAGGGCCCGCTCTACAAGGACGTCATCTTCCACCGCATCATCCCCAACTTCATGATCCAGGGCGGCGACCCGCTCGGTCAGGGCATCGGCGGACCCGGCTACAACTTCAACGACGAGATCCACCCTGAGCTGAACTTCAACGACCCGTACGTGCTCGCCATGGCCAACGCCGGTCTGCGCCGCAACGCCATCACCGGCCAGGCCGAGGGCACCAACGGCTCGCAGTTCTTCATTACGACCGACCCGACCCCGTGGCTGCAGGGCAAGCACACGATCTTCGGCGTCGTCGCCGATGATGCGTCCAAGGCCGTCGTCGACGAGATCGCCGCGGTGCGCACCGGCGCGCAGGATCGTCCCGTCGAGGACGTCGTGCTGCACTCGGTCGACATCGTCGCCAACTGACACACGACCGCTCGAGCCGATCCGGATGACCTCTCCTGATTTCACGCGCAACCGCGAGAACTTCTGCTACCGGCATCCGGATCGGCAGAGCTTCGTGCTCTGCCAGCGCTGCACGCGCACCGTCTGCGCCGACTGCCAGACCCAGGCGCCCGTCGGCGTCATCTGCCCGGAGTGCATGAAAGCCGACCGCAAGGCGCAGACTCCCGCGCAGCGCCGCGCCCACCGCGCCTGGCGCACCACGAGCGGCTCATCGCAGCCGATCGCGACCTACGCGATCATCGCCGTCACCTCGGTCGTGGGCCTGCTGCAGCTGCTGCTCGGGCCGATCGTCGATCGCACCCTGCTGTTCGCGACGCCGTTCCTCTTGCCCGACATGTTCGGCGGCGACTTCTCCTTCCAGCCGTGGCGGATGCTGACGTCGATGCTCGTGCACTCCGGCATCACGCACTTCCTGCTGAACATGCTGGCGCTGTGGATGATCGGTCGCAGTCTCGAGCCCCTGCTGGGGCGAGGGAGGTTCGTCGCTCTCTATCTCATCGGCGGACTCGGCGGCTCGGTGGCGATGGCTGTGCTCGACCCTGTCGTCGCCACGGTGGGCGCCTCCGGCGGCATCTTCGCGCTGATGGGCGCGCTCCTCGTGATCGGGCGGCACATCGGCGCGAACATCCGCGGAATCCTGGTGATCCTCGCCATCAACCTCGCGATCGGGTTCATCCAGACTCTGAACATCGCATGGCAGGCGCACATCGGCGGGGCGGCTGTCGGGGCGCTGGTGGGTCTGATCTTCGCCCGCACCCGGAAGCGCTCGCAGCGCACGGCTCAGATCCTGCTGCTCGTCGCGCTCACGGTCGTTCTTCTGGCGATCGCGTTCCTGGTGACGCCGATCGTGCTGCGCAGCCTGTTCTGACGCTGCGGCTCCGGCCCGACCCGAGTTCTGCACACTCTCTGCACACCCTGTCCACAGGGCTCTGCACATGATGTCCCCGGGTTATCCACAGAGTTGTCCACACCTGGGGAGAATTACACCGGTGTTATTCACAGGTGGAGAGGGTTGTTAACAACCCTCTGGGGAAAGCGAGACGCCCCCTCACCGGACGGTGAGAGGGCGTGTCGACGAGCGGGAGCGGCGCGGAGGTCAGCGCCAGCGGGTCGTCATCAGGAAGCCGATGAGCGCGATGCCCAAGCCGATGCCGAGGTTCCACGAGTCCAGACCCGGGATGGGGAAGCGGGAGCCGGAGATGTAGTAGACGAGGATCCACGCCAGACCCAGCAGCATGAAGCCGACCATGACGGGCTTGAACCACACGGCGTTCGGAGCGGCATCGCCCTCGGGACGCTCGACGGCGGGCTCTTCGGGGTTGCGGTCACGTGCCATGAGCATCATTGTAGCCGGGCGAATAGACTTCCCCCTATGCATGCGGTCGCGTCGTCCCGGGCCTCGCTGCGGGGTTCGAAGCCGGCGCGCAGGCGCTCCCGCGCGACCTTCGCCAGCGTGCTCGGCGAACTGCTGCTCACCGCCGGCGTGCTCGTGCTGCTGTTCGTCTCCTGGCAGATGTGGATCGGCGACCTCATCATCGGCGCCGAGAACAATGTCAGAGGCGCCGAGCTCTCGGCCCAGTGGGCCGAGGCATCGCCCCCCGCACCTCCGCCCGTGCTCGAGCAGGGCGACCAGAAGGTCTACGAGCCGCCCGTGCTCCCGCATCCGGCCGACGCCGAGGTGTTCGCGAACATGCGCATCCCGAGGTTCGGCGACGACTACAACGTGCACATCGCCGGCGGGACCTCACGCGAGCGGACCCTCGACAGGATCGGCATCGGCCTCTACGAGCAGTCGAAGATGCCGGGAGAGGTGGGCAACTTCTCGCTCGCCGGCCACCGCACGACCTGGGGCAAGCCGTTCAACCGCATCGACAAGCTGCGTCTCGACGACGCGATCGTCGTCGAGACCGAAGTCGGCTGGTACACGTACCGGTTCCGCAATCTGCAGTACGTGAAGCCGTCCGCGGGGGATGTGCTGCTCGACGTGCCGCAGATGCCGCAGGTCGCCCCGTCTGATCGGTTCATCACCCTCACGGCCTGCTCTCCGCTGTACTCGCTCGCGGAGCGCATCGTCGCGTACGGGGTGTTCGAGAGCTTCCAGCCGCGCGCGGAGGGGCCGCCCGCGTCGCTCGCGTCGGTCGATGAGGCCAGTCCGTCCGCCGAAGGAGTCCGCTGATGTACGCAGCCCTGTGGCACCTGCTGCCCGGACCGTGGTGGGTGCGCCTGTTCATCCTGCTGCTGCTGGTGGCGGCTGTGCTCTACGCGCTGTTCTTCCACGTCTTCCCCTGGATCAGTCCGCTGATCACGCCCGGCGAGGTGGACCTGCAGTGACAGCACGGGTGCTCGTGGTCGACAACCACGACAGCTTCGTGCACACCCTGATCGGCTACCTCCGCGAGCTGGGCGCGGAGGTGGTGATGGTGGAGGCGGATGCCGCCGGACCCGCTCCGGATGCCGAGGTGCGCCACCACTGGCGCGAGCTCCTGCTCGGTTTCGACGCCGTGATGATCTCTCCCGGACCCGGTTCGCCCGCGGATGCCGGTGCGTCGATCGAGGTCGTGCGCCTGGCGGCGGAGATCGGGATGCCGCTGCTCGGCGTCTGCCTCGGCCACCAGACGATCGGCGAGGCCTTCGGCGGCGCGGTCGGCGCGGCGCCGGAGCTGATGCACGGCATGGTCTCGCAGGTGAGCCACGACGCATCATCGCTGTTCGACGGCATCCCCTCGCCGTTCGCGGCGGGACGCTACCACTCGCTCGCCCTCGACGATGCGTCGCTGCCGCCGATGCTGCGTGTCAGCGCGCGAGCCGAGCACGGCACGATCATGGCGGTCGAGCATGACGCCCTGCCGATCATCGGAGTGCAGTTCCACCCCGAGAGCGTGCTCACCGAGCACGGGCACCGTCTGCTCGGCAACTGGCTCGCGTCCGTGCGCGCGGACGGGGTGGGGTGTCAGCCCGTCGGAGGCACGCAGTAGCGTAGCTCGACGGTGGAGTGGATGGGCACCTCGCCCGGCGACTTCGACATCGAGGCGACGACATTCGGCGTCTGTCCCTCGGCGCACGGTCCGAGCTCGACGGGCTCCGCCTCGAGGCCGAGCTTCTCGAGCTGCCCTTTCGCGGCATCCATCGAGAAGCCGGTCATGTCCTCGAGCGTGACGTTGCCGTTCGCGATGACGAGGTCGACGACCGTCCCCGGGGCGACCTGAGATCCGGCCGCCTCGCTCGCGCTGAGCACTGTTCCCGCCTGAGCGTCCTTGTCGTTCTGGGGCCGCACGGTGCCGAGTTCGAGCCGCGCCGCACCCAGAACCTGCTTCGCGGCATCCTGCGACAGCCCCTCCACCGTGGGCATCTCGACCGTGTCGGCGCCGGTCGAGACGTACACGATCACCGAGGTGCCGGCGGTCAGCTTCGCGCCGGTCGTCGGCGCTGAGCGGATGACGCGTCCTTCGTCGAAGTCGACGCTCGCCTCCTCCCGCATGTCGGGGATCAGCCCTCTCTCCTGCAGGGCGTCCTCGGCATCGTCGGCTGTGAGGTTGACGAGGTTCGGCACGGTCACCGACGACGTGGGCACATCCTTCGGCTGCATGGCCAGGGTGACCACCCAGATGAGCACCGAGATCAGCAGCACCGCCAGCAGGGCCACGCCCGCCCAGATCCAGGCCACCGGCGGGCCGGACTGCGTGCGGGTCATCGTCGTGTCCGTGCTCAGCTGACGCAGCGACCGCGCGGTCTCCTGCGCCTGCCGCGGGTTGGAGCCGTAGAGCTCGCTGGTGAGGGCTCCGATGTCCCTCTTGCTCGGCGCATGGCCGTCGGCGACCGCTTTCAGAGCGAGGCGGAACGATCCGGCGTCGGGGAATCGCTGGTAGGGGTCTTTCGCGAGGGCGCGCAGCACGATGGCATCCATCGACCGCGGCAGCTGCTCATTGACCTCTGTCGGGGGCAGCGGCGTCTCGCTGACGTGCTGGTAGGCGACGGCGACGGGGGAGTCGCCGCGGAACGGCTGGCGACCCGTGAGCATCTCGTACAGCACGACCCCGGCCGAGTAGAGGTCGGTGCGCGCATCGACCGCCTCGCCCTTGGCCTGCTCGGGGGAGAAGTACGCGGCGGTGCCGAGGATCTGCGTCGTCTCGGCGACGGTCGACGACGAGTCGGACACGGCGCGGGCGATGCCGAAGTCCATCACCTTCACGGTGCCCTTGTCGGTGATCATCACGTTGCCCGGCTTGATGTCGCGATGCACGACGCCGGCGCGATGCGAGTACTCGAGCGCCTCGAGGATGCCGTCCTCGTAGCGGATCGCGTCGGCGACCGGAAGCGGACCCTTCGCGATGATGTCCTTGAGCAGGGTGCCCTGCACCAGCTCCATCACGATGTACGGCTCGGTCTGCTCCGCCGCGTCGCCCGGCTGCTGCGTCCGCGACGCCGTCGACGGGTCACCGGCGTCGTAGACACGCACGATCGAGGGGTGCGACATGCGCGATGCCGCCTGCGCTTCGAGACGGAAGCGGGTGCGGAACGCGGTGTCGCGCGCGAGTTCCGGGTCGAGGATCTTGATCGCGACCTCGCGTCCGAGCGTCAGATCGTAGCCGCGGTGCACTCTGGCCATGCCGCCATGACCGATGACCTCATCGACGCGGTAGCGACCGGCGATGATGCGCGGCTCTGGCGACACAGACGACTCCCCTCAGACCTCTCGGACGACCTCTTCCAGATTACTGGGTGGGGGCTGTGCCCCCGGTGTCACCGGCGCCCTCACCGGCGCCCCCGTCGGCGGGCGGGGGCGGGGTGGCGGGGGCCTCGATCTGCTTCTCCATCTGCGGCGAACGCGGGGACGGCATGTCGTTTCCGCAGAACGCGACGTAGCTGGCCGTCACCGTGGCACCGGGAGTGCCCGTGATGGTGATCGGCGCGCTGAGCTGACCGCGGCTGAACGTGCGATCCGCGCTGCCGTCATCGAAGGTCGCGTTGGTGAGCTTGACCTCGTACGCCGAGAGGGCCGGCACACCGGACGGGCATTCGAAGTTCGTCCAGTTCAGGGTGACCGTGGCGCCCGTGGTCGGGGTGTCGCTGAGGCTCGGCGCCGAACCGGGCTCGGGAATGCTGACCGCGGCCTTGTAGGTCGTGAGCGTGATCACGGTGCCCTCTTCGACGTTGCCCGAGGGGCTGACGCTCTGCACCCAGCCCTCGCGGTCGGAGGAGGGGGCGGCGGTGTTGCCTTCGACGCAGTCGCCGTCGAGACCGGCCTCGATGAGGGTCTGCTTCGCGTCCTCGCACGGCCGCTCGACGAGATCGAGGTCGCCGACGTTGACGAGTGCCTTCTCGGGTGCGCTCGGCGTGGCCGAGCTCGGCTTCGGCTTGGGCGACGCCGGGCTCGACGTCGACGCCGCGGGCTTGGCCTCATCCTGATTGCTGAGCATGGCGATCAGCGTGCCGCCGAGCACGAGCACGAGCAGCGCGATCAGGGCGATGAGCGGCCACGTCCACGGGCTGCGCTTGCGCTTCTTCGGCTCCTCCGGCTCGGTGGTCGTCGCGGCGACGGCTGCTCCGGAGGGAAGCTGGGCGGTCGTCGGCAGGATGCGCGTGGCCTCATCGCCGCCCATCCCGGTGAGGATGCGCGTCGCATCATCGGCATCCGCCACACCCGCACCCGCGATGGCGGGCACGGCGATCGCGGCCGAGTTCAGGTCGCCGCGGCGCAGGGCCTGCGCGGCGCGCGAGACCGTCGCCGCCGACGACGGCCGATCGGCCGGCTTCTTCGCGATCATCGCCATGACGAGGTTGCGCACGGGCGCCGGCACCGAATCGGGCAGCGGCGGAGGCTGCTCGTTGATCTGCGCCATCGCGATGGCCACCTGCGATTCTCCGGTGAACGGCCGCTTGCCCGCGAGGCTCTCGTACGCGACGATGCCGAGCGAGTACACGTCGGTCGCGGGCGACGCCGCATGCCCGGAGGCCTGCTCGGGCGACAGGTACTGCACGGTGCCCATCACCTGTCCGGTGGCGGTCAGCGGCACCTGGTCGGCGATGCGGGCGATGCCGAAGTCGGTGATCTTCACGCGCCCATCGGGCGTGATCAGCAGGTTGCCCGGCTTGATGTCGCGGTGCACGAGACCGGCCGCGTGCGCGGCCTGCAGCGCCGACGCGGTCTGCGCGACGATGTCGAGCGTCTTGTCGGGGCTCAGCGCTCCGTCGCGTTCGAGGATCGTCGACAGCGCCTCGCCTGGCACGAGTTCCATGACAAGGAAGGCGGAGCCGTTCTCCTCGCCGTAGTCGAACACGCTGGCGATGCCCTCGTGGTTGACGAGCGCGGCGTGGCGAGCCTCGGCGCGGAAGCGCTCGAGGAAGCCCGGATCGCCCATGTACTCGTCCTTGAGGATCTTGATGGCGACGGTGCGACCGATCACGTGGTCGGTCGCCTCCCACACCTCGCCCATGCCGCCGATCGCAATCCGCGACAACAGCTCGTAGCGTCCTCCGAAAGACACACCCTGCGTCGGCCTCATCTGCCCAGCACCGCCTCTATGACCTTCTTCGCAATCGGAGCGGCGATCGCGTTGCCGCTGCCCGATGTGCCTCTTCCACCGCCGTCTTCGACGACGACTGCCACCGCGACCTGCGGATCCTCCGCAGGCGCGAAACCTGTGAACCACAGCGTGTACGGCTTGCCGCCGTTCTCCGCCGTGCCCGTCTTTCCGGCGACATCGACGCCGTCTATTCTTGCACCCGTCGCCGCTCCCGACGCGACGCCCTCGACCAGCACAGCGGTCAGGGCATCGGCCGCCTCGGGGTCGAGTGCTTCGGCCAGGACCTCGTCGTCGAACTGCGTGTGCACGGCGAAGTCATCGCCGATCACGGCATCCACCATCCGCGGCTTCATCACCGTGCCGTCATTGGCCAGTCCGGCGGCGACCATCGCGATCGTGAGCGGTGTCGCGGTGACCTTGCCCTGGCCGAACCCGGTGAGGGCGGTCGCGTCGTCGCTGAGCCCGGACGGGTAGCTCGAGGGCGTGACGGCGAGGGGGATCTCGAGGTCGGTGTTGAAGCCGAACTTCTCGGCCATCTCGCGGATGCGCTTGTCGCCGAGCTCGACCGCGAGCTCGGCCATCGGGATGTTGCAGCTGAGCTTCAGCGCCTGCG
Organism: Microbacterium commune; assembly: GCF_014836945.1. Lineage (GTDB taxonomy): Bacteria > Actinomycetota > Actinomycetes > Actinomycetales > Microbacteriaceae > Microbacterium > Microbacterium commune. The sequence continues at coordinate 1,206,659 of NZ_JACSPX010000001.1, read as the reverse complement.
CCAGCGTCGTGGTCTCGCCGTCGCCGCAGGCGCCGCCCCACGCGTTCGACACGGTCGTGCTCGTGCCGGGCAGTGTGTAGCGGGCCGGGTTCGGGAAGGTCGAGTCGAGGGTCCACTCGCCGGATGCCAGCGCCGCGGCGGCGACGACGACCTTGAAGGTCGACCCTGGCGGGTTCAGGTTGCCCCCGATGGCGCGGTTGTACAGCGGCTTGTCGGGATCGGCCGCCAGACGGTCGTACTCGGCCTCGACGACCGCGGGGTCGTGCGCGGCGAGGGCGTTCGTGTCGAAACCGGGGGTCGAGACCATGGCGAGCACGCGGCCCGTCGCCGGTTCGATGGCGACGACGGCGCCCTTCAGGCCCTGCATGGCGTCATACGCCGCGCGCTGCGCCTGCGGATCCATGGTCAGCTGGACGCTGAGACCCTGCTGCGGCTGACCGGAGAGGATGCGCTCGATCTCGCCGAAGAACGCGTTCGACCCGGTGCCGGAGAGATCGGAATTGAGGGCGCCCTCGATGCCGGTGCGCGAATCGAGCACGGGGTTGTAGTAGCCGGTGATCGGCGCCCACAGCGCGGGGTCGCTGTACATCCGCTGGTACTGGTACCGATCGTCGGCCGGCACGGATGTCGCGATGGCGGTGCCGTCGACGATGATCGACCCGCGCTGGATCTGGTAGCTGTCCAGGCGCGTGCGCGTGTTCGCGGGGTTCTGCGCCAGGCTGTCGGCGTCGACCACCTGGATCCAGCTCGTCGCAGCGAACAGCGACAGGAACATCGCGAGGATGACGAAACTCAGTCGGCGCAGCTCTTTGGTCATCAGCCGATCACCACCCTGGGCTGGCGGCGCACCGCATCGCTGATGCGCAACAGCAGCGCGACGATCAGCCAGTTGGCCACGAGCGACGAGCCGCCGGCGGCGAGGAACGGCGTGGTCAGACCGGTGAGCGGGATCACCCGGGTGACTCCGCCGACCATGATGAACACCTGCAGCGCGATCGTGAACGACAGCCCGGCGGCGAGCAGCTTGCCGAAGTCGTCCTGCCCGGCCATCCCGATGCGCAGACCGCGACTCACGAACACCATGTACAGGCAGAGGATCGCGAACAGCCCGACGATGCCCAGCTCCTCACCGAGGCTCGGAATGATGTAGTCGCTGTGCGCGAGCGGGGTGATCTGCGGGCGGCCCTGGCCCCACCCCGTGCCGATCAGACCGCCGTGCGCCAGGCCGAAGATGCCCTCGACCAGCTGATAGCTGCCGCCGTCGCGGGAGATCACATCGGGGTTGAACGCGTCGAGCCAGTTCCTGAAGCGTCCCTGCACGTAGGCGAGCACACGGGTCGCGAGGAAGACTCCGACCGCGACGCCGGCGAGACCGATGAGCACCCAGCTCGTCTTCCCCGTGGCGACGTAGAGCATCGCGATGAACATGCCGAAGATCAGCACACCGGTGCCGAGGTCGCGCTGCGTCACGATGATCAGCAGCGACAGCAGCCAGACCACGAGCACCGGGCCCAGTTCGCGCATGCGGGGCCACGTGATCCCGAGAACCCGTCGGCCCACCGAGCTGAGGCTCTCCCGCGTGCGCACCAGGTAGCCGGCGAAGAAGATCGCCAGGCAGATCTTGGCCAGCTCGCCGGGCTGGAACGACACGACACCGCCGAGCGACACCCACACGTCTGCGTTCACGCCGCGCGCGCGCAGCCCGGGAATGAACGGCAGGATCAGCAGCACGATGCCGGCGAGGCCCGAGACATAGGTGAACCGGTAGAGCACGCGGTAGTTGCGCAGCGCGATCACGATCGCGATCGCGCCGGCGAGGGAGAGCGCCGTCCATGCGAGCTGCTTGCTCGAGAACGCGTCCCACCCGGTGAGCTTCGTCGCGATGTCGATGCGGTGGATCATGGCGATGCCGAGACCCGTGAGCACCGTCGCGATGGGCAGCACGAAGGGGTCGGCGTCGGATGCCACGATGCGCAGCACCACGTGCAGCGCGAAGACCAGCACGCCGAGACCTCCGGCGAAGAGCAGGATCGTGGGGTTGATGGCCTGCTGGGCGCCCAGCTGCACGAGGGTCAGCGCCGCCCCGGAGATGAGCAGCGCGAACAGCAGCAGCCAGAACTCCCGGTTGCGCTGCTTCTGCGGCATCCGGATCTTCTTCAGCGCCTTCAGCACGCTGGTGTCGGCCGAGACGGCGGTCATGGCGTCGGCACCTCCGTGGTCGCGGTGGGTGAGGGCTGGGGCAGCGGCGGCTCGACGGGCAGCACCATCTTCGCGAGGCGATCGGTGATCGCCTCCGCGTCGGCGAGCGAGCGGGCGTTGATCGTCCGCTCGACCGACGAGCGCTGGTACGACTGCAGATCGGCGAGCAGGATGCCGGTGTCCTTGACCTCTGTCGACAGGGAGAGGGGGCCGATGCTCTGCTGCACGCCGCGGTAGATGACGACGCTGTCGTCGTCCGCCCCGACGAAGTAGCGGGTCTGCGTCCAGTTGTACGCGAGGAATCCGGCGCCGACCAGGGCGAGGACGGCGAGGAACAGCGCGAACAGCCAGGCGAAGCGTCGCCGGCGGGCACGACGCCGATCCTCCTCGATGATCTCCTCGAAGAAGTCGTCGGAGTCCGGTTCGAAGTGGCTGGGCTCGTTCGCGGCCTGCAGCACGGGATGCAGCCACCCGGTGAGCGAGGGTCGCGGCGCCGGCACCGGCAGCTCCGACGGGTTGGACGCGGCGCCGACGATGGTCGGGGTGCCGGAGGAGAGGGGATGCGCCCCGCCGACGTCGACGAGCACGATCGTGACGTTGTCGGGCGCGCCGCCGTCGAGGGCCTGCTTCAGCAGATTGTCGGCCGTGCGACCCGGGGCGAGGCCGAGGCGCATCGCCTTCGCGATGTGCTCGTCGTCGACGACGCCGGACAGTCCGTCCGAGCACAGCAGCCAGCGATCGCCGGGCCGCGCCGGCATGACGAACATGTCGAGGTCAGGAGCGATGTCCATGTCGCTGAGCACGCGCATGAGCACCGAGCGGCGGGGGTGGTAGCGGGCCTCTTCGAGCGTGATGCGGCCCGAGTCGACCAGGCGCTGCACGAACGTGTGGTCGGTGGTGATCTGGGTGAGCGCGTCATCGCGGTACAGATAGATGCGCGAGTCGCCGATGTGGCCGATGACCGCGTGGTCGTCGACCATCACGACGGCGCAGAGCGTGGTGCCGAGGCCTGCGAGCTCCGGACGCTCCTTCGACGCCTGCACCAGGTCGCCGGCAGCGGTCGTGGCCGCCGCCTGCAGCTCGGCCTGCGCGTCGTCGGTGGACGCGTAGGCGTGGTCGAGCGCCTCCATGCGTGCGATGGCCAGGGTCGAGGCGACGTCTCCGCCGGCGTGACCGCCCATGCCGTCGGCGACGACGAACAGGTTCGCACCGGAGTATCCGGAGTCCTGATTGTTGGAGCGGACCTTCCCGGTGTGGGAGATCGCTGCGCTCGAGCCCTCGAAGACCATCTGGATGCGGGACCTTAGGATCGCAGCTCGAAGGTCGTGGCGCCCACCTTGATGGGGGTTCCGATCGCGACCTGGAGGGGCTTGTCGCCCAGGCGTCGCCCGTCGAGATAGGTGCCGTTGGTGGAGTCCAGATCCTGGATGGTCCAGATGTCGCCGCGCTTGGACAGTCGCGCATGGTGGCTGGAGGTGTAGTCGTCGCGGATCACGAGGCCCGACTCGCTGGATCGGCCGATCGACAGCGAGTCCGCCGAGCCCAGCGGCACCTCGAGCCCGGCCTTGGGGCCGGAGGTGATGATCAGGTGGGTGGGAGCCCGGCCGTTCGACGGCTCACGCGCCGGCGTGGGGGCGGGGGAGGCCGGGGGAGCAGCGGCCGCTTCACCGGCCGGCATCTTGCGCACCCGGACGCCGAACAGGTCGGCGCGGAGTGAGTAGACGACACCGAACACGAAGAACCACAGCAGCACCAGGAAGCCGATGCGCAGCAGCAGGAGCACGAGTTCACTCATCGGGCGGTCCCTTCGGATCGGAAGGCCGCGACCACAGCCGGTTCCTGAGCGAGCGCAGCGAGTCGAAGGGCACTCATCGGGCGGTCCCTTCGGAGTTCACCGGGACGACGTCGAAGGTGAGCTCGGTGCGGCCGATCGTGAACGATGTGCCCGGCGTGAGCGCGGTCTCGCGGATCTTCTGCCCATCGACCTTGGTGCCGTTCGTCGAACCCAGGTCGCGCAGCATCCCGCGCTCGCCGTCCCAGAGGATCTCGGCGTGACGACGGCTGGAGCCCGCATCGGAGATGGTGATGTCGGCGTCGCCGCCGCGGCCGATCACCGTGCGGGCGCTGGTGAGCGGATGCCGGCGGCCGTCGATCTCGACGACACCCTGCCAGTCGACGGTGCTCTCGACGGAGGAGCAGTTCACCCGCACGATGCCGGTGGCCAGGCTCTCGTCGGCCTCCATCGAGATGTGCAGCGGGCCGGCGAAGCTGTAGCCCTGCGCGCGGGCGTGCGTGGTCATCAGCGCGAAGAGCTCTTCGTGCAGCGCGCGGCCGAGCGTGCGCATCCGCTCGTGATCGTCCGGGCTGAGCCGCACGAGGTAGTCGCTGGGGGTGATGATGCGGTCGCGGCTCACCACAGCCGCGTTCGTGTCGGCCTCGCGCCGCAGCGCCGAGGCGATCTCCACCGGCTGGATGCCGCTGCGGAAGGTCTTGGCGAACGCGCTGTTCACAGCGCGTTCCAGACCTTTCTCAAAGCTGTCAAGTAGTCCCACGAGGTTCCTCTGGCATGCCGACCGGTAGGGCCATCGTAGTCAGGCGGGCTGGATAACCGCTTCTCGAGGTCGGAGCGGTTCGAAGCACGCCGTCCATCGTGATAGCCTTTCGAGGTTGAGTTCTCCGGAACGAGACGATGCGCGAGTGGCGGAATAGGTAGACGCGCTGGCTTCAGGTGCCAGTGCTCGCAAGGGCGTGGGGGTTCAAGTCCCCCCTCGCGCACAGAACGGCGAAGGCCCCGGATCATCCGGGGCCTTCGCCGTTTCCATCCGGCGTGACGACCGGCGCGTCGTCACGCCGGTTCGGCCGCAGCGTGGATGTACTCGTCCAGCACGAGCTCGCCGGTGGCGTTCAGCGCCGTCATGATCGTCGTGATGCGATCCGGCGCGACGGGCGGGAGCACCGCGGAGTCGAACCCGAACTGCATCGGGATCGCCGGGTGCACCCAGATCGTGGTGCGGGCGTCCTCGGCGTCGTCACCGCGCAGCCAGGTCAGCAGGAAGCTCTCGTTGCGTCGCAGCTTGGTGCCGATGACGATCTTCAGATGCACGAGCGTCTCGTCGTCGATCGTGATCGGCGGCGCGCTGCTGTCGTACTTCAGTCTTCCCATACTGGATGATAAGCCGCCGGACGCCCCGGGCGTGTCCATTCCGCGCGTGGGGCCGTCGGCGGGCGGAATGACGAGCGCCGCCGACCCGAAGGTCGACGGCGCTCAATCAGGCACGCGGGCCGTGAAGGTCACTTGTTGAAGGCGTCCTTGACGTCATCGCCGATCTTCTTGGCATCGGCCTTGACCTGATCGGTCTTGCCCTCTGCCTCGAGGCGCTCGTTGTCGGTGGCGTCACCGATGCCTTCCTTGGCCTTGCCCACGAGCTTCTCGGTGTTGTGCTTGGCGTCGTCCATGGCTCCCATGGTGTCTCCCTCCGTTCGGGGCGGGATCACCGCCCGGTCTGACGTGGAGATGCCAGCGTGTCATCCGGCTGTCGGATCGGGCCAAGGGATTGACAGGTGGAACGGGTCGCGTTACAGCTCGACGCCTGCCGCGGCTGCGCGAACGGGCAGACCGACATGCAGCGGCTCGGAGAGGTGATCGGCTTCGCTGTGCCGACAATTCCTCTCCGAGCCTGCAATCCCCATCTCATCCCCCAGGTCGTATCCTGGAGTGCACGCGGTGGGATCTGATCGCTTGTTCTCCGATTCCCCTTCGGTGACGGCTACTCCCCAGTTTCCGACGATCTCCGCATGCGATTGGCTCCCTGCCTGCATCTCCCCAGAAGCTGAGGCGAGGGGGCCGCTCTCATCATGACACTGATTCTCCGTTTTGTCCCCCATATGGGGGACAAATTTCTCGAGAAGTGTGTATGCTGAACCCCGACGCACCCTCCGGTCGTCTTCGGCCCCCACCGCTCCCCCCGCGGTGGGGGCCATCCATTTTTTCGTGCAACATTTGGGTCACCTTCCGATTCGGCCTGTTGACGGAAGGGTCCGCTGGGATAGCGTTAGCGCAGTCGGAGCATCCTGCGTCGACATGGCAATGAGCAGAACGGCAGTAAATGAGCACCCAGGGCACGGTCAAGTGGTTCAACTCGGAGAAGGGCTTCGGCTTCATCTCCCCCGATGACGGAGGCGCCGACGTGTTCGCGCACTACTCCGCCATCGCATCCAGCGGCTACCGGTCACTCGACGAGAACCAGCGCGTCGAGTTCGATGTGGCACAGGGCCCCAAGGGCCTTCAGGCCGAGAACATCCGCCCTCTCTGAGGCGGGTTTCGAACTCCCCGGTGCTGATCGGCGCCGGGGAGTTCTGCGTCTGCGGGCGTGCACTCCGGGGGCCGACACTCCAGATGTCGGACGGATCCCGCGAGAACGTCCGACATCTGGAGTGTCGGCCCCGGAATCGGATCGGATCGGATCGGATCGACCCGCGGGGCGCTCAGCCCAGCAGCAGGGCGTGCAGCTCGCCGGCATCCGCCGCGCGCGCCTTCGCGCCCTCGGCTTCGTCGGGGTGGCCGAAGCCCCATTCCGAGAAGATGACCGGGATGCCGTGCTCGGCCGCGCCGTCGACGTCGTGGTGACGGTCGCCGATCAGCACCGGGCGTGAGACGTCGACACCTGCCGAGCGCAGCCGGTCGAGTGCCTGGCCGACCACGAACGACTTGCCGTCGTGGTTGCCGACGGTTCCGACCCTGGCGCCCGAGACCGCGGTGAACAGCGGCGTCAGCTCGTAGTGGTCGAGGATCGCCTGCACCTGGTTCTCGGGTTTGGTGCTCGCCGTCGCCTGGGGGATGCCGGCGGCGTGCACCGCGCGCAGCACCTCGGCGACACCGGGGTAGAGGTCGACCGAGGCCGCGTACCCGTCTGCCGCGGCGAGTGCGCGGTACCGCTGCACCGCCTCCTCGGCCTGAGCGGCGTCCATGCCGGCGCGCACCTGGAACGACTCGAGCATCGGCGGGCCGATCCAGAGCGACAGCGCCTCGGCATCCGGTTCGGGCAGATCGTACGACGCGAACACCTGCTGCAGACGGGGCAGGATGCCGGCGGACGCGTCGGCGATGGTGCCGTCGACGTCCCAGAGGATGCAGGTGTATGGCGAAACGGGCATGCATCCAGCCTAGGCGGAGCGGAGGATGCTCAGAACAGGCGGGGGATGCCCGACTCGATGCCCTTCATGCCCTCGTAGTCGAGTACGACGCACCGGATGCCGCGGTCCTCGGCGAGCACGCGGGCCTGCGGCTTGATCTCCTGGGCCGCGAAGACGCCGGTGACCGGGGCGAGATGCGGGTCTCGCCCGAGCAGCTCGAGGTATCGGGTGAGCTGCTCGACCCCGTCGATGTCGCCGCGGCGCTTCACCTCTACCGCGATGGCGGCGCCGTGGGCATCCCGGACCATCAGGTCGACAGGACCGATCGCCGTCGGATACTCGCGACGCACCAGCGTCGCGCCTTCGCTGATCAGATCGACCTGCTCGGCGAGCAGCCGCTGCAGGTCGGCCTCGACGCCGTCCTTCTGCAGCCCGGGGTCGATCCCGAGCTCGTGCTGCGAATCGTGGATGATCTCGTAGATCTGCACGCGAAGCGCGTCACCGGTCTTCTTGTGGGTCACCCGCCACACCTCGATGACACCGGCGCCGGCCTCCTCCTCACCGGGGACCTCCGGCGAGAGGGAGCACGGCGGGCTCATCCAGTTCAGCGGCTTGTAGCTGCCGCCGTCGGAGTGCACGAGCAGGCTGCCGTCGCCCTTGTGCACCAGCAGGCGCGTGGCGAGGGGCAGGTGGGCGTTGAGTCGACCGGTGTAGTCGACCGCGCAGCGGGCGATGACGAGACGCACCCGACGAGCCTACTTCGTCAGGGCGGGCTCGTCGGCGCGCAGCGGCTTGGCGGCCGACGAGAACAGCCCGGACATGACCACGAGCGCGACGAGGATGAACAGCGTGTTCAGCAGTCCGATGTGCTCGCTGATCAGGCCGAGCACGGGCGGCCCGCCGAGGAACGCGACGTATCCGATGGTGGCGGCGGCGCTCACCCGCGCGGCGGCCTTCGCCGGGTCGTCGGCGGCGGCCGACATGCCGAGCGGGAATCCGAGCGATGCGCCGACGCCCCAGAGCGCGGCTCCCAGAAGCACCAGGGGGAGGTTCGGGGCGAGGATGAAGAGCAGGATGCCGGATGCCGCGGTCGCGGCGAGCACGCGCAGCACGGCCACGCGACCGAAGCGATCCACCAGCGGACCGCCGAGGAGGCGCACGACGGTCATGCCCACCGAGAACACGGTGAGCGCGAGCGCGCCCATGCCGACTTCCTGGTCATGGCCCTCGACGACGCCGAGGGCGATCCAGTCATTGGCGCCGCCCTCGGCGAACGACATGCCGAGCATGACGATGCCCAGCGCGTAGGTGCGCGGTTCGCGCCAGGCCTCGAGGGCGGTGTGCAGGCGCTGGCGGAACGGGGGCCTCTCGTCCGGGATCGGGTCGAGAGCGGCCTCGCGCACGGGCACCTGGAAGAAGCAGACGACGGCGGCGACGAGGATGACCGCGCCGATGATGGCGGCGTGGGCTGCGACGTTCATCGACAGCAGGGCGGCGCCGGCGCCGGCACCGGCGCCGATGACCGTGCCGAAGCTGAAGAAGGCGTGGAACACGGGCAGGATCGTCTTGCCCATCTGCTGCTCGATGGCGGTGGCCTCGACGTTCATCATCACGTCGACGGATCCGTTGCCGAAGCCGAACAGCACCATGCCCACCACCACGACGGGAACAGCACCGAACACGTCGGTGCCGAGGCCGATGAGGATGACGCCCGAGCCGAAGAGCACCATTCCGATCAGCATGCCGAGGCGTGCGCCGGTTCGGGCCATCAGGATCGGGCCGGTCGAGATGCCGACGATGGATGAGATCCCCATTCCGAGCAGCAGCAGTCCGATCTGCGCCTTGTCGATCTGCAGCGCGGCGGCGATGCTGGGCACCCGCGAGGCCCACGTGGCGATCGAGAGGCCGCTGGCGAGGAAGATCGCGAAGATCGCGAGCCGCCAGCGGACGAACTGTGAGCGGGTGAGGGCGGTGTCCATCCGACGATGATATCGAAACGATTCGATCGCGGAGAACCGCCGTGGGCGCTGCGAGATATCCTCGGAGCATGGGCACCGGCACGCGACGAGCGACCATCGCCGACGTCGCCCGCGAGGCGGGGGTGTCGACGTCGACTGCATCCGTCGTGTTCAGCGGCAAGGTGAACGTCGCAGACGCGACGCGCAAGAAGGTCGTGGCGGCTGCGGCCGCCCTCGGATACACCGGCCCCGACCCCCGCGCCGCCTCGCTGCGCACCGGTCGCAGCGGAATCGTCGGCGTCGTGCTCGGGGGAGACCTGCGGCATGCTTTCCTCGACCCGGTCACCACGGTGATGATGGACGGCCTGACCGATGCGCTGGCGTCGATCAGCACGGGCATCCTGCTGCTGCGCGACGACCCGCGTGACGACGAGCCGCCGGCGATCGCCGACGCGCCCGTCGACGCCGTCGTGCTGATCGGATGCTCGACGCGAGCTCGCGAGGTGCTCGAGGTCGTGCGGCAGCGTGGACTGCCGGTGGTGGTGATCGAGGGCGACGCAGGAGACGACGTGCCGCAGGTGACGCTCGACAACCGCGAGGCGAGCGCGACGATCGCTCGGCACGTGCGCGAGCTCGGCCACCGGCGCGCGGCCACCATCACCCTGGCCCTGGACCCCGTTCGCGAGCGTGCACCGCTCACGGCCGAGAGGGAGGCGGCGGCCACCGTCTCCATCACACTCGACCGGCTGGCAGGCTTTCGCGAGGCGTTCCCAGACGGGACGGGGATCACGGCGGCGGGCAGCCTGGTCGACGAGGGGTATCTCGCCGCGCGCACGCTGCTCGCCGAGACGGACGGGACGCTGCGCGCCGACCGGCCGACCGCGATCGTGGCGCAGAGCGACCTGCTCGCCGTGGGCGCCATCCGCGCCGCCGAGGAGCTCGGCCTGCGCGTGCCCGACGACCTCACGGTCGTCGGCTTCGACGGAATCGCCGCCGACGGTCTCGGCTCGCTCGAGCTCACGACGATGGCGCAGCCCGCGCTCCAGAAGGGTCGCGCAGCAGGGGAGCAGGTGGTCCGGATGCTCGAGGGCGAGCCGGGCGAATCCGTGCACTTCGCGTGCGAGTTCCGGGCCGGAGAGACCGCCGCGCCGCCCGCTCACTGAGCTCAGATGACGACCCGTCGCGTCATGAGTGCAGACGGACCCGTAGAATAGAGTCACATCGCCCGCCTGTGCCGGAAGGCCTCGACGAGCTTGAGGAGCCGCTTATGCTGTTGCTCCTCGCCGTGTTCCTGGCCGGGTCTCTTCTTCTCCCCGTCCTGGTGCGCTGGCTCGGAGCACAGGCGTTCGTGCTCGGGGCGCTCGTCCCCGCGGCGGCCTTCGTACACGCTCTCACGCAGGCCCCACAGGTGCTGGGCGGAGGCGATGCCCCGTTCGAGCTGTACCGGTGGATACCGCAGCTCGGTCTCGATCTGTCGATGCACATGGACGTGCTCGGGTGGGTGCTGACGCTGATGGTCACCGGCGTCGGAGCCCTCGTGCTGCTCTACTGCCGCTGGTACTTCTACGACGACGGGCGTGAGGTCGGTCAGTTCGCCGGTGTTCTGCTCGGCTTCGCCGGAGCGATGTACGGGCTGGTCCTCACCGACGACCTGGTGATGCTCGTGATGTTCTGGGAGATCACCAGCATCCTGTCTTACCTGCTCATCGGCCACTACCGGCGACGCGCGGCCAGCCGACGTGCCGCCCTGCAGGCACTCCTGGTCACCACGCTCGGCGGGCTCGTCATGTTCGTCGGCGTGATCCTGCTCGTCGTCGACGCCGGCACGGCCAGCATCCGGCAGCTGCTCGCCCTCGCCCCGACCGGACCGATCGTCGACGTCGCGATCGTGCTGCTGCTCATCGGGGCGATCTCGAAGTCGGCCCTCTTCCCGTTCCACTTCTGGCTCCCCGGCGCGATGGCGGCGCCCACGCCGGTCAGCGCCTACCTGCACGCCGCAGCGATGGTGAAGGCGGGGATCTACCTCATCGCGCGCTTCGCGCCGATCTTCGCGCTCTCGGCTCCGTGGCGTCCGATCGTCATCACGCTCGGGGTGCTCACGATGCTGCTCGGCAGCATCCAGGCGTTGCGCGAGACCGATCTCAAGCGCATCCTCGCCTTCGGCACCGTCAGTCAGCTCGGCTTCTTCGCCGTCGTGGTCGGCTACGGCACCCCGGCGGCGGGGCTCGCCGGCCTCGCCCTGGTCATCGGGCACGCCCTGTTCAAGTCGGCGCTGTTCCTCATCGTCGGCGTGATCGACCGCCAGCTCTCCACGCGCGACATCGACGAGCTGTCCGGGGTCGGGCGCCAGGCGCCGGTGATGGCGACCGCCGCGTTCATCTCGGTGGCCTCGATGATGGGCGTCGCCCCGACGATCGGCTACGTCGCCAAGGAGTCGACCCTCACCGCGCTTCTCGAGGACGCCCTGCACGGCTCCGTCTGGGGGTGGGTGGCGCTGGTCGGGGTCACGATCGGCGCGATCCTGACCGCCGCCTACGGCTGCCGGTTCCTGTGGGGTGCGTTCTGGCGCAAGAATGATGCCGACGGCGCACACCTGCCTGAGACGCCCTGGCCCGATCCGCCGGTGGGCTTCCTGTCGGCGCCGATCGTGCTCGCCGGTCTCACGATCACCGCAGGCATCGGCGCGCCCGCCGTCGACGTCGCCCTGCAGGGCTACGCGAGGACGCTCGGCTCGGGCGAGCCCGGTCACCTGGCGCTCTGGCACGGGCTGGAGCCTGCGCTGCTGCTCTCGCTGGGCGCGATCGCCGCGGGCATCGGGATGTTCATGCTCAGCATCCGCACCGGGTGGGACCGTCGCCGTCGCCTGATGCGCTTCACCGCCGCCGACGCGTACTACCTGGTCATGCGCGGCGTCGACCGCCTCTCGGTGCTGACCACCAGCGTCACGCAACGCGGTTCGCTGCCGCTGTACGTCGGAACGATCTTCGTCGTGCTGCTCGCCGCCGAGGCGACCGCGCTCGCCGCCGCGATGCCCGAGCGGCTCGCCCTCTCGGCCTGGCACACACCTGTGCAGATCGTCGTCGCGCCCGTGATGGCCGTCGCCGGCATCATCGCCGTGCGTGCCCGCAAGCGCTACACCGGTGTCGTGCTCGTCTCGGTCACCGGGCTCGGCATGGTCGTGCTCTTCGCGACGAGCGGTGCGCCCGACCTCGCACTCACGCAGATCCTCGTCGAGACCGTCACGATGGTCACCTTCGCCCTGGTGCTGCGTCGGCTGCCCTCGCGCATGGGTGAGCACAACGCCTCGGTCGGTCGGATCCCGCGGGCTGTGCTCGCCGTGGGCGTCGGGGTGGTGATGGCGTTCGTGGCCATCGTCGCCACCCAGGCGCGCATGTTCGACCCGATCTCGATCGACTTCCCGCAGCTCGCCTACGACCTCGGGCACGGCAAGAACGTCGTCAACGTCGCTCTCGTCGACCTGCGCGGGTGGGACACGATGGGCGAGCTGAGCGTGCTCGTGCTGGCCGCGACAGGTGTGGCATCCCTCGTCTTCGTCACCCACCGCGCCGACCTGCTCTCGGCCACCCGCGACCTGCCCGAGACGAAGCGCCGCTCGACCGCGCGCCGGCCCATGGTCGAGACCGACGAGGGCCTGCGGTTCCAGACCGCGGAGAACAGCGGCGCGCCCCGCGCGTGGCTGGTCAGCGGCCAGCAGATGAAGGCCGAGAACCGGTCGATCCTGCTCGAGGTGATCGTGCGGGTGCTGTTCCACACGATCATCCTCGTGTCGATCTATCTGCTCTTCGCGGGCCACAACCTCCCCGGCGGGGGTTTCGCCGGCGGCCTGGTCGCGGGAATGGCCCTCGTGATGCGCTACATCGCCGGTGGGCGGTGGGAGCTGGGCGCCGCCGCCCCGACCGACGCCGGACGACTGCTCGGCGGGGGACTCATCCTCGCGGTTGGCGCCGCCCTGCTGCCGCTGTTCTTCGGCATGGCGCCGCTGCAGAGCACGGTGTGGGAGGCGGAGGTACCGCTGCTGGGACACCTCGAGTTCGTCAGCTCGACCGTCTTCGACGTGGGCGTCTACCTCGTCGTCATCGGCCTCGTGCTCGACGTGCTGCGCAGCCTCGGCGCCGAGGTCGACCGACAGGCTCTCGAGGTGCGCAGCAAGGGGGCGGTGACCTGATGGACGTCTCGCTCACCCTCATCGTGATCATGGGCGTGCTCTTCGCCGCCGGGGCCTACGCCATGATGGAGCGCAGCCTGACCCGCGTGCTCATCGGCTTCCTGCTGCTCGGCAACGCGACCAACCTGCTGCTGCTGATCGTGATGGGCGTGCCCGGATCTGCGCCGTTCTACGGCGAGGAGGGTCCGGTGAGCGACCCGCTGCCGCAGGCGCTCACGCTGACGGCGATCGTCATCACCTTCGCCGTCTCGGCGTTCCTGCTCGCTCTCATCTACCGGTCATGGCAGCTCGGACAGGCCGACACCGTCGAGGACGACCTCGGCGACATCGCGGTCCGCGAGCGCACGGACGCGGAAGAGGATCTGTTCGACGACGAGTCCACCGCCGAGGAGGAGTCCGCGACGACCGACTTCGTCGGCGTCACCACCGCGCCGATCACCGTGCTGAACATGCGCGATCACCCCGCCATCGTCGACGATGCCCCGGTGGACGTGCCGGACGCGCCGGCGCCCGGGTCCGACGCGCGCACCGCGTCGCGACCCCGGGATGACGCGGCCCCCCGGGCCGACGAGGCTCCCCGGGCCGACGAGGGCGAGGACAGATCATGAGCGCACTCGTCCCCCTGATCGTGATGCTGCCGCTGCTCGGCGCGGCCGTCACGCTGATCTTCGGCCGCAACCCCCGCCTGCAGGTCGTGGTGACCACCGCCACGCTCGTGGCGGTCTCGATCATCGCGGCGGTGCTGCTGGTCACGGTGGACGCCTCGGATCAGCCACTGGCCGTCTCGGTGGGCGGCTGGCCGGTGCCGTTCGGCATCATCCTCTACGTCGACCGTCTCGCTGCGCTGCTCGTGCTCATCTCGAGCATCGTGCTGCTCGCGGTGCTGCTCTTCTCGATCGGTCAGGGTGCCGCAGACGGCGACGAGGAGACGCCGATCTCGATCTTCAACCCGACCTACCTGATCCTCGCCGCCGGCATCTTCGACGCGTTCATCGCCGGTGACCTGTTCAACCTGTACGTCGGATTCGAGATCCTGCTCGTCGCGTCGTACGTGCTGATCACCCTGGGCAGCACCGAATCCCGCATCCGCACCGGAGCGGTGTACATCGTCGTCTCGCTCGTGTCGTCGATCCTCTTCCTCGCCGCGATCGCGATGATCTACGGCGCCGTGGGCACGGTGAACATGGCTCAGGTCGCCGAGCGCGTCGCCCAGCTGCCGCAGGAGACCCAGCTGGTACTGCACCTCATCCTGCTGATCGCGTTCGGGATCAAGGCCGCCATCTTCCCCGTGTCGTTCTGGCTGCCCGACTCGTACCCGACGGCGCCCGCACCCGTCACGGCCGTGTTCGCCGGCCTGCTGACCAAGGTCGGCGTGTACGCGCTGATCCGCACCGAGACCCAGCTGTTCGCGAGCAACGACATCAACACGCTGCTGCTGATCGTCGCGCTCGCCACCATGGTGATCGGCGTGCTCGGCGCCGTGGCGCAGGCCGAGCTGAAGCGGATCCTGTCGTTCACCCTCGTCAGCCACGTCGGCTACATGATCTTCGGTCTCGCGATAGCGACGGAGGATGCCATCGGCGCCACGGTGTACTACATCGTGCACCACATCGTCGTGCAGACCACCCTGTTCCTCGCTGTCGGGCTCATCGAGCGCAAGGCGGGCAGCACGTCGATCCTGCGCGTGAGCGGGCTGATGAAGGCGGCGCCGGTACTGGCCCTGCTGTACTTCGTGCCCGCCATCAACCTGGGCGGTCTGCCGCCGTTCTCGGGTTTCATCGGCAAGGTGGCGCTGTTCGAAGCGGCTGCGAACGTGGGCACCCCGTTGATGATCGTGCTGATCTTCGGTGGCATCCTGACATCGCTGCTCACGCTCTACGCCCTGATGCGCGCGTGGAACCTGGCCTTCTGGCGCGAGGACGACGGGGGCGTCGAGAACGACGGCCGCATCGAGTACCTCGGCAATGCCCCGGCGGCCGACGAGCAGGGCGAGACCCGCGAGATCCCCGCGATCATGACGTATGCCACGGCAGGCATGGTCTCGGTGACCGTGGCGCTGACCGTCTTCGCCGGTCCGCTCTATGCGATCTGCGACCGGATCGGCACCGGCCTGCTGCAGCCCGTGACCCTCGAGCAGATCGACGAAGGGACGGGCTGATGAAGACCGACACCCGCCGCCGGATCATCCGCGACATCCTGCTCCAGCTGCCGTTCATGATCTGGCTGGTGCTGCTGTGGATGCTGCTCTGGCAGCAGTTCACACCGCTGGCGGTCGTCACGGGCATCCTGGTCGCGGTCTTCGTCACCCGCGTCTTCCGGCTGCCCACGGTCGAGCTGGTCGGCCGCGTGAACGTCTGGCACTCCCTGGTGTTCATCGTGCGCTTCGTCGGCGCGGTGGTCACGGGGGCGATCAGCGTGACCATCCAGGTGTTCGACCTCCGGCGCCAGCCGGGAGCCGCGATCATCGCGATCCCGCTGCGCTATGCCGACGACATCCTCACCACTCATGTCGCCGTGACCGCCTCGCTCATCCCGGGGTCGCTGGTCGTGGAGAGCGACCGCGACCGACGCATCATCTACCTGCACGTCATCGGCGTGCGCACCCGCGACGAGGTCGACAGGTTCCGCGAGGGAGTGCTCCGCTGGGAGCGCCGCATCGTGCGTGCCGTGGGCACGCCCGAGCAGTACCGGGCCCTGAAGGCCGACAAGAGCGGAGGCGCACGGTGAACCCGCTGATCATGATCATCCTCGTCGTGTTCGGCATCGCGGCGATCCTCGCCGTGATCCGCATCGTTCTCGGCCCGTCCATCCTCGACCGCACCGTCGCGTCGGATGTCCTGCTCACGGAGGTGATGTGCGTGCTCGGCGCCGACATGGCGCTGAACGGCCACACGCGCAACATCCCGGTGATGCTGATCATCGCGGCGGTCGGCGTCTTCGCGTCGATCTCGGTCGCCCGCTACGTCGCACGAAGGGACAACACGACACCATGACCGTGACATCGTTCCTCGAGATCGCCGTGCCGGCGCCCGTCGCCGAGACCATCGCTCTGGTGCTCGTGCTGTTCGGCGCGATCCTCTGCCTGTCGGCCGCCGTCGGCCTGCTGCACTTCCGCGATGTGCCCAGCCGCCTGCACGCGGGCACCAAGCCCCAGGTGCTGGGCCTCGTGCTGATCTGCCTGGCGATCGCCGTCTCGCAGCGCACGATCGGGGGCATGCTGCTCGGGCTGGTGATCGTGATCCCGGTGATCCTGCTGCAGTTCGCGACCGCGCCGCTGTCGGCGCACATGGTGGGCCGGCAGGCGTACCGCAACGGCACGATCCAGGCGCACACCCTCGTCGTCGACGAGTACGCGGAGTCGAAGCAGACCCCGCCCGCCGCCGGCTGAGCCGGTCGCGCCCGCCGCCGGGCGGCTGACGCCCCGGTGCCCGCTCGGCTGAACCGTTGACGATCCGGGGGCCGACACTCCACATGTCGGACCGATCCCGGGCATCCGTCCGACATCTGGAGTGTCGGCCCCCGGGGTGTGAACCGGGGACACCCGCTGGGGCGGCACCGGGGGCGCGGCCGGAGGGGGACGGCGGACGCCGCGGAACCGGGCGGGGTCAGAGGTCGCGGATGAAGTCGCGGATCGTGTCGGCCGCGCCACCGGAGTCGCTGATCAGCGTGCCGTGGCCATGGTCGGGGATCTCGACGAACCGGGCATCCGGAACCATGTCGACGATCTCGCGGCACCAGGTCATCGGGGCGAGCGGATCGCGCTGCCCGCGCACGACGAGCACCGGCACACCCACCCGCGGATACGCGTTCTCGGGTCGGTGCACGATCGTCGCCTTCATCTTGCGCAGCAGATGCGGTCCGCCGCGCAGGTACTCGCGCGCTCCTCGCCACAGCACTTCGGGACGCTCGTGCAGCAGGTCCCACAGCAGATATCCGGCTTGAGCCCGGATGCTGCGCGACGCGCTGTTCACCGTCGGGCCGGCGAGCACGAGCGCAGAGACGACATCCGGGTGGCGCACCGCGATCTCGGCGGCGATCTGGCTGCCCATCGAATGCCCCATGATCACCGCGTCGTCGATGCGGCGGCTGCGCAGGTACGCGGCGACGAGATCGGCGTGACGCTCCATGGTGAGCGTGCGTGCGGGTTCGGGCGCCTCGCCAAAACCCGGCAGGTCGAGACCGATGATCCGACCCCCGAGGCGCGAGGTGAGGTCGAGGTACACGCTGCGGCCCATGCCGATGCCGTGAACCAGCACGATAGGGCGCGGACCGGCGCCGAAGTCCTCGTGCACTAGCGTCGCGCCGGCGTAGGCGAACTCGCCGATGTCGGCGACGGTGCCCTCGGGTGCGAGCAGGCGTTCGGGCATCCCTCTACGGTACCCGGCCGCGGATGGGCGTCATCCGACCGACATCCCTCTTCGTCACCCGGCCGGGGGTGGACGTCACCCGACCGACATCCCGGAGCGCTACCCGGCGGGGGTGAGCACCAGCCGATCGACGGCCGCCTTCTGCACCGCCTTCGTCGAGAACGCCCACGGCTTCTGGATGCCCTTGGCCCAGTCTCCGGTCTGGTCGGTGTAGTGGGAGTTGAACGCGTGCCCGCTGGCGCCGGTCAGGTGGTTCCAGGTCGAGGCGTCGAAGTCGTCGAGGTCGATGACCATCCGCATCGACGGCACGGTGACCGTCGCGTACGACTCGCCCAGCCGCCAGCCGGTGGCGTTCACCACCGAGGCGCCGCCGCCGACCGGGTAGGGGCCGCGGTTGAAGAGCATCTCGATCGGGGCGATGCCCGAGGTGCCGAGGGTCGAATGGGTCAACGAGAGCGCGTGCAGGTCGCCCCAGCGCCACGCGGTCACGTCCTCGCCCTGCAGCTCTGCGAGCTCGTCGTAGGCCTGATCGGCAGACAGCGCGAGCATAGACTCCATGTCGTCGACGCCGAGGCGCGCGTTCTGCCACAGCGGATCCGCCGGATCCTCGAGCATCTGGCCCACGACGGTGAACAGGCGCCCCTGGTCGCCGACCGGCATCGAGACCTCGCGGTCGATGAACAGGTTGTGCACGAGGTTCGACCAGAGCACGTTCGCGTAGGCCGCGGCGGGGGAGTCGGGGGCGTTCTGCACGTCCCACGTGCGCAGCAGGTCGACGGCGGCCTTCGGCCCCGTGCGCTCGACCGGCACCGCATCCATCGCGGCCGCGAGCTGCTTGCCGATCCACATCTCATCGTCCATCTGGATGTCGCGCATGTCCTGCGCGGTGAGTGGGGCGGCCGCGGCGCGGCGCTCGATCAGGTGCGCGATGCGCGCGGCGCGGTACCCGTAGTCCCAGTCCTTCGAGAGGAAGTAGTCGTAGTCGTCGCCGACGATCGCATTGTTGGCCGTGACGATGTAGCCCTCGCGCGGGTTGTACCACACGGGCAGCTCGTCGAACGGGATGAAGCCCTGCCAGTCGTAGCTGCTGTCCCACCCCGGCTGCGGCAGGGTGCCGTCGCCGGCGCCGCGGACCGGCAGCCGCCCCGGCGCCTGGTATCCGATGTTGCCCTCGAGATCGGCGTAGATCAGATTCTGCGCGGGCACGTCGAAAAGGGATGCGGCGCGGCGGAAGCCCTCGAAATCCTCCGCCATGTTCATCGCGAACAGGGCGCTGGAGGTGGTGCCGGGGTCGAGGGCCGTCCATCGCAGGCTGACGGCGGTGTCGCCGGACGGGATCTCGGGTGCGCCCGCGAGCGGCAGCGCAGCGTCCGCGTCGCCGACCACGGGGTCCTCGCTGATGGCGGTGAAGTCGTCTGCGAGGCCGGAGATGATCGGGCCGTGGGCGGTGCGCCGGATGGTCAGCGGCACGTCGTCGCCGCCGGCGACCTTGATGACATCCTTCTCGATCTCGAGCGGGACGAGGGCGCCGTCACGCCAGTACGAGTCGCCGTCGATCTTCTCGACGTACAGATCGGCGACATCGGTGGTCAGGTTCGTGAACCCCCACGCGATCTTCGCGTTGTGCCCGATCACCACGCCCGGCATCCCCGAGAACGAGAACCCGCCGACGTCGAACGGGCAGGCCTCGCTCACCTTCCGACACTTCAGCTGCACCTGATACCAGACCGACGGCAGCGCGGCGCCCAGGTGCGGATCATTGGCCAGCAGCGGCATCCCGCTCTCGGTCAGATCGCCGGACACGACCCACGAGTTCGACCCGATGCCCTCGCCCGCGCCACCGAGCAGCATGCTGGCGGCCTCGATGACGCTGTCTGCCTCGTGCCACTCGACGGTGCGCAGCGCGTCGGTGATCTCGGCCTCGCCGCCCGTGGAGAACGATGCCGGAACCGCGTCGGTCGCGACCGGATCGACGGGCGAGATCTCGGGCACGATGATCGGGTTCTTGTCGAACGGGTAGTCGGGGTAGAGCTTCTTCACCAGCTCGCCCGTCTGCTCGGCGGTGTCGCCGGCGTCGACGAGCCGCGCCGCGAGCAGGGCGCGATCGGTCTCGTCCTCGATGTTGGTGCGGAGGTCCCAGGCCATCGCCTTCAGCCACGCGACGGAGTCGGCGGGCTCCCACGGCTCGGGGCGGTAGTCGGGGTTCTGCATGCCGAGAACGGCATACTCGAGAGACAGCTCGGCGCCCGACCGCGACGACAGGTAGGCGTTCACGCCGTCGGCGTAGGCCTGGTAGTAGCCGAGCGTCGTCTCGTCGAGCGCCTCGACCTCCTGCTCGGCGACCGTGCGCCAGCCGAGCGTCCGCAGGAACTTGTCGGTGCCGACCTGCGAGGCGCCGAACATCTCCGCCACGCGTCCCGAGGTCACGTGCCGGCGGAAGTCCATCTCGAAGAAGCGGTCCTGTGCGTGCACGAAGCCCTGGGTGAACAGCAGATCCTCGGCGGTGGAGGCGGTGATGGTCGGGATGCCGCGGTCGTCCCGCTGCACGGTCACCGACTTCTCCAGACCTTTCAGCGCCAGCTCTCCCGACGTCTGCGGGAAGGATCGCTGGATCGTCCAGGTGAGGAAGAATGCGGCGGCGACGGCGATCACCACGAGGGCGGCGACGACGAGGAACGCGATTCTTCCGATGCGGGCGGCAAGGCTGCGGGGTCGCCTCGCAGCGGGGATATCAGTCGTCATCGGCGGAAGGTCCTCAAGGGTAGGTGGGACTGCGTGTCACGTAGTCCGGGTGCGCGTCTCGGGAAAGCGCGCGCCCTGGCATACTACCCATTCACCGAACGAGATCACATGAGCTTCGTCGACTGCAGGGCCGCCAGCATCTTCTGATTGCTGCGGATGAACGGGCGTCGCAGCACCAGGCCCAGCAACAGGGCGGGAACGGCGAACGCGAGCAGGCAGCCGAGCGAGATGACGTAGTCGTTCTGGTGGATGCCGGCGATGGTCGAGCGCATGGCGTTCACCGCATGCGTCGCGGGCAGGAACGGGCTGATGCTCTGGAACCACGGCGGCAGCACCTGCAGCGGGTACGCGCCGCCCGATCCCGAGATCTGCATCACCAGCAGAAGCACTGCCAGCGCTTTGCCGGCGTTGCCGAAGGTGACGACGAGCGTGTAGATGATCAGCGTGAACACCAGCGACGCGACCCACCCGGCGAGGATCAGCAGGAGCGGATGCCGCGGCTGCACCTGCGTGAACAGCACGCTGCCGAGACCGAGCAGCGAGCTCTGCAGGAATCCGACGACGGCGAAGATGCCGAACCGGCCGAGGTAGGTCTCGGTGGGGGAGAGCTCGGGCAGTCCCGTGGAGCCTCCGCGCGGCGGGTCGACGCGGATCGCGACCGCGGTCAGCAGCGCACCGACCCACAGTGCCAGCACGGTGTAGAGCGGCGTCATCGCGGCGCCGAAGCTGATCACCGAGTACACCGGCACGCGGGTGAGCTCGACGGGCTCGGCGAGATGCGTCGCGAGCGCGTGGGGATCGGCGCCGATCAGCTCGGTCAGCTCGGTCAGATCGCCGGTGTCGCGAGCGGTCGCGAGCGCCGAGGCGAGCTCGTCGAACCTGGCCGCGGTCTCGGTGAGCGAGTCGGAGATGCCGGCGGTGAGCGCCTCGGCGTCGGACAGCGCCGAACCCGTCGACGAAGAGCCGGTGAGCGAGCCGGCGGTGCTCGACAGGTCGCTGCCGATCGTGTCGACGCCGGTGCTGATGCGCGCGAGCGTCGATGCGAGGGCGTCGAGCTTCGGGCGCAGGCTGTCGGTGTACGAGCGGCGCGCGTCGTCGACCGCGGCCTTCGCCTGAGCGGTGAGCTGCTCGATCTCGGCGCGGGTGCTCTGGCTCGCGGTGCCGGCGATCGTGATCTGCGTCGCGGCCTCGTCGAGGCGCTCCTGCAGCGCCGTCTGCCGCGCGACGGCCGCGTCGATGGCCGACACCGATGCGTCGAACGCGTCGAGCGCGGTCTCAGGCAGCAGCGGCCGCACGTCCCGCACGAGTCCGTCGCGCAGGCTCTGCAGCTGATCGACCTGAGTCTGCACTCGGTCCGCCAGGGCGGTGATCGTGCGCGCCGCGCTCGCCGACTGCGTGTCCATGGTCTCGAACACCTGGTCGATGCTGTCCGACACCGACTGGTAGCTGTCGGACGTGCCTTTCAGCGCGGCATCGAGCGATGCGGTGGTCGACGACAGCACGTCGTCGAGCGAGGCGGCGGCGGCCGTCCCGCCGCCGAGCGCACCGCGGGCGTCGCGCAGCGCGTCGCCGGAGGCGCTCACCAGGCCCGAGGCGCTGTCGACCAGTGGTCTGCTCGACGAGATGAGCGACGTGAACATGTCGGCGGTCCCTGCCCCTGCGCGCAGCTGCGCGGCGACCGATTCGACTCGCGCCTGCAGCCTCGACAGCGCCGCCTGGGTGTCGGCGTCGTCGAGGTAGTTCGACAGGGAGGTGATGATGTTCAGCCCGGCTTCGCTGAGCGTCTCGGTGAACACCTCGTTGATGCTCTTAGTGACTTCGCTGGCGCCCTGCCCGGTGATCTTCGGGGCGAGCGCGTTCTTCTTCTCGTTGAGGTAGTAGTCGATGCGGGTGCGATCGCCGTCGTTCGCGTAGAACGTCATCATGTCGGCGCTGAAGGTCGTGGGCAGCACGATCGCCGCGTAGTACTCGCCCGACCGGGTGCCGTCGATCGCGTCGTGCTTCGAGGTGATGACCCAGTTCAGGTCGTCGTTGGCGCGCAGTACCGACACGACCTGTTCGCCGACGTTGATGCGCAGCGGCATGAGGTCGCTCTGATAGCCGTCGTCGGTGTTCGCCACCGCGACAGTGAGGTTGCGGGTGTTCTCGAACGGGTTCCAGCTCGCGATCACGTTGAACCAGGTGAACAGCGACGGGATCACGACGAGCCCGAAGAGGACGATGACGGCCATCACGCTGCTCATCGCCCGTCGGAGGTCGTGCCGCATGACGGCGAGGACGTTGCTCACTTGTCGTCCTCCATCGGGTCGGGCCGGTCGGGTTCATCGGATGCGGGACGGTCGGGTGCCGGTTCCGGATGCTCGGCGACCGGCGGGGCCGCCGGCTCGGCGACAGGCTGGGCCGCCGGTTCGGCGAGATCGGCCCGGTCACCGGCATCCACGGTCTGCGGCGCTTCGTCGGCGAACAGCTCGTCGAGGGCGATCGTGTCGTCGTCGGGGCCGGTGGCGTCGACGCTCCGCTGCTCGGGAGGGGCGTCGGGTCGGGTTCCCGGATGCTCGAGCACCGCCGTGCGCGTCGACGTCGCGGCGTCACCACCGGCAGACGTCGCCGCCGCGGCGGCATCGGCGGAGACGGCGGGACCCACGGAGGGTGCCGAACCGGCATCCGGGTCTGCGAGCACATCGCGCCGTGCGGAGTTCTCGACGGCGAGGGCCCGGCGCAGCTCGGCATCCGGCATCTCGCCCACCTCGGCGGCCTGCTCGATGCTCTGCCTGATGTACTCGAGCGCGACGAGGAAGCCGATCAGCAGCAGGCACCAGAGCGCGCCGAGACCGAGCACGACCGCCTTGGCGCCCGGGATCAGCCAGCCGCACAGGGCCAGCACGACCACACCCGCGGCGCCGACGAGCAGTGTGAGGCGCAGGCGCGTCGCGTAGTGCTCGCTGAAGCGCCGCGCGCGCTGCGCGACGTCGGCGCGGAAGCCGTCGCCGTCGGTGAGCGCCCGGATGATCTCCGGTGTGCGACGGCGTCCGGTGATCTGCACGTCTTCGCTGACCATCAGCTCGGTCTCGGCCAGACGTCGGTTGAAGAGCAGCGTGAAGTTGCCCAGGCGGCCCCGCAGGAACAGCCCGAGCCCCCACGCCAGCGCCACGAAGATCGCCAGCATGCCCATGAAGCCCCACCAGTGACCGCCGTAGAAGCCGCTGATGGCCTCGCGCATGGCGTCGATACCGTACGTGAACGGAAGGAAGGGGTACAGCGCGCGGAAGAAGTCGGGCATCATCTCGATCGGGTACAGCCCCGAGGCGCCTGGGATCTGGACGATGACCAGCAGGATGCACAGGCCCTTGCCGACGATGCCGAAGCACACCGACAGGGCGTAGATGATGCTGAGGTACGCGAGCCCGATCAGCACGCCGGTGCCGACATAGGCGACCGGGTTCGCGGTCTGCACCCCGATCACGAGGTTGCCGACGCACACCAGCACCGCCTGGAACACGGCGATCGTGGCGAACAGCAGCCAGCGGCCGATGTAGGCCCGGCGCACCGTGATGCCCTCGACGCCCTCTCTGTCGACCTCGACCCTCATGATCACCATCAGCACGAATGCGCCGATCCAGAGCGAGAGATTGGTGAACAGCGCAGCCATCGCCGAGCCGTAGGCAGCGGTGGGGAACATCGTCTTCGTGTTCACCTCGACGGGCGATGCCATGAATCGCGCGATCTCATCGGGCTCGAGGCCGCTGACCGCGCTGAGCCTGTTCCAGATCTCGGCGGATCCGAGGGCGAGCACGTCGGTGCGAACGGTGCCGAGCGCGGTCTCGGCGGTGGCCAGGTCGCCGTCGAACGCGGCGAGAGCGTCGGCCGTGCCGGCGAGCTGACTCTTCAGGCCCCCGAGCAGGCTCTGCGCCTGGGCGACCTGGCTGCGCTGCGCGCCGAGAGCCGAGGAGAACGCATCGGCGCTCGCCGCGAGCTGCGACATCACGCGGTTCAGCTGCGGCACACTCCGGGTGAGGGCGTCGCGGATGGCGGTCGCCGAGGTGGCGGCCTGGCCGACGGCGCCGTTGACACTGTCGGCAGCGCCGGTCACGGCGGTGATCGTGCTCGACACGTCGGCCGTCAGCTGCGTGAGGTCGGCGAGCACCGTCTGGTCGGCCGCGATGCGCTGCTGCAGACCGACGATCGCCTCGCTCAGACGCTGCGCGGCAGCGGATCCGGGTTCGGCGCGCTCGAGCGCCGCCTGCAGCTCGTCGAGGGCGGCGGCGTTGGTCTCGATCACCGCGTTCAGATCGTCTGCGGTCGTGCCGACGGCGGCGTTCGCCTGCTGCAGACCGGATGCCAGGGTCGCGATCGAGCCGTTCATCCTCGCGGCGGCATCGGCGATGAGCGTCGAGCCCGAGACGTATGCAGAGGTGACGCTGTCGGTGACGGCGAGCAGCTCCTGCTGCGCCTCTCCTGCGATCTGCTGCGCCTGCGCCACGGCCGTCTGCACGTCGGCGAGCGTTCGGTCGACCTTGCCGAGAGAGCGCGATGCCCGGTCTATGCCGTTTGCGGCATCTATCAGCCCTGTCTGCAGGTCGGCGAGACGCTCGCGAGCTGAAGAGACCTTGCCCGTCGCCTCGTCGAGCGCCCCCACGGTGGAATCCCGTGCGCCGGTGAGGCGGCCTTCGGCATCCAGCCCCGCGTCCTTCAGCTGCTCGCTGACCGCCTCGGCGACCGTCGAGACGAAGGTGCTGTTGATCTGGTTGTCGAGAGTGGACGCGCCGACGTCGGTGATCTTCGGCGCGATCGCGCTGGCCTTCTCGTTGACGTAGTACTTCAGCTCGGGCCGGGTGAACTCACCGGTCGTGATGCTGACGAAGTCGCGGCTGAAGTCGGACGGGATGATGATCGCCGCATAGCTGCGTCCGCTGCGCACGGCATCCATCGCCTCGTCCTCATCGACGAAGTCCCAACCCAGCTGATCGTTCTGCCTCAGCTGTTCGACGAGTTCGCCGCCGATGTCGATGCGGCCTGTGAGCTCGGACGACGCCCCTGCGTCCTGGTCGACGATCGCGACGCTCACCTGCTGCGTGTTCGAGTACGGGTCCCAGAACGCGACGATGTTGAACCAGGCGTACAGCGACGGGGTGACGATGACGCCGATGATGATGATCCACGCCTTGCTGACCCGCGCCAGCCGGCCGAGGTCACGGCGATAGACGCTCCAGGCGTTCGGCCTGACGGCGGTGCTCGTGCCGCTCACGCGGGGCTCTCCGTGATGGCGGGGTGCGCGGCGATGGCGGGGTGTTCGGTGATGTCGGGGTGTTCGGTGATCTCGGGGTGTTCGGTGATGTCGGGGTGGGAGGCGAGCAGCTCGTCGGTCTCGCGCCACGACAGCCCGGCGATGCTCAGCACGGTGCGGACGGCGAGGTTCGCGGCGCCGCTGCTGGAGGCGTCGGTGCGGGCGACGACGGTGCGCGCGATCTCCTCGATCAGGCGCGAGAGCGTCGGGGCTGCGAGGTCGGTGCGGAAGCTGCCGTCATCCTGACCGCGCTGCACGAGCTGTGCGACGGCCCGGCGCAGCGGCGCCAGGGCGGAGGCGGTGTGCTCGACGTGAGCTTCGTCGAGGGCGAGCGCTGCGCTGACCTGCACGTGCGCGGCCTCCTGCCACAGACGCGCGGCGAGGCGGGCGAGGGCGATGCGGGCATCGGCGTCGGTGATCGATTCGGCGATCGCGTTGAAGCGCTGGGCGCCGGTGCTGATCAGCTCGCGGATCAGCGCGTCACGGTCGTCGAAGTGACCGTACAGGGTGCGCCGGCTCAGGCCCGCGCTGCGGGCGATGACGTCGACGCTGGCGTAGGGATCGAGCGCGAGCGTGCTGCGAGCGGCGTCGAGGATGCCGGCGCGGTTGGCGCGTGCGTCGGAACGAGGTTCACGGGGCATGCTTCGATGTTAGTTATGTTGCACAGTGGTGTGCAACATAGTGCGGTGAACTCTCAGCGACGCCGGTACGAAACGGGGCCGACACTCCAGATGTCGGACGGTCCCGCGAGAAGCGTCCGACATCTGGAGTGTCGGCCCCCGACGTGGCGGCACGGCCCCGCCCGCGTGGGGCGACCGGGGCGTGGGGATCAGTCGGTGCCGGAGTCGAAGGCCGCACCCTCGGATGCCAGGTCGACCGCCTCCGCGAGCTGCTCGTCGTCGCTCTCGGATGCCGAGATCTCGGCGGCCTGACCGGCGGTGACCTTGCCGACGAGCTCGCCCGTCGCGCCGCCGACGAGGCCGAGGCCCGCGTACTGCTCGAGCCGCGAGCGCGAGTCGGCGATGTCGAGGTTGCGCATGGTGAGCTGGCCGATGCGGTCGACCGGGCCGAACGCCGCGTCGCCCACGCGCTCCATCGACAGCTTCTCGGGGCCGTACGAGAGGTTCGGCGAGACGGTGTCGAGGATGGTCCAGTCGTCGCCGCGGCGCAGGCGCAGGGTGACCGTGCCCGAGATGGTGAGTCCCACCCAGCGCTGGATCGACTCGCGCAGCATGAGCGACTGCGGCTCGAGCCAACGACCCTCGTACATCAGCCGGCCGAGGCGACGGCCCTGCTCGTGATAGGTGGCGAGGGTGTCTTCATTCAGGATGCCGTTGACCAGGCGCTCGTAGGCGATGAACAGCAGCGCCATTCCGGGGGCCTCGTAGATGCCGCGCGACTTCGCCTCGATGATGCGGTTCTCGATCTGGTCGCTCATGCCGAGCCCGTGGCGTCCGCCGATGGTGTTGGCCTCCATCACGAGGGCCACCGGATCGCTGTACTCGGTGCCGTTGATCGCGACCGGGCGGCCGCCCTCGAAGGTGACGGTGACGTCTTCGGTGTCGATCTGCACCGACGGGTCCCAGAACTTCACGCCCATGATCGGGTCGACGGTCTCGAGCGACACGTCGAGGTGCTCGAGGGTCTTCGCCTCGTGCGTGGCGCCCCAGATGTTGGCATCCGTCGAATACGCCTTCTCGGCCGAGTCGCGGTAGGGGAAGCCGCGCTCGACGAGCCACTCGCTCATCTCCGCACGCCCCCCGAGCTCGGTGACGAAGTCGGCGTCAAGCCAGGGCTTGTAGATGCGCAGGCGCGGGTTGGCCAGCAGGCCGTAGCGGTAGAAGCGCTCGATGTCGTTGCCCTTGTACGTCGAGCCGTCGCCCCAGATGTCGACGCCGTCGTCGCGCATCGCGCGCACGAGCAGCGTGCCGGTGACCGCGCGTCCGAGCGGGGTGGTGTTGAAGTACGTCTTCCCGCCCGAGCGGATGTGGAAGGCGCCGCACTGCAGCGCGACGAAGCCCTCTTCGACGAGTGCCGTCCTGGCATCCACCAGTCGCGATTCCTCGGCGCCGTACTCGAGCGCACGGCCGGGGATCGAGGCGATGTCGCTCTCGTCGTACTGCCCCAGATCGCCGGTGTACGTGTAGGGCACCGCGCCCTTCTCGCGCATCCACGCGACGGCGACGGAGGTGTCGAGCCCTCCGGAGAAAGCGATGCCGACCTTTTCGCCGACGGGGAGGGACTGGAGCACCTTGGACATGGCTTCAAGTCTATCGGCGCGCGGCGTGTCGCCCCGGCCCCGTTTCTCCCCTTCGAATCGCTTGAATGGCGGCAATCCGGGCCGCCGAACCGCCATTCAAGCGATTCGAAGGCGGGTAGCCTGGGCCGCATGGGCCAGGCGGTGCTGTGGGGCGCGGTTGCGGCAGCGCCGCTGCTCGTCGGGGCGCTGCTGGCGCTGGTGCGCCGGTGGCCCGATCGGCTGCTCGGCATCATCCTCGGTTTCGGCGCCGGTGCGCTGATGGCGTCGATCGCCTTCGAGCTGTGGGAGCAGGGTGTGGATCTCGGCGGTCACCTGCCGCTGATCATCGGCGTCGCCGCCGGGGCGCTCTGCTACTACATCGCCGCGCGGATCCTTGATGCGCGGCAGGCGAAGAAGAAGGCGGATGCCGGTGGCGGGGCGCTCGCGATCGGGGCGCTGCTCGACGGCATCCCGGAGCAGCTCGTGCTGGGCATCGGACTCGCGTCCGGCGAGGGGGTGGGCGTCGCGCTGATCGTCGCGATCGTCGTCTCGAACCTGCCGGAGTCGATCGGCTCGGCCTCGGACCTGCTTGCCGACGGTATGCGGCGCAGCCGCGTGGTGCTGCTGTGGGCAGGGGTGGCCGTGCTCTCCGTGCTCGCCACCGCAGGCGGATTCGCGCTGGCATCCGTCGTCGACAACAGCTTCCGCGCCGGGGCCAACGGATTCGCCGCGGGAGCCCTGCTGGTCATGCTCGTCGACTCGATGGTGCCCGAGGCGCAGAAGAAGGCGACCGAGTCGACGGGGCTCGCGACGGTCATCGGCTTCGCGTTCGCCGCCTGGCTCGCGCTCGCCGCCTGACCCGCCGGCCCGGACCCGCCTCCGACGGGCGCTCAGCCCAGACGCTCAGCTCAGACGCTCAGCCCAGACGCTCAGCCCAGACGCTCAGCTCAGACGCTCAGCCCAGACGCTCAGCCAGCCACGCCGCCTGGCGCTGCCACTGCACGCCGAGCCCGCCCTCGTGCTCGTTGAACGCGTACTCCACGACGTCCGCCCCGCCGCGGTGATGATTGGCCGCGGCGAACACGGTCGATGGCGGGCATACGGGATCCATCAGGGCGACCGAGTACAGCGCAGGAGCGTCGGCCCGCGCGGCGAAGTTCACGCCGTCGAAGTACGACAGGGTCTCGAAGGTCTGCGTCACGGCATCGCGATGCACCGCCAGATAGCGCACGATCTCCTGGTACGGATCGCTGTCGGTCAACCCGACCGCCCGCTCGAAGTGGCAGAGGAACGGCACGTCGGGCATGACGCCGACGAGCCCGGGGGTGAGACCGGCGGCGGCGATCGCGATGCCGCCGCCCTGGCTGCCGCCGGTGACCGCGATGCGGTCGGCGTCCACCTCGGGGAAGGCGCGCACGGCGTCGATCAACAGCGCGGCGTCGGTGAACACGCGACGGTAGTAGTACTGCTCCGGGTCGTCGATGCCGCGAGTCATGAACCCGGGAGCCGAGGCGCCGGTGCCGTGCGGGTCGGGGGTCGAGCCGCCGGTGCCCCAGCCGCTGCCCTGGCCGCGGGTGTCCATGAACACCCACGCGTACCCGGATGCCGCCCAGCCGAGGCGCTCGTGCGGCAGCCCGCGCCCGCCGCCGTAGCCGTTGTACTCCACCACCGTCGGCAGGGGTCCGGTCGCGCCGGCGGGTACGACGTACCACCCGCGCACGCGGTCGCCGCCGAACCCGCTGAACGTCAGGTCGTACACGTCGACCAGCGTCAGGGGCGTCTCGACTCTGGTGCGCTCGGCCGGCGCGGCCAGCCGGCGCGACGAGTCGAGCGTGCGCTGCCAGAACGCGTCGAAGTCGGCGGGCTCGGCGACGGTGGGCCGGTACGTGCGCAGCTGGACGGGAGACAGATCGAAGCGAGGCATGACGATCAGCCCGCCGCCACGAACAGGCGTCCGGCGCCGGTGATGCGCACCGTGGCGGGGCGCGAGATCAGCGCCGCGCGACCACGCGGCATCGCGATGTGCTCGTCGTCGGATGCGAGCTCGAACTCCCCGTCGGTCGCGAGCGCGATGCCCGCGCCGTCGAGCACGATCTCGCCGTCGGATTCGATCGCGTACAGCTCGAACCCGGGAACGTCGTCCGTGCCGCGCTCGACCGGGCGGAAGACGCGGAGACCGTCGGAGACGACCTCGGGAGCGAGCCGCGGGTCGCCGCCTTCACGAGCGTCGAGAACTCGGTCGAGTTCGACCTTGTCGATGTGCTTGCCGGTGAGACCGCCGCGCATGACGTTGTCGCTCGGGCCCATCAGCTCGATGCCCGAGCCGCGCAGGTAGGCGTGGATGTTGCCCGCCGGCAGCCACAGCGCCTCGCCGGCGCGCAGCGTGAGGTGCTGCAGCATGAGCGCGCCGAGGATGCCGGGGTCGGCCGGGTGCGCCTCGGCGATCCGCGCGAGGAGCGCGAAGCGGGCATCCCGTTCCGCGACCGCGGTCACGGCCGTGACCAGCGCCGGCAGGCTCTCATCTCCCGAGAGCAGCCACAGGAACGCCCGGCGGATGCCGTCGGCGCCGGCCAGGTGCTGCTGCCAGGTCTGCAGCGCCGCCGACGCGTCGGGCGCAGCGTCGATCAGCCCGGCGAGAGTCCGCAGGTCGGCCTGCACCTCGGCGGCGGGCCGGAAGCCGCACAGTGCCTCGAACCCGTCGTGCAGCGCGACGATCAGCTCGGGCTTCGCGTGCGGGTCGCGGTAGGTGCGGTGCGGGGCGTCGAGCGGGATGCCGCGGGCGTTCTCGCGGTCGAAGCCCGCCTGTGCCTGTGCGGTGCTCGGGTGCGCCTGCAGAGACAGCGGCTCTGCCGCGCACAGCACCTTCAGCAAAAACGGCAGGGTCGCCCCGGTCTCGCTCTCCCACGCCTCGAGCGTCGACCACGGAGCGCCGCCGACGATCCTGCTCGGCGCGGACGGGTGCGCGCCGAGCCACAGCTCGGCCTCCTTGCGTCCGGTCGGTGCGGTGCCGCGCACGTGCGCGACGCCGTCGACCAGCCCCCAGGCGTAGTCGCGGGGCGTGTTGTCGATCTCGAGGAACAGAGGGTTCGTCATGATGCGGCTCCGATCGGGTGGTCAGGTCGAGGTGTCAGCGGGTGCGCTCGGCGAAGCGCTCGTGCAGCGGATGCCCGGGGCCCAGGTGGGCGAGGGCCACGGCGCCGCCGAGGCCGGACCCGGCGGCCGGGACGAACCTGGCATCCGGGCGCTCGGCGCGCACGGCCTCCTCAAACGCCGAGCGGACGAGGTCGGAGCCGAGGACGCCGCCGATCGCTCCGACGGCGGCATCGGCCGGCGCGTCGGTGACCCTCAGCGCCGCGAGCACAGCTGTCGCGAGCTCGGCTGCGGCGGCGCGGCAGATGCCGATCGCGACGTCGTCTCCGGATGCCGCGTGCGCGGCTGTCGGCGCGGCGAACGATGCCACGGTGCGCACGCGATCCTCCGACGACTGCAGGGCGACGTACGCGGTCTCCAGGTCTGGCCAGCGCTCCTTCACGACCGCGGTCAGCGCCGTCGCGGGGCCGCGCCCGTCGTGCGCGCGCATCACGGCATCCAGGGCCGCTCGGCCGATCCAGTACCCGCTGCCCGCATCTCCCATGATGTGGCCCCAGCCGTCGACGCGGGTGGAGTGCTCCGGCCCGACGCCGAGCGTGACGACCCCCGTGCCGGCGGCCACCACGGCGCCCTGCCGGTCGCCGAGCACCCCGAGGAACGAGGTGACCGAGTCGTGGGTCACGACGATGCGGTGCACGTCGGCGAGATCAGGGTGCCGCATCAGCGCATCCGCCTCGGCCTCGGCGGAGGTGAGACCCGAGACGCCGAAGGTCACCGTGTGCGGCGCCTCGTTCGTCACACGGGTGACCTCGGCGACGACGGCCGCGAGCTGAGCCAGCAGCGGCCGGTCGGTGAGCACGCCGGGGAACAGCCACTCCTGAGCGGTGTCGTCGGGTGCGACGAGGCGGGTCTTGATGCCCGTCTGGCCGGCGTCGATGGCGAGAAGCGTGTGCTCGGGCACGTGGACTCCCTGTTGATCGAGGGCCGCGACGCGGCCAGAAGCCAGCGTAGGACACCCGCCGTGCTCGCGTCGGTCGTGATGTCAAGCCCTGTTGCTCGCCACCGCGCTCACGGTGTACTGGGACTCACTCGCCCCCAGCGAAGGAGACACCGTGACGTCCTTATGGCTCGACGACCAGCGTGAGCGCATTCCCACCGACGCCTTCGAGCCCGACGCCCGCTACGACGCCGTGGTCGCCGGAGCGGGTCTCACCGGACTGACCACCGCCCTGCTGCTCGCGCGAGCCGGCCTGTCGGTGGCGGTGCTGGAGGCCCGCTTCGTGGGTGCCGCGGCGACCGGCAACACCACCGCGAAGCTCAGTCTGCTGCAGGGAAGCGTGCTCTCGGGCATCCGCTCGCGCGGGTCGGATCGGGTGCTGAAGGCCTACGTCGAGGGCAACCTCGAGGGGCAGCAGTGGATGCTGCGCTATCTCGGCGAGCACGGCGTCGCCGTCGAGCGTCGCGATGCGTTCACCTACGCGGGAACCGAGGACGGTGCGCGTTCGATCGAGAAGGAGTACGAGGCGTGCCTGGCGGCGGGACTCGACGTCGAGCGGGTGAGCGAGCTCGAGCTGCCGTTCCGCGTGCACGGCGCCATCCGACTTCGCGAGCAGGCGCAGTTCGACCCGATGGACGTGCTGCGCGCGCTCGCCGCCGATCTGCGCGAGCGGGGCGGGGTGATCGTCGAGGGCGTGCGGGTGAAGGACGTCGACACCGGCGAGCCCAGCCGGGTGATCACCTCGGTCGGCGACGTGCACGCCGGCACCGTCGTGCTGGCCACGGGTGTGCCGGTCCTCGACCGGGGCCTGTACTTCGCCAAGCTCAAGGCCAACCGCTCCTACGCGCAGGCGTACCGGATGCCGGACGCCGCCCGGATCCCGCAGGGCATGTACCTCTCGGTCGATGCACCGACCCGGTCGCTGCGCACCGCCTCGCACGACGGCGAGCAGCTGCTGCTGGTCGGCGGCAACGACCACGACGTGGGCCGC
The DNA here is from genome assembly GCF_014836945.1 of Microbacterium commune. Taxonomy (GTDB): domain Bacteria; phylum Actinomycetota; class Actinomycetes; order Actinomycetales; family Microbacteriaceae; genus Microbacterium; species Microbacterium commune. Next base: position 1,173,473 of record NZ_JACSPX010000001.1, on the reverse strand, counting down.
GCGGCCGATACCCAGGCCCTGGTCGACGATCTCGAGCACTGGACGCACCGTCACTTCCCCGGCGCGGAGCGCACGCACGCCTGGGCTGCGCAGGACTACCAGTCGCTGAACATGGTGCCGTTCGTCGGCTGGATGCCGCGCACCGGCAAGCACGTCAAGATCGCCACCGGCTACAACAAGTGGGGCATGACGAACGCCGTCGCGGCGGCGCTGAGCATCACGGCGGAGGTGCTCGACGGCAGCATCCCCTGGGCGCAGACGCTGCACCATCGCATCACCACGCCGAAGGATCTCGCGCAGGGTGCGGTCGCCGGCGCGGAGGTGGCGCGCGACGCCGCGACCGGGTGGATCTCGGCCGAACGGCATCCGCTGCCCACGACGCCGCCCGCGGAGGGCGAGGGCGTCGTGGGCAGCGCGGGGATGAAACCGGTGGCGGTCTCGACCGTCGACGGCGTCACCTGCCGCGTGTCTGCCGTGTGCACGCACCTGGGCGGCATCGTCACCTGGAACAGTGCCGAGCGCTCGTGGGACTGCCCGCTGCACGGCTCGCGCTTCGCCGCCGACGGCACGGTGCTCGAGGGTCCCGCGGTCGACGATCTCAGGCTCGTCGACGAGCCGGAGCTGCCCGGCGACGAGCACGTGCCGGTGGCAGACCTGCCGTAGGGCGGTTGTCAGGCCGGATCTCGGGCGCCGCGGGAGCGCAGCTCCGACCTCAGAACCCCGGGTACTCCTGCAGGCGCTGCTCGAACTCGGCCCGGTCGGCCTCGGGCAGCACGCGGCGGGCGAAGACGATGAGCTGGATGCCCTCGAGGGGCTCGCCCGTCTGCGCCGCGATCGCCTCGCGCTGCAGGCGGAACTCCCCGGTGGGGTCGTTCGACAGGTCGTACGCGTACGCGTAGAAGCGCATCGGCCCGGGGTAGGTGTCGCCGTAGTACTCCCAGGTGTGCTGCCGGGACGGCTCGGTCGAGCCGTACAGCTTCGCCACCATGTCGGGCGAGATGCCGGTGTCGATCTCGTTCAGCGGGTACAGGTCGCTGAGACCGCGCTCGAGGAGCACCTCGCCGATCGCCTGCATGACCTCGCGTTTGCGTGCGTCGTCCTGCACGGGCTGCTCGGTCGTCCACGCCGTCGACGTGTACCGGCGCAGCATCGACTCACCGCCGTACCCGTTGCGCTCGGGGCTCACGTCGACCGTGCCGCTCTGCACCCACGTGTAGCCGTAGCGATCGCTCAGCCGGGCGCGGATCGCGGCCATCAGAGCGTCGCCCTCGGCCTGCACCTCGTCGAGAGACGGTCCGTTCAGGGCCTCGTCGGGCGAGTAGTCCTTCACGCCGGGATACGCCTCTTCGTGCCGCTGCTGCTCGGACTTCGTGCCGCCGTACGCCTGGGTCGCCGAGGAGTACAGGGCGCCCACGGCGCCGACGGTCGCGACGTTGCAGACGAGCGAGACGGCCAGGGCGATCGCCCCCAGCATCCGGCCGCGTCGGGTGAGCAGCGCCGCGACGATCACGCCGACGATCGCGAGCTGCAGTACGAGCAGCGTCACGCCGTACAGCGCGTCGGTGCCGCCGGCGAGCATGAGCAGCAGCAGGATCACGGCGAAGACGGCCGTCGCCGAGATGGCGGCGAGCCCGACTGCGTTGACCCCCGTCTTGCGGACGGCCGCCGGGTCGGTGTATGTGACTCCGGATGCCGTGGGCAGGCCGGCCGCGGCATCCAGCCCTCCCCGCGCACGGGCAGCGCCCGCGTAGCCGCCGACCGGGGGCAGGGGAGGGGCGCCTTCGGAGCCGCCGACGTATCTGCTGCGCTGATGATCTACCACGGCTTGTCCGTTCCCCCACCGGAGCCGTCGTCGCCCTGCCCGCCGCCGAGCTGGTCCTCTCGCTCCTGCGCGCCCTGATTCAGGCGGTCCTCGATGTCGTCGAGCTTGTCCTGCGGCGTCTCTCCCTGCTCTCCCTGGTCTGGCTGCTGCGGCTGCTCGGGTGGCGGCTGCTGGCTCTGACGCTGCTTCTCCTGCTGGCGCCGCTGATTCTCGTCGAGCGTGTCGCTCATGTCGCGGTTCGGCTGCGGCGACTGCTGCTGGGCTGCCTCGCTGCGGCACTCCTCCGGCGTCTCGACGGTGATCTCGAGCGCTTCGCCGTACAGCTCGGCGGCTCTCGCGGCGTCGCCGTCGGCCTGCGCGGCGTCGCCCTGCCGCTCGACGACGAGCGACAGGTTGATCAGCACGGGGCACACCTGCAGCCCCTGGGCGAGGGGCAGCGCGCGCTCCAGCTCCGTCCGGGAGGCACCGAGCTCGTCTGCGCCGCCCAGCGCCGTGCCGATGTTGTACGGCGCGGCGAACGGCTCGAACCAGTTGGCGATGTCCTGCCCGCGGGCGGCCGACTCCGACTCGGCGTACGCACCAGACACGAACGTGCTGATCGACGTATGCGCGAACGCGTACATGCTCAGCAGCTTGGCCACGAGCAGCAGTGCGGCGAGCGTGAGGGGGAGGGTCGCGATCGCGACCCAGCGGCGGATCCGACGGCGGCGCCGGTTGACGGCCAGCAGGGCCGCAGCGGCATCCGCCTGCGATGGCGTGCTCATCCGATGCCCCCCTTCGGCGGCGTCGGGGCCGGCGGCGTCGGGGCCGGCCGCGCCGGCATCGGTGGCGCCGGGGCCGGCTGCGGTCGGGCGAGTCCGCGCAGCCGCACGACCGAGATGGTCGCGAGCGCGACCTCGACCGCCAGCATCGCGATCAGCGCCAGCGCCCCGATCCAGTACAGCTCGACGACGTTGCCGACCTCGCCGGAGGCCGCGTAGTCGGTGGTGCTCGTCGGCGCTTCGGGCAGGTCGATCTCGGCATCCGCCGCCCTGGCCCGGTACTCGATGCCGAGCTGCTCGGACACCCGGCGCAGGTTGTCTTCATCGATCACCGACCGGGCGGGCTGTCCCTGGTACTCGATGTATCCACCGCTCTCCGAGCCCTGGCCGGTCGTCTTCCGCATCGGCCCGCCCTCGGCGGTGCCGTAGCCCAGCACCGCCCCGCCGTCGACGTACTTCGCGCTCGAGGCGAATGACTCCGGCTCGCTCGACGCCGTCTGCTCGCCGTCGCCGAGGTAGAACACCATTCGCCCGCGCTCGGGCGACGCCTCCGCCGCAGCCGCGAGCGTGTCGGCCAGCATCCGGTTCGCGATGCCGATCGACGATCCGCGCGACTGATCGGTCACCTCGGGCCGCAGCACGTCGAGCGATGAGATGAGCGCGGTCGCATCCGTCGTCAGCGGCAGACGCAGCTGCGCGGCCGCGTCGAAGCTGATCAGCGCGAACCGCGCCCCCGGGTACTCGTCGACGATGGCCTGCACGTCGGCGCGGACGCCGTCGATGCGGGGGCGGTCACCTGCCCAGTCCTCGGCGACGATGCTCGCCGTCGTGTCGACGACGATCACGACATCGGTGTCGGTGGCGAGGGTCTCCGAGGTGCCACCGGGGATGCCGGGCCGCAACAGCATGACGAAGACGACGACGATCATGCCCAGGCGCAGCGCCCACAGCCCGCGCGAGGGCCCCCTCACGAGTGCGCGCACGACGAAGAACGCCGGCACCGCGCACAGCAGCGCGAGCAGGATCGGATGCAGGACGGGCTGGAGGATCACGGGCGCCTCCCTCCGGCATCCCGAACCACGCTCAGCAGCACGACGAAGCCGAGCACCGCCACGAGCATCAGCGAGATCCACAGGTTCGGGCTGTCCACCAGGATCACCTGCGCCTGACCCTTCAGCGTCGTCGCCTCCTGCTTCTGGATCTCGGCGATGATGTCGCCCACGGTGGTGGTCGCCCGCAGCGCGTACGACTGCCCGCCGGTGAGTGCCGCCGCGTCGGCCAGCTGCGCGCTGACCTGCGCGTCCTTGCCCTGCACCGGGTTCAGGGCGAAGACACGCACGCGCTGCTCCTTCGCGTACTGCGCCGCCTCGTCGAGCGTGAGGATCGACGCGCCCGCGAGCTCGTTGTCGGTCGCGAGGATCACCGAGCGGCTGCGCTCGTCGTCCTGATGGTCGAAGCGCATCGTGCACGCGGCGAGGCCGTCGCCGATCAGCGAGGCGCCGGGGCCGTTGAGCGTGCCGACCCAGTGCTCGGGCGTCTCGTCGACATAGTCGAAGCTGCTGCGCACATTCTGGAGTTGCTCCTTCACGAACGCGTAGTCGTCGGTGAGGGGGAACACCTGCACGGGCGAGCTGTTGAAGATGGTCAGTCCGATCCGCTCGCCCTCGAACCCCTCCAGCAGCTCTTTGAAGACGCTGAGCACCTCGACGTCGACGTCCGACATCGATCCCGACACGTCGAGGCAGAGCATGATGTCGCGGCTGGCGTTCACGGGCTGCACGGTCTTCGGCGCCATCGGACGGGCGGCGACGACCCCGCCGAGCAGCACGGCGATCGCGCCGAGCGCGACGATGCCCGACAGCAGCGCCGTCCGCCGCCGCACCGCGGCGCGGAACGAGGGCAGCGCGCGCAGTCGCTCCGCGCGCGAGACCAGTGCGGCCGGCCGGGCGTCGGCACGTCGGCCCGAGCGGATGCCGATGACCGCCCCCACCGCGACGGCTGCGGCGAGCACGCCGAGGGCGACCAGCGGCATCCACCAGATGTTCAGTGTCACGTCGTCACCCCTCAGTGCCAGCTCGTGACGACGGTGCGCGCGGCGTCGGCGCCGTAGACCGGATCGATCGCGGGTCCGCGCTGGAAGATGCTCGGGTAGTAGTGCCGGCGGATCGCGTCGATGAGGGCGGGATCGACGCCGCGAGCGACGAGATCGTCGAGCGCGAGCACCGGCGCCTCGAGCCCGGAGTACTCGTTGACGAACGCGCGCACGGTGCGGCTCAGCTCGAGATTCGCCTGTCGCGGCGTCATATTCCCCGAGCGGTATGCGTCTTCGATGCGCTGGACGTCGGCCAGGTACTCCCCGCGCAGCTGATCGAGGACCGCCGCTGCCGGCGGTGCGAGTGCGGCCTCTCCCGGCAGGGTGATGCTCTGCCTCGGCCTGGTCAGCGCGATCAGCAGCCAGGCGCCGCCGGCGAGCAGCAGCAGGATGCCGATCGCCAGCACGAGCCAGCCCCAGCCGTACTGAGCGGGCGGATACAGCTCATCAGGTGCGGGCATGCGACCTCCTGTTGAGCATGGCGAGCAGCGTGGGCACCGCCGCGCTCTGCGCGCCGAACTCGGCGTGCGCGATCTCGAGCCGTCGCAGCGTGGCATCGCGCGCGGCGGTGTGGGCCGCCTCGTCGGCGGCCAGCTCGGCCATCACCTCCACGTCGCCGTGCACGAAGTCGGGAATGGTCCAGCCGCTGTCGACGTCGCGTCGGTGCGCGCCCGCGCTGCCCGGCCGGATGACGGGGTCGGCGTCGCGCACGGTCATCCAGAGCACATCGTGCTGCACGGTGAGCCGGCGCAGCAGACCCTCGGTGTCGGGCGTCAGCGGCGCCTCGTCGGTGACGAGCACGACGATCATGCGCCGTGCGATAGTGCGCGCGGTGTAGCGCAGCAGGGCATCCCGATCCCCCGCCGCCGTGCTGGAGTCGATCGCCGCGCTCACCGTGCGCAGCGCGTGCTCGAGGGCGCCCTCGCTGCTGCCGGTCGCCAGCCGTCGCACGCGAGCGCTGTCGCCGTAGACGACGGAGAAGTCGTCACCGTGACGCACGGTGAGGAAGCCGAGGGCACCGGTCAGCAGCACGGCGAGATCGCGCTTGCCGCCCTCGTCCTCCGCGAGCGCGCGCATGCCGCGACCGGTGTCGACGAGGAACAGCACCGTGTGCTTGCGGGTGGCCTTGGTGCGCTTGATCAGCGGCTCGCCGTGACGGGCGGTCGCGCGCCAGTCGATGTCCCGCACCTGATCGCCGAACTCGTAAGGTCGCAGATCCTCGAAGTCGAGGCTGCGTCCGCGCAGCAGCGAGGCGTACGCGCCGTCCAGCGCGTGCATCGACTTCTGCGACGAGCGGATGAAGAGCGTGGCCTTCACCTGGGTGATCAGACTCGCCATGGGCGCTACGGGGTCGGCACGGACGCGAAGATCTGGTCGATGATGTCCTCGCTGCGCACGCCCTCGGCATCCGCCTCGAAGGTCAGCAGCACCCGATGGCGCAGCACGAGGTGGCGCAGCGACCGGATGTCCTCCGGCAGCACGTGGGTGCGGCCGTTCAGCAGCGCCAGGGCGCGCGACGCCTGCAGGAAGGCGATGCTCGCGCGAGGGCTGGCCCCGTACTTGATGAACCGGGCGCGTTCCTCGCCGATGTACGGCGCCGGATTGCGGGTGACGTAGGCGATCTGCACGATGTAGTTGCGGATCGCCGGGTCGATGTACACCCGCGAGGCGACGTCCTGCAGGTCGTGCACATCGTCGAGGCTGATCGCGCCGGCCACGTGCCGGTCGGGGTCGAGCGCCCCCGAGTCGATGCGGTTGAGGATCTCGAACTCCTCGGCGGGGCTCGGGTACTCGACGATCGCCTTGAGCAGGAAGCGATCCATCTGCGCCTCGGGCAGCTCGTAGGTGCCCTCCTGCTCGATCGGGTTCTGCGTAGCGATCACGAGGAACGGGCGCGGCAGCGGATGCACCTCGCCGCCGATCGTGGTCTGCCGCTCCTGCATCGCCTCGAGCATCGCCGACTGGGTCTTCGCGCTCGAGCGGTTGATCTCGTCGAGCAGCACGAAGTGGGCGTGCACCGGGCCGAGCACGGTGCGGAAGCTGCCGGTTCCGGCGTCGTAGATCTGGCTGCCGGTGATGTCGCTCGGCAGCAGGTCGGGAGTGCACTGGATGCGCTTGAAGCTGGCTTTCACGGTGTCGGCCAGGGTGCTCGCCGCCGTCGTCTTCGCAAGGCCCGGCACCGACTCGAGCAGGATGTGCCCGCCGGCGATGAGGGCGATGAGCAGGCTGGCGCGCAGGCTGTCCTGCCCGACCATCTTGGTCGCGTACGAGTCGGAGATGACGGTCAGGATGCGCTGCGCGCGAGCCAGATCGTCCGCTCCGGCGGGGGGCGCCTGCGAGGTCGATCCGGGATTCGGGAACTCAGACATCTCTCACTCCTCGTGCGCGTCGGGCGCTCGTCGACGACCGAGAACCCCCGGTACAGGGTAACCGCCCAGCTGACGCGCGAGCCGAAGGGCGGCATCGTGCAGGTGCGGTTCCCGATCCGGTTCACTCCGGCCGGCTGAGGGGCGAGGGGCGTCGCAGGGCCCCCGCGGGTTCGTGCCGATGCGCCAGGGGCCGTCGCAGGCCCTCCGATAGGATGGTCACGCCCGATCAGGGCCAGCTCATCTGCCGGTGCAAACCCGGCGAAAGCGTGCAGCACCAGGGGGTACACGCATGCCAGGAATCGTGATCGTCGGCGTCCAGTGGGGCGATGAGGGCAAGGGCAAGGCCACCGACCTGCTCGGCGAGCGCACCGACTGGGTGGTCAAGTTCAACGGCGGCAACAACGCCGGCCACACCGTCGTCATCGGCGACGAGAAGTACGCCCTGCACCTGCTCCCCTCGGGCATCCTGAGCCCCGGGGTGAACCCGGTGATCGGCAACGGCGTGGTCGTCGACCTCGCCGTGCTGTTCCAGGAGCTCGACGCGCTCGAGGCGCGCGGCGTCGACACGTCGCGCCTGAAGGTGAGCGCCAACGCGCACATCATCACGGCGTACCACCGCACGCTCGACAAGGTCACCGAGCGCTTCCTCGGCAAGCGCCGCATCGGCACCACCGGCCGCGGCATCGGCCCGGCGTACGCCGACAAGATCAACCGCGTCGGCATCCGCGTGCAGGACCTCTTCGACGAGAACATCCTGCGGCAGAAGGTCGAGGGCGCCCTCGACCAGAAGAACCACCTGCTGGTGAAGATGTTCAACCGCCGCTCGATCACCGTCGACGAGATCGTCGACGACCTGCTCTCGTACACCGAGCGGCTGCGTCCGCTGGTCGCCGACACCGGGCACCTCGTCGACGAGGCCCTGAACCGCGGCGAGGTCGTCGTGTTCGAAGCCGGTCAGGCAACCATGCTCGACGTCGACCACGGCACCTACCCGTTCGTGACCTCGTCGACCGCGACGTCTGCGGGAGCGGCATCCGGCTCGGGAGTCGGACCCAACCGCCTCGACCGCATCGTCGGCATCGTCAAGGCGTACACCACCCGCGTCGGCTCGGGCCCGTTCCCCACCGAGCTCGAGGACGAGATGGGCGAGTGGCTGCGCAAGACCGGGTTCGAGTACGGCACCACCACGGGTCGCGACCGCCGCACCGGCTGGTACGACGCCCCGATCACCCGCTACGCGACGCGCGTGAACGGCATCACCGATCTCGTGCTCACCAAGCTCGACGTGCTCACCGGACTCGAGCAGATCCCGGTGTGCGTGGCCTACGACGTCGACGGCACGCGCTTCGACGAGGTGCCGGTCAACCAGACCGACTTCCACCACGCGAAGCCGATCTACGAGAGCTTCCCCGGCTGGAGCGAGGACATCTCGACGGCGCGCACCTTCGACGACCTGCCGCAGACGGCGAAGGACTACGTGCTCACCCTCGAGCGGATGAGCAACACCCGCATCTCGGTGATCGGCGTGGGCCCGGCCCGCGACCAGGTGATCGTGCGCCACGACCTGATCGACTGATCCCGCAGCCGGGAGAGGACGCAGCATGACGCGGTTCTGGATCGGCGGCTACGGCTCCGACACGGAGGGCGATGCCGAGGGCATCGGCATCCTCTCGGTCGACGAGGGCCGCGGACCGTCGACGCTGCGCCATCGCGGCACGGCCGCGCCGGTGGCATCCCCCTCGTGGCTGGCGGCGCATCCGACGCTCGACGTCGTCTACGCCGCCCAGGAGGGTGCAGGGGTGGTGCAGGCGTTCGCCCGCGCCGGAGAAACGGCGCTGCGTCCGCTCGGCGGTCCGCTCCCCGCCGGCGACTCGGTCTGTCATCTCGCCGTCTCGCCCGGCGGACGGATGCTGATCGCCAGCTGCTACGGCGACGGACGGGTCGTCCGCTTCGGCATCGCCGACGACGGCGCGCTCGTGCCGGCCGGCGTCGACAAGGCCGCGGCCCTGCGCGCCGCGCTGTTCGGCGACGGTGGGGCCTCGGGCTTCTTCGACACTCCGGGGGCCGACACTCCAGATGTCGGACCGGATGCCGTGAACCGTCCGACATCTGGAGTGTCGGCCCCCGATGTGCATCGCGCCCGCGACCCGCACCCGCTTCCCGCGGGCGAGGAGCCGCGGGTGTCGCACGCGCACGCGGCGGTGTTCCTGCCCGACGGGCGCATCGCCACCACCGACCTCGGGTTCGATCTGGTGCGCATCTGGCGGGCATCCGGCGCGGGGCTGACGGTCGATCACGACGTCGTGCTGCCGCGCGGCACCGGGCCACGCCACATGGTGCTGCACCCCAGCGGGCATCTGCACGTGGTCACCGAGTACTCGTGCGAGGTGTTCACCCTGGCATCCGCCCGCGACGGAGTCTGGGGCCTCGTCTCGGCCACCACCGCGTCGCCGATCGCCCAGATCGGGGTCGACTTCCCCGCCGAGCTCGCGGTCTCCCGCGACGGAGACACCCTCTACACGGCGCTGCGCGGCAGCAACACGCTCGCGGCTCTCCGCGTGCGCGGTGGCGGCGAGATTCTCGAACCGTTCGCGCTCGCCGACTCGGGCGTCGACTGGCCCCGCCACCATCTCGTGTACGACGGCACTCTGCTCGTGGCGGGACAGCGGTCGGGCACGGTCAGTGTGGTCGATCTGGACGAGCGCACCGGAGCCCCGCGCGACGTGCGCCACGTCACCGACGCGCCGACGCCGACGGTGATCCTGCCCGCGCGCTGAACCGGCCGGCCGGTGCCGACGCGCGCCGTCCGCCGCACGGGCACGCCGCTGCCCGTGTCAAGCCCCGTCGACGAGTCGCCGCACTCGGCGAGACTGACGGCATGAGCGACGAATACGACCTCATCGTCCTGGGTGCCGGCCCCGTCGGCGAGAACGTGGCCGACCGAGCGGTGCAGGGCGGCCTCACCGCCGTCATCGTCGAGAGCGAGCTGGTCGGCGGCGAGTGCTCCTACTGGGCGTGCACGCCGTCGAAGGCGCTGCTGCGGCCCATGCAGGCGCTGCGTGCGGCGCAGCGAGTGCGGGGAGTCGACGGCGGCAGCATCGCGCCCGCCGAGGTGCTCGCCCGGCGCGACGGCTTCGTCTCGCACTGGTCGGACGAAGGCCAGGTCACGTGGCTGCAGAGCGCCGGCATCGACCTGGTGCGCGGGCACGGCAGGCTCACCGCCGAGCGCGAGGTCACCGTGACCACCGACGAGGGCGAGCGGGTGCTGCGGGCGCGGCACGCGGTCGCGGTGGCGACCGGATCGGATGCCACGATCCCCGACATACCCGGTCTCGCCGAAGCCCACCCGTGGACCAGCCGCGAAGCGACCGCCGCCGAGCAGGTGCCCGAATCGCTGGCCGTCATCGGCGGCGGCGTCGTCGGCGTCGAGATGGCGACGGTCTACGCCGGACTCGGCGCGGCGGTCACGCTGATCGCCAGACGCGGCCTGCTCGAGCGGATGGAGCCGTTCGCCGGTGAGCAGGTCGCCGAGGGGCTGCGCGGGCTGGGCGTCGACGTACGGCTGAACACGCAGACCACCGCCGTGCGCCGCGAGGGCGATGCGGTGACGCTGACCCTCGATGACGGTCACGAGATCACGACCGCCGAGGTGCTCGTCGCGACCGGACGAACGCCGCGCAGCGCCGACATCGGACTCGACGTCGTGGGGCTGCGACCCGGCCGCTCGATCGAGGTCGACGACACGATGCGCGTGCCGGGCAGCGATTGGCTGTACGCCGTCGGCGACGTCAACGGCCGCGCACTGCTGACCCACCAGGGCAAGTACCAGGCGCGCGCTGCCGGCGATGTCATCGCGGCCCGCTCTCGCGGCGAGGTCATCGCCGACGACGCGTGGGGCCGTCACGTCGCGACGGCCGATCACGCCGCGGTGCCGCAGGTCGTGTTCAGCGAACCCGAGGTCGCCTCGGTGGGGATGACCGCGGATGCCGCGCGCGACACGCGACAGCAGATCGCGGTCGTCGACTACGACCTCGGCTCCGTGTCGGGCGCGGCGCTGCACGCCGACGGCTACCAGGGACAGGGGCGGGTGGTGATCGACACCGAGCGCGACGTGATCGTCGGGGCGACCTTCGTGGGGCCCGACGTCGCCGAGATGCTGCAGGCTGCGACGATCGCCGTGGTCGGGGAGGTGCCGATCAGCCGGCTCTGGCACGCCGTTCCCGCCTATCCGACCATGAGCGAGATCTGGCTGCGGTTCCTCGAGCAGTACGGCAGGCAGTCCGCATGACAGGTCGGTGCGATTCCGCCGCAATGTCGGCGATGTCGCCTACCCTCGAAGGGATGCCAGGAGGTACGTGCATGAGAGCTGTCCCCGCAGGAGCCGAGACGCGATGATCGAGTTCCGGTCTGTCACCAAGAGGTTCCCCGATGGCACCCACGCCGTCGACGATTTCAGCCTGGTCATCCCGTCACGCAAGACGACCGTCTTCGTCGGCTCGTCCGGCTGCGGCAAGACGACGCTGCTGCGCATGATCAACCGCATGGTCGAGCCCACCTCCGGCGAGGTCGAGATCGACGGGAAGAGCGTGCTGGGCGGCGACCCGGTCGCACTGCGACGCAGCATCGGCTACGTCATGCAGAACTCCGGTCTGATGCCGCATTTCACCGTGCTCGACAACGTGGCGACCGTGCTGCGCCTCACCGGCGTCTCGCGTCGCGACGCACAGGTGCGCGCGCGCGAGATGCTCACCACGGTCGGTCTCGACCAGTCGCTCGCCGACCGCTACCCCAGCCAGCTCTCGGGCGGTCAGCAGCAGCGGGTGGGCGTCGCGCGGGGGCTCGCGGCAGACCCGAACATCCTGCTCATGGACGAGCCGTTCGGCGCCGTCGACCCGATCGTGCGCGCCGACCTGCAGCAGGAGCTCATCCGCCTGCAGGACGAGCTCGACAAGACGGTCGTCTTCGTCACGCACGACATCGACGAGGCCTTCCTGCTCGGCGACCAGGTCGTCATCCTCGATCGCGGAGCGCGGATCGTGCAGGTCGGCAGCCCGAGCGAGATCATCGAGAACCCGGCGGATGCCTTCGTCGAGGCGTTCATCGGCGCCGAGCGCGGCCGCCGCGCTCTGACCGTGAAGCAGACGCCGAACGGCGCGGTCGTCGTCGATTCGGAGGGTCGCACGCAGGGCCGCCTGGTGGAGGACACCGCATGAACTGGGTGGTGGACAACCTCGGGCTCATCGTCGAGCTCACGGTCATCCACCTGCGCCAGAGCCTCATCCCGATCGTGCTCGGGCTCGTGCTCTCGCTGCCGCTCGGCTGGGTCGCCTGGCGCTACCGGCTCGTGCGCGGGCCGGTCATCGTGCTCACCGGCCTGCTGTACACCATCCCCTCGCTCGCCCTGCTGATCCTGATGCCCGCGGCGCTCGGGTACTCCGTGATCAGCGAGCAGAACCTCGTCGCCGCGCTGACGATCTACGCGGTCGCCATCCTCGTGCGGGCCGTCGCCGACGGACTCGACTCGGTGGATGCCGACGTGCTGCAGGCGTCGACGGCCATGGGGTACGCCGCGCCGCGCCGGTTCTTCACCATCGAGCTGCCGCTCGCCGGCCCCGTGATCCTCGCCGGGCTGCGGGTGACCGCGGTGTCGACGATCTCGCTCGCCACGGTGGGCATCCTCATCGGCGTGACCAACCTCGGCTACCTGTTCACGAACGGGCAGCAGCGCCGGCTCATCCCTGAGGTGCTCGCCGGCGTCGTGGCGGTGGTGGTCATCGCCCTGCTCGTCGACGCCCTGCTGATCCTCGCGGGGCGGGCGCTGATGCCGTGGACCCGAGCGACAGCCATCGCGACTCGGCGGGCGAAGGCGGCCGGCGCATGAACCTCTTCGCCGACGCGCTCGCCTGGCTGTTCTCGCCCGATCGCCTGGTGGGCACCTACGCCCTGCCGACCCTGCTCGCCCAGCACCTGATCTACACGATCGTCTCGGTCGCCGTCGCCGCCGCGATCGCACTGCCCGCGGGGTGGCTGATCGGCCACACCGGTCGCGGGCGCGAGATCGCCGTCGCCATCTCGGGCGCCGCGCGCGCGATCCCGTCGTTCGGGCTGCTCGTGCTGCTGGTGCTCGTGCTCGGCATCCTGCAGACCCCGCTCGCCGCCGTCATCACGTTCGTGCTGCTGGCGATCCCCTCGCTGCTCGCCGGCGCGTACACGGGGCTCGAGGCCATCGACCGCCGAGTCATCGATGCGGCGCGCGCGATGGGCATGACCGAGTGGCAGATCTTCACGAAGGTCGAGCTGCGACTCGGACTGCCGCTGCTCGTCGGCGGGCTCCGGTCGGCTCTGCTGCAGGTGATCGCCACCGTCACGATCGCCGCCTACGTCAACCTCGGCGGACTCGGGTGGCCCATCATTCAGGGCATCCCGCTCAGTCGTTTCGACCAGGTGCTCGGCGGGGCGATCCTCGTCGCGGCCCTGGCTCTCATCGTCGACCTGCTGATGGCGCTCGCGCAGCGAGCCGCCGTCCCTGCGGGGCTGCGCACCCCAGCATCCGCCAGTCCGTCTTCGCCGTCGCGCGCTCGCCGCGCGGCATCCGCCCCTGCCTGACCCACACCGAAAGGCCCGCCATGTCCACACACAGCAGAACCCGCACCGCCGTCACCGCCGGCATCGCCATCGTCGCCGCCCTGTCACTGGCCGGCTGCGCCTCGGATTCGAACCCGCTCGACAAGCCCAGCGCCGACAGCAGCGACACGGGCGGCGACACAATCGTCGTCGGCTCGCAGGCGTACTACTCGAACGAGATCATCGCCGAGATCTACGCCCAGGGCCTGGAGAATGCCGGCTTCACCGTCGAGCGCACGTTCAACATCGGCCAGCGCGACGCCTACATGCCCGAGGTCGAGTCCGGCAACATCGACGTCTTCCCGGAGTACACCGGCAACCTGCTCGAGTACCTCGACAAGGAGGCGACGGCCACCAGCCCCGACGACGTGTACGCCGCCCTGAAGGACGCACTTCCCGACGGTCTCACCGCGCTGCAGTACGCCGACGCCAGCGACCAGGACACCTACACGGTGCTGACGTCGTTCGCCGACGAGAACGAGCTCACCTCGATCGCCGATCTGTCGAAGCTCAGCGAGCCCGCCACCATCGGAGCCGCGCCCGAGTTCGAGCAGCGCCCGTACGGCCCCGCGGGCGCGAAGGAGGCGTACGGCATCGACCTGACGTTCTCGGCCACCGGGCAGGGCACCCTCGAGGCGCTGCTGGCCGGCACGGTGCAGGTGGCAGACATCTACTCCGCCGACCCCGCCTTCCAGACCGAGGACATCGTGGCGCTGGAAGACCCCGAGAACATGATCCTGGCCTCGAACGTCGTGCCGCTCGTCTCGAGCGACATCGCCGACCAGGTCAGCGAGGTCATCGACTCCATCAGCGCCGAGCTGAGCGCCGAGGACCTCGTCGCGATGAACGTGCAGAGCACGGTCGACCAGAAGTCGTCGGCCGACATCGCCGAGGCATGGCTGAAGGACAAGGGTCTGATCTGACCCTCGTCACAGCGCCGGCGCGGCCGGGTGGGTTCGCCCGCCTGGCCGCGCTCGCGTTGCGGGTCAGACGCGCTCGTCCTGCCGCGGGATGAAGATCTGGTTCAGGACGATGAGGATGGATGCCGTGGCCGGCACCGCGACGAGCGCACCGAGCAGTCCGAGCAGGGTGCCGCCGACCAGCGCGCCGAGCACGACCAGCAGGCCAGGCACCTCGAGGGTGCGGTTCATCACCTTCGGGGTGAGGACGTACGCCTCGATCTGGATGTAGATCAGGTAGACGACACCGAAGATCAGCGCGTGCACGGGGTCGGCCAGCAGCGCGACGACCGTGCCGATGGCGAGGAACAGCAGCGGGCCGATCAGCGGGATGAGCGTCACGAGGAACGCGACGACCGCCATCAGCGGGGGGAACGGCAGACCCAGCAGCAGGTAGAGCACGAGCGCCACCATCGAGTTCGCGAACGCCAGGATGACCATGCCCTGCACGTAGCCGCCGACCGACTCGGTGATCTGGTCGACGATGCCGCGGGCCTGCTGGCGCTTGCGGGCCGGTGCCAGGCGCAGCATCGAGGTGATGATGCCGGGCAGGCCGACCACGAAGTACAGCGTGAGCACGAACACGATGACGAAGGCCGAGACGCCTTCCGCGATCGAGGTGCCGACCTTCAGGGCGCCGCCGCCGAGCGCGGTGAGCGTCTTGCCGTCGGTGAGCAGCTTCTCGCCGTCGGTGAGCAGCGAGCCGATCTGATCGCCGAACTGCTTCTCGAGCAGCAGGTACAGGTCGGTGTGCACGAAGTCGTCGATGACCTTGGGCACCGACTTCACGAACGAGGCGATCTGCTCGACGACGACGGGCACGATCAGCACCAGCACGAGTCCGACGGCCGCCACGAGGGCGACGATGACGATGGCCACGCTCACCCCGCGGGAGAGCCCGCGCCTCTCGAGCAGCCGCACGGCCGGATTCAGGCCCAGCGCCGCGAACAGGGCGATGGCGACGTAGACGAGCACCGTCGACAGGCTGGTGAGTGCGAGCGCCACGAGGAACGCCGACAGACCGCCCAGGGTGAGCAGGAAGCCGAGCCGATACGGACGGTCGATGCGGGTCCACATCGACCGGCGCGGGGTGGGGGCGTCAGCGGGCGAGGGGTGCTCCGCGGCCTCGGCCGCGGCAGCCGCGGCATCCGCTTCGTCGGCTGCCGCACTGGCCTCGTCGGCTGCGGCGTCGGCCTGGATGGCCGCTCCCACCTCCGCGGCCTCCGCAGCATCTGCGGCGCGGGTCGCCCTGGCGGCCGCGCGGGAGTCGCTGCGGTCGGAGGCCGCGGGCGACGTGGGGTCTTCAGTGCTCATGGCGACACTCTACGGCGGCGCCGAGGTGACCCTGCCTTCGGCGCCGGGGCTTGACTATCGTGAGAGGTGCGACCACCCCCTTTGGAGGATCCCATGTCCGACGAACACGCACACGACGCATCCGAGCCCCCCGCGGGCGAGTACACGGATGCCGACCACGGCGACGGCACGACGACCGGCAGTCACGCCGCGCATGTCGGCGACGCCGAGGGCGAGTACACCGACGGCGTCTACTCTGCCGACGGCCGCGAGCAGCACCTGCCCCATCACGGCGAGGGCGCGTACACCGACGCCGAGCACTCCAGCGACCACGCCGGTCACGCCGGTGACGCCGGTCGCACCGGCGCCCACGTCGATGAGGAAGAGGGCGAGTACACCGACGGACGCTACCCCGACGACGGCGACGCGGGTCGCGCCGACCGCCGGCACAGCTGACGCCGTGGGTGACGCCGACGCGCGCGAGGCGCGCGCTGAACTGTTGCGCCTGCGCGCCAGCATCGACAACATCGACGCCGCACTGATCTTCATGCTCGCCGAGCGCTTCCGCTGCACGCAGCAGGTCGGGCGGCTGAAGGCGGAGCACGACATGCCGGCCTCCGACCCTGGGCGGGAAGAGCAGCAGACCGCCCGCCTGCGCGCGCTCGCCGAGGAGGCGCACCTCGACCCCGAGTTCGCCGAGAAGTGGTTCAACTTCGTCGTCGCCGAGGTCATCCGCCACCACACCGAGGCGGCCGAGGGCCGCTGACACTCGGCGCGGCGCCGCGGTGGGAACCAGACGGGGGATGCCGTCTTTCAGCGCGCCTCCGATCTATGCGACAATATGATCGATATCTGGTTCTAAACGTCAGAAACAAGCATTCAGGAGTCGCCATGCACACCACCGCCGGCGCGCACATGCGCGCAGAGCTCACCTCGCAGCCCGAGACCTGGGCGCGCGCAGCCGCCATGCGCGATGAGCAGGCGCTGCTCCCGGCATCCGGCGCCCGCATCGCCGTCGTCGGCTGCGGCACCTCCTGGTTCATGGCGCAGTCGTACGCCGCGCTGCGCGAAAGCGCCGGTCACGGCGAGACCGACGCGTTCACGGCATCCGAGTTCCCCTTCGGCCGCGGCTACGACGCGATCGTCGCCCTCACGCGCTCGGGCACGACCACCGAGGTGCTCGAGCTGACCGAGCGCGTGAAGGGCAAGACGCCCGTCATCGCTGTCGTCGGCGACACGAGCTCGCCGCTGGTCGATATCGCCGACAGTGTGATCGGCCTGCCCTTCGCCGATGAGCAGTCGGTCGTGCAGACCCGCTTCGCGACCACGGCGCTGGCCCTGTTCCGCGCGTCGGTCGGTGAGAGCCTCGACGCCGCGATCTCCGACGCGCAGGCCGTGCTCGACGGCACCGACGACGACGCTCTCGCCGAGGCCGAGCAGTACAGCTTCCTCGGTATGGGCTGGGCGATGGGGCTCGCTCACGAGGCGGCGCTGAAGATGCGCGAGTCCTCGCAGTCGTGGACCGAGTCGTACAGCTCGATGGAGTACCGCCACGGCCCGATCGCGATCGCCGCGCCCGGACGCATCACCTGGCAGCTCGGCTCCGCCCCCGAAGGCCTGCAGGCGCAGGTGGAGGCGACGGGCGCTCGTTTCGTGCAGCACCCGATCGACCCGATGGCCGACCTCGTGCGTCTGCACCGCGTCGCCCTCGACCGCGCGGTCGCGAAGGGGCTCGACCCCGACCAGCCACGCAACCTCACCCGCTCGGTGGTCCTCGACGGCTGACACCCCACGACGGACGGATGACGGAGGGCACGCATGTCCGAGCAGAGCGACATCCCCGAGGTGGTCGGCGACGAGTCCGGTGAGCGGCTCGCCGCTGGTGTCTCGATCGGCGCCGGCGCGCCCGTGCTGGCCTTCGACGTGGGCGGCACCGACATCAAGTCGGCGCTGTTCGACGCCGACGGCACGGTCCTCGGGCTGCGGCGCACTCCGACCCCGGTGCGCGGCGAAGACAGCCCCGCCCGGCTGATCGAGCGGCTCGCCGAGCTCGCCGACGAGCTGCGCGCACAGCATCCGGATGTCGTGCCGCAGGCCGTCGGACTCGTCGTGCCCGGCATCGTCGACGCCGAGAGCGGCATCGGGGTGTTCAGCAGCAACCTGGGCTGGCGCGATGCGCCGATGCGCGACCTGATGGCGGCGCGATTCGGGATGCCCGTGGCCTTCGACCACGACGTGCGTACGGCCAGCTGGGCCGAGCACGTGCTCGGCGGCGCCCGCGACTACGCGAACGCGGTCGTGCTGATCATCGGCACCGGCATCGCCGGTGCGCTGCTGGTCGACGGACGTCCGTACACCGCGGGCGGCTACGCCGGCGAGATCGGCCACTCGCCGCTCGGGGAGTGGCCGTGCCCGTGCGGAGCACGCGGATGCCTGGAGGCCATCGCGTCGGCCGGCGCGATCTCGCGCCGCTACACCGAGGCCACCGGCGACCCGGTCGACGGCGCCCGCGACGTGATCGCCCGTGCTGCGGCGGGTGATGACACCGCCGCGCGCATCTGGAACGAGGCGCTCGACGCGCTCACGATGTCGATCGCCCAGCTCACGGCGGTGATCGCCCCGCAGGCCGTCGTCATCGGCGGGGGCCTGTCGCGTGCCGGGAGTGCGCTGTTCGACGAGCTGCGCACGCGCCTCGCCGACCGGCTCAGCTTCCACCGCATCCCGGCGCTGGTCCCGGCCGAGCTGTCCGGCGATGCCGGCATCCTCGGGTCGGCGCTGCGCGCACGGCAGGCGGTGCAGGCATGATCGTCACCGTCAGCCCGAACCCCGCCCTCGACCTCACCTGGCACGTCGCCTCGCTCACGATCGGCGACACGCACCGGGCGGATGCCGGACAGGCGCGCGCCGGGGGTAAGGGACTCAACGTCGCCCGCGTCGCGCACGCGCAGGGGGCGGACGTGCTCGCCGTGACCACCACCGGCGGCGCGACCGGCGAGGAGTTCGCCGCGGAACTCGCCTCGTCGCGGGTTCCGCACGTGCTCGTGCCGGTCGAGGCATCCACCCGGCGCAGCATCGCCCTCGTCGACG
Source organism: Microbacterium commune (assembly GCF_014836945.1). Lineage (GTDB taxonomy): Bacteria > Actinomycetota > Actinomycetes > Actinomycetales > Microbacteriaceae > Microbacterium > Microbacterium commune. Next base: position 1,154,466 of record NZ_JACSPX010000001.1, on the reverse strand, counting down.
AGGCACTCGGCGACACGACCGTGGTCAACGAGCGGGGCGTCGCCCCGTCTGACGCGGAGTGGCAGACCCTGCGGGATGCCGTGGCCCGCGCCCTCGCTGCCGGTGCCCCCGGTGCCCCGACCCCTGGCGCCCCCGCCGCCGGTGACGAACGGGGGGCCGACACTCCAGATGTCGGACGGATCCCGCGAGAACGTCCGACATCTGGCGTGTCGGCCCCCGGTCCGGACTCGCCCGGCGCACGGGTCCTGGTGATCTCGGGGAGTCTGCCCCCTGGCATCCCGAACGACGCCCTGCCCGACCTCATCCGGCTGGGCCGCGAGGCGGGAGCGACCGTGATCGCCGACACGTCCGGCCCGGCGCTGCTCGCCGCGGCGGATGCCGGGGCATCCGTCCTCAAACCGAACGAGCACGAGCTGCGCGACGCGACCGGCCTCGACGACCCGATCGACGGCGCACGCGAGCTCATCCGACGCGGAGCCCAGTTGGTGCTGCTCTCGCTCGGGGCCGACGGGATGCTGGCGGTCACGCCCACGGCATCCGGTGATGTCGGCGTGCTGCACGCCCGTCTCGGCGAGGTGCTCGCCGGCAATCCCACAGGAGCGGGGGATGCCGCGGTCGCCGCGTGCGCGGTGCTGATGGATGCCGGCAGCCACGACCCCGCTCAGATCCTGCGACGCGCGACCGCCTGGTCTGCTGCCGCGGTGCTGATGCCGCTGGCCGGCGAGATCCACCCGTCCTGGCCCGACCTGGAGTTCGCGCTGACCGTCACCGCACGGCCGGCCGGACCCACCGCTGATTCCGCACCCCACCCCGAGGAGACCCGATGACACTCGCATCCGCACGCGATCTGATGCGCGAGGCAGCCGAGGCCGGCACCGGCATCGGGGCGTTCAACGTCATCCACCTCGAGACGGCGGAGGCGCTGGTCTCAGCGTCCGAACGCGCGAATCTCCCGGTCATCCTGCAGATCTCGCAGAACTGCGCCGACTACCACGGCGGCCTCGAGCCGATCGGTGTGGCGACGCTCGCCGTCGCTCGACGCGCCGCCACGCCGGTCGCCGTGCACCTCGACCACGCCGAGCGGCCCGAGCTCGTCGACGAGGCCATCGCGCTGGGCTTCGGATCGGTGATGTTCGACGGCGGCAAGCTCGACTACGACGAGAACGTCCGCATCACCGCCGACGTCGCCTCGCGCGCCCGCGCCGCCGGCGTGTACATCGAGGCGGAGCTGGGCGAGGTCGGCGGCAAGGACGGCGCTCACGCACGCGGTGTGCGCACTGATCCCGACGAGGCGCGCGCGTTCGTCGAGGCCACCGGCGTCGACTCGCTCGCCGTCGCGGTCGGCTCGTCGCACGCGATGCTCGACCGCTCGGCCTCGCTCGACATCGACCTCATCGGCCGCCTCAAGAGCGCCCTCAGCGGCATCGGCCGCTCGGGAGGCGACGTCCCGCTCGTGCTGCACGGCTCGTCGGGCGTCTCAGACGATGTGATCGTACAGGCGGTCCGCGCCGGGATGACGAAGATCAACGTGTCGACCCATCTGAACGGCTTCTTCACGCGCGCGATCCGCGAGACGCTCGCCGCCGACGAGAAGCTCGTCGACTCACGCAAGTACTTCTCTCCCGCCCGTGAGGCGGTCGCCGAGGAGGCGGCGCGGATGCTGCGCCTGTTCGCCCTCGAATCCGCCTGACGGCGTGCGGACTGACACACTGAAACCGTCATGAAGCGCGCCGCCAGACTCACCGCCATCCTCGACCTGCTCGCAGACCAGGGTGAGGTGAGTGTCGACGATCTCGTCGAGCGCTTCGGCGCGTCCGCCGCCACCACCCGCCGCGACCTCGACAGCCTCGCCGAACGTCGCCTGCTGACCCGCACGCACGGCGGTGCGGTGGCGCAGTCCGTCGCCTACGAGCTGCCGATCCGCTTCCGCAGCCACCACGCCACGGGCGCCAAAGAGCAGATCGCCGCGGTGGCGGCATCCCTCGTCGAGCCCGGACAGGTCGTCGGCCTCTCCGGCGGCACCACCACCAATGCGATCGCGACGGCGCTCGCCGCGCGCGACGATCTGGCCGATCGCGGCATCACCGTCGTCACCAACGCCGTGAACATCGCCGCACAGCTGGCCATGCGCCCCGAGTTCAAGGTCGTCGTCACCGGCGGAGTGATCCACGCGCGCAGCTTCGAGCTGGTCGGTCCGTTCGTCGAGCAGCTGCTCTCGGGCATCCGGCTCGACACGGCGTTCATCGGCGTCAACGGTCTGTCGGCCGAGTCCGGCGCCACCACCCACGACGAGGCGGAGGCCGCTGTGAACCGCATGATGGCGCAGCGCGCGGATCGCCCGGTGATCGTCGCCGACGCCTCGAAGATCGGCCGTGCCGCGTTCGCCCACGTCGGCGGTGCCGACCTGTTCCCCCTCGTCGTCACCGATGCGGCAGCGACAGACGATCAGCGTGCCGCGCTGGTGGCCGTCGGGTTCGAGGTGCTCGCGGGCTGAGACGCGGCGGGCGTCTCGCGGCCGCGACGGTCAGAGCCCGCGCGGCCCGGCCGCCTGGGCGAAGATCAGGCTGGTGCTGGTCGACGCCACCTCCGGCTTCAGGCTGATGGTGTCGGAGACGAGTTCGCGCAGCGCCCCGGCATCCGGAACCGCGACGTGCACGAGGAAGTCGCGGTCGCCGGCGAGGAAGTACACCCGCTGCGTCGCGGGGAGCTGTTCGAGGTAGGTCTGGAACCGGCGCAGATCCCCGCGGGCGTGGGCGTGCAGGCGGATGGTGATCAGCGCCTCCAGGTGCAGGCCCAGCGCCTCGGGCGAGATCTCGGCGTGGAAGCCGACGATCACTCCGTTCGCCTGCAGGGCGCGGACGCGCTTGAGGCACGTCGACTCGGCGATGCCGGCGATCGCGGCGAGCTCGGTGTTCGAGATGCGGCCGTTGCGGCTCAGCTCCGAAAGGAGGATGCGGTCGACGGCGTCCAGGGGGGTCTGGCCGGATGCCGAAGAATAAGGGGCCATGTGCGCACTTCCTCGTCGTGAGATGAAGAATTTGATCAGGTGAGCGCGATTCTACGCAGAATCTTCGACGCAGCATCCGCAGATCGCCAGAATCCGCATAATCGCAGGCAGGGGTGTCCGCTTTCGCGCCTCTCATCAGCTCTCTCAGGAGGACGCAATGACGCGCACGATCATCGTCGGTGCTGGAATGGTCGGACTTGCCACGGCGTGGCATCTGCAGGAGCGCGGGGTCGACGTCACGGTCATCGACCGGGTCGGCGTCGCCGCCGGATCGTCGTGGGGCAACGCCGGGTGGCTCACGCCGGGCAAGACCATCCCGCTCGCCGACACCGGTCTGTGGACCTACGGGCCGAAGGCCCTGCTCGATCCGGACGCCGCGCTGCACGTGCCGTTCCGGGTGGATGCCGGGCTCTGGTCGTTCCTCGCACGGTTCGCCGCCCACGGCACCCACCGCGCGTGGGACAGGACGATGGCCGATCTCACGCCGATCGACAGGATCGCGCTGGAGTGCTTCGACGAGCTGATCGACGGGGGTGTGCAGTCGTGGACCCGCGAGGGCCCGTTCGTGATCGGCTTCAAGGAGAAGGACCACGCCAAGGGGTTCCTGCACGAGATCGAGGGCGTGATCCGGCACGGGCAGGACGTGCCGTTCGAGCGTCTCGAGAACCCGCGCGAGCTGGCGCCGGTGCTGTCGGATGCTGTGACGCATGCGTACCGGCTCGACGGGCAGCGCTTCTTCGAGCCGGCGCCGTTCGTCGAGGCGCTGGCTGATGCCGTCGTCGGGCGGGGTGCCGAGTTGATCACCGGGTACGAGGTCACCGACGTCTCGTCGACCCGCCGTCCCGTGGTGACCATGTCGAACGGGCAGCGGCTCGAGGCCGATTCTGTCGTGATCGCGACCGGCGCCTGGATGCCCGCGCTGGCCCGCAAGCTCGGGGTGCGCACCCGTGTGCAGGCCGGCCGCGGATACTCGTTCGCGGTGGCCACGTCGGTGCCGCAGGAGCACCCGGTGTACTTCCCGTTCCAGCGCATCGCGTGCACCCCCTACCAGGGGCGCTTCCGCATCGCCGGCACCATGGAGTTCCGCCGTCCCGACGAGCCCTTCCAGCCGCGGCGCGTGCAGGCGATCATCGCGCAGGCGCGCGAGATGTTCCAGGGTCTCGACCTCGACGACCGTCAGGACGAGTGGGTCGGCTCCCGCCCTGTCACCCCCGACGGTCTGCCGCTGGTCGGCGCGACCCAGGCGCCGAACGTTTACGTCGCCGGTGGTCACGGAATGTGGGGCATCGTGCTCGGCCCCGCGACCGGCAAGCTGCTCGCCGAGCAGATCACCACGGGCCGCATCGCCCCCGAGATCCGCCCTTTCAACCCCCTCCGCTGACCCGAGGCCCCCGCTGCCGGCATCCGGGGTCGGTTTCGGACGCCGACGCGGCCTAAACCGTACGCGATCGACCCCGCACCGGCGGAATCCAGCCCCGCGTGCCTGCATCCGCGGTCGGGGATGTGTTCGTCCGGTCAGGCGGATACCCGAACGGAGAGATGCATCCCTGACAGGCGCGACTCCGCTTGCTCAGGCCCGCGAGACGGGCTGCTGCAGCTCGGTGACCCAGCGGGATTCGTCTTCGAGGGGCCACGACCGCACATACAGTTCACGGCACGGACCCGAGGGCACGAAACCGCGGGCGAGCATCTCGGTGTGCAGCCCGTGCCAGGTCTTGCGGATGCCCGACATCGCGCCGAGATGGATGCCGCACACCGCGCGCTCCTCCGCGGCGAGCTCGATGATCTCTAGACCTTCGACGGGATCGCCGGCATACGCGTAGCCGATGGTCAGCAGCACCCCGTCATCGGTCGGTCGGTACTGCGCGATCGGCGTCTCGAGCATCCCCTCCGTCTCGGGCAGGCCGTCTTCGACCTCGCCGAACATGGCTCCCACATGCCGGCCGACCTCGTCGGCGGGCACGGTCGCCGTGCGGGCGATGAGGCGGACGGCGGGCAAAGGCTTCTCGATGAACTCGGCGGATGACATGCGATTCTCGCTTTCGATCAGGTGGAGGCGCCGTTCGACGTCGACGAGCCGTTCGGTCGCGATGCGGTGCTCGCGTTCCACCGCATCGCGGTGTCCGCGCAGCATCTGCATGAGTCGATCCCCGTCGATGCCCTCATCGAGCATGACGCCGATCTGCTCGAGACCGAACCCCAGCTGGCGCAGCGCGACGATCCGGTGCAGTCGGTGCAGCTGTGAGGGATCGTACGAGCGGTAGCCGCTGTGCTCGTCCACGTGGGCGGGTACGAGCAGGCCTGCGGTGTCCCAGTGTCGCAGCATGCGGTGGGTCACCTGGCCGATCTGCGCGAACGCTCCGATGGACAACATGGCTCCACTCGACCGCCTCTCACCGTGTCAGGGTCAAGTCTGGCTGATGGATGCGAAGAAGCATCGATCTCGCATCACGGCGAAGTGGTCGCGGTGCTGGTGAGCCCGCAGCGGCTGCGGAGCCGCCGCGCTCAGGAGGCGTGGCAGCAGACGGATGCGCTGCGTGAGCGCTTGGCGCGAGCACGCTCAAGCAGCCTGAGAGAGCGCCGCCCGGCATCCGGGGTCAGTTTCGTACGCTCATGCGGGCGAAACCGTACGCAATCGACCCCGCACCGGCGGAATCCAGCCCGGCGGCGCGGCGTCAGGCCATCGAGAAGTCGTAGCGCTCCGGCACGGGGCGGTCGGGGAAGGTCTCGCGCCAGACATCCGACATGCTCAGCTCACCCTCGCGGATGTCGGGCACATCGAACTCGTCTTCCAGCATCCGTCGTGCCTCGTCGTGCGCTCCGGATGCCAGCGCCGCGCGCACCGCGAGCACGCGGAACCGCCCCTGCTCTCGGACCGCGGGAGCAAGCGCGGCGAGGAATCCGGATGCCTCCTCCGCCCGCCCCGCGATCAGCAGAGCTTCGCCGAGTTCCATCGCGAGCGGCGCGAGATCGGGCGCCAGAGACGCGGCGTCGGTGAGAACGTTGATGCCCGCATCCACCTGGCCCTGGGCGATGCGCACCAAACCGAGCCCGCGCAGCGCCCACGCGCTGCGACGCTGCCGCAGCGACGCCTCGTAGTGCGCCGCCGCGCGGTCGACGGCCCCGGCGGCGTGCGCGATCACGCCGCGGTGGTAGTGGGTCAGCCATGTCGCCGGCGCGGCCCCGAGCAGGCGATCCCAATCTTCTCCGGCGACGTACGACACCGGGGCGTCCACGCCGGCATCGGGCGCCGATCCGTCGAGCAGCGCGCGCCAGTATTCGCCCTCGTCGCCCGCATCCCGGTCGAAGCGCACCCCGGGCAGGGCGTCGAAGCCGCGACCCAAGCGCGCGGCGAGCTCGGCCTCGAGGGCTCCCCAGGCGGCGCCGCGGTTCAGCATCCGCTCCGGTGCGGCGTCCGCGACCGCATCCAGACGTGATGAGTCGCAGCCACTGGCCGCCCGCTGCACCTGCGCGCCCACCACGGCAGAGGCGTCGGCCCAGGCCCCTTCGGCACCGTCGACCTGCAGCGGCACGAAGGTCTCGGTCCACTCCCAGGTGGCGCCGCCCGGCATCCGCAGGTGCTCGTACTGCGTGGTCGCGAGGCCGCCCTGGATCTCGAAGTACGAGCCGCCGAGCCACTCCTGCCAGTGCCGACCCCCGGCGGTGTCGCCCCAGACGAAGAGCTTGCGTCCCGACAGGCGCGGGGTCGAGACGTGCGCGAGTCCGGTGCCGTCCGGTTCGAGCGCAGCGATCCACGACATCTCCGTCCCCGAGAGGTCGTAGAACCAGTCGGCGGCGGCCGGTGCCTGCGCCGGTCGGCTCACGTCGGGCGCCGCGACGTCCACCCGCGCGAGAGTCCCGTCGTACTGCGTCTGATACGCGTGCGTCGCCGGGGCGAACACCCGCGAGCCCTCGGTCTGGGCGACCGCGATGTTCGTCCACCAGTACATGCCGGTCTCCTCGGCATGCGGATTGCGCACGCGCACCCGCACGTGCAGGGCCGCCACCTGCGAGTCGAGCGTGGCGTCGATCTGCACGATCAGCCCTCGGATGCGCTCGTACTCCCACATGCGCAGCACCGGTTCACCATCGGGCGCGGTCAGCGCGGCGGCGTACAGCGGTGCGCAGGTGAGCGGCCAGTGGCCGCGCATGCCGATGTTCCACTCCACCCCGCCCGAGAACCAGGCGTCTCGCAGCCCGAGGTTCGCGGGCTGGAACACCGTGTTGCGGTAGACCAGATCGCGCCCGGTCGTCTTGTCGAGCAGGCGCACCAGGCGCCCGCCGAGGTCGACGGCGAACTCGGCCCGCATGAGATCGTTCTCGAGCACGGCGACGCGCATCGGCGAGTCGGTGCGCTCGCGGGTGTACTGATCCTGCAGCAGATACGGGTGGATGCTGCTGACCTGGCCGTACCGGATGTTCTCGGCCAGGTCGTCCGGCAGCCCGTCCGTCGCCGCCTCATACGGCGCCTGCGGCATCGCGGCGACCGCGGGCAGCGGATTCGGCGCGCCGACCGGCGCCGACGGGAGGGTGACGGAGTCGAGCGTGAGGGTGGCAGTCATGATGACGCTCACGCTAGCGCTCGCGGCGTCATCCCCGCAGGTCTCGGCGCGAAAGGGCGAAGGCGGATGCCACGGCCAGCGCCACCGCGACACCCCAGACGAGCAGCAGGCCACCGGCGTCGACGCCGTCCTTCAACGGTGGCTGGCGGTACACCCACGCGTACGGCGAGAGCGCGTTCAGCCATTCGAGGTCGTCCGACTGCCTCGCCACGGCCTGGAACACGTAGCCGAGCACGGCGACGGCTGCGGCGGCGCCGGTGGCCCACGCCTTGCGGCCGGTGAGAGCTCCGGCGAGCAAGCCCACGGTTGCGCTGAGGAAGGCGAGCCCGGTGAGGGCGAGCGCAGCGCCGGCGATGTGCGGCGGATGGATGCCCAGCTCCGCCGGCTCATTCAGCGCGTACACGATCGCCCCCGACAGGGCACCCAGCCAGAGCAGCCGCACGAGCACGGCGATCGTCGACTCGGCGGCGTACTGCGCCCGGCCGATGCCGTGTGCGAGGTCGAGTTCGAGGCGGCCTGATTCCTCGGCACCCGCGATCGCGGCCGAGCCCCACAGTACGGCGGCGATCGTCAGCAGCAGAAAGCCCATCAGTCCGTAGAAGGTGCTCTGCGCGTAGCCGGCGCCGGTGGCGATCTGGTCGTAGCCCAGTGTCTCGATGAGCTGCGACGGCAGGGCCTTGATGATGTCTTCGAGCTGCCCGCTCGCGCCGAAGCTGGGGTACAGCGGCAGGTACAGCAGCAGCACCGCCGCGATGCCGACGCTCCAGCCGATCACGCCGCGCCACGACTCCCGGATGCTGCGCCGGAACACCGGCAGCGCGGCGCTCATCGTGCGCCTCCCTCGTGACCCGCGGTTCCGATCGATGAGGCAGAGCCGGCGGAGTACAGGCGCAGCACGCTCTCCTCCAGATCGGGCTCCTCGACGGTCAGGTCGTGCACGGTCATCTGCGCGAGCGCCTTCACGAACGGGTCGATCGGGCCGTCTACGGTCGCGGTGAGGTGCAGCACGCCGCCGCGCGGAAGGAGGTCGATCTCGCGCACGCCCGGGATGCCCATGAAGCGGCGGCGCACGGCATCCGGATCCGATCCTTCGAGCGAGGCCCGCACTCGCCGCACCGAGCCGAGGCGCAGCGAGGCGACGTCGCCGCTCGCGACCACGCGCCCCGCCGCGAGCACCGCGACCTCGTCGGCGACCTGCTGAATCTCGCTGAGCACGTGCGAGCTGAGCAGCACGGTCTGCCCGGCATCGCGCGCTTCGCGCACCATCGAGAGGAACTCGCGCTGCATCAGCGGATCGAGCCCGCTGGTCGGCTCATCGAGGATGAGCAGCTCAGGCCGGTGCATGAACGCCTGGATGAGACCGATCTTCTGCTTGTTGCCCTTCGACAGGCTGCGCACCGGGCGTGATAGGTCGACGCCGAGGCGCTCGGCGAGCTCGGACGTATACCCGCGATCGACCGGGTCCGACACCTCGGCGTAGAACGACAGCATCCGGTGCCCGGTGACGCGCCCCTCGAGATGCAGCTCGCCGGGCACGAAGCCGATCCGTCGTCGCAGTCGGGCGCCGCCGTGCCGCGGCTCCTCGCCGAGCACGCGCACCTCGCCGGAGGTGGGACGGATGATGTCGACCAGGGTGCGCAGGGTCGTCGTCTTGCCCGCGCCGTTCGGCCCGATCAGGCCGTAGATCGTGCCGCGCTGCACATGCATGTCGAGGCCATGCAGGGCAGTGCGCCACCCGAAGCGCTTGTGCAGCGCGGTGATGTCGATGACGGAACTCATGATGCGCCTCCTTCGGAGGGCTTATCGGATGCCAGGGCTTGGCGTGCCCCGTCGAGGAATGCGGTGCTCGAGTAGATGCCGTGCGTGAGCAGCTCGAGCGTGGGAAGCGTGGTGCGCACCATGCCGGCCGGACTCAGCTGGTCCTGACCGAGCATCCGGCCGACCTGCGCTCGCATCATCACGGGCGCGAGGCCCATCATCACCACGAGCAGCGTGGTCATCTCGGGGTCGCTCATCTCGACGAGGAGTCCCGCTTCGCGCTGCTCGTCGAGCATGTCGCGGGTGACGCGGACGATCTCGTCGAACAGGCGGTCGGCGGCCGGCGACCGGTCGCCGAGCATGCGCCCGAGGTAGTCGATGTACGGTCCGTAGCGCTCGACATCGTGCAGCGCGGCGCGGACGCGATCGGCCGTCGGCGTCTCGATCAGCTCGTGCTTGTCGTCGATGAACGCGGCGACGACGTAGTCGTCGCAAGCGGTGCGCAGCGCGTTCTTGTTGCCGAAGTGGTGCACGATCAGGGCGGCGCTCACGCCCGCTTCCTTCGCGATCGCGCGCAAGCTCGCCGCGTCGAACCCGTCGCGCGCGAAAGCGCGGATCGCGGCCTCGCGGATGCGGGCTCGCGCGGTGAGGTCGTCAGATGCTGAACGCATGTAGAGCAGACTAAACGCGCGTTCAGTGCGTGTCAATCTCCCTGCCTCGCGAAAAGGAGAACCACCCCTCGCTCCGGTATGACTTTCTGCCGCCTGAAGCCCTCTTGAGCGGCACGAACTCATACCGGAGCGAGAAGCGGTTCTCGATAGTGTGAGCAGGTGCCCGAGCTCGACTACAGCAGACTGCGGCGATCTCCCGACGTCGAGGCCGCGAACCTGCAGGCGTGGGATGCCACCGACCAGCTGCTCGTGCAACGCGCGCTCGACACCGGAATCGCCGGCGGTGAGACCGCGATCATCGGCGACGAGTACGGCGCGATCGCCCTCGCGCTGGCGGATGCAGGCGTCCAGGGTCTCCGCGCGCATCAGGACCTCATCACCGGCCGACGTGCGCTCGCCGCCAACGCCCGGGCGCTCGATCTGCCGATGCCCGCGGCGCACGAACTCGACAGCTCGCTGCTCAGCGGCGCGCGTCTCGTGCTGCTGCAGCTGCCCAAGGGGCTCGCCGAGCTCGAGGAGATCGCCGACGCGGTCGCCCGCTGGGCGGCGCCCGATGTCACGCTCGTCGCGGGTGGACGGGTGAAGCACATGGCGCTCACCCAGAACGAGGTGCTCGGGCGGTACTTCGCGGCTGTGCAGCCGCAGCGCGCGGAGCGCAAGTCACGGCTGATCGTGGCATCCGGCCTCCTGCCCGTGCCCGACCAGCCGCCGTTCCCGGTCAGCCGTCAGCACGACGGCTTCACCCTGTGCGCGTACGGCGGCGCGTTCGCCGGCCCGCGCCTCGACATCGGAACACGGGTGCTGATCGACGTGATGCCGACCCTCGCTCCGCCCGACCCGCCTGCGCTGCACGTCGTCGATCTCGGGTGCGGCACGGGGGCGCTCGCGGTCGCGTTCGCGCAGCAGCATCCGGATGCCAGGATCACCGCCACCGATCGGTCGGCCTCCGCGGCGCGCTCGGCTCAGGCATCCGTCGTCGCCAATGGCCTCGCCGGGCGCGTGACCGTGACCCTCGACGACGCGGGCTCCGAGCTGCCAGACGGATCGGCCGACCTCATCCTGCTGAATCCGCCGTTCCATCTCGGGACGAGCGTGCACGAGGGTGCCGGTCATCGCCTCATCCAGGCGGCGGCGCGACTGCTGCGCCCCGGTGGCGAGGTGTGGACGGTGTTCAACTCGCACCTCGATCATCGCGGCGTGCTGACCCGCGACGTGGGCCCGACCGAGCAGGTCGCCCGCACCCCGAAGTTCACCGTCACGCGCAGCGTCCGCCGCGGCTGACCCACCGCTTTCGAATCGCTCATATTGCCGTGTTCCGACCAGGAACACGGCAATACGAGCGATTCGAACTGAGGGGGAGAACCCCCGGTGACACGCGAAAACCGCAATCAGGATTTGCCACCGGATCAGCCATTCGTTAGCGTGGCTAGGTGGCCGAGAGGTCACAGTGACCAGTCCGCGGCCGCGTCCTTCCTTCGACACGAGCTGTACATGAAGAGGCGTGGGCGTACGGTCGATGTTCTGTCGCGGGGGTCCGAAATCCCCGTCCGTGCCGCTGTGCAGCATCTGTCGAAACGGCCTTGAGAACGTCACCCGGGCGTAACCGAAGCGGCCCGCCGAGACCCGAAGAATCGGTGGGCAACGGGGGAAACGTGTCCGAAACCGCTCTTGAAGCGCGCAATATCTACAAGGTCTTCGGTCGTAATCCGCAGCAGGCCGTGAAGCGTCTGAAGGCCGGTGAGACCCGCACCGAGGTGCAGGACGTCGGCACCGCAGCCGTCATCGACGCGAGCTTCACCGTGAACCGCGGTGAGATCTTCGTCATCATGGGCCTGTCGGGATCCGGCAAGTCGACCATCATCCGCATGCTCAACGGCCTGCACGACGCCACCGCGGGCGAGATCACGATCGGCGGAGACGCGATCACCGGCATCCCGGCCTCGCGCCTGCGCGACATCCGTCGTGACCGCGTGTCGATGGTGTTCCAGCACTTCGCGCTGCTGCCGCACCGCACGGTCGCCGACAACGTGGCCTACCCGCTCGAGCTGAAAGGCGTCGGCAAGACCGAACGGCTGCGCAAGGCCGACGAGATCCTGTCCCTGGTGGGTCTCGACGGCTGGGGCGACAAGCTGCCCAGCGAGCTGTCGGGCGGCATGCAGCAGCGCGTCGGCATCGCCCGCGCGCTCGCCGCCGACACCGACATCCTGCTGATGGACGAGGCGTTCAGCGCCCTCGACCCGCTGATCCGCCGCGAGATGCAGGAGCAGCTCGTCGAGCTGCAGGGGAAGCTGCGCAAGACCATCGTGTTCATCACGCACGACCTCAACGAGGCCATGTTCCTCGGCGATCGCATCGCCGTAATGCGCGACGGTCGCATCGTGCAGATCGGCACGCCCGAAGACATCCTCACCGACCCCGCGAACGACTACGTGGAGCAGTTCGTGCAGGACGTCGACCGCGCCCGCGTGCTCACCGCGTCGAACGTCATGGAGCGCCCGCGCCCCGTCGTGGCCGAGTCGTCGGGACCCCGCACGGCGCTGCGCCAGATGCGGGATGCCTACATGTCGGCGACCTACGTGGTCGGCCGCGACCGCAAGCTCGTCGGCATCGTCACCGACCGGGATGCCGTGAAGCTCGTGCGCAAGGGCGAGTCCTCGCTCGCATCGATCATCAAGCCGGTGCCGCAGAAGGTCGACGAGAACGAGGTGCTGATGAACCTCTTCATCCCGTCGGTCGAATCCCCCGTTCCGCTCGCGGTGACGGATGCCGAGGGGCGCCTCACCGGTGTGATCCCGCGCGTCACCCTGCTCGCCGCCCTCGGCCCCGGGCCGGGAGCGACGGGCGAGCTCACCCTGCCCCTGAACCCCATGCCGCAGGCCGTCATCGACGAGGTGCTCGCCGAGGCGAGCTCGTTCACCGAGGCGGCCGTAGAGCCGGCCGTAGACGACACCCCTGCCGGCACCGCTGACACCGAGGAGGTGCGCTGATGGATTTCCGCATTCCGATCGGAACCTGGGTCGCCGGCATCGTCGACTGGGTCAAGGACAACCTCGACGGTCTGCTCGATGGCATCGCGTTCGTCTTCGGCTTCCTCGTCAACGGACTGACTGACGGTCTGCTCTCGGTGCACTTCATCGCGATCATCGCGATCGCCGCGCTCATCGCGTGGCTGGTGCGCTCGTGGCAGCTCGCAATCGGCACCGCCGTGTCGTTGCTGCTGATCGTGGGCATGAACCTGTGGGTCCCCGCCATGCAGACCATGTCGCTCGTGCTCGTCGCGACGGTCGTCGCGGTGCTGATCGCCGTGCCGCTGGGCATCTGGTCGGCCCGCAATGCCACGGTGCGTGCGCTGCTGAAGCCGGTGCTCGACTTCATGCAGACCATGCCCGCCTTCGTCTATCTGATCCCCGCGATCGTGTTCTTCGGCATCGGCGTGGTGCCCGGCATGGTCGCGACGATCATCTTCGCGCTGCCTCCCGGTGTGCGACTCACCGAGCTCGGCATCCGCGGCGTCGACGCCGAGACGGTCGAGGCCGGTCAGGCGTTCGGCGCGAAGCCCGGGCAGATCCTGCGCGGCATCCAGCTGCCGCTCGCGATGCCGACCATCATGGCCGGCATCAATCAGGTGATCATGCTCGCCCTGTCGATGGCGGTCATCGCCGGCATGGCCGGCGCCGACGGCCTCGGCAAGATGGTCGTCGAGGCGATCTCGACGATCAACATCGCCAAGGGCGTCGAGGCGGGCCTCGGCGTCGTGCTGATCGCCGTCTTCCTCGACCGGGTCACCGCCGCCCTCGGCGCACCGGCCGAGAACCACGCGTCGCTGCTCGGCGTCCTGGCGCGTCGCCGTGAAGCGCGGCGCCGCGCCTCGGCATCCGTCACCGCACCGGATGCCGTGCTGCAGCCTGCCTGAGACGGCACCCTGCAACACCCCGCAATCACACATACGCAACAGAAAGAGAACATCGTGAAGAAGAAGATCACTGCACTTCTGGCCATGGGCGCCATCGGCTCGCTCGCGCTCGCCGGATGCGCCTCGGGTGGCGCCGGCGGAACGGGCGGCACCGGCGGCGACGCCGACGGCGGCTCCCCGGGCGACAAGGGCACCATCACGCTCGGCTTCCTGCCATCGTGGACCGACGGCCTCAGCACCGCGTACCTGCTCGAGAACAAGCTCGAGGAGATCGGCTACGACGTCGAGATGAAGACCCTCACCGACGCCGGCCCGCTGTACACCGGACTCGCGCAGGGCGACGTCGACATCTACCCGTCGGCGTGGCCCGAGCTGACCCACAAGAAGTACATGGACGAGTACGGCGACGACATCGAAGACCTCGGCACCTACTACGAGAACGCGAAGCTCACCATCGCGGTGCCCGAGTACTCCGAGCTCACCTCGATCGAGGACCTCAAGGGCAAGGCCGCGGACTACGACGGCAAGATCATCGGCATCGAGCCGGGTGCCGGCCTGACTGAGCAGACCACCAAGATGCTCGAAGAGACCGGTCTGAACAGCGAGTACGAGCTGGTCACCTCGTCGACCGCAGCCATGCTCACCGAGCTGAAGAAGGCGACCGACAAGCAGGAGGACATCGTCGTCACGCTGTGGCGTCCGTTCTGGGCCAACGACGCCTTCCCGGTGAAGGACCTCGAAGACCCGAACGGCCTGATGGGCGAGGCCGAGGGCCTGCACTTCCTGGGCACGAAGGGCTTCGCGGACAAGTACCCCGAGGCCGCCGAGCTGATCGAGAGCATCAAGCTCGACGACGAGCAGTACGGCTCGCTCGAGGACATGGTCGTGAACGAGTACGGCGAGGGCAAGGAGCGCGAGGCCGTCCAGGCATGGCTCGAGGAGAACCCCGACGTCATCAAGTGACCCGCTGACCGGCTGACGCTGCACCCTCAGCAGGTTACGATCCGGGGGCCGACACGCCAGATGTCGGACGGAACGCCATGTTC
>NZ_JACSPX010000001.1:799726-1139499 GCF_014836945.1 Microbacterium commune | reverse complement strand
CCGCCCCACGGGGGGCATGTCGGCCCCCGATTTGTATCGTCCCGGCGGCCGGGTTCGAATCGCTCATCTGGCGCCTCTGCGCGCAGTGAGACGGCAAGGTGAGCGATTCGAACGCTGTCAAGACCCTCCGACCGGTGAGCCCACAGTCGTAGCGTGTCGGCATGGACGGGTTCGCCGCCGTCGACTTCGGCTTCGCCCGCGAGGTTCTGCAGAGGGGCATCGCGGCGCTCTACCTGGTCGCGTTCCTCTCGACGCTGAACCAGTTCCGCCCGCTGCTGGGCGAGCGCGGACTGCTGCCCGCTCCCGAGCTGCTCGCGTGGGCGACATCGTCTTCCGCGAGACGCCGGATGCTGCGCCCGACCCTCTTCACGCGCATCCGCTACACCGACCGCCGACTCGCAGCCCTGTGCTGGGCGGGGATGATCGTCGCAGGCACCGTGGTGATCGGCATCCCTCAGCTGGCGCCACCGTGGGTGCCGATGATCTGCTTCCTGCTGCTGTGGGGCGGGTACATGTCGATCACGAGCATCGGGCAGACGTTCTACTCGTTCGGGTGGGAGATGCTGCTGCTGATGTACCACCACGAGACGCAGCCGATGCCGGGGCCCTTGAGTCGGCAGGCGCATCTGCTGCCGAAGTGGTTCCACAGGGGTGAGGTGCTCGGCAATCACTTCGCTCAGCTGGTGGTGCCGTTCTTCCTGTTCGCGCCGCTCGCGACGCTGTTCACACCGACCACGGTCGACGCGATCCTGCTGCTGATCGGCGCGATCGCCGCGACGATCGTCATCCTCACCCAGCTCTGGCTGGTGCTCACCGGCAACTTCGCCTGGCTGAACGCGGCGACGATCGTCCTCGCCTTCTCGGCGTTCCCGACGTTCTGGTCGTCCGTCGACGTGCCGAATCCGGAGCCGCTGCGCGCCCCGAACGGCATCCCGCTGTACTGGGTCATCCTGACCTCGGCGGTCGGGATGCTGGTGATCGCGCTCAGCTGGCCCGCACTGCGCAACCTTTTCGCCTGCCGCCAGCTGATGAACGCGAGCTTCAGCCGGTGGCAGCTCGGCAACGCCTACGGTGCGTTCGGCACCGTCACGAAGCAGCGGATCGAGTACATCGTGGAGGGGACGACGGATGCCGATCCGGATGCCGCCGAATGGCGCGAGTACGAGTTCAAGGGCAAGCCCGGCGCCCTGCGCCGTATCCCGCGGCAGTTCGCGCCGTACCACCTGCGCCTGGACTGGCTGATGTGGTTCCTCCCGCTCGGCCGCTCGCTCGAGGATTGGTTCATGATGTTCCTCGTCCGTCTTCTCGAGGCCGACCGCCCGACGCTGCGGATGCTGCACCGCGACCCCTTCGACGGTGAGCGCCCCACGTGGGTGCGCGTCGTGTCGTACCGCTACCGCTTCGCGACCCGCGCCGAGCACCGCGGGTCAGGCGACGTGTGGGTGCGCGACCGGCGGCACGTGCTCGTGCGTCCGCTGGGCCTCGGCGACTGAGGCGCCCGCGCCGGCCACACACCGGGCCGTTCCCCCGGGTGCTGTCACACACACGGGGGAGCGGAGCCACACCCCGCTGAACGGAGCCACACACCGGGGGCCGACACTCCACATGTCGGACGCTTTCACGGCATCCGTCCGACATCTGGCGTGTCGGCCCCCGATTCGCAACGGACACTCGCGGCTTCGCAACGGACACGCTCGGCACCGCCCCGGACACGCGCGGCACCGCCCCGGACACGCGTCGCCCCCAGGACCGGCGGCGACGCGGGCGGGTCAGAACGTGATCGGGCGCTTCCCGGCGAGGGATGCATACGCGGCATCCACCACGGCGACCGCTGCCAGCCCGTCGGCGGCGGTGACCCGCGCCTCGCTGCCGGTGCGGATCGCCTCGGCGAAGTCGGCCAGCTGCGCGCGGTACGGGTCGGCACCGGCCGGGTCGAGGTCGGTGTCGAAGCGCAGGATGCGGTCCGAGCCGGCCACCTCGACCATCGACCGGAACGGCGTGCCCGGCTCGAGCCAGTCGGCCCGTAGGTGGCTGATCGCGCCGTTCGCGTGGGTGAGGGTGACATGCGCCGAGACCGGCGGCGAGACACGATCGGCGACCGCCGGTGGATCCTGGGTCGCCGTCACCTCGACGACCGATCCGGCCAGCCACAGCGCTTGGTCGATGTCGTGGATCATCAGATCGCGGATCACGCCGCCACCGGCATCCTCGGCATAGAACCAGGCCGAATCCGGCGCACCGACCGTGCGCCGGAAGGTCAGCTCGGCGAGGGTGCCGACCGATCCGATGCGCTCGTGCAGGTCGCGATACCCCTCGAAGTACCGCACGACGTGCGCGGGAAACAGCCGCACGCCGGCGTCATCGGCTGCGTCGATGAGCGCCCGCGCGTCGGCGGCGCTCGCCGCGAGGGGCTTCTCGCACACGACGTGCCTGCCGCGCGCGAAGGCGGCACGGGCGATCTCGAGATGCGTGGAAGTGGGGCTGATGATGTCGACCACGTCCACCGCATCGATCAGCTCGTCGAGCCCGCCGATGATCCGGATGCCGTAGCGATCAGCCAGCGCACCGGCATCCGTCCTGCGCAGGATCGCGACATCGGCGCCCAGCGCCATCCAGCCCTCGATGTGCACCGGGGCGATGCCGCCCGCCCCGACGATCCCCACCCGAAGCGTGCTCTTCATGGCCCGACTCTACGCCCGGGAGGGGCCGCGCGATCGGCTCAGCCCGCGAAAGGAAGCGTGGGCTGGCCCCGGATGCCGAGGTCGACGGCGAACAGCGACCCGGCCTCGGTGCCGTGGTCGGGGTCGAGTCCCTGCGCCGACGTCGTGATGAACAGGGTGTTCAGTCCGTGCCCGCCGAACGTGCACGCGCTCACCTGCGGCACCGGCAGCCGGATGCTCTCGATGAGCCCTCCCGAGCTGTCGTAGCCGTGCACGGCCGAGCCGCCCCACAGCGCCACCCACACGCTGCCGTCGGCGGCGACGCAGAGCCCGTCGGGTGCGCCGGCGTCGGACGGTATCGACACGAACGGCCGTCGGTTCACGAGGTCGCCGTCCGAGACGTCGAACACGTCGACGCGGCCGGTCGCCGTGTCGGCGTAGTACGCGTGCGAGCCCTCCGACGTGAAGGCGATGCCGTTCGAGATCGTCACCTCCGGCAGCACGTCGCTGATCGACAGATCCGCGTCGATCCGCCGCAGTGACCCGCGTCCCGCCCCCGCGTCGTAGGCCATCGAGCCGGCGAGCAGCCGGCCGTCGGGGTCGCAGCAGCCGTCGTTCATCCGCACGCCGGGATCGTCACCGAGCCGCGCGACCGCTCGGGTCTCGCCGTCGGCCTCGTCGGCCAGATACAGGGTGCGCGCTCCGACGGCGACGAAGCCGCCCGACCGGCGCGGACGTACGAAGGCCAGATACTCGTCGTCGACATGCTGCCGTGTCACGCCGTCATCGCGCAGCGTGAGCAGGTCGCCGGCGGCGCCGTCGACCCATCGCAACCCGCCCCACGCGGCTGCCCAGACCGGTCCCTCGGCATGCCAGGCGATCGGCCCGGTGACGTTGTCGACTCTCACGGCTCGTCCCTCCGCAGCGGCATGCGCTCGGGTTCCGGTTCGGGAGCGAGGGAAGAACCGGATGCCCGTGCCGGGCCGATCTGACCGGCCACCTTCTGCTCGAGCACGTCGACGGCCTCGTCGGAGAGCAGGATGAGTCCGTCGAGCTCTTCGCGCACGCGCTTGTAGGCGAGGTTGCGCTCGGCCTGCGTGGCTGCGTCGTCGAGGGCGACGGTGAGCATGTGCTGCGCGCGATCGAGGCGCTTGCGCTCGTTCTCGCTGAAGTTCGCATCGCGCAGTCGGCGGGCATCGCGCTCGGCGATGTCGAAGGCGACCGCGTAGTCGCCCACCGCGTCGACGTACTCCGCGATCTCGGCCTCGCTGAGCTTCGCATCCGCAGACGCGGGGCGCAGAGTGTCGGCGATCTTCTTCGCCCGCAGGAATGCGGCGGTCAGCGGCTGTCGCCCGTCGCTCATCGCCGGGAAGGCGATGAGCTTGGCGACATCGAGCTCGTAGTCGAGCCAGCGCGCGGTGATCTCGTCGTGCTCGGCGAAGAGGCGCTCGAGCAGCTGCGCGGTCGAGGCGCGCTCCTCGTCGGCCGCGTCGCGCGCGAGCTTCCTCGTCTGCTGCTGCGTGCCCCCGCGGGCGGCGAGCTGGGCGGCCTTGAGCTCGCCCTTCAGACGCAGCGTCTCGAGTCGCCGCTCGTGACGGCGCTTCGATGCGCGCTCCCACGACTTGCCGATGCCGCCGGCGACGCCCATCAGCGGAAACACCAGCCACCAGTAGTTGCCGGCGAAGTCCCACATGCCCCGGAAGAACTCATCCATGATGGGCCCAGCCTACTTCCGCGCACCGCGTGCGCGAGAGGGCTCTCAGCCGGCATCCAGTTATACCCCCGGGGGTATCGGGTACGATCGATCCGTACCCAAACCGAGGAGAGCGAAGATGTGCCGAGCAGTGACCTGCCGAACCTGTGGCAAGACGACGTGGGCCGGTTGCGGCCAGCACGTCGACATGGTGATGGCCGGCGTGCCGTCGAGTGACCGCTGC
Organism: Microbacterium commune; assembly: GCF_014836945.1. GTDB lineage: Bacteria > Actinomycetota > Actinomycetes > Actinomycetales > Microbacteriaceae > Microbacterium > Microbacterium commune. The sequence goes on along the minus strand of NZ_JACSPX010000001.1, from coordinate 1,134,902 downwards.
CGCGGACACGAGAACGAGCCCCGCACGGGCTTCTTCGCGAAGCTGTTCGGGCGGAGCTGACTGTGCGCGTGATCATCATCGGCGGCGTCGCCGGCGGCATGTCGGCGGCCACTCGCCTGCGGCGGCTCGACGAGCACGCCGAGATCATCGTGGTCGAACAGGGCGACTACGTCAGCTTCGCCAACTGCGGGCTGCCGTACTACGTCGGCGGCGTGATCACCGAGCGCGAGTCGCTGCTGCTGCAGACACCAGAGTCTCTGCGGGCGCGGTTCGCCCTCGATGTGCGCACCGGTTCCGAGGCCGTGGCGATCGATCGGGATGCCCACACCGTCACCATCCGGGATGTGCGCACCGGCACGGTCGTCGACGAGCCCTACGATCACGTCGTGCTCGCGACGGGCGCCGCCTCACGCGACGTCTTCGAGCAGATGCCGGGCGCCCCCGTCGTGTCGACCCTGCGCACGATCGACGACGTCGACCGCATCACCGATGCCCTGGCCGGCCTCTCCGAGCCCGGCCGCGCCGTCGTCGTCGGTGGGGGATTCATCGGCATCGAGGCGGTCGAAAACCTCGTGCGCCGCGGCCTGGCCGTCACGCTGGTGCAGCACGGCCCGCACCCGCTCAGCCCCCTCGACGTCGAGATGGCCGCGCTGGTCGTCGACGAGCTGCAGGCGCACGGCGTCGACCTGCGACTGCGCGCATCGGTCGAGTCGCTGGATGCCGAGGGCGTCCACCTCGACGACGGCACCGCCGTCGCCGCCGACATCGTCATCGACGCCAGGGGTGTGCGCCCTGCGGCATCCCTCGCCGTCGCCGCCGGGCTTGCCACCGGACCGACCGGCGGCATCGCCGTCGACGGGGTGCAGCGCACCAGCGACCCGCGCATCTTCGCCGTCGGAGACGGCGTCGAGAAGGTGGATGCCGTGTCTGCCGAGCCGACGCTCGTCACCATGGCCGGCCTCGCGAACCGGCACGGCCGCACCGCCGCCGACGCCATCGCGGCCGCTGCCGGGCTGCTCGATGCGGATCCGGCCGACGCGCTGCCCGCGCTCGGCACGGCCATCGTCGGGGTCTTCGATCTCACCGTCGCGATGACGGGGTGGAGCGAGAAGAGGCTGCGGGATGCCGGTCGCGCCCACCGCGTGATCCACGCGCATCCCTCCGACCACGCCGGCTACTACCCCGGCGCCGAGCGGCTGACCATGAAGCTGCTCGTCGAGCCGATGACCGATCTGATCCTCGGCGCCCAGGTGATCGGCCGCCGCGGCGCCGACAAGCGCATCGACGTGATCGCGACGGCCATGCAGGCCGGGCTCACCGCATCCCAGCTGAGCCGGCTCGAGCTCGCCTACGCACCGCAGTTCGCCTCGGCGAAAGACCCGGTGAACATGCTCGGCTACATCGCCGACAACGCCGCGACGGGGCTGACCCACGCCATCCAGTGGCACGAGCTCGAGGCCGCCGTGGATGACGGTGCGACCGTGCTCGATGTGCGCAGCGCAGGCGAGCACGAGGCCGGAGCGATCCCCGGCAGCGTGAACGTGTCGGTCGACGAGCTGCGCGAACGGCTCGACGAGCTGCCCGAGGGCGAGCTGATCGTGCACTGCCAGGTGGGTCAGCGCGGGCACACCGCCGTGCGGCTGCTGCGCCAGCACGGACGCCAGGCGCGCAACCTCGCCGGCGGATATCTCACGTGGCAGGCGGGCACCCGGATGCTCGCCGCCGACCGCTCTCTCGAAAAGGAGTCCGTATGAGCGCCGCACCCGATGACGAGATTCGCAAGGTCGTGAACCGGCTCAAGCGCGCCCGCGGGCAGCTGACCGCGGTGATCGACGCGATGGAGGCGGATGCCGACTGCCGTGACGTCGTGATCCAGCTCGCGGCCGTCGGCAAGGCCATCGACCGCGCCGGCTTCGCGGTGATCAGCACAGCGCTGAAGCACTGCGTGATCGACGGCGAGGATGCCGACGACGGCGCCCCCAGTATGGCGGAGCTCGAGAAGCTGTTCCTCACCCTCGCCTGACGCGGCGTCGACGCGTTGCGTTGCGTCGACGTTCCGTTCTGGGGGCCGACACGCCAGATGTCGGACGTTCTCGCGGGATCCGTCCGACATCTGGAGTGTCGGCCCCCGTTTCGTCCCGGCCCCCGTTTCGTCCCGACTCCCGGTTCGTCCCGACTTCCGGTTCGTCCAGCCCCCGGCCCGTCCCGGCTCGCGGGCCGTCAGGCGGCACGGTCACGCGCGGCCGCCGTGTCACCCGAGCTTTTCGGCGCACGGCACGCACAGTCGCGCGAAGGGGCGCACCTCGAGCCGACCCTCGGGGATGGGCCGGCCGCAGTTCGTGCAGATGCCGTAGTCACCGGTATCCCATCGCTCCAGCGCGTCGTCGTACTGCCGCACCTCGTCGGCCGCCGCGTCGGCCAGCGCCGACAGCCGCGACCATTCCGACGACAGTGTCACGCCCTCGGGGTCGTGTTCGTCGTCGTCGTTCGATCCCTGTCGGTCGTGCACGAGTTCGGCCAGGGCGGATGCCGCATGCTCGGCGCGCGCCGCCGCATCCTGCCGCTGGGCGGCGAGCGACTCCCGACTGATCCCGGCCATCTCGCCACCCTAGCCCGACTGCCAGCGACGTTGCCGCCGGTGCAGCGGCGTGCGGTCGGCCCGCCGACCCCGCATGCGCCCGCACCTCGAAGGCGAACAATGCCACATGCGCGCGCTCGCCGCAGGGGCCTTGCCCGCGGACACGCATGTGCGTGACCATGGGAATGCCAATCGACGGGAGACATGATGCAGCTGGGAATGATCGGACTCGGACGCATGGGCGCGAACATCGTGCGCCGGCTGATGCGGGACGGACACGAATGCGTCGGGTTCGACGTCAACAGCGACGCAGTCGACGCCATCGTCGCCGACGGCGCGGCCGGAGCCACCGACCTGCAGGACTTCGTCTCGAAGCTGCAGACCCCCCGCGTGATCTGGTTGATGGTCCCGGCCGGGCTCACCGGCTCAATTCTCGAGCAGGTCGCCGACCTGCTCGATGAGGGCGACATCGTCATCGACGGCGGCAACTCGAACTACCGCGACGACGTACGTCGCGCGGCCGCCATGCGCAAGCGCGGCATCGAGTACGTCGACGCCGGCACGAGCGGCGGCGTGTTCGGTCTCGAGCGCGGCTACTGCCTCATGGTCGGCGGATCGGATGCCGCGGTGCAGCACATCGAGCCGCTGCTGAAGACCATCGCTCCCGGCGTCGGCGAGATCGAACGCACCCCCGGTCGCACCGGCGAGCTCGCACCCGAGGAGCAGGGCTACCTGCACTGCGGTCCGGCCGGAGCGGGGCACTTCGTGAAGATGGTGCACAACGGCATCGAGTACGGCATCATGGCCGCGATCGCCGAGGGTCTGAACCTGCTCGAGAACGCCGACGCGGGAGTGCGCGAGGCCGAGCACTCCGCCGAGGTCGCGCCACTCGAAGAGCCCGAGTTCTACCAGTTCCCCATCGATACCGCGAAGGTCACCGAGCTGTGGCGCCGCGGGTCAGTGATCTCGTCGTGGCTGCTCGACCTCACCGCGACCGCACTGAACGAGAACCCCACCCTGCACGACCTCGCCGGCCGCGTCTCAGACTCGGGCGAGGGACGCTGGACGGTCAAGGCCGCCGTGGACGTCGGCGTGCCCGTGCCCGTGCTCTCGTCTGCTCTGTTCGAGCGCTTCGCCTCACGCGGTGAAGACCACTTCGCGAACCAGGTGCTCTCGGCGATGCGGCTGCAGTTCGGCGGGCACAAGGAACTCCCGGCCGGCGACGTCCTCGAGGCCGGCGGTCGCAAGTCGGAGTCGAACGACCGCGGGCAGTCCGACACCGCGTGAGGCGCCGGTCGGTCATCCTTGCGGATGCCGCGCAGGGCGCCAGTATCGGGAAGTATGCTGGCGCAGAATTGACTGGTTCCATCCGGTCGTCTCGGAGTACTCGAGGCCGCCAAATGGGACTCGCGAATGCGCTCCAGTGCGGGCGTCGTCACACAGCCCCCGTATGCTAATCCCCGGCGTTCCGCTCGTCGGTGCCCTCGGCGCGGTGCTCCCGCACGGCCTTGTCGTCGACCTGCGCGGGCGGCGTGTCCGGGGCCGCCGGTGCTGTCGTCCATGCCGTTTGAGAGCAACTCCTGGTCGTTGGGATCGCGGTCGGGTGTGCTGTCGCTCATGCCTACTCCTTCGGTCGGCGTGCACCCGATGCTCTCTGAGGTGTCGAGGTTGCAGGAGGAAGTTGATAGGTCGGCGTCGCGCGACCCAGGGATGCCCCAGGCCCACCTCCCGGAGGCATCCACGTCTACGCAGGCGCCGTCCACCGGCGTGAGCAGCCCACGCCCACTCTGCGCGGGCGAACACTGCTTGCTCTCGTGGTCGGCCGAAATCGCGTCACAAGTGAAGCTCGGTGCGCAGCAGCATCCAGAGCACCAATCGCGCGTCCGGTTCGTTGAGGTCCACCTTCAGCTGCTCCTCGAACCGCCGGAGTCGATAGCGCACCGTATTCGTGTGAATGCCGAGGCGTGCCGCTGCCGCGCTGGGATTGCCCCAGTCGTCGAGCAGGACGGCGAGCACTCGCCGCTGCTCCCGAGCGCGTGACGTCTTCGCGAAGAGCTGCCGGACTGTCTCTGGCAGAGCCGCTCGCGGAACCTGTTCGGGCAGCGCTTCTGCGAGCGTCAACGGTGCCCAAAGATCCGCGAGCGTCGCAAGGCCCGTACGACCGTCTCGAGCCATTTTTCTCACCATTCTGTCGGCGTCGTTCGCCGACTGCTCGATCCCGGAAGTGTCCGACCAGTGCCTCCCGACCGCGACGGCAATGGTCGCGCCCATGCCGGAGAAGCTCTCAGAGAGCGACTTGGCGAGCGTTGCCGAGCCCGCGGACGAGCATTCCGCGGCGGGGGAGTCGCAACCCAGATGCAGCATGAAAGCGACCCCGTCTGCAGTGGTCGAGAGCGTGGCTGCGCGACGGGACCTCGCTGTGACATCCGCGAGGACACGGATGGCATCGGCATCCATTGCCTGCCGGCTTCGCGGTAGGTTGACCTCTTTCAGCGCGATCGCGTGACCCGGGCGCGTAAAGTCCGGAGCGCCGTAGCCGAGCGCGGTACGGGGGTCCGCAGGCTCTTTGCCGGACAGTAGGTCTGCGACGGCTTCGTCGCGACGCACTCTTTCGTCGTCACGCCTACGCATTAGCGCGCCCAACAGAGGGCTCATCTCTGCGGCTGCAGCGCGCAGCACCTCGGCATCTCGTTCGCAGAAGACCGGGGCGTCACGTGCGAGCCAGATGCTGCCAAGTAGACGGCCGTGATGCCGAATTCCAGCGATCAATCGCTGCCCGAGGCCAGCAGCATCGACGCTCTCCGTCTGAATTATCGGAGTGCCAGCGATCAGTCGTGCAAGCACACCCTGGCCGTTAAAGATCTGCTGGTACGGGCCGGGGAGTTGCCGCTGAAGAACCGCCTCGCGGCGAGCCGGATCGACGCCGGGGGTCATTCGGGAGTACGCGAGCAACTGAAAGGTGTCATCTTCGACGATGATGTGCCCGCCGACGTCTGCTGCAGCTCTGTCCGCGATCGCAACGATGCTCATCCGGCCCATCTCGTCTGCGGAGCGGCGCTCTCCCGCGTCTTCTCCGATCTGCGCGAGACGAGCGCGCACCCATTCCGGGTCGGTCCCCGGCCGCAGCACGAGCACGGAGATGTCACAGGCGGGCGGCCAGACGATCGCCGTCGCGGTGTGCGTGAGGATCAGGAGGTCACACCCGTGCGCGCGTGCTGTCGCGACCACACCGTCGAGCGCCGCGCGATCGGAGAGACTGCGGGATTCGATGCGTACGGTACCCACGTCGGCGGGCACGGTGTCATCGCGCGCCCCGACCATGACGTCGACATAGCGATGCAGAGCGTCACTGATGCGCCCGAGCGATACGCGAAGGTCGAGACGAAGATCCGACATGACCCTCTCCTTGTTGCATGCGACAAGTTAGCTGTGGCGGTTTGTTGAATGTAACAGGAATCCACCGGCTCGGCTCTCCTAAGGTGATCGGTATCGCAGAGCAGCGAGTGAACATGAGGAGACGCGGATGTCGAAGCGGACGTTCGGCCTGGCAGTGGCACAGGTCGGTGGAATCCAACCCGAGGAGACGCGCGTCGAGGTTGTCGCAAGACTGATCTCGATGATGCGTGTGGCCCACCAGCGTGGTGCCGAGTTGGTGGTGTTCCCCGAGCTGACGCTCACGACCTTCTTCCCGCGATACTGGACCGAGTCTCTGCAAGCGTCCGACCATTACTTCGAACGTGAAATGCCCAGTGGCGAAACGGCTCCGCTGTTTGCTGCGGCTCGTGAGCTGGGCGTCGGGTTTTACCTCGGCTACGCCGAACTCACGCCGGAAGGGCGACGCTTCAACACGTCGATCCTTGTGGATGGTCAGGGCCGCATTACCGGTAAGTACCGGAAGATTCATCTGCCGGGTCACGCTGATAACCGGTCGAACTTGACGCATCAGCACCTGGAGAAGCGGTACTTCGAGGTCGGGGACCTGGGCTTCGGCGTCTTCGAATCTCAGGGCATCAAGATCGGGATGGCACTCTGCAACGACAGACGCTGGCCCGAGGTTTACCGCGCACTAAGCCTACAGGGCGCCGACCTGGTGGTGCTCGGCTATAACACGCCGCTGGATGTGCCGGGTTGGTCGGAGGAGCCGCACGCGAAGATGTCGACCCATCTGCTGTCATTGCAGGCGGGTGCGTACCAGAACTCGGTGTGGGTCGCAGCTGCGGGCAAGAGCGGTACGGAAGACGGCGTATACATGATCGGTGGGTCCGCAATCGCTGCCCCGTCAGGGGAGATCGTCGCGAAGACCATCGGCGACGAGGACGAGGTCGTCGTAACGCATATCGACCTGGGAATGGCAGAGATGTACCGAGAGAGCGTTTTCGATTTCGCGGCGCACCGGCGACCGGAGAACTATTCGATCATCGTCGACCGGGTCGGCCGGGGGGAACCCGTGCCCGTCCCCGGCTTCGACCGCGAGGCTTGAGGAGATCATGATGAACCGCACGCTCCTTCGAGCAGGGACTCTAGTCGACGGCGGGGGTCGCACGCGAGCGGATCTGCTGATGTCTGATGGGAAGATCGTCGCTATCGGTGACTTCAGCCAGATGTCGACCGAGAATGTTGAGGTCATCGACTGCACCGGTCTCATGGTGCTGCCCGGTGGGGTCGACGTGCACACCCACCTGGATGCGCCTCTCATGGGCACTACGACGGCCGATGACTTTGCCACGGGCACGGTCGCTGCCGCAGTGGGCGGTACCACGACCATCGTCGACTTCGCCATGCAGATCCCCGGGAGCACTCTGACTGACTCGCTCCAGCTGCACAGGGAGAAGGCGAAAGGAAAGGCAGCCATCGACTACGGGATGCACATGTGCATCACCGACCTGTACGACGGCGCGATCGACGAACTCACCGAGGTCAGGGCCGAGGGTGTAAGCAGTCTGAAAGTGTTCATGGCCTACCGTGGCACTCTGATGCTGCACGACGGGCAGCTCTACGATGTGCTGCGCGGTGCGAGTCGGGTCGGCAGCCAGGTATGCGTGCATGCGGAGAACGGCGACGTCATCGATCGGATCGCCGCGGACCTCGTCGCGCAGGGCAAGACCGGTCCCGGGTATCACGAGATCGCCCGGCCGCCCGCGACCGAAGTCGAAGCGGTCGAACGCGCCATTCGTATCTCGAGAATGGCTGATGCCCCACTGTACTTCGTACATCTGTCAACGGAAGGCGCCGTCGATGCGGTGGGCGAGGCCCGCATGGCAGGCTGGCCGGTCTCGGCGGAAACCTGCACGCACTACCTGACGCTGGATCGCGACATCTACGATCAGCCGGGTTTCCAACCGGCCAAGGCAGTGCTGACACCGCCGCTGCGCACGTTCGAACATCGCGAGGCGCTGTGGCGTGGACTGAACTCCGGCGTGCTCAGCGTCGTCAGCTCCGATCACTGCCCGTTCTGCTTCGAGGACAAGAAGCGACTCTCGGGCGATGATTTCCGTGCGATCCCCAATGGCGGGCCGGGAGTCGAGCACCGCATGTCGGTCGTGTACGGAAAGGGAGTCGCCACCGGCAAGCTCACGATCGAGAGGTTCGTCGAACTGACCTCGACGATTCCCGCGAAGCAGTTCGGCCTCTTTCCGCGCAAGGGCCACCTCGGCATCGGTGCCGATGCGGACGTGGTGCTGCTCGACCCCGACGGTACCACCCTGATCACGGCCGACACGCAGTACCAGAACATGGACTACACGCTCTACGAAGGCTGGTCGCTTCCCGGAAAGATCACGAAGGTCTTCGCGCGCGGGCGGCTGGTCGCCGACAAGGGGCGGTTCGTGGGGACTGCCGGCCGCGGCGAGTACCTGCATCGCGACGGCCTCTGAGCCGACCACACATCTGACGGCACCCGAGCCGTTCGCTATCCCTACCGATACTGAAGGAGACAATGATGTCCCGCACCATTACAGATTCGACGTCGACGCTCTACAACGTCGACCTCGCACCGGAGTCGGCCTCCGGCACCTGGAAGACCTGGAACCTCTTTGCCTGGTGGATGTCCGGCTGGCACAGCCTCGCTGGGTATTCTGTGGCCATCGGCCTCTTCGCCACAGGTCTCGTCGGCTGGCAGGTGATGATCGCGTTCGTCATCGGTGTGACCATCATCTACTTCGCCAATAATCTCAGTGGCGTGGCAGGACAACGTGAACGAGTCCCGTTTCCGGTGTTCGCCCGCGCAAGCTTCGGCGTACGCGGCGCAAACATCCCGGCCGTCCTTCGCGGCGTGGTTGGCGTGTTCTGGTACGGAGTACAGACATACCTCGCCTCCCAGGCCGTGATGATTTTGTTGGTCAAAGTGTTCCCGGCGACCCTTTCGCTGACAGAGACGTCCTTTCTCGGGTTGTCCGCCCTCGGATGGATCTGCTTCCTCGCACTGTCGCTCGCGCAAGCCCTCGCTCTTGCGAACGGCATGGAGACGGTGCGCAAGTTGTCGGACTTCGCGGGACCGGTGATCTGGATCGCGATGATCGCGCTCGCCGTTTGGATGCTGGCAAGAGCGGAATGGTCGATCGACTTCAATTTCCGCACAGTCGAGACCGGTGGCGGCTTTGTCGGGATGGTGGCTGCGGCGTTCATTCTCGTGGCGTATTTCGGCGGCCCCACCCTCAACTTTGCCGACTTCTCGCGCAACGCACCGACAGCTGCGATGGTACGCCGTGGCAACATGCTGGGCCTGCTCATCAACGCGACAGCTTTCGGGATTGTCTCGATCGTCATCGCTCTCGCTGCCGTCAAGGTGCACGGCTCGGCTGTGAGCGATCCGCTGGAGCTCCTCTACGACCTCGACAACGTCGCGGCCCTTCTCATCGCGCTGGTCGCGATAGCCATCGCCACCGCGGGAATCAACGTCATCTACAATTTCGTGGCGCCGGTGTACGACATCCTTCAGGTCTGGCCACGTCGGTTCACGTTCCGCTCGGCCGGCGTCGTCATCGCCGTTGTCTCGATTCTGATCACACCATGGAACTTGTTCGCCAACCCGGTCATCGTCAATCAGATGGTCGGTGGTGTCGGCGCCCTGATGGGCCCGCTATACGGGATCCTCATGGTCGACTACTACCTGCTACGCGGCAAGTCCTTGAACACACAGGCGCTCTTCGACGATTCGTCGACCGGGGCTTACTGGTACTCGAAGGGATACAACCCTCGGGCGGTAGTCGCGCTATTGGTCGCCGGAGTCGTGACAGTCTGCATGACGCTTCTTCCGCCACTGGCTGCAACAACCGCCTTTACCTGGCCGGTCGGCGTGCTGCTGGCGGGAGGGGTGTACTTCGGGATCGGCCGCACAAAGAGCACCGAGGCGGATCGGACGTCGCCACAAACGGTAGCGGGCGACGCATGACAGGGGAGTGAGATCCCCCGGGTTTCTATGCACGGGCGCAGGGCATCTGGCCAGTCGCTCGGCGAGATGCGCGGCGTCCTCGAAATGGAGGGCGCCGCCTTCGTCGCGCATCAGCGGGAAAGGATAGCCAAAACCGGCTTGGCGAGACCTTCATGGATGCCACGGCCCACCCGGAGAACCCCGCCCGCGTCAGCCGAACAGCAGCGAGAGCACGGTCACCCCGCCGCCGCCCACGATGAGCGCGACGATGGTGACCCAGGCGACGACCCGGATGCGGTGGCTGCGGCGTTCGCCGAGATCTCCGTAGTCCTCGCTGAGCTCACTCATGCGACCGGCTCGGTGACGGTCGGGCCGAACACGGCGGGCAGCGTGCCGCGCGAGGTCTCGCGCAGCTCGTCGACCGAGACGGTGAAGACGTCCTGCACCTCGAGGGCCGGCTCGGTGTCGGTCACGCCGATGCGCAGCACCGGGTAATCGCGTCCCTCGCAAAGTCCACGGAACTTCACGTCCTCTTCGCGAGGCACGGTCACGATCACGCGGCCGGCCGACTCCGAGAAGAGCGCAGTCGCAGCATCCACCCCGTCGCGCTCCATCAGCTCGGTGAGCCAGACGCGTGCGCCGACGCCGAAGCGCATGACGCCCTCGGCGAGGGCCTGGCCGAGGCCGCCCTCCGACAGGTCGTGCGCCGACGAGATCAGCCACTCCTCGCGAGCGGCTCCGAGGAGCCCTGCGAGGCGACGCTCGCCGGCGAGATCGACCTTCGGCGGCAGACCGCCGAGGTGGTCGTGCACGACGTCGGCCCAGGCCGAGCCCGACAGCTCGGTGGAGGTCACACCGAGCAGGTAGATGTTGTCGCCGGCATCCTGCCAGCCCGACGGGATGCGACGCGAGACGTCATCGATGATGCCGAGCACGCCGACCAGCGGGGTCGGGTGGATGGGCACGTCTCCGGTCTGGTTGTAGAACGACACGTTGCCGCCGGTGACCGGGGTGCCCAGCTCGTAGCATCCGTCGGCCAGACCGTCGACGGTCTGCCCGAACTGCCACATCACCTCGGGGTTCTCGGGCGAGCCGAAGTTGAGGCAGTCGGTGATCGCCGTCGGGGTGGCGCCGGTGACGGCGACGTTGCGGTACGCCTCGGCGAGGGCGAGCTGCGCGCCCGCGTACGGGTCGAGCTGGCAGTAGCGGCCGTTGGCGTCGGTCGAGACGGCGAAGCCGAGACCCGACTCCTCGTCGACGCGCACCATGCCCGCGTCGTCGGGGAAGGCGAGCGCGGTGTTGCCGCCCACGTAGTAGTCGTACTGGTTGGTGATCCAGCTGGTGTCGGCGAGGTTCGGCGAGCCGAGCAGCTGCAGGAACTGCGTGCGCAGCGCCTCGGGCTCGTTCGATCGCGGCAGGTCTTCTGCGGCATCCGCCTGCAGCGCGTCGATCCACGTCGGGTACGCGACCGGACGGTCGTAGACGGGGCCGTCGACGGCGACGGTCGATGGGTCGACGTCGACGATGCGCTCGCCCTGCCAGTCGATGATCAGGCGGCCGTCGCCGGTGACCTCGCCGAGCACGCTGGTCTCGACCTCCCACTTGCCGACCACCTCGAGGAACGCGTCGAGCTTCTCGGGCGCGACGATGGCCATCATGCGCTCCTGCGACTCGCTCATCAGGATCTCTTCGGCGGTGAGCGACGGGTCGCGCAGCAGAACGTTGTCGAGCGAGACGTGCATGCCGCTGTTGCCGTTGGCGGCCAGCTCGCTGGTCGCGCACGAGATGCCGGCGGCACCCAGGTCCTGAATCGCCTCGACCAGCTCGAGCTGGTACAGCTCGAGGCAGCACTCGATGAGCACCTTCTCGGCGAACGGGTCGCCGACCTGCACGGCGGGTCGCTTGGTCGGGCCGGCCTCGTCGAACGAGTCGGATGCCAGGATCGACGCGCCACCGATGCCGTCCCCGCCGGTGCGGGCACCGAACAGCACGACCTTGTTGCCGACGCCGGTGGCGTTGGCGAGCTTGAGGTCTTCGTGACGCAGCACGCCGACCGCGAGGGCGTTGACGAGCGGGTTGGCCTGGTAAACGGCGTCGAAGACGGTCTCACCGCCGATGTTCGGCAGGCCGAGGCAGTTGCCGTAGAAGCTGATGCCGCTGGTGACGCCGTGCACGACGCGCGGGGTGTCGGGGTGGTCGATGGCGCCGAAGCGCAGGGCATCCATCACCGCGACCGGGCGGGCGCCCATCGAGATGATGTCGCGCACGATGCCGCCGACGCCGGTAGCGGCGCCCTGGAACGGCTCGATGAACGAGGGGTGGTTGTGCGACTCGGCCTTGAAGGTGACGGCCCATCCCTCGCCCACGTCGACGACGCCGGCGTTCTGGCCCATGCCGACCATGAGCCTTTCCCTCATCTCGTCAGAGACCTTCTGCCCGAAGCGGCGCAGGTAGTTCTTCGACGACTTGTACGAGCAATGCTCCGACCACATCACCGAGTACATCGCCAGCTCGCCCGACGTGGGGCGGCGACCGAGGATGGTCTTGATCTGCTCGTACTCCTCGGGCTTCAGCCCGAGCGCGGCGTAGGGCTGCTCCTTCTCAGGAGTCGCGATGGCGTTCTCGACCGAGTCGGGAACATGCTGACGAGAGGCAGGAGTGGTCACGCGGGCTCCAGAAGAAGAGGGAGGCGGGGCGCGTCCAGTCTACCGGCGCGTCCCGTCGCCCTCCGCCGTGGGTCACTCGACGGCTACGACGCCCTCGCCGCCGGACTGCTCCGGGTCGGCGCCGGGCTCGGTGCGCACCGGCTGCCCCGCGGCCGAGCCGCGATCGCGCATCAGCTGCTCGCGCGGTGGTTGCGGTCGCTGGTAGGCGTACTCGCCGCCCTGGCGTCCGCCGTAGGGGCGACCGTGGTCGGCGTACTCCTCGCGGAAGAACGCCAGCCGCCACCGGCCCATCGTGATCAGCGCGCCGGTGCGCAGGATGCGTCCCTGCTCCTCATCGCCGATGCGCTCCCGATACGCGCCGCCGCCGACCGCACCCTTGGCGTACAGCACGTACTCGTCGCCCTGCTCGTGACGGATCTCGGCGTGCACCGTTTCGAGGCCGGGCAGCACGAGGTCGCAACTCGGCGATGAGCCGATGGTGACCCGGTCGCCGGTGAGGTCGAAGACCTTGGGTGCCACGCCGTCCCACTGCTCGGCATCCACAGTGAAGATCAATCGGGGATGCCCGGCACCCCACGCGTAGTGAGTGGTGGTGATGCGTCGCGGTCGGTTGCGCTGGAAGGTGGGTGCCAGGGGCAGCAGCACCTGAGCGACGTTCGGGATGGGCGGCAGCGCGCGGGTGGACTGGATGCGGCGCACACTGTTCAGCGCGCTCAGCGAGCCGAGTCGCATGTGCGATGAGCCGGTGACGAGACGCGCGAGCATGCTGCGTCGCACGTCGCCCACCTCGATCAGTGGCCCCTGGGGGCCCTCGATGCGCACGGTGAGCCCCTGCGCGGCGAGCTGCTTGGCGAGGGCGTCGACCTCGTGCAGCTGGGCGCGGTGCACGCTCGGAAGACGCTCGGGGTCACTGACGAAGACGTTCACGCGCTTGCCCTGCGCGGTGACCTTCACCGAGAAGGGCGGTTCGTCATCGGTTCCGAGCAGGGCGACCGTGAGGTCGGCGTCGACGGTGATCATGGCCCGTGCCCCACGGAGGCTTCAGCCCGCGGAGGGGCCGGAATCCCGGTCGGTGTACGTGCCGGTGTCGGAGGTGAGGGTGTTGTCGCTCGTCGTCACCCGAAGCGTGCCGTTGATCTTCCAGGTCGCGCGCGGGGCGTCGGGGCCGATGTCGCGCGGCACCTCGACGGTCATGTCGTCGAACGCGTAGTTGACGACGGCGCCGCGACCCGTCAGGAACGACCACATCTCGCGGCCGAGGTCGGTCCAGTCGCCGATCGAGCGGCCCTCGGGCCCGCTGCTCGATCCGAACAGGTCGGAGGAGGAAGAGGAAGTGCTGTCGCTCATGGTCGGCTCCTTTGCCGGTGTCGGTGATCAGACACTAGTCCTGGCCACCGACACCGGCAAGAGCCGAAGTCGGACCGAGGTCAGAGCTCGACTTTGCCGCTTTCGCCGCCGTCGTACTGCTCTCCCGTGAGCTTCGACTTCACGAAGCTGAACACCGTCGCGATTCGCCCACCCGGGGTGTCCCAGTACTCGGCCGACTCCGCCGTGAAGCGCACAAGACCCACGTCGGGGTCGTCGGATCCGTCAGGGAACCAGGCTTCGACCATCGGGTTCCACAGCTCGTCGATCTTCGAGCGGTCGTCGACCAGCCATGCCGTGCCGGAGAGCGAGACCCACGCGTCGTTCGAGCTCATCGAGACGTTCACGTCTGCATCGGCGGCGAGCTCTGCCGCGGGTGACGAGCTCTTCGAGATCAGGAACCACAGATCGCCGTCGAACTCCGCCTCCTGCACGGTGAACGGTCGAGACACGAGCTTGCCGTCGGCCTTGCGGGTCGTGAACATCGCGAAGCGGAAGTCCTTGATCAGCTCGGCGACCTTCTTGCGGTCATCGGTGGTATCGGTCATCGCCTGCCCCTTCCTGCCGCCCGCCGGTCGCGGGTGGCGTGTGGTCTCACGATGCCTTCGTCGGGTCGCGGGATCGAGGGGGTTGTGGTGCCGCGCGGGCTGGGTTACGCCGTCGGGTCAGAGACGGATGCGTGCCCGGTCGCCGACCGCTCGTCTGAAAACGCGAACTCCGTACGATCCCGGACGGCAGTTCGCTCATTCCGGACGCCCGAGTTTCCCAGACTGGGATCGTGTTCCCGACTTCACTTCACGCGCACCTCGTGCGTCCCCGAACGCGGCACGGCTGTGCCCTGACACCGGACGACTTCGTGTTCTTCCGCGCTGACGGACGGATCGGCTGGCGAGCCGCATCCAAAGTCGCCGGCGCCCAGCACATCCAATACGAGATCTGGGATACGAACGCGCATACGCGAAGCGCGCCGTGCACGACTGCGATGCATGGCAGCATCCGCGTCGATGGCGAGGAGAACGCCCTTCCCCACCCCTACCGAAGGTCCTTGAGACGAAAAGCCGCTCTGCAGGACTGGTACGACGCGATCCTGTTCGAAGAGGCACAGCGAGAGGCGAGCGCACGCAGTGCCCGGCGCTGGGGACAGGATGAGATCTCCAGCATGATCAAGCGCTCGTCCATGGGGATCTCGGCGTACGGCGCCCGCGAGGTCGCCGTCGACTCCTTCCCGACCGTGTCCGCCCTGCAAGCCTGGATCGATGAGGCGCTCTCGGGCACTCGGGTGCGTTTGATCGCGCTCTTGCTCGCGGACTACCCCTATTTTCGCGGCGAGATGCGGGATGGGCAGCTGTTGCAGAAGATGGACGGCGACGAAGCGGTCGCATATCTTCCGATCGTGGTCGCGACCAATCAGGATTCAGCGGTCGCGCTCGCTGAACGGGAGGGGAACCTGCCCCCTCGACCCTCGGCGACTGTCCGGATGTCGGGCGGCACGCGTGTCCGCTGGTCGGCCGACGCGGTGCTGTCGTGGTCTGCGGTGGCCCGCAACAGCACCCTGAGTCGCGACGGCGATGCACGCCCTGCGGCAGGCGACTGGATTCTGCTCGGGGTCGAAGGAACCGACATCGCTCTGCCGGTGCCGTGGGGCAGTTCGAATCTGCTCATCGAGACCGACGACGACGGGGCGCTGGTCGAGATCTCAGTACCGTCGACTGCGAGGCGCGAGCAGCACCATCGCCGCCGCGCAGAGTTCGAAGACAGGTGGGGGCGATGGCTCGACGAAGAGCAGAACCTCACGCGGGAAGAGCTCGAGGCCGGCATCCGGCGCGCCGAAGACGGACTGCGTGCCGTGCTCGCGATCGAGGAGGGCTGATGGCCACGAGGTCAAGCGTGGAAGACGACGTCATCGACATCGACATCGACGACAGCGACGGTGAGGACCGTCCACGCGGGTGCGCATGGGATGAGAGCGTCTGCACCACCGCGCCGGAGTACCGCATCGGGCGGGGCAGCCACGTCGGAGAAGACGACGAGCCGCTCGAGCCCGAGGTTCAGGTCTACTGCGGACGCCACTACGCGCTGGAACTCGCGCGACTCACCGAGGTGCATCTGCACGACTGCGCTGCGCCCGCTTCTCATCATGTTTCGCACTACGGGAGGGTTGCATGAGCAGCTTCAATCAGGATGACACCGTCATCGCACGGGTACTCGCAGATCTCATCACCGGCGACAGCAGTCGTCTGGTCGGCGAGATCCTGCGTCCGGTGCCCAATTTCTGGGACATCGTCGACTACGGCGCGAGCGCGGGTGAGACCCGGTACAGCAAGATGGTGGGCTGGCTGCTCGACCCGCAGGAGGACCACGGACTGGGCACGTTCTTCGCCTCCCGCTTCGTGCAGACGGCCCTCGGCGAGGGTGCGCCGGAGATCTCCGAGCGCGCCCGCGTGCACCCGAGGGAGTGGCGCAACATCGACGTCCTCCTCGTCGACTACGACGAGGAGGGGATGCCGGTGCGCACCCTGGTGATCGAGAACAAGACCGACACGAGCGAGCACACCCGCAGCGGACTGCTGACAGCGCAGACCACCTGGTACAACTGGGTCATCCGCGGTGATTTCGAGAGCATGGAGCAGTCGGTGGCATCAGCGGACCTCGAGCCGGCGCAGGCTGCTCGCCTGCGCAAGCAGATCCGCCGATGGAGGACCGACACCGGCGACTACCGCGGCATCGACGATGCCGGCCGCCACTTCGTCTACCTCACGCCCCGTCAGGACGAGCACGCAGAGGATCCGGAGTTCCGCACCGTCACCTACGAGCAGCTCGAGGGGCTGCTCGATGAGGTGATCCAGCTGCTCACCGATCGGGGTGACGCAGACGCGGCGAAGATCGTGCTCGACTTCCGCCGCACGATCCACCGCCGATTCGACAGAAGGCTCGGCGAGCAGATCACGCACGCCTTCGAGGAGTACCCCGATCTCGGCGCGGAGCTCGCTTCGGTGGCCCAGCAGATGGGTGTGGTCAACGCCGAGGACACGCGCGCCGGTGACAAGCAGTACTTCAAGGCCGCCCGCACGAAGAAGATCGACCCTGAAGAGCTGCGTGCGCACCTCGATCAAGAGCTCGGACGCCGGATCACGGAGATCGAACTGCGACGCCTCGTCGCCCACGTCTGGCAGAGCCGGCCGAGCTCCTTCGCGAACGACACGTCGAAGTTCCACTGGGGTGACAAGCGCAACGGCAGGTTCTCGAAGACGGAGATGCTGCAGAAGATCGCGCAGGCTTTCGTCGTCGAGCACAGGATCACATCGATCGACGAGTTCGAGGAGAAGTTCGGTGCGGTCGTCGGCACCGTGATCCTCCCCGATCCCGCCAATCCGTACGACGGCACGGCGCTGCTGTACGACCCGGACCATCACCCCTATAGCCCGTCCGACGAGAGGCGCCATAAGGCCAAGGAGATCGACATGCGCGACCGCATCGGAGCCATCACCTTCGACGACGGCAAGCGATACCGCGTGCACTGGAACCTCGGGCATCGGCGTCCGGGCCGGGTCGGTGTGATCGCTCACCTGCCTGTCATCCGTCACTTCCAGCAGACGGGCGATCCCCAGGTCTACCCGATCGAGGACGCCTCGTGAGGGGGCGTTCGGTCGACGGGGGCTCGGCCTGGTGGCGTCGCCCGTGGTTCTGGGGGCTGGTGGTGCTGCTGCCTCCCGTCGCGGCGATGCTGGTCTGGTCGCTGGTCGTGCTGGTGTGGATCGGCCTGCACACTCTCGCCGGTCTGCCGCTGCCCCCGGCCATCGAGGAAACCGTTCCCCTCGGCGCCGTCGGCGACACCTTCGGAGGTCTGCTCGGCCCCATACTCAACACCCTCGTGCTGGTCGTGACCATCTCAGTGGCGCTCGGGCAGCGACGGCATGTCGTCGCCGAGCGGGAGGCGAACGTCGAGGTCGCGGATCGCGCTCGCGCTGAACAGGTGACTGCCTGGGTCGCGGAAACCGCTCACTCCGATCAGCAGGGGAGCTATCTGGGCGTGGTGGTCATCAACAACGGTTCGACATTGGTGCGCGATGTCGACCTGGTGGTCACCGTGAAAAATGGCGAATCCCCTCTCGAACTGCGCAATCGAGAAGCGGTCATCCCTCCCGGCACATGGTTTCTGCCCATCAACCGCGCTCATGCCGAGGACCGCGGCGAGGCCATGTCACCGACGCCCGGGTCGGAACCGAGCAGCGATTGGGCCGCAGCAGTGGCCGTCGACACGAGCGGCCACCTGCGGGTCGATCTGCCGGATGACGACCGGCCGCGGGCGCCGCTGACCTCGCACGTGCTCGGCGTGCATCTGCCGATCACGGTGGACGGTCAGAAGCGTCCCTACTACGAGGTTCAGCTGCTGCGCTTCACTCTCGACGGCGCGCAGTGGTGGCGCGACGGCGGAGGCCGGCTCAGCCGCAGCATCCCGCCGGCCGAGGCGGCGCGGACGGCGAATTGGGAGAGCGAATTCTCGCCGCTTGCTTCGGTCCCTCGGCCTCCGTCCGAGGGACCGAAGCAGATCCACCGAAAGGACCCGGGCGTGCAGAGCTTCATCTCGCAGTTCGCGGCACGCCTGACGGGACGGAATGCGGACGACATCTCCCGGAACGTCCGCTACGCGACCGCGGAGCCGCTCCGCGGAGTGGGGATCGGGGCGCTGCGGATCAGCCGTGCAGGCCAGGGCATCGCGTTCTACGAGAGCGATTCGCCCGACGCACCGACAGTGCTGTGGCTCTCAGGCAACACGAATCGGATGCCGGCCGTCATCGACTTCGTGGAGGAGTGGAGAGAGCGCGCCGAGCGTCAGTCGGTCGGTCCGCTGATCTCGGAGCTCGTCGACTACAAGGACCCGATCGAGATGGCCGACCAGTTCGTCGCTCGTCTGCCGAGTCATCTCGCTGAGGTGGTGCCCGCCTCCGCGTGACCGCGCCGGGCCGGTGGCGGCTCAGAGCCGGATGTACGCCGCGCCCTCGAACTGGGCGTCGGTCAGGGCGACGATCGCGGCGGCGACGGTGCGGATGCCGGGCTGCAGGTCGTCTTCGGTGATCTCGTGTGCGCGCATGCCGCCCTCGCACGCCTCGATCGCGGCGCCTTCAGGCAGGCTGTCGATCGCGAGGGCGTCGGCGCCGCGCGTGACGCCGGTGATCGCCGGCCCGTTGACGATGATCCGGATGCGGTGCTCGGGCCGGCCCTTGTGCAGGATGCGCGCCGAGTTGATCGAACGCGCGACGTCAGCGGGGTCGGCGGTGACGTGGATGACGACGGTGCGGGATTCGGCCATACCGGCATCCTGCCACCGGATGCCGGGCGTGGGCTCAGCGCGCGAGCGCGGCCGCAAGATAGGGAGCCGTGCGACTCCCGGACGCTGCGGCGACGGCATCCGGGGTTCCGGTCGCGACGATCCGCCCGCCCGCGTCGCCGCCGGACGGCCCGAGGTCGACGACCCAGTCGGCGTCGGCGACGACGTTCATGTCGTGTTCGACCACGACCACCGTGTCGCCCGCGTCGACGAGGGCGTGCAGCTGCGCGAGCAGCAGGCGCACGTCGGCGGGGTGCAGTCCGGTCGTCGGCTCGTCGAGCAGGTATAGGGTGCGTCCGCGGCGCACCCGCTGCAGCTCGGTGGCGAGCTTGATGCGCTGCGCCTCGCCGCCCGACAGCTCGGTGGCAGGCTGGCCGAGGCGCAGGTATCCGAGACCGACGTCGAGCAGCGCGCGCAGGCTGCGCGCCGCCGCGGGGATCTCAGCGAGCACCTCGGATGCCTGCGCGACCGTGAGGGCGAGCACGTCGGCGATGGAGTGCCCGTGCCAGCGCACCTCGAGTGTCTCGTCGTTGTACCGGGCGCCGTGGCAGGTGGGGCAGCGGCCGTAGCTGCCGGGCAGGAACAGCAGCTCGACGGCGACGAATCCCTCGCCCTGGCAGGTCTCGCAGCGTCCGCCGGGCACGTTGAACGAGAACCGACCGGCCGAGTACCCGCGTTCGCGGGCGAGGTCGGTGCGCGCGAACGCCGTGCGCACCGCGTCGAACAGCCCGGTGTAGGTGGCGAGGTTCGAGCGCGGCGTGCGGCCGATGGGCTTCTGGTCGACCCGCACGAGCCGGTCGACGAGCTCGAGCCCGTCGGTCGATCGCACGGTGAGCACGTCGATGTCGGACGGTGCGGTCGCCTCGGCGATCCCCGGTTCATCGGAGTCGGTCTCGTCTTCTGTGGGGTCGGCGGCCTCGGCATCCGGATGCAGGTGATCGCGCACCACCTCGTGCAGCACCCGGCTGACGAGGGTCGACTTGCCCGAGCCCGAGACGCCGGTCACGGCGACGAGCGTCTGCAGCGGGACGGCGACGTCGACGTCGTCGAGGTTGTGCAGCCGGATGCCGTCGACCCGCAGCCACCCGGCCGCGTCGCGGCGCTCGCGCGGGGCTGCGTGCTCGCCCTGCGCGGAGGGGAAGAGGAAGGGGCGGGTGAGGCTGGCATCCACCTTCTCGAGACCGTCGACGGGGCCGCTGTAGAGCACCTCGCCGCCGCCCTCACCGGCGGCGGGGCCGACGTCGACGATCCAGTCAGCGCGGCGGACGACGTCCATGTTGTGCTCGACGACGAACACCGAGTTGCCCGAGCGTTTGAGCTGCTCGAGCACCTCGAGCAGCGGCTCGGCGTCGGCGGGGTGCAGGCCTGCCGAGGGCTCGTCGAGCACGTAGACGACGCCGAACAGTCCCGACCGCAGCTGGGTGGCCAGGCGCAGGCGCTGCATCTCGCCGGGCGAGAGGGTGGTGGTCACCCGGCCGAGGCCGAGGTAGCCGAGGCCCAGGTCGCAGAGCACCCCGATGCGGGCGCGAAGGTCGACGGCGATCGCGACGGCCACCTCGGTGCGCTCGCCGCTGGCCGCGGTGGGCAGCGCCGCGCCGGGGTCGGTGATCTCGGTGGTGGGGCGCAGCACCTCGGCCAGCTCGGTCATCGGCAGGGCGTTCAGCTCGGCGATCGAGCGCCCCGCGAAGGTCACCGCGAGCGCTTCACGGCGCAGGCCGGTGCCGTGGCACAGCGGGCACGGGCCGGAGCGCATGAAGCGCAGCACCTTGGCGCGCATCATCGCGCTCTGCGAGTCGGCGAGGGTGTGGAAGACGTACTTCTTCGCGCTCCAGAAGCGGCCGTTGTAGGGCTTCTCGATGCGGTCGCGTTGCGGGATGATCTGCACGACCGGCTGCTCATCGGTGAACAGCAGCCAGTCGCGGTCAGCGCGCGGCAGGTCGCGCCAGGGGCGGTCGACGTCGTAGCCGAGCGTGATGGCGATGTCGCGCAGATTCTTGCCCTGCCAGGCGCCCGGCCAGGCGGCGATCGCGCCGTCGCGGATGCTGAGCGACGGGTCGGGCACGAGCGAATCCTCGGTGACGTCGTGCACGACGCCCACGCCGTGGCAGCGCGGGCAGGCGCCGGCGGCCGTGTTGGGCGAGAAGGCGTCGGAGTCGAGGCGCTCGGTGACGCCTTCAGGGTAGGTTCCGGCGCGCGAGAGCAGCATGCGCAGCGAGTTCGACAGCGTGGTGACCGTGCCGACGCTGGAGCGCGAGCTGGGTGCGCCGCGCCGCTGCTGCAGCGCGACCGCGGGCGGCAGTCCGGTGATCGAGTCGACGTGCGGGTCGTGGCCCTGCTGGATCAGCCGCCGCGCGTACGGGGCGACGGATTCGAGGTAGCGGCGCTGTGCCTCGGTGAAGATCGTACCGAACGCGAGCGACGACTTGCCCGAGCCCGAGACGCCGGTGAAGGCGACGATGCGGTCGCGCGGCATGTCGACGTCGACGCCGCGGAGATTGTTCTCGTGGGCGCCGCGGACGCGGACGAACGGATCGGCGGCCGGTGACGTGTCGAGCATCCGGACGAGTCTAGTGACCGGGGATCAGCGCGGCGTTGAGCCGTCAGAACGGGATGGTCAACGAGCCGTCGGCCGCGCGGACGATGACCTTCTTGTCGATCAGTCGATCGATGACGGCGGGAGCGTCAATGGGCTGGGAGCCATCTTCCATCGGCCCGTCGCGGTCAGGGTCGTACCGGTATGCCGCTTCCAGACGCGCACGAGGCACGGGCCCGCCGAGTTCCCGCGACAGTCGCACGAGCGTGCCCGCGACATCCCCTTCGTCCGGCGCCATGCGCGTGAACTTCTGCAGGACGCCGCGCAACTGTCCGACCGCGGCAGCCAGAGGCAGAAATGCCTGACCGGTCAAGATCGATGCGAGGCCGACCAGCAGCTGCCAGAGCGCGTCCTTGCGGAGTTCGGTGGTGTTGATGTGCCACCGCTCGTCGGGCGTGACCATCTCCAAGACAGGGGAATCGCCGCGCCAGTATGAGTGCAGAGGGGCCGGTTCTACGATGATGCCCTCGATGGGCAGCGCACGGGCTTCGGCGAACAGCGCCTTGACGTCTTCGGGCGTGAGTCGGCTCGCGAGGTCGGGCTCGATGAGCGTGAGCGCTGCCGGGAGATCTCGTTTCGAGAAGCTGGTCACGAGCGACACTGTAGCGACGATCCCCGCCGTCAGGTACGGCCACGGCAGAATCACGCGCGCCTGAGTGCTGCAGGTGAGGGGGGAAGCGCGTGGGTGGCGAGATCAGGCTTCGCGCCGGCCGATGGCCCTCACCGCAGCGCCGCGCGCGCGAACAGTCGCAGATCGTCGTCGGCGCTCGCCGGATGCCGGCGCAGCGAGTCGCCGATCAGATCGAGCACCCGTTGCGGGTGGAAGGTGACGTGCGCGATGTCGCGCTCGGTGAACGCGCGGCGGGTGGATGACTGCCAGCCGCACACCTCGAGCCCGAACGCGATGGCGTGCCAGCGCTCGCCGGGCGGTGTGCCGTCGGCGACGGCGAGCAACAGCAGGGTGGCAGCATCGGACTCGGCATCGCTGAGCTTGCGGTACAGGCCACGGGCGATCAGCTGCAGCTGGGCACGAGCGTCGCCGAGCGCCTTCTTCGCCGCGGCGCTGAGCAGCAGGCGCCCCTTCTGCACCCGCATCAGCCCCAGGCGCTGGGCGGCGTCCCGCAGCTCGGCGATCGGCGGCGTGAGGTCTTCGCGGTTGCCCGCACCGATCCAGTCGTCGAGCAGGCCCAGCTCGGTCATCCCGGCGAGGACGGTGGCTGGTGGCATCCATCCCGCGGCGGTGAGCGCGAGGCCGTCGGCGCCGACGGTATCCATCAGCCAGGCGAAGGGGCGCACGATGCGCGCTGCGGTCTCGTCGTCGAGCTCGAGTGGCTCGAGCACCCCGGTGAGGTGCAGGTGCTGGCGCAGCTCGGAGCGGATCGGCGGCGGCAGCTGCGCCGCCAGTTCGACGATCGGCGACTCGTCGGTGACGTCGCCCGGGCGGCGCATCTCGTCGCTCTTCACCAGACCCGACATGTCGTACGGCGAGAGGCCAGAGCCCTGCGGGTTGAACATCAGATTCAGCTCGCTCTGCACGCCGACCAGGTCGAACGCGCCGGGCGAGCGCGGGGCCCACGGGCCGACGGTCGCGCGCAGCCAGTCGGTGATCTCGCGGTGCTCCGGATGCTGCGGATCGGCCAGCGTGGCGAGCTTCTCCGCGTAGCCGTGGATACCGCCCGCGTCTTCGAACGGGCCGCGGTTCGCGCCGTCGAGCAGCACCACCGGTGCGAGCAGCGGGGCATCCGGCTGGCGGTCGACGACGTCGAGGCGGTGCACCCACCCGTCGCCGAAGTCGTACTCGTACCAGAGGGTGTCGAGGTTCGAGAGAACCTGATCGACGGTGGCCGCGTCTTCCGACAGGGCGCCGTCGTCGCTCGCGAAGTCGGGCGACTCCCAGCGCCGCCCTTTCGGGGACGGCCGGTCGGGATCGGTGTCGCTGAACGCGTGCAGGTGCGATTCGCGCCAGCCCATTATCGTCTGCAGGGCGATGTGCAGCATGCGAAGGGGCATCCGCCCGTCGACGTCGAACTCGCGCCAGATCTCGGGTTCGCTGTCGACGAGGGCGACGCGCAGGCGGTACCGGGTCATGAGGTCAGCGTAGGGAAGGGGTGCGACATCTGTGCGCTTCTCGCGCACGAGCACGGGATACCCGCCAGTCGGGCGGTGGAGGAATGTCAGTCGGCGAGGATCGCGCGGGCGAGCAGCTCGTCGGCGATGAGCACATCGATCAGCCCGGATTTGGCGGCGGCGATCGTCGCCGCGGCCCGGTGCCCACCATAAGAGGTGGCGATGATGTGCGGCACGTCGCGCAGTGAGTCGATGGTGGCGCCGATAACCCTGTCGTCGATGTCGTGGCTTACCGGTCGCCCGTCCGCGTCGAACAGGCGTCCGGAGACTTCGCCCACAGCGCCCGCCTGCCGCGCGGCATTCGCCATCTTCCGCGGGACGATCGGATACAGGGCAGACCCGGTCTCCTCCCAGGTGCCGATGGAGAGCACGGCGACGTCGAGGTTCGAGACTCGAGCGAGGCACTCCGCGATCTCGGGCTGCTGTCGCAGAGCGGCCGCCGCGTCCAGATCACCGACGAACAACGGCGCGTACATGGGATGGGCGGTGCCCTCGGCGATGCGAGCGACCTGACGGATCACCTCCACCGAACCCAGGCGATCACCTGGCAGGGTGAGCGCGCCGGCGATCTGCACCACGTCACACGGAGCGAGGCGGGTGAGGTGGTGGGTCATGGCCTCGATGGCTCGGCTCCACGTGAGTCCGATGGTTTGTCCGGCCTGGATCTCCTCTGACAGCAGCGACGCCAGCGCTCGCCCGATCCCGTCGATGGTCGGCATGTGCGTCGAGTCGTCGCTGCGTGAGATCACTGTCGCTGACTTGAGTCGTAGCCGAGCGGCCAAGCGGCGACCCAGCTCGTCGTTCTCCTCGCTGGGATCTCCCACCTCGATTCGCACGAACCCGCGCGCTCGGGCAGACGCGATCAGCCGCGCCACCTGCCAGCGGGACAGCCCGGTCTCCGCTGCGATCTGCACCTTGGAGCGATCGTCGAGATAGTAGGCGCGCGCGACGCGCAGCATCAACTCGTCATCGAAATCCGGAACGTTCGCCTGTGCTGTCACGATCCCCCTCCGTCGGCCCGGCAGATAGCCATGCCCGCTCATATGAGCGCAATACTACCGCTCAGAATTGAAATAGGTGAAGGATGCTCCTACGCTGACCACGCTGACGCTCATTCGTGAGCACAGGTACGCTCAAAAGTGAGAACCCCTGGAGGACTTCATGACCGCACCCACCCGTGGCACAGTCGCCGCTCGGGATGAGGGCAAGACCGCTCGTCGCGCCACCACCGCCGCCTTCGCCGGCGCCTTCATCGAGTGGTACGACTTCTATCTCTACGGCACGGCATCCGCACTGATCTTCCCTGCCGTCTTCTTCCCGGAGACGACGCCGGAGCTGGCTCTGATCCAGTCGTTCGCAGCCTTCGCCGTCGGGTTCCTCACCCGCCCGATCGGTGCGATCCTGTTCGGGCACTTCGGCGACAAGGTCGGCCGCAAGCCGATGCTGCTGCTGACCGTGCTGCTCATCGGCATCGGAACGTTCGGCATCGGGCTGATCCCGAGCGCCGAGCAGATCGGCGTCACGGCAGCCATCCTGCTGATCTTCCTGCGTCTGGTGCAGGGCGTCGGCATCGGGGGTGAGTTCGGCGGCGGTTCGCTGGCCGCTCTCGAGAACGCCCCGATCGGCAAGCGCGGGCTGATGGGCAGCTTCCACCAGATGGGCACGCCGGCCGGTCTGCTGGTGTCGACCGGGGTGTTCAGCCTCGTGCAGCTGCTTCCCACCGAGGCGCTCTTCGACTGGGGATGGCGCATCCCGTTCCTGCTCTCGGGCGTGCTGACCCTGTTCGCGTTCTACATCCGCCGTCACCTGCCCGAGACCAAGTCGTTCACCGACGACTCCGAGGCGACCCGCAAGATCCCGTTCTTCGCGCTCATCCGCGAGAACTGGCGTGGCCTTCTCATCGGCATCGGCGCGCGCATGACCGACGCCGTCACGTACAACATCATCAACGTCTTCGCGATCTCGTACGCCACGAACTACATGGGCCTCGACAGCAGCCACATGCTGACCGGCTTCATCATCTCGGCCGCCGTGCAGATGTGCATCCTGCCGTTCATCGGCGCACTGTCCGACCGCATCGGCCGCCGCCCGGTCTACATCGCCGGCATCATCATCTGCGGTATCGGCGGGCTGTTCTACTTCCCGGTGCTGCAGATCGACAACGTCGTGCTCACGTGGCTGATGATCATCCTTCTGCACGCCATCGGCACCGGCAGCATGTTCGCCATCCAGGGAGCCTTCTTCGCCGAGCTGTTCGGCACCCGGATGCGCTACACCGGCCTCGGCGTCGTCTACCAGGGCTCTGCGCTGCTCGGCGGTGCTCCCACCCCGGCGATTGCCCTCGGCCTCAGCCTGGCATTCGGCACCTACTGGCCGGCCGTGATCTACCTCGTGGTCATGTGCGTCGTAAGCGTGGTGTGCGTCGTTCTGGCCGGAGAGACCAGCCGTATCGACCTGAAGGATGCCGGTCGCCGGCGTGCGGTGAGCGCGCCCGAGACGGCATCCGCTCTGAAGGAGAACGCATGACCCGTCCCAATATCGTGCTGATCATGACCGATCAGCAGCGGTTCGATTCGATCGCCGCCCTCGGTCATGATCACGCCGTCACCCCGCACCTCGACCGCCTCGTTACCGAAGGCGCCGCGTTCACGAACACCTACGTGGCCAGCCCTTCGTGTGCGCCCAGCCGGGCGAGCCTGTTCACCGGCCTTTACCCGCACAGCTCAGGCGTGCTGCGCAACGACGACCCGTGGAAGCACTCCTGGGTCGAGCTGCTCGCCGAGGCGGGCTACCGCACGACGAGCATCGGCAAGATGCACACCTACCCCTACGAGGCCCCGGTCGGCTTCAAGGAGCGCCACGTCATCGAGAACAAGGACAGGGCGCACCCAAACCTGCCCTACTTCCTCGATAATTGGGACAAGGCGTTCTGGATCCGCGGTCTGCAGAAGCCCAGTCGCGTCACCTATCGCGACCTGCCTGACTACGCCGAGCGCCTCGGCGCGTTCGAGTGGGAGCTGCCCGAAGACATGCACGCCGACAACTTCGTCGGTGGGCTGGCCGAGCACTGGCTGCGCACCTACCCGAATCACGATGAGCCGTTCTTCCTGCAGATCGGGTTTCCTGGGCCGCACCCGCCCTACGACCCGACCCCGCGGCACCTCGATCCGTTCCGCGAGAAGGACATGCCCGACGTGCCCCGTTCGCAGGAGGACCTGGACAGCCAGCCCACTCCCCTCAAAGAGCTGCGCAAGCACCACCAGGCCAACGACCACGACGCGATCGTCATGCTCGAGAACCCAACTCTCGAGCAGCTCCAGCGTCAGCGACGGCACTACTTCGCCAATGTCGCGATGATCGACGAGAAGATCGGCGATCTGATCACCGCCCTCGATGAGCGCGGTGTGCTCGACAACACCGTCATCGTGTTCACCTCCGACCACGGCGACGCGCTCGGAGACCACGGACACTCGCAGAAGTGGAACATGTACGAGGGCTCGGTGCACGTGCCCGGCATCATCTGGGGGCCGCCCTACATCCGTGGCGGCCAGGTCCACGAGGGACTCATCTCGCTGATGGACTTCGCGCCGACGATCCTCGAGCTCGCCGGCGTCACCCCGCCCGCGTGGATGGAGGCAGACTCTCTGGTGCCCGCCCTGTCGGGAGAGGAGTGGCAGGGGCGTGAGTACGTCTTCAGTGAGCATGCGCGCGACTTCATCCTCACCGAAACGGCGCTGATGACGATGGTGCGCGACGCGCGCTACAAGCTGGTCGAATTCATCGACTACGACGAGGGCCAGCTGTTCGACCTGCAGGAGGACCCCCGCGAGGAGATCAACCTCTGGAACGCTCCCGAGCACGCCGCCACCCGTGCCCGTCTTGAGAAGGCGATCTCGCGCTGGCGTGCCGAGAGCTCGATGCACACCGCGACCTGGGCGAAGGACATCCGCTGATGAACACGATCGAGTCGATTCCCGCGAGCATGCGCGTCTCGGAGCTGCTCGGCACCGACTCGCTGACCGTCACCGACCGCCCGGTGCCGTCGCCTCGCGCGGACGAGGTGCTGGTGCGGGTCACGTCGGTCGGCGTGTGCGGGTCTGACACTCACTACTTCACGCACGGCCGCATCGGCCCCTTCGTGGTCGAGCAGCCGCTCGTGCTCGGACACGAGGCGTCCGGTGTGATCGTCGCAGTGGGATCGGACGTGGATGCCGAGCGCATCGGTTCACGCGTGTCGATCGAGCCGCAGCGGCCCTGCCGGGTCTGCGAGCAGTGCAAGAAGGGCGCCTACAACCTGTGCCCGCAGATGCAGTTCTTCGCAACGCCCCCTATCGACGGGGCGTTCGCGGAGTACGTCACCATCCAGAGCGACTTCGCGCACGACGTCCCCGACAGCGTCTCGGCGCACGCGGCAGCACTCATGGAGCCGCTGGCGGTGGGTGTATGGGCATGCCAGAAGGCTCAGGTCACCATCGGCACTCGCGTGCTGGTCGCCGGCGCAGGGCCGATCGGTGTGATCACCGCCCAAGTCGCTCGTGCCATGGGGGCGAGCGAGGTCATCGTCACGGACGTCTCCGAGGAGCGTCTGGCGTTCGCGGCGAAGCACGGCGCGACGCGCACGCTGGTCGGCGGTGAGCCGATCGATGAGGTGAGCGTCGACGCGTTCATCGATGCGTCCGGTGCAGCGCCGGCGGTTCGCGCGGGGATCCCTGCCGTCGCGCCCGGAGGCCGCGTCGTGCTCGTCGGGCTCGGCGCCGACGAACTGACCCTGCCGGTGAACCTGCTGCAGAATCGCGAGCTGTGGCTGACCGGTGTGTTCCGCTACGCCAACACGTGGCCGACGGCGATCGAGCTCGTCGCCTCGGGGCGGGTGAACCTCGACTTGCTCGTCACGCACACCTTCGGACTCGATGAGGTCGAGGGCGCGCTTATGGCCGGCCGCCTTCCCGGCGCTCTGAAGGCCGTCGTCGAGCCGTGGCGGTGATTCACGATCGCTTCGCGGTGATCGGCGAATCGCTCGTCGATGTGATCGTGGACGCGTCTGGTGGGCGGACCGCGCGGGCGGGTGGCTCGCCGATGAACGTGGCGATCGGAGCTGCGCGACTGGGCCTGAACACCGCCCTCATCACCGCGTACGGAGATGACGAGCACGGCGCACTGGTGCAGCAGCACATCGAGCGCGAGGGCGTGACACTGATCAATCGCGGCGACGGCCGACGGCCCACCAATCAGGCCGCCGCGACACTCGCGGCCGACGGCAGTGCTGAGTATGGCTTCCGCATGCAGAACCAGGTGCGTGATGCTGCCGACGCCATCGTCGGCAGCGACCTCGCGCACCTGCACGTCGGATCGATCACTGCGGTGTCCGACGGGGAATGGGTGGACGTGCTCGCAGCGGTCGAGTCCAGCCGGGCCACCGCGACGATCAGTTACGACCCGAACTGCCGCCCCGATCTCGGTATCCCGGTCGCAGAGGGCCGCCGCCGCGCCGAGAAGTTCGTCGGAGTCGCTGATTTGGTGAAGGCGAGCGACGAAGACCTCGCGTGGCTGTACCCCGGGCAGACATCGGATGCCGTGGCCGCGCGCTGGATCGGTGCGGGAGCGCGTCTGGTCGTGATCACGCACGGCGAGGAAGGACCGATCGGATACGCGGAGGGCGTGCGCGTCAGCGTGCCGGCGTCGCGCACCCACGTGGCCGACACGGTCGGTGCGGGCGACTCGTTCATGGCTGCGATGCTCGCCTGGTGTGACGAGCGCGGGATGCTCGGCAGGAGCCGCCTCCCACGATTCTCTGCAGACGAGGTGCGGGGAATGCTGGAATTCGCCGCGCGCGCGTCTGCGATCACGTGTGCGCGCGTCGGCGCGAACCCACCCACCCGGGCGGAGCTCGAGAGGAACTGAGCGGCGGCTTCGTGCGTCAGCTCGCCTACCGTGAGTCGTTGCAGCACCGACTCACGACGATCGCTGTTCTGGTCGTCCCAGCGCGTGAGACTCCTGGTCGGCGAGGCGCCTACTTGACTGCCGCCATGCATCCGGATGCCGACGCCGATCCTTCTGCTGCGTCGAGACCGGTCTGGATCTCTCTGATCGTCGGCCTCGCGGCATCCGCCGTGATGCTCTTCCCGTCGTGGGTGGGCGGCGGCCGTCTGCCGCTGCAGAACCGGTGGCACGAGCGGACGCCGGCCGAGGCGATGCCGTTCTCGCTGCTGCCGCTGAGCCAGTACTACGCGCTGAGCACCTTCGTCATGCTGCTGCTCGGCGGGGTAGTCGCGGGCCTCGTCGTGCGCATGCTGCGGGCGCGCGCCTGGCCGACAGCGCTCGGCGTGCTGCTCGTGCACGTGATCGCGACGGCGCAGAGTTTCGCAGTGCTGGCCGGTGGGCTCGGCATTTCCGACGGCTCAGCCGGGTCGCGCGAAATCCTCTACTTCGGCGGGATGCTTGGCGGCGTGCTGGCCGGGATGCTGCTGGCGCAGCTCGGATGCTTGATGGCATCGCGCCCCGCGGTACCGTTGCCCGCGCTCGCCGTGGCGCTGTCGGCCGTGCCGGTGCGCAGCTGGATCGGCTTCGCGGTCGCGTCGTTCGATCCGATCAACGGCTACCCGCCCGAGGTGGGGACGGTGCTGCGCTGGGTGCCCGCGGTGATCGTCGCGGTCGCGCTGATCTGGTGCGTTGTGCGTCCGCTGTCCCGGCTGTTCGTATGGGCGGCGGGCCTGTTCTCGCTCTGGATGCTGCCGGCGGTGTTCACAGCTCTCAGCTACGCGCTCGGGATGCGGGTGCTCGACGGCGACCTGCGCGAGATGGCGCAGGCTGGCGCAGGTGTTCCCGATGGCGCTGGAGGTGGAGGTGCTGCCGGTGGGGGTGGCGCTGGTGGTTGCGCTGGTGGGGACTGTGGTGCGCTGGAAGACCACTGCCTCCCCGGTCGTTGAGCGAGCGCAGCGAGTCGAATGTCGTAACCCTACCTTCGGAAGCACCCGTGTCTTGAGGACATCACCTCGACCTACGCTATGGAGCGTGATTAAGCGACGCGGCGAACGCATTGAAGTTGAGGGAATCGAGTCCACCGCTGAGAGTGGTCTGGTGTACCAAGGGAAGAACGTCATTCCGACCGTGAGGCTTAGCTTCAAGACACCGGACAACGAAGTCGTCGCTGTGGAGATCTCCGCGTACGAGGCGAGCAAGTTGGTTGACGACATGATCGTCAGCTTGAAGACAGCGTTACCGAGGATTCCGCGGCGCCGCTGAGGGAGCCTGTCAAATCGTCTGTGTAAGGGGTGAGGTTCATCTCTGAAGGAGACACTTGTGACTATGAATGCGATCAGCCCGGAACGCGAGGAGCGTCGCCGCCGGCAGAAGGAGCTCGCCGACCAGTTGAAGGCGTCGGGAGCGATGGATGAGATCTTCGCGAAGATCGATGCGGGCGAGGCGCTCACTGGAGTGTGTGGTCGTGTCGAGGTGGGCGCGGACCGTGATTCGGATGCCGAGTTCTTCCTCGATCTCGCGAGCAAGCGCCGCCTCTGGTGACTCGCCGTCCTCGATCTTGCCGCCCGGAAACTCCCATTTGCCGGGCAGACTACCGAGCGGGCCCCGCTGCGCGCAGAGAACCCTGTTGCCGCGGACCATCACGGCACCAACCACCCTGATCTGTTTGCCCACTGGTTACCTTCCCCTTGAAGCCCCCGCACGCTCTCGGGGCAGGCGGGATGCGCATCAGTGTAGATCCGACGATTGTCGCCAAACTTCGCGCGGGAGGGTCCTCGCCTCGGTTCGGCTTGGATGTGGGGGAAGTCGCTGCCGGAGAGTCACGCGCGATGGGCCAGGATGGGAGAATCGCGGCATCGCTGCCGCTTGTTCGTTAGCTCTACAGCAGGAGTGCCCACCTGTGGTGAATCACGTCGCTTTCATCTGGAACATCGCCGAGTCGCTTCGCGGCCCGTTCAAGCCCTCCGAGTACGGGTCGGTGGTCCTCCCATTTACGGTGCTCCGCCGCCTCGACGCCGTCCTCGCCGACACGAAGCCCGCCGTGCTCGAGGTCGCGAAGACCATCCACGCGCTCCCCGAGATGCTCCAGGCGATCGAACTCCAGGAAGCATCGGGCCACCAGTTCTACAACACGTCCCCGTTCGACTTCGCCAAGCTCGTCGCCGACCCGGCCGACCTCCGCGCGAACCTCTCCGCCTACCTGGCCGGGTTCTCGCCGAACGTGCGGGACATCTTTGAGCGGTTCGAGTTCGACAAGACGCTGAACAAGCTGGCGGAGAAGAACAAGCTGTTCGCGGTGACAGAGAAGTTCGCGCAGGCCGACTTCCACCCCCGCACGGTCAGCAACATCCAGATGGGCCTCGTGTTCGAGGAGCTGATCCGGTTCGCGAACGAGAAGTCGAACGAGACCGCCGGCGACCACTACACCCCGCGCGAGGTCATCAAGCTCATGGTCGAGCTGCTGTTCGCACTCGACGACGACGCCCTCTCGAAGGCCAGCGTGGTGCGCTCCATCTACGACCCGACCGCCGGGACCGGCGGCATGCTCTCGGTCGCCGACGAGTACCTGCACACCCTCAACCCGAGCATCCAGTTGAGCCTCTACGGGCAGGACTACAACGACGCCTCGTACGCGATCTGCAAGGCCGACATGGTCATCAAGGGCCAGGACGTCGACAACATCGCCCTGGGCGACACCCTCACCGAAGACGCCTTCGACGACAAGAAGTTCGACTACGGCCTCTCCAACCCGCCTTTCGGTGTCGACTGGAAGGACCAGCGCGCCTACGTCGACGACGAACACACCAAGCTCGGCTTCAACGGCCGGTTCGGCCCCGGCACCCCCGCCGTCAGCGACGGCGCGATGCTGTTCCTGCTGCACCTGGTGTCGAAGATGCGCAAGCCCGAAGACGGCGGCTCCCGCATGGCGATCGTCCTCAACGGGTCACCCCTGTTTTCCGGCGGTGCTGGCGGTGGCGAGTCGAACATCCGCAAGTGGTTGCTCGACAACGACCTCGTCGAGGCGATCATCGGGCTGCCGAAGGACATGTTCTACAACACCGGCATCTCCACCTACATCTGGGTCCTCACCAACCGCAAAGACGAGAACCGCAAGGGCCGGGTGCAGCTCATCGACGGCCGTGAGATGTTCACCAAGCTCCGCAAGGGCCTCGGCTCCAAACGCAACGAACTCTCCCCGAAGAACATCGAGACCCTCGTCGGCCTGTACGCGGGGTTCGAGCACGGCGAGCACTCGAAGATCTTCCGCAACGAGGACTTCCTCTACCGCACCATCACCGTCGAACGCCCCCTCAAACTCAACTGGCACGCCACCCCCGAACGCATCGACACCGTCTTCGAAGCCAAGGCCATCCAGAAGCTGAACGAGACGGATGCCGCAGCCCTCCGTGCTGCACTCGACCGACTCGGCACCGACACGGTCTGGAAGAACCGGGCGGCGTTCCAGAAGGTCCTGAAGGATGCCGCGAAGGCCGAAGGCCTCACCCTCCCAGCACCGCTGCTCAAGACGGTGACGACGGAGCTCGGTGAGCAGGATGACACCGCCGACACCTGCACCGACGCCAAGGGCAACCCTGAGGCGGATGCGTCGCTGCGCGACACCGAGAACGTGCCGTGGGACGAGGATGTCGACGCCTACGTCGCCCGGGAAGTCCTCCCGTACGCACCCGACGCGTGGGTCGACGATGCCAAGACCAAGGAAGGGGCGGAGATCCCGTTCACCCGCCACTTCTACCTGTACATCCCGCCACGACCGCTCGAGGAGATCGACCGCGACCTCGACGCCGTCATGGACCAGCTCCGCGCAATGCTCGTCGAGGTCGAACGATGACGACTTCGGATATCGCGTATCCACTTCTACAACTTCGGCACCTCTCGGAGATTCCGATCACGAACGGTCTAGGCGAATCCGGCGATCCCAGGAACGATGCGAGCTGGCCCAGGTACATACGCACGACCGACATAGACACGGTTCGGAGCCTTGACCCTTCGAAGCGCGTGACGTTGCCCCCCGATATTGCTGCGCAAGCAGTGGTCGACCAGGGTGACATTCTGATGTCGAGTGCGGGTTCAGTCGGAAAGAGCTACCTGCACGTCACGGGTGAGTCGGCCTGCTTTGCGGGGTATCTGTCGCGCTGGCGGGTCAGGCGGGACAGGGCAGACCCAGAGTTCATGGCGTACTGGACAGAGTCAACCCACTTTCTTGACCAGGTTCTATCAGGGGCGGTCAAGTCGACCATCGAGAACTACAGTGCCGCGAAGTACCGTGCGACCTGGGCGCCGGCCCCCGCTCTGGAGATGCAGACGCAGGTGGTGGCGTACCTCGATCGGGAGACGGCGCAGATCGATGCGTTCATCGCCAAGAACGAGGAACTCATCACCCTTCTCACCGAGAGAAGAAACTCAGTCATCACGGCGGCAATCACCGGGGGGCTGTGCTGCTCGAGCGAGCGCGTTGATAGCGGCGTGGACTGGATCGGAGCGGTTCCGTCGCACTGGGAGGTGCGACCGCTTCGCTGGTCCGCCCGCATTCGGACGGGCACCACGCCCTCGGGCGCTTCTGTGTTTGCCGACGAGCCCGGCCAGCCATGGATTCGCCCGGACGATCTCGATGTGTCTGGCGCGCCAAGCGTGGCCTCGAGGTGGCTGACGGAGGGGGGCGCCAGCCAAGGCAGACCTGCTGCCGCTGGTGCCACGCTCGTCTGCACGATCGGTGCAACACTCGGCAAGGCCGGCCGCGTGACTGCCCCCTCCTACTTCAATCAGCAGATCACCGAGGTGAAGTGGGCGCTCAACGACGAGCTTCTGTTCTGGATCTTCGTAGCGGCGCGCGAGGCAGTCGCACGTCTTGCGGTTGGCAACACTCTGCCGATCCTGAACAACGACAAGCTGGCAACACTGCGAATTCCCGTGCCTCCGCTCGCGGAGCAGGCGCAGATTGTTGATCATGTCGAGGAGCAAACCACGCGGATTGATGGCGCGATCGCGACCGCTCGACGCGGGGTGGACTTGATGCGGGAGCGTCGTGCCGCGCTGATTTCGGCTGCGGTGACGGGGAAGATCGATGTGGGGGTGGCCGCATGAGTGGTATCGCGGGGGCGCACCTGGAGTCGGTGCTGGAGAACGAGATCGCGGAGCATCTCGCCGCGAACGGCTGGCTGTACTCGCCGACCGACGCAGGCTACGACCGTGAGCTCGCCCTGTTCCCCGACGACGTGCTCGGCTGGTTGGAGGATTCGCAGCCGACCGAGTTCGCGAAGGTCGTCCGCCCCGGCGACCCGGATGCCCAGCGTGATGCGGCGGGTCGCGGCATCCTGAGTCGTCTGGCGAAGTCGTTGGATCTGGATCCGTTGAAGAACGGTGGGACGATCCGGCTTCTGCATGAGGGTTTCTCGATGGTGCCGCTGCATGGGGGTGCGGTGAAGTTCCGGTTGGCGCAGTTCCGGCCGGCGACCACTCAGAACCCGGACACGCTGGAGGCGTACGGGAAGATGCGGGTGCGGGTGATGCGTCAGGTGCATTACTCGGTGAAGCATCCGAACAAGGCGTTGGATCTGGTGCTGTTCGTGAACGGCATCCCGGTCGCGACAGCGGAGTTGAAGACGGACTTCACGCAGTCGATCGGGAACGCGGTGAACCAGTACCGGTTCGACCGGTCTCCGGCGGGCGAGCCTCTGTTCGGGTTCGCGAAGCGGTCGCTGGTGCATTTCGTGTTGTCGAACTCCGAGGTGCAGATGACCACGAAGCTCGCCGGGCCGAAGACGCGGTTCCTGCCGTTCAACAAGGGCGCGGACGAGGGTGCGGGGAACCCGGTGAACCCGGACGGGTCGGCATCCGCGTACTTCTGGGAGGAGATCCTGCAGCGCGACACCTGGCTGCAGTTGCTGGGGTCGTTCGTGCACCTGCAGGTCGAGGTCGATGTCGACCCCGACACGGGCAAGAAGACAAAGACGGAGAAGGTGCTGTTCCCGCGGTACCACCAGTGGCGGGCCGTGACCCGCCTGGTCGACGCGGCGCGGGTGGAGGGGCCGGGGAACCGGTACTTGGTGCAGCATTCGGCGGGGTCGGGGAAGACGAACTCGATCTCGTGGCTCGCGCACCGCCTTTCCCAACTTCACGATGACCAGAGCGTGCGGGTGTTCGACACGGTCGTGGTGGTCACCGACCGGACGGTGCTGGACAAGCAGCTGCAGGATGCGATCTCGCAGTTCGAGAAGCAGGCCGGTGTGGTGCAGTCGATCACGAAGGATGTGGGCGAGTCGAAGTCGAAGCAGCTCGCCGCGGCACTGACCGGTGGCAAGAACATCGTGATCGTGACGATCCAGTCGTTCGAGGCGCTGATC
Source organism: Microbacterium commune (assembly GCF_014836945.1). Classification (GTDB taxonomy): domain Bacteria; phylum Actinomycetota; class Actinomycetes; order Actinomycetales; family Microbacteriaceae; genus Microbacterium; species Microbacterium commune. The sequence goes on along the minus strand of NZ_JACSPX010000001.1, from coordinate 1,098,534 downwards.
ACCGCGATCCAGACGCTGCCGGAGTTGCAGGGGCGCCGTTTCGCGGTGATCGCTGACGAGGCGCACTCGTCGCAGACCGGGTCGACCGCGGGCGCGTTGACGAAGGTGCTGTCCCCGGACGAGCAGGCCGCGGTCGCCGAGGGTGCCCCGATCGATTCGGAGGCGTACCTGCAGTGGGCGATGGAGGTCACCGCATCCGCCCCCAACATCTCCTACTTCGCGTTCACCGCGACTCCGAAGGCGAAGACCCTCGAGTTATTCGGGCGGGTGCCGGAGGGTGCGGGCCCGGATGCGACGCCGGAGCCGTTCGATCTGTATTCGATGCAGCAGGCGATCGAAGAGGGCTTCATCCTCGACGTGTTGCAGAACTACACGCCGTACAAGGTGGCGTGGAAGCTGCAGCATCCCGATTCCGACTACGACGGCGCCGGGGAGGTCGATGAGTCGACTGCGGTGAAGGCGCTGGTGCAGTACGTGCGGCTGCATCCGACGAACATCAGCCAGAAGGCGAAGATCGTCGTCGACCACTTCCGCACCTTCGTTCAGCCGCTGCTGGACGGCAAGGCGAAGGCGATGGTCGTTACCGGGTCGCGTGTCGAGGCGGTGCGGTGGAAGAAGTACCTCGATAAGTACATCTCGGATGCTGGGGTGTTGGGGGTGCGGTCGCTGGTCGCGTTCTCGGGAACTGTCGATGACCCGAACGATGTCGGTGAGGGGTTAACGGAGCGGACCCAGAACCCGGGGGTGCCGTCGGATCTCGCGGAGGCGTTCAAGCCCGCCACGTACAACGTGATGATCGTGGCGGAGAAGTTCCAGACCGGGTTCGACCAGCCCCGTCTGGTCGCGATGTACGTCGACAAGAAGCTCGGCGGTGTCCAGGCCGTGCAGACCCTGTCCCGGCTGAACCGCACCTACCCAGGCAAGGACAAGACGTTCGTCCTCGACTTCGTCAACGACCCGCAAGAGGTGCTGGACGCGTTCCTGCCGTACTACCGGAAGGCGACGCTCACCGCGACGACCGACCCGAACCTGATCTACGACCTCGTGGTGAAGCTCGACTCGGCCGGGATCTACGAGATGTCCGAGGTCGAGCAGGCATTCGACGCCGCCCTGGTCGGTGGCGTCAACGCGAACTCGAAGGTGTCGGCAGCGACCGCGCCCGCGGTGGACCGGTTCCAGAAGCGGTGGGTCGCCGCAGTGCTGGAGGACGACAAGGCCGAGCAGGACGAGCTGCGGCTCTTCAAGGCAGACGTGGGCAACTTCGTGAAGTTCTACGACTTCATCTCCCAGGCCCGCAACCTCGAAGACACCGACCTGCCCCGCCGGCACTACTTCTTCCGCCGCATACTCCCCCAGCTCTCGACCGAGACCTATGTCGAGCCAGTCGACATCTCGCAGGTGCAGCTCGTCGGCTACAAGATCAACCCGGGCGAGTCGGTGAAGCTCAATCTCGAGCAGGGGCCGGGCCTCGATCCGATTACCGCGATCGGGTCGGGCGCGATCCACGAGAAGCACCGCTCCGCGCTCGAGGAGATCATCTACAAGCTCAACGAGCGCCTCGGCGACAAGTACGGCGTCGGCGTCATCGACCTCCATCTGAATCACGTGGTTGGCAAACTCGCGTTGGACGATGAGCTTGCGAATCAGGCGGCGGTGAACAGCCCGCAGCAATTCGCCGAATCACCGGCGCTGCCGAAAGCGTTCACGAAGGCTCTCCTCGGAGTGCGGGACGAGACTCCCGCGTTCATCGACGACCTGTTCAACGACAGCGGGCTGTATGCGGACTTAGGAAAAGCGTTGCCGGCCATGCTGTACGAGTACTTCAAGGATCAGGGGGCTGCACGTGGCTGACCTCAAGCTCTTCCGCGTCGCCGATGGTATTGCGACCGAACTTCACAGCACGACCGTCGCGCTTGAACGGTCGTTGCAGCAGCTCATCGAGCGGAACATGGAGGAGATGTTCGCGACGCGGTTCCTCGCAAGCGAGTTCTCCACCGGCAGCCGGCATGGCGGCCGAATCGACTCCCTGGGCATCGACGAGAACAACTCCCCGGTGATCTTCGAGTACAAGCGGGCCACCAACGAGAACGTCATCAACCAGGGTCTCTTCTACCTGAACTGGCTCGTCGATCACCAGGCCGAGTTCACCCTGCTCGTCATGAAGGAGCTAGGACAGGACGTCGCCGACGCAATCGACTGGCGCGCACCCCGTCTCGTGTGCGTGGCGAGTGGCTACACCCGCTACGACGAACACGCGGTCGAACAGATCAACCGATCGATCGATCTCGTCACCTATCGCGACTTCGGAGGCGAGCTCTTCGCGCTCGAGCTCGTCCACGCGTCTCGCGTCGAGCCGCAGTCCGCCAACGATGCGCCTGACGTATCCAGAGGACATGGGCGGACCGTCACGGAACTGCTGGGTCAGTCCTCCCCGGAGCTCACCGCGCTGTATGAGCGGTTGGACGCCTTCCTCGTCGCGCTCGGCGATGACGTATCGAAGAAGGCGACGAAACAGTACTTCGCTTATCGGCGGCTGAAGAACTTTGCGTGCGTTGAAGTGCACCCACAGTCACGCAACCTTCTCGTGTACCTGAAGGTCAATCCGGACGAGATCGAGCTTGAAGAGGGTTTCTCCCGCGACGTCCGAAACATCGGGCACTTTGGCACTGGCGACCTGGAATTGCGCATCTCGAACCAACGTCACCTGGACCGCGCGGAGAGCTTGCTGCAGGCGAGCTACGAGAACAGCTAGCCCCAGCGCCCGCGCGAAAACCGTCGCTCCGGCGGGCTGTTCGACGTCGCGCTTACCGCTGCCCCGGAGGCCGCAGATCGATGGTCGGCAGCTCATCAGCATCCGCCCCGCGCCGCGCGAGCATGTCGACCAAATCCTCTTGCCGCGGCTGGCCGAGCGTCAGCCGGTACAGAGCGAGGGCCGACCGCAGCCGCTCGTAGCGCTCGCTATCGCGGCTGAGCGGGTACCAGCTCACCACCCGATGGATCCTCGCCGACCCGGGGTACATCCACCACGGGGCGAACTCGCCCAGGTCGGTCGCCGTTGCCTCGGCGGCGGCGAATGCCGCGCGCCAGGCGCGCACATCCGTCGACTGCAGCACGTCGTGCCAGTGCGTCTCGGCGACGTTCTTCCGCACGGCGTGACCGGCGAACCGGTTCACTCGTCCCTCGCGCTGCTCGAAGTCGACCGGGTTCGACGGGAGGTTCCAATGCACGACCGAGTGGCTCCACCAGTGGAAGTCGATCCCCTCCTGCCCGACACTCGTCGACGCGAGCACGAACGGAGCGAACGGGCTGTTGAACGCTGCCCGGACTTTACCCTGACGAATGCCCACCTGCTCGTTCGAGGTCTCCTGCCGGCCGCCGTACCGCACTGCGAACCGGGCGTTCAGCGAGATCTCACGGCGCTCGGGCGAGTTGTCGCGCGCGACGTAGCGCGCCGGCCGAAGCGACATCGCATCCGCCGCTTGTTGCGCGACCTCCAACAGCTTCTCCGATCCGATCGCCGTCGGAGCGGCCGCCCACGCCAGAAGAGCACCTGCTTCGTCACCGAGGAGATTGCCCCGCTGCTTGTTCCTTCCGATTGCCCGACAACGCGGCGCCCATCTCCTGCACGCGTTCGATGAGCTCCTCGGGTGTCCCATCGAGAGAGATCGCATGAGCGACCACGGTCGTTCCTGTCGCGACGATGAGGTAGCGCTGCGGTTCGACGTCACCCGAGACGTACAGCAGATGTGCTTCGGGAACGCCAGCCGTCACCGCGTATGCAAGCGCCTGGTAGACATCGGCGTTCGGCGGCGAACCGCTGCCGGCCCCCCACACCTTGTACTTCGTGTCGGCGACCGTGATGACCTGTCCACGGCGAGAGATGACGATGTCCGGACGCATCCGCACCCGACCGTCGACATCCAAGTTCCAGCCCGAGGCCTGCAACTCGACATCGAACCCATCAGAGGCGAGGGATTCCCGCAGCACCGTGCCGACGAAATTCTCGAAGACATGGGCCATGTTCATGAGAAAGGCCGACCCAGCGGTCGTGCCCGCCTGGCGCGCCCACGAAGTCGCTTCGATAACCCAGCGTGCCAATCGGAGGGCGGGCTGATAGTGGGCGTTCAAGCGCGATAGAGGCGGCATCGTGAGCGGACCATTCACCCGCAGATCTGAGACGTCCCCGAACATGACGAGCGCCACACTGAGCTCCTTCAGCCATCGTTCGGGGAGCCGCTCCTGACGTGACAGGGCGCTGAGGGCAGCCCTCAGAATACGGTTCTCGGCCACATCCTCCGTGTAGTCATCGAGGGTCAACTCGACAGGCGACGGGATGCCGGGACGGACCTTGAGTTGTCGCGCAACATCCCATCGGCCGCGGACCACCGTGCTCGTCTCGTCGGAGGCGACGTAGCCCTTGAGAAGCCCCCGGCGGGTCGCTGAGCCGATTGCGTGGAGCAGCGACGCGGCCAGTGCCGTCGGTAGGTCGCTGTCGGCTTCGAACGAGAATGCGTGGTCGTCGACCGCGATCTGACTTCCCCCGTACGACGCCATGAAGATCAGGCTCCGCAACGGCGTCTTGGGCTGAATGATGAGCCGCAGACCGTCGAGCCCCACTACGCCGACACGACTGACATCGGTGACGCGCCAGACCCCCTCGTCCGATGTCTGCAGGACCCGGCAGAACCTCATCTCCTGCAGTCGCACAGCCTGTGAGGCGCTGAGCGCGACGATCGACTCGCCCTTCTCGGCGATCGTCACTGTTCGGTAGGCGACAGCGGAGTCGTTCACGGCAGGTGGGACGTGTCCGACGCCGACGCGACGGATCCGAGCAAAGCCGTCAGACCATACTTCACGTGCACGTTCACACCTGTGCCCATGTGTCTCTCCTCGAGCAGCGGCAGGATGCTCTCCTCCCACACTGCATGCAGGTCTTCCATGGTGAGGTCCTCGCGGCGCAGCAGGTGACTCGGGCCGATGCGGTCTTCACGGTCGCGAATGCTTGCGTTCAGCGCATCGAACAACTCTGCGATGGGCAGGGACTGCGGGTGCTGCAACGCCCATCTGCCGAGGATGCCGGCGACCGGAGCGACATCGGGATGCAGCTCGAAGAACGAGAACCGTCGACGCATCGCGGAGTCGAGTAGAGCGATCGAACGATCTGCGGTGTTCATCGTGCCGATGAGCAGGACGTTGGCAGGAAGACTGAACGACTTGCCACCGTCGTCCCCGGATCCGGCATACATCACATCGATCGCGTCATCGCGGTACTCCAAGAGGTAGTACAGCTCGCCGAATACCTTGCTCAAGTTTGCACGATTGATCTCATCGATCATCAGCACATGTGGAACGTCAGGATTCTTCCGCGCCTCATCAGCGATCTCGCGCAGCGGACCGCGCGTAAGTGAGAACGAGAGTTGACCACCGGCATCGGTCACCGGGCGATAGCCCGCGAAGAAGTCCTCGTACGTGTAGGACGGATGGAATTGAATGCGCTTGATCACGCTGCCCGGCTTCGCAAGCCGTTCAGCGAGCGCGCGCGCCAGGTACGTCTTTCCCGTGCCCGGAGGTCCATACAGAATGACCTGGCCACGACGATGAAGCGCCGAGGCAAGCTTGGTCAGCCATGCCTTGTCGAGGTGCGTGGCCGCTGCGAGATCCACGACGTCCACGTCACCGACTGCGAAGCCTCGAGGTTCGATCAGTCCCGCCTCGCTGTCGTCGAGAAGAGAATCAGGTGCCTGTGGGTCGACGGTCGGAGCGGGCGTCTGCTTCCAACGCGCCTCGAAGGCCGGATCGTATAGGTCGATCGGCTTTCCCTCTTTGACCTGCAGGGCGATCACGATTGCCTGCAGGTCGGCGTCGGCGTCATCAGAGAACTGTCCGCCGATCTCTCCAATGAAGGCTTTCCGGACCAGCTCACGATGCTCGGGCGAGACGATAGGGCCAAAGAAGCCGGGGTGCACGAGGTACAGCAGCGCATAGCGCTGCGTGGGGAAGCCGCGATCCTTCACGAAAACAAGCTCGCGCCACCGGCGCGGGTCCTCCAGGGCAAGCTGTTGATCGTCCTCGCTCAGTCGGGACCACGCCAGTAGCACGTCGAGGATGACGGTGATCGCGTGGTTGATGTGCGACTGCATCCCTATCCCAGGGTTGAAGGCGCCACCGGCGAAGGCGGTATCGAACACACGCGGGATTTCGACAGGGTGCTGCATGAGCTGCAGCACTGATTCAATGCGCTCGCGCTTCTTTGCATGGCCCATCACTCTGGCGATCGGCAGCAGCTGGAAAGCGAGGACCTCTGCCATGAGCAGCTTCAGGTCATCGGAGGCTTCCGCAAACTGCGTCTCAAGGTTAGCGGTGAACCCCTTGCCCTCTTCTTTCCGTGCATCCGCCCAGCGCGCGTGCAGTGCAGCGATGTTCTGAGGGGTCCACAGCTCGCGACCCGGTGCGAACGCAGAGAGACCTTTGCGCAAGCCTTCATCCACGATCAGCTCCGCAGCCGCGAGGAGCCGACGCTGATCGTTATCGTCGCTCACCCACCGCTCCGGGAGGGCTCGTTCGATCTCGTTGCGTCGTCGGTCTCGGGAACCAGCGGCGATGCGCTGTGCTTCCCGATAGAGCTCTCCGCCCGCGTATTCGCCGAGGGCCGCGAGCCCCTTCGGCGTGATCGACCATTCGCCCGCCAGTGATGGGTTCTTCTGCAGCCAGCCGGATTCGACGAACTCCGAACTCGCAAAGCGCCAGTTCGTTTCTCCGCGAGGCTTGTTCTTAGTGTTCAGCTCGGTTTCGAAGGGGGACAGCGGCACACGAGCGCGAGCTTCTTCCCAGATGTCCGATACAGAGAGGTAGTCTCCGCCTGGCGCCTTTTCGGCGAGGATCTCTAGTGCGGCTCGCGCCCGTTCCGGCGTCTTGAGTTCCTTCTCCACCCCATGCTCCTTCGCCTAGACCTGCGAGCGAGTCTACGAGAGTGGCGGGATCGACAGAGCGGCGACGATGGCGCAGTAGCTGGTGCTGGAGGTGAGATCGCCTGTGAAGTCTTACGATGCCTCTGGCGGACCACGCGTACAGTCGCGGTCATGGATATCGCATCGATGATCATGGGCGGTTCGATCGCTTCGATCATGTGGATCGCCTTCTACCCGTGGGCGAAGCTGCGGCGGCTGAGAGAGCTTGAGTCGCAGGTCGACGGTACGGCGGGGTGACGACATGGCCCCGACCGTCCCCACCTTCACCGCCGCGCAGGTGCGCGCGGCGGAGGCGCCGCTGCTCGCGGCCGGTGTCCCGCTCATGCGCCGTGCAGCTGCCGCCCTCGCCGAGGTGATCGCTGAGCAGAGCCCCGAACGGGTGCTGGTGCTCGCCGGCCCGGGCGACAACGGCGGCGACGCGCTGTTCGCCGCTGCCGACATCGCCGCACGCGGGGTTCCCGTCGACATCCTGCGCACCTCCGACCGGGTGCACACAGAGGCGCTGCAGGCGGCGATGGATGCCGGCGCGCGCAGCATCCGTCTCGACGAACTCGATCCTTCCGCCTACGACGTGATCGTCGACGGCATCCTCGGCATCGGCGCGCACGGTGCCCTGCGCGGGCAGGGCCGCGACGCGGTGACCGCGCTGCTGTCGGCATCCGCCGTCGTCATCGCCGTCGACCTGCCCAGCGGACTCGACGCCGACACCGGCGCTGCCGACGACGCCGTGCTCGCCGCGGCGACGACGGTCACGTTCGGCGCGGTCAAGGCCGGCCTCGCCCGCGGCGAGGGCCCGCGGCTGAGCGGGCGGATCGTGCTGGTCGACATCGGGCTGACGCTCGACCCGGCGGATGCCGTGGGCCAGGCGACCGTGACGGAGAGGCGCGCCGGGTGAACCGTGCGCGCCGCGAGTTAGGCTCGAGGCCGTGCTCGGTTCATCTGTCGAGGTGCATGTCGATCGTGAGAGCGTCGCCGCCGGCGACGATGTCGTCTCGCATGCCGCGGTGGTGCGCGTGCGGCGTGGCACGCGACTGAGCGCGATCATCGAGCAGGTGTCGCCGGATGTGCGAGTGGCCGGTTGGTCGTGGGTCGTGAAAGCCGACGGTGTGACCGCCGCGGTGTGGTCGGTCGATCATGGTGTGCAGCTGCTGACCGACGACCGTCGGGTGACGCAGAAGTCGGTGACGATCCTGTTCCGCTACCCGGTATGGCTGTTCGCCCGTCTGGAGCAGGGGGCCCGCCGAACCGCGAGGCGCGGCGCGCCGAGTATCAGGCGCGCTGACGGCTCTCGCATCGAGGCCGGTCATTCTGCACAATGGCCGATGCTGAGAGGTACTCCACAGGTGCCGGGATGCGGAGCGGTGAGCGTCGGGGCGGATGCCTATCGTCGCCTGCATGAACTATCGCGAGCACCTGGTCGTTCCGTCGTCCGTGCGCGTCGAGGTGTCGGTGCCGGGTCGCCCCGAGTGGGACAGGACGATCGAGCTTCCGAAGCACTCGCCTGAGACATGGCTGTGGGAGGCCTACCTGCTCAGTGTCGGTATCGAAGCGTGCGACGAGGAGGTCGCCGCACTCAGGTATCGCCACCCGGACGTCTACTGCGGCGAGAGCTGGGTGCTTCGAGACGAGTGGTCCGCGCCGTTCGCGGCCCGTGCCGTGCGCTACGCCGATGACGACTTCTTCGACGATGATCCAACTGCACTCGCCGAGGCAGCGGTGCGGGTGCCGTCGTTTCCGTTCGAACTCGACATCACCGTTGAGCGCGCGTCCGGTCGGCAGGCGGGAGACGCGAGCGTGTCGATCGTGGGTGCCGGCGTCGACAGTTCGCCGCGGCCCTCGAAGGACTGGCAGACGAGCGCACAGCCGCTGGATCTGGATCAAGCCAACCGCGAGCTCGTCCGTCGCTTCGGCATCGTCGTGCCGTTCGTCCGCTCGGAGTCCCTGCGCGCCATTCCCGACGACACCTCCGCGGGCTCGCTGATCGCTGATCTGCTCGCACCGCTGACGCCGGTGCGGCGGCTCGCCCTTCGGGCTCATCTGGACGCCACCGACCTGCTCGACGCCAACCGGCTGGGCATCGACACGGTGCGCCAGGCGACCCACGCGCTGCGCGCCCTGATCGACGCAGTCGGGCCCGACGGCGCCGACCAGGACGCCACCAGCGGGTGGCTGCCGACCAGCGTCACCGACAGGGTCGTCGCCGGCGTCGAGTGGGATGCCGATGATGCGGCGGATCTGCTCAGCTCGTTCGCACGGCGTGCGGGGCTCATCCGGCGGCTGAAAGGACGGGTCGTGGTCACCGCACTCGGGAAGCAGCTGATGTCCGATCCGGTCGAGGCCTTCCCGCGGGTCGTCAGCGCGATCACGAACGGGGCGAGAAGATACTCGTACTCGCTCGACACGAGCCGTTTCTCTCGCGCCGCGGCTCTGCTCGCACTCGCCGATGGATCCGCCGCGTCGTACGACGAGCTGGCCGGATACCTCGAGAAGGCGCACGCGGCGCGCAAGACGAGAAGCTACGACGAGTACGGCGACTGGTACGACTCCGGCCGTTCCCGCGCGGGGTTCGATCGGGGCGAAGCGGATCGGGTGCTTCGCGAGCTCACCGACGGACTGCTCGCGCTGTCGGCTCCCGGTGCCTTCGGCCTGGTGACGCCGCGCATCCGGGCGGTGGCGCGTCTCGCCTTGCAGCGTGGCTGAGCGTTGGATGCGGGGAGCTCTTGAGCACCGCGCCCGACGAGAGCGGCCCGCGGATACCCGAACAAAGTTTCGGTAAATGCTTGATTTCTTGATCGAACAGAAGTACTATAAATGCATGTCAAAGCTCACGCCGTTGATCGAAGCGATGTCGTCGCTCGATCGATCGTGGGGTGATGCGGAAGATGCCACGGATCTGACCCGTGAGCAGTTGATCGCCATCGACAGCGCTATCGGGATGGTGAAGCGTCGATTGGATGCCGTGCACGCCGACGTCGCCGCGGGGATCTCTCGCGAGTCGCGTCCTGAGCTCGGAGCAGGCGGCCTGGCCAAGCAGCAGGGGTACCGCACGCCGGCGAAACTCATCGCGGCGACCACCGGCGTCTCGACGGGGGATGCGATTCGACTCATCAAGGTTGGGGAGGCGACGGCTCCGCGGGCGGATCTGCTCGGTGATCGGCTTCCCGCGCGCTATCCGCTGGTGCGGGAAGCCCTGTCTGACGGTGCAGTCAGTTCGCAGGTGGCCGGGCTCATCATCAGCCTGCTCGATCGGTGCCGTATCGCTGCAGGGCCTGAGCGGACGAGCGAGGGCGAGCGGATCCTCACCGAGGCCGCGGTCGGGCTGTCTTTGGACGACGTGCGCAAGCTGATCGTCCGTGCCGAGGCGTGGCTGGACCCGGACGGAGTGGAGCCGCGCGCGGAAGAGCAGCGCGCCAAGCGGTCACTGACGATGTTCGAGCGTGACGGGATGGTTCATTTGAACGCGCTGCTCGACCCCGAGAGTGCCGCCCCGGTGATCACCGCGATCCGCGGATACGTCACCGCCGCATTCGCGGCCCGACAGGATGCACCGGATCCCGATGCGCCGGATGCCGATCGCCGTACCGTCCCGATGCTGCAGGCCGACGCTCTGAGCCTGTTCGGATCACACATGCTCGGCTGCACCGCGCAGACGCCCGCGCTCGCAGGAGCGACCGTGGTGGTGCGGATGACCTTGCAGGATCTCCAGGCGGGCACCGGGTCGGCGACGATCGACGGGATCGACCAGCCGATCAGCATCAGTGCCGCCCGCCGGATGGCCGCCGACGGCGGGATCATCCCGTGCGTGCTCGGCGGAGACAGCGAAGTGCTCGATTGGGGGCGCCGCCGTCGACTGTTCACCCCGGCGCAGCGACTCGCTCTCGCCGAACGCGACGGCGGATGCGCCATGTGCGGCCTGCCACCCGGCATGGCCAAGGCGCATCACATTCGATGGTGGCGACGCGACGCCGGACCTACCGATCTCGCGAACGGGGTCCTGCTCTGCGAGACCTGTCACCACCGGATACATGACAACGGGTGGGACATCCGCATCGACCCACCGGGCCAAGGCAACACCGTCTGGTTCGTGCCGCCGCCGCACGTCGACCCCGCCCGCACGCCTCGCCGGGGTGGGAGAGCACGCTTCGACATCGCGGCCTGATCGTGCGCGTCGGTGATCGTCGTGCGGTCACGGCGCATCCGCCAGCTGTAGTGCCTGGTTCAGGTGGGGCCAGCGGTGATTCGTCAGGCTCGGTGGCCAGGGTGGGGTCAGTGGCGCGTCGGCAGGCTCGGGATGGGTCAGTCGCTTCGTCAGGCTCGGTGGCCCGGGGTGGGGTCAGTCGCGTCGTCAGCCTCGGCCGCCCAAGCCGGGGTCAGCCGCTTTGGCTGGCTCGGCGGCCCCGGTGCGCCTCAGTCGGCTTCGTCAGGTGCAGTGGCCCATGTAGGGCTCAGGGCCAACAGTGCCCGCTCAGGCCGACCCGCTCCACGGCGCCGGCACGATCACCCAGGCGACGCTGGCTGCCGTGTCGCCGGTGACCTCCCACGTGTGCGGCTCGCGGCCGGGGAAGGTCAGCGCGTCGCCGGCGCGCAGCGCCACCGAGCGGTCGGCGAAGCGCACGGTCACCTCGCCCGAGATGACGTGCAGCACCTCGACGTCGCAGTTGATCGTGTACAGCTCCGCACCGCCGTGGGCGTGCGGTTCGAGCTCGGAGCGCAGCAGCTGCACCCGCTCCTCGCTGCGCGGTGAGAGCAGGCGCTCGTCGGCGTGCATGCCGCCGAGATTGATCCGCGGCGCGTCAGCGAAGGTGACGTGCTGGATCTCGGGCTCCGTAAACAGCGCACCGACCGGCAGCGAGAGCACCTGACACAGCTGCACGAGGGTCGACACGCTGGGGGAGGTCTCGTCGCGCTCGACCCGGCTGAGGAAGCCCTTCGACAGGCCACTCGTGGCGGCCAGCTGGCTGAGCGACATGCCCTGACTGGTGCGCGCCGCGCGCAGTTTCGCGCCGATCGGCGTGGTCACTGCATCGGCGTGCGGGTGGATGGCGCGCATGGGCACTCCTCGACACAGGACGGCGTCCTCTTGACGCACGCCGTGCGACGCGCGTATGGTCACTCAAAGGTTGCCTCCAACGTACCAAAGGTTGTCAAATATGCAACACCCTGTTTCGGGTGATAACGAGCTCCCCGCCGACACCACCCCCTCGCCTGCCACCGCGCCGCGCGGCCCGGTCGACGCCAGCGTCGTGCCGCGCTTCGCCGGCATCGCCACCTTCGCGCGCCTGCCCCGCCTCGACGAGGTCGAGCGGGCGGAGGTCGCCATCGCCGGCATCCCGTTCGACAGCGGTGTCAGCTACCGACCCGGTGCTCGCTTCGGCCCGTCGCACGTGCGCGAGGCCTCGCGTCTGCTGCGGCCGTACAACCCCGCACAGGACGTCTCGCCGTTCGCCGCGCAGCAGGTCGCCGACGCCGGCGACATCGTCGCCAACCCGTTCGACATCTCCGCCGCCGTCGCCGAGATCGAAGCCGGCGCGCGGGCTCTGCGCACCAAGGCCGACCGCCTCGTCATCATCGGCGGCGACCACACCATTGCGCTGCCGCTGCTGCGCGAGGTCGCCTCGGTGCACGGGCCGGTCGCGGTGCTGCACTTCGACGCGCACCTCGACACCTGGGACACTTACTTCGGCGCCCCGACCACCCACGGCACACCTTTCCGCCGGGCCTCCGAAGAGGGCCTCATCGATCTCGCGGCGAGCATGCACGTCGGCATCCGGGGTCCGCTGTACGACAAGAGCGACCTCGAAGACGACGAGCGGCTGGGCTTCGCCATCATCACGAGCGAGTATCTCGAGACGCACGGTGTGGCATCCGCGATCGAGCGCATGCGCGCCCGCATCGGCGACAAGCCGCTCTACATCTCGATCGACATCGACGTGCTCGACCCCGCGCACGCCCCCGGCACCGGCACCCCCGAAGCGGGCGGCATGACCAGCCGCGAGCTGTTGCACATGCTGCGCGCGCTCGCCGGGTTCCGCATCGTCGGCGCCGACGTCGTGGAAGTGGCCCCGGCCTACGACCACGCCCAGCTCACCGCGGTGGCGGCCAGCCACGTCGTCTACGAGCTGCTGAGCGCGATGGCCCCGCGCTCCCCGCAGCAGCAGCCGCTGCCGACCACCACGGAGGAGGCAGGATCATGACCACACCCGAGCCCGAATCCGTCGCCGACGCGGCCGCCGCCATCGTCGACGCGTTCGCGGCGACCGACACCGAGCGCTACTTCGCGGCGTTCGCGCCGGATGCCACGTTCATCTTCCACACCGAGGCCGCCCGCCTCGACAGTCGAGCCGCGTACGAGCACATCTGGGCCGAGTGGCTCGAGAGCGGATGGCGCGTGCTCTCGTGCGCATCCACTGACAGCCGCGTGCAGGTGTTCGACGGGGGCGGCATCTTCACGCACACCGTCGACACCACCGTCAGCACCGCCGACGGCGTCGAGTCGTACCGCGAGCGCGAGACCATCGTCTTCACCCTCCAGGGCGATCAGCTGATCGCCGTGCACGAACACCTCTCGCCGCTCACCGGCACCCCCTGATCAGATCCACGCGCCCGCGTGACGACGCGATCGCAAGGCAAAGGAGCTTTACGATGTCCCTCTATACCCGCCTCGAGCAGAGGCTGCAGACCCAATCCGACGATGCCGGACCCATTCGCGGCACGTATTCCACCGGCCGTCTGCTGATGATCTGGCTGGCCGCGAACCTCGTGGTCACCACCCTGCTGACCGGAACGCTGTTCGTTCCCGACGTCTCCTACGGCCTCGTGCTGCTGCTCGTCATCGGCGGCACCATCGCGGGTGCCGCGGTGCTCGTCGCGGTCGGCACCATCGGACGCCGCACTGGCCTGCCCACCATGGCGCTCACGCGCGGCCCGTTCGGCATCCGCGGCAGCCTGCTCGCCGTCGCGGCGAACGTCATCATCCTGATGGGGTGGAGCTGGGTGCAGGCGATGCTCGCCGGCATCGCGCTCGACTACGTCGTGATGACCTTCACCGGCTTCTCGAACCCGGTGATCTTCGCCGTGCTCTGCCAGACGATCGTGGTGATCCTCGCGATCTTCGGCCACGCCGGCGTCGCCAGGGTCGAACCGTGGTTCGCCGTGGTGATCCTCGCTATCGCGGCGTACATCTTCGTGACCGCGTTCACGACGTTCAGCCCCGCCGAGTTCACGTCGATCGCGGCGTCGGCTGAGCCGTTCTACACGCCCGGTCTCGTCTTCGACGTCGTGCTCGCCACCGCCATCTCGTGGACCGTGCTCTCGGCCGACATCAACCGGCTGGGTCGCAGCAACCGGGCCAGCGTGGTCGGTGCGGGCGTCGGGTATACGCTCTCGACGATCATCTCGATGACCCTCGGCGCGACCGCGATGGCCTACGTCGTGCTCAACGGCGGCGACGCGGTGGCCTTCGACCCCGTGACCATCATCGAACCGTTCGGCTGGATCTTCGGCGTCGCCATCTTCCTGTCGGTGATGGCCACCAACACGATGGTCGTCTACGGCATGGTCACCACCGTCGTGAACGCGGTGCCGGGAACCCGGATGCGCTTCCTGCCGACCGCCCTCGTGCTGGGCGTGCTCTCGATCGTGGGCGCGACCTTCTTCGGCCTGCTCGATCAGTTCACGACGTTCCTGGTGACCATCGGCGCCCTGTTCGCACCGATCTTCGCGATCATGATCGTCGACTACTACGTCATCAAGCGCGGCTCGTACGACCGCGACATCCTCAACGCCCGCGGTGGACGTCACTGGTACCAGGGCGGCGTCAACTGGCTCGCGGTCGGGTCGTGGGTCGTCGGCGCGGTGCTCGCCTACGTCTGGGCGTACGTGCTGCCGCTGCCGTTCGGATCGACCGCCCCGGCGTTCGTGATCACGTTCGTGCTGTACCTGCTCGTGTCGTGGCCCACGCGATCGCGGGACGGCGCCGGCCACGTCGGCAACCTCGCCGAAGAGCCCGTGCCGGCGGGGCGGAGCTGAGCGAATGCCGAAGCTGCGCGACCTGAGTCATCCCATCCGCGACGGGATGATGGTCTACCCCGGCGACCCGCATGTCGCGATCAGCCCGGCGCTGAGCGTGGAGCGTGACGGTGTGCAGGTCGAACGCGTCGATATGGGGTCGCACACCGGCACCCACATCGACGCTCCGGCGCACACCGTCGCCGGTGGCCGCACCATGGCCGAGGTCACTCTCGACGAGCTCGTCGGCGATGCGCTCGTGCTGCGCGTTCCGGGGCTGGCGGATCGGCAGCGGTACGGCTGGGACGATCTCGCCGCTGCGGGGCAGATTCCGGATGCTGTTCCCGCGATCGTCATCATCGACACCGGCTGGGCGCAGTGGTTCGGTCAGGACCGCGCGACCGACCACCCGCATCTGCACCCGGATGCTGCGGCCGAGCTGTGGCGGCGCGGCATGCGCGTGCTCGCCGTCGACACCCTCAGCCCCGATGAGACCGGCGGTTCATCGGCGGAGTTCCCGGTGCACGGGATCGTGCTGGGCGGCGACGGCCTGATCGTGGAGAACATCTGCGGCCTGGCCGACCTGCCCGCCCGCGTGCAGGTCGGGTTCTTCCCGTTCAAGCTGCAGGGTGACGGCGCGCCGGTGCGGGCGGTGGTGTTCGAGCGAGAGTGATCCGGCCTACGCGAACCCGCCGCTCAGGCGCCCGTGGAACGTGCCGCTCGCGTCATTCATCCCCGTGATCTCGACCGTCTTGCCGTATGCCGCGTACTTCGTCTCGATGGCATCCAGAGCGGCGACGGTCGACGCGTCCCACACGTGCGATCCGGAGAGATCGATGACCACCCGATCGGGATCGTCGGAGTACGAGAACAGCGTCGTCAGGTCGTTGCTCGAGGCGAAGAACAGCTCGCCGGTCACGCGGTAGGTCGCCACGCCGTCCGACACCTCGCGGGTCACGTCGACCAGGTGCGCCACGCGGCGCACGAACAGCACCGACGCGACGAGCACGCCGCCGACGACGCCGACGGCGAGGTTGTGGGTCAGCAGCACGAGCACGACGGTCGAGACCATCACGAAGGTCTCGCTCTTGGGCATCCGCTTGAGAGTCGACGGGCGCACGCTGTGCCAGTCGAAAGCTCCGATCGCGACCATGATCATCACCGCGACCAGCGCCGCCATCGGGATCGTCGCGACGAAATCGCCGAACACGACCACGAGCAGGAACAGGAAGACGCCGGCGCAGAACGTCGAGATGCGGGTGCGTGCACCCGACTCCTTCACGTTGATCATCGTCTGGCCGATCACCGCGCATCCGCCCATGCCGCCGAACGCGCCCGACAGGATGTTCGCGACGCCCTGCGCCCACGCCTCGCGGCCCTTGCGCGAGTGGGTGTCGGTGATCTCGTCGACCAGCTTCGCGGTGAGCAGGGACTCCATCAGTCCGACCAGCGCCACCGCGAGCGCGAACGGCGCGATGATCGTGAACGTCTCCCAGGTCAGCGGCACGTTCGGGATGAACAGCGACGGCAGGCTGCGCGGCAGCTCACCCTGATCGCCCACGGTCGGCACGGCGATCGCGAACGAGAGCACGACGCCGGTCACGATCACCACCGAGACGAGCGGCGCGGGGATCACCCTGGTGATGCGCGGCATCACGATCATCACCGCGATTCCCAGCGCGACCAGCGGATATACCAGCCACGGCACGTCGATCAGCTGCGGGAACTGCGAGCTGAACACGAAGATCGCCAGCGAGTTCACGAACCCGACCATCACGCTGCGCGGGATGAACCGCATCAGCTTCGCCACCCCCAGCACGCCGAGGATCACCTGGAACACCCCGGCGAGGATCACCGTGGCGATGAAGTAGTCGATGCCGTACGTCGGCGCGACTGGTGCGATCACCAGCGCCACGGCACCCGTCGCCGCGGTCACCATCGCCGGTCGCCCGCCCAGGAACGCAATGGCGACCGCCATGATGAACGACGAGAACAGCCCCACCTTCGGATCGACCCCGGCGATCACCGAGAACGCGATCGCCTCCGGGATCAGCGCCAGCCCGACCACGAGACCCGCGAGCACCTCGCGGGTCAGCATCCGCGGGCTCTTCAGCGCGGTCAGCACCGACGGGTTCGGCCGGTAGCGGGCGGGATCATCGACGGATGCGGTGGACATGAGTGCTCCTGAAGGCGCCTCGAGAGGGGGATGAGGCAGACGTTCCAGAGTAGAGCGGATGCCCGGGGATCGGCGATCTCGGAGTCGGGAGGTGTGCAGGCGCGCTGGCCGGCAGCGCAGGTCGAGACGCTGAGCGGAGGGCATCACGCCGGCGGCATATTCGGCAGGTACTCCGCCACGATCCACCGGCTGATCGCCTCGACGACGTACTCGCGCTCGCCGTCGGTGAGCGCGTGCCCCTTGGGGATGCCGTGCCAGCGCGACAGGCAGGTGCGGCAGCAGGTGGCGGTCGCGTGCTGTGCGACGAAGACCGGATGCCCGCGGTACGGCGTCTGCTTGCCGTCGTTGCGCGGCTCGGCCGGCGCCAGCCGCTGATCGATGATCTCGCGGGCGTGACGACGGACGGTCTCGATGCCGCGCAGATCGACGATCGCACGGTCGCGTCCGTGCAGGTGGAATCGCGCCCGGAACGGATGCTGCCCGATCCGGCGCAGCCGGTCATCCAGATCATCACTCATTGCAGACATTGTGACGACAGGCGCCGACATTGGCCATCACCGCCGCGATTGTCAATCCCGCGCGCGGTCTGGCCGGCCCGGCGTACGCTTCCCGCATGTCCGACACACACGATTCCGAAGAGACCCTCGGCGCCGAAGACCCGCAGAACCCCGCGGCGAAAGATCCGTCCGACTGGGTCACGGGCGATGAGCCGATGACCGCGCCCCAGCGGAGCTACCTCGACACCCTCGCTCGCGAGGCCGGCGAGCAGCTGCCGGGTGACCTCAATAAGGCCCAGGCATCCGAGCAGATCGAACGGCTGCAGCAGAAGTCGGGCCGCGGCACGTCGTGAGGACGCCGGCGCACCATCTGTGCGCCGGCGACGCGGCCATCAGTCGATGTTCGTGTACTTCTCGCCGAAGTCCTGCTGCTGCGCCGCCGCGCGATCCTGCATCTGCTCGTCGTGCGTCGGCGCGCGGTCATCGGGGCGATCTTCAGCGGCGGCGTCGGACGACTCCCGCGAGTCGTCATCCTTGCTCATGTCGGGGTCGGTGCCCTCGGCCTTCATCGGGTCGGTCGGGAACGGCGTGGGATCGGACATCGTGGCTCCTGTCGGTCGATGAAGGCCCAGCGTGGCATCCGGCGAACGGCGACGGATGCCCGTTGACAAACCCCCTCCGTCCGCAAGCCGTTCCGGGCGAGCGCGCAGGTTTGGCCGCGACTGCGGTCAGGAACCCGACCCCTCATCCGGCTCCCAGCGCAGCAGATCGCCCGGTTGGCACTCGAGGGCCTGGCACAGGGCATCCAGCGTGGTGAAGCGCACCGCCTTCGCGCGGCCGTTCTTCAGCACCGCAAGGTTGGTCGGAGTGATGCCGATGCGCTCGGCGAGCTCGCCGACGCCCATCTTGCGGCGGGCGAGCATCACGTCGATGTCGACGATCACCGCCATTCAGATCACCTCGCCCAGCTCGTCGCGCAGCGTGCGCGCCTCGTCTTCGCGCTCGATCGCCTGACGCAGCAGTGCCTTCATCACCACGACCAGCAGCGCGAAGCCGGCGAGCACCAGCCCGGCGCCGCCGATCAGCCCGACCATTCCCGGGGCGACCTCGCCCGGCGCGAGCAGCGCGGCCAGCGCGAACGCCAGCACCGCGGCGGCCGAGATCGTGCCGACGATCACGTCGACATACCGGAACGACGACAGGTGGAAGATCGATCCACGGCGCACGCGAGTCAGCAGCATCCAGACGCACACCGCGAACACCTGCATGGTCAGGATGCCGAGCGTCGCGATGCTGACGAGGGTGATGCGTCCCCACAGTTCCTCTCCCTCGAGGTCGCGCCAGACGGCTGGCACGATCATCACCTGGACGACCAGTGAGCCGGCGAGCGCGAGCGCGATCACGACTTTCAGCAGAAGGATGGTGCCGGTGTTCATAGCGGACGCCTCTCGTTGATTAACGATGGGAATCTATCGTTAATCGTTGGGTGGCGCCAGGGGCGCGGAATACAAGGGCGCCGACCCGTCGGCGAGCCCGCGCCGGCGCAGGCGAACAACGCGAGGGAGGATGAATCTCGCCCGAAATCTCCTGCGCCCGCGCGTTCGCCTACGCTCGCGTGAGGCGTGTCTCCGGCCGCCGACGCGCGTCACCGCTGACGCGCGTCACCCCCCGCGCGTCAGCGTGCGGCCGCCACCCCGCCCTCCGCTTCGGCGGTGATGCGGGCGGCCATGCCCGTGAAGATGAAGCCGTGGAACGGCAGCACCGCCAGCCAGTACAACCGGCCGAGCAAGCCTCGCGGGAAAAACACCGCGCGCTGCTCGTAGCGGGTGCCGTCGGCATCCGGAACAGCCCGCAGCTCGAGCCAAGCCGAACCCGGCACGATCATCTCGGCTCGCAACCGCAGCAGACCGCCCCGCGAGCCGTCGCCCGACTCGAGCACGAGCGGCTCCTCCACCGCCTCGACGCGCCAGAAGTCGACCGCGTCACCCGGACGCAGAGTCGAGCGGCTGCGCCGACCCCGCCGCAGGCCCACCCCGCCGATCACGCGATCCATGACCCCGCGCACGGCCCAGAGGAACCGCGACGAGTACCAGCCGTTCTCGCCGCCGATCCCCGTGATCACGCGCCACACTTCGGCTACCGGCGCGGTGGTGTGCACGGATCTCTCATCGGTGAACACCGTGCGCCCTGCCCAATCCGGGTCGCTGGGCAGGGGGTCGCTCGGCGCGCCCGAGACCTCGGCATCCTGCCAGCTGGTCTCGACGCCGTCGGCATCCACCCGGCCCAGCGCCATCGCCACCGCCCGCCGATACGGGGTGAGGCCGCCCTCGGGCCGGGGGATCAGCTCGTCGATGGCGTGGTTCTTCATCACGCACTCGTTCTGCAGCGATTCGACCAGCGGTCGCGCGATCGATCGCGGCACTGGTGTGACGAGGTTGACCCAGTGCGATGCCAGCCGCGGAGTCAGCACCGGCAGCGACGCGATCGCCCGCTGTCGCAGCCCCGCCTCGAGGGCGTAGCCGTTCATCATCTGTCCGTACCGCAGCACGTCGGGGCCGCCGACGTCGGCCGCCGTGTTCACCGACGCGTCGACGCGCGCCGCACCCAGCAGGTAGTGCAGGACATCGCGGATCGAGATCGGCTGGATGTGGTTGCGCACCCACTTCGGCGCGGGCATGTACGGCAGCACATCGGTCAGGTGCCGGATCATCTCGAACGACGCCGACCCCGACCCGATCACCACGCCCGCCTGCAGCACCAGCGTCGGCACACCCGACTCGAGGAAGATCTCGCCGACCCGCACCCTCGAGCGCAGGTGCGGTGACAGTTCGGCATCGTCCGGATGCAGCCCGCCGAGGTACACGATCCGGCTCGCGCCGGCCGCGGCCGCGGCATCCGCCACCGCTTCCGCCGCCGCGGTGTCCTTCTCTTCGAAGTCCTTGCCGCCGGTCATCGAGTGCACCAGGTAGTAGACGACGTCGACATCGCGCATGGCCTCGGCCACGGCATCCCGATCCTGCGCCTCACCCTCGACGATCTCGACGTCGCGACCCCACGCGAACGACTCAGCGCGCGTGGCGTCGCGCGCCAGCACGCGCACGCGGTACCCGGCGTTAAGCAGTCGCGGGGTGAGGCGCCCGCCGATGTATCCGGTGGCGCCGAAGACCAGCACACGGGGCGCCGATCCGTCGTCACGGGGGATGGCGCGCAGCGCCGGTTCGCGCCCCGTCGGGGTGGTGAGCTCGCTCATGAGAAGAGAGTACGGGCGGATGCCGTGGCGCGGGGCACGGGTTGACGGCGGCGTCCGCGTCTGCCATCCCGCCGGCCGAGGCGCTCGCCGCTCATCCGAGGTAGGCGAACGACCCGAGGCAGGCCGAACCCGGCCGCGAATCTCCGACGCTGGCGCGGTCGCCTACCTCCGCGCGGCTCGCTCGCAGGCGATCTTGTATGCCGGTTCGCCACGCCTCCAGCACGTGTAAAGCGACATCACACATCCGTTAGACGTGTAAAGAATCGGCCCGATTTTTTGCACGTAACTGAGATCTGTCACTATCTTTGACACATGCCGTGGAAACCCGACGCTCCGTACAACGAGTTGCCGCTCTTGCCTCCCCGCGTCGACTTCGAGACAAGGCCGGTGCTCAAGGCAACCACGCGCGCTCGCGCTGCCTTGGCAGCCATGGACGAGGCAACCAAGCGGATGCCGAACCCCATGGTGCTGGTGAATTCGATCTCGCTTCTCGAAGCGCAGGCCAGTTCTGAGATCGAGAACATCGTCACGACGACAGACGAGTTGTTCCGATTCGCTCAGGAGGCAACGGACTCGGCTTCAGCAGAGACCAAGGAGACGTTGCGCTATCGCACTGCGCTCTTCGGCGGGTTGGAAGCGATCCGAAAGCGTCCGCTGTCGATCAACACGGCGATCGAGGTGTGCACCAACATCCACCGTCGCGATATGCGTGTGCGCGATCTGCCCGGTACATACATCGGCGACCCCAACACACGCAGCGCGATCTACACTCCACCTACCGGCGAGAGCGTGATCCTTCGCAAGCTCGACAACTGGGTCGACTTCGTGCACACCACAGCAGACATCGACCCGCTCGTGGTTATGGCGATCACCCATTACCAGTTCGAGGCGATCCACCCTTTCGCGGACGGCAATGGGCGCACAGGGCGCATTCTCAATGTGCTGCAACTCGTCGAGGCTGATCTTCTACGCGAGCCGATCCTCTATCTCTCGCGGTTCATCATCCGGAACAAGAGTGCTTACTACCGCCTCCTGCTGGGGGTGACGGCAGACGCCGCATGGGAAGAGTGGATTCTCTTCGTACTGCGGGGCATCGAAGAGACGGCGTTGCAGACGTTGTCGAAGATCGACCGAATCCAGGCGCTGCAGAACGTCATGCGAACGGAGATTCGTGAGCAAACCACGGCCGGGAGCAATGCAGATCTACTGGATGTGTTGTTCGAGAACCCGTACGCCCGTATCAACGACATCGTCCGACGGTGCGGCGTCTCGCGTCCCACCGCGACGAACTGGCTGAACGCGCTGGAGGCGATTGGCGCTCTGGTCGACCTACGCGTCGGGCGCGAACGGCTGTTCATCAATCAGCGCTTCATGCAGATCCTGTCAACTGATGAGACGCTACCGAGCGCAAGCGCAGATCGCTTGTTCTAAGCAGGGAGCGACGGTTGTGTTCATCCGCTCGCGTCTGAAGCTCTTCGCCTACTCAATCGACACAAAGGGGGCGGATGCCGCAGCATCCACACCCCAGAGCCAACCGGCCTCAGGCCGGCGCCTGCTCGGCCTTCTTCTCGCGACGCAGACCGTGCAGCAGCGGCTCGGTGTATCCGCTGGGCTGCGCGGCGCCCTCGACGATCAGGCGACGGGCCGCGGTGTACGCGATGCCCGGCTGCTCGCCCTCGGCGAAGGCGAGCTTCTCGTAGTTCGGGTCGCCGGCGTTCTGCTCGTCGACCACGACGGCGAGG
Organism: Microbacterium commune; assembly: GCF_014836945.1. GTDB lineage: Bacteria > Actinomycetota > Actinomycetes > Actinomycetales > Microbacteriaceae > Microbacterium > Microbacterium commune. The sequence goes on along the minus strand of NZ_JACSPX010000001.1, from coordinate 1,075,894 downwards.
CGACGCAGGCTGTCGTCGATCTGCTCTTCGGTGATCACGTCGTGCGTCAGCCAGTTGGCCAGCAGCTGGCTCGAGATGCGCAGGGTGGCGCGGTCCTCCATCAGCCCCACGTCGTGGATGTCGGGCACCTTCGAGACGCCGATGCCCTGGTCGATCCAGCGCACCACGTAGCCGAGGATCGACTGCACGTTGTTGTCGATCTCCTGCGCGACGACCTCCGGCGTGAGGTCGCCCTCGCCGGCGAGCGGCGGCACCAGCAGCCCGTCGAGCGCGTCGTCGCCGGTGGGGGTGAGCGTCGCGCGCACGGCGATCGGGTCGACCTGGTGGTAGTGCAGCGCGTGCAGGGTGCCGGCGGTGGGCGAGGGCACCCACGCGGTCGACGCCCCCGATTGCGGGTGCGCGATCTTCTTCTCGAGCATGTCGTGCATGAGGTCGGGCTCTGCCCACATGCCCTTGCCGATCTGCGCGTGTCCACCGAGGCCGCACTCCAGACCGATCGAGACGTTGCGGTCTTCGTACGCCTTCATGAACGGCTGCTGCTTGATGAGCGCCTTCGGCAGGAAGGGTCCGGCGTGCAGGGACGTGTGGATCTCGTCGCCGGTGCGGTCGAGGAATCCGGTGTTGATGAAGGCGACGCGGTCGGATGCCGCAGCGATCGCCGCCTTGAGGTTCGCCGACGTGCGGCGCTCCTCGTCCATGATGCCGATCTTCATGGTGCGCGCAGGCAGACCCAGCAGCTGCTCGGCGCGACCGAACAGCTCGGCGGCGAACGCGACCTCTTCGGGGCCGTGCATCTTCGGCTTCACGACGTACATCGATCCGGTGCGCGAGTTGGTGCCCCTGTTCTCGCCCTCGAGCTCGGGCAGCGAGCCCAGGGAGGTCATGATGGCGTCGAGGATGCCCTCGAACACCTCCTCGCCGTCGCGGTCGAGCACGGCGGGCGTGCGCATGAGGTGGCCGACGTTGCGGATGAACAGCACCGCGCGACCGGGCAGGGTGATCTCGCCGCCGTCCGCCGTCGTGTAGGTGCGGTCGGCGTTGGGCACGCGGGTGAAGGTGCGGCCGTTCTTGGTCACCGACTCGCTGATCGAGCCGTCCATGAAGGCGCGCCAGTTGCGGTAGCCGAGGGCCTTGTCCTCGCCGTCGACGGCGGCGACCGAGTCCTCCAGGTCGAGGATCGTCGTGATGGCGGATTCGAGGACGACGTCCTGCACGCCGGCGGCATCCGTCGAGCCGATCCGACCCGCGCGGTCGATGACGATCTCGGCGTGCAGGCCGTGGTGCACGAGAAGCACGGCGGTCGGGGCGTCCGCCTCGCCGGTGTATCCGACGAAGCCGGCCGGGTCGGCCATGCGCCGGTCGCCGTCTGCGGTTCGCACGATCAGGCCGTCGGCGTCGACGGCGTACCCGGTGGCATCGCGGTGCGAGCCCTCGGTGAGCGGGGCGATCTGGTCGAGCAGCTCGCGGCCGCGCTCGACGACCGCGGCGGCACGGGTGAAGTTGAACTCCGCGCCCGGTGCGAGGTCGCCGGTCTGGTCGATGGCGTCGGTGCCGTACAGGGCGTCGTACAGCGAACCCCAGCGGGCGTTGGCGGCGTTGATCGCGAAGCGGGCGTTCAGCAGCGGCACGACCAGCTGCGGGCCGGCCATCGTGGCGATCTCGGGGTCGACGTTCTCGGTGGTCACCGTCACGTTCTCGGGCTCGGGAACCAGGTAGCCGATGTCGGTGAGCAGGGCGCGATACGCGCCCTTCTCGGGCACGCCGGGGTTGGCGCGGTGGAAATCGTCGATCTTCTGCTGCAGCTCGTCGCGCTTCGCCAGCAGCTCGGCATTGCGCGGGCCGAGGTCGTGGATGATCGCACTGGCGCCGGCCCAGAACTCGTCGATGTCGCGCCCGCTCTCGGCGAGCGCCGCCTCGGCGAACTCGACGATGGGAGCAGCGACCGAGAGATCGGCGCGACTGAGGTGCGAGGTCATAGTTCCATTCCTTCTGTTCGAGCGCCGATGCGGCGCAGGGTCTCCAGGGCGATCTCCGCGTCCTGCGCGGGCGTGCCGCCGGCGACCCCGAGGCCACCGGCGTGCTCGTCGCCGAAGTAGATGGGCAGGCCGCCGTCGATCGTCGTGAGCAGGCCACCCGTGCCGAGCGGCAGCGCGACCGCGACGGCGTCGGGGATGAGGGCGGTGCGGCGACGGGTGGATGCCGCGGTCGCGGCCTTGCGGCGACTCGTCTCGACGCTGTGCGGCGTCGCCCCGTCGGCCATGCCGAAGGCGATCACGGTCATCGACGGGTCGGCCACCGACACCACCGGGCGGACGCCGCGTTCGGCGCCGATCTGCATAGCGAGGTCGACCGCCTGTGCCGCCGTGGCATAGGTGATGGCGACGATCCGGCGCGTGGTCGTCATGTCATTCCCCTCCAGAAGTGCAGTTCCAGATTAGGCACCCGTGCATCTTTTGGAGCGGCGATTTCATATGATGGAACTCATGGAGGGAACAGCTGCAAACCCAGGCCCACGCACCCCGGCGACCGGCGCGGCCCCGGCGGGAACCGTGCAATCCGTGGCGCGCGCCTTCTCGCTTCTCGAGGCGCTGTCGGCATCCGGAGGGGAGGCGTCGCTGGCATCCATCGCCGGCCGGACCGGACTCGCGGTGCCGACGGCGCACCGGCTGCTCGGCACGCTGCACCACCTCGGCTATGTGCGTCAGCTCGAAGACCGCCGCTACGCACTCGGCGCCAGCCTGATCTCACTCGGCAGGCACGCGGTGCCGCCGCTTGCCGATGCCGCCCAGCCGCTGCTGCGCCGGCTCGAGGACCGGTTCCACGAGACGGCGAACTTCGCCGTGCTCGACGGTGACCTCGTGCTGTACGCCGGGCAGGTCGCGTCGCGCCAGCGCATGCGCATGTTCACCGAGATCGGTCGCCGCGTGCTGCCGCACTCGACCGGCGTCGGCAAGGCGATGCTGTCGACCATGCCCGAGCGGCAGGTGCGCGCACTGATCACCCGCACCGGTCTGCCGCGCTTCACACCGCAGACGATCACCGACGAAGAGGCGTTCATCACCGACCTGCGCCGCGCGCGCGGGCGAGGGTTCGCCGCCGACGACAGCGAGCAGGAGGTCGGCGTGCGCTGCATCGCCGTCTCTGTGCAGGGGCTCGGGCAGCCTGCGGCCGTGTCGGTCTCGGGTCCTGCGGCGCGGATCACCGACGCGACCGTCGTCGAGGTGGTGCGCGCGCTGCGCGAGGCGGCCGCCGAGCTGACCGAGCTCGCCGCCGAGCGGGTCGGAGCCGACAAGGTCTGATCGGGTGAACAACCTCTTGCCGAACGACATTCAACGACATATCGTTAAGCATCGTTCAACAACAGGAGGTCATCATGAACGGATCGTTCCCCTCCAGTGGGTTCAACTTCGGCTCGAGCAACGGTGCGGGCAATCCGCTCGCCGGTGTGTGGGAGGCCGTCGAGCAGCTGCGCAGCGGATTCGAGCAGCGCACCGGCGGCTCGCGCATGGCACGAGGTGACGTGCGCGCGGCGGTCATCTCGCTGCTCGCCGAGCGGCCGATGCACGGCTACCAGATCATCAGCGAGATCAGCGAGCGCTCGGGCGGGGCGTGGAAGCCCAGCGCGGGCTCGGTCTACCCGACCCTGCAGCTGCTCGCCGACGAGGGTCTCATCAGCGCCGACGAGCAGGGCGGTCGCAAGACCTACTCGCTCACCGACGCCGGGATCGCCGAATCCGAGGCGCTGGCCGCGAAGCCGGCCCCCTGGGAGGGTGCGGGTCAGCGTGGTGGCAGCGGGTCGAGCCACCTCGGCGGCCTGCCGAAGGCGGGGATGGAGCTCGCCAGCGCGGCCGCGCAGCTGGGTCGCACCGGCACACCCGAGCAGGTGAAGGAGGGCGTCGAGATCCTCGAAGACGCCCGGCGTAGGCTGTACGCGATCCTCGCCGAGGGGTGATCTCGCGGGAAGGAGTCTCGGCAGTGCACGAGACCCGCTACCACCGCGCTCGCTATCGCCGGATCCTGCGCTTCGCGGCACGCGCGTTCGCGCAGATCTGGTGGTTCGAGCTCGTGCTGCCGCGCTTCGGGCTCGCTCGCGTCGCCGATCGCACGCGGGATGCCCGGATGCTGCGGCTAGCCAGGCGGTTCCGCGCGCTCGCCGTGGAGCTCGGCGGGCTCATGATCAAGGTCGGCCAGTTCATGTCGTCGCGCCTCGACGTGCTGCCGCCCGAGATCACCGCCGAGCTCGCCGACCTGCAGGACGAGGTGCCCGCCGAGCGGTTCGACGACATCCGTGCAGCTGCCGAGGCGGAACTCGGGATGCCCCTGGCTCAGGCGTTCGCGTCCTTCGACCCGGTGCCTGTCGCGGCGGCATCCCTCGGCCAGGCGCATCGCGCCACCCTGTCGGCGGCTGACGCGGCCGACACCGGCCTCGAGCGCGTGATCGTCAAAGTGCAGCGCCCCGGCATCGACGAGATCGTCGCGGTCGATCTCGCGGCGCTGCGCCGGGTGTCGCGCTGGGCGTCGCGCGTGCGTGCGGTGTCGTCGCGCGTCGATGCGCCCGCGCTCGTCGAGGAGTTCGCCGCGACCTGCCACGAGGAGATCGACTACCTGCACGAGGCGGCCAGCGCCGAGCGCTTCGCGTCGGATTTCGCTGCGGATGCCCGAGTAGGCGCGCCCGCCGTGGTCTGGGAGCGTTCGACGCGCCGCGTGCTCACGCTCGAAGACGTCACGGCGATCAAGATCAGCGACACCGCGGCGTTGCGCGCGGCCGGGATCGAGCCCGCCGACGTCGCCCACGTGTTCGCCCAAGTGATGCTCGACCAGGTCTTCACCCACTCGTTCGTGCACGCCGACCCGCATCCGGGCAACGTCTTCGTGACACCCCTCGACGACGGCGACTGGCGCTTGACCTTCATCGACTTCGGGATGATGGCTGAGGTGCCCGACGGCATCCGGGCGGGCCTGCGCACCCTCGTCATCGCTGTCGCGGCCCGCGACAGCCACGGCATGATCGTCGCCGCGCAGCAGATCGGCGTGCTGCTGCCCTCGACGAACACCGTCGAGCTCGAGCGCGCCCTCACCGTGCTGTTCGCGCGGTTCGGCGGCATGGGCTTCAACGAACTGCGCGACGTCGACCCGCGCGAGCTGCAGCGGTTCGGGTTGGAGTTCGGCGAGACCGTGCGGTCGCTGCCCGTGCAGTTCCCCGAGAAGCTGCTGCTGCTTCTGCGTGCGGTGTCGCTCACCTCGGGCATGTGCAGCGCGCTCGATCCGGCGTTCAACATCTGGGAGCCCGTCGAGCCGTATGCCACCAAGCTGCTGCGCGACGAGAGCGGCAACCTCATGCAGGACATGCGCGATCAGACGATGGCCAACGCCGCCACGCTGTGGCGGCTGCCCGCCCGCGTGGATGCGGCGCTGAACCGCCTCGACTCCGGATCGCTGACCTTCGACATCTCCAGTCTCGAGCTGCGCCTCGACCGGATCATCCGGGTCGCGTACCGCGCCGTCTCAGCCGTGCTGTTCGGCGGGATGCTGATCGGCGGCGTGCTGCTGCTCGAGCCCGCCTCGGGGTGGGGCGTCGGGCTGATGTGCGCGTCGGTGCTGCCGCTGCTGCACGCCATCTTCGGGAAGCGGTAGGCGCTTCGAAGACAGCGTGCGGTGCGGTCGCAGCCATGTCAGGCGGGCAGGACCTCCCGCAGCAGGTCGTCGAGGGTGACCACGCCCAGCAGGCGGCCCCCGTCGACCACGGTCGCCAACTGCACGCGATCGCGGCGCATCTGCGCCAGCGCGTCGTACGCCGACGCAGACGGCGCGAGCACGAGCGCGTCGCGGGCGATGGCATCGGCGCTCGTCAGCACGGGCACGGAGAGGGTGTCGCGAACGTGAACGACCCGCGAGGACGGCCCCTCGCCCACGAGGATGCGCAGATGGCCGGACTCGGCCGCGACGGCCTGCACCTCGGCGACGGTCGCCGTCGCGGGAACGGAGGTCGGTGAGCGGTCGGATCGGACGACGTCGCCGACGCGCAGGGCGCTCAGGTCGATCACGCTGGCGATCGGCTCGGAGTACTGGCCCTCGAGCGTTCCGGCTGCCTGCGAGTGAGTGACCAGCTTGCGGATCGTGTCGGCATCCTGACCACCGGCCGCAGCCTTCTCGACCGGCTCGACGCCGGATGCCTTCACGAGCCGATTCGCGATGCGGTTGATCCACAGAAGGAGGGGACGAAGCGGCCAGGTGAGCGCGCGCGCCGTGATGCCGGTCGCCTTCGCCGCGGTCTCCGGATGGGCGATCGCCCACGACTTGGGCGCCATCTCGCCGATCACCAGATGCAGGAAGGTGACCACGATCAGCGCGAGCATGAACGCGATGATGTCGGCGAGCATATACGACAGCCCCCATCGCTCCAGCAGCGGAGCGAGGGCGTAGTCGATCGCCGGCTTGGTGATCGCACCCAGCGCGAACGTGCAGGCGGTGATGCCCAGCTGGGCGAATGCGAGCATGACCGTGAGTTCGTTCACGCTGCGCAGCGCGGCGCGCGCCGACGCGCTGCGCTCGGCCTCTTCCTCCAGGCGGTGCCGGCGGGCGGCCAGCAACGCGAACTCCACGATCACGAAGAACGCGCTCGCGACGATCAGGGCGGCCGTGATGATCGTCACCATCCACCAGCTCATGACCTGGCCTCCTCGTCGGTCGAGGCGTGGTCGAGGTCGAGGTCGATCTCTCGCAGGCGCACCGCGAGACGCGAGGGCACAAGGCGGGCGACTTCGATCACCTGCACCTCGAGCCAGCGCTGCATCCGGATGCCTTGAATCGTCTCGGCCGCCTTCTCGGGGATGTCGATGCGCAGCGCCGTCCCCTCCGGCGGCAGATCGCCGTGCTCGCGGATCACGAGGCCCGCGATCGTCTCGTCGTCGTCGTGCGTGAGGTCGTGGCCGATCAATCGCTCGACTTCGTCGAGGTGCACGTCGCCTGGCAGAGTCCAGTGATGCTCGCCCTCGGTGACGACCCCGGGTGAGGGCAGGTCGTGCTCATCGGAGAGCTCGCCGATGACCTCCTCGGTCAGGTCCTCGATGGTGAGGATGCCGTCGAAGTTGCCGTACTCGTCGACGACGCAGGCGAGCTCGTTGCGGGTCTGCCGCATCCGGTGCAGCGCCGCCGGAAGCGGCATCGTGGTCGGAAGCACCACGGCATCCCTCATGATCGATGCGACCCGGGTGTCGTCGTCGTGACCGCCGCGCAGGACGTCGATGAGCTCGACGACGCCGATCGGGGCATTCTCCTCGTCGATCACCGGATAGCGGGTGTGACCGGTCGCCATCAGGGCCCGCACTTCGGCCACCGTCGTGTGCGGCGGGATGGAGTCGATCTGCGACCGCGGAACCATCGCGTGCTCGACATCCCGATGCGGGAAATCGAGGATGCGGTCGATGATGGTCGACAGGTCGTCGGGCAGGTCGCCGCTCGAGCGGGACTCGTCGATGATCGCCTCGAGGTCACGGGCGGTTGCGCTCTCGTCGACGTCTTCGAGGGGCTCGATGCGCACCAGGCGCAGCAGCGCGTTCGCGGCGACGTCGAAGACGGTGATGAGCCAGCCGAAGAGCAGCAGGTAGATGCGGGTGGGAACGGCCAGCGCCCTGGCCAGCGGCTCGGGATTCGCGATGGCGAGATTCTTCGGGTACAGCTCGCCGAAGATCATCGTGACGATCGTGGCGAGCAGCAGTGCGCCGATCGTTCCGATCGCGACGGATGCCGCGGGCTCGAGTCCCACACCGCCGAGCAGGGTGCCGATGGACTCGCCGATGAGAGGCTCGGCGACATACCCGATCAGCAGACCGGTCACGGTGATGCCCAGCTGGGCGCCCGACAGCATGAACGACGTGCGCTTCGTGATGGCGAGGACGCGTTTTGCCTGCGCATCGCCCTTCTCCGCCTTCGCCGCCAGCCGCGAGCGGTCGACCGACATGTATGCGAACTCCTGCGCCACGAAGAAGCCGCAGGCGGCGATGATCGCCAACGTCAGAAGGATTCCGACCAGCAGCGTCAGCGCTGCGGTCAGCATTCCGGATCACCCCCTCTCTCAGCGAGGGGGCCGGAAGATCGACCCTCCTGATCGGGGGAGGTTCGCGAAGTGCTCACGGGTGTTCTTTCTGTAGGGCACGGGTGGGCACTCGAAGGATATTGACCGGTCTTATCGGCAGGCTGGGAGTCGCGCAGCGAGGAAGAAGTTCTTGACACGGGCATCCACACGTTCTAACGTGCAACCAAATGGTTGTACGAACAGAGTTCAGCGAAGCGGAGATCGACCGTGTGTTCCATGCGCTCGCGATCTCGACCCGGCGCGACATCCTGCGCCGGACGATCGAGCGCGAGTGCTCCGTCTCCACCCTCGCGGGCGACTACGAGATGTCGTTCGCGGCGGTGCAGAAGCATGTCGCCGTCCTCGAAGAGGCCGGCCTCATCGTCAAGCGCGCCGAGGGACGCGAGCGGCTCGTCCGCGCGAACCCCGAGATGATCGCCCGTGCGCGGGCGCTCCTCGCCCGATACGAAGAGCTGTGGCGGGCACGCATCGCCCGGCTCGATGACCTGCTGGCCGAGAAGCCGACTGACTCGGCCGACTCGGACGAATCCAATGAAGGAGTCTGAAATGCCTGTCACCGACATCATCACCGACCACGAGAGCCTGACGATGACCGTGATCGCCGATCTCGCCGCACCCGTCGAGCGCGTCTGGGCCGCCTACAGCGACCCCGAGCAGCTCGGCCGGTTCTGGGGCCCGCCGAGCTGGCCGGCGACCTTCACGTCGTGGAACCACGAGGTCGGCGGACGCGCCACCTACACGATGCACGGACCGCGCGGCGAGAAGGCGTCGGGGTACTGGGAGTTCCTCGCCATCGAGCAGCCGCACCGCTTCGAGGTACTCGACGGCTTCGCCGACGAGCAGGGCAACCCGAACGACGACCTTCCCGCGATGCGCATGGAGTTCACCTTCGAGCCCACCGCCACCGGCACCCGGATGCGCAACACCAGCCACTTCGTCTCGCTCGAAGCGCTCGAGCAGATCGTCGCGATGGGCGCCGTCGAGGGCACCCGCATGGCGATGTCGCAGCTGGATGCCGTGCTGCAGGACCTGCGCGACTACGCCCAGGGCAAGGGCACGCGTGTTGAGCTGCTCGACGACACCCACGTGCGGATCACCCGCCTCGTGGAGGGCCCGCGCGAGCTGGTCTGGCGAGCGCACACCGAGCCCGGTCTCATCAGACAGTGGATGCTGGGCCCCGACGGCTGGGAGATGACGGAGTGCACCGTCGGAAACGAACCAGGCGAGAGCTACCGCAACTCGTGGGCACCCATCGGTGACACCGAGGGCGAGCCGTTCGGCTTCGAAGGCGAGACGCTGCTCGTCGACGCCCCGCGCCGCGCGGTGACGACCGAGCGGATGCAGGGCACCGACGGCCCCGAGACGCTGAACGACCTGAACCTGTACGAGGAGGACGGCGCGACCCTGATCACGGTGCTCATCGAGTACCCCGACAAGGAGACCCGCGACATGATCCTCGGCACCGGAATGGCCGACGGCATGGAGGCGTCGTACCAGCGGCTCGAATCCGCCGTCCTCACCGTCTGACCGGATCAGGGGCGGGCTCGATCAGCCGCGGCGGGTGCTCCACAGCGCGAGCCACACGAGCACCGGCTGGAAGAACAGTCGCGCGAAGCGCTTCATGTCGGTGTCGAGCCCGAACCCGTCACGGTGGTGCGTCCACTGCGACACGTTGCCGGGGAAGATCGCGACGAAGAACAGGGCGGTCAGCACTCCGACCAGCCGTCGACGGCGCCACGCGAACAGCAGCGCGGTGCCGAGACCGACCTCGACCAGACCGGATGCCACGACCGTGGCATCCGGATCGCCCGGCACCCAATCAGGCACCTGCGCCTGGAACTCCTTGCGCGCGACGGTGAGGTGGCTGACCCCGGCGAAGGTGAGGAACCCGCCGAGGGCGATACGGGCGAGCATGCGAGCGGGAGACGTCATGCCCCGATCGTACGCGCCGTGCGGATGCCGAGGCCGGTTCGTCGATCGCCGCCGACGCGCCCGGGGGCCCGAGCTGCTCGGCGCACGAGCGAGTCGAGCAGCTCGTCGTATTGAGTGCCCGCCGCCCTGACCAGGCGGGGGAAGTGGGATTCGCGTCGCAGCCCGGGCATCGTGTTGATCTCGTTGAGGACGACCCCGTCGGCCGTCACGAAGAAGTCGATCCTGGCCAGCCCCTCCACGCCCACCGCTTCGGCGACGCGCAGCGCCCCGGCCTGCAGGTCGCGCAGGATCGGCGCAGGGAATGCGGCGGGGATCTCCAGCCAGCCGCCCGCGCCGGCGTACTTGTGGTCGTAGCTGAACGCGGTCTCCCCGTCGGGCAGGTGCACAAGGGAGCCGCCGGTGGCCTGCAACCCGTGGGTGCTTCCGCTCCACACCCCGACGCTCACCTCGGCTCCGCGGACCAGCGGCTGCAGAAGCACCACCGGGTCGAGCGCGAAGGCGACCCCGAGCGCTGCCCGCAGCTCGTGCAGTGACGACACCACGGCGACTCCCACGCTCGATCCGCCCGCATCGGGCTTCACGATCAACGGCCAGTTCGCGACGCGGGCGAGAGCGGAGGTGAGCAGATCGGGGTCGGCGAGATACGACGACCGGTGCAGCACCCTGGTGGGGATCGTCGGCACGCCGCGGCGGGCGGCTGCGCGCGCCGTGGCGAGCTTCGACATGCCGATCCGGCAGGCGGCCGCAGAGCATCCGACATGGCGGATGCCTCTGATCTCGAGCTCGTGCTGCAGCCCGCCGTTCTCGCCCCACCCACCGTGCAGCACGGGGAAGACGACGTCGTCGGGTTCGAGCTCGTCGAGGATGTCGGCGGCGGTGAAGGCGGTGTCCATGCCCTCCATCCACCACATGCCCCCTCGATCGATCCGGATCGGCATCACGCGATGGTGGGCGGAGAGGGACTCCGCGACGTCGGCGCCGGATGCCAGCGAGACCTCGTGCTCGGTGCTGTCGCCGCCGGACAGGACGATGACCCGGCTCACGCGCCGACCACCCGAGCGACGCGCGGACCGATCGCCGTCAGCACCTCTTGCGGGATCGTGCCCACCGCAGATGACCATTCCGCCAGAGACGGCTCTCCCCGAGCCGGATCGCCCAGTAGGATCACCCGGTCGCCCGCGGTCACCGGGGCGTCGCCCACGTCGACCACCGACTGGTCCATCGAGACAGCGCCGATGAGAGGACAGCGCCGCCCGCCGACGGTCACCGTCATCGCGCGCCCACCTCCGGATGAGCGGCGCGAGATGCCGTCGGCATAGCCCACCGGGATCAGCGCCAGCCGGGTCGCCGACGTGATCGTGGTCTGCCCGTAGCCCACGCTCTCGCCGGCGCACACGTCGCGCGTCTGGCTCACCCGCGTCTGCCACCTCGCCACCGGAGCGAGACCCAGTGGTCGCTCGGGCGTCGGCTCGACGCCGAAGAGGCTGGCTCCCAGCCGCACCAGATCGAGATGGGTCCGCGGGTCCACTGCCGCGGGGAGAGACGCGGCCGCGTGCCTGCGCACGCGCAGCCCCGCCGCCCCGGCAAGGGCGACGGCGTCGTCGAGGTGCGCCAACGGCGCGGTGAACTGCGCGGGTGACGTGCCGGAGAGGTGGGTCCACACCCCGACGACCTGCAGCAGACCGGATGCCGAGGCCGTTGCCGCCGCCTCGAACAGGCGCGCCCAGTCCGCACGCGGGGTGCCGGAGCGGTTCATGCCGGTCTCCACCTCGATCTCCACCTCGGCCGCGACGCCGAGCGCGCCCGCTGCGGCGACGATGCGTCCCAGCTGGGGGACGGATGTCGGCGACAAACGCACGCCGGCGGCGACCGCCGCTCGCACGGGGGCGTCGTCGTGCAGCATCCACGCCAGGATCGGTGCATCGATGCCCGCCCGTCGCAGCTCGATCCCCTCGGCGCATGTCGCAACGCCCAGCTCCGTCGCGCCTCCCGCCAGGGCCGCGCGAGCCGCGCGTACGGCGCCGAGGCCGAACCCGCCGGCCTTGACGACGGCCATGACAGGCGCGGCACACACCTCGCGCATGCGCGAGGTGTTCGCCTGGATCGCCGCGGTCGACACCGCGACGATGGAGGGACTCGACCCCGTCGCGGTCGCCATGGGAAGCGCTGCGGGGTCGATTTCGGAGAGGACTGCTGGCATGCTCCCAGTCCACGTGATCGCCGATATCCGACGCATCGGCGCAGCGGCGTACTCGCGTCATCCGCTCGGATGATCTCGCCCGACGCCGACGCCGACGCCGACGCCGACGCCGACGGCCGGTCACCGGCCACACAGCTTCGCAACCGGACGCCGCCTACGGTTGAAGGATGCTCGATTGGACCTCGTGGACCGGAACCGCCATCGCCGTCGGCATCGCCCTGGTGGCCGCGATCGCCGCCGTACTCGCCCCGCACACCATCGCGTCGCTGCTGGGCCGCAGGGCCACCTGGGTGCGCGACCTCTCCCGCCGCGCGCGACGCCCGTGGGCGGTGGTCGTGCTCATCGTCGCGCTCTGGATCGCCGCATCCGTCACGCAGCCCGCGCGTGAGGAATGGTGGCCGGCGGTCTCGCACGTGCTGCTGATCGGCACGATCCTCGCCGGGGCCTGGCTGCTCGGCACGGTCACCTCGTTCGCGTTCGAAGGTCTGCTCACCCGCGAGAAGACGACGTTCACGGGTGCCGACCTGCGCCGCCGTCGCACGCAGATCCTCATCATCCAGCGGCTCACGGTCGTGCTCATCGCGGTGATCGCGGTGGGGATGGCACTGTTCTCGTTCCCGTCGCTGCGCGTGGTGGGAACCAGTGTGCTCGCGTCGGCTGGCATCGTCTCGGTGATCGCGGGGCTCGCGGCGCAGTCGATCTTCGGCAACCTCATCGCCGGCATCCAGATCGCCTTCACCGACTCGATCCGGGTGGGCGACGTCGTCGTCATCAACGGCGAGTTCGGCCGGATCGGTGAGCTGAACCTCTCGTACGTGGTCGTCTACGTCTGGGATGAGCGGCGCCTGGTCATCCCGTGCAGCTACTTCACGACCAACGTCATCGAGACGTGGACCCGCCGCTCGGATGCCATCCTCGGCACCGTCTACCTCGACCTCGACTGGCGGGTGCCGATGGATGCCGTGCGCGCCAAGTTCGACGAGATCATGGATGCCTCCGACGCCTGGGACCGCCGCAGCAGCGGCGTGGTGGTCACCGACTCGCAGGGCGGCTTCGTCACCGTGCGCTGCACCGTCTCGGCCAAGGACTCCGACGATCTGTGGACGCTGCGCTGCGCCGTCCGCGAGCAGATGATGACCTGGCTGCAGCAGGAGCATCCTGACGCCCTGCCGCGCACGCGCGTCTCGCTCGAGAGCTGAGCGTCAGTCGCGGGTCGCCCACAGGGCCAGCAGCACCAGCACCGGCTGCAGGAACAGGCGCCCGAACCGCTTCATCTCGGTGTCGAGTCCGGGGGCGCTGCGGTGATGCGTCCACTGCGACACGTTGCCGGGGAACACGGCGATGAAGAACAGCGCGACGAGCCGGCCGACGCCGCGTCGGCGCCGGCGGGCGAGCAGCAGCGCAGCGCCGAGCGCGATCTCGGCCCAGCCGGATGCGACGACCGTGGCATCCGGATCACCCGGCACCCACTCGGGCACCGCGACGCGGAACCCGCGCCGCGCGAACGTGAGATGCGCCACTCCGGTGAACAGCAGCAGCCCGCCGAGAGCGGAGCGGGTGATCGTCTGCGCAGTGGTCGCCATTCCGCGAGTGTACGCAGCCCGCCTCGGCGGTCGGGTCGCGCGAGCTCAGATCAGTCGGCGCAGGGCGTCTTCGAGGGAGATGCCCTGCGCGTCGGCGCGGTCGCGCAGTCGCGCGTGCTCGGTCGCGGTCAGCGAGACGGTGAGCTCGAGCGGGGCGGATTCCGCGGACTCGTCGAGTCCGTCGAGCAGATCCGCAGGCTCGGCCCAGAGCAGGGCGGCATCCTGCTCAGGGCGCGACGGAATCGAGGCGGAGACCGCCATCGCGCCGGCGAGTGCGGCCCCGGCATCTGACGCCGAGACGAAGCCGGGGCCACGACGCGGCTCCTGCTTCTGCTGATACGCCTTCGCGGCGGCGTTCGCGCGCTCGTCGGCGGCTTCGTTCAGCGGATGCCCGGCGTGTCCCTTCACCCATGTGAACTCGACGTCGCGGCCGCGCATCGCCTCATCGATGCCCTCGAGCAGCTCGCGGTTCAGCACCGGGCCGCCGTCGGACTTGCGCCAGCCGCGGCGCTTCCATCCCGGCATCCACTTGGTCACCGAGTCGATGACGTAGCGCGAATCGCACTCGATGACGAGCTTCTCGTCGACACCGGCGGTGGCGCGCAGCAGCTCGAGCACCGCCTGCAGCTCGCCCTGGTTGTTGGTGCCGTGCGGTGAGCCACCTGCGGCCCAGCGGTCGTCGTCGATGTACCAGGCCCAGCCGTTCGGACCCGGATTGCCGAGGGCGGAGCCATCGGCGGCGGCGGTGATCGTCATCCTTCCACCGTACGGCGTCGGTGGGACACAGCCCGAAGTCGGTACGCTCGAGGAGTGACCGGATTCGCGCTGAAGACCGTGATCATCGTGGTCGTGATCGCGCTGGTCGTGATCGTCATCGCGCGCATGTTCCACCGGCCGAGCCCCCAGACGTCGCGGTCGTCGGTCGCCACGCGACGGATACCTCTGCTCGCCTGGCTGGGAGCCGCGGTGCTGCTCACAGTGGGATTCCTCCTCGCGCTGGTGTCGTTCACCTCGCGCTACACCGACGAGCTGCTGCCTCTGCGGATCGCCGCTGTGGCGGCGCTGCTGGCCGGCGGCGTCGTGCTGTTCGTCGCTTCGCGGCGCGCCCGCAGGCGCTGAGCGCTGCTGACGGGTCGGCCGGCTACTCGCCTGCGTCCGGGACGTCCGCTGCGTCCGCCGGGGCGGCCGCCTCGGGCGCCGGCGCCTTCACGGGGAGGACGATCGTGGAGTACTGGGCGCTGAGCCCGACATCCAGCAGATCGAGCGACGGCGCCTCGTCGAGCCGCTCGGTCGGGTTCGTCTCGTCGAGCGGCTCACCGGGCAGTGCGGCCCACGCGCTGGGCTCCTGCGGCTTCTGTGTGAACAGTCCCATGTTCCTTATCCTCCTCCGCCTCCGGCCCGGGGGTCGACCTCAGAAGTCGGCGATGACCAGCTTCTTCATCCCCAGCATGCGCTGATAGGCCCCGGGCTTCGCCAGCAGCTCGTCCATGTTCTCGGGCACGACCTGCCAGCTCACGCCGTACCGGTCGACCAGCCAGCCGCACTGCTCGGCATCCGGCACCGCCGACAGAGCGTTCCAGAAGTGGTCGATCTCGGCCTGGTCCGCGCAGCGGATCTCGAGCGAGACACCGGGGGTGAAGCCGAAGTCGTGCCGCACGTTCGAGTCCATGAACGAGAACCACTGCTCGCCGATGCGGAACTCGCCGAACATGATGCTGCCGGCCGCGGCCGTGCCGGAGGCCTGCTCGTACGCGACGACGGTGCCGTACGCGGTGTCGTCGAACAGCGAGAGGTAGAGATCGACGGCCTCGCGCGCCCTGTCCTGCACGTCACCCGAGAACATGATCTGCGTGATCACGAACGGACGCGGGTCGCCGGTCGGGTCGGTCAGCATCAGCTGCCAGCTGACACCGAATCTGTCCTGCACCCAGCCGTAGTGCGGGCTGAACGGGTACTCGCCGAGCGGCATGAGCGCCTGTCCGCCGTCAGACAGCGCAGCCCAGGTCTCATCGAGTGCGGTGCGCGCGGCATCGGCGTCGCCGTCGAACAGCAGTGGGTCGAAGTTGAGCATGAACGAGATCGACGGAGTCGGACGGACAGTGTCATCGGAGTTGATCATCGTGATCCGGAACCCGGCGACGTCGAGGTCGACGACGACCGGCTCGCCCTCGAGGCCCTTCTGGAAATCGGGCAGCTCGTCGGGGTAGTGCATCGCGACGTGCGCGCTCGTCCGCGGCAGCGCCGTCGTGTAGAACTCGCCGGCCTCACCCGCGTTTCCGGCGAACCAGATGTTGGGAACGATCTTCTGCGTCATCTTCACTCCATCGTGCTGTCAGTGCTCGTCTTCGTCAGTGGCGGCATCGGCGCCGCGCACCGCGTCGACGAGCTCACGCCACGCGCCCTCGAGCCGCGTGTCGGGAACGACCTGCTCGAGCTGCTTGTCGCGCAGGCGGGCGTGGATGCTCCACACGTATCGATCGGCGCCACGGGCATCCGGATCGAGATGCTCGTCCCACGGACAGCGGTCGACGAGCTCGATCCAGGTCGGCGCCTGCTCGGGTGCCGGTTCCGCCCGCCAGCGGCGGCGGAGCCCGGCGATGCCGCCGCTGCGCACCACCGCAACGACGATGCGATCCTCCGCATCGTCCGTTCCCGCACCGTCAGCGGGGGTTTCGATCTCGTGCATCCTCGATCACTCCGACCGCGATCCACGCGTCGCGGACCGCTGACTCCACGGTAGACCCGATGCCGCTCGCCGCGGCGATCGTCTTCTCGGCGAACTCGGTGAAATCGGCCGTCGACGACAGATCGCCGGTGAGCGCGCGATACCAGGCGAGCCCCGCGCCCTGCCACGCGTGCCCGCCGATCGCGGTCGCCGCCAGCGCGAAGGCGCGGTTCGGGATGCCGGAGTTGATGTGCACGCCGCCGTTGTCCTCCACGGTCTGCACGTAGTCGCGCATGTGCGCCGGCTGCGGGTCCTTGCCCAGCTCATCGTCGTCGTACGCGGTGCCCGGCTCGAGCATCGAGCGCAGAGCACGCCCCTGCACCGCATCGGTGAAGATGCCCTCGCCGATCAGCCACGACGCCTGATCGGCGGTCTGACCGAGCAGATGCTGCTCGGTGAGCGCGCCCAGCACATCGGCGATCGACTCGTTGAGCGCGCCGGACTGGTCGCGGTAGACGAGCCCGGCCGTGCTCTGGATCACCCCGTGACCCAGCTCGTGGCCGATGACCGAGACCGACCGGGTGAAGCCGACGAACACCTCGCCGTCACCGTCGCCGAACACCATGCGCGAGCCGTCCCAGAAGGCGTTGTCGTAGTCCTCGCCGTAGTGCACGGTCGCGTTGAGAGGCGCCCCCGCGCCGTCGAGCGAGTCGCGCTCGAACGCGTCGAGCAGCATCTGGAAGGTCGCCCCCAGCCCCTCGAACGCCTCGTTGACCGTGTCGTCGGCCACCGGCTCGTCGTCTTCGGTGCGCACGATGAGCCCGGGCAGGGTCTCGGTGTTCTGCGCATCGAAGATCGTGCGGGTGGGGGCGGCCGCCACCTCGGCGACGAGATCACCGTTCTCATCGATCGACAGCTCGAGCGCCGCGTGGAACGCCGGCCGGCCCGCGATGAGAGTCTGCCGTGCGGCCTGGGCGGCGTGCGGGTAGCGCTCGGATCTCGCCAGGTGCGCCAGCAGATAGCCGGGGACGATGCCCTGGTGAGCGAACGTGTACGCAGCATCGAAGGTGCTCATGTGCCGACCCTACGCCGGGGTGCCGACAACGCCCAGGGGGTCTCAGCCGGGCCGCGTAGAATCGGCCCAATGACCGATGCCCCCTCGCTGCCCGCCTCCGGCATCGACCCCGACGACCTCGCCACCACCCTCCGGGTGCTCGCATCGCTCGACGAGGTCGATCAGCAGCATCCGGACTACCTGGCCGTCCGCCGTGCCACCGCCAACATGTTCAAGGCCGTCAAGCGCGCGCGTCGGAAGGAGATCCGGGATGCCATCGCCGAGGCCGACAAGGCCGTCGTCGCGCGCACTGCGACCGGCGCCCCCGACCGCATCGACGACGAGACGCGCGGACTCGACCTGGAGTCCAGCGTCGTCGACGCCCCGATCGCCGGCGAGCTGCTCAAGCCCCGCAACTGCTACATCTGCAAGCAGCCGTACACGCTCGTCGACGCGTTCTACCACCAGCTCTGCCCCGAGTGCGCCCGCTTCAGCCACGGCAAGCGCAATGCCCGCACCGACCTCGCAGGCCGACGCGCGCTGCTCACCGGCGGTCGGGCGAAGATCGGCATGCACATCGCGCTGCGCCTGCTGCGCGACGGAGCGCACCTGACCATCACGACCCGCTTCCCGCGCGACGCCGTGCGACGGTTCTCGTCGCTGCCGGATGCCGCCGACTGGCTGCACCGGCTGCGCGTCGTCGGCATCGACCTGCGCGACCCCGCCCAGGTGATCGGCCTCGCCGACTCGGTCGCGGCCCAGGGGCCGCTCGACATCCTCATCAACAACGCCGCGCAGACCGTGCGGCGCTCGCCGGGGGCGTACTCGCTGCTGGCGGATGCCGAACTGCAGCCGCTGCCCGACGGCCCGCTGCCCGAGATGGAGACCTTCGGGCACACCGCAGACCCGCATCCGCAGGCGCTGCAGGCCTCGGTCGACGCGCACCCGCTGCTGTCGGTCGCGGCGCTCGGCGGCACGGTCGCCGAGCAGGGCGGACAGGCGCTCACGGCGGAGGACCTGGCACGCCTCGCCATGGCGCCCGGCTCGTCGTCGCTGGTCAAGCACGCCGACGGCACGGCGATCGACG
This sequence comes from Microbacterium commune, assembly GCF_014836945.1. Taxonomy (GTDB): domain Bacteria; phylum Actinomycetota; class Actinomycetes; order Actinomycetales; family Microbacteriaceae; genus Microbacterium; species Microbacterium commune. Next base: position 1,057,278 of record NZ_JACSPX010000001.1, on the reverse strand, counting down.
CGGGCGGGCTGGTGCCCGACGTCAACCGGGTGAACAGCTGGGTGCAGTCGGTCGAGCAGGTCGATCCGCTCGAGATGCTCGAGGTGCAGCTGTGCAACACCACAGCGCCCTTCCTGCTGATCAGCCGGCTGCGCGCGTCGATGGCCGCGTCGAGCGCCCGGCGCAAGTACATCGTCAACGTCTCGGCGATGGAGGGGCAGTTCTCACGCCGGTACAAGGGGCCGGGGCATCCGCACACCAACATGGCCAAGGCCGCGCTGAACATGCTCACCCGCACGAGTGCCGGCGAGATGCTCGAGACCGACGGCATCCTGATGACCGCCGTCGACACCGGCTGGATCACCGACGAGCGCCCGCACTTCACGAAGGTGCGCCTCGCCGAAGAGGGCTTCCACGCCCCGCTCGACCTCGTCGACGGTGCCGCGCGCGTGTACGACCCGATCGTGCAGGGTGAGGCCGGCGTCGACCTGCAGGGCGTGTTCCTGAAGGACTATCAGCCCAGCCCCTGGTGACCCGGCGGAGCGGTTGTGCAGGCGCGGCGGACTGGGCGAGAACGCGGCGTCACGGCTCCTGGACTGCCGGGGCGCGCACGGTCCGGCGGTATCCGCCGTCGTGGGGTTCGATCGCCCCCGCCACGACGAACGCGTCGATCCAGCCGCCCATCGGCCACTCGCCCCACCGCTCGGCGAACAGGGCGCCGTTGCGCAGGATGTCGTCGAGGTGGCGCCACGGCGGAGTGCCGGCCGGATGCCACTGGTGATAGGCGTGTGCACCGCCGACCCACAGCAGAGGGATGCCCAGTGAGCGGGCTCGCCGGCCCAGGTCGGTGTCTTCCGCGCCGTACCCCTCGTACCTCTCGTCGAAGCCGCCCAGCCGCGCCCACGTCGCAGGCGTCACCGCGAACGACAGCGACCAGAACAGGTCGTACTCGGCCGGACCCGCGGTCTCGACGACGCCGGTCGCCGGGTTCGGGCGCACCGGATGGGGTCGGGTCATCGCATCCAGCTCTTCGGCGGATGATGGCCGCTGCACGCTCTCCAGGTACGTGACCGGCCCGCACAGCAGACCGTCGGGGTGCGACCGCGCCGCCTCGACGTACCGGGCGAGCAGCTCGGGCCCCGGCAGGCAGTCCACGTCGAGGAACACGAGCAGATCGACGCCCTGAGCGACCGCCAGCTCGGCAGCGGCGTTGCGAGCGGCGCCGACGCGCATGCCGTCGCGCCCGGGCGGAACATGCACGTGCAGGGCGCCGTCGAACGGGGGCGGGGGCTCGCTGTCGAGCCACGCCTCGATGCGCACCACCTCGTGCTCGGGCCGCGCGACTGCGTCGAGGAAACGACGCTGGCGGTGCAGGTGCGCGAGGCGATTCTGCGACGCGGGCGTGATCACACCGATCCGTGCGGTCATGAGGCGACCTCCTGTATGGCGTGGGCCGCCCGGGCTGCGGCGCCACGGGCACCCCAGCCGGTCCAGTCCGGGGTCGAGGCGGCGGCCCGCTCGACGAGCGCGGCGATGTGCTCCGGCGACGAGTCGGCGGGCGCCGTGTGGGCGAAGCCGGCGGACTGCAGCACGCGCGCGGTGTGCTCCTGCTCGCCGAACGGCCTGTCCTGGGGCAGCACCACCGCGCGTGCCCCGGCGGCAGCCAGGTCGGCCACGCCGTTCAGGCCGGCGGCGCTGACCACCACGGTCGCCCGGCAGAGCATCGGCCACACGTCGTCGACCCGATCGTCGTCGCGTGCGCCGGCGGTCTCGACCACCCAGCCCCGCGCGGTCAGCTGCTCGGTGGTCTGCTCGAGCTGCGGCGGATCGAAGGTGCGGCTGAGGAAGAGCACGCGGCGCGCGTCTCCATCGGCGCCCGGGTGCCGATCCCGCCCGTCGTGCCGCGAGATCGCCCCGACGTGACGCACCCGCTCGCGGCGGTCCGACAGCCCCGCCGCATCGAAGAGGCCCTCGGCCCACGGCGCGACGATGCGATCCGCCAGGTCGTGGCCGAGACGGTGCGGGGCGTCAGAGCGATCGCCGGGCTGGGCGAACACCACGGTCGGCACGCCCAGAAGCCGCACGAAGGCGGTGACCTCGACGCTGACGTCGACGACGAACGCCGAGACCGGGGTGCGGGCGATCCAGTCGGCGATCATCGCCAGTCGCGTCTGATGTCCGTCGTGTCCGATCGGCGCCCAGTGCAGCGCGCCGCCGGCGGTGACGTCGCCGAGCTCGTGCGCCTCGCGGCGGATTCCGTCGGCACCTACGACGGGATCGGCGTCGGCGGGCAGGCGGATCCACGTGGTGCCGCTGTCGAGCGTCGCCGGGGCGGGGAGGCTCGAGAACACGGTGACGTCCTCGTCGAGGTGGCGCCGGATCGCCTGCATCCGGGTGCGGTGTCCCCATCCGTGGTGGTGCACGTACCAGCCGATCATGCGCCGACCGCCTCCGCGACCCTCGCCTCGTCCACGAGCGCGGCCGGGGTCTGGGCGGCGATGCCGAGCACGCGCTCCACCTCGCGATGACGCCGGGCGAGCGAATGCCGGGCGGATGCCGCAGCGCGAACCCGATCACGGAATGTGCCCGACGCCGACTCGGCGGCGAGGCTGACGGCGGCCCGAGCAAGGGCGCTCACATCGCGGGCGCGCACGACAGCGCATCCGGGCAGCCCGGCGAGCACTTCGCGCGCCCCGCCGGCGTCGAACGCGACGACCGGCGTGCCGGTCATCAGCGCCTCGGCCAGCACCAGACCGAACGGCTCCGACCAGACCGGGGTGACCAGCGCGACCGACGACGCGCCGACCAGAGCGCACAGCTCGGGCTGACGCAGCGGTCCGACGTACTCCGCGCCGTCACCCAGGAGCGGCGCGACCTCACGGTCGAAATACACCGGGTCGCCGATGCGACCGGCGATCCGGATGCGTGCACCGGCGAGCAGTGCGGCCCTGATCGCGAGGTGCGGTGCCTTCTCGGGCACGATGCGGCCGAACCACACCCAGTGATCCCCGCCCGCTCCTCGTCGCCATTCGGTGCTGTCGACGCCGTTGGGGAAGACGAAGGCGTCCACGCCCTCCGCGGACCACGAGCGGGCGGTGTACTGGCTGACCGCGAGAAAGCGATGCGGGGCCGACGACGGAAGTGATCGCGCGGCGCGCACCATGTCGGGGAGGGGCGGCGTGTGCAGGGTCGTCACGACCGGAACGCCCAGGTCGCGGCTCCACAGGATCGGGTCGCCGTGCAGGCTGTGGTTGTCGACGACGTCGACACCGTCGAGCGGGTCGGTCAGTCGCGAGCGCACGCGTGCGAAGGCATCCGCCATCCGCCCGCGGTGGCCGGCCGGGTTCTCCGTGTCGGACGCGTCGTGCGTGCGATGCCAGCGCGGGCTCGGCAGGTGCAGGTCGGGGTCGGAGCCGAGGAAATCCGACCCGGCGGCGGCGCACAGGTCGACGCGGTGTCCGCGTCGGCGCAGCCACCGCACCCGATTCCACACCACCGCCTCGAGCCCACCCGCATGCGGCTGGCGCAGAGCATGCCGTTCGGGCGCGACGACCAGCACGCGCAGGCGCTGACCCGCGCTCACGCCTGCACTCCGGCGATGACGTCGCGGTAGAGGCGGGCGTGCGCGTCGCGCACGGCGCGTCTCTGATCGCGTCGCTGCGCACGCCGGCTCGCGACCACCTCGTCTGCCGACGGGGAGTCGTCGCGGGCCCACGTCACCGCGGCGGCCACCGTTCGCGGATCGTCGAGATCGACCACGCGGAAATCGGACGGATGCTGCGACCGGATGTGTCCGACGTCGGTTCCGGCCACCCGAACGCCGAGGTCGTAGCAGAGCTCGACCCATCCGGAGTGCGTTCCGTGCCGGTAGGGCAGCACGAAAAGATCGAGCCCGCCGAGCCACTGCTCGATCTCCGCATCGGTGAGATACGGCGTCCGCCGCACCCGCACGGCGGCATGCCCGTCGGCTGCGGCGACCACCCGGTCGGCGGTGCGATCGTCGCGCACGTTCTCGTTCAGCAGCACCTCGATCTCGACCGCCGGGCCCGACCGCTCGAGCAGCCGCGCGGCGTGCACCGCCGCGCGGACCGCGTTCTCCGCGTCGATGTTCGGGCGCAGGTCGCGCAGGTGGATGCCGACGCGCACGGTCTCGCCGTCGGTGACGCGTCCGGGGTCTGCGGCCTCGTCGAGAAGCGTCGGGTGGGCGAGCACCACGCTCGGGCGACCCCACCGACGCTCGATCTCCGCAGCGGCGGACGGCGTGAGCGTGATCAGTCGATCGGCGGCCGGGACGATCACGTCGAGCAGCGCTCGGTAAGGATCCTGATCGACGATCTGCGGATTGTCGAGGTCATGCACCGTGAACACCACAGGGCGGCCCGCGCGGGCGGCCGCATCGAGACCGTCGCGCAGCTCATCCGCCGTGAACGACTCCAACCCGAAGTGCACGTGCAGCACGTCGAACTCGGCGGCGTTCTCGCTGAGCCATCGCGCGGTCATCGCGACCGGTGGCCACCACTGCTCGGGCGGGGCGCCCGGCACCGGAGGGTCGGGCAGCAGCGCGACCCGGTGCGGATCGGTGATGGCCTGGATGTAGGGGTGGGCGGACGGGATGGAGGCGACCCGGATGGGCGCGGAGGCTGTACCGATGGTTCCTCCTCGAGTGGCTGAGCGGTCTGAGTGCGCAGATCGCAGGGATGGATGCGTGAAAAATCAACGGGGTCAAGCGGAAAAAGACAGAGGTATACCTTCGAAGCATGGACCCCTCCTCTCCCGACGTCACCACCGTTGCGCCCGCCGAGGCGGCGGTGCTAGGACGGCGTCGGCACTACGAGGAGTTCTACGGTCTGGCCCCTCTGCCCGAGAGCTTCGGCGTCGTGCTCGGCAACTGCCAGGCCGAGTCGCTGCGGCTCGTGATCGACACCGCGGATCGCCGCTTCATCCGAACCCCGCCGGTGCACGAGCTGACGGCCGACGATGCGCGGCGTCTGCACGACGTGGTGGCGGCCGCGCACACGGTGGTCACCCAGCCGGTGCGCGACGACTACCACGACCTGCCTCTCGGCACGCGCCAGGTGGCCGCGGCGACCTCGGCTCGGGTGCTCACGGTGCCGCCCGTGCGGTTCGCGGGGCTGCATCCGTTCCAGGCGGCGATCCGGGTGCCGGGGATCGATGAGGATCCGCCGGTCGTGGCGTACCACGACGTGCGCACCCTCGCGACGGCCGCCGGACTGCCGGTGTCGTCGTCCCTGCCGCCGGATGCCGTGCGGGCCGTCGCCCGCTCGTCTGTCGAGGTTCTGCGCGCGCGCGAAGCGGTGACCGACATCCCGGTCTCCGACCTCTTCGACACGGTCACGGCCGACCACATGCGCACGGTGAACCACCCCGGGAACGCGGTCTGGATGCCGCTCGGCGCCCGCATCCTCGAGGCGCTGGGCGCGGCAGACGGACCGGTCGACCCCGGACGTCCGCTGCTCGACTCGGTGCGCGCCCCGCTCGCCCCGGAGGTGGTCGAGGCATGGGGGCTGGCCGAGGAACCGCGTGCGGAGTGGATCGTGGAGGGACGGATCGTCGACGACGCGGCGGTGCGCGATGCCCACCTGGCCTGGTACGCCGCTCATCCCGAGTTCGTCGCCGCAGCCGTCGAGCGTCTGGCGCCGCTGCTGACCGTCTGGCGGACGGCATGACCGGCACGCCCCTGCTGCTCGTGCACCCCGGCGACCATGGCGTCGCCGTGTACGCCCGTGACATGGCGGCCGCGGTCGGCGCGCTCGGGGACGCGCGCACCGTCGACGCGGGCGAGGTCGGGCAGCTGCCGGAGGGAACGGCCGTGCACACGCACTTCACCGACCGGCTCTGGGGCGCGTCGCCCGAGGATGCCTCTCGCGTGTTCGCCGATCTCGCGTCCCGCGTGCGCCTGAGTGTGACCCTGCACGACGTGCCGCAGGCATCCGACGGAGAGCAGAACCGGCCCCGACGCCGGGCGGCGTACGCGCGGGTGGCGGCCGCGGCCCGCGCCGTCGTCGTGAACAGCGAGCACGAGCGGGCGCTGCTGCGCGAGGAGGACGTGTGGTCGGGTGCGGTCTCCGTCATCCCCCTGCCCGTCGAGCTCGAGGCGGATGCCGGGAGGGGCCGCCCGGACGGATCCGTCGGCGTGCTCGGCTTCTTCTACCCGGGCAAGGGCCACGACGAGGCAGCGGATGCGGCGGCCGCGGCGGGGATCAGCAGGCTCACCGTGCTCGGGCGCGCGTCGGACGGGCATGCGGCCGAGCTCGAGACCTTCGTGCGGCGCGCGGCCGGCCTCGGCGTCGAGGTCGAGGTCACGGGGTGGCTGGATGACGCCGAGATCGCCCGACGCGGCCGAGCGGTGAGCGTGCCGGTGATCGCGCACCGGCACATCTCGGCATCCGGCTCGCTGGCCTCATGGATCGGCTGGGGCCGGCGCCCGGTCGCGGTGCGCAACCGCTACATCGACGAGATGGCGGCGCTGCGCCCCGGCACGATCACCCCCGTCGCCGAGACCGACCTGGCCGATGCGCTGCGGCACGCGATCGCGCACCCCGACACGACCTGGCACGGGCTTGCGCGCCTGCCGCTCTCGCGCGCCGACGTGGCGAGCGCGTACCTGCGGCTGTGGGACGGACTGGACTCGTGACGGCGCCGGGGTCCGCCGGAAGGCAGGGGTCCGCCGGAAGGCAGGGGTTCGCCGGACGGCAGTGGGTCGTCGGCAACCGGTGGGACTCGTTCGACGGCATCCAGCCCGACCCGCTGCCCCGGGTGTCGGTGATCGTCTCGCACTACGATCAGCCCGCGGAGCTCGCCCGCACCCTGCACGCGCTCGCTGCGCAGGACTACCCGCCGCAGCTGCTGGAGGTCATCGTCGCCGACGACGGATCGCCCGGTGAGGTCGAGGTGCCCGACGACGTGATCCTCGTGCGTCAGGACGATCAGGGGTTCCGCCTCGCCGCCGTGCGCAACCTCGGCGTGCGCGCGAGCACCGGCGAGGTGCTGTGCTTCCTCGATGCCGACACGTCGCCGGAGCCCGGGTACGTGCGCGCGCTCAGCAGGCTCCCCGCGCTGCTGCCCGAAGCCGTCGTCGCCGGACGCCGCCGGCACGCCGACTTCTCGGGCATCCCGCCCGAGGTGCCGGTGACCGAGGCCGCCGCCGGGCGAGAACTGCCGGAACCCGTCTGGCTGGCGGAGGAGTACGTGCGCAGCCGAGCGCTGCTCGACGCCGACGACCGCTCGTACCGGTTCGTGATCGGCGCGGTCATCGGCTGCTCGCGCAGCCTGTTCGACGAGGTCGGCGGATTCGACGAGACGTTCACGTCGTACGGCGGCGAGGACTGGGAGTGGGCGCACCGCATGTGGCAGGCGGGTGCGGTGTTCGCTCACGTCCCCGACGCGGTCGCCTGGCACGACGGCCCGGAGTGGGCCGACCGCGAGGGGTCGGGGATGGATCGGGCCAACGCCCAGACCCTGCGGATGCAGTCGTCCATCCCGGTGCCGGGCTCGTCGCCGCGGGCGCTGTGGCCCGGTGCCGCGGACCTCGTGGTTCGCATGCGCGGAGAGCACTCCCCGGCGGCACTGTTCGTCATGGCGGATTCGCTGTTCGCGGCGTTCCCGCGCGCCCGGCTGCTGCTCGACGACATCCCCGCGGCGCTCGATGAGGACCCTCGCGTCGCTCCGGCGCGCGACGACGTCGACGCCAGGGTCGTCTGGGAGATGAGCCGTCCCGTCGTCGTGCTCGATGCGACGTGGATCGTCGACCTCGTGCACGGCCTCGGCACCGGCGACGTGGGCACGGTCCAGCTCGTCGACGACGACGGCTCGTCGCTCGGGTCGCTGCGCGCCCGGAGGGCGGCCCGTCGAGCCGAACGGTGGGGTCACGAGGATGGGTTCCGGACTCGGCGGATGACGGCCGTCGGGACGCACGCGCTGAGACCCGACCCGCGGGTGGAAGCGTGGGTCGGCGGGTGGGGCGGCGTCGAGTCGTTCCGCTGACGGGTCGCGCCCGCCGCAGCTACAGTCTGGTCACGCCGGTCACGGCCACGACCGCCTCACCCGCCTCGTCGGACGCGCCGAGGTCGATCGTCGCGGAGATGCCCCAGTCGTGGTCGCCGGCCGGGTCGTCGAGGATCTGCCGCACGGTCCACTGCTGCGCGTCCTGCTCGATGAGCAGCAGCTGCGGGCTGCGGGCATCCGCACCGGTGCGGATCTCGTCGTGCTCGGCGAAATACGCGTCGAGGGCGTCGTTCCAGCCGTCGGCGCCGAAGTCGGCGTCGAGCGATGCCAGGGATTCGACGTCTTCGCGGGCGGCGAGCAGCACGCGGCGGAACATCTCGTTGCGCACCAGCACGCGGAAGGCGCGGGTGTTGGCGGTGAGACGCTTCGGCGCGGGCGGCACGACCGGTTCGTCGTGGCGGTCGACCACGCCGTTGTCGGTGCCCGCCATGAGCTCTTCCCACTCGTCCAGCAGGCTCGAGTCGACCTGACGCACGAGCTCGCCGAGCCACTCGATGAGGTCGCGCAGCTCGTCGGTCTTCAGCTGCTCGGGGATGGTCTGCGAGGCCGCGCGATAGGCATCCGACAGGTAGCGCAGCACAACCCCCTCCGACCGGGCCACCTTGTAATAGGCGACGTACTCCCCGAACGACATGGCCCGCTCGTACATGTCGCGCACCACCGACTTGGGGTGCAGCTCGAAGTCGCGGATCCACGGCTGCGACGAGCTGAAGGTCTCGAACGCCGCGCTCAGCAGCTCGTCGAGTGGCTTGGGGTAGGTGATCTGCTCGAGCAGCTCCATGCGCTCGTCGTACTCGATGCCCTCCGCCTTCATCGCGCCGACAGCCTCGCCGCGCGCCTGGAACTCCTGCTGACTGAGGATCGCGCGCGGGTCGTCGAGGGTGGCCTCGACGATCGAGATCATGTCGAGGGCGAACGTCGGCGACTCGGGCTCGAGCAGCTCGAAGGCCGCCAGAGCGAACGGGGAGAGCGGCTGGTTGAGCGCGAAGTCGGGCTGCAGATCGACGGTGAGGCGCACGGTGCCGTCTGCCCGCTCCACGACGCCGGACTGCAGCAGGGTGCGGTAGATGCCGAGCGCCCGCAGGGCCAGCAGCCGCTGCGCGGCTCGCGACTCGTGGTTGTCGTATACCAGGGAGCGCATATTCGCGAAGACGTCGCCGCCGCGGGCGATCACGTTGAGCATCATCGCGCTGGTGATCTGCATGTGCGACGTCAGCGTCTCGGGCTCCGAGCCGATGAGCTTCTGGAACGACGGCTCGCCCCAGGACACGAACCCGTCGGGCGCCTTCTTGCGGATGATCTTGCGCTTCTTCTTCGGGTCGTCGCCCGCCTTCTTCACCGCGGCGATGTTGTCGCTCTCGTGCTCGGGTGCCTGCGCCACCACCGTCCCTGCGGTGTCGTAGCCCGCGCGCCCGGCGCGCCCGGCGATCTGGTGGAACTCGCGGGCGTTCAGCTGACGCATCCGCGTGCCGTCGAACTTCGTCAGCGCGGTGAGCAGCACCGTGCGGATCGGCACGTTGATGCCCACGCCGAGCGTGTCGGTGCCGCAGATCACCCGCAGCATGCCGCGCTGCGCGAGCTGCTCGACGAGGCGACGGTATTTCGGCAGCATCCCGGCGTGGTGTACGCCGATGCCGAGCCGCAGCAGCCGCGACAGCGTCTTGCCGAACGCGGTCGTGAACCGGAATCCGCCGATCAGCTCGGCGATGGCATCCCGCTGCTCACGGGTGGCGACCTTCGCGCTCGCCAGCGCCTGCGCGCGCTCCATCGCCGCCGCCTGCGAGAAGTGCACGATGTACACCGGCGCCTGCCCGGTGGAGAGCAGCTCGTCGATCGTCTCGTGGATCGGCGTCGTCTCGTAGTAGAAGTGCAGCGGCACCGGACGCTCGACACCCGTGACCACCGCCGTCTCGCGACCGGTGCGACGGGTGAGGTCGGCGGCGAGCTCGGTGACATCGCCCAGGGTCGCCGACATCAGCACGAACTGCGCCTGCGGCAGCTCGAGCAGCGGCACCTGCCACGCCCAGCCGCGGTCGGGATCGCCGTAGAAGTGGAATTCGTCCATCACGACCTGGCCCACGTCGGCGTCCGCACCCTCGCGCAGCGCGCGGTTGGCGAGGATCTCGGCCGTGCAGCAGATGATCGGCGCGTCGGCGTTCACCGATGAGTCCCCGGTGATCATGCCGACGCTCTCCGCGCCGAACACCTCGACCAGCGCGAAGAACTTCTCGCTGACCAGCGCCTTGATCGGGGCGGTGTAGAACGTGCGGCGATCATCGGCGAGGGCCGCGAGATGCGCTCCGATGGCGACCAGCGACTTGCCGGTGCCGGTCGGAGTCGACAGGATCAGGTTCTTGCCCGACACGATCTCGATGACCGCCTCGTCCTGCGCGGGGTACAGGCTGATGCCGGTCGACTCCGCCCACTCGACGAAGGCGAGATAGAGGGAATCCGGGTCGGCGCCGCGCACCGGAGAGGGATCGAGAGGCATGATGCTTCGATCCTTTCACGCCCGCCGGGTCAGGTCTCGTCTCGCAGCTCGCCGTGGATGCGCCGCAGGTCCTCCATCAGCGATCCGACGAGGATCCAGTGATCGGATGCCGGAGGGCGCACCACCAGAGGTGTGGTGAGGGCCGGCACGGGTGCGGTGCGGGCATCCGGAAGGCGCTCCGCCGACTGCACCGCCAGCCGCACGTCGTGCCCCGCGCGGTGCAGCTGCTCGGCGATCGCCCGCACCGTCGGGTCGGTGGCGAGCGAATCCTCGTAGTGGTCGATGTACGCGCGCGTCATCCCGATCACCTGCGTGACCACGGGGGAGAGCCGATCGAACACGTCCTGCAGCTGGTCGAGATCCTCGCGGTGGCGCCCGCGGCGGGGGTTGAGGGCGAGCGACTCCTCGGCTGCCGTCAAGGATGCCTCGGCTGCCTCCTTCATGGGGCGCAGCAGCCGCGCTTCGAGCATCAGCTCGTAGAGCTGCGCGGCGCTGCGGGTGATGGGCAGCGCGTCGGCGAGACGGTCGAGGGACGCGGCGAGCTCGCGACCGAGCATCCCGATGTCGCGCCGGGCCGGCGCGGAGAGAACCGGCGGGACGACGGCGACGTTCACGACGAATCCGACGGCGGCGCCGATGAGCGTCTCCAGGATCCGATCCAGCGCGTAGTCGGGGTTCGATGACCCGAGAGCCAGCACCAGCACGGCCGAGATCGCCACCTGATTGCCCGTGCCCGTTGACGCGCGCAGCGCCCAGGCGATCAGCAGCGCGACGACCACCGCGGCCAGCACCACCCAGCTCTGCCCGCCGAGCAGCAGGCTCAGCAGCACGGCGATGACGACACCGAGGATGACCCCGGCGCTGCGCTCGAGCGCCTTCGCCAGCGACTGGTTGACGCTCGGCTGCACGACCAGCAGCGCGGCGATGGCGGCGAACACGGGCAGCGGTCCGGGGATCAGCCAGCCGGCGATCAGCCACGCCGCGATCGTCGCCGCGGCCGACTTCAGCACCTGCAGCAGGGGAGCCCGGCGTGCGGCACGGATCGCGGCGGGGAAGCGCATGGGTCAACGGTAGCGCCGGCACGCGTGTGCGCGTCGGGCCTCGGCGGTGTCGGCCGGGAGTGGTTCGATGGGGGCATGGAGACCGGTCTGCACGATCTGGAGAGGAAGCTGTGGGCCACCGCGGTCTGCTTCACGTCGGGCGCCGTCATCGGCACCGCGGTGCTGTGGGGTGCTGCCCGGCCGTTCAGCGGAGACGGGTCGGTCATCATCCCGATCGCGCTCGTCGCCGCCGTGATCGCGGCGGTCGCCTTCATCGTCAGCACCCGGATGCACCGCGCCGGCGAGACCGCCCCCATGCCGCCGTGGCAGGCCGCCGTGTCGCACATCAGCGCGGCCGCGGTGACCGTCGCGATCGCCGGCGTCTCGGGCCTCGGCGTGCTGCTCGCTGGCGAGGTGCTCGCGACCGGACTGGAGGGACTGACGCTGCCCGCCGTCGCCGGCGGGGTGTTCACCGGTGTCGCGTCGGCACTCGGCGGCCGACTGGCCTTCCGCATGGGCGTGCGCCTGAGCACGCAGGACATCGCGGCGCTGCTGACGGCGTTCCTCGTGGTCGGCACCCTGTTCGCGATGCTGACCGCCGCGGATGCCGCGTGGTGGGAGCGCAGCTTCTCCGAACTCGGCATCGGAGCCCGCGGATGGGCGTTCAACGGCACGGTGATCGTGGCGGGACTGCTGATCGCCACCACCGGCTCCTACCTCGGCCGCGATCTGCACCGGATGCTCGGTGACGGCGCCCTGGCGTCGATCGCCGCCATCGTGCTCACCTGGGCAGGAGCGGGAGTCGCGCTCGCCGCGGTCGGGCTGCTGCCGCTCGACAGGGTTCCCGTCGCGCACGCGATCGCCGCCTTCTCGATGCTCGCGTTGATCCTCGTCGCGGCCGCGCTGACGACGCTGCTGCTGCGCGACGTCGCGGCGCTGCGGATGTTGACCATCGCTCTCGTCGGCATCGTGGTGATCGTGACGGTGATCGCCTTCGGTTTCCGGATGCTGTCGGTCGCAGCCCTCGAGGGGGTCGTGGTCGGGCTCGTGCTGCTGTGGCTCACGACGCTGGTGCAGCTGCTCGCCGTGCTCGCGCCCGAGACGTCGCGCCCGTCCGCCCGCCGTTCGCCGCTGCGTGCCTGAGCCACGTCGCTGCTGTCGGCTGGGCATCACCCTCCGTCTTCCGGTATGAGTTCGTGCCGCCTGGAACGGGTCCAGGCGGCACGAACTCATACCGGAGCGAGATCGGGACGTGCGGGGCGGGGCGAGCGCTCAGCCGAGGCGGCCCTTCGGAACCTGCGGGCGGGCGTCGGCTGCCCTGTGCGCCTGCGTCAGCGCGCGAGCGGAGCAGCCGTGGATGAGCGGATGATGAGTTCCGGATGCAGGTCGGGCTCGTCACCGGCATCCGTCCCCTCGATGTGCGAGATGAGTCGCTGCGCCGCCGCGCGACCCATCTCCTCGAACGGCTGACGCACGGTGGTGAGAGCGGGGGAGGCGTACGCGGCGAGGGCGATGTCGTCGACGCTGACCACCGAGACGTCCTCGGGTACCCGTCGGCCGGCCTCGTGCAGGGCGCGGATCAGGCCGAAGGCCATCTCGTCGCTCGAGACGAAGACGGCGGTCGCGTCGGGAATCGCGGCGATCGTGCGGCCGGCACGGTAGCCCGACTCGGGGGTCCACTCGCCGGGGATCAGCGGCGGCGGCTCGATGCCGCGCTCGTGCAGCACCTGCTCCCACGCCTCGCGGCGGTGGCGCCCCTCGATCCAGTACTCGTCGCCGCCGACGTGCCATACGGTGCGATGGCCGAGGTCGAGCAGATGCTCGACGGCGAGCCGGCCGATCACATGCTGGTCGACGACCAGCGGTGCGTCGGGCTGCAGCGAGGCGACCTGGCTGCGTGTCGACGGTGTGCGCTCGGTGCGCAGCTGCATCTCGGGGCTGTCGAGTTCGACCGGGACATTGAGTACGACTCCCTCGGCACCCTGCCGCTCCAGGCGATCGAAAGCCTCGAGGAAGGCGGATGTCGACGCGTGATCCGAGACCGAGGCGGTCGTGACCGTGTAGCCGTTGGCGGCGGCGGTCGTCTCGACGCCGGCGCCGAGCGCCGCTGACGCGTACCGGTCGTTCGAGACGACGATCATCCCGATGATGCGGGTGCGACCGGATGCCAGTGACGCGGCCGCCGCGTGGATGCGGTAGCCCAGCGAGTCGATGGCCGCATGAACGCGGTGTGCGGTGTCGGGGCGCACGTTGGGGTGGCCGGCCAGCACGCGCGACACGGTCTGGGCGCTGACTCCCGCGGCGCGCGCGACGTCCATCTGATTCGGTGCGCGATCCGGACTCGGGCGACGGGGTGACATCTGGCAATGATAGCGGTGCGGCCGCGCGAATCCAGGCCTTTTCCCGAGCCCGAAGTGAGGTAATGTGAGCGCAAACATTCCTTTCGATCGGGAGCTGTATGTCCACCCCCACCCTCACCTGGCGTGACGGCCAGATCCTCCGTGACGGAGCGCCGCACCGCATCCTCTCCGGCGCCGTGCACTACTTCCGCGTGCATCCCGACCAGTGGGAGGACCGCCTGCGCCGGCTGGCTGCCATGGGCGCGAACACCGTGGACACGTACATCGCCTGGAACTTCCACGAGCGAGTCGAGGGTGAATACGACTTCACCGGCTGGCGCGATGTCGCGCGCTTCATCCGCATCGCGGGCGAGGTGGGCCTGGACGTGTTCGTGCGGCCGAGCCCGTACATCTGCGCGGAGTGGTCGAACGGCGGCATCCCGTTCTGGCTGAGCGGCCGCACCCGCGCGCTGCGCACCGCCGACGCCGACTTCCTCGCCGCGGTCGACGCCTGGTACGACCAGCTGATCCCGCAGCTCGTGCCGCTGCAGGCGGCGCACGGCGGGCCGATCCGTCTGATCCAGGTCGAGAACGAGTACGGCTCGTACGGCACGGATGCCGAGTACCTCGCACACCTGCGCGACGGGCTGCGCTCGCGCGGCATGGTCGAGATGCTCACCACGGCCGACGGCATCACTTCCGACATGATCGAGCACGGCAGCGTGCCCGGCGCCATGAGCACGTTCACGTTCGGCACCGGGGTGCCGCGTGCGATCGAGCTGCAGCGCGACGGCGAGCACCTGATGTGCAGCGAGCTGTGGGGAGGCTGGTTCGACCACTGGGGTGAGCAGCACCACATCCGCTCGGCCGCGAGCATGCTCGGCACCGTCGACGAGCTGCTCGACGCAGGCGGGTCGGTGAGCCTGTACATGGCGCACGGCGGCACGAACTTCGGGCTGTGGAACGGCTCGAACCACGACGGCGTCATCCAGCCGACCGTCACGAGCTACGACTCCGACGCCCCGATCGGCGAGGACGGCACCCTGGGCGAGAAGTTCCACGCGCTGCGAGAGCGCTTCGCGCGCTTCCACGACGGCGACCTGCCGCCGGTTCCGGCTGCCCCGCGCCGGCAGCCCGCGGCATCCGCCGACCTGCAGGTCGACGCCGCGCTGCTCGACGTGATCGCCGCGACGCCTGTGCGCGCCGAGTCGCCGCAGCCGCTGAGCTTCGAGGAGCTCGGCGCGGAGGACGGCCTGGTCGCGTACGAGAGCGACATGCTCTTCCCCGCGGGGGCGACCCTGGGCATCCTGCAGCTGCACGATCGCGCGACGATCTTCTTCGACGGCGAGCGTCTCGGGACCCTCGAGCACGATGGCGAGCACACCCTCCCGCTGCCCGCCGCCGGCGGCCGGGGACGCGTCGTGATCGTCGTCGAGAGCCTCGGGCGCATCAACTACGGGCCCCTCACCGGCCAGGGCAAGGGCATCCTCGGCGGCGTCGTGATCGACGGGCGCCGCTACCAGCACGGCTGGACCCACCGGGTGCTCGGCGACGGCATCCCGACGGTCGACGCTCCGGAGCACGCCGCGACGAGCGCCGCCGATCCTGCCGGACTCGCCTCCGCCACGCTCGAGGTGGCCGACCCGCTGGATGCCTGGCTCGCCTTCCCCGAGGGTGCGAAGGGCATGGTCTGGCTGAACGGATTCCTGCTCGGCCGCTACTGGGAGCGCGGTCCGCAGGAGACGCTGTACGCGCCCGCACCGCTCTGGCGCGCGGGCGAGAACGAGGTCGTCGTGCTCGACACCGATCGTCTGCCCTCGCGCGTCGAGATCCGCGAGCAGCCCGCGTTCGGGCCGACCGAGGAGTTCATCGGCACCTGATCGCCCGCCCCCGAACAAGAACCTCCCCCGCGCAGCAGCACGGGGGAGGTTCTTCTTCTTGTTCGGAGAGCGTGATCAGCCCTTGACGGCGCCGGCGGCCAGGCCAGAGCGCCAGTAGCGCTGGAGGGTGAAGAACAGGATGATCAGCGGCACGACGCCCAGCAGGGCGCCGAGCATGACCGCGCCCTTGTCGGGCGAGAAGTAGCTCATCATCCCGTACAGGCCGAGCGTCACGGGCTTCAGCTCGGCGCTGGAGACCATCAGCAGCGGCAGCAGGAAGTTGTTCCACGTCGCGACGAAGATGAACAGGAAGATGGTCACCATCGCAGGCCCCAGCAGGCGCAGCACGATCGTGAAGAAGATGCGGATCTCGCCCGCACCGTCGATCCGGGCGGCCTCGAGTAGCTCGGTGGGAACCGACGACTGCGCGAAGACCATCCCGAGGAAGACGCCGAACGGCGACACCGCAGACGGGATGATGATCGCCCAGATCGTGTTGGTCAGCCCCAGCGCGTGGAACTCGATGTACAGCGGCACGGTGAGCAGGGCCACCGGCAGCAGCAGCCCGCCCATGATCACGCCGACCGCGATCCGCCTGCCGGGGAAGGCGAACTTCGCGATCGCGTAGCCCGCCATCACCGCGACGAGCGTGCCGATGACGCCCGCGCTGACCGAATACAGGATCGAGTTCGCGACCCAGCGCCAGAACAGGCCCTGTGTCCAGCCCATGAGGCTCTCGTAGTTCGCCCCGAGATTCCACTCGGCGAACCAGAAGCCGAATGTCGAGGTGAGATCGGCGTTGTTCTTCGTCGACGCCACGATCAGCCAGAACACCGGCACGAGGAAGTACAGCGCGGCGATGACCAGCGCGATGATCCCGAAGATGCGGGCTACCGGGCCCGGGGCGACCGACCGAGGGGGCAGGTCCGTCGCCGGTTCGCGACGTCGGCGCGGGCGCCGAGCGGTCGCGGGCTCGGCGGCGAGCAGAGTTGTCGTGGCGGTCATGCGTCCCCCTTGCGGCGCTGCAGCAGCGCGTAGACGATCGCGAGCACGCCGGCGATCACGGCCATGAGCAGCGAGTAGGCGGATGCCGGGCCGCTGCCCGACGGCGAGATCTCGCCCATCATCGAGTTGTAGGTCAGCATCATCGGCGTGAAGTCCTTGCCCATCCACTGGTTCTGGCTCTCGAGCACCACCGGCTCGTTGAACAGCTGGATGGTGCCGATGATCGACAGCAGCACGGCGAGCAGCGCCGCCCCGCGCATCATCGGCACCTTGATGCGGGTCGCGACCTGCCACCCGCTGGCGCCGTCGATGCGCGCGGCTTCGTACAGATCGCGCGGGATGGCCTGCAGGGCCGACAGGAAGATCAGCATGTTGTACCCGGTGTACGTCCACGTGGTCATGTTCGCCATCGACAGCAGGATTGTGCCGGGTGCGAGGAAGTCCGTGCCCTCGGGGAGGAACTCGAGGAAGGGCGAGACCCTCGGGGTGTACAGGTAGAGCCACATCATCGCCGCGATGACGCCTGGCACCGCGTAGGGCAGGAAGAACGCCAGGCGGAACAGGCCGGGACGGCGGACGATGAACGAGTCCAGCAGCAGGGCGAGGGCGAGGGCGGCGATGATCATCACCGGAATCTGGAACGCGGCGTAGAGCACGACGCGGCCCATGCCCGCCCAGAAGGCGCTGTTGCCGATCGCGAGGGCGAAGTTGTCGAATCCGACGAAGGTGTCGACCAGCTCGCCACCGCCGTAGAGGCCGCCACCGCTGGGAAGCTGCGCGAAGAACGACGCGCGGATCGACACCAGGATCGGCACGAGGAAGACGATCGCGAAGAGGATCGCGAACGGGGCGAGGAACATCCAGCCCGTGAGTCCCTCGCGGCGGATGCCGCGTCTTCTGCGCGTGACCGGTCGCTCCGGTCGGGAGCGCCGGGCTTGCGCGGTGCGCGCTCTGATGGCTGTGTCTGTCACGGCTCTGTCCTCCTGATCCAGAACGACGGCGGAGAGCACCCGGTGCTCTCCGCCGTCGGCGTCATACGGTGTCGTGCTCGCCGGTCACTCGGCGACCGGCAGGCCGAGGTCCTTGAGCGACGCGACTGCGGTCTTCTGGGCGGTGGCGAAGACGTCGGCGACCGACGCGGAACCGCTCGCCGCGCCGGCGGCGACCTCGTTCATCTTCGACAGCGTCGAGAAACCGGGTGCGTAGGGGAAGTCCGGGTTGAGGTTCTCGGTGGCCGTGGCCAGCTCGGCGAGCACGTCCTGACCGCCGAACTGGCGCTCCATCTTCTCCGGCGTCTTCACGGCGCCCTTGGCCGCGACGACGAGCCCCTGCGAGGCCAGGTCGTCGACCTGCGTGTTGAACCAGGCGTTGAACTTCATCGCCTCGGCCGGGTGCTCGCAGCCCTTGAGCACCGAGACGCCGGATCCGCCGTCGGGGCCGCTCATCTGCCCCGCACCGAAGTCGGGCAGCTGGGCGACGCGCCACTGGCCCTCTGCGGGGGTTCCGTCGAGCGAGTCGAGCAGGAAGCCCGCCTCCCACGCGGCGCCCACGTGTCCGATCAGGCTGCCGTCGTTGAGGGCGGCCGTGAAGCCCTCCCCCCAGCGCTCGGTGGTGAGGGTCTGCTTGCTGTCGATGAGGTTCTGCCAGAAGCCGGCGACGCGCTGAGCGCCTTCGCCCTCGGTCTCGACCTTCCACTTGTCTCCGGTGCTGGAGAACCACGTGTCGCCGGCTGCGGCCGCCTGAGCGGAGAGCCAGTTCGACGCCTCGTCGGGGGTGAAGGCGGTGACGAACTTGCCCGCGGCTGCAGCGGTCGCGCTGTCGGCGGTCAGGTCGTCGAGCGTGGCCGGCACATCGAGGCCGAGCTCGGTGAACGACCCCTCGTTGTAGAAGTAGACCAGGGGGCCGGTGTCCTGCGGCAGCCCGACGACGGCGTCGCCGACCTTCATGCCGCTGAAGGCGCCCGCCGAGAAATCGTCCTCGTACTTCTTCGCCTCGTCGGCGACGTCCTGCAGCATGCCCTTGACGAAGAGCTGGGGCACCTCGGAGTAGGAGGTCTGCGCGAGGCAGGGCGCGGTGCCGGCCTTCACGTCGGTCTCGAGCTTGAGGATCATGTCGCTGGCGGCGCCGTCGAACTTCGTCGTCTTCACCTGGATGTCGGGGTTCTCGTCGTTCCAGCGCTGGACGATGTCCTTGACGGCGGTCATGTCCTTGCCGTCGGGCAGGCGGTGCATGTAGTCGATCGTGACGGTGTCGCCGGCGGAGGCGCTGTCGCCCCCGGCGGAGTCGGCGCTGCTGCAGGCGGCCAGGCCGAAGGCCGATACGGCGCCGACGGCGATGACGGCGGCGGTGCGGATGGTGCGGGACGTGGATGCCATGCTGTGCTCCCCGTTGAGGTCAGTTGAGTGGGCTGAGGCCGCAGGGATGAGGCCTCGGAGCCATTAAAGCGCAGGATGTTTGCGCTCACAACCCGGAGGCGTCTGTGTTTAAAGCAGTCAACGACGAACCGCGGGTAGCGCTACCATTCTCGACCGTCCGCGGTGGTCGTGATCCGCGCGCGGCGCAGCGGGCTGCAGGTCAGAGGCCCGACGCGTCCACTCCGACACGACGCCGCAGGTCGACCAGCATCTCCGCCACGCCGTCGACCGGGGTCGGTCGGCCCAGGTGGTACCCCTGGGCGAGGCCGACCTCGAGTGCGCGCACGGCCTCGAGCTGCGTCTCGTCCTCGACGCCCTCGACGAGGGCGCGGGCGTCGACCTCATCGGCCGCCCCGAGGATGCTCTCGACGCGATGGCGCCCGTCGTCGTCCGCAAGAGAGTGCCAGAACACGGCACGATCGATCTTCACGATGTCCGGCCGCAGCTGACGCACCCGTTCCTCGTCGGCGAAGTCCACTCCCGCATCGTCGATGAGCAGGAAGCCGCCGAGCTCGTCGACCTGCTGGCGAATCGCCAGGCACTCCTCCGGCTCGGCGCCCTCGAACAGCTCGAGCCCCCACGAGCGGTCGCAGCGGCGAAGCGCCTCGGCCAGCCGCGGGAAGCCCATCGTGCGTCCGGAGACGTTCAGGGTGATGAATCCGTCCGCAGGCAGAGTCGTCGCCGCGTCGACGGCGCTCTCGATCAGCTGCAGCTCAAGCTGCGCACGCTGGCCGCGGTCCTCCGCCACGCGCAGATGATCGAGTGGCGAGCCGCCGTCGTCGAAGCGGGCGAGTGCTTCGAAGCCGACGACGCGCATGGCGCGCACGTCGACGATGGGCTGGAAGAAGGCTCGCGCCTTCGGCAGTTCAGACATACGGCTCCGGTCACTGAGAAACTTCAGTGTATTCCTCGCGGAACAGGGCGCCGGGGGCGGCGTTTCGCGGCTAGCCTGAATGCCGGGCAGCGCCGCCGGTGGCGAAAGGGGGGCACACGTGGGTCAGCAGGACGTCCGCCAGGCCGATTCCGCTGAGCTCGGCTGGCTGAACGCCTCCTGGCTGATGCGGATCCGCAGACGCACATCGACCTACTCGATCGTCACAGCGATCATGTGCGCGTTCTTCTCGATCCTGCTGCTCATCGAACTGCTCGAGCGCGACATGTCGCCCGTCGAGGTCGGGTTCTCGGCGGCCCTCATGGCCGCGGGCTTCGTGCCCGCGGCGGCCGTGCTCCTGTTCGGTCGACGCATTCCGCGGTACTGGGGCCTGATCCTGGTGCTCGTGCATGCGGCGGTGTCGGTCTACTACATCGGGTTCTCGAGCGGACGACAGAACGCCGTCGCGAACGTGCAGGAGCTGCCGGTCATGGCGATGTACCTGGCCTGGTTCTACGGAGCGCGGATCGGCCGGCCGGTCGAGATCGCGATCCTCGCCGCCGTCGGCACGGCGATGGTGTTCGGCCCGTTCGGCGGCGACCCGATCCCCGGCGCAGCAGCGGCGGGGCTGTTCGGAGCGGCGAACGTGTTCGGCCTGGTCGTCATGAGCTGGATCTGCCTCGAGATCGGCTTCTTCGTCCGGCACCGGGTGCGGGTCGAGGCGCAGACGGATCCGCTCACCGGTGCGCTCAACCGTCGCGGCCTGGTGCGGCAGATGAGCGAGGCGCTCCGCCGTGCGTCGCGCACCGGCCGCCCGCTGACGATCGCGCTGATCGATCTCGACGACTTCAAGGCGGTGAACGACGAGGAGGGCCACGAGGCCGGTGATGCCGTTCTCAAGGAGCTCGTGAGGCAGTGGGTGTCGCTGTCGCGAGTCGGCGACCGCGTGGCCCGTCTGGGTGGCGACGAGTTCGTGATGCTGCTGCCGGACACGCCGCAGTCGGGAGCGGCGGCGATGCTCGAGCGGATGCACGAGCTGACCTCGCACCCGTGGTCGTGGGGAGCGGTTCAGGTGCAGGAGGACGAGACGCTCGAAGACGCGCTGCGGCGGGCGGATGCCGAGATGTACCGCCACAAACGCGGCCGGTGAGCACCAGCCGCGCGTGCTCGCCGCGCGGGGGAATACCCCTCGGGGGTATTCGGTAGTACTCTGAGTAGATACCCCTCTCGGGTATCCCAGCGAAGGAGGAGCGATGAGCACCACTGAATTCCAGGTGAGCGGAATGACCTGCGGTCACTGCGAGATGTCCGTACGCGAAGAGGTTGAGAAGATCCCCGGCGTCGAGAGCATCGAGGTCAGCGCCCAGACCGGCCGTCTCGTCGTCGGCTCGGCCACCGCCGTCGATGCCGATGCGGTCATCGCCGCCGTCGACGAAGCAGGGTACCGCGCAGTCGTGTCCTGACGCGGACCGGATCTCAGGGAGCAGATCGTGACCAGCGAGCCGACACCCGCCGGCGCCGAGCAGACCCGCGTCGACCTCGACATCGGCGGGATGACCTGCGCATCCTGCGCGATGCGCATCGAGAAGAAGCTCAACCGGCTCGACGGCGTCAGCGCGAGCGTCAACTACGCGACCGAGAGGGCTCAGGTTCTCGTCGACGGCCCCGTCGACACGGCCGCGCTCATCGCCGAGGTCGAGAACGCGGGGTACTCGGCGGCGGTGCCCGCGCCGCCCGCCGTCGCGGGTGCGGAGCCGGATGCCGAGTCGGCCGCCGACCACGAGCTGCGCCCGCTTCGGGAGCGGCTGATCGGCTCGGTCGTGCTGTCGATCCCGGTCATCCTGCTCGCGATGATCCCCGCACTGCAGTTCACCTACTGGCAGTGGGCGTCGCTCGCGCTGGCGGCGCCGGTCGTCGTGTGGGCGGCCTGGCCGTTCCACCGCGCGGCGTGGATCAACCTGCGCCACGGCGCGGCCACCATGGACACCCTGATCAGCCTCGGCACGTCGGCCGCGTTCCTCTGGTCGCTGTACGCGCTGTTCCTGGGCACGGCGGGCATGCCGGGCATGACGCACGGCTTCTCGTTCGCCATCACCCGCAGCGACGGTGCCGGCAACATCTACCTCGAGGTGGCGGCAGGGGTGACGATGTTCGTTCTCGCCGGCCGGTACTTCGAGAAGCGCGCCAAGCGCCAGGCGGGAGCCGCGCTGCGCGCGCTGATGGAGCTGGGCGCCAAAGACGTCGCGGTGCTGCGCGACGGCCGCGAGTCGAGCATCCCGATCGACGATCTGCGCGTCGGCGACGAGTTCGTCGTGCGCCCCGGCGAGAAGATCGCCACCGACGGCGTCGTCGTCTCGGGGACGTCGGCGGTGGATCAGTCGATGATCACCGGCGAATCCGTGCCCGTCGAGGTCGCGCCGGGGGATGCCGTGACCGGAGCGACCGTGAACGCCGGCGGCCGGCTCGTGGTGCGCGCGACGCGGGTGGGCGCCGACACGCAGCTCGCGCAGATGGCGCGCATGGTCGAGGACGCGCAGACGGGCAAGGCGGAGGTGCAGCGTCTGGCCGACCGCATCTCGGGTGTGTTCGTCCCGATCGTCATCGCGGTCGCGCTCGTCACGCTCGTCGCCTGGCTGGTGCTCGGCTTCCCGGCATCCGTCGCCTTCACCGCCGCTGTCGCGGTGCTCATCATCGCCTGCCCCTGCGCCCTGGGCCTGGCGACGCCCACCGCCCTGCTCGTGGGGACGGGGCGCGGTGCGCAGCTGGGCATCCTGATCAAGGGACCGGAGGTGCTCGAATCGACCCGCCGGGTCGACACGGTCGTGCTCGACAAGACCGGAACGGTCACCGAGGGACGCATGTCGGTCTCCGCGGTCGTGCCGGAGCACGGGGTGGATGCCGACCGTCTGCTGCTCCTCGCCGGAGCCATCGAGCACGCCAGCGAGCATCCGATCGCGCGAGCCGTCACGTCCGCCGCGTCCGAGATCTCGGATGACCCGGATGCCGCGCGGCGAGCCGCCGTGCGACCCGCCGTCGAGGGTGCGGATGCGGAGACGACGTCGACCCCGAGGCGGTCGCTGCCGGCGGTCGAGTCGTTCCAGAACCACGACGGGCGGGGCGTCACCGGCGTCGTCGAGGGGCACGCGATGGTGGTCGGGCGGCTCTCGCTGCTCGAGGACTGGTCCATCCACCCGTCCGCGCAGCTGCTCGAGGCGAAGGGGGATGCCGAGGCCGCGGGCCAGACGGCCATCCTCGTCGGGTGGGACGGCGCCGCGGCGGGCATGATCGTCGTCGCAGACGAGGTCAAGGCGACGAGCGCCGAGGCGATCGCATCTCTCCTGGCGCTCGGGCTGCGCCCGGTGCTGCTGACCGGCGACAACGAAGCCGCCGCCCGGCACATCGCCGGCCAGGTGGGCATCGACGAGGTCATCGCCGAGGTGCTGCCGGCGGACAAGGTCGCGGTCGTGTCGCGCCTGCAGGCCGAGGGGCGGGTCGTGGCGATGGTGGGCGACGGCGTGAACGACGCGCCGGCGCTGGCGCAGGCCGACCTGGGCATGGCGATGGGCACGGGCACGGACGTCGCGATCGAGGCATCCGACATCACGCTCGTGCGGGGCGACCTGCGCGCCGCGGCCGACGCCATCCGGCTCTCCCGGCGCACGCTCGGCACGATCAAGGGCAACCTGTTCTGGGCGTTCGCGTACAACGTCGCGGCGATCCCGCTCGCCGCGCTCGGGCTGCTGAACCCCATGCTCGCGGGGGCGGCGATGGCGTTCTCGAGCGTGTTCGTCGTGGGCAACAGCCTGCGGCTGCGCGGCTTCCGCTGATCCGCGAGGATCGACGGCGAGAACGCGCCGGCCTCAACCCTCGTCGGGCGGACCCGCCGGCCGCTGCACGCGCCGCCCCCGCGGTGGCGCACCGTACAGCGCCACCGGACGACCCGCGCGCTCCTGCCCGGGCACGGGCCGCGAGCGGCGGCCGTAGATCAGCTCGGACGAGTCGAGCAGCCACGGCACGAGCGTGATCGTCACGCCGTGCACGAGCATCAGCTGCCAGGATCGCCGAGGAAGGTGCGGATCAGGCCGGTGCCGATCATCAGCACCACCGAGCCGATGAAGACGTAGGTCGGGATGGCGAACACGGTCGACGCCTCGCGCACGCCGCGCAGGTTGACGATCACGATGAGGATGACGAAGCCCACCGCCAGCTCGACGCGCCACGGGTCGAGCGAGGGCACGGCCGAGATGATGTTGTCGACGCCCGACGCGATCGACACGGCGACGGTGAGCACGTAGTCGACGAGCAGCGCAGCCGCGACGACGACGCCGGGGATCTCGCCGAGGTTGGTCGAGGCCACCTCGTAGTCGCCACCGCCCGACGGGTACGCCTTGATCAGCTGGCGGTAGCTGAGCACCACGACGATCAGCAGCAGCACGACGGCGGCCGCCACCCACGGGCTCAGCGTCAGGAACGACACCCCGCCGATCAGCATGATCATCAGCATCTCCTGAGGCCCGTACGCGACGGAGCTCAGTGCGTCGGACGCGAAGATGGGCAGCGCCATGCGCTTGGGGAGCAGCTGGTCGTTGACCTGCTGGGTGGTGAGGGGTTCGCCGAGAAAGATGCGCTTCGCGTGCAGCGGGGCGTCCGCGCTCTCACGCATTTCGTTTGCCACGAGCGGCGACACTACGCCTGCTGACACCCCCGCACAACACGTGACGTTCGGCCGCCACCCCCAGGGGATTCCGAAGGCGAGCGCGTAGCGTCGAGGACATGACGATTCTCCCGATCGACGACGCCGCGATCGCCGAGGCGAAGCAGCTGCGCGACGCATTCCAGCGGTTCCTGCGCGAGTACGAGTTCGGGATGCGCGAGGTCGAGACGAAGATCTCGATCCTGCGCGACGAGTTCACGCACATGCACGCGTACAACCCGATCGAGCATGTCAAGAGCCGCGTCAAGACCCCGGACAGCATCGTCGAGAAGATCGCGCGAAAGGGCATCGAACCGGATTTCGAGGTGATCCGTCGGGAGATCACCGACATCGCCGGTGTGCGCGTCACCTGCAGCTTCGTCAGCGACGTGTACCGCCTATTCGACCTTCTCACGCAGCAGGACGACGTGACCATGCGCACGGTGAAGGACTACATCGCGACGCCCAAACCCAACGGCTACCGCAGCCTGCACACGATCGTCGACGTGCCGGTGTTCCTCTCCACCGGACCGATCGCGATCCCCGTCGAGGTGCAGTTCCGCACCATCGCGATGGACTTCTGGGCGAGCCTCGAGCACAAGATCCACTACAAGTTCGCCGGTCGCGTGCCTGCGCACCTCGTGCAGAGCCTGACCGACGCGGCCGAGGCGGCGGGTGAGCTCGACGTGCGCATGGAGCGACTGCACCGTGAGGCGCACGAGAGCAACCAGCGCGTCATCGAGGTCTGAGGCGCCCGCGCCTCAGTCGAGGAACTCCCGGGCCGCCGTGGCCATCGCCGTGACGCCGACCTCGATCGTGGGGTGGATCACCGGGGCGTAGAACGGCGAGTGGTTGGTCGGGACGTCGCTGTCGACGGTGCCGTTCGCCACGGCGTCCGCGTACAGCTGCGGGTCGACCCCGCCCCAGAACCAGAACACCAGGGGCACTCCCGCGTCGCGGGCGAACCACGACACGTCCTCGCTGCCGGTGAACAGCCCCGGATCGATCACCGACTGCTCGCCGAAGACGCCGCGGAAGGCCGAGACGACCCGCTCGGTGGCATCCGCGTCGTTGATCGTGGCCGGCAGTCGGTGCAGGGTCGAGATCTCGGGCTCGCGCTCGGCGCCGGATGCCGTCGCCTCCGCGCGGATGACGCGCTCGACTCTCTCGAGCACCTTCTCGCGCAGCTGCTCGTCGGGGTAGCGCAGGCTGAGCTGCAGGGTGGCATCCGCGGGGATGATGTTGTTCTTGGTGCCGGCGTGGATCGCGCCGACCGTCACGACGGCGAGGTCGCGCGGATCGACCTCCCGCGAGACGACCGTCTGCAGCCGCATGATCGTCGCCGCGGCCATGACGATCGGGTCGATCGTCGAGTGCGGGCGCGACCCGTGGCCGCCACGACCGTGCAGCACGACCTGGATGCCGTCGGAGGCCGACATCTGCGGACCCGGTCGCACGCCGATGGTGCCCGCGGGCAGGGGGGTGACGTGCTGGCCGAGCACCACATCGGGGCGCGGGAAGCGGTCGAGCGCACCGTCATCGAGCATCGCCCTGGCGCCGGCGCCGTACTCCTCGGCGGGCTGGATCACCACCACGACCGTCCCGCTCCACTGGTCGCGCTCGGCGACCAGTCGCTCGACCGCGCCGATCATGGCGGTCACATGCATGTCGTGGCCGCAGGCGTGCATCACCCCGACGGTGCTGCCGCCCGGATCGACACCGGTCGCGGTCGACGCATACGCGAGTCCGGTCTCCTCGACGACGGGCAGCGCGTCCATGTCGGCGCGCAGCCAGACCACGGGGCCGGGCTCGCCCGAGCTCGCCGACGGGTTCGACAGCACACCCACCACGCCGGTGATGCCGACGCCCTCGTGCACCTCGAGCCCGAGCTCGCGCAGATGAGCTGCGGCGATGCCGGCGGTGCGCGTCTCCTGGAACGACAGCTCGGGATGCTTGTGCAGGTCGATGTAGAGGGCTTCGAGGTCGACGGTCATGCGATGAGCCTAGCCCTGGGGTATCCGTCGATCGGGGCGCAGGCCGCCGCCGCGTGCTAGTGTTGTCGTGTCCCTCCGCCGGAGGCTTCACTCTCAACAGCTGAGCGTCTCTCGCTCCAGCCATCACCCCGATCCCGACCCGCGTGTGAGTGCCGCGGATCCGGATCACCCCGATCCCGTCGAGCCATGCGCCCCGCGCCGCTCGGTCGGCATCGTCATATCGTGCACGCCGGACAATTCAGCGTGGCACCCCGGTCGCATCAGCGGCCAGATCAACAGAAAGCAGAAGCACATGGCCACTGGCACTGTGAAATGGTTCAACTCCGAAAAGGGCTTCGGCTTCATCGCTCCCGATGACGGCTCCGACGACCTCTTCGCGCACTTCTCGGCAATCGAGGGCAACGGCTACAAGGAGCTCACCGAGAACCAGAAGGTGGAGTTCGAGCCCGAGCGTGGCCCCAAGGGCATGCAGGCGGCGAAGATCCGCGCGCTCTGATCTGAGCGTCGACAGAACCGGCCGGGACCCACGTGGTTCCCGGCCGGTTCTTTTGCGTCTGGTCAGGTCGCCGCGTTCTTCCGGTAGCGGCGGTTGCGCAGCCCCAGCAGGGCGGATGCCAGCAGCGCGGCGCCCACCGACGCGGTGAGGATCGCCACCTTCGCCTGATCGTGATGCGGGTCCGCGACGTCGAAGCTGAGCTCGGCGACGAGCAGCGAGACCGTGAACCCGATGCCGGCGAGCAGACCCACGCCGATGATGTCGATCCACTGCAGGGATGGATCGAGGTCGATGCGGCGCACTCGGGTGACGGCCCAGGTCGCGAGGGCGATCCCGACGGGCTTGCCCACGATCAGGCCGAGGATGATGCCCAGCACCACCGGGTCGCCGAGCGCCGAGAGCCACCCCTCGGTGCCGCCGACGGCCACGCCGGCTGAGAAGAACGCGAACACCGGCACGGCGATCCCGCTGGAGAGCGGGCGGAACCGATGCTCGAACACCTCGGCGAGGCCGGGGCCGCTCTGCTTCTCGGTCGCCGGCCGGCGGTGCAGCACGGGGATCGTGAAGCCCAGCAGCACACCCGCGATCGTCGCGTGGATGCCGGACGCGTGCACGAGCGCCCAGGCGGCGAAGCCGATCGGCAGCAGGATCAGCCACGCCGCCGACGGGCGCAGGCGGAAGAACTGACGGTACCGCTGCGCGATCAGGCCGTACGCGGTGATCGCGAGCAGCGCCAGCACGAGCGGCATGATCTCGATGGTGTCGGTGTAGAACACCGCGATGATGGCGATCGCGACGAGGTCGTCGACCACGGCGAGAGTCAGCAGGAAGATGCGCAGCGCGCTGGGCAGGTGCGAGCCGATGATGGCCAGCACCGCCACCGCGAACGCGATGTCGGTGGCGGTGGGGATCGCCCACCCTCTCGCCGCACCGGGCGCCCCGCTCGTGACCGCGACGTAGACGAGGGCGGGCACCGCCACACCGCCGAGGGCCGCCACCACCGGCACGACGGCGGTGCTGAAGCGTCGCAGGTCGCCGGCGACGAACTCGCGTTTGAGCTCGAGGCCCACCAGGAAGAAGAAGACTGCGAGCAGACCGTCGGCCGCCCACTGCCCCAGGGTCAGATCCAGATGCCACGGCTCGTAGCCGACCCGCAGATCGCGCAGCGCGAAGTAGCCGTCGGCCCACGGCGAGTTCGCCCACAGTAGTGCGAGAGCGGCGGCGACGACGAGCAGGATGCCGCCCGTGGTCTCGGTGCGGAGGATCTCGCCGATGCGCCGGGACTCGGCGCGGGACGATGTCGGGAACAGCGGGCGCAGGAGAGAGGAGAAGCGCGGCATGCGGGCCTTCCGGGTCGACGGACGATGACGTCGACCAGGCTTCCCGACACTCCTCTTCCACCCTATCCCGCCGCTGAGCCGGCGCTGAGGGCGGATGCCCGGCATCCGCCCTCAGCGCCGGCTCAGCGCCTGCGGCCCGAGACGGGGATCGGCCCGGTGACGCTCAGCTCGTCCTCCCAGCACTGGATGCCGGTCAGCTCGGGCATCCGCTCCCGGGTGAAGACTGGGTCGAGGCCCGCACGACGCTGGTCGAGGTAGTCGCGCAGCAGCTTGAAGGCGACGCCGGAGAGCAGCGCGATGGCGATGAGGTTGACGATCGCCATGATCCCCATGATGCTGTCGGCGGTGTTCCAGATCAGGTCGGCCGAGGCGATCGACCCGAGGAAGACCACGAGCACGACCAGGGCGCGGTAGCCCTGCAGCACCCCGCGGTGGGCGCGGATGAACTCGATGTTGGATTCGCCGTAGTAGTAGTTGCCGAGGATCGAGCTGAACGCGAGCAGGAAGATGATCACGCTCAGGGCCACGTTCGACCAGGAGCCGAGCGAGCTGACCAGCGCGTTCTGGGTGAGCGCGATGCCCTGCTCGGCGTTCGCGAGGTCGGGAGTGGCGACGAGCACGATGAACGCGGTGATCGAGCACACCAGGAACGTGTCGAAGTAGACGCCGAGCGTCTGCACGAGACCCTGTTTGACGGGGTGTGTGACGGCGGCGGTGGCGCCGGCGTTGGGAGCCGAGCCGAGACCCGCCTCGTTCGAGAACATGCCGCGCTTGGCGCCGACCATGATGATCGTGCCCAGGGCGCCGCCGGCGACCTCCTTCGTGCCCCACGCCTGTGTGTAGATGGACGCGAACACCTCGGGCAGCCGCTCGATGTGGATAGCGACGATCACCAGGCCCAGCAGCAGGTACACCAGCGCCATCAGAGGCACGACCTTCGACGACACCGAGGCGATGCGCCGCACGCCGCCGAAGATGACGAGCGCGGTGAGCGTCGCGAGGACCGCGCCGACCACCCACGGGATCCACGCGACGTCGCCGCCGAAGCTGCCCGAGATGGTGGCGCTGATCGTGTTGGCCTGCAGCGAGTTGAACGAGAACGGGAAGCACAGGATGAGGATGACGGCGAACACGATGCCCATCCACCGCGCCTTCAGGCCGTACTGCATGTAGTACGCCGGTCCGCCGCGGAAGCCGTCCTGGTCGCGCACCTTGAACGTCTGGCCGAGCGTCGATTCGATGAAGCTGGATGCGCCGCCGATGAACGCCATCGTCCACATCCAGAACACCGCTCCGGGACCGCCGATCGCGATCGCGGTGCCGACACCGGCGATGTTGCCGACGCCCACCCGGGAGGCCGCCGAGATCGTGAACGCCTGGAAGGCCGACACCGACTGCGGCCTGCCCTCGGCATCCGTCGGGGTGCGGTCGGTGAGCGTGCGGAACATCTCGGGGATCAAGCGGAACTGCACGACACCGGAGCGGAACGTGAAGTAGAGGCCGAGCAGCACCAGGATGGGCAGCACCGCCCAGGACCAGAGCTTGTCGCCGAAGAAGAGCACGAAGTCGTTGAGCGCGTCCATCCGTCCAGTATTCAGTGCCGCGGCGTGGGATCGAGACAGCGCCGAGCGGATCCGGCACACCCGGGGGTCCGGCTCATCTCCCGCCGGATGCGGGCGGATGCTATACGGGTGCGGTCGTGCCGCGCGTGATGAGCTCGTACGGCAGGTCGGCCACGGCCTCGGCATCCGAGGCGCCCTCGAGCTGCGCGAGAATCGCCGACGCCGCCCGCTCGCCCTGCGCGAGCGGGAACTGATCGACCGTCGTCAGCCCGAAGAACTCACCGAGCTCGTGACCGTCGATACCGACGATCGAGAGGTCCTGCGGCACGCGGATGCCGAGGTCGCGGGCGGCGACCAGCGCGCCGATGGCCATCTCGTCCGAGGCGGCGAAGATCGCAGACGGCCGGGGCCCGGTGCCGCCGAGCAGCCGTCTGGCGGCACGGTATCCGCCGTCGACGGTGAAGTCCGCCGGCTCGAAGAGCGCCGGATCCGGGGTGATCCCCGCCTGCGCGAGCGCCTGCTCGAAACCGGACCGGCGGCGCGACGGCACCCGGAAGTCCGCCTCGAACTCGGCTGCTGCGCCGATGTGTGCGATGTCGCGGTGCCCCAACGCGATCAGATGCTCGGTGGCCAGGCAGGCGAGCGCGGTCTGATCGAGCGAGAGCGTGCGCAGGCCGGGGTTCGGGCCGCCGATGCCGATCACCGGCAGGCCCAGCCCCTGCAGCTGCGAGGTCTCGTGCTCGTCGAGCTCGATGGCGACGGCGATCACGGCATCGACGCGCTGGCGCCGCAGAAAGGTCGAGAAGACCTCGCGGCGCACGACGGCATCGGCCGTGATGTTGTACAGCGTGACGTCGTAGCCGGCGCGCATCAGTGCGCTGGTCGCGCCGGAGAGCACGGTGCTGAAGAACCAGCGGTCGAGAAAGGGCACGATGACCCCGACGTTCTGCGTGCGACCGGATGCCAGGCTCGACGCCCGCGACGACACGACGTATCCGAGGGAGTCTGCCGCGGAACGCACGCGCTCTCGCGCGCGCTCCGACACGTGCCCGCGCCCGCTGAGCGCGCGCGAGACGGTCGCCGTCGACACCCCAGCGAGCCTTGCGACCTCGTCGATGCTCACCACATCGTCAGCCTATCCCGGCTGACCATCCGCTCAGCCGCGGGTGAACCAGGCGGCCGTGTTCGGCGGCAGCGCGGTGCCGGTGAACGGCTCGCTCTGCACGACGAAGGTGACGTCATCGCCGAGCTCGATCGGCTCGGCGCCGAGGTTCGCGACGACGTGCAGCTCGCCGCGGCGGAAGGCGACAGCAGAGTCGGCCACGTCGTCCCAGACGAGCGAGCCGCTGCCCAGGCGGCGCGCCGCGCGCTCGCTGAGCAGCTTCTTGTAGAGGTTCAGCGTCGAATCCGGCTGGCGCTCCTCGGTATCGCGCGCGAAGTGCGCCCACTCCGCGGGCTGCGGCAGCCACGAGGCGCCGGTGTCGTTGAATCCGAACGCGGGGCCCTCGGCCGTCCACGGCAGCGGAACGCGGCATCCGTCGCGACCGTAGCGCTCGCCGTTCGTGCGGAACCACGTCGGGTCCTGTCGGAACTCGTCGGGGATCTCCATCGCCTCGGGAAGGCCGAGCTCCTCGCCCTGGTAGACGTACGCCGAGCCGGGCAGCGAGAGCATCACGGTGGTCGCCGCGCGGCCGCGGGACAGGCCGATGGCCGGGTCGGGCTTGCCCTGCGAGTTCGGGCCGATGCCGTCGCCCTGCGGGCTGTCGGCGGTCAGCGCGAGACGCGAGGCGTGCCGGATCACGTCGTGGTTCGACAGCACCCAGGTGCTGGGTGCGCCCACCGCTCCGAACGCGTCGAGCGATTCGCGGATGACGAGGCGCAGCTCCTGGGCATCCCACGGCGTCATCAGGTAGGGGAAGTTGAAGGTCTGGTGCATCTCGTCGGGACGCACCCAGAGCGCGGTCTTCTTCAGCGTCGGCAGCCAGGCCTCACCGCACAGCGCGCGGTCGCCGTCGTACTCGGCGAGCACGCGGTTCCAGTCGCGGTAGATGTCGTGCACCTCGTCCTGGCCCCAGTACGGCACGTTCTCCTCGCCGCCGCCCATCGAGTCGGCGTCGGCGACGGGGGCGTAGTCCGGCAGCCCCGCCTCCTTCATCATCCCGTGCGCCACGTCGACGCGGAATCCGTCGACGCCACGGTCGAGCCAGAAGCGCAGGATGCTGCGGAACTCCTCGCGCACCTCCTCGTTGGTCCAGTCGAAGTCGGGCTGCGTCGCATCGAAGATGTGCAGGTACCACTGGCCCGGAGTGCCGTCGGGCTCGGTCACGCGCTCCCACATGCCGCCGCCGAACACGCTCTCCCAGTTGTTCGGGGGCAGCTCGCCGTTCTCGCCGCGTCCGTCGCGGAACACGTAGCGGGCCCGCTCGGGGCTGCCGGGCGCGGCCTTCAGTGCCTCCTGGAACCACACGTGCTGGTCGGAGGAGTGGTTGGGCACGAGATCGACGATCACCCGGATGCCCCGGGCGTGCGCCTCGTTCAGCATGACGTCGAAGTCGGCCAGGGTGCCGAACAGCGGGTCGACGTCGCGGTAGTCGGCGACGTCGTAGCCGGCGTCCTTCTGCGGGCTGGTCATGAACGGGCTCAGCCAGATGGCGTCGATGCCGAGGCTCTTCAGGTCGTCGAGCCGGCTGGTGATGCCGGGCAGGTCGCCGATGCCGTCGCCGGACGCGTCGGCGAACGACCGGGGGTAGATCTGATAGATGACGGCGGTGCGCCACCACTCGGAACCGGGGGCTGCCATCTGCTCACGCTGCTGTTCACGTTGTGCCATGAGCCCAGGCTACTGCAAGCGCTTACATCACGATGTTCACGGGCGGCTCTCCCGCCAGCATCCGGTCGATCTGACGCCGGATCAGTCGCGCGATGCGCGGGTTCATCGCCGTCGAGGCGCCGCCGCCGTGCGGGGTGATCAGCAGGTTCGGGGCGCTCCAGAGCGGATGCCCTGAGGGCAGCGGCTCCTCTTCGAAGACGTCGGATGCCGCGCGCATCGCATCGGCGCTGAGCGCGTCGACGAGGGCGTCGGTGTCGATCAGCGGCCCGCGACCGACGTTGACCAGCAGAGCGCCCTTCGCCATGCGCGCGATCCGTTCGCCGTCGAAGAGATGATGTGTGGAGTCGCTGGCCGGCAGGCTCAGCACCACGATCTCGGCATCCGGCAGCAGTGCGTCGAGTTCGTCCAGACCGTGCACGGCGATCTCGCCGACACCCTCGACCTGCTCGGTGCGCGCGGTGCGCGCGACCGCGGTCAGTTCGACCTCGAACGGCGCCAGGCGCCGGGCGATCGCCGTGCCAACGCCGCCGAAGCCGACCAGCAGTACGCGCCGGTCGGCGAGGCTCTCGGTGAAGACCGGCGCCCACTCGCCGCGGTCCTGCGCGCGCACGAACCGGGGCAGCTGCCGCTGCGCGGCGATCATCATCCCCACCGCGAGCTCGGCGGTCGATGCCTCGTGCACGCTCGCGGCGTTCGCGAACGGGATACCGGAGGGCAGTGCCTCCGCGACACCGTCGTACCCGATCGACTGGCCCTGCACGAGCCCGACCTGGAGTCCCTCGAGCGCCGTGAGCACCCGGCTGCCGCCCATGTACGGCGGCACGACGATGTCGATGCGGTCGGCCGGCGCGGGGGAGCGCAAGTCCCAGATGCGCAGCTCGACCCCGTCGGGAAGCGCGCCCAGGTTCGCGGCGAGACGCTCGGTCGGCACGGTCACGAGAAGGCTCACGCTACGACCCTACCGGCGTGCGCCCCGCAGGGTTCGCGTGCTACCTTAGGCAAGCCTTACCAAAGTGCGCACCGGGTCTCGGTGACGCCGCCACCCACCTGAAGGAACGCCCGTGCGATCTTCCCGTCTCCTCGCCCTCGCCGCCGCAGCAGCCCTTGCCGTCGGTCTCGCCGGCTGCGCCTCCGCAGCCGATGACAGCTCCGATGACTCGAACGCCTCCACCGGTTCGTCCGGCGAGTCGTTCCCCGTCACCGTCGAGCACGCCTTCGGCGAGACCGTGATCGACGCCAAGCCCGAGCGGGTCGCCACCGTCGCCTGGGCAAACCACGAGGTGCCCCTGGCGCTCGGCATCGTCCCGGTCGGCATGAGCAAGGCCACCTGGGGAGACGACGACAACGACGGCATCCTGCCCTGGGTCGAGGAGAAGCTCGACGAGCTCGGCGGCGAGCCGCCGGTCCTGTTCGACGAGACCGACGGGATCGACTACGAGGCCGTCGCCGACACCGCCCCCGACGTGATCCTCGCCGCGTACTCCGGGCTCACGCAGGAGGAGTACGACACGCTGTCGAAGATCGCTCCCGTCGTCGCCTACCCCGAGGTCGCGTGGGGCACCTCGGTCGAGGACATGATCGAGATGAACTCCGAGGCGCTCGGCCTCGAGAAGGAGGGCGACGCCCTCATCGAGCAGCTCGACGCCGACGCGGAGGCCGCGCTCGCCGAACATCCGGCGCTGAAGGACGCGAAGGTGCTGTTCGGCTACTTCGACATGAGCGACCTGTCGAAGATCGGCTACTACACCGCCGCCGACACCCGCCCCGGCTACCTGCACGAGCTCGGCCTGCCGCTGCCGCGGATCGTCGAGGACAGCGCAGACAGCGACCAGTTCTACCTCGAGGTGTCGGCAGAGGAGGCGCAGCGGTTCGACGACGTCGACCTGTTCGTCACCTACGGCGACGACTCCACCGTGGCCACCCTGCAGGCCGATCCGCTGCTGTCGAAGATCCCCGCAATCGCCGAGGGGCGCATCGCGATCCTGCCCGACGCGACGCCGATCGCCGCATCCGCCAACCCGTCGCCGCTGTCGATCCCGTGGGGCCTGAACGACTACTTCGACATCCTCGCCGCGCCGCTGGCGAAGTAAGTCCCTTCCGCTTGCGGAGACCCCGTTCGTGACCTCCACCACCACCGCCGCATCAGCACCGGCCGCCGCGCACCTGCGCCGGCCGGTGCTGGCGCGCGCAATGTGGCTGATGGCGGGCGTCGCGGCGCTGGTCGTGCTCAGCATCCTGTCGATCTCGTTCGGCGTGCGGGCGGTGACGATCGACGATCTGCTCGCCGCGCTGTCGGGGCAGAACGAGACGATCGAGCAGGCCGCGATCATCAAGCGGATGCCGCGCACCGCGCTGGCCCTGCTGATCGGCGCCGCGCTCGCCATGGCGGGCGCGGCCATGCAGGCCGTCACCCGCAACCCGATCGCCGAACCCGGCATCCTCGGCGTCTCCAACGGCGCCTCCCTCGCCGTGGTCGTCGGCATCGCCTCGTTCGGGCTGAGCGACCCGTTCGGGCAGATGGCCTTCGCGATCTCGGGCGCCGCGGTGGCGGCGGTCTTCGTGTACGCGGTCGGCTCGCTGGGCCGTGGCGGTGCCACCCCGCTCAAGCTCGCCCTCGCGGGTGCGGCGACCTCGGCCGCCTTCGCCTCGCTGATCAGCGCGATCATGCTGCCGCGGGTCGATCTACTGCAGACGTTCCAGTCGTGGCAGGTGGGCGGCGTCGGCGGTGCGGAATGGCCGCGCATCGCGGTCACCGCGCCCGTGCTGGCGCTCGGCGCTCTCATCTGCCTGCTGAGCGCACGGGGGATGAACTCGCTCGCGCTCGGTGACGACATGGCCAGGGGTCTCGGCGAGAACGTCGCCCGCACGCGGATGCTCGCAGCGCTCGGCGCCGTGATCCTCGCCGGCGCCGCCACCGCGATCGCCGGCCCGATCGGCTTCGTCGGTCTGGTCGTGCCGCACGTGTGCCGGATGCTGATCGGCACCGACCATCGCTGGCTGATGCCGTTCTCGGCGATGGCGGGAGCGGTGCTGCTGACCGCGAGCGACGTCATCGGCCGGGTGATCGCCCCGTCCGGGGAGGAGATCCAGGTCGGCATCATCACGGCGATCGTCGGTGCGCCCTTCTTCATCTGGATCGTGCGCAGGCAGAAGGTGCGCGAGCTGTGAGCACACGCGAGCGCACGGCAGGCGCACATGCCCCGATAGAGACCAGCATCCCGACCACGCACACGCTCGAGCGGCCGGCCGACACCGGCGCGCAGCGCGTCGTGCGCATCATCGCCGGCCGCCGCGCGCGCCACCGTCGCCACGCCGTCGCCACGATCCTGCTGGGCGCTCTGGTGTGCGTGCTCTTCGCTGTCGCGCTCATGGTCGGCGACCGGTTCTACAGCCCCGATCAGATCGTGCGGGTCGTGCTCGGCGAATCGGTGCCGGGGGCCTCGTTCACTGTGGGCGAGCTGCGGCTGCCCCGGGCCGTGCTGGCGGTGCTGACCGGGCTCGGCTTCGGGATGGCCGGCGTGACGTTCCAGACGCTGCTGCGCAATCCGCTCGCCTCGCCCGACATCATCGGCATCTCGCACGGCGCCGGTGCCGCGGCGGTGATCGGCATCATCGTGCTCTCACTCGACGGCCCGGCGGTGTCGCTGCTCGCACTCGGCGGCGCGCTCGCCACGGCCGCGCTGATCTACGCCCTCTCGATCAGAGGCGGCTTCGCGGGCACCCGACTGATCCTCATCGGCATCGGGGTCGCCGCGGTGCTGCAGAGCGTGATCTCGTACCTTCTCTCGCGCGCGGCGAGCTGGGACATCCAGACCGCCATGCAGTGGCTCAGCGGCAGCCTCAACAACGCCTCGTGGGAGCGCGTGCTGCCGATCGCGATCGCCGCCGCGATCGTGATGCCGTTGATGCTGTCGCAGGGGCGCTCGCTCGGTGCCATGCAGCTGGGCGACGACTCCGCCGCCGGCCTCGGGGTGCGCGTCAACGCGACGCGCATGCTGTTCATCCTCGGGGCGGTCGCGCTGCTCGCCTTCGCCACCGCCGCCGCCGGACCCATCGCCTTCGCCGCGTTCATGGCGGGGCCGATCGCCGCGCGCATCACCGGCCCCGGCGCGAACCTGCTGCTGCCCAGCGCCTTCGTCGGCGCGGCGCTCGTGCTCGGCAGCGACCTGCTCGCCCAGTTCGCCCTCGGTGCCCGCTATCCGGTCGGAGTCGTCACCGGCGTGCTCGGCGCGCCCTTCCTCATCTACCTGCTGATCCGCACCAACCGCTCGGGAGGCTCCCTGTGACCGCGGCGCACACTCTCGCGGCCGAATCCGTCACGCTCGCGTACGGCGACCGCACGGTGATCGAGGGGCTCGATCTGTCGATCGCGCCCGGCCGGATCACCTCGATCGTCGGGGCGAACGGATGCGGCAAGTCGACGCTGCTACGGGCGCTGGCGCGCCTGCTCAGCCCCGCCGGGGGCCAGATCGTGCTCGACGGCGCATCCGTGCACGCCCGCCCGTCGAAAGAGGTCGCCCGCGTTCTCGGGCTGCTGCCGCAGTCGCCCGTCGCGCCCGAGGGGATCGCAGTGGCCGACCTCGTGGGTCGGGGGCGACACCCGCATCAGCGGATGCTCGCGCGCTGGAGCGCACAGGACTACGCGGTCGTCGCCGATGCGCTCGACGCGACCGGCATCAGCGAACTCGCCGATCGCAGCGTGGACGAGCTCTCCGGCGGTCAACGGCAGCGGGTGTGGATCGCGATGGCGCTCGCGCAGCAGACCGACATCCTGCTGCTCGACGAGCCGACCACGTTCCTCGACGTCGCCCACCAGGTCGAGGTGCTCGATCTGCTCACCGACCTGAGCGGCTCGCGCGGCACCACCATCGTGATGGTGCTGCACGACCTCAACCTCGCCGCCCGGTACAGCGACGAGCTGGTGGCCATGAAAGACGGCCGGGTGCACGCCGTCGGCGCCCCGGAAGAGATCGTCACCGCAGAACTCGTCCAGGAGGTCTTCGGCCTCGCCAATCAGATCACCGTCGACCCCGTCTCGGGCAAACCGATGGTCACGCCCATCGGGAGGCATCATGTCCGCTGACACCACCACGAAGACCCGGCCCACCTACCTGCTGGCGCTCGCCGAGGTGCGCGCCGTCGAGCGCGTCTCGCCGAACTTCGTGCGGATCACCTTCGGCGGGGACGACCTCGACGAGCTCGGCACCCCCGGCGACACGTACGACTCGCGGATCAAGCTGATCTTCCCGCCCCGACCGGATGCCGTGCCTCCGATCGACCGAGACGGTGACGACTGGTGGGGGTCGTACCTGGCGGTTCCCGAAGACGAGCGAGGGTCGATGCGCACGTACTCGGTGCGCGAGCTGGCGGTGACGGACGCGGGCACCGAGATCGTCGTCGACTTCGTGCTGCACCTGAGCCCCGGCCTCACCGGCCCCGCCTCGCGGTGGGCGGCCGACGCACGCGTGGGGCAGCCGATCTTCGTCGTGGGCCCGCGCCGCGGGGTGTCGGCCCGGGAGCACGGCGGCGCGGAGTTCGCGCCCGGCGAAGCGCGCTCTGTGCTGCTCGCCGGCGACGAGACGGCGGCGCCGGCGATCGCGCGCATCCTCGAGGACGCCCCGCGCGACCTGCGCGGCACCGCGTTCATCGAGGTGCCCGAGCCGGCCGACGTGCTCGAGATCGCCGCACCCGCAGGCGTGGAGATCACCTGGCTGCCCCGCGCCGACGGCGACGCGCACGGATCGGCGCTCATCCCGGCGGTGCTCAGCCACCTCGGCGACGCGCACACGCACGTCGACGTGCGCGATGTCGAGACCGAGGATCTTCTCTGGGAGACCCCGGCGTACTCCAGCCTCGGTGAGCAGATCGCCGCGACCCACGCGCCCGCCGACCGGTACTTCTGGATCGCCGGTGAGAGCGGAGTGGTGACGACGCTGCGCCGTCACCTGGTCAAGGACATCGGGGTCGACCGTGCCCAGGTGGCGTTCATGGGCTACTGGCGCCACGGTGTCGCGATGCGCGGCTGAACGGCCTCGAACGCCACGGCACCCGGGAGTAGTCTGAGCGCATCCGATGAAGGAGGCGTCATGACGGTTCCCGAGATCAACTACTGGGCGGTGCTGGTCGCGACCGCGTCGAGCATGGTGGTCGGTGCGATCTGGTACGCCCGCGGCGTGATGGGTCAGCGATGGGCGCGCCTCGCGGGCGTCGACCTCGAGCATCCCTCACGCCGCCCGCTGTGGCCGATGATCACGACGGTGCTGATGAGCTTCATCACCGCGTGGGTGCTCGCCGGCGCCGCGACGATCGCGTGGCACTTCTACGAGGGCTCGTACTTCTGGGCCGCGCTCGTCACCGCTGTCACGCTGTGGGCGGGGTTGACCGCGGCGCGGTTCATCACGCACGACGCGTTCGAGGGGCGTTCGACCCGGCTGACCACCGTGAACATCGGCCACGAACTCGCCACGGTGCTCGTGATGGCGCTGATCATCGGCGCCTGGCCGCCGGCAGGCCTCTGACGGCCGCGGAGCGGGTGCAGCGACGCGGATGCGTCGCGGCTACGCCGCGATGCGCGCGACCGCGGCGATGGCGCTCTCGAAGAAGCCCAGACCGTCGACGCCCGAGCGCATGGCGGCACGGGTGTCGGGGCCGAAGCCCGCCTCGGTGGCGTGCTCGGGGTGCGGCATGAGGCCGACCACGTTGCCGCGGTCGTTGGTGATGCCGGCGATGTCGCGCAGCGACCCGTTGGGGTTGACCCCGGCGTAGCGGAACGCCACGAGTCCCTCGCCCTCGAGGCGGTCGAGGGTCTCGTCGGCGGCGATGTAGCCGCCCTCGCCGTTCTTGAGCGGGATGACGATCTCCTGGTTCTTCGCGAACGTGTTCGTCCAGGCGGTGTCGTTGTTCTCCACCGTGAGGCGCTGGTCGCGACGCACGAAGTGCTGGTGATCGTTGCGGATGAGGCCGCCGGGCAGCAGGTGCGCCTCGACGAGCATCTGGAAGCCGTTGCAGATGCCGAGAACCGGCATCCCCTTCTCGGCTGCGGCCCTGACCTCGGCCATGATCGGCGACAGAGCCGCGATCGCCCCCGAGCGCAGGTAGTCGCCGTAGCTGAATCCGCCGGGCAGCACGAGAGCGTCGACGCCCTCGAGATCGTGCGAGCCGTGCCACAGGGCGACGGGCTCAGCGCCGGCGATGCGCACCGCGCGCTGCGCGTCGCGGTCGTCGAGCGAGCCGGGGAAGGTGATGACGCCGATGCGCACGCTCACGGCGCGACCTCGACTCCCACGACATCCTCGATGACGGAGTTCGACAGCACGTCCTCGGCCAGGCGCCGCGCCTCGGCGAGCACGTCGTCGGTGACATCGCCGTCGACCGTGAGCTCGAAGCGCTTTCCGATGCGGACCTGGCTGAAGCTCTCGACGCCCAGGCGGGCGAAGGCGCCGGAGACGGCCTTCCCCTGCGGGTCGAGCAGTTCGGCCTTGGGCATGACGTCGACGACGATGGTGGGCATACCCCCGATTCTAGGCGATGCGATCGGTGCTCATGCAGCGTGCGTCCGCTCGGCGATACGCGGCCGTCGCGTCTGTCAAGGGGTGAGGGGAGGGGTGGTCGCCGTTCAGCTGCCTCGCTAGTGTCGGCGCCATGAGAAGACGCCGGATGACGGGTGCGGCCGCGCTCGTGCTGCTCGTCGCCCTGACGGGCTGCGGGATGCGGATCCCCGCTGATCCGCACGGCAGCATCGAGCGGATCGAGGGCGGCACGCTGCGCGCGGGCGCCACCGAGCAGCCGCCCTGGGTCGAGGTGCACGACGACGGGAAGCCCACCGGCTCCGAGCCCGAGCTGGTGCAGGAGTTCGCCGAGCAGCTCGATGCCACGGTGGAGTGGACGACGGGCAGCGAGGCCGATCTGCTCACCGCGCTCGAGCGGGGCGAGCTCGATCTGGTGGTCGGCGGATTCCTCGACGACACACCCTGGACGGATCGCGGCGCGGTGACGCGGCCGTACACCGAGCGCAGCACGAAGCACGGCACGCAGAAGCACGTGATGATCGTGCGGATGGGCGAGAACGCCCTGCTCACCGAGCTCGAGACCTTCCTGCACGAGGAGGTCGGCTCATG
Source organism: Microbacterium commune (assembly GCF_014836945.1). Taxonomy (GTDB): domain Bacteria; phylum Actinomycetota; class Actinomycetes; order Actinomycetales; family Microbacteriaceae; genus Microbacterium; species Microbacterium commune. The sequence continues at coordinate 1,016,202 of NZ_JACSPX010000001.1, read as the reverse complement.
ACGACGCGATTCGGCCGGACGGAGCTTCCCGAGCAGCAGGAGAAGGCGCTGCGCAAGGCGATCCGCTTCGAGTGGTACACCCTGGTCTTCCTCGCCGTGGCCATCACGATGGTGTACCTGGTGATGGGCAACTCGCAGGCGATGAAGGCGGCCTGGATCGAGGACCTGCTCTCACTGGCCCCGCCGATCGCCTTCCTCGTCGCGGTGCGCATCGTGAACCGCCCGCCCAGCGGCCGCTACCCGTACGGCTTCCACCGCGCGGTCGGCGTGGCCCACCTCGTGGCTGCCGTGGCGCTGATGGCCATGGGCGCGTTCCTCATCATCGACTCGCTCACCGGACTGATCGGGGGCGAGCATCCGCCCATCGGCACGGTCGTGCTGTTCGGGCAGCCGATCTGGCTGGGCTGGCTGATGGTCATCGTGATGGCGCTCACCATCCCGCTTCCGATCTACTTCGGCCGGGTGAAGATGCGCCTCGCGAAAGAGCTGCACGACAAGGTGCTCTACGCCGATGCCGACATGAACAAGGCCGACTGGCAGACCGCCGTAGGATCGATCGTCGGCGTGCTGGGCATCGGCATCGGGTGGTGGTGGACGGATGCCGTGGCGGCGCTGCTCATCGCCGGCAGCATCCTGTGGGACGGAGTGCGCAACATGCGCGCCGCGATCACCGACCTGATGGACGCCGCCGCGACGACGTTCGACGACGACAGGGTGCACCCCCTGACCGGCGAGATCGACGAGCTGCTGCGTTCGCTGCCGTGGGCGCAGGAGGTGGGATCGCGTGTGCGCGATCAGGGCCACGTGCTGCACGTGGAGTCGTTCGTCGTGCCGCGCAGAGGACGCACCCCGAAGCTCGCCGACCTGATCGCCGCTCGCGATGCGTGCATCGACCTGGACTGGAAGGTGCAGGACATCGTGATCGTGCCGATCGACGAGCTGCCCGAGGAAGTCGGCGGGCGCCGGGCGCGTCAGTCGGAGCGGAACGAGTGACAGGCAGCCCGCTCAGGCGGAGTGGAACACGGTGTGCAGATCGCCGATCGCCTCGCGGCCGCCGAGTCCGTCGATCTCGAACAGCACGCTGATGCCGGCGACGTGATAGCCGAGCCGCTCGACGATCTGGCGTCCGGCGGCGAGGGTGCCGCCGGTGGCGAGCACATCGTCGATGAGCAGCACGCGCGTGCCCGTCGGAAGGTCGTCGTGCATCTCGACCGTGGCCGTGCCGTACTCGAGGGCGTAGTCGACGGCCGCTGCGGGCCGCGGCAGCTTGCCCGCCTTGCGGATCGGGGCGAACCCGACCCCGGCGGCGATCGCGGCGGCTCCGGCGAGGATGAAGCCCCGGGCCTCGATCCCCGCGACGATGTCGAAGCTGCCGGCGAAGGGCTCGATGAGCGCCGCGGTCGTGGCACGCAGCGCCCTGGCATCCGCCAGCAGCGGCATGATGTCGCGGAACAGGATGCCCGGTTGCGGGTAGTCGGGGATCGAAGCGATCAGGGACTCGGCGCGCGCCAGTTCGGGACTCACCTGCCAAGGTTACCGAACGGCTGGGCGGCCCGCCCATGGGAGCGCTCCCAGCAAGTCATGGCATCATTGTCACCATGACCCGAACCTTTCCCGACGGCTTCCTCTTCGGCGCGGCCACCGCGGCCTATCAGATCGAGGGCGCGGCCTTCGAAGACGGCCGCACGGCGTCGATCTGGGATGCCTTCGCGCGCGTGCCCGGAGCCGTCGTCGGCGCGGACAACGGCGATGTCGCCTGCGATCACTACCACCGCTACGCCGACGACGTCGCGCTGATGAAGCGGCTCGGGCTGCAGACGTACCGATTCTCGACCTCCTGGTCGCGGGTGCGTCCCGACGGCGGCCCGGTCAACGCGAAGGGCCTCGACTTCTACAGCCGTCTGGTCGACGAGCTGCTCGAGGCCGACATCGTGCCGTGGCTCACCCTGCACCACTGGGACATGCCGCAGGCGCTCGAAGAGCTCGGTGGCTGGACCGATCGCGACATCGCCGAGCGCTTCACCGACTACGCGCTCAGCGTGCACGACGTGCTCGGCGACCGCGTGCAGCACTGGACCACCATGAACGAGCCGTGGTGCTCGTCGTTCCTCTCGTACACCGCGGGCGTGCACGCGCCAGGGCGCACGAGCATCCGCGACGGCCTTCTCGCCTCGCATCACCTGCTGCTCTCGCACGGTCGCGCCGTGCAGGCGCTGCGCGAGCGCGACGCGTCGCTCGACCTTGGCATCACCCTCAACCTCACGGTCGCCGATCCCGCCGACGTCGACGATCCGCTCGACGTCGATGCCGCCCGCCGCATCGACGGGCAGTTCAACGCCTGGTTCCTCAGCCCGATCTTCCATGCCGAGTACCCGGCCGACATCGTGCGCGACTTCCGCGAGGTCGACCCGGCCGCGGTCGCCGAGTGGCAGGCGGCCGTGCAGCCCGGCGACCTCGACATCATCTCGGCTCCGCTCGACGCGCTGGGCGTGAACTACTACCACGGAGAGCTGCTGTCCGGGCATCCGCAGCCCGGCGGGGGCGACCCGCACCAGACGGAGGGCCAGCAGCGCGAGACGCGCTCGCCGTTCCCCTCCAAGGAAGGCATCTACTGGGTCGAGCGCGGCCTGCCGCGCACCGGGATGGACTGGGAGGTGCAGCCCGAGGGTCTCACCCGTCTGCTCGTGCGCGTCGCGAACGACTACGCCGGCGATGTGCCGCTGTACGTCACCGAGAACGGTGCCGCCTACGACGACCAGGTGGGCCCCGACGGCGAGGTCGCCGACGTCGAGCGCACCGAGTTCCTGCGTGCGCACGTCGCGGCCACGCTGGACGCCATCGAGCAGGGCGTCGACGTGCGCGGCTACTTCTACTGGTCGCTGCTGGACAACTACGAGTGGGCGTGGGGATACCAGAAGCGCTTCGGCATCGTGCGCGTGGACTACGAGACGCAGCAGCGCACGATCAAGCAGAGCGGTGCGGAGTACGCTCGCATCATCGCCGCGCACACCGGTCGGTGAGTGACGCTGCGCACCGACCCAGCCGACACGCATTCCCGAAAGCACGCACCCTGATGCCCCGAGCCACGATCGAAGAGGTCGCCGCACTCGCCGGAGTGTCGCGCTCGACGGTGTCCAGGGTCGTCAACGGATCGACGTCGGTCAGCGCCGAGGCGCTCGCGGCCGTGCAGGATGCCATCGCCCAGCTCGGCTACGCCCCGAATCGTGCGGCCCGCTCGCTCGCCAGCCGGCAGACCCACGCGATCGGACTCGTCGTCCCCGAGGACACCACCCGGTTCTTCGGCGATCCGTTCCTGGCATCCGTCGTCGCGGGGATCAGCTCGCGCCTGGCCGAGTCGGAGTACATCCTCAACCTGCTGATCGCGAGCGACGACCCCGACGGCAAGATGACGCGCTTCGTGCGCAACGGCGGGGTGGATGCCGCGATCATCGTGTCGCACCACGCCAGCGACTCGTTCATCGAGCGCATCGCAGAAGCCGTGCCCGTCGTGTTCGGCGGGCGGCCGGCCGTGACGCGCGAGAGCGACATCATCGTCGACGTCGACAACGTGGCCGCGGCCCGCGCCGCGACCGAGCACCTCATCGCGCTCGGCCGTCGGCGGATCGCGACCATCACGGGCACGATGACGATGGCGGTGAGCGCAGACCGCCGCGACGGGTTCCTCGCGGCGCTGGCGGATGCCGGCCTGCAGAGCGTCGGCGAGATCGACGGCGACTTCAGCGAGCACGGCGGGGCAGAGGCCGCGCGTCTGCTGCTGCAGCGCGACGAGCAGCCGGACGCGATCTTCGTGGCGAGCGATCTGATGGCCCGCGGTGCGCTCGGCGTGCTGCGCGCGGCGGGGCTGCGGGTGCCGGACGACGTCGCGATCGTCGGCTTCGACGACTCCCGGGTGGCCGAGTCGACCGACCTCACCAGCGTGCGCCAGCCGATGTTCGCGCAGGGGGAGATGCTGGCAGACATGGTGGTCGACCTGCTGGCGGGCAGGCGGCCCGAGGCGCTGACGATCCTGCCCACCGAGCTCGTAGTGCGCGGGTCGGCACCCGCCGTCTGACACGCACCCCGGATGGACAGCCGCACACGGGTTGGGTAGACAGGCGGTATGGCATCCATCGACCTCAACTCCGACCTCGGCGAGAACTCCGCCGAGCGCGTGGTGAGCGATGACGCGGCGATGCTCGAGATCGTGACCAGCGCGAACGTGTCGTGCGGCTTCCACGCCGGCAGCGCCGAGGGCATCCGCGACACTCTTACTGCTGCCGTGGCGAACAGGGTCGCGATCGGCGCGCACCCCGCGTACCGTGACCGCGAGAACTTCGGGCGCACGCCGCTCGAGCCCGAGTCGCGCACGCTGCAGGCCGAGGTGGAATACCAGCTGGGCGCCCTGATGGCCCTCGCCGCGGCCGTCGGCGGCCGGGTCGCCTACGTCAAGCCGCACGGGGCTCTGTACAACACGATCGCGCGCGACGAACGACAGGCCCGGGCTGTGGTCGCGGCCGTGCGCGCCGTCGACCCGGCGCTGGTGATGCTGGGGCTGGCCGGCGGGGTGGTGCTCGACATCGCCGCGGGCGCGGGACTGCGAACGGCCGCCGAAGCCTTCGCCGATCGGGGCTACCTGCCCGACGGCACCCTCGTTCCGCGCACGCAGCCGGGGGCCGTCCTGCACGACCCCTCCGTCGTGGCGCGGCGGATGGTGCGCTTGATCGAGTCGGGTGTCGTGCGGGCGGTCGACGGCACCGATGTGCGCGTCGACGCGCAGTCGATCTGCGTGCACGGCGACAGTCCCGGAGCGGTGACGATGGCGGCTGAGACGAAGCGGATGCTGCAGGGCGCGGGCATCGAGATCGCCCCGTTCGTCGTGGTCTGAGCGGGTGAGCGCATGCGGGTGCTGACGGCGTCGGATCGGGCGGTGCTCGTCGAGTGCGCCGACCTCGACGAGGCGATGCGCATGCATCGCGCTTGGGCCGACGTGCCGGGGGTGATCGAGCGGGTGCCGGGGGCGCGCACCGTGCTCGTGCGGTTCGATCCGCTGGTGACATCGGCGGCGGAGCTGGCCTCCGCGCTTTCGGCGACCCGTGCGGACCAGGTCCAGCTCGTAGCGGGGCCGGAGGTGGTCGTGCCCGTCCGATACGACGGCGACGACCTCGCGGACACGGCGAGACTGCTCGGCGTCTCTGTCGACGAGCTCGTGCGCCGGCACGGCGCCGCACACTGGACGGTCGCGTTCTCGGGCTTCGCCCCCGGCTTCGGCTACCTCGTCGGCGACGACCCGCTGTTCGACGTGCCGCGTCGCCCGTCGCCGCGCACCCGCGTGCCCGCGGGGTCGGTGGCTCTCGCCGGCCGGTTCAGCGGGGTGTATCCGCGGGAGACTCCGGGCGGCTGGCAGCTGATCGGCACGACGGATGCCGTGATGTGGGATGTGCACCGCGACCCACCCGCCCTGCTGGTGCCCGGCGCTCGCGTGCGTTTCGTCACCGCTGATCGGGTTGCGGTGTCGGCTGCGAGGTCGGCCGTGGTGTCGGGGACGTCGGATGCTTCAGCCGCAGAGCGGAGCGTCGGCGTGCGGCACGCGGATGCCGGTCCGAACGGTCCGCCGGTTCCCGCGCCCGCGCTCGAGGCGCTGAACCCGGGGCTGCAGCTGCTCGTGCAGGATCGGGGCCGCCCCGGCCTCGCCGCGCTCGGCGTGCCGGCATCCGGAGCTGCCGACCAGATCGCCATGCGAGACGCGAACCGCGCCGTCGGCAACGCCCCCGAGGCAGCGGTTCTCGAGGGCGTCGGGCCTTCCGCCGTCCGCTTCCACGGTGCCGGGGTCGCGGTCATCACAGGGGCCGAGGGCGAACTCGCGGTGACCGGCGCCGGCGGTGCCACCCGCCGCATCGGGCACGGCGTTCCGTTCGCCGTCGCCGACGGCGACGAGCTGCACATCGGGGCACCCATGTGCGGGCTGCGGTTCACGATCGCGGTGCGCGGGGGCATCCGGATGCCGGCAGAGCTGGGCAGCCGTTCGACCGACACTCTCTCGGGCATCGGTCCGGCGCCGCTGCGAGCGGGCGATATGGTGCCGCTGGGAGACGCCGCGCCGAACGCGGTCGAGCCTGCGCCGCTGCCGCGCGAGCTGCCTGCGGCGGGCGGCCTCGTCGTGCTCGACATCACGCTCGGCCCCCGGCGCGACTGGTTCACGGCGACCGCGGTGCGCCTGCTCGGCGAGCAGGAATGGACGGTCACGGCGCGCTCCGACCGGGTCGGCATGCGACTGCACGGCGAGCGGCCGCTCGAGCGCGCGATCCTCGACGAACTGCCCAGCGAGGGGGTGGTGGACGGAGCGATCCAGGTGCCGGCCGACGGCCAGCCCGTGGTGTTCGGGCCCGATCATCCGACCACGGGCGGCTATCCGATCATCGGCGCCCTGACCGACGCCGTGCGCGATCTGGCGGCTCAGCTGTCGCCCGGCGTGCGCATCCGCTTCCGCGTGGCGTCGTGAATCACTGACCCTCGGTGTCCAGAGACGGCGTGGTCAAAGGCGACGCGCCGCGTCCGTGCCGTTTCGTCAGAGACTTCCCGCGTCTCCCACCGAACCGGCGCTGCGCCCGAACCGGCGCGCTACGCCCGACCGGCGCGCTACGCCCGACCGGCGCGCTCCACGCGGCCGGCGCGCGAGAACAGCAGCTCGACAGCCGCCTCGACGGTCGCTTCGAGCACGTCCTCGGGCTCGCCGTCCAGGTCGAGCCTGCGGTGCCCGGCCTCGTCGCGCGTCGCCCATCCGAGGAACACGGTCCCCGCGGGATGCCCGTCTTCGGCATCCGGACCACCGACCCCGGTCGTCGAGACGCACAGGTCTGCGTCGAACAGTTCACGGGCGCCTCGGGCCAGCTGCTCCGCGCATCCGGCGGAGGTCGGGTCCTGATCGGCCGGGAACCCCAGCACGCGCTCCTTCACCTCCGGCAGGTAGGCGACGATGCCGCCGCCGAACCAGGTGCTCGCCTCGGGGCCAGCGCCAATGGCACTGGCCAGAGCGCCGGAGGTCAGCGATTCGGCGACCGCGACGCGCAGATCGCGGCGACGGGCGAGGTCAGCGAGAGGTGTGACGTCGAGCATGCGCCGACGATACCGCCCAGACCGGATGCCCCGCGGGGCCTTGACAGACCCGGGGGAGGAGCGCTCAGCAGCCGTGCCGGACGCCCCAGAACAGGAGAACACGCGAGCGCAGGTGGATTCCCCGGGGAATGCACCTGCGCTCGCGTGCTCTCCTGCGCCCGGTGAGGGCCGCTGCCCGCGTCAGGCCGGGTCGCCTCCGGGGGCGCCCACGCCGGCGAGCGGCTTCGGGTCGTCGGCGCCCGAGCCGCGCAGTCGCGCGATGAGGTTGCCGAGGTGGTAGATGAGGATCGCGCCGATCGTCGCCAGCACGATTCCGCCGAGCTCGAAGCCCGACTCCGGATCCTTGATCATGAACCCGCCGACGGCGACGATCAGGCCGACCGCGGCGGTGTACTGGTTGACCGGGCGCGAGAAGTCGACGCGGTTGTCGACCCAGATCTTGATGCCGATGACGCCGATCAGTCCGTACAGGGCGGTGGTGATGCCGCCGAGCACGCCGGCGGGCACCGAGTTGATGACCGCGCCGAACTTGGGCGACATGCTGAGGAGGATGGCGGTGATGCCGGCCACCCAGTACGCGGCGGTCGAGTAGACGCGGGTGGATGCCATGACGCCGATGTTCTCGCCGTACGTGGTGGTTCCCGAACCGCCGAAGAAGCCGGCGAGCGAGGTCGAGATGCCGTCGGCGATGAGCGCCTTGCCCGTCTGCTTGTTGATCGCGGGGTCCTCGACCATGGTGGCCACGCCGCGCACGTGTCCCACGTTCTCGGCGATCAGCACGAGCACGACGGGAAGGAACATCGCCATCGCCGACCAGGTGCCCGGGGTCGCGAAGTCGGGCAGGTGGAACGTCGGGAAGCCGATCCAGTCGGCCGTCTCGACGTTGCTGAAGTCGAGCTCGCCGCGGATGCCCGCGAACACGTAACCCGCGATCACGCCGAGGAAGATCGAGATGCGGCCCAGGAACCCGCGGAACACCACGGCGAACAGGATGGTGATCGCGAGGGTGAAGGTCGCCGTGATCGGCGCCTGCTCGTAGTTGCCGCGCGCAGCGCCGGCGAGGTTGAATCCGATCAGCGCGACGATGGTGCCGGCGAGCACGGGCGGCAGGAAGCGGTCGACCCAGTGCACGCCCACCGTGTGCACGACGACGCCGATGAGGGCCAGCAGCACGCCGACCGCGACGATGCCCGCGAGCGCCGAGCCCATGCCCGCCGATGCCGTGGCGGCGGTGACCGGGGCGATGAAGGCGAACGAGGATCCGAGGTAGCTGGGGAGCTTGTTGCGCGTGATCAGCAGGAACAGGATCGTTCCGATGCCGCTGAACAGCAGCGTGGTCGGCACGGGGAAGCCGGTGATGATCGGAACGAGGAACGTCGCACCGAACATGGCGACGACGTGCTGCACGCCGATCGCGATGGTCGCCGGCCAGTTCAGGCGCTCTTCGGGGCGGACGACGGCGCCGGGCGCGACAGTGCGACCGTTGCCGTGGATGTTCCACAGCGGCATGGGGGCTCCTCGGGAGTCGGGATCAGGGCCGAGGAAACCCTACCGCCCCGGATGCCCGGCATCCGGCGTGCGACGAAACGGGGGCCGACACTCCAGATGTCGGACGGTTTCCGTGAATCGGGCCGACATCTGGAGTGTCGGCCCCCGAAGTGGTGGCGGGTCAGGCCGTCAGGCGGCCGATGAGCGCGCGGTACCGGTCGGCGGTCTGCTCGACGATGTCGGCGGGCAGCGCCGGCGGCTCGCCCTGCCTGTCCCAGTTGGTCGCCAGCCAGTCGCGCACGATCTGCTTGTCGAAGCTCGCCATCCGCTCTTCCGGTGTCGTGCCGGATGCCCAGGCCGCGGCGTCCCAGTAGCGGGACGAGTCGCTGGTGAGCACCTCGTCGGCCAGGCGCAGGATGCCGTCGGCATCCACCCCGAACTCGAACTTCGTGTCGGCGAGGATCAGGCCCTTCTGCTCCGCGATCTCCGCGGCGCGACGGTACAGCGACAGCGACGCGTCGCGCAGCTGGTCGGCGCGCTCCGCACCGACCAGCTCGACCACGCGCTCGAAGGTGATGTTCTCGTCATGCTCGCCGAGCGGGGCCTTGTAGGCGGGGGTGAACAGGGGCTCCGGAAGGCGGTCGCCGTTCTGCAGGCCTGCGGGCAGCGGGATGCCGCACACGGTGCCGTGCGCCGCGTACTCGGCCCACCCGGTGCCGGTGATGTATCCGCGCACGACGCACTCGATCGGCAGGATCTCGAGTGCCATCGCGAGCATGGCGCGCCCCGCCACGGCATCCGGGATCTCGCCCTCCGCGAGGTGGTTGGGCACGTCCGAGAGCTGGTCGAACCACCAGTCGCTCAGCTGGGTGAGCAGCTCGCCCTTGTGCGGGATGCCGGGGGAGAGCACGAAGTCGAACGCGCTCACCCGGTCGCTGGCGACGACGAGGATGCGGGTGTCGGCCGGGTCTTCCGACGCGTACAGGTCGCGGACCTTGCCGGAATACAGGTGCCGCCAGCCGGGGATGCTCTGTGCTTCGCTCACGCACCCATCTTCCCACCACGCAGAAGCGGATGACGGAGGTGCGCCGACGTCGGCGGGCAGGAGTAGCGTTGCCGGGTGACTTCGACTGACACGGCCCGCACCGCGACCCGCAGCCCCTGGCCCGCGCTGTGGGCGCTGGTGATCGGCTTCTTCATGCTGCTGGTCGACACGACGATCGTCTCGGTCGCCAACCCCGCGATCAAGGCGGCGCTCGACCCCGACACCAACAACCTCGACAACGTCGTGTGGGTGACGAGCGCGTATCTGCTGGCCTACGCCGTTCCGCTGCTGATCACCGGTCGCCTCGGCGACCGGTTCGGGCCGAAGAACATCTACCTGATCGGACTGGCCGTCTTCACCCTGGCGTCCCTCTGGTGCGGACTGTCGACGACCCTCGACGGGCTCATCGCCGCACGAGCCGCGCAGGGACTGGGGGCGGCCTTCATGACGCCGCAGACGATGGCCGTCATCACCCGCACCTTCCCGCCGCAGCGCCGAGGCGCGGCGATGGGGCTGTGGGGCGCGACGGCGGGCGTCGCCACGCTGGTGGGCCCGCTGCTGGGCGGCGTGCTGGTCGACGCCTTCGGGTGGGAGGCGATCTTCTTCATCAACATCCCGGTCGGCATCGTCGGATTCGTGCTGGCGTGGATGCTCGTGCCGAAGCTCGACACGCATCCGCACCGCTTCGATCTCGTCGGCGTCGTGCTCAGCGCGCTCGCGCTGTTCCTCATCGTGTTCGGACTGCAGGAGGGCGAGGCGTACGACTGGGGCACGATCGTGGGGCCCATCTCGGTGTGGGGTCTGATCATCGCGGGAGTGATCGTACTGGTGCTGTTCATCGTGCAGCAGGCGATGACCAAGACCGAGCCGCTGGTGCCGCTGGAGCTGTTCCGAGACCGCAACTTCTCCGGCGCGAATGCGGCGATCGCGGTCGTCGGCTTCGCGGTGACGGGCATGTCGCTGCCATTCATGTTCTTCCTGCAGCTCGCGCGCGGCCTGTCTCCCACTCAGGCGGCGCTGCTGATGATCCCGATGGCCGTGCTCTCGGGTGCTCTCGCACCGGCCGCCGGCAAGCTGCTCGACCGGATCGATCCGCGGTGGATCCTCATCCCCGGCCTGCTGTGCGTCGCCGGCGGGCAGCTGTGGAACGCGGCGCTGATGAACATGGACACCCCGACCTGGATGTTCCTGCTGCCGTCGGCCGTGCTCGGCATCGGCAACGCGGGCATGTGGGGACCGCTGGCCACCACCGCGACCCGCAACCTGCCGATGCGCCAGGCGGGTGCCGGCGCGGGCATCTACAACACCACCCGCACGATCGGATCGGTGGTCGGCTCGGCCGCCATCGCCGCCTTCATGCAGTCCCGCCTGGAGGCGAACCTGCCGGGCCTGTCCGACGCTCCGGCCGGTCTCGGTGGCGGGAGCGGGATGCCGCAGCAGATCGCGGAGGGCTTCGCGGCGGGCATGGCGCAGGCGATGCTGCTTCCCGCATGCGTCCTGTGCATCGCGCTGATCGCGGCGCTCTTCCTCGGGCGCGCTCGAGCCGACGAGGCGCAGCCCGCGCACTGATTTGACGGCCGCGCCACGCGTCCGGCTCAGCGGAAGAGGGCGATGCCCGCCTGGCCGATGAGCGCGAAGACGATCGCCCAGATGATGATCGAGATGACCTGCCAGACGATCACGGCGTTGCGGCTCGCACCGAACGACACCATCATCCCCGAGGTGATCTGGCTCGGCAGCACGGTCTGACCGAGCAGGCTGACGCCGGGAACGCCGAAGCGGTCGAACAGGCGCTTGACCCTCTGCCGACGCGGAGAAGGGGCATCCGTCGCGGCGCCCGCGCCGCGCCTCGCCAGGACTTTCTGCCGGGCGGCGGCGGCGATGAAGACGAAGACCAGCATGGAGATCACGTTGCCGACGACGGCGGCGAGCACGGCGATCGGGAGCGGCACCCCCGCGATCGCACCGATGAGCGTGCCGAAGTAGGACTCGATGAAAGGGATTGCCGCGGCGAGCATCACTCCCGCCCACTGCAGCCACAGGGGAAGGGACTGGGTGAATTCGACGAGTGCGTCCTGCATGATGGCCTCCGGATATGTAAAGCGCGTTTGACATGACAAGCATGCTTGACATCCATCCACGCTGTCAAGTCGGCTTTACATTGCGATGTCGGCGGCCTACCTTTGAAGCGTGCAGAGCAGGGTCAAAGAGCTGAGAACCGCACGTGGTCTCTCGCAGCAGGGGCTTGCGAGCGCGGTCGGGGTCTCCCGCCAGACCATCAATGCGATCGAGACCGGCCGATACGACCCCTCGCTGGTACTCGCCGTGCACCTGGCTCGGCATTTCGGCTCGACCGTTGAGGAGGTCTTCGATGTCGACTCATGACGACGCTGCAGTCGAACAGGCCCGCCGCCGCTGGCCCATGTCGCGCACCAACACCGTCCTGGTGGCGGTGTGCGCGGTGGGTGCGCTGGTCTGCTTCGTGCTCGGTCAGACGATCGCGGCGGTGGCGCTGCTGGTAGGCGCGATCGGCGGTGCGCTCGGCGCGATATTCGCCCGGCGCGGCACGTCAGGCGATCTCGAGCGCGTGAACGCGCTGGAGTACGCCGACGAGCGCGACCGCACGGCGGCCACGAAGGGACTCGCCGCCGTCGGGGTCGTCGCGCTCGTGCTGTGCACGGTGCAGCTGGTCGTGCACGCGGTCGTCGACACCGACCCGGTCTCGCGCTGGACGGCCATCGCGCTCTACTTCGCGCTGGTGATCAGCTGGTTCGCGGCGAACTGGTACTTCGTGCGCCGCGGCTGAAGGCGCCGCCCACACGTGATGGGATGGCAGGATGACGATCTCGCTGGCATCCCCGTCCCTGTCGCTCTTCGACTCGTGGTCGGAGACAGTCGGAGAGTTCGGTGACGTGCACATCGACGGGGCCGGTCTCGAGCGTGGCCGGGCAGCCGATCGGGCTGCATGCGACGCGTCGGTCGAGAGGGCTGAGCTCTATGCCGACCCGGCGGCCACGCTGCCTGAGGGGCACGTCGCCTGCGACTACTTCTGGATCCTCGACGACGGCGAGGTCGTCGGCTTCATCGCCTTCCGGCGCGAGCTGAACGCGTGGCTGCGACAGCACGGTGGGCACATCGGCTACTCGGTGCGCCCGTCGCGTCGTCGACAGGGCATCGCCCGCGCCGCACTCGGTCTCGTGCTCGACCGGGCGCGCGCGGCCGGGTACGACCGCGTCATGCTCTCCTGCGACGACACGAACGTCGGCTCCTACCGCACCATCGAGAGCGCCGGCGGCGAGCTCGAGGATGTCATCGACGAACCGGGTGCCGAGGCATCCGGCAACCGCTTGCGCCGGTACTGGATCGCCCTCTGACGCATCCGGGACGGATGTCGGCGAAAACCACGGATATCGGTCGGAACGGCTTGATCTCGGCGACATCCGTGCAATCGACCGACATCCGTCCTCGGTCCGCGCGCCGACAGACCCGCGCATTCTGCGGGATGTCGGGCAGAGTGTGACCATGAGGCTTCTGCGACTCGCACGGCTGTACCCCCTGCTCGCCGGAGGCGTGCTCGCCACCATCGCCGTGACGCTGCTCTCGCTCGCCGGCCTGCACGACGCGGGCCGCTGGATCGCGACCGTCGCCGTCGGAGTGGTGATCGCGATCACCGCCTGGGACATGGTGCGCGACATCCTGCGCGCGCATTTCGGCCTCGACATCCTCGCCCTCATCGCCATGGTCGCCACCCTGCTGGTCGGCGAGTACATCGCTTCACTCGTCATCGTGCTGATGCTGTCCGGAGGAGAGGCGCTCGAAGACTACGCATCACGCCGGGCGGCCCGCGACCTGACCGCCCTGCTCGACCGCTCGCCGCAGACGGCGCATGTCGTCGAGAACGGCACCGACGCGTCGACGCGCGACGTCCCCGTCGGCGAGGTCGTGCCCGACATGGAGCTGCTGGTGCGACCGTCCGAGATCGTCCCGGTCGATGCCGTGCTGCTCAGCGAACGTGCGAGCTTCGACGAGTCGTCGCTGACCGGGGAGAGCCTGCCCGTCTCGCGCGTAGCCGGCGAGGAGGTGCTCTCGGGGGTCGTGAACGGCTCGAACGCCGTGCGCGTCCGCGCCCTGCGCCGCAGTGCAGACAGTCAGTATCAGCAGATCATCGCGCTGGTGCACGAGGCGCAGCAGAGCAAGGCGCCCACGGTGCGCCTGGCCGACCGGTTCGCCGTGCCCTTCACGCTGGTCTCGCTGCTGATCGCCGGCGTCGCCTGGTGGATCGCCGGCGACCCGCTGCGCTTCGCTCAGGTGCTCGTGCTCGCGACTCCGTGCCCGCTGCTCATCGCCGCCCCGGTGGCCTTCCTGGGCGGCCTGTCGCGCTCGGCGAAGGAGGGGGTGATCGTCAAGGGCGGTGGCGTCATCGAGCAGCTCGCGCGGGTGCGCTCGGCGGCGTTCGACAAGACCGGCACGCTGACCCAGGGCCGGCCCGAGCTCGTCGAGGTGCGCGCCGCCGTCGGGATGGATGCCGATGAGGTGCTGCGCCTCGCGGCATCCGCAGAGCAGTACTCCAGCCACGTCCTCGCGGAGGGGGTGCGCCGCGCGGCGGTCGACCGCGGGCTGCGGCTCGCACCGGCCGCGTTCGCCGAGGAGATCGCGACCAACGGCGTCACCGCCACGATCGAGGGGCACGTCGTCGTGGTGGGCAAACCCGCCTACGTCACCTCACTCGCCCCCGAGACCCGACGCACCGAGCTCGTGTCGGGTCAGCTCGCCGCGTACGTGGCCATCGACGGGCGCTTCGCGGGTGCGCTCGTGCTGGCGGATGCCGTGCGGCCCGAGGCCGCGGCGGTCGTGGCCGGGCTGCGGGCGAGAGGTGTGGGGCGGATCGTCATGCTCACCGGCGACGCCGAGGCGACGGCGGAAGCGATCGCGTCGCCGCTGGGCGTCACCGAAGTGCATGCCGAGCTGCTGCCGGGGCAGAAGGTGTCGCTCGCCGCCGAGATGGCGCCGCGCCCGCTGCTGATGGTGGGCGACGGCGTGAACGACGCCCCCGTGCTGGCCGCGGCCGACGTCGGTGTCGCGATGGGAGCGCGGGGATCGACGGCCGCGGGCGAGGCGGCGGATGCCGTGGTGCTGAAGGACTCGCTGCTGCCGGTGCTGCGTGCCACCGAGATCGGCCGGCACACCCTGCAGGTCGCCTACACGGCGATCTGGATCGGCATCGTGCTCAGCGTCGGCCTCATGCTCATCGCCACGACCGGCCTGATCCCTGCCGTGGCGGGCGCCTTCATCCAGGAGTTCGTCGACCTCGCCACGATCCTGTACGCGCTGCGGGCGCTCACCGGCCCGAAGCCGCGCTAATCGACTACTCCGCGGCGCGCGCGGTTCGCACGGATGTCGGCGAGAACCACGGATGTCGGCAGGAATCAGCTGATTCCGCCGACATCCGTTCATGTCGCCGACAGGTGTGCGACGGGGGGGAGTCTGCTATTCCGCGACGCGCGCCGCGATGTCGTGGCGGTAGTGCGCGCCGTCGAGCGAGATGCGGCCGATGGCCTCGTAAGCCCGGGCCCTGGCATCCGCGAAGTCCGACCCGGTCGCGACGACGTTCAGCACCCGCCCGCCGGTCGCGACGAGTGATCCGCCCGGTGCGTCGGGAGCACCGGTCGCCGCGTGCACGACCGAGACGCCGTCGACGGATGCCGCATCGGCGAGCCCCTCGATCATCCGCCCGGTCTGCGGCGCCTCGGGGTAGCCCTCGCTGGCGAGCACCACGGTGATCGCGACGTCTGAGGAGAACTCGGGCTGCGGTTCGTCCTCGAGGGTGCCGGATGCCGCTGCCAGAAGCAGTCTGGACAGCGGGGTGCGCAGGCGCGGCAGCACGACCTGTGTCTCGGGGTCGCCGAAGCGCGCGTTGAACTCGATCACGCGCACGCCGGCGGGAGTGAGGATCAGGCCGGCGTAGAGCAGCCCGATGAACGGGGTGCCCTCGGCGTCGAGCTGACGCACCACGGGCAGCGCGACCGTGTCGGTCACCTCGGCGACGAACGCCTCGACGCTGCCGAAGTCGTCGGCCAGCCACGGCAGCGGCGAATAGGCGCCCATGCCGCCGGTGTTCGGTCCGCCGTCGCCGTCGAGCGCGCGCTTGAAGTCCTGCGCGGGGCTCAGCGCTCGCACAGTGTCGCCGTCGCTGAGGAAGAAGAGCGACACCTCGGGGCCGGTGAGGAACTCCTCGATCAGCACGGGGCCGGCCGGCAGGTAGTGCTCGGCGTGCGCCAGGGCCTCCGCGCGGTCGGTGGTCACGATGACGCCCTTGCCCGCCGCCAGACCGTCGGCTTTCACGACGTGCGGGGCGCCGAGGTCATCGAACGCGGCCTCCACCTCTGCTTGCGTCGATGCGCGCACCGCGCGCCCCGTCGGCACGCCCGCGGCATCCATGATCCGCTTCGCGAACGCCTTCGAGCCCTCGAGCTGAGCGGCGGCGCGACCGGGACCGAACACCGGGATGCCGCGCTCGCGCAGCACGTCGGCCACACCGGCGACCAGAGGCGCCTCGGGGCCGACCACGACGAGGTCGACACCGCGCTCGTTGGCGAACGCCGCGATCGCGGCGCCGTCGAGCTGGTCGAGGTCGACGAGGGTGGCGTCCTGCGCGATTCCGGCGTTGCCGGGGGCGGCGAAGATCTCGTGATCGTCCGCTTCGGACCGCAGGGAGAGGATGATCGCGTGCTCGCGCGCGCCCGAGCCGAGGACGAGGATCTTCATGCGGCCAGCCTACCGGCGCGGCCTCGCCCGACTCAGACCATGACGCGGCTCAGGGGCGGACACCAGTCGGACGGCGCCGGGTCAGACCGAGACGGGTCGCTCGACGGCTCGATCCCAGGGCTGCGCCCAGCCGGTCGCCTCGAACAGCGCGTCGAGGATGCCGGCCGTGAAGCCCCACACGATCGTGCCGTCCACGTCGAACGCCGGTCCGCGGTAGGTGTGGCCGTCCCGCCGCAGCACCGCGGTGAAGCGGTGGGCCGGGTCGACGAGCTGCGCGACGGGCACGCGGAACACCTCGACCGTCTCGGCGTGGTCGACCGCGGCGACCCGTGACGGCTCGCGCCACCAGGCGAGCACCGGAGTCACGAGGAAACTGCTCACCGCGAGGGGGATCTCGGGCAGCGACGCGAGCACTTCGACGCCCTGCGGGTCGAGTCCGGTCTCCTCCTGCGCTTCGCGCAGCGCGGTGGCGACGGCGTCGGCATCCTGCTCCTCGTACCCGCCGCCAGGGAACGACACCTGCCCCGGGTGCGACGACAGGGTGGCCGAGCGACGCTGCAGCAGCACGTCGAGGTCGGCCGACACCGTCTCGTCGTCGGCGCGGGCCGGGATGCTGTCCAGCCGGCCGAACAGGATCAGCACCGATGCCGGCCACACGTCGTCGACGGGCATCGGCAGGCGCGGCGTCCACTCGTCGGCACGGGCGGCCGCCGCGAGCAGCTCAGCGCGCGCGCCGCGCATCTCGTCAGCAGAACCGGTCATCGCTCTCGAGCCTAGGCCCGCGGTGCCCAGCGATCGCTGAGCGCGGCTTAGCCTGGTGGCATGCCCGCACGCAGGATCGACACGGCCGCAGGACGAGACGCGCTCGTGGCGGTCGCCGCCGGCGGGGCCGCCCGCGCGGTGACGGCGATGGCGGTGCGCTATCTGCTGCAGCTGCTCGACGAGAAGGCGCCGGGCAACAGCGTCGAGGTGCGGGTGCCGCCGTTCGGCGCCGTGCAGGTCGTGCAGGGGCCGCGGCACACCCGCGGCACACCGCCGAACGTGGTCGAGATGGACGCGAGCACGTGGATCGCTCTTGCCACCGGGGCCGAGCGGTGGGCGGATGCCGTGGCCGCCGGCCGCGTGGCGGCATCGGGAACCCGTGCGGACCTCTCCGACCTGCTCCCGCTGCGCCCCTGAGTCGCGCGGGCCGCAGGCCCGCGCACAGCGAGCGCGTGGGAGAATGGGAGCATGTCCGGAACAGCCAGTCACTCGACCGTCGAAGCGACGATCCGCCCCGTGCCGCGCTACGGCGTCTTCATGGTGACGGGCGCCGTGCTGGGGATCGTCGTCGCGGGCATCCTGACGCTGCTCGGCTCGTACGAGCCGTCCGACGTGCTCGGCGTGGTCTACCCACCCGGACAGGTGTTCGGCTTCGCGCTGCTGTGGACGGTTCCGATCGGCGTCGCACTCGGCGGCATCATCGCCGTCGGCCTCGACCGCGCCGCCCGCCGGCATGCTCGCGTCGTCACCGTCGAGCATGAGCGCGTGGTCGCCGACGACGGTCAGCTCTAGGCGAGTTAGGCGAGCTCGGCGATCACCGGTCGCATCGCCGCGTCGAACGCCACCACATCACGCCGCAGTCCGTCGGTGACGGCGACGCTCAGTGAGCCGATCCACCAGATGCCGCGCTGCGTGAACGGCAGCACCTGAACGTTCAGCTCGAACGAGTGCGCGCGTCTGCCGATCTCGCGCTCGAACTCGGCGATCGCACTGGCGTAGGCGCGGTACGAGCCGCCGGATGAGCTGACCGAGTCGACGTATCTGTTGTGCGCACGCTGCGCGTAGTGCAGCACGGTCTGCGCGTGCGGGATGATCGCGTCGCGCAGATCCTCCGCGCCGGTGGACGGCAGCGCGATGAGGGTGTCGAAGCCCTCGACGAGCTCCAGCGGAACCTCCGAGCGGTGCGCGCGCGGCTCGACGGTCATGTCCCAGTACTCGCGCCACTGCTTCTCGAGTGCGTCGTCGACCTCGGTCGCGTCGGGCCGGCGCACCTCGAGTCCGCGCAGCGCCGGCAGATCGTCGGGGGCCCGGATGCCCAGCAGCTGCCGCAGTGCGAGCGCGACCAGCACCGAGGTGCCGGCGTCTTCGCGGATCAGCCACTGCGGCTTGTCGACCATGGCCCCATCGTAGGGTCCTTCATGATCTTGCGCGCGGCTCTTGCGGCCCGCGTCGCGGCGGGTGCTCCGTCGGCGGGTGCTCGCCGGCGGGTGCTCCGCCGACGGGTGCGCCTCAGCGGCGACGGGAGAGGATGCGGCGGTGCAGACGCTCGCGACTGCGGGAGGGCGGACGCGTGGCATCCACCAGTGCCTGTCGAGCCGCGGCGAGGCTGGGGTAGCAGCCGATGCGGCGGCTGTGGCGGTCGTGCACGACGTGGGCGGTGTCGTCGACGGTCACGAAGCCGGCGAACTCGCCCCGGCTCGTCGCGACGAACACGTCTTCATCGGCCTGACGCCAGGCCAGCTCTGCGGGTTCGGTGTCGGCCGCGGGGTCGCGGTCGTGAATGGGCGCGCCGGAGCGCGCGGAAGTATCGGTACTGCTCATGGTCTCTGGTCTGTCTGCGGGCAGCATGCTGCCGGCGGTGATTCGATCGGGGCGCCGAAACCCGCATCGGTGCGGATCGGCCACTCATGCCCGGCCTGGATGTGTGCGCTGTGCCGGTGAGATACGGCGGAATGTCGCGCAACCACCCATATTAGCAGGTCACCGTGCCGGAGCGCGCCGACCGGCTCGTCACGAGGGGGCAGGGGCCCCCGCGTGCCGGTACGCTGTACTGGTGGCAGACTCCCCCACCAATCCCTATGCTCAGGCCGGTGTCGACACCGCCGCCGGCGATCTCGCCGTCGAACTCATGAAGGCCTCCGTGCGCGCGACGCACGGGCCCGAGGTGCTCGGGGGTGTCGGCGGCTTCGCGGGCATGTTCGACGCCAGCGCGCTGCTCGGCTACCGGCGTCCGCGGCTGGCCAGCAGCACCGATGGCGTGGGCACGAAGGTCGCGATCGCGCAGGCCATCGACAAGCACGACACGATCGGGCAGGACCTCGTCGGGATGGTGGTCGACGACATCGTCGTGGTCGGCGCCAAGCCGCTGTTCATGACCGACTACATCGCGTGCGGCAAGGTCGTCCCCGAGCGCATCGCCGACATCGTGCGCGGCATCGCCGAGGCGTGCTCGGCGACCGGCACCGCCCTCGTCGGCGGCGAGACGGCCGAGCATCCGGGCCTTCTGGGTCCGCGCGACTACGACGTGGCGGGCGCGGCGACCGGGGTCGTCGAGGCGGATGCCATGCTCGGCGCGCACCTCGTGCAGGACGGCGATGCCGTGATCGCGCTCGGATCGAGCGGACTGCACTCGAACGGGTACTCGCTCGTGCGGCACATCGTCGCGAACGCGGGCATCGGCTACGGAGACAACGCGGCCGACCTGGGCGGCACGTGGGGCGAGGCTCTGCTCGAGCCGACGCGGCTGTACACGACGCCGCTGCTGACGCTCCTCGAGACGCTGCCCGGAGCGGTGCACTCACTGAGCCACGTGACCGGCGGGGGGATCGCGGCGAATCTCGCGCGCGTCCTGCCCCAGGGCAGCTGGGCCGAGGTCGACCGCTCGACGTGGACGCCCAGCCCGGTGTTCCAGGTGCTGGCCGACATCGCAGGCACCCCGATCGTCGACACCGAGGGCACGTGGAACCTCGGCATCGGATTCCTCGCTGTCGTCGCCGCCGACAAGGCGGAAGCTGCGATCGCCGCCATCGGCGCGCAGGGCATCGCCACCTGGCAGGTCGCGACCGTGCACACGGGTGCGCGTCCGGAGGGCGGGTTCGAGGAAGGCGCCAAGGGCGTCGACGGCGGAGCGGTGCGCCTGGTGGGCGCGTACGCGGACGGAGTGAAGTAACACCCATGTGCGGCATCGTCGGAATGGTCGCAGGCGGCCCGGTCAACCAGGACATCTACGACGCCCTGCTGCTGCTGCAGCATCGCGGGCAGGACGCCACGGGCATCGCCACCGCGGAGCCCAACGGCGTCATGCACATGGCGAAGGCCGAGGGCATGGTGCGCGAGGCGTTCCGCACCCGCGACATGCGGTCGCTGCTGGGCACCATCGGCCTGGGGCACGTGCGCTACGCCACCAAGGGCACCGCGTCGAGCGAGGAGGAGATGCAGCCCTTCTACGTGAACGCGCCGTACGGCATCGTGCTCATCCACAACGGCAACCTCACCAACACCCGTGAGCTCACGGCCGACATGGCCGACCGCTACCGCCGCCACCTGAACTCGTCGAGCGACACCGAGCTGCTGCTGAACGTGCTCGCCGGCGAACTGCAGACCTCGACCTCCACCGTAGACCTGGATCCCGAGCGCATCTTCGAGGCGGTCGAGCGCACGCACGCCCGCATCGAAGGCGCCTACGCGGTCATCGCGATCATCGCCGGGTACGGTCTGCTCGCGTTCCGCGACCCGTTCGGCATCCGTCCGCTCATCCTCGGTCGCCGTGCGGCCGGCACCCCCGGTGGCCAGGACGAATGGGTCGTGACCAGCGAATCGCTCGTGCTCGAGAACGCCGACTACGAGATCGTGCGCGAGGTCGAGCCGGGCGAGGCGATCTTCATCTCGAACGACGGTGAGCTGTTCACCCGCCAGTGCGCCGAGAACCCGCAGCTCGTGCCGTGCGCGTTCGAGTACGTCTACCTCGCCAGGCCCGACTCGGTGATGAACGGCGTCTCGGTGTACGAGTCGCGCCTGCGCATGGGCGACAAGCTCGCCGACACCATCGCCAAGCATGTGCCGCTCGATGAGATCGACGTGGTCATGCCGATCCCCGACTCGTCGCGTCCTTCGGCGATGGAGGTCGCCCGCAAGCTCGGCAAGGAGTACCGCGAGGGCTTCTACAAGAACCGCTATGTCGGTCGCACGTTCATCATGCCCGGGCAGGCGGTGCGCAAGAAGAGCGTGCGCCAGAAGCTCAACGCGATGTCGGCGGAGTTCCGCGGCAAGAACGTGCTGCTGATCGACGACTCGATCGTGCGCGGCACCACCAGTCAGCAGATCATCCAGATGGCCAGGGATGCCGGCGCGAAGTCGGTGATCTTCGCCTCGGCGGCGCCGCCGGTGCGCTACCCGCACGTGTACGGCATCAACATGCCCTCGAAGCACGAGCTGATCGCGCACGGGCGCACCATTCCCGAGATCGCCGAGGAGCTCGGCTGCGACCGCATCGTCTACCAGGAGGTCGACGATCTGAAGGCGGCGATCATCGAGGGAACCGACCTGACCGACCTCGACATGAGCTGCTTCGACGGACGGTATGTCACCGGCGCCGTCACGCCCGAGTACCTCGCCTGGGTAGAGCAGTCGCAGACCTCGTGATCGGCCCGCGGCCGCTCTGGCGCGGCAGGGTGCTGGCCGTGCTCGGCATCCTGCTCTGCGCCTTCTCGCTGCGCTCTGCCGTCGCCTCGCTCTCGCCCGTCGTCGACCTGATCGGCGAGGACTTCGAGGTGTCGTCGGCCGTGCTCGGTGTGATCGGCACGCTGCCGCCCGCGTGCTTCGCGGTGTTCGGCATCCTCACCCCGATGCTCGAGCGGCGGCTGGGCATCGAGCGGCTGACGGTCATCGCCCTGACCGCCGTCACCGTGGGGCTCATCGGGCGCAGCCTCGCGGTCGACGCGACCGGCCTGCTGGTGGGCACGGCGGTGGTGTTCGCCGGGGTGGGCATGGCCAACATCCTGCTGCCGCCGCTGGTCAAGACGTACTTCGCCGACCGTATCGGGCTGATGATGACGGTGTACACCGCCACCATGGCGTTCTCGACGTTCGTGCCGCCGCTGCTCGCCGTTCCCGTGGCGGATGCTGCCGGCTGGCGCTTCTCGGTGGCGATGTGGGCTGCCTTCGCCCTCGCCGGAGTGATCCCCTGGCTGGTCATGATGCTCCGTCCCGACGCTCCGGCCGCCGCCGCCGCGACGCCGGCGTCCGACTCCGCGGATGAGGACACCGTCTTCTCCGCCACGGGACCGATCGCCACCGCGCCGAGCAACCGACGTCTGTTCGCCCGTCTCGCGCGGATCCCTCTGGTGTGGGCGCTGGCGATGACCTTCGGCACCTCGTCGACGATGGCGTACGTGTCGTTCGCATGGCTGCCGTCGATCCTGATCGACACCGCAGGGGTGGATGCCGCGACCGCCGGCTTCCTGCTGTCGCTGTGGGCGTTCATCGGCCTGCCGGCGTCGCTCATCGTGCCCGTGCTGGTCGTGCGGTTCCAGGCCACGCGGCCGCTGTTCGTGTTCGGGTCGCTCTCGGCTCTCGCCGGGCTGCTGGGCATCATGCTCGCACCGGTGCCTGAGCTGCTCTGGCTCTGGATGACCCTGTTCGGCCTGGTCGGGCTGCTCTTCCCGCTGGCGCTCGTGCTGATCAGCATCCGCACCCGCACACCCGAGAGCGCGGTGCTGCTGTCGAGCTTCGTGCAGAGCGCGGGCTACGTGCTCGCCGCGATCTTCCCGGCGCTCGTCGGAATCCTGCACGACGCGACCGGCGGCTGGAGCATCCCGCTCATCGCCGTCGCCGCCGTGCTCGTGCTCACCTTCCCCGCCGGACTCGTCGCGGGTCGCCGCGTCACGGTCGAGGACGAGTGGGAGCGCCGGCACGGACGCTGGTGAGCACCGGTCCTCCGGCCCGAACGACGACGAAACCCTGGCCGACGCGGCGTATGCCGGTCGCCAGGGTTCCTGCGCGAGTCGAGGTCAGGCTCGCTCGAGCTCTTCTTCGTCTTCGTCCGCGTACAAGTCGGCCCACTTGTCGACGTACTGGTCGTCTGACGTCGGGTGCCCGAGCTCACTCTCCAGCGCAGAGAAGTTCACGTCGGGACTGTACGACTTGAGTTCGCGGGCGATCTTGGTGTGCTTCGCCTTCTGACGGCCACGGCCCATGCGCGAGACCCCCTTATACGAGTTCAGCAGCGGGCTCGTGACGGGCCCGATGATATTCACGGCACCGGCGTGAAGCCGGTAAGAGTAGCATTCAGGATAGCACGCACGCCAGAGCATCCGGCCGTCCTGCGGCCGCCCTGCGGAAGGATCGACATGACGGATTCCACGCCCCGAGCAGCTGAGGAAGCGGCACAGAACGCGGCACTGCAGAAAGCGGTGATCGTCGGCATCCAGCCGGGTCAGCCACCGCACGTCCTGGACGAGGCGCTGCGCTACGCGCGGCTGCTGAGCGCCCCCCTCGTCGTCGTGCACGTCGACGTGACGCGCTTCGTCACGTACGAGGATCCGGACGGCTACGTGCACTCCGCTCCGATCGACCTCAACCTCGACGCCGGCGCCGCCGAGTTCGAGGATGTGCAGCGGGCGGCCGAGCAGGCTCTCGCCGACGTGGACGTGCCGTGGACGGCACGCCAGCTGGTCGGCGACCCGGCCCTGGCGATCAAGCAGCTGGCAGAGAAGCTCGATGCCCAGCTGATCGTGGTCGGCACCCGCAAGCGCGGTCTGGGCGAGTCGATCCGCGAGTTCTTCACCGGCTCCGTCGCGGCCCGACTGGCACACCGCCAGCACCGATCCGTGCTCGTCGTCCCGCAGGGCGACACGGTGCCGGACGACCAGAAGGACATCTGGACGGAATAAGCCGGCAGGCGGCTCCGCTTCCCGCTAGCGGCTCCGCGCACCGAAACCGATTGGCGCCGTCGGTGGCCGCCGCATTCAATGGACAGGTGACACCGTCCTCTCGTCGCGCGTTCGCGCTCATGCTGACCGCGCTGCTGCTGCTCGCCGTCAACCTGCGCCTCGCGGTCACGACGGCGTCGGTGCTGCTGCCCCTGCTCCTCGACGAGGGCGCGCTGACGCCGCAGGCCGCGATCGTCGTCCCCGCCGTGCCGACCGCCATGTTCGCCATCGGCGGGGTCGTCACGCCATGGCTGAGTCGGCGGATCGGCGCAGCGGCGGCCGTCACCTGGGCGATGGGGGCGGTCGCCGTGGGGATGCTGGCGCGCTTCGTTCCGCAGCCGGTCGCGATCGTCGGCGGGACGATGCTCGCGATGGCCGGCATCGCGGTCGTGAACGTCATGCTCCCCGCCCTCGTGCGGGCGACGAGCGGCAGCCGCATGCGCTCGGTGACGACCGCGTACACGACCGTGCTCTCCGCATCGAGCGCGATCGGCGCCGCAGCAGGGGTGCCGATCGCGCACGCGCTCGGCTCGGCGACGCTCGGCCTCGGAGCGTGGGCCGTGTTCGCCGTGCTCGCCTTCGGCGTCTGGATCGCCGCCTCGCGCGGTCATGACGTCGACGCGGCGCTGAGCGCACCCACCTCGTCGTCGCGTCCGCCGCTGCCGCGGGGTACCTGGCCGCTCACCGGCTTCTTCGCGCTGCAGGCGCTGCTCGCCTTCATCGTGATGGGGTGGCTGCCGACGATAGCCGTGGATGCGGGGATCAGCCCCGCCCGTGCGGGCGTGCTGCTCGGCATCGTGATCGTCGTCAGCATCCCGGCCGGCCTGATCGCGGTGAGCATGGCGCACACGCTCCGCGGGGTCCGCGTCGGCGTGGTCGGGGTGTCCGCCGGCTCCGCGGCCGGGCTGCTGGGACTGTGGCTGGCGCCGACCTCGGCTCCCGAGCTGTGGAGCGTGCTGATCGGAACGGGCATGGCGGCCTTCCCGCTGACCCTCGCGCTGATCGCCCGCTCGGGTTCGGGGGCAGCCGAGGCGACGCGCGTGTCCGGTGTCGCGCAGGGCGTCGGCTACGCCATCTCCACCATCGGACCGCTGGCGGCGGGCGCCTGGTACGGCGCCGGCGGCGAGTGGGGCCCGGTGCTGGTGGCCATGGTCGTCGGTGCGGTGCTGCAGGCTCTGATCGGTCTGGCCCTGGCATCCGGGCCCCAGGCGAGCGAGCGTCGCCCCTGACACGACGAGACCCTCACCCGCCCAGGCGGGGGAGGGTCTCGAAGGTATTACTGCTTGTCGGTCGGCAGCGCGCTCAGCGCACGGGTGACGGCGCGGGCCGCCTCGTCCATCGCGTGCTCGAGCTCGGTGACGACGGATGCCGGAAGCGAGCCTCCACGAGCGACATGCGTGCGCAGATCGGTGCGCAGCTGAGCACGGAACGCGTTGATCGAGGCATCCGCCCGCTGCAGGTGCTCGCGGCTGGTGGCGCGCTCGCCGCTCATCCCGTCGAAGCGGGGGCGCGACTTCGCTGCGCGCTGCTCCTCGTGGGCGGCGGTGGCGAGGTCGGCGCGCAGGCTGCGCATGGCATCCTGCACGCTCTGGCGCACCTCGTTCGCGATCAGCCGCACCGAATCGGCGAGGCCCTGCTCGATGCCTGCCAGATCGCCCTCGCGGGCGCTGAGCTCGGCGCGGCCGGCGTCGGTGATGGCGTAGATCGTGGTGCGCCCGTCGACGGTCTTGGTCACCAGGCCCTCCTCCTCGAGCTTCGCCAGACGCGGGTAGATCGTGCCGGCGCTGGGGGTGTACGTGCCGCCGGTGCGATCGGTGAGCGCCTGGATGATGCCGTAGCCGTGCTGCGGCGCCTCGGCGAGCAGCGACAGCAGGTACAGCCGCAGATCGCCGTGCGAGAAGACCGCGGGGCTCATGATTCCCACTCCGCGTCGTCTGCCACCGACACCTGCGGGCGACGCAGCACCGTGACCCCGCCGGAGACGGAGTTCGCGCGCACGTCGACGAAGCTGCCGGACAGCTCGCCGACCTGACCGGCGTAGCTGCCCGGCCCGCCGCTCGAGCGCTCGACGCCGTCGACCGTGATCCGCCCGGTCATGCTGCGCAGCACGTAGTTCGCGGGCAGTGTCTCGTCGAGTCGCACGGTCGTGCCACCCGAGACGGTGTTGAGGTTGATGGTGTTCATGTCGCCGACGGCGTCGATGAGGATCGAGCCGGACACGGTGTCGACGGTCGCCTTGCGCAGGCTGCCGGTCACGGCGACGTCGCCCGAGACGCTGTTCGCGTTGATCGAGCCTGTCAGTGCCCGCACCTGCACGTCGCCCGACACCGAGTTGGCGGTGAGGTCGCCGGTGATGCCGTCGGCGATCAGGTCACCCGACACGGTGTTGAGCTTGGCGTCGTTGCGGATGCCCGAGACCAGCGCGCCGGCGCTGACGACACCGAGTGTGAGGGCGATGGCGCGGGGCACGGCGATGCTCACCTCGGCCTTGGGGCCGCCCGCCCCGAAGTTGCGGAACACGTCGAGGAAGTTGTCCCACCCGATCTGGGGGTGGTCGATCTCGACCTGGGTGCCGTCGGACTCGATGCGCAGGTCCTTCACGGTGACACCGCGCACCTCGATGCGGATGCCGGGTTCGTCGTGTGCGATCACGTCGACCTGTCCGCCGACGAGGCCGACCTTCAGGCGCGACGCGGAGTCGATGTCGATCACTCGTTCCTCGCCGGGGGCGATGAGCCACTTCTCGGTCATGGGGTTCTCCTTGGATGGCGGATATCGAGATATATCGCGTTGAAGGAACCGTAACACGATATATCTCGATGTGCTACCCCTGCCGCTTTCGAATCGCTTGACTGCCCTGTTGCAGAGGTCGAACGCTGCACGTTGAGCGATTCGAAAGCGTGGAACCACGACGTGTCGCGACACGACACTGACCCCACCGACCGCCGCGGGTAGTCTGGCAAGCACGATGAGCATCACGCGCCGCACCCTGCTCGTCGGCGCCGGGGCGGGCGCCGTCGGACTGCTGCTCTCCGCCTGCACGCCCGAGCCGCAGCCCGCGCCCACTCGCACCAGGACGCCGATGCCCCGGCCGACCGCGCCCGAGGCGGTGCCCGCGCCGGCCGGCTGGCTGCGCAGCACGTGGGCCACCGACCCGTATTCGCACGGATCGACCAGTTACCTGCCCGCAGGCGCCGATCCCACCGAACGCCAGCGCCTCGCCGAACCCGTGCTCGACCGGCTGTTCTTCGCCGGCGAGGCCACCGACTCCGACCATCCCGGCACGCTGGTCGGAGCCGTCGACGACGCACGGCGGGCGGCGCTCGCGCTCATCTCGGCGAGCGACGACACCGAGCGTCTGGCCATCGTCGGCGCGGGTGCAGCCGGAGTGATCGCGGCCCGGATGCTTGCGGATGCCGGCCACGAGGTCACCCTGTTCGAAGCGCGCGAGCACATCGGAGGTCGCATCCGCAGCATCGCCGATGACGAGCAGTGGCCGATCCCTCCGCAGCTCGGCGCCTGGCTGCTCAGCGAAGCGGACCTCGCGTCGCTCGACGGCCGGCTGGTCGACCTGGGCGATCGCTCGCTCGCACTCGACACCGCGACGACGTGGAACGCAGAGGGCGAGACCGAGGGGCTCGACGGCGCGCCGATCGCCCAGGCCGTCGAGAAGGCCCAGGCACAGGCATCCGACGCGGCGATCACCGACGCACTCGCCGCGAACGGCGCCGACCTCGACGACCCGGCGCTCTCGGCGTCGCTCGCCTGGATGGCGGCGATGACGGGGGCCGATCCGTCGCGTGCGTCCAGCTGGTATCCGCCCCACTTCCCCGGCGACGGCGTGCACGGCATGATCGGCGACCTCGACGCATACCTCGGCGATCAGCTGGAGGGCGTGAAGGTGGCGACGGCGTCGCCCGTCGCGCGCATCGCGTACGACGACCGCGGGGTCAGCCTGCGACTGGGCACCGGCGAGGCGCTCTCGTACGACCGCGTGATCGTCACCGCGCCCCTCGGGGTGCTGCAGAAGCAGGGGATCGAGTTCGCCCCCGCGCTGCCCTTCTCGCATCGGGGCGCGATCGCGGCACTCGCATCCGGTTTCATCGAGACGGCATGGATGCGCTTCGACGAGGCGTTCTGGACGACCGAGGCGACCATCTGGCACGTGGCCGGGGGAGACGCGCTGATCCGCACCTGGCTGAACCTCCAGCCGTTCACCGGTGAGCCGGTGCTCGTCGGTCTCGTCGGCGGCGCGGACGCCGAGCGTTTCGCCGAGCTCAGCGAGCGCGACGCCACGGCCGCGGCGCGCGCCTCGCTCGCGTTCTTCGCAGCGCCGGCAGACGACGAGGGCTGATCTCGCCCCACGGCGCAACCGTGGGCCGCACCTTGCTGAGCAGCACGAGCGCGACCGCGACCCCGGCGAAGATCGCCAGGGCCAGCGCGCAGCTGAGCACCATCTCGCCCACGCCGGACACCTGGCGCAGGTCGAGGAAGTAGTACGGATACCAGCCGATGACGGTGCCGCGCCAGATCGTGAAGACGCCCCACGCCACCGGATACAGCAGCACGAACGGCACCACGCGCCACGACGCTTCACGCCGGCCGGGGCCGAACACCCACGCGACGACCGCCCACGCCGGCAGCACGAAATGCAGCACGACGTCCGACCAGGGGACGGTGATCGGGATGCCGTGCTCGCCGGCCTGCCACACGATGAGCGCGAACGCGAGACCGGCGGTGATCGTCCAGCTGAGCACGAGGGCGCGAGCCGTGGTCAGCCACGCCGGATCCTCCTCGCGGCGCAGGGCGACGACCCCGGCGACGACAGCCAGCACAGCGAACGCGGTGTTCGACTGGATCGTCAGATAGGCGAAGAAGTTCGAGCCGGCCATGGTCTGCGAGCCCATGCCCCACAGCATCCGGTGCACCAGCGCCGCGATGCACACGGCGGCGGTCGCCAGACGAGACCAGCCGAAGATCCTTCGCGTGAGCACTCGAGCGTCGTCCTCCCGGCGGTCCGGCGGCATCGGGGGCGCAGCCGCACCACCGCTTCGAGTCTATGCAACGGCGGGCGAGCGACCGCGGGCAGGCGCGCGGCTAGAGTGGCGCAGTGACCACCCCGACCCCCGTGCGCACCGTCATCCGTCGGGCGGGGCTGGCCGCGGTGGGCGGGACGGTCGGCACCGCCGCCCGCCTCGGGCTCGGGATGCTCATCGCCGACGCCCCCGTCGCGGTGCTGGTGGCCAACATCGCGGGGGCCATGCTGCTCGGCATCCTGACCGCTCGTCTTCCCGCATCCGACCTGCGGATCCTGCTCGGCACCGGGATGCTGGGCGGATTCACCACGTACAGCGCGTTCGCGCTCGACAGCGTCGAGCTGTGGGCCGACTCGCCCGCGCGCGCCGTGGGATACGTCGTCGCGAGCGTCGGCGGCGGGCTGGTGTCCGCGTGGCTCGGCCTGCGGATCGGCGGATCCTTCCGCGTCGGGCGGGCGTCGTGAGTCCGCTGGTGTTTGCGCTGGCCGCCGCCTGCGGCGGACTCGGCGCCGCCGCCCGGTACCTGATCGACATCGGCATCGCGGGCATCGCCCGCTCGCGCTTCCCGTGGGGCGTGATGGTGATCAACGTGACCGGCTCGCTGCTGCTGGGCGTGGTGGTCGGGATGCTTCCCGGCAGCGCCTTCGTCGTGGGTGCCGGGTTCCTCGGCGGCTACACCACCTTCAGCACGGCGATGATCGACGCGGTCTCGCTGTGGCGGGACGGCGCGCGGCGCGCGGCGGTCGTCGATGTGGTCGGGATGCTTGTGCTCTCGCTCGTCGCCGCGCTGGTCGGCCTCGCCTGCGGGAGCGCGCTGGGCTGAGGTTGCCAGTCAGGCCACAGGTTCGGGCGCGCATAATGTACAGACGTACATCTTGAGTGCCCGGGAGGGTCATGAGCGAGCCGCCACGCCGCCGTCGTGATCCCGAGGCGCGCCGTACCGAGATCATCGCCGCGACAGCCGAGCTGATCCTCGAGTTGGGGGTGAGCGCGGTCACTCACCGTCTGATCGCCGCTCGCGCGGGCGTGCCCCTCGGTGCGACCACGCACTACTTCGCCACGCTCGACGACCTGCGCTCGCAGGCTCTGCATCACCTGGTCGCCGAGCTCGACGCTCGCGTCGACGGCATCCGCTCAGCGCTGGAGCAGCGCGGCGCGACCCCGCAGGTGCTGACGCAGCTGATCGTGCAGGCGCTCGCCGACGCGCGCGCACTCGAGGCCGACCGCGCCGTCGTGACCGCCGCCGTCGACGATCCCCAGCTGCGCGCCATGGCCCGGCGGTGGTCGGAGCGGATGACCGGCTTCCTCATCCCCGCCTACGGCGTAGAGCGGGCGACCGCCGCGGCCGTCTTCATCGACGGCGTGCTCTGGCACGCCCGCATCCACGACGAGACGCTGAACGCGTCTCTGATCGAGAACGCCCTCGCCGGCATCCTCGGCACCGAACCTACGACCACGAGCGACTGAAAGAGCACCGCGTGTCGAACCTCGCCATCCTCAGCCTGCGCAACCGCGCACTCATCGCGCTGATCACCGTCGTCTCCGCCGTCTTCGGCGGCCTGGCGCTCACCAACCTCAAGCAGGAGCTGATCCCCTCGCTCGAGCTGCCGGCGCTGGTGGTCATGAGCACCTACCCCGGCGCATCGCCCGAGGTGGTCGAGAACGACGTCTCCACCCCGATCGAGAAAGCCATCCAGGGCGTGCCCGGCCTGGAGTCGAGCAGCGCCACGAGCACCACCAACGCGTCGATCGTGCAGGCGATGTTCGCCTACGGCACCGATCTCGCCACGGCCGAGCAGAAGATGCAGCAGGCGATCAACCGCATCTCGCAGCAGCTGCCCGATGACGTCAGCCCGCAGGTGCTCAGCGTCTCGATCGACGACTTCCCCGTCATCCAGATCGCCGTCACCGGCTTCGACGACTCGGAGACCGCGCAGCAGGACCTCGAGACCACGGTGATCCCCGAACTCGAAGACGTCGACGGCGTCAACGCCGCCGAGATCGTCGGCGGCGTCGGCCAGCGCATCACGATCACCCCCGACCGGGCGAAGCTGTTCGCGGCAGGGCAGACGACGCAGGCGATCAGCCAGGCACTCGAGCAGAACGGCGTGCTGCTGCCGGGCGGTGACATCACCGAGGCCGGCGAGACGCTCACCGTGCAGTCCGGCGCGAAGCTCACCTCCGCCGCAGACGTCGCGGCCCTGCCGCTGAGCGGCACCGATCTCACGATCGGCGAGGTCGCCGACGTGGCGCAGGTGGCCGATCCGGTCACGTCGATCTCCCGCGTCGACGGTGAGGACGCGCTGTCGATCGCGGTCACCAAGCTGCCCGCGGCGAACACGGTCGAGGTCTCGCAGGGCGTGCTGGCCGCGCTCGACGAGCTCGGCGACACGTTCCCGGACGCCGAGTTCACCGTCATCTTCGACCAGGCGCCGTACATCCAGCAGTCGATCGAGACGCTCGCCACCGAGGGCATGCTCGGTCTGGCGTTCGCCGTGCTCGTCATCCTCGTCTTCCTGCTGTCGATCCGCTCGACCCTGGTCACCGCGATCTCGATCCCCACCAGCGTGCTGATCACCTTCATCGGGCTGCAGGCGTTCGGGTACTCGCTCAACGTGCTCACCCTCGGCGCGCTCACGATCGCGATCGGCCGCGTCGTCGACGACTCGATCGTGGTGATCGAGAACATCAAGCGGCACTACGTCGAGGGGGCCGACAAGGGCGCAGCGATCCGATTGGCCGTGCGCGAAGTGGCATCGGCGATCACCGCCTCGACCATCACGACCGTGGCGGTGTTCCTGCCGATCGTGTTCGTCGGCGACATGGTCGGCGAGCTGTTCCGACCCTTCGCGATGACCGTGACCATCGCGATGGTCGCGTCGCTGCTCGTCGCGCTGACCATCGTGCCGGTGCTCGCGTACTGGTTCCTGCGGCCGGGCAAGCCGCTGCTCGCGGCGGACGGCTCGCGCATCGATCCCGAGCATCCGGATGCCCCGCCCACGGCACTGCAGCGGATGTACCGGCCGATCCTCGGCTGGACCCTGAAGCACTCCGCGGTGACCGTCGTGCTCGCGGTGCTCGTGCTCGCGGGCACGCTCGCCGCCGCGCCGCTGATGAAGATCAACTTCCTCAGCGACTCCGGCCAGAACACCATGACCGTCACGCAGGACATCGGCGAGACCGCGAGCCTGGAGGCGAAGTCCGAGGCGGCGAAGAAGGTCGAGGAGGCCCTCGACGGCCTCGACGGGATCACGCATGTGCAGGCGTCGATCGGCTCGAGCGGATCGGCTCTGCGCGACGCGTTCTCGGGCGGCGCGGGCATCACGTACTCGATCCAGACCAGCGACGAGGTCGATCAGGAGCAGCTGCGCGCTGACGTGCAGAAGAAGGTCGACGGTCTCGACGACGCCGGTGAGATCACCGTCGCGGCGAGCGGCGGCGGATTCGGCTCGAGCGACATCGCGGTCACGGTGACCGCCCCGAACGCGGAGGATCTGCAGGCCGGCACCGACGCACTCATGAAGGAGCTCGAGGGACGCGACGGCATCGGCCAGGTCACGAACAACCTGTCGGCCTCACTGCCCTACATCGCCGTGGTCGTCGACCGCGAGGCCGCCGCCGCGCGAGGACTGTCGGAGGTCGCGGTCGGATCGATCGTCTCGGGCACGATGCGTCCGCAGCAGATCGGCTCGGTCGAGGTCGACGACAGCGCTCTCACGGTGTACCTCGTCGACCCCGAACCGCCGACATCCGTCGAGGCGCTGAAGCAGCTGTCCATCCCCACCGCCACCGGACCTGTGCCGCTGCAGGAGCTCGCGACCGTCGAGCAGCGTGAGGGCCCCACCTCGATCTCGACCGAGCAGGGACGCCGCACGGCCACGATCACCGTGCCGCCGGCATCCGACGACCTCGCCGTCGCCACCGCATCGGTCACCGCGGCGCTCGCCGCGGTCGACCTGCCCGACGGCGCTCGCGCCGAGGTGGGCGGCGTCGCCGAGCAGCAGGCCGACTCGTTCTCGCAGCTCGGACTGGCGATGCTCGCGGCGATCCTCATCGTCTACGTGGTGATGGTCGCGACGTTCAAGTCGCTGCGTCAGCCGCTGCTGCTGCTCGTGTCGGTGCCGTTCGCCGCGACCGGCGCGATCCTGCTGCAGATCGTGACCGGTGTGCCGCTGGGCGTCGCCTCGCTGATCGGCGTGCTGATGCTGATCGGCATCGTGGTGACGAACGCGATCGTGCTCGTCGATCTGGTCAACCAGTACCGGTCGAAGGGGCTCACCACGCCCGAGGCGGTGATGGCGGGAGGTGAGAAGCGTCTGCGGCCGATCCTCATGACCGCGCTCGCGACGATCTTCGCGCTGACGCCGATGGCACTGGGGATCACCGGGCACGGCGGGTTCATCTCGCAGCCGCTCGCGATCGTCGTGATCGGCGGACTCGTGTCGTCGACCGTGCTCACCCTCATCGTGCTGCCGACGCTCTACAACCTCGTCGAGGGGGCGAAGGAGCGCCGTCACGCGAAGCGCACCGGAGGTCCGGATGCCGGCGGTCCGGATGCCGGCGGTCCGGATGCCGAAGGGCCGGATGCCGGAGGGCCGACACCTGCCGCCGCACCGGCCGACGGGGTCGCCCTCACGCGGCGTCAGCTGCGCGCGGCTGACGCGCACGAATGAGCCGGCGGGCCGCTCAGTCGAAGCGGATGCCCCACTGCAGCCTCCACGCTTCGCCTGCGGCGAGGCGGCGCAGCCCGCGGCCGGAGTTGAAGGCGTCGGCGGGCGCCGTCATCGGCTCGATCGCCACGGCGAGCGGTCGCCCGGGGTACTTGTCGGTCGTGAACGCCTGCACGTAGTCGAACCCCGGGCCCTGCTGCAGCGTCACCGTGCGGCCGTCCGGGGCGGAGAGCGTGGTGCGCACGTAGCCGTCGGCGTCGCGGTGCAGGTTGGCGTACCCGGTGTCGAGCTGAACGTCGCCGAGACGACGGCCCTCGCGCAGGTCGGTCGCCGACGAGACCGGGCTCTCGCCGACCGGCAGCATCCGGTCATCGGTCTCGAAGTACGTCTCGGCCGGCAGCCGCAGCACCAGCTCTCGTGAGTCGACCCCGTCGACGACGAAGAAGGGGTGGGTGCCGAGCGCGACCGGCGCCGGGTCGGTCGAGTGGTTGGTGAGCGTGTGCGTGACATCCATCCCGGCATCCGTCAGCGCGTAGGTCACCGATGTCGCCACGAGATACGGGTAGCCGGTCTGCGGCACGATGTTCGCGGCGAGAGTGACGGCATCATCGGTGTGCTCGACGATCTCGTACGCGGTGTAGCGCAGCAGCCCGTGGCTGGCGTTGCGGAACTTCGGCTCGCTGATCGACAGGGCGCGCTCGGCGTCGCCGTCCTGCCAGACCCCGCCGCGGATGCGGTTCGGCCAGGGCGCCAGCACGACGCCCGAGCACGAGGGCGTCGGCTGATCGGCCGGGTAGGGCGGCACGATCTCGACGTCGCCGACGGTGAGATGGCGCAGTGAAGCGCCGACCTGCGCGATCTGCGCCGTCACGTCGCCACGTCGCAGGTGGATCTGGATGCCGGTGGGGGAGCCGATCACATCGTCAAGAGGCATGAGGTCATCGTACGGCGGGCACTCTCTCAGCAAAGCCCGGTATTCTGGAAGGAGTCGGCTTCGAGCACCCGCGTCACGCGGTTCTTCCGAGCACTACTCATGCTCACTGTGAGCTCAGGGGCCGATGGTTCATAACCATCACATGAATGGCCCCGGTCGACGGATGCTCGGGTATGTCCCACGCGCGCTGATCTCTGTGCCCGCGGAGCGGACGCTGTTCTCGTGTCAGAGACAGTCAGGAAACACCATGCCCAAGAACGGCAAGCCCAAGGGCGGACGCCCGTCGCGCAACTTCGAGCCGCGGTACGCGAAGAGCGGACCCTCGTTCCACGAGCGCCACTCCGGCGGACGTCCGTCGCGCGACGGCGACCGCCGCACGGACGGCGCGGAGCGCCGCTCCTTCTCATCGGATGCCCGCGCCGACCGCCGCCCGGGCAGCGTGAGCCCGAAGCACCGGGGCTACCGCCCCACGGACGCCGAGGGCTCGGCGTCGAAGGGGCGCTGGTCGGACACGCAGCGTGCGGGTCGCGACGAGGCCCGCTCGATCCGCAACCGCGCCGAGTCCGGTCGCCGCGAGGCTCCGCACCACCGCGGCGACCGCGACGACCGCGGGGGCCGTGGCTTCGACCGCAACGACCGGTTCGGTCGGGACTCGCGTCCGGCGCGTGATGACCGGTTCGGTCGGGATGCGCGTCCGGCGCGCGATGACCGGTTCGGTCGGGATGCGCGTCCGGCGCGCGACGACCGCGGGGACCGCGGCTTCGACCGCAACGAGCGCGGCGGCTTCGACCGCCGCGAACGCCCGGCCCGCAACGAGCGCGGCGGCTTCGACCGCCGGGGTGGTGTCGATCGCGATGCCCGTCCGGCGCGGAACGACCGTTTCGACCGTGAGGCCCGTCCCGCGCGTGACGAGCGCTCCGGCTACGCCCGCACCGACCGTTTCGACCGTGATGCCCGCCCCGCTCGTGATGAGCGTCGCGGCGGATCAGACCGTCCTCGTTTCGACCGCGACGCCCGCCCGGAGCGCGGCGGCCGGTTCGATCGCGACACCCGCCCCGCCCGGACCGACCGTTTCGACCGGGACGCCCGCCCGGCACGCGATGACCGCCGCGGTGGCTTCGAGCGCAGCGAGCGCCCCCGTTTCGACCGCGACGCGCGCCCGGCACGGCAGAACCGCGACGCCCGCCCCAACCGCAGCGACTGGAATGCCACCTCGACCGCGAAGGCGCACGACGAGCAGGTCGACGTGGTGCACGAGCGGCTCGAGGCGGAGGCCGTCCAGGCCACCGAGGTCGCAGATGTGACCTTCGGTGACCTGGGGATCGGCTCGAACATCGTCGAGATCCTGAAGAACATGGGCGCAGCGACGCCGTTCCCGATCCAGGCCGCGACGATCCCCAGCATTCTGCAGGGGCGAGACGTGCTCGGCCGGGGCCGCACCGGTTCAGGAAAGACGATCGCGTTCGGCGCACCGCTCGTCGAGAGCATCCTGCTGTCGCAGAAGGGCACGCGCCGGGAGTTCGGCCGCAAGCCGCGTGCGATCATCCTCGCCCCGACCCGCGAGCTGGCGCTGCAGATCGACCGCACCGTGCAGCCGATCGCGCGCAGCGTCGGCCTGTTCACCACCCAGATCTACGGCGGCGTGCCCCAGGCGCGCCAGGTGGGTGCCCTGAACAAGGGCGTCGACATCATCATCGGCACCCCCGGCCGCATCGAAGACCTGATCGAGCAGCGCAAGCTCGACCTCTCCGAGGTGCGCATCGCGGTGCTCGACGAGGCCGACCACATGGCCGAGCTCGGGTTCGCCGAGCCGGTGCAGCGCATCCTGCGCAAGACCGGCACCGCCCTCCCCGACGGCGCCACCAGCCAGAAGCTGCTGTTCTCGGCCACGCTCGACCGCGAGGTCGCGGCCATCGTCGACGAGTTCCTCGTCGACCCGGCCGTCTACGAGGTCGCCGGTGAGGATCAGGACTCCAGCACCATCGACCACCGCGTGCTCGTCATCGAGCACCGCGACAAGGCCGATGTGCTCACCTCGCTCGTCGACCGCGACGGACAGACGCTGGTCTTCGCGCGCACCCGCGCCTATGCCGAGATGCTCGCCGAGCAGTTCGAAGACGCCGGCATCGCCGCGGTCTCGCTGCACGGCGACCTGAACCAGGCCAAGCGCACGCGCAACCTGCAGAAGCTGACGGCCGGCAAGGTGCAGGTGCTCGTCGCCACGGATGTCGCCGCCCGCGGCATCCATGTCGACGACATCGACCTCGTCGTGCAGGCCGACGCTCCCGACGAGTACAAGACGTACCTGCACCGCTCCGGCCGCACGGGCCGCGCCGGTCGCTCGGGCCGTGTGGTCACGCTGATCACCCGTCAGCGTCGTCGCCGCATGGAGGATCTGCTCGGCCGCGCCGAGATCGACGCGCCGTTCGAGCAGGCGGCTCCCGGTGACGACGTGATCGAGGAGATCGCCGGTCGGATGCCGAGCGAGGCCGAGCTCACCGCCTGACCTGCCCCCACCGCCGAGAAGCCGTCGGATTCGCGCTCGTGCCCGAATCCGGCGGCTTCGCTGTCGGATCTCCGGAGCCGTGGTGGAGTCCGCGGCTCGTCGACCGGGCTGCGAGCAGAACCCGACCGTGGGTCACCCCGCTTGGAAGCTGAACCGCACCAGCACGGCGAGGGTGTCGTCGTCGACGTGGAACTCCGGGTCGCCCACGTACTCGCGGTACTCCTGGCCGTGCCAGAAGCTCTCGTGCCCGGCTCGCCATTCGGCGACGGTCGCGTAGCCCTCGCCCTCGCCGAGAGCGTGCGCGAGATCGACGTCCGCGAGACGAACGACGCGCACATCCTCGATGGTCTCGACGCCTACAGGTCGTCCCGCGGAGTCGACCACCGCCGCGCGGTCGCCGACGGCGGGCATCGGCTCGTCGTCGATCTCGAGCTCACGCAGCAGGAAGGTCGTCGTGATCTTCTCGCCCGCGAGGATCGCCCCCACCAGCCGGTCGCGCAGCGACCCCGGGAAGGCGTACTCGGAGACGGGCAGGTCATCAGGCGTCGACATCCGCTCAGCCTATGCGTCGAGCGACGGCGTCGAGTCGCCGGTCAGAACAGCATGTCGTCGCGGGAGGTGGTGGTGCGGACGGATGCCGGAGTCGGGCGCGCGCGCATCCGTCTTCCGCGCATGCTGTCGTTCTCCTCTTCCGATCGGGCGTCGAGCCCGTGCACGCGCATGAGCGGACGGATGCGTCGAGCGAGCCACTGCCGATACGCCTTCGGCGCCTCGACCGCGACGCCCGGGTACAGCCCCCGATACGACGACAGCAGCTCCGGATGCTCGCGTTCCAGCCACTGGAAGAACCACGGCTTCACGCCCGGGCGCAGATGCAGCGAGCCGTAGACGACGTGGTCGGCGCCCGACTGCTTGATGCGACGCAGGGCGTCGTCGATCGCCGCGAGCGAGTCGGTGAGGTGCGGCAGCACCGGCATGAGGAAGACGCCGACACGGAAACCCGCATCGCTGAGCGCGCGCACGGTGTCGAGCCGCGCCTGCGTGCCGGGGGTGCCGGGCTCGACCGCACGCTGCAGGTCGTCGTCGTACATCGCGATCGACATCTGGATGTCGATCGGCACGCGCTTCTTCGCTTCGACGAGCACGGGGATGTCGCGGCGGATCAGCGTGCCCTTGGTGAGGATCGACATCGGCGTCCCCGAGTCGGCGAGGGCCTGCACGATGCCGGGCATGAGCCGGTAGCGCCCCTCGGCGCGCTGGTACGGGTCGGTGTTCGTGCCCAGCGCAACCGTCTCGTGACGCCACGATCCGCGTCGCAACTCGCGCTCGAGCACCTCGACCACATTCGTCTTCACGACGATCTGAGAATCGAAGTCCGCGCCGCCATCGAGATCGAGATACTCGTGCGTTCCCCGAGCGAAGCAGTAAACGCATGCATGACTGCATCCCCGGTAGGGGTTCACGGTCCAGGCGAACGGCATGCGCGAGGCGCCGGGCACCGCATTGAGGGCGGACTTGGCGAGCACCTCGTGGAAGGTCATCCCGGCGAACCCGGGCGTGGTCACCGAGCGCACGATCCCGGTGCGGCTCTCCATGCCCGGCAGCGCGTCGGCATCCTCTTCGCGTACCGCCTGCCCCTGCCATCTCATCCCCCCATTCGAACAAAAGAACGCATTCATGTCAACCATGTATCGCAGATGCGTTCGAGGAACGCCGATGCGCGCCGTGGGGGACAATGGATCGGTGAACGCCGCGCAGTCCCGACACGTCGCGCGCGAACCGCTCGCCGTGCGGATCGCGCTGCCGCTCGGAGTGCTGTTCACGGCGATGGCGTCTCTGGCGACCCTGTGCGGCGTGATCGCCGACAGCCCCGTGGCCCGAGTCGAGCTGCCGGCGCCCGCCGCCGCGCTCGCGATCCCCACCGTGGAGGTCGATGCCCGGCCGGCCGCCGATCCCTGCGCCGACGACGCCGTGCGGGCGGCGCTCGACACGGGTGATGACGCGGGTGTCATAGCAGCGTTCGGCGGCGGCGCCGCGTTCCGCGAGGCGGTCGCGAACGGCAACGCGCCCTGCGTCTCGCTCTCCGACCCGAACCGGTCGTGGGTGGTCATCAACAAGCAGCGTCCGCTCGAGCCGGCGAGCTTCGCGCCGGCATCCCTCGCCGAGATCGGACTGAGCGCGACCACCCGCTCGAACGAGCTGCGCCCCGAGCCCAAGGACGCCCTCGAATCGATGGCGACCGAGGCGAGTCGAGCGGGTGCGGGCACGATCGGGATCAACAACGGCTACCGGTCGTTCGGCCTGCAGGAGAGCACCTACGACGGGCACGTGCGTGACAAGGGGCAGAGCGGAGCGGATGCCGTGTCGGCGCGCCCCGGCTTCAGCGAGCACCAGAGTGGTCTCGCCTTCGACCTCGTCGCGTGCGACCCGCGCTGCGGCACCATCGAGGCCTTCGGCGCGACGCCGCAGGGGCGGTGGGTCGCGGAGAACGGCTGGCGGCACGGCTTCATCGTGCGCTACGAACCGGGGCGCACAGGCACCACCGGGTACGCACCCGAGCCGTGGCACATCCGCTACATCGGGCCCGAGCTCGCCCAGGCGTATCACGACGGCGGGTTCCACACGCTCGAGGAGTTCTTCGGGCTGCCGCCCGCCCCGGATTACAGCCATTGAGGCACAGACCGCGACATCCCACAAACGCGGGACGCAGTGTCATCGTGTGTGAGACTTGTTCCCACAAGCGACTGTCCGGCGATGTCATTCCGACCTAGACTCGCCGTGCGACGACGCACATGATTCGAGGAGGACGCCATGGAGCGCGACATCTACGAAGAAGACCACGAGGCCTTCCGCGACCTGATCAAGGACTTCGTCAGACGGCACGTCTCGAACGAGTCGATCGAGCGGTGGGATGCCGCGGGCGAGGTCGACCGCGAGACCATGCTCGCCGCCGGTGAGGCCGGCATCATCGGCCTGTCCGTGCCCGAGGAGTTCGGCGGCGCGGGCATGCTGCAGGACTACCGCTTCCGCGCGATCGTCAACGAAGAGGTCATCGGCGCCGGTGCCGGATCGCTGGCGGGCGCCCTCGGCATCCAGGACGATCTCGCCGTGCCGTATCTCGTGCACATGGGCACGCAGGAGCAGAAGGAGAAGTGGCTGCCCCGCATGGCGACGGGTGAGATCCTCGGCGCGCTCGCGATGACCGACCCCGGCGCGGGCAGCGACCTGCGCGGCATCAAGACCAACGCGAAGAAGGTCGACGGCGGGTACATCCTCAACGGCGCCAAGACGTTCATCTCGTCGGGCACCACCGCCGACATCGTCGTCACCTTCGTCAAGACCGGCGAGGGCAACCGCCCCGATGCCTTCAGCCTGCTGATCGTCGAGAAGGGCATGGCCGGCTTCGACCAGGGCAAGAAACTCAGCAAGATGGGCTTCCACGGCTGGGACACCGCCGAGCTCAGCTTCACCGACGTCTTCGTCCCCGATGAGAACCTCATCAGCGGCAAGGAGGGGCAGGGCTTCATCCAGCTGATGATGAACCTGCCGCTCGAGCGCCTGTCGATCGCCGTGTCTGCCGCCGCGGTCATCCAGGCCGCCGTGAAGTGGACCGTCGACTACACGAAGAGCCGCGACGCGTTCGGCGAGCGGGTCATCGACTTCCAGAACACCCGCTTCCGCATCGCCGACATGGCGACCACCGCCGACGCGGTCTGGGCCTACGTCGACCGCGGTCTCAAGGCCTACGCCGCCTCGCAGCTCACCGCCGAAGAGGCCGCGCAGCTGAAGTTCTGGGTCACCGAGCGCGAGTGGGAGGTGCTCGACACGGGAGTGCAGCTGCACGGCGGCTACGGCTACATCATGGAGTACCCGATCGCCCGGGCCTTCACCGACGCCCGCGTGCACCGCATCTACGGCGGCACGAACGAGATCATGCGCGAGATCGTCGGACGTCAGATCGCCGGCAGGCGCTGAGCGATGTGGGGCCCGGCGGTCAGCTCGGCTGCCAGGGGAAGGTCAGAGCCAGCACCGCGGCGGATGCCAGCAGCACCGTCGCTGTGAAGATCGTGTCGCGCGTGCGCCACAGCACGACGTGCCGCTCGGTGCGGGTGGGATAGGCGCCGAAGGCGCGGGCATCCATCGACAGGGCCACCCGCTCGGCATGCCGGATGCCCGATGCCAGCAGCGGCACGATGTATCCCCAGCCCCGCGCGAGCCGGGCGAGCGGACCGCGACCGCCGCCCTGGCCGCGCACGCGATGCGCGGCGCGGATGATCGACAGCTCGTATCCGAACCGCGGCACGAAGCGGTAGGCGGCGAGGGCCGTGTAGCCGATCCGGTATGGCACGCGCAGCTGCTGCACGGCGGCGCGCACGAGGTCGGGTCCGTGCGTGGTCAGGCCGCCGATGAGCGCAAGCGCGAGGATCGCGGCCAGGCGCAGCGCGGTGGCGAGTCCGCTGAGCAGGGCGCCGGAGTGCAGGGTCCAGTCGCCGATCCGCACGAACGCGGTCGTGTCGGCGACCTGCGCCGCGTCGACCCAGACGCCGAAGCCGACGCTGAGCACGACGACCGCCAGCGGCACGCCGAGCAGCAGCACCGCCGCCGCGCGGCGGGTGAGCCGTGCGCCGGTCAGCATGACGGCGTAGGCCAGCGCGAGGAAGATCGTCGGGGTGAGCAGATCCCGGGTGAAGGCGAGCAGGGCCATCGCCGGGACGACGGCGCCGAACTTGGCGAGCGGGTTGATGCCGTGCAGCCAGAAGCGCGCCGGCACCGGCGCATCGGCGTACGGGTCGACGGGGGTGGGCTCGGTCACCGGGACGATCGGGTCGCCCGCGGAGGCGGATGCCACGGCATCCGGATCGGTCTGCGCGAGAAGCTCGGCCGCGGGACCGGCGGCGATCACCTCGCCGTCTGCGACGAGCACCGCGTGGGTCGCGTACTCGGCGATCAGTCGTCGGTCGTGGGAGACGATGACCACGGTCGTGCCCGCCTGCTGCAGCTCCTGCAGCATGCCGAGCAGCTCCGCCGCCCGCGCTCTGTCCTGACCGAAGGTCGGCTCGTCGAGCGCGATCACCGCGGGGCGGGCGATCAGCGCGGTGCCCACCGACAGTCGCCGCTTCTCGCCGCCGGAGAGCAGAAAGGGATGCACGTCGGCCTTGGCCGTCAGACCGAAGCGGGCCAGCATCTCGGCGACGCGCTCGTCGATCTCCGCATCCTCGATCCGCTGCAGCCGCAGACCGTGCGCCAGCTCGTCGCGCACGGTGCCGGCGACGAACTGGTGCTCAGGATTCTGGAAGACGAACCCGGCGTGCGCGGCGAGCACGCGCGGTGAAGCCCGCCCCACATCGATCCCGTCGACGAGCACCGTACCGCGCGTCGGCGGCACCACGCCGCCGAGCGCCTGCAGCAGAGAGGTCTTCCCGGCGCCGTTCGCCCCCATGATGACCGTGAACGAGCCCCGCGCGATGTCGAGGTGCGGCGCGTCGAGCACACGTGCGCCGCGCTTCTCGACGACGACATCACGCGCGGTGATCGCCGGAGCGGGGTCGTGAGCGGCGGCTGCGCGCGTCGGGGCGTCGTATCGCGCGGTGCCTCCGCTGACGGACGTCGGGATGACGGGCGTCGGGATGACGGGCGTCGGGATGGCGGGCGTTCGGGTGGCGGGTGTCAGCACGCCCAGTTCCCGCAGGGTCTCGGCGTGCTGCTGCAGGGTCTCCCGGACCGGGCCGTCGAGCAGCAGGCGCCCGTCGTGGTCGAGCACGATCACGCGGGTGGCGAGGTCGACGGCCGCGTCGACGTCGTGCTCGACGAGCACGATCGCGCGCTGCTCGGCATCCCGGATCAGCTCGCCCAGGGCGGAGTAGACGTCGCGCACACCCTGCGGGTCGAGGTTGGCGGTCGGCTCGTCGAGCACGATGACGCGCGAGCGGAGGGCGAGCGCGCAGGCGATCGCGAGACGCTGGCGTCCTCCGCCGGAGAGCAGGTCGGGATTCCAGCGGCGTCGGCTCCAAAGACCGGCGCGGCGCAGCGCCTGCTCGGCGCGGGCGAGCACGTCGGATGCCGGCAGCCGCAGGTTCTCGAGCGCGAAGGCGACCTCGTCGAGCACCGTCCCGGTCACGAGCTGCGAGTCGGGGTCCTGGAAGACCATCGAGATCTCGGTGCTGAGCTGAGCCACCGGAGTCGTGCGGGTGTCGCGGCCGGCCACCTGCACCGACCCTGTCATGGTCGCGTTCTCGACCGACTGCGGGATCAGACCGTTCAGAGCGAGGGTGAGAGTCGACTTGCCGGATCCGCTCGGACCGAGCAGCAGCACCACTTCGCCCGGGTGCACGTCGAACGAGACGTCCCGCAGGGCGGGGTGCGCGGCGCCCTCGTGCGTGACGCTCAGGTCGCGCACGCGGAGCAGGGGCGCGGAAGGGCGCACGGGCGGGTCCTCTGTGAGCGGGCGGTTCCCTCCTAACTTAGTCTGACCTAACCCCGATGACGCTGCGAGAGTCGTCGCATCCTTCAGCGCGGAGCGATGCCGGCCCGACGCAGCGCGTTCCCGATCGCGATCCCGATCGCCGTCCACGCCACCGGCCCGAGCACCGAGACGATCAGGTAGCTCAGCTGCACCCAGGGGGCGAACTGCCTCAGGTCGACGATCAGGCCGACGACGATGGCCACGAGCACGCCGATGAGCGCGGCTGACACGAAGAAGCGCCACCGACCCCAGGCGCGGTACCGGGTGAGGGCGGCCACCCCCTCCTGGATCGCCCCGAAGAGCAGTGCGGTGCCGATGTACCGCATCGCCCACATCGGGGTGA
Organism: Microbacterium commune; assembly: GCF_014836945.1. Taxonomy (GTDB): domain Bacteria; phylum Actinomycetota; class Actinomycetes; order Actinomycetales; family Microbacteriaceae; genus Microbacterium; species Microbacterium commune. The sequence continues at coordinate 972,148 of NZ_JACSPX010000001.1, read as the reverse complement.
ACGCGCTCGAGATCAGCGCCGCGATGACGTGCGTGATCAGCGCCACCATCGGCTTGCGCAGCACCTCCTGCGCGATGATGCCGGGCAGAACGTGCACCCCGAGCACGAGCCCGTACACGTAGGGCGCGAGAGCGATGACGCCGACGGTGACGAGTCCGGCCACGCCGCCGAGGATGCCCGTGGCGACACCGATGGCAGCGCAGACGAGGAGGGTGCGCGTGTTCAGCGCCTGACGGAGTGCCACCCCTCCAGGGTATCGGCCATGGCCGACCCCGGTCAGGGGCCGAGAGGCAGAAGCTGGGCGATCGCGGTGTCGCTGATCACCGCGGGACCACCGAGCAGGATCACCCGCTGCGGCTTCAGACGCCGGATCTCGTCGAGGACTGCTGTCGGCAGAGCGCTCTGACCGGTGAGGAGCACCGGGCCGCCACGATGCCCGGCGGCTGCGGCCCCTGCCAGAGCGTCGGGGAACGACAGGCCGCTAGCGATGTAGACGGCCGGAACCCCGGCGGTGGGGAACGTGGCTTTCGACACGGCGATCGCGGTCATGTACCGGTTGATGCCGCCCAGGCGCTGCGTGGCGGTGCTGACCCCCGTCGCCGCGACGGCGGATTCGACGACCGCATCGCTGATCACACCCGTGCCGCCGAGCACGACGATCTTCGCCGGGCGCAGCCGCGCGAGGGCGCTCGCCGTCTCGTCAGGGAGGGAATCGCCACGTGTGAGCAGCACGGGGGAGTCCTTCGACCCGGCGGCGGCGGCTCCGGCGAGGGCGTCGGGGAAGTCGAGTCCGCTCGCGAGGTACACCGTCGCCGCGGAACCCCACAGTGTCGACACCGCGGCCGCGGTCGCATAACGATCGGGCCCTGCGAGCCGGATGACACCGCCGGTCGTGATCTCGGCGATACGGCGCTGCACATCGCCGTTCACCGCCCCATCTCCACCGGCGATGAAGGCTCGGTCCGCGCCCAGGCGCGTCAGCTCCTGTCGGGTGGGCTCGCGCAGCGACGTCGGTCGGGTGAGCAGCACCGGCGCCCCCGCGCGACCGGCAGCCGCTGCAGCGGAGAGGGCGTCGGGGAAGGTGGTGCCGTCGGTGATGAAGGCCGAAGCGGCACCCTGCGCCTGATAGGCGCGCGATGAGACGCGAGCGGCTGTCGCGAAGCGATCCAGACCGAACTGCCGTTCGACGAAGTCGAACGGGGTCGTGAAGCGCACCGGTGCGGAGTACGCGCCTGTTCCCGACGAGTTCACGGCGGCGACGCTGAAGTCGTAGGTCGTCTCGGGAGTCAGCCCGTCGATGAACACGTTGGTCGCCGACCAGTCCTGCACACGCAGCACCTGACCGCCCGACGTGAGGCGGATGCGGTACCCCGATGCCCCGGCGATCGCCGGCCAGGTGAACTGCACCTCGGTGTCGCCGAGAGCGATGCGTCGAGGCGGCGCAGGGCGGTCGGGTGCGGCGGTCGGCGTGCGGATGCCCGTGACCGGGGTTTCAGCGGCCGCCGGCGCCGCTCCGGGGAGCGGCAGAGTCGCGAGCAGCGCAGCGAGGATCACGATGCCGGTGCCGGTGCGGACGCGACCGGAGGTCTTCACGGGCATCGGTTCTCCTTCGTCGCCCCAGATCTCGTTCGTGCGCCCCGCCCTCAGAGTACGCGGTGGGCTGCGTATCGGTGTGCGGGCCAGGGCCCGGGCCGGGTGGTGTCGCCACGGCCAGGGGCGTACAGACCGGGGGCCGACACTCCAGATGTCGGACGATCCCCGCGAGTACGTCTGACATCTGGCGTGTCGGCCCCCGAGGTGTCGCGGTCCGCGCGCGGCTGTGGACGCCCGGCCACGGTGTCGGCGCCGGTGGCTACGCTGGAGGGATGCCGCCGTCTTCCCCTGACCCGTACGAGGACGTGCCGTACCCCGACGAACCGTACGACGACCTGCCGCCCGACGAGCTCGACTGGGTCCCACCTGCCGACGGCTGGGAGCCTCCGCTCGACTGGGGTCAGGGACCGATGACGCCGGCTGCGACAGCCGGACGAATCCAGGCATCCGGAGCGGCGCCGTCGAAGTATCCGACGGCGATCGAGGCGCTGCGCACCGTCTTCGGGTACGACGCGTTCCGGGGCGATCAGGCTGCGATCGTCGAGCACGTCGTCGGCGGAGGCGATGCCGTCGTGCTCATGCCCACCGGCGGCGGGAAGTCGATCACCTACCAGGTGCCGGCGCTCGTGCGCGAGGGCACGGGGCTCGTGATCAGCCCGCTCATCGCGCTGATGCACGACCAGGTCGACGCGCTCCGCGCGAACGGCGTACGTGCGGCGTACCTCAACTCGACCCAGGCGCCCGACGAGCGCCGTGAGGTCGAGCGCGCGTACATCGCCGGCGAGCTCGACCTGATCTACGTCGCCCCCGAGCGGCTGTCATCGGCGCAGACCACGCAGCTGCTGCAGCGCGGGACGCTCAGCGTGATCGCCATCGACGAGGCGCACTGCGTGTCGCAGTGGGGTCATGACTTCCGGCCCGACTACCTCGCGCTCGGCGACCTCGCCGAGCGGTTCCCCGGAGTGCCGCGCATGGCTCTCACCGCCACGGCGACCCGCGCGACGCATCAGGAGCTCACCGAGCGCCTCGGGCTGGGGCGCGCCGAGCACTTCGTCGCGAGCTTCGATCGCCCGAACATCCAGTACCGCATCGTGCCGAAGGTCGAGGTGCGGCGGCAGCTCGTCGAGTTCATCAGGTCTCAGCCCGAGGGCGCCGCGGGCATCGTCTACGCCCTGAGTCGCAAGTCGGTCGAGCAGACGGCCGAGCATCTGGCATCCAAGGGATTCGACGCGCTGCCGTACCACGCCGGCCTTCCCGCCGAGGTGCGCGCGGCGAACCAGGCCCGGTTCCTGCGGGAAGACGGTGTGGTCATGGTCGCCACGATCGCCTTCGGCATGGGGATCGACAAGCCCGACGTGCGCTTCGTCGCGCACATAGACCTGCCGAAGTCCGTCGAGGGCTACTACCAGGAGACCGGCCGAGCCGGACGCGATGGCGAGCCGTCGGTCGCATGGATGGCGTACGGGCTGGGTGACGTCGTGCAGCAGCGCCGGCTCATCGACCAGAGTCCCGGCGATCGCACGTTCAAGATGCGGATGGGGCAGCACCTCGACGCCATGCTCGCGCTGTGCGAGACGGTCGCGTGCCGACGGCAGAACCTGCTGCGGTACTTCGGTCAGGACAGCGAGGCATGCGGCAACTGCGACACCTGCCTCGAGACGCCCGACACCTTCGACGGGCTCGTTCCCGCGCAGAAGCTGCTGTCGACGATCGTGCGCCTGAAGCGCGAGCGCAACCAGGCGTTCGGCGCCGGGCATCTGATCGACATCCTGCGGGGCGCGTCGAACGACCGCATCCGCAAGATGCGCCACGAGCAGATGGCGACGTACGGGATCGGAGCCGACCTGTCCGACCAGGACTGGCGCAGCGTCGTGCGGCAGCTGCTGGCGAGGGGCATCCTCGTCGCGCAGGGCGAGTACGGCACGCTCGCGCCGGGGGATGCCGCGGCCGGTGTGCTGCGCGGTGAGACCCCCGTGCCGCTGCGCAAGGACACCATCGGACGTGTCGGCGGTTCTGCCCGTGCGCGCAAGGCCCCGGCATCCGCCTCGCTGGATGCCGGCGACCGCGACCTCTTCGAGGCGCTGCGCGCCTGGCGGGCGGCGACCGCTCGCGAGCAGGGCGTGCCCGCGTACATCGTGTTCGGCGATGCGACGCTGCGGGCGCTGGCCGAGCAGCGCCCGACGACGGTGACCGGCCTCGGCGGCATCAGCGGGATCGGGGAGAAAAAGCGGGATGCGTACGGCACCGCCGTGCTCGAGGTGATCGCGGCGCACTGAGTCCGCCACCCCGGCGCGTCGCACCCGCACTCACCTGGCCGCGCGAACCCGCGCGGACGCCGCGCTCCCTCTGGCGCACGCGACGCGCCGGTGCACCCGCCTCGCGCATCTCCGGACGCCTCACGCGCCTCGCAACTCGAACTGCCAACCGAACCGGGGCACACCGGGGCGCACCCGATCCGGCCCGCCGATCCTCAGCCGGCGAACTCCTCCGCGTGTACCTGCACCGTCGTCGCACCCCGCAGCAGCTTCGACACCGGACAGCGCGCGTGCGCACGCGCCAGCAGATCCGCCGTCTCGTCCAGGGTCAGCCCCTCCGCCGACAGATACGTGTCGACGTGGAACTCATACCCGGGGCCATCGGAGGCGTCGTGCAGCTCGACCTCGATCCGCACCGCCGTGCGGCGCTCGCGCTTCACCAACGCCTGCGCCGTCGCGTTCAGGCACGTCGACCACGCCAGCGCCAGCAGCTGCTCCGGGTTCGAAGCATCCGGATCGGGATCCGAAGTCAGCGGCGACGCCACCGGCACCTCCATGCCGCCTGTCACGCGAGCCGTGCCCGTCCCGCCGTCGCCGTTGATCGCTTCCGTCCGGTACCTGAGGGTCATAGGGCAACTATAATTTGGATCACGTACAGAAAAGGCCGCTCGGCCTGCTCGGGCCCGACAGCCGGCCCGCCACCCACTCGAAAGACGCGATGGCCACCGACCTGCCTGCGATCGTGGAGTTCCGCCACGTCAGCAAACGCTTCCGACCCGACGCCGATGAACGTCCGGCGCTCGACGACGTGACGCTCAGCATCCGGACGGGCGAGATCTTCGGCGTGATCGGCGAGAGCGGCGCCGGCAAGTCGACCCTGCTCGAGCTGATCAACGGCCTCACCGGCCCGACCGAAGGCGACGTGCTCGTCCACGGCGCCCGGGTCTCCCGCCTCGACCGAGCCGCCCTGCGCGCCCTGCGCCGCGACATCGGCGTCGTCTTCCAGGGAGTCCACCTGCTCAGCAACAGCACCGTGCGCGACAACGTGCGCCTGCCGCTGCGTCTGGCGCAGCGCAACGGCACGCGCAGCGGCAAGCGCGGCGAGAAGAGCATGACGGCGGCGCAGCAGCGGGATGCCGTCGACGAGATCCTCTCGTTCGTCGGCCTGTCGCACCGCGCCGACCACTTCCCGGCCCAGCTCTCCGGCGGCGAGCGGCAGCGGGTGGGACTCGCCCGCGCCCTCGTCTCGAAGCCGCCGCTGCTGCTGTGCGACGAGCCCACCTCGTCGCTCGACGCCTCGACCACCGCCGACGTGCTGCGGGTGCTCGCCGACGCCCGCGACCAGCTCGGCACCACCATCGTGGTCATCACGCACGACCTCGACGTCGTCAAGGCGATCTGCGACCGCGCGGCGCTGCTCGAGAAGGGCCGCCTGCGCGAGCTCTTCGAGATCGACGCCGCAGGCCCCCGATCGCTGCCGAGCTACTACGAACAGGTCAAGCGGGAGCTGACGGCATGACGTGGCTCACCGACCTGCTCGCCGAATACGGCGCCGACATCGCCGAGTCGATGGCCGAGACCGGATACATGGTGCTCGTCTCGCTGCTCGCCGCCGTGCTCGTCGGCCTGCCGCTGGGCACCGTGGTGTACCTCACCGAACGCGGCGGCATCGCGGAGAATCGCGCCGTCAACACCATCGCCAACCTGTACATCAACATCGTCCGCTCGTTCCCGTTCCTGCTGCTCGTGGTGTTCCTCATCCCGTTCACCAGAGCCGTCATCGGCACGAGCTTCGGCACCCAGGCGGCGACCCTCCCGCTCTGCTTCGTCGCCGTCGCGATCTACGCCCGCCTCACCGAGCAGATCCTCCGTGAGATCCCCGCCGGCATCTCGAAGGTCGCCGTCGCGTCGGGCGCGACGGTGCCGCAGGCGGTGTTCCGGATGCTGCTTCCCGAGGCGCGCTCGGGCCTCGTCTACGCCCTGACCTCGGCCGCGATCAGCCTGCTGTCGTACTCCACCGTGCTGGGCGTGGTGGGCGGTGGCGGCATCGGCGACTTCGCCATGCGCTACGGCTACCAGGTCTACAACGACAACCTCATGTACCTCACGATCGTCATCATCATCGTCTGCGTGCTCGCCATCCAGGCCATCGGTCACCGCACCTCGGTGCGGCTGGACCACCGCTGAGCCTCACCCCGAACCCCCATCGAAACGGAAGACACCCATGAAGAAGTCACGCCTCGCGTTCGCCGCAGCCGGTCTCGGTCTCGCGCTCCTCGTCACCGCCTGTGCGCCTGCGGCGGACGAGAAGCCGGATGCCGGTGCCGGAGAGCCCACCGTGCTCAAGGTAGCCGCCGTACAGGCGCCGATGACCGACGTCGTGAAGGCCGCAGGAGAGGCCATCGAGGACGGCTACGAGGTCGAGCTCGTGGAGGTCGCGGACTACATCACCGCGAACACGATCCTGAACAGCGGCGACGTGTACGCGAACTTCTCGCAGCACATCCCCTACATGCAGACGTTCAACGAGGGCAACGACGCAGAGCTGGTCGGCGTGCAGCCGGTGTACAACTTCGTCATCGCGTTCTACTCCAAGACGCTCGACGACATCGCAGACCTGCCCGAGGGCGGCACCGTCGCCATCCCCGACGACCCGTCCAACACCGGCCGAGCGCTGAAGCTGCTCGCCGCGAACGACGTCATCACCCTCGACCCGGCGGTCGACCCGTACGCGGCGACCGTGAAGGACATCACCGAGAACCCGAAGAACCTCGAGTTCGTGCAGGTGCCCATCTCGTCGCTGAACGCCGCGTACGAAGAGGCCGACCTGGTTTTCCAGTGGCCCTCGCACATCAAGGCGCTCGGCCTCAACCCCGACGACGACGGCCTGATCACCGAACTCGACGACCGTTTCGCGCTGAATCTCGTCGTGCAGCAGAAGGATGCCGATTCCGCGGCGACCGAAGCGCTCGAGAAGGCGTTCACGAGCGACGAGGTGCGCACGGTCATCGAAGGCAACGGCACCATCAAGACCGCCTGGTGATTCGTGACGCTGCGTGACGGCCCGTGACGTCACGCAGCGTCATCCGGTTCTAGCGTTGACCCTCATGAGCCTCGACCAGAAGACCGCGACGACGGTGATCCGCACCCGGCGCGACGTGCACGCCCTGCTCGCCGAGAAGGGGTCGCAGGGTGCGAAGACGAAGGCGATCATCGTGCTCGCGCTGGGCGGCATCTTCATGGACGCCTACGACTTCTCCTCCCTCGCCTTCGGCATCACCGCGGTCAAGGAGGAGTTCGGGCTCGACCCGCTCATGACGGGATTCGTGAACGCCGCGATCATGGTCGGATCCGTGGTCGGCGCGATCTTCGGCGGCATGCTCGTCGACCGCTTCGGCCGGTACAAGCTGTTCATGGCCGACATGGCGTTCTTCGTCGTCGCGGCGATCGGCTGCGCGCTTGCGCCGAACGAGTGGGTGCTCATCTTCTTCCGCTTCCTGATGGGAATCGGCGTGGGCCTCGACCTGCCGGTGGCCATGGCGTTCCTCGCGGAGTTCTCGAAGCTGCGCGGCTCGGGCAGCCGCTCGCAGCGCGTCAACGCCTGGTCGCCGGCCTGGTACATCGCGACCGGCTTCGGCTACTTGCTCGTGCTGGCCGTGTTCCTCGTGCTGCCCGTCGCGCAGCACGACATCCTGTGGCGCGTGGTCGTCGGCTTCGGTGCCGTGCCGGCCATCATCGTGCTGCTCGTGCGGCGCAAGTACATGGCCGAGTCGCCGCAGTGGCTCGCCGACCAGGGAGACCTGCGTGGCGCGGTCGACGTGATGCGCTCGCACCACGGGCTCGACGTCGAACTGGCTCCGGATGCCGAGGACTCGCGCACCGCGGTCAGGGCGCGCACCGGTCATTGGCGGCAGTACGGCGAGCTGTTCGCCGCCCGCTACCGGCTCCGCACGATCGCGGCGCTGTGCGTCTCGGTGTTCTCGACCTTCGGCTACAACGCGGTCGCCTACGGCACGCCGCTGATCATCGCCCTGCTCTTCCAGCAGGGACCGCTGGTGACGATCCTCTCGGCCCTCGTCATCAACCTGGGCTTCGGCGCTGCCGGTGGCCTGCTCGGTGTCGGCCTGGTCAACCGTGTGGGTGCGCGGCGGATGACCATCATCGGCTTCGCCATCCAGGCCGCCTCGCTGCTCACCCTCGCGATCGTGGGGATCCCGACCGGAGCGCTCGTGATCATCTCGATCGCGATGCTCGCCGCCTTCGTCTTCGCCCAGGCCGGCGGCCCCGGGGCGAACCTGATGAGTTACGCGACCCTGTCGTACCCCACGCGTCTGCGCGGTGTCGGGGTCGGCTTCAACGAGGCGGTGAAGCGCGTGTTCTCGATCGTCTCGCTGGTGTTCTTCCCCGTGCTCGCCACGTCGCTGTCGACCGGGGTCTTCTGGATCGTCGCGCTCGCGCCGCTCGCGGGTCTCATCTCGCTGCTCATCATCCGGTGGGACCCGACCGGCAAGGATGTCGACGCCGAGGATCAGCTCTCCTGACCCCGCCCGAACCGCTTCTCGCTCCGGTATGAGTTTGTGCCGCCTGCATGCCGGTGTAGGCGGCACAAACTCATACCGGAGCGAATGGCGGGGGTGGTGGCGTTAGGGGCGGCTCGGGGATGCGGTGGGAGGGCGGGAGCGGCGGGGTGAAGTAGGTGGGGGATGCTGTGGGGTGGCGACAACGGGGCGCGACGCCTCCGCGGGACCGGATTGGAGGTGTTCCACACTCGGGTTCGCCATGAGTTGTCGCGGATCTACCATCGAGAGATCTCTGCTCCTTTCTGAGAGGAACCGCCATGGTCGACGCAGCCATCCGTCCCACCCCTGCCGCTGACGCCCCCACCGCGGCGCCGGCGCCCCACACGATCGACGTCGATCGAGTGAACGAGCTTCTTCTCGGCACCTGGGCCGAGACCCGCCGCGAGGCCCGCGAGATGATCAAGGACCCGGCCTTCTGGCGCGACGACAGCCTCGCCAAAGACGCGCACCGCGAGCGGGTGCTCTCGCAGCTGCACCTGCTCGTCGAGAACCGTGCCGTGCACCGCGCCTTTCCGAAGCGCTTCGGCGGCGAAGAGAACAACGGCGCCAACATCGCCGGATTCGAAGAGCTCGTCGCGGCCGACCCGAGCCTGCAGATCAAGTCGGGCGTGCAGTGGGGACTGTTCGGCTCGGCGATCCTGCAGCTCGGCACCGAGCAGCACCACGAGAAGTGGCTGCCCGGGGTGATGGACCTGTCGATCCCCGGCGCCTTCGCGATGACCGAGATCGGTCACGGCTCCGACGTCGCCGCGGTGGGCACCACCGCCACGTACGACCCCGAGACCGAGGAGTTCGTGATCAACACGCCGTTCCGCGCGGCGACCAAGGAGTACCTCGGCAACGCAGCCCTGCACGGCATCGCGGCGACGGTGTTCGCGCAGCTGATCACCAACGGCGTCAACCACGGCGTGCACTGCTTCTACGTGCCGCTGCGCGGAGACGACGGCAACGACCTGCCCGGCATCGGCCGCGAGGACGACGGGCTCAAGGGCGGGCTGAACGGCATCGACAACGGCCGCCTCAGCTTCGACCACGTGCGCATCCCGCGCACCAACCTCCTCAACCGCTACGGCGACGTCGCCGCGGACGGCACCTACTCGAGCGAGATCAGCAGCCCAGGCCGCCGCTTCTTCACCATGCTCGGCACGCTGGTGCAGGGGCGCGTCTCGCTCGACGGCGCAGCGTCGTGGGCATCCGCCCTCGGTCTGCACATCGCGATCACGTACGCCACCCAGCGCCGCCAGTTCGACGGCGCGAACGGCGAAGAGACCGTGCTGCTCGACTACGGCAAGCACCAGCGCCGGCTGCTGCCGCGCCTCGCCACCACGTACGCACAGATCTTCGCGCACGACGAGTTCCTGCAGAAGTTCGACGGCGTCTTCTCGGGCCGCACCGACACCCCCGAAGACCGCGAAGACCTCGAGACCCTGGCCGCCGCGCTCAAGCCGCTGTCGACCTGGCACGCGCTCGACACCCTGCAGGAGGCACGCGAGGCCTGCGGCGGCGCCGGGTTCATGTTCGAGAACCGTCTGGTCGGCCTGCGCGCCGACCTCGACATCTACGTCACCTTCGAAGGCGACAACAACATCCTGCTGCAGCTGGTCGGCAAGCGCCTGCTCACCGACTTCGCGAAGCAGTTCAAGGGCGCGGATGCCAGGAAGCTCGCCCGCTACGCCGTCGGTCAGACGGCCGGCAAGGTGTTCCACGGTGCGGGGCTGCGCGCCCTCGGCCAGGCCGTCGCCGACTTCGGCCAGGTCGCCCGCTCGGTCGAACTCGGCCTGCGCGAAGAGCAGCAGCACGAGCTGCTCACCGAGCGCGTGCAGCAGATGGTCGCCGACATCGCCGGGCGCCTGCGCGCCGCGGGCAAGGACAAGGTGCTCGGCGAGAAGCTGTTCAACGAGAACCAGGCCGAGCTGATCGAGGCCGCCCGTGCCCACGGCGAGCTGCTGCAGTGGGAGGCGTTCACCGACGCCATCCGCAGGATCGACGACGCCGGCACCCGGCAGGTGCTCACCTGGCTGCGCGACCTGTTCGGCCTGTCGCTGATCGAGAAGCACCTCGCCTGGCACATGATCAACGGCCGCTTGTCGACGCAGCGCGCCGCCGCGGTGTCGAGCTACATCGACCGCCTCTGCGCGCGCCTGCGTCCGCACGCCCTCGAGCTCGTGCAGGCCTTCGGTTACGAGCCCGAGCACGTGCGCGCCCAGATCGCGAGCGGCGTCGAGCAGCAGCGCCAGGACGAGGCCCGTGCGTACTACGCCGCGCTCGAGGCGTCCGGCGAGGCGCCCGTGTCGGAAAAGGCGCTCAAGCAGCGCACACGCTGAGCGTCGGCGCCCTCCTCCGCTGTCGAGGCCCCCTCTCCGTCACGCGACGGCGACGGGGCTTCGCCGGGCACGGGCACCGCGCAGGGGCGCCGACACAGGGTGTCTGACCCCGCCGGTATCGTGGCGCCATGGCATCCCTGCTCACCGCGGCCGACGGCCGCGACCGCTGCGCGTGGGTCGGTGACGACGCCGAGTACCGCCGCTACCACGACGAGGAGTGGGGCCGCCCGCTGCACGGCGACCGCGCGCTGTTCGAGAAGATGGCGCTGGAGGGCTTCCAGGCGGGGCTCAGCTGGATCACGATCCTGCGCAAGCGCCCGCGCTTCCGCGAGGTGTTCGCCGGGTTCGACCCCGCGCAGGTGGCGGCGTTCGGCGCCGACGACGTCGAACGGCTGATGACGGATGCCGGGATCATCCGCAACCGGGCGAAGATCGAGGCCACGATCACGAACGCCGCCCTCGTGCGCGACATGGCCGACGGGGAGCTGGATGCCCTGATGTGGTCGTTCGCGCCACAGGCATCCGGTCTCCGACCCCGCGACCTCGGAGAGGTGCCCGCGGTGACCGCGGAGTCGACGGCGCTCAGCACGGCGCTGCGCGCACGCGGCTTCCGCTTCGTGGGACCGACGACCATGTACGCCCTCATGCAGTCGGCGGGCATGGTCGACGATCATGTGGCGGGATGCTGGCGGGCGGCGTGATCATGGCCCGGACGCAGCCCCCGCCGTAGGCCGGGCGCGAGACGCGGCGGGGCTGCGCCCGGCCGATATACTCCTCGTCAGGGGGAACTTCCCGCGCGCGCAGACGACGCGCCCCGTGTGTTCAGTCGCCCCGGGACATCGTGAGGAGGACTCGTGGCGAAGCGCATGACGTCGCCGCCTCCCACGCTGGCCGGCTACAGCTACGTGCGACCGCTGGGTTCGGGCGGGTTCGCCGATGTCTTCCTCTACGAGCAGGACATGCCCCGTCGCGTCGCCGCGGTGAAGGTGCTGCTGGCCGACGCCGTGAACCCCGACGTGCTGCGTGCATTCAACGCCGAAGCCGACATCTCGGCGCGGCTCAGCGCGCACCCGTCGATCGTCACGATCTACCAGGCGTCGATCTCGGCCGACGGCCGGCCGTACTTCGCGATGGAGTACTGCCCCGACACGATGAGCGCCCGCTACCGGAAGGCGCCTCTGCCGCTCGCCGAGGTGCTCGACACCGGGGTGCGCATCGCGGGCGCGCTCGAGACCGTGCACCGCGCCGGATTGCTGCATCGCGACATCAAGCCGTCGAACGTGCTGATCAACTCGCTCGGCTCCCCGGTGCTGGCCGACTTCGGCATCGCGGCGGCGGTGGTGGATGCCGGTGAGAGCGACGTCTTCGCGATGTCGGTGCCGTGGAGTTCGCCCGAGGTGCTGCAGGAGCGCGTGACCGGATCGGTGCCCAGCGAGGTGTGGAGCCTCGCAGCGACCCTGTACACCCTGCTCGCGGGGCGCAGCCCGTTCGAGCGCCCCGACCGGGACGCGAACTCCCGCGATCAGCTGCGCCAGCGCATCATCCGCGCGCGCTACACGCCGATCCCCGTCGCGGGCATGCCGCCGATCATCGATCAGCTGCTCGCGACGGCCATGCACCGCGACCCGGCGCAGCGCTTCCCGTCGATGGCGGCGTTCGCCGACCGCCTGCGCTGGGCCCAGTACGAGCTCGGCATCGCCCCGACGGCTTTCGAGGCGGCATCGGCGGAGTGGGCTGCCGCGGCCCCCGTCAGCTTCGCGGATGCCGGTCACCGCGGCCCCGTGATCACCACCGTCGCTCCGGATTCCCGTCGGGCCGCTCGCGCAGAGAAGCAGCGCACGAGCCTCCGTGACCGCGACGACCTTCCTGCACCGTCCCGTGCGCACTCGCCGTGGGCGGCCGGGGTCATCGGTGCGCTGGTCGGCGCAGCCGCGATCACCGCGATCGGCGTCGTGGTCCTCAACCTGACCGGTGTCATCTGATGGCACTCGGCAAGGAGGGCCAGGCGCCCGCGCCCGCCCGCTCCCGGAGGCGCCTCATCGCGGGCATCGCCGGCGCTGTCGCCGTTCTGGTCGTCATCGTGCTCGCCGTCACCGCGCAGGGCTACCCGGCGCAGGAGGTGCCCCGGCTGGAGTCGTCGGTGTGGGTGCTGCGCGAAGCGGGCCAGTACGCGCGGGTCAACACCGAGCTCGCCGAGATCGACACCGTCCGGTCGGCGGACTCACCCGAGGCGGTGTGGCAGAGCGGGCAGTCGGCGGTGCTGTTCAGCCAGGGCAGCCGGCAGCGCTGGGACATCGACCCGGCGAGTCCCACGGATCTGCTCGCGGATGCCGCGGAGGACGGCGCTCCCTCGGCATCCGTCCCCACGCCGGCCGGCACGCGTCAGATCGTGTCAGCCGGATCCTTCGTCGCGTACCGCACCGACACCGGGCAGGTGGCGGTGTCGTCCCTCGAGCCCGGAGCCGCCACGGCCCTCGTCGACCCGTTCGCGGAGGCGGAGGTCGAGGAGGGTGAGGAGCGCCCGACGTATGTCGCCGACGCGATCGGCCTCTCGCCCGCAGGGCTGCTCGCGCTGTACTCGTCCGACGAGGGCGCCGTGCGCCTCTTCGACGTCGAGGAGCACCGTTTCGTCGGCGACGGCTCGACGCTCGCCGCGGCTCCAGACGGTGATGCCGACCTGGCCCTGACCGTCATCGGCGAGCGCTGGGCGCTGTTGCAGCGCGGTGAGGGCAGGCTCTGGGTCGCCGGCCGCGACGACGCCGTCGATCTCGATGTCGCCGACGACGCCGTTCTGCAGGGCGGCGCGGCCCGCGGGGACGACGTGCTGATCGCGGACTCGGACGGGCTCGTGTCGGTGGCGCTGCGCAGCGGCGAGGCCGAGCGCATCGCCGACGCCGCCGGGGTGCCCGCCGCGCCCGTCGTGGTCGGCTCGGCGCGATACGCGGGATGGGTGGACACCGGTTCGGCGACGCTGTGGTCATCCGACGGCGACGTCACCGCGCTGACCGTGCCGGACGAGGTGCTCGACTCGGTCGACATCCAGCCCGTCTTCCGCGCCAACGGCGACCGGGCGGTGCTCACCGAACTCGCGACCGGGCTCATCTGGACGGCCCCGGACGGGCGCCCGGTGCCGCTGGAGCAGTGGGATGTCGACGACGAGACGAAGGAGCAGGAAGGCCGGGTCGTCGTCGAGGACGTCGCCGAGCAGCTGCCTCCGATCGCCGTGGACGACGCCTTCGGTGTCAGGGCTGGTGAGCAGGTCGTGCTGCCCGTGCTGCTCAACGACCACGATCCGAACCGCAAGGACGTGCTCACGATCGACGCGTCGTCCGTCGAGGGCGGATTGACCGATCCCGCCTTCGGGCAGCTGTCGCTGGTGGGCAACGCGCAGTCGCTGGCTGTCGACGTGCGGGCGACGTCGGGCCAGACCACGTTCAGCTACACGGTGACCGACGGTGCATCCGTCTCGCAGCCGGCCACCGTGACGCTCACCGTGGTCGCAGACGACGCGAATTCGGCGCCGGTCTGGTGCGGTGTCGACGCGTGCCGGCAGGACTGGCCGTCTCCCGAGCTGCTGCCCGGCGGCAGCACGATCGTGCCGGTGCTGGCCGGATGGGTCGACCCCGAGGGCGACCCCCTGGTGCTCAGCGACGCGTACGAGGTCGACAGCGCGGCGCCGGTCATGGTCGTGCCGACCGCGGATGGGCGCGTCGCGATCCGCCACACCGATCCCAACGCGGCGGATGCCGTGATCCCCGTGACGGTCATCGTGGCCGACGCCCGCGGAGCGGCCACCGAGAAGACGCTCGAGGTGCGCGTGAACGGCAGCCCGGCGATGCGGGCCGCGCCGGTGGCGATCACGGCGCGCATCGGCGAGCCGCAGAGCGTGCGCATCGGCGATCATCTCACCGGCGGATCCGGATCGTACCGCCTCGTCGACGCCGTGCAGACCGCCGCGACCGCCGAGGGGATGACGGTGGTGCCGAACACGGCATCCGGCGTGGTCGAGGTGACGGTGCCGGAGGCCGGCGAGTACGTCGTCACCTACACCGCGCAGGACACGATGACCCAGGCCGAGCAGTCCGCGGTCATCCGGATCACCGCTGTCGACGGTGCCGCCCCGCTGACGATGGCGCCGTTGACCGCGTTCGTCCGCGCGGGGGAGGACACGACGGTCGATGTGCTGCGTGCCGTGCGGAACACGAACGGACGCGTGCTGATCCTCGCCGGCGCGATGAGCTCGACCCCGCAGCTGACGGCGAACGTCGTCGGCAACGAGCGGCTCCGCGTCAGCGGCACCACCTCCGACGGAGAGCCGGGCGTCATCGGCAGGGCCACGGTGACGGTGGCCGACGGGTCGGGGGCGGCGGTCGAGGGCACGGTGACGGTGTTCCTCACCCCGCCGTCGACCGTCACACGACCGATCGTGTTCCCCGATGCGGTCACCGTGCGCGCAGGCGCCCTCACCAGGATCGACGTCACCGGCAACGACGTGGCGCCGCGCGGAGAGCCGCTGATCGTGCGCTCCGATGTGGGCGGGTCCGGCCAGGACGGCGAACTGGTCTTCGCAGACGGCGGCGCCCTGCGCTATCTCGCACCGGCCACGCCCGGCACGTACCGGCTGACCTACGCCGTGTCGCTCGAGCGCAGTCCCGAGCTCTTCGACAGCGGAGCGGTGACGGTCACCGTCGTCCCCTCCGGCACCAACCGCGCACCCAGCCCGAAGGCGCTCATCGGACGCGTGCTGAGCGGGCAGACCGTCTCGCTCACCGTGCCGACGGACGGCGTGGATCCCGACGGCGACCGCGTGACCCTCGCCGCGGTGGAGCAGCCGGATCGCGGGCGCGGGACGGCCACGATCTCCGCCGCCGGTGATGCGATCGTCTACCGCGCCCCCGCCGGCGGGGTGGAGGGCGGTCAGGTGACGTTCCGGTACTCGGTTCGCGACTCGCAGGGCGAGACGGCCTCGGCCCGGATCCGCATCGGCGTGCTCGACGCGAGGGTGAGCGACGCCGCACCCGTCGCGTACAGCGATTACGTGCGCGTCGAGACCGGCTCCGCGACGCCGGTGGTGATCCACCCGGCGGCGAACGACTCCGATCCCGCGCAGGGGGAGCTCGAGATCGTCGACCTCGTGCCCAACGCCCCTGCCGTGCCGGGCAACCCGCTGTACGCGCGGCTCGACGCGCTCGTCGACCCGGACACGTCGCTCGAGGACGGACGGATCGTGCTGCGTGCGGGCGATGTGGCGGGCACGAACTCGTACTTCTACACGGTGCGCTCGAGCCGGACGGCGAGCACCGCGCAGGGACTGATCGTCGTCTCGGTCTCCGACGGCGCGGTCGTCGACCAGCCGGTGGTGTCCGACACGGTGCTCACCGCGCGCGATCGGGCCGAGCTGGCGTCGGGCGGCATCGACGTGCTCGGCGAGCGTGTGCAGTGGGCGTCGGGCGATGTGCGATCGCTGACGCTGAGCCTGTGGGGCGACACCGGCGGATACACGGTGAAGGGCAGCCGCATCATCGGACCGGCCCCCGAAGACGGCGCTCTCGTGCCGTTCCAGGTCACCGGCACGTCCCCCGCGGGGCGTGACGTCGTCGGATACGGATTCCTGCACATCCCCGCCTTCGACGACATGCGGGTGCAGCTGAAGCAGGGTGTGAAGCCGGTGACGGTCGACGAGGATGCGTCGACGACCTTCGATGTGCGCGAGATGCTCGATCTGCCGGCATCCGACGGGGTGCAGCTCGGCGAGGGGCCGTTCCTCGCCCAGCGCGGTGCCGCCACCTGCACCGCAGGCTCGGGCACCACAGCCGTGTACACGGCCGGCCGCGAGGCCCCGTGGTCGGACACCTGCCTCGTGCCCGTGCGTCTGGACGGACAGCGCACCTGGTCGTACGTCGACGTGCCGGTGGGCATCCGGCCGTCGGCGCCGCAGCTCGTGCTGTCGTCGATCGCGCACACCGTCGCCCCCGGCGCGACGACCGACATCGACCTGTACGCCGGCATGGCCTCCTGGGAGGGCGGACGCGAGGGCGACCGGTCGTCGCTGCAGTACCGCATCGCCTACTCGGGATCGTCGTTCATCGTCACCCAGAAGGGCGCGACGCTGAGCGTGGAGGCGCGGGCGGACGCCCGATCCGGCGCCGTCGAGCAGGTCGCCGTGACGGTTCCGTCCGACGGTGAGCCGACGGCCGTGCTGCGCCTCGTCGTCGGCGCCGCACCGCCGGACGCACCGCGCGGGGCGACCCTGACCCGTCAGTGCGTGGTCACGAGCGGCGGATGCTCGATCGACGTCGTCGACATCGCCGGCGAGTACGATCCGTTCGCCGGCAAGCCCGGCGCCGGGCTGCAGCTGGTGTCGCTGGGTGCCGGGGCGCGCTGCGACGTCGCCGCTCTCGCTGCGGTGAACGAACGAGCCATCGCCGTCAGCTGGCCGTCCGGCGGACAGGCTCCCGGCGGCCAGTGCACGGTGCCGTTCACGGTCGCGGATGCTCAGGGCCGTACCGGCGGAGGCACTCTGACGCTCGATCTGCAGGGCTTCCCCCAGCCGCCGGCCAGCCTCACGACGATCGGCTTCGGCCGATCCAGCGTCGAGCTGGAGGTCTCGCTCGGCCAGGCCGCGCGGGCGCATCCGGCACTGACCGGCGTGACGATCCTGCGCGACGGCTCACCGGCGGGTGCTGCCTGCCGGCCGGCGGGCAGCACCGTCCGCTGCACGGTGAATGGTCTGGTGAACGGTGTGCCGCATTCTTTCACCGCCGCCGCCGTGAACGCCGTGGGAACGTCGGCCGCGACCTCGGCGCACACCAGCTGGGCGTACGAGGCGCCGGTGATCTCGAAGGCCACCGCGACACCCGTGTACCGGCAGGGAGGCAACGATCGGGGCAGAGGGGTGGTCTCGCTGGCCATCACCGCCGCGAGCGACGCCCGCGCGTTCCGCGTGGCGGAGACCGGTGACGTGATCCCGCGCACCGGAGCCACCACCACCGCCGAGCTCACGCTGGCTCCGGGAGCGCAGACCATCACGCTCGTGCCGGTCAGCCAGTTCCAGCCGCCGACCGGCGGCGGCAACGAGGGGGCCGCCTACCCTGTCTCCGTCACGGTCGCCGGCGCACCGTACTTCGACCCCGCTCAGACCCAGGCCACCGCCGCCTCGAACACCGCGGTGAACGTGTCGGGCATCTCGCCGCAGGGCAACGGCAGCGACGAGCCGCTCGAGGTCGTCTACCTGGCGTGGCGATCGGGCGGGGCGACGTGCAGCGCCGACGATTCCGGTGGCCTGCGGGTCTCCGGAGCGGAGGTCACCTCGTCGTCGCCCTCGCTGCAGGGGCTCGAGGCGTACCAGGCGTACAGCGTGAAGGCCTGCGTGTCGAACGGCTACGGCGTCGCGGAGTCGACCACCGTGCGCGTGTTCACCTTCACCTTCGTCGCCGGCCCGGGCGGCGACACGACCTACCGGGTCGCCGAGACGCCGACCCGTCAGGGTGATCGGTACTCGTACCCGCTCGCCTCGGCACCCGCAATCGACGTCGAACCGGGATTCGTCGCCCAGTACCAGATGTACGGGTCGTGGCGTGACGAGTTCACGCTGAGCCCCGACGCGTCGCCCGGCCAGGTGCGCGCCCGCGCCTGTCACGCGACCGAGACCGAACGGTGCTCCGACCCGGTGAAGGTCACCGCCGCCACGGCGCCGACCATCGTCCAGGTCGACTTCGCGGCGTGCCTGTCACCCACCGACCCGTCCGACGCCGTCAGCGTCTCCGCTGCAGCGCGGGGCTCGTACCGGGTGGCGGCGGCCGAGGCGGCCGACGCGCCGGGCTCGTACGACGTCACGCTGTCGTGGAACGGCGCGTACGGGACCCTGTCTGCGATCACCCAGCGGATGACCGCATGCCCGTGACCTTCCGCGGTGCCCGCGTCGCCCGCCCCCTTCGAGAGGATGCTCCATGACCATCGCCCCCGAACAGGCCTCCTGGTTCGCCGAGACGTTCTCGCTCCTCGCCGAGAACGTCGAGCAGGCGATTCTCGGCAAGCGGCACGTGATCGAGCTCGTGCTCGCGACGGCGGTGACCGGAGGACACGTGCTGCTGGAGGACTTCCCGGGCACGGGGAAGACCGCGCTCGCGCGCTCGATCGGACAGACGATCACGGGCACGAGCACCCGGATCCAGTTCACGCCCGACCTCCTGCCGGGTGATGTGACCGGCATCACGGTGTACGACCAGAAAGCGGGCGAGTTCGAGTTCCACGCCGGTCCGGTGTTCGCCAACATCGTGCTCGCCGACGAGATCAACCGGGCGAGCCCGAAGACGCAGTCCGCCCTGCTCGAGGTGATGGAGGAGGGCACGGTCACGGTCGACGGCGTCAGCCGTGAGGTCGGCTCGCCGTTCCTCGTGCTGGCCACGCAGAACCCGATCGAGCAGGGCGGCACGTACCGGCTGCCCGAGGCGCAGCTCGACCGCTTCATGATCAAGACCTCGATCGGCTACCCCGACGACGCGGCCACCATGCGGATCCTGCAGGCGGCACCCGAGCCGCAGAAGAAGCTCGCACCGCTCGTCGGCACCGACACGCTGCTCACGATGGGCGAGATCGCCAGGGGCGTGTACGTGAACCCGCTCATCTCCGACTACATCATGCGCATCGTCGACGCGACCCGACGGGCATCCGAGGTGCGCCTGGGCGTCAGCGTGCGCGGCGCGCTCGCCCTGTCCCGGCTCGTGATGACGTGGGCCGCGAAGAACGGACGCACCTTCGTCACCCCCGATGACGTGCGCGAGCTCGCCGTGGTGGCCCTCGCCCACCGCCTGGTGCTCGAGCCCGAGGCGGAGTTCGACGGCGTCACCGCCATCGCGGTCATCGGCCAGATCCTGCTCGACGTCGATCCCCCGCGTGAGAACGGCACTGCGTGAGCTTCAGCACCGAATCGCGGATCACCAGGGCGGCGGCGCGCACGAGCACGTCGACCCGCACCTCGACCGTCACGCGATACTCCACGACGACGCAGCGCGGTGCTGTCCGCGGCGCGGTGTCCGGCGCTCGCAGGACCCTGCGCGCCCTCGGCCGCGCGGGCCGCGCCGTCGGTGCGTGGGTGCACGAGACCGTGACCGCGGCCGGGGCGCTCGTCGTGGTCGCGCTCGTGCTCGGCGTGGCCGCAGGACGGGCATTCGGCTGGGTGGAGGCGTGGGCGGTCGCCGCCGTCTCGCTCGCGCTGCTCGTGCTCTGCATCCCGTTCGTGCTCGGAGCGAACGATCACCGCATCGGGCTCGTGCTCGACCGGGACCGCGTGGTGGCCGGATCCGAGATCGCGGCGACTCTCGACGTGCGCAACGAGGGCGCGCGCCTGTCGCTGCCGGGCGTCGTCGACGTGCCCGTCGGCGACGGCCTGATCGAAGCGCACGTGCCCCTGCTGCGACCCGGTGCGCAGCACCGCGAAGAGCTGACGATCGGCGCGCACCGTCGCGGGGTGATCGACGTCGGCCCGATGACCATCACCCGCGCAGACCCGATCGGCCTGCTGCGCCGCGAGCTCAGCTGGCCAGAAGTGCAGCGCATCCACGTGCATCCGGTGACCGTCGCGATCCCCAGCACCGCGGCCGGGCTCATCCGCGACCTCGAGGGCACACCCAGCAGCACGCTCGTCGACGCGGACCTCTCGTTCCACGCCGTGCGCGAGTACGTGGTCGGCGACTCGCAGCGGCACGTGCACTGGAAGTCGACCGCCAAGACCGGCCGCCTGATGGTGCGGCAGTACGAGGAGTCGCGCCACGCGCGCATCGCCGTCCTGCTCGATCTCGCGGCCGACTCGTACGACGGCGACGACGAGTTCGAGAACACCGTCAGCGCCGCCGCGTCTCTCGCGCTGCAGGGCGTGTTCGAGGGCCGCGACGTGCTGTTCGCCGTCAGCGGGATCGTCTCCGAGCACGGCGCCACGACGACGCAGTCGATCAGAACGCTCTCGACCCTCACCCCCCGGGCGCTGCTCGACGGCACCTCGACGGTCGACCTCGCCGACGACGTGATGCGCCTCGAGGCCGTCACCGCCCTGACCGCCCAGGCGTACCCCGATCTCTCGATCGCCTTCCTGCTCACCGGATCGAGGATGCCGACAGGCCGGCTGCGGCATGCCGCCGTGCGGCTGCCCGCCGCGGTGGGGGCCGTCGCCGTGCGCAGCGAGCTGGGCGCGGAGCCCACGCTGCGCAACGCGCGCGAGCTCTCCGTGCTCACTCTCGGCGCACTGGGCGACCTGCCGAAGATGCTGGCGAGGGGAGCGCTGCGATGAGCAGGACGGATGCCGCCGCGCGGCCTCGCCGTCGGCCGCCGCGCTCGCGAGCGCTGACCCTGTGGGGTCTCGGCTACGTGCTCGTCGGCGTGGCCGTGACGGCGGCCGGCGCGTGGCCCGTGTACGAGTCGTCGCGGGCGATCGCCGTGGCCGCGGTGGGAGGCCTGGCCGGCATCGGGCTGGGCGTGCTCGTGCGCGCGCGTCGCCTCGGCCCCGTGCTCGGCGGCGTCGCGGTGGTGAGCAGCTACCTCGTGCTCGCCGTGCCCCTGGCCGTGCCCTCCGGGCTGAGGTCCGCTCCGGCGTTCCTCGCCGGACTGTGCGACGCGGTGCTCGGCGTCGTCGTCGGCTGGAAGCAGATCCTCACCCTCGCGCCGCCGCTCGGTGAGTACCAGGCGGTGCTCGTGCCCCTGCTGGTCGTCAGCCTGTTCGGCGCGTTCGTCGCGACCCTCCTGGCCCTGCACCCCGGCCGCCGCGCCGCGGCGGCGGTCGTCGTGGTCGCGGCGATGGGCGTGTTCGGCACAGCCTTCGGCGTCTCGGCGCCGAGCCCCGCCCTGATCCTGGGGCCGGTCACGATCCCGGCGCCTCGGGAGCTGACCCTCGGGGCCGTGCTCTTCATCGCATCCCTCGCCTGGCTGGTCGGACGATCCCGGCTGCAGCGGGCAGCGGCGCTGCGCGCCGTCGCCGCTCGTGGCGTGGCACGGCGCGGCACCCCGATCTGGCCCGCCGTGCGCCGGCGTCTGCTCGCCGGCTCTCTCGTGGTCGCCGCGCTCGCCGCGGGTGCGCTCGTGGCGCCCGCGGCGGCCGACTGGTCGGAACGCTCGGTGCTTCGCGATGCCGTGGACCCGATGGTCGTCGTGCGCGAGCAGCCGAGCCCGCTCGCGTCGTACCGGTCGTGGTTCGCCGGCGACCGTCTCGACGAGACGGTGCTGAGCATCGAGGGCGACGTGGGCGCCATCGATCGCATCCGGCTGGTCACGCTCGACCGGTACGACGGACAGGACTTCCACGTCTCACCCGACGCGCGCTTCAGTCGGCTGCCGCGCACGAGCGCGCCGGGGCAGGACCGCGCCGAGCTGACGATCACGATCGGCGACGCGTACCGCGGCATCTGGACCCCGGTGCCCGGCGAGCTCATCGTGGCCCCGACGTTCTCGGGGCCCCGTGCCGACGCGCTGGCCGACGGCTTCCACATCGACGACGGCGGCGACTCGGCCATCACGATCGCGGAGGCGCCGGAGGGCGGCAGAGGACTGGCGCCGGGGGATCGCTACACCGTGCTCGCAGCGGCTGCCGGCGGAGATCGCGACGACCTCTCGACGGCGCAGGGCGGGCCGTCGCTGCTGGATGCCGAGGCGTACTCCGAGCTCGTCGACTGGGCTCAGCTCCAGGAGCAGCCGCGCACCGGTGCAGGGTATCTCGAGCTGATCGATCGGCTCCGCTCGCGCGGCTACCTCAGCCACGCCCTGCTCGACGACGCGGCCGCGGCCGGCTGGATCGCTGCCCTGGGCTCGGAGGGCTACTCCTTCGCCGCCAGCTACGCCGGGCACTCCTCGGCCCGCGTCGAGGAGGTGTTCGCGGCACTGCGACGGCAGGAGGCGAAGGTGGGCTCGGACGCCCCGCCGGAGATGCTCGTCTCGGCGGTGGGCGACGACGAGCAGTTCGCTGCCGCCGCGGCTCTGCTGGCCCGGTACTGGGGCCTCGAGTCGCGGGTCGTCATGGGCGCGCGCCTCGGCACCACCGACGAGGTGCCCGGCATCGCCTCCTGCACCGAGACCTGCACCGGCGCCAGCATGAGCGCGTGGGTGGAGGTGCGCGCTCCGGGTGCCGAGTGGGTCGCTGTCGACGTGACGCCGCAGTTCGCGGTGCTGCCCAGTACCATCACCGAGGGCGAGCAGCTTCCCCAGCATCCGACTGTTCCCGAGCAGCCGCGCAGCGAAGCGCTGGACCCGCCCCAGGCGCAGAACGACGCGCAGGCCGATGCGGCTCCCCTCGACCAGAGAGATCCGCCGCTGCTCGGCGGGTTCCTGCCCGCGCTCCGCGCGATCGCGATCGGTCTGCTCGCGCTGCTGCTGCTCGCCCTGCCGCTGCTCACCCTGCTCGTCGCGAAGGTCGTGCGTCGGCGCGCTCGACGCACAGCCGGCGACGCCGAGATCCGTCTCGTCGGCGCCTGGGAGGATCTGGTCGACCTGTACGTCGACCACGGGGTGGCGATGCCGGGCGGCGGCACGCGCGTGCAGCGGGCGCAGTCGTCGGGGCGGCCGGCGGCCGAGGAGCTCGCCCGACTCGTCGACGCGGGGGTCTTCTCGCCGCATCCGCCCGCCGACACCGACGCCTCGGCCGCGTGGGCGATCGTCGACCGCGAGCGCTCGGACATCGGCCGCGGTGATCGACGGTGGCGGCGGCTTCGCACCCGTCTGCGGATGCGATCGCTCCTCGAGCGGATCCGCCCGCGCCGGACCCCGGCGCTTTCGATTCGCAGCCGCCTGCTCGATACGCTCACAGTGGCCGGCGCACGCCGGCAGGAGGAGGACGCATGAATGCGCTCGCAGATCCGCGGTCGTTCGAGACAGCGGCCGGGGGCGGGATGCCGGTGCCGACGCTCGTCGTGATCGCGGCCTATCTCATCGTGGGTCTGGGCGTGTACATCTGGTACGCCATCGCCCTCTCGAAGCTGTTCACCCGGCTCGGCGAGGAGGGCTGGAAGGGCTGGATCCCCGTCCTCAACGAGGCGACGATCCTCACCCTGGGTGGCAAGCCCGCCTGGAACGCCGTGCTGCTGTTCATCCCGATCGTGCAGCTGTACGGACTGTTCGTGAAGATCCTCGCGGTGCACCGCATCAATCAGCGATTCGACCGCGGGGCGGGCATGACCGTGCTGGCCGTGCTGCTGCCTCCGGCATGGGCGACCGTGCTCGTCGCCGGGCCGCCGCCCTACCCCGAGGGTGATCGGCTGGCGGGCATCCGGCCGGGCCCGCTTCGCAAGCCCGCGGATGCCGGACCGGTCGACTCGCACGGCTACCTGGCCCCGCCGATCCTGCCGCCAGGGCCGGTCGCGCCTCCCGCGCGCACAGAGCCGGGGGATCGGGGAACGGCGGCCGGCGTCGCCGCGATGCCCGCTCACGCGGCATCGGTCATTCCGCCCCTCGCACCTCCTCTCGAGCCTGCGCCTACGGCCGCTCCTCCGGCGTCCCCGGACTCCTCGGCTGCTCCGGCTGATCGCGCTGCTCGCCCGCAGGATCCCGAGCGCGGCAGCGGCTCGGCGGCTCTGATCGAGTCTGTGCCGTGGACCTCGGGACAGCCAGGGGTCACGGGCCCCCCTCCGCCTCCGCCCGCCACGGCGATGTCGCCGATCGAGTCCGCTCCCGCGGTGCCCGCCGCGTCGGCTCCCGCCGCACCGGCACCGCCTCCCGCTCCCGCGCGCCCGGCCGTGTCGGCCGCTCCGGCCGCGGTGGACACGACGGATTCGACTGACCTACCCGCTCCCGGGGACGCGGCAGCGTCCGTCGACGCCCCGCAGACGCGCGCGTCGGCGCGCCTCCTGCATCAGCCGACTGCGGAATCCGCCCGTGCCGCCCTTCCGGATGCCGAGGCTGCGCCTCTCGTGCACCCGGCACCCGCTGCCCCGGCCGCGCCAGGTGAGGATTCCACGGCAGCCTCCGACGCCGCGACGGCCGACACCGTCGACGCCCCGCCGGCTGTGCGGCGCGCCGGAGACGCCGACTCGCCGTTCGCGCCGCCGGCGGGTGCGGCTTCTCCTCCGGTCACCCGGGCCGACCTGGCAGCGCAGGTGCGCCCGGCGCCGCCGGCCGCGGCCGCCCCGCCGGCTGGCATCCCGGCACCCGCACCCACCGCAGACGAGGACGAGGAGTTCGACGCCACGGTCGTCGTCTCCCGTCGACGCGGGGCGCGACGCGTGCTCGTGCTCGACGACGGTCGACGCTTCGCGCTGTCGGCGACGAGCATCGTGATCGGCCGCAACCCCGAGGGCCAGCCGGGCGAGCAGCGACTGCCGATCCCCGACCGGACGCGCACGCTGTCGAAGACGCACGCGCGCCTCGTCGTCCAGGGCGACGAGTGGCGCCTCACCGACCTGCGCTCCACGAACGGCGTCGTCGTCGTGGCCGACGACGGTGCCGAGACGCTGCTCGATCCCGGGGAGAGCGTGATCGGCGCCGGGCGCTTCATCCTCGGTGAGGTCGGGATGCACGTGGCCGTGGAGTCCGGCGCGTGACGACGGGTGTCGTGCTCAACGTCGCCGCCCTCACCGACGTGGGTCTGAAGCGGGCGATCAACGAGGATGCGGTGCTCGCCGAGTCGCCGGTGTTCCTCGTGGCCGACGGGATGGGCGGGCACGAAGCCGGCGACAAGGCCAGCGCCGCGATCGTCGAGGCGTTCGCGCCGCTGGTCGGATCGCCCGTATCGACCGAGCTGATCGGTGCCGCCCTGGCCCGCGCGAACGAGACGGTATCGGCGATCTCGGCGCAGCACGCCCGCGGGGCGGGAAGCACGGTCGCGGCTGCGGCGCTGGTCGAACACGACGGCGCACCGCACTGGCTGGTCTTCAACGTCGGCGACTCCCGCGTGTACCGGCACCGCGGATCGACCCTCGACCAGCTGACCGTCGACCACTCCCTCGGGCAGGCGCTGGTGGATGCCGGCGAGCTGCGACCCGAGAACCTGGCCGACTTCTCCCAGCGCAACGTCATCACCCGAGCGGTCGGCGCCGCCGACAGCGTCGCGGACAGCTGGCTCGTGCCCGTGGTCGACGGCGAGCGGCTGCTGATCTGCTCGGACGGGCTCAGCGGCGAGATCAGCGACGAGAGCATCCGCGCGACGCTGACCATGTGCGGGCGGCCGGAGACGGCCGCCGAGGCGCTGGTGCGCCGCGCGAAGGAGGCCGGTGGTCGGGACAACATCTCGGTGATCGTGATCGATGTGGTCGCCGGCGGTGCGGCGGGAGCATCGGACGGTGCGACCGACAGCCGCATGTCGTCGGTGCCGCGCACCGACTCGATGCTCGAGAGCACCACCGTTCCCGTGCGCAGGCGACGCTGACATGGGCGCACACGACCCCGACGCGGCGGCCGCCGGCGAGCTGACCCGCCGCGCGCGCCGCGGGCGCGACGTCGATGCGCGGCCGGATGCGCCCGACGCGGGAGCGTCTGCGCTCTCGGACGACGATGCGGACGAGCGCACGGTCGTGATCCTCCGCGACGATGCGGACGAGCGCACGGTGGTCGTCGACCGGCGGCCCGGCCTGGGGGCGCAGGCCTTGCGCGCCGGATCCGAGGCATCCGACCTCGACCCGGCGGCCGCCGACACGATCGTCGTGCGGTCTCGGCCCGCCCCCACCGAGGACGACCCGTCGACGGCCGACACGATCGCCGCGTCGCCCCGACGCCGTCCGGGCGACGCGGCTCCCGCCATCTACAAGCCGCGTTCGGCTCCGGTCGCGCCGTCCAGGCCGCCGGCGGTGGTCGGCGCTAGGGCGCCGACGCGCGACACCGATGCCGTCCTGGCGTCCGTCGTCCGGCGGGATCGACGGTCGAGTGCGATCGCGGTGACCGCAGTCGGCGTCGCGTGCGTGGTCTCGATGGCCGGTCTCGTGGGCCTGGTCGTCGCGCTGCTGAGCTGACGGCTGAGGCCGCCGGATGGGTATCTCTCCCCATGGGGAGCGGATCACGCCGCGGTTAGGATGTTCCGGTATGCCCGCCACGCGGTGACGCGGGGCGGACCAGTTGTGAATCCGGGGGAAACGCATGAAGGCACTGTCGTGGGTGCGGTCTCGGCCGAAGGCCGCAGCATCCGTGGCCGGTGTGGTGATCGGCGCGGTGGCGCTGACGACCATGGCTGTGGCGTACGACGGGCTGCCCACGACGAAAGTCGATCTCAACGATGCCGGCGTCTGGCTCACCAAGTCGTCGAGTTTCCTCGTGGGGCACTTCAACCACGAATCCACGGTGCTCGACGGCGGAATGCGCGCCGCCAGCGAGGACTACGACATCCTGCAGGACGGCGGCACGGTGCTGGTGGCCGACGAGGGCGCCGGCACGCTCACCGCGGTCGACCCGGCGCGGATGGCGCTGAGCGACAGCGCGTCGGTGCCTGGCAGCGCCAAGGTCGCGCTCGGCGCCAAGACCGTCGCGATCCTCGACCAGAAATCCGGCGATCTGTGGGTGACCGCGGCGAAGGCGCTGTCGGGCTTCGACATCAAGGCGGCCGACCCGACCGCCGAGCTGGGCAAGGGCGCCGATGTGACAGTCGGGCGTGACGGCACCGTCTTCGCCCTGTCTGGTGAGCGCGGCGAGGTCGTCGAGGTCCCGGTCGACCCGGACGGGCTGCCCCAGGAGCCGACGTCCCAGTCGGTCGGCGAGATCGACGTCAGCAAGACGCCGAGCATCACCGCCGTGGGCTCGACGCCGGTCGTGCTCGACGCGGCGGCCGGCATCCTGACCACACCTGGCGGGTTCCGCACCGAGATCGATCAGGCCGCCGACGCCGTGCTGCAGCAGGCATCCGCGCAGTCCGACGCCGTCGCCCTCGCCACGCCCACCGCGCTTGTGCAGGTGCCGCTCGACGGCGGCGAGCCGGTCGAGACCCCGGCCGACGGCACCGGCACCCCGGCCGTCCCCGTGCAGCTGCGCGGCTGCACCTACGGTGCGTGGGCGATCTCGGCGACCTTCATCCGGGACTGCTCCGGCGATTCCCTGGATGTGAAGGAGACGATCCCCGGAGCGGAGGATGCCGGATCGCTGACGTTCCGCGTCAACCGCGACGTCATCGTGCTCAACGACATCGTCGGCGGCGCCGCGTGGCTGGCGAACAAGAGCCTGCAGCGCGTCGACGACTGGAGCGTGCTGGTGCCGCCGGAGGGCGACAGCGAAGACGACGAGAACACCTCCCAGGAGACGGTCGAGACCTCGCTCCCCGACCGCAAGGAGGAGAACACCCCTCCCACCGCGGAGGACGACCCCGATCTCGGTGTGCGTCCCGGCGGCACGACCCTGCTGCCCGTGCTCGACAACGACAACGACCCCGACGGCGATGTGCTCGTCGCCTCTCTCGTGGGCAAGCAGCCGTCGGTGGGCGAGGTGCGTCCGATCCTCAACGGCGCGGCCCTGCAGATCTCCGTCCCCGACGACGCGACGGGAACCGCGTCGTTCGAGTACGAGATCGAGGACGGCCGTGGCGGCAAGGACACCGCGATCGTCACGCTCTCGGTGCATGACGAGAAGACCAACGGCGCACCGCGGCCGAAGCGAGCCAGCAAGCTCGCCGTCGAAGTCGGCGGCACCGTCTCGTACAACGTGCTGCCCGACTGGAGCGACCCCGACGGCGATGATCTGTATCTGAGCGGCGTGGTGGCGGCCGACGGCGACGAGGTCGAGTTCACCACCGACGGCAAGATCACCTACCGCGCCGTGGCCAGCCTGCAGGGGCGCAAGGAGATCACCGTTCTGGTGTCGGATGCCATGGGCAAGGGCACCGAAGGCAGGATCCTGCTCGACGTCAAACCGGAGGGGTCGACGAACCCGGTCACCAATGCCGACCACGTGGTCACCCGCGTGGGGGAGTCGGTGACCGTGTCGCCGCTGGCGAACGACACGAGCTCGGGTCGGGAGCAGCTTCGCCTGGCCCGCGTCGAAGACACCCCGGGCGCCGAGATCGACCGCGACTACGCCAACCGCAAGTTCTCGTTCAAGGCGCAGGCGGCCGGCACCTACTACGTGCAGTATCTGGCCACGGCGGGCCCCAAGCCGGCGAAGGGCATCGTGCGGGTCGATGTGCTCGACAAGCAGCAGAGCGAGCTGCCGCCCGTGGCGGTGCGCGACGTCGCCATGCTCCCCAGCGGCAGCGAGGCGCTCGTGGGCGTGCTGGGCAACGACAGCGATCCAGCCGGCGGCGTGCTGGTCGTGCAGTCCGTCACCGTTCCGCCCAGCAGCGGACTGAACGTCTCGGTCCTCAATCACGAGACGCTGCGGATCAGCGATCAGGGCGGTCTCGAGGAGCCGGTGCGCGTCACCTACCGGATCTCGAACGGCAGCGGTTCGGCGGAGGCCGACGTGGTCGTCATCCCGATTCCCGCACCGACCAAGCTGCTCGCCCCGGTCGCCAAGGACGACGAGGCCGTCGTGCGCGCCGGTGACGTCGTGACGA
Source organism: Microbacterium commune (assembly GCF_014836945.1). Lineage (GTDB taxonomy): Bacteria > Actinomycetota > Actinomycetes > Actinomycetales > Microbacteriaceae > Microbacterium > Microbacterium commune. The sequence goes on along the minus strand of NZ_JACSPX010000001.1, from coordinate 942,954 downwards.
TCCCGGTGCTCGACAACGACGTCCACCCCAGCGGTGACAAGCTGCACGTCGCTCCCGACCTGGTCGAGCCGCTGGTCGAACCGGAAGACGGCGAGGCCTTCGTCTCCCAGGACACCGTGCGCTTCCGGGCGAGTGAGAATCCGGGCACGGTCTACATCACCTACGAAGCCGTGGACTCCCGAGGCCAGAAGGCCGGGGCGTACATCGCCGTGCAGGTGCTGCCGGTCGATGAGGACGGCACCAACGCGGCACCGCGCCCACGCGACCTGACGGCCCGCACCCTGGCGGGGTCGAAGATCAACATCCCGGTGCCGCTCGACGGGCTCGATGCCGACGGCGACTCGGTCGAGCTGATCGGCGTGGACAGCGCACCGCTCAAGGGCCGCATCGTCGAGCAGGGCGCGAACTATCTGACCTACGAGGCGTACGACGACGCGAAGGGCGTCGACACCCTGAGCTACCGTGTCCGCGATCGCCTCGGCGCGGAGGGTCGGGCGACCATCCGCGTGGGCATCGCTCCTCCGGAGGCGACCAACCAGGCGCCGTACGCGGTGAACGACTCGGTCGTGGTGCGTCCCGGCCGCTCCGTCGCCGTACCCGTCCTCGCGAACGACTCCGACCCCGAGGGCGATCAGATCGGTCTCGTCAAGTCGGGCTTGACGCTGCCCCCCGACGTGGAGGGCATGTCGGCGAAGATCTCCGGTGACCGGGTCGTCATCGTCGTGCCGGACAGGGCGCTGGAGACCTCGCTGCAGTACACGATCAGTGATGCGAAGGGCGCGCGCACGACCGCCGCGATCTTCGTGAAGGTCGATGAGGACGTCCCGCTGATGAACCCGATCGCGCGCGACGACCGCGTGCAGGTCGAGGACGTCGAGGAGGATCTGACCGTCGATCTCGACATCCTCCGCAACGACGAGGATCCCGACGGCACCATCGAAGGCGTCGACGTGACGCTGGAGGACGGCGCGCGGATGCTCGACGACGGCAAGGTCCGCGTGACCGTGGGCGAGCAGCGCCAGCTGATCCGCTACGTGATCACCGACCAGGACGAGCTCAGCTCGTCGGCGTTCATCTTCGTACCCGCGCTGAGTGAGCTGCGTCCGCGGCTGAAGTCGACCAAGCCGCTCGAGGTGAAGAGCGGCGAGACCAAGGAGATCCCGCTCGACAAGTACGTCGTCGTCGCGGGCGGCGGCACGGTGCGTCTGACCGAGGCCTCCAAGGTGAGCGCCTCGTTCACGAACGGCGACTCGCTGATCAAAGACACCACGACCCTGGTGTACACCTCGAAGGACCGCTTCTTCGGCGAGGACGCGCTGACGTTCGAGGTGACCGACGGAGAAGGGCCGGACGACCCGAGCGGGCGCAAGTCCACGCTGACGATCCCCATCACCGTGCTGCCGCCCGACAACCAGCCGCCGACGCTGGGCAGCGCCGAGATGCAGATCGCACCCGGCGAGAAGGCGACCGCGCTCGACCTGTCGGGCCTTGCGACGGATCCCGATCCGAAGGATGCGGGCAAGCTGCGCTTCTCGGTGACGTCGAAGCCGGGCAAGGGCATCGATGCGCGCATCGACGGCACCACGCTGTATGCCGAGACGGGGTCCGACACGCCCAAGGGCACGACGGCCACGGTCGGCATCAGCGTGACCGACGGCACCACCGAGCCCGTGCAGGGCACGGTGCAGGTGGCGGTGACGGCGTCGACCCGCTCGCTCGCCGTGGCGAGCCCCGACTCGGTCGACGAAGCCGACCAGGGCGAGACGATCACCGTGCCCGCGCTGGCCAACGACATCAACCCGTTCCAGGCCGAGGGCAAGGCGCTCAAGATCCTCTCGGCGACCGTCGAGAGCGGTGAGGGGCGAGCGAAGGTCGCCGGCGAGGGCGTCGAGATCACGTCGAGCAAGTCATTCGTCGGCGTGATGGTGGTGCGATACCGCGTTCAAGACGCCACCAAGGACCCCGACCGCGAAGTCGACGGCCGCATCACGGTGACCGTGCAGGGCATCCCCGACGCACCCGGACGGCCGACGGTGACGACGGTCGAGGACCGCACCGTCGTGCTCAACTGGTCGGCGCCCTCGAACAACGGCGCCGAGATCAGCGGGTACACCGTGAAGTCGGTCTCGGGCAACCCGTACACGAAGGCGTGCGCATCGACGACGTGCACGCTCGACGGGCTCACCAACAACGTCGAGTACACCTTCGCGGTGACCGCGACGAACCGCGTCGGCGAGGGCCCGGCGTCACCGGCATCCGACATCGCCCGTCCTGACACCCGCCCCGACACGCCCCTGCCGCCGAAGCTGAAGTTCGGCGACCGCGCGCTCGACGTGACGTGGACGACGCCGACGTCGAGCGGGTCGCCGGTGGAGTCGTACACCCTCGAGATCTCGCCCACCCCGCCTTCGGGGATGGGACAGAAGACCGGCGTCACCGGCACCTCCCTGCGCTGGGAGGGGCTCGAGAACGGCACGAGCTACAGCGTGCGCATCCAGGCGCACAACCGGGCGCCCGACCCCTCCGGCTGGAGCATCTACTCGGCGGCCGAGATCCCCGCCGGCCCGCCGGCGGCCGTCGCGGCGCCCAGCGTGAGCAGCGCTCCGTCGGTCGGCTCCGAGGCGCAGATGACCGTCAGCTGGGCCCAGCCCGACACGAACGGCGCCCCGATCGAGCAGTACGAGCTCGTGACCTACCGCGGTGGTGCCGAGGTGTCGCGGACGACGACGGGCACGGCAACGTCGCAGACCGTGCGGGTGCCCACGAGCACGGCCGATTACACGTACGCCGTGCGAGCGAAGAACAAGGCACCGCAGTGGGGCCAGCTGGGGCCGCAGTCGGCTCCGCAGCGCGCGTTCGGCCAGCCGGGTGCACCGTCGAGCGTCAGCGCGACGCCGAAGGACCGGGCGATCGCGGTCACCTTCACCATGACGGAGGCCGCCCGCAACGGCGCCTCCGAGGGGGAGATGCGCTACCAGTACCAGCTCAACTCGCAGGCGTGGCAGGCCTGGGACGGGCGCTCGAACATCCCCGCGAACAACGGCACCCCCTACACGGTGCGGGTGCGTGCCTACTCGGTGGTCGGCGGGCAGCAGTCCAACACCGGGCCGTCCACCGCGTCGAACTCCGTGACCCCGTTCGGGGCGCCGTTCGCGCCGACCGGATCCGCGAGAGCATCGGGTGACCGGTCGGTCGAGGTCACCTGGAACGCCGGGGGATCGGACAACGGCCGACCCATCACCACGTACATCAGCGTGGACGGCGGCGGCTGGCAGCAGGTCGCCACGAGCGGCAGCAGGATCGTCGGCAACACGTACAGCACGCAGCACACCATCAGGGTGCGAGCGACCGCGTCCGAGGGCGGCTCCGCGGAATCGCCCACCTACAGCGCGACCTCCGGTCCGAAGCCGGACACCACGCCGAAGGCATGGCTTTCTGCGGGCTCCGTGGTGCCCGGATGCACCGCGGTCGGCGGCGGGGCATGTCACTACTTCAAGGTGTCGACCAACCAGTACTTCAAGGGCGGCAGCTACAACATCGAGTGCCGTGTCAGCGGCAGGCTCCTCGGCAACAACGCCGGCTTCCCCGTCGACATCCCCTCCGGTGGCAGCAAGCAGCTGCAGTGCTACTCGGGATACTCCAACGACAAGCAGCTCGTCATCAAGGGCGGCAACCCGGGCAACGCCTACGGCACGTTCTACTGACGGACCAGAACCTCGCCCGCCCAGACCTCGACACGACGCACGAACAGAAGGACACCGACGCATGAGCATGACCCCCGAACAGGCTGCCTGGTTCCAAGGCACCTTCCACCGCCTCGTCGAGAACGTCGACAAGGCACTGCAGGGCAAGAGCGAGGTCGTCGGTCTCGTCATCGCCGCGATGCTCGCCGAAGGGCACGTGCTGCTCGAGGACGCGCCCGGCACCGGCAAGACCAGCCTCGCGAAGGCCCTGGCGGCCACGGTGCAGGGCACCAGCTCGCGCATCCAGTTCACGCCCGACCTGCTGCCGTCCGATGTCACCGGCGTGACGATCTACGACCAGCGTGAGCACCGCTTCGAGTTCCACAGGGGCCCGATCTTCGCGTCCATCGTGCTGGCCGACGAGATCAACCGCGCCTCGCCCAAGACCCAGTCGGCGCTGCTCGAGGTGATGGAGGAGTCCCGGGTCACCGTCGACGGCGTGACCCACGAGGCCGGGCGACCGTTCCTCGTCATCGCCACCCAGAACCCGATCGAGCAGGCCGGAACGTACAAGCTGCCCGAGGCTCAGCTCGACCGCTTCCTGATCAAGACGTCGATCGGATACCCCGACCTGGAGGTCGCCGAGCGGATCCTCGCCGGAGCCTCGCAGCGAAACCCGTCGGCCGGGCTGGCCGCGGTGATCACCACGAGTGCGGTGGCCGACATGGCCGACCTGGGCGCGAGCGTGCACGTCGAGCCTGCGGTGCTGCGCTACACGGCCGAGCTCGCCGAGGCGACCCGCGCCGATTCCGCCATCCGTCTGGGCGTGTCGGTGCGCGGTGCGATCGCGATGATCCGCATCGCGAAGGTGTGGGCCGCGGCGCACGGCCGGCACTACGTCCTGCCCGACGACATCAAGGCGCTCGCCCGTCCCGTCTGGCAGCACCGTCTGCTGCTCGACGCCGAGGCCGAGTTCGCGGGCACGACCGCCGAGAGCGTGATCGGCCGGGTGCTCGAGAACGTCGCAGCGCCGCAGGCCCGCGCCGCGGTCTGATGTCGCAGGCGACGGTGGCGGAGGGGAGGGCCTCCGCAGAGCAGCAGGCGGGCTGGCGCGATGTCGCCGCCGTGCTCGGCGGACGCGCGCTGGGGCACCTTGAGACGGCCGCACGCGTCGTGCGTCCGCTCGGATGGATGCTGATGGCACTCACCGTGCTGTTCTGGATCGTCGGTGCCGTGCAGGGCTGGCGCGAGCTCGTCGTCGCCGCCTGGGTGATGGCGTTCCTGCTCGTGATCTGCGCGCTCTTCCTCATCGGCCGCACGCAGTACGACGTGTCGCTCGACCTGGCTCGCACCCGGGTCGTGGTGGGGGAGCGCGCGATCGGCGCGTTGAAGCTCGAGAACCGCGGCACGCGAGCGATCCTCCCGTCGCGTGTGGTGCTGCCGGTCGGCGCCGGCCGGGGAGAGTTCTCGATCCAGCGCCTCGCCGCCGGTCAGAGCGCCGAGGAGCTGTTCGCCATCCCCACGCAGCGCCGCGGTGTTGTCGAAGTCGGGCCGGTGAGCGTCGTGCGCGGCGACCCCCTGGGGGTGTTCGAACGCGCCCACCGACGCGACGACCCCGTCGATCTGTTCGTGCATCCCCGCACCGTGCGGTTCGGCGGCCAGTCGCTCGGCTTCCTGCGTGATCTCGAGGGCCTTCCCGCCACGGATCTCTCGCGAGATGACGTGTCGTTCCACGCGCTGCTCGAGTACCAGCCGGGCGACGACCTGCGTCACGTGCACTGGCGCTCGACGGCGCGCACCGGCACCATGATGGTGCGTCAGTTCGAGGAGACGCGCCGGTCGCACTTCGTGATCGGTCTGTCCCGCTCGCGCGGCGACTACCGCGACGACGACGAGTTCGAGCTCGGCATCTCGATCGCCGGCTCCATCGGGCTGCGCGCGCTGCAGGACTCGCAGCGCGTCGACGTGCGCGTGCAGGGCCGCGAACTGGCATCCGGCACCGGCAAGCAGCTGCTCGACTCGCTCTCGGCCGTCGAGCAGTCCAAGGCACGTGAGGGTGGTATCGCCGAGCTGGCCGGCGTGGTCTCGGCCACGATGCCGCTGGCCAGCGTCGTCGTGCTCGTGTGCGGGGATGCCGTCGACGTCGAGGATCTGCGCCGAGCCTGCGCTCGGCTGCCGTTCGGTGCGCGTGCGCTCGCCGTCGTCGCCCGCTCGGGGCTCGACCGACCCGAGCTGCGCCGCATCGGCGAAGCGGATGTCGTGACCGTCGGCGCCCTCGACCAGCTCCCCGCCGCACTGCAGAGGGTTCTCGCATGACCGCTCCGATGACCACCTCGTCCCGCCTGCGCCGCGGCTGGATTCTCGACCTCGTCGCCGTCGGGATGCTGCTGATCGCCGCGCTCATCGGCTTCTGGACCACGTTCGCCGGGCCGAGCTTCCTGCTCGCCGCCGTCGGAGGGGTCGTCCTCGGGCTCGCCGTCGCCGCCGTGTGCGCATGGCGCGGGTGGGGAATCCTGATCATCACCGGCGCGACCGTCGCGGTCTACTTCGTCTTCGGCGGTGCGCTCGCGCTGCCGCACACGGCGCTGCTCGGCGTGATCCCCACGATCGACACCCTGGTCGGGCTGGCGACGGGAGTGATCACGTCGTGGAAGCAGCTGCTGACCACCGTGGCGCCGGTCTCGGCCGCAGACGGCCACCTGCTCGTGCCCTTCCTGATCGGCCTCGTGGCGAGCGTGGTCGCGGCGTCGCTCGCGCTGCGGCTGCGTCATCTCGCCTGGTCGCTGCTGCCGATCGTCGCCGCGCTGTTCCTGGTGATCGCGCTGGGCGTGCCGACAGCGGCCTTCCCGCTCGTGCAGGGGATCGCGATCGCGGCGGTCGCCGCCGGCTGGCTGTCGCTGCGCTCCTGGTGGGCGCCGCAGTCGTCGGCGGTCAACGTCAGCGAGGCGGACCCGGCTCGCGCGAGGCACATGCGCACCCGCAGGCTCGTCGGCGGTCTTGCGGTCGTCGCGGTCGCAGCCGGCGCCGGTGCCGGAGTGAATGCGATCGCCGCGGATTCCGCACCGCGGCACGTGTTCCGCGACGCGATCATCCCCCCGTTCAACATCCGCGACTACGCGAGCCCGATGCAGGGCTTCCGCAAGACGGTCCGAGACCAGAAGACCAAGACGCTGTTCACGGTGACCGGGCTGCCGGAAGACGCACGCGTGCGTCTGGCGGCGATGGACGGCTGGGACGGCGTGGTCTACAACGTGACCGACGGCGGCCCCGGATCATCCAGCGCCTTCCTTCCCCTGCGCAGCGACATGGCGACCGGTGTCGAGGGCGTGCCCGCGCGGCTGCGTTTCGAGATCGCCGACTACTCCGGGGTGTGGCTGCCGGGCACCACGGTCGTCGACGACGTCACGTTCGACGGCCCGCGTGCGGATGAGCTGCGCCGCAGTGCGTACAGCAACACCGCGACCGACACGACGGTCGTCACCGCAGGCCTGAAGAAGGGCGACGCGTACACCGTCGACGCGATCATCGCGCCGAAGGTCGGCGACGAGCAGCTCAAAGACGCGCCGTTCGCGAACATCAAGCAGAAGGTCTCGTCGTACTCGCCCGAGGACCTCTCGGCGACGGCGGCCGACATCGTGACCGACGCCGAGACGCCCATCGAGCAGGCCAGGGCCCTCGAGACGTATTTCGCCGAGGGCGGGTTCTTCAGTCACGGTCTCGAGGGCGAGGTGCTCTCGCGCGCAGGACACACCGCCGAGCGGATCAGCACTCTGCTCGGGGGAGATCAGATGATCGGCGACGACGAGCAGTACGCCGTCGCCATGGCGCTGGCCGCGCAGGAGGTCGGGATGCCGGTGCGCGTCGTGATGGGCTACTACCCGGATGCCGGGCGCAGGAACGAGCCGGTCTTCGCCGCGACCGGTGACGACGTGCACGCCTGGGTCGAGATCGCGTTCGAGGGCTTCGGATGGATCCCGTTCGACCCCACGCCTCCCGAGGACAAGGTCCCACAGGACCAGAACACGAAGCCGCGCGTCGATCCCAAGCCGCAGGTGCTGCAGCCGCCGCCCCCGCCGCAGGAGCCGGTGGATCTGCCGCCGACGGTGCCCGACGACCGCAAGGCGGAGGACGAGAGCCTGAACGTGCTCGGCATCATCGGCCTGATCCTCGCGATCGCGGGGATCTCGCTCGGCGTGCTGCTGCTGCTCGCATCGCCATTCATCGTGATCGGTGCGTGGAAGGCGGCGAGACGCCGCGCCCGCCGCAACGCGCAGCGCCATTCCGACCGGATCAGCGGCGGCTGGGACGAGCTGACCGATCGCGCGATCGATCACGGTGCGCGCATCCCCCCGGGCGGCACCCGTGTCGAAGAGGCCGGTGTGGTGGCATCCGTCCTCCCTCTGCCCGCGGCCACGACGCTGGCCGAGCGCGCGGACGGCCAGGTCTTCGGGCCGGGCGAGCCGACCGCCGAGGAGGTCGAGGCGTTCTGGCGCGAGGTCGACGAGGCGGTGAACGGCATGCGCAGCGCGACCACCTTCTGGGGGCGGATGAAGGCGCGGCTCAGCGTGCGCTCGCTGACCGGGAACGGCAGTGTGAGCGAACGCGTCCAGGAGCTCAGGGACGCCGCGGCCGCCCGCGTGCGCCGTGAACCTGGCAACATCGACAAGAACAGCCCGACGGCCGAGAGCGAGACCCCATGACGATGATTCCCCCCGGCGACGTCGCGCCGATCTCGCGACGGGTCATCGCCTACATCATCGATGCGCTGATCGCCGCCGTGCTGCCGATGCTCGCCCTGGTCATCACGGTGACCATGACGGTCGGCGCGCTGCGAGACCCCGAGTCGGCCGCCGGCGCGATGGTCTCCGTGGCGGTGGTGTCGGGCGTGTTCGGCCTGCTGATCCTCGCCTGGTTCGTGATCTACACGCTCATGCAGACCGGACGCGGGTCGATCGGCATGCGCGCGCAGCGCATCCGGCTCGTCCGCGCGGCCGACCTCGCGCCCGTGACCTTCTGGCGTGCGCTCCTGCGCAACGTCGTCTTCGCCGTGACGGGTGCGTTCGTGGTCGGGATGTTCTCGCCGCTCTTCGACGGATCCGGCCGCTATCAGGGCTGGCATGACAAGGTCGGCGGGGCCGTGATGCTGGATGCTGCGGCCGTGCCCGCACGCGACGCCGCGGCCGACGCCTCGACGGCCACCGCGCTCCCCTCGCCGCCGAGGCCACCGGCGGCCGACGCACGCGCCGGTGTCGCGACACCCCCCGCGCCCGCGGCGCCGAGCGCTGCGCCGCGTCCGGATGCCGTCGACGAGACGGTCGTGCCGACCAGGACCTCCCCGGCGGCTGCGGCGGATGAGGCACCCGACCAGACGGTCGCGGCTCCGCGTCCCGGCGCCGATGTGCCGGGCGACCCGCTGATCTCGTTCGTCCCCGGGGTGACGCAGCACGGCGGGTCCGCGACGTCTGCAGCCCCGGCGGTTCCGCCCCAGGCTCCGACGATCTCCACCCCGGCCGCGCCCCCTGCCCCAGCTGCGCAGGCCGCTCCGGCCACCGCCCACGCCGACGACGACGTCGAGTCGACGCGGATCAGCATCCCGGGTCACCGCCTCGTGTTCACCTGGGACGACGGGCAGCGCGTGACGGTGGCCGGGCGCACCGTGTTCGGGCGCAACCCCGAGCAGGAGCCGGGCGCGGTGGTCATCTCCGTGCGCGACGAGACCCTGTCGCTGTCGAAGACGCACTTCGAGGCGGCCTCCGCGCCGTCCGGCGGCTGGATCATGGACCGGCAGTCGACCAACGGCACCGTGGTCGTGCGCGAAGGCGTGCGCATCGCATGCCCGCCAGGACAGCGTGTGCCGCTGCGCCTGGGCGACGCCGTCGAGATCGGCGACCGCATCCTCACGATCGGCGGCTTCGCATGACCGCGCCCGTGCTCGTCTACTCCGGCGCGGCGACCCACACCGGGCGGCGCCGCGCGCTCAACGAGGACGCGCAGCTGGCATCCGCACCGGTCTTCATCGTCGCCGACGGGATGGGCGGTCACGAGGCGGGAGAGCGCGCGAGCGCCGCGGTCGTCGACGAGTTCGCGACCCTCGTGGGCCGTGAGGCGCTCAGCCTCGACGACGTCCGCCAGACGCTGGCCAGGGCACGCGAGGTCGTCGAGCACCTCGCGACGTCCGGCGAGTCGCGTGCGGGCACCACCCTCAGCGGCGTCGTCATCTCGTCGGTAGACGGGCTGGGCTACTGGCTCGCGGTCAACATCGGCGACTCGCGCACGTACCGGCTCGCCGACGGCGAGATGGAGCGCATCACGGTCGACCACTCGGTGATCCAGGAGCTCCTGGACTCGGGTGAGCTGAGTCCCGAAGACGCACCGCACGACTCCCGGCGCAACATCATCACGCGTGCGATCGGCGCCGGCAGCACGGGCGACGCCGACTTCTGGCTGTTCCCCGCCGAGCAGGGCGACCGGATGCTCATCTGCACCGACGGCCTGACATCCGAGATCGGCGAAGCGCGCATCCGTGAGGTGCTGCAGAGCGAACCCGATCCGCAGCGTGCGGCCGCGCAGCTCACCGCCGAGGCGGTGCAAGCGGGCGGCCGCGACAACGTCACCGTCGTGGTCGTGGATGCCGTCTCGGTCGCCTCACGGCCGGGAACCATCGTGCTCTCGGACGTCGACGACGACACCAGACCGCGGGAATCGTTGAATGGAGGGGTTCGATGAACCAGTTCGCGTACCGACCCGGCAGCTGGCAGGTGATCGCGGAGCAGCACGGAATGATCGCCGTTCCGGGCGACACTCCGGTCGAGAGGGTCGCCGCCCTGTCCGGGCTCATGCACGACGGCGCACCCCAGCTGACCGAGGTCATCGACGTCCTCACGGGTGGCAGGATCGCGTCGCTCGGCTCGTTCGTCGTCGCCCTGCTCGGGGACGGCTTCGCGCGTCTCGCCGTGCGCGGCGACGTCACGGTGACCGTGGCCGGCACGGAGGGCGACGAGGTCGTCTCCGGGGCCGAGATCAGCACCTGGACCGAGCGGTACATCACCGACCCGCGTTCCTTCCTCGTGTCGCTCGAGGACGGCCAGTCGACCACGTCGCTCGTCGTGCGCTCCGGCACGGTGCTGGCGGCGTCGGTCGCGTTCCCCGGCGACGACCTGCCCGCAGCGGAGGGGCGTGCCGGCGTGCAGACGGCAGCGGCAGCGCCGGCCGAGGTGAGTGCTCCGGTCGTCACGCCGCCGGCGGATGCGGAACCCGTCGAGGCGACGCCGGCCGACAGCGTGACGCCGCCGGCTGACGCGGCGGCTGACCCCGCAGAAGCACCGGATGCGCAGCCTGATCTCGCACCGGCTGATCTCGCGCCGGCGGCCGAGGCCGACGCGACGGCAGGGGAGGCGGACGTCCGAGACCCGGAGCACGCCGATCCAGTGCAGACCGAGGCGATGCCCGTGACTGCCGCACCGGATGCTCCCGCCGTCGACGCAGGATTCCCGACCCTCGTCCCCGCCGAGTACACCTTCGCGCCCGCGCCGCCGTCTTCTCCAGACGACGACGTCCTCGACGCCACCGTGCATTCCGTGCCGCGGGGCCCCGCCGCCGCCCCCGATGCGCCCGCGGGCGACCACGACGGTTCAACCATCTCTCTCGCCGAACTGCGGCGCATGCGCGAGGCCGGCGAGGCGCCAGGGCAGGCCGCACGAACCGCCGGGCCCGACACGCCGACCGAGGTGCTGCCGGCCGTGGAGAACTCGGCCGTCGCCCACGGGGCCGCCCGCCTGTCGACCGGTCAGGTGGTCACGCTCGATCGCGTCGTGATCATCGGACGGCGCCCTCGCGCCACACGCGCGAGCGGCGACAGCCTGCCGCATCTCGTGGCTGTCGACAGCCCACAGCAGGACATCTCGCGCAGCCACCTCGAGATCCGCCCCGAGGGCGATTCCGTCGTGGTCATCGATCTGCACACCACGAACGGCTCGACGCTGCTGCGCCCCGGTGCCGACCCCGTGCGCCTGCACCCCGGCGAGCACACGCTCGTGCTCAGCGGAGACGTCGTCGACCTCGGCGACGGGGTCACCGTCACCTTCGAGGGACTCACATGAATCGCACGCCGTCGCCTCCGCCGCAGCTGCCCGGCTTCACGTACCTGCAGCCGCTGGGAGCGGGCGGGTTCGCCGACGTCTTCCTGTACGAGCAGGAGATGCCGCGCCGCAAGGTGGCGGTCAAGGTGCTGCTCGCCGATCGCATCACCACGGGGGCGGCCCAGGAGTTCACCGACGAGGCGAACGTCATGGCCATGCTGTCGACCCACCCGGCGATCGTCACGATCTACCAGGCGGGGGTCGCCGGTGACGGCCGGCCGTACCTCGTGATGGAGTACTGCCCGCGACCGAACCTGCAGGCGCGTGCGCGTCGCGAGCCGTTCTCGGTCGCCGAAGCGCTGCGCGTCGGCATCCAGGTCGCCGGAGCCGTCGAGACCGCGCACCGGGCCGGGGTGCTGCATCGCGACATCAAGCCGGCGAACATCCTCGTCACCGAGTACAACCGGCCCGCGCTCACCGACTTCGGGATCGCGTCGACCGCCGGCGCCGTCACCGAGGCTGCGGGCATGTCGATCCCGTGGTCGCCGCCGGAGTCGTTCGCCGAGCCGCCGCGCAGCGGACCGCGCACCGACGTGTACGCGCTCGGCGCCACGGTGTACACGCTGCTCGCCGGCCGCTCGCCGTTCGAGCGTCCGGGCGAGCGCAACACGAGCGCCGACCTCATCGAGCGCATCGAGCGGATGGCTCTTCCCGTGCTCGCGCGCGCCGATTCGCCGGGCAGCCTGCAGGCGACCCTTGCGCGCTCGATGGCGAAGAACCCCGACGATCGCTATCCGAGCGCGGTGGCCTTCGCGCGGGCGCTGCAGAAGGTGCAGATCGAACTCGCGCACTCCGTCACCCCCATCGACATCGTCGACGAGCATCCCTCCGCCGACGAGATGCGCGACGATGACGACGGCCTCACCCGCGTGCGGGAGGTGCAGTCGATCAGCCCGGACAGCCCCGCGGCGACCCGCCCGTCGGCGGCGACTGAGCCGCGGCTCGCCGGCGGAGGCATGATCGGGGTGCCCCGATTCGACACCCCCGCGCCGCAGGAGTCCGCAGAGCACACCGTGCGGAGGACATCGGCACCTGCGGCACCCGCACCGCCCATGGACGATGACGAGCCCACCCTGCTGCGGCCGCCGACCGTCCTCTCGCCCAGTGCGCCCGGCACGCCGAGTGCCGCGAGCATCCCCCCTCAGGCGCCCGCGGACACGGCAGCGGCGGCGTCCGCCGCAGAGAAGCTCCCCACGGGCCGGCATCGCGTGGCACCGTGGCTGTGGGCCGCGGCGGTCGCCCTCGTCGTCGTGATCGGCGGCGGCATCTGGCTGGGCGGCAGCCTCAGCACGGCGGCGCGGTCCACGGCTGCGCCGGTCGATGGCGAGGAACCCGCCCCGCAGGACGTCATCTCGGGCATCGTCCCCCCGGTCGACGATGTCACCGGCACCCGCAGCGGCGACACGGTGACCTTCACGTGGAGCAACCCCAGCCCGGAAGAGGGCGACTCGTACATCTGGGCCGAGGTGACGCTCGACGGCACCCTCCAGGCGCAGACCACGGAGAAGACGACCGTGACCCTCGACGGGCCGCACCCCGGCCGCACGTGCATCGACGTCAGCCTGGTCCGTGCTGATGGCCGGTCCGCGCAGGAAGTGAGAGGGTGCGTCGGATGACCGCTGTCACCGTGGAGTTCGCAGGAGAATACTTCCCCGTCGACACCTCGACGTCGTTCACCGTGGGCAGGGAGGGCGATCTCGAACTCGACGACAACCTCTTCCTGCACCGTCACTTCCTCGAGATCGCGCACGACGACGGTCTGTGGTGGCTCACGAACATCGGCAGCCGCCTCTCGGCGACCGTGACGGACTCGGCCGGCGGCGTGCAGGCCTGGCTGGCACCCGGCGCCCGTCTGCCGCTGGTGTTCGAGCGGACGACGATCGTCTTCACCGCCGGACCGACCACCTACGAGATGACCGTGCACTCCGCCGAGCCGCCGTTCCGCGCGGTGCGCCGCGAGGCCGAGGGCGACGGCGTCTCGACGATCGGCGCGGTGCCGCTGACCGAGAGTCAGAAGCTGCTCATCCTCGCCCTCGCCGAGCCGCAGCTGCGCCGCGACGGAACCGGGATGAGCGAGATCCCCAGCTCGGCCAAGGCGGCGCAGCGCCTGGGCTGGACGGTCACGCGCTTCAATCGCAAGCTCGACAACGTGTGCGACAAGCTCGACCGGATCGGTGTGCCCGGCATGCGCGGCGGTCAGCGCAGCTTCGCCACGAACCGGCGCGCGCGGCTCGTGGAGCACGCGATCGCCTCACGACTGGTGACGCGAGAGGACCTCGCCATGCTGGACGCGCCCCAGAGCGAACCCGAAGGAGAGCTGGATTGATCTGGGAGATCGACGACGGCGAGAAGCAGATCGAGGGCCTCGACGCCACCGGGCACCCCGACCCCGGATACGCTGCATCCCTCGGCCTGCTGCCCGCGCCTTTCGGGCGTCGGACGATGGCGACCCTGGCGGAGCTGCTCGTGCTCGCGCTGTTCGCCCTGCCGGCGATGCTGGTGGCGACGCCGGCGCTCGCCGAGATCCTCAGCGGGGCCGGTGATGCGGGCGCGATGCTGGCCGACGGGGCACTGGTGTGGCCGATCGTCACCCTCGCCGTCGGCAACGTGCTCGCCACCGTGTTCATCGTGGTGCAGCTCGTGCTGCTCGGGCGGAAGGGAGTGACGGCGGGCAAGGCCGTCTTCGGCCTGCGTACGGTCAACGTCCGCACCCTGGAACGCCCCGGCTTCTGGCGCGGCGCGGTCGTGCGCTACCTGGTGCTGTCGCTGTCGTTCCTGCTTCCGCTGCTCGGGCCGCTGCTCGTGGTGGCGCTGTCGCCCTTCTTCGACTCCGAACGCCGCGGCCGCAGCTGGCTCGACCAGGCGGGTGCGACGTGGATGGTCGACGTGCGCCGCGGGCTCAACCCGTACGACGTGAAGCGCATGCGCATCGCCCGCAAGTCGGTGCGGATCACCGAGCACGCGAGCGGGCCCGCGCTTCCCTCCCTTGCCACCCCGGTCGAGCGAGACGCTCCAGCCCAGTACACCCCGTCGGGACGGCTGTCGGGCGGCGTGATCGGCGCCCACCGCAGGATGTCGCCGCCCCAGCCCGGCGCGCCCGGCGCGCCCGTCGCGCCGTCCGCGCCGACAGCCACGCCCGTCGCGCCGGCAGCCGCGACGCCGTTCGCGCCCGCCGTCGCGCCGACCGGAATGGTGGATGCCGTGCCGCCGCCCCTCGTGGCCGGCCAGCTGCTCGACTCCTTCGCCCCGAGTCCTGCGGCGCCGACGCCGCCGAGCGCGGCCGGCTCCGATGAGCCGGCACCGAGTCCCGCGGCGGCTGCGCCCGCGGCATCCGCAGCCGGCGGGGTTCCCGCGGTGCGCGCGGTGCTGCGTCTCGACGACGGAAGCCGCGTCGAGGTGCGCGGTGCCACGCTGCTCGGCCGCGCCCCGGCTCCGGTCGCGGGGGAGGGTGCCATGCAGCTCGTCGCCGTGGCGGACGACACCCGATCCGTGTCGAAGACCCATCTCGCGATCCTCCCGTCTCGACGAGGAGTCCTCGTCGTCGACCGAGGATCCACGAACGGCAGCGCCGTCGTCCGCGACGGCTCCGACCTGACCCTGACCCCCGGCGATCCGGTGCCCGTGCAGGCCGGCGACGTGGTCCGCTTCGGCGACCGCACGCTGACCATCGAGCGGGCTTGACAGTCGACAACCAGGAGAACCGATGAGAATCAAGCTGACGCTGCGGCGCCCGGGTGTCCCCCTGACCGACATCGTCGTCATGGCGGACTCGACGGCCACGGTCGCCGACGTCGCCGGGCAGATCGCCGGCACCGACCCGCAGCGCTCGGTCGTGGCATCCAGCGGCGACGTGCTCAGCCTCTCGGTCGCCCCGCCCACCAGCGACGAGCTCATCACCCTCAACCCCGACCTGCTGATCGGCGACGCGCCGGTCGGCTCGGGGTTCCTCGCCGAGGTCGTCAACCTCGGCCCCAACCGCGCCGCCACGGCGATGCTGTCCAGCCGCGCGGCGGCACTGCTGACGGTCGTCTCGGGGCCGGCCGCCGGGCAGGAGTTCCCGCTGCCGGTGGGACACTTCTTCATCGGCCGCGACACCTCCAACGACGTGGTGCTCACCGACCCGCTCGTCTCGAAGCGACACGCGCGCATCGAGGTGGCATCGACCTTCGTCGAGATCGTCGACCTGAACTCCGCCAACGGCATCCTCGTCGACGGCGGGCTCGTGCAGCGGCTGAGAGTCATCCCGGGCCAGAAGTTCACGCTCGGCGACTGCGAGCTGGTCGTGCACCTGGTCAGCGACTACGACGGCTCGGCAGCCGCCGACCCCGTGCTCGAGCGCGGCGGAGCACTGCTGTTCAACCGCAGCCCGCGCGTCGAGGAGCGCTACACCGGGGCCGACCTCGACGAGCCGCGGTACCCGAAGGACCAGGTGCAGCGGCTGTTCCCGTGGCCGATGCTGATCGCCCCGATCCTGCTCGGCGCGGCGATGTTCTTCATCTTCGACAACCCGCGTTCGCTGCTGATCATGGTCATGTCGCCGATGATGATGTTCGGCAACTACATCTCGCAGAAGACCCACATCGGTCAGCGACTGCGCAAAGAGGTGGAATCGTTCGAGGAGCAGTTCGAACGCCTCGAGGAGAAGCTCTACCACGCCCAGCCGCGCGAGCGCGAGGTGCGCCAGGCGGAGGTGCCGGCCGTGGCGATCGTCTTCGACGAGTCGATGCGCCTGGGCCCCATGCTGTGGACCCGGCGCCCCGAGCACTGGAACTTCCTCGCCGTTCGCCTCGGCACCTGCGAAGACGAATCGCGCACCAAAGTCAAGCGCGCCGAGGTGCCCGAGGCGCTGGTCGAGTACGTCGAACGCGTCGACCGGCTCGAAGACCGCTACCGGATGATCAGCGACGTGCCGATCCTCGAGTCGCTGCAGAGCGTCGGCTCGATCGGCGTCGCGGGCCCCACCTCGTCGGCCAGCGACGCGCTGCGAGGCCTCGCCGTGCAGCTGTTCGGCATGCACTCGCCCAACGAGCTCGTCACCGTGGCGATCACCGAGCCGGGCTGGGCGAACGAGCTCGACTGGCTGAAGTGGCTGCCGCACACCTCGAGTGAGCGCAACCCGTTCAAGGACGTGCCGCTGGCCGACTCGGCATCGACGGGAGCCGCGCTGCTGAACGGGCTGGAAGAGCTCGTCATGCGCCGGGCGAAGGCGGCATCCGCTCCCCGCCCTCCCTACGGCGACGACTGGGACCCGACCCTCTTCGGCACCGACGTGAAGCGCGCTGCAGAGGAGGCGAGCTTCCCCGGCCAGACCGCCGTGCTCGTCATCATCACCGACGACGCACCCGTCGACCGCGCCCGGCTCACCCAGATCCTCGAACGAGGTGCCGACGTCGGTGTCTACGGGCTCTTCGTCGCGCCCGTCGTCGAGGCGCTGCCGGCCGCATGCCGCAGCTTCATCGACGTCACCGGCGGACTCGAGAACGCGCGCGTCGGCACGGTCCGCAACGGCGTCTCGTACACCGGCGTGCAGGTCGAGGGCGTGTCGCACGCGTACATGACCATGTTCGCGAAGCGCCTCGCTCCCGTCGTCGATTCGAGCACGGTCGTCGAGGACTCCTCCGACATCCCGAACTCGGTGATGTTCCTCTCGCTGGTCGGCGGCGAGGTGGCATCCGACCCGACCGCGGTCATCGACCGCTGGCGGCAGAACAACACGATCATCGACCGCTCCGGCACCCCGCAGTCGCGGCTGAAGAAGGCCGGCAACCTGCGCGCGATCATCGGGCAGTCGCAGACGGATGCCATGACCCTCGACCTGCGCACGCAGGGTCCGCACGCCCTCGTGGGCGGCACCACGGGCGCGGGGAAGAGCGAGTTCCTGCAGGCGTGGGTGCTCGGCATGGCCGCAGCGCACAGTCCCGACCGCGTCACCTTCCTGTTCGTCGACTACAAGGGCGGATCGGCGTTCGCCGACTGCGTCGACCTGCCGCACACGGTCGGCCTGGTCACAGACCTCAGCCCGCACCTCGTGCGCCGGGCGCTCACCAGCCTGCGCGCCGAGCTGCACCATCGCGAGCACCTCTTCAACCGCAAGAAGGCCAAGGACCTGCTCGAGCTCGAGAAGCGCCGCGATCCCGACACCCCGCCCGCGCTCGTGCTCGTGATCGACGAGTTCGCCGCGCTCGCCGGCGAGGTGCCCGAGTTCGTGGACGGCGTGGTCGACATCGCCCAGCGCGGCCGCTCGCTCGGCATCCACCTGATCATGGCCACGCAGCGGCCCGCCGGTGTGATCAAGGACAACCTGCGCGCCAACACGAACCTGCGCGTGGCTCTGCGGATGGCCGACGAGTCCGACTCGAAGGACGTCGTGGACGACCCGATCGCGGCATCCTTCCCGCCGTCGATCCCCGGTCGCGGCATCGCCAAGACCGGACCGGGGCGTCTCGTGCCCTTCCAGTCGGCGTACGCCGGCGGGTGGACCACCGACGAGGCGCAGGTCGCCGAGGTGAAGATCGCCGAGCTGCGTTTCGGTTCGACCCAGCTCTGGGAAGCCGAGCAGGCTCCGGAGTCCGACTCGCACGATGAGGACCTCGGTCCCACCGACCAGAAGCGCATCGTCGCGACGCTGGTGAAGGCGTCCGCGCAGGCGGGCATCCCGGCGCCGCGCCGACCCTGGCTCGACGACCTCGAGCGGGCCGTCGACCTGCGCGACCTGCCGCTGCGCGGCGACGGAGAGATCCTGCTCGGCAAGATGGACGTGCCCGCGCGGCAGCTGCAGGAGCCGACCTACTTCGTGCCCGACAGGGACGGCTCGCTGCTCGTGTACGGCACGAGCGGGTCGGGCAAGTCGACCGTGCTGCGCACCCTGGCCATCGCGGCCGGCCACGACCCGAAGAGCAGCGTCGAGGTGTACGGCCTCGACTTCGGCTCGGGGTCGCTGCGCAGCCTCGAGGTGCTGCCGCACGTCGGGTCGATCATCGCCGGCGACGACGCCGAGCGCGTGCAGCGCATCCTGCGCTCGCTCGCCCGGGTGCTCGACGACCGCGGCAAGCGGTTCAGCGCGGCGAACGCCGCCAGCCTCACCGAGTACCGCGAGATCACCGGCCGCGACGAGTCGCGCATCCTCTTCCTGATCGACGGGTTCCCGCAGTTCCGCTCCGAGTGGGAGTCGACCACCGCCCGGATGCCGTTCTACCAGACGTTCATGCGCATCCTCGGCGAGGGCCGCCCGCTGGGCGTGCACGTGGTCGCCACCGCCGATCGCTCGGGCTCGGTGCCCACGGCCGTGAGCGCGAACGTGTCGCGACGGGTGGTGCTGCGCCTGGCCGACGAGTCGGCGTACGCGATGCTGAACGCGCCCAAGGACGTGCTCGACGAGCGCTCCGCCCCGGGCCGCGCCATCATGGACGGACTGGAGACCCAGATCGCCACGCTGGGCGGCACGCCCAACGTCGCCGAGCAGACCAAGCTGCTCGAGAAGCTCGCGGCCGAGCTGCGTGCGGCCGGAGCGCGCGAGGTCGCCGAGATCGGCGCGCTGCCGACCCGGCTCTCGGTGCGCGATCTGCCCGAACGCCTGGGCGAGTTCCCTGTGCTCGGCGTCGCCGAGGACACCCTGTCGGCGCGCGACTTCGACCCCGTCGGCACGTTCGTGGTGGCGGGGCCGCCGCTGGCCGGCAAGACCAACGCGCTGAAGGCGATGATCACCTCGATGCGCCGGTTCGATCCGGAGGTCAGGCTGTTCCACTTCGGCGGACGCCGCTCGCAGCTGAAGGAGTACGCCGACTGGACCCGCAGCGCGGTGACACCCGACGACGCGAAGGAGCTGGCGAAGGAGATCACCGAGCTCATCGCGGACGACACCCTCCCGCTGCGCGTGATGATCGTGGTCGAAGACGTGCCGCAGTTCGCAGACAGCCCCGCCGAGCGTGAGATGAAGGCGCTGTTCCAGGCTGTCAACCGCAGCGACCACTTCCTCATCGGCGACGCCGACGTGACGCAGGTCACGAGCGGATTCGGCTTCATCGGCGACTTCAAGGCCGGCCGCAAGGGTGTCATCCTCAAGCCTGACTCGTTCGACGGCGACGCGGTGTTCAAGGTGCCTTTCCCCAAGGTCAAGCGCACCGACTTCCCCGAGGGTCGCGGCATCTTCGTGCAGGCCGGTCGCCAGGTCACGGTGCAGCTGCCGCTGGTCGAGGGGGATGCGCTGGCGTGAGAGAGCGGACCTTCGCGATGCGCCGTGCAAGCGCGGCCGCAGGCCGCAGGCCGCAGTGCGGCTGGTGTCGACGCCGTCCTGACGATGGGGAGTTGTCCCCATGGCTCGGTGGTGCGCGCATCTTGTAGCTTGGTGATGTCGGGCCGGGGTGGTCCGGACTCAACGATTTACCGGAGGTGTTGACGATGGCCGATTTCGGTGCGTCTTATGCGGAGATGGAGCAGGTGGCGTCGTCGCTGTCGCAGGCTCGTGATGACATTCAGGGTCAGCTGGACACCCTGAAGGGGCAGGTGGACACGCTGCTGGGTGAGGACTTCAAGACGCAGCACGCGTCGGGCAAGTTCGGTGAGGGCTACGGTGAGCTGACCACGGGTCTGAAGACCGCGGTGGACGGCATCAACGACATGTCGGAGTCGCTGCTGGGCATGATGCGCGCGATCCAGGATCTGGATCAGCAGCTCGCCGGCGGCTGAGTCCGCACACCAGAACCAGTACAGACTCGACGTCGAGGGCCGGCTGACTAGGCCGGTCCTCGCCTTCGATGGGGGAATCCGATGGACATCATGCTCGACCGTGCTCGCCTCCGCGAGGCGCTGACAGGCCTCAACGCCGCCATCACCGCCTTCGACGAGGCGGCGGCGATCAACAACGATCTCGAGGAGGCGGTCGATCGCCCCGACGACCGCTCGTCACTGCGCGACAAGGTCGGCGACTTCGAGTCGGCATGGAACCGCAAGCGCGACAAGTTGAACGAGAATCTCGGCTCGATCCGCGACCAGCTCACGTCGATCGTCGACAACTGGGACCAGTGGGACACCGAGACCGCTGCCGAGCTCGAGAGCGCCGGCTCTGAGCAGACCACCAGCGCCCGGATCGCGAGGATCCAGTGATGCGATCTCCGAACACCGACGTCGAACTGCGCCAGCTCGCCGGATCCGCCTCACAGATCTGGAGCAGAGGCGACAACTGGGTCACGCTCGGCACACAGATGAATGAGACGGCGGGTGAGCTCACCGCGATCGGCGATTCCTCGGTGCACAAGAGCAAGGGCACCGACAAGCTCGCGGAGATGGCTTCCGAGACCGCGGTGGACCTGTCGGCCGCGGCAGTGCGGTACACGGACACCGGCAAGGCGCTGCGCATCTACGCCGAAGCGCTCGAAGCGGCCCAGAGCTGGCTGCGCGCGAACGAGGACGACGTCCGCGACGCGGAGAACGCGTATCAGAACGCTCAGAGCTCGCACGAAGACGCCGTCGGTCGGCAGCGATCGCTCGAGCGCGTGATGCCTTGGGAGGACGATCCCGAACAGAGTGAGGTGGACGCGGCCGCCGGAGACGTCAGCGCTGCCGCCGCGACCCTCGGATCGGCCGAGCGGCATCGGGATGCGATGTGGACCGCATTCGACGACACCTTCGAGACATGGTCGGACGCATACGACGATGCCGTCGAGTCCATCGAGAAGGCCTACGAGACAGCCGGCAACAATGACGGCTTCTGGGAGTCCGTGGATGCCGTCCTGGACGTCCTCGCCGTGGTCCTGCTCGTCCTGTCGGTCATCGCGCTGGTGATCGGGGCTCCGCTGACCGGACTGCTCGGCGGGATCATCCTCGCCCTCTCCGCCGCCGTGCTGGCCCTCAACGTGCTCAAGTTCGCGTTCGGGAGGGCATCCCTGGGGGATGTGGCACTGGCCGCCGTCGGTCTTCTTCCGTTCGGCATCGGGAAGGTGCTCTCCCGCGGGCTTCCGACGCTCGGCTCGGCGATGAGCGCCGGCCGAGGTGCGGTCGTCACCGCTATCCGCAGCGGCCTGCCCTCGGTGGTGACCCGCCTGTCGATTCCGCTGACGCCGTTCCGGATCCCCATCTTCCACCCGCTTCGTGCGATCGGAAACGCGTTCACATGGCTGCGCGCGCCGGCGGTGGCGCGAGCGGGCCTGCCCGCTCCGAGCATGTTCGTCAACCCGCTCCGGGCCATCCCCATGGGCGGCACCGAGGCGGTGCAGGTGCAGACGTTCCTGCAGAGCATGCGCACCTCGCAGTGGGCGACCAACCCGGGGGTGCAGCAGACCATATCCGGCATCTCGCGCTCGCTGCCTGGACTGCCGACGCAGATCCTCAACACCGGTCTGTGGACCGGCTTCACCGCGAACGACATCGCTCAGCTCGCGGGCTGGTCGCCTGAGATCCCCGTGCTCTCCGGTGTGCGGGTAGGCTGACGCGCGTGCAGGCACTTCCCCATGAGACTGTTCGACGCGCCCGGCTTCGCACGACGGTGGTGCTGATCGCGCTCGTGCAGCCGGTGCTGCTGATCCTCTTCCTCATCGCATCGCTGATCTGGACCGGTGGACAGGTCCTGCGCGACCAGTCCGCGCCCTATGACCAGATCCTTCTGTTCCCCGTCGTTCCGGTTCCGGGCTGGCTGCTTCTCGTACTGGCCGGGCTGCTCGCCATCGGCTCCGCCGTGTACTGCGTCGGCACCGAGATGCTCGACGCGCGCAGCGTCGTCGGCCTGCTCGGTCCCGTGCTGGCATCCTGCGTCACCGCGCTGTTCTTCTTCGCGGCTCAGACGGTTGAGGATGACCCGAACCTCCTCGTCGCCCTCATCGTCGACGTCGTGGCGCTGATCCCTCTGGCGATCACCGCGATCCGCTACGTCCCCGAGTACGAGCGCAGACGCCAGGCGGACACGCTCCCCGAGGGATACGTGTGAGCGCGCCGCAGCCCACGCAGGACGATCCCCGGGGCTACTCGATCCTGATGCCGAGCGGGTGGAGCCGCTACCGAGTGGATGCCGACGGCAAGGCCGCATTCCAGGCCAAGGCCGTCGCCCGGATGAAGGCGATCGGCCGTCCCGATCTCGACGTGCAGATGCGGCTGCTGATCTCGGAGCAGTGGAAGCAGCTCGAGCGTACGAAGGCATTCGCCGTGTACCTGCCCGACCAGGAGACGAACGAGTGGCGGCCGCCGATCTCGATCGCCGCGCGCAAGGTGGCGGGCTCGGTCGGAACCGACTTCGAGACCGAGGTGCGCAACCGGTTCGGCGTCGTCCCCGAGAAGGTCTCCACCCCGCTCAGCGAGATCCTCCGGTGGCGCAGCTCGCACAGCGGATCCGGTGAGCTCGCGGAGGTCCGCACCGTCACTCTCGGCTACGCATTCCCTGCACCCGTTCCGCAGGCGCGGCTGGGTCTGGTCTTCATCGCCGTGCTGCCTCACCCCGATGACGTCGAACCCGATGTGATCGAGGGCAGCGTCGAGCTCGTCGACACCATCATGGAGACCTTCCGATGGCGATGAACGCGCTCTCCATCGAGGCGCTCGAATCGTGGCTGCCCGTCCCGCTCGCCTTCCCGGAAGGTCCCTGGCCGGACGTCGAGGAGTGGGCTGCTCAGATCGGGGACGTGCTGCCAGACGACGGCGGCCGGGCTTCCTTCGCAGCGGCGCTGCGGGAACTGCAGGCGGTTGCGCCACCGCTCCCCGGCGCCCAGGCGCGGCTGCTGTGGCTGGGAGATCTGGCTCGACCGCATGTCGCGCACGTGTACGTGAGCCCAGGAGCGTCGGAGGTGGATGACCTCGTCGCCCTCGCTGACGCAGGGCTGGGGCTTCTCGTGCAGACGGTCAGCCGAACAGAGGTCGAAGGCTATGACCGCTCGGTCCTGGCGGTGCTCATCGGCGACGAGCAGGATCCGGTCGTCTGCGGCCGATTCCTCGGCGACCAGGCCGGGATGATGGTCGTCGTGGACCTGCTGACCCATGAGCCCGGCGTGCTCGCCCTCGCGCTCGACGATCTGCGCGACCTCTTCGCCGCAGTGCGGCTGGTGTCGACACCGTCCTGACGATGGGGAGTTGTCCCCATGGCTCGGTGGTGCGGGCATCTTGTAGCTTGGGGGTGTCGGGCCGGGGTGGTCCGGTTCGGATGATTTTCGGAGGTGTTGACGATGGCCGATTTCGGTGCGTCTTATGCGGAGATGGAGCAGGTGGCGTCGTCGCTGTCGCAGGCTCGTGATGACATTCAGGGTCAGCTGGACACCCTGAAGGGGCAGGTGGACACGCTGCTGGGTGAGGACTTCAAGACGCAGCACGCGTCGGGCAAGTTCGGTGAGGGCTACGGTGAGCTGACCACGGGTCTGAAGACCGCGGTGGACGGCATCAACGACATGTCGGAGTCGCTGCTGGGCATGATGCGCGCGATCCAGGATCTGGATCAGCAGCTCGCCGGCGGCTGAGTCCGCGCACGCAGTCCCGAGGGGCCGACCGATGATCGGTCGGCCCCTGTTCTGTTCCACCAGGGGTCGACACGACGGGAGGGGTCGCAATGGCCGACGGGATCTGGGTCCGCTACACCGAGCTGAGCGAGGTCAACGACCAGCTGAAGTCGATCGTGCAGGAGCTGACCGACGCGGCATCGCGCACCGCCGCGGTCCAGGAGGCGATCGGGTCGCCCTACGGCAAGACCAAGCTGGGTCGCCGGGTGCACGACTTCGAGAGCCGCTGGGACGACAAGCGCACCGAGCTCAGCACCGACATCGACAAGGTGCAGAAGCATGTGCAGGGCGTGCTCGACGGACTGCGGGACTGGGATGTCGAGACCGCTTCCCAGATGGAGATCGATGTGACCGGCGCGCAGAGCGAGGCGCGCCCGGCCGCACACGCCCCCGCGTCGGCGCGGTGACGGGAGACGGACATGCTTTCACCCAAGGGACGCCAGGTCGTCGCACTCGAGGGCGAGTCAGGCGCGATCCGGGCGCGCGGAACCGAGATCACGACGCTGGGCGAGCAGATGCAGACCAGCGCCGCGTTCCTGCGGCGATTGGCCGACCAGGCATCGGGGATGAAGGGCAAGGCCGTCGAGAAGCTGCAGGAGATCGTCGGCGACACCCACATCGAACTGGGTCGCGCCGCCGCCCTCTACCCGCCGACCGGCCCCATCCTCGTCGAGTACGCCGACGCGCTCGGCGAATACCAGCCGCGCATCCTCGTGCGCGTGCGCACGTGCGAAGAGGCACGAGCCGCATATGACGCGGCTCCCGGATACCTCGACCGGCCCTTCTGGGCGGAGCCTGCTCCGTGGCGCAGCGACGACGAGAAGCAGAGCATGGGCGAGCAGAACGACACCGAGGACCGCGAGAAGCAGCGGCTGCACGACGAGTACCAGAGCGCCCTGAAGGACTTCGACACCGACGTCGACTCGTGGGAGGAGGTCTTCGACAGCACCGCCGACCGGATCGAAGACGCCTTCGACGGCAAGATCGAGGACAGCCGCTGGGACAACATCGACGGCGGCGTCGCCGTGTTCGTCCAGGTGCTGCAGGTGGCGGGCACCGTGCTCGCCGTCGCCGCCATCGTCATCGGGGGCCCCGTGATCGCCGCGATCAGCGCCGCGGTCGCGGTTGCGACCCTGGCGGCGGTCGCCTACCAGTTCTTCCGCGACGATGCGAGCGGGACGGACCTCGCACTCGCGATCGTCGGCGTGATCCCGTTCGGCAGCGCGGGAAAGCTCTTCCAGGGCCGAAGCGGCGTGCTCAGCTTCGCCGGCGACACCTTCGCCGCCTTCAAGCCCGCCACGTGGAGCGCCGCCGGAGCGCAGCTGCGCAGCGTCACCATGGCGGGGCGGTTCGCGGGCGGCGGCATGAGCGGGCTCGTGCAGAGCGGGCGCACGTTCTGGCAGCTGAACAACCCGGCCGGCGTCGGCGACGTGTTCAGCCGCTTCCTGCTCGGCAAGGACACCACGAAGCTCACCGGGATGGTCGAGACCATGACGGCGGGCTCGCAGGGCTGGGCGCGTTCGACCACCGTGCCGGCCGCGTGGGAGTTCACGCACATGATGATCGCCGGGCCGATCAAGATGACCGACAAGATCGCGAACTGGACCGGGCACGGCGATCAGGCGATCAGCAAGCGCGTGCCATGGCTGGGAGCAGTGCTGTGATCTCGTTCCCCTCCGGGTGGGCGCCCGGCACCTGGCGAATCACCGGCACCTCGCTGGACGCCGGCTGGCTCGCCCTGCCTGCGTTCGAGACCTCCGCCGAGGCCGCGGCATGGGTGGGCGAGAACACCGCGCTGCTGCAGACGGCATGGGCCCAGCACTGGTCCCCGGATGCCGAGCCGCTCGTTCGCGAGATCCTGCGCGCCGGGCTCGCGCACCGTCGCAGCGACGACGCGCTCGCCTTCCAGGTGTGGCCGGCGCAGCATCCGGTCTGCGTCTTCGTGCACGTCGTGATGGCGCGAGGCGACGGCGAGCCGCCAGGACCCGGTGACGGCATCCTGTTCGAGTCCGAGGGGCTGGGACCGGGCGTGCTCGTGCCACGAGCCGAGCGGATCGGCGACGCCGACGCGCTCGGCTACGACATCGTCTTCGCGTTCGACGACGACGTCGTGGTGATCGTGTCGGTCGAACCCACCTTCGCGGACCTGCTGGGCATCGTCTCGCCGTCGATCCAGGCGTTCACGGCATCGCTGCAGCTCGTGGGCCCCGACGAGCGCACCCGCCGGGCGCGCGCACCGCGCCTGCTGGAGGCGCAGCACGCCGACACCTGGGTTGATAGCCTGACCGCATCATGACGCTCACTCACCCGGACGCACGATCCTGGGCCCGCGCGCGCTCGGCCGCCGAGGAGCCGCGGCTCGGGATGCTGGAGGCGGTGGCCTTTCAAGAGCATCCCGACCTTGTGGCGACGTTCGGCAGCGACGGCGCGGCGGTCGCCGAGATCCTCACCCGGCGCACGCCGAGCCCGGCACAGCGCGGCTCCACTGCGGTGCTGGCGGTGCTGGCGATCATCGGCGTGATCGCTCCTGTCGCCGGCATGGCGGTGCTGGGCGCCGAGTCGTATCTCATCGACCGGGTGCCGGCGGCGACCTCGGTTCCCGTGGCCGCTGCCGCGTTCACCGTCGGGGCGGTCATGCTGCTCGTCACCGGACTGCTGTGGCTGCGCAGCGGCGCCCGCTGGTCGGGCCTGGTGTGCGGCATCGCGGTCGTCAGCGCCATCGCCGCCGGCTTCGCCTCGGCCAGCATGCCGACCGTGGCCGCGCGCGACGGCTACCGGCTCGATCAGGTCATGCTCATACCTGTCTGGGGCGCTCTCGCGCTCGGCGCGCTGCTCGCCGTGGTCGTGCTGCTGCGCTTCCGGGTTCGCTCCGCTGAGGCGGCCCCCGAGTCGACCCGACCCGTGACCATCACAGACCGCGAACGCGCGGCGCGGGCAGTCGCTGCGCTGCCCGCAGACCAGCGCAGCTCCATCCAGCATGACCGCGACACCGCCCTGCAGATCCTGCGCGAGCGCGGTTTTCTCGACGACGCCGCGCTGGAGCAGGCGCTGGCCGCGCCGTTGGGCACCCTGTTCACGCTCGACCCGATCCGAAGGAGCACGCCGTGACCGACGTCCCACACGGCTCCGCGACGCGCGTGGGCCTGCGCGAGCTGCTCGGCGGCAAACCCGACCCCGACTTCTCTCTCGTGCTGCCGCCCGGCTGGGTGCGTCGCGGCGTCGACGAGGACGAGCAGGAGCGGATGCTGGCGAAGATCCGCACGCGCACGATGCAGGCGCACCGCCCCGACCTCCTCGCCCGCCTGCGGGTGATGGTGGACCAGGCGTTCACCCAGATGCGCAAGGTGTCGACCTTGGCGATGTTCACGCCGGCGGACGAGGCGCCCGAGAGTGCATATCTCCCGGCATCGCTCACCGCGAGCGTCCAGCACGCCGAGGCCGGCCAGACGCTCGACTCGTACGTGCGGGCGGCCATCCTCGCCGACGGCGCCACGCCCCTGCTCGGGGACAAGCGCATCATGCGCATGGAACGGGAGACGACCGACATGCTCGACGGCGAGCAGCTGCGCGTCACCACCGTCGCCTATCTCACTCCGGTTCCCGGCAGCGGACGTCGACGCGCGCTGCTGATGACCCTCGTCCTGCTGCGCGGAGCGGATGTACCCGCCGACGACCCACCGCTGCTGCAGATGAAGGCACTGTTCGACCTGTGCGTGTCCACCCTCACCTGGATTCCGGCGGAGTGATCAGGACCTGGCGTCGGCGCTGAGCTCGGGCGACGTCAGACGGGCGGCGTCTCGGCGTCTGCGAGATGCCGGGCGTGATGCCCGAGCACCTTCACCATGATGCCGCGCCGGCGCAGGTCGGAGATCGTGCGCGACTCCTCATCGCGGTCGCGACCCAGAGCGTGCACATTCGCCACGACGAGCACGTCACCCGGGCGCAGCGTCTCGATCAGCCGTGCCAGGCGGTCGCCCCAGCTCTCCAGGATCTCCGGGGCGGGGTGGCGGAAGCCCTCGATGGGCACGCCGAACCGGGTGAGGTCATCGCGCTGCTGAGTCACCGACGGCATTCCGTCGCGCGCGACGACGAGCCCCACCAGGCGTGTTCCCTCCGGTCGGGCCGACCACCATCCGTGATCATCGTCCGCCAGGCACTTCGGGCAGTTCGCGGCGGCGTGCGGCAGATGCAGCGGACTGGTCAGCGCAATCTCCGCCTCGCCACCCGTCGGGTTCATCGCATCGGTCATCGCCGCACCTCCGGCATCCATTCTGCCCGAGACCGGCATCGGCCGCGTCCGCACTCCGGGAGGCGGAGCGGGCGCTCAGATGAGGCCGAGCGAGCGCACCGTCTCGCGCTCGTCGACGAGCTCGGCCACCGATGCGTCGATGCGAGCCCGGGCCCAGCCATCCAGCTCCAGGCCCTCGACGATCTGCCACGCTCCGCCGGACGAACGCACCGGGAACGACGAGATCAGTCCCTCCGGCACACCGTACTCGCCACGTGAGACGACGCCCGCGCTGGTCCAGTCGTCGCTGCCGTGCACCCAGTCGCGCACGTGATCGATGGTCGCGCTCGCCGCGGACGCCACCGACGACGACCCGCGCACCTCGATGATCTCGGCGCCGCGCTTCGCCACCCGGGGGATGAACGTCTGCTCCTGCCACGCGCGCACGTCTCCCACAGCCGCCTCGAGACGTTCGGCGACCGGCGCGCCGTCGATCGTCGCGTGCGAGATGTCGGGGAACTGCGTGGCCGAATGATTGCCCCAGATCGGCACGCGGCGCACCAGGGTGACCGGTGCGCCGAGCGTCTGCGCGAGCTGCGCGCGGGCGCGATTCTCGTCGAGGCGCGTGAGCGCCGTGAACCGTTCGGCGGGAACGCCGTCGGCCGACGAGGAGGCGATCAGCGCGTTCGTGTTGGCGGGATTGCCGACGACCGTGACACGGATGTCGGATGCCGCGGCCGCTGCGATCGCGCGGCCCTGCGGGCCGAAGATACCTCCGTTGGCGGCGAGCAGGTCGCCGCGTTCCATGCCGGGTCCGCGCGGACGCGCGCCGACGAGCAGCGCGAGGTTCGCGCCGTCGAACCCGACCTCGGCGTCGTCCGTCACCTCCACGTCGTCGAGCAGCTCGAACGCGCCGTCCTGCAGCTCGAGCGCCGCGCCCTCCGCCGCGCGCAGCCCCTGGGGGATCTCGAGCAGCCGCAGCCTGACGTGCTCGTCCGGTCCGAGCATGTCTCCCGCCGCGATGCGGAAGAGAAGGGCGTAGCCGATCTGTCCGCCGGCACCTGTGATCGTGATCGTCGTCGCCATGACCCGAGCATAGGCCTCGCTTCGTGCGCAGATGACCGCCGGGGGCCGCTTCGTCAAGCCCTCGTCGTCGGACGTCGCGGAGCGCTACCTTTTCAGCATGACTTTCAATCCGGATGCCGACATCTCGGGCAACACCACTCGCCGTCGTGGGCGGGGTGCCGCGATCGCCGGTGGTGGAGCAGGTGTTCTCGGTCTCGTCGCGCTCGTCGTGGCCATGCTCGGCGGTCCCGATCTCACGGGCCTGGTCGGCGGGGCGCCCGGCGGCGGGAACGAACCCGCCTCGAGCGGTGAGGCGCTGTCCGAGTGCGACACCGGGCAGGACGCGAACACGAACGACGACTGCCGCATGGCGGGCGCGCAGGTGCTTCTCGACGACTACTGGCAGCAGCACGTCGACGGCTACCAGCCGCCGACGATGACCGTGGTCGACGGCGCGACCTCCACCCAGTGCGGCACCGCCTCGAACGCCGTCGGGCCGTTCTACTGCCCGCCCGAGCAGGGCGTCTACATCGACCCGACGTTCTTCCAGCTCATGCGGGATCAGTTCGGCGCGTCCGCCGGCGAGCTCTCCCAGCTGTACATCGTCGGACACGAGTGGGGCCACCACATCCAGAACATCACCGGCACGATGGAGAAGTATCCGAACAACGGCACCGGACCCGACAGCAACGGCGTGCGCACCGAGCTGCAGGCTGACTGCTACGCAGGCGCCTGGCTGGGTGATGTCACCGAGCAGAAGGACGAGAACGGCGTCGCGTACCTCCAGAAGCCGACCGAGGCGCAGATCACCGACGCCCTGAACGCCGCGTTCACCGTCGGCGACGACAACATCCAGGAGCAGCAGGCGGGTCGGGTCAACCCCGAGAGCTTCACGCACGGCAGCAGCGAGCAGCGCCAGGCGTGGTTCGCCAACGGCTACAAGAACGGACTCGGCGTCTGCGACACCTTCGCCGTCTCCGGCGACGACCTCTGATCGGCGGGCAGGGGGGTCAGGCGCGCAGCGCCCGGAGCAGCGTGCGCAGAAGCACCGGGATGCCGCCGTGAGCGCGGAACCTGGTGAGGCCCTCGCTCACGGCGGATCCGGTGCGCGACGAGACGAACCATGGCGGGGTCGGCAGGATCGTGATGCGACCGCCGCCGTTCAGCAGGGGCAGCGACCGCGGGAAGGGACGGAACGGCCCGCGCAGGACCGACCGCTCCACGTCGTCGAGCAGCAGGGCGTTGTGAACCACCCCGATGCCGCTGCCGACGTCGTCGAGGGTGCTGCCCGGGAACGCGCCCCAGGTCAGCGTCGGCGTGATGAACCCGAACGCCGTCCACGCGTTGATCGCGATCGACCCGTAGCGCAGCTCGGCGATCGCACGCTCGAAACCCCTGCCGAGCGACTTCTCGGTGGTCGGGTCGATGATGAGGTTCGCCCCGAGGGTGCCCTGCAGCTCATCGTTCGCGTGGGCGATCGCGGCATCCAGAAACGCCTGTCCGGTGCCGGGCAGCTCGACGACGCCGAGCACCGGGGCGAAGTACTCTGTGGACTGCAGCGCCGTGGCATCCGCGCCGTCGCCGATCTCGATCAGCAGCCGGTCGGCCAGCACCAGGGCATCCGGATAGTCCTCCGCGGCCCTCCGCATGCGCGCCGCCGAGCCCGGGTACCAGATCGGTCGCTCGGGAGCGGCCGCGTACGCCCGGCGCAGCGCGGTGCGGAACTGCTCGGCCTGCGGCCAGTCCGACGAGATGATCACGACCTGACCGGCGATGCAGTTGTGCCCGCAGTTCTGCAGGCGCATGGTCGCCACGTGCTCAGCCTGGAAGGCGATGTCGGCGTCGCTCCACTCGCCGGGCACCACGATGATGGGCGACACACCGCCGAGTTCGGCCGTGATCGGCTTCGTCAGCAGCGGTCGGTTCTCTCGCCGACGCGCCGCGGCCTGCGGCTGCTGCCCCCAGACGATGGCGTCGAAGGTCGCCGCCGACCCGGTGATGTGCACGTGCATCAGGTCGCGATGCGCCGTGAGGTACGACCCGACCGCGGCCCCGCCGCGCACGATCCGCAGGAACCCGGGCGCGATCAGCGGCGCCAGTGCGCGCTCGTACACGGCGACGAGGGAGTCCTGCGTGGGATTCACCTTCAGCAGCGCCACGCGATTGTGTGCGAGAAGCTCGTACAGCACGTCGAGCACGGGGATTGCGGTGACGTTACCCGCACCCAGCACGAGACCGACGCCGCCCGGGGCATCCGACCGCTGTGCCAGTCCGGCGTTCGCACGGGCCGTGCTCGCGGTGACGCCGGGCCGCAGCCACACCTCACCGCTGAATCCGGCCAGCAGGAACCGGTCGAGCCCGGTGAGAGGGAACGCGGCCACCGTGGTGCGATCGCCCGGTGCGCGACCGAGCGTCACGCCGTCGAGCGGCGAGCGGCCTGCCGACAGCTTCGCGAGGGTGTCGATGTACGCATCGAGCGCGCCGAGCACCGAGTACGGGCCGCTCAGCCACTCCTCGCCGCGCAGCGGATGCCGCCGGTCGAGGCCCTTCGAATCCGCTGCGGTGTTCGCCCAGTCCTCCGCCGCGGCGGCGACGCTCGAGCGCAGTGCTCGCAGCAGCGTCGCGCGCTGGCCCACGGTGAGTCGCGCCCACGTGCGCGAACCCTGCTGCAGCACGTCGACGTCGGCGTCCAAGGCCGCGCGCTGCGCGTCGTCGAGTTCGGCGGCCGGCGCCGTCTCCTGCGTCATCGTCGTGTCCCGGTGGCGGTGAGGAAGCGGACCGAGGTCAGATGAGCGAGAGCTCGCGCAGCTTCGCCTCGACGTCGGCGTTGCTCGGCTCGACGTGGTGGCTCGCGTCAGGGTAGACGACGACGGGGATGTTCATCCGGCCCGAGATCTCCTTGGCGATGTCCGCAGCCGCCGGATCGGCGACCAGGTCGATGTAGGTGTACTCGATGCCCAGCTCGTCGAGCTGCTTCTTGGTGCGGACGCAGTCGCGGCACCAGTCGGCGCCGAACATGGTGATGGTGTCGGAGGCGGGGTTGCTCATGCCACCAGCCTACGGCTGCGCCGGTGCACGGGCGCGGGATGCGCCCGGCCACAGCGAGCCGTGGAACGATGGATGCTGCGACGCCGCGCGACACCGCAATCCAGAGGACACCGTGGAGGAGAACCCGTGAGCGCCCCCTCCCTTCCTCCCGTGACCGTCATCGTGCCCACGTTCAACGAGCGCGACAACGTCGCCGAGCTCGTCGCCCGCACCTCGGCCGCGCTCGCCGGGATCACGGCCGAGATCCTGTTCATCGACGACAGCGCCGACGACACGATCGACGAGATCGCCCGCGTCGGGGCGTCGGCGACCCTGGCCGTGCGCGGCATCCACCGAGACCGCAACACGGGCGGGCTCGGTGGCGCGGTCGCGCTGGGTCTCGCCGAGGCCGCTCACGATGTGTGCATCGTCATGGACGGCGATCTGCAGCATCCGCCCGAGCTGCTGCGTGCCATGCTCACGCGCTACGCGGAGGGCGGGGTCGATGTCGTCGCCGCCTCGCGCTACGTCGGCGGGGGCGACTCGGCAGGCCTCGGCACGGCCGTGCGCTACGGGGTGTCGAAGGCGGCGACCGCCGTCACCAAGGCGATGTTCCTGCGGCGCCTGTGGCACAGCACGGATCCGATGACCGGGTTCTTCCTCATCGATCGCTCGCACATCGAACTCGACGAGCTGCGGCCGCAGGGATTCAAGATCCTGCTCGAGATCCTCGTGCGCGGCGGCGAGCGGCGCGAGCTGCGCATCGCCGAGGTGCCTCTGGAGTTCGGCGCACGTCGGCACGGCGACTCGAAGGCGAGCCTGCGGCAGGGCGCGACGTTCCTCGCCCACCTGGCCCGTCTGCGGTTCGGCAAGATGGGCCGCTTCGCCCTGATCGGCGGGATCGGCGCGGTCGTGAACATCGGCATCATGTGGGCGCTCACCCACCTCGGCGTCGACTACGTGCTGGCCGCGATCGTCGGCGCGGCCGTCACGATCGTCGGCAACTTCGTGCTGCAGGAGCTGTTCGTCTTCCGTGACGACCGCCAGGACGCTCCGCGGCTGTGGGTGCGCTTCGCGGCATCCGTCTCGTTCAACTCCATCGAGGCGGCGCTGCGCATCCCGCTGATGGCGCTGATGGTCGAGACCTGGCACATCTCCAGCGTGATCGCCACGGCGATCTCGCTGGTGGTCGCCTTCTTCGCGCGGTTCCTGTTCCACGCATTGGTCGTGTACGCGCCCCGCCGGCGGTCGGATGCCACGGACGAGCCGCCCGCTGACACCGCGGCGCTGCGGGTCATGCGCGCCATCGATGCCGAGGCGATGCGGCCGGGAGAGCTCTGAGGGTCAGACGCTGTCGGCCGTCGCGGCGTCGTCGTCCGGGGTGTCCGACTGCTCGTCGTGACCGATGCTGCGGGCTTCGAGGTACGAGCACAGCTCGGCGGCGACCGCGAGCTCGCTGGCGAGGGAGTGCAGCTGGTGGCTGTTGAGGATGGTGTTCTCGTCGCTCGGCTCGAGCGTGACGTTCCACCGCGCCTCGCCGATCTGGATCGGCTGCATGAAGATGCTGACGGAGGAGTTCTTCACCGGCACGATGACGAGCCCGGTGTCGGAGCCGTCCGAGCCGTCCTGGATGATGACCCGGATGAGGTCTCCCGCCTCGCGCGCGGAGCGGAACTCCTCGAGCCAGGTCTCCAGCGTCTCCTTGCTTCGAAAAGTCACAGATGTCCTCCGTTTGCTGCGTCTGGCGGTCTTGTGGACCGCCTGGATCCCCTTGTCCTCTCCTATCATGACTTATGCGGGTAGCTCGGGCGCTCGCTGAAGGAGCGAGTGTGGCGGAATCACAGGCAGACGGCTATTGGTACGACCAGCGGAGCGAGCGTGAGCGCGCGCGGGAGGTGCTCGAGGCTCTCCGCACGTACCGCGCAGCCGAGCGTGCCATGCGGCGACGCACCCGCGATGAGATGTCGATGGGCGAGAACGAGCTGCTCGCGTTGCGCTACCTGTTCCGTCAGCCCGGCCACACCGCGCAGCCGTCCGCCCTCGTCGCCTACCTCGGCATCTCGCCGGCGGCGACGTCGGTTCTGATCGATCGGCTCGAGCAGTCGGGTCACGTGCAGCGCGAGGTGGACGCGGCCGGATCGCCGACCGCGGTCCGCGCCACCGCGCACGCCGACGAGGACGTGCGTCAGACCCTCGGTCGCATGCACGGGCTGATGTATTCGGTGGCGGCGGGGATGGATGCTCAGGCTCAGGCGAACGTCACCGGGTTCCTCCGCGCGATGACCGACGCGGTCGACGGGGTCGAGCCCGCGGCCGCGGGGCAGTACCGGCAGGGCTGAGGCCGGTCGCTCGACCCGAGCCCGATCCTCCCGGTCGTTGTCAACCCCATTCTGCGGCGCGCGTGCGCTTGGGATTCTTGACGTCAGGCAGGCCGGACGGTCCGCCCTATCGAAGGGAGCAAGAGATGACCATCGGCACTGGAGTCGTTCTGTTCGTCATCGGAGCGATCCTCGCTTTCGCACTCAACATCGACGTCGGCTGGGCTGACCTCACCATGATCGGCTACATCCTGATGGGTGCGGGTGTCGTCGCGTTCATCGTCGGGCTGCTGCTGATGGCACGTCGGCGTCGTACCGACGTGGTCACGCGCACGGACGCCGCTCCCGGCGCGTACGAGACGCGTCGCACCACGCGCGCGGCTGGAGACGACGAGGTCTTCTGACCGGAGGAACGTTCGCGCCCGGGTCCCGAGTGAGGCCCGGGCGCGAACTCTGTCTGCAGTGGTCTGACCGGCGCGGTCCGACTGGCGGACCGGATCAGGGAACGATGACGAGCTTGCCGCGGGTGTGACCGGCCTGGTTGGCACGGAAGGCGTCTGCCACCCTGTCGAGCGGGAACGTCTCGGAGATCTCGACTCTCAGGTGCCCCTCCTGCGCGAGGTCTGCGAGGCGGGCGGTCTGCGTGCCATCGGGGCGCA
Source organism: Microbacterium commune (assembly GCF_014836945.1). Lineage (GTDB taxonomy): Bacteria > Actinomycetota > Actinomycetes > Actinomycetales > Microbacteriaceae > Microbacterium > Microbacterium commune. The sequence continues at coordinate 907,366 of NZ_JACSPX010000001.1, read as the reverse complement.
CCCAGATGTAGCGGCCACCGTGCTGCATCACCGAGGGATCGGCCGTCGAGGCATGCGCCCCGCCCTCGCCGAGCACGTCGAGGGTCACGTCGAGCTGCCCGCCCACGAAGTCCGCGACAGCATCGACGGGCCCGCCGGCGAGCCCGCGCACGCGTTCGGCCAGTCCTTCGCCGTACGTGGTCGGCTCTCCGCCCAGCGAGCGGATGTAGTCGTGGTTGCGCTCGGATGCTGTGCCGATGATCTTCGCGCCTCGGGTCGCGGCGATCTGCACGGCGAAGCCGCCCACGCCGCCGGCGGCGCCGTGGATCAGCACGGTGCGTCCGGTCAGGTCGCCGAGGGCGTCGATCGCCCGCAGCGCGGTGCCACCGGCGAGGGGGAGGGCACCTGCCTCCTCCCAGGAGAGAGCGGCCGGCTTGCGTGCCACAGCCGAGACCGGAACGGCCACGCGCTCCGCGAACGTGCCCGCGCTCACGGTGTCTTTGCGTGCGTAGGCCATGACCTCGTCGCCGACCGCGAATTCGGGGGTGTCCATCCCGACGGCGACGACGACACCCGCCACGTCCCACCCCGGGATCACCGGGAACTGCGTGGGCAGCAGAGCGTCGAGCCCGCCCCCCATGACCTTCCAGTCGACCGGGTTGACCCCGGCGGCGCGCACCTCGATGAGCACCGCCGCGGGCGGCAGCTTCGGGTCGGGCATCTCGCGCACCTCGAGGGTGTCGAGATCCTTCGAGTACCGGTCGTACACGACGGCGCGCATGATGCCTCCTCGGAGTGGGTGCGAATGGCATCCACTCTTTCATGCGACGCGGGGCCGTGCTCGAGATCCGTGCGGGGCTTACAGCCCCTGCCCCGCATCCCACAGCCGCTCGGTGCGGCCGGCGAGCAGCGCGTCGAGCGAGATCGCCTGGGCGTCGGTGAGCGAGGCGACGTAGTCGATGATGCCGCGACCCCGACCGAGCATCTCGACGCCAGGGCCGTCTGCGCCGCTCCCGCCGAGGCGGCGATGGTCGTCGGTGGCCAGGTCGACGAGGTCGATCAGGCGGCGGGGCGCACGGCGGGCGTCACGCGGATCATCGAGCCACGCGGTGAACCCGTCGACGAGACGCTCGAGCACGCTGGCCTGACCGCGCTGATAGACCGCGAGGTCGGGTCGCTCGAGGATGAACCGCTCGTGCAGGAACTTCAGCACTGTCACCTCGTGCCATGCCTGGCGGTTGAGGCTGACGTGCCCGGAGCGGATGTCGGGATGCCGGTGGACCTCGATAGACGACTGCAGCCGGGCGATCCACGCGGTGGTGAACCGCGCGAGTGCGCGCTCGCTGGCGAGCGATCCGTCGAAGGGCTCGGCGACGAGGCCGTCGATCACCTCGGACGACACCTTGGCGACGGCTTCGCTGAACGCGTCGGGGTCGGCGATCCAGCTGTCCTTGACCTGCATCCGGCGCCACACCAGCTCGAGGGAATGACCGGGCGTGCGCGTGTCGGACGCGAGAGTCGAATACTCCGCCGCGCGCAGCTGGGCGAGGTTGCGACGCCACGATCGGAACTCGGCCGACAGGGTCGCCGGGTTCAGCAGCCCGGCGCGGTAGAAGTCGTCGAGGTCGTGCAGGGAGTACGCGATGTCGTCGGAGAGGTCCATGATCGAGCACTCGACGGTCTGCTGCCCAGCGGCGATCGCCGGGTATGCGGAGAGCGCCTGACGGGCATCCGGTTCGTCGATGGCGTAGAAGCTGAACTTGCTGCCGCCGCCGCGTCGCGGCCCGCCCTCGCCACGCAGCCAGGGGTACTTGAGCACCGCGGCGCGCACGGCGGCGGTGAGGTTGAGGCCGACGCCGGGCCGGTCGTGCTCGTCGAGACGGGTGAGGATGCGGTAGGTCTGCGCATTGCCCTCGAAGCCCTCGGCGAGACCGAAGCGGGAGCGCGCGAGGCGGTCGAGCGTCTGCTCGCCGAGATGTCCGAACGGCGGATGCCCGAGGTCGTGCGCCGCGGCGGCCGCCTGCACCACCACGGGGTGTGCGCCGCCGAGCTCGCCGACGATCCGGTTCGCCTCGTCGGTGCGCGTCGAGAGGTGGGTCGCGATGGCCCGCGCAACCGCCGCGACCTTGATCGAGTGCGTGAGCCGGTTGTGCACGGCGAGGCCGGCGCCCGCCTGCGAGATGACCTGCGTGACGGCCGAGAGGCGCGAGTAGTACGGCGAGAAGCGGATGCGCTCGACGTCGACACGGAACTGCGGGTGCCCTTCCGCCCGCTGGAACTCGTCGAGCGTCTCGGGCAGTCGTCGCGTCTGGCGGGGATCATCCGGCTGCTGGGGCATGGATGTCAGTGTGCCACGCGCCCGTGTGACGGTCGGCGGAATATCCGCCCGCTCGACGGGTTGTGTCCGATATGACGACTCTCGGAATCATCGGCGCAGGACACATCGGCAGCCAGATCGCTCGAGCAGCGATCGGCGCAGGCTATGACATCGTGATCGCGAACTCCCGCGGGCCGGAGACCCTCACGGATCTCGTCGCCGAGCTCGGCGACAGCGCCCGCGCGGCGACCGCGGAGGAGGCCGGCGCGGCCGGTGACGTCGTGGTTGTGACCGTGCCGCTGCATGCTCTGAAGCAGATCCCCGTCGAACCCCTCGCCGGGAAGATCGTGCTCGACACCAACAACTACTACTTCGAGCGGGACGGCCACATCGACGCTCTCGACCGGGGACTGACCACGACCTCCGAGATGCTGCAGGAGCACCTGCCGACGTCTCGCGTCGCGAAGGCGTTCAACCACATCCAGGCCGAGCAGATCACCGCAGGCGGCATGCCCGCCGGCACCCCGAATCGTCGAGCGCTGGCGACGGCGAGTGACCATGCCGATGCCGCGGAGTTCGTGACCCACCTGTACGACCAGCTGGGATTCGACACGGTCAACATCGGCCCACTGAGCGAGTCGTGGCGCGTCGAACGAGACCGCCCGGCATACGTCGTGCGGCAGAACGCCGAGGAGCTGACTCAGAATCTGGCGATCGCCAACCGGCTGCCCTGATGACCGCGAAGACGATCGTGCTGACGGGTGCCAGCGATGGCATCGGCGCCGCAGCATCGCGCACGCTGGTCGCTGACGGGCACACGGTCGTCCTCGTCGGGCGCTCGCCGCAGAAGACTGCAGCGCTGGCCGGCGAGCTCGACGCCGAGTACTTCACCGCGGACTTCGCGGACCTGTCTCAGGTGCGCGCGCTGGCAGGTGAGCTGAAGCGCGCCCACCCGCGCATCGACGTCCTCGTCAACAACGCCGGTGGCATCTTCGGCGACAGGACCAGAACAGTCGATGGCTTCGAGAAGACGCTGCAGGTGAACCATCTCGCGCCGTTCCTGCTCACGAACCTCCTCCTCCACACTCTGTTCGCGAGCAGCGCGTCGATCGTCAACACCTCCAGTGCCGCCGCGCGCCTGTTCGGATCGATCGACATCGACGACCTGAACAACGAGCGGGACTACTCGCCGAACAAGGCGTACGGCGACGCGAAACTCTGCAACATCCTCTTCACCAAGGAGCTCGAGCGTCGTTTCGGCCGCCGTGGTCTGTCGGCCGTCGCCTTCCACCCCGGCATCGTGCGCACGAGCTTCGCCTCGGACACCACGAGCGTGATGCGGTTCCTGTACCAGACGCCTCTGGCGCGCCTCATGGGTCTTCTCAGCCCCGAAAAGGGCGCCCGACCTCTGGTGTGGTTGGCAGAGGGTGATCCCGGTACGGACTGGGTGCCTGGCGAGTACTACGAGAAGCACGGGGTGGCGGCGACCAGTCCGCAGGCGTCCGACGAGCAGCTCGCCTCCCTGCTGTGGCGTCGCAGCGCGGAATACGTCGGATTGCCGGACGACGCCTCACCAGGGCAAAGCAAAACCCCCGCCATGTAGAAGCTAGGCGAGGGTTTCTGGGCTAATTGTAATGATCAGCCGTGTGGCTCCGACCGGCATCGATCCGGTGACCTTTCGATTTTCAGTCGAACGCTCTACCAACTGAGCTACAGAGCCGTGCGGCACATCATGATCTGCCGCACCCTAGACGAAGAGCCTCCTCGAAAGAAGGCTCAACGCTCGGAGCGACCCTGACGGGACTTGAACCCGCGACCTCCGCCGTGACAGGGCGGCACGCTAACCAACTGCGCTACAGGGCCATAACTTTTAAATTGTATCGGAAGAGTGACCCCAACGGGATTCGAACCCGTGCTACCGCCGTGAAAGGGCGGCGTCCTAGGCCGCTAAACGATGGGGCCGAAGAGATTCCCGGGGGTTTCCCTTGCCGACGCTCAAGCATAAGGGCTGTCGGCGGCAAAAACGAAATCGAGGGCGCGTCGGCTTACATCCCGGGCGTTTCGGGAGGACGATGGGGTGAGAAGAGGCACGCCTCGCGCCTCCGCGCGCCGTCGCGGAAGAGCCGGCACCTGGTGTGACTGTGACGAATGTTGTTACTGTTACAGCTGTGAATCCGGCGGAAGGAGCCGAGTGAACGAGGACATTGCTGCGGATGCCCGATCCGCAGGGGCCGACTGTGGGTGCGCCCCGACGCCCGCGGAACGCGAGGCCCTCTGGTCACGCTCGAAGCTCACCCGCCGCGGCGCACTGACCGTCGGTGCACTGAGTGCCATCGCCCTGTCGGCATTCGGCGTCTCGGCGACCACGCAGGGCGCCCAGGCCGCCGACTACCCCAGCTGGGACGACGTGCAGCGCGCGAAGGCCAACGAAGCGGCCAAGGCGTCTGAGATCACGCGCATCGAGGCGCTGATCAAGCAGCTCACCGATCAAGCCGCAGCCGCGGAGGCCGCTGCCCGCAAGGCCGGTGAGGAGTTCTACGCGGCACAGCAGGCGTACTTCGACCAGGCGGCCAAGGCGGACGATCTGCAGGCGCAGGCCGACGAGCAGGCCGAGATCGCCGCCGACAGTGCCCGCAAGGCCGGTCAGGTGGCCAACCAGCTCTACCGCAGCGGTGGCGACGAAGCCGCGCTCGAGCTCTTCCTCTCCGAGTCCTCCAACGGGGCCGACGACCTCCTCGCGCGCCTCGGCAGCATGGACAAGCTCGTCGAGTACAACCGCACGGTCGCCGAGCGCGCGGCATCGGCTCGAGACACCGCTCAGTCGCTCAGCAACCAGGCATCCACCGCGCGCGACGAGCGCGACCGGCTGCAGAAGATCGCCGAAGAGAAGATGCAGGCGGCCCAGCGCGCCGCCGACGCGGCGCAGGCCGCGCTCCAAGAGCGCCAGTCCAACCTCGTGACACTGCAGGCCCAGCTCGCCGCGCTGAAGGACAACACCACCGCGACGGTCGCCGGCTACCAGGAGGGCGAGCGTATCCGCAAGGCAGAGGAGGCGCGCCGTCGGGCCGAGGAGGCCGAGCGTCAGCGACGCGCCGCCGAAGAGGCCGCCAAGAACAACCAAGCCAGCGGCGGCGGCGGCGGCGGAAGCAGCAGCGGGGGTGGCGGCGGAAGCGGCGGCGGCGGCGGTGGAGCCGGGTCCGGTGCGTGGCGACGCCCGCACGGCGGGTACATCTCGTCGCACTACGGTCCGCGACCGCCGGTGTGCACGGGCGGCGTCTGCCGCTCGACCAACCACGGCGGCACCGACTTCGCGAACGGCTGCGGCGCGCCGATCTACGCGGCAGCGAGCGGCCGAGTGGACGCCGCGTTCTACAACGGCGGATTCGGCAACTGGGTGCGCATCCAGCACGGCAACGGCGTCGCGACCAGCTACGCGCACATGTCGGGCTACGCGGTCTCGTACGGCCAGCAGGTCAGCGCCGGTCAGGTCGTCGGATACGCCGGCAACACCGGCGCCTCCCAGGGATGCCACCTGCACTTCGAGGTGTACATCAACGGCGGCCGCACCAACCCTTACAACTTCCTGGCCGCCCGCGGCGCGATCTGACCCGCACAGCACCGAGAACGACAGAACCCCCGACCGACAGGCCGGGGGTTCTGCTGCAGATGCGGGGTGCGCGGGTCAGTGACCGTCGTTCGCGAAGCGCTCGATGGCCTCGTCGAGGATGCGCTGCGCCTCGGCGGCGTCGCCCCACGCGTCGACCTTGACCCACTTGTTGGGCTCGAGGTCCTTGTAGTGCTCGAAGAAGTGCGCGATCTCCTTCTTGGTGTACTCGGGCAGGTCGTCGATGTCCTGGATGTGCGCCCAGCGCGGGTCCTTCGACAGCACGGCGACGAGCTTGTCGTCGCCGCCGGCCTCGTCGCTCATCTTGAGCACGGCGACGGGGCGCACGTTCACGACGACGCCCGGGTAGATCGCGTGGTCGAGCAGCACGAGCACGTCGAGCGGGTCGCCGTCCTCGCCGAGCGTGTTGTCGAAGTAGCCGTAGTCGGCCGGGTAGCCGAAGGTGGTGTACAGGACGCGGTCGAGGTGGACGCGACCGGTCTCGTGGTCTACCTCGTACTTCACGCGGCTTCCGCGCGGGATCTCGATGACGGCGTCGTGTGCGCCCATGTGCTGTTCTCCTTGGATCGACGGTGTCGAAAGACGGGTGGATGCGCAGACCAGCCTACTCGGGCGACGTTCTCGTGACATGTGACCGCAGCTAGCCTGGACGCGTGCCCTCGCTCGATCCCGCCGTCGCCGAAATCCGCCGTGCCGTCCGTGCCGCGCTCGCGCCCCTCGGCGCTGCCCCCGTCGTCGTCGGTCTCTCCGGCGGGGCGGACTCCCTCGCGCTGACCGCAGCCACCGTCTTCGAAGCGCGGAAGCTCGGCCACAGCGTGGTGGCCGCGATCGTCGACCATGGCCTGCAGCCCGGGTCGGATGCCGTCGCCGCCCGCGTCGCCGACCGGGCTCGTGAACTGGGGGCGGATGCCGTCGTGCTGCCCGTGCGGGTCGATGCCGGGCATCCGGACGGGCCGGAGGCCGCCGCCCGCGCGGCGCGGCACACGGCGCTCGCGCGGTGCGCCGCCGACCGCGGTGCGACGGCCGTGCTGCTGGGACACACCCTCGACGACCAGGCGGAGACCGTGCTGCTCGGCCTCGCTCGCGGCTCGGGAGCCGCGAGCCTGCAGGGCATGGCGGCGGTGCGCACCGGCGATGACGGGATGCGGTGGATCCGGCCGCTGCTCGCGGTGCGCCGCGTCACCACGCGCGCGTTCTGCGCGGCATCCGGACTCGAGGTCTGGGACGACCCGCACAACCTCGATGACAGGTACGCCCGCGTGCGCACCCGCAACCGGGTGCTGCCGGTGCTCGAGGCCGAGCTCGGCCCCGGAATCGCCGAGGCGCTGGCACGCACCGCGGAGCAGCTGCGCGAAGACGCCGAGGCGTTCGACGAGATGATCCACGAGACCATCGAAGACATCGTCGAGCATGCCGAAGCGGGCATCTCCGTGAGCGTCGCGGCGCTCGCCGCGAACCCGGCGGCGCTGCGCAATCGCGTCATCCGCCTCGTCGTCGACAGCGAGTTCGGGGTCAGCCTGACGCGGTCGCAGACCCTCGAAGTGGCTCGCCTGGTGACCGACTGGTCGGGCCAGGGGCCGATCGATCTGCCCGCATGCACCGCACGACGGGCAGGCGGGCAGATCGTGTTCAGCGCGCGGTAGCTACTTGCGGCCGCCGAACAGCCCGCCGAGGATGTCGCCGAGGCCGCCGCCCAGGCCGCCGCCCGACGAGCCGCCCGAGCTGCGGTCGCCGCCGAGCAGACCGCCGAGGATGTCGCCCAGGCCGCCGCCCGAGCTGCCCTTGCTCTTGTTCGCGAGGATGCCCATGATGATCGGCGCGAGGATCGGCAGCAGCTTGCCGAAGTCGATGCCTCCGGCCGTCTTCTCGCTCTTGTTGAGCTTCTCGGCGACCTCGCCCTTGCGCTCGCCGAAGACGTGCGTGACGATCTTCTCGCCGTCGGCCTGGTCGACGTCGTCGACCGACGAGGCGCCGGCGAAGCCGCCGTGCCGGTTCAGCGCCTTCTCGATGGCGGCCGAGCCCTCGCCGCTCTCAGCATTCTTCGCCAGACCGCCGAGCAGCGTCGCGCCGCCCTCATGCACCGCCTGCCGCGCCACCTCGGGGCTGACGCCGAAGCGCTTCGCGATGTCATCGACCGGCACCTGCTTCAGGATCTCATCGACGTTCATGTCTTCCCTCCACGCAGGACGGATGCCCCGCTTCACCGCTCACAGTAGTGCGGAAGCGCCTGTCGATCGACCTAAGATCTATGCATGCGCGCTGCCGACATCCAGGACGACCTGACCGACATCCTCGTCACCGAGGAGGAGATCCACGCGAAGCTCGAGGAGCTCGCGGCGCAGGTGGCCACCGACTACTCCGGCAAGGACCTCCTGCTGGTCGGCGTCCTCAAGGGGGCGGTGATGGTCATGGCGGACTTCTCGCGCCGGCTGCCGATGAACGCGTCGATGGACTGGATGGCCGTCTCGAGCTACGGGGCGAGCACCAAATCGAGCGGCGTGGTGCAGATCCGCAAGGATCTCGACACCGACCTGCACGGCAAGCACGTGCTCATCGTGGAGGACATCATCGACTCGGGCCTGACGCTGAGCTGGCTGCTCGAGAACTTCGAGTCGCGCGGCGCCGAGTCGATCGAGGTGCTCGCACTGCTGCGCAAGCCCGAGGCGGCGAAGGTGCAGATCGACTGCAAGTACGTCGGGTTCGACATCCCGAACGAGTTCGTCGTCGGGTACGGCCTCGACTACGCCGAGAGCTATCGCAACCTGCGCGATGTCGCCGTGCTGGCGCCGCACGTCTACAGCTGACCGCACGCGCCTGGCGCGGGTACGCCCGTGGTGAACGTTCAGCGGACGCCTGAGTGCCGAGCGGTACGCTGAACGCATCATGGACGTCAAGAAGGTCTCCCGCAATCCGCTGATCTACGTCGCGTTGATCGGCGCGCTGCTCTTCGCCGGTTTCCTGCTGATCTCGAACCTTTCGGCGCCCACGCAGGTGACCGTGCAGCAGGGTCTCGAGCTGCTCGACGGCGACACCGTGACGAAGGTGGTCAACACCGACGGCGACCAGCGGGTCGACCTCACGCTCTCGAAGGAGTTCGAGGGTGCGAAGAACGTGCAGTTCTACTACGTCGAGGCGCGCGCCGACCAGGTCGTGGAGGCCATCGACGCCGCCGAGATCAAGGCGAAGGACGCCAGCGACGTGGTGCCACGGGCGACCTGGTTCGACGGCTTCATCTCGCTGCTGCTTCCGCTCGTGCTGCTGGGCCTGCTGTTCTGGTGGCTGCTCTCGTCGATGCAGGGCGGCGGCAGCAAGGTGATGCAGTTCGGCAAGTCAAAAGCCAAGCTCGTCAGCAAGGAGACCCCGACCGTCACCTTCGGCGACGTCGCCGGGGCGGAAGAGGCCATCGAGGAGCTGCACGAGATCAAGGAGTTCCTCCAGGATCCGGCCAAGTTCCAGGCCATCGGCGCGCGCATCCCGAAGGGCGTGCTGCTGTACGGCCCTCCCGGAACCGGAAAGACGCTGCTCGCCCGCGCCGTGGCCGGCGAGGCCGGTGCACCCTTCTACTCGATCTCCGGTTCGGACTTCGTGGAGATGTTCGTCGGCGTCGGAGCCTCCCGCGTGCGCGACCTGTTCACCCAGGCCAAGGAGAACGCTCCCGCCATCATCTTCATCGACGAGATCGACGCCGTCGGCCGTCACCGCGGTGCCGGCATGGGCGGCGGCAACGACGAGCGCGAGCAGACGCTGAACCAGATGCTCGTCGAGATGGACGGCTTCGACCCCAACGCGAACGTCATCGTCATCGCGGCGACCAACCGCCCCGACATCCTCGACCCCGCTCTGCTGCGCCCCGGTCGCTTCGACCGCCAGATCGGCGTCGACGCCCCCGACATGAAGGGTCGCCAGCAGATCCTCGAGGTGCACGCCAAGGGCAAGCCGCTCGCGCAGTCGGTCGACCTCGAGGTCGTCGCACGCAAGACCCCCGGCTTCACCGGTGCGGATCTCGCGAATGTGCTGAACGAGGCGGCCCTGCTGACCGCGCGCTCGAACGCGCAGCTGATCGACAACCGCGCGCTCGACGAGGCGATCGACCGCGTGATCGCCGGCCCGCAGCGCCGCACCCGGGTCATGAAGGACAAGGAGAAGCTCATCACGGCGTACCACGAGGGCGGCCACGCCCTCGCCGCGGCGGCGATGAACTACACCGACCCGGTGACGAAGATCACGATCCTGCCGCGCGGCAAGGCACTCGGCTACACGATGGTCATGCCGCTGGATGACAAGTACTCCGTGACCCGCAACGAGCTGCAGGACCAGCTGACCTACGCCATGGGCGGTCGCGTCGCCGAGGAGCTCGTCTTCCACGACCCGACCACCGGCGCCTCGAACGACATCGAGAAGGCGACCAGCATCGCCCGCAAGATGGTCATCGAGTACGGCATGACCACCCAGCTCGGCCCGGTCAAGCTCGGCTCCGAGGGCGGCGAGCCGTTCGCCGGTCGTGACATGGGGCGCGGTCGCGAGTACTCCGAGACGGTCGCCGAGCGCGTCGACGCCGAGGTGCGCGCGCTGATCGAGCAGGCGCACAACGAGGCGTACAAGGTGATCAGCGAGAACCGCGACATCCTCGACCGCCTCGCCCTGGCGCTGCTCGAGGAGGAGACCCTCGACCACAACCGGATCGCCGAGATCTTCACCGAGGTGCGCAAGCTCCCGGAGCGCCCGCAGTGGCTCTCGAGCGAGGAGCGCCCGGTGTCGACGCTGCCGCCCATCGCCGTGCCCCGCCGCGTCGAGGAGGGCGTGGCCGCGCAGACCGCGCAGACCGCCGGCTCGGCTCGCACGTCGAGCGCACCCGCGACCGGCGGGCAGGCCCGACCGGCGACGGCGTGACGTGAGCGTCGACAGGGCGCGCGTCGAGCGGCTCACCCGCGAACTGCTCGAGGCGATCGGCGAGGACCCGGATCGGCCGGGTCTCACGCAGACCCCGAGCCGCATGGCCGAGCTGTACGGTGAGTTCTTCGCCGGCGTCGGCGAGGACCCGGCGTCGCACCTCGCGCGCACCATCAGCGTCTCGCGAGGGCCGGCGCCGGACACCCTGCCCTCCGGGGCGGTGCTGATGCGCGACATCCGCTTCCGCTCGGTGTGCGAGCATCACCTGCTGCCCTTCGCCGGAGTCGCGCACATCGCCTATCTGCCCGGTGAGCAGGTGGTCGGCCTGGGTGCGCTGGTGAAGGTCGTCGAGACTCTCGCGACCCGTCCGCAGGTGCAGGAGCGGCTCGGCGAGCAGGTGGCGGATGCCATCGCCGAGAATCTCGACACCCGCGGCGTGCTCGTCGTGCTCGACGCCTCGCACGGATGCGTGACCATGCGCGGCGGGCGACAGCCGCTGGCGACCACGGTGACCATCGCGGCACGCGGCGCGTTCACCGATCCGGCCGCCCGCGCCGAGCTCATCGCCCTGATCAGCGCACCGCCCGCAGGCTCAGGTGTCCAGGGCGCCGGAGGCCACGGATGACGGGCATCTGGGGCATCCTGAACATCACTCCCGACTCGTTCAGCGATGGCGGCCGCTACGTCGAGCTCGACATCGCCGTCGCGCGCGCTCGCGCGATGCGCGCGCAGGGAGCCAGCATCATCGACGTGGGCGGCGAGTCCACCCGGCCCGGTGCGGAGCGCATCGGCAGCGCCGAGGAGCAGCGCCGTGTGCTTCCGGTGATCGAGGCGCTCACCGCCCACGGCATCCCCACGTCGATCGACACGCTCAACGCCGACACCGCAGCCGCAGCCGTCCGCGCCGGGGCGCGCATCGTGAACGACGTGTCCGGTGGCCTCGCCGACGACGAGATGCTCAGGACGGCGGCCGATCTGGATGCCGACATCGCCATCGGCCATTGGCGCGGACCGTCGACGGACATGTACGCCCGCGCGCAGTATGCGCGGATCGCCCGCGAGGTCGCATCCGAGCTGCGGGAGCGGGTCACGGCGGCTGCCGTCGCCGGCATCGCGCCGTCGCGGGTCATCCTCGACCCCGGCATCGGCTTCGCGAAGTCGGGCGAGCAGAACTGGGAGGTGCTGCGCGGGCTGGACGAGGTCATCGCCCTCGGGCACCGCGTGCTGGTCGGCACGTCGCGCAAGCGCTTCCTGGCCGAGACCCTCGACGGTGAGCCCGACCAGTCGCGCCGTGACCTCGCCACCGCCGTGACGAGCGCACTCGCCGCACGCGCCGGAGCGTGGGCGGTGCGGGTGCACGATGTGGGCGCGACTCGGGATGCACTGGCCGTGGCGAGCGCGTGGGATGGAGCCTGACATGGACGAACTCGACGAGATCACCCTCACCGGGCTGACCGTCTTCGGCTATCACGGCGTCTTCGACTTCGAGCGTCGGCAGGGCCAGGAGTTCACGGTCGACCTCACGCTGCAGCTGTCGCTCGTCGCGGCGGCCGCGTCGGATGACGTCGCCGACACCGTGCACTACGGCGAGCTGGCAGACACCGTCGCGGCGATCGTCGCCGGCGAACCGGTGAACCTGATCGAGACCCTCGCGAATCGCATCGCGGATGCTGCGCTGGAGGATGCGCGCGTGCAGAACGTGGTGGTCACGGTGCACAAGCCGAGCGCGCCGATCGAGCAGAGCTTCGCCGACGTGTCGGTCACCGTCCGCCGGGGGCGACCGTGATGGATCGCCGTCTCACGCACCTGCCCGCACCGCCCGACCCGCGGCCGGGCCGGCTGCCTCAGGTCGCGGTGATCGCGCTCGGATCCAACGAGGGCGACCGCGGTGAGATGCTGCGTGCCGCCGCGGACCGACTGCGTCGTCTGCCGCTGGTCGACGACCTCGTGATGTCGGAGCCCATCGAGACGGTCGCGGTGAAACCCGACGGACCCGACCCCGACGCGCCACCCTACCTCAACGCCGTCGCACTGATGACGACTCGCCTTGCACCGCAGGTGCTGCTCGGCATGCTGCACGCGGTGGAGGAGGAGCAGGGTCGGGTGCGGCTCGAGCGCTGGGGCGACCGCACGCTCGACCTCGACCTGATCGCCTACGGTGACCTCGCCAGCGACACCCCGCACCTGCAGGTGCCGCATCCGCGCGCTGCCGAACGGCTCTTCGTGCTGGAGCCCTGGCTCAGCATCGACCCCGACGCGGTGCTCCCCGGCGCGGGCCGAGTCGACGAGCTGGTGCGCAGACTGCGATCGTCGGACGACCGATGAAGCGCACCTCGGCCGCGTCGCTTCTCCTGCTCGCGCTGCTGTCTACCGGCGCCGGCTTCGCGTTCGACCACATGCTCACCGTCACCGGACGCGCGACCTTCACCCCGTCCGGCTTCCTCCCGGTGCTGCTCGTGCTCATCGCGATCGCCGTGCTGCTGCTCGCCGTGCCGGTGCGGCGCAGCACCCGCGGCGGTCGGCGTATCGATCCGTTCCGGGCGCTGCGCGCCGCCACCCTGGCGCGAGCGTCGAGTCTGCTCGGAGCGATCCTCGCCGGTTTCGGGGCCGGCCTGCTGCTCTACCTCTCCACCCGCCCGGTGCCCGCGCCGGTAGGGTCGGTGGTAGCGATGATCGCCCTCATCATCTGCGCAGCGCTGCTGGTCGGGGTGGCCCTCATCGCGGAACAGTTCTGCACCCTGCCGAAGGATCCTGATGAGCGACAGCCAGACGAACCCGCCTCGTGAGCCGAGCCTCGAACGTCCGGCTCCCGCAGCGGCCGACGTGCTCGACGAGGGCACGTACTCGGGCATCCGCATCCCGCGCGGCAGCGGAGCCCTCGCGCTCGACGGGACCTGGCACCAGATCTCACCGCGCTACGTGACCTCGCAGCTGGTGCAGAACGCGATCATCATCGTGATCGTCGCGATCGCTGCGGCCATCGCCGCCGTCGTTCTCGAGATGACGTGGGTCTGGATCCCCGCGGGCGCTCTCATCGCGATCGACGTCATCACGCTCGCGATCCTGCCCCGGCAGGCGAAGGCGCTCGGCTACATGCTCCGCCCCGACGACATCGTCTTCCGCCGCGGCATCCTGTGGCAGCGGATGGTGGCCGTGCCGTACGGGCGGATGCAGCTCGTCGACATCACGCAGGGGCCTCTCGACCGCGTCTTCGGGCTCTCGCAGCTGAAGATGGTCACCGCCGCGGCCGCCACCGGCGTGCAGATCCCTGGTCTGACACAGGCGGCAGCCGAGGCGCTGCGCGACACCCTCATCGAGGTCGCCGAGACGCGACGGACCGGTCTGTGAGCATCCCGGAGCAGCACCCCACGGCGCCCGGCGCCCTGCCCCAGGGCGGGTCGTCGTCGCTCGCCGACGGCGAGTGGCACCGGATGCATCCGCTCACCCCCCTGTTCAAGGGGGGACTCGCGCTGCTCGTGGTGGCGGGCATCATCATCACCAACATGCGCGACAAGGTGATCGACTGGGCCGTTCGGCTCTTCGCTCCCGACTCGGGCTTCCGCGCCAGCGGCGGCGACCCCGTCGACTGGGTCCTCGAGAACGACCTCGTGCTGCTCGCGCTGCTGGCCGTGCTCGGACTGGTCGTGCTGCTCATCGCCGTGTTCTGGTTCCTCTGGCGGTTCCAGCAGTTCCGGATCACGGGCGAGCACGTCGAGGTGCGCAAGGGGCTGCTGTTCCGGTCGCACCGCCGCGCACCGCTGGATCGGGTGCAGGGCGTGAACCTCACCCGCCCGTTCCCCGCGCGCCTGATCGGGCTGGCCAAGCTCGAGGTCGTCGGCGCCGGCAACGACGCGAACGTGCCCCTCGAATACCTCTCCACCGGAGTCGCGGAGGCGGTGCGCGCCGACATCCTGCGGCTGGCCGCCGGCGCCCGCAGCGCTCGACTCGTGGCATCCGGAGCGACGCCGCCGCAGACGGCCCGCGAGGCGATCATCGGGTCGATGAACGCGGGTGTGACGGGTCTGATCGAAGGGGTCGATCTTGCCGACATCGAACCCGAGAGCGTGGTCAAGATCCCCACCGGGCGGCTGATCGGCTCGCAGCTCGTCTCGGCGGTGCTGTGGCTGCTCTTCTTCGGCGGCATCTACGTCGTCTCCGTCGTCGCGATGTTCCTCGGGATGAGCGGCGACGGCGAGGATCCCGCCGAGATCGCGCTTCTGACGCTCGGCGTCAGCCTGGGCGTCGGCATCCCGCTCATCATCGCCGTGGTCGGCATCACCTGGGCGCAGATCTCGAAGTCGCTGCGCTATTCGATCGCGTCGACCCCGGACGGCGTGCGCATCACCTTCGGCCTGCTGACGACGGTCACCGAGACACTGCCGCCGGGGCGGATCTTCGCGGTCGAGGTGTCGCAGTCCCTGCTGTGGCGCCCGTTCGGCTGGTGGACGGTGAAGATCAACCGCATGACGGGCAAGAGCGCCGCGCAGCAGACATCCGGCAGCGCGCAGCAGTTCAACATCGTGCTGCCGGTCGGTCGCCGCGCAGACGTGGAGCGGGTCCTCGGACTGGTTCTGCCCGGCATCACCCCGGCCGAGATCGCGGAGATGTGGGAGGACGGCGTGGTCGGTCCAGGGGCTGACGATCCGTACCGGACCATCCCGGCGCGGGCGGCCTGGCGCCGCCCGCTGTCGTGGAAGCGGCACGGATACCGCCTCACCGAGCACGCGGTGCTGGTGCGCCGAGGGTTCCTGTGGCGACGCCTCGCCGTGTTCCCCCTCGCGCGGCTGCAGAGCCTGTCGATCTCGCAGGGGCCGATCGACCGACTGCAGCGGGTCTCGCACGGGCAGATCCATTCGGTCGCGGGACCCGTCACCGGCACGATGTCGGGTCTCGAGCGCGACGACGCGATCGCGCTGCTCGACGGCGTCAGCCGGGCGGCCGCGCTCGCCGCTTCGGCCGACCGCACCCATCGCTGGGCCGAGCACGTGACCGACGCGGTGCGCGCCGACGGTCAGGCGGTGCGCGCCGACGGTCAGGCGGTGCGCGCCGACGGTCAGGCGGTGCGCGCCGACGGCGAGGCGGTCCCGCCGCCCGGATGGGTGCAGCGATGACGCGCGAGGGGCGCCTGGGCATCGGCATCATCGGCGCGGGCCGCGTCGGCCCGATCATCGGAGCCGCGCTCGCCGGCGCCGGCCACGCGATCACCGGCATCACCTCCGGCTCGGACGACGACCGAGCGGCCGCCGTCCTGCCCGGCGTGCCCGTGCTGGATGCGCTGGAGGTGACGCGGCGCAGCGAGCTCGTGATCGTCGCCGTGCCGCACGCCGAGCTGCCAGGGCTCGTCAGCGGCATCGCCGAGCTCGGAGGCTGGCAGATGGGTCAGCTCGTGCTGCACACCGATCCCGCGTACGGCAGCGAGGTGCTGCGCCCGGCCGCCGAGCGCGGGGCGATCCCGCTCGCCGTGCATCCGGCCATCTCGTTCACCGGCACGACGATCGACCTGCGACAGCTGCAGGTCGCCTTCGCCGCCGTGACCGCCCCGGCGGCCGTGCTGCCGATCGCCCAGGCCCTGGCCGTGGAGATGGGCTGCGAGCCGGTCGTCATCGCCGAGCCGGATCGGCCGGCGTACGCCGAGGCGATCGCCACGGCATCCGAGTTCTCCCGCTCCATCGTGCAGCAGGCCACCGGTCTGCTGCGCGGCGTCGGGGTCGACAACCCGGGCGGCTACCTCTCGGCCCTGGTCGGCTCGACCGTCGAGCAGGCGCTGCGCGCGGCATCCGATCCGCTCGCGCCTCCTGCCGACTGAACCCTCCGCCGCGGCTCGCGTCAGCGACCGCCGGAGAAGCCGCCGCCACCGCCGCCACCCGAGAAGCCACCGCCGGTCGACCCGCCGGATGAGCTCGAGGCGGGCGTGTACGTCGCCGCGGTGGTCATCGAGGTGGAGTAGGTCGACAGGCGCGTCGCGAGGGAGACGCCGACGTAGGTGCTGACCCAGTCGGGGTCTCGTCCGGTGTCGGCGTACGTCGTCTCGAGCACCGTCGACCAGCTGCGCTCCTCGCCGAAGAGCATCGCGTACGGCAGCAGCTTCTCGTACAGATGGATCACGTCGATCGAGCCGTCGGCGCGACGTTCGGCGCCATCGACCGACTGCAGCATGCGCAGCCGATCGGTCTCCGCGACCCGGATGAACTCCCGCACCCCCCGCAGGTACTCGGAGCGCTCCGCGCCCTGCGGGGTGAGCACCGTGTGCCGGCTGAACGCCACGATCGCCGAGACCCCGACACCGACGGCGGTGATGACGAAGGCGATGATCGACAGCGGCAGCAGGTCGCGGTCCTTCGAGGCCGTCCAGATGAGCAGAGCGAGGGTGACGGCCAGCATCCCGAGCGACACCCAGCCGATCGTCGTAGCCGCTCGGCTGCGCTCGGAGGTGACCCAGCCGCGCCGCCTCGCCTCGGCCGCGCCCTTGCCGACCAGCTTCTGCATACGCTTGGCGAACGTGGTGCTCGTGCGCGGGATGCGACGGACCGTGGTCTCTCCGGGGAACAGGGCATCCAGGGTGGCGGCATCGAGAGGATGCCCGGAACGGGTCCTGTCGAGCAGGCGCAGGGCCGGCCGATCGTTGCCGTCGTCTTCCAGGCGCAGCGCACCCTGCACCGCGAGGTGCACCATCTGCGCGGGCGCGGGGTTCGGGGCACCGACGATGAGAGGGGCCGCGACGAGGGGCGGCAGGTCGGCGGGCACATCGAACTGGGCGACGATGATGCCCGTCGCGGTGCGACGGCGACGCCGCATGCGCGCGACCGCGATCCAGGCACCGACGGCGGTGACCAGCGTCACGCCGCCGGCGACGACCGGCGCGAAGTCCGCCACCGGATCGGGTTCCCTGGCGGCGGGCTGGGTGACCGTGCCGCCCGCGAACCCGATGGCCACGGTGACGCCGTCGCCCGCCTCGCGGGCGCCGGAGCGCACCCGGAAGGTGGAGCCGTCGTCCGACTCCTCGATCTCGCAGGCGATCCGCTGGCCCTGCTGCCCGGCATAGCAGGCGGTGTCGCCGGTCGCCGCAGAAGCGAGCTCGGGCGCGAAGCGGATCTCGCCGTCGAAGCGGCCGATGGCCTGGGTGCTGTTCAGGGGCAGGAGGTTCCAGTAGAACTCGTCGTTGCCCGACTCGGTGCCGTGCACCATCACGTCACGCATCGTCGAGCGGATCACGTACGTCGTCGAGCCGTGCACGTAGTCGTCGGTGCCGGTGAGCACGAGCACCATGTCGTCCTCGGTCTCGACCTCGAAGGGCACGTCACGCCCCTCGGCATCCGTCACGGAGACGATGTCGATGTCGAGCCCCGCGCCCAGATACCGCTGCGGGTAGCCGCGGATGATGCCCTTGTTCTGATCGTGCGACGGGAACTCGGCGACCAGCGTCTCGGTCACCTGTGCGATCGATCTGCCCTCTGCGTCGAGGGCGACGTCGTATTCGGCCGACCATGACGAGTACGAGAAGTCGTCGACGTCGGCGGACGCGGGAGCGACGGGGATCAACGCGGCGATCAGCCCGACGGCGAACGCGAGCGCGATGAGCACCCTCCGGACATCGGGCAGGGCGGATTCTCGCGGAGCGCGCATGCCGAGAGGCTATCGCGGCAGCAGACGGCAGCTCCGGGCCGACAGGCGCGCGCCGGTAGACTCGAGGGGACTTTCCAAGGAGCCCCACCCATGACTGACGCGCCCGCGCCGACCCCCGCATCCGCCGAGCTGGAAGACGACGTCTTCGAGCAGAAGGCGGTTCGCCTCGCCAAGCGGGAGCGGCTGATCGAGAAGCGGGCGGATGCCGGCGGTGGCGCGTTCCCCGTCTCGGTGCCGGTGACGCACAGCATCCCGTCGCTGCGGGCCGAGTACGGCGAGCTCGAGCCCGACACGGCCACCGGAGTCACCGCGGGTGTGGCCGGACGCGTGGTGTTCAGCCGCAACACCGGCAAGCTCTGCTTCGCGACGCTGCAGGCCGGCGACGGCTCGCGCATCCAGGCCATGGTGTCGCTGGCGAACGTGGGGGAGGAGTCGCTTGCCGACTGGAAGGCGCTCGTCGACCTCGGTGACCACGTCTTCGTGCGCGGCGAGGTCATCTCCAGCCGCCGCGGTGAGCTGTCGATCATGGCCGATGCCTGGCAGATCGCGTCGAAGGCGATCCTGCCGCTGCCGAACGCGTACTCCGAGCTCAGCGAGGAGGGCCGCGTGCGCAGCCGCTTCCTCGACCTCATCGTGCGCGATCAGGCACGCACCACGGTGCGCGCCCGCGCGGCCGTGAACGCCAGCCTGCGTGCGACGTTCACCTCGCACGACTTCCTCGAGGTCGAGACGCCGATGCTCCAGGTGCAGCACGGCGGAGCCTCGGCGCGACCCTTCATCACCCACTCCAACGCGTTCGACACAGAGCTCTACCTGCGCATCGCGCCCGAGCTGTACCTGAAGCGCGCGGTCGTCGGCGGCATCGAGCGGGTGTACGAGATCAACCGCAACTTCCGCAACGAGGGCGCCGACTCGACCCACAGCCCCGAGTTCGCGATGCTCGAGGCGTACCAGGCGTACAGCGACTACAACGGCATCGCCGACCTCACCCAGGAGCTCATCCAGAACGCGGCGGTCGCCGTCGCCGGATCCACTACGGTCACCTGGGCCGACGGCACGGAGTACGACCTCGGCGGCGAGTGGGATCGCATCTCGATGTACGGCTCGCTGTCTGCCGCCGCGGGGCGCGAGTTCACTCCGCAGGACGATGTGGCCGACCTCATCGCCTTCGCCGAGGCGAACGGCGTCGACATCCCGCCGCACCCCACTCACGGCAAGCTGATCGAAGAGCTCTGGGAGCACTTCGTCAAGGTCGATCTCGTGCGCCCGACCTTCGTGATGGACTTCCCCGTCGACACCTCTCCTCTTGTGCGCGAGCACCGTTCGATCGCGGGCGTCGTCGAGAAGTGGGACCTGTACGTGCGCGGCTTCGAACTCGCCACCGGGTACTCCGAGCTGGTCGACCCGGTCATCCAGCGCGAGCGCTTCGTCGAGCAGGCGAAGCTGGCAGCCGGTGGTGACCTCGAGGCGATGCGCGTCGACGAGGAGTTCCTGCGTGCACTCGAGCACGGCATGCCGCCGTCCGGCGGCATGGGCATGGGCATCGACCGCCTGCTGATGGCCATCACGGGCCTCGGCATCCGCGAGACCATCCTCTTCCCGCTTGTGAAGTGACCGGACCGGGAGCATGACGCCGAACGTCGTCGACCTGCTGATCGCCGTGCTGCTGATCGCATCGGTCGGCACGGGACTCGGCGCGGGACTGTTCGCCGTGCTCGGTTCGGTGTGCGGTCTGGTGCTCGGCGCGCTCGCCGCACCGTGGGTGCTGCCCCTCGTGGCGCGCGCCGTGCCGGAGAGCGGACCGCGAGGGCTTCTGCTGGTGCTCACGGCTGTCGCGCTGCTCGCCGTGGGCGCGAGCATCGGCGCGGCTATCGGCCGCGTCGTTCGCCGCGGTGCCGACCGGCTGAAGCTCCGGCTGGTGGAGCGGATGCTCGGCGGGCTCACCGCCCTGGTCGCCTCGGCCCTGGCGATCACGATGGTCGGCTCTTCCATCGCCGCCGCGGGTGTGCCCGTGCTGTCGGCCACCGTCGCGTCGTCGAGCGTGCTGCGCACCGTCGAGCGGTACATCCCGCAGCCGCTCGCGGATGCCGCCGCCCGCCTCAACGCGTTCGCGTTCGGAGAGACGGTGCTGCCCACCCTCGAGGGGCTGCTGCAGCCCGGGCAGCTGGACGCGGCTCCGGAGGCGACGCCGATCGATCTCGCCACCCCGGAGCTCGAACGCGCTGCGGGCTCCGTCGTGAAGGTCTCGGGCGCAGCGGACGGCTGCGGGGTCGTCTCCACGGGAACCGGGTTCGTGATCGCCGAAGACCGCATCATCACCAACGCGCACGTCCTGGCCGGCGTCCGCGCGCCGATCGTGGAGGTGCCGGGCGAACCGGCCCGCGATGCGACCGTGGTGTACTTCGATCCGATCGACGACATCGCCGTGATCGCCGCCGACGTGCAGGCTGAGCCGCTGGGCCTGGCCGGAGCGCTGGCCCCGGGCGAGGGCGGCGCGGTGATGGGCTACCCGTTCGGCGGTCCGTTCCGGGTCATGGGCGCAGGCGTGGTCTCGTCGTCGAGCGCGCCCGTGCGCGACATCTACGGTGACCGCACGGCGCTGCGCAGCGTCTACGCCCTGCGGGCGCAGGTCGAACCCGGCAACTCGGGCGGACCGCTGCTCACCGCGGGCGGGCAGGTCGCCGGGATGGTGTTCGCCAAGGACGCCGCCACACCCGACGTGGGCTATGCGATGACGAACGACGAGCTGCTGCCGGTCATCGCGCAGCTCGACGAGGCCTCGGCACCCGTGCCGGTCGGGGCGTGCATCCCCCGCTGATCGCGGGACCGTCATGGCCTGCGCAGCGCCCACTCGGGCAGCATGGCCGCCGCGAGGATGCTCGAGATGAGCGAGGCCATGCTGTGGCCGGGCTCGAGGCGCAGCGCTTCATCGACGTAGGTGCCCGCGTGCGATGAGCGACCCATCGCCCATGACAGCCACGCTGCGGCGGTGAGCGCGCCGACCTTGGCGTGCCGCGGCGCACGCGCCGCCGCGGAGCGCACCACCTGCAGCGCGCATCCGAGCCGATCGAGATCCGGCCGCGGGCCGCGGCCCATGAACACCTCGCCGATGGCATCCGGCACCGTCGTGCGGTCGCTCGAGAAGGCGAGCTGAGCGTCGAACGCGCGATACCCGAAGTCGAGGTCGGTCGCCCACTGCACGAGGATCGCGTCCCGCAGCGGCGGGCGGTTCATGCACCACAGCAGAGCGGCGCACGTGAACGGATCGTCGTCGCTCGGGGAGTCGAGGAGGTGCTCGACGAAGAGCGGCAGGTCGTCGAGCACCACCTCGGCGGCCACGATCGCGATGGGGTTCTCCGAACCGGTCGCCGTGCCGTGCGTCATGTGCTCGATCGCGTCGCCGAGGTCGCGCAGGGCGCGGCCGACGCTCTCCCGCTCGACGAGGTCGCTGCGAGGCAGTTCGGCGCCGGCGAGCTGATCACCGCTGACGTCCCCGACGCCCGGCACCGCGGGAGCGGCCGGGATGTCGGCGAGCGGACGCACCTGAGGGACGTCGTCGAGGTAGTCGCCCCAGCCGTGCGGGGTGACGCACAGCGCCTCGACCACTCGCAGCCCGGCGTGGGCGCACACGTCGACGAACGCCTCGGCGAGGAACAGGTGCGGCAGCAGCAGGCCGTCGGGCACATCTGCCGGTCCGTCGTCCGTGTAGACGACGACGGCGACGGCGTCGGTGTCGGGCACCTGCAGCAGTGCGCGCAGGGCGACGTCGGCGAACCGGTCGGGATCGACGTCGCCCGCCGGCAGGTCGATGCGCATCGCGCCCTGGGTGCGCGTGCCGTGGAAGGGCAGCATGACGATGCTCTGCCGCGGGGTAAAGCCGGCCAGCGCCGGCACGAGACCGAGGAACTCGGCGGGATCTGTGGCGTGGATGATCGTGGTCATGAGGGGAGTGTGCTCGACGTCGCCGACTGCCCGCGCGGCGCCCGGTGCGTCGTCCCCGGCGGTGGTGCACAGCCCTCGACCGCGACCACGGGGTGCAGGATGGATGCGCGCGCATGCGATCCCCGTCGGCCGGCTCACAGCCGCGAGCGGTACGATGGGAGTGTGGAGAGCTTCTGGGTTGCTGCGGCGTGGTCACTTCTGCCGACCGTCGTCGTGAGCGCGGTATTCGTGATCGTGCTCCGCGGCATCCTTCGCTTCGACCGCACGGAGCGCAGGGTGCACGCCCAGATCGAGGCCGAAGAGCGCGCTGCTCGCGGCCTGCCGCCCCGCGTCTGAGGCACCCGATACGCTGAGCCGAGGCTATCGGCAGGGGAGGGTCTGTGCTCGACGTGAACAGCTGGCCCTGGTGGGTGGTGCTCGGCTATGTCGTCATCGACCTCAGCGTCCGCGCCTTCGCGATCATCGTCGTGCCGCGCAACCGCCGCCCGACCGCGGCGATGGCGTGGCTGCTGGCGATCTTCTTCATCCCCGTCCTCGGCATCCTGCTCTTCCTCCTGATCGGAAACCCGAAGCTGCCCCGGCTGCGCAGGCGGAAGCAGGAGCAGATCAACCGCTACATCGCCGACACGGCCAGCGCCCTGCACCTCGGCTCGCTGCGCCCAGACCCGCCCGAGTGGTTCCCGCCGCTGGTCACGATGAGCCAGGCGATGGGGGCGCTGCCGCTCTCCGGAGACAACGGCGCGCACCTGATCAGCGACTATCAGACGTCGCTCGACGCGATGGCGGAGGCGATCCGCGGTGCGCAGGAATACGTGCACGTGGAGTTCTACATCCTCCAGGCCGACGCATCCACCGACAACTTCTTCCGCGCCATGGAGGAGGCGTCGGCCCGCGGGGTGCCGGTGCGAGTGCTGCTCGACTACTGGGCGAACCGCTGGAAGCCGAAGTATCGCGAGACCGTCCGCCGGCTCGAGAGCATGGGGGCCGACTGGCACCTCATGCTGCCGGTGCAGCCCCTGCGCGGCCGCATCCAGCGCCCCGACCTGCGCAACCACCGCAAGCTGCTCGTGATCGACGGCGTCGTCGGCTTCCTCGGGTCGCAGAACATCACCGACTCCTCATACAACCTGCCGAAGAACATCCGTCTGGGACTGCACTGGGTCGACCTCATGGTGCGCGTCGACGGGCCGGTCGTGGCGAGCCTCAACGCGGTGTTCCTCAGCGACTGGTATGCCGAGACCGACTCCGTTCCGGAGGGCATCGACATCACCAGGACCGAGACGGGCGCCGGCGATCTGGACTGCCAGATCGTGCCGTCCGGCCCGGGTTTCGAGGTCGAGAACAACCTGCGCCTGTTCCTCGGACTGCTCTACGCCGCGCAGGATCGGATCATGATCGTCAGCCCGTACTTCGTGCCGGACGAGGCGCTGCTCGCGGCGGTCACCTCGGCCGTCGATCGTGGTGTGCAGGTCGAGCTGTTCGTCTCCGAGCAGGGCGATCAGGCGATGGTCTACCACGCGCAGCGCAGCTACTACGAGGCGCTGCTGCGCGCCGGCATCCGGATCTGGCTGTACCCGAAGCCGTACATCCTGCACACCAAGAGCCTCACGATCGACGACCAGGTCGCGGTGATCGGCTCGAGCAACATGGACATGCGCTCGTTCGGCTTGAACATGGAGGTGTCGATGCTCGTGCGAGGCGAGGAGTTCGTCGACGAGATGCGGGTCGTCGAAGACGACTACCGCTCGCTCAGCCGCGAGCTGACGCTGGAGGAGTGGATGCAGCAGCCGCTGCGCTCGACGGTGCTCGACAACCTCGCCCGGCTCACCTCCGCGCTGCAGTGAGCCGAGCGGGGCGCACGCGTGAGCCCGCTTTGGGACGATCGTCGCCGTCGTGACACCATCAAGGCATGAGACTCCTCCGCGCATCCTCCGCCGCCGCGACGCTCGCCGCTGCCGCTCTGCTCGCCACGGCGTGCGCGGGCACCCCCGGCTCGGACGCGCCGACGAGCTCCCACACGCCGAGCGATGACCCGACCGCGCCGGTCGCCGACGGGGTGAGCGAGGTGGAGGTGGCATGGCTCGATGGCGGACGCGCCATCGCCGTGATGACCTGGGGCTCGTCGTCCTGTGCCCCGATGCTGGGTGATGTCGTGGGCGACGCGCAGAGCATCCGGGTGATCCTCGCCGCGAGCGGCGAGAAGGCATGCACCGACGACCTGACGCCGAGGGCCGTGATGGTGCCGGTGCCGGAGGGGGTCGACGTCACCACGGAGGTCGAGGTCGAGGTCGTGTACGGGCAGCGCACCGACATCGCCGACCTGGAGGCCCTCGCCGAGACCCCGCAGGGGCAGACCGATTACCAGCCGACGGCGAGCTGGTACGACGACGACGGCCTCGTGCTGCTCACGTGGGGATCCAGCTCGTGCCCGCCCGTCGTAGACGACGTCCAGGCGACGGATGCCGGCGCGACCGTCACGTTCCAGGACATCGATCGTCCCTGCACGATGGACATGGCTCCCCGTCTGACGCCCCTCTCCGTCGCCTCAGGCGCCACGGATGGGCCGCTCGAGCTGACCCTCGTGGGCGGCGGTCTCGACGGGAAGGTCACCGCGGGCTGATCGCGCGGGGGCTCAGAAGTCGGAGGTGTCGTGTCCCTCGGGCAGGACGATGGTGAGTCCGCCGCGCTGCACGCGGCACACCATCCGCACAGCCAGGCCCAGTTCGTCCCCGTCGAGCTCGATCGAGGTCGGTCCGATCATGGCTGCATCGGCCACCGCTCCGCGCAGGTAGCGGATCGACGCGTCCCTGCCGCGCCGCTCGAGCACCCGCCGACCGGCCCGCGTGCGCCGCAGCACCGAGTTGTCCCACCACACCTTGCGCCAGATGCCGAGCCAGCCCAACGGTCCCGTGGCCTGGATGAGCGCGATGTCCATCGCGCCGTCGTCGAGGGAGGCATCCGGAAGCAGCGCGATACCCGCCGGCAGCGCGCCGCAGTTGGCGAACAGCATGCTGTGCACCTTGGTCGAATGCAGCCGGCCGTCGTCGACCTGGTAGACCACGCGGAACGGCTTCGCTCCCGGAAGCGAGCGGGCGGCGCCGTCGAGATAAGCGACCCACCCGACCGAGCGCTTCAGGTCGGGTCGGGTGTTGGCGATCATGTCGGCGTCGAGCCCCATCCCCGCGAGCACGACGAAGCCGTGTTCCGTGATGGTGCCGTCGGGCCGATTCAGACGAGCCCATCCCATATCGACCGGGTAGGTGAACCCGGTGAATACGGCCTGCATCACCTTGTCGATGTCGAGCAGCGGCAGACCGAGATTGCGGGCGAAGAGATTGCCGGTGCCGCCGGGAAGGACGGCGAACGGGATGCCCGTGCCTGCCATGCTCTCGGCGACGGCGCGGATCGTGCCATCGCCGCCGGCCGCGAGGACGGCCGCCGCGCCGGCCTCGATCGCGGCGCGCGTGACCCCCTGACCCGGGTCCTCGATCGTCGTCTCGTAGAAGCGCGGGGGAGCCCACCCGTGCGCCCGAGAGAGCGCACGCAGTGCGGAGCGCAGCCGATCGGCGTCGACCTTGACGGGGTTGAGCACGAGAGCCGCGTGCGCACGATCGCTCCCGGATGCCGACATGCCGCCACTCTACGACCTGCGCGCGCCGCGCCAGCGCCGCCCGGCCGCGCCCGACGCCGTCGATAGACTTGGGCCATGATCGATCTCGCCCTCCTCCGCGACGAGCCCGAGCTCGTCCGACGCTCACAGATCGCGCGCGGGAACGCGCCCGACACCGTCGACGCGGCGATCGAGGCGGACCGATCGCGCCGTGACGCCCTCAACGCGTTCGAGACTCTGCGCGCCGAGCAGAACGCCTTCGGCAAGACGGTCGCCAAAGCGCCGAAGGACGAGAAGGCGGCGCTGGTCGCTCAGGCGAAGGAGCTCGCCGACCGCGTCAAGGCCGCCCAGCAGGCCGCGAACGAGGCAGCGGATGCCGCAGCCGCAGCGCTCGAGCGCATTGAGAACGTCATCATCGACGGCGTGCCGGCCGGCGGCGAGGAGGACTTCGTCGAGCTGCGCCGCGTCGGCGACGTGCCCACCTACGACTTCGAGCCGCGCGATCACCTCGAGCTGGGCGAGATGCTCGGCGCCATCGACATGGAGCGCGGTGTGAAGGTGTCCGGCTCGCGCTTCTACTTCCTGAAGGGGGTCGGGGCGCGCCTCGAGATCGCGCTGATGAACCTCGCGCTCGACAAGGCGCTCGCGAACGGCTTCACGCCGATGATCGTGCCGACCCTCGTGCGGCCCGAGATCATGCAGGGCACCGGGTTCCTCGGCGAGCACGCCGACGAGGTGTACCACCTCGACAAGGAAGACCTCTTCCTCGTGGGCACCAGCGAGGTTCCCCTCGCCGGCTACCACAAGGACGAGATCCTCGACCTCAGCCAGGGGCCGCACCGCTATGCCGGATGGTCGACGTGCTACCGCAGCGAGGCAGGCTCGTACGGCAAGGACACCCGCGGCATCATCCGCGTGCACCAGTTCAACAAGCTCGAGATGTTCGTCTACACGACTCCCGAAGCAGCCGAGGCGGAGCACGATCGCCTCGTCGCCCTGCAGGAGGAGATGCTGACCGCACTCGGCCTGGCGTACCGGGTGATCGACGTGGCCGCAGGCGACCTCGGCTCGAGCGCTGCGCGCAAGTTCGACATCGAGGCCTGGGTGCCGACGCAGGGCGCGTTCCGTGAGCTCACCTCGACCTCGAACTGCACGACGTACCAGGCGCGCCGCCTCGACATCCGCTACCGGCCGGAGTCCGATGACGCGGCCCCGGCCAAGACGCGCTCCGTGGCGACGCTGAACGGCACCCTGGCCACCACGCGCTGGATCGTCGCGATCCTCGAGACGCACCAGCAGGCCGACGGCTCGGTCACGGTGCCCGAGGTGCTGCGGCCCTACCTCGGCGGCATCGACGTGCTGCGTCCGATCGGCTGGTCGGAGCAGTCGACTCGCGCGCAGGGCACCGAGTGAGGCCCCGCGGCCTGGTCGGGCTCGACGTCGACGGCACCATCCTGCTGCAGGACGAGACGTTCAGTCCCGGGGTCGCCGAGGCCGTCGCCGAGGTGCGCGATGCCGGCTACGAGGTCATGATCGCGACCGGGCGCAGCTGGAGCGGCACCGAGCGCTACGTCGACGAGCTCGGCCTGACCGCCGAGTACGTGGTGTGCTCGAACGGTGCGGTGGTGATGCGTCGCGTGGGCGACGGGTGGGAGCGCTGGCGCGTCGAGGTCTTCGACCCCGCTCCCGTGCTCACTCTGCTGCAGGAGACCCTCCCCGAGGCGCGATACATGGTCGAGCTGGGCTCCGGCGAGCGGCTCTACACCGACATGCTCCACGATTGGACGCTCGACGCCGGTCGTCGTGTCGAGTTCGACGAGCTCATGCAGCAGCCGGTCTCGCGGATCGTGGTCGTCTCGCCGGAGCACGACGAGGCCGACTTCCAGCGCATCGTCGCCGAGGTCGGGCTGAACGAAGTGTCGTACGCGGTCGGGTGGACGGCCTGGCTCGACATCGCACCGAAGGGCGTCGACAAGGGGACCGCCCTCGAGCGGGTGCGTGCGCAGCTCGGAACGCCGCCCGAGGACGTGCTCGTCGCGGGCGACGGACGCAACGATCTGGGCATGTTCGCCTGGGCTCTCGCCGGCGGCGGGCGCGCCGTGGCGATGGGGCAGGCGGTCGACGAAGTGAAGGATGCCGCGGGCGAGCTCACCGGCGTCGTCGAGGACGGCGGTCTGGCATCCGCTCTCCGCACCCTTCTCTAACGCACCGCCTCCAACCGCATCCCCCCAGAAGATCCCCAGGCGGCCGCGCAAGAATGGGTCGTCCTGATCGGCTTCCCCGGAACCGATAGACTCGACCCCTGACCGTCCGGTGCGAACCGGCGTCGGGAGGGTTGTCCGAGCGGCCGATGGACCTGGTCTTGAAAACCAGTGGGCAGCAATGTCCCGTGGGTTCGAATCCCACACCCTCCGCTTCCTGTCGAAAGGCCACCCGAGTGAGCACGTCCGTCAAACGACGCCAGCCCGTGGCACGTCATGGCCAGCTGCGCTCGCCCAGTGCAGTGGGGCAGCTTCTCAAGATCATCGGCGTCGTGCTCGCGGTCGTGCTCGTCAGCGGCGTGGGCGTCGCGGCGTACGTGGTCGGCGGGTTCACGTCGACCGTCAACGCGAACGCGGTCGAGCTGGAGGGCACCAAGGAGCTGCCGCCGGACATCGGCGCGTACCCCGGCGGATTCGACATCCTCCTCGCGGGTGTCGACACCTGCGAGGAGAAGTACGCGCACCTGTTCGGCGAGCGGTGCACCGGCAAGGACGCGGGCGGCACCCTGAACGACGTGAACCTGCTCGTGCACGTGTCGGCCGAGCCGCGTCGCGTCACCGCGGTGAGCTTTCCCCGCGACCTCATGCTGCCCATTCCCGAGTGCGTGGACTCGAACGGCGACACGAAGCCGGCGATGAGCAAGCAGGCTCTCAACGTCGCCTACGAGCACGGCGGTGAGAAGGGCGGCCTCAACTGCGTCGCCAAGACCATCTCCCAGCTCACCGGCGAAGACATCGAGTTCGCCGCGAAGGTCACCTTCGGCGGCGTGATCGAGATCACGGATGCCATCGGCGGCGTCGAGGTGTGTCTCGCGAACCCCATCAAGGACCGATACACCGGACTCGACATGGAGGCCGGTACCCACACGATCCAAGGGGTGCAGGCGCTGCAGTTCCTGCGCACCCGCCACGGCGTGGGAGACGGCTCCGACCTCGGCCGCATCGGCAACCAGCAGCAGTACATGTCGAGCCTCGCGCGCAAGATGATCAGCAGCGAAGTGCTCGGCAACGTGCCGGTCATGCTCAAGCTCGCCGACACCGGACTCAGCAACCTCGAGGCGTCGACGTCGCTGGCCGACCCGATGAAGATCGTGCAGATCGCCCTGGCCGTGAAGAGCGTGCCCTTCGAGGACATCGTCTTCGTGCAGTACCCGACGATGGAGGACCCGTACGACGCGAACAAGGTCGTCCCCGACGAGAGCGCCGCGACCGTGCTGTGGGATGCCATCAAGGCGAACAAGCAGCTGCAGATCACGCACCAGAACACCGAGAACGAGGGCGTCGTCGTGCAGGAGCCCGAGACTCCGGCGCCGACGGCATCCGCGACCGCAGCGCCGACACCCGACGACGTCGTCGCCCTGCCCGACACGATCAAGGGCAACTCCGCCGCCGTGCAGACCTGCTCGAACGGCAACGTGCGCGGCTGATTCGTGACTGCTGGTGAGAACGGGTATGCTTGCAAGGCGCATCCGGTCTTCTTCGTTCGGATGCCTGGAGACGTCGCATAGTCAGGCCTAGTGCACCACCCTGCTAAGGTGGAGTCCTCGCAAGGGGACCGAGGGTTCAAATCCCTCCGTCTCCGCCAATCGAAACCGCGCCCCGCACTCGCTCCTCGGTAGAGTGCACCGCATGACTGCGTTGAAGGTGCTGTTCATCGGCAAGTACGTCTTCATCAGCTCGGCATCCGCCTATCAGAAGCCGGTGGCGCACCTGCCGATCACGGAGTCGACCCCACTTCGCAATCCGCGCTGGCAGTACTCGCGCCACAAGATCGCGTGTGAAGAGCTGCTGACCCGGGCGTATCGCGATCGCGACTTCCCTGTGACGGTGCTGCGTCCCTCGCACACCTACGACAAGTGGACGATCCCGGCGTTCGGCGGGTGGACGGCAATCGATCGGCTCCGCCGGGGCGAGGAGATCGTCGTCCACGGCGACGGTACGTCCCTGTGGACCCTCACCCACTCCACCGACTTCGCCGTCGGGTTCGTCGGGCTCATCGGCAACCCGCTCGCCTACGGGGACACGTTCCAGATCACGAGCGACTTCGTCTACACGTGGAACGAGATCTACTCGATCCTCGCGCGGGCCGCCGGCGGGGAACCACGGCTGCGGCATGCACCGACCACCGAGATCGAGCGGCTCGCTCCGGAGCGGGCGGGGCAGCTGAGCGGCGACATGGCTCACTCCGTCGTCTTCGACAACACCAAGATCCGCCGTCTCGTACCGGATTTCTCGCCTTCCGTGGCCCTCCATCATGCGGCGCGCGAGATCATCGAGTGGCATGACGGGCATCCCGAACTGCAGCGCGTCGATCCTGATCTGGACGCCCTGTTCGCCGAGCTCCTGTCACACAGCCGCGGCGGCGCCGACGGTGCGGCCACGCCCTAAGCTCGATCGCATGCAGCATCGCACTCTGGGTCGCACTGGTCGCGACGTCTCCGCCATCGGTCTCGGCACATGGCAGCTCGGCGCCGACTGGGGCGAGGTGAGTGAAGCGGATGCCCGAGCCGTACTCGACGCGAGCGCCGCAGCCGGCGTCACCTTCTTCGACACCGCCGATGTGTACGGCGACGGGCGCAGCGAGTCGCTGATCGGGGCGTGGCGGCGCGATAACCCAGATGCCCCGCTCACGGTCGCCACCAAGATGGGCCGCCGCGTGGAGCAGGTGCCGGCGAACTACGTGCTCGAAAACTTCCGCGACTGGACCGACCGCAGCCGGCGCAACCTCCGTGTCGACACGCTCGATCTCGTGCAGCTGCACTGCCCGCCGACCGCGGTCTACTCTGACGACGCCGTGTTCGACGCGCTCGACACGCTGGTCGAGGAACAGGCGATCGCCGCCTATGGCGTGAGCGTCGAGACGACCGCCGAGGCGCTCGACGCCATCGCGCGACCTGGCGTCGCCACCGTGCAGATCATCCTCAACGCATTCCGTCTGAAGCCGCTCGACGAGGTCCTTCCCGCAGCCATCGAGGCCGGGGTGGGCATCATCGCCCGCGTGCCGTTGGCGAGCGGGCTTCTCTCGGGACGCTACTCCCACGACACGGAGTTCGCCGCGAACGATCACCGGAGCTTCAACCGGAACGGCGAGGCCTTCGACCAGGGGGAGACGTTCTCGGGCGTCGACTACGACCAGGGCGTGGAAGCCGCGCAGGAGTTCTCCGCGCTTGCCGCGGGAGCAGGCCTCGCTCCGGCAACGGCGGCTCTCGCGTGGGTCTCCCAGCTTCCGGGCGTCTCGTCCGTGATCCCCGGTGCGCGCAGCACCGCGCAGGCGGAATCGAACGCGGCCGCGGGGTCGGTGCCCGAGCTCGGTGCGGATTTCACTGCGGCTGTGCGGGGTCTCTACGATCGCCGGTTCCGGGCGCAAGTCCACCCCCGGTGGTGACCGAGACGTCCTGAGCCCTTGCGACAGGCGCGGGCGTCAGACGTTCGTCGCCTCCGCCACCACGTCGTCGATCGCCCGAAGCGACTCGATCCCTGCTCGGGCGCTGGCCGTGTGGTCGTAGCCGAGCTCGGCCAGATGCACGGCCACGTTGCGAGCCACGAGCGGCAGCGCGTGGTCTCGAAGCAGCTCGGTGACCACATCGGCGAAGCCGGGCAGCGCGCGCGGGATCTCGCCGCTGAGCACCACGATCTCGGGGTCGATCATGTGGCAGACGTTGATCAGGACGCGCCCCAGGATCTTGGCGGCTCGCAGGCTGATCGCCATGACCGCCGGGTCGCCCTCGTGCGCGAGAGCGACGAATTCCTCCCAGTCCGTCACGCGGCCGGTCCCGGTGCTGGAATCGCGCAGCATCGCCGGGATCGACGCGTACTGCATCAGGCATCCGGAGTTGCCGCACGTGCACAGCGGCCCGTTCCAGTCGTAGACGGTGTGCCCGAGCTCGCCGGACCCGCCTCTGGCGCCGGTCTGGATCTGCCCTTTGATCATGTGCCCTGCGGTCACGCCGTAGCTGACGTCGACGTACAGCACGTTGTCATGGCCGCGGCCGGCCCCCCACAGGTACTCCGCAAGCCCCTCGAGGCGGGCGGAGTTCTCGGTGTGCACCGACACCGCGAAGCGCTCCGTGAAGTAGCGCTTGGGATTCACGCCGTACCAGCGGCTCGAGGCGCGCTGCGCGTAGACCTCTCCGGAGCGAGCGTCCATCTGCGTGTCGACGGCGAGATGAAGAGCCCGGAGATCGCCAGGGGTCAGCTCGCGCTCGGCCAGCAGCCGCCCGAGGAGGTCGGCACCCGCAGCGAGGCGGTCGGTGGCGGAGACCTCTGCCAGCTGGCCGAGTGTGAAGCTCTTTAACACTGTTCCGTCGAGCGTCGCGACCGTCGCCGTGCAGGTGTCGACGAGGAACATGACGGAGGCGAGCACGCCCAGCTTCGGTGTGGTGCCGATCAGATTCTTCAGCGCCCCCGGTTCCGGGTCGGTCTCCTCGATGAGCCCGTCGGCGCTCAGCCGGTTGGTGAGGTTCGTCACCGTAGCGCGGGATACCCCCAGGGCTCTCGCAAGATCGGCGCGGTACGCGGGGCCGTCGGCGACGAGGGTGCGCAGCAGTCGCTGCGCGTTGGGGGTCAGTGCGGTCACGCGAGGTCACTCCTTCGGCCTGGGTGGAGCGCCCGCGGCGGTGTGCCACGGCGCTCGCACCTGCGGACCAGTCTAATACTGTTCAGAATCTTGACACTTTCGATTTCGGCGTGCATTCTTTAGGTCGGCTCACAATCTCAACGCCGAGACCCTACACAGCGCTCCACGCGGCAGTGAGCTTCACGGAGCACGATTCCATCGGAGGGATCATGAACTTTCGCAGAATCCTGGCAGGCGCCGCAGCAGCGTCAGCCGTCCTCGCCCTCACCGCGTGCAGCTCAGACGCCGGAGATGCCGACGCCACCGCCACCGACGAAGCCGAAGCAGGCACCGTTCGCATGTGGGTGATGGAGGGCTCGCTCTCCGAGGAGTCCCAGCAGTACCTCGCCGACGAGTTCGCCGAGGAGAACCCCGGCAGCGAGCTGAAGATCGAGGTTCAGCAGTGGGACGGCATCGTCTCCAAGCTGCAGACCTCGTTGGCGTCGAAGAACGAAAGCCCGGATCTCGTCGAGATCGGCAACACGCAGACCACCACCTTCACCACGGTGGGCGCCTTCGCCGACGTCACCGACATGAAGAAGGCCCTCGGCGGCGACGACCTGATCGATTCGTTCGTCGACGCATCCACCGTCGACGGCAAGATCTACGCCTACCCGTTCTACGCCGGCGCCCGTGGCGTGTACTACCGCACCGACCTGTTCGAGAAGGCGGGCATCGAGGTGCCGCAGACCATCGACGACTTCACCGACGCCGTCATCGACCTGCAGGCGAAGAACCCCGACGCGGTCGACGACTTCTCGGGCATGTACCTCGCCGCCGTCGACCCGCACGGGGTGGAGTCGTACCTCTTCGCCCAGGGCTTCGAGTACGCCAAGAAGGACGGCGACACGTGGGTCGGTCAGGCCTCGTCGAAGACGTCGCTCGCCGCGCTCGAGAACCTGCAGAAGCTTTTCCAGAGCGGCACCACCTACGGCCTGGACTCGCAGGCCGGCCAGAAGTCGTTCGAGCGCTACTTCAACGAGAACAAGACCGGCGTGCTGATCGGCACCGGCAACATCGGCACCAAGATCGACCAGGCGCTGTGGGACGAGGACAAGGTGGGCGTGTTCGCCATCCCGTCCGACGAGCCCGGCGTGCCCGGTGCCACCTTCGCGGGCGGCTCGAACATCGGTCTGGCGACCAACTCCCAGAACCCCGCTCTGGCCAAGAAGGCGCTGGAGACGATCTTCGGCGAGGGCTTCCAGGCGCGCCTCGCCGAAGAGGGATGGGTGCCGGGCAACACCGCGTACGGAGACGCCGTCTCGGGCCCCTTCGGTGAGATCGCCGGCGAGATCGTCGCGAACTCCAAGCTGACCCCGAACAGCCCGGAATGGGGTGTCGCCTTCGGCAGCACCCAGCTCAACGAGTTCTTCACGCGGATCGCCAAGGGCGAAGACGTCGCCGCCGTCGCCAAGGCGTTCGACGAGCAGCTCGACACCGCGCTGAACAAGTGACGACCGCTCCGCGAACCGAGGCGCACGCAAGAAGATGACACAGACGACAGACCGGCCCACTCGCGCGTCGAAGCGACGCTCGCTGTGGAGCCAGCCCATGAGCCGCACGGTGCGCACCACGCGCCGCGGACTCGCGCCCTGGATGCTGCTCGCCCCCGCGAGCGTCATGGTCCTGGTCGCTCTCGGATACCCCCTCGTCCGTCAGCTGATCATGTCGTTCCAGCACTTCGGGCTGGAACAGCAGTTCGGCCGACCCGCCGAGTGGGCCGGCCTGTCCAATTACCAGACCATCCTCACCGACCCCTACTTCTGGAGCGTGTTCCTGAAGTCGGTGCTGTTCTGCGCGGTGACCGCCGGTATGACGATGCTGCTGGGCATCGCCTTCGCCGTGCTCATGCTGCGCCTGAACACCCTCGTCCGGGCCATCTTCAACACCACGCTCATCGTCGTGTGGGCCATGCCGGCTCTCGCGTCGCTGACGGTGTGGCAGTGGCTGGTCGACCCGCGCTCGGGCCTGCTGAACTACTTCCTCACGTCGATCGGGCTGGACGGCTTCAAGAACTTCCACTGGCTGGGTGAGAACTTCTGGACGTTCTACCTGATCGCCTCGGCCGTCATCGTCTGGGCATCCCTGCCGCTCGTGGCGATCACGATCTACGCCGCGCTCGCGCAGGTGCCGGGCGACGTGCTGGAGGCGGCGGAGATCGACGGCGCCTCCAGCTTCCAGCAGATCCGGCGCATCATGCTCCCGATGATCGCCCCCGTCATCTCGCTCATCGGGGTGCTGCAGGTGATCTGGGATCTGCGCGTCTTCACGCAGATCTACGTGCTGCAGCAGGCCGGCGGCATCGCCAGCGAGACGAACCTGCTGGGCACCTACGTGTACGAGACCGGCATCGCCAAGGGTGACTACGGCGTGGCATCCGCGCTGGCCATGGTCATCCTCCTGCTCACCCTGATCCTCACCGGCCGCTATCTGCAGATGCTCTACCGCCAGGGAGGCATGGACTGATGACCACCCCGCAGCTCCTCACCACGCAGGATGTCGCCGCCACCGCACACGCCGAGGCCAGGAGGTCTCACCGCGCAGCCAAGCGCAAGGAGTTCTTCTCCCACCCCCTCGCCAACATCGGCGGCGTCCTGCTCGCCCTGCTCTGGCTGATCCCCGTGTACTGGATGGTCAACTCCGCCTTCCAATCCGAATCCGAGCTGATGTCCTGGCCGCCGCACCTTCTGCCGCAGCAGTTCACCTGGGACAACTTCTTCACCGCGTTCACGAACAAGAACTTCTGGCCGGCGCTCGGCGCCTCGCTCACCGCAGGAGTCCTGACCGTCGTCTTCGCATCCGGAGGTGCGCTGCTGGCATCCTTCGCCCTCTCTCGATTCCGCTTCCGCGGCCGCACCATCATGATCATCGCGATTCTCGTGGTGCAGATGATCCCCGCCGAGGCCCTGTTCATCTCCCAGTACCGGATGCTCGACGGCTGGGGACTGCTGAACTCCGTGCTCGGACTGTCGATCCTCTACATCGGCACGATCGTGCCGTTCATCGCCTGGATGATGCGCGGCTTCGTCGACGGTGTGCCCATCGAACTCGAGGAGGCGGCGATGGTCGACGGATGCTCACGCGTCGGTGCCTTCTGCCGGGTCACCCTGCCGCTGCTGGTGCCAGGGATCATCTCCACGTCGGTGTTCGGGTTCCTGTTCGCCTGGAACGAGTACACCCTCGCTCTGATCGTCTTGTCGAAGGACTCCTCGGTCACCCTCCCGATCTGGCTGCAGTCGTTCCAGCAGGGGCTCAAGGCCACCGACTGGGGCGGCGTGATGGCCGGTGCCACCCTGATCGCCGTACCCGTGATCATCATCTTCGTCCTGGTGCAGAACAAGATCTCCAAGGGCATGGTCGCCGGGGCGGTCAAGGGATGAGCCTGCATGATCTGCCCGAGGTCGACGTAGGCCCCGTCACCGGGCGCTCCGCCCGCGCCGAGTGGCGCGGACTGCTGATCGACTCGGCGCGCACCTGCTACCCGGTGGCCGTCATCACGCGCGTCATCGAACTCGCCGCCCGGTACGGCTTCAACCGTCTGCACTGGCACCTCACCGACGATCAGGGCTGGCGTTTCGAGGTGCCCGAGTACCCGATGCTCACGGCCGAGGGGGCTTTCCTGCCGCGCGGCCGATTCGACGACTACGACTCGCTGCTCGGCGACACCCGCGAGCGCGCCGTGGCCGAGCAGGACGAGAGGTGGACGAACGGCTTCTACACCGACGCCGAGATCGCCGAGGTCGTCGCCCACGCCGCGGAGCACGGCGTGATGATCGTGCCCGAGGTCGATCTGCCCGGTCACATGATGGCGGCCGTCGGGGCATACCCGCACCTCGGCCGACCCGCGGCGGCGCCGCTGCCCGAGGGATCCATGCGCGAGCACATGTGGTGGCCCGCGCGCAACGACCTGCTGTGGCCGACCGACGAGGCGCGCGACTTCGTGACGGCGATCATGCGGCGCATCGCCGAGCTCTTCCCCGGCGACTACGTGCACATCGGCGGCGATGAGTGCGCCTTCCCGCAATGGGCATCCGATCCGGGTATCGGCGAGTGGATGCGACGGCGCGGCGTCTCGCGAGTCGAGCAGCTGCAGAGCTGGTTCATGGACGTCGCCGCCGACGTGCTGCGTGAGAACGGCAAGCGCGTCGCGGTGTGGGACGAGGCGTGCGAGATCTGGGACGATCAGGACGCGCTCGTCGTGGCCTGGGACGAGTCGCGCGGGATGCAGCGCATCGCCGCCGCCGGTCAGCGCTTCGTCTTCGCCGACGCCCGCACCCTGTACCTCAACCGCATCGACCCAGACGCCGAGTCGCCGCAGAAGGGCATGGTGCCCGGGATCTCGGTCGCCGACATCCTCACCGCGCCGTGGCCCGAGACGGCCGATCCTCGTTGCATCGGCGTGCAGGCCGGGGTCTGGTCGGAGTTCGTGCTCGACGGCGACGACCTGATGTCGATGCTCTTCCCCCGGCTGCTCGCGGTGGCCGAGCGGCTGTGGAACCCCGACCTCGACCCGGCCGACGCCGCGGCCCGTATCGCGCAGGAGCACGCTGCGCTCCACGCAGCCGGAGCGCTGCAGGTTCTCGAGAAGGAGACGCACCGATGACCACCGCACACAAGCGCCCGAACATCGTCATGATCCTCACCGACGACCACGCCAGCCACGCGATCGGGGCATACGGGTCGGTCGTCAACGAGACGCCCCGGATCGATGAGATCGCCGCGGCTGGGCGACGCATCGATCACTGCTACTGCACGAACTCGCTGTGCACACCCAGCCGGGCGAGCATCCTCACCGGCACCTACAGCCACGTCAACGGCGTGACGACTCTTCTCACGCCGATCGACGCGAGTCAGCCGACCTTCGTCTCGCTGCTGCGGGATGCCGGATACCGCACGGCCATCGTCGGGAAGTGGCACATGGGCGAGGGTGAGGGTCACGACCCCCAGGGCTTCGACTACTGGGCGGTGCTGCGGGACCAGGGCGAGTACTTCGACCCACAGATCCGCACCGAGGACGGCGTGCACATCGAGAAGGGCTACGCGACCGACATCATCACCGATCTGTCGCTGCGCTGGATCGAGTCGCTCGACGGCGACGAGCCGTGGTGTCTGCTCATCCACCACAAAGCGCCGCACCGCTCGTGGGAGCCCGATGAGGCGCACGCCGACATGTACACCGATCCCATCCCGGTGCCATCGACGTTCGATGACGACTACGCCGGGCGCTCGGCCGCGGCGAAGCATGCCACGATGCGCATCGCCGAGCACCTGACCCTGCAGGACCTCAAGGTTGCCCCGCCGGACGACCTCGCCCCGGACGAGCTGGCGCTGTGGAAGTACCAGCGCTACATGGAGGACTACCTGCGGTGCGTGGCGTCCGTCGACGACAACGTCGGCCGGGTGATCGACTTCCTGCGCGACCGAGGCGAATTCGACGACACCCTGATGGCGTACAGCTCCGACCAGGGATTCTTCCTCGGCGATCACGGCTGGTTCGACAAGCGGTTCATGTACGAGGAGTCGATCAGGATGCCGCTGCTGATCTCCTGGCCGAACCGCATCGCCCCCGGCGAGCCGATGGAGCAGATCGTCACGAACGTCGACTTCGCGCAGACCTTCCTCGACGCGGCCGGCGTCGACGCGCATGAGCGCATGCAGGGGCAGAGCTTCCTTCCGCAGCTCACCGAGCAGCCCGACAAGCCCACGCGCGACGCGTTCTACTACCGGTACTACGAGAACGACGACGAGAACCATCACGTGCTCGCGCACTACGGCATCCGGACCGAGCGCTACAAGCTCATCTACTTCTACAGCGACGGGATGGGGCTTCCCGGATCGTCTCCGTTCACCTACGTGCCGGAGTGGGAGCTGTACGACATGCACACCGACCCCGACGAGCTGGTCAACGTGTACCACCACGCCGACTACCACGAGGTCCGCGAGCAGCTGAAGGTGCAGCTCGGGGAGCTGCAGGCCTCGCTCGGTGACGAGCCGCACCCCGCCCAGCCTCTACCACTCACGCCGTCGCCCGGCCAGGGCCTCCCCGTGGCCGCCGCCGGGCAGTCATCATCCTGAACATGTCCGACAACACCCGCGAACCAGAAGACATGACCCGCGAGCAGAAGCTGCGCGACCAGTTCCTGCGCGCCGAGCACTCCACCGAAGCCGACGCCGCACCGCGCATCGAGGTGACCGAGCACGACGGGAACGTGCGGATCGACGTGGCCGACACCGCCGCGGTGCGCCCCGGCCCGGGCCCCGGCGTCGAGGGTGCGGACGGCGAGGGCCGCGACGACCCGGCCCGCTGACGTCCTGCGCTGCGCGCGGACCGGGTCCCGGCAT
Source organism: Microbacterium commune (assembly GCF_014836945.1). Taxonomy (GTDB): domain Bacteria; phylum Actinomycetota; class Actinomycetes; order Actinomycetales; family Microbacteriaceae; genus Microbacterium; species Microbacterium commune. The sequence goes on along the minus strand of NZ_JACSPX010000001.1, from coordinate 868,162 downwards.
CCATCCGCGCATCCCGGCACTCGTCACGTCGTCTCGGCGGCCGCTCCGGTAGCCTCGGAGCATGGCGAATGCAACGGCGCAGACCAAGAAGCGCGAGGCCTTCGGCTCGCGCAACGTCTTCATCCTGTCGGCGATCGGGTCTGCGGTCGGACTCGGCAACATCTGGCGCTTCCCGTACGTCGCCTATGAGGGCGGCGGCGGCGCGTTCCTCATCCCGTATCTGTGCGCGCTGCTGACCGCGGGCATTCCGCTGCTGTTCTTCGACTACGCGATCGGGCACCGCTTCCGCGGCTCCGCGCCTCTGGCGTTCCGGCGCATGAGCCGGGCGGCCGAGCCGCTGGGCTGGTGGCAGGTGCTCATCTGCGTGGTGATCGCCACCTACTACGCCGTGATCATCGCCTGGGCCGCGATGTACACCTGGTTCTCGGCGCAGATCGCCTGGGGCGAGGGCAATGAGAAGGACTACTTCTTCTCCGACTTCCTCCAGATGGGCGACCTCAAGAACGGTGTCTCGCTCGACTTCGTGCCTCAGGTGGGCATCCCGCTGATCGGCGTCTGGCTCGTCGTGATCGTCATCATGGCGCTGGGCGTCAAGCGGGGCATCGGCCTGGCGAACATGATCCTCATGCCGCTGCTGACGCTCATGTTCGCCACCCTCGTGGTGCAGGCGCTGTTCCTGCCCGGCGCCATGGACGGACTCAACGCGTTCTTCACCCCGAACTGGGAGGCGCTCGCCGACCCCGGCGTCTGGGCATCCGCCTACGGGCACATCTTCTTCTCGCTGTCGGTCGCCTTCGGCATCATGGTCACCTACTCGTCGTACCTGAAGCGCAAGACCGACCTCACCGGCTCGGGCCTCGTCGTCGGCTTCGCGAACTCCGGCTTCGAGATCCTCGCGGGTATCGGCGTGTTCGCGGCTCTCGGCTTCATGGCGCAGGCGCAGAACACCGATGTCTCGGGCGTCGCGTCGTCGGGCATCGGTCTGGCGTTCATCGCCTTCCCGACGATCGTCTCGCAGGCCACGGGCGGCTCGATCTTCGGTGTGCTCTTCTTCGGCGCCCTGGTGTTCGCGGGCATCACGTCGCTCATCTCGGTGCTCGAGGTGGTCGTCGCCGCCCTGCAGGACAAGCTCGGCTGGAGCCGCGTGCGCACGACGCTTACGGTGGCGATCCCGGTGGCGCTGGCCTCGATCGCGTTCTTCTCGACCACCACCGCGCTGCAGGTGCTCGACACGACGGACGCGTTCATCAACGCCTTCGGGATCATGGCCGTGGCCCTGGTCGCGGTCATCCTGGTCGCCTGGATCCTGCGGAAGCTGCCGGTGCTGCGCGAGCACCTGAACAAGCGCTCCAGCTTCCGGCTCGGCCGGCTGTGGATGGTGCTGGTCGGGGCGCTCGCGCCGATCGTGCTCGGGTACCTGTTCGTCAGCGAGATCATCGCCAAGATCACCACGCCCTACGAGGGCTATCCGCTCTGGTTCCTGGCGATCTTCGGCTGGGGGATGGTCATCGCCCTCATCGTGTTCGCGATCATCCTGTCTCTGCTGCCGTGGAGTCGCCGTTCGCACGCGAAGGACGATCCCGAATACGACGAGTTCCTCGTCGTCGAGAACTACGAACCGGATGCCGAGACTGGGAGCATCGCCGTGGCGGATGACCGCCGGAAGGGAGCACGACCATGACCCCCACCGCCGTCGTCATGATGATCGTCGCGATGGTCACCGTGTGGGGAGGGCTCGCCCTCGCCGTCGTGAACCTGGTGCGTCACCCCGAGGCTGCGGAGGATGAGCCGGCGCCGCCGGTCGAGCTCTGACCGGTCGAGCTCTGACCGGCCGAGCTCCGCCCGGCCGACGCGGCCTGCCGAAATCCCGGAACACTGGCCGAATAGCCCGCGGGGTGGTTGAATCCGATCATGCCGTCAGCTGGAATGTCGGGCCTCGAGTCGGAGCGTGTCGCCGACGCGCTCCGGGAGGACATCGTCTCGGGACGGCGTCCGCCGGGCTCCCGATTGGTCGAGCGCGACATCGCCGCTGAGCTGCAGGTGTCACGGCTGCCGGTGCGCGAGGCGATCAAGGCGCTGGTCGCCGACGGGATCGTCGTGGCTCGACCGCGCAGCTGGGCGACGGTGCGCGAGTTCTCCCCGCACGACCTGCAGGGATTCTTCGAGGTGCGCGAGGCGCTCGAGACGCTTTCGTTCGTGCTCGCCGCACAGCGCGTCGACGAAGCCGGCATCGCGCTGCTGGAGTCGCTCGTCGCGCAGGAGGCGGCCGCTGCGGCGCTCGGCGACGTCGAGACGGCCCGCAAGGCCTCGACCGCGTTCCACATGGCCGTCGTCCGACTGTCGCAGAACGCGATGCTCCTGGAGCTGGCGAGCTCCCTGGTCACCCGGCTGCGCTGGCTGTTCGGTCAGCACGGCGATCTCGCCGAGATGGCATCCACGCACCGCGAGATCCTCGACGCGATCCGCGCGCGGGATCTGGACGTGCTGCGCCGCCTGGTTCCCGAGCATCTGGCCGAAGGGCGTGCGGCAGCCCACGAGCGTCTTTTCGGGGCATCCGCGCCGCGCCCGTGAACCCACCCCACCGCTGTCGGTGGGGTGCCGGTACGCTCGATTCGGGAGGTACTCGTGGGACGAACAGCTGATGCCGTCGCCGAGGGCGTAGCGATCGCCACGGCGGCCGTTCGGCTGACCGTGAAGAACCAGATCCTGGTCGGGACGATCGCGCAGGGTGGCACCTTCGAGATCGACCATTACATGGACGAGGCCCGCGTCGCGCTGCGCGCGATGGCCGACGAGTCCGAGCAGGCCGCCGAGCACCTCACCGCCCTACGCAAGCGCGCGCGAGGTCGGCACTCCGACCCGCACGGCACCCACGACTACCGCGACCGCGACGTGCGCAACCTGCGTCGTCGCGCGAAGCAGTCACTCGGCGTCGCCACTCACCTGCGCGACATGACGGATGACTCCGAGGCGCTGCGCGCGCTCGTCGAAGAGGCGAGAGCGGCGGCGTGGGCCGACGTGCGCAGCAACCTCGATCGCAGGCTTCGCGTCGAGGGGATGCGCGCGGATCAGGATCCCGAGTACGAGCAGATGCGCGAGGCACGGATGCAGGCGCTGAAGCTCGTCGATCTGCAGGCGCTCTCGTCGGAGCAGCGAGCCCGACGCAAGCGCGAGAAGGCCGCGGACAAGGCGGCGGAGCAGGACGGATCGCGTGCGGAGCGAGACGGCAAGCGCGCGCTCTGGACACGCCGGGGGTGAGTCGGTCGAGCCCCGATTTCACTTCTCCGTGAAACGTGTTGTAGGCTGTTCTTCGGCCCGCTGAGCGGGCCGTGCGCCCCTAGCTCAATGGATAGAGCATCTGACTACGGATCAGAAGGTTGGGGGTTCGAGTCCCTCGGGGCGCGCACTGTGTTGAGACAGTAGTGAAATCCCCGTCGCGAAAGCGGCGGGGATTTCGCCTTTCCTGCGGTCTGATCCGCCAGCGCTCGGCGCGAGCCCTGCGGCCCCGAGAACACCGGTCGGACGTAGGCTGGATGCGTGACTGCGTACGTCTCGGCTTTCGACCTGTTCTCCATCGGTGTGGGGCCGTCGAGTTCGCACACCGTCGGGCCGATGCGCGCCGGAGTCGACTTCGCCGATCGGCTGACGGCAGAAGACCTGCTCAGTCGCGTCGCGCGGGTGCGCTGCGAGCTGTTCGGCTCGCTGGGGGCGACCGGGCTCGGTCACGGCACTCCGGATGCCGTGGTCGCCGGCCTGCAGGGGCTGCACCCCGAGACGTGCGATCCGGCCGACGTGCGCGAGCTGTGGAGCGGCTGGCCCGAGGGGCGCGAGCTGCTGCTGGCGGGAGAGCAGGGCATCCCGTTCGCGAAGGACGACATCGCCTTCGTCCCGCGCACGCGCCTGCCCGGTCACCCCAACGCGATGACCCTGCACGCGCTCGACGCCGAGGGTGAGCCCGTGCTCGAGCAGACGTACTACTCGGTCGGCGGCGGTTTCATCCGCCGCGACGGGGAAGAGGCCCGCGTCGCCGCCGCCGCACAGCCGTACCCGTACGACACCGCCGAAGAGCTGCTCGCGCTGTGCGACGAGACGGGCATGTCCATCGCCGAGATAGCCCGGGGAAACGAGATGGCGGTGCGCTCGGAAGAGCAGGTCGCCGCAGGGCTCGATGCGATCTGGGATGCCATGGCGTCGTGCGTCGACGCCGGGCTGCACTCCGGCGGCACGCTGCCCGGCATCCTGAAGGTGAGACGACGTGCGGGTGACATCCGCCAGCAGCTCGAGGCGGTCGAAGCCGACGGGCATCCCGCACTTCCCGGCGAATGGCTGGGCGCGTTCGCGCTCGCCGTGAACGAGGAGAACGCGGCCGGCGGTCGCGTCGTCACCGCCCCCACCAACGGCGCGGCCGGCATCCTGCCCGCTGTCGCGATGTACTGGTGGCGCTTCCTCGCCGACTCCGGCCTGGGCGTCGGCAACGCGGTCACCCCGCACGGCGAGCTGGTCGGCAGCGCCCTGCTCGGCTTCCGCTCGTCCCCCGCGGTGACCGCCGCCGAGGGATCCGTGAGCGCGTCGAACGGCGATGACGACGCAGTGGCCGAGGCGAACCGGCGCCGCGGCATCCGGCGATTCCTGCTCACCGCCACCGCGCTCGGTTCGCTGTTCAAGGCGAACGCGTCGATCTCGGGCGCCGAGGGCGGCTGCCAGGCCGAGGTCGGCTCGGCGTGCGCCATGGCCGCCGGCGGTCTCACCGCGGTGATGGGCGGCACGGTGCGGCAGATCGAGAACGCGGCCGAGATCGCGATGGAGCACCATCTGGGGCTCACCTGCGACCCGATCGGCGGGCTCGTGCAGATCCCGTGCATCGAGCGCAACGCGATCGCCGCCTCGACCGCGGTGACGGCCGCGCGCCTCGCCCTGCGCGGCGACGGTCACCACTACGTGTCGCTGGACGCCGTGGTCGAGACCATGCGCCAGACGGGCCTCGACATGTCGACGAAGTACAAGGAGACCAGCGAGGGCGGCCTCGCGGTGAACGTCATCGAGTGCTGACTCGTCGGCTCAGTCGCGAGCCGCCCGTCGACGGGTGTGCCGCGTCGCCGTGGCCGACCAGGGGTCTTCGGGCCAGGGGTGCTTCGGATAGCGCCCGCGCATCTCCCCCCGCACCTGCGCGTACGGACCCGACCAGAACGAGGCGAGGTCGGCGGTCACCGCGAGCGGACGGCCGGCGGGGGAGAGCAGGTGGAACAGCACCGGCACACGCCCGCCGACGACCCGGGGCGTCTCTGCCCAGCCGAAGCACTCCTGCAGCTTCACGGCCACGACCGGCTGCCCCGCCGGGTCGTCGAGCGGCGGGTAGGTGATCCGCGCCCGGGAGCCGCTGGGCACCTCGAGCCGTTCGGGCGCGAGGGCGTCGAGGTCGGCCGCGGCCGGCCAGGGCAGCAGCCGGCGCAACGGCGCGGCAAGGTCGATGCGATCCGCCGGCGTGCCGCCTGCGAGGGCGCTCAGTTCCGGATCGAGCCACTCGGCCAGACGGGCGAGCAGGGCGTCGTCGCAGACATCGGGCCACGGCTCGCCGAGCTCACGGTGCAGCAGAGCCATCCGCCGCCGCAGCTCGTCGGCGGCATCCGACCAGGTGAACACGTCGAGACCATCTGCCCGCACCGCGCGCTCCACCGCATCCCGACCCTCTGCGGCAGACGCGCGCACCGGAACGGACGAGCGCACGATCGCCCCGACGCGCCGCTCGCGGCGGGCGCTCACGCGGCCGCCGACCAGCTGCGCCTCGACCCGATCGGTGATGAGGTGGTCGGCGGCGCGCTCGACCTGCTGCTCGGTGATGGCGGCGGCCGCGCGGATCACCGCTCCTGAGCCCGCGGCGATGCGACCGGACGCGCGCGCCACGTCGGCCACGGCCAGCCACTCGGCATCCGCGAGCGGGCCGCTGACTCCCGCGCGGGTTCCGGATGCCAGCAGGAATGTCGAGCCGTTGGACGAGCGCTCGACGCGCCTGGCGATCCGTCCCGGGAACGCGAGCGCGACGACCAGACCGGCGTCATCTGCTCGTCCGCGCCCCGAGCGCGCCGGCGGCGCGAGGCGCATCAGGCGGTCGACCTCGCGTGCCCAGCGCTGAGCGTCGGGACCGCGGCCGTTCCGAAGCGCCGAGAGAGCCGAGACGATGTCGGCGTCGCGGACACGGATGTCACCGCCGACCAGGGCGACCACCTCGGCAGCCGTGCGTGCGCCGACCAGCGCCGACCCGTCGCGGAGCGCCCTGGCGAGGCGCGGATCGGTCGGGATGCGGGAGAGCGCGCGTCCCGCGTCGGTCACGCGGCCGGTGTCGTCGACCGCGCCGAGGGTGCGCAGCACCTCGGTCGCGTGGCGCAGGCTGTCGGCCGGCAGCGGGTCGATGAGCCGCAGGCCGGCCCCGCCCGGTGCGCCCCAGCACGCGAGCAGCAGCGCCGCGTCGGCGAGGTCGGCCGTCGCGATCTCCGGCGTGGGCCTCGCGGGGGCGGCGGCGTACGTGCGCTCGTCGACGCATCGCACGACCGTGCCGGGGCCCTGTCGTGTCGCGCGTCCGGCGCGCTGCACGCAGGAGGATCGGGATGCCGCTGCGGTCACCAGCCCGGTCATGCCACGGGACGCGTCGCGCTGCGGCTGGCGTGCCAGGCAGCTGTCGACGACGAGGCGCACGCCCGGCACGGTCAAGGACGACTCGGCGAGCGACGTCGTGACGATGATGCGCGGCCGATCGTGGCCGGCGCGGCCGCGGATCACGGCGTCCTGCGTGGCCGAGGGCAGCTGCCCGTGCAGCTGCCGCACGTCGACGTCCGGAGCGAGGTCGGCGATGCGGCGTGCGATCTCGGCGACCTCGCGCGCGCCCGGTGCGAAGACGAGGGTGTCGGCGTCGGGTGCGGTCCGGACGAGGTCGCGGGCAGCGGATGCCGCCGTGCCGGCGACATGGTCGAGGAACGAGCGGGTGACGCCTCGCTCATCGAGCCGCGGCGCGGGGCTCGGCGCCCACCGCTCGGTGAGCGGATGAGCCGGGACGCTGTGGTCGACGATCGGCGCAGGCACGCCGTCCGAGCCGAGGACGGCGGCGATCCGCTCGGCGTCGAGCGTCGCCGACATCGCGACCAGCGTGAGGTCGTCGCGCAGCTCGCGCACCTCGCCGAGCAGGCCGATGAGCAGGTCGGTCTCGAGCGCACGCTCATGCACCTCGTCGATGATCACCGCCGAGATGTCGTCGAGGCCCGGGTCATCGAGCATCCGGCGCAGCAGAACCCCCGCCGTGACGAACTCGACGCGCATCTGCGGGCTCGTCTTGCGCTCGCCGCGGACGGTGAAGCCGACGCGCTCGCCGAGCGGCGAGCCGTCGAGCTCGGCGAGGCGACGGGCGGCGGCGCGGGCCGCCACCCGCCGCGGCTGCGTGACGATCACGCGTCCCCTGGTGCGCATCGCCAGCAGGGGAGGCACGAGGGTGGTCTTGCCCGTGCCGGGCGGCGCGCTGATGACCAGCGCGGTGCTCGCATCCAGGGCGCGCTCGACGTCGTCGACGGCAGCCGCAAACGACAGGCCCGCGCCGACGCGGGCGAGATCGAACGTGCGAGAGGTCACGGTTCCAGTCTGCCCGTCCGACGAACCGGGGCCGACACGCCAGGCGCCGCCGGGCGCCCCGGCCCGGGCCGGGTGGCGGGTGCAGGGCGGTACGAACCGGGGCCAGGGCGGGGTCGGGTGCCGGATGCCGGGTGCAGGGCGGTACGAACCGGGGGCCGACACGCCAGATGTCGGACCGATCCTGCGAATCCGTCCGACATCTGGAGTGTCGGCCCCCGGTGTGGGCGGCCGGGAGCGCGTTACGCGCCGGCGGCGGCGGCGTCGGTCGGGTCGTCGAGGGTGCGCTCGACGACCGCGGTCGCCGCGCCGGGGGCGGGGGATGCCGAAGGCGAGGCATCCGTCGCCTGAGCGACACCGGCGCCGAAGCCGCGGCCGACGGCCTGACCCTGGATGATGGCGGCGAGGTCGAGACCCGTCGCCGCGCTCACGCTGTCGAACACCGAGCGCATCGCCTTGGCGTTGTCGCTGCCGACGACGCTGGACGCGCCGTCCTCACCGCTGCCGCCGATGATCGAGACGTTGCCGATGGCGGAATAGCCCTTGGCGAACTCGGCCATGATCTGGGGCAGCACCTCGAGCACGCGCTGCGAGAGGAAAGCCTCCTGGTTGGAGGCGATGGCCTTGGCCTCGGCCTCGACGGCCGCAGCGCGCGCCTCGCCCTCCGCGCGGATCGCCTCGGCCTCGGCATTGGCCCGCAGGCGCCGAGCTTCTGCCTCGGCCTCGGCCTGCGCGCGCAGCGCGTTCGCATCACCGGTGGCCTTCGCCTCGGCCGCGGCGGCCTCACCGGCGGCGCGCGCACGGTCGGCCTGAGCCTGCTGTTCGGCGATGCGGGTGCGTGCTTCGGCCTGCTTGACCTGCTCGATCGCCGCGGCCTCAGCGGACTTCTCGCGGGTGAACAGGTCGGCCTGCGCGCGGGTCTCTGCTTCGTAACGCTGCGCATCGGCGACGCGCTTGACGTCGGCGTCGAGCTGGGCCTGCTTGTTCTCGGCCTGCTGCTGCAGAACGGCCTGCTCCGCCTGCGCGCGGGCCAGCTGCTCGGCCTGCTCGGCCTCGGCGCGAGCCCGCCCGATCCCGGCGTTCGCGTTGGCGGTGTTGGTGTCGAGCGCGGTCTGCTCGATCAGGTTCGCCTCCTGGTTGGCGATGTTCTTCTGGTTGATCGCGCGGTCGGCGTTGGTCTGCGAGATCTCGGCCGCCTGGCGCTTCGCCTGGATCTCGGGTGCGCCGAGCGACTGGATGTAGCCGACCTTGTCGGTGATGCCCTTGATCTGGAACGAGTCGAGGATGAGGCCCTGATCGGCCAGCTCGCTCGAGACGTCGGCGGCGATCTGGTCGGAGAACTTCTTGCGCTCGCGCATCAGCTCGACGACCGACAGGGTCGCGACGATGCCGCGCAGCGCGCCCTCCAGCTGCTCGGTGGTGAACTGCTCGATCGCCTTGTCCTGCGAGGCGAACCGCTCGGCGGCGCGACGGACGTAAAGGGGGTCGGAGCCGATCTTGACGATCGCGACGCCGTCGACGTTGAGCGTGACGCTGTCGAGCGATTGCGCTTCGGCGTTCAGCAGCACCTGGCGTGAGCGCAGCGAGATGATCTCGTGGCGCTGCGTGATCGGGTTGACGAGCGACTTCCCGTTCACGATCACGGTGACGGGCGACTCGGCCATCTCCGAGCTCGTACTGCCGTCGGCGTTGATGACCGCGCGCTGCACCTTCTGCTTGCGACCCGAGATGACGAGCGCCTCGTCGGCTCGGGCGACCTTGATCCAGCTGCGCGCGAACAGCAGCAGGATCAGTGCGACGACGATCGCGGCGACGACCGCGATTCCGATGATGACCAGGATGCCGAGTGCTCCGGCGATCTCCATGGTGACCTTCCCTTCCCCCTTGCAGGTGTCAGGTACACCCTGCCAGAGTCTCGGCGGTCACATCCCCCGCAGCTTCTCCGTGAGGCGAAGCAGCTGCGTGAGCTCGGTGTCGTCGAGGGGAGACATCTTCTCGGCGATGGTGCGGCCGTGCACCGTCGCGAGCTGTCGGAACGCCTTGGCGCCGGCATCCGTCGCGGTGATCAGCGCACCGCGACCGTCGTCGGGATCTATCGCCTTCGTGATGAGGCCGCGCGTCACCATGCGGTCGATGAGCCTCGAGACGCTGGGCTGGCTGATGAGCGACTTCGCGGTGATGTCGCGCAGCCGAGAGGTCATCTCGGGCGCACGCGCGACGGTGAGGAGCACGTCGTATTCGCCCTGCGTGAGGTCGGATCCGTCGAAGTCGACGGCCATCTCCGCCAGCAGCTGGTGCTGCGCGCGGAATAGGCTCTCCCAGGCCTGCAGGGCGAGCTCGCGGTCGGTCATGCTCTCAGCGTAGTGTCGCGGGTCGACGTCGGGCGGCAGCAGTAAGGGCCGGTCGGAGAGGCTTCCGACCGGCCCTTGTCCCTTGCACCAAAGAGAGTCCTGCAATCACATGCGGTGGATGCCACAGCAAACATTCACCGTGTGATGAGCATATAACGACGAGGTAACGAATGCAACGGTTTGGTTACAAAGATTCGGTTGCGCCCGGGGCGGGTCAGCGACCGGCGCGGTCGGATCGGTCGTGTTCACGCTGCTCACGAGCTCGCTGGTGGCCTATGCGCTGGCCCGCAACCTGCACCGCCCGTTCTTCAAAGGCGTCTTCTACTACCTGCTGGCAGCGCTGTTCGTCCCGTTCCCGATCATCATGCTCCCGCTCGTGAAGCAGACCTCGGTGCTCGGCCTCGACAACCCCGCGGGCATGATCATCCTGTACACGATCTACGGTCTCAGCCTGAACGTGTTCATCTACACGGCCTTCATCCGCTCGATCCCGATCGAGCTGGAAGAGGCGGCCCGCATGGACGGAGCCTCGACGTGGCGGGTGTTCCGGCAGATCGTGTTCCCGCTGCTGATGCCGATGAATGCCACGGTCGGCATCCTCACCTGCGTGTGGGCATGGAACGACTTCATCATGCCGCTCGTCGTGCTGACCTCGCCCTCAGACCGGACGCTGTCTCTCGCGCAGTATGTGTTCCAGGGGCAGTACAACACCGACTACACGGTGGCGTTCGCGTCGTACCTGATGGCCATGGCGCCCCTGCTGATCGTCTACATCTTCTCGCAGCGCTGGGTCATCTCCGGCGTGATGCGCGGGTCGATCAAGTAGGGCTGACCAGAGGGATCGGCGCCGACGCGGGAACGCACGCGTCAGTGCCCGACCACGCCCAGCTCGTAGGCGCGGATCACCGCATCCACGCGGTTGCGCAGCTCGAGCTTCGACAGCACCCGCCCGACGTGGGCTTTCACCGTCGAATCGCTCAGGTGCAGGGCCGTGGCGATCTCGCCGTTGGTGCGCCCCTGGCCGATCAGCACGAAGATCTCCCGCTCCCGCGCGGTGAGTTCCCCGAGCGCGCGCTCCTCGTCGTCCGTCTGCCGCCCGCCCAGGTGGGGTGCGGCGGTCGCAATCAGGTGCGCGGTGATCCGCGGCGAGACGACCGCGTCGCCGGCGTGCACGGCATGGATCGCGGCGACGAGCTGCTCGGGCCTGGTGTCTTTCAGCAGGAATCCCGCCGCGCCGGCGCGCAGCGCGCCGAAGGCGTACTCGTCGAGGTCGTAGGTGGTGAGCACCAGCACGCGCGTGCGGGGCCGGCGGGCGAGGATCCGCCTGGTCGCTTCGATGCCGTCGGTGCTCGGCATCCGCACATCCATCAGGATCACGTCCGGATGCAGACGCTCGGCCGCCCCGACCGCCCGCTCACCGTCGTCGGCCTCGCCGACGACGACGATGCCGGGCGTCGCATCGAGCATGAGCCGGAAGCCGTAGCGCACGAGCTCCTGGTCGTCGACGAGCAGTACGCGGATCTCGTCGTTCGTCATTCTCTCTCTCCCCGTTCGTCCCGTCGAAGGCGAGCGGAGACCCGCCACCCTCCGCCGTGCGGGCCGGCCTCGATATCGCCGTCGTACAGCGCGACACGTTCTTGCATGCCTACCAGGCCGCGACCCGGCGAGCGCTCGGCGGTCGGCAGCAGCGGGGCAGCTGAGAAGTCCTGCACGATGATCCTCACTTCACCGTCGTGCCACGCCACCTCGACCTCCACGGAGCGGATCTCCCGGCTGTGTCGAAGGGAGTTGGTGAGCGATTCCTGCACGATCCGGTACACCGTCAGCCCGAGCGCAGCGTCGGCGGGCGGGCTGCCCGTGACAGCGAGCCGCACCGGCAGGCCGGCAGCAGCGAAATCCTGCACAAGCGAGGGCAGGCGAGCGGCGTCGGGTTGCGGAGCCTGCAGCACGTGCGGCTCGGTGTCGTCGGCACGCACGCTCCCGAGCAGCCGCCGCACCTCGCCGAGCGTTCTGCGTCCGGTCTCGGCTACCCGACCCATCGCCTCCTTCGCCTGCTGCGGCTTCTCGTCCGCGGCCAGGCGCGCGCCGTCCGATACGGCGATCATCACGGTCAGACTGTGCGCGATCACGTCGTGCATCTCGCGCGCGATGCGCTCGCGCTCCTGCGCGCGAGCCGTCTCGGCCTGCTGATCGCGTTCGCGCACCAGCTGCGCGGCGCGTTGCCGAAGCTCCCCGAGCTGGCGTCGACGGTGCCCCGCGTTGATCCCCAGCAGTGTCGTGATCAGCAGCAGCGCGGCGAGCAGGCTGAAGAAGTTCAGCCAGTCCAGCAGGGTGTCCCGCGCCTCGATCGGAGGCGCGGACCCGAGCATGTGCGGCAGTCGCGTGCCGCGCAGAGTGAGGGCTCTCGCACCCGCCGCGGCGAGCAGCAGCGCCACGCCCAAGGCCGACCAGGCCGTCATCGGCCGGGCTCGCAGTCCGACCAGGTACATGGCGCCGACGGCGAGCATCCCCTCGGCCCCCGATCCGACCGCCGTCGACGCCAGGGCGAGGGCCATCGCGCCCGCGAAGGCTGCGGGGGGATGTCGATGCCGCAGGACCAGCACGACGATCCCGCCCACTCCGAGTGCGACCAGCGACCACAGCGGTGTGACGAACGGCGGCTCGAGCGAGAGTGCGGCCATCGTGATGGCCGTAATAAGGTACAGCGCCGGCAGCAGGGCATCCGCGATCGAGAACCGGCGCGCCGGACGCGGCGCCTCGGAGGAGGCGCCGCGCAGGCCGGACGATGCCGTGTTCAGACGTCCCCCCGACGCAGGCGCAGCAGACCGAGCAGCAGGAACGCGAGCGCCCAGGCCGCGGCGATGATGCCGCCGGCACCCCAGCTGACGTATCCGTCGACCAGATCCACGAGCACTCCTTGGTTCTCGGGGGCGTTGCTCATGGCATCCCCCGCCTTCGACATGGTGAGCAGCTGCATGTTGCGCACCGTCTGAGAGACCGGCAGCGCCGACAGCACCACCGGCAGCAGCAGCGTCAGAGTGACGGCGCCCGCGATGCTCGGCGCCACTCCGCGCAGCAGCGCGCCCATGCCCACCCCGAGGATAGCCGAGAGGCCGAGGTAGACCGCGGAGCCCGCGAACGCCGGCAGCACTCCCGTGGCGGTGAGCCCGACACCGAGGCCGAGCGCATCGAAGAACGGCAGGGTCGCGGCCCACGAGCCGAGCACGGCGAGCAGGCCTGCGGCCGTGACGGCGACGAAGGCGACGCACGCCTTCGCCAGCAGCACGGGGGTGCGCCTGGGCACCGCGACCATCGTCGGCTGGATCGTGCCGCTGGCGTACTCGCCGCTGACCACCAGCACTCCCAGGATGATGGCCACCAGCTGCCCGAACAGCACGGTGCCCACGGTGACCTCGTCGAGCATGAAGCTGGTCGAGGGCTGGTCGGGGATGCCCGCGTCCACCATCGTCACGGCCAGCGCCAGCGCCGTGCCCATGCCGAGCAGCACGATCGAGACGAGCATGGCGACATTCGAGCGCAGGCTGAAGAGCTTGATGAACTCCGAGCGCAGGACGCCGGGGAAGCGGAGCCTCGTGGGGGCGGGGATGAAGGTCGTGCGCTTGTGGTCGATGGCGGTCATCGAAGTGCTCCTGCGTCGGTGGCGGTCGAGGTGAGGGACGAGCGGTATTCGACGTCTCCGGCGGTGAGTGCGAGATAGGCGTCTTCGAGGGACCCCGACGAGGTCATGACCTCGTACAGCACGATGCCCGCAGCCGAGGCCGCCGCGGCGACGAGCTCGGCGCTCAGCCCGGTGATCTCATAGGCGTCGTCACCGACCGTCGACACCGACACATGAGCGTCGGCGATCGCGGCCATCAGTCGGGCTCCGTCGTGCGTGCGCACGCGCACCACCTGACGGGTGACCTTCGCCACGACGTCGCCGACCGTGCCGTCGGCCAGAATTCGACCCCGCCCGAGGACGATCAGCCGGTCGGCGGTCTGCGACATCTCGCTCATCAGGTGGGAGGACAGCAGCACCGTCCGGCCTTCGGCGGCAAGCGTGCGCATCAGCGTGCGCACCCATCGCACGCCCTCCGGGTCGAGCCCGTTGACCGGCTCGTCGAGGATGACGATGCCCGGGTCGCCGAGCAGCGCCGTGGCGATGCCGAGACGCTGGCCCATGCCGAGCGAGAAGCCGCCCACCCGCTTGCCGGCGACCGACTCAAGGCCGGCGAGCTCGAGCACCTGCCGCACCCGGGAGGCGCCGATGCCGTGCGTCGCCGCGATGGCGCGCAGGTGCTGGTACGCGGTGCGGCCGCGGTGGGCCGCCTTCGCGTCGAGCAGCACGCCCACCTCGCGCAGCGGCGCCGCGTGCTCGCGATACGCCCGCCCGTTCACCCGCACCGACCCGGAGGTCGGTCGGTCGAGGCCGACGATCATGCGCATCGTGGTGGACTTCCCGGCGCCGTTCGGGCCCAGGAACCCGGTCACCTGACCGGGTTCGACGGTGAAGTCGATGCTGTCGACGGCGGTTCTGGAGCCGTAGCGCTTGACGAGCGCTTCGGCGGAGATCACTGGTTTCCCTTTCGCATGTCATCGACAGTACGAACGGTGCCCGACTCGCCACATCGGACGCGGGTGCCTCTTTCCGACGCAGCCGATACCTGGGTACCGGCTAATCCGGAGGGGAAGATCAGCGCCGGACGATCGCCGCAGACTCCGAGAGCAGAATCGTGCCGTCCGTCGTCGATGCGAACTCTCGCGTCGCCAGCAGAACCTGCCCGGCGACGTCGAACTCGACATCGGCGGAGGTCAGGTTGATCAGGATGCTCAGCCCGCCCCGATCGATGCGGAACGCGCGGCGCTCGGGTTCGTCCGCCGGCACGACGAGATCAACGGACGGCTCCCGGATGCCGGGTTCGGTCAGCTCCGGGAGCTCGCGCCGCAGCGCCGCGAGCCGTCGGTACAGGTCGAGCAGTCGGGCGTGGCGGGAAGACGCCAGCTCCCCCCAGTCGAGGTGGGACCGCTCGAAGGTCTTCGGATCCTGCGGGTCGGGTACGACCGCGGCATCCCATCCCATCCGGGCGAACTCCGCGATGCGGCCCTCGGCCGTCGCACGGCCGAGCTCGGGCTCGGGATGCGAGGTGAAGAACTGCCACGGCGTGGACGCGCCCCACTCCTCGCCCATGAACAGCATGGGTGTGCCCGGCGCGGTGAGCGTCAGCACGGCCGCGACCGCCAGCCGGTCATCCGACAGCGTCGCACTGAGGCGGTCGCCCGCGGCGCGGTTTCCGATCTGATCGTGATCCTGGGTGAACGTGACCAGCCGCCAGGCGGGCACCTCGTGCGGGATCGGCGCGCCGTGCACGTGGTCGCGGAACGACGAGAACGTGCCGTCGTGGAAGAATCCGCCGTCGGTGACCTTCTCGATGGCATCCGGCGCGGCGAAGTCGGCGTAGTAGCCCGACGTCTCGCCGGTGAGCGCGACGTGCACCGCGTGGTGCCAGTCATCCGACCACTGCGCGGTGAGCCCGTACCCGCCGGCCTCGCGCGGCAGGATCAGAGTCGGATCGTTCAGGTCGGATTCGGCGATCAGGGTGAGCGGCCTGCCCTCGTGGGCCGAGAGGGCGTCGGCGCGTTCGGCGAGCTGCTTCAGGATGTGGGTGCGACTGTCGTCGTGCAGCGCGTGCACCGCATCCAGACGAAGACCATCGACGTGCCGGTCGCGCAGCCACATCAGCGCGTTGTCGATGATGTAGTCGCGCACGGGTGTCTGATCGAGATCGATCGAATCGCCCCACGTGGTGCGGCTGCCCGCCCGCAGGTAGGGGCCGAACTCGGGCAGGTAGTTGCCGCTCGGGCCGAGATGGTTGTACACGACGTCCTGGATCACGGCGAGACCGTGCGCGTGGGCGGCGTCGACGAACCGCTGATACCCCCGCGGGCCGCCGTAGCCCTCGTGCACCGCGTACCAGAGCACACCGTCGTATCCCCAGTTCCATGGCCCGTTGAACGCGTTCACCGGCAGCAGCTCGACGTGGGTCACCCCGAGCTCGACGAGATGCGACAGCCGGTCGATCGCCGCGTCGAACGTGCCCGACGGGGTGAAGGTGCCGACGTGCAGCTCGTAGATGAGCCCGCCCGCGAGCT
Source organism: Microbacterium commune (assembly GCF_014836945.1). Classification (GTDB taxonomy): domain Bacteria; phylum Actinomycetota; class Actinomycetes; order Actinomycetales; family Microbacteriaceae; genus Microbacterium; species Microbacterium commune. Next base: position 852,050 of record NZ_JACSPX010000001.1, on the reverse strand, counting down.
GGCGTCCCGTCCACGCGCCGTCCGTCCAGGTGAACGCCGTCTCGTCGAACGCCGCCGACGCGGCATGCACCCCGTCGGGCTGCCGACGCGAGCGCGGGTCGGGCCGCAGCTGATCGCCGTCGCCGAGGACGAACCCGTAGCGCTCGCCGTCGGCGAGGGCCGCGTCCACCTGCCACCAGCCGCCCGGGCCGGAGGTCATCTCCCTCTCGTCGAGCGTCGAGCCGTCGACGCCCAGGCGCCGCAGTCGCACCCGCGTCGCGCGCGGCGCCCAGACCTCCGTCTGTGCACCGGCCCGCATCACCGCACCTCCCGCAGCAGCGCGACGGGGTAGTGCTCGAGCAGCTCGGCGAGTCTCACCGGACCGCCGGTGAAGTGCCGTCCGGTGAGCACGTCGATGGACGGCATCTCCGAGCGCATCAGCGTCGTCTCGCCCCACCCGCCGACTCGCTCCAGTCCGACCGGAAGGCGCGTGGCGACGACGGTCAGTCCGCCGCGGTCGACCGCGACGGCATGGGCCGCGGCCGGCCCGGTGACCGTCTCGGGGCGGTAGGTCGTGAACAGCTCGGGGTGGTCGCGGCGCAGGCGCAGCACGCGAGAGGTGACCAGCAGCTTCGCGGCCCCGGAGCCGTCGATCGGGGGCAGGCTGCCTTCGGCGACAGCCGCGTCGAGCTCGGCGAGCATGCGCGAGCGCTCGGCGAAGTCCACCGGTCGGCGGTTGTCGGGATCGACGAGCGACAGATCCCACAGCTCCGAGCCCTGATAGACGTCCGGTACCCCCGGTCCGGTGAGCTGCAGCACCTTCGCGGAGAGCGAGTTCGACCGCCCGTGTCCGACGATCTCGCCGACGAAGCGCTCGATGATCGGCTTCGCGGCGCCGTTCGCCGCGTCGGCGATCGCCGCGAGACCCTTCTCGAACTCGGCATCCGGATGCTGCCACGCGGTCGACTCCGATGCCTCCCGCGCCGCCTTCTGGGCGTAGGCCAGCAGCCGGTCCGACGAGATCGGCCATGCGCCGACGGCCGCCTGCCAGAGCAGGCTGTCGAGCGGCCCGTGGCCGGTCGAGGCGACGCCGCGCAGCTCGTCGAGCACGTCGGCCCAGCGCTCCGGCACCTCCGCGAGCACCGCGAGGCGGGTGCGCACGTCTTCCGATCGCTTCGTGTCGTGCGTCGAGAGGGTGGTCATCGAGCACGGCCAGGCGGCCAGGCGCCGCTGCTGCGCGGTGTGGAACTGCGGCACGCTCAGCGCCGTGACTGAGGGGTCGCCGCCGACCTCGGTCAGCGTGCCGAGTCGTGTGTGACGGTAGAACGCGGTGTCCTCCACACCCTTCGCCATGATCGCGCCGGAGGTCTGCTGGAAGCGCCGTGCCACGGGCAGATCCGGGTCGGCGAGCAGCGGTTCGAGCTCGGCGATCGCGGATGCCAGGTCGGGCCGTCGACGGGCCGCCTCTTCTGCGGCATGGCGCAGATGCTCGCGACCGGCGGGCAGGTACGAGCGGTAGACGGGGAAGCAGGCGAGCAGCTCGGCCAGGGCATCGCCTGCGCGCACGATGCCGAACGGCAGGTCGTGCACGAGCCGGCGCACCTCCGACTGCAGCAGTCCGTCGGCCATCGCCCGCTTGGTGTCGTGGATGAGGTCGTGCCACTCCTGCGCCTCGGGGAGACCGCTCTCGGCCCGCAGCCGCGCGTCGAGGGCGGTGAGCTCGTCGACGCCGGCAGGGTCGATCAGCACCCGGTCGATCTCGCCGAGGGCGTCGTACCCGGTCGTGCCGTCGGTGCGCCACCAGGGCGGCAGCTCCTCGCCGTGCTCGAGGATCTTCTCGATCAGCGTGTACGCGCCGCCGGTGGCGTCCGCGAGCCGTTCGAGATACTCCTCCGGGTCGTCCAGTCCGTCCGGGTGATCGACTCGGATGCCGTCGGCGAGGCCCTCGCGGATCCACCGCACGATCTCCTCGTGCGACTGCGCGAACACGTCGGGAAGTTCGACGCGCACAGCGGCGAGCTCGGTGACGGCGAAGAAGCGCCGATAGTTCAGCTCGTCGTTCTGATCCTTCCAGTGGCGCAGCTCGTAGTGCTGCGCGTCGAGCAGGGCCGTGATGTCGTCGCTGTGCCGACCCGTGCCCGGTGCCAGCGGGAGCACGTGCTCGAAGTACGACAGCGTGCCGTCCGGGGCATCCGGTGCCGGGGACGGATCGACCACGATCTCGCCGCGCGCGAGCACCTCGGCCGGCGTGCCGCCGAGGATAGGCAGCCGCACCTTGTCGTGCCCGCGCTCCCAGTCGATGTCGAAGGCGATCGCGTGAGCCGAGCCGCGGCCGAGGCGCAGCACGTCCCACCACCAGGGATTCTGGCGCGGCGCCGCGACCCCCACGTGGTTCGGCACGATGTCGACCAGGATGCCGAGGCCCTCGGCGCGGGCCGCGGCCGAGAAGGCCGCCAATCCTGCCGCCCCACCACGGGAGTCATCGATGCGCGAATGGTCGACGACGTCGTATCCGTGGCCCGAGCCGTCGGTCGCGGCCAGCAGCGGAGACAGATACGCCCAGTCCGCGCCGAGTCGGTGCAGGTAGCCGGTCACCGTCGCCGCCTCCTCGAGCGTGAAGCTCGAGGTGATCTGCAGTCGGTAGGTGGAATCGGGGCGGCTGGTCATCTCACACCTCAGGTTTCGGGGCGGGGGAGCGGATCGCCGCGTTCTCGACTTGCATCCGCAGGGACGCCTCGACCGAGTCGTCGGTCGGCTCATCCGCGTCGTCGACCTCGCGCAGCACGAGCATCGACCCGGCTCCGAGATGGACGTCAGCTTCGGCCGGAAGCGGATCGGCGTGAGTGAGCTCTCCCGCCGTGTCGACCACGGCCTCCCACGTGGCGCCGTGCCTGGCATCCGGAAGGACGACCTCGACGGTCTCGTCGCCGCTGTTGAAGTACACCAGGAAGTTCACGTCGGCCACCGGCCGCCCCTGCCGATCCTTCTCACGGATGCCGCGGCCGTTGAGGAACATGCCGATCGACAGTCCGAAGCCCGACTCCCAGTCCTCCGGCTGCATCGTGCGTCCGTCCGGCCGCAGCCACTCGATGTCGGGCACCGGGGAGCCCTCCTCGACGCGCACGGGCTTGCCGTCGAAGAACCGGCTGCGCCGGAACGTCGGATGCATCGCGCGCAGCCGGGTGATCGCCGCGGTGAACTCGATCAGCGGCAGATCCGCCGCCTCCCAGTCGATCCAGGTGATCTCGTTGTCCTGCGCGTAGCCGTTGTTGTTGCCGTCCTGGGTGCGCCCCAGCTCGTCGCCGTGCGAGATCATCGGCACGCCCTGTGACAGCAGCAGCGTCGCCAGCATGTTGCGCTGGCGCATGGCGCGGCGCCGGTTCACGCCCGGATCGTCGGTGTGCCCCTCCACGCCCAGGTTGTCGGAGCGGTTGTGGGATTCGCCGTCGTTGTTGTCTTCGCCGTTGGCCTCGTTGTGCTTCTCGGCGTAGCTCACCAGATCGCGCAGCGTGAAGCCGTCGTGGGCGGTGATGAAATTGACGGATGCCACCGGCCGGCGGCCCGAGTGCTCGTAGAGGTCGGCGGATCCGGTGAGGCGCGAGGCGAACTCGCCCAGCGCCTGCGGCTCGCCGCGCCAGAAGTCGCGGACCGTGTCGCGGTACTTGCCGTTCCACTCCGACCACTGCGGCGGGAAGTTTCCCACCTGGTAGCCGCCGGGACCGATGTCCCACGGCTCGGCGATGAGCTTCACCTGCGAGACCACCGGATCCTGCTGCACGAGCTCGAAGAAGGTCGCCAGCCGGTCGACGTCGTAGAACTCCCGGGCGAGGGTGGAGGCGAGGTCGAACCGGAACCCGTCGACGTGCATCTCGGTGACCCAGTACCGCAGCGAGTCCATGATCAGCTGCAGGGCGTGCGGGTTGCCGACGTTCAGGCTGTTGCCGGTGCCGGTGTAGTCGGTGTAGTACCGGCGGTCCTCCTCGAGGCGGTAGTAGGCCTCGTTGTCGATGCCGCGCATCGACAGGGTGGGGCCGAGGTGGTTTCCCTCGGCGGTGTGGTTGTAGACCACATCGAGGATGACCTCGATGCCGGCGGCATGCAGCGCCCGCACCATCGCCTTGAACTCCTGCACCTGCTGGCCGTGCTCGCCGCTGGACGAGTACGTGTTCTGCGGCGCGAAGAACGACAGCGTGTTGTAGCCCCAGTAGTTCGACAGGCCCTTGTCCTGCAGCGTGCTGTCGTTCACGAACTGGTGCACGGGCATGAGCTCGATCGCGGTCACGCCCAGCCGCGTCAGGTGGTCGATGATGGCGGGGTGCGCGACGCCCGCGTAGGTGCCGCGCAGCTCTTCGGGCACGTCCGGATGCCGGATGCTGAGGCCCTTGACGTGCGCCTCGTAGATCACCGTCTGCGCATACGGCGTCTTCGGCAGCCGGTCGCCGCCCCATTCGAAGAACGGGTTGATCACGACGCTCTTCGGCGTGTGCGCCGCCGAGTCGTCCTCGTTGTGCGAGTCGGGGTCGCCGAAGTCGTAGGAGAACGCGGCCTGGCCCCACTCGACCTGCCCGGCGACGGCCTTCGCGTACGGGTCGAGCAGGAGCTTGCTCGGGTTGAACCGCTTTCCGTTGGCGGGGTCGTACGGTCCGTGCACACGGTAGCCGTACAGCTGCCCAGGCTGAACAGAGGGCAGGTAGCCGTGCCAGACGTAGGCGTCGACCTCGACGAGGTCGACGCAGGTCTCCTCGCCGTCGTCGTCGAACAGGCACAGCTCGACCCGCTCGGCGCGCTCGCTGAACAGGGCGAAATTCGTGCCCTGACCGTCGAAGGTCGCACCGAGCGGATGGGCGGATCCGGGCCACACGTCGACGGTCATGCCGCGAAACGTCCGTGGTCGCCGGCGCCGCGCGTGTGCGCGGCCGCCTCGTGCACGCGGCGCACGGCCTGTTCGAAGTCGAAGACCTGCGCCACCTCGATCGCCGCCGGGTAGGGGTGCCCCGAATAGCAGATGAACAGGGGCGGGATCACCTCGACGTAGCCGACGGGGCCGTCGAGGGACACCTCGTAGCGATCGATGTCGACGAGCTCGTACCGGGGCTCGGCGCACTGCGGCTGCGCGGTCGGCTCGACCGGGGGAGCGGGGCACCGCCCGGTGGATCTGGTTGCGGCAGACATGAGGACTCCTGACTCGACTGCCTTCCGGCGAAGCGCCTCGAGGTCATTGCTGTTGAGAAGAACCTACGATGGTGACCTCCGCGTGGCTACGGGGTTGTCACACGACGGCGTTCGGGGTAACACACGGCATCACTCCGAGCTCGACGCCTGCGCGCTCTCCCCGTCGTCCGGCTCCGGGTCGAGCACCGGCTCGAGCATGCTGAGGATGCGCTGCAGGTGCATCGCGCTGAGCACGCCGGGGCCGGCGACGGCATCCGTCTCGACCGATCTCGCGTGCACCGCCCGCAGCAGGACGTCGACCGCCTCGGCCGCATGCGCGTGCAGCTGCTCGACGTCCTCGTCCTCCCCGCCGAGCAGATCGGCGACCGCCTGGCAGGCGGCGGCGAGGGGATCGACGAGAGCCGGGTCGAGCGGGAAAGCCGAGGGACGATCGTTGATCGTGTCGCTGAGACACCCCGAGACGTCGCGGATCTGGTGCGCCACCTCGACCAGCGTCTCGAGTCGGGCGTGCTCCTCGCTGGTGTCTCCGCGTCCGTGCCACGCGCGCGGGTTGCCGCGCCGGCTCTCGTCCGCTTCGATCAGCGCGTCGCGCAGTGAGCGGCTGGTCTCGGCGAGCGCGCCGGCATCCTGCATCCACCCGTCGCGCTCCGGCGGCCACTCCTCGGTCAGCGCCGCCGCGATGTCGTCGAGGTGAGCCGCCAGGCGCTGCTGGAACGCGTCGATCCGCGCGGCGGCCTCCGACACCAGCGGCGCCGGCGGGATGATCGCGTTCACCAGCAGACCGACGATCACGCCCACGGCGGTCTGGGTGACGTAGCCGAAGGAGTAGTCCTCGGCATCCGCTCCGCCGATGATCAGCACGAACAGCGCCGCCATCGGGATGTACTCGCGGCCCGCGCCGAACCAGCCCGTGCCCGACACGATCACGCCGACGCCCACCACCGCGGCGATCGACCACACGCTCGGTCCGACGGTCATCAGCACCAGCGTGGCCAGCGCGATGCCCGCCCCCAGGCCGAGGAGCGTCTGCAGACCGGTCTTCGCCGACGACATCAGCGTCGGGTACATGCTGATCAGCGCGCCGAACGGTGCGTAGTAGGGGTACTCGTCCGCGACGCCGGGCATGTGCGGCGCGATGGTCCATGCGATGCCGACCGCGAGGGCGGTCTTCGCCGCGAAGAGCAGCCGGGCGCGGCTGACCGCGCCGCGCGCCGCCGTTCCGATGCCCGTGCCGCGCAGGCGGAGCGGTCTTCTCATGCGCACTCGATCACTCCCTGTCGATGGCAGCCTGTGCCGCGTCCGCGTCCGCGTCCGGCGCGACGATGACCGGCATGTCGTGCGGTACAGCCTGGCATCCGGATACGTGCGCGGCGGCATCGGCGCGCTGACCGGGGGCAGCTCGGGATAGGGTCTGCCCATGGGGGTGAACGGCGAGACGGGGTGGATGCGGCGCAGGCATCCGGTCTGCGCCGTGAGTGCGAACGACGACGCACCCGAGAGCAGCGACCGGTGGCCGACGACCATCCCGGCGGTCGCGCAGCTGCTTCGCGACGGGGTGCGGTTCTCGCCCGGTGTGACGTTTCTCGTCGGCGAGAACGGCAGCGGCAAGTCGACGATCGTGGAGGGCATCGCGCTGGCGTACGGGCTGTCGCCCGAGGGCGGGTCGCGTTACGCCCGTCACAGCACTCGACCCACCGAGTCGCCGCTGTCGGACTGGCTGCGGCTCGAGCGCGGCGTCGGCGCGAGTCAGTGGGGGTTCTTCCTGCGTGCCGAGACGATGCACTCGTTCTACACCTACCTCGAGCAGAACCCGTCTTCGGGTCCGGACGCGTCCTTCCATGAGATGAGTCATGGCGAGTCGTTCCTCGCGCTTCTCGACACTCGATTCGATTCGCCCGGGTTCTACTGCCTCGACGAGCCCGAGGCCGCGCTGTCGTTCGCCTCGACCCTCACTCTGATCTCGGTGCTGAGGCGCATCGCCGATGATGGCGGGCAGGTGCTCTGCGCCACGCACTCTCCGGTGCTCGCGTCGCTGCCGGGCGCGACGATCCTCGAGCTCGGCGAGTGGGGTCTGCGCGAGACGACGTGGGAGGAGCTCGAGCTGGTGCGGCACTGGCGGTCGTTCCTCGGCGATCCGGATCGCTACCTGCGACATCTGCTCGACTGAGTGCACGCCGGCTGCTGCGGGTCGATGCGCGACAGGCGTCATCCGGCCTCGCCGTCGTGGCGATCCTGCGAGAATGGAGACCCCGACGACCCGAGGAGCCCTCGTGCTGTACATCTCCACCCGCGGCGGCATGCAGCCGCAGCCGTTCAGTGAGACGCTGCTCGAGGGGCTCGCGCCCGACGGCGGGCTGGCGGTGCCCGAGCGGCTGCCGCAGGTCGACGCGGAGACGCTCGAGCGCTGGCGCGCGCTCACCTACCCGCAGCTCGCGACCGAGGTGCTCTCGCTGTTCGCGACCGACATCCCCCGCGACGACCTCGCGCGGATGACGGCGGCGGCGTACGCGGACTTCCCGGATGCGGTGGTGCCGCTGCGATCGATCGGCGGCGGTCTCACGCTCGTCGGCCTCTCCGAGGGCCCGACGCTCGCGTTCAAGGACATGGCGATGCAGTTCCTCGGGCAGGTGCTGGAGTACGTGCTCGAGAAGAAGGACCGCGTGCTGAACATCGTCGGCGCCACCTCGGGTGACACCGGATCGGCGGCGGAGCACGCGCTGCGCGGCAAGGAGCGCGTGTCGGTGTTCATGCTCTCGCCGCAGGGCCGGATGAGCTCGTTCCAGCGCGCGCAGATGTACTCGCTGCAGGACGAGAACGTGCACAACATCGCCGTCGACGGGGTGTTCGACGACTGCCAGAACCTCGTCAAGAGGCTCGCGGGCGACCTCGAGTTCAAGCGCGCGCAGAATCTCGGCGCGGTCAACTCGATCAACCTGGGCCGCATCGCCGCGCAGGTCGTCTACTACTTCTGGGCGTGGCTGCGGGTGACGGATGCCGTCGAGCCCGAGTTCCGCCCCGGATTCGAGGTCTCGTTCACGGTGCCGTCGGGCAACTTCGGCAACATCCTGTCGGGCTTCTTCGCGAAGGGCATGGGCGTGCCGATCCGCCGCCTCGTGCTCGCCGCGAACGAGAACAACGTGCTCGACGAGTTCTTCCGCACGGGCGTCTACCGCCCGCGCTCGGCCGCCGACACGCACGCCACGTCGAGCCCGTCGATGGACATCTCGAAGGCGTCGAACCTCGAGCGCTTCATCTTCGAGCTCGTCGATCGCGACCCTGCCCGGGTCGTCGCGGCGTGGGACGCTCTCGACGCCGTCGGCGCCATCGACTTCTCGGCGGAGCAGCCTCGCTTCGAGAGCGAGTTCGGCATCGTCAGCGGCACCTCGACCCACGCCGACCGGCTCGCCACGATCCGCTCGGTGTACGACGAGACCGGCGAGATCATCGACCCGCACACCGCCGACGGCGTGAAAGTCGCTCGCGAGCACGTCGAGTCGGAGGTGCCGATGCTCGTTCTAGAGACCGCGAAGCCGCAGAAGTTCGCCGAGACCATCACCGAGGCGATCGGCGTCGAACTGGATTTCTCGCCCGAACTGCGCGAGATGCTCGCCGCCCCGCAGCGTGTGACCGAGATGGCCGACGACGAGCAGGCACTGCGGGCCTTCGTGGCGGAGCACGCGCTGCGCTGACGCCCGCTCCCACCCCCAACCCCGGAACCGCTTCTCGCTCCGGTATGAGTTCGTGCCGCCTGCTTCGCGTTTGGGCGGCACAAACTCATACCGGAAGGAGGGGGGGTTGTGGGTGAGGGAGCGAGTGGGCAGTGCAGAGTGCACTTGGTGACGCGATTCTCGTGCTGATCGCACATGTCATGGGCCCGGAGGGCGTGGTTACTGTTGCCACAACCCGTTCCCTCCTCTCGAAGGACCCCTCATGGCACGCACGGCGCACCCCGATGATTTCGCGCTCTCCCGAGTCACACCCGACGCACGCAAGCCCTGGTTCGGCATCGCCATCCAGCGTTTCGGCCAGGTGTCGGCGCTCTCGCAGTTCCTGCTCGGAGCGACGCTCGGCTTCAGCATGACCTTCGGCGAGGCCGCCCTCGCCTTCCTCTTCGGCTCGATCATCCTCGAGGTGGTCATGTGCGTCGTCGGCTTCATCGGCCAGCGCGAGGGCTTGAACACCGCCCTGCTGGCGCGATGGACCGGCTTCGGCGAGATCGGCGCCTCGCTCGTCGGACTCGCGATCGGCATCAGCCTGATCGGGTGGTTCGGCATCCAGTCGGCGATCTCGGCGCAGTCGCTCGATGCGCTCATGCCGGGTGCCCTGCCGGTGTGGGCGTGGAGTCTCATCTTCGGCCTCGCGGTGACGGCGATCGTCGCCTTCGGCTTCGTCGGGATGCAGTGGCTCGCCAACGTCACCGTGCCGCTGTTCCTGATCCTGGTCGGCTGGTCGGTGATCAGCGAACTCAGCCGTCACGACATCGGCGAGCTGCTGACCAGCCCGGCCCCCGGTCCCTCCATGAGCGTGTGGGCGGGCACCGGCATCGTCGCCGGTGGCCTGATCGTCGGCGCGATCATCACCGGCGACATGACCCGCTTCAACCGCTCCCGCGCCGACGTGGTCAAGCAGACCGTGGTCGGGGTCACCCTCGGCGAGTTCGTGATCGGACTGGCGGGAGTTCTGCTCGCCCACGCCGCCGGCACCGGCGACATCGTCGCGATCGTCACCTCATCGGTCGGCCTCATCGGCCTGTTCATCGTGCTCACCGGCACGCTGAAGATCAACGACTGGAACCTGTACTCGTCGACGCTGGGACTGGTCAACTTCATCTCCACGGCGTTCGGCCGCAACCTGCACCGCGTCACGACGACCATCGTGCTCGGCATCGTCGGCTCGATCCTCGCCGCCGTCGGAATCCTCGGGCAGTTCACCTCCTTCCTCATCGTGCTGAGCGTGGCTTTCCCTCCCATCGCGGGGATCATGGTCGCCGAGTACTACTTCGTGCGCCGCTGGCGCGCTGATCTCGACACCAGTCGCGAGGCCGGGACGCTCCCCGCGACCGCGCCGCGTCTCGTTCCGACCACCATCGTCGTGTGGCTGGTGTCGTCGCTGGTCGGGTACTTCGTGACCTGGGGCATCCCGTCTCTGCTCAGCCTCTTCCTCTCGATGGTGCTCTACGTCCTGGCCGGCAAGCTCGGTCTCGTCCGCGGCGTCGGCGTCGCGACCACTCGACAGGCCCCCGCACCCGACTCCGAGCCCGTCAGCGCCTGAGCGCGGCCTCCACACAGAAAGCGAGAACCATGCACATCGGCATCGACGTCGGCGGCACGAACACCGACGCAGTACTCATGGCGGGCACGCGCACGCTGGCGGGAGTCAAGCACTCGACCACGGGAGACGTCACGAGCGGCATCGTGCAGGCGATCGAAGAGCTGCGCGCCGCGCACCCCTTCGACGGTCCTGACATCGACGCGGTGATGATCGGCACCACCCACTTCATCAACGCTCTGGTCCAGGCCAGCCGACTCGCGCCGACCGCGGCGCTGCGTCTGGGGCTGCCCGCGACGCGTGCCCTGCCGCCGCTGGTCGACTGGCCGGAGGCGCTCGTCGAGGCCACTCACGCCCGCAGCTACCTGGCGCACGGCGGCTACGAGTTCGACGGCCGGCCCATCTCGCCGCTCGACCCCGATGAGTTGCGCGCGCACGCCGAGGACATGAAGGCCAACGGCATCCGCTCCGTGGCGGTCTCATCGGTCTTCAGCCCCGTCAACCACGACCTCGAGATCCAGGCGGCGGAGATCATCGGCTCGGTCCTGGGCGACGGCGTCGCGATCTCGCTCTCGCACGAGATCGGCCGGATCGGCCTGCTCGAACGCGAGAACGCCACGATCATCAACGCTGCGCTGCGGGAGCTCGCCTCGGAGATCGTCGACGGGCTCACCTCGGCCGTGCGCGCGCAGGGGATCGAAGCCCCCATCTTCCTCAGCCAGAACGACGGCACCCTGATGGACGACGAGTACGTGCGCCGATACCCGGTGGCCACCTTCGCTTCGGGCCCGACCAACTCCATGCGCGGTGCGGCCGCGACGAGCGGACTGGTCGACTGCGCGGTGATCGATGTGGGCGGCACCACCGCCGACATCGGCCTTCTGATCAACGGATTCCCGCGCGAGACGGCCAATGAGGTCAAGGTCGCGGGCATCCGCACCAATTTCCGGATGCCCGATGTGCTCTCGCTCGGCATCGGCGGGGGCAGCATCGTCGACGAGGAGACCGCCGAGGTCGGTCCGGCATCGGTCGGCTACCGGCTCACCACCGACGCGCTCGTGTTCGGAGGCAGCACCCTCACAGCCACGGACATCGCCGTGGCCGCCGGCCGCGCCGACATCGGCGACGCGACGAAGGTCGCGCACCTCGACCCCGCCTTCGTCGACCGTGTCCTGCAGCGCATCGCCGAGCGCGTCTCGGAGGCAGTGGATCGGATGCGCACCTCACCCGAGCCGATCGCGGTGGTCGCCGTGGGCGGCGGGTCGATCCTGCTGCCGGATGAGCTGCCCATGTTCGGCACCGTGCACCGCCCCGAGAATTACGCGGTGGCGAACGCGATCGGCGCATCGATCGCCCAGGTCGGCGGTGAGATCGACAAGGTGTACGCGATCGAGCCCGGTCGGCGCGACGAGACGATCGCCGCGGTGCGCTCCGAAGCTGTCGACAGGGCGATCGCCGCGGGCGCCCGTCCCTCGACCGTCTCGATCATCGACTTCGACGAGGTGCCGATCCCGTATCTGCCCGGCAACGCCACGCGCATCCGCGCGAAGGCTGTCGGCGACCTCGACATGGAGGCGTGAGATGAGCTGGACCATCACCGCCGAGCACATCGACGGGCTCGCCCGCGGTGCGGCGGTGCTCGGCACGGGCGGCGGCGGTGACCCGTACATCGGAGCTCTGCTGGCCCGGCAGGCGCTTGCCGACACGGATGTCACCGTCGTGGGCCTCGACGAGGTGCCGGATGATGCGCTCGTGCTGTTCGTCGCCATGATGGGCGCGCCGACCGTGATGGTCGAGAAGCTGCCCAGCCTGGACGAGGTCGTCGAGCCGGTCCGGGCGCTCGGCGTGCACCTCGGCCGACCCGTCACCCACATCGCGTGCGCCGAGGTCGGCGGCGTGAACTCCACCATCCCGATCGCCGCGGCCGCGGCGCTCGGGTTGCCGCTCATCGACGCCGACGGCATGGGCCGCGCGTTCCCCGAGCTCCAGATGGTGCTGCCCACCCTCCACGGTGTGACAGCCTCTCCACTCGCATTCAGCGACGAGAAGGGCAACACGGGGGTCCTGCAGACCGTCGACAACTCGTGGACCGAGCGCATCGCCCGGGTCGCCTGTGTTGAGATGGGATGCTCGGTGATGATCTCGGGCTTCTCGATGTCGGGCGTGCAGGCGCGAGAGTCGCTCGTGGCCGATTCGCTGTCGCGCTGCATCGAGATCGGTGAGGCCATTGCCAGAGCCCGCGACTCGAAGACCGACCCCGTCGCCGCGGCTGTCGCACTGCTGCACGGCCGAGAGCTGATCGACGGCAAGGTCGTCGACGTGCAGCGGGCGACCACCACGGGATTCGCACGCGGACGGGCCCGGATCGACGGGGCTGGTGACACGTCGATCACGCTGCAGTTCCAGAACGAGCACCTCGTCGCCGAGCAGGACGGACAGGTGCTGGTGACCACGCCGGACCTCATCATGGTTCTCGACGGAGAATCGGGTGAGCCGGTGACCACGGAGGCCCTGCGTTACGGGCAGCGCGTCCGCGTGGCCGCAGCGCCGGCCGATGAGCGGTGGCACTCGGCAGCCGCGCTCGCCATGGTGGGGCCGGGCTACTTCGGCTACGACATGCGCGCCCACCGCTTCGACGGCACCATCTCCACTGGCGGCACCGAGACGGAGTCCGGTGTCCTGAGCGAAGGAAACGAACCCAGATGAGCTGGCAGCTGACCGCCGATGACCTCCCCGACCTCGCGCGCGGGGCCACCCTGCTGGGCACGGGTGGGGGAGGAGACCCCTACATCGGGAAGATGCTCGTCGAGCGCGTGCTCGGTGACGGAGCGATCACCATCCTCGATCCGGATGAGCTGCCCGACGAAATGTTCGTCATCCCCACGGCGCAGATGGGTGCGCCCACGGTCATGGTCGAGAAGATCCCCGCCGGCACCGAGCCCACACTCGCACTGCGCACCCTCGAAGACCACCTCGGGCGCAAGGCCGACGCGACCATGCCCATCGAGTGCGGAGGCATCAACTCGATGATCCCGCTGATCGTCGCGGCCGAGACGGGCCTGCCCGTGGTCGATGCCGACGGGATGGGTCGCGCGTTTCCCGAGCTGTCGATGGAGACGTTCGCCGTCTACGGCGTGCACGGCTCGCCTCTCGCCCTGGCCGGGGAGCGCGGTGAGCGCGTCATCATCGACACCGGTGACGATGATCGCCAGATGGAGTGGCTCGCCCGCGGGATCACGATCCGCCTCGGCGGTGTGGGCCACATCGCCGAGTACGCGATGACCGGCGCCGACGTGCGTCGCACGGCCGTGCCGCGCACCATCTCAATGGCGCTCGCGCTCGGCCGTGCGATCCGCTTGGCGCGTGAGCAGCATCGTTCCCCCTTCGATGCGATCTCCGCCGCGCTGGCTTCCACTCTCTACCCGCACATGCGCGAGCTGTTCGTCGGCAAGGTGGTCGATGTCGAGCGGCGCACGACCGAGGGTTTCGCGAAGGGACGGGCTGTGATCGCCCCGCTCGGCGATGAGGGCGACCCGCTTGAGGTCGCGTTCCAGAACGAGAACCTCACCGCTCACCGAGGGGGCCGGCTCGTCGCGATCGTCCCCGATCTCATCTGCATCGTGGACCAGGAGACGGCGGAGCCGATCACCACCGAGGGGCTGCGGTACGGGCAGCGGGTGCGGGTGCTCGGGATCTCGACTCCGGCGATGATGCGCACTCCGGAAGCGCTGGCTGCCTTCGGGCCGTCTGCCTTCGGCATCACCGAGGAGTTCGTCGCCGTCGAGGAGCTGGCGGAGCCGTAATCTGGAATCATGGTGAGCCTGCTCGGGCGTGACGATCTGACCGCGCTCGCGCGTGGTTACGCGCTGTTCGGCTCGGGCGGTGGGGGATCGACCACCATGCTCGAGCTCATCCTCGCCGGGTCGGCCACCTGGCCGCTCCAGGTCGCGGCACCGGAGTCGCTCGATCCGGCGACGCCGTGCCTCGGCGTGGCATTCGTCGGATCCACGATCCTGCTGGGCGAGCGGATGCCCGGCAGCGAGCCGTTCGCTCCGGTGCTCAGGGCGGTCGAGCGCTGGACGGGTCACGAGATACCCGCGGTCTGCTCGCTGGAAGGCGGCGGCATGAACGGCCTGGCGCCCCTGATGCTGGCGGATTCGCACATCGTGGTCGACGCCGACTGCACGGGCCGTGCGGTGCCGGGGCTCGACCAGATGTCGTTGTTCGTCGACGGGCTGCCCGGGATCATCGTGGCATGCGACACCGGAGGCGGGGGTGTCGCGGTCGTCGAGGCGACTCGGGGGATCGACGCCGAGCGCGTGGCGCGTGCCGCCATCATCCAGGCAGGCGGTGCGGGGTGCGCCGTGTTCGCGGGATTCACGGTCGGGGATCTGCGCGAGCACGCCATCGTCGGTCACCTCGCTCACACCCTTCGCGTCGGTCGCGCGTTCGTGGCCACATCGGATCGGTCCCTGGTCGAGCTCGCGGACGCCCTGGGTGCGCAGCTCGTGACCGAAGGGCGCATCCTCTCCACAGCATCCCTCGTCGCGGATCCGTCCGTGAGCGCCGTCGAGATCATGGGCGTCGACGGCGGGGTCCACCGCGTGATCACCCGGTCCGAGACTCTCGCGGTGCTCAGCGACGGTCGGGTGGTCGCCGCGGCACCCACCGTGATCGTCGTCGTCGATGCGATCTCGCGCGACGTGCTCGAGGTCACCGAGCTCACCCTCGCACGCCACGTCGCCGTTCTCGCGATTCCGGCTCCGTCGTGGTGGCACGCGCGCCCCGACCGGCTGCGCCGCGTCACGCCCTCGGCCTACGGCCTGGATGAGCTGGACGTGGCATGAGCAGCCCCCTGCGACTGAGCGCTCTGCTCTCCTACCCCGACAACGGCGGTCTGACGCTCGTGGCCGGACCGGAGGATGTCGAGTGGGATGCCGTCGTGATCGAGAACGACGAATCCGACCTCGCCGACCCCGTGCAGCACCGACTCGCGGTGCTCACCTCCGGCATCCCGCGCACGACGTGGCAGCAGGATGCGCTGCTCCGCCGCGTGCGCGACCGCGGGTACTCCGGTCTCGCCGTGCCGGGCGCGGCGGCGATCGACCCGGGCGCCCGTCGACTCGCCATCCGCCTCCGACTCGCGCTGCTCGACGTCGCGCGCCCCATCCAGCTGGCGAAGGCCTGCTGGATGCTCATCGAGGCCCGTGACGCGCTCACCCTGGGGCAGGTGCGGAAGGTCGCCCAGTCGTTCGAGTACTCCGCGCAGGATCTCGGGGACCTGCTGCGGCACATCGTCGCGAATCTCAGCACCGGGGTCGCACTCGTCGACCGCGCGGGAGTCGTCCTCGAGGCGGGAGGGCATCTCAGCCCAGACCTGCATGCGGGTATCGGCTTCGAATCGTGGGCGGACCTCGCCCGCACCGAGCACGCAGCGGCCGCATCCGTGCGTGTCGACAGTCCTGCACGGACGGGGCTGCGCCTCGTGCTCTTCGGCGACGGGATCGGGGAACCGCAGCTGCAGGCACTCTCGGTCGCAGCCCAGGTCGCCATGCCGGCCGTCGCCGCTCGCATCCTCATCGACGAGGTGGCCGCGATCAACGAGGTCGCCGTGTCGTCGGCGCTGCTGCGTGACTTCACCGACCTGAGGGGTGCTGCCGACGACGACGTCGATCGACGGATGTCCGAACGGGGATGGCGCACCCAGGGCCATCATCTGGCCTTCCACATGACGGCCCGGGGACGGGTCGACGCATTCTCGCTGCTGCGATCGCTGCGCTCCGGTCTCGGATCGATCGACGCCGAATCGCACGCGACCTCAGCCGGAAGCGGAGTGAGCGGGTGGCTGACCTTCGCGCAGCAGCCCAGCGCAGAGAAGGTCGAGCGCGCGGTCGCTGCGCTGCGCGAGCTGCATGCGGAGGCTCTACGTGATTTCGCCGTCGCGACCGGCGTCGGCTCGCTGCAACCCGGCCCTGCGGGATTGGGCGCCACGCTCGACGAAGCCGCAGACGCGGCGAAGATCGCCGCCGCGCGCTCGGCAGCAGGCTGGTTCGTGCGGGTCGACAGCCTCGGCCTCGAGCAGCTGCTTCTCGCGTGGACCGGCAACGACACCTTCGTGCCGGCTGCGGAGTCGCTGCTCGCCCCGCTTCGGGAGGGAACGGGTGAGCTGCTGACCACGCTCGCCGCGTATCTCGACCACGAGTCGGGCATCGCGGCGACCGCCATCGCCCTCGGCCTGCACCGCAACACCGTCGCGGTGCGCATACGCCGCGCGCAGGAGCTGCTCGGCATCGACATGCGGGATCCGGATGCGCGGCTCGCCCTGCATCTGGCCTGTCGCAGCGTCCTGATGCGCTGACCCCCCGCCCCCGGAACCACTTCTCGCTCCGGTATGAGTTCGTGTCGCCTGATCCGCGGTTGAGCGGCAGAAACTCATACCGGAAGGAGCAGCGGTTCCGCTTGGAGCACGGGGCGGTCAGGCAGGGGCGGGGTGAGCAGCGCGCGACGGATCAGAGCGGGGGTGCAGCAGGCCAGAGAGCGCGCCCAGCGCGGCGCCCGCCAGAGTATCGACAACCCGTTCCATCGCGATGGACATGTCGCCCGTGCTTCCCGTGGCCGCGCCGAGAAGAAGCAGCACCAGCGGGGTGATGAGCGTCAGCGCCAGGGCGTAGTGACGCACGACCACCAGCTCGATCGAGAACTGCAACACGCCCAGCAGCGCCGCCAGCCACAGACCGCTCGGGTGCAGCAGCGCCAGCAGCGCATAGACTCCGGCGCCCGCGATCGTTCCCAGCAACCGGTGCGTCGCACGCTGCAGCGCCGCCCGTCTGCTCGACGCGATCCCGATCACCGCGACCGCAGCTCCGACGATCCAGTACGCCCGCGCGGGGTCGAGGAACAGACTCACGACCACCCCGAGCACGCTCACGAGGACGACACGCAGCAGCAGCCTCCGGGCATCCGCATCCCACGACGGCCCAGGGAAGAGCTGCCGAAGTGGGCGGGCACGACGGGCGCGGACCCGAGCCAGGGCCAGGGGTGACACCGCGATCAGATACGAGAACGCGCATCCGGCGGCGATCGCGGCGACGTAGCCGGCGGGCGTGATCGGAGCGGAGCGCACCACCGTTGCCGACAGGCCGAATACGAGCACGAAGAACAGGGGTCCGGGCGGGCCCAGCCGGAAGCCGAAGGCGAGGGCTGCGCTCACACTCGCGACGAGCACGATGCCGATGCTGACCAGTAGAGGATCGTGCGCGACCGCGGCCCCGAGCGCCGCGCAGATGACGAGAGCGGCACCCACGAACGGCAGCATCCGCGCCCGTTCGATCACGGGCAGGGACCCGGCGAACAGCACGGTGAAGGCTCCCGACGCGGCGATGTACCCCAGCATCGGCTGATCGAGCACGGTCATCACGGCGATCGGCACGGCGATCCCCAGAGCCGCCTGCAGGCCGAGCTGCCAGCGCGGGCCGCGGGAGGGGCCGAAGGCGAACAGACTCACCGGATCATTCTTTCAGCGGCGGCGCTCGCCGGCTCTCTGGCCGGTGGATCGCCCCAGGTGGAGCCGCTGGTCGGTCGGCTCCGCATGTTCCGAACAGACGTCGGGCGGGGGAGAGCACGTCTCGCGGAACGGGCCGGGCACGGCTCAGTGCGGGGCGTGGTACTCCGCCTCGTCGCGCTTCCAGTAGCCCTTCACGACGGCCTTCGCCACGTCGACGCCCCAGCGTGCGAGCAGTGCGCGGCCGTGCTTGACGATCTGCTGCTCGGCGGCGATGAAGACGAACGGGTCCGAGCCCACGGCATCCGTCTCGCCGAGACCGTCGAGGAAGGCGATCAACGCCGATCCGGCCGGCGCGTCCCCGCGGTGCAGCCACTCGACCGCGAGCGGCGCGTTCAGAGCGAGCTGATCGGCGTCGGAGACGACCTCGATCACGATGCGCGCCGGGGTGCCCGCGGGGATCATCCCCGCGAAGCGACGGATCGCGGGAATGGCGGTCTCGTCGCCGACGAGCAGCCACGACCCCGGGGCGCCGGTCAGCACGGCCGAGCCGCGCGGCCCGCCGACGCCGACGGGAGAGCCGAGCGGAGCGGATGCCGCCCAGCGGGCACCCACGCCGTCATCGCCGTGCACGGCGAACTCGACGTCGAGCCAGTTCTCGCCCCAGGCGAGCGGGGTGTACTCGCGGTTGGGTGAGGCGCGCAGCTCGTCGACCGAATCGGTCGCCGCCTCTGTGAAGAACAGCCGCATGTGGTCGTCCGCGCCGAGTGATTCGAAACCGGCGAGGTCGTCGCCCGTCAGTCGCACGCGCACGTAGTTCGGCGCGAGCCACTGCCGCTCGGAGAGGGTGGCCGTGCGGAACCGCAGATCGAGCCCCTGTCGCTCGATCGAGAAACCTGATTTCACATCGCTCATAAAGTAAGGCTAACCTAAGTCGCGGTGACAGTGAGTTCACCACCGCGCAGCCAGCGCATCACCCCACGCAGAACAGGAGCTCTCCATGCCCGTGCCCCGAATCCTCGGCGGAACCGCACTCGGTCTCGTCAGCGTCCTCGCCCTCGCCGGCTGCGCCGCAGACCCCGCTGCCGAAGCCGACGAGGCCGCACCCACGAGCGGCACGGTCACCGTCGAGGACAACAACGGCACGCACAAGATCGCCACCCCGCCCACGTCTGTCGTCGCCACCGACAACCGCACCTTCCAGACGCTCAGCGACTGGGGCATCGAACTCGCCGCCGGCGCCGTCACCCTCATGCCCACGACGGTGGGATACAAGACCGACGAGAGCATCATCGACCTCGGCAGCCACAACGAACCCGACCTCGAGTCGGTCGTCGCCGTCGAACCCGACCTGATCATCAACGGCCAGCGCTTCACGCAGCACCACGACAAGCTCGCGAGCCTCGTGCCCGACGCGACCATCCTCGAGCTCGACCCCCGCGAGGGCGAGCCCTTCGACGACGAGCTCAAGCGTCAGGTCACCGTGCTCGGCGAGGTGTTCGGAAAGCAGAAGGAGGCGCAGCAGCTCGTCGACGACTTCGACGCCGCTGTGGCCCGCGTCAAGGACGCCTACGACGACGCGGACTCGGTCATGGCCGTCACCACGTCCGGGGGCGAGATCGGCTACATCGCCCCGAGCGCCGGCCGCACCCTCGGTCCGATCTTCGACATCCTGGGTCTCAGCCCCGCGCTCGAGGTCGACGGCGCCACCGACGATCATCAGGGTGACGACATCTCGGTCGAGGCGGTCGCGAAGGCGAACCCCGACTGGATCCTCGTCATGGACCGCGATGCCGTGTTCGCCGACCAGGAGCCGAACTACGTGCAGGCGGCCGAGATCCTCGAGAACTCCGAGGCGCTGGCATCCGTCACCGCTGTCCAGAGCGACCAGATCGTCTACATGCCCACCGACACGTACCTCAACGAGGGCATCCAGACGTACACGACCTTCCTCAACGACTTCGCCGACGCGCTCGAGAAGTCCGCGAAGTGACATCAGCGCGGTGGCGTCCGGCCGATCCCGGATGCCACCGCGCCCTCGCACCATGACACGCACACGTCCCCTCTCCGAGCCCGCCCCGGCTCCCGCCCCGCCCGCGGGTGCGGCGACCCGCGGGCGCCTCTTCGACGGCAAGCTGCTCATCGGCGTCCTCGTCGTCGCCGCCCTGCTCGTCGCCTCCCTGCTCACCGGCGTCTACGACATCTCCGGCAGTCCCGACGGCGCCGAGATGTTCCAGATCACCCGCATCCCGCGCACCATCGCCCTCGTGCTGGCGGGTGCCTCGATGGCCATGGCCGGGCTCGTCATGCAGCTGCTCACGCAGAACCGCTTCGTCGAGCCGACCACGACCGGAACCACGGAATGGGCCGGCCTCGGCCTGCTCACGGTCATGGTGCTCGTGCCGCACCCCTCGCTGCCGCTGCGCATGGCGGGTGCCGTCGTGGCCGCGTTCATCGGCACGATGATCTTCTTCCTGTTCCTCAGAAGGGTGTCGCTGCGCTCGTCGCTGATCGTGCCGATCGTGGGCATCATGCTCGGCGCGGTGGTCGGAGCCGTATCGACCTACCTCGCCCTGGCCACCAACACGCTGCAGAGCCTGGGCGTCTGGTTCGCCGGCAGCTTCACCTCGGTGCTGCGCGGCCAGTACGAGATGCTGTGGATCGTCGCCGTGGTCGGCGTGATCGTCTTCGTCGTCGCCGATCGGCTGACTGTCGCCGGTCTCGGCGAGGAGATCGCCACGAACGTCGGGCTCGACTACGACCGCATCATGCTTCTCGGCACCGCACTCATCGCCGTCGTCACCGGCGTCGTCACCGTGGTCGTCGGCAACCTGCCCTTCCTCGGCCTGATCGTGCCCAACATCGTCTCGATGCTGCGCGGCGACGACCTGCGCAGCAACCTGCCGTGGGTGTGCCTGCTCGGCATCGGGATCGTCACGCTCTGCGATCTGATCGGGCGCATCATCGTCATGCCGTTCGAAGTTCCGGTCTCGCTGATCCTCGGCATCGTCGGCGCGGTCGTGTTCGTGCTCCTCCTGCTCAGGCAGCGTCGCCGTGCTTAGGCGGGTCGACCTGCTCGGGCGGGCGAACGTCGCGCAGCAGAGGCCGATGCGCGCCGCCGCCGGCTGGTTCGCGGATGCCCGTGCCCGACGTCGCTATCTGATCGCGCTGACGATCCTGGTCGTGCTCTCGGTCGGATTCGGCATCGGACTGCTCGCCTGGGACAACCCGATGCCGTTCGGCACGGACGGTTTCTGGCGCATCGCCGAGCTGCGCTTCACGAACGTGCTCGTGATGATCATCGTCGCCGTCTGCCAGGCGGTGGCCACCGTGAGCTTCCAGACCGTCGCGACGAACCGGATCGTCACCCCGTCGATCCTCGGATTCGAGTCGCTGTACCGGGCCGTGCAGACCTCGTCGGTCTACCTGTTCGGCATCGCGGGCCTGGTCGCCATGCAGGGGCTGCTGCAGTTCGGCATCCAGATCGCCGTCATGGTGGCCCTCGCGATGCTGCTCTACGGCTGGCTGCTCACCGGACGCTACGCCAACCTGCAGATCATGCTGCTGATCGGCATCGTGATCGGCGGCGGGCTGGGGGCCATCGCCACCTTCATGCAGCGGCTGCTCACCCCCAGCGAGTTCGACGTGCTCGCCGCGCGACTGTTCGGCAACATCTCCAACGCCGACGCGTCGTACCTCCCGCTCGGCGTGCCGCTGTGCGTCGTGGCATCCGTCCTGCTGTGGATGCGCGCCCGCCGGCTCAACGTGATGGCGCTCGGCGCCGACACCGCGAACGCGCTCGGGGTGAACCACCGGCGCGAGCTGATGATCACGCTCTTCCTCGTCGCCGTGCTGATGGCGACCTCGACGGCGCTGGTCGGGCCGATGACCTTCCTCGGGTTCCTCGTCGCGACGCTCGCGTACCAGTTCGCCGGATCGGACGATCACCGCCTGGTGTTCCCCATCGCCGCGCTGACCGCCTTCACCATCCTGTCGGGCGCGTACTTCGTGATGCGCAACGTGTTCTACGCGCAGGGCGTCGTCTCGATCATCATCGAGCTCGTCGGCGGCGTCGTGTTCCTCATCGTCATCCTCAAGAAGGGACGCCTGTGATCACCATCGAGAAGGTTCGCCGCGAGTATGCGACCGACGTCGCGATCGGGCCCGTCGACCTCGTCATCCCCGAGGGCGGCATCACGGCGCTGATCGGACCGAACGGGGCGGGCAAGTCGACGCTGCTGACGATGGTCGGACGGCTGATGGGGATGGATGCCGGATCGATCGCCATCGCGGGACTCGACGTCGCGTCGGCGAAGTCGGCCGATCTCGCGAAGGTCGTGTCGATCCTGCGTCAGGAGAACCACTTCGTGACCCGGCTGACGGTGCGCCAGCTGGTCGGCTTCGGCCGCTTCCCGCATTCGAAGGGGCGGCTGACCAGGGCGGATGAGGACGTCATCAGCCGCTCGATCGATTTCCTCGATCTCGGGATGCTCGAGCATCGCTACCTCGACGAGCTGTCGGGTGGGCAGCGTCAGCGGGCGTACGTCGCGATGGTGCTCGCGCAGGACACGGATGTCGTGCTGCTCGACGAGCCGCTGAACAACCTCGACATGAAGCACGCCGTCACGATGATGGCGCAGCTGCGCCGCGCCGCCGACGAGCTCGGCCGCACGATCGTGATCGTGCTGCACGACATCAACTTCGCCGGACACTACGCCGACCGCATCTGCGCCATGAAGGACGGCCAGGTCGTCGAGTTCGGCACGCCCGCCGAGATCATGACCGACGAGGTGCTCACGCGCGTGTTCGAGACGCCCGTGCAGGTGATCGACGGCCCGCACGGACCCCTCGCCGTGTATTACTGACGCGCTCCCCGTGTGGTGTCCCGGGCAGATGTCGGCGAGAATCACGGATGTCGGTCCGAACCGCTTGTTTCCGCCGACATTCGTGCGGTCCGCCGACATCCGTGCCGCGGCACGCCGGCACCCCTTCCGGAGGGCGCGGATGACGGCACCGTCGTCAGCGGTCGCGGTGATCCTCGGGGGCGAGGCGGGCGCCGCGGCGCGGCTCCCGTGAGCCGGACGCCCAGATCAGCCGGATGATGCGCTGCCGGTGCCCGCTCCACGGGGCGAGCAGCTCGAGCATCCCGTCGTCATCGGTGCGGTGACCGGTGAGCGCGAAGCCCACCTCGTGTGCGAGATGGTAATCGCCCACGCTCACGGCGTCGGGATCGCCCAGCGAGCGGATGCGCGTCTCGGCGGAAGTCCACACGCCGACGCCGTGCAGGCTCGTCAGCACGCGATCCCGGTCGGCCCCGTCGACCGCGGCGAGGGCCGCGCGCTCGACGCTCGCCCCGCGTCGGGCCGCGGCGACGATCGTGCGTGACTGCGGCGGCTCGACAGCCGCGCGGTGCCACTGCCACGACGGGATGTCCCGCCACACGTCGTGCGCGGGGGAGGCGAACATGGGCCGCGGCACGGGGCCAGGCGCGCGCTCGCCGAAGCGGGTGACGAGATACCTCCAGGCGCCGAACGCCTGCATGCCGGTCACCTTCTGCTCGATGATCGCGCAGGCGAGGGCGTCGAAGACGCGGTCGGTTCGGGCCATCCGGATGCCGGGATGCCGCCGCGCGACCTCCGCGAGCCTCGGGTGCGTCGAGACGTCGAAGCCGGAGTCATCGTCGTCGGCACCGCACAGTCGAGGAACGACCGCCAGGGCCTCGGCGGCGCCCGGTCCCCACCCCGAGGCGTGCACCCCCTCGGTGCTCTGACGAAGGCACAGCGTCGCGATCCCGGCATCCGTCCGGAACGCCATCCAGATCCGGCCGCTGTCGACGATCATCGTCGGATCGGTTCCCCCGCGGCGCAGCATCCCGACCGTGCGACCGAGGTCGAGCGGACGCCGAGGCCGGTAGACGGACTCGCGCGCAGGCGCCACGGCATCCGTCATCAGGGTCATGCCCGCACTCTACGCGCGGTCCCTGACATCGGCCCACGGAGATCCCGTCTGCTCGTCCGCCGGCGCCCGGTGCATCAGACGGCGACACCCCGGGGTCTCAGCGAGAGCCCGGGGTGTCGGTGAGAGCCCGGGGTGTCGGTGAGGTCGGGGATCAGAAGCGGTCGGGCGAAGGCGTGCCGTGGCCGTAGCGGATCGACACGTCGGCGTGACGGTCGAAGCGGTAGCCGACACCGCGCACGGTGCGCACGATGTCCTCGTGGCGGCCGAGCTTGGCGCGCAGGCGACGCACGTGCACGTCGATGGTGCGCTCGCCGGGCGCCTCCTCGTCGGTGGATGCCTGCCACAGGGCGGAGACCAGCTCGCTGCGCTCGATGGTGCGGCCTTCGCGCAGCACCAGGTACTGCAGCAGCTCGAACTCCTTGTACGTGAACGAGGCCGATTCGCCGTCGAGCAGCACGCGCTTGCGGGAGATGTCGACGACGACGCCCGATTCCTCGTCCTTCTCCTCCTCGACGGCGGCGTTGGCACGGGCGATGGCGCCGGGCTCGTGCAGGGCGAGGCGCACGACGTCGAGGTCGCGACCACCGGCCGACTGCGGGGCGAGGGCGACGGTGGCGTGCGTCTCGGCGGTCGGAGCGAGTTCCGCGAGCGTGCGGCGCAGTGCGTCGACGAGCACGGGGAGGCTGACCCCGGCGGATGCGGCCTTGATCTCGTCGATGCCGACGTAGAGGGCGAAGCCGCGCGGCGAGCGGACGGATGGGAGGTCGGCGGCGGCGTCTGCGGGCGAGACGACGCGGACGGGGGCGGTGACGGGACGCTCGAGGAGGGCGGTGTTCGACATGATGATGGTTCCTTGCGTGAGCCGAGGGATGCGTTGCACGAATGACCGGGCGGAGCCGGTGGGGTGATGAGCGCGAAGGGTGGGCGCTCAGAGACTCGTCCCTCAGATCGAGGAGAATTCAGCGAGTCGGACTGGGTGGTTGCGCCTTAGCAACACATTCGGCAACACATGCCAACGCGACCGGGCATCATCATCCCGGCAGTCCCGTTCGCCTCCTGGGCGGACAGAGGGCTTGCGTTGGTGGTCATGGGGGCGATTATTTCCCACCGAGACGTCCCATGTCAAAACGTGACAATCCAGCGGACGAAATACGACGTAACGTTGTGGGGTGAGTTCAACCCCCAACGCCGCTGATTTCGTGTTCCTGGATGAGACGGATGCCTCCCGCTGGGCGCTCACGAGAGACGGCGAGCTGCTGAGCGTGCTGGACTACCGCGACGATGGCACGACCGTCGCGATGACCCGCGCGTTCACGATCCCGACGCATCGTGGCCACGGGTACGCCGCACGTGTGGTGGCGGGCGCTGTCGCCCAGATCGAGGCGCGCGGCGACCGCCTGATCGACCCGGTGTGCTGGTACGTCGCCGACTGGTTCGACGCGCACCCCGACAAGCAGCATCTGCTTCGGCGACGCTGACCCGATCGACACTCGCGGCCGGCTGCCCGCGCGGGTGAGCCCCGCGCGGCACGCCTCGAACACGATGTCGGAGGCCCCGCATACCGTGTGGGTATGCGCATCCTGCACACCTCCGACTGGCACATCGGCCGCACCTTCCACGGGCACTCGACCGTCGCGGCGCTGGCCGGGGTGCTCGACGCGCTGGTCGCCCAGGTGCGCGAGCACGCGGTCGACGTGGTGATCGTCGCGGGCGACGTGTTCGATTCCGCGACTCCCGCCGCATCCGCCTACAGGCTGCTCGACGACGCCCTGCTGGCGCTGCACGAAACCGGCGCCACCGTCGTGATGACCAGCGGCAATCACGATTCAGCTGCTCGGCTGGGATTCCACTCCCGCCTGCTGCGCGACGGCATCCACGTGCTCACCGATCCGCTCGCGATCGCCGCGCCTGTGACCGTGCATGACGAGCACGGCCCGGTGCACTTCTACGGCGTCCCGTACCTCGAACCGGCCATCGTGCGGCAGCACTGGATCGATGACGAGCGCGCGCTGCGCACGCAGGCGCAGGTGATGCAGCACGCCATGACGCTCGTGCGCGACGGCATGACGGCACACGGGGGTCGGTCGGTCGCGGTCGCGCACTGCTTCGCCGCCGGCGTCGACGCCACGGCCGGGCTCGAGCGCGAGGTGCGCCAGGGCGGTCTCGATCTCGTGCCGCTCTCCGCCTTCGACGGGCCCGACTACGTGGCGCTGGGGCACATCCACGGTCGCCAGCAGCTCAGCGAGCGCGTGCGCTATTCGGGCGCCCCGCTGCACTACAGCTTCGGCGAGCAGCACAAGCAGCGCGGCTCGTGGCTGGTCGACCTCGACGCGCACGGCCTCGCGTCGGTCGAATGGCTCGATCTGCCCGTGCCGCGCGCCCTGGTCACCCTCACCGGCCCGCTCGACGAGATCCTCAGCGACGAGAACGCCGCCCGTCACGCCGACGACTGGGTGTGCGCGGTCTACACCGACGCCGTGCCCCAGCACGAGCCGATGCGGCGACTGCGTGAGCGGTTCCCGTTCTGCGCCCTGGTGCAGCACCAGCCCGAGGGCGCAGACACCGTCGACGAGCGCTCGTACACGCAGCGACTGCGCTCTGCGGTCAGCGATGTCGACCGCATCGAGGCGTTCCTCGAGCACGTGCGGGCGGGCCACGGTGCGACCGAGCGCGAGGCCGAGCTGATCCGCGAGGTTCTCGACGACCGGGTGCGCGCCGAGGCGCTCGTCTGATGCAGCTGCACCGCCTCGAGATCGAGGGCTTCGGCCCGTTCCGCGGGCGTCAGAGCATCGACTTCGACGCCTTCGCCGACGACGGGATCTTCCTCATCGCCGGGCGGACGGGCGCGGGCAAGTCGAGCATCCTCGATGCCGTGTGCTTCGGGCTGTACGGTGGCGTGCCCCGCTACGAGAAGGGTGGCGAGAAGCGGCTGCGCAGCGACCACTGCGAACCCGACGACGTCACCGAGGTCGTCGTCGAGTTCAGCACCGTCGGCGGCCGGTACCGCGTGACGCGCTCACCCGAGTATCTGCGGCCGGCCAAACGCGGTGGCGGGCTCACCAAACAGGCGGCCGCGGTCTCGCTCGAAGAGCTCACGGAGGGCGGGTGGGTCGGACGCGCGGCTCGCGCGGTCGACGTCGCCAATGAGCTGAACGAGATCCTCCAGCTCACCCAGGAGCAGTTCTTGCAGGTGATCCTGCTGGCGCAGAACCGGTTCGCCGACTTCCTGCTCGCCGACAGCCGCGAACGCCAGGCGCTGCTGCGACGCCTGTTCGGCACCGACCGGTTCGCCGACTACCAGACCCGGTTCGACGAGCGTCGGCGCGAGGCCGAGCAGGCCCTCGGCGGCAGCAGGGCGATGGTCGACGCGCGACTCGACGAGGCCGAGCGGATCGTCGGCGACGCCGATCTGTGGGGTGACGACGCCGAGGCCGTCGCGGATACGACGGATGCCAGGATCGAGCGTCTTCGTCGTGCGATCGCACGGGCCGACTACCGGGTCGAGCAGCTCGGAACCGAGCGCGCCGCCGCCGAGAAGGCGCTCGCCACGGCGGACGCCGCGCTCGCGCTGCTCAAAGAGCAGCGTCAGGCGCAGACCGAGCGCGATCGCGCCCGCTCGGCACTGGCGGCGCTGGACGCGCAGGCCGACCAGATCGCGGATGCCACGACGCGGCGTGATCGTGCTCGCGCAGCCGACGCGCTGCGCGCCCTCATCGTCGCCGCGACCAGGGCATCCGTCGATCGAGCCGCGGCAGCGCAGGCGGAGGAGGCGGCCGTCGCGAGCGCCGCCGGCCTCGTGCGGGCAGACCCGACGTCGCCCGGCGCGACGCCCGACCGGATGCGCGCCGCCGCCTACCGCGACCTCGCATCCGAGCGCACGCGCGAGAGCGGCGCCTGGCAGCAGGCCGCCGAGCTCGAGGCGGGCGCCGCTCGACGCGGCGCTCAGCTGACAGCCGCGCGCACCGCGGTGGACGCGGCATCCGCAGCTCTCGCCGCCCTCGACGCCGAGCACGAGGCGCTTCCCGCCCAGATCCGAGAGCTGACCTCCGAGCACGACCTCGCCCGACGCGGCGCGGACCGGCTCGACGGCGCGGCTCAGAGCGTCGCACTCGCCGAGCGGCAGCTCGCCGGCGCGCTCGACGTCGAGCGGCTGGGGGCGGCTGTCGCCGCTGCCGCTGCTGCGGAGTCCGCGGCATCCGACGCGCACACCCGCGCTCAGGCCGAGCTCGCGCACCTGCGGCGGCGCCGGCTCGACGGGTATGCCGGCGAACTGGCGAGCGCACTCGTCGACGGCGAGCCGTGTGCCGTGTGCGGCGCGACCGCGCATCCGGCCCCGGCCGCGCACGCCGACCCCGTGTCGGCCGACGACATCGAGGCCGCCGAGATCGCGCGAGACGCGGTGGCGGCAGCAGAGCGCGCCGCATCGCGTGCCCTCGCCGAGCGCACTGCCGAGCTCGCCGCCGCGCGGGAGCGCTCCGGCGGGCTCGGCGCCGACGACGCGCGTGCACGACTCGCCGTGGTCGTCGCCGCCCGCGATGCGGCCGAAGCCGACGTCGCTCGCTCTCGGGAGCTGAGTGCCAGGCTCGACGACCTGCATCGCGGCCTCGCCGACCTCGAGCAGCGCCGAGCGCAGGCATCCGACGCTCTCGCCTCATCCCGCACCGAGCTCTCCCTGGCCGAGCAGCGCATCGCCGACGCCGACGCGGCCATCGCACGTGCCCGCGGCGATCACGACACGGTCGCCGACCGGCTCGCCGAGGCGCACGAGCAGATCGCGATCGCCACGGCTGCGGCCGAGGCGATCGAAGCGCACGCCGACGCCGCCGGGCGCGACCATGCCGCCGGCGCCGAGCTCACCGAGGCGCTCGAGGCGTCCGTCTTCGCCGACGCCACCGAAGCCCAGCACGCGATGATCAGCGCGACCGAGCTGTCGGCTCTCGATGAGCGCATCACCGCCTATGCGGTCGACGTGAAGAAAGAGCGCGCGCTGCTGCTCGACCTCGAGATGCGCATGCTCCCCGAAGAGCCGATCGACCTCGCCCCTGCCGAGCAGCGGGCGCAGCAGGCTCGCGATGCCTGGCAGGGTGCGGTCGACGCCGACAGCCGCGCGCGCAGCGTGCAGAAGAGCCTCTCCGCGACCGTCGACTCCGCGGCGCACGCCCATGCGGCGTCGGCCGAGCAGGCAGCCGAGTTCGAGGTGCTCCGCGGGCTCGCCGACGCTCTCGCCGGCCGTTCGGGCAACACGCACAAGATGAACCTCGAGACCTTCGTGCTCGCCGCCGAACTCGAAGAGATCGTGTCCGCCGCGAACCTCCGACTGCACGACATGTCCGACGGTCGCTATCAGCTGCGCCACTCCGACGCGCTGGCCGCACGCGGCGCAGCATCCGGCCTCGGGATCGTCGTCTTCGACGCGTTCACCGGGCAGACCAGACCCGCCAAGTCGCTCTCCGGCGGCGAGACGTTCCTGTCGTCGCTCGCGCTCGCGCTGGGACTGGCCGAGGTGGTCACGGCCCGTGCCGGGGGCATCCGGCTCGACACGCTCTTCATCGACGAGGGGTTCGGCTCACTCGACGCCGACACGCTCGAGACGGCGATGCGCACCCTCGACGAGCTGCGTCAGGGCGGACGCACGGTCGGGGTGATCAGCCACGTCGAAGCGATGCAGGAGCAGATCCCCGCTCAGCTGCGCGTCCGCACCGTTCCTGACGGGCACAGCGTCATCGACGCACCGCGGCGCGCGGTCTGATCAGAGCGAGTACTCGCGGCGCATGTGCTCCCAGAGCTGCGCGCTGCACGCCGCGACGACGTCGTCCCACACCTGGGTCGCGCCGTCCTGCGCACGATCCGACACGATGCGCATCACCCGGATCGGCACGTCGAACTTCTGCGCCACCCAGATGAACGAGAACGTCTCCATGTCGACCAGCACGCCGCCGAGCCCGCGGATTCTCGCGACCGCATCGGCATCGTCGACGAAGATGTCACCCGTGGCGATGGTCACGCCATCCCGACCCGTCTCGACGCGCGAGGGCAGTGACACGTGCTGACCGATCACGCCGTCGAGGTCCTGCACATCGTGCTGGATCGCCGCGCTCACGTCGTAGATCCCCGACTCGACGGAGTCGTCCACCGCGCCGGCGGTGCCGACCACGACGATCTCGTCGTAGCGCGTCGCGTCGAGCGCGCGGGTCAGGCCGTACGCGGCCATCAGCTTCCCCGGGCCGGTGACCAGGCGGTCGAAGCCGGAAAGCTCAGCGGGGAAGGCCTGCAGTTCGGATGCCAGGGCGGCGACGAGAAGTCTCACGTCCCCATCCTCTCAGCTGGGGGAGACTGGTACCGACGAAGGAGGCGCCATGACCGTGCAGCAGCAGATCATCGAAGACCTGGGCGTGAAGCCCGAGATCGACCCCGCGGGAGAGAACGAGAAGAGGATCGGATTCCTCGTCGACTACCTGCGCGCCACGGGCGCGAAGGGCTTCGTGCTCGGCATCTCGGGCGGGCAGGACTCCACCCTCGCCGGCCGCCTCGCCCAGCTCGCCGTGGAGCGTGTGCGAGCCGACGGGGGTGAGGCGACGTTCCTCGCGGTGCGTCTGCCGTTCCGCGTGCAGGCGGATGCCGCCGACGCGGAATCCGCGATCGACTTCATCGCAGCCGATCGCTCGGTGACGGTCAACATCCAGAACGGCGTCGACGGGCTCGAACGCGACCTCGAGGAGGGCCTCGGCGAGAGCATCTCCGACTTCAACCGCGGCAACATCAAGGCACGGCTGCGGATGGTGGTGCAGTACGCACTCGGCGGCCACGACGGATTGCTCGTGATCGGCACCGATCATGCCGCCGAGGCGGTGACCGGCTTCTACACGAAGTTCGGCGACGGGGCCGCAGACCTCGTCCCGCTCGCCGGGCTCAACAAGCGTCAGGGACGCGCGATGCTGAAACAGCTCGGCGCCCCCGAGCACCTTTACATGAAGGTGCCCACCGCCGACCTGCTCGACGGCATGCCCGGTCGCGCGGACGAGGACGAACTGGGGCTCACCTATGAGCAGATCGACGACTACCTCGAGGGCAGGCAGATCGACCCGGCCGCGGCCGGGATCATCGAGCAGAAGTACCGGGCATCCCGGCACAAGCGGCATCTTCCCGTCGCTCCCGCCGACGGATGGTGGCGCTGAGGACCGCCCTGAACACCCGCGCCGGGTGATGTCCGAGCCTGCGGATAGTGTCGAAGGCAGGCAAGGGAGAGGGGCATCGTGCGGGTCATCGCAGCGGAGAACCGGGTCGTCTGGAGTGCCAGCGACCTGAAGCTGGCGGCGGAGTGCGAGTTCGCCTGGTCACGGGCTCTCGACGCGAAGCTCGGTCGCGTTCCCGCGGTGGAAGAGCCCGAGGACGCCACGCTCGAACGCGCAGCCCGTCTCGGCGACCGCCATGAGGAGAAGGTCCTCGCGAGGTACATCGGCGAGCTGGGGGAGTCCGTCGACGGCGGTCCCGGCGTGGTGGTGCTGCCGAAGGTGTCGTCGGCGGATGCCGGCGAGCTGGCCGCCACGGTCGACGCCACCGTGCGCGCCCTGCGCTCCGGTGCGTCATTGGTCTTCCAGGCCGCGTTCTCGACCCCGGAGTTCGTCGGATTCGCCGACTTCATCGCTCGCGACGAGCCGCTTCCCGGGGAGAGCGCCGGGCGCTGGCGTGTGCAGGACTCGAAGCTCGCCCGCACGGCGCGCGCGACCGCTCTGATGCAGCTCGGGGCCTATGTCGATCAGCTCGATCGGCTCGGCATCCCTCGATCCGACGAGGTCGACCTGATCCTCGGCGACGGCACGACGAGCACGCACCGCGTCGACGATCTGCTTCCGCTGTTCCACGTGCGCCGCGCTCGCCTGCGCAGTCTGATCGCCGATCGCCGGCTCGCCGACGGTGCCGCGGGCGCGCCACTGGCCTGGGGCGACGACCGCGGCGACCTGCAGGTCACCGCGTGCGGGCGCTGCGCGACATGCGATGAGCAGGTGGCGGCGCACCGCGACCTGCTGATGGTCGCCCGCATGCGGCCCGTGCAGCGGCAGAAGCTGCGCGCGGCGGGCATCCACTCGATCGACGATCTCGCCGACGCCGCAGACGTGCCCGACGGGATGAACGCCGACACCTTCAGCGCGCTGCGCGCGCAGGCCCGGCTGCAGGCAGGGGCGCCGGCCGAGACCGGTGCTCCTCCGCCCTTCGAGCTCGTCTCGGCGAACGCCATCGGCATGATGCCCCGCCCCAGCCGCGGCGATCTGTTCTTCGACTTTGAGGGAGACCCGCTCTACACCGAAGCCGTCGCACCCGGTGACAGCCCGCGATGGGGCATCGACTACCTGTTCGGGTGGACAGACAACGCCGAGCAGTACTCGGCGCTGTGGGCGCACACCTTCGCCGACGAGAAGACCGCGCTGCTCGACTTCCTCGAGTTCGTGAAGCTGCGCCGGCAGACGCACCCCGACATGCACATCTATCACTACGCGCCGTACGAGACATCGCATCTGGCCGCGATGGCGGCGCGGCACGGGGCGGGAGAGGCTGACGTCGACCGGCTGCTGCGTGAGGGCGTCTTCGTCGACCTGTACCCGATCGTGCTGCGCTCGGTGCGCATCGGATCGCGCTCGTACTCGATCAAGAGACTCGAGCCGCTCTACATGGGCGACGAGGTGCGCACGAGCGACGTGCAGAAGGGCGACGACTCGATCGTCCGATACGTGCAGGCGCGCGAGCTGCGGGCATCCGGTCGGGATGCCGAGGCGCAGGCCATCCTCGATGACCTCGCCGACTACAACCGCTACGACTGCGTGTCGACCAGGCGACTGCGCGACTGGCTGATCTCGCTCGCGAGAGAGGCCGGAGTGGTGCCCGCTCCGCCGGACGACCCCGAGACCCGGGCCTACGAGCCCTCACCGCTGTCACTCGCGCTGCAGGCCGAGGCGACCCGCGCGGATGACGAGTCGGCCGCGGCGTCGTACCGGGTCGCGGCCGCGGCGATCGACTACCACCCGAGGGAGGCGAAGAGCTTCTGGCAGGGGCACTTCCAGCGCCTGCGCGAGCCGGTGTCGATCTGGGAGTCGACCCGCGACGTGCTGCGCGTCGACGAGGGCTCCAGCGGCGTCGACAGCGACTGGGCTGTCGACGAGGGTCGCCGAGCTCAGACCAGGCTCGTGCGCCTGCGCGGCGAGGTCGCCCCGGGCAGCACGCTGAACGTCGGCGGACGCCCGTTCGCGCTCTACGCAGTGCCCACGCCCTTCGACGTGCCCGCGCCCTCGCGCGTCATCCACGTGCCGCACGAGGTCGAGATCGTCGAGGTGCTCGACGACGGCTACGTGGTGCGCGAGCGCACCGTGCAGGGCCAGGTGTGGGATGAGCTGCCCGTCGCCCTCGCGCCGGCGGCGCCGCCGAACGTCCTCTCCCAGCAGGGCGCCATCGAGCAGTGGGCGGCATCGCTGCATCACGCGGCGCCGGACTTCCCGAGCGACGCCGCCACCGACATCCTGCGTCGCATTCCGCCGCGCACGACCTCCGGATCCCCTCTTGCGTCGGTCGAGAGCAGCGGCGACGTCATCGACGCGATCATCCGCAGCGTGCTCGACCTCGACGACAGCTATCTCGCGGTGCAGGGCCCTCCCGGCACCGGGAAGACCTACACCGGCTCGCACGTGATCGCTCGGCTGGTGCGCGAGCACGGATACCGCATCGGGGTCGTCGCGCAATCGCACGCCATCGTCGAGAATCTGCTCGAACGCGTCGTGGCCGCCGGCGTGCCGGCGGCGCAGGTGGCGAAGGCCCCGAAGGATCCGGATGCCGCCGAGCCCGCGTTCACCGTCATCCGCAAAGACGGCATGGCCGCCTTCCTCGCCGAGCACGCCCACCACGGGGCTGTCGTCGGTGGAACGGCGTGGGACTTCAGCAACACCCGGCGCGTCGAGCGCAACGGCCTGGACCTGCTGGTGATCGACGAGGCCGGGCAGTTCTCGCTCGCCTCCACCATCGCGGTCGCGGCGGGAGCGAAGCGGCTGCTGCTGCTCGGCGACCCGCAGCAGCTGCCGCAGGTCAGTCAGGGCACGCATCCCGAGCCGGTGAACACGTCGGCACTCGGCTGGGTGATGGACGGCTCGTCGGTCATCGATCCGCGGTACGGCTACTTCCTCGCCGAGTCGTGGCGCATGCATCCAGCCGTGGCCGCGCCCGTCTCGCAGCTGTCCTACGCGGGGCGGCTGGCCTCGGCTGCAGGAGCGGAGCGGCGCATCGTCGAGGGTGTCGAGCCGGGCCTGCACGTCGTGCCGATACGCCATCGCGGCAACTCCACCCAGTCGGCCGAGGAGGCCGCCGAGGTGGTGCGCATCGTGCACGGTCTCATCGGCCGCACCTACGTCGACGGCATGCGCGACGACCCGCCACGCCCGCTCGAGCAGCGCGACATCATCGTCGTCGCTCCGTACAACGCGCAGAAGCAGCTCGTCCACGACGAGCTGTCTGCGGCGGGATACGGCGATGTCGCCGTCGGCACCGTCGACAACTTCCAGGGGAAGGAGGCGGTCGTGTCGGTCACGTCGCTCGCCGCGTCCAGCGGGCGGGACGCACCGCGCGGGCCGGAGTTCCTGCTGCTGCAGAATCGACTCAACGTCGCCATCTCCCGGGCGAAGAGCGTCGCCTACCTGGTGCACTCGCCTGCACTGCTCGACGACCTGCCCTGGACTGCTGAGGGCGTCGCGCGCTTGAGCGCCTTCGCGCATCTCGTCGGCGCCGACCGCGAGTGATGGGCGACGCCGTGCACGCTGTCGACGACATCCTTCGTGCCTCTGCGGCGTGGGTGTGGTTCCCGCGCGGCAGCGAGCAGGAGAAGACCGACCTGCAGCTGGTGCGACACCCTGCGCGATTCGGCGGCGGGGTGAAGGCATCGCAGGTCGACTCGGCGAGAAGCCCGGCCGAGGTTCTCGAGCACGCCATCGAGCGCACACGCGAGTGGGGCGAGACCGAGCTCACCTTCTGGACCAGCGCGTCCGACAGCCCCGACCTCGAAGACGAGCTGCATCGACGAGGAGCACGGCACGTCGACACCGTCGCGGTGCTGGCTCGTCCGATCTCGGGCATGCCGACCGCCGTGCCGGACGACGCGACGGTCGAGGTCGTCCGCACCGAGGAGCAGCTCCGCGAGATCGACCGGATCAACGTCACCGTGTGGGATCACCAGAGCGCGCTCACCGATGAGAGCCTTCGCGAGGAACTTGACGAGATCACCGAGTCGCTGGCATCCGGAACCGGCGGGCGGGTGCTCTCCAGGATCGACGGCGTCGCCGTCAGCACCGGCGGATGCACGGTCGCCGACGGCTTCGTTCGCCTCTGGGGCGCTGCCACCCTCTCCGAGTCGCGGGGGAGAGGGGCCTACCGAGCGGTGCTGGCCGAACGGCTGCGGCTCGGCGCCGAGTTCGGCGCGACGACCGCGCTCGTCAAGGGTCGCATCGCGACCTCCGCGCCGATCCTCGCCCGTGCGGGATTCCAGCACTTCGGTGATGAACGCGGCTACGTGCTCACCGTCTGAGGCGAGAAGCCACTTCTCGCGTGGGAAACCCGCACCCGACCGGTTTCGGATGCGGGATGTGGTCTCTCAGTGGCGTCGACCGGCGCGGTGACCGCCGACGCGTGTCAGACCGTGCCGTAGAGGCGGTCGCCGGCGTCGCCGAGCCCGGGCACGATGTAGCCCTTCTCATTCAGGCGCTCGTCCAGCGCGCCCAGCACGAGGGTCACATCGGCGTCGCCGACCATCTTCTCGATCGCCGCGACACCCTCGGGGGTGCCGAGCAGGCAGATCGCGGTGACGTTCTTCGCACCGCGATCGAAGAGGAACTGGATCGCCGCGGCCAGCGAGCCGCCGGTGGCGAGCATCGGATCGATGGCGAAGCACTGCCGGTCGCTGAGGTCGTCGGGCAGTCGCTCGGCGTAGGTCGTCGGCTCGAAGGTCTCCTCGTCGCGCACCATGCCGAGGAACCCGACCTCGGCGGTGGGGATCAGCTTGACCAGGCCCTCGAGCATCCCGAGACCCGCGCGCAGGATCGGCACCACGATCGGGCGCGGCTCGGCGATCTTCACCCCGGTCGTCGTCGTGACCGGGGTCTTCACCTCGATCGGCTCGACCTTGACGTCGCGGGTCGCCTCGTAGGCGAGCAGTGTCACCAGCTCTTCGGTCAGCTGACGAAAGACCGGCGATGAGGTCCTCTCATCCCGCAGCACGGTGAGCTTGTGAGTGATGAGCGGGTGATCGGCCACATGAACGCGCATGGGTACAGATTACTTGCCGACCGTATGCGCACCAGCACGGGCGGCGCGGCGCTTCTTCTCGGCGGCGTTGATGCGCTTGGCGTTCGCCGCCACGACCACCGATCCGATCAGAGCCGGAAGCGTCATCAGCATGATCACGAGTGCGGGGCTGTTGTCCATGTCTTCACGCTACGGGCGCGCGGGCGGTTCATCATCCCTCTCACGGGGGAGATTCCCGGCTCCGCCGGGCGGCGGATGGATGCGGCGGGTGCCGCTCAGCGCCGTGTCTCGAAGAACGCCCGCAGCTGCGCCGTCGCCTCGTCGGCCCGGATGCCCCCGACGACCTCAGCGCGATAGGGCAGGCGCCGGTCGCGCAGCACGTCGTACATCGAACCCGCCGCGCCCGCCTTGTCGTCCCAGGCGCCGAACACGACGCGGCCGATGCGGGCCTGCAGGATCGCGCCCGCACACATGATGCACGGCTCGAGGGTCACCACGAGGGTGTGCTGCTCGAGGTTCCACACGCCGTGCTTCTCGGCGGCAGCGCGCAGCGCGATGATCTCGGCGTGTGCGGTCGGATCGTGCGTCTGCTCGCGGAGGTTGCGCCCTTCGCCGATGACGGCGCCGCGGGCATCCAGTACCACTGCCCCCACCGGCACGTCGCCGGCTGCACCCGCCTCGGCGGCGAGCACGAGGGCACGACGCATCGCATCGAGGTCCGCGGCGGTCATGGATGCGAGCCTAGCCTCCGGGCGTCGGCAGGTCCCATCTGGTCGCATCGAGCGGGGTGAGGCGGCCATATGGGCCGACTGGCCGAAGCGGCCGACAGGATCAGTCCGACGACGGGAAGACGAACGCGTCGGTCGAGGGCTCGGGATCGAGCGCCGGCCGGTACACGTCGGGCTCGAGGTAGATCACGCGGGCGGCGGGAACGGCATCCCGGATCCGGCTCTCGATCTCGTCGATGTCGGCGGCCGCCTCGCGCACCGTCTTGTCGGACGTGAGGGCGATCTTCGCCGCGACCATCAGCTCGTCGGGACCGAGGTAGAGGGTCTTGATGTGGATCAGCTTCTCGACGTCGGGACCACCGACGATGGCGTCGACGATGCGGTCGTGATCCGCGCGGCTCGCGCCCTCGCCGATGAGCAGGCTCTTCGTCTCGATCGCCAGGACGATCGCGATCGCGATCAGCAGCAGACCGATCATCAGCGTGCCCAGCGCATCGAACAGCGGAGCGCCGGTGATCAGCGTGAGGCCCACCCCGAACAGGGCGAAGGTCAGGCCGACGAGCGCACCGGTGTCCTCGAGCAGCACCACGGGCAGCTCGGGAGCCTTCGACCGGCGGATGAACGAGACCCACGACTGGCCGGGCTCGCGCACGGCGTTGCTCTCGCGCACGGCGGTGCGGAGCGACATCGACTCGAGCACGATCGCGACCAGCAGCACCGCCAGCGGCAGCCACCACCACGTCTGGTCGATCTCGTGCGGGTCGACGATCTTGTTCACGCCCTCGTACACCGCGAACAGGCCACCGAGCGAGAACAGGACGATCGACACGACGAAAGCCGACACGTACCGTTCGCGGCCGTACCCGAACGGGTGCGAGCGGTCCGCCTCCTGGGCGGCCCTGCGGTTGCCGAGCATGAGGAGCAGCTGGTTGCCCGAGTCGGCCACCGAGTGGATCGCCTCGGCGAGCATCGACGCCGACCCGGACAGCGCCCACGCGAGGAACTTCGCGAGGGCGATGCCCAGGTTCGCAAGGAAAGCCGCGATGATCGCCTTGGTGCCGCCGGATGCGCTCATGGCCCGAGTCTACGACGGCGACGCCCGCGTCTCACGGGTGGCTCGGCGCCTCGCCGGATGCGCTCGTAGGATGGGCGGCATGGCCGATTCCCTCCCCGCACTCGCCTTCCTCGGAGCAGGTTCGATGGGAGGTGCGATCCTGCAGGGCGTCGTCGCGTCCGGCGCCCCAGTCGACGGGGGGATCGTCGCGACCAACCGCACGCGAGAGAAGGCGGATGCCCTGGCATCCCTCGCCGGGGTGACCAGCATCGCGCTCGACGAGAACCCCGCCGGCAACACCGAGGCGGTCGCCGCTGCGCGCATCATCCTCGTGGGCGTCAAGCCGGCCATGGTGCCCGACCTGCTGCGCGAGATCGCGCCGGCGCTGCGCGACGACGCGATCGTCGTGAGCCTCGCCGCCGGAGTCACTCTCGCGACCTTCACC
This sequence comes from Microbacterium commune, assembly GCF_014836945.1. GTDB lineage: Bacteria > Actinomycetota > Actinomycetes > Actinomycetales > Microbacteriaceae > Microbacterium > Microbacterium commune. Next base: position 813,672 of record NZ_JACSPX010000001.1, on the reverse strand, counting down.
GAGGTGCTCGGCGAGAGGGTGCACACGGTGCGCTCGATGCCCAACACCCCCGCGACGGTCGGCCAAGCCGTGACCGGCATCGCCGGCGGCCCCGCGGCGACCGACGACGACATGGCGCTCGTGCGCGCGCTGTTCGAGAAGGTCGGCGCGGTGATCAAGGTGCCCGAGTCGCAGATCGACGCGCTGTCGACCGTCTCGGGATCCGGACCCGCCTACGTGTTCCTGCTGATCGAGAAGCTCACGGACGCGGCGCGCGGGATGGGGTTCTCGGATGCCGATGCCCGCCTCATGTCCGAGCAGACGTTCATCGGCGCCGCGGCCCTGCTCGCGGCGTCCGGCGAAGACCCCGCCGAGCTGCGCCGTCGGGTCACCAGCCCGAAGGGCACCACCGAGCGGGCGGTGGCCGTGCTGCAGGATGCCCGGCTCGACGACGTCTTCGCAGAGGCGACGGCCGCCGCGCTCGCGCGCGCGAAGGAGCTGGCCGCCGGCGCCTGAGGCCTGGTGACGCTCTGCGGTCCGGCCGGGACTCACCCGGCGTAGGCGTGCGGCTACCGGTCGAGGCCCGCGAAGCGCTCGATGTCGACGTTGGTGCCCGAGACGATGATGAGGTCGTGGTTGGTGACCACCGTGTTCGCCTCGGCGTAGCGGAACGGCTTTCCGGGGCTCTTCACGCCCACGACGGTCACGTTGTACTTGGAGCGCACGCCCGATTCGTTCAGTCGCACCCCGCGGATGAACTTCGGCGGGTACATCTTCGCGAGCACGAAGTCGTCATCGAAGCGGATGAAGTCGAGCATCCGTCCGCTGACCAGGTGCGCGACGCGCTCGCCGGCCTCGCGCTCGGGGTAGATGACGTGGTTCGCGCCGACGCGCGCGAGGATCTTGCCGTGCGATTGCGAGACCGCCTTCGCCCAGATCTGCGGCACCTTCAGGTCGACGAGGTTCGCCGTGATCAGCACGGACGCCTCGATGAGCGACCCGACGGCGACGACCGCGACCTGGAAGTCCTGCGCGCCGATCTGCCGCAGGGCGTCGATGTTGCGAGCGTCCGCCTGCACGGTGTGGGTGACCCGCTCCGACCACTTCTGCACGAGACCGAGGTCGCCGTCGATCGCGAGCACCTCGCGGTCGAGCCGGTCGAGCTCCCCGGCGCAGGCGGCGCCGAAGCGGCCGAGTCCGATCACGAGCACCGGGGCGTCGCCCCGCACCATCTCAACCAACGATCGGCCTTTCGACGGGCAGCGAATAGAGCTGCGATCGGGAGGTCGCGGCGACCGCCGCGGCGAGTGTCACTGTACCAACGCGTCCCATGAAGATCGTCGCGGCGAGAACGTAGCTCGCGGAATCCGGGAGCTCGGCGGTCAGGCCCGAGCTGAGGCCGACGGTGCCGAATGCGGAGATGACGTCGAAGAGCACGTCGATGATGTCTGCCTTGGTGAGCTGGGCGATGATCACCGTCGAGAGGGCGACGACGGTCGCGCCCCAGGCGACGACCGACAGGGCGACGCGCTGCACGTCCGACGGGATGCGTCGGCCGTACACCTCGACCGACTGGCGTCCCTTCGCCTCGGACCACACCGCGATGGCGAGAACGGCGAGCGTGGTCACCTTGATGCCGCCAGCGGTGGATGCCGAGCCGCCGCCGACGAACATGAGCATGCACGCGACGAGCATCGACGACCCGTTCAGATCGGACATCTCGATGACGTTGAACCCGCCCGAGCGTGTCATCGCCGACAGGAAGAACGCGTTCATGGTCGTCTCGCCGGCGTCCATGGATCCGAACGTGGCCGGGTTGTCGAACTCGAGAAGCAGGAAGACCGCGGCGCCCAGCACGAAGAGCAGCCCGGTGGTGATGAGGGTGAGCTTCGAGTGCAGCGACCAGCGCTTCACGTGCCACACGTGCTTGGCGAGGGTGTAGATCACGGGGAACCCGATGCTGCCCAGGAACATGCTGATCATCAGGATGGTCAGCACGAGGTAGTCGTCGGCGAACACGGTCACGCCGCCGGCGTTGGGGGTGAACCCCGTGTTGGTGAACGACATGGCGGCGTAGTACGGCGCCTCCCACAGGGCGGCGAACGGGTCGATGCCCGCCCACACCAGCGCGGGGTACAGCATCAGCGCGACGCTGAGCTCGATCACCAGCGTCGACAGTGCGACCGTGGTGAGCAGCTGGCCGACCTCGCCGAGCCGCACGGTCTGGCTCTCGTTCACCGGACCGCCGTGCGCGCGCATCGGGTTGGTGTCTCCGGCCGCGAGCAGCTTGGCGCGCAGCCCGAGGCGCTTCGAGATGACCATGCCCATCACCGACGCGAGGGTCAGCACGCCCATGCCGCCGATGTTCACGCCGATGAACAGCAGCACGTTGCCGAACGGCGACCAGTGGCTGGCCATGTCGACCGTCGAGAGCCCCGTGACGCAGATCGTCGACATCGCGGTGAACAGCGCGTCGCTCAGCGGCGTGACGGTGCCCTCCGCCGAGGAGAGCGGCAGCGACAGAAGACCGGTGAACAGCAGGATGAGCGAGGCGAAGATGATGATCGCGAAGCGCGAGGGCGACGAGGTCACCAGGTGCCTGGCCCGTCTGCCGAAACCGCGCAGTGTCTCCTGCGGGGACGATGCCGACGCGATGCCCGACATCGCTCCCCTCTCCGCCGACGTCGTTCGCCGAGCCTCCGTCATGGTACTCCCGTGCGGGGCCTACTACCCTGAGGGGATGACCGACATCTTCGACGTGATCGCGGACGGCACGAGGCGAGACATCCTTCGGCTGCTGCTGAGCGAGTCGGCCGAGGGCGACGGCGGCACCAGCGTGACGCAGATCGTCAGTCAGCTGGGCATCAGCCAGCCGACCGTGTCGAAGCACCTCAAGGTGCTGCGCGAGGCGAACCTCGTGACCGTGCGGGAAGAAGGCCAGCGCCGCTTCTACAGCCTCTCCGTGGGTCCGCTCGAGGAGGTCGACGACTGGCTCGTGCCGTTCCTGATCGACGCGTACGGCGATCAGGCCCCGATGATCGACATCCCGTTCGCCCCGCTGCCGGCCGCGACGGCCCACGCGGCCGAGGTCGTCGGCCGCGCCGCCGCTTCGGCGAAGCACGTCGTCACGTCGGCGCTGCGCAAGCTCGGCACGTAGCCGCCAGTCACATCCGTCTCACGTGTTTACAGCCGTCGCAGCAACCCCATATGCTGTGCTTCAGCAGAAAGGGGTGCTGGGGATGCCCGACGTTCACGATGTTCGATTCCTGACGGTGGCCGAGGTCGCCGAGATCATGCGCGTGTCCAAGATGACCGTGTATCGCCTCGTGCACGCGGGTGAGCTGCCGGCGATCCGCTTCGGGCGCAGCTACCGCGTTCCCGAGTCGGCGGTCGCCGACGCCCTGCGCACCCCGAACGCCGATGTCGGCTGACCGCCGATTCGGGCGGCGTGCGAGCATTTGATAGAATCGTCCGAGGCATTTTTTCCGTGCCCGTACCCGGGTGCCGTTTCCATGGCATCCAACCCCTGACTTAGTGAGGTTTCCGTGGGTTCAGTCATCAAGAAGCGCCGCAAGCGCATGGCGAAGAAGAAGCACCGCAAGCTGCTTCGCAAGACTCGCCACCAGCGCCGCAACAAGAAGTAAGCGGCACGACACCGAGCGCCCCTCATGGCTCCTGAGCCTGTCGAAGGGGCGCTTCGTGTCTGCGGCGACAGAAGGAGAACCGTGAAGACGATCACCGTCGACCAGCTCGCTCAGCGAGAGGGCGTGCCCCTGATCGATGTGCGCGAGCGCCATGAGTTCGAGGCCGGGCACGTGCCCGGCGCACTCAACCTGCCGATGTCGGAGCTGGGCGGGCGGCTGGACGAGCTGCCCGGCGAGGCGTTCGATGTGATCTGCGAGCTGGGCGGCCGCTCGGCTCGCGTGGTCGAGGCGCTGACCGAGCGCGGACACGACGCGACCAACGTCGAGGGCGGCACCGCCGCCTGGGTGGCGCAGGGTCGTCCGGTCGCGCAGTGACCACCCTCACGATCATCGGCAAGCCCGACTGCCACCTGTGCGAGGTCGCGAGCGAGGTGGTCGACGCCGTCGTCGCCGAGATGCCGGATGCCGCGGCTGAGCGTCTCGAGATCGTCGAGAAGTCCATCGCGGACGACCCCGCGCTCTACGAGCGGTGGTGGGAGAAGATCCCCGTCCTGCTGATCGACGGCGAGCTGCACACGCACTGGCGCGTCTCGCCGGATCGGCTCCGTCAGGCACTCGAGGAGGCCATGAAGTGATCCGTCATGTCGTCAGCTGGAAGCTGGCCGCGGAGGATGCCGCCGTGCGCGCCGAGCAGGCCGCCGAGGTCGCTCGTCGTCTGAACGCGCTGATGGGCGTCGTGCCCGAGCTGCGCGCGGTGTCGGCCGGCGCCAACATCGCTCACCCCGACGTCAACTGGGATGTCACGCTGGTCGCCGACGTGGATTCGCTCGATGCGCTCGAGGCGTACCAGGTGCACCCAGCGCACAAGGAGGCCGGCGCGTACATCAAATCGGTCGTCGCATCCCGGGTCGCCGTCGACTTCGAGATCTGATCGGTCCTGCCTTGCAACGCAAATGTGATGGCATCACGGCCCCCGGGCTGCCACGATGCTCCGACCCGCGTGACAAGATGAGTTCACCCCGCCCGCGGGCGCAAGCCCCCGTCACGAAGGAGTGGCCATGAAGCGCCGTCCTCTCATCCTCGGTACAGCCATCGCCGCTGCTGCCGTCCTCGCTCTGTCCGGCTGCGCGAGCAGCGAGAACGGATCCGACGCAGACGCGCCGGCATCCGGCTCCGGTGGTGCGGACTACGGTCTGGTCACGGACGGCACGCTGACGGTCTGCTCCGACATCCCGTACCCGCCCTTCGAGTTCGAGGGGGGCGACAACGGCACCGGGTACACCGGATTCGACATCGACCTGCTCGACGCGATCTCGAAGAAGCTCGACCTGAAGCTCGCGGTGCAGGACACCGGGTTCGAGGCGCTGCAGTCCGGCGCCACGCTGCTCGCCGGCACCTGCGACCTCGGTGCGTCTGCCATGACGATCACCGAGGAGCGCAAGGCGAACATCGACTTCTCCGACCCCTACTACGACTCGCTGCAGTCGCTGCTGGTGCGCGCCGACTCGGACATCAAGAGCATCGACGACCTCGACGGCAAGAACGTCGGCGTGCAGCAGGGCACCACCGGCGAGATCTACGCCAAGGAGAACGCCAAGGGCGCCGAGCTCGTGCAGTACCCCTCCGACGGAGAGCTGTGGCCGGCCATGCAGTCGGGCCAGATCGACGCGATCCTGCAGGATCAGCCGGTGAACCTCGTGCACGAGAAGGCGGACTCCGACTACACGATCGTCGAGACCTACGAGACCGACGAGTCGTACGGCTTCGCCTTCGCGAAGGGCGAGAAGGCCGAGCTGCGCGAGGCGATCGACGACGCGCTGCAGGAGCTGCGCGACGAGGGCGAGTACGACAAGATCTACGACTCGTACTTCGCCGCCAACTGATCCCCACGGAAGGCATCCGACGATGGCGCTGAAGCGCAGAACGAGAACGCTGCTGTATCGCGTGACGATGTACGTCATCTTCTTCGCGGTCGTCGCTGCGGTGGCCTTCTCGATCAACTGGCAGCGGGCGATTCCGCAGTTCTTCAATCTCGAGGTGGCGGCGAAGCTCTTCCCCGACATCATCCTGATCGGACTGCGCAACACGATCCTGTTCACCCTGATCGCGTTCACCGGCGGGGTGCTGCTGGGCATCGTCCTGGCGCTGATGAAGCTGTCGAGCATCGGCCTGTTCCGGTGGGTCGCGACGGGCTGGATCGAGCTCTTCCGCGGGTTGCCTGCGCTGCTGACGATCTTCTCGGTGGCCTTCATCGTGCCGATCGTGTTCGGCTGGAAGGTTCCCGGCGGGCCGGTCGGCGCCGGTCTGCTCGGCCTCATCCTGGTGGCCTCGGCGTACATCGCCGAGGTCATCAGGTCGGGCATCCAGGCCGTCCCGAAGGGGCAGACCGAGGCCGCCCGCTCGCTGGGCATGTCGCCGATGAAGACGATGTTCTGGATCATCCTGCCGCAGGGCTTCCGCATCATCATCCCGCCGATGACGAACGAGCTGGTGCTGCTGCTCAAGGACACCTCGCTCGTCTTCATCGCGGGAAGCTTCATCTGGTCGAAGGAGCTCACTACCTTCGCCCGCGACGCGAACTCGGCGAACGCCAACGCGACGCCGCTGATCGTGGCCGCGCTGCTGTACCTGGTGGTGACCATTCCTCTCACGCGGTTCACCGCGTGGCTGGAGCGACGGATGGCGAAGGAACGATGAGCACCGATCTGATCGACGTGCACGCCCCTGTGATCGAGGCGCAGGGGCTGGTCAAGGCGTTCGGCGACAACGTCGTGCTCAAGGGCATCGACCTCACCGTGTACACCGGCGAAGTCGTGTGCATCATCGGCCCGTCGGGCTCGGGCAAGTCGACGCTGCTGCGCTCGGTGAACCTGCTCGAGGAGCCCACCGACGGCCGGGTGCTCATCGAGGGGATCGACGTCACCGATCCCGAGACCGACATCGACCGGGTGCGTCAGCGCATCGGCATGGTGTTCCAGAGCTTCAACCTCTTCCCGCACCTGTCGGTGCTCGGCAACCTCACCGTCGCGCAGCGACGCGTGAAGAAGCGAGGCAAGGAGGAAGCCGAGCAGATCGCCCGCGAGATGCTCGAGCGTGTGGGTCTGGCGGAGAAGGCGGATGCCTTCCCCAGCCACCTCTCCGGCGGTCAGCAGCAGCGTGTCGCGATCGCGCGTGCGCTGTGCATGAACCCCGACATGATGCTCTTCGACGAGCCGACCTCGGCTCTCGACCCCGAGCTGGTCGGCGAGGTGCTGCAGGTCATGCGCACGCTGGCCGACGAGGGGATGACGATGCTCGTCGTCACGCACGAGATGGGCTTCGCCCGTGAGGTCGGCTCGCGCCTGATCTTCATGGACGGCGGCCACATCCTCGAGCAGGGCGACCCGCGTGAGGTGCTGGCGAGCCCGCAGCACCCCCGCACGCAGGACTTCCTCTCCCGCGTGCTCTGAGCCGCGAAGCCCGCCCCGTCGTGTGCGGCGAGGACGCGCCGATCTGGCATCCTGAACTGTGATGGAGATCGGCGCGTTCCTCGGCCTCGAGCAGCTCACCTGGGGCGTGCTCGTCCTCGTCGTCGTCGCCGCGTTCGGCGCGGGATGGATCGACGCGGTCGTCGGCGGCGGGGGACTGCTGCAGCTGCCCGCCGTGCTGCTGATCCCCGGCATCACCCCGGTGCAGGCGCTGGCCACGAACAAGCTCGGCTCGATCTTCGGCACGGCGACGAGCAGCGTGACGTACTACCGCCGGGCCAGACCCGACATCCGCACCGCCCTGCCGATGGCGGCGATCGCTTTGGCCGGCTCATTCGGCGGAGCCGCCGTGGCGACCGTGCTTCCGGCATCCGCCTTCAAACCCATCATCGTGGTGGCGCTGCTGGCCGTCGCCCTGTTCACCGCGTTCAAGCCGCAGCTGGGCGCGGCGACCGCACTGCGCTTCTCGGGGCATCGCCACCACGTCACGGCCGGCGCCGCCGGCCTGGTGATCGGCTTCTACGACGGTCTGATCGGGCCGGGCACGGGCACGTTCCTCGTGATCACGCTCGTCGCCCTGCTGGGCTACGACTTCCTGCAGGCGAGTGCGAAGGCGAAGATCGTGAACTTCGCCACCAACGCCGGAGCGCTGATCCTGTTCATCCCGCACGGCGCGGTGCTGTGGCTGCTGGGGCTCATCCTCGGCGTCGCGAACACGGCAGGCAGCTACCTCGGCTCCCGCATGGCGATCTCCCGCGGATCGGGTTTCATTCGCGTCGTGTTCCTCGGCGTGGTGATCCTGCTGATCGCGAAGCTCGGCGTGGATGTGTGGAACGAGAACCTCGCCCCCATGCTCGCGGCCGGGTGATGGCGGGCATCCGAACCGGGCATCCGGGTCACCGTCCGGATACGACCCTTGCCACCACCGGTGTCTTCCCGCGTAGACTCCGAACTGCGCTCTGTCGGGCGCGCCAGTGCTTCCACGGAGGAGGGACGATGAGGTCACTAGGCACGAAGCGGATCCTGATCGGATTCGCGGGTCTCACGGCGGCGGCGGTCGCTCTCAGCGGATGCTCGGGATCGGGGGATCCGGGCGACGGCGACAAGGTCACCCTCGAGGTGCAGTCGGCGATGGGAGACGGCACGCCCCGATACGAGGCGCTCAGCGCGCTCGCCGAGGCGTACGAGAAGGACAACCCCGACGTCAAGATCGACGTCGTCGCGCTGGGCAGCGACTACGAGGGCGACATGAAGGTGCGGATGGGGTCGGGTGATCTGCCCGACATCTGGGCCACGCACGGGTGGTCGCTGCTGCGCTACAGCGAGTTCCTCGAGCCGCTCGACGAGCAGGGGTGGGCCGACCAGCTGAACCCGGTGCTCCACTCGACGATGAAGAGCGACGACGGCGAGTTCTTCGCTCTTCCGCTGACGACCGACGTCGCCGGCATCCTGTACAACAAGACCGTGCTCGAGGAGGCGGGGATCGACCCCGCATCGCTCGGCACCATCGACGCTTTCGACGACGCGCTCGCGAAGATCAAGGGCGCAGGGGTCGTGCCGATCTCGAGCTCGGGCAAGGACGACTGGTTCGCCGGCAACGTCGCCGACTGGCTCGGCTCGGGGTCGTTCGACGAGGCCGAGTCGGAGAAGCTCGCGGACGGGGAGTTCGTCGACAGCGGATTCGAGGCCCTGTTCAGCACGCTCGAGGAGTGGGCGAAGGCCGGGTACTTCAACCCCGACTTCTCGTCGGCGACCAGCGATGACATCGCGACCGCGCTCGGAAAGGGCACGACCGCGTTCGTGATGATCCAGAACACCCTCGCCCTCGGTGCCAGGGAGTTCGTGCCCGACGCGCAGATCGGGTTCATGCCGGTGCCGGCCATCAACGGCGACGACGAGTATCTGATCGGCGGCGAGGGCGTCGCGCTGGGTGCCTGGCGCGACGGCGAGAACAAGGAGGAGGCACTCGACTTCCTCGACTTCCTCGCCGAGCCGGAGAACATCGGCCGCTTCGCCAGCGAAGACGGAAACCCCGCGGGCCTCATCGACATCGACGTCGACCTCGGTGACCTCTCCGACAGCTACGAGCAGTTCTTCACCCCGGGAGAGGTGCGCATGGTGCCGTACTTCGACCGCGCATACCTGCCCAACGGCATGTGGAACACGCTGATCTCGACGACGTCCGGCATCGTCACCGGGCAGACCACGGTCGACTCGGCGGTGAAGCAGGTCGAGGCGGAGTTCGGCACGCTGTACGGGCAGCAGTAGGCCACGCGAGAGGTGACTTCACGCTCGACGGGGATCTTCCCGCGCCGACTCAACTGGTTCTACGTGCCGGCGCTCGTGCTGTTCGCGGTGTTCTCGATCTACCCGCTGATCAGCGGCATCAGCCTGTCGCTGACGAACTGGAACGGGTACAGCCGCGACAAGGCGTTCGTCGGGTTCGACAACTACCTGCGTCTGCTCGACGACGAGGTGTTCCGCACCGCGCTGGTCAACACGCTCATCTACGGTGTGGGCAGCACCGTCATCCAGCAGGTGCTCGGACTGAGTCTCGCCGTCGTGCTCGACCGCATCGTGCGCGGGGCCGCCCTGCTGCGCGCCGTCATCTACCTGCCGGTGCTGGTGTCGCCGGTGGTGCTGGGTACGATGTACTACCTGATCTTCCGCTACAACAACGGTGCGCTGAACGACGTGCGCGCCCTGTTCGGGGCGGAGCAGGTCGCCTGGCTGTCGGATGCCGGGTTCGCCATCCCGGCGATCGTCGTCGTCAACTCGCTGCAGTTCGTCGGCATCTCGATGGTCATCTACCTCGCCGGTCTGCAGGGTGTGCCGGCCGAGTACCACGAAGCCGCGCAGCTCGACGGCGCCAGCTGGTGGCAGAGCTTCCGCAGCATCACCGTGCCGCTGCTGCAGCCGGCTTTCGCGACGAGCATCGTGCTGAACCTGATCGGCGGGCTGAAGCTGTTCGACGTCGTGCAGGTGCTCACCGGCGGCGGGCCCGGTCAGTCCACGCACTCGGTGTCGACGCTCATCGGCGAGACGTACTTCTCGAATCAGGCGGCCGGGTACTCGGCAGCGATCGGCGTCGTGCTGTTCATCCTGATCGTCGCTGTGACGTTCGTGCTGAACACGCTGCTCGACCGGAAGCGGGTGGAGCTGTGAAGAACACGGCCACACCGTCGAAGGTGCTCATCTATGCGGGTCTGGCGCTCATCGCCGTGCTGCAGCTGCTGCCGTTCTACTTCGGGCTCACCACCGCCTCCAAACCCAAGACCGACCTCTCGTCGCCCTGGATCTTCCCCGGTGAGGTGCACTGGACCAACTTCGCCACGGCGATACAGCAGGGGAACATCCTGCAGGCCATCGGCAACAGCGCACTCGTGACGGTCGTGTCGACGGTGCTCGTGTGCGTGCTCGGCGCGCTGACCGCGTACCCGCTCGCACGCCGGGTCACGCGCGGCAACCGGCTGATCTACGCCTGCATCATCAGCCTGATCATGATCCCGCCGCTGTCGGTGCTCGTGCCGTTGTACACGCTCATGAAGGACCTCGGCGGGCTGAACACCCACTGGGGCATCATCGTGCTGATGGTCACCGGCAATCTGCCGCTCGCGGTCTTCCTCTACACGGCGTTCATGCGCAGTCTGCCCGTGTCGATCGAGGAGGCGGCGACGGTCGACGGCGCAGGTCCTCTGCAGGTGCTGTTCCGGATCGTCTTCCCCATGCTCCGCCCCGTCACCGCCACCGTCGCGATCCTCGCCGGGGTCGGCATCTGGAACGAGTTCGCCCTGAGCACGTATTTCCTGCGCACCGACGAGACCCGCACGATCGCCCCGGCCGTGGCGGGATTCTTCGCGGCTCAAGGCAGCGATCCGGGCGCCGCGGCCGCGGCATCCGTGCTCTCGGTCGTGCCCGTGCTGGTGGCGTACCTGTTCCTGCAGCGCAGCTTCATCAAGGGGATGGTCGCCGGCTCGCTGAAGTGAGCCCGACGTCAGCGCGCCGGCACGGCGAACGTGCAGCCGACGTGGCGATCCGACGCGGCCGAGACGCTCGTAGAACGGTGCGCGTCGGCGCGTGCGGCACCCGCTCTCGGCCTCAGACCTTCTCGCGTACGGCGACCGGGACGGGATCGATGGTGAGGAAGACGCGCTCGCCGAAGAAGGGGTGCGCGTGCGCGTCGTGCTGCACTCGCACCCGCTCGCCCGAGTCGGTGCGAACCAGAGTGCGGCGGATGCTGCCCAGGAACGTGCTCTCCTCGACGACGCCGGCGGTCGCGGCATCCGCCTCCCCGGTGAAGCGCAGGTTCTCGGGACGCAGGTGCACGTCGACAGCGCCGGTGGCGGGCGCGTTCGTGGGAAGCGACCGCCCCCACACGGCGACCGTGTCGCCGGATGCCACACCCGAGACGACGCTCGACAGCCCGATGAACGACGCGACGTGCGCGGTCGCGGGGCGCAGGTACAGCTCCTCCGGTGTGCCGATCTGGTCGATGCGGCCGGCGTCCATCACCGCGATCCGGTCGGAGACGGCCAGGGCCTCCTCCTGATCGTGCGTCACGAAGACGGTCGTGATTCCCAGGCGCAGCTGGATGCGGCGGATCTCGTCGCGCAGCTGCACGCGCACCTTGGCGTCCAGCGCCGAGAGCGGCTCGTCGAGCAGCAGCACGCGCGGCTCGGTGACGAGCGCCCGGGCGAGCGCGACCCGCTGCTGCTGCCCGCCGGAGAGCTGGTGCGGGAAGCGGTCGGCGAAGGCCTCCAGGCCGACGAGGGCGAGCGCGTCGAGCGCCCGGCGGGCGGCCGCGGCCTTGCCCACGCCACGCCGGCGCAGCCCGAAGGCGGTGTTGCCGGCGACGTCGAGGTGCGGGAACAGCGAGTACGCCTGGAACACCATGCCGATGTCGCGCCTGTTGGTGGGGACGCGCGACACGTCCTGACCGCCCAGCAGCACGGCGCCGACGTCCGCATGCTCCAAGCCGGCCAGCACACGCAGGGCGGTGGTCTTGCCGCAGCCGGAGGGCCCGAGCAGCGACACGAACTCACCCGGTGCGATGTCGAGGTCGACACCGTGCAGCACCCGGTGCGCACCGTAGCTCTTCTCGATGCCCTGGAACTGCACACGCGTGCCCTCACCCGCCTCGGCGAGCAGCACGTTGTCCGCGGTGGCGGGAAGGGGACTCGGGGAGGTCATTGGTCAGCCTTTCGGTTGCCGCGCGCGGCGCGGCCGATGATGAGCAGCAGCAGGAAGCAGAACAGCAGCGCGAGCAGCGTGAATATTGCCGGCACGTAGGCATCCTGCTTCTGCACGACGATCATCGCGGTCTGGAACACCTGCCGGTTCAGCAGCGACGCGATCGTGAACTCGCCCAGCACGACGGCGATCGAGATGAGGGATGCCGAGAGCAGCCCCTGGCGCAGGTTCGGCGCCAGCACCCTGACCACCACGGTCGGCCAGTTCGCGCCGAGCGACCGGGCGGCCTCGGAGAGCGTGCGCAGGTCGGCGGCGTCGATCGATGCCTGGATCGCACGGTACGCGAACGGCAGCACGGTGATGCCGTAGGCGAAAGCGAGCGTCCACGTGCCGGTGCCGAGCGTGCGTCCGATCTGCAGGTAGATCGGAGAGAGGCCGACGACGAGCACGATCGCGGGGATCGAGATCGGCAGAAGCGCCGCGAACTCGAAGACCGGCGTCAGTTTCGGGAAGCGCAGGTTCACGAGGATCATCGTCGGCGCGAGCAGCACCAGCACGATCATCACGGTGACGATCGCGAGGACGAGCGAGTTGCCCAGGCCCGTCCAGATCGGCTTGATCGCCGCCGACGCCGCAGGATCCACCAGCGCCGCCCAGCGCGCGAAGGACAGGCCGCCCTCCCGGTCGCGCAGCGTGTAGAGGAAGGTCGCGACCAGCGGGATCGCGAAGAAGGCGCCGATCAGGATGCCGATGACCCACCGCGTCGCGGGGGAGGGTGCGATGCGGTTCACGACCGCCACCTCGCCGCGCGACGCTGGATGAGCGAGTACAGCGCCATCACGACCCCGACGATGACGATCATGCCGAGCGCGAGCGCTCCGGCGAGATTCTCGCGGCCGAGCACGGTCTCGCTGGTGAGCGCCGCGCGGATCTGCAGCGGCACGATCTGCGATCCCTGGCTGGCCAGCGCCGCGGCGGTCGCGTATGACGAGAACGCGTTGGCGAACAGCAGCAGCAGGCTGGCGAGGAACGACGGGGCGAGCACCGGGATGCCGACGCGCACCCAGAATCCGAGCCGGGTGCCGCCGAGAGTGAGGTTCGCCTCCGCCCACTGCGGCTTGAGTGCCGCGAGAGCCGGCATGAACGTGATCACCATGAGGGGCACCTGGAAGTAGATGTAGGGGAGGATGAGGCCGGGGACGTCGTAGAGCCACACGCCGTCCGCGAAGATGTCCACCCCGAAGGTGTCCTTGAGCAGCACGGTGACGACGCCCTGCAGGCCGATCGTCGCGATGAACGCGAACGCGAGCATGACGCCGCCGAACTGCGCGAGGACGCCCGCCGCGGCATCCACCGTCTGGCGCACGGCGCCCTGCGGGTTCATTCCCAGCATGGCGTAGCAGACCAGGGCGCCCGCCAGCGCGCCGACGACGGCGGTCAGCAGCGACAGCCACCCGGAGTTCGCGAACGTGTTGAGCACCACCGGGTCGACCAGCGCCGTGATGTTCGTCCAGGTGAAGACGCCGTCCCCGTCGACGAAGCCCGAGCCGATCGCGAGGAGCGTCGGCACGGCCAGGAACAGCACCACGTAGACGCCGAACGGAACCAGCCCCAGCCACGCCCAGGACAGACCCCACCGCCGCCGTCGGAGACGGCCCGGCGGTGG
>NZ_JACSPX010000001.1:452951-799716 GCF_014836945.1 Microbacterium commune | reverse complement strand
CCCCCCCGGGCGGTGGTGGGGGCGGATGCCGCGGCATCCGCCCCCGTGATCAACGCGGTCACTGAACCGCCACGGCCCACTTCTCGCCGAGCAGCGTGCCGGCATCCGTCGACTGCTTCTCGGCCGGGACGACCGTCTCGGCGGGGACCTCGGGCAGCGCGGCCGCGAGCTCCTCGTCGATCGTGCCCGCTGCGGTCATGGCCTCCATGCGCGCCGGACGGGCGCCGCCCTTCAGCCACAGGTTCTGCACGTCGTCGCTGTAGAGGAACTCCTGCCACAGACGCGCCGCAGCCGGGTGCGGGGCGTCCTTGTTGATGGCCTGGTTGTAGTACGAGGCGTAGCCGACGCCGTCGAGCACGATGACCTTCCAGTTGGGGTTGTCCTTGCCCGCCGCGGTGTTCAGGTAGTCCCAGTCGAAGACGACCGGGGTCTCGCCGCTGGTGATGGTCGCGGGGGTCACATCGACCTTGAGGAAGTTGCCGGCCTTCTGCAGCTCACCGAAGAACTCGATTCCGGGCGTGTAGTCGTCCAGGTCCCCGCCGGACTGCACGGTGGCGAGGCCCACGGCGCCGAACGCGGAGCCGGCCTGGGTCGGGTCGCCGTTGATCGCGACGGCACCCCTGAAGTCGGCGTCCTTGAGATCGTCGAGCGAGGTGGGCTCGGGGAACTTCGACGAGTCGTAGCCGATCGACATGTACCCGCCGTAGTCGCCGACGAACAGCCCGGTCGGCTCCTTCAGCGCGTCGGGGATCTCGTCGAAGTTCTCGACCTTGTACGGCGCGAAGGTGTCTGTGCTCTGCAGTGCGACGGCCAGTCCGAGGTCGAACACGTCGGGCGCGGTGTCCAGGCCCTTGTTGGTCTCTGCGGCCTGGATCTCCTCGGCGCTGGAGACGTCGGGCGAGGCCTCGTTGATGGTGATCTCGGGGTAGCGCTCGGCGAACAGGTCGAGGATCTCGCCGTAGTTGGCCCAGTCGCGCGGCAGCGCGATCACGTTCAGGGCGCCCTCGGCCTTGGCCGCCGCCTCGAGGTCTTCGAGGGTGCCGAAGTCGGCAAGCGACGTTGCGGTCGCAGCGTCCACGGACGAGCCGCTGTCGCCTGCGCTGCTGTCGGCGGCGCAGGAGGTCAAGGCCAGGGCGGCCGTGGCCGCGAGGGCGATGCCGGCGACGAGGCGCGCACGGCGGGTGATGCTGGTCATCAGGGTTTCCTCTCGGATTTCCCGCGCTCGCGCACGGGAGTCGGGTTACGAGAGGAAGCTACGGCGCACGAGTTACCGGGTGGCGCGAACCGGGTGAACGACAGGTGTCCTGAGGGCGAATCGGTGAGGGGCCCGCTGCCCCTGCTCGTACGTCGAGACCCCCGGCTGCAACATCAGCAGCCGGGGGTCTCGACGGTAGGCGGGGCCTGAGCGTCAGGCGTCCTCGGATTCGACGTCGACGCCGGCCTCGGCGCGCTGCTCGGGCGTGATCGGCGCGGGTGCCTCGGTCAGCGGGTCGAAGCCGCCACCCGACTTCGGGAAGGCGATGACCTCGCGGATCGACTCCGTCTTCGTCAGATGCTGCATGACGCGGTCCATGCCCAGCGCGATGCCGCCGTGCGGGGGAGCGCCGAACCTGAACGCCTCGAGCAGGAAGCCGAACTTCTCGTCGGCCTGCTCCTCGGTGATGCCCATCACGCTGAACACACGCTTCTGCACGTCTTCGCGGTGGATGCGGATCGAGCCGCCGCCCAGCTCGGAGCCGTTGCAGACGATGTCGTACGCGTAGGCGAGAGCGGATGCCGGGTCGGTGTCGAACGTCGCCTCGAACTCGGGCTTCGGCCCGGTGAACGCGTGATGCACGGCCGTCCACGAGCCGGAGCCGACCGCCACATCGCCGGACGCCACGGCGTCACCGGCGGGCTCGAACATCGGCGCGTCGACGACCCAGGTGAACGCGAAGACGTTCGGGTCGAGCAGTTCGAGGCGGCGGCCGATCTCGACGCGCGCGGCGCCGAGCAGTGCGCGGCTGGCCTTCGTCTCGCCCGCGGCGAAGAAGGCGCAGTCGCCCGGCTTCGCCCCGACGAGCTCGGCGAGACCCGCCTGCTCGGTCTCGGAGAGGTTCTTGGCGACCGGGCCGCCCAGCGTTCCGTCTTCGTTGAAGAGCACGTACGCGAGGCCGCGGGCACCGCGCTGCTTTGCCCAGTCCTGCCAGGCATCCAGCGTCTTGCGCGGCTGCGACGCACCGCCGGGCATCAGTACGGCGCCGACGTACTCCGACTGGAACACGCGGAACGGGGTGTTCGCGAAGTACTCGGTCGCTTCGACGAGCTCGAGGCCGAACCGCAGGTCGGGCTTGTCGGAGCCGTACTTGGCCATCGCATCGGCGTAGGTGATGCGCGGCAGCGGGATCTGCACGTCGACGTCGATGGTCTTCCACATCGCGACGATGAGGGACTCCATCATCTCGATGACGTCCTCCTGCTCGACGAACGACATCTCGATGTCGAGCTGGGTGAACTCGGGCTGACGGTCGGCGCGGAAGTCCTCGTCGCGGTAGCAGCGGGCGATCTGGAAGTACTTCTCGACACCGCCGACCATGAGCAGCTGCTTGAACAGCTGCGGCGACTGCGGCAGGGCGTACCAGCTGCCCGGGTGCAGGCGCGCCGGCACGAGGAAGTCGCGGGCGCCCTCGGGGGTCGAACGCGTCAGCGTCGGGGTCTCGACCTCGACGAAGTCTCGACCGTGCAGCTCGTCGCGGATCGCCTTGTAGACGTCCGAGCGCAGGCGCATCGCGGCGGCCGGGCTCGGACGGCGCAGGTCGAGGTAGCGGTGCTTCAGACGCACCTCCTCGCCGATCGGGTCGGATTCGGCCAGGCCGCTCGAGACCTGAAAGGGGAGCGGGGCGGACTCGTTGAGAACGACCACCTCAGCCGCGATCACCTCGATCTCGCCGGTCGGCAGGTTCGGGTTCTCGTTGCCCGCGGGGCGGCGCGAGACCTCGCCGGTCACCTGCAGCACGAACTCCGAGCGCAGCGGGTGCGCCACCTCTTCGTCGCGGATGACGACCTGCGCGATGCCCGATGCATCGCGGAGATCGATGAACGCGACGCCTCCGTGATCGCGGCGACGATCGACCCAGCCCGAGAGGGTGACGGTCTGACCGATGTGCGAGGCATCGAGTGAGCCTGCCGTGTGTGTGCGAAGCACGGAGATTCCTTCTGATCGGGAGATATGAACCCGCCCAGTCTACGTGGCGGGTCGTGACGCCCGATCCGGCGGGGTGCTCGCCCGCGATACGGTGGGCGGGTGACGGCACGACGACTCCACCTGGTGCGCCATGGCGAAGTGCACAATCCGAAGCGGGTGCTCTACGGGCGCCTGCCCGATTACCACCTGAGCAGGGCTGGGCGCCGGATGGCGCGCGATGCGGCCGAGTATCTGGCATCCACAGGCCGCCCCGTGAGCGAACTGCGTTGCTCTCCGCTCGAGCGCACCCAGGAATCCGCCGAGCCGTTCACCGAGCTGTTCGGGCTGGACGCCACGCACGACGCGCGCATCATCGAACCCGCCAACGTGTTCGAGGGGCAGCGGATGTCGCGCGCTCTGCGCAATCCGTTCAACTGGCGGCATCTGCGTCGACCGTCGGTGCCCAGCTGGGGTGAGCCGTACACGTCGGTCGCGACGCGCATGCGCGCGGCGATGGATGAGGCGTGGGATGCCGCCGAGCGGGCGGCCGCGGTGCACGAGGGCGACATCGTGTTCGTCTCGCACCAGGCGCCGATCTGGATCACGCACCTCTCGGTCGCGGGCATCACGCTGCAGCACGATCCGCGCACCCGGCGCTGCGCGCTGTCGAGCATCACCTCGTTCGAGCGCGTCGGCGACGTGTGGCGTGAGGTCGACTACGCGGAGCCCGCGGCCAAGGGCGTCGACCTCGGCGCGGTCTGACCCACCGGTTTCGAATCGCTCACCTGGCGGCGATCTCGGCGCAGAAACCGCCAGGTGAGCGATTCGAACGCCACCGGGGGGCCGGCTCAGAGCGCGCATAGGAACCGCGCGTACGATTCCCAGCGTGTCCGTGCCTGCTCGATCCCTTCGCGGCGCTTGGCGCATCGGCGCCGCAGCGCTCGCCGCGACGCTCGCCATCGGCCTGAGCGCCTGCGCGCCCGACCCCATGGTCGAGGCGTACAAGAACGGCGATCAGAAGGCGTACACGACCGCCGATTTCCGAGTCGAGTCGATCCCGGCGGCCGAGCGCAAGGCGCCCGTCGATTTCGGCGGGGTCACCGAAGACGGGACGACGTTCTCGAGCGACGACATCCGCGGCGAGGTCGCCGTCGTGAACTTCTGGTACGCCGGGTGCGGGCCCTGCCGCATCGAAGCCGAAGACCTCGAGGCGACCTGGCAGAAGCACAAGGACGACGGCGTGCAGTTCATCGGCGTGAACATCTACGACCAGGCCGACACCGCGAAGGCCTTCGCGAAGACCTACGGCGTCACCTACCCGAGCCTCATGGACGCCACCACCGGCGACGCCAAGCTCGCGTTCGCCCGGGTGACGCCGATCCAGGCACCGCCGACCACGCTCGTGCTCGACAGGCAGGGGCGGGTCGCCGCGCGCATCATCGGGCCGATCGACGGCACCTCGATCCTGTCGACCCTCATCAAGGACGCCCTCGAGGAGAAGGCGTGACTCCGGATGCCGTGATCGGAGCCGGCGCGCTCTGGATCGCCATCCCACTCGCCCTGCTCGCAGGGCTCGTGTCGTTCCTGTCGCCGTGCATCCTGCCGCTGGTACCGGGGTATCTGGGATTCCTCGGGGGAGCGGCGGGAACCGCAGCCCCCTCGGCGCAGGTCAGCGCATCCACCTCCCCACGCCGCCGGATGCTTCTCAGCGTCCTCCTGTTCATCGCCGGGTTCACGGTGGTGTTCGTCGCCTACACGGTGATCGGCGGCGCGGCATCCGTCTTCTTCCTGGAATGGGGCGACCTGATCACCCGCGTCCTGGGCGGCGTCGTCGTGCTGATGGGCCTGGTCTTCCTCGGAATGTTCGGCTTCGCGCAGCGCGAGTACAAGATGCGGGTCGACTCGACCGCCGGTCTCATCGGCGCACCTCTGCTCGGCTTCACGCTCGCGATCGGCTGGGCGCCGTGCACCGGCCCCACACTCGGCGCCATCATCAGCGTCGGCTGGACCCTGGGCGATCCGTGGCGCGCCGGACTGCTCGGTGTCGCGTACTCGCTCGGCCTCGGCATCCCGTTCCTGCTGGTCGCGCTCGGCTTCGGCTGGGCGACCAGCGCGACCGCCTTCATGCGGCGCCACATCCGCGTCGTCAACATCGTCGGCGGTGCGCTGCTGATCGTGCTGGGCCTGCTGATGGTCACCGGCGTGTGGACCCAGATCATGTCTCGACTCACGGCGGTGATGAGCAGTGTCATCCTCCCCCTCTGATCGCTCCGACGGCACGGCGGCCGCCTCCGATCCGCTTCGGCCCTCCGATCACATCGACTCCGCGCCCGTCGACGACAACGACATCAATCAGCCCGCGCTGGGCGTCGTCGGCTGGCTGCGGTGGGGCTGGCGCCAGCTGACGTCGATGCGCGTCGCGCTGGTGCTGCTGCTGATCCTCGCCATCGCCGCGATCCCCGGATCGGTGTTCCCGCAGCGCACGGCCGACCCCAACGGCGTCGTGCAGTACCGGCAGAACAATCCCGACATCTTCCCCGTGCTCGACGCGATGCGGATGTTCGACGTGTACTCGTCGCCCTGGTTCTCGGCGATCTACCTGCTGCTGTTCGTCTCGCTGATCGGCTGCATCATCCCGCGCATCAAGCACCACGCGAAGGCGCTGCGCGCGTTGCCGCCGCGCACCCCGGCGCGGCTCGGCCGACTCGAGCACCACCGTTCGGTGACCCGGGAGAACGGCGACGCGGCCGCGGCGATCGACGTCGCCGAGAAGCAGCTCAAGTCGCTCGGGTACCGCGTGGCACGCTACGACCGCGGCACGACGTGGTCTGTGTCGGCCGAGCGCGGGTACTGGCGAGAGACCGGCAACCTGCTCTTCCACATCGCTCTCGTCGGCGTGCTGGTCACGGTCGGCATCGGCGGAGGCTTCGCGTACACCGGCCAGCGCGTGGTCATCGAGGGCGCCAGCTACGTGAACACCCTGATCGACTACAACTCGATCAACCGGGGTCGTTTCGTCGCGGACGACACGTTCCAGCCCTACGCGCTCACGCTCGACTCGTTCGACGTTACCTACGAGGATTTCGGCACCCCCGGTGCGGGTCAGGCCGGCAACTTCGCCGCCAACCTCTCGGTGCGAAACGTCGACGGCTCGACCAGCAAGGGCACCGTGCGCGTGAACCACCCGCTGCACGTCGGCGGCGACAGCGTCTACCTGCTCGGCAACGGATACGCACCGACCATCACGGTGCGCAACGCCGAGGGCGACACGGTGTTCAGCGGGCCGGTCGAGTTCCTGCCGCAGGACAGCGCGATGACCTCGCTCGGCGTGGTGAAGGTCACCGACGGCATGCCCGAGCAGCTCGGCATGATCGGCTTCCTCTACCCGACACCGCTGAAGATGAAGAGCGGCGCGTACACCTCGGTGCACGGCGCGCTGAACCTTCCGCTGCTGACGCTGGACGTGTATCAGGGCGATCTCGGCGTCGACGGCGGCAAGCCGGTCTCGGTGTTCGAGCTCGACACCGACGGTCTCGAGAAGCTCAACGGCCGCACCACCGACACCGAGTCGATCGAGCTGCAGCCCGGTGAGACGGCCGACCTGCCCAACGGGCTCGGCACCGTCACGTTCGAGAACGTGTCGCCGAAGGGCGCGAAAGACACGCTGCAGTCGGTCAAGCGCTACGTCTCCCTGCAGATCCACCACGACGCGTCGGCGCCGTGGGTGCTGGCGTTCGCGCTGCTCGCCCTCGCCGGCCTGGGGCTGGCCCTTTTCGTGCCGCGTCGACGCATGTGGGTGAAGGCCACCACCGCCGACGACGGCACCCACCTCGAGTACGCCGCACTCGCGCGCGGCGACGATCCGACCCTCGCCGCCGCCGTTGACGACCTCGTCCGCGGACACGAGCGGCTTCTCGAAGCGGCCGCGCCCGAAGGCTCGACCCCCGCGAAGGGAGCATGACATGCCCGACCTCGATTCGATCTCGATCCTCACGCTGTGGACGGCCATCGCCGTCTACGCCGGCTCGTTCATCGCCTACGCCTTCGACCTCGCCCGTCGCTCCTCCGCGACGATCGCAGAGGTCGAGACGCCGGTGCTGGTCGCAGCCGGGGGAGCGGATGCCCGTGGCGCCGGCTCGCCGGCATCCGGAACCGCCGCAGGCGGCGCAGCCAGGAGCGGGAAGGCGAAGAGCGGCACGCCGCGCTACATCTTCGCCCGCATCGGCACGGCGCTGGCGATCCTCGGCTGGCTGTTCCATCTCACGTCGACGCTGACCCGCGGCTTCGCCGCCGGACGCGTGCCGTGGGCGAACCTGTACGAGTTCGCGATGGTCGGCACGCTGCTGATCATGGCCGTGTACCTCGTGGTGCTCACCCGCATCGACCTGCGCTACCTGGGAACGTTCATCTCGGGGCTCGTGGTCGTGCTGCTGGGGGCCGCCGCGGCGAACTTCTACGTCGCGGTCACCCCGCTGGTCGACCCGCTGAAGTCGGTGTGGCTCGTGATCCACGTGTTCGTGGCATCGCTGTCGACCGCCCTGTTCGCGCTCGCCTTCGCTCTGTCGGTCATGCAGCTCATGCAGTCGCGGCGCGAGCGTCGCATCGCGGGCGGCGTCGAGAACGCGGGTCCGGGGTTCCTGCGCACACTGCCGAACACGGTGCGTCTCGAGAACATGGCGTACCACTTCACGGTCGTGGGCTTCATCTTCTGGACCTTCACGCTGATCGCCGGCTCGATCTGGGCGCAGGACGCCTGGGGTCGCTACTGGGGCTTCGACGTGAAGGAGACCTGGACGTTCATCATCTGGGTGCTCTACGCCGGGTACATCCACGCCCGCGCGACGCGCGGCTGGCGCGGCAACCCGTCAGCATGGCTCTCGATCACCGGATTCACCGCCGTGATCTTCAACTTCGCGATCGTGAACGTCTTCTTCAAGGGCCTCCACGCGTACTCCGGCCTGAGCTGAGCTGAGCTGAGCTGAGCTGAGCTGAGCTGAGCTGAGCTGAGCCGTGCTCTTCGCCTACGAGGCCACCCACGCGGCGGGCACGCAGGAGAACAGACGAGGGCAGGACCTGGATCATCGGATCCGTCCTGCCCTCGTCTGTTCGCCTGCGCCCGCAGAGGCAGGCCGCAGGCGTCCGGATGCTAGGCCGCGGCCAGCACGGCCTTCGCTGACGTCGTGCGCCGGGTGGCCACCGCGATGGTGGCGGCACCGAGCGACAGCACAGCCCACACGACCAGCCCGGCGAAGGCCGCACCGCTCGGCTCGATCAGCCCGCTCAGAGCGGGCGCCGTCGGCATCGCGGCGCCGAGGCCCGCGAGCCAGTCGGGCACCGTCGAGATGAGGCTCGTCGCGAATGCCAGCACGCCCACCAGGGCGCTGATCCAGCGACCGATGCCGCCGAGCACGGCGACGAGCGCCTGGTTGATCGCGGCGAAGGCGATGCCGACGATGATCGCGAAACCGGCGAAGCCCCACCACGTCGCCGCGTCGTACGCCACGACCAGCTGCACGACCAGTGCGGCCAGCAGGCCCTGCGCCGCACCGATCGCCGCGGCGGGCCAGAACCCGCGCAGCACCATGCCGGCCGACGAGCGTCGCGAGGTGAGCGCGCTGCCGGGAACCGCCCGCAGCACGACGAAGGACGCCAGCGCCCCGAACCACAGCACGACGGCCGACAGCAGGGGGATCGTCGCCGGACCGAAGAAGTCGTTCGTGTCGGAGCTCGAGGTGACCGGGTCGGCGATCACCGACGCGAGGGAGGTCGACTGCTCGTCGTCGAACGACGGCAGCGAGGTCGACGCGGTGCGCAGGCCCTCGGCGAGCTCGTCGGTGCCGGATGCCAGGTCGTCGAGTCCGCTCGAGAGCTCACCCGCACCGTCGCCGAGGGCGGTGATGCCGTCGCCGAGCTGCGACGCGCCTTCAGCGAGGCCCGATGCCCCGGTCGCCGACTGGCCCACTCCGTCGGCGAGCTGGCCCAGTCCGCTGCCGAGCTGGGATGCCGCCGCACCGGCCGTACGCAGCTGGCCGGCGACGGCCTTGGGGGCCTCGGTGCTCAGCTGCGTGAGCCCGTCCGCTGTTCCCGCTGCGGCCGCCGAGGCTCCCGCGGTGCCAGTCCTCAGAGCGGGCAGACCCTCCTTCTGATCCGTCTGGAGGGTCTTCAGAGCACCGCACACCTGGTCGCCGGCGGGATCGATCCCGGGCGTGCGGGTGGAGCACAGCATGACGAGCTGGTCGATGCCGCTTGAGAGCTTCGCGACTCCGCTGTCGACCCCGGCGGTGGCCTGCTTGGCCCCGTTCGCGGCATCCAGCAGCTGACCCGGCACGAGTCCGCCGCTCTCCAGCGCCGCCGCACCCGAGATCAGACCCTGTCCGAGCTGCGTCGCGCCCGAACCGGCTTCGCGCGCCTTCCCGGCGATCGTGCTCAGGCCACCCGCGAGCTCACCCGCGCCGTCTGCGAGCTTGTTCGCCCCGTCGGCCAGCTGCGCCGCGCCGCCCGGGATCTCGGCCGCGCCGTCGGCCGCAGAGCGTGCACCGGCGGCGAGCTGGTCGGCGCCGTCGGCGGCATCCCCGATCTGGTCGCCGATGGTCTTGAAGCCGATCAGCACGTTGCCGACCGTCGCCTCGCTCAGCATCGTGCCGAGGGTCGAGGCGGCGACCGAGGCGATCTGCTGGCTGATCAGCCCGTCGGCCACGCGCCCGTCGGGCGGGGAGGTGACGCTGATCTCGGCCTGCTCGGCGGTTGCCTCACCGTCCTGCAGGGCGACACCCGCCGAGGTGGCGTCCTTCGAGAACGACTTCGGGATCGTCACGATCGCCTGGTAGCGGCCGTCGGCCATGCCCTCGGCAGCATCGTCCTCGTTCGAGATGACCCACGTGAGGTTCGAGTCGAGCTCATCCGAGCCCTCCACGAGTCCTGCGGCGAGCTGACGGCCGAGCGGGGTGTACTGCCCGTCGATGGTGACCGGCTTGTCGAGGTTGACGACCGCGGCGGTCATCTCCTCGAGGCGGTCGGTCGGGTCGTGCAGGGCGGCGACGAGGATCCCGCCGATCATCGCGGGCAGCAGCAGCACCCCGATGAGCGTCAGCCAGGTGATCGGTCGCCGGGAGCGTGCGCGTTCGATGGGAAGACTCATGCGGTCACCTCGGTCGGGTCGGGAAGGACGGAAGTGCGGGACAGATCCGAGACGGATGCCGGGGCGCGGCCGGCATCGACGAGCAGCCGCTGCGCGGCATCCGGATCGGTCGTGGTGAAGACCACGGCGAGAGCGTCACCGGCGTCGCGCAGCTGCGCGGCGATCTGGTCGCGGTGCGAGAGCGACATGCGCTCGATGCCGTGCAGGATGACCAGCGCCGTGTGACCGCGCAGCGCCTCGCCGACGTGAGCGGGGGCATCCGGCTGGTCGAGCAGCGCGACGCCGACGTGCGCGCGCACCCACACCGCGCGACCGGGCAGCAGGTGTCCGGCGATGCGCAGCCTGCCGGCATCCGGCGTCACCCGTCCCGCCAGCACGAGAGCCAGGGCGCGCAGCGCGCGCGACGTCGTTCCGGTGACGACCAGCGAACCACCCGGCGCGAGGCGCAGGTGCGCCCGGTGGATGTCGGCCTCGTCGACGACGAGGTCGTCGGCCGCGAGGACGCTCCCGTCACCCGGCCACGCCTCGAGCGCGCGCTCGCGCTCGACCGCCTCGCCCTCGATGTCGACGTGCGGCAGGATGCGCTGCATCCACCGCGGGATGCGCCACGCGCGATCGCCGAGGATCGCCATCACCGCGGGGATCAGCGTCATGCGCACGAGGAACGCGTCGATCGCGATGCCCGCGGCGAGCCCGAGGGCGATCGGTTTGAGCGACGAGTCGCCCTCCGGCACGAACGCGACGAAGACTGCGAACATGATGAGCGCCGCCGCCGTGACCACGCGGGCGGTGCCGGCGAAGCCGGATCGCACCGCCTCGACGGCCGCAGCGCGACCAGAGCCGGCGGCGTGCACGAAGTCCTCGCGCATCCGCGAGACGAGGAACACCTGGTAGTCCATGGCCAGGCCGAACAGCACACCCATCAGCACGATAGGCATGAAGCTGATGATCGGGCCCGTGCGCGCGACGTGCAGGGCATCCGCGAACCAGCCCCACTCGAAGACCGCGGCGACGACGCCGAACGCGGCGGCGATCGAGAGCAGATAGCCGATCGCCGCGGTGACCGGCACCCAGATCGAGCGGAAGACGATCGCCAGCAGGATCAGCGACAGGCCGATCACGAAGATGCCGAACGGAAGCAGCGCCGAGCCGAGCTGATCGGAGATGTCGATCGCGACGGCGGTGAATCCGGTGACCTTCAGGTCGATGCCGTACTCGTCGAGCCACTCGTCGTGGTGCGAGCGCAGTTCGCGCACGAGGTCGCTGGTGGCGGGGTCGTCGGGGGCGGTCTCGGGGATGATCTGCACGATGCCGGTGTCGGCCGTCTCGTTCGGGGTGGCCAGGGCGACCTCGCGCACGCCGGGCAGCTTCTCGACCTCGTCGCCGAGATCCTGCATGAGGTTCAGCGGATCGGTGGAGGTGACGATCGTGCCGGTGAGGATCAGCGGGCCGTTGAAGCCGGGGCCGAATTCCTCTGCGGTGAGGTCGTAGCTGATGCGCGCCTCGGATCCCTTCGGCAGCACGCCGGCGTTGGGCAGTGCGAGGTTGAGGCTGAGGGCCGGGATCGCGACGACGCCGAGACCGACGATCACCGCCGTGGCGACCATGACCGGACGCTTCGTGATGGCGTCCACCCAGCGCCGCGAGAAGGTGGGCCGAGGTGCGGCATCCGTCTTCCGGCGCGCGCGGCGCGGGCGCCCGGCGACGCGACCCTTGACGAAACCGAGCATCGCGGGGGTGAGCGTGACCGAGATGGCGACGGCGATCGCCACGGCGACCGAGGCGGCGACGCCCATGGTCGTCAGGAACGGGATGCCCGCGAAACCGAGCCCGATCAGGGCGATCAGCACCGTGACTCCGGCGAACACGACGGCCGAGCCGGCCGTGCCGACGGCTCGTGCGGCGGACTGCTCGGGATCGACGCCATCGCGCACCTGATCCTGGTGCCGGGCGACGATGAACAGCGCGTAGTCGATGCCGACCGCGAGGCCGAGCATGAGCGCGAGCAGGGGAGTGGTCGACGAGACGGTCGCGAATGCCGTGGCGGCGAAGATGCCGGCCATCGAGATGCCGACGCCGAGCACGGCGGTCAGCAGGGGAAGGCCCGCGACGACGAACGAGCGGAACGTCACGATCAGCACGAGCAGGGCGATGAGCAGGCCGATCGCCTCGGTGATCGTGACGGTGGGGATCGACGTGGCGAACAGGTCGCCGCCGAGCGCCGCCTGCGATCCGTCCGGCAGCGCCGTGGCGAGGTCGTCGACGCGCTGCTGCAGGTCGTCTTTCACGCTGTCCGGCACGTCCGTCGACTGCCCGTCGAACTGCAGGCGCACGATCGCGGCGGTCTTCTCGTTGTTGACCATGCCGGTGATGTTCTCGTCGTAGGGCGACGTCACGGCGAGCACTCCGTCGATGCGCTCGAGAGCCCGCACAGTGCTCTCGATGTCGTCGCGGTACGCGGTATCAGTGACGTCATCGCCGTCGGCGGCGACCACGATGAACTGGGCGTTCGTGCCGCTCACCTGGGGGAAGGTACGCTGCAGCTGCTCGAGTCCGGCCTGCGACTCGGTGCCGGGGATGGAGAACGTGTTGTCTGTTCCCGCGCCGAGCCCCACCGCGCCGCCGCCCGCGACGCCGAGCACGATCAGCCAGGCGACGAGCACACGCCAGGGGTGGCGGAACGACCATCGGCCGAGCGAGGAGAGAAGGGTGGACACGCGGCCTCCGCAGAATCTCGATACATGTCTGTATTGAATACGTAGATGTATCGTAAGGGCATCGGGATGCCGGATGCTGTGCACCCGATGTGAAGGAGGAGCCGATGTCGACGACGCGCAGCCGTGAGAACACCCGCGCGCGCCTGCTCGAGGCGGCTGCGCAGGTGTTCGCCGAAATGGGCCTGGAGGGCGCCACCGTCGAGGCCGTCTGCGAGCGGGCCGGATTCACCCGCGGTGCGTTCTACTCGAACTTCGAGTCGAAGGACGCCCTGTTCCTCGAGCTCGCCGCGTCGGTCGGCGAAGCGCGCCTGCAGGCCGTCCGCGAGCGGGTCTCGGCCCTCGTCGGCCAGAACGCCATCGACGACTGCGACCCGGCCGACCTCGTGCAGCAGATCATGGACTCCGGCGCCGATGACCGCGTCGGCGTGATGATGATGAGCGAGATCCGCATCCGTGCGCTGCGGGATCCGGGATTCGGCGCCGCGTACCTCGCACAGGAGGACGAGATGGTGGGCAGTATCGCCGCCATCATTCAGGAGATCGTCGACACGGGGCAGATCACTCTGCGCATCGGCGCGGAGGAGGCGGCCCGGCTGCTGATGATCGTGTGGGAGGGGATGATCGTGCGCGGCGCGATGAGCGGCGAGGATTCGGATCGACTACGCCGCACGGGCAGCGAGGCCCTCGGCCGCATAGTCGAGCTGATCCGCCTCTAGACGCAGGCCTATTCGCCTGCTCTGGTCGCCGGTTCTGGTCGACGGCCTCAGCCTCGGGCATCCAGCAGCGCGTGGCAGCGCTCGAGACGCGCCAGCCACCAGTCGCGCCGCTCAGCCGGTGCCTCCAGGCGTGCCAGTGCACCGGCATCCGGAATCACCCGCGCCGCAGACACCGAGCCGCCCACCGGGCGGGCGTCGGCGACGTCGTCGGTGAAGAGCGAGGCGGTGCCCAGCCCGCAGTCGAACTCGAGAGAGGGGAGGGATGCCGCGAGCGCCGCCCCCTGCGACAGCCCCACTGCGGTGTCGAGCGCGCTCGAGACGACCGCCGGCAGCCCTGCCTGCGCGACGATGTCGAGCGCTCGCCGGATGCCGCCGAGCGGCTGCGCCTTGATGACGACGAGATCCGCGGCGCCGGCGCGGGCGACCGCCAGCGGATCATCGGCCTTGCGGATGCTCTCGTCGGCGGCGATCGGGATGCCCATGTGCTTCACCCGACGGCGCAGCTCCGCGAGCTCGTCGACCGACGCGCAGGGCTGCTCGGCGTACTCGAGATCGAACTCGGCGAGAGCGTGGATGGCGTGCTCGGCCTCGTCGACGTTCCAGCCGGCGTTCGCGTCGACGCGGATCCGCCCTTCAGGCCCCACCTGCGCGCGTACGGCGCGCACGCGGGCGATGTCGTCGGCCAGCGCCTGGCCGCGCTCGGCCACCTTGACCTTGGCGGTGCGGCATCCGTCGAATCGGGCGAGCACCTCGGGCACGCGCGCCGCCTCGACGGCCGGCACGGTGGCGTTGACGGGGATGCGCTCACGCAGCGCCCGGGGCTGCTCGTGCCAGGCGAAGTTGATCGCCGCAGCGAGCCAGGTGGCGGCCTCGGCGTCGGGGTACTCGACGAAGGGCGAGAACTCGGCCCAGCCCTGCGGTCCCTCGAACAGCAGCGCCTCGCGCACGTCGACGCCGCGGAAGCGCGTGTTCATCGGCAGGGCGACCACGCGGGCGGTCGCGAGCAGGTCGGCGAGGGGCGGCGTCATGCGTCCATCATGCCCGCGCATCCGGCCCGGGCTCTTCGTCGACACCCCATCTCGTGCTCACGCCCCCCACCTCGCCCACACCCCCATCTCGTGCCGACACCCCTGGATGCGTAAGCCCGCAGGTAGGGGTGTCGACGGGAACCGGGGGTGTCGGCAGCGGAGGTCAGCCGGCCTTCTTCTGCAGCTCGCCGAGGCGACCGGTGGGCCGGAAGCCGAGGCGGGTGTTGACGGCGAGCATGTGCGCATTCGACGCGGCGTTGTAGGTGTAGATGCGCGGCGTCTCCGGGGAGTGGCGCTGCAGCATCCGCAGGTTCTCGAGCTTCACGCGCAGGCCGAGACGGTGGCCGCGGTCCTCGCGGCGCACGAGAGTGCCCCACTGGTACGCGTTGCCGTCGTCGCCCGAGACGACGAGCTGCGTGTACGCGGCGACCCGGCCGTCGCCGTCAGAGCCACCGTTCCGAACGATGTGCGGCCCTGCATGGCCTGCATCTGCTCGTCGGCGCGGTAGTCGGCGACGTCGGCTGATGCGGCCTCGATGTCGAGCTCGCCGGTCGGCGCCTCGGTGTCGAGAACGGCGTCGAGAGCCGCCCACTCGGCGACGATCTCGTCGGGCACCGGACCGACCCAGCTGCGGATCGCGTACCGCTCGGCGGGTGCCGCCTCGAGCAGCTCGTCGATGATCGCGTCATCGACCGGCAGCTCGAGGCGGTTCTGCAGGTCGCTGAGGGCGAGCGTGTATCCGTGCCGTCGCGCGAATTCGATTCCCGGCTGCCCGGCGCCGTCGTCGGGCTCGGATGCCGGCCACTCCGTCTCCGCGCGCAGGGTCGTGCGATCGGCGTCAGCCGCCTCGGCCTCGATGTGCGCGAGCAGGGCGGAGCCGACACCCCGTCGACGATGGGCGAGCGGCACGGTCACGCCGAGGGCGGCTGAGCGCAGGTTGTCTTTCAGGCTCAGGGCGAGCGATCCGCCGCCCACGACCGCGCCGTCGAGCACGGCGACGTAGGTGCGACGCTCGGTGGTCTCGGAGCGCTGCTGCATCTCGGCGCGGCTCTCTTCGAGGGTCCAGATCAGCGCGTTCTCGCCCATGTCGGCGCGCTTGGCCTCGGCATAGGCCTGCCACCACAGATTGTGCTCGACGGTGTGGAACGGATCGACGCGGCGGATCTGCACCGAGGTGTTCATCGCCCCAGACTACGGTCGCGATGTGACCATCAATGTGCCATTGACAATGGTGTGTGTCACACAATATAGTCTCTCGCATGAGCGACAGCGAGTTCGACGTCCATCTGCAGGAGCTGCGGCGAGGCACCATCGTGCTCGCCAGCCTGCAGCTGCTGCGCACCCCGGGTTACGGGTACGGCCTGCTTGAGCAGCTGGCATCCGCCGGCTTCCCCACCGATGCCAACACGCTCTACCCGCTGCTGCGCCGACTCGAGAAGCAGGGCTATCTCGACAGCGAGTGGAACACAGACGAGGCGAGGCCCCGAAAGTTCTACCGCACCTCCGAGGCGGGCGTCCGCCTCGCGACCACACTGACTCAGGAGGTCGCGGCCATCGCCGCCGCGACCGCCGCGCTCCGCGACCAGGAGAACTGACATGACCGCCACACTGACCGACCGGTACATCGCCGCCACCGTGCGGAGCCTCCCAGCCGGGCTGCAGAAGGAGGTCGGCGACGAGCTGCGCGCCTCGATCGCGGATGCCGTCGACGCCCGCACCGCGAATGGCGAGGCTTTAGAGCATGCCGAGCACGCCGTGCTCACCGAACTGGGCGATCCCGCGGCGCTCGCCGCGGGATACGCCGATCGGCCGCTGCATCTGATCGGGCCGAAGTACTACCTGACCTGGTGGCGGCTGCTGAAGATCCTGCTCGCAATCGTGCCGGCCTGCGCAGTCGGCGGGGTCGCGATCGCGCAGGCGCTGGCCGGCGCGGGCATCGGCGAGATCATCGGCGAGGCCATCGTCGTCGCCCTGTCGGTGATCGTGCACGTCTCGTTCTGGACGACGCTGGTCTTCTTCATCCTCGAGCGGACGGGCGCCGACACCGGCGTCAGGTGGAGCGTCGATCAGCTGCCCGAAGATCCGCAGAACGGCACCGGGCACGCCGATCTGATCGCCTCGCTGATCATGCTCGCGCTGTTCGCCGGGGTGCTCGTGTGGGATCAGCTGCGCGGCTGGACGGCCTCCGCCGATGAGCCGCTGTCGATCCTGAACCCTGGGCTCTGGCCGTGGGGCATCGGCGCGCTGCTGGCGCTGCTCGTCGCCGAGGCCGTGCTCTCGGTCGCGGTCTTCGCTCGCGGGCGCTGGACGATGACCTTCGCCTGGATCAACGCCGCCCTGGCGGCAGTCGTCATGGTGCTCGGCCTGACCGCGCTGATGAACGGGACGCTGTACAACCGGCGTTTCGTCGACGAGGTGTTCCTGAGCAACGGGGTGGGCGATGACGCCGTGATCGTCCTCGCCGTGCTCACCGGCATCGGCATCGTGGGCATCACTGTCGGCGACATGATCGACGGCTGGCGCAAGGCCGCTCGCGCCCGCCTGGCCCGCTGATCCGCGGCCGCCCTCCCGCGGCGAGCGCCGGCGAGCGCCGGCGAGCCCCGGGCCGCCCTCCCACCGCCGAGCTCCCGCCGCCGAGCGCCGAGACCCCCAGATAACGCCGAGACCCCCACCTGCGGACGTTCCGAGGTGGGGGTCTCGCCGCGAAGTAGGGGTCTCGGCGCAGAAGACGGCGCCGCGGCGCGCGGCGTCAGCCCTTCGTGACGCTCTCGATCATGACCGGGGTCTTCGGGGCTCCGTCGGGGCCACCGGTCTCGGTTCCAGCGGCGGCGACGTCGGCCACGACCGCGGTGGACGCCTCGTCGAGGTGGCCGAACACGGTGTAGCTCGGCGGAAGCTGGCTGTCGGCGTAGACGACGAAGAACTGCGAGCCGTTCGTATCCGGCCCGGCGTTCGCCATCGCGAGCGTACCGGCCTCGTACGTCTCCGATCCGTCCAGCTCGTCGGCGAACGAGTAGCCGGGGCCGCCCGTCCCCGTGGCGCTCGGGTCGCCGCACTGCAGCACGAAGATGCCCTCGGTGGTCAGGCGGTGGCAGGTGGTGCCGTCGAAGTAGCCCTGCTCGGCGAGCGAGAGGAAGCTGTTCACGGTGCACGGCGTCTTCGCGGCGTCGAGCGTCATCTTCAGCTCGCCGACGCCGGTCGCCACCGTGACCGGCACCTCGGCGGTCTCGGACGGCTCGGCAGCGGGCGCGTCGACCGCGGGCGACGCCGGGCGGCCGTCTTCCGGGTAGGAGCAGGTTCCGGATGCCTCGGTCGCCGTCGACGACGGCGCGGGGTTCGATGAGCCCGGCTCGCCGGCATCCGGGTTCGACGCGCAGCCCGTCAGGGCGAGCGCCGCAGCGGCGGTGAGAGCGAGCACGGAACGGCGGAGGTGAGTTGTCAGGCGCACGCCACGATCGTACGCGACCCGGTCGCACCGACCCGGTCGCACCGACCCGCAGGTGATTAGGCTGAGAGCCGTGACCGCCGACTTCGTCTCCGACATCTTCGACCCGTCCGAGTGGCAGCTCGCCCCCGGCGCCGAGGACTACACCGACATCACCGCGCACGTGTCGCTCGACGGGGGCGTCGCCCGCATCGCGTTCGACCGGCCCGAGGTGCGCAACGCGTTCCGCCCGCACACGGTCGACGAGCTCTACCGGGCCCTCGACATCGCGCGGCAGGATCCGCGGATCGGCGCCGTGCTGCTCACCGGCAACGGCCCGAGCCCGAAGGACGGCGGCTGGGCGTTCTGCTCGGGCGGCGACCAGCGCATCCGCGGTCGCGACGGCTACAAGTACTCCGACGACGAGGCGACGGTGCACGACACCGCGCGCGCCGGTCGGCTGCACATTCTCGAGGTGCAGCGGCTGATCCGGTTCATGCCGAAGGTGGTCATCGCCGTCGTGCCGGGCTGGGCGGCGGGCGGCGGACACTCGCTGCACGTGGTGTGCGATCTGACGATCGCCAGCGCCGAGCACGGCAGGTTCAAGCAGACGGATGCCGACGTCGGCAGCTTCGACGCCGGTTACGGCTCGGCGTACATGGCACGACAGACCGGGCAGAAGATCGCCCGAGAGGTGTTCTTCCTCGCCGAGGAGTACTCGGCGCAGCGCGCCTACGAGATGGGCGCGGTCAACCGCGTCGTGCCGCACGCCGAGCTCGAGCGGGAGGCGCTGAAGATGGCGCGCACGGTGCTGACCAAGTCGCCCACCGCGATCCGGATGCTGAAGTTCGCCTTCAACGCCGTCGACGACGGGCTCGTCGGCCAGCAGGTGTTCGCCGGGGAGGCCACGCGGCTCGCCTACGGCACCGACGAGGCCGTCGAGGGACGTGACTCGTTCCTGCAGAAGCGCGACCCGGACTGGTCGCCCTTCCCGTACCACTTCTGAGCCCGTGGCCGAGGTGAGTCTGCGAACCGTCGACGGCGCGGATGCTGGCGCGGTGCGGGATGCCCTGCCGGCCGCGCTCGACGGAGCGGGCCCCCTGGCGCTCGGCTTCGAGCCCTCGGC
This sequence comes from Microbacterium commune, assembly GCF_014836945.1. GTDB lineage: Bacteria > Actinomycetota > Actinomycetes > Actinomycetales > Microbacteriaceae > Microbacterium > Microbacterium commune. The sequence goes on along the minus strand of NZ_JACSPX010000001.1, from coordinate 780,404 downwards.
GGAGGATGTGGTGCCCGAGGGAACCGCGGTGGTCATCGCCACCTCCGGGTCCAGCGGCATCCCCAAGCGCGTCGTGCTCAGTGCCGCCGCGCTGCGGGCGAGTGCCGCGGCGACCGCCGCGCGGATCGGGTCGGGGCAGTGGATGCTCGCCCTGCCCGCCGCGTACATCGCCGGCGTGCAGGTGCTCGGACGCTCGCTGCTCGCGGGCATCGACCCGGTGCTGCTCGAGGGCCGTTTCACCCCCGATGCCTTCGTGCGCGCGACCGCGACGCTGCGTGACGGCGTCGACCGGTTCACCTCGTTCGTGCCGGCGCAGCTTGCGACTCTGCTGGACGCAGCGGACGAGCAGCCGGGCGTGCGCGCCGCGCTCGAGTCGTACCGAGCGATCCTCGTCGGCGGACAGGCGCTGCCCGAGCGGCTGCGCGTTCGCGCCGACGCCGTGGGGGCGCGGATCGTGCGCACCTACGGCTCCAGCGAGACGGCCGGCGGGTGCGTCTACGACGGACGACCGCTCGACGGCGTCGGGCTCGCGGAGGTCGACGGAGAGGTGCGCATCAGCGGACCGATGCTCGCCGACGGGTACCTCGGAGACGACGAGCGCACGGCCCAGGTGTTCGTGCCCGGCTCCGATGGCGTGCGCTGGTACCGCACCGGCGACGCCGGCACCATCACGTCCGCAGGTCGTCTCGCCGTCACCGGCCGGATCGACAACGTGATCGTGTCGGGCGGCATCAACGTGTCGCTCGACCGGGTGGAGCGGGTCGTGCGCGGCATCCCGGGGCTGGAGCAGGCGGTCGTGGTCGGCGTGCCCGATGAGCGCTGGGGCGAGGCATCCGTCATCTTCGCCGACGTGCCCCACGGAGAGCAGCTGCTCGAGGCCGCCCGCGCGCGCGTCGAAGCCGAGATCGGCCGGCATGCCCGGCCGGCGCAGCTGCGCGCCGAGCGGGTTCCGACGCTGGCATCCGGCAAACCCGACCGCGAGTCTCTGCGTCGCCTCGCCCGCGACTGAGCCACCGCTGCGGCAGACTGGCCGCATGGCCGTCTACACGCACGGGCACCACGATTCGGTGCTGCGCTCGCACAACAACCGCACGGTGGCGAACTCCGCCGCCTACCTCGCGGGGCACCTGACACCCGACGACCATCTGCTCGACGTGGGAGCGGGCCCCGGCAGCATCACCCTCGACTTCGCCGAGCGGGTGCACCGGGTCACGGCGACCGAGATCTCCGACGACGCGCTCGCCCTGTCGCGCTCCCTCGCCGCCGAGCGGGGGGCGACGAACGTCGACTTCTCCGTCGAAGACGTGCATGCGCTGAGCTTCGCCGACGACACCTTCGACGTCGTGCATGCCCACCAGGTGCTGCAGCACGTCGGCGACCCGGTGCAGGCGCTGCGCGAGATGCGCAGGGTCACCAGGCCGGGCGGCCTCGTCGCCGCCCGCGACGCCGATTACGCGGGTTTCATCTGGTTCCCGCTGCTGCCCGAGCTCGACGAGTGGCTGCGCCTGTACCGCGAGGCGGCGCGGCGCAACGGCGGCGAGCCGGATGCGGGGCGTCGCCTGCTCGCGTGGGCACGCGCCGCGGGCTTCACCGACGTCACCTCGACCGCGTCGACCTGGTGCTACGCGACGCCGGAGGAGCGAGCGTGGTGGGGCGGGATGTGGGCCGACCGCATCCTGCAGTCCGCACTCTCGACACAGCTCGAACGCGACGGGCTCGCGGATCGGGCGCAGCTGCAGCAGATCAGCGACGCCTGGCGCGCCTGGGCATCCGACGGCGACGGCTGGTATCTCGTCCCGCACGGCGAGATCCTCTGCCGAGCCTGAGACGGCCGGCCGCTACGCGTCGGCAGGTCCCAAATGGCCGCTTCAATCGCCCGGAGGCGGCCATTCGGGCCCACTCGGCTGCCTCGGATGCCCGGATACATCTCGAGGCGGACGCGCGGCGCGCACCCCCTCCCGTAGCGTGAAGGGGTGATCCGCCGCATCCCCGCCCCCTGGCTCGTGCTCGACATCGTCGGGGCGATCGTCGGCCTGCTGATCACCGTTCCCCTGTCGCTGACCTTCAGCGGCGGGCAGCTGAGCTTCTGGATGCCCGATCCGCCCTCGGCCGTCATGCTCGTCGCGGTCTCGATGCTGCTCTGGGGGGCGGCCGCGATCAGCCGGCTCTCGCCGCCGATCGCCCTCGTCGTCGCGTGGACGGGCGCGCTGCTGCAGATGGCCGCGGGCCTGCCGCCGCTTCCGCTCGATCTCGCCATCTTCGTGGTGCTGTTCGCTGCCGCCGCCTGGGGCACGAAGCGCATGATGTGGATCGGCGGCGCCTCCGCCGTCGGCGGCGGCCTCATCGCCGGCGTCTACATCGGCGTGCTCCAGTACGACTTCACGGCCGCGGTGACCGCGCCCTCGCCGATCGAGATGCGGCTCGTGCTGCTGAGCATCACGATGGGGCTGACGATCGTGCTCTCGCTCGCCATGGCCTGGGGCGCCGGGCTGCTCTGGCGGCTGGTGCGCCAGAGCCGCGCGAACCGCGAGGCGCAGCTGCGTGCCGAGACCGCGGCGGCCGAAGAGCAGGAGCGCGTGCGCATCGCCCGCGACATGCACGACATCGTCGCGCACTCGCTCGCCGTGGTGATCGCGCAGTCCGATGGCGCACGCTACGCCGCGGCCGCGCGACCCGAGCTCGCGCAGGAGGCGCTGACCACGATCGCGCAGACCGCGCGCTCCGCGCTGTCGGATGTGCGGATGCTGCTGACCCAGCTGCGCCACCGGCAGGGCGACGGCCCCCAGCCCACACTCGCCGATCTGGAGACGCTGTTCGCCCAGGTGCGTCAGGCGGGCGTCGAGCCGCGGGTGTCGGTGGATCCGATGCCGCAGGCCGAACCGCCCGGCGCCGTGCAGCTGGCGGTCTACCGGATCCTGCAGGAGGCGCTCACCAACGCCATCCGGCACGGCGAGGGCGACGTCGACGTGCGTCTGTCGTGGTGGGCCGATCGAGTCGACCTTCTCGTGCACAACCGGATCCCCGGCGTGACCACGGCCGCGGACGCCCCGATGAGTGCGCAGGGCGGCCACGGCCTCATCGGAATGCGCGAGCGCGCTCAGCTGATGGGCGGAACGCTCACGGTGCAACATGAGCCGAGCCGCTTCACCGTGCGCGCTACGCTTCCGATCGGCCCCTCGGCGAACTGAGCGGGCCGCAGACGACCAGGAGGTCACGGATGATCAGGGTCGTGCTCGTCGACGACCAGGCGCTGTTCCGCGCGGGTGTGCGGATGCTCGTCTCGTCGCAGCCCGACATGGATGTGGTCGGCGAAGCGGGAGACGGCAGCGACGCGCTCGAGGTGATCGGACGCACCCGCCCCGACGTGGTGCTGATGGACATCCGGATGCCCGTCATGGACGGCCTGACCGCGACCGCGCAGGTGCTCACCCAGCCCGAGCCGCCGCGCATCGTCATGCTCACGACCTTCGACCTCGATGAGGCCGCGGCCCGGGCGATCCAGCAGGGCGCCAGCGGATTCCTGCTGAAGGACGCCGATCCGGAGTTCCTGCTCGCCGCGATCCGGACGGTCGATTCCGGGTCGAGTGTGATCGCGGCCTCCGCCACCCGCGAGCTGTTCGCGCACTTCACCACCGAGACCAAACCCGTGCCGGCCGAGTACGCCGACCTCACCGATCGCGAGCGGGAGATCTTCGCGCTCGCCGCACGCGGGCTGTCGAACTCCGAGATCGCGGCGCGCGAGTACCTCAGCGAGGCGACCGTGAAGACCCACATCAGCCGCATCCTGAATAAGCTGCGCCTGCGCGACCGCGTGCAGCTGGTCGTCTTCGCCTTCGAGCACGGCCTGGCCTGACCGGCGTACGCCTGCGGGCGCGCAGGGATCATCCCTGCGATGTACGCGGATGCCATCGCCGGGCCGATGTGCCGGCCGGGGCGGCGGAAATAGCGTCGAAGCATGGAGATCACCACGTCGGACCTCGGCCTCGCCGCACGCGTCCAGCACCTCACCAAGACCTACGGAACGGGCGCCGCCGGCGTCCGGGCCCTCGATGACGTCAGCGTCGGCATCCGCCGCGGCCAGTTCACCGCGATCATGGGGCCGTCCGGGTCGGGCAAGTCCACGCTCATGCACATCATGGCCGGGCTCGACGCCCCCACCGAGGGGCGCGCCTGGATCGGCGACACCGAGATCACCGGGCTCGGCGACCTCGAGATGACCGTCCTGCGCCGTCGCCGCGTGGGGTTCATCTTCCAGGCGTTCAACCTCGTGCCGACCCTCGACGCCCTCGGCAACATCCTGCTGCCCTTCGAGCTCGACGGGCGCCGGCCGACGGCCGTCGAACGGGCGCGCATCGACGGCCTCGTCGAGCGCCTCGGTCTGGCATCCCGCCTCACCCACCGGCCGCACGAGCTCTCGGGCGGACAGCAGCAGCGCGTGGCGATCGCCCGCGCACTGGCCACCGCACCCGACCTCGTGTTCGCCGACGAGCCGACCGGCAACCTCGACTCGCGCAGCGGCCGCGAGGTGCTCGCGCTGCTCGCCGGGGCGAGCCGCGACCACGGCCAGTCGATCGCGATGGTCACGCACGACGCGATCGCGGCGAGCCACGCCGACCGGGTGCTGTTCCTCGGCGACGGCCGCATCACCGCCGACCATCCGAAGCAGAGCGCCGAGCAGATCGCCGCGTACATGCTCGCCGCGGAGGTGGCGGCGTGAGCGCGGCCGCCGCGGCGATGTCGCTTCTCGAGCCGACCCGCCCGCGCCCGGCACGCCTCGGCTGGCTGCGCGAGCGGGGGATGGGAGCGAGCATCCTGGTCTCGGCGCTCGCCGCCGCCTTCGGCGTGATCCTCGTCGAGGTGACCGCCTACCTCGCAGCGGTGCTGCAGTCCGACCCGTTCATCGGCGACAGCGAGGTGCTCGCCATCGTGGTGGCGATCCTGTCGGTGCTGCTCGTCGCGGTCGCGATGTACGTGGCCGCAATCGTCACCGCGAACACGTTCTCGACCATCATCGCCGGCCGAACGCGCCGCATCGCCCTGCTGCGTCTGATCGGCGCCTCGGCCCGCTCGCAGCGTGCGGAGGTCACCGGTCAGGGGTTCGTGGTCGGCCTGATCGGAGCGGGCGTCGGTCTGGTGGTCGGCGTCGGCTTCGCGGCGCTCGGGGTGCTTGCCGGCGAGCTGCTGCTCGATCGCGCCCCGGCGGAGTTCACGCTCGTGCAGCCCGGTGTGCTGTTCCCCGTGGTGGGCGTGGTGCTGACGACGTGGCTCGCCGCCTGGATCGGGTCGCGTCGTGTGCTCACCGTCACGCCCCTGCAGGCACTCGGCGGCTCGGTCGAGCGCACGCACGCTGAGGAGGCCGGCCGCCGTGGCAGCCACGTGGGGGCTCTGGTGCTGATCGTGGCCGGAGCGGCGCTGCTGGCCGCCGGCGTCCTGCTCGGGCTGATCACGCCGCTGGGCGTGGTCGTGGCGTTCTTCGGCGGGCTGTTCTCGTTCACCGGCCTGGCGACCGCGTCGCCGCTGTTCATGCCCCGTGTGCTGCGCCTGGTCGGCCGGTTCTTCGGCAACGAGGCGACGGCGCGGCTCGCGGCGGAGAACGCGCTGCGGTATCCGGAGCGGTCGAGTCGGATGGCGATCGGCGTGGTGATGGGGGTGGCGCTGGTGACGATGTTCGCCGTCGCGCTGGAGTCGGTGAAGGCGCTGCTGATGCGCCAGAGCGAGGGGGAGTCCTTCGCCCCGATGGACGCGTTCGCGAGCATCATGATGGTGCTGGTCGCCGTGTCGGCGGTCATCGCCGCGGTGGGCCTGGTCAACCTGCTCACCATCGGCGTCGTGCAGCGTCGTCGTGAGCTCGGGCTGCTGCGCGCGATCGGACTGACCTCTGCCCAGGTGCGCCGGATGGTGCTGCTCGAGGCCGTGCACATCACGGTCGCCGCCACCCTCACCGGTCTCGCGCTCGGCATCGCGTACGGGTGGATCGCCGCGCAGTCGCTGCTCGGCTCGGTGCCCGTGCTGCCCGACTTCGAACCGGCCGGGCTCGTGTACCCGGCGGTGCCGTGGATCCCCGTGGTGATCATCGTCGTCGCGACCGCCGTGCTGACCGTCGTCGCCGCGGTCACCCCGACTCGCCTCGCGACGCGAGTCGCCCCCGTCGAGGCGCTCGCCGCCGACTGAGCACTGCCCTCCAGCCGGGTGGCGTGCGGGTGGCGCAGCCCGGCATCGGATATCCGGCGGCGGATTAGGCTGGATGGATGCCCTCCCCGTTCGACCAGTCCTCGTATCAGGTGCGCTTCGACTGGGGCGCGGACGGGCTCGCTCGGCTCGCGCCCGCCGGCATCGTGATCGTCGTCGACGTGCTGCGCTTCTCGTCCACCCTCGCCGACGCCGTCGCCGCCGGTCAGCGCGTCACGCTCGAATCGGCTGTGTCGTGGTCGACGAACGGCGCCGCGGTCGCCTCGGCCGCGTCAGCCGCGGCTGGTCCGGATGCCGGTCCCGCGACGGTGCTGATCGGCGGCATCCGCAACGCCGCCGCGACCGCTCGGGCGGTGCTGGACGTGCAGGAGCGGCAGGGGGCGCGGGCCTCGGTCTCGATCATCGCGGCGGGCGAGCTCGCATCCACCGGCGAGCTGCGTTTCGCGGTCGAGGATCAGCTCGGCGCCGGAGCGATCATCGCCGCGCTCTGCGACCTCGGCATCGATCACTCGTCGCCGGAGGCGGCCGCGGCGGCCGAGGCGTTCCGTGCGCTGCGGCCGGGGATGCGGCACATGCTCGTCGGCAGCGGCTCCGGCCGCGAGCTGGTCGCAGGGGTGGCCTCCACCGCCCGCATGGAGGCCGCCGGAGTGCGCCCGGCGACCACGGCAGAGGCGGCGGAGCTGGATGCCGTCGACACCGCTGCCGTGCTGCGCGACGGTGTCTTCGAGCGCTTCAGCTGACCGGCCGCGCGGCATCGACAGCACCGTCGGGCGGCGGCATAGGGTCGGAGCATGAGGTTTGTCCCCGCGGTCATCGTCGACGCCGTGTTCGTGCTCATCTTCGCGGCGATCGGCCGCGCATCGCACGACGAGAATCCGCTCGGGTTCCTGCTCACGGCCTGGCCGTTCCTGGTCGCGCTCGTCGTCGGGCACGCGCTCGCCGCGCTCGTCCCCGCGCGCCCGCGGCGGCCGTGGTCGCTCGGCTGGGGCGTGATCGTCTGGGTCGTGACGGTGGGCGGCGGGATGCTGCTGCGCATCGCCACGGGCGACACCGCCGAGACCCCGTTCATCATCGTCGCCTCGCTGGTGCTCGCGGCCATGCTGCTCGGCTGGCGGCTGATCGCCCTGCTCACCCGGCGCTATCGCGCTCCGCGGGTCGCGGACTGACGCCCGCCGCCCGCAGCGCCGACCGACTGAGCGCGCTCAGCGCGGCAGCTGCGCGGCGAGCCTGTCGGCCGCGGTGATCTCGCGGCGATGCCATTCGAACAGGAAGCGCCGATCGAAACGGCGCGAGCACTTCGCGCACGACGTCTCGCGCGCCGGGCGGCGGTGACGATAGGCGACGTGCCCGGCGGGGCAGCTCCCGATCCACGGTGCGAGCTCGGTCGCGGTCTCGCCCTGGTGGGTGGTGCCGCCGACATAGCCCAGCGAGCGCGCGGTGCGCTTCCAGGCCGGTCCGTGCCCCGCCGCGTGCCCCGCCAGCGCGTGCGCCACTTCGTGCAGCAGCGTCTGATGCACCTCGTCGTCGTCGAACCGGGCGGCGAGATACCGCGACACCGAGATGCGGCGGCGCTGGTAGTCGCACAGTCCGGCACGACGCTTGGCGTTGTCGAACTCGAACGACCACGACTCGTCGAGGTGCATGCGGATCAGCGCGTCACCCCAGACGCGCACGCGGTTCAGATCGGCCATGTGATCAGAGTAGAACCGGCGACCGACATCGGGTCTAGACGAGCGCGTCGGCTTCCATCGCGCTGCGCCGCTCGGCGGCCTCGATGGCGCGCAGCGCCTTCTCGAGATCCGAGTCGTCGGCGCCGGCCGCCCGGCGCAGGAACAGCGAGCGCTTGAAGCTCTCCCGCGCCTGCTCGAAGTCGCGCACCTCGTACGCGTTCTTGCCGTGGTGCTGATGCGCGAAGGCGGCGATCCCCGCCCAGCCCTGGCCCTCGGCCTCGCTCGCGCAGGTGGCGAGCTCCTGAGCCGCCGCGGCGTTGGCGCCACGGTTCTGCAGCACCGTGGCGTGCAGCACGCGGGCGCGCAGCAGGTCTTTGCGGGTGCCGGCCATGCGCGCCTGTCGCACCGTCTCGTCGGCGAGCTCGAGCGCCTCGTCGAGCCGATCGAGCACCTTCAGCAGCCACACGCGCTCGAGCAGCACGGGAAGACTGCGCTGATGCTCGATCTCGGCGAGACGCGTCACGCATTCCCGCGGGTCGACGATCTCACGAAGGGTGTCGGGGTCGTAACCCTGGATCAAATTCACGACTGATGGCTCCTCTCCGCGACCGTCATCCCAGTCTGCCCCGAGGATCTGAGAACCGTCCGAGGCACGCCCTGGATGACCCCGAACCGAGGATCAGCGCAGGAAGATGCTCGCGTCGGGGCGGGGGGATGCCACGGCGTCCGCGTCGGTGACGATCGCCGCGCCCTTCGCGAACGCCGCGACCTCGGTATCCTGAGCGATCTTCGCCGGATGCGGACCCGCGGCCAGCAGCCGCGGCAGCCACTCGGTCGGAAGCGGAGTGCGTGAGGCGGCCATCACGAGATTGCCGAACCGGCGTCCCTTCAGCACCTGCGTGTCGGCGAGCAGGGCGACCTCGTCGAACACGCTCATCGCGGTCGCCACCTGGCGGCGCGCGAACGCGAGCCCAGGGCCGTCGGCGACGTTCACCAGCAGCACGCCCGCCGGCGCGAGCAGGTCGGCGATTTCGCGGTAGAACTCCAGGCTGGTCAGGTGAGCGGGCGTCTGGGCACCGGAGAACACGTCCGAGACGACGAGATCGCAGCGCCCGGTCAGAGCGGGCGGCAGGCGCCGCAGCCCCTCGCGCGCGTCGCCGATCCGGATGCGGATGGCCGCCGACCGCGGCAGCGGAAGGTGCTCGCGCACGAGCGCGACCAGCGGAGCCTCCAGCTCGATCACCTGCTGGCGAGATCCGGGCCTGGTCGCCTCGATGTAGCGGGGGACGGTCAGCGCGCCCGCGCCGAGATGCAGGACGCTGAGCGGGGCGGATGCCGACGGGCCGAGCTGATCGATCACCGCGCCCATCCGCACGATGTACTCGAAGTGCAGGTGGGTGGGATCATCCAGGTCGACGTGCGACTGCGGCGTGCCGTCGACGATCAGCTCGAAGCCGCTGCCGAACTCGCTCGGCGCCACCTCGGCGATGCCGCCGTGCTCGAGCCGCGCCTGCGGGTTCGCGGCATCCCGCGCGCGTGCTCGTCCCATGCTCATCTCCTCTGTCGTGCGGTCTGCGGGGTGCAGGTCGCTTGGTCGTGTCCGTTCCAGAAAGCATCCGTCAGCGACGCCGGCCGCCCGAGCAGGTCTCCTGGTTCAGGTCGATGCCGCTGATCTGCTCCGACAGCACGACGCCGTCGGTCGCCGACGGTGCGGGGGTCGGCGCATCGGATGCCGGGGCGGAGGGCTCCGCAGGCGAGACCGGGTCGTCGGCGACCACGCCGCCGTGGTTGCTGGCCTCACCGGTGATCTGCATCGACTCCCCGGTGCGGATGGCCTGCCACATCGGCTCGGCCGCGCCGTCATCGGTCACCACGCGGTTCGGATCGGACGGCGCCTCGACCGTGGGCAGCTGCAGGAACTTGAACTCCTCGAACGGCACGTCCTTCAGCGCGAGCGCGAGCTGCGCGAGGCGCACCGGGTTGGCGAGCTCCCTGCTCGGATCGACGTTGTCGGCGACGACGTTCGCCAGCCGCAGCACCTTCGGCACGTCGGTGAGGGTCTCGCTGCTGAGGATCGTCTTCGCCAGACGCGACATGTACTGCTGCTGGTTGGAGATGCGCGCGAGGTCGCTGCCGTCGCCGATGCCCTTGCGCACCCGGATGAACTGCAGCGCGTCGTAACCCGACACCGTGCGCAGCCCGGGCGGCCAGTCGATCCCGGTGTCGCGGTCGCGGATGCCGGTGCCGCCGACGCAGATCTGCACCCCGCCGATCGCGTCGGTGATCTTCATCACGCCGTCGAAGCTGAGCTTCGCGGCGAAGCCGATGTCGATCCCGCTCAGCGCGGCGACCGACTTGACGACGCACGACAGCCCGGCCCGCTCGAAGACGGTGTTGATCACCGCCGAGGATGCTCCGGATGCCACCGAGCCGTCCTCACGCGTGCATTCGGGCACCTCCAGCATCAGGTCGCGCGGCAGCGAGACGACGCTCACCTTGCGCGGCTCGGCCGAGACGTGCACGAGCAGGTTGACGTCGTTGCGGATGCCGTCCTCGCCGACGCACCGCTCACCGAGCTTCTGCGTCGACACCTCACCGCACTCGTCCGTGCCGACGAGGAGGACCGCGAACTCGCCCGGGTACGCCGCGAGCGACGGGGGAGCGACCTCCGGTGCGTCCTCCAGATCGACCGCGTCCTGACCCACCCGCAGCGTGAGGTCCGCGGCGATGAAGCCGCCGATCCCGAGAGCCGAGACCGCGACGACCGCGGCGCCGATGCCCAGCATCCGCAGAGCCGACCCCCAGGCTGAGGGCGTGCGGTGCGGGGCGTGCTGAGCGACGGGGGTGCGCGTCATGGCACCCGACCCTACAGCGCGCGGCAGGGGACGCCCCGATACCGGATCGCAACACGCGAAAGTTTGGCGATCGGCGGGGGCGCTGAGTAGCGTCAAGACATCATGTGCGGATGCGATGGGGCATCCGATTCATGCGAAGAAGCATTCCACAGAGAGGCACACCATGCTCCACAGCACCCGCAGGCGAGGCTTCGCGCTCGCCGCCGGCGCGGCCGTCGCAGCGATGCTGCTGACGGGCTGCGTCGCCAGCCAGCGTGACGACGACAACAGCTCCGAGTCGTCCAGCGACGTCGACAGCACCTTCGTCTTCGCCGCATCGTCCGACCCGCAGGGCCTCGACCCGGCCCTCGCGCAGGACGGCGAGACCTTCCGCGTCTCGCGCCAGATCTTCGAGGGTCTCGTCGGCACCGAGCCCGGCACCGCCGACCCCGCTCCGCTGCTGGCCGAGTCGTGGGAGTCGTCCGAGGACGGCATGACCCACACCTTCGACCTGAAGACCGGGGTGACGTTCCACGACGGCACGCCGTTCAACGCCGAGGCCGTCTGCTTCAACTTCGAGCGCTGGTACAACTGGACCGATCTGCTCGCCTCCGAGGCGCTCGGCTACTACTACAACAAGCTGTTCCGCGGCTACGCGTCGAACCCGGCGGACGCCGTGTACAAGTCGTGCACCCCCGACGGCGACGACAAGGTCACGATCGAGCTGAACAAGCCCTTCGCGGGCTTCGTCGCCTCGCTGTCGCTGCCCGCGTTCAGCATGCAGAGCCCGTCGGCGCTGCAGGAGTTCAAGGCCGATGAGGTCGGCGGCACCGCCGCTGCGCCCACGCTGTCGGAGTACGCGAAGGCGCACCCCGTCGGCACCGGACCGTTCCAGTTCGACTCGTGGGCCCCGGGCGAGAACGTCACGCTCACGTCCTACGGCGACTACTGGGGCGAGAAGGGCCAGATCGAAGAGGTCATCTTCCGCGTCATCGACGACCCGACCGCTCGCCGCCAGGCGCTCGAGGCCGGCGACATCGACGGGTACGACCTGGTCGGCCCCGCCGACACCAAGGCCCTCGAGGAGAAGGGCTTCACCATGGTGTCGCGCAAGCCGTTCACGATCCTCTACCTCGGCTTCAACCAGGCGGTGCCCGAGCTGCAGGACATCACGGTGCGCGAGGCGCTCTCGCACGCCATCGACAAGGACGCGCTGATCAAGCAGGTGCTGCCCGAGGGCACCGAGAAGGCCACGCAGTTTGTGCCGCCGGTGGTCAACGGCTACAACAAGGACGTCACCACCTACGAGTACGACGTCGACAAGGCGAAGTCGATGCTGGCCGAGGCCGGCTACACGGCCGACAACCCGCTCACGCTGACCTTCAACTACCCGGTCAACGTGTCGCGTCCGTACATGCCCAACCCCGAGCAGATCTTCACCGTGCTGGCGAAGCAGCTCGAGGAGGCGGGCGTGAAGGTCAACCCGCAGACCGACGCGTGGAGCCCGGACTACCTCGAGAAGATCTCGAGCACGCCCGACCACGGCATCCACCTGCTGGGCTGGACCGGCGACTACAACGACACCGACAACTTCGTCGGCGTCTTCTTCGGACAGCAGAGCGCGGAGTGGGGCTTCGACAACGCCGAGCTGTTCGGCGCACTGGCGGATGCCCGTGGCATCTCGAACATCGAGGACCAGACCGCGGCGTACGAGAAGATCAACGAGGAGGTTGCGGAGTTCATCCCCGGTGTCCCGCTGGCCCACCCGGCGCCCACCCTCGCGTTCGCCGAGCGTGTGAAGAGCTACCCGGCCAGCCCGGTGAACGACGAGGTCTTCTCGGAGATCGTCCTCACCAAGTGATGCCCGCCACGTCGTCCGCCTCGGACCTGTGAGGTCCGGGGCGGGCGACGCGCCCTGACGGAGAACTTCGTGCTGCGAACAATCGGCAAGCGGCTGCTGCTGCTCATCCCCACCCTCTTCGGCCTCAGCATCCTGCTGTTCGCGTGGGTCCGCGCCCTGCCGGGCGGCCCCGCCGTCGCCCTGCTCGGCGAGAAGGCCACCCCGGCGGCGGTCGAGCAGGTCAACGCCCTCTACGGCTTCGACCGGCCCCTCATCGAGCAGTACGTCACCTGGATCGGCAGACTGCTGCAGGGCGACTTCGGCGCGTCGATCGTCACGTCCCGCCCCGTCGTGGAGGAGTTCTTCCGCCGCTTCCCGGCCACGATCGAGCTCAGCATCGCCGCGCTCGTCTTCGCGGTCGGCATCGGCATCCCGCTCGGATACTGGGCGGCGCGCCGCCACGGGAAGTGGACCGACCACGGCGCGGTGATCTTCAGCCTGGTCGGCATCACCATCCCGGTGTTCTTCCTCGCGTTCATCCTCAAGTACATCTTCGCCGTGCAGCTGGGCTGGCTTCCCTCCGACGGAAGGCAGAGCCCGCGCATCAACGCCACGCACGTCACCGGCTTCTACGTCTGGGACGGCATCATCACCGGCGAGTTCGACGCGGCGTGGGACGCCATCCTGCACCTGGTGCTGCCCGCGCTCGCGCTGGGCACGATCCCGCTGGCGATCATCGTGCGCATCACCAGGGCCAGCGTGCTCGAGGTGCAGAACGCCGACTACGTCCGCACCGGCAAGGCGAAGGGCGTGGCGCCCGCCACGCTGCGCAACCGGTTCATCCTGCGCAACGCGATGCTGCCCGTGATCACCACGATCGGACTGCAGACGGGTCTGCTGATCTCGGGCGCGGTGCTCACCGAGACCGTGTTCGCCTATCCCGGCATCGGGTCGTTCCTCGCGCAGTCGATCTTCGCGCGGGACTTCCCCGTGCTGCAGGGCTTCATCATCTTCATCGCGATCGCGTACGCGCTGATCAACCTGGCCGTCGACGTGTCGTACAGCCTGATCGATCCGAGAGTGAGGGTTCAGTGATGAGCGCAGTGCTCCCACCCGCCCAGGGCGGCGAGGTGCTCGACACCGTCGCCGTCGCACAGGCCGACCTCGCGTCCGGCGGCGGATTCTGGCATGACGTGTTCCGACGCCTGCGGCGCAACCCCGCCGCGTGGGTCGGCGCCGTCATCGTGCTGCTGTTCCTGCTGGTGGCGGCGCTGGCTCCGCTGCTCGCACCGTACCCGGAGCGCGCTCTCCCGGGCACCGAGTACATCACGCCCACCGGCATCCCCGGGATCGGCGAAGTCGACGGATTCCCGCTCGGTCTCGACCGCTTCGGCGGCGACGTCCTGTCGAAGCTGATCTGGGGAGCGCAGGCCTCGCTGCTGGTCGGCGTCGTCTCCACCGCCCTCGGACTCGTCGGCGGCATGCTGCTCGGCCTGCTCGCGGGCACCTTCGGGGGCTGGGTCGACACGCTGATCATGCGCATCGTCGACATCATCCTCTCGGTGCCGAACCTGCTGCTCGCGGTGTCGATCGCCGCGATCCTGGGGCAGACGCCGTCGGCGGTGATGATCGCCATCGGAGCCTCCCAGGTGCCGATCTTCGCCCGCCTGCTGCGTGCGTCGATGCTGCAGCAGCGCTCGGCCGAATACGTGCTCTCGGCGCAGACGCTCGGGCTCGGGCGCGGCCGCATCACCATGTCGCACGTGCTGCCGAACGCCATCGGCCCGGTCATCGTGCAGGGAACCCTCACCCTCGCCACCGCGGTGATCGACGCGGCGGCGCTGTCGTTCCTCGGTCTCGGCGGCGGACGCCCCGAGACGGCCGAGTGGGGTCGGATGCTGACCTACGCGCAGAACGAGCTGGCGATCGCTCCGCAGCTGGCCTTCCTCCCCGGCATCTGCATCGCGGTGACCGCGCTGGGCTTCACGCTGTTCGGCGAGGCGCTGCGCGAGGCGATGGACCCGAGGACGCGTGCGCGATGAGGAACGAGAAGATGAACACGAACCCGGATGCCGTGCGCCAGCCGCTGCTGCAGGTGTCGAACCTGGCCGTCGACTTCGGCACCGTCGACGGCGTCGTGCACGCCGTCGAGGGCGTCGACCTCGAGAGCGCCCCGGGGGAGACCGTCGCGATCGTCGGCGAGTCCGGCTCGGGGAAGTCGACCACCGCGATGGCCGTGATCGGTCTGCTCGCCTCGGGCGGTCGGGTGGCCGGTGGCAGCATCACCCTCGACGGGCGCGAACTGGTCGGCATCTCCGAGAACGAGATGCGCAGGATCCGCGGTCGCGACATCGGCATGGTGCCGCAGGATCCGATGTCGAACCTCAACCCCGTCGCCAAGATCGGCACGCAGGTCGCCGAGACGCTGCTCGCGCACGGCCTCGCGAACCGCTCCACCGTGCAGCAGAAGGTCATCGAGGCGCTCTCCGCGGCAGGTCTTCCCGACCCCGAGCGTCGCGCCAAGCAGTACCCGCACGAGCTGTCGGGAGGTCTGCGCCAGCGCGCCCTCATCGCGATCGGCCTGGCCTGCCGGCCGCGTCTGCTCATCGCCGACGAGCCCACCAGCGCGCTGGACGTCACCGTGCAGCAGACGATCCTCGATCAGCTCGACGAGATGACACGCGAGCTCGGCACCGCCGTGCTGCTGATCACGCACGACCTCGGTCTCGCCGCGGAACGCGCCCAGCGGGTGGCGGTCATGCACCGCGGTCGCGTCGTCGAGCAGGGCCCGGCGCGCCAGATCCTCGAGGACCCGCAGCATCCGTACACGCAGAGTCTGGTGCAGGCGGCGCCGTCGATCGCCGCCGCGCGGCTGCAGCCGGAGGTGTTCCAGACGGGGCGGGAGCAGGACGCCGCGGCGGACGCCGTCGCAGACAACATCGTCGAGATCGAGGGACTGCGCAAGGTGTACCCGATGCGCGGGAGTGCGTCGGACTTCGTTGCCGTCGACGACGTGTCGCTCGCGATCCCGCGCGGCAAGACCGTCGCCATCGTGGGTGAGTCGGGTTCGGGCAAGACGACCACCGCCCGCATGCTGCTCAAGCTCATCGAGCCGACCGCCGGCACGATCCGCTTCGAGGGCAACGACATCGCGAAGCTCGACCGCGCGCAGTCGCGGGAGTTCCGCCAGCGCGTGCAGCCGGTGTTCCAGGACCCGTACTCGAGCCTCAACCCGATGTTCACGATCGAGCGTCTGATCGCCGAGCCGCTGGAGTTCTACAAGCGCGGCAGTCGCGCCGAGCGTCGCTCGCGCGTGCGCACCCTGCTCGATGACGTCGCCCTGCCGCAGTCGATGCTGCAGCGCTACCCGTCGGAGCTGTCCGGCGGTCAGCGTCAGCGCGTCGCCATCGCCCGCGCTCTCGCCCTCTCGCCCGATCTCATCGTCTGCGACGAGCCGGTGTCGGCCCTCGACGTGCTCGTGCAGGACCAGATCCTCACCCTGCTCGGCGACCTGCAGAAGGAGTACGGACTCAGCTATCTGTTCATCTCGCACGACCTCGCGGTGGTGCGTCTGATCAGCGACTACGTGTGCGTGATGAAGGACGGCGCGCTCGTGGAGGCGGCGAGCTCGGAGGAGATCTTCACCAACCCCCGCGACCCGTACACGCGGCGCCTGCTGGCATCCATCCCGGGCAACGAGCTCGGCATCGCCTCCTGACGCGCGAGCCTCAGCCCCGCAGGTCCGGGTCGCGCGCCCAGCGCCGCGCCAGCGCGCGCACGCGCAGCGCGCGCGCCTGCCACGACACCCAGAGCACCGGCCAGAGCAGCGCGGCGGTCGGCCCGTCGAACGTCAGCCGGTCGCGCCACAGCGTTCGGCCGTGGTGGCCCGGCTGAGCGCAGACCGCCATCTGGTGGTCCCACACGTCGAGTGCGCCGAGCGGGCCGGTGAGCGGGATGCCGCTGTCGCGGAGGATGCGCACCGGACCGCCGGGCTCGTCGACGGTGCGATCGCTGATGTGGATCAGCTGCGTGCCGACCGGGAGGCGCCCGAACGCGGCCAGTCGCACCGGCACCTCATCGCCCGGAGTCCACCGCTCGGGCAGGCCGTCGGGCAGCAGCGGCTGCATCTGCAGCAGGGGAGCGTACAGCTCGCCGACGATGCGCGGCGAATGCAGCGCCCGCCACGCGGTGTCGACGTCGCAGTCGATGGTGAACTTCAGCATGATGCGCATACTGCAGTGTCGCTCATACCCCAGCATCCGGCATTGGTCAAGGATTCCGCTTGCCATGTCGTGAAATCGTGCGTATAGTTGGTAGTTGCGCTCGCTTCTCCGTGCCCTCATATGGTGGTCGGCATCCGTTGAGCTCTCGAGCGCGCTCTCCACCGACGTCTAGGAATCGACCAGCCCCTGCGCGGGGCTCACGGAGGTTACTCCCTTGGCTGCTGCTCGCAACGCATCCACATCCACCACCAACAAGAACGGCCGCGGAGTCTCCCGCCTCTCGTTCGCCAAGATCTCCGACACGCTCGATGTCCCGGATCTGCTGGCTCTGCAGACCGAGTCGTTCGGCTGGCTCGTCGGCAACGACGACTGGAAGGCGCGCGTCGCCGAGGCCAAGAAGTCCGGCCGCAACGACGTCTCCGAGGTCTCCGGCCTTGGCGAGATCTTCGAGGAGATCTCCCCGATCGAGGACCTCGGCGAGACCATGCAGCTCTCGTTCACGAACCCGTACCTCGAGCCCGAGAAGTACTCGATCGACGAGTGCAAGGAGCGCGGCAAGACCTACGCGGCCCCGCTGTACGTCGAGGCCGAGTTCATGAACCACCTCACCGGTGAGATCAAGACCCAGACGGTCTTCATGGGTGACTTCCCGCTGCAGACCGGCAAGGGCACGTTCATCATCAACGGCTCCGAGCGCGTCGTCGTCTCGCAGCTCGTCCGCTCGCCCGGTGTCTACTTCGACAAGACTCCCGACAAGACGAGTGACAAGGACATCGTCACCGCTCGCGTCATCCCCAGCCGCGGTGCGTGGCTGGAGTTCGAGATCGACAAGCGCGACCAGGTCGGCGTGCGCATCGACCGCAAGCGCAAGCAGTCCGTCACCGTCTTCCTGAAGGCGCTGGGCATGTCGAGCGAGCAGATCCTCGCCGAGTTCTCCGGCTTCCCCTCGATCGAGGAGACCCTGGCGAAGGACACCATCCTCACCCAGGAAGACGCGCTGCGCGACATCTACCGCAAGCTGCGTCCGGGCGAGCAGGTCGCCGCCGAGGCCGCGCGCTCGCTGCTGGACAACTTCTACTTCAACCCGAAGCGCTACGACCTGGCGAAGGTGGGTCGCTACAAGATCAACCAGAAGCTCGGTCTCGCCGCTCCGCTCACCGACTCGGTGCTCACCGTCGACGACATCGTCGCGACCATCAAGTACCTGGTGCGCGTCCACCGCGGCGACGAGACGTTCGAAGGCATCCGCGGCGGCAAGAAGACCGAGATCCGCATCGCGACCGACGACATCGACAACTTCGGCAACCGTCGCATCCGCGCCGTCGGCGAGCTGATCCAGAACCAGGTCCGCACCGGTCTGTCGCGCATGGAGCGCGTCGTCCGCGAGCGCATGACCACGCAGGACATCGAGGCGATCACGCCGCAGACCCTGATCAACGTGCGCCCCGTCGTGGCCGCGATCAAGGAGTTCTTCGGCACCTCGCAGCTGTCGCAGTTCATGGACCAGAACAACCCGCTCGCGGGTCTGACCAACAAGCGCCGCCTGTCGGCCCTCGGCCCCGGTGGTCTCTCGCGTGACCGCGCCGGCGTCGAGGTGCGAGACGTGCACCCGTCGCACTACGGCCGCATGTGCCCGATCGAGACGCCGGAAGGCCCGAACATCGGCCTGATCGGTGCGCTCGCGACGTTCGCGCGCATCAACTCGTTCGGCTTCATCGAGACGCCGTACCGTCGCGTCGTCGACGGCGCCGTCACCGACCAGATCGACTACCTCACGGCAGCCGAGGAGGTCGACTTCAACATCGCCCAGGCCAACGCGCCGCTCGACAAGAACGGCCGCTTCATCGAGAGCCACGTCCTGGCCCGCCCCCGCGGCGGATCGGGTGAGGTCGACCTGTTCCTGCCCGAGGAGATCGGCTACATCGATGTCTCGCCGCGCCAGATGGTGTCGGTCGCGACCTCGCTCGTGCCGTTCCTCGAGCACGACGATGCGCAGCGCGCGCTCATGGGCGCCAACATGCAGCGTCAGGCCGTGCCGCTGCTGCGCTCGGACTCGCCGCTCGTCGGCACCGGCATGGAGGGCTACACCGCCATCGACGCGGGTGACGTGATCACCGCGCAGAAGGCCGGTGTGGTCAGCGAGGTCTCCGCAGACCGCGTCGTCGTCATGCTCGACGAGGGCGGCACGCAGGAGTACCACCTGCGCAAGTTCGACCGCTCCAACCAGGGCACCTCCTACAACCAGCGCGTGATCGTCAGCGCCGGTGAGCGCGTCGAGGTCGGCGAGGTCATCGCCGACGGTCCCGCCACCGAGAACGGCGAGCTCGCTCTCGGCAAGAACCTGCTCGTGGCGTTCATGCCGTGGGAGGGTCACAACTTCGAGGACGCCATCATCCTCAGCCAGGAGCTGGTGAAGGACGACACCCTCTCGTCGATCCACATCGAGGAGTACGAGGTCGACGCCCGCGACACGAAGCTGGGCAAGGAGGAGATCACCCGTGACCTCCCCAACGTCAGCCCCGAGCTGCTGAAGGACCTCGACGAGCGCGGCATCATCCGCATCGGCGCCGAGGTCCGCCCCGGCGACATCCTCGTCGGCAAGGTCACGCCGAAGGGCGAGACCGAGCTGTCGGCCGAGGAGCGCCTGCTGCGCGCCATCTTCAACGAGAAGAGCCGCGAGGTGCGCGACACCTCGCTGAAGGTGCCGCACGGTGAGCAGGGCACGATCATCGCCGTCAAGGAGTTCGACGCCGAGGAGGGCGACGACGAGCTGGGCTCGGGCGTCAACCGCCGCGTCGTGGTCTACATCGCTCAGAAGCGCAAGATCACCGAGGGCGACAAGCTCGCCGGCCGTCACGGCAACAAGGGTGTCATCGCGAAGATCCTGCCCGTCGAGGACATGCCGTTCATGTCGGACGGCACGCCGGTCGACGTCGTGCTGAACCCGCTCGGCATCCCGGGTCGAATGAACTTCGGTCAGGTGCTCGAGACCCACCTCGGCTGGATCGCCAAGACCGGATGGAAGGTGGAGGGCGACCCCGAGTGGGCCGCCAAGCTGCCGGAGAACGGTCGCGACGTCGCCCCGAACACCAAGGTCGCGACCCCGGTGTTCGACGGTGCCAGCGAGGCGGAGATCTCGGGTCTGCTCGACTCGACCCTGCCCACCCGTGACGGCGTGCGCCTGATCGACTCCTCGGGCAAGACGCTGCTGTTCGACGGCCGCTCCGGCGAGCCGTTCCCGGCTCCCGTCTCGGTCGGCTACATGTACATCCTGAAGCTGCACCACCTCGTCGACGACAAGATCCACGCACGCTCGACGGGCCCGTACTCGATGATCACCCAGCAGCCGCTCGGCGGTAAGGCGCAGTTCGGTGGACAGCGCTTCGGTGAGATGGAGGTGTGGGCGCTCGAGGCTTACGGTGCCGCGTACGCACTGCAGGAGCTGCTCACGATCAAGTCCGACGACATCCTCGGCCGCGTCAAGGTGTACGAGGCGATCGTCAAGGGCGAGAACATCCAGGAGCCCGGCATCCCCGAGTCCTTCAAGGTGCTCATGAAGGAGATGCAGTCGCTCTGCCTGAACGTCGAGGTGCTCTCGGCCGACGGCACCGCCGTCAACCTGCGGGACACCGACGACGAGGCCTTCCGCGCAGCGGAGGAGCTCGGCATCAACATCTCCAGCCGTTTCGAAGCCGCGTCGATCGACGAGATCTGATCTCGGCCCTCGACAAGCGACAGATTTTTTCTACACAGGAGAACTAGTGCTCGAATCAACCACTTTCGATGAGCTTCGAATCGGCCTGGCCACCGCTGACGACATCCGCGGATGGTCCTTCGGTGAGGTCAAGAAGCCCGAGACGATCAACTACCGCACGCTGAAGCCCGAGAAGGACGGCCTCTTCGGCGAGCAGATCTTCGGACCCTCCCGCGACTGGGAGTGCGCCTGCGGCAAGTACAAGCGTGTCCGCTTCAAGGGCATCGTCTGCGAGCGCTGCGGCGTGGAGGTCACCAAGAGCTCCGTCCGTCGTGAGCGCATGGGTCACATCGAGCTCGCCGCTCCCGTGACGCACATCTGGTACTTCAAGGGTGTTCCCTCGCGCCTCGGCTACCTGCTCGACATGGCGCCGAAGGACCTCGAGAAGGTCATCTACTTCGCCGCCTACATGGTGATCTCGGTCGACGAGGATGCTCGTCACCGCGACCTCGCCACGCAGGAGAACAACATCCGGCTCGAGCTGAAGACGCTCGGCGACCGCCGCGACGCGAAGATCGCGGAGCGGATGGCGAAGCTGGAGGAGGAGCTCGCCGCTCTCGAGGCGGAGGGTGCCAAGGCCGACGCGAAGAAGAAGGTCAAGGACGCCGCCGAGAAGGAGATGACCCTCACCCGCAAGGGTGCCGACGAGGCCATCGCCAAGCTCGAGCGCGTGTGGGAGGACTTCCGCACGCTCGAGGTGGGCGCGCTGCGTCCCGAAGACGACGTGTTCCACGAGCTGCAGGACCGGTTCGGTCAGTACTTCGAGGCGCACATGGGTGCCGAGGCGATCAAGCGCCGCCTCGAGACCTTCGACCTGGCGGCCGAGTCCGAGAGCCTGCACCTGCAGATCTCGGAGGGCAAGGGCCAGCGCAAGATCCGTGCGATCAAGCGCCTGACCGTCGTCAACTCCTTCCTCGAGACCGGCATGAGCCCGGCCGCGATGGTGCTCGACGTCGTCCCGGTGATCCCGCCGGAGCTGCGTCCGATGGTGCAGCTCGACGGTGGCCGCTTCGCGACCTCCGACCTCAACGACCTGTACCGCCGCGTGATCAACCGCAACAACCGTCTTCGTCGTCTGATCGACCTCGGCGCTCCCGAGATCATCGTCAACAACGAGAAGCGGATGCTGCAGGAGGCCGTTGACGCTCTGTTCGACAACGGCCGCCGCGGTCGCCCCGTCACCGGCACCGGCAACCGCGCCCTGAAGTCCCTCAGCGACATGCTGAAGGGAAAGCAGGGTCGCTTCCGCCAGAACCTGCTCGGCAAGCGCGTGGACTACTCGGGCCGTTCGGTCATCGTCGTCGGCCCGCAGCTGAAGCTGCACCAGTGCGGTCTGCCCAAGCAGATGGCTCTGGAGCTGTTCAAGCCGTTCGTGATCAAGCGCCTGATCGACCTCGGTCACTCGCAGAACATCAAGGCAGCCAAGCGCGCCGTCGAGCGCACCCGTCCCGAGGTGTGGGACGTGCTCGAGGAGATCATCCGCGAGCGTCCGGTGCTGCTGAACCGTGCGCCCACGCTGCACCGTCTCGGCATCCAGGCGTTCGAGCCGCAGCTCGTCGAGGGCAAGGCCATCCAGCTGCACCCGCTCGTCTGCGCCGCGTTCAACGCCGACTTCGACGGTGACCAGATGGCTGTGCACCTGCCGCTGTCGGTCGAGGCTCAGGCCGAGGCCCGCGTGCTGATGCTCGCCTCGAACAACATCCTCAAGCCGTCGGACGGCCGTCCGGTCACCCTGCCCTCGCAGGACATGATCATCGGTCTGCACCACCTGACCACGGTCAAGGAGGGCGCTGCCGGTGAGGGTCGTGCGTTCGGCTCGGTCTCCGAGGCGATCCTGGCGAAGGACGAGGGCACCCTCGACCTGCAGGCGAAGGTCCGCATCCGCATCCCGGGTCTGACCTTCCTCGAGGGCGAGGCTCCCGAGGGCTACGAGCGTCACGGTCTCGTCGACGCGTCGCTCGGTCAGGCGATCTTCAACGGCGCCCTGCCGAAGGGCTACCCCTTCGTGCGCGGCCAGGCCGACAAGGGCAAGCTGTCGCAGATCGTGAACAAGCTGGCCGAGGAGTACCCCAAGGTCGAGACGGCCGCCACGCTGGACCGCATCAAGGATGCCGGTTTCCACTGGGCGACCCGTTCGGGTGTGACCGTCGCGCTCAGCGACATCCTCACCCCGCCGAACAAGGCGGAGATCGTCGCGGGCTACGAGAAGCAGGCCGCGAAGGTCCAGTCGCAGTACGACAAGGGTCTGACGACCGACATCGAGCGTCGTCAGGAACTCATCAAGATCTGGACCGAGGCGACCGACGAGGTTCAGGCCGCGATGCGCGCGCACTTCCCCGAGGACAACACCATCAACCGCATGGTGACCTCCGGTGCTCGTGGTAACTGGCTGCAGATCCGCAACATCGCGGGTATGCGCGGTCTGGTGAACAACCCCAAGGGTGAGATCATCCCCCGTCCGATCATCTCCTCGTACCGCGAGGGTCTGTCGGTGGCGGAGTACTTCATCGCGACGCACGGTACCCGCAAGGGTCTGGCCGACACCGCTCTGCGCACCGCCGACTCGGGTTACCTGACCCGTCGTCTGGTGGACGTGTCGCAGGACGTCATCATCCGCGAGCAGGACTGCGGCACGTCGAAGGGCCTCGAGCTCCCGATCGCCGCACCGAACTCGCAGGGTGTGCTGACCCGCGACGCGAACGTCGAGAACTCGGTGTTCGCCCGCACCCTGGCATCCGACGTCGTCACCGAGGCCGGCGAGGTCGTCGCCACCGCCGGTGAGGACGTGGGTGACGTGCTGATCGACAAGCTCGTCGAGGCCGGCATCGAGACCATCAAGGTCCGTTCGGTGCTGACCTGCGACTCGGCTGTCGGAGTCTGCGCGCAGTGCTACGGCCGTTCGCTCGCGACGGGCAAGACCGTCGACATCGGCGAGGCCGTCGGCATCATCGCCGCCCAGTCGATCGGTGAGCCCGGTACCCAGCTGACGATGCGTACCTTCCACACGGGTGGTTCGGCCTCGGCCGACGACATCACCCAGGGTCTGCCGCGTGTGCAGGAGCTCTTCGAGGCCCGCACCCCGAAGGGGGCCTCCCCGATCGCCGAGGCCGACGGCCGCATCACGATCGAGGAGACCGAGAAGGCCAAGAAGGTCATCCTCACGCCCGACAACGGCGACGAAGAGGTGGTCTACCCGGTGCTGAAGCGTGCAACGCTTCTCGTCGAGGACGGCCAGCACGTCACCGTCGGTCAGCCCCTGCAGGTCGGCACGCTCGACCCCAAGGAGGTCATGCGAGTCATGGGTGCCCGCGAGGTGCAGAAGTACCTCGTCGGCGGCGTCCAGGGCGTGTACCGCTCGCAGGGTGTGCCGATCCACGACAAGCACATCGAGGTCATCGTCCGCCAGATGCTGCGCAAGGTCACCGTGGTCGACCACGCTGACACCACGCTGCTGCCGGGTGAGATGGTCGACTCGAAGCGCTACCAGCAGATCAACCGCGAGGCCGTGGCAGAGGGCAAGCGCCCCGCGTCGGGTCGTCCGGAGCTGATGGGTATCACCAAGGCGTCGCTCGCGACCGAGTCGTGGCTGTCGGCCGCGTCCTTCCAGGAGACGACCCGCGTGCTCACGCAGGCCGCCATGGAGGGCAAGCGCGACCCGCTGATCGGTCTCAAGGAGAACGTCATCATCGGAAAGCTCATCCCGGCCGGAACCGGTCTGTCGAAGTACCGCGACATCGCGGTCGAGGCGACGGAAGAGGCCAAGAGCGAGCGCTACCCGAACCGGATCTTCGCATCCGACGGGGCGTACGCCGACGGCGACTTCGGATACGTCGACTTCGACGCGTTCTCGACGGATGACATCACTCCCGGCACCTACAACTGATAGGTCCTGAGTGAGTCGAAGGCCCCGGCCCCTCTTCGGAGGGCCGGGGCCTTCCCCGTCCCCCGCTTTCCCGCCTACCGCTTCTCGCTCCGGTATGAGTTTGTGCCGCTTGAGCGCGGCTGAGGCGGCACAAACTCATACCGGAGCGAGGGGTGGTGCGGGGCGGAGGGTCGGGGTGGGAAGGGTCAGGCCGAGGGGAGGGTGGGGGCGGGCGCCGGGGGAGTGCCGTTGACGAACCGCTCGCGGTACCCTCGCAGAATGACTGCTGTGGTGATCGGGGACGCCCTGATCGATGAGATCCGTGATGCGTCCGGCGTGCGGGAGCTGGTCGGGGGAGCCGCTCTGAACGTCGCCGTCGGCCTGTGCCGGCTGGGCGTGGAGACGACCCTGATCGCGATGGTCGGCGACGACGAGGCGGGCCAGCACATCCGTGAGTACCTGCGCGACTACGGGGTGCGGCTGATCGACAGCCCCGCTCCGCTCGGGTCGTCGAGGGCGGTGGTGACGTGGTCATCCGCCGGCGAACCGCAGTACGCCTTCAACGAGGCGGCCCGCGGCCGCAGCATCCGGTACGGCGACGAGGCGCGTGAGGCGATCTCGACTGCCGATGTCGTCGCCATCAGCTGCTTCCCGTTCGATCGGCCGGACGAGGTGGATGCGCTGGTCGACGCCCTGCAGGATGCCCGCATCGCCGTCGATCCGAACCCTCGCAGCGGCATGATGGGCGATGTCGCGGAGTTCGTGCGCGGGTTCGAGCTCCTCGCCGCCAGGGCGGAGCTGGTGAAGGTGGGCGCCGATGACGCGACCCTGCTCTACGACGGTGATATCGATGCGCTGCGTGGCCGTCTTCGGCGGCTCGGCGCGGGCGCGGTGCTCGCCACGGCGGGTGCCGCCGGCGCGGTGCTCGAGACCGACGCGGGTGTCTTCCGCGCCCCGATCGCGTCGCTTCCCGGGCCGGTGGTCGACACCGTGGGCGCGGGCGATGCGACGCTCGCGGCCGTCGCCGCCGGGCTGTCGCAGGGCGAGCCCAGGACGGATGCCGAGTGGCAGCAGCTGCTCGATGACGCGATGCTCATCGCCGCCGCGACCTGCCGCGCGGAGGGCGGTCTGCTGCGCACGCTGGAATCGCTGCAGGAGGCGGAGCGCGGCGTGTTCGGCAGCTGATCTCTCGATTTCTCACCGTCGCCGGTGACCGGTATGCTTGATCTTCGCGCCCCCGGTTGGCTGAGAAAGCCGGACGGGTGTGCACTGGCAAGTTGCCCGAGCGGCCAAAGGGAGCTGACTGTAAATCAGCCGCGTAAGCTTCGGGGGTTCGAATCCCTCACTTGCCACACACTGACCGAAGGCCCTCGCATCGCGAGGGCCTTCGTCGTTCCGGAGCTGCTGACCGCGGTGACGCCGGCTCAGCCGACGTGGCGCACGAGAATGCGCCAGCGCTCGGGGCCCTCGTCGAGGTAGCGGGTGTGGAAGGTGTCGCCGTGCTTGCCACGCAGCTGGGTCAGCAGCGGCACCGGGTCGTGCGTCGCCGAGATCACGAGGGCGGCCCCGGGCTTAAGCGACTCGATCGCCCCGAAGATCGCCGCATGGCGCACCGCGTGCGGGATGGCCTGCGCGTCGAGCTCGGGCAGCTCTTCGTCGTGCCCGCCGCAGGCGCATCCGGTTCCGCCGGGCATCTGCGTCGTGGCCTCCGAGCGTGACCGGTGGATCTCGATGCTTCCCATGATTTTCTCCGTCTCTGCGAGGGTGTGGCTACCTGGCTGATTTTATTACACTGGATACCGTGGAAAATGCACAGACGGCCGGAGAAAAGCGTGCGCGCCTCGGCGACGGCGGCCGGCACTCGTCGACCCGCGAGCGGATCCTCCGCGAGGTGGAGTCGCGCACCTCGGCATCCACCTCCGACATCGTCGCCGCCACCCGACTGCACGAGAACACCGTCCGCGAGCACCTCGAGCGCCTGCGCCAGGAAGGACGCCTGCGCCGGGTCCGCGCCGAGGTGCAGGGCCGCGGGCGCCCGGGCTGGCGGTGGCAGGCACCACCCGCCGACACCGTGAGTCCCTACGCCGGGCTCGCGCTCACGCTCGCCGACACGCTCACCCGCGTCGCCGCCGATCCGGTGGGCGAGGCCCGGGCGTCGGGTGAACGGTGGGGGGCGGAGATCGCTGCCCAGCATCCGGATGCCGCGGCCGCAGCCCGCACGATGGTCATCGACGTGATGCGCGAGCAGGGCTTCGCGCCGGTCGACGACGGCGACGGGATCCGGCTGCACCGCTGCCCGCTGCTGTCGGCCGCGGCTCGCCGAGCCGAGGTGGTCTGCGCGGTGCACGAGGGGATGATCGCCGGCATCCTGCGCTCCCGCGATGCGACGGCGGATGCCACGCTGCTGCCGTTCCAGGCCGACGGCGCCTGCGCCCTGCACCTGCGGACAGCATCATGACCACCCCGCGCCCGGCCGCCTCGCGCCCGGCCGCCCCAAGCTCGCCGGCCTCGCGCCCGGCCGTCGAGAAACCAGATTCTGCGAGAGCCACCGCCCCGCGTGTGGTTTCCCAGGCAGAGCGGGGTTTCTCACACAGCGCGGCACGCGGTTCGCACAGCGCGGCACGCGGACGCCGACCCGCGGCACGCGGCCGCCGACCCGGGTTCCGGATGGTGTGGATGCTGCCGGCCGGCCTCGCCCTGCTCGCCGGACTCGACGCGGGCCTGCTGCTGCTCGGCCTGCCGGCGCCGGTCACCGCCGAGCGCCTGCCCGCC
Source organism: Microbacterium commune (assembly GCF_014836945.1). GTDB lineage: Bacteria > Actinomycetota > Actinomycetes > Actinomycetales > Microbacteriaceae > Microbacterium > Microbacterium commune. The sequence continues at coordinate 753,260 of NZ_JACSPX010000001.1, read as the reverse complement.
GTGCACGGCATGCTGCTCGTGCTCGGCTTCGTGGGCACGCTGATCAGCCTCGAACGGGCCACCGCTCTCGCGCGCCCGCTCGGCTACGTCGCGCCGGCCCTGCTCGGCGTCGGCGGCATGCTGCTCGTCGTGCCGGCCGTGCCGCTGGTCGTCGCGAAGATCGTGCTGGCCGCGGGCGCGGCATCCTTCCTCCTGCTCTACATCCCGCTGTGGCGCCGACAGTACGACCACGCCCTGCTCACCCAGCTGCTCGCAGCGGGTCTCGCGCTGGTGGGAGCGCTGATCTGGATCGGACAAGACGCGATGACGCGCGTGATCCCGTGGCTGATCGGGTTCCTCGTGCTGACCATCGCCGCCGAACGCGTCGAGCTCGCGCGCATCACGATGGGTCCGCAGGCCGGCGTCAGGCTTCTCGTGCACGGCTGGGCGGTCACCGCGGCGCTCGTCATCGGGCTCGTCTTCCCCGACGCCGGGGCCATCGCGCTCGGTCTCGGCCTGCTCTCACTGACCGGCTGGCTGGTCGCGCACGACGTCGCGCGCCGCACGATCCGGGCGACGGGCGTGACGCGGTACATGGCCGCGTGCATCCTCGCCGGGTACGTCTGGCTCGCGGTCGCCGGGCTGGTGCTGCTGCTCGGAGCGCCGCAGGCGCAACCCGCCTACGACGCCGTGATCCACGCGATCTTCCTCGGCCACACGTTCTCGATGATCATGGCGCACGCTACGACGATCCTGCCCGCCGTGCTGCGCATCGCCCTGCCGTACCGCCCCGCGTTCTGGGCGCCGATCGCGCTGCTGCAGGTGGCGCTCGTCGTGCGGGTCTGGTTCGGCGACGGGCTCGGGATGCCGGTGGCGTGGCGCATCGGGGGAGTCCTCGGCGTCATCGCTCTGCTGCTCTTCGTGCTGACGGCGGTGGGCAGTGCGGTGCTGGGCGGCGCGGTGCGGAGCAAGGCTCCCGCGGTCGCAGCACCCGCATCCGGCGATGCCGCCGCACGTGAGGGAGGCGCACGATGACGAAGAACCGCGGATTCTGGCCTATGCGCGACATTCCTACGGTGCTGTGGCTGCTGCTCACGGTGATCGCCGCTCTCGCGCACCGCGCGCTGCCCATGCCCGGCTGGCTCATGATCCACCTGCTGCTGCTCGGCGCCGTCACGCACGCGATCCTCGTGTGGAGTCAGTACTTCTCGTTCGCGCTGCTGCGCCGCGCGGCGACCGACGTTGACCGCCGGCGCCAGAGCATCCGGCTGATCCTGTCGAACGGTGCCGCCGCGCTCGTGATCACCGGCGTGCTGAGCGGCATCTGGGCGGTCACCGTGGCGGGCGCCGCGGCGCTGATCGTGGCGGTCACCTGGCACGCGGTGACGCTGGTGCGCCGCATGCGCGGCAGCATGCCGGGCCGGTTCGGTCGCACCATCCGGTACTACATCGCCTCCGCGGCGCTGCTCACGATCGGCGCCGCCCTCGGCGCGTGGCTCGCCCGCGGCGATGCCGCGTCGAACCTCGTCGTCGCCCACGCCCTGATCAACGTGCTGGGCTGGATCGGCCTCACGGTCGCAGGCACGGTCGTCACACTGTGGCCCACCATCCTGCGCACCCGGGCCGATGAGGGGGCTGCGGCCGGGGCATCCCGCGCCCTGCCCGTCCTCGCCGGGGCCGTCGTGATCGCGGCCACCGGTGCCGCCCTCGAGCAGCTGCTCGCCGTCGCTGCCGGGCTCGGCGCGTACCTCGCGGGGCTCGGCATCATCTTCTTCTCGCTGGTCCGCGCGGCGCGTCAGAAGGTGCCACGCAGCTTCGCCGCCCTGTCGGTGGCAGCCGCCATGCTGTGGTGGGCGGGTGCCGTCGCCGCGGTAGCCGTCGGCGCGATCGTCGCCGCTGTCGACGGCGGCGGCTTCGAGGCGCTCGACGCGCTCTTCGGTCAGGTCGTGCCCTATCTCGCCGCGGGATTCGCGGTGCAGGTGCTCGTCGGCGCGCTGAGCTATCTCGTGCCCGTCGTGCTCGGCGGAGGCCCCACACCCGTGCGCGTCGGCACGGCCGGATTCGACGCGGCAGGGATTCTGCGCGTCACCGTCGCCAACGCTGCGCTCGCCGTCTGCGCGCTGCCGGTGTCGAGCCTGATGCGCGTGGCCGCATCGATCATGTACCTGGTGGCGATGGCGTCGTTCCTCGTGGTGATGTGGCGCGCGATGCGCACGCAGCGACGGGCGAAGGCGGCGGCCGGTCTGCCCGACGGGGGTCTGCCCGCGATCGGCCGGCCCGACGGCGGCCGGCGCGCGGCCGGCCAGCCCGCGGCCGGTCTGCCCGACGGCGGCCGGCCCGACGGCGGTCTGCCGCGCAGGCACGGGCCGATCGTGCCGGAGGGCGAGCAGCAGCCGGGACGCCGTTCGGGGCAGGCGGTCGCGGGTCTGCTGTCGGTCGTCCTCGTCGCGGCGGGCCTCGCGGCGGCCGATCCGGTCGGGCTCGGCTGGAGTGCGGCTCCGGTCGGGGCGGCGGATGCTCCGGTGCAGACCGTGCAGGTCGAGGCGGCGAACATGCGCTTCACTCCCGACCGCATCGAGGTGCCCGCGGGCACCCGGCTGGTGATCGAGGTGACCAACACCGACGAGGAGCAGGTGCACGATCTGGTGTTCGCCAACGGCATCGCCGGTGGCCGCCTGGCACCCGGCGAGAAGGAGACCATCGACGTCGGCGTGATAACAGCGGATCTTGACGGCTGGTGCTCGATCCTCGGGCATCGGCAGATGGGCATGACTCTGCAGATCGTCGCGACCGGCTCTGAAGCCGCCTCCGGTGAGAGTCCGGATGCCGGTGCGAGTCCGGATGCCGGTGCGCACGGCATGGGCCACATGGGCGGCGGCACGGCCACCGGGTCGTCGACCGCTCCCGACCTCATGGCAGAGCCCGGCCCCGGCTTCGACCCGATCGATGCCGAGTTGCCCGCGCTTCCGGCATCCGATTCCCCGATCACCCGCGAGCTGACCCTCACCGTCCGCGACGAGAAGCGCGAGGTCGCGCCGGGCGTGACCCAGACGCTGTGGACGTACAACGGCACCGCGCCGGGGCCTGTGCTGCACGGCAGGGTCGGCGACCGGTTCGTCATCACGCTCGAGAACAAGGGCACGATGGGTCACTCCATCGACTTCCACGCCGGCTCGCTCGCGCCGGACCGGCCGATGCGCACCATCCCGCCCGGCAAGAGCCTGACGTACACGTTCACCGCCACGCGCGCCGGGATCTGGATGTACCACTGCTCGACCATGCCCATGAGCACGCACATCGCCAACGGCATGTACGGCGCCGTGGTGATCGAGCCCGCAGGGCTGCCTGCCGTCGACCGCAGCTACGTGCTCGTGCAGGGCGAGTACTATCTCGGCGACCACGACGGGGGCACGGTCGACCCCGACCGCATCGCGACGCGCAACCCCGACCTCGTCACCTTCAACGGGTACGCGAACCAGTACGACCACGCGCCGCTGCCGGCGCGGGTCGGTGAGCGGGTGCGCATCTGGGTTCTGGATGCCGGTATCGAGCGCCCCAGCAGCTTCCACGTGATCGGAGGCCAGTTCGACACGGTGTGGGCCGAGGGCGCGTATCTGCTGGACCACGCGACCGACACCGGTTCGCAGGCGCTGGCGCTGCAGCCGGCCCAGGGCGGCTTCGTCGAGCTCGCCTTTCCCGAGGCCGGCACGTACCCGTTCGTCTCGCACCTCATGGTCGATGCCGAGCGCGGCGCGCACGGCGTGTTCGCGGTGGACGAATAGCCGCACCGCCCGCCGCCCGCCGCTCGCCGCTCGCCGGCCGGTCGCGCGGGGTGGCTGACGAATCGGGGGCCGACACTCCACCGGTCGGCCGTTTCCCCGTGATCGGTCCGACATCTGGAGTGTCGGCCCCCGAAGTGTGACGGGCACAGGACAGGCCGGTCGCGCGGGGCGCTGACGAATCGGGGGCCGACACTCCACCGGTCGGCCGTTTCCCCATGATCGGTCCGACATCTGGAGTGTCGGCCCCCGAAGTGTCGCGCGCGCAGAACAGGCCGGACCCGCCCCGCCCCGGTTTTCGGTGGTCACAGGCCGGTGGCCTACGCTTCCCTTGATCCGAGGAGGCACCATGATTCGCACGGCACTGGTCGCGGCAGCGGCCGCGTTCACCTTCGGCAGCCTGGTCGGGTGCGCCCCGGCATCCGACTCCTCCCCGCCCGACGCGACGGAGCGCGCGACGGCTGCGCTCTGGGCGGCGATCGAGGCGGAGGATCCCGACGCCACAGCCCGCGCGATCGAAGACGGCGCGACGCTCGAAGACCGCGGCGGTGAGAAGAACGCGACGCCGCTCGTCGAGGCCACGAAGAAGAACCTCCCGCCGATCGCCCGGGCGCTCATCGACGCCGGCGCGGACGTGAACGCGAAGGACGCCATCCAGGACTCCGCGTTCCTGTACGCCGGAGCCGAGGGGCTCGACGAGATCCTCACCCTCACGATCGCCGCCGGAGCCGACGTCACCAGCACCAACCGCTACGGCGGCACGGCGCTGATTCCCGCCAGCGAGCACGGGCACGTGAGCACGGTGAAGATCCTGATCGCGGCGGGTGTTCCCGTCGACCATGTGAACGACCTCGGCTGGACCGCCATGCACGAGGCGATCGTGCTCAACGACGGCGGGCCCGCCCAGGTCGAGACCGTGGGGCTGCTGCTCGAGGCCGGCGCCGACCCCGACATCACCGACCGGGAGGGACGCACCTCGCGCGAGCTGGCTCTCGAGCACGGCCACGACGAGATCGTCGCGGTGATCGACGCCGCCGGATGAGAGGGTGGATGCCATGGACGCCACAGACCTGACCCACCTGCGCCGCTGCGTCGAGCTGGCCCGCGAGGCGCTCGACGCCGGCGATGAGCCGTTCGGCTCGCTGATCGTCTCGGCTGACGGGGACGTGCTCTTCGAGGACCGCAATCGCGTCGCGGGCGGTGACCACACCCGGCATCCCGAGTTCGAGATCGCGCGGTGGGCGGCGGCCCACCTGTCTCCGCAGGAGCGGGCGGATGCCACGGTGTACACCTCGGGGGAGCACTGCCCGATGTGCTCGGCCGCGCACGCCTGGGTGGGCCTCGGACGCATCGTGTACGCGACGTCATCGGCCCAGCTGTCGCGGTGGCATGCGGAATGGGGACTCGAGCCCGGGCCCGTGGCCGCGCTGCCGATCCGGACGGTCGCTCCCGGCATCCCGGTCGATGGTCCCGCAGACGACCTCGTCGACGAGGTCAAGGAGCTGCAGTGGCGCCTCGCGGAGCGTCGGTCTTCCTAGACTGGATCGATGCGACCACTCACCGAGACCCAGGTCCGCGAGGCGATCAGGAACGCCGATGCCGATGAGATCGAGCAGATCGGGATGCCCCACGACTTCATCCTGACCGACTGGGACTACATCGACTTCCTCGCCTGGCGCGACCCTGAATCGAGCCGTCGCGCGGTCGTGGTCGTCGAGCACGACGGGCATCCGATGGGCATCGTGCTGCGCTCCACCGACCCGGCGCGGGTGCGCTCGGGCATGTGCAACATCTGCCGCACCATGCAGCCGGGCAACCAGGTGGCGCTGCTGACGGCGCGGCGCGGTGGAGCGAAGGGCCGGCGCGGCGACAGCGCGGGCACGTACATCTGCGCCGACCTGTCGTGCCACGACAACGTGCGACTCGCGCATCCGCTGGCACCGAGCGAGGTGCGCGCGCCCGGCCAGATCGATCAGCGGCTCGACGGCACGAAGCACCGCATGGAGGACTTCGTGGTGCGCGTCCTGTCGGAGGACTGACCCCGCCGGCGGGGTCGCGTCGGTGCCGGGTCACTTTCGTACGCTTTCGAGCCGATGCGCGTACCGAAGTGACCTGGCATGCGCGGCCGTGCGCGCAGGGGCGGTGCGGCGGGCGGCACTGCGGGCAGTGGTGCGGGTCGCATCCCGGGCGTGCGGGGTCAGGTTCGTACGGTTTCCGGGCCGTGAGCGTACCGAAGTGACCTCGCAGCGGCTGCGGCTCCCGCAAGGATGACGCTCAGTACCAGGTAGTCTGGAACCCCGTCCTGTGCATCAAAGGAGAGCCATGACCGAGCCGCTTCTGCTCACGATCGACGGGGGCCTCGCCAGGCTCACGCTCAATCGTCCCGCGAGCCTGAACGCCTTCGACGCCGATCTCGCGCACGCCTGGCGCGACGCCACGGCCGAGGCGGTGGGCCGCGACGATGTCGGCGCCGTCCTCATCGAAGGACGCGGCCGCGCCTTCTGCGCCGGCGGCGACGTACGCGCCATGTCGACGAGCATGTCCGGCGGGCACGAGATCACCGCCCTGGCGCAGGTGATCAACGCCGGCATCCTGTCGCTGACCACCTCCGCCATCCCCGTCGTCGCCGCCGCCCATGGCACGACGGCGGGCGGGGGCCTGGGCATCCTGATGTGCAGCGACTACGCGGTCGTCGGTGCGAGCTCGACGATCGGCAGCCGCTACGCGAACATCGGACTTACGCCCGACCTGTCGGTCTCGGCGCAGCTCGCACGCGCCGTCGGCGAGCGTCGAGCGCTGCAGCTGCTGCTGCAGGACCGGATGCTGTCAGCCGACGAAGCCGTCGAATGGGGCCTCGTCGCCGAGCGGGTGGCAGGCCCGGCCGACGCGAGCGGGGCTGATCCGGAGGCCGAGGCGGATGCCGTGCGCGAGCGCGCCGAGCAGGTCGCGCGGTTCTGGCTGGCGGGCGCCTCCGCCGCGTACGGGCAGGCGAAGCGCCTGGTGCGCTCGCAGCCGGCGCGCTCCTTCGAGGAGCAGCTGAACGCCGAGGCCGACTCCATCGGCGCGGCGTTCGACACGGCGGACGCGCAGGCGCGCATCGCCGGATTCGCGGCCGCCTCGCGCCGGCGCTGAGGCTTATCCACAGCATCCGATCGTACTGACGGGCGCATGCGAGGATGAGACCACCGACCGGGAGGATCTCACCATGTCCGACGTCACACCGTCAGCCGAGCATCCGGCGAATGCCGATGCGCACCAGCCGATGTCGTCGAAACTGCTGCGCGGCGCGATCTGGATCGCCATCGGAGCGCTGATCGCCGCCGCTCTCGTCTGCGTGGTCTGGGTGCTCGTCGGCGATCAGGACGGCATCATCGGGCGGGCGTTCCTCACGATCCTCCTGCTCGCCCTGTTCGCGGGTGTCGCGATCGCCGAAGCGCATCTCGCCGAGCGGCGTCCGGACTGGCTCGCCCTCGCCAGCATGATCAGTTGGATCATCGTGCTCCTGGTCGGCGCGGTGAAGATCTGGCTGCCGTACGACGCCGCGGAGCCCTACGGCTGGGCCGGAGCGAGGTTCTTCCAGTTCCTGTTCGTGATCGCGGTCCTTCAGCTCGCGCTCGCGCACGTGCGCCTGTTCACGAAGGCCGCCCGTCGGTATGTCACGACGTTCACCCGGGTCATCGTCATGGTCACGTTCGCGATGCTCGCGGGCCTGGTCGCTCTGCTGGTGTTCCACCTGACCTTCCCCGATCAGTTCCGGTACGACGATCTGTACTGGCGCATCGTGGTCGCGCTCGCGATCCTCACCGCGGTCGGCACCACACTGATCCCGCTGCTGAACGCCCTGTTCGCACCGCGAGCACCCCGGCCCGCGCAGCCGGCCGCCGTCGCCCCGCAGCAGATGTGGCCGACCTACGCCGACGGTCGCACGCCGCTGCCCGCGCTGCCCGACGGCAGCCCGGACCTCAACGCGTACTACACCGGTCGCCCGACATACGCGCCGCAGCAGACCTCGAGCTTCCCGACCCTCGAGGCCCCGCCTCACGCGTACGGGCACGGAGCGCCGGCGGGCGCGCCGGTTGCGCCCCGGGTCGAGTCGAGTCGGGATGCCGATGCGCCGTTCGCCCGGGTTCCCGAGCGTCACGGGGGCGGGTCGGCTGCCGGTGCGAGCGCGGCTCCTCCTGCGCCACCGGCACCACCTGCGCCGCCCGTGCCACCGGCCGCGAACGCGCCGTCCGCGCAGTCTGCGCCGGCGGGCGGTGGCGGCGCCGGTGCGCACGCCGCGGCACCGGTTCCGCCGGTTCCGCCTGCGCCCGGCGTCAGCGCCGACGTTCCGCCGGCTCCGCCTGCACCCCCCGCTCCCGGCGAGGGCGTCGGTCTTCCTCCGGTTCCCCCGGTTCCGCCCGCACCTCCGGGTCCGCCCGCGATGGACGCGAGCTCCCCGGCTGCGCAGCCCACCGGTGAGCCGCACTCAGCCGAGCCGCACTCAGCCGAGCCGCACTCAGCCGAGCCGCACTCAGCCGAGCCGCACTCAGCCGAGCCGCGCTCAGCCGAGTCGCGCTCAGCCGAGCCGCACGAGAGCGAGGGCCAGCGATGACCGCCGTCGAACTCGGAGCCCTCGCCGCGGAGATCGCGCGCGAAGCCGGCGACCTGGCGAGACGGCGACGCTCCGAGGGTGTCGCGCTCGCCGCGACCAAGTCCACGCTCGCCGACATCGTGACCGAGGCCGACCGCGAGGTCGAGCAGCTGATCCGCGAGCGACTGCAGGTCGAGCTGCCCGATGACGGATTCCTCGGCGAGGAGACCGGAGCCGAGCGCGGTTCCAGTGGACGCACCTGGGTCGTCGACCCGATCGACGGCACCGTGAACTACGCGTACGGCATCCCCGGGTACTCGATCAGCATCGCCGTCGTCGAGGGCGAGCCCGACCCCGAGCGCTGGCAGAACCTCGCCGCAGCGGTGTACGCCCCCGCGCTGGGAGAGCTGTTCACCGCCGTTCGCGACGAGGGCGCCTGGCTCGACGGCACGCGCCTGGCGGTGAACACCGAGACCCCGGCCGGAGCACTGCTCGGCACCGGGTTCGGGTACGACCCGTCGACCCACGACGGTGACCTGGCCACCGTCCGGCGCGTGATGGCCATGGCCCGCGACGTGCGCCGGATGGGGTCAGCGGCGATCGACCTCGCCTACCTCGCGGCGGGACGCCTCGACGGGTTCTTCGAGCGCGGACTGAAGCCGTGGGACTTCGCCGCCGGAGCCCTCCTGGTCGAGGAGGCCGGGGGAGTGGTGACCCGTCTCGATCCCGGCGTCGACCGGCCCATGCTGGTCGCCGGCGGCCCCGACGTCCACCGTCGGCTGTGCGAGCTGATCACCGAACCGCGCGGCTGAGCGATATGTTCGGTCTCATGGCTTTTTCAGTCTGAGCACGTTATCGTTTATCTGATCGTTACTTTCGTTGCCCGAACGACGAGAGTGATCAAGCCCTCATCTGCTTGACCCGAAACACGAGAGATCCGCTTTGCCCCCTGAGCACACCGAGAACGCCGCTGCCCCGACGCGTCGTTCGAATCGACTTCGCACCGCGACCGAGGTCTCCGCGAACTCGACGACTCCGAACGCAGACCAGGTCGTCCCCTCTTCGGCATCCGCTGTCGCCGCCGCTGCAGCCGTGACCGCCGCCGCTGTCTCGGCCGCCGCGAGCAGCCGTCGCGCGCGGCGGATGGCCGCGAGCGGAAGCGCCGAGGGTCAGAGCGTCACCGAGCCTGAGTCCGTCATCGCCGCACCCGCGGCAGTCATCGCCGAGATCGTCGCGTCCGTGGCATCCGCTGCCTCGACCGCGCCGGCGCCCGCCGTGCGCGAGGAGCCGGCCGAGATCGTCGATCCGGCCGCATCCGAGAGCGATAAGGACGCACTCACCGAGGCGACCGGGAGCGATAAGGACGCGTTCACCGCGGCATCGGCGGCCTTCGGCTTCCGGCCCGTGGATGACGCTCCGGTGGATGACGTCCCCGCCGACGACCAGTCTGTCGATGAGGTGCCCGTGGCCGACAAGCCCGTTTCTGCGGGTGTCGTCGTCCCGCACGTCGCACCTCGACGTGCGCGGGTCTCACGATTCGTCGCCGCCGGTGCGAGCCTCGGCGTCATGGGCGTCGCCGGCCTCATCGCCGTGTCGATGACGCTGCCCGTCTCGGCCGTCGCCGCCACGCAGGGCGGCGCGTCGGCGTCGCTCGTCGCCGGTGCGACCGCGGCCTCCTCGACGAAGGTCGGCGAGGGAGAGATCCAGGCGTTCGTCGCACCCGCCGATGTGCAGGACGAGTCACTCGCCCGGTCCGACTCGTACTCGTCGGTCTCGCTGGCACAGGTGGCTGCCGAAGAGGGCATCAAGTTCTCGGAGAGCCTGTACACGAACGACCCCGAGGCCGCGATCCAGTGGCCGTTCAAGGTCGGCGTGGCCATGAGCTCGCCCTACGGCCAGCGCTGGGGCCGACTGCACGCCGGCATCGACCTCGTGCCGGGAGAGGGTGCGCCGATCCAGGCCATCGCCGACGGCACGGTGCGCATCGCCACCGAGTCGGGCGGCGCGTACGGCGTGACGATCTACATCGACCACGTCATCGACGGTCAGGTGGTGACGAGCCACTATGCGCACATGCAGCACGGCTCGATGCAGGTCAAGGCCGGCGACAAGGTCACCGTGGGCCAGGTCATCGGGCACGTCGGAAACACCGGCCGGTCGTACGGCGCGCACCTGCATTTCGAGATCATCATCAACGGCTCGACGGTCGATCCGCTGCCGTGGATGCAGCGAAACGCCGGGCGTTACGACTACTAGGCCTCGATTTCGCACGAGACACCGTGAGGTGATAATCTCATCTGGTTGCCCGGAAACGGGTGGCACGCCCCGATAGCTCAGTGGCAGAGCACTTCCATGGTAAGGAAGGGGTCGTCAGTTCAATCCTGACTCGGGGCTCGCAGCATTCGCATTTCGATCGGATGCCCTGCGGCAGGGTAGCTCAGTTGGTGAGAGCGCACGACTCATAATCGTGAGGTCGCGGGTTCAAGCCCCGCTCCTGCTACAGATTGAAACCCCCGGTGAAGCCGGGGGTTTTGTCGTTTGGCCGCGGGACGGTCGGGACGGGAGCACCGGGCCCGCCCGATAAACTGGAGCGTGTGACTGGCGCGCGTGCCGAGGCGGCATATTCTCGCTCCCTCGCGGCGTTCCGAACGCCGACGCTGGGGCTGCTTCACGGTCGCCAGGCGCCCTTCGTCATCGCGGCGCTTTCGATGCTGTTCACCGCAGAGCGGCCCTCCGTGCCCGTCGCCGATGCGCACGCCGAGGTCGCCGAGGCGCTCGACGAACTGCGCTCGGCGGGCCACGACGACGACGACCGTCGCATCCCCTCCGGCAGCGGGCGGGAGGTGTGCCGCACGTGGGCGAAGCAGGGCTGGCTCGTGCAGCAGATCGACGACGATGTCGAGGTGTACCGGCTCTCGGCGCACGCGGTCGAGGCGCTCGAGATCACCGGCCGCACCGGAGGCGGCCGCACCCGCGTGTCGAATTCGCGGGTGCGCACCCTGCTCGACGCGGTCGAACGGCTAGCGGACGAGGCCGAGGCCGACCCCGTCAAGCGCATCGCCAGGCTGACCGCCGAGCGCGACGCCATCGACGCCGAGATCCTGCGGGTGCAGGCCGGCGGCACGGTCACCGTCGACGACGAAGAGCTGTACGAAGAGGCCGAGAACATCCTGCATCTGGCGCGCGAGCTGCCCGCCGACTTCACCCGCGTCGCCGAGTCGCTCAAGGCGATGCAGCGCGATGTCGTCGCCCACCTGCGTCGCGACGAGCGCCCGACCGGCGAGGTGCTGCGCGAGTACCTGCAGCGCGCGAAGGACGTCATGCAGTCGACCCCCGAAGGGCGCGCCTTCGCCGGTGCGCTGCGGCTGATCGGCGACCCGGAGCGCATCGACGCACTCGCCGAGCAGCTGCACGACCTGCTCGCGCACCCGTTCGCGCGTCACCTTGACCCGACCCAGCGTGCGGAGTTCGACGCGATCGGCCGACGCGTCGAGCTGGGCGTCGAAGAGGTGCTCGCCGCGCAGCGTCGCGCCTCGCACGTGATCACCGGCCAGGTGAAGACCCACGACCCGCTGCGCGACAGGCAGATCGACGACCTGCTGCGCGACGTCATCTCGGGCCTGCATCACTGGGCGCAGGCGGCACCGTCGAACGCGACCGTCGATCCGGTGCGCAGCCTGCCTCTCATCGACCTCGGTCGCCTCCGCCAGACTGTCGGCGACGTGCGCCCGCCGGGGGCTCCTGCCCCGCTGACGGATGCCGACGACGTCGAGTACCTCGAAGCCGACTCGCGCTCGTGGGGCGGGCCGCGGTACGCCGAGCTCGAGACGTACGTGGCGGGTCTCGGCGACGAGTTCGATCTGGCGGATGCCTTCGCCCACGCCCCCGATGACACGCGCCGTCCGGTGGACCTGGTCGGTCTGCTCGAGATCGCGCACCGCAACGGCATGAACGAGACCGACGGTCTGTCGACCGTCGAGACGCTGCGCCCCGACGGCACCACGAGACGCTTCGCGTTCGTCTCGGTGACCGCTCGCGCCGCCGAGGAGGACGACGATGACTGACGAGATTGCTGCTTCGGGCTCGGCCGCGGGCCCGGCATCCGGTTCAGAGAGGGGAAACGCCGGTGCGGATGCCACGGAACCGGCGTTCGGAATCCCGGAACAGGCCGACGACCGCGCGGGCGACCAGACCGAGGCGCCCTTTATCGTCCCGGTCGCGATGGAGGACGACCCCGACGAGCTGTTCCCCGGTGACCGCGGCACCCTCGAGCCGGAGGTGCGGCGCGTGCTCGTGCACGTGCTGCAGCGGCGGTTCCTCAGCGCCGACAACCGCGCCGAGTGGGCTCTGCTGCTCGAGCATCAGCAGCTCATCGAGTCGCGGATGCACGACATGTACCTGCGCCTCGTCGTCGATCTGGGCCGTGGCCTGGCGTACAAGCAGCAGGTGCGCTCGGACGAGTTCGAGGTGCCGATCCTGCTCAAGGACGCCCCGTACAACCGCACCGAGACGCTCGTGCTCGTGCACCTGCGCACGGTCTTCCAGCGCGAGTCGGCGGCGGGGGAGCCGGCGCCGCGCATCGACATCGAAGACATCGAGCAGACCGTGCTCAGCTATCTGACGGATGCCGACGGCAGCACCGCCCGTCAGCAGAAGGCGATCCGCGCCGCGCTCGACCGGCTCGACCGCGAGGGCGTCATCGACGAGGAGACCCTCGGTCGCTACCGGATCAGCTCCCTCGTCGAGGTCGTGCTGAGCGCCGAGAAGCTCGCCGAGCTGCGCGCGTGGCTACGCGAGCAGGCGGCGCAGCAGGCATCCCGAGCCGCAACCGCCGAGAGGCAGACCGCCCCCGACCAGACCGCCCCCGACCAGGCCGACCAGACGCCCACCGCCCAGAAGGAGGCAGCGCTGTGACGATGCTCGACACGCTCTTCGGGCTGATCCCCGCAGACTCCCGGGGTCAGCAGTGGGTCGCCGAGGATCTGCAGCTGATCAACTGGGGCGGCTACGACGGCGGCCCGCACCGGGTGCGCTTCTCGCCGAATGCGACGATGCTGTGTGGCGGGTCGGGATCGGGCAAGTCGACCCTGATGGACGCGTACATCGCGCTGATGATGCCGCACACGACCCCGTTCAACGGCGCCTCCAACGGCGGGATCACCGGGCGCCCTCGAGGCGACGAGCAGCGCAACATCCTGTCGTACGGCCGCGGCAAGATCGACGAGTCGCGCACCGACGAGGGCACCAGGCTGCGTGTGCTGCGCGGCGACGGCGAAGACACCTGGACAGCCATCGCGATGACGTGGCTCGACCACGACGGCTCGCGGTTCACCGCGCTGCGTGCCTGGTACATCCCTGCCGGCGCCCGCATCCTGGAAGACACCGTGCGGGTGCGCGCGACGACCGACGCATTCTTCGACCTCGCGCGCCTCGAAGAGGCGGCGTCGCAGCGGCTCGGAGACTCGGCGCTGCGGGCACTCGGCCTCGATACGCTGGCCACCGACCGCGAGTTCTCCGCCCGCCTGCATGCCGTGCTGGGTATCGGTGCGGCCGGCTCCGGGGCGAAGGCGATGAGCCTGCTCGCGCGCATCCAGGCCGGGCAGCAGATCACGACGGTCGACGACCTGTACAAGCGGCTGGTGCTCGAAGAGCCCGAGACGATGGCGACGGCGGATGCCGTGGTCGCGCACTTCGACGAGCTCGAGAGCACTCGGGCGAGCATGATCACCGCGCGCCAGCAGGTGAACGCGCTGGAGCCGATCCCGGGCATCCGGGAGAGGATCACGGCAGCCGCTGAGCAGGTGCGGCTGATCGACGAGGTGGGTGACTTCGCCTCGCCCGACTCGCGTGCGACGCTGTGGCGGGCCGAGCGCCGTCTCGATCTGCTGCGCGAGGTCGAGGACGAGCTGCGCGAGCGCACCCACGCGCTCGATCTGACCCTGCGTGAGAAGAAGGCGCTCGTCGACGCCGCCGAAGCCGAGCGCGACGGCCTGCTCGACCTGCTGCGCCAGTCGGGCGGCGACCGGCTCGAGACGGCGCAGCGTGAGCTGCGGGCGGTCGAGCGGCGCCTCACCGAGGTGCAGCGTGAGCGCGACCGCTTCGACACCGTGCTTGCCGAGCTGGGACTGTCCGCGGCCACGGCCGAGGAGTTCGCCGAGGTGCAGGCGACCGCCCGCGCCGCGCAGTCGGAGGCATCCACCCGCCGCCAGGCCAGGGCGACGTTCGCCGAGGCCGAGTCCGCCAGGCAGGCGCTCGCGAAGCGCCGCCGCGCGCTCGCCGAAGAGCGCGCTGAGGCGGATCGGCTGCGCGGCAGCATCCCTCCCGCTCTCGACCGGGCGCGCATGCTGCTGGCCGAGGCCGCGGGTCTCGACGTCGGCGACCTGCCGTTCGTCGGCGAGCTGATCGAGGTGCGCACGGAGTTCGAGCCGTGGCGTGAGGCGTTCAACCTCGCCCTGGGCGGGTTCGCCACGACGCTGCTGCTCGACGATGCGCACCTCGACCGGTTCCGGGCGGCGATCGACGAGGTGCGTCTGCCGATCCGGCTGCGCTACGAGGGCGTGCAGATCGGGCTGGCCGAGTCGCCGAACGCCGACGCGCGGACCCTGCCCGGGCGCCTCGACCACCGTCCGACGCCGTTCACGGGCTGGTTGCAGCAGCGCCTCGACGAGCGCTTCGGGTTCGTGTGCGTCGACTCGTCGGCGCAGCTGGGGGCGCACTCGATGGCGCTCACGATCGCCGGGCAGATGTCGCAGGGCAGCCGCGGCGCCCACGGCGGGCACGGACGCGAGAACGTGCTCGGCTTCTCGAACGAGCGGCGCCTGCGTGCGCTCGACGAGCAGGCTGCGGCGCTCGAGGCGGAGGCTGCGGCCGCGACCGCCGCGGTGACCGACGCGGAGGCGGCGATGGATGCCATCGAGCAGCGCTCGACGGCCTTCGCGATGATCCACGACCTGACCTGGGAGCAGATCGACGTCGCATCGCTGGCTGCGGAGGTCGAGCGCTGGCAGGGCGTCGAGGCGGAGGTCACGACGGCGAATCCCGAGATCGCCGATCTGCGTGAGCGGGCCGAGGGCCTCAAGGTGCGCGCGGCCATGCTGCGCGACGAGATCGGCGCGCTCGGTGCCCAGCGTGCCGACGCCCAGGAGCGCTGGGCTGCGGTGACCGACGACGTCGACGAGTGCCAGCGGGTCGTCGACGACGCGGCGGAGACGACCCTCGACGATGCGCACACGGCGTTCCTCGATGCGCGGTTCATGCTCTCGGCGTCCGACGACGGCGAGGGGCTGTCGGCGACCGATCGGCTCGCACGGCTCGACCTCGCTCTGACGTCGGCGGCGGCACGCCTGGCATCCGACCGCCGCGCCGCCGTCGAAGCGCACGACGAGCAGCGCGAGCGGATGCACCAGCTGATGTCGTCGTTCCTCGAGCGGTGGCCGAACCTCAATCTGCTGCCGGATCCGGATGCCTCGGTGCCGGAGTTCCTCGGCATCCTGGACGCGCTGCGGACGAACGGCCTGCACGAGCTCGAGAACGAGTGGCGTGACAGTCTGCTCGGGCTCTCGGGCAACGACCTGACCAGCCTCGATTCGACGCTGAGCCGATCGGTGCGCGAGATCAGGGAGCGCATCGAGCCGATCAACAGCATCATGCGCGATCTGCCGTTCTACGACGACAGGCACCGGCTGCAGATCTCGCCGCGCGAGAACCAGTCCGAGGCGCGCAAGCGCTTCCGCCGTGACCTGCGCGAGGTGCGCGGGCTGATCGAGGCAGCGTCGACCGACGACGAGCGCGAGCATGCGTACAAGCGGATGAGCCGGCTGATCGGGCGGATGCGCCGCACCGCTCCCGACTTCGCCGAGCTGATCGACGTGCGCAACCACGTGCGGGTGTCGGCCGAGCGGGTGCTCGCCGAGACGGGCGAGCACGTGGCGCTGTACGACCACATCGGCGAGAAGTCGGGTGGGGAGTCGCAGGAGCTGGTCGCGTTCATCGTCGGGGCGGCTCTGCGGTATCAGCTGGGGGATGCCGGTGCTTCGCGTCCGCGCTACGCGCCGGTGTTCATGGACGAGGCGCTGATCAAGGCCGACGCGCACTTCACCAAGCGTGCGATCGGCGCGTGGCGGGGGCTGGGGTTTCAGCTCGTGATCGGAGCGCCGAACGACAAGTACAGCGCCATCGAGCCGCACGTCGACGTGGAGTACACGATCCTCAAGGACACCCGCGGTCGGTCGTGGGCGAAGCCGAAGGTCGCGGTCTGAGGGAGCGGTTTCTGAGCCGGCGATTGCGGGGCCGAGACAGCATGCTGGTCCGTCTCACGTGCGGGGGCAGGCAGGGTCGAGACAGCACGCTGGCCCGTCTCACAGGCGGGGTCAGGCGGCGATGTCGTAGCGGGCTCTGCCGCCGGGGCGGGGTGTTCGGGTGGGGTCGATGTGGGGTGGGGGGATGAACCATACTCGTCCCCTGGTGCCCGAGCGTGCCTCGGTGTTCTCGATCCGGATGTCCCATGCGTTGTCGTGGATGCGGTGGTGACAGGTGGAGCAGAGCAGGATGCCGTTGGTGAGGTCGGTGGGTCCGGTGTCTCGGTTCCACCAGTTGATGTGGTGGGCTTCGGTCATGTGGGGTGGGAGTGCGCACATCGCGCATCCACCGTCTCGGTCGACGAGGGCGAGTTTCTGTTGTCGGGTGAACAGGCGTTTCTCGCGTCCCCAGTCGAGGATCTCCCCGGCGCTGTCGAGCACGCAGGGGATGACACCGCCTGCGGCGGCCATGCGGCGGATGGCGGTGACGGAGAGGGGTTGGTCGATGCCGTCGATCGTCCCGTAGCCGGTTCCGGCTTCCAGGTCTGCGGCGTTGATGCGGACGATGACGGTGGCGCCGCTCACGGGCATCCGGCTGTCGCAGTCGAGCGTGTGGGCGCAGAACAGGGTGAGGGCGTCGGCGCGCATCATGGTGACGGTGCGCTGATCGGCATCCGCGCCATCGGCATCCACGACCCCCGCAGTGTCTTTGCGGGCTTGGAACTGCGCGGTGACGTATCCGTCGATCGCGGCTTTGATCGGTGCGCCTTCTTCGACGGGGGTGATGAGGTTCAGGTGCAGCATGCCGTCTCGTTCGAACATGCTCAGCGACCGCTGCGCTCGGCGTTCTTCTTCTCGCGCTTCGAGCCGGTCGGCGTCGAGTACGGCTTCGGCGCGTGTGACGAGTCGGCGCACGTCATCCAGCGACAGTCCCACCGCCCGTTCGACGAGTTGCTGTTCGACGTCGGCGACCAGGGTCTTGTCGGTGCCGATGCGGGCGCGGTCGAGGAATTCGACGATCAGTGCCGCCCCTGCCCCGCCCAGGCGGCCGGAGGTCACCGCGGCCTGCACGGCGGGGTATTTCGCCGGAGCGGGCTCGCCGAGCAGGTTCTGCCGGGGTGCGATCGCCTCCCCGACCTTCACCAGCCGGGCGGCATCTCCGGCGCTGGTGCCCGTCGTCGTCGCGATGAGCTGGGCGGTGTTGCGGAACCCCTGCTGTTTCGCCAGCGAATCGGCTCCCAGCTCCGGCCGGGACTCGTGCGCGATGGCCGCAGCGACGTCGGCCTGCAACGCATCCAGTGCCCGACGCGCCGACCCGATCGCGCAGGTCACCGCCACGAGGTCTGACCGGTCGAGGTCGGCCGCAGTCGAGGCATCCGCCCACACCCCCGCGAGAGCCGTGACGGCTTCTCGCAACGGGTCCAGGGCTGGTGCTGGCATGTGAAAAGCCTAAACCTCGGCCAACCGCAAGTCAAGCAAATCTACGAAGAAAAGTCTAGAACTTATCCACAACTATGGTAACTATATACGAATGCATGCGACGGTCGATCACGCACCATATGCAGGACCCGCAGACATTCCTCGCCGGGGGCCGCGTCGGCGACCGGCTCCGTCCCGGCCGAGGCTCGCGTCTAGGCTGGACGGGTGCGCATCCGCCTCGACATCGCCTACGACGGCACCCATTTCCGCGGCTGGGCGAAGCAGCCGGGCCTCCGCACGGTGCAGGGCACGCTCGAGGCGGCGCTCGCACGCATCCTCGGCTCCGAGGCGCAGCTGGTCGTGGCCGGGCGGACGGATGCCGGGGTGCACGCCGCCGATCAGGTCGCGCACGTCGATCTCGACGACGCGCAGTGGTCTCGCGTGCAGACGCGCCACGGGCAGGCCGCCGCGGATCCGGCGGGGTCGCTCGCCCGGCGCATCCGGGGTGTGCTCGGCAGCTATCCCGACGTGACCGTCACCCGCACCAGCGTCGCGCCGGACGGGTTCGACGCGCGCTTCTCGGCGGTGTGGAGACGGTACAGCTACCGCCTCGCCGACGCGACCGTCGGCTACGACCCGATGCGCCGCAACGACACGACGACCATCCGCGCCGCTCTCGACGTCGAGCGGATGGATGCCGCGGCCCAGACACTCATCGGGCTGCACGACTTCGCCGCGTACTGCAAGCCGCGCGAGGAGGCGACGACGATCCGCACCCTGCTCGACTACCGCTGGACGCGCGACCGCGACGGTGTGCTCGTCGCGGCGGTGAAGGCCGACGCGTTCTGCCACAGCATGGTGCGCGCGCTGGTCGGCGCGTGCACGGCGGTGGGGGAGGGCAAGCTCGAGGTTGCCGATGTCGCGCGCCTGCGCGACGAGCTCACCCGCACCAGCGCGTTCAAAGTGCTGCCCGCGAGGGGTCTCACCCTCGCCGAGGTCGGATATCCGGCCGACGAGCTGCTGGCATCCCGCGCCGAGCAGACCCGCGCCCGACGCGACCGCGACGACGGTTAGTGCGGTGCGGGCCCGCGGCGCAACCCCGTCGCGCGCTCGGATCCCGGCGGTAACGTGTCGGACATGAGAGTCATCTCGTACAACCTTCGCAAGCACCGTGCCGCGACTGAGCTCACCGGCTTGGTGACTGAGCACGACCCGGACATCCTCTGCCTGCAGGAATGCGACACGGCGGCGCTTCCGGATGCGATCGAGGGGCTGTCTCTCGTGCACACCACCAGCGGCAACAGGCTGGGTCTTGCGATGTATCTGCGCAGCAACACCTTCCAGGTTGAAGAGGTGCGCACGATCGGGCTGAAGAAATCGCTGCACGACCGGGTGCTCAAGCCGGCGCACGAGCGCGTGCTCGGGGCGCGGCTGCGCGACATCGACGCCGGGCGGGGACTCATCGTCGCGTCGTTCCACGCGGCCCCTCTCACCGCGCTCAACTCGCTGCGTCGCAACCAGATCAGGTCGGCGCTGGATGCCCTGCAGGAGCTCGGACCCGGGATGCCCGTGCTCATGGTCGGCGACTACAACTACCCCGTGTTCAAGGAGAGCCTCGGTCAGACCGTGCGCGAGCACGGGTACACCCTCACCCTCAGCGACGACCGCACGTACACGCGGTACCGGGTGTTCAAGGGCCACTACGACTTCGCGACCTCGGTCGGGTTCGACATCTCGAAGATCACGACTCTGCCGCAGGCCACGAGCGATCACCGCCCGATCCTGGTGACGGCTGAGGCCGCGTAACTCGGGCCTCTGGGCCTCGGTGTCCTCGGTGTCCTCGGGGTCCTCGCCTCCCGCCGGGTGGTCCCATATGGTCGCGTCGGCGCACGGGATGCGGCCATTCGGGCCCACTCGTGTGGGGCGGGGGTGCTGTGGAGCCAGTCTTCCCGTCGGGGGTGGTTCATATGGTCGCGTCAGCGCGTGGGGATGCGCCCATTCGGGCCCACTCGTGTGGGGCGGGTCCTCGGGGTCCTCGCCTCCCGCCCGGATGGTCCCATATGGCCGCGTCAGCGCGTGGGGATGCGCCCGTTCGGTCCCACTCGTGTGGGGCGGGGGTGCTGTGGAGCCAGTCTTCCCGTGGGGGGTGGTCCCATATGGCCGCGTCGACGCGTGGGGATGCGGCCACATCGGCCCACTGGAGGAAGACACCACCGGCGCGGGGCGAGCGTGAGAGGGGCCGCGAGCGCCACTCAGAGTTCGGGACGCCAGCCCCGCCGAACGAGCACCTCGCGGACGATGCGAGCGGCCCTCCGCGTCGTGCGGATGTCGTGCGCGGTCAACCGCACGACCTCCCAGCCGGCGCTGGCGTAGTCCCGGTACTTCTGCAGGTCGCGATTCCACTGCTGCTTCGACGAGCGGTGATGATCGCCCTCGATCTCGACCACGAGGCTGTACTGCCGATAGACGAACTCCGAGATGCCCAATCTCCGGCCTCGCGCGTCGAAAATCTCGACATCGAGCTCAGGCTCCGGCAGCCCGGCGTCCTCGGCATCGAGCCGGTAATCGGTCTCCAAGGGCGATGAGCAGCCGACCCGGATCCGCTCCAGCGCGGCTCGCAGCTTCCTCAGCCCGGCTCGTGAACCGGCGTCGACCGCGGCCTGCAACTGCTCGATCGTAGCCCCGGCCCGCTCGGGATGGCGAATGCCTCGGTCATCGCGGGGGACCCTGACGATGGCATCTCCGAGGATGACCAGCTTGCGCACGCTGAGATCGCGACCGAGCATCGCCCAGGTGCTGGCTGGAGACGAGGCCGGGATGCCGTCGATAACGTCGATGTCCACCAGATGCGATCTGATGGCGCGTCCCTTGACGCCGCGCCCCTTCGGCGCCCGTCGCGGAGCGAAGACCGCGACGTCGAGATCGCTCGATGCGGTCGCCGGGTAGCCGCGCAGCACGGCGGCGCTCGCGCCGCAGATGAAGCTGCCCGGAGCGGCGACTTGCAGGTAGGACAGCGCCTTGGAGTGCATGAGGCGCGTGCTCGCACGCGTGAGGGCGAGCGGTTCCGTGTCGCGGCGGATCGCGACCTTCTCCGCCGCGATGTCGGCGACCGTGCGGCGCGCGCCGTGGAACGGCCGGGCGAGGTCCTTTGCTCGCATGCGGCCGCGTGTCAGGCCCGACTCGCGCCCACACTCGACGCTGAAATGCACGCCGAGCTCAGTGGGCAGGCGGCTCGGCGTGATCGGCATCCATCCACTCTCGCGCCGACCTCCGACTCGCGAGCCTGCTGGCCCCGCGCCCTGTGAAGAAGCCGACGAAGACGACGCATGTGGAGGATGAGGGCGCCACCTCGGGCGGGCCCGTATGGTCGCCTCGCGCGCGGGGATGCAGCCATATGGGCCCAGCGGCGGTAGGGGTGCGTGACGAGTGAGGGCGCGATCACCTCGGGTGGGCCCGTATGGTCGCCTCGACGCGCGAGGATGCGGCCATTCGGGCCCACCCGGCGGGCAGACGGCACCCACCGCCCAACCCAAGTTCCGCCCCCGCCCCCGGATGCTGTAGAGTTGACCCTTGGTGTGTGATCAACTGCGGTCGCACCCGCGAACGTGAGCCCTCCACTGGCGCGTGTTCCGCCTCGGATCATCGAGACGGAACCCACCCCGGAGTGGGATTCACGAACCTCTCCGTTCGAATCAAGAAAGCAGCACTATCGTGACGCGCACTTACACCCCGAAGGCCGGGCAGGTCCAGCGTGACTGGATCGTCATCGACGCCACCGACGTCGTTCTCGGTCGCCTCGCCTCGCACGCCGCAGCAATCCTGCGCGGCAAGCACAAGGCAACCTTCGCACCCCACGTCGACACCGGTGACTTCGTCATCATCGTCAACGCCGAGAAGGTCGCCCTCACGGGCCAGAAGCTCCAGAAGAAGATGGCGTACCGCCACTCCGGCTACCCGGGCGGCCTGACCGCCACGAGCTACGCCGAGCTCCTCGAGAAGCACCCGGTTCGCGCCGTGGAGAAGGCCGTCCGCGGCATGCTCCCGAAGAACACCCTGGGTCGTCAGCAGCTGTCGAAGCTCAAGGTCTACGCAGGTGCCGAGCACCCGCACGCCGCTCAGCAGCCCACGCCGTACACCCTCGACCAGGTCGCGCAGTAAGCGCCCCTCAGATTTCAAAGGACATACTCGTGGCTGAAATCCAGGACACCACCGAATTCCCGCAGACCTTCTCGACCTCGAGCCCTGAGGCTGAGGTTCAGGAGTCGGCTCCCCGCCCCGTGCTCTCCGTTCCCGGCGCCGCTGTCGGCCGTCGCAAGCAGGCCATCGCCCGCGTGCGTCTGGTTCCCGGCTCGGGCACCATCACGATCAACGGTCGTACGCTCGAGGACTACTTCCCGAACAAGCTGCACCAGCAGCTGATCAACGACCCCTTCACGGTGCTGAACCTGCAGGGTGCGTACGACGTCATCGCCCGCATCTCGGGTGGCGGCGACTCGGGTCAGGCCGGCGCGCTGCGCCTCGGCATCGCCCGTGCGCTGAACAACATCGACGCCGAGAACAACCGCCCGACCCTCAAGAAGGCCGGCTTCCTCTCGCGCGACGCCCGCGTCATCGAGCGCAAGAAGGCCGGTCTCAAGAAGGCCCGCAAGGCTCCTCAGTACTCGAAGCGCTGATCCGCACAGTCCCTCCTATGGCACTGTTCGGAACGGACGGCGTGCGGGGGCTGGCCAACGGTCAGCTCCTCACCGCCGAGCTTGCGCTCCACCTGGCCCAGGCGACTGCTGTCGTCCTGGGCCAGGGCCGTATTGCCGACGCGCGTCGCACCGTCGGCAAGCGGCTCACGGCCGTCGTCGCGCGGGATCCGCGCATCTCGGGGCACTTCCTCAGCGCCGCCGTCGAGGCGGGTCTCGCCTCGTCGGGCGTGGATGTGCTGGATGCCGGCACCCTGCCCACGCCGGCCGCGGCCTTCCTCATCTCAGACGTCGACGCCGATTTCGGCGTGATGATCTCGGCCTCGCACAATGCGGCTCCCGACAACGGCATCAAGATCTTCGCCCGCGGCGGGGTGAAGCTGCCCGACCTCGTCGAGCAGCGCATCGAAGAGCACATCGAATCGGGCGAGAAGCTGCAGCCCACCGGCGGTGACGTCGGTCGCGTCATCCGGTTCGCGGATGCCGAGGACCGCTACGTCATGCATCTGCTGGCCTCGCTGCCGCATCGCCTCGACGGCATCCACGTCGTGCTCGACTGCGCCAACGGCGCAGCATCCGGTGCCTCGCCCGAGGTCTTCACCGCGGCGGGCGCGAAGGTGACCGTCATCGGTGCCGACCCTGACGGTCTGAACATCAACGACGGCGTGGGCTCGACGCACCTCGACAAGCTCGCGGCAGAGGTCATCCGCGTCGGAGCCGACGTCGGCATCGCCCACGACGGCGACGCCGACCGCTGCCTCGCCGTCGACGCGCAGGGCAACATCATCGACGGCGACCAGATCATGGCGATCCTCGCGGTGGCGATGAAGAGCCGCGGCAAGCTGGTCGACGACACCCTGGTCGCCACGGTGATGAGCAACCTCGGTCTGCACGTCGCCATGCGCGAGCAGGGCATCACCGTGCGTCAGACTGCGGTCGGCGACCGCTACGTGCTCGAGGACATGACCGCGGGCGGCTATTCGCTCGGCGGCGAGCAGTCGGGTCACGTGATCATGAGCGAGTTCGCCACCACCGGCGACGGCCTGCTCACCGGTCTGCACTTGGTCGCCGAGATGGCGCGCCAGAAGAAGTCGATCGCCGAGCTCGCGTCGATCATGACCGTCTACCCGCAGGTGATGATCAACGTGAAGGACGTCGACAAGGACGCCGTCTCGGATCACGCCGGCGTGCAGGAGGCCGTGAAGGACGTCGAGTCCCAGCTGGGCTCCACCGGTCGGGTGCTGCTGCGCAAGTCGGGCACCGAGCCGCTCGTGCGTGTGATGGTCGAGGCGGCGGATGCCGAGACCGCGAACTCCCACGCCGAGTCGCTCGCCGAGACGGTGCGACGGCATCTCGCGCTCTGAGCGCGAACGAGTCGAAGAAGGCGGTCACCTGCGGGTGGCCGCCTTTTTCGCATGCGTGACCCGTGAAAAGGGCGCGGCCCCGGCGAGTGGGGACTCTGCAGGGGCCGCTGATGCGGGCCGCTGGGGACGGCTTCGCATCTGACGCGTGGCACTGGGGATGCCGTGTCGCGCCAACGACGCGTGTGACAGCGTCGCAGTTCGACTCTATCGGTGGATGCTGTGGGATCTTCTCCTGGCCGGAGGGGTTTCGCAGGATCACCCGGTTCAAGGCATTGTTCGTTCGCTCGGTCGCGCGGAATGTCTGCCAGCTGAACGGCGAGGTCGGACTCTCAGGTGAGGACTGAGAGTCCGACCTCGGAGTCGAGACGCCAAGATTCGAGCGACGCGGTTCAGCTTGCGATGACCCCTGCCGCAACCGTGTGATTGGATATCTCGTCAACCAGGATGAAAGACCCTGTCTGCCGATTCCGCTGATACGCGTCGGCCATCAGCGGCTGCGTAGTGCGCAGGGTGATCCGCCCTATCGAGTTGAGGCGGAGCGTTCCTGGCGACAGGTCGCGATGCAAGGTGTTGATGTCCAATTCATACATGATGTCCTTCACCATTGCCCGTGCCGAGCGCGTGGTGTGCTTGATCACGTACTTCCCTCCGACAGAGAGGGGGCTCGAGTCCATCCAACACACCATCGCGTCGATGTCCTGGGTCGGTGTGGGCTGGTTGTTCGGTCTACTGATCATGTCGCCGCGCGAGATATCGAGTTCGTCTTCGAGCCGCACGGTCACCGACATTGGCGGGTATGCCTCCTGCAACTCCCCATCAGCTGTGTCGATGGACTTGATCCGGGAGGGCAACCCGCTGGGCAAGACCACAACCTCATCACCAGGGCGCAGTACTCCTCCGATGATCTGCCCCGCCAGGCCCCGATAGTCGCCTCTGCCGTTCTGCGGGCGGATGACGTATTGGACAGGGAAGCGAACGTCGACCAGATTGCGATCGCTGGCGATGTAGACGTTCTCCAGGTGGTGCAGGAGTGACGCGCCGTGATACCAATCCATGTGAGTGGAGCGCTCGACCACATTGTCTCCCTTCAGGGCCGACAGCGGGATCGTCGCGACGTCGGCGAAGTCCAGCTTCGAAGCGAAGTCGACGAACTCATCGCGGATCGCGTTGTAGACCTCCTCCGACCAATCGACGAGGTCCATCTTGTTGATGGCCAGCACGACGTGCGGCACGCGCAGCAGCGACACCAAGGTCGCATGTCGCCGGCTCTGCTCAAGCAGGCCCTTCCGCGCATCGACGAGGATGATCGCGAGGTCTGCCGTCGAGGCGCCCGTCACCATGTTGCGGGTGTACTGGATGTGCCCCGGCGTGTCGGCGATGATGAACTTTCGTCGCGGCGTCGAGAAGTATCTGTACGCGACGTCGATGGTGATGCCCTGCTCTCGCTCGGCGCGCAGTCCATCGGTGAGAAGGGCGAGGTCGGTATAGTCGTCGCCGCGCTGCACGCTCGTGCGCTCTACCGCCTCGAGCTGATCGGTGAAGATCGACTTCGAGTCGTACAGGAGCCGACCGATGAGCGTGCTCTTTCCATCGTCGACCGACCCGGCCGTCGCGATCCGGAGAATGTCCATCAGAAGTACCCTTCCTTCTTGCGATCTTCCATCGCTGCCTCGCTCACACGGTCATCGCCGCGGGTGGCGCCTCGCTCCGTGATCCGGGTGGCGGCGACCTCTTCGATCACGTCTTCCGGCGTCGCAGCGCGCGACACCACGGCTGCTGTCAGAGTCGCGTCGCCTACCGTTCGATAGCGGACAGTCTCACGGAAGACCTCTTCGCCTTCCTTGGGTTGGCAATGCTGGTTGACGGCGAAGTACATCGAGTTGCGCTCGAACACATCGCGTTCGTGCGCGTAGTAGATCGAAGGCAGCTCGATACCTTCGCGCGCGATGTAGTGCCAGATGTCGAGCTCGGTCCAGTTCGAGATCGGAAAGCAGCGGATACTCTCGCCGGGGTGGATGCGGCCGTTGTACAGCGACCACAACTCGGGGCGCTGGTTCTTCGGATCCCATTGACCGAACTCGTCGCGGAACGAGAAGACACGCTCCTTCGCGCGAGCTTTCTCCTCGTCGCGTCGAGCGCCACCCATCAGCGCTGAGAGGCCGTGCTCTTCCGCCGTCCGAAGCAGCACCGGCGTCTGAATGCGGTTGCGAGAGCCGTTCGGCTCTTCTCTCACAAGACCCTTCTCGATGGCATCAGGGACGGAACCGACGATCAGACGCACGCCGAGCTGCTCGACGCGCCGATCGCGGAAATCGAGGACCTCATCGAAGTTGTGGCCGGTATCGATGTGCACGACCGGAAAGGGGACGGATGCCGGGGCGAAAGCCTTCGCGGCGAGATGCAGCATCACGGCAGAGTCCTTGCCGCCCGAGAACAGCATGCCGGGAGCCTCGTTCTCAGCAACGATCTCGCGGATGATGAAAATGGCTTCGGCCTCGAGATAGTCCAGATGGGTGAGGCCGTATCTGCGTGCCTCGACGGTTTCCATCATCACAGTGCCCTTTCGTTCAGCGCGCCGACAGCCCGCAGCACCTCATCGGCGAGGAGCGGGTTGCAGACGACGAGGTCAGGTAGGTACGGGTTGGCGTTGTTGTACTCGAGAGCGCTGCCGTCGACTCGGGAGGTGAACAGTCCTGCGGCGCGGGCTACCGCGACCGGCGCGGCCGAATCCCACTCGTACTGCCCGCCAGTGTGCACGTACGCGTCCACTTCGCCGCGGATCACCGCACATGCCTTGTAGCCGGCCGAACCCATCGGTATGAGTTCCGCGTCGAGCGCTTCCGCGAGCGCGGACACCAGTGGCGTCGCCCGACTCCGCGAGACGGCAAGCCGGATGCGATCAGGGCGCGACCAGGTCTTGGCGGGCATCCCGGTATCGAGAGTCTCGCCCAGGCCGGGCAGCGCGACTGCTCCAGCGGCGAGCTCGCCGTCTTCCCAGAGCGCAACGTGCACAGCCCAATCGTCACGCCCCTCCGAGAACTCTCGGGTGCCGTCGAGCGGATCGATGATCCACACTCTCGACGCGTCGAGACGGCCGGCGTCGTCGGGCGCCTCCTCGGAAAGGACTGCGTCGGCAGCCCTGTTCTCGGTCAGCTCTCGATCCAAGTATCTTTGGCTGATCCGGTCGCCGCGGTCTTTCAGATCCGCGGAACCCAGCTCCTCCGGCGATGCCTGTTGTTGCACTTCTCGCAGCAGTCTGCCCGCCCCCTCGGCGAGCGACGCAGCGATAGCGGTGTCGTCCATTTCCCCAGATATTCCTTTGTCTCCCCAAACGCAGGAGTCACCCAGAACGCGCACGCTGACGCATTCGTCGCGTGACACGCTCGACTCCCGGTGGCCTGCGGCCACGAGCGGCAAGCGCCCTCCCCACGCCACACCATATCGGACGATTCCGCCGAGGGCGAGAGCCCTCCGCGATGCGTCCGTTCTGACGACGCGTGCGTCACGCCGTGAATCGCCGATATGGAAAGCATCGCGAATGGGTCGGGGGCGTGATTCGCGTCGAGATCGGAATATGAGCACCGCGGGAGCGTGCCAGGAAGCGCGCGCCAAAGCCCTCATTGGCGGCTGCGAGGGGAGGTACGACCTCCTCTCACAGCCGGCATGCGGGTTTCAAAATCCCGAGTGCAAGCGCGATAAGGCGTGTGCAACAATACGATCCATGGACTTGGGGCTTGTCTGGGGTGCCTTTGCTGTGGGGATCGTGGTCGGACTGACCGGGATGGGCGGAGGCGCTCTAATGACGCCTATGCTCGTGCTTTTTTTCGGAGTTTCGCCGCTGGCTGCGGTCTCGAGCGATCTGGTCGCAAGTGCCGTGATGAAGCCTGTGGGCTCGTTCGTCCATCTTCGCCGGGGCACGGTGAACCTCCGGCTGGTCGGTCTCCTCTGCATCGGCTCGGTTCCGGCAGCTTTTGTGGGCGTGCTGGTTCTCAAGGCGCTGGGGGATGGGGAGCAGGTCCAGCATGTGGTCAAGTACGCGCTTGGAGGGGCGATTCTCTTCACCGCCACCATGTTGATGGTTCGCGCGTACATGAGATTGATCGAACGCGCGAAGTCGCGCGACGGCCGTGGTGCTCCTCTGCCTCAGGATCGCCCTGAGGTGGAGGTCAAGGTTGTGCCGACCATCTTGTTGGGCGTCGTCGGCGGACTGATCGTCGGTATGACGTCGGTCGGTTCCGGGTCTCTGATCATCATCGGGCTGATGATGATGTACGCGGGACTGAAGGCGAGCCAGCTCGTGGGCACTGACCTGGTACAAGCGGTGCCGCTGGTCATATCCGCAGCTATCAGCCATGCGATCTTCGGCGAGCTTGACCTGGGAATCTCACTGCCGCTGATCATCGGCAGTGTGCCCGGTGCATTCATCGGCGCTCAGCTGTCGTCGCGATTGCCGGGAGGCTTCATCCGTCGCGCCCTCGCCTTCGTGCTGCTCGCTTCCGGTTTGAAGCTGCTGGGAGTAGGGAACGTCGAGACGGCGATCATCCTCCTCACCGCGCTGGTCGGAGGGCCTCTGGTGTGGATGAGCATCCGGCGCCGACATGGCTTCCCCGCCCTGGCGAGCGTCGAAAAGCGTCAACGGCTCGCCCAGAAATCTGCGCCGCTCGAAGCTCCAGAGGTGGGGTCGTGACGGCCGACTCGCCGAATGTGGTCCTGTCCGGCCGCGCGCTCGACGGACTGGAGCTGATTCTTTCGGGAATCCTCGATTCACTAGACGGCTACTCGTTGCCGACAGACCGAAACAGTGAGGCCGGGCTGACGGCGGAGCTGTGCATTGCCACGCACGTGGTGCCCGGCCAGCAGCTGGTCATTCATGACCCCGACCGTACCCCTCTTGCGGTGTGCCACATCGAGCGCGTACGTGAAGCGGATGCAGGCACCCGATGGATCGAGGGGCCGGTCAGCCGACTGCAGCCTCCCGAGCACGGATACGCTCGTCGGCTCCGTCCGACCGTCCACACCGACCTGACGGGCTGCACGGTCGGACTCTTCTCCGGGCTCCCCGAAGATTCCGATCTGTCGGCAGTTCGCAGCGCCGCACGCGGGGGCCCCGTCGCCTTGACGTATGTGGGGGAGTCGGACGATCGCACTACGGCGGCCGGGATTCAGTTGCTCACCGCGAGTGTTGCGGATTCACCTGACACACGTGTTCTCTTCGTGCCAGAAGTCGATTTGGGAGGACACGCTGACGTCGCGGCAGAGGTAGTCAACCGTCTGGGCGCGGCCGATGTGATCGACAGACGGCGGCCTGTGGTTACGAGCGAGGGCGCGGTTGTGCTTTTCACCGGCCTTTCGGGTGCAGGTAAATCGACGCTCGCCCGGGCACTGGTGGAGTACATCCACGCGTTCACGACGCGATCTGCCGTCCTGCTCGATGGGGATGATGTTCGCCGCGAGCTGGCGGGGGAACTCGGATTTGGCCCAGCGGACCGTGACCGCAACCTTCGCAGGATCGCTTGGGTGGCGGCCCGCGTCGCGGAGGTCGGCGGCCTAGCAGTGTGTGCGCCCATCGCGCCGTTCGCTGCGTCACGCGCAGCCATGCGTGATGCCGTCGAGCCGCGGTCCCCATTCATCGTCGTCTACGTGTCTACTCCGCTCGACGTCGCGGAGGAACGGGACAGAAAAGGGCTGTATGAAAAGGCTCGGTCGGGCCTGATCACAGATTTCACGGGTATCGGGTCGCCCTACGAGATCCCTGAAGACGCGGATCTGGAGCTCAACACTGCGGAGAGCAGTGTTGAGGACTGCGTTCGGGGCGTCGTGCGGTTGCTCGAGCAGCGAGGCGTGCTGAAGACGTTCGTCTAGATCGGAATCGCTCGGCACAGCGAGCGGTCATGGTCGCGAGGGTGGCCGCCGCTGGGTGGCGAGGATTTGGATCTCTCAGCTGCGTGGGCTAGGGTCCCTGCGGGGAGAAATCACGATTAAGTTACGATAGGCGTGTCCTGTGGTCCAGCGAGGGGCTGCGGTGCGCCTCAACAGGAAGTTTTACATGCCCCTCTCTTACCCGAAAACCACCAGACACCGTTTGACCTCGCGGCTGTTGATCGCGGCCGTCGCAGTAGCATCCGTCGTCATCGCAGGTGCCGCCACCGCTGAAAGCGCGAGCGCTGCCACGCCTGCCGACGAGTTGGTCGTAAATGCCGATTTTTCGGCTGGCGTGCAGAATTGGCGCACGAACCTCTCGTCGGATCGACTCACCGCCAGCACCGTCTCGCGCTCTGACGGGAAGTCCGCACGCATAGATGTCGGCTCACCTGGCATCACCGTGCTGAACGACTCGAAGAACACCGTCTCGGCGGCTGAGCGTGGAGCGGAATACCGCATGACCGCTTGGGTGAAGGCCAGCAGGGAGGTGACTGCGCAGATCAGGGCCAGGGAGGTTGCGGACGGCTCAGCTGAAGCCCACAAGACCGAGTCCCGGCCTGTGAGCGGTGAGTGGACTCAGCTCACGATGGACTTCACCGTTGAGCGCAGTGGCGCAGCCCTGGATCTGAACGTCGTATTCGCCGGTGCAGCCAAGGGCGACCAGCTCTACGTGGACTCCGTCTCGCTCAAGTCGGTCGCAGTCGACGCCCCCCAGGAGAACCCCACCGTCGGTCAGTGCGCGGCGAAGCTTCCGCTGGGCGACACGCGCTTCGGGGTGAGCCTTGGCACCTCCGATGGGTCATCGATGCAGGAGGGGTGGGACCGTGCAGTGCAGGCCTACGGCACCCCTGACGTCGTGCGGGTGTTTCAGCGCGGCGCGCCGAACTGGAACGTGACCAAAATCGCCCCCAGTTCGGATCTGTCGATCTCGTTCAAGATCGCGCCCAAGGACGTGCTGTCGGGCGCGTATGACAGTCGATTGCGGTCCTGGTTCCAGAGCGCCCCGACCAATGTGCAGGTCTACTGGACCTACTTCCACGAGCCCGAGGACGACGTGGCGCGTGGTGAGATCACCTCAGCGGACTACCGTGCAGCATGGCAGCGGATCTCATCCATCGCTGACGAGACCTGCCGGTCGAATCTTCACGCGACCCTGGTGCTGATGTCGTGGACGCTCGATCCCAAATCGAATCGAGACTTCGATGACTACTACCCGGGCTCGGCGGCCATCGACGTGCTCGCCTGGGACCCCTACAACCCCTGGAACAACAACACGGGCTACAAGGACCCGGAGGCGATCTTCGGGAGTGTCATCGCGAAGTCCAAGGCGGAGGGTAAGCCGTTCGGAATCGCTGAGACCGGGTCCACCCTGATGGGGTCAGACACCGGCGTTGCGCGCGCAGCCTGGTTGCGTGAGATCGGCGCATATCTGCGCGACAATGACGCGCTGTTCGTTTCCTACTACGACGCTGTCGCGCCGAGTGACCAAAACGACTTCCGTCTACGCGACACGTCTTCGGTGGCTGCCTGGCGGGCTCTCGTCCAAGGCTGATTCAGAAATCTCCCCGCCCCCGACTGGACGGTCTTCTGCGACGCAGGAGACCGTCCAGTTCGATCAGAGCTCGCCACCGCCACAACAGGACGCTGTAGACGGCTGCAGCAAGAACCAAGGTGATCACGGAGCCGATCGGACCGCCTCCCGCGGACTTGACCAGCCACGGCAGGACGCCGAAGAGAGTGGCGGCTGAGAACATGGTGAGCACTGAAGACCGGCCGAACGGATGAATCCCGATTCCGATCTTCGCCTGCACGAGCGGAATCAGATTGTTCGCGCAGATCGCTGCGACCCAGGCCACGGCCGCCCCGACAATACCCAGCTGCGGGATCAGCCAGATGTTCAGAGCCAGGTTGACGGCCAACGCGAACCAGGCGTTGTACATGGTCCAGGTGGACTTCCCCGCCATCAGAAGAACTGCATCCACTGCGCCGCATGCCGTGGCGACCAGCATCGCCGCTGACAGCAACTGCAACAGAATCGCACCGCGCGAGTAGTCGTCACCGAATACGAGCATCAACGTAGGCGCTTCGAGGATGAACGTGAGGTACAGGGGCCACGTGGCGAGCACCACCCAGCTCGTCGAGACTCGATACAGGTCCTGCAACTGCGATCGTTCACGTCGTGACGCGAGCGCGCTGATCCGGGGCTGCACCGCCGTTCCGATGGCCGCAGCCGTGAGCTGGCCGAAGATGAGAAAGCGTGTGGCTGCGGCATATACAGCCGCTTCCGCCGGGCCCAGCCAGAGTCCGACGAGGACGATGTCGACGCGTTGGATCGCCACCTGAGCGATCTGGCCGAGCGAACGAGGTCCGGTGAACGCCCAGTATTCACGAAACATGGACGCTTCTGGAACCCAGCTCTGGCGAAAGGTCTGGTCTGAAGGCATCGAGGATTTCCGTACGAGCTTCAGCAGCCAGGGGATCGAAATGCCGGCAACGGCGGCGAATGCCAGGACTCGCGTCCAGATCAGCTCCGGACCGCCTGTCATGCCGACGCTCCATAGAACGATCAGTGCGAGGAGCTGAATCGTCGGATTCACGAACTTGTCGGCGACGACCGTCGTTCGCATCACACCGAAGCCTCGAGTGGCGCCGAGCGTGCTATCCGCGATGATGGCCGCGACGGCGCCGAGGCACAGGATCAGGATGACAGTACCGGCGGCATCGACGTTGCGCCCGAATATGGCGTTTCCCAGCTGTTCCCGGAAGATGACGGCGAGGGTCAGGGCGATTGCGCAGAAACCCAGCAGCGGGCTGCTGCCCGCAACGAGGACCTTCCGCAGGGCGTTCGTTCGTCCAAGGCTCCGATACCGCGAGATGAAGTACACGTTCCCGACGGGGACACCGAGTTCAAGCATCGAGACCGCGATAAGCAAGACCGATATCGCGGCGAAGTACACACCGGCGTCCTCCGGCGTGGCGATTCGCGTGACGATTGCCGTTGTGGCGAATGAAGCCACGCCCGCGTATCCCGCTCCGATCAGATTGGCAAGACCGCCCCTCGCGACATCTCGGGTGCCCGTTGCGCGTCTCGGGGATGTCGTGACCATCTCGCGGTCACCGTCTCCACGAGGGCGCTCGCCCCCACCATTGGCTCAGACGCTGATCCGTCTCCTCGAACCGCGCGAGCAGGTCTTCACGGAGGTGGCCGTCGAGCGGGTTGCGCTCGCGCGCATTGTGCCGCTCGAACTTGATGCCGGAATGCGGGGTGAGTGAAAGGAATCGAAGGATGTCAGCGAAGGTCGACTCGGGATCGGTGAAGAACTCGTGCGAATCGACGAGGTGCAGATGGTCCCGACCGACCGCGGCCTCCAGCGCCTGGATCTGCTCGATGTACCTGCCGCGCGACACATACGCATGGTGCTGCAAAGAGAAACTGACGTAGGAGGGGTCCTCGATCATTCGCTCGCGCTCGCCCGCGATGCGCTGCTGTTCGAGTTCGATGGCCGTGATGAAGTCCTCGTCCTCAAACCCCCGTGCCTTCTCGTGGCTGTGCGCCGAGTACGCTCGCGTCACGGGGTCGCGCATCAAGAGGATGAGACGCACTCCGGGAAGCGCCTCGGCGATTCGCTGAGGCGCCAGCGGGTGAAACCCGTAGAACGGGCTCGATTCGCCGGTGATGGGTGCGGGACCGGCGAGACGCTTGAGTCGAGAGGTCAGGCGGAGAGGGAAATGCCCGCGGTACCAATTGAAAGTGTGATCGAAATGGGTATCGAAGTAGTGCACCCCCTTGAGGGCGAAAGGACGGGCGACCGACCGATGCTGCGCGAGCGTCTTGAAGAGCGAGGTCGTGCCACAGCGTTGGCCGCCGACGATGAGAAAGGAGGGCAGCATACGCAGAGGGGCTGTGGCAGATGCCGTTGAATCAATCGCCTTCAGTGCGAGCGGACGTAGGCGCATCAGCGCGTCTTTGGGCATCATCGATACTCCTTGCCGTCGCATCACTGCGACTCCCCAGTGGCCCACGACTTCCCATGCCGTGCGGTCGAATGCAGTCTAGCGGGACGACGGACTAGTCTGTGAGACGCATACCGCGACGAGCGGCGACTGCACGAGATTGCGTTTCGAATCGGACGGCGATAATGGCAGACAGGCTTCACCCCTCTCGATCATTCCCACAGGGTATGCCTGCGGTGCTGTACATCGGTGGTTTCGGCCGGTCTGGCTCCACTCTTCTCGAGCGCGTCCTCGAGGCACAGCCGACCGTGGTATCGCTCGGTGAGATGGTTCACCTGTGGACTCGAGGTCTCCGCGAGAATGAGCTGTGCGAGTGCGGCAGTCGGTTCTACGACTGCTCATTCTGGAGCGCGGTCGGCGAACGGGCATTCGGGGGCTGGTCTGCTGTCGACACCGACAAGGTGCTCGGCCTGCTCGACGCCGTTGACAGGCAGCGGCGCGTTTTCAAGACGGTCCTTCCTGTGCGCCGGCGGACTCGGCAGCAGATCCTGGAGTACACCGGCTACTACCGCGCGGTCTACGCGGCGGCGGCGTCGGTGACGGGGGCAGCCGTCGTTGTCGATTCGTCCAAGCACGCATCACTCGCGCTCGCACTCGTCAAAGATCCGCGGGTGGATCTGCGTCTGCTTCATCTCGTCCGCGACAGCGTCGCGGTCGCTTACTCCTGGTCGCGAGAAGTGGCGCGGCCGGAAACTGCTGAGGCAGGAGAGATGATGACTCGGTATTCCTCCTTCTGGGCCTCGATGCTGTGGATGTCGAACAACCTCCTCGTGCAATTGGCGCGTCTGAGTGACCGCCCGGTGCAACGCCTCCGCTACGAGGACTTCGTCAAGGCCCCGAACGACATTCTGCGCAGGGTGTGGGGCGCATTAGCGCTTCCCGGGCATTATTCCCCGGATCTCTCGGCCCCTGGTGGAATCGATATACCTGCAGGACACTCGATCGGCGGTAATCCGATGCGCTTCCGCAAAGAGCCGTTGGTGATCAAGTCTGACGAGGTATGGCGCACTCGGATGAATCCTCGCCAACGTCGGGCGGTGAAGGTCCTCACCGCCCCTGTGCGGTACTGGTTGGGCTACTCCCGAAGTTGATCGGCTGAGCACCCGTCTCAGCGACCTGCATTCACACGAGCTCTTCGAGCGCAGGAAGCAGCCACCGCCCCAGGGGGCCGTTCGGCGCGCCGGCGGCCTCCTGCCGATCGGCCAGGAATGTGCACCCGCGATGCAGAAGATACGTTGCGAGGATGGCCTCGCGCTCGTGCGGATGGGAAACCCCGGTGATGATCTCGGCTAGATGTCGGCGGGCACTGCGCAAGCCGGTGGCCGCGTCGCCCCGGTAGGAAGCCACGTGGAAGTGCAGAGCATCCCACCCGGCAGGACGGTTCTCCGCGAAGCGCTCCCAGTCCCAGACCGCGATCGCATCGTCGTCGCGCGCGGCCATGTTCCAGGGCGTCCAGTCGCCATGGCACGCCCCATGCCGAAGAGTCACGCGACCGAACTTGTCCTGAAGACGGGCAGCGGCGCTCATCAGGCGCTCCGCATCGCTGTCACCTCGCTTCGTCTCGAGCGAGGAAAGAGCGTTCGTCCACCACGGCGCGTCGGCGACGGAGCTGTCGTAGGACGGGAATGCCCCAACCAGAGACTCGCTGGCGCGACGCCGCCTCGTGAGCGATGGTTCGGCGGGAGGGCCGTCGTGCACAGGGCTCATGATCAGGTAGTCGAGGTCGTCCCAGGTTCCGGAGTCGATGACTTCAGGTACGACCACACCCTGCAGGCGACGAGAGGAGAGTTCTGACAGCGAGGCGGTCTCGGCGCGTACCCGCGCGCAGGTCAGGGCGTTCACACCCAGCTTCACATAGGCCAGCGAAGTGCCTGTGCGATCCATGATGTGCATCACAGGTTTGCGGTTCGCTCGAGGCGGGCCGAGATGAACACTGAATGCCCCGCCGCTGGGGAATCGTTGGAGCACGTGCTCCACGAATGTGCCAGGCCCCCCGAGCGTCACGCGTCTGGGCAGCGCGCTCGCAGCGCCCAACCGGAATGCACCGGACACGACTGCGGCAGAGAGACGACTGAGAGCAGACGAGGAGACCTTATATCCGCGGATGGCTCTTGCACTCGACACGGTCGGGCTCAGCGGCACGAGGAATCGCGCGGTCTCAGAGGATGCCAGGGGAATCGCCGCATGCGTGCCGCGGCGCCGAGACGCTCCGCGCTCCTGCGCCGGTGCCGCGAATGCGTGATCGGCGCGGCCGAGGCCTAAGCCGACGTCGCTCATCTGCGTGCCCTCGCATACTTGGGATTCATCTCTTCGTTCCGGGATGTCCGAGTCGGCCTCTGGCTTCGCTCGCTGTGTGTCGCGGGCGCCTTGGCGGTCGTCACCTTGACTGCGCCCAAGACATCGATCCCGAGACGGTCGAAACGCTCGAGAGCCGCGTTGAGGCGCGCTCGCTTGGTGCGATCCGAGGTGAGGATGAGAAGGACGGAGTCCGAGGCGAGAAGAGCGGCATCTCCTTCCGCCGAGCCGGCGGAAGCCGCCGCGATCACGACGAAGTCGAAGTCCTCATGAAGGCTGTTCACGATTGCGCGGAAGGCGGGGCTGGCGGTCAGGTCTCGGGCGCCGGCAGTATCGAGGCCGGCCGTCAGCACGTTCACGCCTCGCGTTTCGACCAGGAACTCGCGGGCTGCAGCAACTTCTCCCGCTGAATCAGCCAGACCCCGGTGTCGGCCGATGCCGAGCGGGTCTTGGCTGGGAGCGGAACTCATATCGGCGGCGATGAGAGCGACACTGAACTCGGCCTCCGCGAGCACGACAGCCAGATTGCTCGCGATTCCCCAGGAGGACTCGTCCTCGACGCCCGCGACGGCGAGGATGTGCGGCGCGGGTCCGTTCGCCACGACCGCGGCGCGCAGCCGGCGGTATGCCTCGTGCTCCGTCCCATCATCCGCGGTGTCTTTGACCAGGGTGCTACCCGGTGAAGGCACGGTCGAGAAAACGGCGACATCCATTTCCGCTGCGGCGTTTGTGTCCCGTACGAGGTCTCGCCGCCACTCCCGGAGAAGAGCGAATGCGATCCCCGCCAGCATTCCGAGCGCAGCCGCCGCCACGAAGTAGACCCATTCGGGAAGCTCATTCGCGCCGGCGGGTTCGACAGCCGGCGCGATGATCGATCCAGGCGCGGTGTTGAGGGCTTCGGCTGCGCTACGCGAAGTGCTCAGCTGCGCGAGTCGGTCCGTGTAGAGCTGGACCTCCTGAGAGGCGAAAGAGCCTGTCCCGGCACTTGCGGCCTCAGACGTCGCCCGTCGCAGATTCGCTTCGGCCGCGTCGATCTGCGTCTGGAGTGCTTCCAGTTGTGAGTTCTGCGTGCTCGTGGCGCGTTCTTCTCGAAAGGCGAGATAACCCTCGGCGAACGCCTGCGCCGCTTCCTGTGCCTGCTTCGCGGTGCGGGAAGTGAACGAGATCTCGAGCATCTGCGTGTTGGTGGGTATCGTCACCTCGAGGCGTTCGCGCCCGTCCGGTGCAAGCCGCCCGAGCGTATCGGCCACGATGTCACGCACCGCCGAGGTGCGGACCAGCTCTGCTTCTGTGGACATGGCAACAGTGGTCTGCGTACCGCTCCCCGACGCTGCTTCGGCGGTGAGCGGGTTGCCGGGCGCAGGCGCAAGCAGCACGACAGCCGAAGAGGTGTAGGTGTAGGGAAGGTTCACCACATAGAGAGCCGCGAATCCGAGAGCAAGCGCGGTGCAGACGATGATCGACGTGATGTGGTGCCGCAGCGCAGAACGCAAAGAGGGTAGGTCGCGACCAGACCGAGATTCAGCCTCCACACATTCCCCCAGTCGTATCGCGGATAACAATACATAGTGCCCACAGGCAGGTCAAAAACCTGGCAGTCAGCGCCGACTGTTCGGGTATGCTCAGGGCCATCAGGGGATCAAAGGGGATGATTTCCGCCTTTCTTGAAGGGATGAGTGGTCCAGTATGGGGCTGGCTACGATCGATCCGACGCGACTGGTCTTCATCGGTGGGCTGCATCGCAGCGGAACCACCGCTCTCGGCCGGATTCTCGCCGATCACCCCGCCATCTCGGGGTTCGAGGGCACGGGGGCGAAGGAAGACGAGGGGCAACACCTTCAGCAGAGTTACCTGCCGGCTGCGGCGCACGGTGGACCCGGGCGGTTCGCTCGGCGCAGGCGAGCGCATCTGACGGAAGATCTCGGCGATCCGGCGCTGGCTCGGGAGAGCCTTTTAGAAGCGTGGACTCCGCATTGGGATCTTTCGCGACCTCTGCTGGTCGAGAAGTCGCCACCGAACCTGATCATGGGCAGATACCTGCAGGCGGTGTTCCCCGGCTGCAGTCTGATCATGATTCTGCGTCATCCTGTCGTGGTCGCCCTTTCGACGAAGAAGTGGGCGAAGCGGCAGAGCCTCGAGCGACTTGTCGAGCACTGGTTCATCGCACACGACATCCTGCGAGCGGACAGCGAGCACCTCGACCGTCTGCATCTGGTCCACTACGAGCATCTGATCGACCAGCCCGACCAGACACTCCGGACGATCGCGGAGTTCATCGGAGTCGACACCCCGCTTGCCGCGGACAGGGTTCAGTCCACGCGATCAGATTCGTACCTCGATCGCTGGCGAGACATGGCGGATGGCTCACCTCTCGACCGATTGGCCTATAGGCGGATCATCGCAAGATTCGGCGAGCGCGCAGCGGCATTCGGGTATGACATCGAGCATCCGGACAAGCCGCCTGCGTTGACGAACCGCACAAGATGATCCACCGCTTCCTGCGATCTCAGGACGCCGGCTGGCCGATCGCGCTGCTCTTCGTCGGGTTGCCCATCTGGTGGGTTCTGGGTGTGTGGCAGATCATGTTCTTCGTCATGGCGATACCGATGGCGGTGCACCTGATGAAGCAACGGCTGGTGCACATGCCACGCGGCTTCGGGATGTGGATGGTCTGGCTCTGCTGGCTCGCCATCGGGGTCCTGGTGATTCAGGTGGACGCGCCCGGGGCTGTCCCGGGAACGCAGATGAGCCGCTATCTCACCTTCGGCTACCGGTTCTGCTGGTACCTGATCATCACGATCGTGGCGCTGTACGTGGTCAACACTCGGCGGCTGGTGACGTCCGAGCGTTTGGCGCGAAGCATCGCCTGGCTGTTCGTGATGATGGTCGGCGGAGGGATGCTCGGTGTGCTCGTGCCCGAGCTGAGCCTTCCGTCCGCACTGCAGATGGTGCTCCCGTCCTCCGTGGCCAGCCAGCCGTTCGTCCACGATCTCGTGCATATCCAGACCGCGCAGGTTCAGAATTTCCTGGGCTACGACGAGGCGCGTCCGAGTGCTCCGTTCGCATATACCAACGAGTGGGGCCTGACGACTGCGGTCAGCTTGCCGTTCTTCGTCGCGTCATGGTCTCGGGGCAGCACCCTGAGGAAGACGGCCATGCTCGTCATCCTGGGGTTGGGACTGTTTACGATCGTGTCCTCGCTCAACCGGGGCATGTGGGCCGCGGTCGCCGCGATGGGGGCGTTCCTCGTCATCCGAGCCGCGAGCAGGGGGCACTTCAAGCTGCTCTTCTCGTCCGGGATGCTGCTGGCCGGGGTCGCCGCCGTCCTGATGTTCTCATCTCTCGGCGACCTGGTCCTTGCGCGCTTCGACAACCCCCACAGCAATGAGGGACGCACCAATCTGGGCTTGCTCTCGGTGAACAGCACGCTCGAAGGGTCGCCGCTGGTGGGCTTTGGCTCCACCCGAGACGTCGCAGGTAATTTCAAATCGATCGCGGGCGGTGCCACCGACGCATGTCCGAAATGCGAACCTCCGCCCCTGGGCACGCAGGGACAGCTGTGGCTTGTGATCTTCGGCGCTGGTCTGATCGGGCTCGCCCTGTATCTGGGCTTCATGCTTCGGCAGATCGTCCAGAACCTCAGGGCGACGAGCGCCGAGGGGACCGCAGCCTTGTGCGCGCTCATCGCCCTCCTCATCACGATGCCGGTGTACAACGCCGTAGGGGTCGGCCTCTACGTCGGGTTCATCGGCATCGGCCTACTGGCACGAGAGCATCCAGCGGAGCTTCCCGCCGTCAGCCAGGTGCTACGTCCGTTCCGGCAGCACGCCCTGACAGTGCTCGTGATCGCCATTGCTGGCGGCGCAGCGGGCCTGGGGGTGCATGTTCTCAGAGGCGCTCCGATCGAGGCCACGCAGCGCATCTTCGTGCCTGCTGCTGATCTTGTCGGTGTGCCCGGTGTCCGCACGCTTTCTCTCGATGGTGAGGCGCGGATCGCCACATCCGTGCCAGTGGTGCGAGCGGTCGCCGACGAGCTCGATCTTCCTGAGCAACACGTTCGAAGCGCGTTGAGCATTGGTGCCGAGAGCAATTCTCGAGTCCTGATTCTGCGCTACGCCGGCGCAGACGAACGAGATGCCATCCTGGGGGTCGAAACCGCTGCGGAGGAGTACCTGAGACTGCGGACGGAACTGATCGCGCAATCCAATGAGTCGGTCGTGGCCAGGTACAGTGCACGCGAAGAGGCCCTCGATGACGTCTATCGAGACATCAGCGAGTTGACCGAGACAGCGAGAGGTGAATCGCTGTGGGGCACCGTGACGAAGATCAGACGCGAGCGAGTAGAAGTGGCAGACGTGCTGCTCGGCACCAACGATCTTCCTGCCGGTCAGGTCATCAGCGCAGCGACACCGCGACGCACGAACTCCGAGCTGACCATCAGGGTGACAACGGGCCTGGGGCTTGGGGCGTTGGCTGGCCTGGCGCTGGTACTTGTCTACGATCGATACCTCGGTCGGATCGGCCTGAGGCCGGTATCCCGGTTGGGTATCGATATTCCCGTCGTCGCCAGTGTCTCTGCTGCTGACGTTCCACGCACGTTGGAAGCGGTGCGCGCGTACCTTCCGGTGGCCGGGGTCCTCGCTGATCCACTCAGCCCTCGCGCTCGCCGTATGGCGGGCGCACTTAACGCCCATCTGCGTGCGGGCGACCACAGAGGAGCGCGCGTTCTGCTGGTCATCGATCGTCGGTCCCGCACGGGAACGCTGCGTCGCGCTTATGAACGCCACCTCGCCAGTGGTGTGTACCCGGTCGGGCTGATCATGTGCACCGACAGTCGCAGCAGAGAGCCGAACGCGGACACTCGATCGCGGAGCAAGGCGTCATAGAGGAGAGAGCCATGAATAAGTACCCCTCGGTCAGCGTGGTGATTCCGGCTCACCAGAGACCCGTCGAGCTTCGGCGTGCGATCGACGCGGTGAGAGCCCAGCAGTATGAGGGCAGCATCAACACGATTGTCGTGTTCGATCGGGCTGAGCCAGACGAGACTCTTCGCAGAGACGGGGAACGCCCCGTCGAGATTCTTCGCAACGAGCGCACTCCCGGGCTCGCCGGTGCGCGCAATACGGGAATCCTCGCCAGCGGCGGGGAGCTTGTTGCCTTTTGCGATGACGATGACGTATGGATGCCGGACAAGCTCGCTGCGCAGGTGAAAGCACTGGCCCGATTTCCCGACGCGCCGATGGCCACTACTGCGATTCAAGTGGACTACGGAGATCGGTCGACAGTGCGGCTCGCCGGCACGGAGACGGTCACCCACGAGATGCTGCTCGGGTCGCGCATGTCGATGCTCCACTCCTCCAACTTCTTGTTCCGGCGGGCCGCGCTGATGGGCGAGCTCGGCTTGATCGACGAGGAGATCCCGGGCAGTCAAAACGAAGACTGGGACATCCTGCTGCGAAGCTCTGCGCTGCATCCCATCGTTCACACCGACCAACCGCTCGTGCGAGTTCTGTGGGGCAAGACCTCGTACTTCTCGCGCCGGTGGGACACGAAGATCGCGAGCTCGATATGGATGCTCGAGAATCACCCGGACGTCGCGGCGCATCGCGTCGGCGCGTCGAGGCTCCAGGGACAGATCGCGTTCGGTTACGCGAGCGAGGGAAAGCGCGATAAGGCCTGGAGCTGGGCTCGTCGCGCCCTGCGCACCAACCCCGGCCAATGGCGTGCGTGGGTTGCCATTCCTGTGGCGATCGTGCCGCGCTCAGGTGATCTTGTGTTGAATGTGCTCCATCGCTGGGGACGCGGAATCTAAGGTGAGGGCGCAGGGTATTGCTAACGAGGCATCCGCTCGGGCACACTTAACGCGTTCTCCTCTACGACTGGGGTAAGAGGAAGCAACGAAGCTGGGGAGCTTGCAATGGAATATGGGGAGTCCGTTGTGTCCGCGAGGCCGATGAGGCGTCGCGGCATCATGGCGATCATCGTGACGGCGGCGTTCATAACTGCAGAACTCTTGGCGCTGCCGGGAGGTCTGCAGGCGCAGGCCGCAGAGCAATCGCCCGTCGTCGCTCTGGCGGATCGGCCGGACATCATCACCGCACCCGCATCGCATGATCGCGTGGTCAGCCCGGTGCCGGTGAGCTGGACGCCGCAGATCCTGGATGGTCGCGTCCTCGACACCACTCAGGTGGGCGACATGGTTGTCGTGGCCGGGCAATTCAGCCAGGTTGCTCCCAGCAGCGGATCGCCGGTGCTGAATCGCAACAACGTAGTTGCGTTCAGCGCCGTGAACGGCGCCATCAATACGGCATTCGCCCCGAGCGTGAGCAACGGGCAGGTTCGCGCGGTGGAGCCCGGCCCCACCACCGACACCGTCTATCTCGCGGGCTCCTTCCAGGGCGTCAACGGCGTGACCAAGAAGGTCGTGCTGATGAACATCACGACCGGAGCGATCGTCTCGAGCTTCAACGCGCCCGCTATCAACGGTGCGGTCAACGACGTGCAGCGGGTGGGGTCCCGGCTCTACGTGGGCGGCGTCTTCACCGTGGTGGGCGGCCAGCCGTTCAACGGCTTGGTGGCGCTGAACGCGGTGACCGGCGCGCGCGAAAACTTTCTCTCTGTTGCCCTCACTGAGAATCAGAACTACACAGGACAACCCGGCCAGGCTCAGGCTCCCGTCGGCGCCAAGGCCCTCGCGGTGACGCCGCAGGGCGATCAGATGGCTGTCATCGGCAACTTCCGCAAGGCTGACGGCCTGGAACGGCGTCAGATGGCTCTCATCGATCTGACCGGTCCGACAGCGTCGGTACGAACGGACTGGAGGACAGACCGCTTCGCGCCGGCTTGTTTCTCCAACGCGTTCGACACATATGTGCGGAGCGTCGCTTCGTCTCCAGACGGCAGCTACTTCATGGTTGCTGCCACGGGTGGACCGAACCCCGGGACGCTCTGCGACACGGTGACACGGTGGAACGTCGCCAACTCGGGTCAGACCGTTCAGCCCGATTGGCTCGATGACACAGGTGGTGACACTCTGCTCAGCGTCGCCTCCAGCGGAGCGGCCGTGTACACGGGCGGTCACCAGCGGTGGATGAACAACGCGGGTGGGCGGGATTATCCCGCTCCGGGCGCGGTGCCGCGGCCGGGAATCGGCGCAGTCCGAATTGACAACGGTGTTCCTATCAGCTGGAACCCGGGACGAAGCCCCCGGGGAATCGGCGCGGAGAGTATTTTCGTGAGTTCGACCGGACTCTGGGTGGGCAGCGATACCGAGCAGATCGGCCATCACAAGTACCGCCGGCC
Source organism: Microbacterium commune (assembly GCF_014836945.1). Classification (GTDB taxonomy): domain Bacteria; phylum Actinomycetota; class Actinomycetes; order Actinomycetales; family Microbacteriaceae; genus Microbacterium; species Microbacterium commune. The sequence goes on along the minus strand of NZ_JACSPX010000001.1, from coordinate 709,625 downwards.
GCGCATCGCGTTCTTCCCGGTGTCCACCGGCACCCCCCTTGGCGCGGATGACACCGGAGCGCTGCCGAGCAACGTCTACAAGGCGGACAATGCTCCCGTCGGCAACGTCGGTGATGTGCTCTATCGGGTCAACGCAGGTGGCCCCGCTCTGCCCGCGATCGATGGCGGCCCGGACTGGTCCGCGGACGACGGAGCCAGCAGCCCGTACCGCAGTCAGGGAAGCAACGCCGCGGGCTGGGAGCCTGTTCCCTCTGTGGACACAACCGTTCCCGGATCCACACCCTCTCAGCTCTTCGACAGTGAGCGTTGGGATCCGAGCGACGCAACAGAGATGGCATGGTCCTTCCCCGTGTTGAGCGGCCAGGAAGTCGTGGTGCGTCTCTACCTGTCCAACCGCTGCAGCTGCACCAGTGGGATCGGTCAGCGCGTCTTCGACGTGAACCTCGAAGGTTCGAAAGCCCTGGAGAACTACGACATCGTCGCCGACGTCGGGGACCAGACCGGCACGATGAAGTCGTTCACCGTCACATCTGACGGAAACATTGACCTCAGCTGGGTGCACAACATCGAAAACCCGCTGGTCAACGGCATCGAGATCCTCAAGAGCGTTGCTGCGAGCGAACCCGCGCCCGCGACCACCGGACTCTCGCGCGTGTGGTTCACGGGCGAAGCGGTCGACGAGCCCGTGGCGGTCGCACCCGCCGGTGACATCGACTGGGCGAACGTCCGGGGCGCGATGGTGATCGACGGCGTGCTCTACTACGGCACCTCCGACCGGCAGCTGATGCGTCGCACGTTCGACGGGCAGAATTACGGGGCGGCGACGGCGATCGATCCGTACAACGACCCGTATTGGAGCGACATCAACACCGGTTCCGGACAGACGTTCCGCGGCACGAAGCCGTCGTTCTACAACGACATTCCGAGTCTCGCCGGGCTCGCGTACTCTGACGGACGTCTGTACTACACGAAGGTGGGATCGAATAAGCTGTGGTCGCGCGGCTTCGCGCCCGACAGCGGCGTCGTCACTCAGGAGGTGCGTGACGCAGGCGCACTTGCCGGCGGCGGGCTGGGAGGAATCTTCTTCGACGAAGACTCGCAGCACCTTTACTTCGTCACCACCGGGGACGGAAACCTGTCGGTCGTCTCGTGGGCCGGCGGCGCAGCCACCGGTGCCCCGAGCGTGGTCAGCGGGCCCGCCGTCGACGGGGTGGACTGGAGGGCACGCGCGTTGTTCCTCGCGGAGGGGCCGCGAGCCGCGGCCAACAAGCCGCCGGTCGCCGTGCTCAACGCGAATTGCGAACGTTTGGAGTGTGCGTTCTCCGCCGCCGGATCCAGCGATGAAGACGGCTCGATCGTCTCGTATTCCTGGGACTTCGGCGACGGAGCGATGGCGGCGGATGCGTCGGCCGACCACACCTACGCTGAATCGGGCGACTACACCGTCAAGCTGACCGTCACGGACAACCGTGGAGCGAAGACTACAGAGTCGACCGACCTGGTAGTCGTCGAGAACGAAGCTCCAGTGGCGGTCATCGCAGACCCGGTCGTGTGCGACCGGCTGAGCTGCCAGTTCGACGGCTCGGGCTCCTCCGACGCAGACGATTCTGTGGCGTCCTATGAGTGGGACTTCGGAGATGACACAGAGCCAAGCACGGAGGCGGCGCCGGCGCACAGGTTCGGTGAAGCCGGGACATACACGGTGAGGCTCACGGTCACCGACGAGTTCGGCGCCACAGCCACCGCCAGCGTCGAGGTCGCGGCGTTGGCGAATCAGCCTCCGGTCGCCGTCATCGGCGAACCCAGCTGCGATGCGCTGTCATGTGAGTTCTCGGGTGCTGATTCCTCAGATCCCGACAGCGGAGACGCGGTGACCGCGTATTCATGGGACTTCGGTGACGGTTCGGCTACAGCGTCGGGGGTGACGGCTTCGCACACATTCGCTGCTGCCGGAACGTACACGGTGACACTGACCGTGACCGACGAATCTGGCGCGACGGGATCGACGACGCACGAGCTCGAAGTGGTCGTGTCATCGGGGCCGGTGACGACGGCGGCGCAGTTTGTGGGCAAGTCGGCGGTGATGCGTCAGCAGACGGCGTCGGCTGCGGTGTCTGTGCCGGATGGTGTGCAGGCCGGGGATCTTCTGGTGTTGTTCGTGACTGTCAACGATGCGACGGAGGGCACTGGTCCTGCGGGTGCAGGGGAGTGGACTCTGAAGAAGCGGGTGGTGTCGGGGCCGCTGGCGGTGTCGACGTTCACGAAGGTGGCTGATGGTTCGGAGGTGGGTCAGTCGGTGACGATGACGTGGCCGAGTTCGACGTTCCGTACGGACTTGACGATGGTGGCCTATCGCGGTGTCGGTGAGGGCGGCGTTGAGGTTCTGGAGTCGGCGACGGCGGCCAATGTCTCCTCGCACCGCACTCCGGCTGTGACTGTGCAAGGGGAGAAGAGAGTCGCGTTGTCGTTCTGGGCGGATCGTTCGTCGAGTACGACGGGATGGACGGCCCCCGCTGGCATAGAGGTGGTTTCGACCCAGGCTGGGACCGGTGGTGGGCGGGTGAGCAGTTTGTTGACCGCTGAGACCGTGGATGGCGGCACCTATGGTCCGTTGGTGGCCACGACCGATGCCACCAGCGCACGCGACGTCACCATGACCCTCCTCCTCGCGCCCACGGTGACTGAGGGAGGCGGTACGCCTGCGGATCTCAACAACCCACCGACCGCATCGATCGCACCACCGACATGCGATCTGCTGTCTTGCGCTCTCGACGGTTCGGCCTCAACGGATCCGGATGACGGTGATTCCATCGCTGCTTATTCGTGGAACCTCGGCGATGGTTCGGCCGCGAAGGCGGGAGCGACGGTCTCGCACACATATGCTGCTGCCGGAACGTACACCGTCACTCTGACCGTGACGGATCAATCCGGTGCGGAGGCGGAGACCTCGCGCTCTGTGAACGTGACCGACGGCTCGGGGCCGGTGACGACGGCGGCGCAGTTTGTGGGCAAGTCGGCGGTGATGCGTCAGCAGACGGCGTCGGCTGCGGTGTCTGTGCCGGATGGTGTGCAGGCCGGGGATCTTCTGGTGTTGTTCGTGACTGTCAACGATGCGACGGAGGGCACTGGTCCTGCGGGTGCAGGGGAGTGGACTCTGAAGAAGCGGGTGGTGTCGGGGCCGCTGGCGGTGTCGACGTTCACGAAGGTGGCTGATGGTTCGGAGGTGGGTCAGTCGGTGACGATGACGTGGCCGAGTTCGACGTTCCGTACGGACTTGACGATGGTGGCCTATCGCGGTGTCGGTGAGGGCGGCGTTGAGGTTCTGGAGTCGGCGACGGCGGCCAATGTCTCCTCGCACCGCACTCCGGCTGTGACTGTGCAAGGGGAGAAGAGAGTCGCGTTGTCGTTCTGGGCGGATCGTTCGTCGAGTACGACGGGATGGACGGCCCCCGCTGGCATAGAGGTGGTTTCGACCCAGGCTGGGACCGGTGGTGGGCGGGTGAGCAGTTTGTTGACCGCTGAGACCGTGGATGGCGGCACCTATGGTCCGTTGGTGGCCACGACCGATGCCACCAGCGCACGCGATGTCACCATGACCCTCCTACTCGCACCCACAGCCGGATGACGACATGAAGCGACAGGTGGATTCCCGGATATGGATCGCTGCGGTGCTGTCGGTCATGCTCGGCCTGACGGGGTGCACTGCGGACTTCGGAGCGGGCGCCGGAAACGGCACGCCTTCACCGGCGGCATCGACAGCGAGCGTGCCTGACCCTGACGATGTGCCCCCCGATACGACGGACTACTCCAAGGACGCAGGCAATGAGCCGCAGGCCTACGAGTACGAAGAAGAGCCGCCCCCGGCGGAATCCGTGGTGCATACGCTCTGCAACCTCAACCAGGTATATTTCGACGGGCTCCGCACGGTGAAGTCGGGCACCCCGATCGTCGACGACAAGCTGCGGAGGAGCGTGGTGGGGCTTACAGATCTCCTCGATTACTGGGACACGCTCCGCACGCAGTTCCCGGATGCCGCGGACGACATCGACGCAGGTATAGCTATCTCGCAGAAGTGGGATGAAGCATTGCTGAGTCGAGAAAACGGAGACGATGCGGCCGCCGACAAGGCGATGGCGTCGGCCGAGAAGCTGGTCGCGGAGTTGCCGAAGGAAGCCGCAGCGGACTGCGTGCAGTGAGGTGGGACACTAACCCGCCGCGGAAGGGTGGAAGTGAGATGACCGGCAGGCTGGGTATCGCAACCTGGGCGATCTACGGCGTGGTGGCCGTGCTGTTGATTGTCATCGTCAGTGGGGCGCTCTCGACGATGTTCCCTTCTGTCGCATCGACGCGAATCGCATACAACAGCGAGGGATATCTCTTCGCACTCGTGCTGGGGCTGTGGCTCCAGGTCGCGCTGCCCCGGGTCCCCGAGCGCAGGAGGTTCGCGCTCTCGGCGGCACATGGCGGGCTCTGGGCGATCATCGGTATAGCGCTCTTGCTCAGCGATCTGCCCTCCCGCATCCGCACTCTGAACGAAGCGGCGCTCGGCTTGGCGATCGTGCTTCCCTACGTTGCGCTGCGTCGCCCGCTGCCGCGCTGGGTGCCGTGGTCGTCGTCACTTCTTCTGATGGCGCTGACGGTGTGGGCGATCGTCTGGGCGCCGAGCTCCTGGGTGATCGACCAAGCCGAGACGTTCGGCTTCATCGTGCTTGCGGTGCTTACGTTTGACGTCTTCGACCGCCGGCTGATCGACGACACCGCGACGTCTTCTGCAGGTGTGCGCTGGGCTTGGTACGGCTTCATGATCTTGGAGCCGATTGTCGTGTCAGCCATCGGGACGGACGCCCGATCCGGTTCCGGGGCCGGTGCCGTGACGTTGCTGTATCTGGGCAGGATTCATGAGTCGTTCGTCGGCGTGCTCCTGGTGGTGGCACTGATGTATCTGAGCCGGGTAAGTCAGGCTCGGGCACGCACCGCAGACGGGCAGACGCGGCCCACGCCGCTTCTCGGCGGAGGGCGAACAGGGTAAGCCACACGTCATGCCAGAGCGACGTTCGCCTCCGGGCCGGCCGAGCTGCGCGGCCCAGGCGTTCAGTCAGGCCCAGGTGGGCGGCTTAAGGGACGGGAGACGCCGTCGGGACGCACCACGCGAACGGAGCACGCGCAGCTCCTCGAGAACTCGGCGCGTCGACGCTGCGACCTGCTCCTGCGGGTTCTCGTCGCTGGACCGGGTATGCGGCGCAGCAGCATCGAGCGCTTGGTCGAGAAGGTCGACGTGCAGCACGACTTTGCCCAGCCCGCGCTCGGACGCCCACCGGGCGAACCGCAACTGGTGATCGTCCACGTGCTCCCCATGCGCGGGGTCGCGGGGAAGTATAAGCGGCGCGAGTCCCGCCGCTCTCGCGGCCGCTATGGTCCCAGGCCCGCCGTGAGTCACGACGGCATCCATGCTGATCAGGGTTCGGTGCAGCTCATCGGGTGCGAGCATCTCCACCCCCCGGGCGATCCTCGGCGAAGCAGTCGCCCCGTGCTGCACCAGGACGTCCTCTTCCGGGTGAGCGGTCGCGCGCTGGTCAGCCCAGTCGCACAGGCGTGCGAACGGATGCACGTCCGTGCCCAGCAGGATCAGGACTCGCCGGCGTTCGTGCCGCACGTCGCCGTTCACAGCAGTGGCCCGATCGCGATCGTGTCTCGATACAGCGCACGCTGTTCATCCCATTGCACGAGCATCAGGTCGGCGAATGGACTGCACAGCCGCGCCGTGAGGGTCGGGCTGTCCACTCGGTCATACACCTCGATGTACACAGTGCGCGCACCGAACAGACGGCTCAGGACGAAGTACGGGAAGGCGACCGCGGCACCTGTGCTGATGATCACATCAGGTCGCCGCTCACGCAGCAGCCGCCAGGCGAGCCCGGCGTTGCGCAGAAGGTTCCGAACGCTGCGCGTGGTGGGGTGATAGGCCCAGACGACATCCTTCTCGTCTCGGAGCGCGCCGAGAGCGTCGCCTGTTCGAAACGTCACCCATGTGCGGTGCTCTGGGCTGAACAGCTGGGTCAAGGGCATCATCTGGGCGAGATGGCCCCCCGATGATCCCACGAAGAACACTCGCCCGGAGAGGACCTCATCGACGGGCGCAGGCTGCTCTTGCGGATGCTGCTGCAGGGGCGCTCGTTCCGCGCTCACGGGCCCTCGTCGGAACATCAGTATGCCCCGCTCGGGCGCACCATGACCTTGGCGGTGCGCCACATGATCTGCAGGTCGCTGATCACCGACCAGTTCTCGACGTAGCGCAGATCGAGGCGCACGCTCTCATCCCATGAGAGGTCGCTGCGGCCCGACACCTGCCATAGGCCGGTGATCCCGGGCTTGATGTACAGCCGGCGGAACACCCTGCCGTCGTACCCGGTGACTTCGCTGGGCAGTGGCGGGCGCGGTCCGACAACACTCATGTCGCCGATGAGGACGTTCCAGAACTGCGGGATCTCGTCGAGCGACAGCTTGCGCAGCAGGCGACCGACCCGCGTCACCCGAGGGTCATCTTTCATCTTGAATAGAAGACCGGCGCCTTCGTTCTGGTCGCGAAGGACGGCAAGCCGCTGCTCGGCATCCGTGCTCATCGAACGCAGCTTCACCATCTTGAAGAGTCGTCCGTCGCGGCCAACCCGCTCCTGCAAGAAGAACACAGGGCCGCGGGAGTCCAGCTTGATCAGCAGGGCCAGCACAGGCAGGGCGAGCGCGATCGGGACGAGCGCGCAGAGGGCTACTGCGATGTCGAGCGCCCGCTTGATCACGTGCTGGCCACCGGAGTAGGTGGGAATCTGCATGCGGATCAGGGGCAGACCGTCGAGCGCCTCGAACGAGAGTCGTGGACCCGCAACATCGGCGAGCCCGCTCGAGAGCACAAGTTCGGCCGCAGTGCCCTCAAGCTGCCAGCTGAGGCGCTTCACGAAGTCTGCATCGCCCTGAGGCCGGCTCGCGACGATGATCGTGTCCGCTCCCAGATCTCGCGCCACCGCACCGATGGTTCGGGAGTTGCCGAGCACGGGGTAGGCGCCGTCGCCGACGACGAGCTCCGAGGCATTTCCGTTGAGAAGGGTGACGCCCACGACTCGCAGACCCGAGCAAGGAGATCTGCCCAGACTTGAGATGACGTACTCGACGTCGTCGTGGTCGCCGACGACCAACGTGCGCGACGAAAAAGCACCCTGATTGCGCTGGTGAATCAACCAGCGACGCCACGACCACCGGCTCAGCATCAGCATTCCCAGCCCGAGGGGGAGGGCGACGAGCAGGAGCAGCTGCATTCCATGCAGGCTCATGAGCGCGTCACCAATGGCCGAAAAGCCGAATGCCAAGCCGGTGGCGTGCGCAACGCCACGGTATTCGACCACGCTGGGCCGGAACAGCGCAGCGTCGCGCGTGTGGGTGCCGCCTAGCAGCACCAGCCAGAGAGCGCACAGAAGGGTTGCGCGCAGGGCGGTGTCGACAGGGCTGGCGCCCAGCTGGATTTGGATGGCGGCGGTGACACCGACGGCGACACCGATGACTCCGACATCCGTGGAGTGAAGCAGCAGGCGGTAGTGCCGTTCCCACCGGCGCCGCTGCTCCAGTGTGGTGGTCGCGCGCGGGGCCACGATCAGATCGGGCACCGCGCGCAGAGCTCGTGGCTCGGTGATGACGCGAGCGTCGCCACCGCCGCGGGTGTACTCCAGGACTTCCTCTACAGAGGTCATCGCGAAGCTCCACGAGCCGATGATGTACGCAATCCCCAGTGCGACATGCTTCCCCAGACTTCCCCAGACCCGCCGCCGCAGACGGCGGGCGTTTCGATAGGCGCCGACCCCTCGGCGCTTTCCCCGCGACCCCAGATCGCGGTATGGATGTTGCTCCCCAGCGACATCCGTGAGTCATGATCACCCCGAGATCAGGGGCGCGGAGGCGAGCGTGAACCAGAAGTCGTCATCGATCGACTGCCTCTGCCCTATTGGCGCGGCAGGGGAGGGGAACGCGCACGTGAGCCGCGCGACGATCGTGCGCGTGTGCGAACGCAGAGGCGTTGAATGATGCGGCCGCGAAGCCGGCGATACGCGTGTTCATGATCTCCCCAGATCAATTCCCCAGTGATAGCGGATCCCCATCCGCGTGCGGGTCCCATCCCGCTCCTTGGAGTCTACTGAGAGTTACTCGAGTAACGCAATCGGTTTCTCTTGATTGACGGCGGGCCGCGAGAAAAGCGTCGGTACGACAGAGGATCCCACTGCTCGGTGCGGGGTGCCAGCGTTGCCAGGGGCCGCGTCAGCGCGCCTCAGCCTTCACTTTGCCGCGCCGCTTGGGCTTGGCCTGCTTGGCGCTCAGCTCGGGCGCGGCCTGCTCGGCGACGTGCTTCGAGCCGTAGGTGTAGGCGCCGTAGCCGTAGCTGTCAGGGCCCTTGGTGGGCAGCATGGTGACGACGGTGCCGAGCAGGTTCACGCCGGCGGTGGCCAGGCTGCGTACGGCCCCGGTGAGCTCCTGCTTCTTCGTCTTGCCGGATGCGGCGACGAGGATCACGCCTCGCGTCTTCTTGCCGAGCACGGCGGCGTCGGTCACGAGCAGCAGGGGAGGGGCGTCGATGAGCACGTAGTCGAAGTACTCGCCCAGCGGGCCGAGCACCTGGGTCATCGCCGCCGAGCCGAGCAGCTCGCTCGGGTTTGGGGGCACGCGGCCACTGGTGAGTACGAACAGCTCGTTCTGGCCCCACTTCTGCAGTGCGTCGGCGACATCGACGCGGCCGATCAGCACGTCGGTCAGACCGACCCCGCCCTCAAGACCCATGTAGTCGGCCACGCGCGGCAGACGCAGGTCACCGTCGATCAGCGCGACGCGGGCGCCCGTCTCGGCCAACGCGATCGCGAGGTTCGCCGTGGTGGTCGACTTGCCCTCACCGGGGCCGGCGCTGGAGACGACGAACGTGCGCGCACCGCCCTCGACATCGAGGAACTGCAGGTTGGTGCGCAGGGTGCGAAACGACTCCGCGCGCGGGCTGCGCGGGTCGGCGTGCACGATCAGCGGTCGCTTCTGGGCCTCGGGGTCGAACGCGATGCCACCGAGCATCGGTCGGTCGGTGATGTCTTCGAGGTCGTGCAGGGTGTGGATGCGGGTGTCGAGCACCGTGCGCAGCATCGCGAGGCCAACACCCAGAGCCAGACCGAGCAGCCCGCCGAGCAGGATGAGCATGCGCACGTTCGGCGCGCTCGGGGCGGTGGGGGCGACGGCCGGTTCGGTGACGGTGACGGTGACGGGGCTGCTGGCGCCTTCGGCTGCCGGCTGCTCGAGGGTGCTCTGCACCACGCCGGCGAAGCTCTCGGCGACGGCGTTGGTGATCACAGCCGCCTGCTTCGGGTCGCCGTCGGTCACCGAGATGTCGATCAGCACCGTGTTCAGAGGGGTGGTCGCCGTCACCCGCGAGGCGAGCCCGGCCACGGTCGTGTCGAGCCCCAGCTCGTCGATGACGGGGTCGAGCACGAGGGCGGTGTTCACCACGTCGACGTAGCTGGTGACCATCTGTCGGGCGAAGGTGGTGCCCTGCACGAGGTCTCCGGTGGCCGCTCCCTCGGTGCGCACCGACACGTACAGCTGAGTCGATGCCACATACTTCGGGGCCTGCAGCGCCGCGTACCCGGCGCCCCCGGCGAGCCCGAGCACGAGCAGGATCAGTATCATGATCCAGTTCTTGTGCAGGATGCGTACGTAGTCGCGAAGCTCCACGCGGGTCTTCTCCTCAGTTCAGGCAACTTTTCGATTCTCACACACGCGGCGTCTCACCGCGGGTCAGGCCTTGGCCAGTGCGCCGTAGCCGTACGTGCCGTAAGCGGTCGTGTCGGCGCCGCGGATGGGCAGCATCGTCACGACCGTGCCGAGCACTCTGCCCTCGGCGGCCTCGATGCGTGCGGCGGCGGCTGTCAGATTGTCGGTGGTGGTAGCCTCGGCGGCGGCCACGAGCAGCACCCCGGTGGCGAGACGCGAGAGCACCGCGGCGTCTGTCACCGGCAGCACCGGCGGCGCGTCGATGATCACCACATCGAACGCGGCCTTCAGATCGTCGATGAGGGTGGTCATCGCATCCGATCCCAGCAGCTCCGCCGGATTCGGCGGCACGGTTCCTGACGGCAGCACGAAGAACGTGCCGCGCCCCCAGCGCTGCATGACATCGCTGACGGCCACGCGGCCGATGAGCACGTCGGTGAGTCCGATCGCCCCTTCGATGCCGAACAGCCCCGCGACCCGCGGCTTTCGCAGATCGGCGTCGAGCAGCGCCACGCGGTACCCCGATTCGCCGAGAGCGAGCGCGAGGTTCGCTGCCGTCGTCGACTTGCCCTCGCTCGGCCCCGCACTGGTGACGACGAAGACAGCGGTCTGGTGCGGGGGGAAGAGAAAGCGCACGTTAGTGCGAAGACTGCGAAACGCCTCGGCGCGCGGATCGAGCGGCGCGTTGGCGACGATCAGCGGGCGGGCGGATGCCTTCGGGTCGAACGCGACACCGCCGAGCACCGGGGCGGTGACCGCCTTCTCGACGTCGGCAAGAGTGCGGATGCGACGGTCGAGCACCTCACGCAGCAGCGCAACGCCGATTCCGGCGGCGAGGCCGACCACCGCGCCCAGCGCGACGGAGAGCGGCAGGTTGGGTGCGGCCGGCTGCGTCGGCACGGTGGCGGGCTGCACCGGCACGATGCGGATCTGGTACGCGGTCGCCTGCTCGCGGCGCTCGAGCTGATCGGTGATCACCGTGGTGAAGCTGTCGCCGATGGCGTTCGCGATGCGAGCGGCCTGACCGGGGTTGGCATCGCTGACGGTCGCGGTGATGATGACACCGGGAGTGGCGACGCTCGTGCTCACCTTGCCGGCCAGCTGGGCGACCGAGAGGTCGAGTCCGAGGTCGTCGATGACCGGCTGCAGCACGACTGAGCTGGTGAGCACGCTGCGGTAGCTCTCGATGACCTGCTGGGCGTAACTGCCGCCCTGCGTCAGCTCGATGGCGGTGGAGTCCCCACCGGCATCGACGCTCACCATGAGCTGCGTCGATGCCTCATACCTCTGCGGCGTCACGAGCCCGACGATCGCGCCGCTGCAGAGGCCGATGACGGTGGCCGCGACCACGACGACGAGGTGTCGTCGAAGCACGCGGATGAAGTCGCGCAGATCCATGTGGCTCCCGTGGCATGACGCGGGGGACGTCCCCCCGGGTATCCTCTGAGGGTATCGGCTGCGGCCGGAGACGACGGCTTCCGCTCGACAGGAACGGTGATGAGCACACTCGACGACCTCTTTCCCGATGGCAGACGGCAGAGCGGTGCTGACGTTTCTGCCGACGAGCAGCAGACCGTGCGCCGGCTCGACCAGCTTCTCGGTGATCGGCGCGCCGACATCGACCGCACCCACCGTGCATCGGCGCGCCCGGCGCTTGTCGCCATGGTCGACGGCGCGCTTTCCGACGCCAGACCGCTCGGCACGGTGCCGGCCACATCGCACCCCGACAGCCGCCGACCGCGCCGACGATTCGACCTGCTCAACCTCTCTGTCGCCGCTCTTGCCGTTGTCGCACTGGCGGCGGCGGGCTTGATCGGCGGGGTGCAGGCCGCGACGGCGAGCCCGGCGACCGATGCGCTGCGCGTGCTGGCCGCTGACGAGAAGACGATCGAGAGCGCCACAGCGGGGCTGGAATCGGCGCGAGGGCGTCTGATCGAGTCTGTCGCGGAAGCGGATGCTGCCGCGGCAGCGCTGCGCCCTGCCCTCGAATCGACGAGATCAGCCCCCGACCCGGCCGACATCCCGCCGGGCGAGACCGAGGCGCCCGCTGATGCGGGCACCATTCCGATCGCGGATCCGAAGGCGCTCGACACCGTGCTCGCGGCACTCGACGCGTATCGCACCGATCTCTCGGCGTTCGGCGTGCCGCATCTGCCTGAGCCGTATGCACGAGGTGCTGTCGACAGCGACTCGCTGACCGAGGTCGGGGCGGCGATTGATCACGCTCAGCTGCAGCTCGGCGAGATCGACCGGGTGAGCGCCCAGATCCGCGTCGCGCGTACCTCGCTGGACGATCGAAACGCGGCATTCGCCGCGCAGTTGGTGACTTTCGCCAAGACATTCCCCGATCTTGCCAGTGCAGCCGTCGACGACAACGGCAACGCTGACGAGGACTTGCGAGACGCCGTTGTCACCGCGGCCGACGCATTGACAAAGACAGATCTCCAGACCGCTGCGGGAGTCGCATCTCTCACGGCGTACCGCGACGCCGTGGTCGCGTTGGTTGCGGATCAGGTGTATGCCGATCGCCTGCGCGAGGAGCGGGAGCGTGAAGAAGCAGAGCGCGAGCGTGAGCGTCAGCGTCAGTGGCGGCCCAACCCGGCTCCCGAACCTACGCCTGACGCCACGCCTGCGCCCGATCCTGAGCAGACGGAACGTCCCGCCGAATCGGACGGTTCTGGCGACGTCGCAGTCGACTGAGCTTGCTCGCCTGTCCAGAGCCGGGTGCGCTGTGTGCGAACATTGACTCTGAGTTGTCGACTGAGGGGTCGCACTCAGCAGGGCGAAAGCTCGAGATTCGACGCGCCCGAAAGCGCAAGGCTGAACGAATGGCACGGGGGAGCAGGAATGGGCGTAGGCGCGCCAGCGTGGGAGACACGATACGGGCGGAAGCTCGTCGTCACCGATATCGCGATCGTCGTAGGTTCCGTCTACGGAGCTCAGGTGCTACGTTTCGGGCCCTCACCCGACGATCTCAGCCAGCCCGTCTCGTCTGCCTCTGTCGATATCTCGTACAGCGTGGTCTCCATCCTTCTCGCAGTCGGATGGCTCGTTATGCTCGCGCTTGGCGAGACGCGCAAGCCGCAGAACTTTGGAGCGGGCTCGTCGGAATACCGCCGCGTTGTCTCGGCCACGCTGATGACCTTTGGGCTGTTTGCCGTGCTCGCGTTCGCGTCGCGCGTCGACATCGGTCGCGGTTATCTGCTCATCGCCCTCCCGATCGGATTGGTCGCACTCTTGACGGGGCGATTCTTGTGGCGGCGTCGCTTGCATTCCCGACGACGACAGGGAAAGAACGTCTATCGAACGATGTTGGTCGGGGAAGCCGCAAAGGTCAGCCATTTCTATAGGCAGATGCGAGCCGATATCAATGCTGGTTTCAAGGTGGTCGTGGCCGCCACTAACGATCACAGGCGCGTGTCCAAATTGCTTGGTGACGTGACCACGAGGACGTACGACGACTTGCTTGAGGCGGTCGAAGAGTTTGACGTAGACACAGTGATCATCACCGGATCGGACGATCTGCCTCCCGATCGCCTGCAGACGATCGGATGGGAACTCGATGCACGAAGTGTGGACCTGGTCGTTGCGGCCGCTCTCACCGATATAGCCGGCCCTCGAATTCATATGCGGCAGGCGGTCGGATTCCCGCTCATTTATGTTGACTACCCGAAGCTGACTGGGTTCAGGCGTCTTCTCAAGCGACTCTTTGACATCTTTGCGTCGATCATCTTGATCTTTATGCTGTCTCCGCTGATGGTAATTGTCGCACTCTCCGTAAAGCTGAGTAGTTCGGGAAGGATCTTCTATTCCCAAGAGAGAATCGGTGTCAACGGGCGGCCTTTTCCGATGTTTAAGTTCCGTTCGATGATACAAGACGCGGACGATCAGCTCGCGTCGTTATTGGACGCACAAGGCACCTCGGACCAACCCCTGCATAAGATCCAGAACGATCCGCGAATCACGCCACTCGGTCGGTTTCTGCGCCGATACTCTCTAGATGAGTTGCCGCAGTTGTTTAACGTGCTGCTAGGTACCATGAGTCTAGTCGGCCCTCGACCCCAGCGAGCGGCCGAAGTAGCTCTGTATGACAAGCACCACCACAGGCGTTTGCTGGTGAAGCCAGGGATAACCGGCCTGTGGCAGGTTAGCGGGCGCAGCTCGCTCGATTGGGACGACGCCATCCGGCTTGATCTCTACTACGTCGAGAACTGGTCGCTCGTCGGCGATTTGATAATTCTTTGGAAGACCGTCCGCGCTGTGATTCAGGCTGATGGTGCTCATTAATTGCTCTGAGAGGAAAAACATGGATCAAGACGCTAAGAAGGTCGTTGTCATCGGCCAGGGGTACGTAGGCCTGCCGGTGGCAATGCGAGCTGTCGACGTCGGGTACAACGTCGTCGGTATCGACCTTGACTCGCGAAGAGTAAACGCGCTCCAACGAGGGGAATCGTTTGTTGACGACGTCCCGGGGGAAACCTTGCAGGCAGCCCTGAACACTGGGCGTTATGTCGCCTCGACGGACTACGCGCCAAGTGAAGGCTTCGACATCGCGGTTATCACCGTTCCGACTCCTCTTACGGACTCACTGCCGGACCTGAGTTTTATCGAAGCATCTGGAGCCTCGCTCGCCCCACACCTGCGTCCAGGCGCGACCGTCATTCTCGAGTCAACCACGTACCCAGGCACCACGGAAGAGTTGCTGGTTCCGATCTTGGAGCAAGGATCGGGACTCAAGGCGAGAAAAGATTTTCACGTCGGGTACAGTCCGGAGCGAATTGATCCCGGTAATCCTACGTGGGGATTTGTGAACACTCCAAAGGTTGTATCCGGCCTAACGCCGCAGTGTCTTACCAAGGTGGAAGCGTTCTACAATTCACTAGTCGATACCACGGTACGAGTGTCAAGTACGCGGGAGGCTGAGTTGGCCAAGCTACTCGAGAACACCTTCCGCCATGTGAATATCGCGCTTGTGAATGAGCTGGCCATGTTCGCTCGTGAATTGAACGTGGACGTTTGGGAAGCGATTGATGCCGCCGCAACAAAGCCGTTTGGCTTTATGAAGTTCACTCCAGGTCCCGGCGTGGGCGGCCATTGTTTACCGGTTGACCCGAGCTATCTTTCGTGGCAAGTCCGTAAGTCGCTCGGCCGGAGTTTTCGGTTCGTAGAGTTGGCCAATGACGTAAATGACCACATGCCTGACTACGTGGCGGAGCGCGCTCTAAGACTCCTCAACGATCAGGGCAAGGCGGTGCGGGGTGCAAGAATTGTGATCCTTGGTGTCGCATATAAGCGCGACAGCGGTGATGTCAGGGAGTCGCCTTCACTGAAGATAATGGAGCTTCTGAAGAGTTTTGGAGCCGACATAGTTGCGACGGATCCGCATGTGATCGACCACCGTTGGCCATCCTCCGTGACGCGCGACGAGCTGACCGCTGACCTCCTGAGAGAAGCAGACCTCGTTATTCTGGTGACCGATCATTCCGCGTTCGATTTGAGTCTTCTTGACGGAATCGACTCGCCAATCTTGGATACGCGAAACGTCCTCCTCGGCGAGCGAGTGACTCGGCTCTAACTCGAGCAAAGGTGAGGGTATCCATAGGATGCCCTCACCTTTGACGAAATCATATGTCGAGCCACGCTGTAGCGAACGCATTATCCCCCGCGGTTGGAGTCGACTATTCGACCTTGACGCCAATTAGCCTGCAATATAGTTCCTTCCACTCGCGCGCTACGCGCTGATCCGAGTGCTTCTCGACCGCGTGCTCCCTGGTTTTCTCTTGAAGCTCATCCCTGTCCATCAGTAGCGCCCTGCTGATCGTGCCCGCAAGGTCGGTAGCATTAGGTAAACAAGCAAATTCCTTCAGGGTAGCCGGAAGATTCTCAGGCAGTCCTCCGACCTTTGTGACTACGACCGGCGTGCCACACGCGAGCGCCTCAAGGGGAGCAATCCCCGACGCTTCAGCCTGGCCGCGCGCCGGCACGGACGGGCATACGAGCAACCGAGCTGACTGGAGATGCCTTCGGACTTTCGAGGCCGGGAGGCTCCCTAAGAATGTTGCGTTGACCCCGAGTTCTGTGGCGCGTGTCTTGAGCGTGCTCATTTCGGGGCCGTCGCCGATGAGAACAATGGGCTCCGCCAAGCCGGTCAACTGTGCAAGCGCTTCCAAGAATAGCGCACCACCCTTCTCCGGCGACAGGCGTCCGACGTAATATATGCCTCGTCTTGGCTGAGACGCAGGCCTGAAGTATTCGGTGTCAATGCCGTGCCGGATTAGATGTATACGTTGGGATTGCACGCCCAATGACTCGACGCGGGCTGCCATGAAACTGCTGTTCACCACGACCGCCGTTGCGGAAGACAGAGCGGCACGTCGCTCGACGTGCTTAGCTGCGTCCTTTACTCTTCCTAGACGACCGGGTGTACGAGGCAGGAATGCATCGTACCCATGCACCGAGACGACTAGAGGAACACCTAGGCGTCTCGCTGCACCAACAGCTGGTGCTGACCATGTAGCCCAATGCTGATGTACGAGCGCGGGACGTCGGGCGACGAGGTCACGATAGAGTTGTACCGCGCTTCGCCGTGAGGATGGCTGAAGCTCGAATCCTCCAAAATCAGCGCGATCTACGTCGAGGATCTGGGCATGGAACGAGAAGTTGAACGAATCTCGTAGGTGACGCGGCGCGCTGAGCACGAAGTAGCTCGGGGGTAGGGCCATCCTCCCAGATACGATAGTGATGTTCGGCCCGGATCCACGGGTCGAGATGGGAATCATATGCCTTCCGTTCTGTTAATTGCGCGTCACTATTATCCCAGTCCCGGAGCAGCTACGAACCGTCTGAGTGCGATGGTTCGGGTCTTTCGCGAGCGCGGATGGGACGTGACAGTCGTGACGCGGCAGGTGGCCACGCATGCATCTGCTGCGCCGGAGTCCGGGCCACATGGCGAGAGCATCCTCCGCGTGAGGGGCGACTCGTCTACCGGTGTGGGTTTGAGGCGGGCATCGGAACTGATCCTATTCCCCTTACGTGCCTTGATTCGCGCCAAGCGTCTGAATACAGAATTCCGCCTCATCATTGCTGATCCGCCGCCAACGGTGGGTCTCGCTGCTCTTCTCCTGCGGTCGCGGGGAAGGCGACTCGTCTATTACTTCGCCGACTCGTGGCGGGAATTGCTGGCCGCTTCCGGTGGTCGGCTTGGTCGTTTGCTAGCTGGGCCAGTCGGCAAACTCGAGCGCGGCGTGCTTCGGCGGGCGGACGTCGTGATCGCTGTTACCCATGGTCGTGCCGCCCTTGCCGAGTCTGCCGGCGGGGCAGCGATACTCAGTCCCAACGGAGTTGATGGCGCAGTCTTTACCCACGACGCACCAGAGGTCGAGCCTTTCCGCCCCCCGACGGGGCTGCCGTACTTGTTGTACGCTGGCAACTTTGGTGAAGCCCACGGATCGCAAATTTTCGCACAAGCGGCCTCACGGACATGGGCCACGGACTCGCGGAACTTTGCATTGATCTTCATGGGGTATGGTTCTAACCAGGCGGCGCTGGAAGAGTACGCGCGAGAGTGGCCCGAAAACTTTTTCATTATTCCTCCCCAAACACCGGAAGTCGCCGCTTCAGCGTATAGGCAATCGTGCGGGGGACTCGCCTCAGTTAAACCGGACGACAATCTTGCCCATGCGGTATCGGTTAAAGCCCTCGCCGCAGTTATGGCTGGCGCTCCATTAATTTATGTCGGAGCAGGACCGTTCGTGAATGATGTAGTTTCCGGGAACATGGGGCTTGTGGCGTCCCATTCTGCAGAGGACGTCGCAAGTCACTTCCGCTCACTTATCCAGGAGCCCTGGTCAGATCGCGAACGCGCAAAACTCTCTTCAGCTGCGCGCCGCTTGTACGATAACCGCCAACTCGCGCACACGTTGGTCGACAATTTAATGAAGTTGGCAGAATGACTCGAACTGCCGTCATACTTCGGAGTGCGCAATTCATCTCGATTGCGTCGTATTACCTGGTGATTCCCTCTCTTGAGAGAGCGGGGTTGCAGGTGCCTGCTGGTCTCAAGCTCGTTCCGCTGTGCGCCATACTTGGCGCGACCGTCGCGCTCTTGTTTGCTGCGATCCAAGCCAAACTGCCAGTCGATCGACTACGTCTGCTTTTCCTAGTCTATCCAATCGCCTACTTCGCAATATCGGTCGTTAAGGTCGACTTCGATGCCATCTTCGTTTCAATTGTGGCTGTCGCTATCGTTCTTTCGATCTCATTCTCCCTTTCCGAAGAGACGCTCAGAATTTATCGGCGGGGAACCGCGGCGTTGATTGTCATTTCGGTTGGGCTCGCAGCGTTCGACGACCGATTCGCTATTGTCGATAGGGACTTTCTTCCAGTTATCGTGGACGGCAGGGCGTTTGGGCTGATGGGTCACCCGAACACTCTCGGCCTGCTATCCGGCCTTCTCCTTGTAGGGACGCTGAGCGCCACGAACAGGTCTGCGTATTTCGTGATCGCGGGTGTCGGGCTTCTTGCCGCGGCCAGTCAAACCTCCATTTTGGCCACGCTGCTTGCGGGCGCAGCTTACCTTGCCGTTCGAATACTGAATCGAATGGGTGCTGTCAGCGCCACCATTTTTGTATCCATGTCGCTTGCGGTGGGGGTGGCGGTGATGATGTTTACCGACGTCGCTGGAATACTCACCTCTGAATCCGATAACTTTGACGGAACCCTGACCGGGCGAACAGAAATCTGGGCGACTCTTTTGCGTCAGGATTACGGGCTTCTGGGGCTTAGTAGTGACGATTTCACCTATCTACTCGAAACCGAGTTTTCCCTCGGCAGTGCCCATAACCTGTACGTGGAAGCCCTTCTAAGGTCGGGCATCGTGGGCCTTGCTTTCGTTGGAGTTTTCCTGGTGCTGCTGGTGGTTTCGGCGCTTCGCACTCGGGCAGGCGCCCCAATTGCGATCTTCGTGTTTCTTGTCGTGTCGACCATCACGGAAGGAGTTCTTCTGTCGCTTCCATTGATTGCTTTCCTGGCGGCATTCACTTCCGCGCCTCGAACTACGGCGGCAGCGTCAACTGGTGGGGAGCGCCAAACGATGCGCGTCAGGTTTACGTGAGATTTCCGCTCGTCGACAGCTCTAGCGCAAGTACGAAAAAGTCTTTCCGAATTGTCCGAGGTATATGAATGAACTTTGCACGTGTTTATGCCGCAAGAACCAAAGGTGCGCGACGATTGCGCGGGCTTCTCTTTAAGGTGAGGGTGTGGTGGTGCGGCGGGCAAGCAGGTCGTCGCTTAGAGATCGAACGAGGCGTGCTTATTCGTTGGCGGCCGCACCGGAACATTCAGATCGCCGATGATGTATATCTGGGTCAGGGAGTAATTCTCGATGTGCCATATCCGGCGCGGCTAGTCGTGGGTGATCGCGCCAAAATTATGCACTATTCGCTGGTCGCCGCATCCAACGCGGTGATCATTGAGGCAGACGTGCAAATCGCTGAGTCTAGTTCAATTCGTGACTCAGACCACGATGTGAGTATCGATGCGGTTATGGCAACTGCTCCCTTGCGAGCCGATGCTGTGAGAATAGGACGGGGAGCCTGGGTGGCTCGAGGCGTTGCGGTGCTCCGTGGGTCACAAATTGGGGAGGGCGCCGTGATTGGAGCCAACGCTGTAGTGCGCGGGACGATCGAGCCAAATGCCATAGCCGTCGGTGCGCCCGCGAGAGTGGTGAAGTTCCGCGGTGAATAAGACCCACGGTCGTTCATACTCCGTGAAAAGGGCGGGGGCAGCTTACATGCTGCTTTCCTTGATGCGCCCAGCCGCTAACACGCTTGTGTTGCCGGTTCTGGTCGCTGCCATGAGTCCGAGCGATGTCGGCCGCTTCGTCCTTCTTGCGCCGCTGTGGTGGTTGTGCCAGTCATTGCTGTCTCTGGGCGCAAATGAATCCTTAGCGCGTCTTGTGGCTAAGGGTTGCACAGGTGTTGCGGGTGCATTGCTTCTTATTACAGCGACTATAGGGGTGTTTGGTGTTCTTCTCGCTGCAGCTTTAATGGCATTCTCTGGTGGAATTCTTGGGATACCCTGGTCCTTTGCCGTTCTCGGCGCTGTGTTGCTCGGCGTCTCGCAAGCGGTGATCGCCGTTTCGGTGGCCGTTCTGCGGGTCGACATGAGGGTACGCGCAGCATCTATCGCGTTGGCCGCATCCACCTTGGCGACCGTAGTGCCGGGCGTCTTTTCAGTCCTGCTGATCGAGCCCTCGGCTGACGCGTATTACATGGCGGCCGCTGTTGGCGGTCTCCTCGTCGCGGGTGTCGCGTCGGTTGCTACGATGCGCGGGCATCGTAGGGATTATCGAGACTCTTGGACCACCTTTCGGCGGGCTGTACGCCTCGGAATTCCGTTGATGCCGCAATTGATGGCGTCGCTTGTGATTGATCTGTTGGCGAGGCGAGTTGTTCTGGCATTCGGTGGGCTCGCGGCTGTTGGCGTTTTCGGTGTAGCGATAATGGTTGGCAGCCTGCTGTCCCTGATTGTAAAGTCAGTGGTCCAGGCCTGGGGCCCGGTGTTCTTCCGCAAAGATCAGGCCAGTGCCGTGTCACAAGCCCGTCTGGTCGCTACGGTAGGAGTGTCGGGCGTCTTGTTGGCTACAGCGGTCATTCCCATCGCTGGATTTGCGGCTTCTTCCGTAATCGACAACCTGGGTTATCGCGCTGACTCAATGATCATCGTCGCGACGTTGGCAGCATGCGCCGCTGCTCCCCACATTGTGGTTCTCGTCTTGACATACGCAAGTCTTCATTCTGAGCGAACGGGGCTGATCGCTTGGACGGCAATTGTTGGTCCTGCTAGTGGGTTACTATGCGGCGTGATATTGGCGCAGGTGCGTTGGGAGCTAATAGCGGTGGCCCTCCCACTCGGTCACCTGGCCAGTGGCCTGCTTATGTTGGTCTTCAGCCGGGACCTCCGTCAATGGGGGGTCCCCCCGCCCACGGTTTCATGGGCGATTTTGTCGGCTGCCGTTGGAGTCGTGTTTTCCGCGACCGGAGTCCTTGAGTCAGGCGGGGGATGGATTGCGCTTCTCTCCGCTTCAATTATTGGAGCGGCGGGGGTCGCTCCACTGGTTCTGCTCTGGGTCGCTCGGGTTCGGGGCGGTCGTTCATTGGTCGACGACAGTCGGGCCACAGTACGATCGCGTGAGTGAGTCTCCCCAGTGTTCGGTATTGGTGGCTCCCACAGCGATGGGCCACGCTCTGACTGTCGGCCCCTCTATGCTCGCTGATCCTTGGCCGCTCCTGGGCTGCGTCCAGCAGGGGTGTAGGAGCCCATTCGGCTTGCAGGAGCGTGTGGTCAGGACGGTCTTCGAGGTGCGCCCGGGTTACGACAGCGAGTATCAGGCGAGCAGCCTGATCGCGAAGCCGGTCTGTATCGCGCGACCCGTCCCCCAGCAGACGCTCGAAGTGCGCCGCGTCGTGCGGGGTCGTGATCACCAGGATGTCGTCGATGCCGGCGAGCATCAGCGTCGACAACGTTCGGCATCCGTCTGTCGTTCGCGCAGCAGTCCTCGCCCGACGGGCTGGCGCAGGCATTCACGATCGGCGCCGACTTCATCGGCGACGACAGCGTGGCGCTCGTTCTCGGTGACAACCTGCTCTACGGCCCGGGCCTGGGCACCCAGCTGAAGCGGTTCGCCGACATCGACGGCGGTGCCGTGTTCGCCTACTGGGTGGCCGAGCCGAGCGCGTACGGTGTGGTCGAGTTCGACGGCGAGGGGCAGGCGGTGTCGCTGGAAGAGAAGCCGGCGCAGCCGAAGAGCAACTTCGCGGTGCCCGGTCTGTACTTCTACGACAACGACGTGGTCGAGATCGCGCGCAACCTCGCGCCCAGCGCGCGCGGCGAGTACGAGATCACCGACGTGAACAGCGAGTACCTGCGTCGCGGCAAGCTGCAGGTCGAGGTGCTGCCGCGCGGCACCGCCTGGCTCGACACGGGAACGTTCGACCAGATGACGGATGCGGCGGAGTATGTGCGCACGATGGAGCGACGCACGGGCATGAAGATCGGCGCCCCGGAAGAGGTCGCGTGGCGGCAGGGCTTTCTCGACGACGACGAGCTGCGCAGCTGCGCGGAGAAGCTGGTGAAATCGGGGTACGGGTCGTACCTGCTGGAACTGCTCGAGAGGGGCGATCGATGAGGCTGCTGGTCACCGGAGGCGCCGGATTCATCGGCTCGAACTTCGTGCACCACGTCATCGAACACACCGATCACGACGTGACGGTGCTCGACAAGCTGACGTATGCCGGCAACCGGGCATCTCTTGACGGGCTGCCCCAAGAGCGAGTGCAGTTCGTTCAGGGCGACATCGCCGACCCCGGCGTCGTCGACGCGCTGGTGGCTGAGTCGGATGCCGTGGTGCACTACGCGGCCGAGTCGCACAACGACAACTCGCTGCACGACCCGCGGCCGTTTCTCGACACGAACATCATCGGCACGTACACGCTGCTGGAGGCAGTGCGAAAGCACGAGGTGCGCTTTCACCACATCTCCACCGACGAGGTCTACGGCGACCTCGAGCTCGACGATCCCGAGCGGTTCACCGAGACCACACCGTACAACCCGTCATCGCCCTACTCGTCGACCAAGGCCGGCTCCGACCTGCTCGTGCGCGCCTGGGTGCGCTCGTTCGGGGTGCAGGCGACGATCTCGAACTGCTCGAACAACTACGGCCCCTACCAGCACGTCGAGAAGTTCATCCCGCGCCAGATCACGAACGTGATCCGCGGCATCCGCCCGAAGCTGTACGGCGCCGGCCAGAACGTGCGCGACTGGATCCACGCCGACGACCACTCCTCGGCGGTGCTGACCATCCTCGAGAAGGGTCGCATCGGCGAGACCTACCTGATCGGCGCCGACGGCGAGAAGGACAACAAGACGGTCGTCGAGCTGATCCTCACCATGATGGGCCAGCCGGCCGACGCGTATGACCAAGTCACCGACCGGGCCGGTCACGATCTGCGCTACGCGATCGATTCGACGCGTCTGCGGGAGGAGCTGGATGCCGCAGTACGGCGACTTCGAGGCGGGCCTGGCCGCCACGATCGACTGGTACCGCGAGAACGAGTCGTGGTGGGCGCCGTCGAAGGACGCGGTGGAGGCGTTCTACGCAGGGAAGGGCCAGTGAGCATCGCGTTCGGCAAGACGCTGACGGTCACCGACACTCCGATCCCCGGGCTGGTCGTTCTCGACCTGCCAGTGCACGGCGACAGCCGCGGCTGGTTCAAAGAGAACTGGCAGCGCGAGAAGATGACCGCCGCGGGCCTGCCCGACTTCGGCCCCGTGCAGAACAACATCTCCTTCAACGACGCGGTCGGCACCACCCGCGGCATCCACGCCGAGCCGTGGGACAAGTACGTCTCGGTCGCCACCGGCCGCATCTTCGGCGCCTGGGTGGACCTGCGCGAAGGCCCCACCTTCGGCGCGGTGTTCACCATCGAGCTCGACCCCTCGAAGGCCATCTTCGTGCCCCGCGGCGTCGGCAACTCGTACCAGACCCTCGAACCCGACACCGCCTACGTGTACCTGGTCAACGACCACTGGTCACCCGACGCCGAGTACGCGTTCCTCAACCTGGCCGACGAGACGGCAGCCATCGACTGGCCGATCCGGCTCGCCGACGTCGAGATCTCCGACAAAGACAAGAACCACCCGCGGCTCGCCCAGGTCACCCCGATCCCGCCGAAGAAGATCCTCGTAACGGGGGCCGACGGGCAGCTCGGTCGGGCGCTGCGTCGACGGCTCGGCGAGCACCCGCACATCGAGTACGCCACCCGCGGCGCGCTCGACCTCACCTCCGCCGATCTGGACACCGCCCGGCGCTGGCGCGACTACGGCGCGATCGTCAACGCCGCCGCCTACACCGCCGTCGATGCGGCCGAGAGCCCGGACGGGCGTGCCGCGGCGTGGGCCGTGAACGCCACGGCCGTCGCGCGCCTCGCCGCAGTCGCCGCGGAGCACGGCATCACGCTCGTGCACATCTCGAGCGACTACGTCTTCGACGGCGAGTCCGACCGCCCCTACCTCGAAGACGACCCGCTGGCACCCTTGGGGGTGTACGGGCAGACGAAGGCCGCCGGCGATCTGGCCGCCGTCACCGCCCCGCGCCACTACGTGCTGCGCACCTCGTGGGTCATCGGAGAGGGCAAGAACTTCGTCAGCACGATGCGATCTCTGGCTGAGCGCGGGATCGATCCTTCCGTCGTCGACGACCAGATGGGCCGGCTCACCTTCACCGACGACCTCGCCGCCGCGGCCGTGCACCTTCTCGAGAGCCGCGCGGCGTATGGCGTCTACAACGTGACCGGCAGCGGAGAGCGCCGGTCGTGGGCCGACATCGCTCGCGAGGTCTTCCGCCTCACCGGCCACGACCCCGATCGGGTGACCGGGGTCAGCACCGAGCAGTACTTCGCGAACGCGACGGGCCCGGTCGCACCGCGACCCCGCAACAGCACCCTTGATCTCTCGAAGATCACCGCCACGGGTTTCTCTCCGCGGGATCACATGGAGTCGCTTGCGGAGTACCTGGCTGATTGATCAGCTTGCCCCGCGCTGCGAGGCAGCGGTCTCGTCGAACGTAGCAGCGCTCGGTCTGACTCGCGTCGGGCGCCGCCGATGACGCCACATCAACACGCGCGCGAGGAGGCATCCGATCGCGGTGCCGAGCGTGTTCGCGAGCACGTCGGACAGTGTCGGATAGCGACTGGGCAGCACGGTCTGCATCAGTTCGATCGTCGCACTCACCGAATAGCCGATCAGCAGCACGCCCCAGGTCTCCGCTCGCGAGAAGGCGATCACGAGGAGTAGGCCGAGCGGCACGAACAGTACGATGTTGGCGAGAAACTCGAAGACCGTCGCGCTCGTAGTGCGGTCGAGGCTGGTGAGCTCGCTCACCCACCGGGCGAACGCGAAGACGATGCCCGTTGCTTTCGAGGCTTCCGAAGCAGGGAGCCAGACGATCAGGCCGAGCGCGATGAGGTAGGGGATGAGGAGGATGCGGGCGGCCAGGGTCGTCCACATCCGGTGTGACCGGGGGCTCATCGGGGGCCTCGTTTCGACTCGCTGCGCTCGTTCAACGACCGGGAGGGAATCGCTCAACGACCGGGGGAGAGCGCCGCGCGGATCACGCGCGCGGCCTCACCCACCGCTGGCACGAGCTGCGATGCCGACAGGTCATACGTCTTCTGTGAGCGGCGGTAGGGATCGATCACGTCGTCGTTGTCGGGGTCGGCGGGCATCATGCCGCGCTGGCTGCCGATGAGACGAGCGAGCGCGTGCAGGCGGGCTCCGGCATCCGTGCCAGCCGGCACGACAGCCGCACGCACCTCGTCGTCGGTGAGCGTCGCGGCGAGGCGCGCGAACTCGCGCAGGGTGAAGGTGCGGTGCAGCAGTGCGGGCCTCATCTGCACTACGTGCGAGCGGTGCTCGCGCGCCATCGTCAGCACGAGGTCGGTCTCGGCCAGCAGCGGTCCGGTCAGCAGCCGCGCACGGTGGTCGCCCGAGGCCGCGGGATCCGCCCCGTGCCCGATCGCCAGCTGCAGCGCCTGCTCGGTCATGCCCTCGTCGACCAGCGCGTGTGTGCCGGCGCTGTGCACGCGCACGCCGAGGTCCGCCAGGGCGGAACGCAGCAGCACCTCGCCCATCGGCGAGCGGCAGATGTTGCCGGTGCACACGGTCATGATCGTGCCGCCGTCACCGCCGGGCGCGATCGGCGGAGTGGGGCGGGCGGCGGTCGCCGGGGGAACGGCCGCCGCGGGCGCGGGTGAGACGGTGCCGGGAACGTCGGTCTGGCCTCTCGTCAGAGCCTCGCGCAGGCGTCGGAGATCCGCGCGCCGCAGGCCAGGACGCTTGCTGCTCTCAGAGTCGGACACGGCATCGCCTCTTCGTGAACAGGCTTACGCCTGAGACGCGAACCCGTTCGGGTTCTTGACCTGCCACGCCCACGAATCTCGGCACGCGTCGGCCAGCGAGCGCGTGGTGCGCCAGTCGAGCCCCTCGTTCGCCTTCGCCGGGTCGGCGATGGTGGTGGCGAGGTCTCCGGCGCGGGGGGCGACGATCTCGTAAGGGATCTCACGCCCACTCGCCTCGGCGTACGCGCGTACGACCTCGAGCACGCTCGATCCCTCGCCAGAACCCAGGTTGTACGCCTCGACGCCGGGGGAGAGGTGCGCGAGCGCCGCGACGTGGCCCTCGGCGAGATCCATCACGTGAATGTAGTCGCGCACCCCGGTGCCGTCGACCGTCGGGTACTGGTCGCCGAACACGGCGAGCTTCTCGCGGCGGCCGACGGCCACCTGCGCGACGAACGGCATGAGATTGTTCGGGATGCCCGCGGGATCTTCCCCGATCTCACCCGACGGGTGCGCGCCGACCGGGTTGAAGTAGCGCAGCAGCACGGCCTCGAGCTTGGGCCAGGCGACCTGCACGTCGGCGATGATCTGCTCGATGAACGCCTTCGTGCGGCCATATGGGTTGGTGATGCCCACGCCGACCGGCTGGTTCTCGTCGAGGCGCTCGACACCGGCATCCGGAGTGCCGTAGACCGTCGCCGACGAGCTGAAGACGAGCTTGCGCACGTCCTTCTCGCGCATGATGTCGAGCAGGTTGAGCGTCGAGTTGAGGTTGGTACGGAAGTACCGCGACGGCTGCGCCACCGACTCGCCGACGGCCTTGAGGCCGGCGAAGTGGATGACGGCGTCGAAATCGACGTCGGTGAGCGCAGCATCCGCTGCCGCCCGATCGGCGAGGTCGGCCTCGATCACCTGCACGCTCTTGCCGGTCAGCTTCTCGACCCGCCGCAGCGACTCGGGACTGCTGTTCGAGAAGTCGTCGACGACGATGACGTCGTCGCCGCGCTCGAGCAGCACGAGAGCGACATGGGATCCGATGTAGCCGGCACCGCCGGTGAGGAGTACACGCACGACACCGATGCTACCGGGCCACCGCGCCGGTCACCCGAGCGGTCGCCCCACCGCGATCACTTGGCGGGATGCTCGGCGACGTACTGCGGCACCGTGTCGTTCTTCAGTGCCTGCGACAGGGCGGCCAGGCCGTCGAAGTCGGGGCGCACGATCGACTGGTCGCCGACCATGTCGGTGCCGAGGGTCGGCGAGGTGAGGAAGAGGATCTCGCTCTTGTCGACATCGCGCAGGCTGAAACCGAGGGATGCCACAGAACCGGCATCCAGTCCCTGGTCGACCGCGAGGTACGGGGCGAGCGCGTCAACCGACGCCGAGATGCGGCTCGGGTCGGTCAGCGTCTCGCGGCTGACCAGCTTGTCGAGCATCCCCTTGATGAACGCCTGCTGGTTGCGCACACGCTGGTAGTCGCCGTCGGTGAACGGGTAGCGGGCGCGCACGTACGCGAGCGCCTGGTCGCCGCGCAACTCGATCGGGCCCTGGGCGAAGGAGTACTTGCCTTCCTTGAAGGCGACGGCGTTGTTCACCGTGACCCCGCCGAGGGCCTCGCTCAGGCCCTTGAATCCCTCGAAGTCAGTGATCGCCACATGGTCGATGCGCACGTCGGTGATCTCTTCCAGCGTCTGCACGAGCAGCGGAGTGCCGCCGAAGGCCAGCGCAGCATTCAGCTTGCCGTTGCCGTAGCCCGGGATCGGCACCCAGTTGTCGCGCATGAACGAGATCACCTGGACGCCCGAACGGTCGGCGGGGATGTGCACGAGCAGCATGGTGTCGGCGCGCTGCCCGCGGATGTCGCTCTGCGAGCCGCCCAGACCTGAACGCGAGTCCGAACCGAGCAGCAGGATGTTCATCGCCTCGGGGTTGCTCTGCGTCGGCCTGGCGGCTTCGGTGGGGAACACCTCTGCTGATGGCAGCGTGTCCGCTTTGCCGTATGACGACGCCAAGCTGCCGAGATAGACGGCTCCCGTCACCGCGATCGCAATGAGCACCGCGACGAGGCCGAAGACGATGCCCCAGACCCAGCGACGCTTGCGGCGGGAGGGGGTCTGAGTGATGGTGGCCCCATCGGGGTCAGAGATCTGCATGCAGTGATTATCCCGTCTCCCGCTGAAAGCGGCCTACGCGCGTCACCCTGTGGTCGTAGGCCCTCGGGAGTTGCGTACGGCCCTCCAGCCCCCAGCTGATCATCTGAGCCTTCGGGCGGCTCAGCCCCAGGATCATGCCCCGCCAGAGGGCCGTATCGCACGAGTCACGCTATCCGCCGCTCGGCTTCCGTGGGAGCCGCGGAACGAATGCTTGTGCTTTCTCGCGTAAACGTTGCGCTGATCTTGAGGTTCGGCGGCGGGGAGGTCGCATCGAGCGCATGCCGGCGCGCGGAAATTCGCGCCCTCCGGCCGATTACGATGAATCCGTGACCGCCATCGATCCGACGCTGCCGTTGTCTCCGTATCGCGAGATCGACCGTGCCGATTGGGCGCGCCTCGCAGCGGGGATCGATCAGCCCCTCACAGAGACCGAGGTGGTCGGCATCCGAGGCATCGGCGACCGGCTCGACATCACCGAGGTGCGCGAGGTCTACCTGCCGCTGAGCCGGCTGCTCAGCCTCTACGCCAGCTCGACCCGGCAGCTCGGCGCGGCCACGAGCGAGTTCCTCCAAGAGAGCGACACGACGACGCCGTTCGTCGTCGGGGTGGCCGGATCCGTCGCCGTGGGCAAGTCGACGATCGCGCGCCTGCTGCGCGAGTTGATGAGTCGCTGGCCGGGAACCCCCCGCGTCGAGCTGGTGACGACCGACGGCTTCCTCTACCCGAACGCCGAGCTCGAGCGGCGCGGGCTGATGGATCGCAAAGGCTTTCCCGAGTCGTACGACCGGCGAGCACTCCTCTCCTTCCTCACCGAGGTGAAGAGCGGCGCGGCCGAGGTGCGCGCACCGTTCTACTCGCACATGCGCTACGACATCGTGCCCGACGCGCATGTCGTCGTACGCCGCCCCGACGTGGTGATCGTCGAGGGGCTCAACGTGCTGCAGCCGCCGCCCGCCCCGAACGACGTCGCGGTGAGCGACCTGTTCGACTTCTCGATCTTCGTCGACGCCGATATCGCGCACATCGAGCGCTGGTACATCGACCGGTTCCTCGCGCTGCGGCAGAGCGCGTTCAGCAACCCGTCGTCGTACTTCAACGTGTTCGCGCATCTCAGCGATGACGAAGCCGTCACGACCGCGCTCGGGTTCTGGAACGAGATCAACATGCCCAACCTCGTCGAGAACGTGATGCCCACCAAGCACCGCGCCACGCTGGTGCTGCGCAAGGGCGCCGAGCACGCCGTCGAGAGCGTGCAGCTGCGCAAGGTGTGAGCAGGGCCCCACCCAGGGGTGAAATCGGGGGTGAAATCCGGGGAAGTCCCCGGGCCGCGCCGTGCGTCGCAGCCACTCTGGCAGAGACCCGGCGACGCGGACACGCCGTCAACACGACGGCGCGCCCATCGGCCATGCTGCCCGCATCGCCTGGTCATCCGCGTGCGTGAACGCCGCGGGTTCCGCACCAGGGGAGGCAATCTTGATATTCCGTGCTGGGCAGGCGCACCACCTGTCCGATTCGACTCGACCACGACCCGAGCGCCGCTGGCGCCGAGGGCTGAACCGGCTCGTCGCGGGCGCGGCGAGCACCGCCGTCGTCGCGTCATCGCTCGTCATCGGCAGCATCGCCGCCGCACCGCCCGCTGCTGCGGCCGAGCCGTTCCGCTGCGAAGCGGGCTCTGTGTACGTGCAGAGCAGCAGCGAGGTTCGCGAGTTCAAGGTCAACACGCAGGGCACCGGCGGCACGCTCGACACGAGCGGCGCCGGCCTGGGCACGGGTCACCAGAACAACGGACTCGGCATCTCGTCGAACGGACGCTACGCCTACACGGTCACGAACACCGACACGGCGAAGTTCGTGTCGAAGCACGATCGCGTCGACAACAGCACGGTCACCTCTGCGCAGATCCCTGCCAGCGCCGGGCTCGACAGGTCTATCCTGCGCGGGGCCGTGCACCCCGTCACGGGGGTCTACTACTTCGCCAGCGGCACCAGCAGCAACGCCATCAAGCTCTACGCCTGGAACGAGAAGGCGAGCACGCCGACCGCCGTGCAGGTCGGCACGCTCAAGCCCGCTGCCGGCAGCACCGCGTTCGGAAGCAATGGCGACATGGCCTTCAGCGCCTCCGGGCAGCTGCTGATCGTCGCCGACAAGGTCATCTACTCCGCAGACCTGCCGAACGTCGACCCGATCGTGCAGAGCACCGCCGACATCGCGGCCAAGCAGGTCTTCATGATGGACGGCGCCGTCGAAGGCAACGGCATCGCGTTCGGCAACTACGGCCGCATCTTCGTGTCGGCCGGCAACCCTGGCCGGATCATCGAGGTCGACCTCGCCAGAGGAGAGATGGTCAGCACGACGCCGATCGACTTCTCGCCGACCGACATGTCGAGCTGCACCTTCCCGAACACGATCACCCTGAAGAAGGACCTTCCCGCCGGCCGCCAGGCATCCACCGACCAGTTCGGTCTGCGCGTCGACGCGCCCGCGGGGTACAAGACCGCTCGCACCGAGGCGACCACCCGCGGCGACGCCCCCGGGCTGCAGCCGGACTACGTCGGTCCGGTGTTCGTCAACCAGGGCGACACCTTCACGCTCAGCGAATCCGCCTCGGGCACCACGCAGCTCGACCGCTACGCGTCGTCGCTCGCGTGCGAAGAGCTCACCCCCACCGGCACGAAGCCCGTCACCGTCACCGGCAGCACCGTCGTGCAGCCGCGGGGTGAGCTGGGCACGTCGATCGAGTGCGCATTCACGAACGCCAAGCTCACACCCGCTCTGGCGCTGCGCAAGACGTCGGACCCGGCATCCGGCACGGCCGTCACCGCCGGCCAGAAGATCACCTACACCGTCGAGGCGCAGAACACCGGCAACACCGTGCTCAGCCCCGTGACCGTGACCGACGACCTGTCGGCCGTGCTCACGCACGCCACGTACTCCGACGACGTGCAGACGCGCATCGACGGCACCGACGTCAGCTCCGGCGCCGCGGCCGTCGACGGCACGACGCTGGCATGGACCGGATCGCTGCAGCCCGGCCAGGTCGTCACCCTCACCTACTCCGTCATCGTGAACGACGACGTCGCCGGTGAGACGATCGCCAACCGCGTCACCGCATCCGGAACGCCCCCGGGCTCGTTCGAGCCCGTCGTTCCACCCGCAGTGACCACCCAGCACCCCGTCGCCGGCTTCGTGATCACGAAGACCGCGAACCCGGCATCCGGCACCGTCGTACAGCCGGGCGACACGATCAGCTACACCGTCACCGGCACCAACACCGGCGCGACCACCCTCGACCCGGCCCGCATCAGCGACGACCTCAGCAGGGTGCTCTCGGGCGCGGAGTACAACGACGACATCGTCACCACGATCGACGACGCACCCGTCACCACGGGCGCCGCGACGATCGTCGACGACGAACTGGCCTGGACCGGCGCGCTCGCCGCCGGCGCCTCCGTCACGATCACCTACTCGGTGACCGTCGCGCAGAACGCCTCCGGTGAGGTCATCGCCAACACGGCATCCGGAGACGCGACCCCGGTCACGCCCGACCCCGCCGACCCGAACGGACCGCAGATCCCGGGCACGCCCATCATCCCGCCCGCGGTCACGACCGAGCACCCGGTGCTCGGCTCCGGCTTCACGATCAGCAAGTCCGCCGACCCCGCATCCGGAACCGCGGTCGAGGCCGGCGCCACCATCACGTACACCGTCACCGGCACCAACACCGGCGACACCGAGCTGCGTCCCGCCGAGATCGTCGACGACCTGTCGGCCGTGCTCGACGACGCGCGCTACAACGACGACGTCACCGCAAGCCGCGGCACCGCCGAAGTGAAGAACAGCACGCTGAGCTGGACGGGAACCCTCCCGAAGGGGGCATCCGTCACCATCCGCTACAGCGTCACCGTGAAGGCGGGCGTCACCAGCGCGCTGCTGGAGAACACCGCTGACGGCTCGGCCACCCCGCAGATCCCCGTCGACCCATCCGACCCGCAGAGCCCGACCACCCCGGGCACCGAGATCACGCCGCCGCCGGCATCGACCACGCACCCCGTCGTCGACACCGGCCTCACCGTGAGCAAGACCGCCGACCCGGTCTCGGGTACCGCGGTGCGCGCGGGCGACTCGATCACCTACACGGTCGTCGGCACGAACACCGGCAACACGGTGCTCGACCCCGCCACCCTCTCCGACGACCTGTCGGCGGTGCTCGGATCCGCGCAGCTGACCGGCGAGATCGCCGCCTCCACGGGCACGGCCACGCTGGACGGCCAGACTCTCACCTGGACGGGTTCGCTCGCACCCGGCGCGGCGGTCACACTCACCTACGCGGTGACGGTGAACGACGACGCCACCGGTGTGCTGCTGCGCAACACGGTCGCGGGCCAGGGCACGCCCCTGATCCCGGCCGACCCGACCGACCCCGAGAGCCCGACCACCCCTGGCACCCCGGTGACCCCGCCGACGGCGAGCACCGAGCACCCCGTCGTGAACCCTGGGTTCACCGTCACGAAGTCGGCGAACCCGGCATCCGGCACGCGTGTCGACCCGGGCAGCGTGATCGAGTACACCGTGACCGGCACCAACACCGGT
Organism: Microbacterium commune; assembly: GCF_014836945.1. GTDB lineage: Bacteria > Actinomycetota > Actinomycetes > Actinomycetales > Microbacteriaceae > Microbacterium > Microbacterium commune. The sequence goes on along the minus strand of NZ_JACSPX010000001.1, from coordinate 677,200 downwards.
GACACCGTGCTCGAACCCGCGACGATCACCGACAATCTCGCCGACGCGCTCGCGTACGCCGCGTACAACGGCGATGTCGAGGCGACCACCGGAACCGCGAAGGTGACCGGCAGCACGCTGACCTGGACCGGCTCGCTGAAGCCCGGCGACGACGTCATCATCACCTACTCGGTGACGGTCGACGGCGGCGCCGGCGGAGAGACGATCCGCAACTCGGTGACCGGATCTGCGACCCCGCAGCTGCCGGACGACCCGAGCGACCCCGACAGCCCCACCACGCCCGGCACCCCCGTGACGCCGCCGACGGTGACCACCGAGCACCCGGTGAACACTCCGGGATTCACGTTCGCGAAGACCGTCGACCCGGCAGCGGGCACGGCCGTCGACCCGGGCCAGGTGCTGACGTACACCCTCACCGGCGTCAACACCGGCCAGACGGCGCTGCCGCTGGTCGAGATCGCCGACGACCTGTCGGGCGTGCTGTCGCACGCGTCGCTGACCGGTGACGCGGTGGCGACGATCGACGGCACGACCACCACGGCTCCCGCTGTCGCAGACGGCGTGCTGACGTGGCAGGGCGCGCTCGCGGTCGGTCAGACGGTCGTCGTCACCTACGCGGTGACGGTCGGCCCGGATGCCGGCGGCGAGGTGCTGAGCAACTCCGCCACCGGCACCGCCACGCCGCCCGGAGGTGAGAAGATCACGCCGCCGCCCGGCACCACCACCAACCCGGTGAACCTGCCCGGATTCTCGGTCTCGAAGAGCGCCGACCCGGCCAGCGGCACCGTCGACCCGGGCGACACCGTCACCTACACAGTGACCGGTGTGAACACGGGCGAGACGGCCCTCGAGCCGGTCGCCCTCGTCGATGACCTGTCGGGCGTGCTCTCGGGCGCCTCGTATAACGACGACGCGGCCGCGACGATCGACGGGGCAGCTGCTGCCGCTCCCGCCGTCGTCGACGGCGAGCTGACGTGGCGCGGTGCGCTCGCGGTCGGCCAGACGGTCACGATCACCTACTCGGTGACCGTGAACCCGGATGCCGGCGGCGCGCAGCTGAAAAACTCGGTCACCGGCTCCGCCACACCTCCGGGTGGGGTGCCGCCGATCGAGACGCCTCCGGCGATCACCGAGCACGGTGTCACCGAGCCCGGATTCTCGGTCACGAAGACCGCGGACCCGGCATCCGGCACCCGCGTCGACCCGGGCAGCGTCATCACCTACACGGTGACGGGCGTGAACACCGGTGAGACCGCGCTCGAGCCGGTCACACTCACCGATGACCTCTCAGCCGTGCTCGCCCACGCCGTCTATAACGACGACGCGATCGCGCGCATCGGCGAGACGGATGCTGCGGCTCCGGTCCTCGTCGGGGGCGAGCTGTCGTGGCAGGGCGCCCTGGCCATCGGCGAGCGCGTCACGATCACCTACTCGGTGACCGTGAACGGCGACGCCGGCGGTGGGACGCTGACGAACACCGTCGAGGGAGTCGCGGTGCCTCCGGGGGGCGCCGAGCTGACGCCGCCGCCGGCGGCCACCGAGCATCCCGTCGGAAAGCCGGGCTTCTCGTTCGCGAAGACGTCGAACCCGGCATCCGGCTCGGCGATCGCCACGGGCAGCACGGTGACGTACACGCTCACCGGTGCCAACACCGGGGAGACGGGTCTCGACCGGGTCGTCATCACCGACGATCTGCGCGCCGTGCTCTCGCACGCGACGCTCACCGGCGCTGCGGTCGCGAAGATCGACGGCCGTGAGGTCGCTGCGCCGACGATCGACGGCACGACGCTGTCGTGGAGCGGCGCGCTGGGTCTCGACGAGACGGTTACCATCACCTACGCGGTGACGGTGGACGACTCAGCCGCAGGGCAGACGCTGACGAACGTGGCCACCGCGGTGGCGACGCCTCCCGGCGGTGTGGTGCTCGACCCGGTGACCGACAGCACCGAGCACAAGGTGCTCACACCGCTCGCCATCACCGGTGGCCAGCTGGCGCTGTGGGTCCTCGCGCTCGGCACCCTGCTGTCGCTCGGTGGCGCCTCGCTGATGCTGGTGCGTCGACGCCGAAGCGCCTGATAGGCGGCTGACGAGGCCCCGGAATGCTGCACGGCAGTCCGGGGCCTTCGTCGTACCTGCGGGGTGCTGGGTCTCGGCTGTGGTTCGGGTGGGCCCGTATGGTCGCCTCGCGCGGCGGGATGCGGCCCTTTGGGCCCACTCGGGCGGGTGGGAGGTGCGGGAGTGGGACTGGGTTCGGCGGGGGTGGGCCCGTATGGTCGCCTCGCGCGGCGGGATGCGGCCCTTTGGGCCCACTCGGGCGGGGGAGCAGGCGGGGGGAGAAGTGCGGGGGCCGGGAGGCGAGGGCGAGCGCGACTCAGACGCGCGTCGAGACAGCGGGCTGTGCAACGACGCCGACAGCGTCGGGGGCGGATGCCCGTCGCACCAGGGGAAGAGTGAGCAGGCTCACCAGGGCCAGCACCGCGGCGGTCGCGTAGAGCGCCACGTAGTTGTCTGCCGCGCCGGAGATCGGGTCGCCCGCGCCGACGCGCAACAGCGCCGCCGCGGCGAGGGGCACCATCACCTGCGGGATCGTCTCGGCGACGTTGAGCAGCCCGAGATAGGCGCCCGCCCGCCGAGAGGGCACCACACGCATCGCCAGCGCGAGGTTGACGGCGAGAGACGTGCCGACGGCGAGCCCGCCGGCCGCGGCCGCCACCCAGAGCGCGACCGGGGCGCCCGCGAACGCCCGCAGCGTCGCGGCGGCAGCGAGCCCGACGCCCGCGGCGGCGAACAGCGCCACGTGTCCACCTCGGCGCGACACCCAGGTGCCGCCGATGATCGCCCCGGCGACGATGCCGGCGCCGCCGCACAGCGTGGCGACCATTGCGACGGGCGTCGCCGTCACCGCATCGCCGGTCATCCGATCGATCACCAGGTACAGGGTGAACGCCGCAGCCAGCGAGAAGGCGGCCTGCATCGTGAACCGCTGCAGCCACACCGCGGCGAACGCGCGAGAGCCGGCGAGCCGATCGCGCTCTCGTCGCCGTGCCCGGGTCTGGGCCGGTGCCGTCTGCGCGGGCATCCGCTCGGGAATCGTCATCGCCGCGCCCACGACGACGATCGAAAGTACCGGCATGACGAACGAGACCGCGTCCACATCGCGCGGCAGCAGCGCCGAGAGCGCGAGCGGCGGCAGGGTGCCGACGAACGCCGCCGCGGTGAACAGGCCGGATGCCGACCCGCGCTGCCGCTCGGTGACCGAGTCGGCCAGCAGCGCCGTCGACGCCGCCATCGTCGCGTTGAAGGCGAGCTGCGCGCCGACCCAGCTGCCGGTGATCACGGCGACGCTGTCGCTGGTGGACAGCATCGCGAGGAACGCGAACCCGGCGAGCACACCGCCCAGCATCCAGGGGCGCCGTCGTCCCAGCGGGCCGCGCGTGCGATCCGACAGGGCGCCGAAGAGCGGACTGCCCACGAGCGCCGCCGCGCTGCCGAGGGCCAGAGCGGTGGCGAGGGCGCCGGCGCGCTGACCCTCCGGGAGAGCCGCGAACTTCAGCGGCATGACCGCGACGACGGGGGCGGTGAGTGAGCCAAGGGCGACCAGGTTCACGGCCGCAAGCAGCAGAATCACCTGTCGCGGCTGTCGTGTGCTGATCTGCGCAGGCGGCATCCGGGACCCCTCTCGTCCTCGAGCACTCTAGCTACACTGAGGGCATGATGTTCGCGGGCGATCAGAGCCCGCTGCCTCGCAGGCGCCTTCTGGATGCGCTGTCGTCGTCGAGTCCCGTGGTGGTGCTGACCGGTCCGGTCGGCGCGGGGGCTTCCACGGCGCTGCGCGCCTGGGCGGATGCGCGTGAAGACGTGACCTGGGCGGCGGCGGAGGTGCCGGACGTCGCAGACCACGATCTCGCGGCCCCGGGCGCCGCCGTGGTGATCGACGACGCCGACGCCCTGAGCTCCGACGACTGGGAACGGCTCGCACGCCTGCGGGCATCCCGGCTGCACCTGCTCGTGCGGATCGCCGTGCACGGCCGCAGCGCGGTGCCGCCGCAGCAGGGGGTGGAGTTCGCCGAATCGCTGCTGCTCACCGCCGACGAGACGGCCGAGTACCTGATCGAGGTGGGGTCGGCGCTCGACGCGCAGGCCGTGCACCGCCTCACCGGCGGCCTCGCGGCTGCGGTGCGCGCCGTCTCGCGACTGACCGTCCTCGCGCCCGCCGCCGTCGAGGCCGCCCTCGCGGCTGTGCCGCACGGGCAGCTGCCGGCCGAGCACGCGGCGCTCGCCGCCCCCGCCGTGCTCACGAACGAGGTGGCCGAAGCGCTGGGCGCTCCCGCCGGTGTCATCGACGCCCTCGAGCGCGCGGGGCTGGGGCAGTGGGAGCCCGGGTTCGGGCATCCGCTCTTCGTGCTCACCGCACCAGTGCGGGCGGCGGCTCGGCGCGCACGAGACGCCGCACAGGACCCAGACCAGAACCGGGGCGCCGCGGCGTCGGCGCTGCTCGAACAGGGCGCCTGGTACGGCGCGCTGCGCGAGGGCGCGGCCATCTCGTCGTTGCAGACGGTGGACGCCGCCCTCAAGGGCGGGGGACTGCCGCTGATCCGCATGCACGGCGCGGCGATCGCCGAGCAGCTGCGACACGTCCGTCCGCTCGAGCTGCGACGCTGGCCGGTCACCGCCATGGCCCTCGCCCTGATCCTCAACGCGCGTCGCGAGCATCGCGTGCGGGCGGTGGAGATGATGGGCATCGCGCTGATCGGTGCACGCACCGCCGCGGCGGGTTCGGGGGAGCGGGCGCTGCTGAAGGTGATCGAGTCGGTGCTCAAGCGCCTGCTCGGCGTCGCCGACGGCGGGGTGCGTGCGGCGCAGTCCGCGGCGCGGATGCTCGCCGAGCTCTCCGCCGACCAGCGGGCGTCGCTCGACGGCGTGCTCAGCGATCTGCACGCCCACACCGGGGTGAGTCTGATGCACGTCGGGCAGGGTAGCGAGGCCGCGGATCAGTTCGAGAACGCCCTCGCCTCGGCGTCCAGACCCTCCGCCCGGCTCACGGCCTTCGGCGGCCTGGCGCTGGTGCACGCGCAGGCCGGCGACATCGGCACGGCACAGACCTGGATCGACACCGCGCTGCGCCATCCGTGGCACGACAACGTGCTGCGGGAGTATCCGGGCAGTCTGCTGCTCATCGCCCAGGCGTGGACGCACATCCAGCGCGGCGACATCGACGCCGCTGAAGAGGCGATCGACGGGGTCTGGCACATCATCGACACGATCGAGCACTGGCCGCTGCTCGCCCAGGTGCGAGCAGTGGCAGACATCTGCCGGCACGAACCGCAGCGCGGTCTCGAGCGCCTGCGGGCGCTGCGACGGCAGCGAGGGTCGCACATCCCGCGACGACTGGTGCGCCAGCTCGACGTGACGGAGTCGATGCTTCACCTGGCCGTCGGGGACGTCGGCGCTGCCGGTGCGCTCTCCGCGCACTCGCATGATGCGCCCGCTGTGGCCATCGGGGCTGCGCGGGTGCAGCTGTTCGACCGTCGTCCGGAGCACGCGCTGCGCGTGCTCGTCCGCACCGCGGCGGAGACCCCCGTCGACCGCGTCACCGCCGCGGCACTCGAGGCGACCGCGCTGGTGCAGCTCGGACGCGACGCCGCAGGTCCCGCTTCACGCGCTCGATCGGTGTCCGACGCACACGGACTCACGACGCCGTTCCTCCTCCTGCCCCCGGAAGGCCGGGAGATCTTCGGTGAGCGGATGCCGTGGCATCCGAACCACGCGACGACCGAGGTCGTGCCGCGGCCACGGCTGACCCCGCGCGAGCTGATCCTGCTCGGTCAGCTCGCCGAGATGCCCAGCCTGACCGACATCGCCGCCGAGCTGCATGTGTCGGTGAACACCGTCAAATCGCAGCGCAGAACCCTGTACCGCAAGCTCGGGGCGACCTCGCGGGATGAGGCGCTGGCCATCGCCGCCGAGCACGGCCTGCTTGCTGCCGCGCCCACGCCGCCGTCGTATTCCCGGTGAGAGCGGCACGGAACCCTAGGATGGTCGTGGCTGCAGCACGCAGCACGCAGCACGCAGCACGGTGAGGGGAAGTGATGCGCAGACGCATTCTGCGAGGTGAAGGGGCACTGGCCCTGCTCGTCGGGATCGGCGTCCTCACCGGATGCGGCCCGGCCCCGTGGACGATGGGCGACCCGGAGGCGACGCCCACGGCATCCGCCACCGTCGCACCGCCCGTGCCGAACGATCTCTCCAGCGGCAGCACCCAGCGTGAGCTCGTCGCCGGTGCGGTGACCGCGAAGGTCGACTACTGGTCGACGCTGTCGATGGACCGGTGGACGGCGGGCGCGGTGAAACCGCTCAGCGTCTCGCTGGTCACCAACGTCACCCCTGACGACGGCCAGAAGGTGTACCTGCAGAAGGCCACGGTGACGGCGATCGCCGCAGCCGGCGACCACGCCCTCGCGCCGCTCGACCCGCAGACCGACGCGGCGACCGTCGCCCCCGGCTACCTGGTGCTCGCGCCCTACAGCTATTCGCAGACCTTCACCGTCGGCCCGGTCGACGCGAAGGCGACGTCGGTGACGCTGCAGATCACGTTCGACTTCCTCGTGCAGACCACACCCACGTCGGCCGAATACGCCAAGCAGACCGCGACCGACACCCTCACGGTGGCCATCGCTCAGCCCGCCTCCGAAGACTGAGCGGCACGAAGCTCAAGATCGGCGCAAGATCAGCGCAACAGCATCCGAAGCCGCCGGAAAAGCCGATCCGACGCCGATAGCGTACCGACGGGCGTGCACTCCGGCGCTGCCCAGGAGGGTGTTTCATGACCTATCGACGGACTCGCGGCACCGTGCGCGCCGCCGCGGCGATCGCCGCCGTCGCCGCGATCTCGGGCCTCACCGGCTGCAGCCAGCTCATCGACACGCTGAACGGTGCGGAGACGGTTCAGGCCGTGCGCCCCACCCCGCAGGCCTCGGCCGACAACGACCTCGACGACGGCAGCGGCTTCGAATCGCAGTTCACCCGCGACGGGTCGGTCTCGCTGTCCAGCGACGTCGCCGACGGGCTCGAGGTGCGCCTCGACGTGTGGGCGTACGACCCCAAGCGCACCATGCAATGGCATCCCGACGGTGAGAAGAGTCTCGGCTTCGCGGTGAACGTCTACGACCACCGGGTCGACGAGAAGGCCGTGCTCACCCAGAAGCGCCGGGTGTACCTCTCGCAGATCGCCATCACCTCGCAGACCGCGCAGGCGTCGAATCAGATCTCGTCGCCGTTCCAGTTCACCGCCGACCCGCGCACGCTGGTGCCCACCGACACGCTGCGCTCCGAGCGCGGACTGCTGCTGAACAGCTTCCAGGGCGGCCTGCTCGTGCCCCAGACGACGATCAACCAGCTGCCCGCCGACACCCAGGGCATCACGCTGCAGTTCGCGCTGACCATCGCGGTCGAGGGTGCGGCCAACGACGACGCCAGTTTCCAGCAGCAGACGGTGTACCAGGTGCTGCCCATCCGCATCCACCCGATCGAGAACTGAACGTCGCAGATCAGATTCTTGAGCCGATCTTGAGCAGAACCGGTGCCCGCCTGACGGGAATCCCGCGATCGATCGACCAGGATCGTCATATCGGACAGCGCAGCCAGCGCACCGAAGACCGAGGGGGCCGTCGTGACGACCGAGTACGTGCATTCGCCGCAGGAGTTCGACCGCAACGCGGGCGGCCACAGCACGGCGCTCACGCCGGCTGGTGACGCGCCGGGCTTCGCCGACGACTTCTCGGCCGTACTCGAGGGCACGTCCGGGCACCGATCGACCATCGGATGCGTGATCCCGGCGTACAACGAGGAAGAATCGATCGCCGGGGTGCTCACGTCGCTTCTCGCCCAGACCCGGGTGCCCGACGTGATCCACGTCGTGGTGAACAACAGCACCGACAAGACGGTCAAGATCGCCTCGGAGTTCGCCGGCCCGCACGAGATCACCACCGAACTCGGCGAGCAGTTCACCGAGGTGTTCGTGCACGACATCGGCAAGAACCCCGACAAGAAGGTCGGTGCGCTCAACTACGGCTACTCGCTCGTCGAGGGCTACGACTACCTGCTCGGCGTCGACGGCGACACCATCGGCGACCCGCGGGCGGTGGAGTACCTCGAGACCGAGGCCGTCTCAGACTCCCGCATCGGCGGCATCTCGGCGATCTACTCCATCGACACCGCGCCCATCAAGGGCGCCATCGCGAAGTTCCTCATCGCCGGGCAGCGCACCCAGTTCGCCGCGTTCAACCTGCAGAACCTGCTGCGCGGGCGCAACATGGCCGTGCTGGGTGGCCAGTTCTCGATCTTCTCGACCACCGCGCTGCGTGACGTGATGGTCGCTAACCGGCAGCGCACCCCGTGGGTGCGCGACAGCGAGGTGGAGGACTCGCTGCTCTCGCTGCAGATCAAGAGCGCCGGCTACCTCACCAAGATCAGCCCCTACGCGCGCGCCGACGTGGGCGGCATGACCACCATCCGCGCCTACGACGCCCAGCAGGTGAAGTGGACGTTCGGGGCCATCGAGCTGATGTGGCCCGGGCAGCGCGGCGACACGAAGGGCCAGCCGTTCCACCCGAACCTGCGTCTGCGCTGGTTCGAGAACTTCGGCATGCTCACCAACCTGCTCGTGCGCATCGGCTTCGTCACCCTGCTCGCCGGGTCGCTCTCGATCGGCGCGTTCGTGTTCTCGCCTTGGTGGCTGCTGCCGCCGCTCGCCGCCGTGCTGCTGAACGTGCGCATCGCGATGACGATGAAAGACCGCACGACCCGTGACATCCTGTTCGCCGCCCTGGTCGTGCCCGCCGAGATCTTCATGTGGATCAGGCTGAGCCACTTCCTGCGCTCGTGGTTCCGCTTCCTCTCGCGCAAGAAGGTCGACAACTGGGCCATGCAGGCTCAGGCCGAACGCGGCAGCGGCAGCGCGCACTGGATGCCGCTGGTGATGCTCATCGTCGTTCTCGTCGGCCTCGCCGTGGCGTGGAACCTGCTGACCCCGGCGATCCAGTCGGCGATCCTCTGGATCGGCTGGCCGGTGCTCGGCGTCGTCACCGTCACGCAGACCGTGCTGATGGTGTTCAAGCTGCTGCGCCGCTACCAGGGCTTCAAGGTCTGACCCGGCGGTCGGCCGGGCCGGTCAGCTGGTGACTTCGGTGGTGAGCCGGTAGCCGACCCCGCGCACCGTCTCGATGTAGCGAGGCTGCACGGGGTTGTCGCCGAGCTTGCGCCGCAGGTTGGTCATGTGCGCCTCGATCGCGCGCTTGTCGGCGTCGCCCACGAAGTAGCTCGTCACGTACGACTCGCCGCGCAGCACCAGCGTCAGGTCTGCCTTGCTGCGCACCCGACGCTTCGACTCCATCAGCGCGCAGAGCAGGTCGAACTCGGTGCGGGTGAGGTCGACGTTGTTGTCCTGCACGAGTACCGTGCGGGTGTCGGCGTTCAGCCGCAGGTCGCGGTGCGACACCCAGGTGCCCTCTTCGAGCTCGGCGTGCAGCACGTGCGGAACGACCGCGCTGCCCGGCTGCGCGGGCATGACGACCGGGGTCAGCCGGCCGTCTTCCTCGTAGCGCAGCACGAGATCGTCGTGGTCCGCAGACTCGGCGGCGGGTGCCTGCTCCCGCGCCGGCGCGACCGTGCGCGTGGGGGCGGGGGAGGTGAACTGCTCGCCACCGCGCGCGGCGGGGAACGATCGTCCGGACTGCTCCTGCCGCGGAGTCACGGCGGGAGCCCGCCGCGGTCGGCGCAGCATCGCCTCGATGCGCGCCCGCAGCTCGCGCGGGCGGAACGGCTTGTTCAGGTACTCGTCGGCGCCGGCGCCGAGGCCCATGACGACATCGGCCTCCTCACCCAGCGCGGTGAGCATGATGATGTACGTGTCGCTCTGCGCTCGGATGCGGCGCGCGGCTTCGATGCCGTCGATGCCGGGCATGTTGACATCCAGCGTCGTGATCAGCGGCTGGTAGGTGAGCACGGCGCGCACCCCGTCGATGCCGTTGCCTACCGAGACCGTCGAGAATCCGGCCGCTTCGAGCACCTCGGCGAGCAGGTGTCGCACATCCGGGTCGTCTTCGACGATCACCGCTGTCTTCGGGGGAAGGCCGTCATCCAGCATGCAGCACTCTCACATTCGAGGAAGGGGAACCGACGTGGTTCGGTTCATGCTATCGCGCGCCGCTGAACCGGTTACCCGGGTCACTGGGCATCCGATGTCAGCACATCGGCCGTCAGCGTCTGCGCGGCCTGCGGCCACCACACCCCGGCCGCCGGGCCGCCCTGACACGGACCGTCGCTCTCACCGGGCGGTTTGATCCACAGATTCGTGTCGACCACGTCGTCGCCGTAGGTGCCGCCCGGGTCGCCGACGCGCTGCCCGGGCGGGTTGCACCACTCCGATCCGGCGCTCGCGACGCCGTTGCGCGAGGTGTCGACGATCGCGTGCATGCCGTCGAGTTCTGCCGCGACCGCGTGCGCGTAGGCGAACTCGTCGTAGGTCGACTGGTAGTTCGACACGTTCGTCGCGAAACCGCGGACCCGATCGGCGACGTCGACCCGGGTGATGAGGTCGGCCATCTCCGACGGGCTCAGCCACGAGCTGTGGCCGCCGTCGAGGTAGATCCAGGTACGGGCGACCTGCAGGCGGTCGACCGCGTCGCGCAGCTGGGCGGCTCGCTCGGCGACGTTGTCGCACTGCGGGGCGAGCGCCAGGCTGTCGGGTTCGAGCACGACGATCTTCTGCACGTCGGGTGCAGCGCCCAGCGCGGTGGCGATCTCGTCGATCCAGCGGTGGTACTCGCCCTCGCTCAGACCGCCCGCGGAGTGGTTGCCGCAGTCGCGCCCGGGCAGACCGTAGATGACGAGCGCAAGCGACACGTCCTGATCGCGCGCGGCCGAGGTCAGCGCCGACACGGTGCGGCCCGCACGACCGGGCGGGTCCTGCTCGGGAGTGAGCCAGTACGCCGTCGGCTGCTTCGACAGGTATTCCGTGGCGTCGCGCTGCGCGGCACCCATCCCGCTCTCGTCGAGAGCGAGACGCGCCTTCGACAGCGGTGGCGCGAGGATGACCGTGCCCACCGCGGGAGAGGCGGCCGTCGCCGAGAAGACCCACCGCTGCACGGCACTCACCGCCACGACGAGGGCGACGATGAGCGCGATCACCACCGCGATCACCACGATCACCAGCACGCGTCGGCTCCGCTGTCGCGAGGGTCGGATGCCCGGCGCGCCGCGCCCCGTTCCCGCCGGGCCGCGGGTGCGCTCGGAGCGTCTCTTCATGGCTGTCAGCTTATCGACGCGCTCGCGCGCGTCCGCGCGCTTTCGTACGGCGTCCTTTCAAATACCGGGCCGTATTCTTGAGCTCATGTGTGGAATCGTCGGATACGTGGGCCCGCGGCCCAGCCAGGACATCCTTCTCGCGGGCCTCGCCCGCCTCGAGTACCGCGGCTACGACTCCGCCGGCATCGCCGTGATCGATGAGCAGGGCGATCTGGGCATGCGCAAGAAGGCCGGCAAGCTGGCCATGCTGCGCGACTCGCTCGCCGAGCACCCCCTTGCCGCCGGCACGACGGGCATCGGGCACACCCGGTGGGCCACCCACGGCGGCCCGACCGACGTGAACGCGCACCCGCACCTGGCTGACGACGACAAACTCGCCGTCATCCACAACGGCATCATCGAGAACTTCAACGTGCTGCGCGACGAGCTCATCTCCGAGGGCGTCACCTTCCGCAGCGAGACCGACACCGAGGTCGCCGCGGCTCTGCTGGGGCGCGAGTACCGGGCATCCGGCGATCTCGCATCCGCCTTCCGCGCCGTCGTGAACCGCCTCGAGGGCGCCTTCACGCTGCTCGCCATGCATGAAGACCAGCCCGGCGTCGTCGTCGGCGCTCGCCGCAACTCGCCGCTGGTGATCGGACTCGGCGAGGGCGAGAACTTCCTCGGCTCCGACGTCGCCGCCTTCGTCGAGCACACCCGTAAGGCGCTCGCCATCGGGCAGGACCAGATGGTCACGATCACCCCGTCGTCGGTCGAGGTGACCGACTTCGACGGCAACCCCGTCGAGGCGCAGCCGTTCGACGTGTCGTGGGACGCCGCCGCCGCCGAGAAGGGCGGCTGGCCGTCGTTCATGGCCAAGGAGGTCGCCGAGCAGCCCGACGCCGTCGCCAACACCATCCGCGGACGCGTGCAGGGCGACCAGGTCGTCATCCCCGAGCTCGACGGTCTCGACGAGCTGTTCATCGGAATCGACCGGGTCATCATCACCGCCTGCGGCACCGCCTCGTACGCGGCGCTGGTCGGCAAGTACGCGATCGAGCAGTGGGCGCGCGTGCCCGTCGACGTCGAGCTCGCGCACGAGTTCCGTTACCGCGACCCGGTGATCGGCGACAAGACGCTGGTCATCTCGATCAGCCAGTCGGGCGAGACGATGGACACCCTGATGGCCGTCAAGTACGCCCGCGAGCGCGGCGCGCGCACGCTGTCGGTGTGCAACACGCAGGGCGCGACCATCCCGCGCGAGTCGGATGCCGTCGTCTACACCCACGCCGGACCCGAGGTCGCCGTCGCGTCGACCAAGGCGTTCTCGGCGCAGATCACCGCGCTGCTGCTGCTCGGCTTGCACATGGGTCGGGTGCGCGGCTCGCTGTCTGACTCTGCTGCTTCGGACGTGGCCGAGCTGCAGGCGCTGCCCGAGAAGATCGCCCAGGTGCTCGCCGAAGAGCAGGAGCACGTCGCGCAGCTGGCCGGCTGGATGGCCGACACCCGCTCGGTGCTGTTCCTCGGCCGCCACGTCGGCTACCCGATCGCGCTCGAGGGCGCGCTCAAGCTCAAGGAGATCTCGTACATCCACGCCGAGGGTTTCGCCGCCGGCGAGCTGAAGCACGGCCCGATCGCGCTGATCGAGCCCGGTCAGCCGGTGTTCGTGATCGTGCCGTCACCGCGGCACTCGGCCCTCGTGCACTCGAAGGTCGTCTCGAACATCCAGGAGATCCGCGCCCGCGGCGCTCGCGTGATCGTCATCGCCGAGGAGGGGGATGCCGCCGTGCTTCCCTTCGCCGACGAGGTCATCCGCATCCCGCTCACCGGTGCCATGTTCGAGCCCGTGCTCGCCGTCGTGCCGCTGCAGATCTTCGCGATGGCGCTCGCCACGGCGAAGGGCCTCGACGTCGACCAGCCGCGCAACCTGGCGAAGTCCGTCACAGTGGAGTGAGGCGGGGCCTGCCGCCCCGGGCGCCCCACCGCCCCCGGCACGGATGTCGGCGGAGTTCACGGATGTCGGCGGAGACGGGCGGGTGCTGCTGGCATCCGTCTTTTCTGCCGACATCTGTGTGGCGGGGAGTGGATGCGCGGCCGACATCTGCGCGTCAGGAGGATCAGTCGCCGATCCGGCCGATCGCCGCGGTGATCGCCGGAACGACCTGGTCCCAGTTGTGCACGACGAGCGCGTAGTCGAATCGCAGCGTCTCGTACCCGAGGGCGGATGAGGCCGCGTCGCGCACGAGGTCGGTGTGCCGTCGCTCGGCGTTCTGATGGTTCTCGCGGCCGTCCACCTCGAGAATGAGCCGGCCGCCCACGACGAAGTCCACCCGACCCACGCCCGGAATCTCCACTTGGCAGTCGAGCCGGATGCCGAGCAGGTGCAGCCGGAATCGAAGCAGCGACTCCAGCCCGCTCTGCGCATCGGACCGGGCGAAGCGCAACATCCACTGGGCAGCCTGCGGCAGCTCGGCGGCGATTCGACGCCGATCGGATGCCGTGATCAGCCGGCTGTTCCAGGCCGACTCGTAGGCGGCGAAGAACTCCTCGGCCGGAACGCAGCGATAAGCGTGGATCAGGGCCGTCGCGACCGAGGCGTATCCGACGCCGGAGGTGCCGGGGGAGTAGTGCGTGACGCACGTGCACTTCGGATGACGATGCCGTCGGCCGGCGCGCCCGACCCAGACGTGGACCTCCTCGACGGCGCTGGACAGTACCCACACCTTGCGGGACCGAAGGGCATCCCTGCAGGTCAGTTCGCCGCCGTGCACCGCTGCCGTCACGACCCTCGGATCGGTTGTGGGCAGCGCGAAGACACCGGGACGGACTCGGCGGATGCTGCCGTTGGTCACGGCATCGGCGAGGATGCGCCGGCTGCATCCGTACTGCTGGAGCTGCACGCCACGAGCGATCCCGTCGAAGCGGGAGAGGAGGTCTTTGGGCGCCAGCATCACTCGAGCATTGTCGGATGTCGGCAGGCGTGTGGCGGACTCGAGCCTGATTGTGGACGGCCTGACCGAATCGGGCAGGTGTGCAGGAGGATTCGCGACGTGAGGTGGGCCGAGCGGATGCACGCGCGATGAACGGATGTCGGCGCATACGGCACCTTCTTGCCGACATCTGTCCTCTGCACCGCCATCTGTGTGGGCGGCGGGGCCGGGGAGGCGGCGGAGCCGGCGGGGCCGGGGAGGCGGCGGAGCCGGCGGGGCCGGGGAGCCGGCGGGGCCGGGGGCCCCACGGGGCGCGGAGCCGGCGGGGAGCCGGCGGGGCCGGGGGCCCCACGGGGCGCCGAGTAGGCTGAGAGGGTGATTCACGGAACCGGCATCGACCTCGTCGACATCGCACGGTTCGAGCGCTCGGTCACCCGCACACCGAAGCTGTTGCCGCGCCTGTTCACCGAATCCGAGCAGCGGCTCCGGCTGCCCTCACTCGCCGCGCGATTCGCTGCGAAGGAGGCGCTGATCAAGGCGCTCGGTGGCAGCGACGGGGTGCACTGGACCGAGATCGAGATCGGCGCCGAGCCGTCGGGCAAACCGCTCTTCCTGCTCAGCGGCTCGACCGCGGCGGTGGTCGCCGAGCGCGGCATCACGACGCTGCACCTGAGCATGACGCACGACGCGGGCCTCGCCATGGCCTACGTGATCGCCGAAGGGAGCGACACATGACCTCCTCTTCCTTCTCCTCCGCCGACACCCCCATTTCCTCACGACACCCCCGCGTACGAACGTCTGCAGGCAGGGGTGTCGGCGCGAAGTGGGGGTCTCGGCGAGAGAGGGTAGGCGCGAACAGCAGAGGAGTGCGCGGATGAGCGTTCCGTTCCGTGAGGCATCCATCGACCTCGGTGCGATCGCCCACAACGTCTCGCGGCTGCGCTCGATCACCGGCGTGCCGGTCATCGGCGTGGTCAAGGCGAACGGGTACGGCCACGGCGCCGCCGAGGTCGCGACCGCGGCTCTCGCCGGTGGTGCCACCCGACTCGGCACGGCCACCATCGAGGAGTCGCTCGCCCTGCGCAGAGCGGGCATCACCGCCCCGCTGATGGCGTGGCTGCACGCCCCCGACCGCCGGTTCGACGACGCGGTCGAGGCTCGCATCGAGATCGGCATCTCGTCGTATCAGCAGCTGCTCGCGGCCTCCGAGGCGGCGCGGCCACCGGCATCCATCCATCTCAAAGTCGACACCGGACTGTCGCGCAACGGCCTCGCACCCGCCGAGCTCGACCGCGTCTTCGCCGAAGCCGCGCGCCTCGAGCGTCTCGGACGCGTGCGGGTCGTCAGCATCTTCAGTCACCTCTCCGGCGCGAGCGGCGAAGACGACCGCGCGCAGCTGGCCCGGTACGAGCAGATCATCGCGCAGGCGAAGGCACACGGTGTCCGCCCCGAGTTCCGCCACCTCGCGGCGACCGCCGGCGCGATCGGCATCCCCGAGGCGCGGCTCGACGCGGTGCGCATCGGGATCGGGATGTACGGGCTCTCGCCCTTCGGCGACCGCACCTCCGCAGACCTCGGCCTTCGCCCGGCGATGACTCTGCGCGGTGCCGTCGCGGCCGTGCGCCGCGTCTCCGCCGGCACGGGAGTGTCGTACGACTACGCGTACCGGTGCGAGCGCGAGACGACCCTCGCCCTCGTGCCGCTCGGGTATGCCGACGGGGTTCCGCGCCAGGCATCCGGCGCCGGCCCGGTCGTGATCAACGACCGCCGCTACACGGTCTCGGGACGCATCGCGATGGACCAGTTCGTCGTCGACGTCGGCGACGACCACGTGCGCCCCGGTGACGAGGTGGTGCTGTTCGGCGACCCGGCGCTGGGTCAGCCCAGCGCGACGGAATGGGCGGATGCCGCGGGCACGATCAACTACGAGATCGTCACGCGCATCGGCGACCGGGTGCCGCGGAGGTCGCACTCATGACGGTGGATCCTGCCTTCCTCGGGCGTCACGAGATCCGCACATCGGATGCGATGGAGGCCCTCGGCCTGCGCATCGGCGAGCAGCTGCGGCCGGGCGACCTGCTGATCCTCACCGGTCCGCTCGGCGCCGGTAAGACGACATTCACGCGCGGCCTCGCCGAGGGCCTCGGCGTGCGCGGGCCGGTGCAGAGCCCCACATTCGTGATCGCGCGCACCCACCCGTCACTGATCGGGGGAGCGCCGCTCGTGCACGTCGACGCCTATCGGCTCGGCTCGGCGGCCGAGCTCGACGACCTCGACATCGACTTCGTGCGCTCGGTCGTGGTGATCGAGTGGGGCCGGCCGATGGCATCCGCCGTGGCCGATGCGTGGTGGGACATCGAGATCGAGCGACCCGTCGGGGGAGCCGAGTCGCTCGACGACGAGGACCTCGACGCCGACGCCCCGCGATTCGTGACGGTCACCCGCGTCGAGGGCTGACGCGGGTTTCTCTCGCTCTCGGGCCTCTTTCTCTCGAGGGTGGGCCCGTATGGCCGCCTCGTGCGCGGGGATGCGGCCATATGGGACCAGCGGGCGTCAGTGCAGGGTCGGCCATCGGGGAGGCATGCTGGTCTCCTGATCTGGGTGGGCCCATATGGCAGCCTCGCGCGCGGGGAGGTGGCCATTCGGGACCAGCGGGCGTCGCGTTCAGGTGGGTTCGGCGGAGCGGCGTGCTGCCTGCGCCGCCGGGTGGGCCCATATGGCCGCCTCGGATGCGGGGATGCGGCCATATGGGACCATCGAGCATGCGTGGGCGAGCGCCCGCAGGGGACCAGCGGGCATGCCCGCGCGCGACCCCCGCGCCTACGAGAGCTCCGCCGCCCGCTTCAGGCGCAGCGCGCCGATGAAGCCCAGCACGAGGAACACCGTGGCCACGAGCAGAGCACCGCGGGTGGCGTCGGCGAAACCGCCGGTCAGTGCGTCGATCACCGTCGGGGTCCGCTCGCCGTACGCTGAGCCCGCGCCCTGCGCGCGCAGCTGCGCGATCGTCGTCCCCGCCGAGAGCCGCGTGGATTCCGCGAGTCGATCGGCGGCGGCACCGGTGACCCCTGCGCCGTCGAGCGCGGCGGGCAGCGAGACGGCGAGCCACACCGACAGCGCGGTGCCGGCCATGGCGGTCCCCAGCGCGGATCCCACCTGCCGCACCGTGCTCTGGGTCGCCGAGGCCTGCCCCGACACGGCCACCGGGATGTCCTGCAGCACCGTGCCGGTGAGCTGTGCCGAGGCGAGCCCCAAGCCGAGCCCGTAGACGATCAGGGGCAGAGCGACCACCCAGCCGGTGCTGTCGGCGCGCAGCAGCAGCGCGAGAGCCAGCGTGCCGGCGATCTCGAGCCCGAGGCCCAGCAGCACCGTGCCCGGAGCGCCGAAGCGCGCGGCGAGGTGCCGGGCCGCGGCGCCCGAGAAGAACGCGCCCACCGCCATGGCGGCCAGCACGAGGCCGGCTCCCATCACGTCGAGTCCGAGCGCGTTGATGAGGAACAGGGGCAGGACGAAGATGATCGCGAACTCGCCGATGGCGACCATGGCGGCGGTGAGGTTGCCCCACGAGAACGTCGAGAACGCGAACAGTCCGAGATCCAGCAGCGCCTCACGCTGCACCTTCTCACGATGCCGCTCCCACACGACGAACAGCACGAGCGCGACGATCGCGAGGGCCAGCGCCACCGGGACGGCCGAGATCGGGGCATCCTCCGACCAGGTCCAGCCGAACACCGTCAGCGCGCTCTTCGGCATCCACCATCCGAGATCGGGACCCTCGACGACCGCGAAGACCAGCGCGCCGAAGCCGATCGCGCTGAGCAGCGCGCCGTCGACGTCGACGCCGGGCCGGGTCTTGCGACCGCGCGTCTCGGGCACGACGATCGCCGCGGCGACGAGCAGCAGCACCCCGATGGGCAGATTGACGAGGAAGATCCAGTGCCACGACGCCCACTGCGTCAGGGCCCCGCCGGCGAGAGGTCCGACGGCGGCCGCACCCGAGATGACCGCACCCCACACGCCGAAGGCCGCCGCCCGGTAGCGGCCGCGGAACACGGCGTTCACCGTCGACAGCGTCGAGGGCATGATCAGCGCCGCGCCGACCGCCTGCACGGCGCGGGCTCCGATGAGGGCGCCCGCATCGACCGAGACGGCGGCGAGCAGACTGCCGCCCATGAAGACCACGAGACCGGCCAGGAAGAGGCGCTTGCGGCCCCAGCGGTCAGCCAGGCTGCCCGTCGAGAGCAGCAGCGCCGCGAGCACCACCGCGTACAGGCTGTTGACCCACTGGGCGTCGGTGAGGTCGAGGCCGAGGTCGCTGATGATGGCGGGCAGTGCGACGCCGACGATCGTGCCGTCGAGCACGATGAGACCGAGCCCGACCGAGAGCACCGCCAGGGCGATCCACTCCCGCCGGGTGGGTGCTGCGTCGGGGGTCTCCGCGGTGCGCGGCGTGCGGGGCTCGTCGGCCATGCTCACAGCAGACCCACCTGCTGCGCGACGTGGATCGCGCGGGAGCGGCTGTCGACGTCGAGTTTGGTGAAGATGTGGGCGATGTGGCTCTTCACGGTCGCCTCGGTCACGAAGAGCGCCTTGGCGATCTCGCGGTTCGCAGCTCCCGTGGCCAGCAGCCGCAGCACCTCGACCTCGCGGTCGGTGAGCTTGGGCAGCGGGTTGCGCATGCCCTGCAGCACCCGGGCCGCGAGTTCGGGGGAGAGGATCGTCTCGCCGGCATGCGCACGACGGATGCCGTCGATGATCACCTCGGGGGCGACATCCTTGAGCAGATATCCGGCGGCGCCCGCCTCGATCGCGCCGAGGATCTCGGCGTCGCGATCGAAGGTCGTCAGGATCAGCACGGCGGGTGCGGGGTCGAGGCGGCGCAGCGCGGCGGTGGTGCGGATGCCGTCGATGCCGGCCCCGAGGCGCAGATCGCACAGCACGACGTCGGGCCGCAGATGACCGGCCAGGGCGATGGCCTCTTCGCCCGTCGCCGCCTCGCCGACCACGCGGACCGTGTCGGTGTCGAGCACGCTGCGCAGGCCGCTGCGCACGACAGGATGGTCGTCGACGAGCAGGACGGTGGTGGTCACGGGGTCTCCTTCGTCTCGGGCGACTCGGCGGGTGCGGGCGCTGTGGAGTGCACGGGCGCGGGTCGCTCGGATACGGGTGCTGCGGTCTGCGCGGATGCCGGTGACACCGGTTCGGGGTGGATGGGCACCGACACCGAGATCGCGGTGCCCTCGCCGGGTGCGCTCTCGATGTCGAGGCCGCCGCCGAGCTCGCGCAGCCGGGCGCGGATGAAGCGCAGCCCGTAGCTCGACGAGCCAGACTCGACGTCGCGCTCCCAGCCGGGCAGATCGAATCCGGTGCCGTCGTCGATGATGTCGAGTCGCACCGATCCGGCGTCGTCGATCAGGCTGACCACGACCCGGGATGCCTTGGCGTGCAGCCGCACGTTGGCCAGCGCCGACTGCGCGGTGCGCAGCAGCGCGACCTCGACGGGCGTCGGCAGTGCCGGCAGAGACTCGTCGACGTGCAGCTCGGTACGCAGCGGCGACTGCTGCCCCGCCTCCTGCTCGGTGCGCTCGAGCATCCGCTCCAGCGCTTCGGCGAGCCCGTTCTGATCGAGTTCTGCGGGGGCGAGCGCGGCGACGATGCGCCGGACATCACCGAGGCTGGAGCCTGCGAGGTCTTCCAGCTGTGTGAGGGTGCGGGCGGCTTCGGCATCGGTGCTGCGCGCGGCTCCTGCGTGGGCGAGCAGCCGGATCGACGAGAGCCCCTGCGCCACCGTGTCGTGGATGTCACGCGAGATGCGGGTGCGCTCGGCGATCGCACCTGCTTCGCGCTGCGCGAGGGCGAGTTCGTCCTGCAGCTCGGCCATCTCGTGCTGCGCGCGGGTGAGCGAGCTGAGCAGCCGCTCCCGCTCGGCCGCGTCGCGCAGCAGCTGCAGATACCCCCGCGAGATGCCGAACGCGAAGATCCCGCCGATGAGCGGGCCGAAGATGTTCGCGTAGCTGGTGGCGCCGTGGTGCACGATCGGCCCGAGCACGACGACCGCGAAGACCACCCCCGAGAAGACCAGGCCCCACCGCAGCGGCAGCAGGTGCCCGGCGAGCAGCCACAGCAGGAAGGCGATCCACACGAACTCCGGCGAGACGGCGACGGCGGCGATCCACACGGCGGCGAAGCCCACCAGCCACCAGACGGCCGCGCCGTGCGCGCGTGCGCGCAGCGGCAGCAGGGCTCCGGCGGTGTGCCAGGCGAGGATCGCCACGCCGGCGATGATCGCCGCGGCGATCGGCGTGCCCGCGGTGACCGCACGGATCACGCCGATCCCGGCGAGCCCCGCGGCGATGACGTGCTGGCCGATCTCCATCGCGCGCACCGTCGGGGCGGCAGACGTGGGGCCCATCCGGCCACCGTGCCCGCGCTCGCGGCGGCCGCGACCGGGCATCCGGCCGCTGCCGCCGGGCTGGTCACCCGCGCCGCCCCCGCGGCCGGGCATCCCGGCCGTACCGTCCGGCTCGTCACCGGGTGACGGCGTGCTCACGAGGCTCATGGGTCGATTCTTCCTCTGAACCGCTCTCCGGCGAAGAGTCGGGGCGGCTCGGCCACCAGATGCGGTCGCCGACGAGGGCGAAGATCGCGGGCACGATCACGGTGCGCACGACCAGCGTGTCGACGATCACGCCGACCCCGACGATCAGGCCGAGCTGACCGAGAGTGACCAGGGGCAGCACTCCCAGCGCCGCGAACACGGCTGCCAGCACGATGCCCGCACTGGTGATCACGCCGCCGGTGTGGGTGACCGCCTCGACGATGCCGACGCGCGTGCCGCGCGCCGCGGCCTCGTCGCGAGCGCGGTGCACGAGGAAGATCGTGTAGTCGATGCCGAGGGCGACGAGGAACAGGAACGCGAGCAGCGGCACCTGCAGGTCGAGAGCGTGCTGACCCAGCAGCACCCGGCTCAACCAGGCGCCGGCGCCGATTGCGGCGACCGCGCTGGCGAGGTTCACCAGAAGCAGCAGCACCGGCGCGACGACCGACCGCAGCAGCACGAGCAGCACGATGAAGCTGACGGCGAGCACGAGCGGGGCGATCAGCAGCAGGTCCTGCTGGTTTCCGGTGCGGGCGTCGAGGTCGGTGGCCACCGCGCCGCCGACCAGGGCATCCGCACCGGGGACGACGTGCACGGCATCGCGCAGCTCGGCGATCTGATCGAGGCTCTCGGTCGTGCTGGGGGCGTACTCGCTCGTGACCATGAGCTTCGTCAGCGACCCGTCGGCGGTCTCGCCGGCGGGATGCGCACGCACCACGCCAGCCACGTCGTCGATCGCGGTGAGCACGTCGTCGGCGCGGTCGCTGTCGGTCACGATGAGGATCGGCTGCGCCTCGCCGGCGGGGAAGTGCTGCGAGAGCACCTCGAGGCCCGTGGCCGACTCGGACTGCACGCGGAACTTCTCGATCTGATCGAGTCCGACCGAGGTGCCCACGAGGCCGGTGGCCATGACGGCCAGCAGCGCCACGCCGCCGATCAGGCTCAGGACGGGTCGGCGCACGACCCGGGTGGCGAGGCCTCGCCAGGCGCGACCCTGCGTGCGGGTCTGCCCGGGGCGCGGCACGAACGGCCAGAAGATGCCGCGGCCGCACACGGCCAGCAGCGGGGGCAGCAGGAACAGCACGGCAGTCAGGGCGATCAGCAGGCCGATCGCGCTCGACACTCCCAGGCCGTGCGTGCCCGGGATGACGGCGAGCACGAGGGTGAGCAGCGCGAGCACCACGGTGACGTTCGACGCGAGGATGGCGGGCGCCGTCCGGCGCCACGCGATGCTCAAGGCGTGCCGGTGGTTCTCGGTCTCGAGCAGCTCCTCGCGATAGCGGGAGATGAGCAGCAGCGCGTAGTTCGTGCCGGCACCGAAGACCAGCACGCTGATGATGCCGGCATCGAACTGCAGGTTCCAGGCCGATCCGGCGGCCGCGGTCATCCGCCCGGCGAGGCCGTCGGCGAGCGCGACGACGATGAGCGGGATCAGCCAGAGCACCGGGGAGCGGTAGGTGATGATCAGCAGCACGGCGACGATGAGGATCGTCACGAGCAGCAGCGTGAAGTCCGCGCCCTCGAAAGCGGAGGCGACGTCGGCGCCGAACGCGGGCCCGCCGGTGACCTGCGAGGTGAGTCCGTCGATCGGCTCCTCGGTGAGGTCTGCGCGGATGTCGCCGACCACCTCCGCCGTCGCGGTGTTCGTCTCGCCGACGGAGATCGGGGCGACGAGCAGGGCTGCCTTGCCGTCTTCACTCACCAGGGGGCCGGTGGCATCGGCATCCGTCCGCTCGTCGAGCACGGGCAGCAGGTCCTTCAGGCCGGTGAGGTCGGCATCGCTGAGCGCCGCCCCGTCGTCACGTGTGGTGACGACGAGCACCGACTGCCGATCCGCGTTCGGGAACTCATCGAGAAGCGCGCTGGTGCGGGCGGATTCCGAGTCCGGCGGCGCGGCGGCGTTGCCCTCCGGGGCCTCGGCCGAGCCGAACGCGCCGAACAGCAGCACCATCACGAGCAGGGCGAGACCGAGCGACACCCACGCGCCTCGGCGCGAGGTCAGCCGGTCGGAGAAGGAGGGGTGAACCGCAGAATCTGGCATGACATCCACTCCACCAGCGCGCCGACTGCGGCACATCGCGAGCAAGGGTGAAGTGCACGTCAGTCGAAAGGATGAGACGCCCGACCGGCGCGCCCGCGTGTTCGGTCGAAATTCCGCCGACGCGTACCCGAAAAGTGTCGTGGGACGAGGCCTTGACGCGATAGTCTCATCGGTACCGACGCGAGCGGATCAGAACCCGAGCCCAGCTCGACGCGACGACCGGTTCCGCGCCCTCACGGCACGGAACAGCGGCGGTGACGGCGGTGATCTGTGCAGCGGCGCGAGCTGCTCGACGACGCGGGGAGCTGGCTTGCGGTGAACGGTTCAGAGTCGAATGCGGTGATCATCGGCGGTGCCCTCGAACTGGCCCAGCTGCTCGCCGACACGTGTCGAGAACTGGGGTTTCATCCCGCACTCGTCGCGCTGCAACCGGACAGCATCACCGTGATCCGCGAGCAGGCACCGCGGCTCACCCTTCTGGTCGCCGACGAGCCGGGGCCGGCGGCACTGCAGCTCGTACGAAGCATCCGAGCCGCCAGCGCGACCCATCTCATCATGCTGTCTGTCCTCTCCGAGCCGGCCGATGTGCTGCACGGCTTCGATGCCGGTGCCGACGATTTCCTGACTCTTCCCGTCCGCCCGCTGGAGCTGAGGGCACGCATCGGGGCACTCACACGCCGATCGGCCGGACACGCGGGATCGGCCGGGCAGGCGCCGACCCGTCCGTCCGGTGCAGCGGAGGGCGCCCCCGCGGCAGCGAGCGCCGCAGCGCGCAACCCGTCGGCAGACCTCGACCTGACCGGGCAGGACGACGAGGAACGGTGGCTGCGATACGGCGGCATCGCGCTGAACCAGCGCAGTGGCATGGTGCTGGTCGACCAGCGGGAGATCCGTCTCAGCCCGGCGGAGTTCGACGTGCTGGCCACCCTGCTGCAGTCCAAGCGTCGAGTGCGCAACCTATCCGATCTCGCGCTCGTGATGCGCGGAAAACCGACCGGGGAGTGGTACGAGGTGGATGAGTCAGAGAAGGCCAGGGTCGACGCGTGCATCTTCGAGCTGCGGCGCAAACTGGGAGACACCCCTGACGGATCGCGGTACATCGAACGTGGTCCCGGCGCCGGTTACAGGCTCTCTGCGCAGTGACCGGTGGTCGTCGTCCGCAACGTGCGCAGAGAGCGCGCGTTGACACGGGTAACCTTGTCCCCGAGGCGAGCAGGGGGAGATTCCGCGATATGCGCCGTACGTCGTCGATCCTGCGCTGGCAGATGATCTGCACCGGTGCCATGGTGAGCGTCGCGCTGATCATCGCGATACTCAAGCCCGCCGTCTTCGGACATGCGCTCTTCCTGATGGGGCTGACGCTGATCGTGCTCGTCACGATCGGCGCGTTCCTCGCTCCCTGGCACCGGATGCCCGGGTGGGTCACTATCGTCGTGCCGTTCCTCGACATCCTCGGGATCGGCTTCGCCGTCTCCGCCCAGGACATGCGGGTCGGCTTCCTGTGGGTGATCCCCGTGGCCTGGCTCGCCACCTACCACGCGGGGTGGGTGGTGGCCGCGGCGGTCGGCTTCGTCTGCGCATGCCTCACCGCATTCGCCGGCGGGCAGGGCACGCCCTCCGACACCGCGGTCCGGGTGGTCATCACCGCCCTCGCGCTCAGCTTCCTCGGCACGAGCATCCAGGTCGGAGCGCGGCAGAGCCGGGCCACGCGCCGACTGCTGCGGCGACAGTCGGACCAGATCAATCGCACGGCGGACCGCGCCGCCGGTCACGAGCGCAGAGTCACCGACATCATCGACGCCCTCGACACCGCACTCGTCACGGTCGCCAGCGACGGCGGCATCCTGAAGATGAACGAGACGTACCGCGCGCTGTACGGCAGAGACCGGTACGGGGCTCAGCTGCCCGCTCAGGCCGTCGAGTACGACGACCATCGAGGCGAGCCGCTGCGTCGCGGTCACACCACGCTCGCACGTGCCGCCCGTGGTGAGCGGCTTCAGGCCGAACGCGTGTGGCTCTACGACACGCTCGGCCGATGGCGTGCGCTGGATGCGACCACGCATCCGACCGCGCCCTTGACCGACGACACCGAGACGACGCTGCTCATCCTCGACGACGTCACCGAGCAGCTCGAAGCGAGCGCGGACAGGCAGAAGATGGTCGCGATCGTCTCGCACGAGCTTCGCAACCCGCTCACCGCCATCATCGGGCACGTCGACCTGCTGCTCGACCGCGATGATCTTCCGCCTCGGGTGCACGAGCAGCTCGAGGTGATCCTGCGCGCCGGGGAGCGGATGCAGCATCTGGTGAGCACCGCCCTCGAGACCGGCCGTGCGGCGTTCACCGAACCCGAACCCGTCGACCTGCGCGTGCTCGCCGACGCCGCGGTCGAGCTGTTCCTGCCGACCGCCGCCGGCAAGGGGCTGAACCTGTCGGTCGTCGGACTCGAGACGCTGATGACCACGGGTGACGCCTTCCGACTGCGGCAGGCTATCGACAACATCCTGAGCAATGCGGTCAAGTACACCCCCGGTGGCGGCAGCGTCTTCATCCGACTCGGGATCTCGCGCGATCAGCGGGCGCAGGTCACGATCTCGGACACCGGGGTCGGCATCGCCGCCGATGATCTGGAACGGCTCTTCGAACCCTATTTCCGCACATCGGATGCCGTGCACAGCGGCATCCCCGGCACCGGACTCGGCATGGGCATCGTGCGTGCCATCGTCGAAGAGCACCACGGCGAGCTGACCGTCACGAGTCAGCCGGGCGAGGGCACGCATGTCGAGATGCGATTGCCCACCCACGCGGCCCCCGCGATGAGCGCCTCCCGCAGCGAGACCCCGATCGAGGAGAGTCGATGAGCGACAACGTCCACGTGTACGCCGGTCTGTATGCCGGGCTGCCGCAGGCCCTCATAGCCGTGGTGACGATCTGCACGGCCGCGGTCGTCGGCCTGGTTCTGCTGCACCGCCCCGACCGAGCGGCGGCGGCCTGGTCGACCGCGTTCGCACTGGGGCTGCTGGGGACGTACATGTGGGTGGCGGCCATCGAGCTGCAGCTGCCGGCGGTGCGTGCGCTGGCATCCGGACTGCTGCTGTGCGCCGAGCCGCTGATCTGGCTGGGGGTGCGACTCTTCGCCGGCCGTCGGGCGACGTGGCCGGCCGCTGTGCTGTTCGTCGCTCTCGTTCCGATCATGCTCGCGCTGACCGTCGACAGCGACGTGTTCCCCATCTTCTTCCGGGTCTGCTTCGCCGGCGCCGGGGTGTTCGCGGGCCTGATCGCCTTCGATCTGGTGCGGCTGAAGGGCGTGCCGCGTGACATCCTCCTGCCGCTCATGCTCTCGTCGGGCGGCTTCGTGCTCGTCGCCGCGCTGAACCTGGTCTGGACGATCTCGTTCCCGCAGACGTCCGGTGAGGAGCAGGTCGCCGTCCTTCGCGACATGAACGTGATCGGCACGATGGTGACGAGCATCACGGCCACGCTGACCATCATTCTGCTCGTGCGCATGCAGCCGACCGGCCAGGCGGCCCGCTCGGCCGCTCCGGATGCGGCGATCCGCGAACGCGTCGATCGTGTGCGCGCCCATCAGGAGCCCGCGTGGTCGCTGCTCGATGTGCGACTGGACGACGTGCGCGATCTGCGTGAATCCTCGGGGGCGTCTGACTTCGCGCGGCTTCTGACGAGGTTCCGGTCGCGGGTCGTCGCGGCACTGCCGCCGACGGCTGATATCGCGGTCGTCGACGACAGTCGTCTGCTCGTGCTGATACCCGGGAGTGACGAGGCGGTGACCCACCACCTGCGCACCCTGCTCGAGCGCGTCTCGGCGATGGATCGCCGGGAGAGCACGACCGCGATCAGGATCTCGGCCAGCGTCGGCTGGGCCACCATGCTGGACGCGCGTTTCGACTACGACAAGCTCCTCGAGCTCGCCGCACAGCGCGCCGAGAGCGCCAGCGAGCTCGGTGGCGACCGGTGGGGACGCCCGCGTCGAGACGCCGTCACGATCGCCGACGGTGAGACCTCCAACCGGTGACGACGTGCGCGCCGTCGCTCGGCACGCCGCTGGTCCCGAATGGCCGCATCGACGCGTGCGAGGCGGCCATTCGGGACCAGAGAGCAGAGCGGGCGGATGCTAGCGGTCTGGGCTCGCAGTGCTGAACGGGCAGCGGTCGCGTCGCGGCCGCGACGGACGACCCGGCTACTCTGAGAGGGTGATCCTCGCCGTCGACACCTCGCTCGGAACGACCGTCGCCGTCGTCGACGCCGACGGCCGCACGCTCGCCGAGGCGAGCACCCCCGATCCGCTCGGCCACGCCGAGGTGATCGGCGATCTGCTCGCCCAGGTGGTGCGTCCGGGCATCACGCATGTCGTGGCAGGCATGGGCCCAGGGCCCTTCACCGGCCTGCGCATCGGGATCGCCGCCGCGCGCGCGTTCGCGCTCGGTCGCGGGGCGCCGCTCATCCCGATCCCCAGTCACTTCGCGATCGCTCTCGACGCGAGTGCGGACGGACCGTTCGCGGTGGTCACCGACGCCCGCCGCCGCGAGATCGCGGTGAGCGTGTTCGACGGGGTGGATGCCGACGGCATCCCGGCACTCGTCCGACCGACCCGTCTCGAGAAGCGCGGCGTCGAGCTCGACGAGCCGGTGCACGAGACCACCGAGCTCTCCGCCGCGGCACTCGCCCGGGTCGGCGCCAGGGCGATCGCGGCCGGCCGTGTGCTGGCCGACGCCGAACCGCTCTATCTGCGCTCGCCCGACGTCGTGCAGCCGGGCGCTCCGAAGCGGGTGAGCTCGTGACCCTGCGGACCGCGACCCTCGACGACCTCGCCGCGATCATGGACCTCGAGCGGCGCGGATTCCCCGCCGACGCGTGGAGCGAGCGGACGATGGGCGCCGAGATCTCGAGCCTGCACAACGTCTACCTCGTCGACGTCGAGGGCGAGCACGTGGTCGGGTACGGTGGCGTGCGCGCGCTGCGGGGCTCGTCGGACGCCGACATCCAGACGATCGCGCTCGATCCGTCGGTGCGCGGCCGGGGGAGGGGGCGGGCGCTGCTGAGCGCGCTGATCGCGACCGCGCTCGATCGCGGGGCGCGCGAGCTGTTCCTCGACGTGCGTGACGACAACACCGTCGCGCGGGCGCTGTACGCCTCGGAGGGCTTCGTCGAGCTGGGACGGCGACCCGGGTACTACCAGCCGGATGACGTGGACGCGGTGGTGATGCGCCTGGACCTGCGGTCGTGGGCGGATGCCGCAGATCCGGATGCCGCAGATCCGGATGCCGCAGATCCGGATGCCGCAGAGGAGGCGAGCGCATGACCGGACCCCTGGTGCTCGGGATCGAGACGAGCTGCGACGAGACCGGCATCGGCATCGTGCGCGGCCGGCAGCTGCTGTCGAACACGATCGCCTCGAGCATGGACGAGCACGCCCGCTACGGCGGCGTCGTGCCCGAGGTCGCCGCACGCGCGCACCTCGAGGCGCTGCAGCCGTCGATCGAGCGCGCACTGACCGAGGCCGGAGTCACGCTCGATGACCTCGACGCGGTCGCGGTGACCAGCGGACCCGGCCTCGCCGGAGCGCTCATGGTGGGCGTCGGCGCGGCGAAGGGCCTCGCAGTCTCGCTCGGAAAGCCGCTGTACGCGGTGAACCATCTCGTCGGGCACATCGCCGCCGACATCCTCACCTCCGACGATCGCGCCACCGCGCCGCTCGAGTACCCCACGATCGCCCTGCTCGTCTCCGGCGGGCACACCTCGCTGCTGCACGTGCGCGACCTGACGACCGACGTCGAGCTGCTCGGTGAGACCGTCGACGACGCCGCGGGCGAGGCCTTCGACAAGGTCGCCCGGCTGCTCGGCCTGCCGTATCCGGGCGGGCCGCAGATCGACATCGCGTCCGCCGACGGCGACCCCAGGGCGATCCGCTTCCCGCGCGGGCTGTCGAAGGCATCCGACATGGCGAAGCACCGGTACGACTTCTCGTTCTCGGGTCTGAAGACCGCCGTCGCGCGCTGGGTCGAGCGGGCTGAGGCGGCCGGAGAACAGGTGCCGGTGGCGGACGTCGCCGCGAGCTTCCGCGAGGCGGTGATCGACGTGCTCGTCACCAAGGCGCTCGCCGCGTGCGAAGACCGCGGTGTGCCACGTCTGCTGCTGGGCGGCGGCGTGATCGCCAACCGACGGCTGCGTGAGGTCGCCCTCGAACGGGCGGCGGCAGCCGGGGTCGCCGTGCGCATCCCGCCGCTGTCGCTGTGCACCGACAACGGAGCCATGATCGCGGGCCTCGCCGCCGAGCTCATCGCGAACGGCCGCGGGCCGTCGACGCTCGGCTTCGGCGCCGATTCCACGCTGCCGGTGACCGAGATCCAGGTGAGTCCGGCATGAGCGACCCGCGCATCGAGCAGCCCACTCCCGAGGTCGAGCGGCCAGGCGGCGGTGCCGCGGTGCCCGGTGCGTCGAAGGGGTACGCCAAGCTGCCGACCGCGCCGGTGCCGGTCGAGCGCACCGCGGCCGCGCATCCGGATGCCGACGAGCCGTCGCCCCTGGAATGGGAGCCGTCGACCGGGGCGACTCCCGTCGACGACGCCCGTCTCGCCCCGTGGGCGCTGGTCGCGGCGATCGTCGCCCTCGCGACGTCGATGTTCGTGGGCTGGGGGATTCCCGTCGCGATCATCGCGGTGATCTCCGCGATCATGTCGCTGCGCCGTCCGGTCGAGAACCGGTCGGTGGCGATGTGGGCGCTGGTGCTGGGATCGTGCGCCACCCTGTTCAGCGCGGGGTGGCTGGTGTGGGCGGCCATGCAGCTCGAGAAACTGGGGTGATGGATGCTGAACCAGGCGGAGAGCTCACGACGACGTGAGCTGCAGCGCCGGGCGTTCGCCGCGGGCGGCGGGGTGACCGAGGCGGAGCTCGCCGAGCTGCGGGGTCTGGATGCCCGTGCCGCCGCCGGGGCCGAGACCATGCCGCTCGCTGGGTCGGCGAGGCAAGATCCCGTCTCGGCGACGGAGCCGGCGGGGACGGCGGGGATGTCTGTGCCGGCGGGGCCGCCGGCATCGATGGCAGCTCTCGGCGAGTCCGTGCAGCGTGCGCCGCACGAGCCGGATGGGCAGCCGGCCGAGCCGGCCGCTGCGCCGACGCGCCGACGTCCGAGTGTCGCGGCGCTCGTCCTCTCGACGCTGATCGCGCTCCTGCTGGGGTTCGGCGGCGCCTGGATGCTGCTGAGCCGCGACGGCACGCCGGCCATGACGGCCGAGCAGGCGAAGGCCATGGCCGAGATCGAGGAGACCGCACGCTTCGATCCGGGGTCGATGACGTACCTCGGCGAGCGGTACGGCGCCGCCGTGTGGCGCGCATCCGCCCGGGACGGCGAGGAGACCTGCCTGGCCATCCACGTCGTCGATCGCAGCGACCACCAGTGCATGCCGCCGCCGGACGAGGACACGCCGTACGCGCAGCCGGTGGGTGTCTCGCTGAACCGGTCGGACGGCGATGCGCAGTGGTCGTACTGGGCGTCGCTCGTGACCGACATCGCCGGGCGCGAGGCGCTGATCGTACAGCGATACGACATGGCGGCGGGCTTCGACTGGGAGGCGCAGTACACCCCCGACGAGCGGCGCTACATCAGCATGCTCGAAGCCGAGGGCGTGGTTCCGAGCTCCCTGCAGATCATCGGCTACGACGGTGACGTGCCGGTCTTCATCTCGCAGGACGAGCGCACCTGCGTCTACGCCGTCGATACGGCGACAGATGCCGTCGTGCAGTCCTGCGATCCATCCGACGGCGTCTACTTCCTGCAGGTTCAGAACGCGACGTACGAGGTGCGTGAGTCCAGCAGCCGCGGTCCGACGCTGACGGTCATCCGGATCCCCGATTCGATCGTCTGCGACGTCGACTCGGGATACTGCGGCACCGTCGACGGCGCGGGTGCGTCGGAGGGCTGATCACACCCGGTCGGCGAGGATCGCCACTCGGCCGGACGTCGTCCGGGTGAGGATCAGCGTCGCCGCCGCCGATCCCTTCAGGCTCAGCTTCTTCCGGAATGCCGCGGGGTCGATGTCCATGCCGCGCTTCTTGATCTCCAGCCGCCCGATGCCGTGGGCGCGCAGCGCCTGATTGATCGTCTTCACATGGGCGGGCATGGTCTCGCGCACGCGGAACGACTGCACGAACGGGGAGGTGAGCGCCGCGTCGCCGGTGAGGTACGCGATCTGCTCATCCACCATCCCCGCCTCCAGCATCCGGGCCACCTCGCCGATCAACCGGGCGCGGATCACCGCGCCGTCGGGCTCGTGCAGGTAGGCGCCGAGCGGGCGCACCGGTTCGTCGTCGGCGTCGGCCGCGGCCGTGATCTCGTGCGTCTCGCCCGCCTGCATCACCAGGGCAGAGCGCCGGATGCCCGCACGCGCGAGCTCGCCGCTCCACAGCACCAGCTCGACCACGCTCCCGTCCGCGCTCACCCATTGCGCCTCGACGTCGTCGGGGATGAGATCTCGATCGAGGCCGGGGCCGAGCTTGATCCCGGCGGGATGCGCTTGCGCGACCTCGAAGCACCAGTCCAGCGACGGCGACCAGTCGGCGGCGGAGGTGCGCGTCGTCTCGCTGTGCCCGGCCGTCCGCCGAGCGGGGTCGAGCCAGACGGCGCCCTCGTCCGGGAGGCTGGTCTCGGCGGTCCCCTGACGCACGCTCGCGTCGGGGAACGGTGCCAGGTTGTACGCGGCGATCGCCGAGGTCACCTCATCGGCATCCACCGCGTCGACGGCGAGACCGGCGCCCGCGAAGGCGAGGCTGTCGCCGCCGATGCCGCAGCCGAGGTCGGCGACGTGGGTGATTCCGGCGCGCCGCAGCCGGATCGCGTGCATCGTCGCGACACTCAGGCGCGTGGCCTGCTCGAGCCCGGCCCGGGTGAACAGCATCCGGTCGGCGAACTCGCCGAACTTCGGCCGCGCCTTCACCCGCAGGCGGGCCTGGCCGACCACGGCCGAGACAAGGTCGGGGGAGTGGCCGGCGGCGCGCAGCCGCGATACGGACCGCGCGACGTCGGCCGACGACTCGACGCTCCCGGTCTCGTCGAGCAGCGCGAGACCCTCACGCGTGAGCAACGCCGTCAGCTCAGACATCTCCACCCGCCCAGCCTACGGCGGGGCGCGCGGAGCCGCGTGCCGTGAGCCCGCTCGTCGGCTGGGCCCGTATGGCCGCCTCGTGGGGTGGGTCGCGGCCATTTGGGCCCACCGCGTAAGAGATGGAGCATGCCGAACGGCTGGCACTCGCATTGCGTGAGTGCCAGCCGTCGGCATAGACTGGAGTTAGCACCCTCACCACGAGAGTGCTAATGATCTTCTGAACACAGTCACGAAAGAAGAGGTACACCGTGTCGGTTTCCATCAAGCCGCTCGAGGACCGCATCGTCATCCAGCAGGTCGAGGCAGAGCAGACCACCGCAAGCGGTCTGGTCATCCCCGACACCGCCAAGGAGAAGCCCCAGGAGGGCCAGGTCGTGGCAGTGGGCCCCGGCCGCATCGACGACAACGGCAACCGCGTTCCGCTCGACGTCGCCGTGGGTGACCGCGTGCTCTACAGCAAGTACGGCGGCACCGAGGTGAAGTTCGGCGCCGATGAGTACCTCGTGCTCTCGGCTCGCGACGTGCTCGCCGTCGTCGTCCGCTGACGCGGTTCGACACCAGCGCCCAGCGGGCCCGGACGCCAGGGCATCCGGGCCCTCTGTCGTCGCGCCCCGTCCCGAAACGGGGCGACTCCCGCCGCTAGGCTGTGTCGGTGAGTACGAGCCGCAGCGGGATCCTCTACACGATCGGGGCGTACCTGCTCTGGGGTGCTCTGCCGCTGTACTTCCTGGCACTCGTGCCGACCGGCCCGTGGGAGGTCGTCGCCTGGCGGGTGCTGCTGTCGTTCGTCTTCTGCGGCATCCTGCTCACCGTCACGCGCGGATGGCCGGCGCTCATCGCCATCATCCGGCAGCCGCGGCTGCTGGGATGGACGGCCCTGGCCGGAGTGCTCATCTACGTCAACTGGCAGACGTTCCTCATCGGCACGCTCACCGGGCACGTCATCGAGACCAGCCTCGGCTATTTCATCAACCCGATCTTCACCGTGCTGCTGGGCGTGTTCGTGCTGCGCGAGCGCATCCGCCGGCTGCAGTGGATCGCGATCGCGGTGGCGGCGCTCGCGGTGGTGGTCATCGTCGTCGCGTACGGCGCCTTCCCCTGGATCGCCCTGACGCTCACCGCCTCGTTCGGCATCTACGGGCTGGTGAAGAAGCAGATCGGCGCGGCGGTGGATGCCATCAGCGGCCTCACCCTGGAATCGTTCTGGCTGATCCCGATCGCCGTGGTGACGCTCATCGTCGTCGCCCAGACCGACGGCATCACGCTCGGTCAGGTCTCGCCCCTGCACACCCTGCTCGTCGCGGGCGCCGGGGTCGCCACGGCCGTGCCGCTGCTGCTGTTCGCCGCCGGGACCCGACGCATCGACCTGAGCCTGGTCGGGATGCTGCAGTTCATCACCCCGGTCATGCAGTTCGTGGTGGGGTGGGCGCTGCTGGGGGAGCCCATGCCGCTGGAGCGCTGGATCGGCTTCATCATCGTGTGGATCGCGATCCTCGTGTTCGTCGCCGATCTGCCCATCCACAACGGTCGTTCGCGCGCCGCGGCATCCGTCGATCCGGTCTGAGCGGCCGGCGCCGCGCCCGGCGCGATCGTTAGGCGACCGAGACAGAACGCGCGCATGCGAACCAATAGGGTGAGAGCACCCGATGTGGATATCCACGTTCAGTTACGCAAGGGAGCAACATGAACGCAATGAAGGGCTCGCGTCCGGCGAGGATCTTCGCGGCGGCTGCGATGGTCAGCGCCTCCGCACTCATCATCGCGGGCTGCAGCAGCACGCCCGCAGACAACCCCAGTGACGAGCCGGCAGGCGACAAGCCCGCAGCGGCGGATCTCACCCTCAAGCTCGGCTCGCTGTTGCCGGTCTCCGGCCAGCTCGCGTTCCTCGGCGCTCCCATGGAGGCCGGTGTCGCGCTCGCCGTCTCGCAGATCAACGACGCCGACGCCGGCGTGCAGGTCGAGCTCACGAACGCCGACGAGGGCGACCTCGACAACAAGGCGTACGAGACCTCCATCACCAAGCTGCAGAGCGCCGGGATCACCGCCATGATCGGTGCGGCATCGTCGTCGGTCTCGAAGCTCATCCTCGACAGCAACGTCGGAGCGGGCATCGTCACCGTGTCGCCGTCGAACACGTCGGCGGACTTCACGGGTCTGAGCCCGATGTACTTCCGCACGGCGCCGAGCGACAACCTGCAGGGCGAGGTGCTCGGCAACCAGATCGCTGAGGACGGCAACACCACCCTCGGCATCATCTACCAGAACGACCCGTACGGCACGGGCCTGGCAGAGGCGATCAAGGCCACGTTCGAGTCCGCCGGCGGCAAGGTCGTCGCCGAGGCCTCGTACAACCAGGGCGACGGCCAGTACAACGCCCAGGTGCAGACGGTCTCGGCCGCCAAGCCCGACGCCGTGGCCATCGTGTCGTACGAGCAGTTCAAGACGATCGCCCCGCTGCTCGGCAACGCGGGCATCGACACCGGCAAGCTGTACATGGTCGACGGAAACCTCTCGAACTACGGCAAGGACAACCTGCCGATCAAGCTCGAGGGCTCCAAGGGCACCCGTGCCGGCGCCGAGCTTCCCGACGACTTCCTCGAGCAGCTGAACGCGGTCTGGACCGAGGCCGGCAACGACGAGATCAACGACGTCACCTACTCGGCCGAGGCGTACGACGCGACGATCCTCGTCGCGCTGGCAGCGCTCGAGGCACGCTCGGTCGAAGGCAAGGACATCGCCTCGAAGATGCGCGAGGTCTCCGGCGGCGAGGGCGACGGCGAGAAGTGCACCACCTTCGAGGAGTGCGCGCAGATCATCAACGACGGCGGCACCGCCGACTACGAGGGCCTGTCCGGCTCGGTCACGTTCGATGAGAACAACGACCCGAAGGGCGCGGCCATCGGCGTGTACGAGTACGGCGCCGACAACAACAACACCCGCATCAAGTAAGCAGCGCGAGAAAGCCCCGGATGCCGATCGGCATCCGGGGCTTTCTTCATGCCCGGCCGCAGGGGGCGGGTGACAGCGGAATCAGGTGTCAGGCGGCGTCCTGGCCCAGCGTCCCCAGGTACAGGCCGATCACCTTCGGATCGTTCAGCAGGTCGCGGCCGGTTCCCTCGTAGGCATCCCGGCCCTGGTCGAGCACGTACCCGCGGTCGCAGATCTGCAGGCAGCGGCGTGCGTTCTGCTCGACCATGATGGTCGTGACGCCCGCCTTGTTGATGTCGGAGACGCGGATGAACGCGTCATCCTGGCGCACGGGCGAGAGGCCGGCCGAGGGCTCGTCGAGCAGCAGCACAGACGGGTCCATCATCAGGGCACGCGACATCGCGACCATCTGGCGCTCGCCGCCCGACAGCGAGCCGGCGCGCTGGTTCAGGCGCGTGCCGAGCTCGGCGAAGATCCCGGTGACGAACTCGAGACGCTCGGCGTAGATCTTCGGGTTCTGGTACAGACCCATCTGCAGGTTCTCGGCGATGGTCAGCGAGGGGAACACGTTGTTGGTCTGCGGCACGAACGCCACGCCCTTCGACACGAGCTTGTCGGCCGTCAGGCCCACGATGCTCGACCCGTTCAGCGTGATCTCGCCGTCGCGCACCTGCACCATGCCGAAGATCGCCTTCAGCAGCGTCGACTTGCCCGCGCCGTTCGGTCCGATGATCCCGATGAGCTCGCCCTTGCGAGCGACCAGGTTCGCACCGTTGAGGATGTTCACGCCCGGGAGGTAGCCCGCGTGCACGTTCGTGAGTTCGACAACGACCTCGTCGGAGGCATCCATCACTTCTTCTCCTCTTCGGCATCCGCCTCGAGCTCGGCTTCGGCCTCGGCCTCGATCTTCTCGCGCAGCCGCGTCGCGGCGGCTCCGGAGCCGGCGTCGTCCGGGATGACGATCCGGCCGGTGACCGCACCGAGATCCACATCCTGATGCGCGCCCAGGTACGCGTCGACCACGGCCGGGTCCTCCATGACCGTCTCGGGCGGGCCCTCGGCGACCACGCGGCCCTCGGCCATCACCACGACCCAGTCGGCGATGTGGCGCACCATGTGCATGTCGTGCTCGACGAAGAGCACCGTCATGCCGCGGTCCTTGAGACCGAGGATGTGCTCGAGCAGCGACTGGGTCAGGGCGGGGTTCACCCCGGCCATCGGCTCATCCAGCATGACGAGCTGCGGGTCGCTCATCAGCGCCCTGGCCATCTCGAGCAGCTTGCGCTGCCCGCCCGAGAGCGCGGCCGCGAAGTCCTTCTCCTTGGCATCCAGCTTGAAGAGCGTCAGCAGCTCCCGCGCCTTCCGCTCGATCTCCACTTCCTTCTTCTTCCAGATGGCGGGGACCAGGCTCGCCCAGAACCGCTCGCCCGGCTGATCGGGCGAGCCGAGCTTCATGTTCTCGAGCACGGTCAGCAGCGACAGCGCCTTGGTGAGCTGGAAGGTGCGCACCTGTCCCATCCGCGCCACCTTGAAGGAGGGGATGCCGGCGAGGTTCTTCCCGTCGTACTGCCAGGTGCCGCTGCTGGGCCGGTCGAAACCGCAGAGCAGGTTGAACAGCGTCGTCTTGCCGGCGCCGTTGGGGCCGATCAGAGCGGTGATCGCACCGCGCGGGATCTCGAGGTGCTCCACGTTGACGGCCGTCAGGCCGCCGAAGTGACGTTCGACTCCGTCGACGACGAGGATCGGATCGACCTTCGCCACCCCGGGGGCCGCCGGCCCCTTCGCGAGGCCGGTCGACTTCTGGCGCGTGACCGGAACGGAGGCCGCGTCCGCAGCCCCGACCGGCTGATTCTCATTTGACAAAGGTCATCTCCCTCTTGTCTCCGAGGATGCCCTGCGGGCGATAGATCACGATCAGCATCAGCGCCACACCGGCGAGGATCCAGCGCACGATCTCGGCCTGCGACGACGACATCGGCAGGTAGCCGGCCGTCGCCATCTGGGGGAGCAGATTGCCGAGGAAGGCGAACAGCACCCAGAAGAGCACGGCGCCGAGCGTCGGGCCGAAGACCGTCGCCGCGCCACCGAGCAGAAGCACCGTCCACAGGAAGAACGTCAGCGACGTCGAGTAGCTGCCCGGCACGACCGCCGAGGGCAGCACGAAGACGATGCCGCCCGCGGCGCCGATGACGCCGCCGACGACGAGCGCCTGCATCTTGTACGCGAACACGTTCTTGCCGAGCGAGCGCACCGCGTCCTCGTCCTCCCGGATGCCCTTGAGCACGCGGCCCCACGGGCTGCGCATCAGCGCCCAGACGAGCAGGATCGACACGGCCAGCAGCATCAGGCCGAACACGATGTTCCACAGCTCCGTGGCGTTGTAGGTCCACGGGCCGAACCCGTAGGTGCCCTCCGGGATGGGGTTCGCCGCACGGAAGCCCTCGTGGTAGCCGCTGCGGCCTCCGGCCGCGCCCGTGACGTCCTCGAACAGACGGGTGAGGAACAGCAGACGCACCACCTCGGCGGTCGCGATGGTCGCGATGGCGAGGTAGTCGGCGCGCAGGCGCAGGGTCGGGATGCCGAGCAGCAGCGCGAACAGCGCACCGCCGGCCAGGCCGATGAGCATGCCCAGCCACCACGGCGCGCCCAGGGTGAGCACGGGGATGGCGTAGCCGTATGCGCCGACGGCCATGAACGCGGCCATGCCGAAGTTGAGCAGTCCCGCGTAGCCGAAGTGCACCGCGAGGCCGGTGGCAGCCAGGGCGTACGCGATGGTGACCGGGC
This sequence comes from Microbacterium commune, assembly GCF_014836945.1. Taxonomy (GTDB): domain Bacteria; phylum Actinomycetota; class Actinomycetes; order Actinomycetales; family Microbacteriaceae; genus Microbacterium; species Microbacterium commune. The sequence continues at coordinate 639,520 of NZ_JACSPX010000001.1, read as the reverse complement.
TGAACAGGTATGCGGCGGTGTTGCCGAAGATCGATCCGAAGTCCACGCGTCAGCCCAGCCTTTCCTTGCGACCGAACAGACCCTGCGGTCTGACCAGGAGGATGACCACCAGCGCGACCAGGGCGGTGGCGTACTTGAGGTCGGAGGGGACGCCGAGCAGCGTCGAGACCTCGACCGAGATGCCGACGATCAGCGATCCGATCAGGGCGCCGATCGCCGAGCCCAGGCCGCCGAGCGTTATCGCGGTGAAGATCAGCAGCAGCATCTGCATGCCCATGTCCCACTTCACACCGGGACGGAAGTAGGCCCAGAGGATGCCCGACAGCGCCGCGAGCGAGCCCGAGATGATCCAGACGATCCGCACCACCCGGTCGACGTCGATTCCCGAGGCCGCGGCGAGCTGCGGGTTGTCGGAGATCGCGCGGGTGGCCTTGCCGATGCGGGTGCGAGTGAGGAAGTAGGCCATCCCGAGGATGGCGGCGAGGCTGATCGCCATCGCGATGAGGTCGATGTACGACAGCGAGATCGGGCCGAGCCGCATCGGGGCGGGGCTCGAACCGGGCAGCTGCGCGGTGTCGCCGCCGATCATGTACTGCAGCACGTAGCGCAGCGCGAGCGAGAGTCCGATGCTGACGATCATCAGCTGCACGATGCCGAGACCGCGTCGGCGCAGGGGGCGCCAGATCCCGGCATCCATCGCCCAGCCCAGCGCACCGCCGCCGATCACCGCGGCGATGATCCCGGCCCACAGCGGCAGGTTCCAGAACGATGTGAACAGCACCACCACGACGCCGCCCCAGGTGACCATCTCGCCGTGCGCGAAGTTGGAGAGGCGGGTGGTGCCGTAGATCAGCGCGGCACCCATCGAGGCGAGGCCCAGCAGCAGACCGAAGTTGATGCCGCCGATGGTGCGCGAGATGAGCTGGTCGAGGAAGGAGACGGTGACGCGCTCACCCTGTCCGAGGAACAGGTTGACGATCTTCGTGCCGGTGAGGCCGAACTCCGCCTCGAACGAGCCGCTCGTCCCGTCGACGGCGGTCACGCCCTCGGGCAGCTGCGAGGTGTCGACGATGACGCCCTTGGGGAGGGTGTCCTCATCCACCGCGATGGTGTACTTCTTCTTCTCGGGCACGTAGAGCTTCCACTTGCCGTCGGCGCCGGTCTGCGTCTCGCCGGTGAAGCCGTTGCCGTCGACCGCCAGCTTCACGCCCTCGATCGGCTCGCCCTTGTACGTGATGTTGCCGGCGAAGTAGAAGTCGGTGACCTCCTGACCGTCCGGCGTCGTCTCCGCATGCGCGGCACCGGCCGGCATGCCGAAGACGAGGAAGGCGGCGAGCAGCATCGCGAACAGCGCGAGCACACCGTTTCGGGGGCGCTGAAGCGCCGCAGTTCTGAGTCCCACGCATCCTCCACATCGAGTGCATCGAGCGACTTCGGGTCGTCGCTCCGCTTGGACGTCGCACTGAGCGTATCCCGTCGTCGGCACGCATCGCACCATCCGTGTCCTGATCGGAATCTCGGGAGTGTCCGACCTGACGTGCATGGCGTTCCCGACGTTCTCGGCGTTCTCGGAATAACGCGGGCGCGAGCGCGCTTAGAATCTATACACCGTCACACCATCTCCGGTCGCAGACGTTCCCGCGCATTCGCCATTCGATCGCGCCTCCGGCGCAGAGGAGCACGCTTTGATGCAGCAGCACGACCCGTTCGGTTTCGTCGGACTCACCTACGATGACGTGCTCCTCCTTCCAGGGCACACCGACGTCATCCCCAGTGAGGCCGACACCTCCTCGCGGATCACGCGGCGCATCTCGGTGGCCACCCCGCTGCTCTCCAGCGCAATGGACACCGTGACCGAGGCCCGCATGGCGATCGCGATGGCGCGCGAGGGCGGCATCGGCATCCTGCATCGCAACCTGTCGATCGCCGACCAGGCCGCGCAGGTCGACCGGGTCAAGCGCAGCGAGTCGGGCATGATCACCGACCCGATCACCACGACCCCGGACGCGACCGTCGAAGAGGTCGACAACCTCTGCGCGCGCTACCGGATCTCGGGGCTGCCGGTCGTCGACGAGGCGGGCCACCTGGTGGGCATCATCACCAACCGCGACATGCGCTTCGTCTCGGGCTTCGAGCGCCAGACCACGCTGGTGAAGGACGTCATGACGAGCGAGAACCTCGTCACCGCTCCCGTCGGGGTTCCCGCCGGCGAGGTCATCGCCCTGTTCGCGAAGCACCGCGTCGAGAAGCTGCCGCTGATCGACACCGACGGAACGCTCGCGGGCCTCATCACGATCAAGGACTTCGACAAGAGCGAGAAGTACCCGCTCGCCACCAAGGACGACCAGGGCCGCCTGCGCGTGGGCGCGGCGATCGGCTTCTTCGGCGACGCGTGGGAGCGAGCCGAGGCGCTGCGGGATGCCGGTGTCGACCTTCTCGTCGTCGACACCGCCAACGGCCAGTCGCAGGGCGTCATCGAGCTCGTCAAGCGGCTCAAGGCCGACCCCACCTTCGAGCACATCGACATCGTCGGCGGCAACGTCGCCACCCGCGAGGGTGCGCAGGCGCTGGTGGATGCCGGCGTCGACGCCGTCAAGGTCGGCGTGGGCCCCGGGTCGATCTGCACAACCCGCGTGGTCGCCGGTGTCGGCGTGCCGCAGGTGACCGCGGTCTACGAGGCGTCCCTCGCGGCCGGCCCCGCCGGTGTGCCCGTGATCGCCGACGGCGGCCTGCAGTACTCGGGTGACATCGCCAAGGCGCTGGTCGCCGGGGCCGACGCCGTCATGCTGGGCTCGCTGCTCGCCGGCACCGACGAGTCTCCGGGCGAGATCGTCTTCCAGTCGGGCAAGCAGTTCAAGCAGTACCGCGGCATGGGGTCGCTGGGCGCCATGCAGACCCGCGGCAAGCAGACCTCGTACTCGAAGGACCGCTACTTCCAGGCCGACGTCCCCAGCGACGACAAGCTGATCCCCGAGGGCATCGAGGGGCAGGTGCCGTACCGCGGTCCGCTCTCGGCCGTGGCGTACCAGCTGATGGGCGGTCTGCGTCAGTCGATGTTCTACGTCGGCGCCCGCACCATCGAAGAGCTCAAGGCGCGCGGCCGCTTCGTGCGCATCACCGCGGCGGGCCTGAAGGAGTCGCACCCGCACGACGTGCAGATCGTCGTCGAGGCGCCCAACTACAAGAAGTAGGGTCCCGGCGCCGGCATCCGGATTCTTTTGGCGTAGGCCAACACGCGAGGGTAGGACGAGAACCCGTGTTCTCGTCCTACCCTCGTCTGTTCTCCTACCTCCGCCGCGTCGGACGACGGCCGCGCACCCACCACTAGAGTGAGCCGCATGCGCTCAGCGTCGAACACGCTCACTCGCGGACAGATCACCCGCTACGCCATCGGCTCGCTCGGCACCGGGGGATTCTCCACGCTGCCCGGACTCGTGCTGGTCTACTACCTCACCGACTCGCTGGGCGTGACGGCGCTCGCCGCCGGCGCGATCGTCACCGGCGCGAAGGTGTGGGACGTGCTGATCGACCCGGTCATCGGCGGGCTCAGCGACACGGCACTCGCGCGCTCCGGATCGCGTCGCGGACTCATGCTGATCGGATCTATCGGCCTGCCGATCGCGTTCGTGCTGACCTTCGCCGTCCCCGCCGGCATCGGACCGGTGACCTCGGGCGTCTGGGTGCTCATCGCGTTCATGCTCGCAGCGACATGCTTCAGCCTGTTCCAGGTGCCGTACATCGCGCTGCCGGCCGAGCTCACCGACGACTACCGCGAGCGCACCCGTCTGCTCACCTGGCGGGTGGTGATGCTGACCGTCGCGATCCTGCTGTTCGGCGCCGGCGGGCCCGAGATCCGCGGCATGTTCGAGGGTGACCCGCTGCTGGGCTATCTCGTGATGGCGGCCGTGGCCGCCGTGCTGCTCGGCGTGGGCCTGTTCGTCGCATCCACCGTCGCCCCCACCCGCCCGATGCTGCCCGTGCGTCCCGGCGCATCGATCGCGAAGCACTACCGCGACGGCATAGCCGCACTGCGTGAGAGCCAGCCGTTCCGCGTGCTGCTCGGCGCGTTCGTGCTGCAGGGACTCGCGACCGGGCTGATGCTCGCGGCCGCGCAGTTCGTCGCGCGCTGGGTGCTGGGCGACGAGGGCGCGGTGACCCCGCTGTTCGTCGCGCTGATCGCCCCGGCTCTGCTGATGGCTCCGGTGTGGAAGCTCGTCGCAGACCGCATCGGCAAAGAGCGCGGATTCCGGATCGCCAGCGCGGTCTTCCTCGCGGCGACCGCGATGCTCGGCGTGATGATCTGGACGCCCGGATGGTGGATCCTCGCACCCGTCGCGCTCGCCGGCGCGGCCTACGCGGGCATGCAGACGCTGCCGATGGCGATGCTGCCCGACGTCATCGCGCACGATCACAGCGCAGGCGGACACGACAACCGCTCCGGGGTGTTCAGCGGAGTGTGGACGGCGGGGGAGACGACGGGCATGGCACTCGGCGCGACGGTGCTCTCGATCGTGCTCGCGGCCACCGGCTACATCGAGACCACGGCCGCGGTCGAGGTCGTCCAGCCGGATGCCGCCGTGACCGGCATCGCGGTGGCTTTCAGCCTGCTCCCGGCGGCGCTCATGCTGCTCAGCCTCGTCGCACTCGCCCGCTACCGGCTGCGAGAGCACGACATCGTCGGGACGTCGGCGTGAGCGACATCCTCGATCGTCTGCGCCGGATGCGCGCCGCAGACGCGCCCACGCACGGCGGAAGGGTGCTGTCGTACGTGTACGACTCCGGTCTCGCCGAACTCGACGAGCTGGCCGACGCCGCGGCACGTCTCGCGCGACCTCTCAACGGCCTCGATCCCACCGTGTTCCCGTCGATCGCCGCGATGGAGCGCGACGTGATCGGCTTCACCCGACGGATGCTGCACGGCAGCCGATCGGTCGTCGGCACCGTCACGAGCGGGGGGACCGAGAGCTGCCTGCTCGCGGTCAAGACGGCCCGCGACCTGTGGCGGACGTCGCATGCCGACTCGGCGGGGGGCGTCCGTCCGCGCCTCGTCGCCCCGGCCACCGCGCACGCCGCGTTCATCAAGGCCGCGCAGCTGTTCGATCTCGAGTTCGATCCCGTGCCCTGCTCGCCCGACGGAACGATCGCGGCAACCGACCTCATCGAGCGCCTCGGAGACGACGTCGCCCTCGTCGTCGTCTCCGCGCCGTCGTATCCCACCGGACTGCTCGATCCGATCGCAGAGGTCGCGGCCGCGGCATCCGGTCGGGGGATCTCCTGCCACGTCGACGGGTGCTTCGGCGGATTCGTGCTGCCGTGGTGGCCGGGGCTGCCGGCATGGGACTTCCGCGTGCGCGGGGTCACGAGCATCTCGGCAGACGTGCACAAGTTCGGATACGCACCCAAGGGGGTGTCGGTGCTGCTGCAGCGCGGCCGGCGTCGCCAGCGGGCGCAGTACTTCGCGACGACGGGGTGGGCCGGCTATCCCATCGTCAACCCGACCCTGCTCGGCTCGCGCTCGGCGTCACCGCTCGCCGCTGCGTGGGCGATCATCGAGCATCTCGGCGACGACGGGTACCGGCGGCTGACGGGCTCGATCCACCGGGTCGCGCACGCCGTCAGAGGCGCGGTCGACGACATCCCCGGCCTGCGGGTCATCGGCGACCCGATCGGGCCGGCGATCGCGCTCGGCTCGGACGACAGCGTGCCGGCATCGGAGCGCGTCGACCCGCACCGCCTCGCCGACGCGATGGTGGGGCACGGATGGAAGATCCAGCCCCAGCCCGGTCTGGTGCAGCAGAACGGCGTGCGGATCGCGCACAGCGCGCACCTCACGCTCACCCCCGTGATCGAGCATCGGATCGGGGAGTTCACGCGCGCGCTCGCGGCCGCCGCCGATGAGGTGCGCGGCACGCCCGCGGCCGACCCGTGGCTGCTGCTGGCCACCCTGCGGCTGCTCGGCTACGGCCCGGGCGGGCGCGTTCCCGGCCCGACGGCGGCGTGGCGACTGCTGCGGCTCGCCGGCGCGGGATCGGTGTCGGCGGATCGGCCGATGGCCACGCTGATGGCCCTGCTCGAGCGGCTGCCGCGGCCCGTGGCCGAGGCGCTGCTCATCGAGCTGCTCGCGCGGATGTCCGAGCCGCGCTGACGCACCGGCCGGTCGGTTCCACCGCCCGTCGGAGGTAGGCGAACACGCGCAGGTAGGCGGGAGGTCGGGTGGATCGGCCTACGTCCGTGCGTTCGCCTGCGCCGGATGCCCGGATCAGCGCCGGGGTGACAGATGCAGACCCTGCGCGATCGCGTTCATGAGCGTCTCCATCACGTATCGCGCGTCGAACATGACCTGCTGGTAGTCGAAGCGGAGCACCGTGTAGCCCAGCAGAGCGAGCCGGGCGTCCTGCCGCAGATCGCGCCGCCTGTCCTTCGCCTCGCGGTGGAACTCGAAACCGTCGAGCTGGACGACGAGTCGCTCGCCGATCAGCGCGTCTACCCGGTGACCGTCGATGACGACCTGCTGGCGCACCTCGAGGCCGCACGTCTGCGCGATCCGCACGAAGGTCGTCTCCACGCCCGAGTCCGACAGCGCGCCGATCATCTCGAGCACCTGAGCCGGTCGCAGCGATCCCCACTGCGTCCGTCGCAGCTGGGTGAGGGTCACCGATCCGGTGCGCAGCGCCGATTCCCACACCGTGGCCGCTTCGGCGGGATCGAGGCACCTCGCGACGTGGAAGAGCACGTTCAACAGCGGCTCCTCGGTGCTGAAGCGAGCCACGGGGAGCGGCCCTTGCGCCCAGTGCATCTGCAATCCCTCGCGCGCGTTGCGGGATGCCGTCGGCGCGACCGCGACGTGCGTGTTCTCGGCCGCCGGAACCCAGAGACCTTTCTCGCGCGCTGCGGTGATGCAGGTGATCCGTCCGCCTGCCTGCGCGGCTTCGCGGCGCTGCGGAGAGCAGTCGGCGCTGACCAGCCACGATCGACGTACCCGCTCGAGGGTCCCCGCCTCGACCGCCGTGCGCACAGTCCAGTCGGAGTATCCGGCGGCGCGCGCGTCCGAGCTGTGCGCGATGCCGTGCCGCTGTTCCATCCAGGTCAGCAGAGGAGTTCTCATGACGCACGAGCCTGGCGGCCTCGGGCATCCGACGGGCCGGGAAGGGCCGAATGTGGGCGGAATGCGCGTACGCGGCTTGTGTGCAGGAAGAGTGGGCTCCCGGTGCACTCGGCCGAGGTAGGCGAACACGCCAGCGCAGGTGGACGAACCGTCCCGGGGGCCTACCTCCGCGTATTCGCCTACCGCCGGCGGGCGGCGAGCGAGCCCGTCGACAGAGGGGCCGCCGGCGACCACGGGTAGGCTGGAGGGGTGAGCATGGACATCGAGATCGGCCGAGGCAAGCGCGCGCGCCGCGCGTACACGTTCGACGACATCGCGGTGGTCCCATCGCGACGCACCCGCAACCCCGCCGACGTCTCGACCGCGTGGACGATCGACGCGTTCTCGTTCGACATCCCGGTGCTCGGCGCCCCGATGGACTCCGTCGTCAGCCCGGCGACCGCCATCGCGCTCGGCCGGCTCGGCGGGCTCGGCGTGCTCGACCTCGAAGGCCTGTGGACCCGCTACGACGACCCGCAGCCGCTGCTCGACGAGATCGCCGCGCTCCCCGCGGAGACCGCCACCGTGCGGATGCAGCAGCTGTACTCCGAGCCGGTCAAGCCGGAGCTCGTGAAGCAGCGCCTCGCCGAGATCCGCGAGGCCGGCGTCACCGTCGCGGGCTCGCTCACCCCGCAGCGCACCCAGGAGCTGTACGAGACCGTCGTCGCCGCCGGCGTCGACCTGTTCGTCATCCGCGGCACGACCGTCTCCGCCGAGCACGTCTCCAGCGCCGTCGAGCCGCTGAACCTCAAGAAGTTCATCTACGACCTCGACGTGCCCGTCATCGTCGGCGGCGCCTCCACTTACACCGCCGCCCTGCACCTCATGCGCACGGGCGCGGCGGGCGTGCTGGTCGGCTTCGGCGGGGGAGCGGCGTCGACCACGCGCGTGACCCTGGGCATCCACGCCCCGATGGCGACCGCCGTGTCGGACGTCGCCGCGGCTCGCCGCGACTACCTCGACGAGTCGGGCGGACGCTACGTGCACGTCATCGCCGACGGCGGCGTCGGCACCTCCGGCGACATGGTGAAGGCCCTCGCGATGGGTGCGGATGCCGTGATGCTGGGTGTCGCGCTGTCGCGCGCGACGGATGCCCCCGGACAGGGCTTCCACTGGGGCGCCGAGGCGCACCACCCCGAACTTCCCCGAGGCCGGCGCGTCGCCGTCGACCGGGTCGCCGACCTCGAGCGGATCCTGTACGGCCCGGCACCCGTCGCCGACGGGACCGCCAACCTCATCGGCGCGCTGCGCAAGTCGATGGCGACCACCGGGTACTCCGACCTCAAGGAGTTCCAGCGGGTCGAGGTCGTGCTCGCGCCGTACGAGCTGGGATGACCGAGCCGCTGCCCGCCCCGGCGCAGGAGTTCCCCCCGACGCTGCGCGAGGTGATGCTGCGCGGGCGCTGGATCGGCGTGCTTCTGCTCTGCCTCGTGGTCGCCGGCGTCTTCGCCTGGCTCGGACAGTGGCAGCTCGCGCGCGCGATCGACACCGACCCGCCGCCTCCCGGCGCGACCGAGCAGGTGCGCCCGCTGACCGACGTGGTCGAACCGGGGCAGTACCTGCCCGAACCGCTCGGCGGTCAGAAGGTCACCACGAGCGGCGAGTGGGTCGCCGAGGACTTCATCGTGATCTCGTCCCGGTTCAACGCCGGCGTCGAGGGGTACTGGGTCACCGGGCAGCTGCGGGTCGCCGATCGCACGTCGATCGCCGTCGCGCTGGGCTGGGCTCCGACTCGAGAGCAGGCCGATGCCGCCGCCGACGCGCTCGCCGGTCAGGGTGCCACCGAGGTCGAGCTCACCGGTCGGCTGATCGACGATGAGGGCGTCGAGCTGCCGCCGGCCGACGACGTCTTCGCGCTGACGAGGATGTCGCCCGCGGCGCTGCTCAGCCAGTGGCACGACGTCGAGCAGCTCGACGTGTACCGCCCGTATCTGGCATCCCTCACCGCCCCCGCCGGACTCGTCGACATCGACTCACCGGCGCCCGAGGAGAAGTCGCCCGTCAACTGGCTGAACATCTTCTACGCGGCCGAGTGGGCGATCTTCGCCGGCTTCGCGTTCTACCTCTGGTACCGCCTGGCGAAGGATGCCTGGGAGCGCGAGGTCGAGGAGTTCGAAGACGCGCACGCCTGACGCGACGGCGGGGTGACCATCCGGTGACGGGTGGGCGAACCCTCTTGCCGGATGTCGGAGGCCCGGCCTATGGTCGCTTTCATGCGCGAGCACGTGCTCGAGCGTCTGACGGCGGATCCACGAGATCTCCGGCCAACCAGAATGAGGAGACGGCATTCATGATGCACACCCCTGCCGATCGGAACGCGGCCGTTCCGATCGCCCACCAGAGGAAGCGGGGGCGCATCGCCGCGCTCGCGCTCACCACGGCGTTCACGATGAGCATGGGATCGCTCATCGCCGCGCCCGCCTTCGCGGATGTCGCCGGCACCGGCGTCGTCATCAATGAGGCCTACCTGTCCGGCGGCAGCGCCGGTGCCGCGTTCAAGAACAAGTTCATCGAGCTGTACAACCCGACCGGCAAGGACGTCGTGCTCGACGGGATGTCGCTGCAGTACCGCTCCGCGGGAGGCTCGGGCGCCTCGAACGGGGTCGTCGCGCTCACCGGAACCATCAAGGCCGGTGGCTACTTCCTCGTTCAGGCGAACAGCAACGGCACCGCGGGTGCCGCTCTGCCCACGCCCGATCAGACCAGCACGCTGACCCCGAGCGGCACCGCGGGGACGATCGCCCTCGTGCAGGGCGCTTCGGCCGTGACGCTGCCCGTCGGGGATGCCGCCGGCGCGGACGGCGTCGTCGATCTGCTCGGATACGGCAGCTCGAACACCTTCGAGGGCACGGTCGCCGGAGCGCCGACCGGCACCTCCGACGTGAGGTCGCTGAACCGCACCGACGGCAAGGACACCGACGACAACAAGGCCGACTTCGCGCTCTCCGCGACGATCACACCCACGAGCTCCGGCAGCACCACCGAGCCCGAACCCGAGCCCGAACCCGCGCAGAAGGTGAGTATCGCCGAGGTGCAGGGCACCACCGACGTCTCGCCGTACAAGGGCAAGACCGTCACCGTCGAGGGCGTCATCACCGCCGACTACCGCACGGGCGGCTACAAGGGCATCGTCATCCAGACCGCAGGGTCAGGCGGCGCAGAGGACAAGACCCCGGATGCCTCGGACGGCATCTTCGTCTTCCTCGGCGGCACGACCGTTCCCGGTGCGATCGGCGACCTGGTCTCGGTGACCGGCGTGGTCGACGAGTACTTCGGCCAGACGCAGATCGCCCCGTCATCGGCATCCGGCGTCTCCGTCGTCACGGCGGGCGCCGGCGTGCCCGCCCCCGCACCCCTGCCGACCACGGTCGTCGGCACGGCGCGCGAGGCGTACGAGAACATGCTCGTGCTGCCCACCGGCGACTACCTCGTCGCCTCCAGCCACCAGCTGTTCAACTTCGGCACGCTGTGGCTGAATCCCGGCGAGCTCAACGTGAAGGGCACCGAGCTGAAGCGCCCGGGGGCCGAGGCGGATGCCATCGCCGCGGCGAACCGCGCCGACCGGATCCTGCTCGACGACGGCTACAGCATCCAGGTGAGCAACAAGGATCACCTGAACGACCAGCCCTACTTCACCAAGGACGCCGTCGTGCGAAACGGCGACGCGGTCGACTTCGGCGGCAAGGGCCTCGTGCTGCAGTACGGGTTCGACGACTGGCGGCTGCAGCCCGTCACCCCGCTCGACAGCGCCTCGCCGGCGGACGAGAAGTTCGGCTTCACCATGAAGAACCCGCGCCCCGAGGTCCCCTCCGTCGGCGGCGACGTGCAGATCGCGTCGTTCAACGTGTACAACTACTTCACCACGCTGACCAGCGAGAACGCCGACGCCCGCGGCGCGAAGACCGCGGCCGAGTTCGCGATCCAGAAGTCGAAGATCGTCTCCGCGATCAACACGCTGGATGCCGATGTCGTCTCGCTCATGGAGATCGAGAACTCGGTGAAGCTGGGCGAGCCCGCCGACACCGCGCTCGCCGACCTGGTCGACGGGCTGAATGCGGAGGCCGGCAGCGGAGTGTGGGCGTACGTTCCCACCCCGCAGTCGCTGCAGAACGCGGCCACCACTGACTTCATCACCAACGCCATCATCTACAAGGCGAACGAGGTGAAGCCGGTCGGCGACGCGCAGACCATCGACGACGAGACAGTGTGGGGCAACGCGCGCGAGCCGATCGCCCAGGCGTTCGACGCGGACGGTCGCACGATCACCGTGATCGCGAATCACTTCAAGTCGAAGTCCGGCTCCGGCACGCAGCCGGCCGACGGACAGGGCTTCTTCAACGCCGACCGCGTGAAGCAGGCGCAGTCGCTGCTCGCGTTCACCGAGCAGCTGGAGAAGACCAACGGCGACGACATGCTGCTGATCGGCGACTTCAACGCCTACGGCCACGAAGACCCGATCGACGTGTTCACATCGAAGGGCTGGGTCGACACCGTCCCCGTGCATTCGCCCGGCAGCTACACCTACACGTTCGACGGCGAGCTGGGCTCGCTCGACCACGTGATCGCCTCGCCGTCACTGGCGAGGTCCATCACCGGCGCCGACGCGTGGACGATCAACTCGCCGGAGTGGAGCGACCGCGGCTACGCGTACGGCGCCACCGAGACGGGCACACCGTACCGCTCGAGTGACCACGACCCGATCCTCGTCGGCGTCTCGGCCACCGAGCCGCCGGTCAGCATCGACATCGCCACGATCAACGACTTCCACGGCCGCATCGAGGCCGACGGCAAGGCAGCCGGCGCGGCAGTGCTGGCGGGAGCGGTCAAGGCGGTGCGCGAGGCCAACCCGAACACGATCTTCGCCGCCGCCGGCGACCTGATCGGCGCATCGACGTTCACCTCGTTCATCCAGGACGACAACCCGACGATCGACGCGCTCAACGCCGCCGGCCTCGACGTGAGCGCCGCGGGCAACCACGAATTCGACCAGGGGTGGGCAGACCTTCGCGATCGCGTGCAGGAGCGCGCCGACTGGGAGTACATCTCGTCGAACGTGTTCCTGAAGGGCTCGGACGAGACCGCCCTCGCCCCGTCATGGGTGAAGGAGGTCGACGGCGTGCGGGTCGGCTTCGTCGGCGCCGTGACCGAAGAGCTCGACTCGCTCGTCTCGCCGGCCGGGATCGCCGACCTCGAGGTGCGCGACATCGTCGACTCGGTCAACACCGCAGCCGCGAACCTGCGAGACGGCGACGACGCCAACGGCGAAGCCGATGTGGTCATCCTGCTCGTGCACGAGGGGGCGACCACCGTGTCGGCCGACAGCATCACCCCCGAGTCGGCACTGGGCGAGATCGTCTACGGCGTCGGCGACGACGTCAGCGCGATCGTCTCGGCGCACACCCACCTGGCCTACAACCACGTCATCGACGGCCGTCCGGTCGTGTCAGCGGGGCAGTACGGCGAGAACATGGGCGTGATGAACCTGAAGGTCGACCCGAACAAGAACGAGCTCATCTCGATCACCAACGAGATCCGTCCGCTGGCGGGCAACTACCAGCCGGTCGCCGAGGTGCAGGCCATCGTCGACGAAGCCAAGAAGGAGGCCGACGTGCTCGGCGCCGTCAAGGTGGGCGACATCACGGCCGATCTCAACCGCGCTCGCCAGGCCGACGGCACCGAGAACCGCGGTGGCGAGTCGACGATCGGCAACTTCGTCGCCGACGTGCAGAAGTGGGCCACGGGCGCTGACGTCGCGCTGATGAACCCGGGCGGCATCCGCGCCAACCTCACCTACGCCTCGTCGAACGCGAACGACCCCGACGGCAACGTCACCTATCGTGAGGCGGCGACGGTGCAGCCGTTCGCCAACACGCTGGTCACGACCCAGCTCACCGGTGCACAGCTGAAGGCCGTGCTCGAAGAGCAGTGGCAGCCGGCGGGCGCCAGCCGTCCGTTCCTGAAGCTCGGCGTCTCGGAGGGGCTGTCGTACACGTACGATCCCACCGCGGCGCAGGGTGAGCGGATCACCTCGATCACCCTGAACGGAGCCGCTCTCGACCCGGCCGCCTCGTACACGGTCGCGGCGAACTCGTTCCTCGCCGCCGGTGGAGACAACTTCTCCACCCTGGCGAAGGGCACCAGTGCCAAGGACACCGGCAAGATCGACCTGCAGTCGATGGTCGACTGGTTCGACGCGAACAAGACGGCGAGCCCTGACCTCGACCAGCGCGCCGTGGGCGCGTCGATCACGCCGGCCCCGGGTGCGGACGGCTACGCCACGGGCGACGTGGTGACCGTGGCGCTGTCGTCGCTCGCGTTCAGCGCGGGCGATCGGGTGCCGACGACGGTGGAGCTGTCGCTGGGCGGCGTCCCGGTGGGTTCGGCCGCGGTCGACCCGACCATCGTGAACACGACCGACGAGGTCGGCCGGGCGAGCATCTCGTTCACCGTGCCTGAGGGATCAGCCGGTGCGCCGCTGGTCGCGACGCCGGACGTGGGCGCGGCGGTCACGCTGCCGTTCACGGTGGCCGCCGACGAGCCCGAGCCCGGACCGTTCGAGGGCACCATCACGACGGGTTCGTCGAAGGTCAGCGCCGGCGGCACCCTCGCGCTGACCGGCGAGCGCTTCACCCCCGGCGAGACGGTGACCGTCGAGCTGCGTCCCAAGAAGGGGCAGGCCGTGCAGGTCGGCACCGTGCAGGTCGGAGACGACGGAACGTTCTCGACCACGGTGCGCGTGCCGAAGAGCACCCAGCCGGGCAAGTACACCCTGGCCGTGACGCAGGCCGACGGCGACGCGGCCACCGCCACGGTGCACGTCAACCGCGCCGGCGGAGTGAGCGGCATCATCCAGCAGATCGTCGACTGGATCTGGGGTCTGATCACCCGCTGGTGATCACGGCACGCATCTGATGCGGGCGGAGGCCGTCGGGAGCGATCCCGGCGGCCTTCGCCGTATCAGCGCGGCGGCTAGAATGGAGGGCATGCCCGAGCCCAGAGTCGCCAGCTTCCCGGCGATCCGCGGAGCGCTGAAGTTCTACCAGGTCGCCTCGATCATCACCGGCGTCATGCTGCTGCTGCTCGTGACCGAGATGGTGCTGAAGTACACGCCGATCCACCTCGAACTCTTCCTCGGCGGATCCGGCGGTCCGCTCTGGTTCGCCGATGTCGTCGAGACCGCCGACGGGCTGGAATCGACCGGTGACGGATTCAACGTGTCACAGGGCATCCTCGTCGCGCACGGCTGGTTCTACGTGGTCTACCTGTTCGCCTGCTTCCGCATGTGGAGCATGATGCGGTGGCCGTTCGTGCGCTTCATCCTGCTCGCCCTCGGCGGTGTCATCCCGCTGCTGTCCTTCTTCATGGAGACGCGCGTGGCGCGCGACGTGAAGGCCTATCTCGCCCAGCGCGAGGCCGCGGAGCCAACCGCGACGCCTGCGCCCACCACCACGGAAGGTGCCCGTTGACCGAGCAGACCGAGACCCAGCAGCGCCCCGCGCTGGTCGTCGACTTCGGAGCGCAGTATGCGCAGCTGATCGCCCGCCGCGTCCGGGAGGCGGGCGTGTACAGCGAGATCGTGCCGCACACCGCCACGGCGGAGGAGATCGCGGCGAAGAACCCCGTCGCGCTCATCCTCTCGGGCGGACCCTCCTCGGTGTACGAAGAGGGCGCACCGCAGCTCGACCCGGCCGTGTTCGAGCTCGGTGTTCCGACGCTGGGCATCTGCTACGGCTTCCAGTACATGGCGCAGACCCTCGGCGGGGAGGTCGCGCACACGGGTCTTCGCGAATACGGCGCGACCGACGCGCACATCCCCGCCACCGACAGCACGCTGCTCGCCGGTCAGCCCGCTGAGCAGAACGTCTGGATGAGCCACGGCGACCAGGTGTCGCGCGCTCCCGAGGGCTTCGACGTGCTGGCGACGACGGACGCGACGAAGGTCGCCGCCTTCGCCAACGAGGGGCGCAAGCTCTACGGTGTGCAGTGGCACCCCGAGGTCAAGCACTCCGATCACGGCCAGGCGATCATCGAGAACTTCCTGCACCGGGGTGCGGGGCTTCCCGCAGACTGGAACAGCGACAACGTCATCGCCGAGCAGATCGAGCGCATCCGCGAGCAGGTCGGCGACGCCCGCGTCATCTCCGCGCTCTCCGGCGGCGTCGACTCGGCCGTGTCGACGGCCCTCGTGCACAAGGCGATCGGCGACCAGCTGACCGCCGTGTTCGTCGATCACGGGCTGCTGCGCAAGGGCGAGCGCGAGCAGGTCGAGAAGGACTACGTCGAGTCCACCGGCGTGCGGCTGATCACTGTCGACGCCGTCGACACGTTCCTCGGCCACCTCGAGGGGGTCACCGACCCCGAGACCAAGCGCAAGATCATCGGCCGCGAGTTCATCCGCGCGTTCGAGCAGGTGCAGCGCGACCTTGTCGAAGAGGCCAAGGCCACCGGCGGCGCGCCGGTGAAGTTCCTCGTGCAGGGCACCCTGTACCCCGACGTGGTCGAGTCGGGCGGGGGAGCGGGCACCGCGAACATCAAGTCGCACCACAACGTGGGTGGCCTGCCCGACGACCTCGACTTCGAGCTCGTCGAGCCCCTGCGCGCGCTGTTCAAGGACGAGGTCCGCGCCATCGGACGCGAGCTCGGCATCCCCGAGGCGATCGTCGGCCGCCAGCCGTTCCCCGGCCCCGGCCTCGGCATCCGGATCATCGGGGAGGTCACACTCGAGCGTCTTGAGATCCTCCGCGAAGCAGACGCGATCGCCCGCGAGGAGCTCACCAAGGCGGGCCTGGACGAGACGATCTGGCAGTGCCCGGTCGTGCTGCTCGCCGATGTGCGCTCGGTGGGCGTGCAGGGCGACGGCCGCACCTACGGCCACCCCATCGTGCTGCGCCCGGTCTCCAGCGAAGACGCCATGACGGCCGACTGGACGCGCCTGCCCTACGACGTGCTCGCCAAGATCTCGAACCGCATCACCAACGAGGTGCGCGAGGTCAACCGCGTCGTGCTCGACGTCACGTCCAAGCCGCCGGCAACGATCGAGTGGGAGTGATCTCCCGACGCTCCGCTCGCACATGAAAGAGGCCGCTGCCCGAAGGCAGCGGCCTCTTCTCTGTGCCCGTATCAGGCGCGGCGGCTGCCGCGACCGACGACGAGGCCGTAGATCAGCAGCACGATGATCGAGCCGCCGATGGCCAGCAGCCAGCTGCCGAGGTCGAAGAAGCCCTCGACGCCCTTGCCGAACAGCACGCTGCCCAGCCAGCCGCCGAGCAGTGCGCCGACGACTCCGAGGATGAGGGTGACGATCCAGCCGCCGCCCTGCTTGCCCGGAAGGATCAGCTTCGCGATCGCACCAGCGATGAGTCCGAGGAGGAGAAAGGCGAGGAAGCCCATGAGTGTCTCCGATCTGTGAGTGATACCCGGGGTTCCGGATTCCTCTACCCTGCCCGATACCTACGAATATGCGGCACACCCTTGTGTCGGTCGGCGCGATGAGGTAAGTGCCTCTCAGGCGCGTAATGCGCCGCAGCTGTAGACGACCGGCAGACGCGGAACGGGCCGCCCTCCGAAGAGAGCGGCCCGTTCGCGATGCGGGGGTCTGATCAGTCGTTTCCGCGCAGGATCGCGAGGATGCGCAGGATCTCGACGTACAGCCAGACGACGGTCACCATGATGCCGAACGCTCCGAGCCAGCCGTACTTGCGCGGTGCGCCGTTGCGGACGCCCTGCTGGATCTGGTCGAAGTCCATCACGAGCGAGTACGCGGCCATGAAGACGACCAGCACGCCGATGATGAGACCGAGCGGGATGCCGAAGATCTCGGCGCTGTAGAGGCCGAAGGCCTGGCCGGCGGGGAGGACGCCCGTCCACATGAGCACGAGGTTGAGCACCGAGAACACCAGGTAGCCCAGCATCGCGATCATGACGACCTTGGTCATCTTCGCGCTGGCGCGCACCTTGCCGCTGGCGAACAGGGCGAGGGTGACGCCGACCACCGCGATGGTCGCCAGAGTCGCCTGCATGACCACGCCCGGCCAGATGATCTCGAAGTAAGCCGAGATGGCGCCGACGAACAGGCCCTCGAACGCCGCGTAGGCCCAGATGAGGGCGGGGCGCACCTTCTTGCGAGAGGTGAACGTGACGACCATGGCGAGAACGAAACCGCCGAGTGCGCCGACGAGCCATGGGGTCATGTCGGCGTTGCCACCGGAGTTGACGAAGCTGGTCGCCGTCCACACCCAGCCGACGACCGCGGTGACGAGCAGGATGGCGAAGAGGCCCGCGGTCTTCCAGACCGTGTCCTCGACCGTCATCCGGTCGGTCTCCAGCGCGCCCGCGGACGGCGAGGTGTACATGCCCTCCAGCTGCGCGTTTGCGGCGGCATCCATTCCCGCGTGCTGGAACGACGCGGTGCCGGCGGCGGCGCCCGGTGCGGGCGGCGGTGCGTAGGTGCCCTGAGACGAACCGGGATAGGACGCGACATTTCGCGGATCCTGCTGCTGGAACGCCGGGTTGTTGAATGCGAAATTGCTCATGGTGGCCTCTGCTCCCGAGGGATCGGTCATCTCTTTCCTCAAAGATACTCGCGGCAACCTATGGAATGGGTGCTTTACGCTGTGAGCGTGCCCAGGAGAAGACCGCTCGTCATCGGGCATCGCGGTGCCCCCGGATACCGACCGGAGCACAGCCGCTCGTCGTACGAGCTCGCGTTGGCGATGGGGGTGGATGCCGTCGAGCCGGATGTCGTTGCGACGAAGGACGGCGTGCTCGTGCTGCGGCACGAGAACGAGATCTCCGGCACGACCGACGTGGCCGATCACCCCGAGTTCGCCGATCGACGCACGACCAAGCGCGTCGACGGGGTCTCGCTGACCGGATGGTTCACCGAGGACTTCACCTGGGCCGAGCTGTCGACGCTGCGCAGCCGGGAGCGGCTGCCCGAGATCCGTCGATCCAGCGCGACGTTCGACGACGGTCAGCCGATCCTGCGCCTTCCCGACCTGCTCGACCTCGTGCGCGCCGGGTCGCACGAGCACGGCCGGGAGATCGGCATCGTGCTCGAGATCAAGCACGCCACGTACTTCGACAGCATCGGACTCGATCTCGCGCCGCTTATCGAGCGCGACCTGCGCGCGGGCGGCTGGGCGGACGGCGACCTGCCGCTGATCATCGAGTCGTTCGAGTCGACGATCCTGCATCGACTGCAGAAGACCGGTATCGCGGCATCCTTCATCTACCTCATCGAGTCACGGGGCAAGCCGTTCGATCTCGTCAGCGCGCTGGGCCGGCAGGCGCCCGCATACGCCGTCGCCGTGACGCCCGAGGGGCTCGACCAGCTGGCCGGCACGGTCGACGGCATCAGCGTCAGCAAGAGGATGCTGCTCGCGCCGGGCAACACGATCGTCGCCGACGCGCATGCGCGCGGTCTGCGGGTGTTCACCTGGACGTGCCGCCCGGAGAACACCTTCCTCGACCCGCGGTTCCGCGTCGGCGCAGCGACGTCGGCGTTCGGGGACTACGAGGCCGAGTGGCGCGAGATCGCCGACACGGGCGTCGACGGCGTGTTCGTCGACCACCCCGATCTGGGAGTCGCGTTCTTCGGCTGAACCGGCCGGTCAGGCTCGGAAGGCGCCGCTGCGAGCGGGGACGATCTCCTTGCCGAGCGGCATGAGCGACACCGGCACGAGCTTGAAGTCGGCGATGCCCATCGGAATGCCGATGATGGTGATGCACAGCGCGATGCCCGAGAGGATGTGTCCGAGCGCGAGCCACCAGCCGGCGAGGATAACCCAGACGATGTTGCCGAGAACCGAGCCGAGGCCGGCCTTGGGGTGGTCGACCACCTGACGCCCGAACGGCCACAGCGAGTATCCGGCGATGCGGAACGAGGCGATCGCCCACGGGATGGTGACGATCGGGATGCACAGCACGATGCCTGCCAGGATGTACCCCAGCCACAGCCAGAATCCGGCGAAGATGACCCAGATGATGTTGAGGATCGTGCGCATGGCCCGATTCTGCCACCTCTGCGCTCAGTGCGGACGGCGCACCCGGCGACCGGAGATCGATGCCGGGGTGAACCGCAGCGGCAGCGACCTGTCGCCCTCGGCCCACGGAGTGCGCCGCGTCACACCGGGCACGGCCGCCAGCTCGTCGTCGGTCATCTCGGAGACGGATCCGCTCAGCAGCACGCTCCAGCCGGAGCCGGCGAGATCGTCGTGGTGGTCCACCTCGAACGCGATCCCCACGGTGCTCTCCGGCAATGCGCGCAGCAGGCCGGACGGTGCCGTCCGGATCACGACGTCATCGCCGTCGATGAGGTAGTTGACCGGGATGATCTGCACCCGGGCATCCGTGACGAAGCCGAGCCTTCCCACGGTCGTCGCGCCGAGCAACTCCCGGCATTCCTGTTCGGTCAACTCGGTCATCATCGGGGCACCGTCCTCTCGGCTCGCTCCGAGCGTACCCCGGTGTCGGACGTCCCGAATAGACTCGACGTGCCATGACCGACGCCCCCCTCATCGTCCCCGCATCCTCCGGCCCCCGCCTCTCCGGCGGCCGCGACGAGCTGCTCGCCGGGCTCAACCCGCAGCAGCTCGAGGCGGTGACCCACCGGGGCAGCGCGCTGCTCATCGTCGCTGGCGCGGGCTCGGGCAAGACGAGTGTGCTCACCCGGCGGATCGCGCTGCTGCTGCGCGAACGCGAGGCGTGGCCGAGCCAGATCCTCGCGATCACGTTCACCAACAAGGCGGCAGCGGAGATGCGCGAGCGCGTCGCCGGTCTCGTGGGCGACGTCGCGCGCGGGATGTGGATCTCGACCTTCCACTCCGCCTGCGTGCGGATCCTGCGCCGCGAGGCCGAGCAGTTCGGCTTCACCAAGTCGTTCACGATCTACGACTCGGGTGACTCCCGTGCCCTGCTGAAGAGGCTGGTGAAGGAGCACGACGCGGATGCCTTCGGGCTCACCCCCGGAGCGGTGCAGTCGCGCATCTCGAAGCTGAAGAACGAGCTGACGGATGCCGAGGGCTTCGCCCGCCAGGCGAATCTGAGCGATCCCGCCGAGCGGAAGTTCGCCGACATCTTCTCGGACTACCAGCGGGCCCTGCAGAAGGCGAACGCGTTCGACTTCGACGACCTCATCGGCCAGACCGTGTACCTGTTCCGCGCCTTCCCGCACGTCGCGGACGTGTACCGGCGTCGCTTCCGGCACATCCTCGTCGACGAGTACCAGGACACCAACCACGCGCAGTATGCGCTGATCCACGAGCTGACCCGGCCGGTGTCGGGGCAGGCCGCAGAATCGGATGCCTTCGCGATGAACGGCATGATGATTTTCGAGCCGGACCCTTCGACAGGCTCCGGGGCCCAGGGTGCCGCTGATGCGGAGGGCGCGTCGCTGACGGTGGTCGGCGACTCCGACCAGTCGATCTACGCCTTCCGCGGCGCCGACATCCGCAACATCAGCGAGTTCGAGCGCGACTTCCCCGGAGCGAAGGTCGTGCTGCTCGAGCAGAACTACCGGTCGACGCAGAACATCCTGTCGGCGGCGAACGCCGTGATCGGAAACAACTTCGACCGCAAGGCGAAGAACCTGTGGAGCGATCGGGGGCCCGGCGAGAAGATCGTGGGCTTCACCGGCTACTCCCAGCACGACGAGGCGCAGTTCGTCGCGGACGAGGTCGAAGCGCTGCGCCGCGCGGGCATCCCGTACTCCGAGATGGCGGTCTTCTACCGCACCAACTCGCAGTCGCGTGCGCTGGAGGAGATCTTCATCCGCGCGGCCGTACCCTACAAGATCATGGGCGGCACGAAGTTCTACGAGCGCGCCGAGATCAAGGACGCCCTCGCGTACCTCGTCGCCGTGGCGAACCCGGCTGACGAGATGGCGGTCCGTCGCATCCTGAACAAGCCGCGGCGCGGCATCGGCGACGTCACCGAGACGTCGATCGCGCGCTTCGCGGACGAGAACGGTCTCAGCTTCCGCGATGCGCTGCGCAACGCCCCGCTGCTGGGGGTCGGGCCGAAGATCCAGGCGGCGATCACGCAGCTCGACGCCGTGCTGAACGAGGCAGCCGAGATTCTCACCCCGTCATCCGGCGAGGTGCCGCCGGCGACCTCGGTCGCCGAGGGGCTCACCGTGCTGCTGAACGGCAGCGGCTACTTCGACATGCTGCGCGCCAGTCGCGACCCGCAGGACGAGGCACGACTGGAGAACCTCGACGAGTTCGTGGCCGTCGCGCGCGACTTCGCGCGAAACAACCCCGATGGCGGTATCGCCGACTTCCTCACCGAGGTGGCGCTGGTGTCGGATGCCGATGACCTCGACGACGAGTCGGGCGCGGTGTCGATGATGACCATGCACACGGCGAAGGGTCTGGAGTACGACGCGGTGTTCGTGACCGGCGTCGAGGAGGACCTCATCCCGCACCGCATCTCGGCCGGCGAGCCGGGCGGGCCGCAGGAGGAGCGGCGGCTGTTCTACGTCGGCATCACCCGGGCGCGCAAGCGCCTGCACCTTTCGCTCGCGATGACCCGCGCTCAGTTCGGCGAGGTCACGGTCGCCATGCCGAGCCGGTTCCTGCAGGAGATCCCCGGCGACCTCATCGACTGGCGTCAGTCACCCGGTGACGTGAACTCGCGCGGCGGAACGCAGTCGCGCGCGTTGAACGCCCGTCGACCGGGCGGTTTCGGCGGGCGCAGCGCAGACCCGTTCGCGCCCAAGTCGCTGCCCAAGGGCGGGGGCCTCAAGCCCCTCTCGACGGCGATGGACCGCTTCCCGAACAAGGTCACCGGCAAGGTCCGCGACAACGGCGATCTCGAGCTGGCTGCCGGCGACCGCATACGGCACGACGACTTCGGCGACGGACGCGTCGAGGCCGTCACCGGCGAGGGCGCCAAGCGCATCGCGCATGTGCGCTTCGACTCGGCGGGGCAGAAGAAGCTGCTCATCAAGATCGCCCCGATCACGAAGCTCTGACCCGCGCGGCGCCCCGTGTCGCCGATCGACTCGCGCGCACACCGTGCGGTTAGGCTGGCTCACATGGCCCTCTTCTCCCGCCGCAAGAAGTCCGTCGACGAACCGACCTCCCCGGCAGCGCCCGCGGCCGAGGCCGAGACCGTCGACGAGCAGGCGGTCGAGGCGCCGGCCGAGCCGGTGCCCGATGTCAGCATCTCGGTGCAGGCGTTCCGCGGCGTCGGCGCCGAAGCGGGCCCCGAGGTGAGCCTTCCCGCGGAGGGCGCATCGCAGAGCGCACCCGAGCGCACCGCACCCGCCGCACGATCCTCGTCGCCGTCGGCGCAGGGCCTGCCAGGCGAGCAGCACGCGGCCGCCACCGTCGAGCAGCCGGTGCCGCGGCTTCCGCTCGCGCCGGCCACGCCGCCCGAGCAGACCCACACCGTCGACGGTCTCAACGACAACATCCTGCTGCGCGAGGCGCTCGCCGAGCTGCAGGAGGGCGCGACCAACGAGCAGCTGCTCGGCGTGATGCGCCAGTCGCTGCAGGGCCACCTCTACCTGCGCGTGCACGGCGACGCGCGCGAGCAGATCAGCTCGGGCAAGCCGCTGTCGGTGGGGGTCATCCGCGACGGAGAGCGCTCGTTCATGCTCGCGTACAGCTCCGGCCGGGCGCTGCAGCAGTCCCTCGAGGGCGCGGAGGACGCCGCCGCCACCTCGGCCATCGCCCAGCCGACGACGGCGGTCTACCAGCAGGTGATCGCCGGCGGCTTCAACGGCATCGTCATCGACAACTCCTCCGCGCCGCACCGCGCGGTGTTCCCCACCGAGCTGCTGCAGAAGGCCGTCGAGCAGGGTGACGAGAACATGGCGGTGAAGACGGCGCTGGCCGCACCGCGCGACGAGCAGAGCGCCGTCCGCGTGGCGGAGGCGCTCGCCGGCACCCGGTGCTGGGTGGCGGTCAACGACGGATCCAACGGCCAGCCGGTGGGCATCGCCGAAGCGCACGCGACCGACGGACGCCGGTTCCTGCAGGTGTTCTCGCACCCGCTCGAGGTCGTCGCCCTCGGGCGCAAGGACAAGCCGCTGCCGTTCCAGCCCGAGCAGCTGGCGAAGGTCCTCGGCGAGCACTCCGGGCTCGCCGGGGTGCTGGTCGACATCGCGGGCCCGTCGATCGCGATCGAGCGCGACGCGCTGAGCGCCGTGCTGGTGCTCGGGATCGACATCGGCGACGACGACTGATCGATGCGCCGCATAGTCGGCGCGCCTGCTGGTCGCCAGCCCCTGTGATCCGCCCCGGGCACGCCCTAGTGTCGGAGCATGGCCTCTGAGCGAGTGAAGCTGACGGTGCAGGATCCCGACGGCGAACGCGTCGTCGACCTGTCGAGCCCGAACAAGGCGGTCTGGCCAACCGATGACGGCGCCGGCATCACCAAGGCGGAGTACGCCGAGTACGTGCAGCAGGTGGCGGAGGCGTTCCTGCGATCCACCGGCCACCGGCCGGTGTCGCTCGAACGGTTCCGTGACGGCATCCAGGGGGAGCAGTTCTTCTCGAAGAACCCGCCGAAGGGCACTCCCGACTACGTCGAGTCCGTGATGTGCACGTACAACAGCGGGCGCCGTCACCCGCAGCTCGTGCTCACCCGGCCGAGCGCGATCGTCTGGGCGGTGCAGATGAACACCGTCGTGTTCCATCCCTGGGCCTCGCTCGCGGCGAACACCGACAACCCGGTCGAGCTGCGCATCGACCTCGACCCGCAGCCCGGCACGGGCATCGAGCAGGCCATCCCCGCCGCCCTCGAGCTGCGCGAGGTGCTGCGCGACGCGGGGCTCGACCCGTTCATCAAGACGAGCGGCAACCGCGGCCTGCACGTGTTCAGCCCGATCGTGCCCGAGTGGGAGTTCCTCACCGTGCGCCACGCGGTGATCGCGGCGGGACGCGAGCTCGAGCGCCGGATGCCGGATCGCGTCACGACGAACTGGTGGAAGGAGGAGCGCGGCGAGCGGATCTTCGTCGACTTCAACCAGGCGAACCGCGACCGCACCATCGCCGGGGCGTACAGCCCGCGGGCCAGACCCGGCGCGCCGGTGTCGACTCCGATCCATTGGGAGGAGCTCGACGACCTCGACCCGATGCGGTTCACGGTGCGCACGGTGCCCGCCCGGCTCGCCGAGATCGGAGACCCGTGGGCGGGCATGCAGGATGCCCCCGCCCGGATCGACACCCTGCTCGCCTGGTGGGAGCGCGACGTCGAGCACGGGCTCGGCGAGCTGCCGTTCCCGCCCGAGTTCCCGAAGATGCCTGGCGAGCCGCCGCGCGTGCAGCCCAGCAAGAAGGTCGCCGAGAACTGGGATGCGAACGGCGACCGGGTCGACGACTGACGGCGCCGTCCTGGCATGGCCGTCGTCTCGGAGCCGCGGGCGAGACGCCGGCGACTACTGCAGCACGTCCGCCAGGTCGTATCCGGCGACCGTCTCGAGCTGGTCGTAGGTGCACGAGCGCGCCTCGCGGTCGGGGCGCCAGCGTTCGAACTGCACGGTGTGCCGGAAGCGGTCGCCTTCGAGCTGGTCGTAGCGCACCTCGAGCACCAGCTCAGGGCGCAGCCGCACGAACGTCATGTCCTTGGCGCCGGTGAACCGGGAGCGCTCGCTCTCGCCGGTCACCGCGTCGCCCGCCTCGTCGCGCACGACGAGCGGAGCGAGGTCGTCGACGAGCTTCTGGCGCATGGCATCCGTCCAGGCGGCGACGCCGCCCACCTGCCGCAGCGCGCCGGTCTCGTCGTACAGCCCGACCAGCAGCGACCCGACGCCCGATCCGCTCTTGTGCACGCGATAGCCGAGCGCGACCACGTCGGCGGTGCGGGCGTGCTTGATCTTGATCAGGGTGCGCTTGCCGGGGGCGTAGGCATCGTCGAGCGGTTTCGCGACGACCCCGTCCAGCCCCGCGCCCTCGAACTCCGCCAGCCAGCGTCGGGCGAGGTCCGGATCGTCGGTGGCGCGGGTCAGGTGCAGCGGATGCGGGGCATCCGACAGCATCCCCTCGAGCCGTGCCCGTCGCTCTCGGAACGGATGCTGCTGCAGATCCTCCTCGCCGTCGGCGAGCAGGTCGAAGGCGATGAACATCGCCGGGGTCTCGGTCGCGAGCTTCGCCACCCGCGATGCGGCCGGATGGATGCGCTGGCTCAGCGCCTCCCAGTCCAGACGCTGCGCGCCGGCGGGACCGGTGGCCACGACGATCTCCCCGTCGAGCAGGCACGGGCCGGGCAGGATGGCGGCCAGCTGCTCGACCAGCTCGGGGAAGTAGCGGGTGAGCGGCTTCGCGCCGCGCGAGCCGATCTCGATCTCCTCGCCGTCCCAGGCGACCAGCCCGCGGAATCCGTCCCACTTCGGCTCGTACAGCATCGGCTTCTTCGCCGGATCGGGGATGGATGCCGCGGCCTTGGCGAGCATCGGAGCGGGGATGGAGTACATGTGCCGGTCCTCTCCGGTCGGATCAGAAGAGTCTGGCACGGCGAAGACGACCGACGGGGCCGTTGCGGGTGAGAGAATGGAGGTGATGAACGAAGTACAGGGCCCGACGCCCGCAGGAACCTCCCGTCCGTACCGATCTCTCGCGGAGGCGCTGCGCGCGCACCGGATCCCCGTCGAGAATCACGAGTTCATCGCCGCGGTGACCGAGGCCGTCGGCGTCAGCAGCTACATCGATCGCGGCAGGTACATCGAGGCGATCCGCCGCACCGCCGAAGCTCCTCTGCACATCGGCCGCACGTACATCAACGGCTTCGCCGCGGACGAGCAGGTGAGCGTGGGCGGTCGGGTGCTGCCGCTGCTGCCCAGCGAAGGCCGCCCGCCGTACTTCTACGTCAACCAGCCCAGCGGACTGCCGACCGTCTCGGCGGCGAAGCGCCCGGCATCCGGCACTCGCACCCCGGCCGCATCCCGCCCCGCCCCCGAGCCCCGCGCGCCGAAGGCCACCAACCTCGCCGAGCGCGATTACGGCGTGTGCGACGTGTGCTTCATGGTGAAGAACGCTTCGGGACGGTGCGGCTGCGACGAGTGACGTCGGCGGCCGCTCAGGACAGCTGAGCCTGCACGCGACGTGAGATCTCGGCGATCGGCATCGACCGCGGGAACACGGCGACGACGACATCGTCATCCGACGGCGTGATCGCCTCGGGAAGCACACCGTAGCGGCGACGCACGTCGTCGAGCGCCTCCCGCAGAACGCTCAGCGGCACGCGGCCGCCGCGCAGCAGCTGGCGCAGCACGTGATTGTGCACGGCGGTGATCAGGGCAGAGAACCCGACCGCGTCGATCGGCGCGATCCCGGGCAGGGAGGCGCGCAGGTATTCGTCGAACAGCCGCTCATACCGGAACACCGTGACGATCTCGCGGTCGCGCAGCACGGGCACCTCGCGGACGACCTCGTAGCGTCGGCGGGCGAGCTCGGGGTCTCGCGCGAAGTGCGCGAAGACGCGCTCCGATGCCTCGCACACCGCCGCCCACGGGTCGTCGTGCGGCTCGGCGAGGAACTGCCGCAGCTCGTCGAGCAGGGCCTCGTGATCGATGAACACGACATCCTCCTTGCCGCCGAACTGGCGGAAGAAGGTCGACCGCGAGACGCCCGCGGCCTTCGCGATCTGCTCGACGGACGTCTGATCGAACCCCTGGGCGCTGAAGAGTTCGAGGGCCGCGGCGACGACACCGGTGCTCAGATCTGCGGATTCGTGCATGGCGAAAGCCTAGACCGCGGCGCCCCCCGGCGTCCGTCGACGTCGCGGGACGGCGACGGCGCGCTCAGACGGCGGTAGTAGGCTGGGGGACTGGTCGATGTCTCGACATCGAGAGAATCACCAGACCAGACAGCAGCCCAGTGAAGGAACCACAGTGGATCTGTACGAGTACCAGGCACGAGACGTTTTCGAGAAGTACGGAGTGCCGGTCCTCGCCGGCATCGTCGCCGACACCCCCGAGGAGGTGAGGGCGGCCGCCGAGAAGATCGGCGGTGTCGTGGTCGTCAAGGCTCAGGTCAAGACCGGTGGGCGCGGCAAGGCCGGCGGTGTCAAGGTCGCCAAGACCCCCGACGAGGCGTACGAGGCAGCGAAGGCGATCCTCGGCCTCGACATCAAGGGCCACGTCGTCAAGCGCGTCATGGTCGCGCAGGGCGCGCGCATCGCGGAGGAGTTCTACTTCTCGGTGCTGCTCGACCGCGCCAACCGCTCGTACCTGTCGCTGTGCAGCGTCGAGGGCGGCATGGAGATCGAGCAGCTCGCCGTCGAGAAGCCCGAGGCCCTCGCGCGCGTCGAGGTCAACCCGCTGACCGGCATCGACAAGGCCAAGGCCGTCGAGATCGCCCAGGCGGCGAACTTCCCCGAAGAGCTCGTCGAGAAGGTCGCCGACGTGTTCGTCAAGCTCTACGACGTGTACAAGGGCGAAGACGCCACGCTCGTCGAGGTCAACCCGCTGGTGCGCACCGAAGACGGCGAGATCATCGCCCTCGACGGCAAGGTGACCCTCGACGACAACGCGTCCGAGATCCGTCACCCCGAGCACGAGGCTCTCGCCGACAAGGACGCCGAGAACCCCCTCGAGGCGAAGGCCAAGGCATCCGGCCTCAACTACGTCAAGCTCGACGGACAGGTCGGCATCATCGGCAACGGCGCGGGTCTGGTCATGTCGACCCTCGACGTCGTCGCCTACGCCGGTGAGAAGCACGGCGGCGTGAAGCCGGCGAACTTCCTCGACATCGGCGGCGGTGCGTCCGCCACGGTCATGGCGGCCGGACTCGACGTCATCCTCGGCGACGAGCAGGTCAAGAGCGTGTTCGTGAACGTCTTCGGCGGCATCACCTCCTGCGTCGCCGTCGCCGAGGGCATCGTGAAGGCCCTCGAGATCCTCGGCGATGCGGCGACCAAGCCTCTCGTCGTGCGCCTCGACGGCAACCAGGTCGAAGAGGGTCGCGAGATCCTCGCCGCAGCCAACCACCCGCTGGTGACCCTCGCCGCCACCATGGACGAGGGCGCCGACAAGGCCGCCGAGCTGGCGAACGCCTGACGCGCCGGAAGGAATCACAGACATGTCGATCTTCATCAACAAGGACTCCAAGGTCATCGTCCAGGGCATCACCGGCGGCGAGGGCACCAAGCACACCGCCCTCATGCTCAAGGCGGGCACCAACATCGTCGGCGGCGTGAACGCCCGCAAGGCCGGCACGACCGTCGCGCACACCGACAAGGACGGCAACGCCGTCGAGCTCCCCGTCTTCGGCTCGGTCGCCGAGGCGATGGAGAAGACCGGAGCTGACGTCTCGATCGCCTTCGTGCCCGGCGCGTTCACCAAGGACGCCATGGTCGAGGCCATCGACGCCGAGATCCCGCTGCTCGTCGTCATCACCGAGGGCGTGCCCGTGGGCGACAGTGCCGAGGCATGGGCGTACGCGACCGAGAAGGGCAACAAGACCCGCATCATCGGTCCGAACTGCCCCGGCATCATCACCCCTGACGAGGCGCTGGTCGGCATCACCCCGGCCAACATCACCGGCAAGGGCCCGATCGGTCTCGTGTCGAAGTCGGGCACGCTGACCTACCAGATGATGTTCGAGCTGCGCGACCTGGGCTTCTCGACCGCCATCGGCATCGGCGGCGACCCGGTCATCGGCACCACGCACATCGACGCGCTCGCCGCGTTCGAGGCCGACCCCGAGACCAAGGCCATCGTCATGATCGGCGAGATCGGCGGCGACGCCGAGGAGCGCGCGGCCGACTACATCAAGGCCAACGTCACCAAGCCCGTCGTCGGCTACGTCGCCGGCTTCACCGCGCCCGAGGGCAAGACCATGGGCCACGCCGGCGCCATCGTCTCGGGCTCGGCCGGAACCGCACAGGCCAAGAAGGAGGCCCTCGAGGCCGCCGGCGTCAAGGTGGGCAAGACGCCTTCTGAGGCGGCCGACCTGATGCGCGCCATCGTCGAGGCGCTCTGACCGCGACGCGTCCACCTGCGCACGATGGCCCCGGGATCCCCTCCCGGGGCCATCGGCGTCTGCACCCGCGGATGCCGCGCGGCGGACGTGACGGGATCGAGGCATGCGCTCATCGGGACTTCCGCAGCTGCTGCGCGGAACGCCATCGTGCCGCCGACGCGGTAGACTCGTACACGAAGGCCCCGGGCTCCACCCCGGGGCCTTCGTCATACCCGCGACCGCGGGACGCCGTCGCTCAGCTGAGCAGCATCTCCACCGGTCCGCGGGCGAAGTAGATCACGAAGCCGGCCGCCACGATCCACAGCAGCGGGCTGATCTCCTTCGCCTTGCCCGAGAACGCGCGTGCGGCGACCCAGCCGATGAAGCCGGCGCCGATGCCGTTGGCGATCGAGTACGTCATCGGCATCACCGACACGGTGAGGAAGACGCCGAACAGTGCGGAGAAGTCGGTCAGGTCGATGAAGCGGATCTGGCTCATCATGAGCGCTCCGACGATCACCAGCGCGGCGGCGGCCACCTCGGTGGGCACGATCGAGACCAGCGGGGTGAAGAACATCGCGATGAGGAAGAGCCCGCCGGTGACGAGGTTCGCGAAACCGGTGCGGGCGCCTTCGCTGATGCCGGCGCCCGACTCGACGAACACCGTGTTCGACGAGGACGAGGTGGCGCCGCCGACCACGGCGCCGACGCCCTCGACGATCAGCGCCGACTTCAGACGCGGGAAGTTGCCGCGCTCGTCGGCGATCTCCGCCTCCTTCGCGAGGCCGGTCATGGTGCCCATCGCGTCGAAGAAGTTCGTGAAGACGAGGGTGAAGACGAGCATCAGGGCGGCCAGAGCGCCGATGCGACCGAAGCCGCCGAACAGGTCGAACTGGCCGACGAGCGACAGGTCGGGAAGGCTGACGAGCTGCGCGGGCAGAGCCGGCACCGACAGGCCCCAGCCACCGGGGTTGTCGTCGCCCTTGGCGCCGATGTGCCAGATCGCCTCGACGACGACGGCAAGCACCGTCCCCGTGACGAGCCCGATGAGGATGCCGCCCTTGACCCGGCGCGCCACCAGCACGCCGGTGAGCAGCAGGGTGATCACGAACAGAAGTGTGGGCACGGTGGCGACCGAGCCGCCCACGCCGAGGGCGACCGGCGGCGAGGCGGCGGCCGTCACGAAGCCGGCGTTGACGAAGCCGATGAACGCGATGAACAGGCCGATGCCGACGGTGATGGCGATCTTCAGCTGCATGGGGACGGCGTCGAAGATCATGCGGCGCAGGCCGGTCGCGCTGAGCAGCACGATGATCAGGCCGTTGATGACCACCAGGCCCATCGCCTCGGGCCAGGTGACCTCGCCGACGACGGAGAACGCGAGGAACGCGTTGATGCCGAGACCGGCCGCGAATCCGAACGGCAGGCGCGCGACCAGACCGAACAGGATCGTCATGACGGCCGCGGTGAGCCCGGTCACCGCGCTCAGCTGCACGAAGTCCAGCTGAGCGCCGCCGATGTCGGTTCCGCTGGAGAGGATGATGGGGTTCAGGATGACGATGTACGCCATCGTCACGAACGTGACCACACCTCCGCGGATCTCGGCGGCGAAGCTCGAACCTCGTCGGGTGATCTCGAAGAAACGGTCGATCGCATTACGCGGTTCGGCGTCAGGGCGCACAGGGGCATCAGTCATCGGGTGGACCTCCGAAGAGAATCTACCGGGTTCGCCGCACCGCGCGTGGCCGCAGCAGACCGGGCGGATGCACGACGTAGGCTCGATCCGTCATGCAACGCCTCATCGTCGCGCTCCTCGCCGCCCTCGACGCCGCCATCGCGGCCGCTGTCGGGCTCGCCGTCGTGCTCGCGCCCTTCACCCTGCTCTGGGTACTGGCGTTCGGACTCGCCGCCGACTGGGGTTCGCTCTGGCCGGTGAGCGGCACGCTCTGGCAGTTCGGGCACGGGGTCCCTCTCGAGGTGGTGCTTCCGGATGCCGTGGTCTCCGCCCTCGCGATCCCGAAGGACGCGGCCCGATTCGCCCTCTCGGTGCCGCCGCTGGCGCTGCTGCTGTTCACCCTGCTCTTCGCGGCGCGGTCGGGCCGTCGTGCCGCCGTGGCCGGCCGGTGGGTCTCCGGTGTCATCGGGGGAGTGGCGGGGTTCACCGCCCTCTCGGTCGCCGTCGCGGTGACCTGCCGCTCTGACGTGCTGCGCGCCCCGCTGTGGGCCGCGATCGTCATCCCCGCCGCGGTCTACGCGGTCGGTGCGCTGGCCGGCGCGCTGCGCCACGCGTGGGCGGAGGGCGACGACGGGCTCATCGATCGGCTGCGTGACGTCGTCGACGCCTGGGGCGACTGGGCCGCGGTGCCCGGCGAGGCCGTCCGGGGCGCTGCCGTCGCCACGGTCGCACTGACGGGCGCGTCGGCCGTGGGCATCGCCGTCATGACGCTGCTGCGCGGCGGAGAGGTGGTGGCGCTGTTCGAGGCGGCGCACGTCGACGCCCTCGGCGCCGCCATGCTCACCCTCGGGCACCTGGCCTACCTGCCGACCCTGATCGTGTGGGCGGCGAGCTGGCTCGCCGCCCCGGGCTTCGCCCTCGGCGCGGGCACCTCGGTGTCGCCAGCCGGCACCGAGCTGGGTGTCGTCCCCGGCATCCCGGTTCTCGGGCTGGTGCCCGAGAACTCGTCGATCTGGATGCTGGTGAGCGTGCTCGTGCCGATCGCCTGCGGCGCGGTGGCCGGCTGGATGGTGCGCTCGAGGCTGGTCTGGGAGAACACCGCGGGCGGGTACGGCCCGCGAGCGGCGATCGCGGTCGCGATCGCCGGCCTGACCGCCGGCGTCGCCGCGCTCGCGGCGGCACTGGCGTCCGGCTCGATCGGCCCGGGCCGACTCGCGCAGGCCGGACCCGCGCCCGGAGCGCTCACGCTCGCGATCGGCATCGAGGTGCTCATCGGCGCCGGCATCCTGCTGCTCGCACCGCGGCACCGCGACGAGCTCGCCGAAGAGCGCATCGACCGCTGGAACACGGAGATGGCGGGGCTCACCACCCCGGTAGACTGACCGGGTGCTGACGCTCGCTGTTCTGATCTCCGGTACCGGCTCGAACCTTCGAGCCCTGCTGGAGGCGGCGAGTCACCCCGACTTCCCGGCCAGGGTGATCGCCGTCGGCGCCGACCGGGACGCGGAAGGGCTCGCGCACGCCGAGGAGTTCGGCATCCCCACCTTCACCGTGCCGTACACCGCCTATGCGAGTCGCGAGGAGTGGGGGCGGGAGCTGGCCGCCCAGCTGGACGCCTGGCAGCCGGACCTCATCGTGCTCAGCGGGCTGATGCGCCTGCTGCCGCCGGCGGTCGTCGAGCGCTACGCGCCGAACATCATCAACACGCATCCCGCGTACCTGCCCGAGTTCCCCGGCGCGCACGGCGTGCGCGATGCGCTCGCCGCCGGCGTCGCCGAGACCGGAGCGAGCATCATCGTGATCGACGACGGCATCGACAGCGGACCGATCCTCGCCCAGGAGCGCGTGCCCGTGCTGCCCGGCGACACCGAAGCCACCCTGCACGACCGCATCAAGCCCGTCGAGCGTCGCCTGCTGATCGATGCCGTGCAGCGCATCGCCACGGGCGACCTGACCCTCTCCCGCTGACCCGCACGACCTCCCCCGAACGAAGGAGCACCCCCATGGCCGGCCCCAGCCTCGACCCCTCGCTGTACCGCGACCGCGACCTGGTGCGGGTGAAGCGCGCCCTGGTGTCGGTGAGCGACAAGTCCGGCCTGATCGAGCTCGCCGAGGCGCTGACCGAGGCGGGCATCGAAATCGTCTCGACCGGCTCCACGGCGCAGACCATCCGCGATGCGGGTCACCAGGTCACGGATGTGGCATCGGTCACCGGGGTCGCCGAGATGCTCGACGGCCGCGTCAAGACGCTGCACCCGAAGGTGCACGGCGGGCTGCTCGCCGACCTGCGCCTCGAAGAGCACGAGCGTCAGCTCGAGGACTTCGGCATCGAGCCGTTCGAGCTCGTCGTGGTCAACCTCTACCCCTTCGTCGAGACCGTGGCATCAGGCGCACACCCCGACGCCATCGTCGAGCAGATCGACATCGGCGGACCCGCCATGGTGCGCGCTGCGGCGAAGAACCACGCCAACGTCGCGATCGTCGTGTCACCCGAGTCTTACCCCGCCATCATCGAGGCGATCGCCGAGGGCGGCACCACCCTCAGCCACCGTCGCGAGCTCGCCGCACGCGCCTTCGCGCACACCGCAAACTACGACTCGGCCGTCGCGCAGTGGTTCTCGGAGCGCACCCTCGCCGAGAGCGGAGACCTGCCGGCGCACCTCACCGTGAAGGCCGAGCGCCTGGCCACGCTGCGCTACGGCGAGAACTCGCACCAGCGCGGCGCGATCTACACCCGCGCCGGCGGCCACGGCATCGCGCAGGCGACCCAGCTGCAGGGCAAGGAGATGTCGTACAACAACTACGTCGACGCCGACGCCGCGCTGCGCGCCGCGTACGACATGGTGCAGCCGGCCGTGGCGATCATCAAGCACGCCAACCCGTGCGGCATCGCGACGACCGCGCGCAACGCCCTCGATCCCATCGCCAGCGCGCACCTGCGCGCCCACGAATGCGACCCGGTCTCGGCTTACGGCGGAGTGATCGCGGCCAACGGCACCGTGACCCTGAAGATGGCGGAGAACCTGAAGGACATCTTCACCGAGGTCATCGTCGCCCCGGCGTTCGAGCCGGCCGCGCTCGAGGTGTTCAAGGCGAAGAAGAACCTGCGTCTGCTGCAGCTGCCCGCCGACTGGCGGCAGGAGCGGATGGACGTGCGTCTGGTCTCGGGCGGTCTGCTGCTGCAGGATGCCGATCGGTTCCCCGACGACATCGTCTCGGTGGCGACGAACTGGGAGCTCGTCTCGGGCGAGCGGCCCGACGACGTCGAGATGGAGAACCTCATCTTCGCGTGGAAGGCCTGCCGTGCGGTGAAGTCGAACGCGATCGTGCTGGCGAAGGACAACGCGACCGTGGGCGTGGGCATGGGGCAGGTCAACCGGGTCGACTCGTGCCGCCTGGCCGTCGAGCGGGCCGGAGACCGGGCCGCCGGCTCGGTGGCCGCATCCGATGCGTTCTTCCCCTTCGCCGACGGCGCGCAGGTGCTCATCGACGCCGGCGTCACGGCGATCGTGCAGCCCGGCGGCTCGGTGCGCGACGAAGAGGTGGTGGATGCCGCCCGCAAGGCCGGCGTGACGATGTTCTTCACCGGGGAGCGTCACTTCTTCCACTGACCGGGGGCGCAGCGCCCGGGCAGTGGAAGAAGTGACCTCACAGCGGCCGAGCTGCGCGAGGGCGCAACCCGATCGTTGAGCGAGTTCGGCGGAGCCGATCGAGTCGAAACGTCGTGACCTGATCGCATGACTGCGATGTCCGATTTCCGCCAGCCGACGGCGCGCGGGCGTGACAGCATGAAGACATGGGCAGCACCGCAGAGCACGACCGGCGCTACCGTGCGATCGCCGCGCGGGACACACGCTTCGACGGGCAGTTCGTCACGGCGGTGCGCTCGACGCGCATCTACTGCCGCCCGAGCTGCCCCGCCCGCACCCCGAAGCCCGAGAACGTCACCTTCTACTCCACGAGCGCAGCGGCGCACGAGGCCGGGTACCGCGCCTGCAAGCGCTGCCTGCCCGAAGCCGCGCCGGGTTCGCCGGCGTGGGATCTGCGCGGAGACGCGGCCGGGCGCGCGATGCGTCTGATCACCGCGGGAGTCGTCGAGCAGGAGGGGGTGCCAGGGCTCGCCCGCCGGCTCGGCTACTCGCCCCGGCATCTGACGCGGATGCTGACCGCCGAGCTCGGCGCCGGCCCGCTCGCCCTCGCCAGGGCGCACCGCGCGCACACCGCGCGCATGCTGCTCGTCGGCACCGACATGCCCATCTCGGAGGTCGCGTTCTCCGCGGGATTCTCGAGCATCCGGCAGTGCAACGACACGATCCGAGAGGTCTTCGAGATGCCCCCCGGAGAGCTGCGCGCGACGCGCCGTGCAGCCGCCCGCGGCTCACACGCTGCGGCGGACGGCGCCGAGACGCCTGGCACCATAGACCTGCTGCTGCCGCACCGCGCGCCCATCGACGCCTCGGGCCTGTTCGTCTGGATGGCGGCGCGCGCTCTGCCCGGGGTGGAGACCGCCACGGCGACCTCGTTCGGTCGTCACCTGCGGATGCCGGGCGGCCCCGCGCACCTCGAGATCCGGCAGACGCCGGAGGGACAGCTGCGGCTGCGGGCGACGGTCACCAGGCTCGCCGACCTCGCACCCCTCGTCGCGACCGCCCGCCGGCTGTTCGACCTCGACGCCGACCCGCAGGCGGTCGACGACGCGCTCTCGGAGCACCCCGAGCTGGCGCCGCTCGTGGCCGCCGTCCCCGGCATCCGGGTGCCGGGCACGGCGGATCCGCACGAGATGCTCATCCGTGCCATGGTGGGACAGCAGATCACCGTCGCCGCAGCCCGCACCGCTCTCGCCGCGCTGGCCGAGCAGCTGGGCGAGCGCACTCCCACCGGCGGGCTGCTCTTCCCGACGATGGACGCCATCGCCGAGCACGGTGCCGAGGTGCTGCGCGGGCCGGCGGCGCGCCTCCGCGCCATCACCGGCGCTGCCGCGGCGCTCGCCGACGGGTCGCTCACCCTCACGGTCGGCGACGACGCCGCAGCGCAGCGCGCGGCCCTGCTGGCGATGCCGGGCATCGGGCCGTGGACGGCGGACTACGTGCGGATGCGCGTGATCGGCGACCCCGACGTCTTCCTGCCCGGCGACGTGGCCGTGCGCGCGGGTGCCGTGGCCTCAGGGCTCGCCGGAGATCCGGCGTCCCTCACCGCCTGGGCCGCGCGCACGGCGCCCTGGCGCAGCTACCTCGCCGCGCACCTGTGGCGGGCGGTACCCGCCCGGCCGCCGCGCCGCTCCGCACGCTCAGCCCCGAAGGAGAAGCCATGACCGCGCTCGTGCAGACGATACCGACACCCGACGGCGCCCTGACGATCCTCGTCGACGAGGCGCAGCGGGTGCTCGCCTCCGGCTGGACCGACGACCACGCGGCGATCATCGCGCGGGTGCATCCCGCGCTGCGCCCGACCGCGGTCGACGAGGGCGAGACGGATGCCGCACACGCGGCGCGCGCGTTCTACGCGGGCGACCTGCACGCCATCGACGCCGTGATCGTGCGCCAGCGCGGTACGACGATGCAGTCCGCCGGATGGGC
The DNA here is from genome assembly GCF_014836945.1 of Microbacterium commune. GTDB lineage: Bacteria > Actinomycetota > Actinomycetes > Actinomycetales > Microbacteriaceae > Microbacterium > Microbacterium commune. The sequence continues at coordinate 603,217 of NZ_JACSPX010000001.1, read as the reverse complement.
GGCCCTGCGCCGCATCGAACCGGGACGCCCGCTCAGCTACAGCGAGTTCGCGGCCGAGCTCGGCAGCCCGCAGGCGGTGCGCGCGGCCGCGTCGATCTGCGCGCGCAATGCGCCCGCCCTGTTCGTGCCGTGTCACCGCGTGCTGCGCTCGGATGGGACGCTGGGCGGCTTCGCGTGGGGTCTCCCGGTGAAGCAGAGCCTGCTCGCCCGCGAGCGCGGCGAGATCTGATCGACGCGTCCGCCTTGCGCGTCGGACAGCGTCGGCAATAGGCTCGAAGGCTGTCGCGTCGACCGGGCGACGCAGCGGATGCCACGGCATCCGCCTCATCTTCGGCACCCACTCGCCACGCAACCGAGAGTCATGTCTGTCAGCTCGTCTTCGTCGTCCCTGTCCACATTCGCCGCGCTCTGGCGGCTGAAGCCCTTCGTGCAGCCGATCGTCGGCCGCCTGATCGGGGGCGCACTCAGCGCGCTCGCCGCCGCGGTGATCGCCCTGATGATCCCGATCGTGCTCGAGCAGGTCGTGAAGAACTTCGATCTCGGCGGCGGCGCCGGCGACTCCGTCGGATTCGTCATCGCCGGCGCGTTCGGCGTGCTGGCCCTCTCTCTGGGCGAGGCGGTGATGGTGTGGCTGCGCCGCTGGTTCGTGCTGACCCCCGCCACCGAGGTGGAGTACCAGATGCGCTCGCAGCTGTACTCGCGACTGCAGGGACTTCCCGTCGCCTTCCACGACCGCTGGCAGTCGGGGCAGCTGCTCAGCCGCATGATGCAGGACATCAACATCATCCGGCGGTGGCTGGCGTTCGGCCTGATCCTGCTCGTCGTCAACATCCTCACCATCGCGATCGGCGCCGTGCTGCTGTTCCGCTGGCACTGGCTGCTCGGCGCGATCTTCCTCGTCACCGGGGTGCCCATGTGGATTCAGGGCTATCTATTCGAGAAGCGCTACGGCGCGCTCGCCCGGCGCAGTCAGGATCAGGCCGGCGACCTGGCCACCAGCGTCGAGGAGAGCGTGCACGGCATCCGCGTGCTCAAGGCCTTCGGGCGCGGCAAGCACGCGCTCGTGCGGTTCAGTCGCCAGGCCGAGACGCTGCGCGAGACCGAGCTGCGCAAGGGGCGCGCGGTCGCCGAGATCTGGTTCTGGCTCGACCTCATGCCGCAGATCGCGTTCGGGCTCAGCCTGATCGCGGGCATCTGGCTGATCGTGCAGGGGCAGATCGACGTGCCGCAGCTGTTCGCGTTCTTCGCGATGGCCGCCGTGCTGCGCTGGCCGATCGAATCGATCGGCTTCCTGTTCTCGTTCATGCTCGACGCGCGCACCGCGACCGACCGCGTGTTCGAGATCTACCAGGAGACGAACACCATCACCGACCCCGCGCAGCCGGTGCGGCTCGCCGAGCCCCGTGGCGAGCTGGCCTTCGAGGGCGCTCACTTCCGGTATCAGGATGCCGGCGCGCACGAGCGCGATCTGCTCGACGGGATCGACCTCGTGCTGCGCCCGGGGGAGACCATGGCCCTCGTCGGTCTCACCGGCTCGGGCAAGACGACGCTCACCACGCTGCCGGCGCGCCTGTACGACGTCACCGGTGGCCGGGTGACGCTCGACGGCGTCGACGTGCGCGACCTCGAGCTGTCCGAGCTGCGCCGGCACGTGGCGATGGCGTTCGAGGACGCGACGCTGTTCTCGGCATCCGTGCGGGAGAACGTGCTGCTGGGCCGGGCCGATCTCGACATCCACGGCGACGAGGCGGAGCGGGTGCTGCGCGAGGCGCTCGATGTCGCCCAGGCCGGGTTCGTCGACACGCTGCCCAACGGCGTCGAGACGGTCATTGGCGAAGAGGGGCTGAGCCTGTCGGGTGGGCAGCGTCAGCGCCTGGCGCTCGCCCGCGCCGTCGCCGCAGCCCCGAAGGTGCTCGTGCTCGACGACCCGCTCTCCGCCCTCGACGTCGACACCGAGGCGCTCGTCGAGGAGGCGCTGCGTCACGTGCTCGCCGAGACGACCGCGCTGATCGTCGCGCACCGCCCGTCGACCGTCGCGCTCGCCGACCGCGTCGCGCTGCTCGAGAGAGGGCGCATCACCGCCGTGGGCACGCACTCCGAGCTGCTGCGCACCAGCTCGCACTACCGCCACGTCATCTCGAGCCTCGAGGCCGAGGAGGCGGCGCGCACCGGCGCGATCGACATCGTGGCATCAGCAGACGAAGAGGAGGTGCAGGCGTGAGCATCGCAGGCACCCGGGGCGAAGACCGCTCCGACTACACCAGGAGCGAGAGCCGTGCGATCCGGCAGCGATCGCTGCGGCTGCTCGGCTCGCTCATCGCGCCGCTGCGCCTGCGCATCGTCCTCGCCGCGCTCGTGCTCGTCGTCTCGACCGCGCTGCAGGTGGCAGGTCCCATCCTCATCGGCATCGCGCTGGACCGTGCTCTGCCGCAGCTGCTGCAGACAGCCGACTGGATGCCCGCGATCACCGTCACGATCGTCTACCTCGTCGCCGGGATCCTGGCCTCGGCGCTGATCGGGCTGTACGTCGTGCTCGCCGCTCGCATCACGCAGGCGGTGCTGCTGGATCTGCGCAAGCGGATCTTCCTGCACACCCAGCGCCTCAGCCTGGAGTTCCACGAGTCGTACACCTCCGGGCGCATCATCTCGCGTCAGACGAGCGACCTGGACTCCATCCGCGAGCTGCTCGACGGCGGTCTGAACAACCTCGTCTCCGGCCTGCTGTTCGGGCTGTTCACGTTCATCGCGCTGGTGATCGCGGACTGGCAGTCCGGGGTGATCCTGCTGCTCGCGGGCATCCCGCTGATCATGCTCATGCGCTGGTTCTACACGCGCTCGCAGGCCGTGTACCGCGAGTCCCGAGTGATCAGCGCCAAGGTGATCGTGCAGTTCGTCGAGACCATGACCGGCATCCGCGCCGTCAAGTCGTTCCGCAAGGAGCCGCGCAACGACGCCTCCTTCCGCGCCGTCGCCGGCGACTACCGCGACGTCAACCGACGCTCCATGGTGCTGTTCGGCACGTTCGAGCCGGGGCTGATGGGCATCGCCGCGCTCACCCTCGCCGCCGTGGTGCTGTGGGGCGGTCTGCGCGTCGCCGACGGCGCGCTGGGCGTCGGGGTGCTGCTCGCGACGGTGCTGTACGTGCGCAACTTCTTCGCGCCCATGCAGGAGATCGCGATGTTCCTGAACTCCTACCAGTCGGCCACCGCGGCGCTGGAGAAGGTCTCCGGCGTGCTCGAGGAGCAGCCGACCGTGCCTGATCCGGAGAAGCCGGTGGACCTGTGGGAGTCACGCGGCGCGATCCGCTTCGACGACGTCACCTTCGCCTACAACGACGACAAGACGATCCTGCCGGACTTCTCACTCGACATCCCCGCGGGCCAGACGATCGCGCTCGTGGGCACGACCGGTGCGGGCAAGTCCACCCTCGCCAAGCTCGTCTCGCGCTTCTACGACCCGACCGCCGGGCGGGTGACGCTCGACGGCATCGACCTGAGGATGCTGCACCCGAAGGATCTGCGCCGCGCGATCGTGATGGTGACGCAGGAGGCCTATCTGTTCAGCGGCACGGTCGCCGACAACATCGCGCTCGGCAGGCCGGACGCGACGCTCGACGAGATCCGCGCCGCGGCGCGTGCCGTCGGCGCCGACGAGTTCATCTCGTCGCTGCCCGACGGCTACGGCACCGACGTCAACAAACGCGGAGGTCGCGTCTCGGCCGGGCAGCGGCAGCTGATCTCGTTCGCCCGAGCCTTCCTCGCCGACCCCGCGGTGCTGATCCTCGACGAGGCGACCGCGTCGCTCGACATCCCGTCCGAGCGACTGATCCAGGAGGCGCTGCAGACGCTGCTCGCCGACCGCACGGCGATCATCATCGCGCACCGTCTGTCGACGGTCGCGATCGCCGACCGGGTGCTGGTGATGGAGCAAGGCCGGATCATCGAGGACGACACCCCCGCAGCGCTGATCGGCGGCACGGGGAAGTTCGCCCAGCTGCACGCCGCGTGGCAGGAGACCCTCGTCTGAGATCAGATCGGCGGGCGTGGCCGCGGACACCGGTCTGAGATTAGGTTAAAGGGGTGGACCCGATCCTTCTGCTGGCCACCGAGCTGTGGTGGGTCGCCCCGGCCGCCGCCGGAGTGGGAGCGAGCGGGTACGCGATCGTGCGAAGGCGGGGGACGGTGAACGGCAGACGGCTCGGCTACGACGCGGCGCGACTCGAGCTGCGCCAGGCCCAGGTCGAGGCCAGGGCGGCGGCGGACGCCGCTCGCATCGCCAGGGCGGATCTCGCGAGAGTGACCGCCGACCGAGCTGCAGCGCGAGTGGATGCCTCGGCCGTGGCATCCGCTCGTCGTGCGCTGCGCGACACCCAGCTGGCGGCGCGTGCCGCCGCCGCGCGCGTCAAGGCCAGCCGGGTGCGGGTCTCGACCGAGCGATCGTCGATGTCGACCGGCGGCATGCCGCCGCTGGAGCGGCTGCGCGGCCGCCACGACGCTCTGCTCGCGCGCTGGATGGAGTACGAGACGGATCCCGCTCGAGCGATCGCCTTCCCGCAGATGAGCGACGGACGTCAGCCCGCGACGGCGGCGTTCCTCGTCGCGCTGCGCCGAGCGCGCGACGCCAGGCTGAGCCCCGATTCGCGGAACAGTCCCGAGGAGTTCAGCATGTACCGAGCAGCGGTCGAGGATCTGGAGCGCGCCTTCGACATCGCCGAGCGCGCCGCCCGCGGCGAGCGGGTGGACGCCGAGCTGCCGGATGCCCTGTGGGACGCAGCGCGTACTCTCGCCATCCGCACGTCGGACTCGGTCATCGCCTGGACGATGAGGATGCGCCGTAGGCCTTGAGCCGTGCCCGTCAGCCGTCGACGCGGATCTGCGCGATGACCTCGGAGTACTCGGTCTCGCCGACGGGCTGGAACCCGACACGGCGGAAGAAGGCCTCGGGCCCGTCTTCGCCGGCCTCGTAGATCACGTTCACGTGGTCGACACCGCGGGCGCGGGCCTCCTCGATGAGCGCCTGCACGGCGAAGCTGCCGACGCCGCGGCGCTGGTCGTCGGCGTCGACGTTGATCCGCCAGAGCACGCTGCGGAAGTGCTCCTCGGGGGTGTCGGCGTCGAAGCTCGCGCTGACGAACCCGACCACCTCATCGCCGTCGAGCACAACACGCTGCCACGACGTCTGAGGGTTCACGACCGTCGCGGCGATGCCGTACGACACCGGAGCGAGGAACTGCTCCTGGCCCGGACGCAGCGACAGATTGTTCACGGCGACGATCGTCGCAGCGGAGAGTTCTTCCACGCGCAGTTCCGACATGCCCCCAGGCTAGCGCGTCACCGGCGATCCGTGACAGATCGGATCGAGCGGGCGCGACCCGGGCAGGCGCAGAAGACTCGGGTATCTTGGTATCGAGATAAATCTGCCCTCGCGAACGGAGATCCCCGGTGACCGACGACGCCATCATCTACACCTACACAGACGAGGCGCCGGCCCTGGCCACCGCTTCGTTCCTGCCCATCATCAAGGCCTATACCGGTCAGGCGGGCATCGAGGTGGAGACCCGCGACATCTCGCTGGCGGGTCGCATCCTCGCCGCCTTCCCCCAGAAGCTCACCCCCGAGCAGCAGGTCGGCGACGCGCTCGCCGAGCTCGGCGGCCTGGCCACGCTGCCCGAGGCGAACATCATCAAGCTGCCGAACATCTCGGCATCCATCCCGCAGCTCAAGGCGGCCATCGCCGAGCTGCAGGGGCAGGGCTTCGACGTGCCGGACTACCCCGACGAGCCGCAGTCGCTCGAGGAGAAGGACGTCCGCGCTCGCTACGACAGGATCAAGGGCTCGGCGGTGAACCCCGTGCTGCGCGAGGGCAACAGCGACCGCCGCGCCCCGCTCGCGGTGAAGAACTACGCCAAGAAGCACCCGCACCGCAACAAGCCGTTCGCCGAGGGCTCGAAGACCCGCGTGGTCACCATGGGCCACGACGACTTCAAGAGCAACGAGCGGTCGTGGGTGGCCGCCCACGACGACGTGCTGAGCTTCCAGCATGTCGCCGCCGACGGCACCATCACCGTGCTGAAGGAGGGCCTGAAGGTCCTGCCGCGGGAGATCATCGACGCCACGTTCCTATCGGCCGCCGAGCTCGACGCCTTCCTCGCCGAGACGCTCGAGCAGGCCAAGGCCGATGACGTGCTCTACTCGGTGCACCTCAAGGCGACCATGATGAAGGTCAGCGACCCGATCATCTTCGGCCACGTCGTCAAGGCCTTCTTCCGCGACGTCTTCGCGCAGTACGGCGACCAGCTCGCGGCCTCGGGCCTCAGCGCGAACGACGGTCTCGGATCGATCCTCTCGGGCCTGTCGGGCCTCGCCGGCGGCGAGGAGATCGCCGCCGCGTTCGAGCGCGCGATCGAGAACGGTCCGCGCCTGTCGTACGTCAACTCCGACAAGGGCATCACCAACCTGCACGTGCCCAGCGACGTGATCGTCGACGCCTCGATGCCGGCGCTGGTGCGCAACGGCGGCAAGCTGTGGGGTAAGGACGGCGGCGAAGCCGACACCATCGCGGTCATCCCCGACTCCTCGTACGCGGGCGTCTATCAGGCCGTCATCGACGATGTCATCGCCAACGGCCCGCTGGACCCCGCGACGATCGGCACCGTGCCGAACGTCGGCCTCATGGCCCAGGCCGCCGAGGAGTACGGCAGCCACGACAAGACGTTCGAGATCGCGTCGGACGGCATCGTGCAGGTGCTCGACAGCGAGGGCACCGTGCTCATCGAGCACACCGTCCGTGCCGGCGACATCTGGCGTGCGACCCAGACCAAGCACATCCCGGTCATGGACTGGGTCAAGCTCGCCGTGACGCGGGCCCGCGCGACCGGCGCTCCGGCGGTGTTCTGGCTCGACGCGAACCGCTCGCACGACGCGCAGATCATCGCCAAGGTGCACCAGGGCCTCGCCACGCTCGACACCAAGGGCCTGACGATCACGATCCTCGCCCCCGAGGAGGCGACGCGGTACACGCTCGCGCGCATGCGGCACGGCCTCGACACCATCTCGGTGACGGGCAACGTGCTGCGCGACTACCTGACCGACCTGTTCCCGATCCTCGAGGTCGGCACCAGCGCCAAGATGCTCAGCATCGTTCCGCTGCTGGCCGGCGGCGGTCTGTTCGAGACCGGCGCGGGCGGCTCGGCGCCGAAGCACGTGCAGCAGCTGGTCGGCGAGAACTACCTGCGCTGGGACTCGCTGGGCGAGTTCTTCGCCCTGGCCGCGTCGCTCGAGCACTTCGCCGACCGGACGGGCAACGAGAAGGCGCGGATCCTCGCGGAGACGCTGGATGCCGCGACCGGCACCTTCCTCGAGGAGGACCGCTCGCCGGGTCGCGCGCTCGGCACGATCGACAACCGCGGCAGCCACTTCTACCTCGGCCTGTACTGGGCGCAGGAGCTGGCGAAGCAGACGAAGGACGCCGACCTCGCCGCCGCCTTCGCACCGATCGCGGAGACGCTCGCCGCGAACGAGCAGAAGATCGTCGACGAGCTGAACGCCGTGCAGGGGCAGCCGGTCGACATCGGCGGCTACTACCGTCCGGACACGGCCAAGGTGGATGCCGCGATGCGTCCGTCGGCGACGCTGAACGGCGTGATCGACGCGCTCTGACGCAGGGACGCAAGAGGCCGGATGCTCAGCATCCGGCCTCTTCTGCGTCACGGCGCCGATCGGCGCCGTGGGATCAGTCGTGCACCCAGACCTCGGTGCCCTTCGTCGCGAACTCCCACACGTAGCGGGCGGCATCGATGCTCATGTTCACGCAGCCGTGGCTCATCGGCGTGCCGAAGTTGCTGTGCCAGTAGGTGCCGTGCAGGGCCTCATCGCCGTTGAAGTACGTGATGTAGGGGACGTTCTCGGTGACGTACTTGCTGCCGTCGGCGTTCGAGCCGCGCATGTCCTGGGTGCGCAGCTGCGCGTACACGCGGAACCGGCCCTTGTCGGTGGGGGTGGCGCTCGTGCCGGTGGACACAGACCACGACTTCACGAGCTTCTCGTTCTCGTACAGGTACGTGCGCTGCTCGCTGAGGTCGACCTCGACGCGACGGAACAGGCTGGTCGACTCGAAGGGCGTCGCGGTCACGGGAAGCGCGAAGGTGGCGTCGCCGCTCGTCAGCTTCTCGGCGAAGTCGCCGGCGGTCGTCGAGGTGTCGCCGAGCACGCGACCCTCCTTGCCCTCGGTGAGCGCCTTGAGAACCGTGCCGTCCGAGTCGACGATGTTCCGCGCGTTGACGATCTCGCGGTTCACCTGGGCCGGGAGCGCGTCGACCGACGGCTGGATCTTGGCGGGATCCGCCGAGATCGTCAGCTCGCCCTCCACGGCGTCGACCGTGAGCCACGACGCGACGACCTCGGGCGCCAGGGGCACCGTGCGCTCCTCGCCGACGTAGAAGCCGGCCTGTGCCAGCATCCCGTTCAGCTGCTCGACGGTCGTGGCGGCCTTGCTGTCGGTGATCAGCGGCGGCACCTCGGCCGGAGCGGCGGAGTAGTCGAATGATGTCTCGCCCGCCGCGATCGCATCGGTGAATGCGGCGGCCAGGCCGTCGACCGACACTCCCGTGCCCGGCACGGCCGGCGTCGCGGTGTAGGCCTGCGCGGCCGCATCGAACACGACCGTCGCGTCGGTGGCCGGGGTGTAGCTGGAGGGGACGGCGGCGCGCAGCGCGCTGTCGGCGGTCTCGGCGTCGAGCGTCACCTCGGCGGTGATCGGCTCGCCCATCCAGGCGCCGAGATTCCACATCGGGCGCTCGGCGAAAGCCTCATCGGTCAGGGCGGCGGCATCGATGCTCGCACCGAGGTCGGCACCGGGGAGGGTCGCCCCATCTCCGGCGTCCGTCAGCTGCACCTCGGTCGACGCCGTGCGCGCGCTGACGGCTTCTGCCGCCATGCCGGGTGTCATGAAGCCGACCGGCACACCGGCGACCGTCGTACCGGGGGCGATGAGCATCAGCGATGCGGCACCGGCGGCGAGAGCGAGTGCACCGGCACCCAGCCCGATCCACAGTCCGAGCCGGCGCTTCTTGGGGGCAGGCTCCATCGGCGCCCACTCCATGGGGGGAGTGCCTGTCGACGGCGGCTGAACCATCGTCTCGGTGTCAGATGAGACGGCGTTCGACTGGCCGGTGCCGGGTCCGGAGATCAGATCGGTCACGGACTCACCCCCCTAGATGCTTCGTGACATGTCTTTTCATGGTACGGGACGTGTGGTAACGGAGAGGCAACGTCGACGGGGCGCGGCCCGGGTGGGGGTAACGTTTCGATAAAGCGATGCGACGGCGACGGGCGGGTGTTGCGCGGGGCCGGTTCGGAAGGTGTACTAACAAATGTGTCTCCCTTCCTTGATCGCGGATCGCCCGCCGTGGCGCCCGGTGTCCTGAGCGGCTCGTTCGGCGGCGGTCGCGGGCTGCGGGCGACGGGCAAGGTGCTTCCCGAGCAGGCGAGGTCGCACAACCGCTCGCTCGTGCTGCAGACGCTGTACCACCGCGGTGAGATGAGCCGAGCGGATCTCTCCCGCGAGACCGGCCTGACCCGCGTCACCATCTCCGACCTGGTAGGGGAGTGCATCGCCGACGGCATCGTCCGCGAGATCGGCGTGCGCGAGGCGGCCGGCCCTGGCAAGCCGCCGATCGTCATCGACATCGATCGCGACGGCCACCAGATCATCGGCGTCGACATCTCCGGCACAGACCGCTTCGAGGGCGCCGTGCTCAATCTCGACGGCGAGATCCTGCACCGTCGCACCGTCGCGTTCCCCGCCGACGTGCTCGCCGATCAGGCCTACGCCGCAGTCACGGAGCTCGTGCGCGAGCTGATCGCGGACGCGGACCGGCCGGTGCTCGGCATCGGGGTCGGAAGTCCCGGCATCGTCCGTCCCGACGGAACCGTGCTCAGCGCTCCGAACCTCCACTGGAGCGACCTTCCCCTCGAGCAGCGCCTGCATGACGAGTTCGCCCTGCCGGTGCTGGTGCGCAACGACGCGAACGCGGCCGTCCTGGCCGAGTACACCTTCGGCGGCGCTCGATCCGACCTCATGCTCATCCGGATCGGGCGAGGCGTCGGTGCCGGGCTGATCGCCGGCGGACGGGCGGTGATCGGCGGACGCTTCGCCGCCGGCGAGATCGGGCACGTCGTGACAGGCACCGACGACGGCCCGCCGTGTGCATGCGGGAGGCGCGGCTGCCTCGAGGCCTGGGTCAGTGCCCCGCACCTGCAGAGCACGATCGACGCCGACCCCTCGCGTCGTCCGGATGTCCTCGCCCACGCCGGCGCTCGTCTGGGCATCGCTCTCGCGCCCATCGTCGCGGCTCTCGACCTCTCGCAGGTGGTGCTGGCGGGATCCCCCGAGCTGCTCGAGGGCGACTTCGTCGACGCCGCGACACGCACGCTGCACGAGCGCACGCTCGACGGCGTGTTCGCCGACGTCGTCATCCGCCTCACCCGGCAGGAGGACATCGTGCTCAGGGGCGCCGCGGTGATGGTCCTCTCCGCGCAGCTGGGGGTCTCGTGATCGGCGGGGCTGCGGCGATCCGCCATCGAGACGCCGTTTCCTCCGTCGCTGCGGCTCGATGAGAGAATCGAGCTGGTGCCCGCCGATTTCCCGGTCGCGGCGATCGGCGCTGCGCTGCTGAGCTCTGCGCTCGCCGAGATCGACCCCTTCGAAAAGGAGATGCCCGTTCATGGCTGAAGTCGTGATCCTCGAGAGCAAGGCCGCCGCCGGCGCGCTCGTCGCGGACGAGATCGTCCGTCTCATCGACGAGGTGAAGAACCCGGTGCTCGGACTCGCCACGGGGTCCACCCCGCTGCCGGTCTACCAGGCCCTTCGCGAGCGGCTGACCGGGCACGATGTGTCGCACGTGCGCGGCTTCGCCCTCGATGAGTACGTCGGACTCGACGCCGCACATCCCGAGAGCTATCGGTCGGTGATCACCCGCGAGGTCATCGAACCGCTCGGGCTCGACCCCGATCTGATCCGCGTTCCGAACGGCGACCTCGAGACCATCCGCCACGCCGGCGATGACTACGAGCGCGACATCATCGAGGCGGGCGGCGTCGACATCCAGCTGCTGGGCATCGGCACCGACGGGCACATCGGCTTCAACGAACCGGGCTCGTCGTTCGCGTCCACCACGCGTCTCAAGACCCTCACCGAGCAGACCCGCGAGGACAACGCGCGCTTCTTCGACTCGCTCGACGAGGTTCCGCGTCACTGCATCACGCAGGGGCTCGGCACCATCCTGCGCGCACGTCACCTCGTGCTGCTCGCGTTCGGCGAGTCGAAGGCGGATGCGGTCGCCGCCGCTCTCGAGGGACCGGTGAGCGCGATCCTGCCCGCGTCGGCCGTGCAGCTGCACCCGCACGTGACGGTCGTGCTCGACGAGGCCGCCGCCTCGAAGCTCGCCCTGCGCGACTACTACCGCTACAGCTACGACAACAAGCCGTCCTGGCAGGGCATCTGACCGGGCCCTGCGCCGATCGCCTGGGTCAGGTCCAGGCGATCGGCAGCAGGTGCTCCGTGCTGAGCGGCGCGAGCGGCACGCTCGTCCAGTCGCCGGGCTCGAGCCAGCGCAGCTCGGCGAGCTCGGCCTGCACGACCACGTCGTCCGGCCGGGCGCGCAGCGCGAACGCGTCGGCGATCACCCGATGATCGGGCTCGTTCGCCGCCGCCGAGACGAACGTGCCCAGCGGCGTGAGATCGGCCTCGACGATCTGCAGCGACAGCTCCTCGTCCAGCTCGCGGATGAGGGTGGCGGCGGCGCTCTCGCCCGGCTCGGGCTTGCCGCCCGGCTGCATGAACCTCGTGGTGCCGCGCTTGCGCACGACGAGGGCGCGCCCGCGGTCGTCGACGATCACGGCGGCGCTGACCCTGATGTCAGGCATCCGCGAACACCTTGCCGGGGTTGAGGATGCCCTGAGGGTCGAAGACGCGCAGAATCTGCCGCTGGATCTCCCACTGGTCGTCGCCGAGCTCCTCGGCGAGCCAGCGGCTCTTCAGGATCCCGACCCCGTGCTCGCCGGTGAGCGTGCCACCGAGGCGGATCGCGGCGCGGAACAGCTCGTCGGCCGCAGCCCAGATGCGCGGCGGCACGATCTCGCCCTCGAAGATGAAATTCGGATGCAGGTTGCCGTCGCCGGCATGCGCGACGGTCGGGATGCTCACGCCGAACTCGCGCTCGATGGCCGCGATCTCGTCGAACATCGCCGCCATCGCGCTGCGGGGCACCGCGACATCCTCGATCAGGGTGGTGCCGAGCGCCGCCATGGCCGGATGCATCGAGCGGCGCACCGCGAGAAGGCGCTCGCCCTCGATCGGGTCGTCGGTGAGCACCACCGAGCCGCCGGCCTCGCGAAGCACGCTCGCGATGCGCTCGGCGTCCGCGCGGGCCGCGGGGCCGTCGGTCTGGATGGTCAGCTGAGCGGCGCCAGACGCCGGGGCGGGCAGCAGCAGCAGCGCGTGCACGGCCGCGAGCGAAGCGGCATCCATCAGCTCCATGATCGACGGCTGCACACCCGCGGCGGTGACGGCCGCCGAGCCCGCGGCGGCGTCGCGCACGGTGGGGAACGCCGCGGTGATCGTGCACACCGCCCCCTCCACGAGTCGGCGCAGCTTGAGGGTCGCGCCGACGATGACGCCGAGCCTGCCCTCCGAGCCGATCACGAGCGAGGTGAGATCGAGGCCCGTGACGCCCTTGACGGTGCGGTGGCCGAGCCGCAGCAGCCGACCGTCGGCGAGCACGATGTCGACGCCCAGCACGGCATCGCGGACGACTCCGTACTTCGCGCAGAGAAGCCCGCCGGCCCCGGTGGCGATGTTGCCGCCGACCGTCGAGATCTCGCGGCTGGCGGGGTCCGGCGGCCACCACAGATCGTGCGCGGCCAGCTGCGCGTTCAGCTCGGCGTTCAGGATGCCAGGCTCGACGACCGCGAGCAGGTCGTCTTGACGCACCTCGAGGACCCGGTTCATCCGCGCGGTGGACAGCACGATCTCTCCCGGGCCCGCGTTGGCGGCACCCGCGAGACCCGTTCCCGCACCCCGCACCACGACGGGGGTGCCCGTGGCGGACGCGATGCGCATCACCCGCTGCACGTCGTCGACCGAGCGGGCGTGCACGACGGCGATCGGCGCTCCCGAGGAGCGATGGCCGCTGCGATCCGCGCGGGCGTCGTCGAGCACGTCGGCGGCGGTGTCGACGATGTCGCCGAGCTCGCGCTCAAGACGCTCGAGGACGGTCATGCTCGGGCCCGCTGCACGACGGATCAGTCCAGTGCTCGTCGTCCGGCGATGACGCCGGAGGTGACGGCGACGACAGCGAACGCGATCCCCGCCCAGGCCTGACCCATCGACCACCATGCCAGGGTGACACCGACGTAGATGAGCACCTCGACCACCGCACGCAGGAACGGGTGCAGGCGCAGCACCGGGCGGGGGGAGAGGAAGAGAGCCCAGATCAGCAGCGTCGCCACCGGCGCCCCGATGCCGACGACGATGCTCCACGGCATCGGCCATTCACCGAAGCCCCACAGCGCGAGCGAGGCGAGGGCGGCGATCAGCACCAGAACACGGACGATGTCGAGCGGAGTGATCGTCGGACGCTGGACGCCCGGTTCGGCGGCGGTGTTCTGGGACATGCTCCCAGTCTATTCGGCGCTCTGCGGGACGCCATCCTCGTCGGTCGGTGCCCGCCCGCTCAACGGCGTGCGGCGTCTCCGACCCACACGCGCGCCACCTCGAACCCGGCGCTGAGCAGCACCGCATCCGCGACCATGCCGGGCCGCAGCGCACCCAGCGAGTCAGCGCGGCCGATCGCCCGCGCGGGGGTGGCGGTGAGCGCCTGGACGGCGTCGCCCAGAGGAACCCCCGCCTCCACCGCCCGGCGGAGCGCCACGTCCTGGGTGAGCGTCGACCCCGCGATGGAGCCGGTGCCGTCGGTGCGAGCCATGCCGTCCTTCACCGTCACCTTCACCGCCCCGAGGTCGTAGTGCCCGTCGGCGCTGCCGGCCGCGGCCATGGCATCCGTGATCAGCGCGACGCGACCCGGCGCGATGTCGAAGAGCAGCTTGATGACGGCGGGGGAGAGGTGGAAGTTGTCGGCGATGCCCTCGAGCACGACCCGGGGGTCGGCCGCGGCGGTCAGCACGGGGCCCGGCGCGCGGTGGTGGATGCCGTTCATCGCGTTGAACGCGTGGGTGAGGATCGTCGCCCCGGCGTCGAACGCCCGACGTGCGATGTCGGCATCGGCATCCGTGTGCCCGACCGCCGCCGCCGCTCCGGCGGCGACGACCAGGCGCACCGCGTCGAGTCCACCGGGCAGCTCGGGGGCGATGGTCACCTGTCTGACGGTCCCCCGTCCGGCGTCGAGCAGCCGCGACACGTCGGCGGACTGCGGATGCCGCAGCAGCGACGGTTCGTGCGCGCCCTGGTGCCCCGGATCGAGGAAGGGACCCTCCAGGTGGCTGCCGAGGATGTCAGCGTCGGTCTCGACGAGGTCGGCGATCGAGGCGACCTGCTCCGCCAGCTCGTCGACCGTCGCCGTGACGAGCGAGATCACCGCGCGCGTCGTGCCGTGGCTGCGATGCATGTCGCGTCCGCGGCGGATGGCCTCGATGCCGTCGTCGTATGCGACACCCGCTCCGCCGTGACCGTGGATGTCGATGAAGCCGGGGGTGAGCAGGGCATCCGGTCCCGCGACCGCGGTCGCGTCGATCACCTCATCGGCGGGCGCCCAGTCGTCGCCGGTGCCGCGCGCTGCCACCCGTCCGTGCTCGAAGCGCACCCAGCCGTCCTCGACGATGCCGGCGTCGCCGTCCACGATCCGCGCGGAGTGGATCACGCGCGAGCCGCGGAAGTCGGTGGTGATCGCCTGTGTCAGGGGCATCGTCTGCTCCGGAATCTGTCGAGTGCCCGGCCGCCCGAAGCGCGGGGGGCCCGAGAGGATGATGAACCGAATGTATCGCGGCGCGGGAATGTGACGCGGAGGGCGCCCGCGCGCGGGGGACACCAGGCCTCGATCCGCTAAGCTTCTTGCGTCGCGACTGGCGTCTGGGTGGGTCACCACCGGGGAGCGGCCTCATAGGAATCGACCGCGCGCCTGGGCCGATGAGGAACACCCCTATTTCCCGTGTGAACAGGAGACCGTCATGACCGACCGCTACTTCAACGCCCCGCTCGCCGAGGTCGACCCCGAGATCGCCGAGGTCCTCGATCGCGAGCTGAAGCGTCAGCAGACCTTCCTCGAGATGATCGCGTCCGAGAACTTCGTGCCCGTCTCGGTGCTGCAGTCGCAGGGCTCGGTGCTCACCAACAAGTACGCCGAGGGCTACCCCGGGCGCCGCTACTACGGCGGCTGCGAAGAGGTCGATGTCGCGGAGGAGCTCGCGATCGCCCGCGCCAAGGAGCTGTTCGGCGCCGAGTTCGCCAACGTGCAGCCGCACTCCGGAGCCACGGCCAACGCCGCCGTGCTGCACGCCATCGCGCGCCCCGGCGACACGCTGCTCGGCCTCTCGCTCGACCAGGGCGGCCACCTGACGCACGGCATGAAGATCAACTTCTCGGGCCGGCTGTACGACATCGTCGCCTACGGCGTGAACCCCGAGACCTCGACGATCGACATGGACGAGGTGCGTCGCCTCGCCCTCGAGCACAAGCCGAAGGTCATCATCGCCGGCTGGTCGGCCTACCCGCGCACCCTCGACTTCGCCGCGTTCCGCGCGATCGCCGACGAGGTCGGCGCTCTGCTGTGGGTCGACATGGCGCACTTCGCCGGCCTCGTCGCCGCGGGCCTGCACCCGAACCCCGTGCCGCACGCGCACGTGGTCTCGTCGACCGTGCACAAGACCATCGGCGGCCCCCGCTCGGGCTTCATCCTCACCAACGACGCCGACATCGCGAAGAAGATCAACTCCGCCGTGTTCCCCGGTCAGCAGGGCGGCCCGCTCATGCACGTGATCGCGGCGAAGGCGACCGCGTTCAAGATCGCCGGCACCCCGGAGTTCAAGGAGCGCCAGGAGCGCGTGCTGCGCGGTGCGGCGATCATCGCCGAGCGCCTCTCGCAGCAGGACGTGAAGGACGCCGGCATCGCCGTGCGCTCGGGCGGCACCGACGTGCACCTCGTGCTCGTCGACCTGCGTGACGCCGAGATCGACGGCAAGCAGGCCGAAGACCTGCTGCACGAGATCCACATCACGGTGAACCGCAACGCGGTGCCCAACGACCCCCGCCCGCCGATGGTCACCTCGGGTCTGCGGATCGGCACCCCCGCGCTCGCGACCCGCGGCTTCGGCGACGCCGAGTTCACCGAGGTCGCCGACGTGATCGCGCTGGCGCTGCAGCCCGGCGCCGACGTCGAGGCGCTGCGCGCCCGCGTGGACGCGCTCGCCGCCGGCTTCCCGCTGTACCCCGACCTGCAGCAGTAAGCCGCACGAACACGCGTGAGAAACCACGTCGCGCGTGAGACACCCGTTGCGACGCGGTGTCTCACGCGGAATGTGGTCTCTCGATGAAGGGAGCGGTCATGACCGCGAAGATCCTCGACGGGAAGGCGGCCGCCGCCGCCATCAAGACCGAGCTGGCCGAGCGCGTCGCGTCGCTGCGCGAGCGGGGCATCGTGCCCGGCATCGCGACGGTGCTGGTCGGCGCCGATCCGGCGTCGCAGCTGTACGTCGGCATGAAGCACAGGCAGTCCGAAGCGATCGGGATGAACTCGATCCAGCGCGAGCTGCCGGCGGATGCCACGCAGGCCGACGTCGAGGCTCTGATCGACGAGCTGAACGCCGATCCCGACTGCCACGGGTACATCGTGCAGCTGCCGCTGCCGAAGCACCTCGACACCGATGCGATCCTCGAGCGCATCGACCCGGCGAAGGATGCCGACGGACTGCACCCGACCAACCTCGGGCGGCTCGTGCTCAACGTCAACGGCCCCATCCACACGCCGCTGCCGTGCACGCCGCGCGGCGTGATCGAGCTGCTGCTGCGCAACGACTACGACCTGAACGGCAAGCACGTGGTCGTGGTCGGCCGCGGGGTGACGATCGGCCGTCCGATGGGGCTGCTGCTCACCCGCCGTGCCGTCAACGCCACGGTCACCCAGGTGCACACCGGCACTCGCGACATGTCGCCGTACCTGCGTCAGGCCGACGTGATCGTCGCCGGTGCCGGGGTCAAGCACCTCATCAGGGCGGAAGACGTGAAGCCGGGGGCCGCGGTGCTCGATGTGGGCGTCACCCGCGAGGACGACCCAGAGACGGGGAAGTCCCGCGTCTACGGCGACGTGCACCCGGATGTCGCTGAGGTCGCCGGCTTCGTCTCGCCGAACCCCGGCGGCGTCGGCCCGATGACCGTCGCCCTGCTCATGACGAACGTCGTCGAGGCAGCGGAGCGCGCCGCCGGCTGATCAGGCGGTGCGGCGCCGGAGGCGGGTGGGGCCGTCTGGTGCCGGAGGCCGGCCGGCTGTCCGATGCGGGAGGCGGGTCAGGCTGTCGCCGAGAGCCGACCGCGGATGCCGGTGATGCGCGCGTACTCGTCGAAGTCGAAGGTCGCAGACCCCGTGGCGTCGGTGACCTCGGCCGCCGAGAACGCCTCGTCGGCCCACTCCAGCCGCCACCCGGCCAGGCGCGCGAGATCCCACACCGACGAGCGCGGATCGCTCAGCTCGAGGTCGCTCAGCACGCGGGGGAGGGCGGCGACCGCGGCGGCGACGGAGAGCGGGGGCAGCGGCACATCGAGCAGCAGCACCGCCCTGGACCCGCCGCCGAACGGCGCGGAGTAGTACGGCGAGCGGCCCGTGATCTCGACGGCGGCCGCGCCGATCACGTCCGCGATGTCGACGATCCACGCGTCCACGTCATCGCCGACGTCGTCGGGGAACGCCAGCTCACCCCGGGTCAGCTCGGTGATGCCGTGCTGCTCGCCGTACACACGCAGCGCGTCGGTGATGCCGCTGCGGTCGCCCTGCGGCAGCGCCCACGACCACATCAGCGAGCGCGGACCGGGCGCGATGGAGACGAGCAGGTGCGGCACCGCCTCGAGGGTGCGGGCGAGGTCGTCGTGCGCGGTGAACGCGAACGTGCCCGTGGCCAGATCGGCATCCCAGCGGTGCTCGCCCAGCGACGAGGTCGCGGCGGCGAGCTGATCCTGACGGAGGGCGGTGAACAGGGCGGCGCGGTCGGCCAGCGCGCGAAGCGTCTCGAAGCTCATGCTTCCAGTCTGGCGGCGGATGCTATGACCCGCCGACGCGTCTTCTGAAAGGTGGCTATGGTCACGTCGTCGCCTGGATCAGTCCCGCGCGGTCGCCGCCTCGGTGCGGCCCATCCGCCACACGCTCGGCACCATGACCGTCGCGAGGGCGATCGCGGCGTACAGGATGCCCGAGGTGATCAGCACGGTCGCGGGGGCGGCGTGCGTGATCAGCCAGCCGTACACGAGCGTGCCGATCGGCATGACGACGAAGCTGCCGAGCATGTCGTAGCTCGAGACGCGGCTGAGCTTGTCGAGCGGGATGTTCTCCATCATCGCGACGTTCCACCCGGTGCTGAAGACCTCCGCACCGGCGCCGGCGAGGAACGCGGCGATCGCCACGATCACCACCGCGGGGTGCAGCCCGAGCATGGTCAGCGGGATCGCGAACAGGCTCATCCCCAGCATCCCGAAGCGCAGCGGCCGCCTCAGCGGGAACCACATCAGCACCAGCGTCATCAGCAGCACGCCGAGACCCTCCGCGCTGACCACCCAGCCCCACCCGGCGATGCCCAGGCGGTCGTCGTTCTTCGCGATGTAGGGGCCGACGACGCCCCACGCGCCGACGTGGATGGCGTTCATGATCATGAACGCGAGCACGACGACGACCAGCCACGAGCGGCTCCAGAACTCCGACCAGCCCTCGCGCAGATCGGCGAACAGCGAGAAGCCGCCGTCGCCGGCCGGCGGAGGCAGTCGGACCATGGCGAGGATCGGGATGGCGAGAAGCCAGCCCGCCATCTGCACGATCATCGCCCAGGCGGGGCCGACCGTGGTCACGAGGATCCCGGCGATCACCGGGCCGCCGATCGTGACGGCCGAACGCACGAACGAGAGCATCGCGTTGGCCTGCTGCAGATTCTCGGCACTGGTCAGCTGCGGGATGATGCCCTGCATCGCCGGCATGACGAACGCCGTCGACGCGCCGTTCATCGCCGCGAGTGCGGCGACCGCGGGGATGCTCGCGGTGCCGGTGAACAGCAGCGCCGCGATCGTGCCGATCGAGAGGATGTCGAGCACGTAGCAGACCTGGATCACCAGCGCGCGGGGAAGACGGTCGGCGACCACCCCGCCGAACAGCAGGAAGACGACGTTGGCGACTGTGAACGCGGTCAGCACGAGCGACAGGCTGAACGGGTCGTTGTCGATCTCGAGCACGGCGAAGGCCAGGGCGATCGACGACATCGCCCCGGTCACCATCGTGATGGCCCTGGCGAGGAAGAACCAGCGGAAGTTGCGGTCGGCCATCGCCGCGAGCCCGCGGCTCACGACGGCATCCTCGGGTCCTGCACCCGTCCATCCTGGCACCGGGACGTCAGTAGGTGTCGGTCTCGTCGGCTCCGGATGTCGGGATGAAGCGCGCCGCGAGCGCCTCCGCGCCTCGGGCGAGGATGGTCACATCGGCGCTCGCCGACAGGAAGTGCGCGCCCGCGGCCAGGTACGCGTCGGCGCCGGCCGGATCGAACGCGTTCACGCCGACCTTCTTGCCCGCGGCCGTGACCGCCTCGAACACGCGCTGCACGGCCGCGAGCACGTCGGGGTGCGACTGCTGACCGGGAAGGTCCATGGACGCCGCGAGGTCGGCGGGTCCGACGAGCACGCCATCGACACCGTCGACCGCGGCGATGTCGGCGGCGGCGTCCACGGCATCCGCGGATTCGATCTGCACGAGCAGCGAGATCGTCTCGGATGCGTTCGGCACGTACCCGGCCACCCGGCCCCAGCGGCCGCTGCGGGCGAGGCCCGAGCCGACGCCGCGCACGCCCTCGGGCGGGTAGCGGACGGCCGCGACCGCGGCCTGTGCCTCTGCGGCGGAGCCGACCATCGGCACGAGCAGGTTCTGCGCACCCGTGTCGAGCACCTGCTTGATGATCACCGCGTCGTTCACCGGCACCCGCACGATCGTCGGCACCCGGTACGCGGCGATCACCTGCAGCTGCTGCTGCACGGAGACGACCGTGTTCGGACCGTGCTCCATGTCGATCAGCAGCCAGTCGATGCCCGACCCCGCGCAGATCTCGGCGTTCAGTGCCGTTCCGGTGCTCAGCCACATGCCGATCAGCGGACGATCGGCGGCGGCCAGCGCGTCGCGGAAGGTGGGCTCTAGACGAAGCGGCATGCGATCGTTCCCATCTCGCGGTAGTCGCACAGCACCTCGTCGCCGCGCTCGACCCACATCGGCCGTGTGAACGATCCTGCCAGGATGATCTCGCCGGCCTCCAGCCGCGCGCCGTGCTGGTGGAACTTGTTCGCCAGCCACGCCACGCCGGTGGCGGGATGCCCGAGCACGCCGGCGGCGACGCCGGTCTCCTCGATCTGACCGTTCTTCGAGAGCACGCCGGGCACCCAGCGCAGGTCGATCTCGTCGGGTCGCATGTGCACGTCGCCGAGCACCATCGCGCCGTAGGCGGCGTTGTCGCTGATCGTGTCGACGATCGTGCGCCCCTCCAGCTCGATGTGCGAGTTGAGCACCTCCAGCGCGGGCACGGCGTAGTCGATCGCCGCGAGCGCGTCGTCGAGCGTGCAGTCCGGCCCCTCGAGGGGCGAGCGCAGCACGAATGCGAGCTCGACCTCGATGCGCACGTTCGAGAAGTCGTCGAACGGGATCTCCGACCCGGTCGGGTAGACGGTGTCGTCGAACATCACGCCGTAGTCGGGCTCCGTGATCCCCGTCGCCTGCTGCATGGCGCGCGAGGTCAGGCCGATCTTGCGCCCCACCAGGCGACGCCCGGCGGCGACCTGCGAGTCGCGCCAGACGCCCTGGATGGCATAGGAGTCCTCGATCGTGGCATCCGGGTACCGGGCGGTGATGCGCGGCATCACGCCGCGCGTCCGCTCGGCCTCGGCCAGCTCCGCCGCGAGAGCGGCGATCGTCTCGGCCGGGAGGGTCACAGCTGGTGTCCGAGCTTGTACTCGCCCTGCTTCCACTCGGGCATGGACTCGTCGCCCTCGTCGGGACGGGTGTACGAGAAGCCGTCCGCGCCGATGGTCACGGCCATCTCGCTCGAGTCGGTGCGGGCGCGCACGGGCTGAGGGTTGCCGTCGAGGTCGAGCACGAGCGACGCGTCGGTGTACCAGCTGGGCACGACGGGGTTGCCCCACCAGTCGCGGCGCTGGTTGTCGTGCACGTCCCACGTGACGACCGGGTTGTCGGGGTCGCCGGTGTAGTAGTCCTGGGTGTACACCTCGACGCGGTGGCCGTCGGGGTCGCGCAGGTAGAGGTAGAACGCGTTGCTGACGCCGTGGCGACCCGGGCCGCGCTCGATCGCGTCCGAGCGGCGCAGCGCGCCGAGTTTGTCGCAGATGGCGAGGATGTTGTGCTTCTCGTGCGTCGCGAAGCACACGTGGTGCATGCGCGGACCGTCGCCGCCGGTCATCGCGGTGTCGTGCACAGTGGGCTTGCGGCGCATCCACGCCGCGTAGACGGTGCCCTCGTCGTCCTGGATGTCCTCGGTGACGCGGAAGCCGAGGTCCTGCATGTAGCGCACGGCGCGTGGCACGTCGGGGGTGACCTGGTTGAAGTGGTCGAGGCGCACGAGCTCCCCGGGGATGTGCAGGTCGTAGCGCCACGACATCCGCTCGACGTGCTCGCTCTGGTGGAAGAACTCGTAGGGGAAGCCGAGCGGGTCGACCACGCGCACCGAGTCGCCGATGCCCTTCACGAACCCGTCCGGGTTGCGGCGCACGTCGCAGCCGAGCTCGGTGTAGAACTCGACGGCGCGATCGAGGTCCTCGGGGGTGCGCACCCGGTACGAGAACGCCGCGACGGCTGCGATCTCGCCCTTGCGCAGCACGAGGTTGTGGTGGATGAACTCCTCGGTCGAGCGGAGGTAGATCGCGCTGTCGTCCTCTTCGGTCACGTACAGGCCGAGCACGTCGACGTAGAACTCGCGCGAGGCGGCGAGGTCGGTGACGACGAGCTCCATGTAGGCGCAGCGGAGGATGTCGGGCGGGCTCGCGACGGGCGTCGCGATGGGATCGTCGGTGTGGATCGGCGCCTCCTGGCTCACGTAGAAGCCGGAGGAGGTGAGGGTCTTGCCTGCGTGGTCGGTCATGTCAGCGTCCTTGCTCTGTGAGTTTCTTCGGAACCGCCCTTCGCTCCGGTATGAGTTGGTGCCGCCTGATCGGCGTCGCAGCGGCACGAACTCATACGGGAGCGAGAGGCGGGGGCGGGTCAGCGGGGGTCGGGGTCGTCCAGGTCCTGCTTGCCGAATGCGGGGTTGTGCGGTGCGCCGAGCGTGATGTGCACGCTCTGCTGGTCGGTGTAGAAGTCGATCGAGCGATACCCGCCCTCGTGCCCGAGCCCGGATGCCTTCACGCCGCCGAACGGGGTGCGCAGGTCACGCACGTTGTTCGAGTTCAGCCACACCATGCCCGCCTCGACGGCGCCGGCGAAGTTGTGGGCGCGCTTGAGGTCATTGGTCCAGATGTACGCGGCCAGTCCGTACCGCGTGTTGTTCGCCAGCGCCAGCGCCTCCTCCTCGGTGTCGAAGGGCGTGATCGCGACGACGGGGCCGAAGATCTCCTCCTGGAAGATGCGGGCATCGGGGGCCACGTCGGCGAACGCGGTCGGGGCGACGTAGTTGCCTGTCGGGAAGCCGTCGGGGCGGCCGCCGCCGGCGATCAGGCGGCCCTCGGTCTTGCCGATCTCCACGTAGCTCATGACCTTCTCGTAGTGCTCGGGGTGCACCAGGGCGCCGACCTCCGTGGTCGGGTCGTGCGGGTGGCCGACCTTGACGCGCTGCGCGATCGCGGCGAAGCGCTCGACGAACTGGTCGTAGACACCGCGCTGCACGAGGATGCGGCTGCCCGCGGTGCAGCGCTCGCCGTTGAGCGAGAAGACGCCGAAGACGCACGCATCCACCGCCGTGTCGAGATCGGCGTCGTCGAAGACGACGGCCGGGCTCTTGCCGCCCAGCTCCATCGACAGACCCTTCAGGAACGGAGCCGCGTTGCCGAAGATGATCTGGCCGGTGCGGCTCTCGCCGGTGAACGAGATGAGCGGCACGTCGGGGTGCTTGACGAGCGCGTCTCCGGCGTCCTCGCCGAGGCCGTTGACGAGGTTGAACACACCCTGCGGCAGTCCCGCCTCTTCGAAGATCCCCGCCCACAGCGAGGCCGACAGCGGCGTGAACTCCGCGGGCTTGAGCACCACGGTGTTTCCGGTGGCGAGTGCGGGGCCGAGCTTCCACGACTCGAGCATGAAGGGGGTGTTCCACGGCGTGATGAGACCCGCGACGCCGATCGGCTTGCGGTTGACGTAGTTCATCTGCTTGCCGGGCACCTTGAACGCGTCGTCGGCCTGAGCGACGATCAGGTCGGCGAAGAAGCGGAAGTTCTCGGCGGCGCGGCGGGCCTGGCCGAGTGCCTGCGTGATCGGCAGACCCGAGTCGAACGACTCGAGTTCGGCGAGGCGCGCGTCACGCGACTCGACGATGTCGGCGATGCGGTGCAGCACACGCGATCGCTCGCGCGGCAGCATGCGCGGCCACGGGCCCTCGGCGAACGCACGGCGGGCGGCGTCGACGGCACGATCGATGTCGGCCTTCTTGCCGGCGGCCGCGTGCACGTAGGTCTCGTTGGTGACGGGGTTGAGCACCTCGAAGGTGTCGCCGTCGATCGAGTCGACGAATTCGCCGTCGATGTAGTGCTGGATCTTCGTGGGGAGGTCGGCGGGGGTGTAGACGTCGGTCATCATCGTCCTTCTTCGCTGGTGTGGGAGTGCCGGGCAGCCAGGAACGCGTCCCGGGTGCGCCAGCGATGGCTTCGTGCGGACAGCTCGATCTCGAGCGGCTCGGCGCCGTCGCGGATCAGCTGGAGGATCTGCTCGTGCTCTTCGACCGAGTGCCGGGCGCGCCCCGGCACGTAGGCGAAGGTGGTGTCCCGGATGCCCGAGAGCCGGGCCCATCCGCGGTGCACGAGGTCGAGGATGTGCGGGTTGGGGCACGGCTCGAACAGCACCGCGTGGAACTGCTGGTTCAGCTGGGTGAAGCGGTGCGCGTCGAAGTGGTCGAGCAGGGCGCGCATCTGATCGTTGATCTGCTCGGCGCGAGCCAGCGCGTCGTGGTCGAGCAGGGGCGCCGACAGCGCGGTCGCGGAGCCCTCGACCAGGCCCAGAGCCTGCATGGTGTGCGCGTACTGGTCTTCGTCGATCAGCGAGACGTACGCGCCCACGTTGCGCTCGAAGGTCACGTACCCTTCGGCCTCCAGGCGCCGGATGGCCTCGCGCACCGGCACGACGCTCATCTGCAGCTCGCGCGCGATCCCGCTCAGCACGAGCCGGTAGCCGGGCCCGTACGCGTGCGAGGCGATCCGAGAGCGCAGCCATGTGTAGGCCTGCTCGGACTTGCTGACCTCCCGCACGAGGGTGCTCATCGTTCCGCCGGTTCCTGCGCGAGCGACGCGAGATGAAGGGAGTACTTCGCGCGCCACTCGGCGTTCATCGGGAACAGCCCGTCGACCGCGTTGCCCGCGGCGACCTGCTCGGCGATCCAGGCATCCTCGTCCTCCTGCACGAGCGCCGCGTCGGCGACCTCCTCGGCGAGAGCCGCGGGGATGACGATCACCCCGTCGCCATCGCCGACGATCACGTCGCCGGGCTGCACGGTGGCTCCACCGCAGCCGATCGTGACGTCGAACTCCCACGGCACGTGCTTGCGGCCGAGCACCGAGGGGTGCGCGCCCTTCGAGAAGACCGGGAGGCCGATCTCGGCGACGGCGTCGAAGTCGCGGACTCCGCCGTCGGTGACGACGCCGGCGGCACCGCGGGTCTTCGCGCGCAGCGCGAGGATGTCGCCGAGCGTGCCGGTGGTCTCGTCGCCTCGGGCCTCGATGACGATGATCTCGCCCTCGTCGACCGCGTCGAAGGCGCGCTTCTGCGCGTTGTACCCGCCGCCGTGGCTGGTGAAGAGGTCTTCGCGCGCCGGCACGAAGCGCAGGGTCTTGGCCGCGCCGACGATCTTCGCGCCCGGCAGGTTGGCGGAGAGGCCGTCGATGAAGCAGGAGCGCAGACCGCGCTTGCGCAGCTGGCTGGACAGGCCGGCGGTCGGGGCGGCCTCGAGCTTCGCGCGCAGCTCGGGGGACAGGCCGCTCTGCTGCTCGACGGCGGGCAGACCCGCGAGCTCGCGCGAGCCCCATGCCTCGGCGCGCTGGAGGTCGTCGACGGCGGGCATCGAGCCGAGTGCGGGGTCGAATTCGACCTCACCCTGCGTGACCGTCGTGCGCAGCCGCCCTGACGACGGGGCGCCGGGGGCATCCGGAGCATCCACCTCGACCTCGACCACGTCGCCGGGCACGATCACGCTCGACCCGGCCGGGGTGCCGGTGAGGATGATGTCGCCCGGTTCGAGCGTGAAGTGCTGCGAGAGGTCGGCGACCAGCTGGGGGAGGGGGAAGAGCAGGCCGGCGGTGGTGTCGTCCTGGGCGAGTTCGCCGTTCACCCACGCGCGCACCCGCAGCGCTGCCGGGTCTACCGATGCGGCGGCGATGAGCTCAGGCCCGACGGGTGTGTACCCGTCGCCGCCCTTCGACCGCACGTTCGAGCCCTTGTCGTTGGCGCGCAGGTCGTACAGGCCGAGGTCGTTCGACGCGGTGACGGATGCCACGTGCGCCCACGCCTCGTCGACCGAGACGCGGCGGGCCGCGGTGCCGATGATCAGTGCGATCTCGCCCTCGAAGGCGAGCAGCTCGGTGCCGGCGGGGCGCTCGACCACGCCGTCGGTGGCGGCGAGAGAGCTGGCGGGCTTGAAGAAGTACGAGGGGGCGGCGGGGCGACGGCCGCGCTGGTCGGCACGGGAGACGTAGTTGAGGTGGATCGCGATGATCTTGCCTGGTCGGGCGAGCTCGGTCATAGGGCGCCTCCTTGCCGGGTGCACGGGCGACTCTGAGGAGTCCTTGTGCGTCGTATTCGAAATCGTATATGATCCTTCTGCGGGTGGCAAGCATTCCTGCAGACCACCCCCGACAGAGCCGTCAAAGGAGCATCATGAACGAGCAGTCCCGCCGTTCCCGGGCATCGCGACCCCCCGAGGGATTCACCCCCACCGGCACGATCGCCAATGCGGCCGATCGTCGCCGCGTCGTGTTCGCGACGGTGGTCGGAACCACCGTCGAGTGGTACGACTTCTTCATCTACGCGACCGCGGTCGGACTGGTCTTCGGCCAGCTCTTCTTCGCGCCGCTGGGCGCGAACAGCATCCTGATCGGCTTCGCGACCGTGGGCATCAGCTTCCTGTTCCGTCCGCTCGGCGCCTTCCTCGCCGGGCACTTCG
Organism: Microbacterium commune; assembly: GCF_014836945.1. Classification (GTDB taxonomy): domain Bacteria; phylum Actinomycetota; class Actinomycetes; order Actinomycetales; family Microbacteriaceae; genus Microbacterium; species Microbacterium commune. The sequence goes on along the minus strand of NZ_JACSPX010000001.1, from coordinate 576,668 downwards.
GCGACAAGGTCGGCCGCAAGGTGGTGCTGATGTGGACGCTGATCCTGATGGGGGCGGCGACCGCACTGATCGGCGTGCTGCCCACCTACGACGCGATCGGCATCGCCGCCCCGCTGCTGCTGGTGCTGCTGCGCATCCTGCAGGGTCTGTCGGCGGGAGGCGAGTGGGGTGGCGCGGTGCTGATGGCCGTCGAGCACGCCCCCAAGGCCAAGCGCGGCATCTTCGGCGCCTCGCCCCAGATCGGTGTTCCGCTCGGTCTGCTGCTGGCCTCGGGCGTGATGGCGATCATGACGGCGGTCGCTCCGGGCGAGCAGTTCCTGGCCTGGGGCTGGCGCATTCCGTTCCTGCTCAGCGTCGTGCTGATCCTCATCGGCTACTACGTGCGACGCAACGTCGAGGAGAGCCCTGTGTTCGCCGAGCTCGCCGAGCGCAAGGAGGAGGCGCGGATGCCGGTCGTGCAGCTGTTCCGCAAGCACCTGCTGCTCGTGATCGTCGCGGCGCTCGTCTTCGCCGGAAACAACGCCGTGGGATACATGACCACCGGTGGCTACATCCAGAACTACGCCACGAACCCGGACGGCCCGCTCGCTCTCGAGCGCGGACCGGTGCTGTGGGCTGTCACCGGCTCGGCGGTGACCTGGCTGCTCTCGACGCTGCTGGCGGGCTTCGTCAGCGACAAGCTGGGGCGCCGCACCACCTACATCATCGGGTGGGCGATGCAGCTCGCCGGTGTGTTCGCGCTGTTCCCCCTGGTCAACACCGGCGACATCGGTCTGATGTTCGCGGGCCTCGCGATCCTCACCCTCGGACTCGGCTTCACGTATGGCCCGCAGGCGGCGCTGTACACCGAGCTCTTCCCCGCCAGCATCCGCTTCTCCGGAGTGTCGATCTCGTACGCGATCGGCGCGATCGCCGGCGGTGCGTTCGCCCCGACCATCGCGACTGCGCTGGTGCAGGCGACCGGGACGACGATGTCGGTCACGTGGTACCTCGCGGGCATGACCGTGATCGGACTCATCGCCACGCTGCTGCTCCGCGATCGCAGCGGCATCCCGCTCGGTCCCGACCACGAGGCCGAGCAGGCGGTCAGCCCGATCCGCGGCCTCGCCAGGGCCTGACCTCCCTCGCCTCCGGCTGCTGAACCTCCGCGGGCCTGGAGGACGACTCGCGTCGTCCTCCAGGCCCGTCTTCGTCGTCCGGGGGCCGGTGCGCGCTCAGCCGTCGAGAGCGGCCCGGATGACGTCCACAGAGCGCTGCAGGCGCGCGGCGATGTCGGCATCCGCGACTCGGGATGCCACGTGCACCACCGCGAGAGCCGCCGGACGAACGCCGCGCAGCGGCAGCGGCACGGCGATCGACTTGAGATTCGGGATCACCTCGTCGTGGCTGAGCGCGTAGCCGCGCACGCGCACGGCCTCGACCTCGACGCGCAGCGCCGCATCGACGGCGGGCCACTCGGCATCGCGAAGCTGGGCGAGGATCGCCTTGCCCGGCGCGCCGACCGTGACCGGATGCCTGGTGCCCGGCCGCTGCGCGACATTCGCGACGGCATGGCGCGGCTCGACGCTGGTCAGGGTGATCACCTCGTCCCCGTCGAGCACGGCGAGGAAGGCGGTGTGGCCGAGCTCGTTCGCCACCGCGGTCAGCTCGGGCAGGGCCTCGGCGTGCAGGTCGTGCGCGACGCCAGCGGCGAGCGCCGCCATGCGCGGCCCCAGGGCCATCCGCCCGGACGCGTCGCGCACGACGAGCCGGTGGTCTTCGAGCGTGCGCAGCAGGCGGTACGCGATCGAGCGGTGCACGTCGAGTCGGGTCGCGACCTCGTCGATCGACAGCGGGCCGTCGGCGAGGACCTCGAGGATCCGGATGCCGCGGCTGAGCGTCTGTGAAGCGGGGGCGGCCGTCATCGGCGGCTCCTGTTCTCTTGTGGCGGCCTGCGCCGTCGTATACGATCTGTTCAATAGTAGAACGCTGTGTTCCAATATAGAACACGCCGGAAGGAATCGACGACGATGCAGTTCCACCACCACGGCTATGTCTCCCACGACCCGCGGGTTCTCCCCGCCGAGGGGCTGGGAATCGACCGGCCCGACGCCCTTCCCGACGAGGTGGACGTGCTCATCGTCGGCTCCGGGCCCGCCGGCATGCTGCTCGCCGCCCAGATGTCGCAGTACCCGCACGTGAACACCCGCATCATCGAGAAGCGCGACGGTCGCCTCGTGCTCGGTCAGGCCGATGGCATCCAGCCGCGCAGCGTCGAGACCTTCCAGGCCTTCGGGTTCGCCGAGCGCATCGTCGCGGAGGCGTACAACATCGGCTGGATGAACTTCTGGGGACCCGACCCCGAGAACCGCCAGAACATCGTCCGCACCGCCCGCACGGCCGACTACGCGTACGACATCTGCGAGTTCCCGCACCTGATCGTCAACCAGGCGCGGGTGCTCGACTACTTCGCCGAGGCCGCCGCCGACGGACCGGGACGCATCGTGCCCGACTACGGCGTGGAGTTCGTCGGCCTCACGGTGCACGGCGAGGGGGAGTACCCCGTCGAGGTGCAGGTCATGGATGCCGGCGAGGAGCGCACCATCCGCGCGAAGTACGTCGTCGGCTGCGACGGCGCCCGCAGCGGGGTGCGCAAGGCGATCGGGCGCAAGCACGTCGGCAACGCCTCCGCGCACGCATGGGGCGTCATGGACGTGCTGGTGAACACGGACTTCCCCGACTGGCGCACCAAGTGCGCCATCAACGCCGAGGCGGGCAACATCCTGCACATCCCGCGCGAGGGCGGCTACCTCAGCCGGATGTACATCGACCTCGGCGCGGTCGCCGCCGACGACGACCACCGCGTGCGCCAGACGCCGATCGAGGAGATCATCCGCAAGGCGAACGAGATCCTGCATCCGTACTCCATCGACGTGAAGGACATCGCCTGGCACAGCGTGTACGAGGTCGGCCACCGGGTCACAGACGGGTTCGACGACGTGATCGACGGCAGCGGCCGCACCCCGCGCGTCTTCCTCACCGGCGACGCCTGCCACACGCACAGCGCGAAGGCCGGCCAGGGCATGAACGTCTCGATGCAGGACGGCTTCAATCTCGGGTGGAAGCTCGGCTCGGTGCTCACCGGCCGCAGCCCCGAGTCCCTGCTGGCGACCTACGGCGCCGAGCGCAAGCCGGTCGCGCAGCAGCTGATCGACTTCGATCGCGAGTGGTCGAGCCTGATGGCCCGCAAGCCCGAGGAGATCTCCGACCCGCAGGAGCTCGCGACCTTCTACCTGGGCACGGCCGAGTTCCCCTCCGGGTTCATGACGCAGTACACCTCGTCGATGATCATCGGCACCGACGCGCACCAAGCACTCGCGGCCGGCTTCCCGCTGGGCAAGCGGTTCAAGTCGGCCGAGGTCACCCGGGTCTGCGACGGCAATGTGATCCACCTCGGCCACCACGCCCGCGCTGACGGACGCTGGCGCGTCTACGCCTTCGGCGACGCGTCGGGAGAGCGACTGAACACCTGGGCTTCGCAGGCCGCCGACGTGTTCGCGCGCTTCACCCCGGCCGACGGCGATGCCGATGCGGTGTTCGACGTGAAGGCGATCCACCAGGGCTCGTACGAAGACGTTGAGGTGACGACGGCACCCGAGCTGTTCGCCCCGAAGACCGGGCCGCTGGGGCTGACCGACTGGGAGAAGCTCTACGCTGCGGGCCCGAGCAAGTGGAACGACACCGACATTTTCGAGACGCGCGAGCTGTCGCGCGACGGAGTCGTGGTCGTCGTGCGCCCCGACCAGTACGTCGCCGCGATCCTGCCGCTGGACGCGGTCGACGAGCTCGGCGCGTTCTTCGACGGGGCGCTGCTGCCGGCATCCTGAACCTGGCCTGAGCGCGAGGCATGACGAGTGTCATGCCGAGATCGTGACACTGCCCTCCGGATGCCGTCGTGCCGAGCGGCCACGCTGGAAGCATGCCCACAGTCGCTGAGAGACCACCTGCCGCCCAGCCGAACGACGTCGCCCGACCGAACGCCGTCGGGGGCGACACCGCGCCGCCGATCGCCGTCGAGTTGCGCGGCGTCCGCCGCCACTTCGGCTCCGGTGACCAGCTCGTCCGCGCCGTGGACGGACTCGACCTCACCATCCGCCGCGGCGAGGTGGTCGCGCTGCTCGGGCCGAACGGGGCCGGCAAGACCACCACGCTCGACATGCTGCTCGGCCTCAGCGAACCCGGCGAGGGCAGCGTGCGCGTGCGGGGGATGGTCCCCGCCGCGGCTGCGCGCCGGGGAGCGATCGCCGCGGTGCTGCAGACGGGCGGACTGCTCGCCGACCTCACGGTCGGCGAGACCGTGCGCCTCATCGCGTCGCTGCACGGTGCGGCGGCGATGGCACGCGTTCCGTCTGTGCTTACGAAGGCAGACCTGACCGCGCTCGTCGGCCGCCGGGTCGCTAAGTGCTCGGGCGGCGAGCAGCAGCGCGTGAAGTTCGCCCTCGCTCTGGTCGCCGATCCCGGCATCCTCGTGCTCGACGAGCCCACCGCGGGCATGGACGTGACGGCGCGGCGTCGGTTCTGGGATGTGATGCGAGCGGATGCCGACGCCGGGCGCACGATCATCTTCGCCACGCACTACCTCGAGGAGGCGGAGCAGTTCGCCCATCGCACGGTGGTGATGCACCGTGGCCGAATCGTCGCAGACGCCCCGACCGCGCAGCTTCGCGTCGGGCTCGGCGCGAGGGGTATCGCCGCATCTCTGCCCGCCGATGATGAGGATGCCGCCGGCATTCTGCGCCGGCTCCGCGAATCGGAGGACGCCACCGATGTGCGCGTTGACGCCGGGCGGCTGACGCTGCGAGCGAGCGACTCGGATGCCATCGCCGCGGCGCTCCTCGCGGCCGGCTGCCGCGACCTCGAGATCACGGCGCCTACGCTCGAGACCGCCTTCACCGCTCTCACGGAGGACTGATATGACCATCGCCACGACCGCGCCGCCGCGGCTCTCACTCACCATGCTGCGCATCGAGGCCATCCGGCAGCTGCGTAACCCGTACACTCTCGCGTTCACACTCGCCATGCCCGTCGTGATGTACCTGCTCTTCGGTGCGACGGCCGGCTACGCCGAGCTGTCGGCCGGAAACGGCAACGTGTCGTTCTACGTGATGATCTCGATGGCGGCATACGGAACCGCGGTCGCGATGAGTTCGCTGACCTCACTGGCGGCCGCTGAGGCGCAGCAGGGCTGGGGGCGCCAGCTCGCGATGACCCCGCTGAGCACGGCCGGCTACGCGCTGACGAAGCTGCTCAACGCGCTGGGGTTCGCCGCGCTCGCCCTGGCCGCTGTGTTCGTCACCGGCATCCTCACAGGTGCGGCGGCCGACGAGACCTGGCGCTGGTTCGCCGTCGCGGGGATCGTCCTCGGAACCGGGCTGATGTTCGGCCTGTACGGGCTGGGGGTGGGGCTCTTCTTCAACACCGACTCCTCCGCAGCGCTGGCATCGATCTCGATGACCTTCTTCGCCTTCTTCGGCAACGTGTTCATGCCGCTCGACGGCGTCATGCTCGACATCGCCCGACTCACCCCGCTGTACGGCTTCGTGGCGCTCAGCCGCTGGCCGCTCACCGACGGCACCCTCACCACCGGGCAGACCGACCCGCTCTGGGCGGTGCTGGTGAACATCGTCGTCTGGGTGGCCGTGTTCGCGGCTCTGGTCTTCGCGGGTGTGCGGCGCTCCCGCCGGCGGCGATGAGCACGGTGCGGATGATCAGTAGGTTGGAGTCATGACAGCGCAGCAGGGCGGCACCGAGCGCCCCGCCGCGATCACGTCGCACTGGGATCGCTACGGATGGCTCATGGCGGTCGTCTGGATGATCTTTCTGGCGTACCCGGTGATCGCTCTGCTGCGCTCCGACGCGTCGCGCGCGTGGATCGTCACCGGGTGGGTGGCACTGGTCGTGTTCGCCGCTGTGTACGTCGTCGGGTTCGTGCGGGGCAGTCGCGGTGGCGGCGGACTCGGCTCTCCGCCTGTGCCCGGACAGTGGATGCTCTTCGCCGTGCTGATCGTCTGCGCGGCGCTGTCGGTGCCGGCGGAGGGGCCGCTGGCGCTGAGCTTCCTGCCCTTCATCATGTCGTTCGCCTCGTACGGCCTCACGCGCGCGGCGCACTGGGTCACCTCGATCGTCGCCGTGCTGATGACTGCCGCCTGCATCTTCCTGCTGCCCGGTGGCACGTCGTACTTCGCTCTGCTGGTGGTCGTGATGCTGCTCGGGGTGGTGAACACCGTCTCGACCTGGCTGATCATCCGTTCGGCGCAGGCCGAGCGGCTGGGGCTCGAGCTGGCCACGAGCGAGGGGCGGGAGGCGCTCGCACGCGACGTGCACGACCTCATCGGACACTCGCTCACCGTGGTGCAACTGAAATCACAGCTCGCCGCGCGTCTGATCGATTCCGATCCTGAGCGGGCGAAGACCGAGCTCGCCGCCATCACCGCCCTGACCGCAGAGGCGCTCGCCGCCGCACGCGCCACGGTAGCCGGAGCGCGCAGCACCACACTGGGCGAGCAGCTGGCCAGCAGTGGCGAGGCGCTCGCTGCCGGGGGAGTGACGCTGCAGGTGCGTGGAGCACCTGACGCGCTCTCACCCGCACAGGAGCTGACGGCGAGCTGGATTCTGCGCGAGGCGACCACGAACGTGCTGCGACACAGCGCTGCCCGTCAGGCGCGGGTGACAGTGTCGCCGGGCCGGCTCGTGATCGAGGACGACGGACGCGGTCTCGACGAGGGTCAGACGGCGGCAGCAGAAAGCAGCGGCATCCGCGGCATGCGCGAGCGCGCCGCAGCTGCGGGCGCAGCGTTCCGCATCGGACCCGCTGCGGAGGCGGGCACGCGAGTGGAGGTGCGCTGGTGAATCGGACACCCGCATGCACGCCGACCGACAGCATCCGCCTGCTCGTCGCCGACGACCAGGCCCTGGTGCGCGGTGCGCTCGCCGCGCTGCTCGAGCTGGAGCCCGACATCGACGTGGTCGGCGCGGCAGCGGACGGCGAGGAGGCGCTGCGCCTCGCGGTCGCCCTCACGCCTGACGTCTGCCTGATGGACATCCAGATGCCGGGGATCGACGGCATCGAGGCGACCCGTCGCCTGCGCGAGGCCAGCCCGGCCACCCGGGTGCTGATCGTGACGACATTCGCCCGTCCCGGCTACCTGCGAGATGCACTGGAGGCGGGCGCGAGCGGATTCATGGTGAAGGATGCGCCCGCCGAGCAGCTCGCCGACGCCGTGCGACGCACGCATGCCGGACTGCGGGTGCTGGATCCGGCGCTCGCCGAGAAGAGCCTGTTCGAAGGGGCGAATCCGCTCAGCGACCGGGAACGGCAGGTGCTGCGGCTGGCCGCCGACGGCAGGTCGGCGGCAGCGATCGCAGCAGAGGTCTTCCTCTCCGCCGGAACGGTGCGCAATCACCTGTCGGCCGCGATCGGCAAGACCGGCGCCGGAAACCGCGCGCAGGCGGTGCGCGTCGCGCAGGACAAGGGCTGGATCTGAGCCGCCGCCCGGGGTGACACCCGGAGGCCCCGCTCAGGAGTTCACGCGGATGATCTCCTCCTGGTACGGGGCGATGACCTTGCCCGAGATTCGCAGGTCGAGCACGAGGAAGCGGCGGTCGGCCGGATCTTCGGATGCCCAGGTGCGCAGCCGCTCGAGGTCGGCGAGCGTGCGCACCACGACGCCCTCCGCGCCGACGGCTGCTGCGAACGCGGCGAAGTCGACCTCGGGGATGAGCATCGGCTCTTCGGCGAGGCCCTTGAGTCCGTACAGATTGACCTCGGCACCGTAAGCCGCGTCGTTCCAGATCACCGCGACGCCCCGGCCTGCGGCCGCGCGCACGGCGGATTCGAGGTCGGCGATCGCCATCAGTCCGCCGCCGTCGCCCGAGGTCAGCACGATCGTCTGCCCGGGTCGAGCGCGGGTGGCGCCGACGACGCTCGGCCAGCCCTGCCCGATCGACTGGAAGGCCGTGCCGATCATCATCATGCGGTCGGGAGCGGCGACCGGCCAGTACATGTTGGCCCAGCCGATGAAGTGGCCGCCGTCGGAGACGACGACGCGGTCCTCCGGCAGCAGTTCGGCGATGCGGCGTGCGGCGGAGCGCGGGTCCAGCCGCCCGTCGGGCGCGAGTTCGTCGCCTGCTGCGTAAGCGCGAGCGGATGCCACGTCGACCGATTCGCGCCAGGCGGCGTGCCCATCGGCAGCGGATGCCGGGCTGAGCCTCTCGACGAGCGCCTCGGCCGCGAGACGTGCGTCCGCGCGCACGTAGCCGCCGATGTGCGCGTTCGTTGCGGCCGGTGCCACGTCGATCTGAAAGACGCGCGTGCCGGGGGCGAACAGTTCGCCGAAGCGCATCGTGAACTGGTTGAGCGAGGCGCCGAAGACGACGGCCACATCAGCCTCGCGCACCAGCTGCATGGCGCCGTCGGCGCCGAATCCGCCCGTCACGCCGAGGTCGTAGCGGGCGTCGGGGAAGACGCCCCGGCCGAGGGCGGTGGATGCCGTGAGCGCCCCGGTCGACTCCGCGAGCGCGCCGAGCGCGTCGCTCGCGCCGGCCAACCAGGCGCCCCGGCCGGCGAGCAGGAACGGGCGCTCGGCTGAGCGCAGCGCGTGGGCGATCTCGTCGAGCATCCCGGCGGCGAACTCACCGCGCGGTGCGAGGGGTGCCGGGAGGCGCGGCTCGGGTGCCGCAGCGACGGGACCCGCCTCGAGCGCGGCGACGTCGTAGGGGATGGCGAGCACGACGGGCACGCGATAGGTGAGGGCGTGCTCGATCGCGATGACCGTGGTGGCTGCGGCATCCGCGTGCCCGGTCGTGTAGGTGCGCGCGCCCACGGCCGAGGCCATCGCGATCTGGTCGACATCCCAGGGGCGGGGCCCCGAGGTGGGCTCGTCGCCCACGACGAGCACGAGCGGCACGTGCGCCTGCACAGCCTCGGCCAGAGCGGTGAGCGTGTTCGTGAAGCCGGCGCCGTACGTCGAGGTCGCGGCGGCGATCCGGCCGGAGGCGCGGAAGTGCGCGTCGGCGGCGACCACGGCACCCTGCTCGTGGCGCACGGCGGTGAAGACGGCGCCGGTCTGCTTCTCGATCGCGTCGAGGAAATACGCGTTGCCGTTGCCCATCACGCCGAAGACGTGATCGATGTGCTGAGCGAGAGTGAGGGCCACGTGGGCGGAGACGGTGGGCATGGTGAAGCGCCTTTCAAGACAGGGAACGGAGGGATCCGTATGTGTCTCGCGCCTCACGCCGCGTCGCAGAGTGCTTCGTGCCCCTTTTTCGAGCACCGGCCTCAGGGGCCGGACGTTCCGATTCTAACCGGCGGTGCGGGCCCGGCCGAGCGCATCTCGGCGCCGCAGGATAGCCTCGGCGGCGCCGTGCGTCGAGCCCGTGGCACGAGCCATCCGCGTCAGCGAGAGTGGTTCGCTCAGCAGCAGGAACGCACCAGCACGGAGGGCGTCATGTCCGGAAACCTCGAGCAGCCGGCATCCCAGAGCGATGCCGAGACCAGCACCGCGAAAGAGCGGCAGGCGCCGCCGCCCGACGACGCGCGCAAGCCGCAGACGCCGCAGCAGATCGACAAGCCCTCCTGGACGTACGCGCTCAAGCGGGCCGTCTCGGAGTTCTCCCGCGACCGGTGCACCACCCTCGCTGCCGCGCTGACGTACTACAGCGTGCTGGCGATCTTCCCCGCGCTGCTCGCCGTCGTCTCGCTCGTCGGCCTGTTCGGTCAGGCGAAGCAGACGACCGACCTGCTAGTCGGCGTGCTGCGGCGGGTGACCGATGAGTCGGTCGTGCAGGTGCTGCGCCAGCCGATCGAGCAGCTGGCCCAGTCGGATACCGCGGGTTTCGCGCTCATCATCGGTCTGGCCGGCGCCATCTGGTCGGCGTCCGGCTACGTCGGCGCGTTCTCGCAGGCGATGAACACCGTCTATGAGATCGACGAGGGCCGCCCGTTCTGGAAGCTGCGGCCGATGGTGCTCCTGCTGACCGTCATCCTGCTGGTGATCGCGGTGGCGATCGTGCTGCTGCTGATCGTTTCGGGCCCGATCGCCGAGGCCATCGGAGAGGCCATCGGGCTCGGCGGCGTGGCGCTCACGGTGTGGAGCATCGCCAAGTGGCCGGTCATCGCGATCCTCGCCGTTCTCGCCCTCGCGATCCTGTACTACGGCAGCCCCAACGTGAAGCAGCCGAAGTTCCGCTGGATGAGTCTCGGAGCGTTCGTGGCGCTGCTGATCATGGTGATCGCTTCGCTCGGCTTCTTCTTCTACGTGATCAACTTCGGCAACTATCAGAAGACGTACGGCAGCATCGCCGGCGTCATCATCCTGCTGCTGTGGCTCTGGATCGTGAACCTGTCGCTGCTGTTCGGCGCCGAGTTCGACGCCGAGATGGAGCGGGGTCGGCAGCTGCAGGCCGGCATCGAGGCGGAGGAGAGCATCCAGCTGCCGCCGCGCGACGACCGGCAGAGCAAGAAGATGCAGGAGAAGGAGCAGAAGACCATCGAGGAGGGCCGGGAGCTGCGCGAGCAGGCCGACAGGCACCGTCGCTGAGCCGGCCGGGCCGGCCGTCGCTCCTCAGCCGTGCAGGGCGTGAGCGGCGGCCAGCTCGAGGGTCGAGACCGAGCGATCCGCGAGCCGGATGGAGGTGACGGACTCGGACGGCAGGGCGGTCCACCCGGCGCCGGCGACACCCGTCGACCCGACCGCGATCGTGCCGTCGGCGCTCTGGCGCCACCGCAGCGCGAAGTAGTCCTCGTTGTGCTCGCTGGGCAGCACATCGGCCAGCGGGGCGAGGCGGGAGAGATCGTGGTCGGTGAGGATGCTGGTGGCGCTGGCATGCACGACGACGAGCTGCTCTTCATCGAGCACCAGCGCGTTCAGGCTGGCGAGCGGGAACAGCTCTCGCAGCATCGCGGCGACCCGTGTCGTCGCCTCGTGCAGGCCGAGGCCCTCGGCGACCTGCTCGCGGATGAGGGCGAAGTACATCTCGCTGTCGGTGGTGCCGGTGAGCGATGCGACGCTCTCGGGCGAGAGCAGCGACCTCAGCTGCTCGAGCGGCTTGATCGAGCCGTTGTGCGCGAAGGCGATGCCGTCGGCGGTGAAGGGATGCGCGTTGCAGTCGAGCACAGGCAGGCCGGCGGTGGCCCAGCGCAGGTGCACGACGGCCGCACGGCACTCGGCGTGCATCGCCTGCTCGAACGCCGCATCGCCGACGGCGGATCGCGCCGACCGGTGCGCCGCGGGCGGCTGCCCGGGGGCGCCGACGCCCGCCCAGCCCCAGCCGTCGCCGTGCAGGCGCGCCAACGAGAGCAGGCTCTCCATGCCGTCTCGGCCCAGCTCCCGGTGGGCAGTGGAGCGATCGGGCGAGACGAAGGCGAACAGGCGGCACATGGTGGAAAGACCTCGGAAATCGGGATGAGGGATGCGGCGGGCGACGCGATCCCTCCTTCGTTTCTACCTCATCCCGGCTGGACAGGCGCGGAATCCGTTCGCCGGTCCGTCATCGGTGTAACAGAATGGAGCGATGACTGAGGCAGCGATCGAGCGCGAGACGCTCACCTGGGACGGATTCGGCGATGCGACACGCGACCTGGCGCGTCGGATCATCGACAGCGGCTTCGTGCCGGAGGTGGTCGTCGCGATCGCTCGAGGCGGTCTGCTGCCTGCGGGGGCCATCGCGTACGGGCTGGGTGTGAAGAACTGCGGTGCGATCAACATGGAGTTCTACACCGGCATCGGCACCGTGCTCGACGCGCCGGAGGTGCTGCCGCCCGAGCTCGACATGGAGTACCTGAACGGACGGCGCGTGCTGCTCGTCGACGACGTCGCCGACTCGGGGCGCACGCTCGCGCTCGCCGTGCAGCTGCTGAAGGAGAAGGGCGCCGACGTGCGCTCGGTCACCATCTACACGAAGCCGTCGACGATCATCCAGCCGGACTTCGCCTGGAAGGACACCGATCTCTGGATCAACTTCCCGTGGTCGTTCAAGGGCACGGTCGTCGAGGAGGATCAGGGGCTGCCGGCGTCGGCGTGATGCGTTTCGACGCGCTGCGCTTGCTCAACGACCGGGAGTGGATGCTCAGGGGCACGGTCGTCGAGGAGGATCAGGGGCTGCCTGCGTCGGCGTGATGCGTTTCGACGCGGTCAGCCGCGCAGGAGCGACCTGAGCGACTGGATCGTGTCGGCCTCGCCGGCGCTCTTGTCAGGACGGTAGCCCTTGACTCGCGCGAAGCGCAGCGCGATGCCGCCCGGATAGCGGGGTGAGCGCTGCACACCGTCGATCGCGATCTCGACGACGGTCTCGGGCCGCAGGAAGAGCGTGCTCGCCGTGCGTCTGGTCTCGAGCGCGGGAAAGGTCTCGGTCTGCCAGCGCAGCAGCTCGTCGGTGAGCCCCTTGAAGGTCTTGCCGACCATGACGAACCCGCCCGGCTCGCCGAATTCGCCGTCGGGGTCCCGTGCGCCGAGGTGCAGGTTCGACAGCATCCCGGTGCGCCGACCCGAGCCCCATTCGACGCCGAGCACGACGAGGTCGTACGTGAGGACGGGCTTCACCTTCACCCAGGACTTCCCGCGGCGCCCGGCGGTGTAGGTCGATTCGACGGCTTTGACCAGCACGCCCTCGTGTCCGGCGGCGAGGGCATCGCGCGACAGCCGCTCGGCCTCGGCCGGATCGCCGGTGACGACGCCGGGCATCCGCCACTCGCCCGCGACGCGTTCGAGCTCGGCCAGTCGCACGCTGAGGGGCTCGTCGATGAGGTCGCGGCCGTCGACATGCAGGATGTCGAAGAACCACGGACGCAGCGCCAGCTCACGCGCGACGTCGGCGCCGAACCGCGACATCGTCTCCTGGAACGGCCGCGGACCGCCGTCTTCATCGAGCGACAGCGTCTCGCCGTCGAGGATCACATCGTGTGCGGGCAGTGAGCGAACAATGTCGACCAGCTCGGGCACGCGGTGCGTGACGTCGGCGAGACTGCGGGTGTAGACGCCGACCTCATCGCCGCGCCGGTGCACCTGGATGCGCGCCCCGTCGAGCTTGTACTCCACCGACGCCCGCCCGGTGATCTCCAACGCGGCGGTCGGCGTGGCGGCGGTGGAGGCGAGCATCGGCATGACGGGGCGTCCGACGGCCAGCCCGATCGCGTCGAGATCGCTCTCGTCTCCGGTGAGGGCGACGGCGGCCGTCTCGCCGAGGTCGCCCGACAGCATCGCCGCGCGACGCACGGTCGCCACCGGGCGATCCGACGCGCGGGCGATCGCGTCGATCAGCACGCCGCTGAGCGCGCCGGTGCGCAGCTCTCCCATCATCGCCCGCGAGAGCAGATCCCATTCCGCCGCGGTGCACCGCGCGGCCACCCTCTGCAGCACGCTCTGCCGTGCGGCCGTCGAGCCGGTTCCGGAGGTCTCGGCAAGGGCATCCAGCGCCTGATCGACCTCTGCGATCGTCAGGGTCGGCGCGTCCGCGTGCGCGACCTCGAGTCCGGCCAGCCTGCGCCACCCGACGCCGAGCCGGCCCTGGCGGGGTGCGGCGAGCAGCAGCCCGATCAGCGGACGCAGCTCGTCTGCGGGAGCGGCCGCCAGCAGTCGCGCGAGAGCGTCGATCTTGGCCAGGCGGGAGGACGTGGCGGCGACCTCGTCGGTCGCGGCGAGCAGCTCGGAGAGCATCATCCCGGCATCCTCGCACCGGCCGCCGATATGGATGCAGGGGGTTGCGCAGCGAGCCGGACTCAGCGCCCGCGGAACTCGGGCTCGCGCTTCTGCTGGAACGCGGCGAAGCCCTCGCGGTAGTCGTCGGTGTCGCAGAGCGCGGCCTGCGCGGCGTTCTCGATGTCGATCGACTCCCACAGCGCCAGCCGCTCGTCGCGGATGCGGGCGATCAGCCTCTTGCTGGCGAGGAACGCCGCGGTCGCGCCGTGGGCGGCGGCGCGGGCGGCGTCCTCGGCGGCCGTGTGCACCGCCTCGTCGGGGAAGACGCGGGAGAAGAGTCCGGATGCCACGGCCTCGGAGCCCGACATGAGCCGCCCCGTGTAGATGAGGTCGAGGGTCTTGTGCGCGCCGAGCCGCTCGGCGAACAGGGCGTGCCCACCGGAGTCGAGCGTCGCACCCAGCGCGGCGAACGGCGAGCCGATCTTCGCCGACTCGGCGACGTACACGACGTCGGTCGCGATGAGCAGGCCGAGCCCGACACCCAGACACGCACCGTGCGCGACCGCGAACGTGGGCGCGGGGAACTCCGCCATGCGCTTCAGCAGCGGGGTGACGATGCCACCGAGATAGCCGATGACGTCGTCGTCACGCGGGTCCACGGCGGAGATGTCGCGGCCGGCGCAGAACGATCGGCCTTCGGCGCGCAGGACGAGAGCGCGCACGCCGGCGCGTTCGGCCTCGTCGTACGCCGCCCGCAGCTGGTGCAGGGCCTGCTCGCCGAGCGCGTTGAGATGCTCCGGAGCGTTCAGCGTGATCCGGGCGACGTCGTCGGAGATGCGGATGTCGATCATGACGGCTCCTGGGGCGATGGGGGCTCAGACGTCGTAGTCCACGACGAGACGGTCGCTGGTGGGGTGGGACTGGCAGGTCAGCACGTATCCGCGCTCGATCTCGTCGGGTTCGAGAGCGTAGTTCTCGGTCATCGTCACGCTGCCCTCGAGCACCCGCGCCCGGCACGTGCCGCACACCCCTCCCGAGCAGGCGAACGGGGCATCCGGACGCACGCGCAGCGCCGCGTTCAGCACCGACTCGTGTGCGTCGACAGGACTCTCGACGGTCGATGAGACGCCGTCGAGGTTGACCTCGATGCGGTACGACTTCTCACCCGCCCGCACCTCGACCCGGCGCGGTCCGCGTTCGGCGGGGGCATCGCCGGTGGTGAACAGCTCGAACCGCACGTGCTCGTTCGGCACGCCCCGCTCGGCCAGCACCTCACGGCACAGGTCGACGAGCGCGAACGGCCCGCAGAGGAACCACTCGTCGACCGTCGACGGCAGGATGAGCGAATCGAGGATGGTGCGCAGCTTCTGCTCGTCGATGCGGCCCGAGAGCACCGGGGCGGTGCGCTGCTCACGGGAGAGCACGTGATGCAGCACGAGGCGGGTGGGGTAGCGGTCTTTGAGGTCGGCGAGGTCCTCGAGGAACATCACGTCGCTGGTCGACCGGTTCGTGTACAGCAGCGTGAAGCGCGTGCTGTCGGATGCCGCGAGCAGGGTGCGCGCGAGCGCCATCATCGGCGTGATGCCCGACCCTGCCGCGATGCCGACGACGTGCGCGCCGTCGAGATGCTCGAGCCCTGATGTGAACGTGCCCTGCGGGCTCATCACATCGATCCGGAATCCGGGGGTCAGCTCGGTCTGCGCCCAGGTGGAGAACAGCCCGCCCTCGTCGCGCTTGACCGCGACGCTGAGGCTGGTCGCGCCGTCGCGCACCGGTGCCGGCGGACGGCACAGCGAGTACGAGCGGCGCACCTCGGTGCCGTCCAGCTGCACGCGCAGCGCGACGTACTGCCCGGGCAGGTAGGCGTAGTCGTCGGCGAGATCGGCCGGCACGGCGAAGGTCACCTCGACCGCGTCATCGGTGAGCCGGCGCACGTCCGAGACGGTGAGGGTGCGGAACCGGGCGCGGTGGCGGTCACCCGCCCGGTGCGGGGCGCTCTCGTCGTCGACCGTGGCAGCGGGCATCCGGAACAGCGGCATCAGATCGCCTCCATCAGATCACCTTGAAGTGGTCGAAGGGCTCGAGGCACGCGCGGCACTCGAACAGCGCCTTGCACGACGTCGAGCCGAAGCGCGACACCTCGCGGGTGTCGAGGGAGCCGCACCGGGGGCACTTCACCGCAAGGGTCACGCGGATGGGACCCTCGCGATGGGCCGCGCGGCCGGACGGCGGGGCGATGCCGTACTCGACGAGCTTGCGCCTGCCGTCCTCGCTCATCCAATCGCTCGTCCAGGCGGGGGAGAGCACGAGACGCACCTCGACGTCGGCGAACCCGTCGGCGGTCAGCGCGAGGATGATGTCGTCGCGAATGGCGTCCATCGCCGGGCATCCGGAGTAGGTGGGGGTGATGTCGACCACGACGCGCTCGCCGTCGACCCGCACGTCGCGCAGCACCCCGAGGTCGGCGATGCTGAGCACAGGGATCTCGGGGTCGGCGACGGCGGCCGCGAGGGCGCGGGCGCGGCCGGTGCGTTCGGTGGTGGTCACCATGTCGCCCCCGGATGCCGTCGGGCGAGCACCTGCATCTCGGCGAGCAGGTGACCGAACGGGGTGGCGTGCGAGCCGTGGCGGCCGCCCGCGCGGGATGCCTTCGCGTCGGGCCTCACGAGCTCGGCCTCGGCGAAGACCGTGTCGATCACAGCGTCGAAGCCGGGGTGCAGGGTCGAGGGGCGCGCGGCGACGCCGTCGAGCCGGTCGATCAGCGGCTCGTCGCGGAACAGCTCGTCGACGTACGGCCACACATCCGCCAGCGCCCGGATCATCTTCTCGCGTGAGAGCACGGTGCCGCCGGCCAGGCGCAGCACCCACTGCACGGCGTGGTCGCGGTGGTAGTCGACCTCTTTCAGCGACTTCGCGGCGATCGCGGCGAAGGTCTCGTCGGTCGATCCGCGCAGCGCCGAATACAGCTCGTACATGTACGTCGACGCGACCAGCTGGCGTGCGATGGTCTGCGCGAAATCGCCGTTCGGCTGCTGCACGATCCACGCGCAGCGGAACTCCGGCTCGTCGCGGAAGTACGCCAGGTCGTCTTCGGTGCGTCCGTCCCACGATCCGGCGTAGCGCAGCAGCGAGCGCGCGTGGCCGAGCAGGTCGAGGGCGATGTTGCCGAGCGCGACGTCCTCCTCGAGCTCGGGGGCGCGCGAGATCCACGCGCCGAGCTGCTGCGAGAGGATCAGCGCGTCATCGCCCAGCCACAGGGCGTACTCGGCGATATCCGCCGAAGCGGCGCGAGTGTCGCCGCCGGCGAGTTCGGATGCCAGGTGCAGCTCCGCGACGGAGACATGGACGTCGTCGGTCACAGGTGCGGCACCCCCTCGGACGCCGTGTAGTACACGGCGTGCCGGTAGTTCTTGCCCTCGGAGGTCTCGAAGTAAGCGTCTTTGGCGTCCGGGTCGCTGGTGGTGATGGCATCCGCCGGAACCACCCAGATCGACACTCCCTCACCGCGGCGCGTGTAGAGGTCGCGGGCATTGCGGACGGCCATCTCGGCATCCGGAGCCACGAGCGATCCGACGTGCACGTGGCTGAGTCCCCGGTTGGCGCGCACGAACACCTCCCACAGGGGCCAGGCGGTCTGCTCGGTCATGATGCCATCCCGCTTCCGGTGGCCGAGCGAGCGGAGCGAGACGAAACCCGGGCGTACTCCGCCGCAGCCTCACGCACCCACGCGCCCTCCTCGTGCGCCGTCCGGCGACGTTCGAGGCGCTCGGCGTTGCACGGGCCGTTGCCCTTCAGCACCTCGAAGAACTCGTCCCAGTCGATCTCGCCCATGTCGTACTGCTGGGTCTCGTCGTTCCACTTCAGGTCGGGATCGGGCAGGGTGATCCCGAGGATCTCGGCCTGCGGCACGAGCATCCCGACGAAGCGCTGGCGCAGGTCGTCGTTCGAGAAGCGCTTGATCTTCCACTTCATCGACTGGGCGGAGTTCGGCGACTGGTCGTCGGGCGGGCCGAACATGGCCAGGCTCGGCCAGTACCACCGGTTCACGGCATCCTGCGCCATCTCGCGCTGCTCGTCAGTGCCCTGCATCAGCGTGAGCAGGATCTCGAAGCCCTGCCGCTGGTGGAACGACTCCTCTTTGCAGATCCGCACCATCGCCCGCGCGTACGGGCCGTACGAGGCGCGGCACAGCGGCACCTGGTTGACGATGGCGGCGCCGTCGACGAGCCACCCGATCGCTCCCATGTCGGCCCAGGTGGGGGTGGGGTAGTTGAAGATCGACGAGTACTTCGCCTTACCGTCGATGAGCTGGCGCATCATCTCCTCGCGCGTGGTGCCGAGGGTCTGCGCGGCGGAGTAGAGGTAGAGCCCGTGGCCGGCCTCGTCCTGCACCTTCGCCATCAGGATGGCCTTGCGCTTCAGGCTGGGTGCGCGGGTGATCCAGTTGCCCTCGGGCTGCATCCCGATGATCTCGGAGTGCGCGTGCTGCGAGATCTGCCGGATCAGGGTCTTGCGGTACGCGTCGGGCATCCAGTCGCGCGGCTCGATGCGCTGCTCGTTCGCCACGAGCTCGTCGAAGCTGTGCTCCTCGTCTGAGGGTGCGTCGTGCACGAGGGAGAGGTCTGCGGGGCTGGTCATCGTCGACTCCATCGGTTTACTGACCGTTCGTTTGGTAATTCTCGCACGCAGGAGTCGGGCGGGCAAGACGGGTGTCAGCGCGCGCGGCGCAGCAGGGCGAGCAGGGCTCGACCGTAGGCCTCGGCGGGTTCGGGATGCTCGAAGCGCATCCGCTCCCCAGTGATCTCGATCTCGACGACGAACGCGTCGGGCAGGCGCTGCAGCGTGCGGAAGGTGCCGCGCAGCAGCTCGCGCAGCTGGTCCTCGCGGGGAAGCCAGACGGCCTCCGACAGCTGCACGGAGTCGAGCGCCCACTCGGTGGTGCCATTGAAGGCCAGATCGGTGCCCGACGGGGTCGCGCGCGCCTCGATCGTCATCTCGCTGACGGTGAAGATGTCGGCCTCGGCCTCCAGCTCGATCTCATCGGGCAGATCGAGGGCGAAGCGATCGCCGCTGGCCGGATGCCAGATGAGACCCGTCTCGCGCAGGGCGACTGCCAGTTCGCGGCTGATCATGCCTCTACGGTAGGCGACCGCGGCGCGAGCGAGGCTGGTGTCGGCGGGTCTCGGCGCGTCTCGGCAGTGTTGGCGGGACCGCGGTGGTGTCGGTGGGGAGGGCACGTGTCGGTGGGGCGGCTCGTGTCGGTGGGGTGCGGCAGAGTGGAGGACATGACCTCTTCGACCTCGACCGAGATCCGCGATGCCGCGCTCGCCGCGCTGCGGGAGCTGGTCGGGCGCGCCGACGCGATCTTCCACGACGGGCAGTACGAGGCGATCGAGGCGCTGGTCGCCGGGCGCCGCCGTGCGCTGGTCGTGCAGCGCACCGGCTGGGGCAAATCAGCGGTGTACTTCGTCGCGACGCTGCTGCTGCGCAGGCAGGGGGCTGGCCCGACAGTGCTCGTCTCGCCGCTGCTAGCCCTCATGCGCGATCAGATCGCCGCTGCCGAGCGTGCCGGTGTGCGCGCCGTCGCGATCAACTCGACCAACGCGCACGAGTGGGCAGACGTCATCGGGCGACTCGACCGCGACGAGGTCGACGTGCTGCTCGTCTCACCGGAGCGGCTGAACAACCCGGCGTTCCGAGAGAACCAGCTGCCGGCGCTGATCCGTCGGATCGGGATGCTCGTCGTCGATGAGGCGCACTGCATCAGCGACTGGGGGCACGACTTCCGTCCCGACTATCGCCGATTGCGCGAGCTGATCGCCGAGATGCCAGCCGGGGTGCCGGTGCTCGCTACCACCGCGACCGCGAACAGCCGGGTGGTCGCGGATGTGGCGGAGCAGCTCGGCGGCGCGGACAGTGGCGTTCTGACCATCCGCGGGCCGCTGGCCCGGGCATCCCTCCGCCTCGGCGTGCTGCAGCTGCCTGGCTCGGCGCAGCGGCTGGCCTGGCTGCTCAGCCATCTGAACGATCTTCCCGGCTCGGGCATCATCTACGCGCTCACGGTGTCGGCGGCGGTCGACACCGCCCGGCTGCTGCGCGAGCAGGGCCACGAGGTGCGTGCGTACACGGGCCAGACGGATGCCGACGAGCGCGAGGAATCGGAGGGGATGCTCAAGCGCAACGAGGTCAAGGCGCTCGTCGCGACCAGCGCCCTGGGCATGGGGTTCGACAAGCCCGACCTCGGCTTCGTCGTGCACCTCGGCGCCCCGTCGTCACCGGTCGCGTACTACCAGCAGGTCGGCCGCGCCGGCCGCGCCAGCGACAGCGCAGACGTGCTGCTGCTGCCGGGGGTGGAGGATCGCGACATCTGGCACTACTTCGCCACCGCGTCGATGCCCGACCGCGAGCGCGCCGAGCGGGTCATCGCGGCGCTGGGGGATCAGCCGCTCTCGACGCCGGCGCTCGAGGCGATCGTCGACATCCGCCGCACGCCGCTCGAGCTGCTGCTGAAAGTGCTCGACGTCGACGGTGCGGTGCGTCGCGTGCAGGGCGGCTGGGTCGCCACCGGTCAGCCGTGGGTGTACGACGCCGAGCGCTACGAGCGCATCGCCGCCGAACGTCGGGCCGAGCAGCAGCACATGCTCGACTATCAGCAGACCGACGGATGCCGCATGGAGTTCCTGCAGCGCTCGCTCGACGACGCCACAGCAGCGCCCTGCGGTCGCTGCGACAACTGCGCGGGGCCGTGGTTTCCGACCGAGATCGGGTCGGATGCGGGAGCTGCCGCATCCGGAGCCCTCGATCGCGTCGGAGTGCCGATCGAGCCGCGCAAGCAGTGGCCCACCGGCGGCGACCGTGTCGGCGTGCCGGTGAAGGGGCGCATTCCCGCCGGCGAGCAGGCGGGGGAAGGGCGCGCCTTGGCGAGACTCACCGACCTCGGCTGGGGAGTAACGCTGCGGCAGATCTTCGCCGCCGGAGCCGCGGATGTCGAGGTGACCCCTCAGATTCTCGACGCGTGCGTACGGGTGCTGGCGGGGTGGGGCTGGGAGCGGCGACCTGTGGCCGTCGTCGCGATGCCGTCGCGATCGAAGCCGCGGCTCGTCGACTCACTGGCCAGGGGGATCGCCGACATCGGACGGCTGCCGTACATCGGAGTTCTCGACGTCGCGAACGGCGGGCCGAGCGGCGAGCCGGGCGGCAACAGCGTGTTCCGTCTCGCCGGTCTCTGGGAGCGCTTCAGCGCCGACGGCCTCGCCGTGCCCGACGGGCCGGTGCTGCTCGTCGACGACCAGGCCGACAGCCGCTGGACGCTCACGGTCGCGGCCCGTGAGCTGCGCCGGGCCGGTGCGAGCGAGGTGCTGCCGTTCGTGCTGGCGCTGCGCGGCTGAGCCCGCGGTGGTCCGCTGTCATGGACGAGCCGCGCGACGTCTTTCCGGGCGACCGGCGCTTTCGGGTGCGACGGGCCGTATGAGACAGCCCGCTCAGCGCGACGTCTCGTGTGCGAAAGCTCGTCTCAGGGAGTCTCCTCAGCTTCCGGAAAACTTTCTCGGAAAGTTTAACTGATCTGGGGAAAACGACGGGGTGAATGTCGGTGGCCCTCGTCAGAATGGAGGTATGAACAGCCCCGCCGATGCACTCGCCCAGGTCGCCGCAGACCTGCGCGATCTGCTGTCGGTCGACGCGCTTGCGGGACTGTCGGATGCGGAGCGCGCGGAAGCGCTCGCGGGCCTCGGGGAGATATCGCGGCTGGCTGATGCGGGCATCGTCGAGACGGTGGCGACTGCCGACACCGAATTCGGCCATCGATTCGGATGCCGGGGCATGAACGAGATGCTCCGTCGGGCGGTGCTGGTCGACGCGCCGTCCGCGGCGCGGATCATCCGGGCGGCGGAGGCGGTGCAGCGTGAGACGAATCTGGTGTCGGGGGAGCGGATGCCGGCCCGCTGGCCCGCTATGCGCGAGGCGCTGCTCGACGGTGCCGTCGGCGTCGCCGGTCTGCTGGCGTCTGTCGCGCCGCTGGAGAGCGGGCGGGATCGAATCACTGTCGAGCAGCGGATGTGGGCCGACGCCAACCTCGCGGCGTTCGCCCGCGGTGACGACCTCCCCGGCGACCACGACGATGCCGATCACGATGATCGCGGGCAGGCGCCGCGAGCATCGGCGGACGAGCTGAAGCAGTTCGCGTCCGCCCTCGCCATCGCCCTCGACCCTGACGGCGCCGAGCCGTCAGACCAGCGCGCGCAGGCGCGCCGAGGGTTCACGATCGGCCGGGTGCGCGACGGTCTCCACCCCGTGCGGGGAGGCCTCACCCCTGAGCTGGCTGCGCAGTTCCAGCTCATTGACGACGCCTACAACAACCCGAAGGTCGGCGGTGCTCCAGACACCGGGGTCCGCTTCACCTTCGACGACGACCCCTCCAGCGACGACGAGTTCAACACCGACCCCCGCAACGTGATCGATCCGCGCACCTCTGCGCAGAAGCGACACGACGCGCTCGCCGCCGCTCTCGGCATCGCCGCCCGACACAGCGAGATGCCTTCGCTCGGCGGTGCAGCCCCGACTCTGGTCGTGCACGTCGACGCCGCAGATCTGGCGGCAGGCACCGGCTGGGCAACCCTGCCCGGATCCGAGACCGCTGTTCCGCTGCACGTCGCGACCCACACCGCCTGCACCGGAGCCGTGCAGCGCGTGCTGTTCGACGAAGGCCGCATCGTGGGGATCACGACCACCGACCGCGTGTTCACCGTTCACCAGCGCCGGGCGATCGTCGCCAGAGATCAGGAATGCCTGATTCCCGGATGCCATGTCCCGGCGACCTGGTGCGAGATCCACCACGTGGTCGAGCACGCCCGGGGTGGCCCGACGCACACCGACAATGGCGTGCCGCTCTGCTGGTGGCATCACCGATCGCTCGGCCAGTCGGGCTGGGAGATCCGCATGAACGGCGGTCTCCCGCAGATCCGCGGACCGGCCTGGTGGGACGCCGAGCAGAAGTGGCGCACGCCGAGACTGTCCACCCTTCATGCGCGTCGCCGCCGCCGCGACGGCGTGCTGCGGATATGAGCCGACGTCAGTCCCGGTCGGAAGCGCTGCTGGCGGCGGTCGACTTCTCGACCGCCGCCAGGATGAACGATTCTTTGCCCGCGTTGTAGTCCGCCCGCCCTGTCACGGTGGCGGCTGCCCTTCCACCGTCCACCACGCGACAGCCACAAGACAGAGACCGTCGTCGGCGTCGCGGTAGAACACGTCGCCCGGGTATTCGACGCCCGGGGCCACGCGGTCTTCGGGCAGCGACAGGTTGATGCTCCACTGCGGATCGAGAGCTGCGAACTGTTCCCAGTACTCGGAGGCGAACCTTTCGGGTTCCTCAGCGGAGAGTCCTTCCCAGTCCGCGGGATCTCGGAGTTCGGGATCTGCTTCGTTGCACACGAAGCCCTTGGCGTCGCCCTCTGCGGCTGCTTCTATCAGCTGCTCTGTGGTCGAGATCGTGGCCGCCCCATCCTGTCCCCAGATGAGGCTGTCCATTCCCGCACACCCTGAGAGCGCGATCACCGAGGCAGTCCCGAGTGCGGCCGAAACAGTTCTCGTCGTTCGTCCCATGGGCTCAGAGTACCGATCTGGTATGCGGCGGCTGTCTTCGAAGCGCCCGCTCGTTCATCGCTCGGCGATCACGGCGCTGCAGCGATCGGCTTGAATCCGTTCACTTCGTAGGTCAATGTCATACCGCCGAATCCGTGACGACCGGCGTCTGAATGCGTCAGAGCCGACGCTCGTGTCGTCGTGGCTTCAGTCGGTCCGGGGCATCGGTCGCGGGCGGGAACTCGCACGTGAACCAGCCGTCGTAGCCGAAGAGGAAGCCGAAGATTCGGTTTCGCACCTCGAGCGAGATGTGGAAGGCGCCCTCAGCCTCGTCGTAGCGCTCGTGGAGTTCCGCGCGACCCGAGAACAGCATCGGGAACCGGAACGCGATGGGCCCCTCGTAGAAGCGCTGCTCATCCGATCGTAGAACGAGGCCACCGTTCTCGTCGACTTCGAGGTGCAGATCGACGGCGAGGTGCTGATGCGTGCCGAGGTAATCCACGATCGTCGTGCGGTCAGGGTCGAGCACCATCGTCGCGTCGAACCGCGCCGGCCGTCGTCGCGCGCGATACTCGCGAACGAACGTCACTGTCTCTCGACCGTACGGGTCGAGGTACGGGTAGTTCTCGATGACGAACGGCACGTTCGTGCCGGTGTCTGCGACGAGGATGTGACGCAGCCGACCGATCAGCAGAAACGGAACCGTCCACCATGGGCCTCTACGGATGCGGCTCATGGTCCCGCGTCCGACGCATCCGTAGCCGTTCGCCACCGAGACCCCGAATCGTCGCTGCATCATGGGATGCAGGCGTGCGAATGCTTCGTCTCCGAGCGCTGCCCGAAACATCGGGGTACCGTTCA
Source organism: Microbacterium commune (assembly GCF_014836945.1). Lineage (GTDB taxonomy): Bacteria > Actinomycetota > Actinomycetes > Actinomycetales > Microbacteriaceae > Microbacterium > Microbacterium commune. The sequence continues at coordinate 552,555 of NZ_JACSPX010000001.1, read as the reverse complement.
CGAGACGCTCACCCTCTGCAGCGTCTGCGGAGCATCAGCCATCGCGCCGTCACGTGGTGGGACGGTGCGACACCGCGAGGCGCGGGGTCTGTCCGAACGCCAGAACCGCACGACTGACAGCAGAGGCCACCGATTCGGTTCTTCGCCGCGCTCGGCCCAGATGCGCAGCCGGTCGAAGCTCCATGCGGTCATCCAGAGGATCACCGGCCGCATCACCAGATCGGCGAATCTGCCCCAGCCGGCCTGATAGTCGTATCCGGTGATGAATCGCACGCCCTCCGCCGTCGGCACGTAGCGCCAATACCCGCGACCGCAGCGCAACGGCGATAGGCGGTCGTCGGTCGAGAACGCGAGCGCTGACGTGCGGATGCCATCGCGGCGGGTCTTCTCTCCGAGGGAGATGCCCTCGCCCCGGATCACGTGCAGTGGCAGGGCCCGTTCGTACCGGAACCGCGACCGGCCCGCCGAATCGGAGCCGGTCGGCTCGATCCTGCTGAAGCGCAGGTCCCATCGCGGGTGGAGGTCGGGATCCTGCGTCAGCGCCCAGATCGTCTCAATATCGGCTCGGATGAGCACCTCGACATACAACGCCTGCGACCGACGCATACTCGACCCCCGACTGCTGTTCGCCGACACTCTGACACTCGACGCTACACGGGACGTCAGTCGAGGTCGGGCCGGATGCCGCGGAACTCCATGTGTTTGCACCTTCGGGCGAGTTCACGGCGCTCTACGACGACATCATCGAGCTCCTTGAAACAAAATATGGGCAAAGCACATGGGGGGTCACTCGCAGGACGACGTGACCGAGGACGCCGAGTACCGCGACACACTCGATCGGTTGCGCCAAGAGGCAGAGATCGCGAGGCGCTTTTTTGAGACCTCCGCCGCCTGGGCGGGCGTGGTTCGCGTCTCTTGAGCGGCCGCCGCAAACGATCGTTTTCGGCTATCTCGCTCCCGAAGCCGGGATTCGGTTTCCAGAAACGTGCGCCGCAACGAGCTTTCGGCAGGCGTATTCGGCGAGAGCCGGGGGGATTCGACCCTCGGCGTTAGCGGCCTGTCGCCTCATCGAGGCCGTCGGTCAGGTCGCTGAGCTGGGTGAGCTCGAGTAGTGGTTTCGCGGTGCCTGGACGCATGCGAGTACTCGAATGCCGTGGTCATCATCCTGGTCGCCAGTGACGCGGACGAGCCCGTATGGATTGGCGGTGCCAACGACGACGAGACGACGGCGGATATCGTCACGTGGTTCAGTGACGACACGAACCCTGTACGTCGGCCGGCGCTCGTCGACATCCGGCAGTTCTCGCCGACCCGACTAAACCGGCACGAGCTGGAAGAAGAGGTCGAGTGGGGGCGGTGACGCGTCGCATGCAGGCCGACACAGCCGGCGCGAGTACATGCGCACGAGGAATCGAACTGCTTGCGCTTCACCGGTCCGGGCACTTTCGAATCTGCCGCGACTCAGCGAACGAGGCGGGCGATCGCCTGAGACGCTTCCCGCACCTTCTCTTCGGCGATGTCGCTGCCGGCGCGAGCTGCATCTGCTACACAGTGGCGCAGGTGGTCTTCGAGGAGCCCGACGGCAACGCTCTGCAAGGCGCTGGTCAGTGCGGAGATCTGAGTGAGGATGTCAATGCAGTACTTCTCGTCCTCGACCATGCGGTGGATGCCGCGTGATTGTCCTTCGATGCGCTTGAGGCGAGCAAGGTAGCGGGCTTTGTCCGTGATGTACCCGTGCTCTGTCTGGTTGCAGGATGTTGTAGCGACGGTGGTATCAGTCATCTGGATCTCCGGCGGTTGTGGTCAGCGGTTCTGGATGACGCGGGTTGTGGTGTCGGGGCGGAGGTCGAGTCGGCGCAGCAGTTGAGCGTTGAGAGCGACGACGATGGTGGATAGTGACATGAGGATCGCTCCGACCGACATCGGGAGCACGAATCCGATGGGGGCGAGGACGCCGGCGGCGAGGGGGACGGAGATGATGTTGTATCCGGCAGCCCACCAGAGATTCTGCTTCATCTTCCGGTACGAAGCCCGTGACAGTTCGATCACGGAGAGTACCGAGCGGGGGTCGTCGCTTGCGAGGATGACACCAGCCGACGCGATCGCGACATCTGTGCCCGCACCGATCGCCAGCCCAACGTCGGCCTGCGCGAGGGCAGGAGCGTCGTTGACGCCGTCGCCGACCATTGCGACCTTAAGGCCCTCGTTCTGGAGTTGTTGGACCTTGGCGGCCTTGTCCTCCGGGCGTACTCCGGCGAAGACGCGGTCGATGCCGAGATCTTGCGCGACAGCCCGAGCCACGGCATCCGCATCGCCGGTGATCATCACGACCTGCACGCCGAGCGCGTGGAGGGCGTCGACGGCTTCCCGGGACTCCGAACGCACCTCGTCGGCGAGCTTCAGGGCTCCGACGACGCGGCCGTCCTGGATGACGTGCAGGATGATCGCGCCATCCGTCCGCCACTGATCGGCGACCGGGAGCTCGTCGGCGTTCTCCTCGGTGAGCAGGTGCGGTCCACCGACTCGGATGATCTTCCCGTCGACGGTCGCTGTGACGCCCACAGCGGGCGAGGAAGTGAAGTCGCCGTTGCGCGGGATGGTGAGCTGCTTGTCGGCGGCTGCGCGCACGATGGCCTTCGCGAGCGGGTGCTCACTATCAGTTTCTGCGGCGGCGGCCAGTGCGAGGATCTGGTCGGGGTCGGTGCCGTCGACGACGGAAATCTCGGAGACGACGGGCTCGCCCTTGGTGAGGGTGCCGGTCTTGTCGAACAGGACCGTGTCGATGGTGCGCATGCTTTCGAGCGCGAGCCGGTCTTTGACGAGAACGCCGCCCCGGGCGGCGCGTTCGGTGGCGATGGAGACGACCAGCGGGATGGCCAGGCCCAGCGCGTGCGGGCAGGCGATGACGAGGACGGTGATGGTGCGGATGACAGCCGCGTCAGGCAAGCCGACCAACGTCCAGACGATCGCGGTGATCGCCGCAGCACCCAGGGCGAACCAGAACAGCCATCCGGCGGCGGTGTCCGCGAGCCGCTGTGCGCGGGACGAGGAGCTTTGCGCTTGGGTGACGAGACGTTGGATGCCGGCGAGGGTCGTGTCGTCGCCGGTCGCGGTGATCTCGACGCGAAGCCCGGAATCGGTGGCAACGGTGCCGGCTGTGACGTGGTCGCCGCTGCCGCGTTCCACGGTGCGGGACTCGCCCGTGACCATGGACTCGTCCATCGAGGCCCGTCCGTCGACGATGCGCCCGTCGGCGGGGACGCTGCCACCCGGCCGTACGATGACGACGTCGCCGACGACGAGATCGGTCGGTGAGACCGTGACGACCTGGTCATTCTCGACGCGCTCTGCCTCATCGGGGAGAAGAGCGGCGAGTGAGTCCAGGGCGGAAGTCGTCTGGGCGAGGGAGCGCATCTCGATCCAGTGCCCGAGAAGCATGATGACGATGAGGAGGGCGAGCTCCCACCAGAAGTCGAGTTCGTGATGGAGCACGCCGAGCGTCGCGCCCCAGGAGGCGGCGAACGCGACGGTGATCGCGAGGCCAATGAGCAGCATCATGCCGGGCTTGCGAGCGCGGAGCTCGCTGACTGCACCGACGAGGAACGGCTTTCCACCCCACGCGTACATGACAGTGCCCAGCACCGGGGATACCCAGGACAGACCCGGAATATCGGGGAGGGTGTAGCCGAGGATCATCGAGAACATGCCCGACAACGCGACCGTGGGGACGGCGAGGACGAGCATGATCCAGAACAGGCGACGGAACTGCCCGACGTGGTCGCCATGGCCTGCATGACCGCCGTGTCCAGCGTGGGTGTTGTGACCGGAGGGCGCGTTGTCGCTTCCGTGGTCTCTGTGACTGTGCGCGGCCGCGTCTGACTGCGGTGCATGCGCCATTGCTTGATGTCCCGCGTGCGCATCGTGGTCAGTTTCGGTCGTCACTGCGGGGGTCGACGCCGCGTGGTCGTGGTGGGCGTGGGTGTGCTCCGCGCCGTCGTTACGCGAGTGGCTCATGGGCCTATCCTCCTCGGAATTGAGAACCGTGGGGCTGACTTGTCTGGCGTGCCCCGCACCGTGAAACGGTGTCAGGCACCAGCGGTGGCGTACTTAGCCGGGTCGGCGTCGAACGCGGGCCCGCATCCAGCGCAGCAGAAGTAGTACCGGGTGCCGTCGTAATCGCGGTACAGGCCAGCAGCTTCTGCATCCGCCTTGATGACGGTGCTGCCTACCATCACAGGACATTCGGCGAGATCTTCCGCGGGCGGGGTGAGGAGATCCTTGCGTCCTTCGGCGTCGACGGAACCGTGGCTGTTGCGGCTGCAGCAGGATCCAGTGGAGTCTGACATGTTTTGTTCCTCTTTCTCTCAAACACCGGAGTGCGGCGTCGGTATGCCTAACGATATACCCCCTGGGGGTATTCCGCACTAGGATATACATGGCGGCGCTGAAGGATCAGGGCGGGCGGCCGCATAGATCGTGGTGTTAGCATCCTGCACGGAATGGAGGAGGCCGAGTATGCACGTCGCAGTTCGTGGCGCACGTCCGCAGTTGTCGTTGCGCGCGTTGTTGATGCTCGGCGGGGCCACGCTGATGGTTATCGTCGGCTTGCTGGCGATGCACACCTTCACCTCCGAACCTGCGGGACACGGATCCGTCGGACTCACCCACTCCGCAGCCGGGGAGGAGCACGCCACCGTAGCGGCGTCAACCGTCGCGAGCGAGTCCACCGCGTGTGAGGGTGCGTGTCATGTGAACACCGGACATGGGCAGGGTCACAACGAGATGCTGATTGCGTGCGTGCTGGCGTTGCTTGCCGGTCTGCTTCTCCTCCTCCCTCCGATATTGATTCAGCGTCACCGGCTGCCCCCTCACCGTGCTGTAAGCCTGGTGAGGTGGGAAGCGATCGGGATCCTTCCCCGGGCACCCTCGCTGACGTTCCTTTCGATAAGTCGCACCTGAGTAGTCGCCGCCGACCCTGATGGGTCGGATTCCTGGCGCCGTCTGGCGCCATCATTTGCGAACCCTCACACGACGTATCGAAGGAACAACCATGAATAAGAAGATTCCCGTTGCTGTCAGTACGGGTGTACTGACCCTTGCACTGGTTCTCACCGGCTGCGCTGACAACAGCACGGCACCGTCCAGCGAATCCACCTCCCCGTCTCAGTCGTCGTCGACTTCGGCAGCGAACGAGGCTGACGAGATGTTCGTCACGATGATGATCCCTCATCACGAGCAGGCGATCGAGATGGCCGACATGCTGCTAGCTAAAGACGGTGCCGACGCACGCGTGGTGGAACTTGCCGAGCAGATCAAGGCGGCGCAGGGCCCCGAGATCGACAAGATGCTCGGATGGCTCGAAGACTGGGGTGTGGAGTACGACCCCGACTCCATGGGAGGCATGGATCACGGTTCGATGGGCGGTGACGACAGCATGATGTCCGAAGAGGACATGACCATGTTGGGGAGCGCGGATGCTGTCGAGGCGAACAGCCTGTTCCTGGAGCAGATGATCGTGCACCACGAAGGTGCCGTCGACATGGCGCAGACGGCGCTTGATGATGCGCAGAACCCGGACGTCCTCGAGCTCGCGCAACAGGTGATCGACGACCAGACGGCGGAGATCGCCACGATGCAGGAACTCCTCGGCCAGCTGTAGGAATCCTCCGGGCGGGCCGGTATCCGATCGTCCCGCCCGGACCTGTCATCCGTGCTGCCCCATTGCGGCAGCAGTCAGACGTCGGCGTGCTCTTGTTGCGCGTCGTGAAGCCAGGCCCGCTTGAGGCCACTAACGGAAACCATCATGAAACGCTCACTCCTTCTCGCAACCGTCACTGTGACCGTCCTGGCGGCTGTCGCCACCGGATGCACCGCGACACCGCTCGGCAACCCGGACTCAGCTCCCCGCATCGACCACATCCACGGCATCGCCCAAGATCCCCGGGGCGATGATCTGCTGGTGGCCACGCACAACGGAATCTTCACTCTCACACCAGATGGGGATATCTCCGGCCCGATCGGCGGTCACGCCTTCGACGCCATGGGATTCACGGTCTCGGGAGACGCGCTGTTCGCCTCCGGGCATCCCGGCGAAAAGACCCCGGCCGAACTCGGATCGCCCAACCTCGGCATCATCCGCAGCGACGACTACGGGAACACTTGGTCGCCTATTGCTCTCAACGGAACCACCGACTTCCACATCCTCACCGCGGCCCCGGACGGCACCCTCTACGGCGTCCCCTCTAGCCAAGTGAACCTGCTCACCAGCACAGACGAGGGAAACAACTGGACGGAGCGTGCGTCCCTCGGCGCCGCTGATCTCGCGGTCACCGAATCCGGTTTGTACGCTGCAGCCGAAGAAGGCGTTCTCTTCAGCAGCGACGGCGGTAACACATTCACTCCAGTCGACGGAACACCTGTGCTCTACGCGCTGGATGCTCGCACCGATGGCACTCTTCTCGGCGCAGGCACCGATGGCGTCCTGTGGACAGAGGATGAAAATGGAACCTGGCATCAGCTCGAATCCCTCCAAGGCGCCGTTCAAGCCCTCACGGTCATCGACGACCGCGTCATCCTCGTCGATGACCGGGGCATCGTTGAAGTCTCACCGGACAGCACCACTGTGCTGAGTCCCGCCCAATAACGCGGGCGCAAAGACCTGTGCCCAAGGATTCCTCGTGAAAGCGCCCAAGAACCCCTTTCGGAACCTCGTGTTGTTCGTCATCGTGGCGACGGTCGCCGTTGCTCTCCTCGCCGCTGCTAGTTTTCTCGCCATTGGAGCGATCTTCTGATGACCCCCACCGGCTCCAGATCCCCCTTCGACTCGATGCACCATCTGACGGCCGTGCACTCGTCCTCACCCGGCGCGCCTTCGCCTCGCAGTCCCGCGGAGCGGACGCATCGAAGGCTCGTGCGTCTTGGATATATGCTCTTGATCTGCGGTCCAGCCCTCGCGCTCGCGCATCTGATCAGTGATGCCCAATCGACCGACGTCGCTTGGTGGACGTACACGATCGCCAGCTTTGACATCGCCGTAATCATGGTCATTGTCGCCCTGGCTCTGATCCTTCGAGCTCCACCCAGTCACGCTGCAGAAACGGAATAATCGTCACCGCACAGTAATCGCTGCGACGATGATCTGCCGCTGAACTACCATGCCCTCCCGGGGGTATTCAACGGGGTCCTCGGGAGCGAGGTGCGGTCGTAGTTTGAAGACTCCACAATGACGAGAGGAGCCACTATGACTGTCGCGGCGGAAATGCTCCGCACCTACCCGAAGGACCTTGGGCAGGCTGACCGGAAGGTGCTGGTGGAGTGTATCGAGGCGTGCGTTGAGTGCGCGCAATCATGCACCGCATGCGCCGACGCGTGCCTGAGCGAGGAAATGGTTGCCGAGCTGACGAAGTGCATCCGCACGAACCTGGACTGCGCCGACCTCTGCGAAACCACCGGACGCATCCTGTCCAGGCACCCCGGGTACGACGCCAACCTCACCCGCGCAACCCTCGAAGCGTGCCGCACGGCATGCGCGAGCTGCGCCGACGAGTGCGAGAAGCACACGATGCACGAACACTGCACGGTGTGTGCTGCGGCCTGCCGGCGATGCGAAGATGCCTGCGCCGCGCTCCTCGCAACCCTCTGAATAGCCACCTCGACGGCGTCGTGCAGTTCTTCGCTACCCGCATCAATCCAGTGATGCCCGTTGACCAAGCCGAAGCAGACTAGCGAGCGCTCTTACCCCACACGTCGTCATCAATCGCGCTACCGCAACGAACCGAGACGAACAGGTGAGGCATATGTCGAAGGACACGCACGAAACAAATGGACGACAAGCAGGGGCGAAAAAACACGGATCGCTGACGATGTACTTGCGATTCGCGGCGATGATTCTCACCGGCATGGTCGTGATGTATTGGACGATGTTCGCTGGAGTGTGGGAATGGGGGCACATACGCTTCAGCGAAAGCCGCGTCTTCATGGCGCTCACTATGGGCGGCGCCATGGGGCTGGTCATGCTGGCCTGGATGCTCAACATGTACAAGCACAGGAAAGCGAACATTGCGGTCATCATCGTCAGCGTTCTCCTCCTCGGAGGAGGCATCGCCCTCGACCGCAGCCAGATCACCGTCGACGACACCGCGTACATGCGCGCAATGATTCCGCATCACTCGCTCGCGATCACCCGATCCGAGCGAGCACAGCTGCAGGATGTCCGCGTCTGCGAACTTGCGGTTGAAATCAGCGAAGCGCAGCGCCGGGAGATCCTCGAAATGGACTGGCTCATCGCCGACATCGAAAGCAACGGCCTCGCGCTGACGGCCGAGGACGCGCAAGACCGACCCGTTCCAGACTTCGAACGGGCAGCCGACCGCCAGTGCTCGGACGACGGATGACGATTGGTAGCGATAATCGATCGATCATGGCTTGTGCTCCGAGAGCCTGCCGGAAACGATCGTTTGCGGCGCGGCGAGTGAAGGCACACCAGATCGAATGCCAGAAATGTGCGCCGTAAACGGGTTTCGGTAGGCGTATTCGGTGGGGGTGGGCCGGATGTACTTACACCCACGCCCCAGAGATGTGGCCTGGGGTGAAGCCGTTCCGATAGGTCATCAATCACTGTATAGTTCAGTGTGTGCTGACTATTTCCTCACGCCTCGATGTCATGAACCGGCTCGGCCGGGCCATGGCCGATCCCACGCGTTCCCGAATCCTAATGTCTCTGCTCGGTGGACCGAGCTACCCGGCTGTGCTCTCTCGTGAGCTGGAGCTGACGCGTTCGAACGTGTCGAACCATCTCACCTGCCTGCGTGACTGCGGGATTGTCGTTGCCGAGCCGGAGGGTCGCCAGACCCGTTACGAGATCGCCGACCCGCATCTTGCGGCTGCGCTCGTCGCGCTCGTGGACGTGACGCTGGCGGTCGATGAGCACGCGCCGTGCGTGGACTCTGCGTGCACGGTGGCTGGCTGCTGTGGGACGGGGGCGGACGCGTGAGCGCGGCGTGTGGCTGCGAGCACGAGCCTGCCCAGCCTGCCACTGCGGCGGAGGATGAGACCGAAGAGGTGGAGCGGCCCTGGTGGAGGGACCGTGGGGTCATGGTGCCGGTCTTCTCCGGTGTCGCATTCCTGGCCGGTCTGATCCTTGAATGGTCCGGCCTCGAGATCCCGGCGCTGGTGTTGTTCTGGGCCGGTCTGCTCCTGGGCGCGTCGACGTTCACGCCCGGCGCGATCCGGAAACTGTTCAAGGGCAAGCTCGGTATCGGGCTGCTGATGACGATCAGCGCGATCGGTGCGGTCATCCTCGGCTACGTGGAGGAGGCTGCAGCTCTGGCGTTCTTGTACTCGATTGCTGAGGCGCTCGAGGACAAGGCGATGGACCGTGCCCGGGGCGGGCTGAGGGCGCTGCTGAAGCTCGTGCCGGAGACAGCGACCGTGCTGCAGGGCGGTGTCTCTGCGCAGGTGCCGGCGAGAGAGTTGACGGTCGGCCAGGTCATGGTGGTCCGCCCGGGTGAGCGGATCGCGACCGACGGGATCGTTCGTTCTGGTCGCTCCAGCCTGGACACCTCGGCGATCACCGGGGAGTCGATCCCGGTCGAGGTCGAGCCCGGCGATGCGGTGTCGGCCGGTGCGATCAACAGCGCCGGCGTGCTGGAGGTCGAGGCGACTGCTGCGGGCACCGATAACTCGCTCACGACGATCGTGGAGCTGGTGGAGAAGGCGCAGACCGAGAAGGGCGAGCGTGCGCGTCTCGCGGACAGGATCGCCCGCCCGCTCGTACCCGGCGTTCTGATCCTCGCAGCGCTCGTTGCGATCATCGGGTCGCTGCTGGGCGATCCAGAGGTGTGGATCACCCGCGCGCTTGTCGTGCTGGTCGCCGCTTCTCCGTGTGCGCTGGCGATCTCGGTGCCGCTGACGGTCGTCGCCGCGATCGGCGCAGCAAGCAAGTTCGGCGTGATCATCAAGTCCGGCGCCGTTTTCGAGCGCTTCGGCACGGTCCGCCACGTCGCGGTCGACAAGACCGGCACCCTCACCCGCAACGAACCTGCGGTCACCGCGGTGCTCACTGCGAACGGCGTGACCGAGACGCAGGCGCTGGCCTGGGCGGCCGCACTGGAGCAGCACAGCACGCATCCCCTTGCCTCTGCGATCACCGCCGCGGCCCCGGGCACACCGGCAGCTGCAGATGTGACCGAGCAGGCCGGGCACGGCATCGACGGCACTGTCGGCGGATCGAGAATCACCGTCGGCAGTCCTCGCTGGCTGGACGCGGGCGACCTCGGGAAGCAGGTCGCGGAGTTGGAGGAGCAGGGCATGACCGTCGTGATCGTCCACCGCGACGGAACCCCCGTCGCCGCTATCGGCGTCCGCGACGAACTGCGCCCTGAAGTCCCCGAGGTAGTCCGGACGCTCACCAACCAAGGCGTCGGCGTGACGATGCTCACCGGAGACAACGCCCGCACCGCTCGTGCACTGGCCGCGCAGGCCGGGATCAGCGACGTGCGCGCGGAACTGCGTCCCGAGGATAAGGCAACCGCGATCGGCGAGCTGTCAAAGGCGGGGCCGGTCGCGATGATCGGCGACGGAATCAACGACGCACCGGCCCTCGCTGGCGCAGACATCGGTATCGCGATGGGCGCCACCGGCTCCGACGCGGCAATCGAATCCGCCGACGTGGCCTTCACCGGCCATGATCTGCGCCTCATCTCGCGAGCGTTCGATCACGCCCGCCGCGGTCGACGGATCATCAACCAGAACATCATCCTGTCGCTGCTGATCATCACTGCACTGCTCCCGCTCGCGCTCTTCGGCGTCCTGGGGCTCGCGGCCGTCGTCCTGGTCCACGAGGTCGCGGAGGTCATCGTGATCCTCAACGGTCTGCGCGCCGCACGCACCCGCACGCCACGACTGGAAAGCTGATGCTCGCAACTATCGGTTCAGCGATCGGCCTGTTCGCGGCAACCAACAACGACGACATTGTCGTGCTCACCGTGCTGTTCCTGGCTTCCAGTCGAGGGAAGCCCCGGCCGTGGCAGATCGTCGCGGGCCAGTATCTCGGGTTCATCACCCTCGTCGTGATCAGCGTGATCGCCGCTCTCGGTCTCACCATCGTTCCGGACGAATGGGTCGGTTTCCTGGGTCTGATCCCGCTCGGCATCGGCATCTGGACGCTCATTCGCGGCCTGCGCCGTAACGGCGATGACGATGATGATGATGACTCCAAGATCACCGCGGTCGGACTATGGGGCGTCGCAGGGATCACGATCGCCAACGGGGCCGACAACATCTCCCTCTACACGCCGATCTTTCGCACCAGCGCCCCCAGCGACGTCGCGATCATGATCGTCGTGTTCCTGATCCTCGTCGCGGTCTGGTGCGCGGCCGGTCGGCTGATCGGTACCAACAAGGCTGTTACCGAGGGGCTGGAGCGCGTCGAGCACTGGCTCGTACCGGCCGTGTTCATCGGCCTTGGCCTGTTCATCCTGATCGAATCTGGGGTCATGGTCCGTCTGATCGAGGTGCTTGCATGACCTCCTCCCAGTCAGAGGCTCATCCGCCCGCTGCGCGCAAGCTGTCGTCGGCGCGGCGGCGGCAGCTCACTGGTGGAGCGCTCTTGATCGCCGTGGTCGTCGTGCTGATTGATCAGGGAACGAAGGTGTGGGCCGAAGCGACCCTCACCGAGCGTGAGCGCATCCCGCTGATCGGTGACCTGCTGGGTTTGCAGCTCGCCTATAACCCCGGAGCGGCATTCTCCTTCGGGGAAGGCTTCACCTGGGTGTTCGCGCTGCTCGCTGTCGCCGCCACGGTCACAGGGATTGTGTTCGCGTTCCGAGTGCAACGCGTGGGATGGGCGATCGTCATCGGCGCGCTCGGCGGCGCTGCCGCCTCACACGCAGGCGACCGCCTTTTCCGCGACCCCGGATTCGCCCGGGGTCACGTCGTGGACTTCCTCGCCTACGGAAACTGGTTCATCGGCAACATCGCCGACATCGTAATCTTCGCCGCAGCGATCACCGGAGCAGTTTTCATGATCCGCGCCGGGGATGAGAGCACCGAGTGAGATCCGTTGTGCGGTGGTGGGACACCCATCAACTCGCCCTCTACATCGGCGCGATCGCCGTGGGCAGCCGTTGAGTGAGTTCACGCTTAGGCAGGCGGGCGGTCGCGATGTAGGCGCAGAGCCACCCACCAGCCGCATCGTCGACAGATGAAAGCGCGATCGTCTCCGAGTGCGTGCAGCTTCTTGCGTGGCAGATGTCGCCCGCAGCACGTGCACGCAACGTCCTCGTCAGTCGCCATGAGCGGAGAGCGCCTCTCGAATCTGTTCAACCGTTGGCATCCCGGCCAGCCCAGCAGGGGTGCTGTAAATACGGCAGGCGAGGTCATTGCTTCGCCCCGACCCCGGAAAGAGATCGTTACCATCCAGGGTGATCGTGGGGGAGCCCGCGAACGAGACTGCGCCCGCGTCCTCCTCCGTCCGGATGAGTCGGTAGTGAACCTCCGATTCGTCGTGGCCTGTTTCTCGTAGCGCCTCAGAAACACGACGGCCAGCCTCAACCCAGCTGGGGCAACCGGCGATATAAAGCAGCTCAATCTCCACGACTCAATCATCCTCGACTTCGCTGTTGATGTCGTGCCCGGGCTACCACCGAAAACGATCGTTTACGGCAGCCGCGTCAACCTCGACCGCAAGGTGCACGACACGCCGGAAACCTGCCCGCCGAAACCCCCTGCCGAAACTTATATCGCCAAAACCTCGGCCGCAGCGTTTTCGGCAGGGGCTGTTCAGGCGGCGACCGGATCCTTGCTGACGAGGGTCAGCACGTCGTACGTCGCGACGATCTCTTGGCGCTGATTGCGGATCACCGCATCCCAGCGAACCTCGCCGTACTCGTCGGTCTCGCGCGGGGTGATCTGCTTGGCCGTCAGCTCGACCCGGATGCTGTCACCCGGCGACACCGGGGTGATGAACCGCAGGTTCTCGAGCCCGTAGTTCGCCAGCACGGGACCCGGCTCGGGATCGACGAACAGCCCTGCCGCCCATGACACGAGCAGGTATCCGTGCGCGACGCGGCCGGGGAAGAACGGGTTGGCGGCCGCGGACTCCTCGTCCATGTGCGCGTAGAACGTGTCGCCGGTGAAGTGCGCGAAGGTCTCGATGTCGTCGAGCGTGACCTCTCGGGCACCCGATGCGATCTGGTCGCCGATCCGCAGCTCGGCGAGCGACTTGCGGAACGGATGCCGATCGCCGGCGCTGGTGGCCGCACCCGCGTGCCACACGCCCGTCAGGGCGGTGAGCATTTCTGGCGACCCCTGCACGGCCGTGCGCTGCATGTGATGCAGCACCGCGCGGATGCCGCCCAGCTCCTCGCTGCCGCCGGCGCGACCGGGACCACCGTGCACGAGGCCGGGGAGGGGAGAGCCGTGCCCGGTCGACGACCGGGCGTCGTCACGGTCGAGCAGCAGCATCCGGCCGTTGAACGGCGCGATGCGCGTGGCGAGCTCGACCGCCTGCGCGATGTCGTGCGTCGCGATGCTCGTCACCAGCGAGCCGCCGCCCCGGGCGACGAGGTCCGCGGCCTCGGCGGTCGTGGCGTAGGTGAGCAGCGACGACACCGGACCGAACGCCTCGACGTCGTGCACCGCCTCGGCGCTGGCATCGTCGAAGCGCAGCAGCAGAGGCGCGACGAACGCACCGTCCGGCGCGGGGCCGGTCGACCCGTCAGCCTGTCGCACGGAGGGAGCGTCGGCCGAGCCGACGACGACCCGGCCGCCGGCATCCTGCAGCTTCCGCACCTGGCGCAGCACCTCGTCGCGCTGCGCGACCGACGCGAGCGGCCCCATCGTCACGCCCTCCGCGCGCGGGTCGCCGAGCACCGTCTTCTCCGCGATCCGCGTCCGCACGGCCTCGATCACATCGTCCGCTGCCGCCGCGGGGACGATCGCGCGGCGGATCGCCGTGCACTTCTGACCGGCCTTGCTCGTCATCTCCGCGACGAGCTGGCGTACGTAGGCGTCGAACTCCGGGGTGCCGGCCACGGCATCCGTGCCGAGCACCGACGCGTTGATCGAGTCGGTCTCGGCGGTGAAGCGCACCCCACCGGTCTGCACGGCCGGGTGCCGCCGCAGCGCCTCGGCGGTCGACGCGCTGCCGGTGAACCCGACCAGGTCGCCGAGTCGCAGGTGGTCGAACAGGTCGGGCACGCTGCCGCTCACCAGCTGCAGCGAACCCGCCGGGAGCAGCCCCGACTCGACGAGGATGCGCACCATCGCCTCGGTGAGATACCCCGTCGGTGTGGCGGGCTTCACGACGGTCGGCATGCCGGCGAGGAACGCGGGAGCGAGCTTCTCGAGCGACCCCCACACCGGGAAGTTGAACGCGTTGATCTGCACGGCGACCCCGGGGAGCGTCGTGTAGACGTGCCGGCCGAGGAAGCTGCCGTCCTTCGAGAGCGGCTCGACCGGCCCATCGACATACACGCGACTGTTCGGCAGCTCGCGGCGGCCCTTGCCCGAGTACGAGAACAGCACCCCGATGCCGCCGTCGATGTCGACCCATGAGTCGCCCTTCGTCGCTCCGGTGCGCGCCGAGATCGCGTACAGCTCGTCCTTGCGCTCGGTCAGCGCCAGGGCGAACTGCTTGAGCAGCAGCGCCCGCTGGTGGAAGGTCAACTCGGCCAGGCTCGCGTGGCCCGTGGTGCGGGCGTACTCGAGGGCGCCGGTGAGATCGAGGCCCTCGGTTGAGACCCGGGTGATGATCTCGCCGGTGGAGGCGTCTCGAACGTCTGTGCCCTTCGGCAGGCTCAGGGACCCAAGAGGGGCGGCGGGCGTCCACCACTCACCCTGAACGTAGCTCGGCAGGAAATCGGTCATCTCTCCTCGTTCCACACGTAGAACCCCTCGCCGCTCTTGCGGCCCAGCTTTCCGGCATCCACCATCTGCCGCAGCAGCCGCGGCGGCTCGAAACGCGGTCCGAGCTGGCGAGCCAGCTCCTTGGCGATGCCGAGGCGCACGTCGAGGCCGACGACGTCGGTGGTGCGCAGCGGACCCATCGGATGCCGGTAGCCCAGTTCCATGGCCGCGTCGATGTCGGCGGCGTCGCCGACGCCCTCCTCGAGCATCCGAATCGCCTCCAACCCCAGCAGCACGCCGAGCCGACTCGATGCGAAACCGGGCGAGTCGCGGATCACGACCGGGGTCTTGCGCAGCGTGGCCACCCACTCGCGGGCGGAGTCGACGACCGCGCGACCCGTGCGCGACCCGACGACGAGCTCGACCAGCGTCGACGCCGGAACGGGGTTGAAGAAGTGCAGTCCGAGGAACCGCTCGGGCCGGGTGAGCGATGCCGCGAGGTCGTCGATCGAGATCGACGACGTGTTCGTGGCGAGCACCGCGTCGTGCGCGACGATCTGCTCGATGTGCGCGAGGGCCTGTGCCTTCAGCGTGCGATCCTCCGGCACGGCCTCGATCACGAGGCCGGCGCTCTCGAACACGGCGGGGTCGACGTGCACGGCGAACGACTCGATCACCGGCCGCGGCTCGGCGAGGTCGCCGCGGAGAGTGGACTTCTCGATGCTCGCCAGCACGCGCGTGCGCGCGGCCTCGGCGGAGTCCTGATCGCGTTCTACGAGACGCACCCGCGCTCCCGCCATGAGGAATGCGTGCGCGATTCCGGCGCCCATGCGTCCACCGCCCAGCACGCCCACGATCCCGGGAACGCTCATCGGCTCTCCTCCTCCTGCTGCGTCGATCGATCGGATCGCTGCGACCGGCGCTCGAGGAACGCCGTCATGCGCCGGCGCTTCTCGTCGCTGTCGAACAGCTCGGCCTGCAGCTCGAGCTCGATCGCCGGATGCTGGTCGGCGGGCGCGAGCAGCGCACGCTTGGTGAGCTCGGTGGCCCGTGCGCCGTTCGCGCAGATGCGGTCGGCGATGGCGTGCGCAGCGCCGAGCAGCTCGTCGGGCTCGTGCAGCGACGACAGCAGACCCCACGCGAGGGCTTCCTGTGCGTCGATGATCCTGCCGGTGAGCAGCAGCTCGCTGGCACGGGCGTGGCCGATGATCTCGGGCAGCCGCCACGTGGCGCCGGCCGCGGCGATGATGCCGAGTCCGGTCTCGGGGTTGCCGACGCGCACCCGCGGTGTGCCGATGCGGATGTCTGCGGCGTAGGCGAGCTCGGCGCCGCCACCCAGCGCATAGCCGTCGACCGCGGCGATCACCGGCATCGGCAGCTCGTGGATGCGTCGGAACACGGTCGAGTTGATGCCGCGCCGCGCGTCGTCCGCGGTGCGATCGCGCAGCTGACGGATGTCGGCTCCCGACGCGAAGACGCCGTCGGCGCCGGTGATGATCAGCACCCTCGGCTCGTTCTCGAGGTCGGTGCACACGGCATGCAGCTCGTCGACCATGGTCTGGTCGATCGCGTTGCGCACGGCGGGGCGGGCGAGCGTCACGACCGTCCGGTCGCCCCGCGTCTCGATCCGCAGCGCGTCAGCCATCGATGCGCTCCACGATCATCGCCGTGCCCTGCCCCACGCCGACGCACATCGTCGCCAGGCCGTACCGAGCACCGTCGCGCTCCATCCGGCCCAGCAGCGTGACCAGCAGACGCGAGCCGCTGGAGCCGAGCGGATGCCCGAGGGCGATCGCCCCGCCGTCGGCGTTGACGATCTCGGGGTCGACGCCGAGGCGTCGGATGCACGCCAGCGACTGCGACGCGAACGCCTCGTTCAGCTCGACCGCGCCGAGATCAGCGACGGTGAGCCCCGCCTTCTGCAGCGCCTTCTCAGTGGCGGACACGGGGCCGAGACCCATGATCTCCGGCGCCAGCGCGGCGGTGGCGGATGCCACGATGCGCGCCCGCGGGCGCAGTCCGTGCCGGGCGACGGCATCCGCCCCCGCCACGACGATCGCCGAGGCGCCGTCGTTGAGCGAGCTCGCGTTGCCTGCAGTGACCACCTCGCCGCCCGCGACGACCGGACGCAGCGCGGCCAGCGCCTCGAGCGACGTCTCGCGGCGCGGTCCCTCGTCCGTGTCGACGAGCCCGCGGGTCGACTCGACCGCGACGATCTCCGGCGACAGCCTCCCGGCGTCGATGGCCGCGAGGGCTCGCTGATGGCTGAGCAGGGCGAAGGCGTCGGCATCCGCTCTGCTGATCCCCTCGACGCGCGCGACCTCCTCTGCCGTCTCGGGCATCGAGAACGTCGCCTTGTCACGAGCTAGCAGGCGGGGATTCGGGAACCGCCACCCGATCGACGTGTCATACGCGTCGCCGGGCTTCGCCCATGCGCGAGCGGGCTTGGCCTGCACCCACGGCGCGCGGGTCATCGATTCGACGCCGCCGGCGACCATCAGGTCGGCGTCGCCGGCGCGGATCGCCTGCGAAGCCAGGGCGATCGCCGTCATCCCCGACGCGCACAGGCGGTTGACCGTGAACCCCGGGATGCTGTCCGGCAGTCCTGCCAGCAGCACCGCCATTCGGGCGACGTTGCGGTTGTCCTCACCGGCCTGGTTCGCGGCTCCCAGGATGACCTCGTCGATGGCATCCGCCGGCACTCCCGCCCGGGAGACCGCCTCGGCGACGACCAGCGCGGCGAGGTCGTCGGGACGGACGCCGGCGAGGGCGCCGCCGTACCGGCCGACCGGCGTGCGCACGCCGTCGACGAGATAGGCCTCGGACATCGTCATCCTCTCGAGCGCGGTCACCGGATCCATTACAGACCGATCGTTCAGGAATACGATTCCAGATCGCTCCCGGTATGGCAACCGCCACGCCCGCAGGCGGCGGAACCGCGGCTGCGCGATCGACCTTGACAACGCGAGGGGCTCCGAGCAGATTCGACCATGACGGAGGATGTTCCCGAGCGGGCGACGCCCGTGAGATCGAAGGAGATCGCAGCATGAAGAAGCTCATCAACAAGCCCGAGGACGTGCTCGTCGAATCGCTGCGGGGAGTCGCCGCCGCGCATCCCGAGCTCTCGGTCGATCTCGACACGCACGTGATCACCCGCGCGACGCCGAAGGAGCAGGGCAAGGTCGCCGTCGTCTCCGGCGGCGGGTCGGGCCACGAGCCGCTGCACGGCGGCTTCGTCGGGGTCGGGATGCTGGACGCAGCCGTCGCCGGAGAGATCTTCACCTCGCCGACCCCCGACCGTGTGCAGGCCGCCACGAAGGCCGTCGACCGTGGTGCGGGTGTGCTGCACATCGTGAAGAACTACACCGGTGACGTGCTCAACTTCGAGATGGCGGCGGAGCTCGCCGAGATGGACGGCATCGAGGTCGGCACCGTGGTGGTCGACGACGACGTCGCCGTGCAGGACTCGCTCTACACGGCCGGACGCCGCGGCGTCGGCCTGACCGTGCTGCTGGAGAAGATCGTCGGCGCAGCCGCCGAGGAGGGGCAGGACCTCGCCGCGGTCGTCGCGCTCGCCGAGAAGGTGAACGCACAGGGGCGCTCGATGGGCATGGCGCTCACCAGCTGCACGGTCCCGGCGGCGGGCAAGCCCACGTTCGACCTCCCGGACGACCAGATGGAGATCGGCATCGGCATCCACGGCGAACCGGGCCGGCACCGCGAGCCGCTGGCCCCGGCATCCGATATCGCCCGGCAGCTCGTCGAGCCGATCCTCGCCGACCTCGATCTCACCGGCCCCGCGATCGTCATGCTCAACGGCATGGGCGCGACCCCGCAGATCGAGCTGTACCTGATGTACGCGGAGGTCGCCGCCCTGCTCGAGAAAGCGGGCGTGCAGATCGCCCGCAACCTCGTCGGCAACTACATCACCTCGCTCGACATGGCCGGCTGCTCGGTGACCGTGCTGAAGGCCGACGACGAGATCCTGCGCCTGTGGGATGCCCCCGTCATCACCCCCGGCCTGCGCTGGGGCGCCTGACCCGCGCCGTCCGCCTGACTCCGCCGACACCAAACCGCCTTCGCCACTCAGGAGCACGCATGACCTCGACCATCGACACCGCCGCCCTGCACGACTGGATCTCGCGCTTCGCCGTCGCGATGAACGACAACCGCGAGTGGCTCACCGAACTCGACTCGGCCATCGGCGACGCCGACCACGGCGCCAACATGGCCCGTGGCATGGCCGCCGTCGTCGACAAGCTCGATGCGGGTGCACCGGAGACGATCGACGAACTGCTCAAAGGCGTCGGGATGACGCTCGTCAGCTCGGTGGGCGGCGCGAGCGGCCCGCTGTACGGCACGTTCTTCCTGCGCATGGGAATGACCGCGGGCGCCGTGCCGACTCTCGACGCCGCATCGCTCGCGACCGCGCTGCGCGCCGGACTCGACGGCGTCGTCGCTCGGGGCAAGGCCGAGGCCGGCGACAAGACCATGTACGACGCGATGGCGCCTGCCGTCGACGCCCTCGACTCGACCCTCGCCGCGGGGGCGGGTCTGGCGGCAGCGCTGGTCGCCGCGGCGGATGCCGCCGCCGCCGGACGCGACGCCACACGTCCGCTCGTCGCCCGAAAGGGACGCGCGAGCTACCTCGGCGAACGCAGCGCCGGTCACCTCGACCCGGGGGCGGCGTCGACGGCGATCCTGTTCGAGACCCTCGCCGCGGCGGCGCAGGACGCAGCCGGATGATCGGCGTCGTCGCCGTGTCGCACAGCGCTCGGCTGGGTGAGGCCGCCCTCGAGCTCGCGCTGCAGATGGTGCACGGCGGCGGCGCGCAGGTGCGGGTGGCCGCCGGCGCAGGGGCAGACGCCGACGGGACGCCGATTCTCGGCACGGATGCCGTCTCCGTCGCCTCCGCGATCGACGACCTGGCCACGGAGTGCGATGGCGTGCTCGTGCTCATGGATCTCGGCTCAGCGGTGATGAGCGCCGAGCTCGCTCTCGAGCTGCGCACCAGCGACGTGCCCGTGCGACTGGCGCCGGCGCCGTTCGTCGAGGGACTGCTGGCAGCGGTGATCGCGGCCGCCGCCGGCGGGTCGCTCGGCGTGGTGGCCACCGAGGCCGCGGCGGCGCTGGACGCGAAGACCGGTCAGCTGCAGGGGGATGCACCGGTCGATACTGCCTCGGTCGAGACGGCGACCGCCGTGCCTAGCTCGGCCGTGCCTGCCTCGGCCGCGCCTGCCTCGGCCGCGCCTGCGTCGTCACCGCCGGAGGAACCCCGCATCACGAGGCGGGTGCGCGTGCGCAACCCGCTCGGCATCCACGCCCGCCCCGCCGCACTCATCGCCGAGGCGTCCGCCGGGGCGGACGTGCGCCTGCGCCGACTGCCCGGCGGGCCCGAGGCATCCGCGGCGAGCCTGAGCCGTCTGCTCGTGCTCGGCGCGCGTCGAGGCGACGAGATCGAGCTCTCGGCGCCGGATGGCGATGAGCAGGCGCTCGCCGCCATCGCCGCGCTCTTCGACGACGGGTTCGGTGAGGGCGTCGACGACGCTCCCACGAGCGCGCATTCCGGTCCGCCCGCCGCCGCACCCGCCGCCGTGCCCGCGGTCGCACCGGGGACGCTGCTGCGCGGGCGCGGCGTGAGCGCGGGTGTCGCCGCGGCCTTCGCGCTCACTCTCGCTCCGCCGGTGCTCGAGCCGGACGCCGCGACGGTGATCGCCGAGGACGAGCGGGAGGCCGAGGCGTCCCGCATCCGTCAGGCGTGCGTCGCGGTCGCAGCCGATCTGCGCTCCCGCGCGGCCGCGTCATCGGGCGAGGCCCGCGGCATCCTGGAGGCGTCTGCGCTGCTGGCATCCGACCCCGACGTCGTCGCCGAGGCGTCGGCGCTGACCCGCGATGCCGGCCGCAGCGCCGCCCGGGCGATCTGGGAGGTCGCGGCTGCTCACCTGCAGGCGCTGGAGTCTCTCGGCGGGCGCACGGCGGAGCGCGCGGCCGATGTGCGCGACGTGCGCGACCGCGTCGTCGCCGAGATCCTCGGCCTCGCCGTTCCCGGCGTGCCGCAGGTCACGGAGCCGTTCGTGCTCGTCGCGCACGACCTGTCGCCCGCCGACACCGCGGCGCTGCAGGGCGGGCGCTGCGCGGCGATCGTGACGGAACAGGGCGGCCCCACCTCGCACACCGCGATCATCGCCCGCTCTCTGGGCCTGCCCGCCGTCGTCGGGGCGCGCGGCGCGACCGGCATCGCGGCCGGCACCCTCGTGCTCGTCGACGGCGATCGCGGCACCGTCGAGCTCGAGCCGACCCGGGAGCGCATCGCTGCCGCGACGCACGCCGCGACCGTCACGCCGTTCGACGGGAGAGGACGGCTGGCCGACGGGTCGTCGCTTCCGCTGCTCGCCAACGTCGGCCACGCGACCGATGCCCGAACCGCAGCCGCCGCCGGCGCGGAGGGCGTGGGTCTGTTCCGCACCGAGTTCTGCTTTCTCGACCGCACCGACGCACCCACCGTCGCCGAGCAGGTCGCGGCGTATCGCGGGGTGCTGGCGGCCTTCCCCGGGCGCAAGGTCGTGGTGCGCACGCTCGATGCGGGCAGCGACAAGCCGCTGCCGTTCGCGAACGCCGATCACGAGCAGAACCCGGCGCTCGGGGTCCGCGGACTCCGCATCGCCCGACGCAACCCTCAGCTGCTCGACGATCAGCTGCGCGCGCTGGCCGAGGCGGCGTCGGCCGAGTCCGCGCACGTCGAGGTGATGGCGCCCATGATCGCCACCGTCGAGGAGGCACGCGAGTTCGCCGCCGCTGCCAGGGCCGCCGGTCTCGAACGGGTGGGCGTGATGATCGAGACCCCGTCGGCGGCGATCCTCGCGGCAGAGATGTTCGAGGTGGTCGACTTCGTCAGCCTCGGCACCAACGACCTCACCCAGTACACCCTGGCGGCCGATCGCCTCCTGGGCGAGCTGGGCGACCTCACCGACCCGTGGCAGCCGGCCGTGCTGCGGCTGATCGCCGCCGTCGGCTCAGCCGGTCGAGCGGCGAACCGTGCGGTCGGCGTGTGCGGCGAGGCCGGGGGAGACCCGGCGCTCGCGCCCGTGCTCGTGGGGCTCGGCGCCACCAGCCTGTCGATGACACCGCGCTCGCTCGGCCGGGTGGCGGCGGCTCTCGGGGCCCTGACCCCACAGCAGTGCCGCGCCGCCGCGGAGGCCGCGCTCGCCGCAGCCACGGCGGCGGAGGCCAGAGCGGCGGCAGCCGTCGCGATCGCGCGCTGACGGCACGCCTACGGCTCAGAGGCTGCCGAACGCCCGCAGCGGGTGCTCGATCAGCTCCACCACACGGCGCAGGAACCCGGCTGCATAGCCGCCGTCGCAGACCCGGTGGTCGAAGACGAGCGAGAGCTGCGTGATGCGCCGCGCGACGATCTGACCCTCGACGACCCAAGGCCGCTCGATCATGCGACCGACGCCCAGGATCGCGACCTCAGGGTGGTTGATGATCGCGGCCGACCCGTCGACGCCCAGGCTCCCGTAGTTGTTGATGGTGAAGGTCGACCCGCGCAGTCGCTCGGCCGGCATCCGGCCCGATCGTGCCGTGGCTGCGAGCTCGCGCAGCTGCGCCTCGAGCTCCGCGACGGTCAGCTCGTGCGCCCGGCTGATGACCGGCACCATCAGGCCGCGCTCGGTGTCGGCGGCTACGCCGAGGTTCACGCCGTCGAACGAGATGACCTCGGAAGCGTCGTCGCTGAGACGCGACGCCAGCAGCGGAAAGTCCGCGAGGGCCATCAGCGTGAACCGCGCGACGAGCGCGGTGAGCGACGGGGCTCGTTGCCCCTCGGGTGCCATGCGCGAGCGCGCCCGCCACAGCTCGGTGGCGTCGACGTCGACCCAGACGGTGGCCTCGGGGATCTCGGCGCGACTGCGGCTCAACGTCGCGCTGATCGCTCTGCGCATCGGCGACAGCCGCTCGCGCGAGGCGACGGCGAGTCCTTCGACCGTGTCTGCGGCGCTGCCGGATTTCTGCGGCGACGTTCCGGATGCCTGCTCCTGCTGCCCCTCGAGGGCGTTCGCGGCCCGCAGCACATCGGCACGCGTGACAGCACCGTCTGCTCCCGTCGCCTCGAGCTGTCGCACGTCGACGCCGAGATCCCGTGCGAGCCGGCGAATGATCGGCGAGCGCACCGCGACGATGCGTTGAGGCGGGGCGGGCTGAGGAGTGGGCTGAGACGGTACGGGCTGAGAGGTGGCCTGAGGCGGTGCGGGCTGAGGAGAAGCGGGCGGCACCGCCGCGCCGGATGCTCGTGCGCGGCGACGGCCGGACGAGGCGCGCTCGGTGGTGCCGTAGCCGATCAGCACGTTGCCGGAACCTGCACGCTCTTCGGCGCGATACGCTTCCTTCTCGGCATCCGGAACCGTCTCCGCCGCGTCGGTCCCGTGCTGATCAGCGACTTCCAGCACGGGCGCGCCCACCGCGATCACGTCTCCCGGCACGCCGTGCAGAGCCGTGACCTCGCCGGCGAACGGCGAGGGCAGCTCGACGATGCTCTTCGCCGTCTCGACCTCGGCGATGGCCTGGTCGGTGGCGATCGTGTCGCCGACCGCCACCAGCCACTGCACGAGACCCGCCTCGGTGAGTCCCTCGCCGAGATCCGGCAGGCGGAAGACCCGTGCTGTCGCGGTTGTCATCGCGTCGTCTCCTCATCGTCGGGGTAGAGCGAGTCGATGGCATCCAGCACGCGATCGGCGTCGGGCAGATACCAGTGCTCGAGCTTCGGCGGCGCGTACGGGGTGTCGAAGCCGGTCACCCGGCGCACCGGCGCTTCGAGGTGCTCGAAGCACCGCTCGAAGACGCGAGCCTGGATCTCGCTCGCGACACTCGCGTAGCCGGGCGCCTCGGCGACGACGACCGCGCGTCCGGTCGCGCGCACGGCTGCGGTCACCGTCGTGTCGTCGAACGGCGACAGCGAGCGCACGTCGATGACCTGAACGCTGCGTCCTTCCTCGGCGGCGATCTCGGCCGCCTCGAGGGCAACCGGAACCATCGCCGCGTAGGCGATGAGGGTGACGTCGGTGCCATCCCGCACGATCTGGGCGGTGCCGAGCTCGGCGGTGATCGAGGTGTCGACCTCGCCCTTCGACCAGTAGAGCTTCTTCGGCTCGAGGAAGATCACCGGATCGGGCGAGGCGATCGCGGCGCGCAGCAGCGAATAGGCGTCCTGCGGGGTCGACGGCGACACGACCGTGAGACCGGGCGTGTGCGCGTAGTAGGCCTCGGACGAATCGCAGTGATGCTCCACGCCCCCGATGCCGCCGCCGAACGGGATGCGGATGACCAGCGGCATCCGCATCGACCCGCGCGTGCGGTTGCCGAACTTCGCGACCTGGCTGACGATCTGCTCGAACGCCGGCAGCGCGAACGCGTCGAACTGCATCTCGACGACCGGCCGCATGCCGTTCATGGCCATGCCGACCGCGGTGCCGACGATGCCGGCCTCGGCGAGCGGGGTGTCGAAGCAGCGGTCCTCGCCGAAGCGCTCTGCGAGGCCGTCGGTGATGCGGAAGACGCCACCGAGGGCGCCGACGTCCTCGCCGTAGACGACGACCGCGGGATCCTCCTGGATCGCGTCGGCGAGGGCGCGGTTGAGGGCGGCGGCCATGGTCATCGTGCCGACGACATGAGGAGTGGCCTGATCGGGGCGGAGGTCGGATGCGATGCTCATGGCTGTGCTCCCGCCTGCGTCAGAGCATCCCGTGCGATCTCGCCCTGCAGCATCCGCCACTGCTCCTCCAGCTGCGATGACCGCTCGGCCGTGACGAAGCGGAACAGATCCTCGGGGTCGAGGTCGGCGTCGGCGTTGAGGGCGGCACGCAGCTGGGCGGCGATGCGCTCGGCGCCCGCCGCGATGCGCTGCTCGTCATCGTCGGAGAGGGCATCCTGCGCGACGAGGTGCGCGCGAAGCCGGGTCAGCGGGTCGCGCTCGATCCACGCCTGCACCTCGTCTCGCTCGCGGTAGCGGGTGTCGTCGTCCGCGTTGGTGTGCGCCTGCATCCGGTAGGTGTGCGCCTCGACGAGCGACGGTCCGCCGCCGCTGCGAGCCCGATCCACCGCCTCGCCGAGAACGGCGAGCACGGCGGCGACGTCGTTGCCGTCGACGCGTTCACCGGGCATCCCGTACCCGATCGCCTTGTGCGCGAGAGACGGAGCGGCGCTCTGGCGCGACAGCGGCACCGAGATCGCGAACTCGTTGTTCTGCACGAAGAACACCACGGGCGCGTGGAACACGGCGGCGAAGTTCATCGCCTCGTGGAAGTCGCCCTCGCTCGTCGCGCCGTCGCCGCACAGCGCCAGCACCACGGTGCTCTCGCCGCGGTGCCGCGCGGCCTGCGCGAAGCCGACGGCGTGCAGCAGCTGCGTCGCCAGCGGTGTCGCCTGCGGGGCGACGTGATGCTCGGCGGGATCGTATCCGCTGTGCCAGTCGCCGGCCAGCAGCACCATCGCGTCGGCGGGTGAGACTCCGCGCCCGATGATCGCGACGGCATCGCGGTAGGTGGGAAAGAGCCAGTCGGGCTCGTCGAGCACGAGCGCCGCGGCGACCTGGCACGCCTCCTGACCGTGCGAGGACGGGTACACCGCCAGTCGGCCCTGCCGCACCAGCGCGCTGGCCTGGTCGTTGATGCGTCTGCCCTCGACGAGGGCGCGGTACGCGTCGCGCAGCCGGTCGATGTCGGGTGCGGTGTAGTGCGCGTCGTCGACCCCGTCGCCGCGCGGGTCGATCAGGCGCACGGGGGTCTCGCGGGGGAGCAGGTCGTCTCGCATCATCCGGTTCGCCTTCCTTGCCGAACGTGGTGACACCAGGATGCCCGCGACCCCCCAGGCGTCCAACCGATCATCCCTATTGCTGGACGATCGTTCGCCGGATGCGGATTCCGGTGACAGACTGTCAGCATCCACTGACGGAACGGACGGTGCTCGATGGCCGAGCTCGATGCCACAGATCATGCGATCCTCGCCGAACTGCGACGCGACGCGCGCGCGTCGATGACGCACATCGCCGAACGCGTGCACATCTCCCGGGCGGGTGCGCACGCGCGCATCAAGCGGCTCACCGAGCAGGGCGTGATCGCCGGCTACACGGTGCGCACCGACCCCGTGCAGCTCGGCCATCACGCATCCGCCTACGTCATGCTCGCGATCGAGCAGGCCAGCTGGCAGGAGGTGCAGACGCGGCTGCGTGCGATCCCCGAGGTGGAGCACATGGCGCTCGTCGGCGGCGATTTCGACGTGATCCTGCTCGTGCGCGCCAGCGACGCCCGCGACCTGCGTCGCGTGGTGCTGGAGGACATCCAGGCGATCCCGTCGATCCGCTCGACTCGCACGACCCTGATCTTCGAGGACTTCACGCGGGAGTGAGCGCTGCGGTGACGAGCGTCAGTCGATCGTCAGGACGAAGCCCTGCGCTGTGTCGACCACCGCGACCTGGGTGAGATCGGCCACGGAGTGGTGCGCGCCGTGAGCCGCGGCGTGTGAGCCGACGCCGATCACCCGCATGCCTGCGGCGAGGCCCGCCTGCACCCCGGCCTCGGAGTCCTCGAAGACGACGCAGTCGGCCGGGTCGACCCCCAGCTGCGCGGCCGCGGCCAGGAACCCCTCGGGGTGCGGCTTCGAATCGGTCACGCGCTCGGCGGTGATCGCGAGCGCGGGCACGGTGAGCCCGGCGGCCTGCATCCTGGCCGTCATCAGCGGCACGTTCGCCGAGGTGACGATCGCGTGCGGCAGCCCGCTCAATGCGGCGAGGAACGCCGCGGCACCGGCGATCTCGACCACGCCGTCGACATCGCCGCTCTCTCGGGCGAGCATCTCCTGATTCTCGACCAGGTTGATGGCGTGATCCCGCTCGGGGAGCATGATCGCCATGCTCTGGTGACCCTGCCTGCCGTGCACGGTCTGCAGCACGACCGACGGATCCAGTCCGTGCGGCTGGGCCCACTCCAGCCACAGCCGCTCGACGACCGCTGTCGAGTCGACGAGAGTGCCGTCCATGTCGAGCAGGACGGCGCGGGCGTGCAGGGTCGTGGTCATGTGCCCAGCGTAGGCCGAGTCATCGGCTCCAGATCGCGGGTTTCGGCATGGGACCTGCCCGATGCTCCAGTGCGGCTGCGAGCGAGACGATCGTCGCCTCACCGCCGGGCCGGCCGATCAGCTGCACGCTGACCGGGTGCCCCGACGCGTCCGTGATGACCGGGACGACGATCGCGGGAAGACCCGCCACGTTGACGAAGCTGCTGTACGGCGCGTAACGGACCTGCTGCGAGAATCCGCGCACCGGGTCATCGCGATCGAACCAGCCGACCCGCTGCGGCGGCAGCGCCAGTGCGGGGGTGAGCACGGCGTCGAACGGATCGAACGCCGCGATCGTCTCCTGCTCGAAGACGGATGCCGCAGCCAGCGCCTGCAGCAACTCTGATCCGGTCAGACGTCGGCCCTCGCGCACCAGCCAGGCCGTGATCGGCTCGACGAGCTCCAGCTCGGCGTCGGTGAGCGCCATCCGAGCGGCGCTGGTGCGCCAGAGGGTGGTGAACATCTCCGCGTAGCCGCGGGGTCGCCACCGGAATCCGTCGACGCCGTGTCCGGCATCCGAGAGCAGCGTCGCGGCGATGTCGACAGCGCGAGCGGCGTCGGCATCGAGGCGGATGTCGTCGGCGTCGTCCCACGGGGAGACCGTGGTCACCCCGATCCGGGCGGGAGGTGACGGCGTCGTCGCGGCGGAGAGGAACGGCCCGGACGCCGGGGCGCGCGTCGCGAACCGATGGGGCCGTCCGGCGCACTGCACGTCGAGCAGCAGCGCGGCGTCCGCCACCGAACGGGCGATGGGACCGGCGACCGGAAGACCTCCGGGACTGTCGAGGCCGGACGCGAACGGCACGCGCCCGCGGGAGGGCTTGATCCCGACGACGCCGACCGTGGCCGCCGGAATGCGGATCGAGCCGCCGCCGTCGGAGCCCGGGGCGAGCGGGAGCAGGCCAGCGGCGACCGCGGCCGCGGCTCCGCCGCTGGACCCGCCCGCGCCGTTCGCCGGGTTCCACGGATCGCGGGTGGGCGGACCGATCTGCGTCTCGGTGTACCCGGTCAACCCGAACTCGGGCGTGCTGGTCTTGCCGAGGCTGATGCCGCCGGCCTCGTCGAGCACAGCCGCCTGATCCGCGGTCGTCGTCGGGACGTGATCGCGGTGAAGTCGCGACCCGGAGCGCATCGGAACGCCGGCCCGCGCGACGAGATCTTTATCGGCGAACGGCAGGCCCCAGAGCGCGCCGGTCGGCTGCGTCCCCGTCAGGGCGGCAGCCCGTGCGTCGGCGGCCTCGGCGGTCACCTCGACGAACGCGCCGACCCGATCATCGAGCCGCGCGATGCGGGCGAGGTAGTGGGCGACCAGCTCGGGCGGCGAGAGAGTCCCGCTGCGCAGGCCGGCCAGCTGCTCGACGGCACTCAGATCATGCAGCTCGGTCATGACCCGAGCCTAGGCCGACCGCGCTGGCGCAGCCGCGACGAGCACCGCGCCGCCGTCATCCGATCAGCAGGAAGACGGCCAGGACGCCGATGACGATGATGAGAGTGCGCAGCAGCCAGGCCGGCAGACGTCGGCCGATCATGGCCCCCAGACCTGAGCCGGCCAGGGAGCCGATGGCGATGGTGATCACCGCCGCCGGGTTCAGCGGAGCGGCGAACAGGAAGATCACCGTCGCCACGCCC
The DNA here is from genome assembly GCF_014836945.1 of Microbacterium commune. GTDB lineage: Bacteria > Actinomycetota > Actinomycetes > Actinomycetales > Microbacteriaceae > Microbacterium > Microbacterium commune. Next base: position 523,974 of record NZ_JACSPX010000001.1, on the reverse strand, counting down.
CCGGCGACCGTCTGCAGCACGTTCTTCATCGCGTTGACGCGCTGCAGGTCCTCACCCGTCGTGAGCTCGAGGATGCCGACGATCAGCACGCCCTGCGCCGCACCGAAGTACCCGCCGTAGACGCCGGTGCCGAAGATCAGCGGCAGCCGCAGCCAGCGCGGCCACAGACCGCCCGATCGGGGTCCGCGGGAGCGGCGGTTCATCAGCGGCTGCACGGCGACCAGTGCGCAGCCGATGACGATCAGCACCGGCGCGACGAGGCGGAACACCTCAGCCGGCAGTGCAAGCAGCGCCAGTGCGCCGAGCACGGCGCCGATGAGCGTGAGCACGATCAACGGCACGAGCGAACGCCACTGGCCGCGCAGCTCGCGGCGGTAGCCGACGACCCCGCCGACGTTGCCGATCGCCAGCCCGACGGTGTTCGCCATGTTCGCGGGAACCGGCGGCATCCCCAGCGCGAGAAGCGTGGGGAACACGATCAGGCTGCCCGAGCCGACGACGGTGTTGATCACACCCGCTCCGAGAGCCGCGAGGGCGAGAAGGCCGAGGTCGAGGGGAGAGAAGGTCATGATCATCGGTGCAGCTCAGTTCGCGTGTTAAGAATCCGGTTTCATGGCTCGGAGACAGTCTGTCGGATTCTGCACACCGGAATCGTCCTCTCGCATCGCATGCCGCGCTCTAGCCTGGTCGAGGCGGAACCGCCCCCTCACTCACCGCAGCGCCCGACCCCGGTGGCGCTCGAGCATCACGCAAGGACGCACATGGACGATGTCGTGACACACCGCGACGACTGGAAGGTCAAGGAAGAGCTGGCAGAGCGGATGATCCCGCTCATCGGCGGACTCAACAGGGAGCGCGACGTCGTGACCTCGCTGCACGGGCATCGTCTGCTCGGACTGTCGACGACGGGCATCCTCGAGGTGCACCAGCGCGTCGCTCAGCTCGGTCACCGCGAGATCGCCCTCACCGACACGCTCGCCGTGCTCGAGGCGCTGCGCGAGCTCGCCCCCGGCGCGTCATCGCTGGACGTGGCGCGCCTGATCGAAGGGCACGCCGAGAGCGGAGGAGACCTCGACGAGTACCTGCGCAGCACGCTCGCGCCGGCCCTCGGCGCCGAGCTCTCCGAGCCGGTCGACGTGGTGCTCTACGGGTTCGGCCGCATCGGCAGGCTGCTGGCCCGCATCATCATCGCGCACACCGGCGGCGGCAGCGGGCTGCGACTGCGGGCGATCGTGGTGCGTCGTGGCTCCGACAACGACATCGTCAAGCGCGCCTCGCTTCTGCTGCGCGACTCGGTGCACGGCCGCTTCGCCGGCACGGTCACGGTCGACGAGGAGAACTCGCAGATCATCGCCAACGGCAACCGCATCCAGGTCATCTACTCCGACGACCCCGCCACCGTCGACTACACCGCGTACGGCATCCACGACGCGATCATCGTCGACAACACCGGCCGCTGGCGCGACGAGGAGGGGCTCAGCCGTCATCTGCAGGCGACCGGCGCCGCCCGTGTGCTGCTCACCGCCCCCGGAAAGGGCGAGCTGAAGAACATCGTGCACGGCATCAACGACTCCACCATCGAGGCCGGCGACCGCATCCTGTCCGCCGCCTCCTGCACGACCAATGCGATCACGCCGATGCTGGCGGCGATCGACGAGGCGTACGGCATCGTGCGCGGCCACGTCGAGACCGTGCACTCGTTCACCAACGACCAGAACCTCATCGACAACTTCCACAAGGGCGACCGCCGCGGGCGCTCGGCGGTGCTGAACATGGTCATCACCGAGACCGGCGCAGCCAAGGCCGTCTCCCGCGCCCTGCCGCAGCTCGCCGGCAAGCTCACCGGCTCTGCCATCCGCGTGCCCACCCCCGACGTGTCGCTCGCGGTGCTGCACCTGACCCTCGAGAACCCGGCCACGAAGGACGAGCTCAACGACTACCTGCGTCGTGCGTCGCTGCACTCGAAGCTGCGTCAGCAGATCGACTACGTCGAGAGCCCCGAGGTCGTCTCCACCGACTTCGTCGGCTCGCACCGGGCAGGCATCGTCGACGGACTCGCGACGATCGCGAATGACCGCGACGTCGTGCTCTACGTCTGGTACGACAACGAGTACGGGTACTCGTGCCAGGTCGTGCGCGTGCTCGAGGTGATGGCGGGAACGCATCCGGTCGTGCTGCCTGCACGTCGCGAGGTGACCCTGCACGCCTGATCTCGAGCAGATCTCACATCACTCGCCGGCGTGCCGGTCGAGGAACGAGTACACCTCGCTGTCGTCGACGCCGGGGAATGCGCCGCGCGGCAGCGGGCGGAACATGTGCGTGTGCACACGGGCGCTCGGCCACGCGCGACCCTCCCAGCGCTGCGAGACGGTCGGCGCCGCCCGGCGGCAGCACGACTCGTCGGGGCAGGTCGACTTCGCTCGGTGCTGTGTCTCGCGCCCGCGCCACCAGCGCGCGTCGTCGAACGGCACGCCGACGGTGACCGAGAACCCGCCGTCGGTCGACGAGCCGGTCTGGGTGGCGCACCAGAACGTGCCGGCCGGGGTGTCGGTGTACTGGTAGTGCTCGGTGGTGCGGTTGCGCTGCTCGAACGCCGCGCGCGCGCCGAACCGGCGGCAGGCCGGCTGTCCCTCTACGGCGCCGGTCACGTCCATCGGCAGCGGCAGGTCGTCGTTCTCGTAGACCCGGGTGATCGCGCCGTTCTCGTCCACCCGCAGGAAGTGCAGGCGCATGTCGAGATGGTGGGTCATCAGGTTGGTCATGCGCATCCCGGCCGCCTCGTGCGTGACACCGAACGCGTCACGGAAGTCCTCGACGGCGAGGTTGCGATCCTTCTTCGCCTGCTGCAGGAATGCGACGCCTGCGGTCTCGGGGATCAGGCAGCACGCGGCGAAGTAGTTGATCTCCAGTCGCTGCTGCAGGAAGTCGGCGTAGTCGGTCGGGGGAGTGTGCCCCAGGATGCGGTGCGCCATCGCCTGCAGCGCCATCGAGCGCAGGCCGTGCCCGCCGGGGATCGACGCCGGCGGCAGGTAGATCCGACCGTTCTCGAGGTCGGTGATCGAGCGGGTGGAGTGGGGAAGGTCGTCGGCGTAGATGAGCTCGAAGCCGAGCTTCGCCGCCATCAGGGTCACAGTGCGGTGCGTGAGCGCTCCGGACACGTGACCGGCCGCCTTGAGGTGCTTCTCGGCGAGCGCCTCGATGTCGGGAAGGTAGTTGTCGCGCGCGCGCATCGTGAGACGCATCTCCGTGTTCGCGCGACGCGCCTCCTCCGGCGTGGCGATCGCCTCGGTCTCGCGGCGGTGCAGCTCGCGATGCAGGCCCAGGATCGCCTCGATGGTCTCGTCGGTCATCGTCTTCGACACGCGCACCCCGGCGATGCCCAGCTGGCGGAAGATCGGGCTGGACTGCGCGCGTTCGAGCTCGATCTCGAGCGCCGCACGACGGTTCGGCGGCTCTCCCGAGATGAGATCGGCGACGTCGGTGCCGCACGCCTCGGCGATGGCCTGCAGCAGGGACAGCTTCGGCTCGCGCTTGCCGTTCTCGATGAGGCTCAGCTGGGACCCGGCGATGCCGACCTTCGCGCCCAGGTCGTCGAGGGTGAGATTCCGGGCCGCGCGGTGGTGTCGGATGCGGTGTCCGAGGGTGCTGAGTTCGAGTCCGCTGGTCGCCATTCCTTGAGCATATCCGAAAAAAGCAACGTTCTTTCAACGTCGGTCGGCGTCAAGCACGGCAAAACCTGCCGGAGGATGGGCATACCGCACCAGCTTGAAGGAGCTCCCATGGCACTCGCCGACACGTTCACGACCCGCATCGACGCCGTCGCACCTGCGCGGGGCACCGGTGACGTGCCCGCGTACGACACCCCGGCGATGGCAGAGCTGCGCGCGTGGGTCGACGGCATCGCCGCGCTCACCCAGCCGGCGCGGGTGCACTGGGTCGACGGATCCCGTGCCGAGAACGATGCCCTGCTGCGCGGGCTCGTCGGCGAGGGCAAGCTGATCAAGCTCAACCCCGAATGGCGGCCCGGATCGTACCTGGCGCGCTCGCACCCGAGCGACGTGGCGCGGACCGAGGGGCGCACGTTCATCGCCTCGGAGCGCGAGCGCGACGCCGGCCCCACGAACAACTGGGCTGATCCCACGGCCATGCGCGAGACCCTCGACGGGCTGTTCCAGGGGTCGATGCGCGGTCGTACGATGTACGTCGTCCCGTTCTCGATGGGCCCGGTGGGCGGTCCGCTCTCGCACATCGGGGTGCAGGTCACCGACAGCGCCTACGCGGTGGCATCCATCGGCATCATGACCCGCGTCGGCGACGCGGTCACCCGCCAGATCGCCGAGGGCGCCCCGTGGGTCAAGACGGTCCATTCGGTCGGCGCCCCGCTCGAGCCTGGCCAGGCCGACGTGCCGTGGCCGTGCAACGACGAGAAGTACGTCGTGCACTTCCCCGAGACGCTCGAGGTCTACTCCTACGGCTCGGGTTACGGCGGCAACGCGATCCTCGCGAAGAAGTGCTTCGCCCTGCGCATCGCCTCGGTCATCGCGCGCGATGAGGGCTGGCTCGCCGAGCACATGCTGCTCATCCGCGTGACCGACCCGAAGGGCAGGGCGCACCACATCGCCGCAGCCTTCCCGTCGGCCTGCGGCAAGACCAACCTCGCCATGCTGCGTCCGACCATCCCTGGATGGTCGGTCGAGACGCTCGGAGACGACATCGTCTGGATCCGACCCGGCGAAGACGGCCGGATGTACGCCATGAACCCCGAAGCCGGGTTCTTCGGCGTCGCTCCCGGAACGGGGGAGTCCACCAACGTCACCGCGGTCGAGACGCTCTGGGGCAACACCATCTTCACCAACGTCGCCCTGCGGCCCGACGGAGACGTGTGGTGGGAGGGGCTCACCGACACCCCGCCCGCACGACTCACCGACTGGCAGGGCAGGCCGTGGACTCCCGACTCGGACGAGCCGGCCGCGCACCCGAACTCGCGCTTCACGGTGTCGGCGGCCCAGTGCCCGCAGATCGCCGACGACTGGGAGAACCCCGAGGGCGTGCCCCTCGACGTGATCCTCTTCGGTGGTCGCCGCGCGAGCAACGTGCCGCTGGTCGTCGAGGCGACCGACTGGAGCCACGGGGTCTTCATCGGCTCGACCATCTCGTCGGAGCGCACCGCCGCCGCCGAGGGCACCCTCGGCGAGCTGCGCCGCGACCCGTTCGCGATGCTGCCGTTCTGCGGGTACAACATGGGCGACTACTTCGCGCACTGGCTCAAGGTGGGCCGTTCGCTGCGCTTCGATCGTGCACCGCGCATCTTCCAGGTGAACTGGTTCCGTCGCGGTGATGACGGCCGCTTCCTGTGGCCGGGCTTCGGCGACAACTCGCGCGTGATCGACTGGATCATCCGTCGCATCTCCGGTGAGGTCGTGGCCGTCGACAGCCCGATCGGTCGCCTGCCGCGACGTGAGGATCTCAACCTCGACGGATTGGAGATCGCCGAGGCCGACCTCGACGAGCTCTTCGACGTCGACATCGACGCGTGGCTCGCGGAGGCGGACTCCACCGAGGAGTTCTACGCCATGTTCGGCGACGCGCTGCCGGCGGCCCTGCGCAGCGAACTGGAGGCGCTGCGGTACCGGCTCGACGCCGCTCGGTGACGGGTCGCTCGACTTCTTCGGTAGTCTCGGGCGTGAGCCCCGAGGAGGCCACGTGACGCAAGCCAGCGCCCGCACTGCAGAGCACGCACCCGCCGCGGATCGCGCGCACGACGACGTCCTCCGGCGCAACGCCGTGACGATCCTCGGCAGGGAGGCCGGTCCGGTCATGGTGTTCGGGCACGGGTACGGCACCGATCAGACCACCTGGCGAGCGGCTGCCGACCGTTTCGTCGACGACCACCGTGTCGTGCTGTTCGACTATGTGGGATCGGGGCGATCCGACCTCTCGGCCTACGACCAGCGGCGATACGACTCGCTCGACGGGTATGCCGACGACCTCATCGAGGTGATCGAGGCGGTGGATGCCCGTGACGTGGTGTTCGTCGGGCATTCCGTCAGCGGCATGATCGGCGCGCTCGCGTCCATCCGCCGGCCCGACCTGTTCTCGCAGCTGATCATGCTCTGCCCCTCGCCGCGCTACGTGAACGACGGCGACTACATCGGGGGCTTCGACCGTCAGGATGTGCTCGATCTGCTCGCCGCCATCGAGGCGAACCAGCCCGGGTGGGCGGCGTCGCTGGCGCCCGCCGTCACCGCGCGCGAAGACCTGCCCCAGGTGACAGACCGGGTGCGGGATCTGTTCGCCACCACCGCCCACGAGGTCGCGACCCACTTCGCCCGCGTCGTCTTCTTCAGCGATGTGCGTCACCGGCTGGGCGACATCCCCGTGCCGACGACCGTGCTGCAGTCGGTCGGCGACATCATCTGCCCGCCGCACATCGGCGCGTACGTGCAGGCGCGCATCCCGTCGTGCGATCTGGTGCAGCTGGACTCCGCCGGACACTTCGTGCATCTGACCGATCACGAGCTCGTGGCGGACCAGATCAGACACGCGCTGTGAGCGACGCCACGGCGGAATCGCTGGACCTGCTCGAGCACACGCCGGTCGCCGTGTTCACACTGGGCGTGGACGGCACCATCCTGGCCCACAACGCCGGGATGCAGGTGTGGCTGGGCGAGGGCGGCCCGGATGGCGGCGACGGCCTGCGCGGACGCAACATCGTGGAGTGGCTGACCGCCGCATCGCGCATGCTGTACGAGACGCAGGTGATTCCGCGTCTCCTGGAGCGGGGGCGGCTGCGCGAGGTCATGCTCGAGATCCGCGACGGCGCCGGCGAGCGTCGAGCGGCGCTCGTGAACGCCGAGCTGCGGCACGTCGACGGCAGGTCCGTCGCCTACGTCGCCGCCGTCGAGACGACGGCGCGCGCCGCGTTCGAGAAGGAGCTCGTGGCGGCACGGCGCGAGACCGAGCTCGCGCATCGCAGGCTGGTGCTGCTGCAGGATGCCACGAGCGCGCTCGCCGTCGCGAACGGACTGGACGACCTGGGCGAGACCCTCGTGAGTGCGGCGAGCCGGGCGATGTCCACAGCGTGGACGGCGGTTCGCCTCGTGCACACCTCAGGGCAGGCGGGCGCCGAGGTGCGTCGATGGGGCGATCACCCACCGGGAGTGCTGCTCGACGCGCGGCCTGCGGCTTCCGCGCAGCAGCTCGTGTGCCGGGACGTCGAGCAGATCGCGCTGGCGGCCCCGCAGGACGCGGCTGCGCTGCAGGCGTCCGGCATCGAGGCGCTGGTGACGACGCCGATCGTCCGCACGATGGGCGAGCGAACGGTCGTGCTCGGCGAGATCCACTGCTGGTTCCGGCGGGCACGCTCCCTCGAGGCGGACGAGCTCGAATCGCTGCGTGCGCTGGCGGCTCAGGCCGAACGGGTGGTCGATCACCTGCGGCTGCGCGACCAGCTGCAGCATCACGCTCTGCACGACAGCCTCACCGGGCTGCCGAACCGGGTCCTCTTCGAGCAGAGGCTGCAGCGCATCCTCGAGCGCACCGAGCATGACGGCGTCCCGTGCGCGGTGCTCTTCCTCGACCTCGACGGCTTCAAGGGCATCAACGATCGTCTCGGGCACGGAGTGGGCGACGAGGTGCTGCGCATCGTCGCCGATCGTTTGCGGCGCGTGTGCCGCGTGGGCGACACGGTCGCCAGGCTCGGCGGGGACGAGTTCCTCATCACCGCGTCCGGCATGGACGACGCCGAGACGACGAGGTTCGCCGAGCGGGTACGCAGCGTCGTGCGCGAGCCGCTCGACGGTCCAGCGGCGGGTTCGCCGCTGTCGGCCAGCGTGGGCGCGGTGCACTGGCGCGCGGACGTCGGCCGCGTCCCTCCCTCCGCTGAGGACGTCGTCGCCGCGGCGGATGCGGCGATGTACCGTGCGAAGCGCGCGGGTAAGGACGGCGTGCAGGTCGACGTCCTCGGCGGCTGAGCCGGATCGGTCGGGCCCTTCGGACCAGTCGGCGTCGTCGCCGCGTGCACACCGCCCGACGGGTGCGACTCGCCGGCCGCCGCTGACCCGTCCGACAGCCCGGATGCCGGTCGGCCCCCCGGTCAGACCAGCAGCTGGTGCCGTGCGAGGTCGCGGTACAGCGGCGTGGACTCGATGAGCTCGGCGTGCGTGCCCTGCCCGACCACCACGCCGTTCTGCAGCACCACGATCAGGTCGCTGTCGACCACGGTCGACAGCCGGTGCGCGATCACCAGCAGTGTGCGGTCGGCGGCGGCCGCGTCGATGGCCTCGCGCATGCGCTGCTCGTTGACGCCGTCGAGCGACGAGGTCGACTCGTCGAGCAGCAGGATCGGCGCCTCGGTCAGCAGAGCGCGCGCGATGGCGAGGCGCTGACGCTCACCGCCCGAGAGCATCACGCCGTCCTCGCCGACCGGGGCATCCAGCCCCAGCGGGCTGCGCTCGAGCACGTCGCCGAGGTTGACCGAGCGCAGCACGCGCTCGCAGTCGGCGTCCGAGGCATCCGGTGCCGCGAGACGCAGGTTCTCGCCCAGCGTGCCGGCGAGCGTCGGCGCGTCCTGCTCGACGTAGCCGAACTGGGCGCGCAGCTGCTCACGCGGGTACGTGCGCACGTCGTGTCCGGCGAGGCGGATCGACCCACCGGTCGGGTCGTAGAAGCGCTCGATGAGCGAGAGGATGGTGCTCTTGCCGGCGCCGCTCGGCCCGACCAGCGCCACGCGCGCGCCGCGCGGCACGGCGAACGAGACCCCCTTCAGCACATCCCGGTCGATCGGGATGCCGTCGGACGCGCGCTCGAGGTGCGCGTCGGCGAGCAGGAACTGAGCCTCCTTGGCGGCCGCCTCCCGGGCGGCGATGACGGCATCAGGGTAGCGAAAGCGCACGTCGCGGAACTCGATCGCGGGGGCGCCGACCACGGGCGCGGCTGCCGCCACGGCATCCGGTTCGTCGTCCTGCGTCTCGGTCGGCAGATCGAGCACCTCCTGGATGCGTCCGAGGGCGCCCAGCGCCTGGTTCACCGAGGTGATCGCGCCGAAGGCCTGGCCCAGCGGCATCACGAGCATGAACAGGAACATGATGAAGGTGACCAGAGACGCGATCGTGAGAGCGCCCGACGCCACGCGGAACCCGCCCACCCCGAGCACCACCAGCAGCGAGAGCTGCAGGGCCACACCGGCGACGGGCACGACCATCGACGAGATCTTCGCGATGCGCACACCGAGGCCGTACGCCTCACCGGCGAGGTCCTCCACGGCCGCCGTCTCGCGCTCGGTGGCGCCGGACGCACGCACGGTGCGGATCGAGGAGATGCCCCGCTCGACTCCGGATGCCAGTTCGCCGACCTTCTCCTGCTGCGCGGCCGACGCGCTGCGGATGCGCCCCGAGAGCAGCACGACCACGACCACCGACACGCCGATCACGACGACGATGAGCAGCAGCAGCAGCGGGTCGATGATGAGCATCGCGATGAGCGCGCCGACGAACAGGATCGCGCCGCCGACGGCATCCGCGAGTCCCTGCGTGAGCACGGCGTAGAGCAGCGTCGTGTCGGTGCCGACGCGCGAGACGAGGTCTCCGGTGCGGCGCGCGTCGAACTCGCTGATCGGCAGATGCAGGATGCGTGCGATGAGCTTGCGGCGGCTGGAGTACACGACCGCCGTGCCGGTGCGCTGCAGCAGGTAGTGCTGATAGCCCGAGATGACGGACGCCGCGATCACAAAGCCGATCAGCAGCCAGACCAGCGCCCCCAGCGTCTGCCCCTGCTGCACGCGCGCGATGAGCTGTCCGACGAGCAGCGGCTGGGCGAGCGATGCGGCCGCGCCGACGATGCTGAGCACCGCGACGACGACGAGCACCTTCTTGTGCTCGAACAGGAAGGGGAGCAGCTGGCGGAACGTCGCGCGCGGGCCTTCGGGCTGCGCGCCGCGCCCGCGTCGGCGTGACGGCGCCGTGCGAGTCATGGGACCTCATTCGTGAGGAGTCGTGGGTGAGTGCTTCTATTGTCGACCGAACTCCTTATGCGCGGCCTGTTTCGCCGCCCGCGCGCGCCGCGGGCAGGATGGAGGCATGCTGCATGTTCCGAAGGCTCGCCCCGGCGACCGCATCGCCGTCCTCTCGCCCGCTTTCGCCGCGCCCGCGGTCGGGCCCGAGGTGCACGAGCAGGCGATGCGACGTCTGCGCGAGCTGACCGGACTCGTCCCCGTCGAGTACTCGACCACGAGGCAGCTCGATGCGAGTCCCCGAGCGCGCGCCGCCGACATGAACTCGGCGCTCGCCGATCCCGGCATCCGTGCGATCATCGCCACCATCGGCGGCAGCGATCAGATCCTCGTGACGCCGCACCTCGACCCGGCGCTCGCCGCTGCCGACCCAAAGCCCTTCCTCGGGTACAGCGACAACACCAACATCCTGAACTGGCTGTGGCGGCGCGGCGTCGCCGGCTTCTACGGCGGCTCCACCCAGGTGCATCTGGGGGCGGGGCCCGCGGTCGATGACGTGCACCTGCGCGCGCTGCGCGCCGCACTGCTCGACGGCGGCGAGGTGGAGATCACCGAGCCGGGGGAGTCGGAGGACATCGGGCGGCACTGGGACGACCCGGCTGCCCTGACCGAGTACGGTGACCGCGAGCCGACCGAGCCGTGGACGTGGGCCGGACCCGGGAAGAGCGTGACAGGCCGCACGTGGGGCGGCTGCCTCGAGGTGGTGAACCAGCTCGCGCTCGCCGACCGGATGCCGTCGAACGACGAGCTCGCCGGCACGATTCTGATTCTCGAGACCAGCGAGCGGCTCACGCCGGCGCATCATGTCGCCGAGCAGCTGCGCGCCTACGGCGAGCGGGGACTGCTGGCCGCCGTCGCCGGGGTGCTGTTCGCGCGACCCGCCGTGAGCTCGTTCGAGGTGATGCCCACCGCGACCGAGAGATCGGCGCTGCGTGCCGCTCAGCGCGATGTCGTGCTCGAGACGCTCGACCGGTACAACCCGGATGCCGTGGTCTGCGTCGGCGTGCCCTTCGGGCACACGCGTCCGCAGTGGATCCTGCCCTACGGGGGTGAGATGACGCTCGACGGTCGGAACCGCGCGGTGACCGCGCGGTTCTGACCCACCCGCGCTCAGCGCTGGGCGGCGACGCCCAGGTCGGCCTCGAAGTCGTGGTCCTTCGTCTCGGGCGACAGCCACAGGGCGATGAACGTCAGCACGGCCATGGCAGATAGGTACACGCCCACCAGCCAGGGCGAGCCGTCGCCGATGCGCCACAGCTCGACGGCGATCAGCGGAGCGACTGCGGCGCCGAGGATCGACGACACGTTGTACGCGATCGCCGAGCCGGAGTACCGCACGTTCGTGGGGAACAGCTCGGGCAGCAGGGCGCCCATCGGGCCGAAGGTGGCGCCCATCAGCAGGAAGCCGAGGATGAGGAAGCCCTGCACGACAGCCATCGTCAGCGCCGGGTCGTCCTGAGGCATGAGGAACAGGTTGAAGGTGAGGCCGAAGACGATGATCGCGCCGGTCACCCACAGCAGCAGTCGGCGTCGCCCGAACCGGTCGGCCCAGGGGCCGGAGAGCAGGGTGAAAATGCCGAAGAACACCACACCCACGATCTGCATGATCACGAACTGCGTGTAGCCGAAGCCGAGCCCGGGGTAGAACTGCGCCGCGAACGCTGACGCGTCGAAGGGCTTGCCGGACGCGTCAGCGGCCTGCTGTGCGGCGGCCGACGCCACCTCGAGCGAGCCGGCCTTGGTGCCGTAGGCGAGCGTGAAGTTCGTCATCAGGTAGAACAGCACGTAGGTAGCGAGCATGATGAACGTGCCGAGGATGAGCTGCTTCCAGTGGTGACGGAACACCGTCGCGAGCGGCAGCTTGCGGATGCGGCCGGTATCGGCCGCCCGCGTGAACGTCTCGGACTCGACGAGCTTGAGACGCACCCACAGGCCGATGATCACCATCACTGCCGAGAACAGGAACGGCACCCGCCAGCCCCAGCTGAGGAACGCCTCGGACTTCAGGGTCGCGTCGGTCTCGTGGGGGAGCAGCGCGTTGATCGCGAGGAAGATGCCGTTCGCGATGATGAAGCCCAGCGGTGCGCCGAGCTGCGGGAACGACCCGTACCAGGCGCGCTTGCCGGCAGGAGCGTTCTCGGTGGCCACCAGCGCGGCGCCCGACCACTCGCCGCCGAGCGCGAAGCCCTGAGCGAGACGGAGGATGAGCAGCAACAGGGCGGCCCACCAGTTGATCTGCTGGAACGTGGGCAGCAGGCCGATGAGGAAGGTCGCGATGCCCATCGTGAGCAGCGAGGCGACCAGGGTCGCCTTGCGACCGAACTTGTCGCCGAAGTGGCCGAAGATCATCGCGCCGATCGGACGCGCGACCATCGCCGCACCGAACACACCGAACGAGGCGAGCAGCGACGTGGTGTCGTTGCCCGTCGGGAAGAACAGCACGGGGAAGACGAGCACCGCCGCGGTCGCGTAGACGTAGAAGTCGTAGAACTCGATCGTCGTGCCCACGAGACTGGCCAGGATGACCCGCGAGCGCGGGTTGGCCGGGGCGATGGTCGTCGTCATATGCTGCTCCTCCGGTGGCTGGACCTCGAGGAGTCTATTGGCCCGGCGGGCCGGAGGCTCACCAGATGACGGCGATGCCCGCGTTCACCAGGGTGAGCAGGCCGATGCCCCAGAACAGCGCCGTGGGCACCTGACCGCTCTTGCGCTGTCGGGCCTGGCCGATGCCGAGGAAGGCGCCGATGATCAGCAGGATGACGAGCTTGGTGCCGATCTTGGCGTAGTTCATCTCGACGCCGTCGGGCAGGCCCCACGGCGCGGCGAGAGCCAGGCCGGCGACGGCGGCGATCGTGACGCCGATGTGCATCAGCTTGACGATCTCGCGCTTGCCGCCGAAGGCCTGCACGGCCCACGCTCCGAAGAGCACCGCGAAGCCGACGAGGTGAACGAACAGAACGATGTGGCGCAGGGTCTCCATGACCCCAGGCTAGCCGGTCTGCCCGCGGCGGTCAGACGCGCAGCGCGCGGACGACCAGCGCGGTGCGCAGCGCCGCGTCCGCGGCCTCGGCGCCCTTGTCCTCCTTCGAGCCCGAAAGGCCCGCACGGTCGAGACCCTGCTGCTCGTCGTCGAGGGTGAGCACGCCGAAGCCGACCGGCTTGCCGGCATCCAGGGCGACCCTGCTGAGCCCGTCGGTCGTCGCCGAGGACACGTACTCGAAGTGCGGCGTGCCACCGCGGATGATCACGCCGAGCGCGACCACGGCATCCGCCCCGCCGGCGAAAGCCGCCTGAGCGGCGACGGCCAGCTCGAACGACCCGGGCACGCGCACCAGCGTGTGCGCGGCACCCGCCTCGTCGAGCACGCGCTGCGCGCCGGCGATGAGGCCGTTCGAGATCGTCTCGTGCCAGGTTCCCGCGATCACGACGACGCGCAGACCGCTGCCGTCGACCGGGGTGTCCGGGGTGGGGGCTCCTGCGCCGCTCATGCGTCGTCCTTTCCGAGGGCGTGGGCGAGCTCGTCCGCGCCGATGATGTGACCCATGCGATCGCGCTTGGTCTCGAGGTACTGGTGGTTGTTGGGGCCGACGCCGACGATCAGCGGCACCTGCTCGATCACGTCGAGCCCGAGGGCCTGCAGCTTCTCGACCTTGTCGGTGTTGTTGGTGAGCAGGCGCACCTTCGAGATGCCGAGATCGGTGAGGATGCCGGCGGCCGCGGCGTATTCGCGCGCGTCGGCGGGCAGACCGAGGGCGAGGTTGGCATCGACCGTGTCGAGGCCCTCCTCCTGCAGCGCGTATGCGCGCAGCTTGTTGATCAGCCCGATGCCGCGCCCCTCGTGGCCGCGCATGTAGATGACCACGCCGCCCTCCTCGTCGATGCGGTCGAGAGCCGCCTGCAGCTGCGGGCCGCACTCGCACTTCTGAGACGCGAACGCCTCGCCGGTGAGGCACTCGGAGTGCACGCGCACCAGCGCCGTCTCGCCGGGCGTGCCCGAGACGACCGCGATGTGGTCGGTGCCGCTGATGCGGTCCTTGTACGCGAGGAAGCGGAAGGTGCCGTGGTCTGTCGGCACGTTGGCGTCGGCGCGCAGGCTGACCCGGCGGCCGGATCTGCGCGCGAGGCAGTCGGCCTCGTCGCGCGGGTCGACCTCGTTCAGATGAGCGATGAGCTGCTCGATGGTGATCACCGGCACCCCCTCACGCGCGCCGAGCTCGAGCAGCGCCGGCAGGCGCATCATGCTGCCGTCGTCGGCCACCACCTCGGCGATCGCTCCGACCGGCTGCAGGCCCGCGAGCCGCATCAGCTCGACCGCCGCCTCGGTGTGACCGCCGCGTTCGCGCACGCCGCCGTCGACGGCGCGCAGCGGCAGGATGTGGCCAGGACGGATCAGGCTGGTCGGGGTCGACGCCGGGTTCGCCAGCACGTTCAGGGTCAGCGCCCGGTCGTGCGCGCTGATGCCCGTCGTGACGCCCTCGGCCGCGTCGACACTCACCGTGTACGCCGTCGTGCGGGCGTCTTCGTTCGTCTCGACCATGGGGGGCAGGTTCAGCTGGTCGGCGAGGTCGGCCGGCAGCGGGGCGCAGATGAGGCCAGACGTCCAGCGCACCATCCAGGCCATCGTCTCGGCCGTCGCGAGTTCGGCGGAGATGATGATGTCACCCTCGTTCTCGCGGTTCTCGTCGTCGGCGACGATGATCGGCTTGCCGGCGCGCAGCGCGTCGAGGGCGTCGGAGAGAGGGGAAAGGCTCATCGCGAGCCTCCTTCCGGGGCGGAGCGGAACGCGAGCAGGCGCTCGACATGACGGGCGAGGATGTCGGTCTCGAGGTTGACGATGTCGCCGGGCTCGAGCGTGCCGAGGATGGTGGCGTCGAGCGTCTCGGGGATCAGCGAGACCTCGAACCAGTGCTCGTCCTGCACGACTGCGCCCGGCGCGCTCACGGCACTCACCGTGAGCGAGGTGCCCGCGACACTGATCGAGCCCTTGTCGACCACGAGCGGGGCGAGCTCGGCGGGCAGGCTGATGCGCAGCACGCGCCACTGGGCACCGGGCCTGACCTCGAGCACGGTGCCGACGCCGTCGACGTGGCCCTGCACGATGTGGCCGCCCAGGCGCGCGCCGACCGGCATCGCCTTCTCGATGTTCACCCGGGTGCCGACCTGCACGGCGCCCAGAGCCGACACGTCGAGGGTCTGCTTCATGACGTCGGCGTCGAAGGTCGTCTCGGTCGAGCCGACGACGGTGAGGCACACACCGCTGACGGCGATGGACTCGCCGTGCACGGCATCCGCCGCGGCCTTCGGCGCGTGCACGGTGAGCCGCCATCCGTCGCCCGATGCCGAGATCGCGGCGATCTCGCCGATCTCCTCGATGATTCCGGTGAACATCAGCTTCCTTCCTGTCCCGCGACGGGGGCCGTGGCGGGGTGTGCGGTGGCGACCAGGGCGTCCTCTCCCGCGACGGGGGCCGTGGCGGGGTGTGCGATGGCGAGCAAATCGGCGCCGAGGGGCAGCCACTGCTCCACCCGCAGGTGCAGCGCGTCGCCGATCGAGGCGACGCCGATGTCGGTGAGTGCGAGCCGTTCGCCGCCGAGCAGCATCGGCGCGATGTAGGCCAGCACGGTGTCGGCGACGCCGGCGGCGATGAACGCGCTCGCCAGCGTCGGTCCGCCCTCGACGAAGACGCGCTGCACACCGCGGTCGCGCAGATCGGCGAGCACGGCCGACAGGTCTCTCGTGTCGTAGAACAGCGGGGCGTTCGGGTGCCGGTGCACGGCGGCGTCGGCGGGGGTGGCGCGCGAGCCGATCACCACAGGAACCGGCTGGTGCGGGTACAGGGCGTCACCGTCGCGGGCGGTGAGTGCGGGGTCGTCGGCGAGCACTGTTCCGGTGCCCGCCACGATCGCGTCGGCCCGGGCTCGGCGACGGTGCACGTCGGCGCGGGCGTCGGGGCCGGTGATCCACTGGCTGGTGCCGTCGGATGCCGCGGCCCTGCCGTCCAGGCTCTGCGCCCACTTCACGGTGACGTGCGGGCGACCCAGCCGCTGCACGGTCAGCCAATCGGCGATGAGCCGGCGAGAGGCATCCGCCTGCTCACCCGCGACCACCTCGACACCCGCTGCGCGCAGTCGGTCCGCGCCGCCGCTGGAGACGTCTCCCGGATCGCCCGTGGCGTAGACGACGCGGCTGACGCCCGCATCGATCAGCGCCTGCGCGCACGGGCCGGTGCGTCCGGTGTGGTTGCACGGCTCGAGCGTGACGACGGCGGTCGCACCGGATGCCTCTCCCGGGGCGAGCTTCGAGAGCGCGTCGACCTCGGCGTGCGGGGTGCCCGCGCCGCGGTGCCAGCCCTCGGCCAGCACGGTGCCTGCGGGGGAGAGGATGACGGCGCCCACCTGCGGGTTCAGTCCCCGCGGCCCGTTCGCCGCGAGCGCGAGGGCGCGATGCATGGCGTCGCGCTCAGCCTCGGTCACAGCCATCGGTCATCCTTCTCTGGGTTCCCGGGGTCTGCAGCGCACGCGTACGCCACGTGCTGCCTCTCTTCCGGACTAGCGAGCGGATGCTCGCATCACCGTCGGTTCCGGATTTCCACCGGATCGGCGCCTGTCGCCAGGCGTTCGCGGACTGTCACCGCCGGTTCGGATTCACACCGACCCCGGAGCACGTTGATGCTCAGAGTCTAGTCAACGTGCCCCCGGATGATTCATTCCCCGTCTTGCCGCCGTCATTTCAGCAGCCGGGAGAGCCGGCGGTCGGCGAGCACCTTGCCGCCCGTCTGGCAGGTGGGGCAGTACTCCAGCGACCGGTCGGCGAAGAACACGCTGCGCACCGTGTCGCCGCACACCGGACACGCCTCACCCCGACGGGCGTGCACCTGCATGCCTCGCCGCTTCGCGTCCTTCAGGTCCGCCGGCGGCTTGCCCGCGGCCTCGTCGATCGCCTCGCGAAGCGTGCCCTGCATCGCGTCGTACAGCCGGTCGACGTCGGCGTCGTCGAGGTTCGCGGCGGGCGCGTAGGGCGACATCTTCGCCGCATGCAGGATCTCGTCGCTGTACGCGTTGCCGATGCCGGCGATGAGGCCCTGGTCGCGGAGGAGCCCCTTGATCTGGGTGCGGCGACCGGCGAGAAGCGCGGCGAACGCCTCGCGTGTGAAGGCGGGGTCGAGCGGGTCGGGGCCGAGGCGGGCGATGCCGGGCACATCGCCCGGGTGACGAGCGACGTAGACCGCGAGTGACTTCTTCGTGCCCGCCTCAGTGAGGTCGAACCCGCTGCCGTCGTCGAGCGCCACGCGCACCGCGATCGGGCTGCGACCCGGCTTGATGAGGGTGGTCGGCAGCTCGTCGTACCAGCGCAGCCACCCGGCCTTCGCGAGGTGGAAGATGAGGTGGAGCTCGTCGCCGAGCGCCAGGTCGATGAACTTGCCGTGCCGCGCGACGGCGGTGATCCGGGCATCCTGCAGGGCGGTGACCGGCGGGTCGAACGTCTTCAGCGCGGCGATCGCCGCCACGCTGACGCGCGTGACCGTGCGTCCCACCGCTCGCGCGGCGAGGAAGTCGACCAGTCCCTGCACCTCCGGCATCTCGGGCATGCCGTCATCCTGTCACGCGCGAGGCCGGCCGAGGGCGGTTCACAGTACCGGCCACTCGACCGGTACGCGGTCGTCGGAGGCGAGCAGCCCCGCGATCCAGCCGTCATCGCGGCCGCGCGGGTTGCTGAGCCCCTGGCGCAGCGTTCCCTCGTAGCGGAAGCCGAGCGCCCGCGCGGTGCGGGCCGACGGCAGATTCCCCACGACGGCGCGCCAGGTGATCCGCACGAGCCCGAGGTCGTCGAACGCATAGTCGATCACGGCTCGCGCCGCCTCGGTCATGATGCCCTGCCCGCGGAAGTCGGCGACTCCCCAGAAACCCAGTTCGGCCTCGCCGCCGCGCGAGGGAGCGGTGATCCGATGCAGCCCGATCATGCCCGCGAGCACGCCGCCCTTGCGAATCGCCCACACCGTCTCGACGCCGTCCGCCCACCATCCGGCGACGAGGTCGACGAAGTCCGCCGCATGCTGTGGCGTGTAGGGACTCGGCACGGTCGTCCAGCGCGGCACCTCGGGATCCTGACAGGCCGCGCTGATCGCATCGATGTCGGCGCCGGTCGGGATGCTGAGCACGAGTCGCTCGGTGTGCAGGGAGACGGGGTCCATCCCGCCACGGTATCCGCAGCCCGCCGGCGGATATCCTGGAGGTCGGTGCGCGGCGGTCGGCGGTGCCCAGAAGGAGGCGGTCGTGGCGGTGCAGCACACCTCGCCTCGCGGCGTGCTCGCGTCGGTGCTCGCATCCGTGCTGTTCGGGGTGATCTTCTTCCTCGCGGGCGTGCTGAGCTCATCCGCCGAGGTGGTGTTCGCGTGGCGCATCCTCGTGACCTTCGCCTGCTACGCGCTCGCCCTGGCGCACCCGCTCGCCCGTGAGCAGCTGCGCGTACTCGGCCGGCGACTGCGCGCACGGTGGTGGATGCCGCTGCTCCTGGTCGGCCTCGCCGCCATCATCGGCTTCCAGCTCTGGCTCTTCATGTGGGCGCCCATGCACGGGCACGCCCTGGACACCTCCCTCGGCTACCTGCTGCTGCCGATCTGCCTCGTCCTCGGCGGTCGCTTCCTCCTGGGGGCGCCGGTGAGCCGGATGCAGTGGCTCGTCGTCTCTCTCGCCGCCGTCGCCGTTGCGGTGAAGGTCGCGGCCACCCCGCAGCTGTCGTGGGTGACGCTGGCGATCTGCCTGCCGTACACCGTCTACTTCGTGGTGCGGCAGCGCTTCGGACTCGACGGCCCGATCGTCTTCGGCGCCGAATCGCTGCTGATGGTGCCGCTCGCGGTGATCTTCCTCGTCACCGCCGCACCCGGCGTCATCTCCGGTGCCGAGCTCTCGGGTCTCGTGGGCATCGGGCTGGCCAGCGCGGCGGCCATGTCGCTCTATCTCGCGGCGGCGACCCTGCTGCCGCTGCCCGTGTTCGGTCTGCTCAGCTACGTCGAGCCCGTGCTGCTCGTCTGCGTCGCGCTGCTGCTTGGCGAGCGGATGCAGGGCGCGGACGCGCTCGTCTACCTCATCCTCGCCGTGGCCCTCGCGGTGCTGGCGGTGGAGGGCTTCCGCGGCTCGAGGCGCAGCCGCCGAGGGCGCCGTGATCTGCCGCTGCCGAGTGATCCGGGTGCGCCGGGGGTCGGCGAGCCCGATGCGATGCGCTGAGCAAGCGGGAGCGGGCCGACGTGTCGACGGTCACGACTAGAATCGTCCGGTGACTGTTCCGGGGATTCTACGCGCCTTGGAAGAGGCGAACCTGTACCGTGACGCCCTCACCTGGGCGCAGACCGATGCCGAGATCTCGGCGGTCGACGGGCTCGACGTCCCGATCATCGCGGGGCTGCTGCGCAAGCGCGTGTCGGCCGGCAGGCCGGCATCCGCCCTCGTCATCGCGCCCACCGGCCGTCGCGCGGAATCGGTCGCCGCGGCGCTCGCCGCGTATCTGGAGGACGCCGAGATCCTCACCTTCCCCGCGTGGGAGACCCTGCCGCACGAGCGGCTGAGCCCGAGCCCCGACACGGTCGGCAAGCGTCTCGACGCGCTGCGTCGCATCGTGACCTGGACAGGCGAGAGGCCGCTCGTCGTGGTCGCCTCGGTGCGCGCCGCCCTGCAGCCGCTCGCTTCGAATCTGGGCGACGCGGCACCGGTCGAGCTGCGGGTCGGCGGGCGGGGGATCGAGCTCGATGACGCGGTCGAGCAGCTGATCGAGCGCGCCTACTCGCGCGTCGACATGGTCTCGCGCCGGGGCGAGTTCGCGGTGCGCGGTGGCATCCTCGACGTCTTCCCGCCGACGGCCGATCACCCGCTGCGGGTGGAGTTCTTCGGTGACGAGGTCGACCAGATCCGCGCCTTCTCGGTCGCCGACCAGCGCTCCCTGCCCGGCGAGGTGGCATCGGTGTCGCTCGCCGCGAGCCGTGAGCTGCTGCTCACCGCCGAGGTGCGTGAGCGCGCCGGCGAGCTGGTGGGCCGCTTCCCGGCAATGTCGGCGATGCTCGAGAAGATGTCGCAGGGCATCCCCGTCGAGGGCATGGAGTCGCTGCTGCCTGTCGTCGCAGGTCCGCTGATGACGCTGGCCGAGTACCTTCCGGAGGGCTCGGCCACGGCCGTCGTCGATCCGGAGCGCGCCAGTTCGCGCGCGCACAACCTCGGCGAGACGAACCGCGAGTTCCTCGAGGCGGCGTGGAGCGCGGCGACCTCGGGCGCCTCGGCTCCGATCGACCTCGGGGCGGGTGACTTCCTCAGCCTGGCGCGCATGCGCGAGATCGTGCACGAGCGCGACGGCGTGTGGTGGCGGGTCACGCCGTTCGCCGTCGACGACGACGCGGCCGAGAACCTCGACGCCTCGATCATCCCGTCGTTCCACGGAAACGTCGACGGTGCGATCGCGTTCGTCGAGGCGCGGCTCGCCGAGGGCTGGCGCGTCGTCGTCATCGCGGCGGGCCAGGGGCTGGTCGAGCGGGCGCGCGACGTGCTCAGCGACCGCGGCCTCGCCGCGCGCATCGTCGACCGTCTGGTCGACGAGCCCGAGGCCGGTGTGGCGACGCTGGTCGCGGGATCGGTCGAATCGGGTTTCCAGGTGCCGGATGCCCGGATCGCCGTGCTCACCGACAACGAGTTCTACGGCCGCACCATCGGCGGCGACCAGCGGACGGTGAAGAAGCTCGCGTCGCGCCGCCGCAACGTCGTCGACCCCCTGCAGCTGAAGCCGGGCGACTTCGTCGTGCACTCCACGCACGGCATCGGCCGCTTCGTCGAGATGACCAAGCGCGAGGTGTCGTCGGGCGGACGCAACGCCGTGAAGACGACGCGCGAGTACCTCGTGCTGGAGTACGCGCCCTCGAAGCGCGGGTACCCGGGCGACAAGCTCTTCGTGCCCACCGACCAGCTCGACATGCTCTCGAAATACGTCGGCGGTGAGGCGCCCACCCTGTCGAAGATGGGCGGCAGCGACTGGGCGGCGGCCAAGGGCAAGGCGCGCCGGGCGGTGCGCGACATCGCCGTCGAGCTGGTCAAGCTGTACTCGGCGCGGATGAGCTCGAAGGGGCACGCCTTCGGCCCCGACACGCCCTGGCAGCGAGAGCTGGAGGAGGCGTTCCCGTTCGCCGAGACCCACGACCAGCTGCAGACGATCGAAGAGATCAAAGCCGACATGGAGCGGCCCATCCCGATGGACCGCCTGCTCTCGGGTGACGTCGGCTTCGGCAAGACCGAGGTCGCGGTTCGCGCCGCCTTCAAGGCCATCCAGGAGGGCAAGCAGGTCGCGATGCTCGTGCCGACCACCCTGCTCGTCAAGCAGCACTTCGAGACCTTCACCGAGCGGTTCGCCGGCTTCCCGGTGCAGGTGCGACCGCTTTCGCGGTTCCAGAGCGACAAGGAGGCGCGGCTCACGCTGCAGGGTCTGCTCGACGGGTCGGTCGACATGGTCATCGGCACGCACCGCATCCTCACCGAGCAGGTGCTCTTCAAGGACCTCGGTTTGATGATCATCGACGAGGAGCAGCGCTTCGGCGTCGAGCACAAGGACGCGCTGAAGAAGTTGAAGACGAACGTCGACATCCTCGCCATGAGCGCCACGCCCATCCCGCGCACCCTCGAGATGGCGGTCACCGGCATCCGGGAGATGTCGACGCTGCAGACGCCGCCGGAGGACAGGCATCCGATCCTCTCGTTCGTCGGCCCGCGCAGCGACAAGCAGATCGCCGCGGCGATCCGCCGCGAGATCCTGCGCGAGGGGCAGGTGTTCTTCGTGCACAACCGCGTGCAGTCGATCCAGCGCGTCGCGTCGGAGCTCGCCGAGCTCGTGCCGGAGGCGCGGATCGCGGTGGCGCACGGCAGGATGGGCGAGCATCAGCTCGAGCAGGTCGTCGACGACTTCTGGGAGCGCAAGTACGACGTGCTCGTCTCGACCACCATCATCGAGACCGGTCTCGACATCTCCAACGCCAACACGATCATCATCGACCGGGCCGACAAGTACGGCCTGTCGCAGCTGCACCAGCTGCGCGGACGCGTGGGCCGCGGGCGCGAGCGCGCGTACGCGTACTTCCTGTACGACGACACGAAGCCGCTGAGCGAGACCGCAGCCGACCGTCTGCAGACCATCGCGGTGAACAACGACCTGGGCTCGGGTATGCAGGTGGCGCTGAAGGACCTCGAGCTGCGCGGTGCGGGCAACCTGCTCGGCGCCGAGCAAGCCGGCCACATCGCCGGGGTCGGGTTCGACCTGTACCTGCGGATGATCGGCGAGGCGGTGGCGACCTTCCGCGGCGAGGACACGAACTCCGAGGTCGAGCTGCGTCTCGAGCTGCCCGTGGATGCCCGCATCCCCGAGTACTACATCGACAGCGAGCGGCTGCGGCTGGAGGCCTATCAGAAGCTGTCGTCGGCGGCCACGGTGTCGGCCGCTGACGACGCGATCGACCTCGTGGTCGAGGAGCTCGTCGACCGGTACGGTGCGTTCCCCGACGAGGTCACCACGCTGGTGAAGGTGGCGCGTCTGCGCCGGCGCGCCGCGCGAGCCGGGCTGTCGGATGTCGTGGCGATGGGATCGAACCTGCGCATCGCGCCGGCCCGCTTCGAGGACTCGATGAAGGTGCGCCTGCAGCGGCTGTACCCGAAGGCGAAGCTCGTCGGCGGAGGAGAAGCGCTGGTCGTGCCGATGCCCACGGACTCCGATCTCATCGAGTGGGTCGGCAACCTCTTCACCGCGATGTTCCCCGAGCCGGCGAAGGCGGAGCCGGCGGTCGTCTGATCCGCTGGCGGCGCGACAGACCCGCACTTCTACGCACAGTAGAATTACGGGGTGAGCGCTGACCGAGATCCCTGGGTGCTGGAGGCGTCGCGCCCCAAGACGCCGTCGCGCCGGCCCGACCTGTCCTTGGTGCCGAAGCGGGCACTGTACGTGCTCGGGCTGCTCGCCGCCGCACGCGCACTCGGGCTCGTGCTCATCGCCGAGGCCGTGGCGCGTGGGATCGCCGGCCTCGCGGCATCCGGGCTGACACCCGACGCCACCCGCGCCATCCTCATCCTGGGCGTGACGGGAGCGCTGCTGCGGGCCGGGGCGGAATGGGCGACATCCGTCGTCTCCCGCCGCGTCGCAACCCACGTCAAGCGCGACCTGCGCAGCCGCCTGTGGGGTCGCATCGTCGAGGGCGACCGCGCCGGCGGCGGCACCGCCGTGCTCGCCGCGGACGGTCTCGACGACCTCGACGACTACTTCATCCAGTCGCTGCCCGCCCTGATCGGCGCGGCGGTCGTGCCCGTGCTGGTGGGCGTGCGGATCCTCGGTGCCGACTGGCTCAGCGCGCTCATCATCGTGATCACCGTGCCGCTGGTGCCGCTGTTCATGATCCTGATCGGCCGGCACACGCAGCAGCGCACCGACGCCGCGCTCACGGCACTCACCCGTCTCGCTGATCACCTCACCGAGCTCGCCCGCGGTCTGCCCGTGCTCGTCGGGCTGGGCCGCGTCGACGAGCAGACGCGTGCTCTCGACGGCATCCAGCGTCGCTATCGCCGGCACACCGAGGAGACGCTGCGCTGGGCGTTCCTGTCGGCGCTCGCCCTCGAGCTCATCGCCACGATCTCGGTGGCGGTGGTGGCCGTGTTCCTCGGCCTGCGTCTGCTCAACGGCACGATGGGGCTGGAGCCGGCGCTCATCGCGCTGATCCTCGCGCCGGAGTGCTTCACCGCCCTGCGCGACGTCGGCACGGCCTTCCACGCGTCGCAGGACGGACTGTCCGCTCTCGAGCGCGCGAAGGCGATGCTCGGAGCGCCGGCGCGGCACGACGTGCGCGTCGACCCGTCGGGCCGGACGCGCGTCGATGCGCTGACGGTCACGTACCCGGGCCGGCAGACACCCGCCCTGCGCGAGGTGACGGCAGAGATCTCGGGGATCACGGCGGTGACCGGACCGAGCGGCGCAGGCAAGTCGACCCTGCTCGGCGCGCTGGCCGGGGTGCTGCCCGCCGATGCGGAGATCTCGGGGGCGGTGCGCGGGGTCGATCCGGATGCTGTGGCCTGGGCGCCTCAGGCACCGCGCGCCTTCGCCGCCACGCCGCGCGACGAACTGGCGCTGTACGGAGCGGGGCCGGAGGCGCTCGACGAGCTGGGCCTCGGGCGGCTCGCTGACGCGGCGGTCGCCGAGCTCAGCCCGGGGGAGCAGCGCCGGCTGGCCGTCGCGCGCGCCCTCGCCCGGGTGGATGCCGGCGCGCGTCTTCTCGTTCTCGACGAGCCCACCGCGCACCTCGACCCCGTCGCGGCCGACCTCGTGCGCGCCGCGGTGCGACGTCGCGCCGGGCGCTGCACGATCGTGCTCGCCAGTCACGAGCCCGACACCCTGGCCCTCGCCGACCGGTTCGTCCCGGTAGGCGACTCGGTGCACGACGCGGCTGCCGACCGGGTCGATGGCGAACCTCAGGAGGACTCGGGATCCGACGGACGGACCGAGACCGGGCATCCGTCGGCGTCGTCGTCCCCCCTCACAGTGCCGCCGGCAGCGGGTCGGCGCAGCCTCACCCTCGCCTCCCTGCTTCGCCCGCACGCCTGGCTGTGGGCGGCGTCGATGGCGCTCTCCGCGCTCGCCGCCGGACTCGCGGTCGCGCTCACCGCCGTCTCGGGCTGGCTGATCGTGCGCGCCAGCGTCGAGGAGTTCATCATGTACCTCCTCGTCGCGATCGTCGGCGTGCGCGCGTTCGGCATCGGGCGTGCTGTCGGACGCTACGCCGACCGACTCGTCACCCACCGTGCGACCTTCCTCGTGGTGGATGCGCTGCGCCTGCGACTGTGGCGGGCCATCGCCGCTCGAGGTGCCGGCTCACGGCGTCTGCTCGAGGGCGGCGCCCCGCTCGACTACCTCGTCACGCTCGCCGACGACCTGCGCGACCAGCTGCCGCGCGTCGTGCCGCCGCTCGGCGCGGGCGTGCTCGTGGTCGCAGGCACCGTCGTCACGGCGGCGTTCGTCACCCCGCACCTCACCGTGCTGGTCGCCGCGGTGCTCATCGCCGCCGTCGTCATCGCGTCGGTGCTCGCCGTCGTCAGCGAGCGCGGCGCCGCCGCTGATCGCGTCGCCGCCCGGTCGGCCATCGTGCGCTCGACCGCCGTCCTCGCCTCCGCCGCCGACGACCTGCGCGGCAACGCGGTCGCGCCCGTCGCACTGCGCCGGCTCGACGCGCACGCGCGGCAGCTCGCCTCGGCGGAGCGCCGCGCCGCGTGGTCGGCGGGACTGGGCACGGCCGTCGTGACCATCGCCACCACGATGCTCGCCGTGCTCGTTCCGGTGCTCTCTCCCGACCTGCCGGCCGAGTCCGCGTCGGTCGTCGCACTGCTCTCGCTGGCCCTGCTCGAGCCGCTCGCCGCCCTCGTCGCCGCGATGCATCGCCTGCCGGCGCTGCAGACGCTGCTGCGTCGTCTCGATGTCGTGCTGCGGCCGGCGCCGAGCCCGGCGTGGGGGACGACGACACCGGATGCCGTCACACACCTCGCGCTCGAAGCGGTGACGGTCTCGTATCCCGGCGCTGCCGCCCCGGCGGTGTCGGACGTGACCGCCGAGGTGGATCGCGGCCGGTGGCTCGTGCTCGACGGGCCGTCGGGATCCGGCAAGTCCACGCTGCTCTCGGCGATGATGGGCGCGCTGCCGGTGGCATCCGGAGAGATCACCGCCGACCGGCTGCCGATCACGACCTTCGACGAGCGGGCGTGGCGCAGCCGGGTCGCGTGGTGCCCGCAGGATGCCTACGTCTTCGACTCCACGCTGCGCGGCAACCTGCTGCTGGCACGCGATCGCGACGACGCACCCGACGACGATGCGCTGCGCGGTGTGCTCGCGCACGCGGGTCTCGCCGACCTGCTGGGTGCGCTCGGCGGCGACCTCGAGGCCCGGGTCGGCCCCGGAGGCTCGGCACTGTCGGGAGGCGAGCGTCAGCGGCTCGCCGTGGCGCGGGCCCTGCTCACTCGTGCCGAGGTCATCCTGCTCGACGAGCCGACCGCCCACCTCGATCGGCCGACCGCCGCGGCGATGATGGGCGACGTCCGCGATGCCACCGCCGAGCGCATCGTCGTTCTCGTCTCGCACCGCACAGCGGATCGGCGTGACGGCGACGCGGTCGTGCGGCTCGGCGCGCGTGCCGCCTCCGCTCATCTGATGCGGGCGAACACGCGGAGGTAGGGGGCGCTCCCGCGTCAGCCGGCGAGCCGCCGGAACCGGTCGCTCACCCGCATCGACCCGGACACCGGCTGATCGGCGCCGGGCACGCCGCTCGCACCGACCTGCAGGATCGCCCTGGCGAGCACCTCGTCGCGCACCTCCCGGCGCGCGTGATCGTCGGCGAGCATCTCCACGAGCGCTGCGACCTCGACTTCCGCACGCGCCGCGATCGGGAACCACGGCAGTGCCGACCGCCAGGCGCGGAACGCGAGCAGCAGCAGATCGTGCCGCTGCTCGACGTGCGCGCGCTCGTGCGCGATCACCGCGGCCAGCTCATCCGGATCGAGGCGATCGAGCAGTCCCTGGGAGAGCACGGTGACCGACCTCGGCCCGTTCGGCAGGCAGTAGGCCATCGGGACCGCATCGTCGATCACCCGCGTGCGCGCGCGGGTCGGATGCGGAGAGGTCAGCATCTCGAGAAGTGCGAGATGGCGGCGGCGCTGCTTCGTCACCTGCACGATCGTCGCGCCGAGGTGGGTGAGCAGGTAGATGGTGAACAGGGCGGCGGGGATCGGCGCGAGCCATGGATGCCCGGGCAGCGCCGCGTGACCGGCGAGAGCCAGCGCCGCGATCATCGAGAACCCGCCGGCCAGGCCGATCGCCTGCCACAGCAGCAGTGCCATCACGGGCGCGCGCATCGGCCATGACGCGCGTGACAGGGCCACCGGCACCGGCCAGGCGAGCCCGACCGCGAACAGTCCCAGCACGACCGCGCCGAAGATGACGACGCCGTGCGGGATCACCAGCGCCCCGCTCTGCGCCGTGTCGGCCGCGACCGTCAGCATGGCTCGTCGATCAGCATGGCTCGTCGTTCCGCACGGTGCCTCGGTCAGCCCGAGCGGCCGAGCAGCTGGCGCAGCACGGCGGCATCCTCGGGGGAGACCCCGCCGACGAACCGCTCGAGCACAGCGGTGCGGTCACCGGCGTCGCCGAGCACGGAGTGCATGAGCTCTGCGACATGATCCGCGCGGGAGGCGACGGCGGTGTAGCGGTGCGGGCGAGCCGAGCGGTCGGAGGCGACGAAGCCCTTCTTCTCCAGGCGCGACAGCACGGTCAGCAGAGTGGTCACGGCCAGCGACCGCCCCGCTGCCTCGAGCTGGTGCTGGACGTCGTAGGCGCTCAGCGCCGCGTCGGCTTCCCAGATGGCATCCATCACGGCTCGTTCGAGCTCTCCGAGCGTTCCCATCAGCGCATCCCTCCTCCGTCGGATTATCTCCGGCTCTTCGATTCTACTCCCTGTCGAATTTGTTCTATCGTGTGTCGAAGAAGTTCTACGAGACGTAGAATAGTCGTGGCGGGATCGACCGCCGCCCCTTCGCGAACGGAGAAACCGCGTGGACGTTCTCGACATCGCCCGCTGGCAGTTCGGCATCACGACCGTCTATCACTTCCTGATGGTGCCGCTGACTCTCGGTCTCGGCATGATGGTCGCGATCATGCAGACCCGCTGGGTGCGCACGGGAGACGAGAAGTTCCTGCGCATGACGAAGTTCTGGGGCAAGGTCTACCTGATCAACTTCATCGTCGGCGTCGCCACCGGCCTCGTGCAGGAGTTCCAGTTCGGCATGGCGTGGAGCGAGTACTCCCGCTTCGTCGGCGACGTGTTCGGTGCACCCCTGGCGATGGAGGGGCTGCTCGCCTTCTTCGTGGAGTCCACCTTCCTCGGCATCTGGATCTTCGGCTGGGGACGACTCCGCAAGGGCCTGCACCTCGCGGCGCTGTGGTGCGCGGTGATCGGATCGTGGATCTCGGCGTTCTTCATCATCGTCGCCAACTCGTGGATGCAGCACCCGGTCGGCGTCGAGATGGGCGCCGACGGTCGCCCCGTGATGACCGACGTGTGGGCCGTGCTCACCAACAACACCGCGCTCGCCGCCTACACCCACACGATCTTCGGGGCCCTGGTGGTGGCGGGCATGTTCCTGCTCGGCATCTCCTGGTACCACCTGTGGCGGCGCCGCCACGACGGCATCGACTCGGTCGACGCGACCGGTCGCGTGATCGTCGGACAGGCGGATGCCGTACCAGGACGCGACAAGAAGGACCACGGCGTCTGGATCTGGTCGCTGCGCTTCGGCGCGATCGTGGCCATCGCCGGGTTCCTCGGCACCGTGGCATCCGGCGACATCCAGGGCAAGCTGATGTACGAGCAGCAGCCGATGAAGATGGCGGCGGCGGAGGCCGCCTGCCACACCGGCTCCTCGTTCTCGGTGCTCTCCCTCGGCGACCCGGGGTCGACGGACTGCGCCGACGTGATCACCCTCATCGAGATCCCCGGCGTGCTGGGCTTCCTGGGCACCGGCGAGTGGGGTGCGGACATGCCCGGCATCAACGATCTCGAACCGCAGTACGTCGACCAGTACGGCAAGACGATCCCCGATGACGCGCTCTACGGCGACATGGCCGGCACCGACGTGCAGTACGTGCCGGTGATGTGGGTCACCTACTGGGGCTTCCGGCTGATGATCGGCCTCGGCGGGGTCGTCGCCTTCGGCGGCGTCGTCGCGCTGTGGCTGACCCGCAAGGGCACCGTGCCGCGCTCGCCGTGGATCATGCGCCTCGCGCTGCTCGGCATCGTCGCACCGTTCGCGGCCAACATCGCCGGCTGGATCTTCACCGAGCTCGGCCGCCAGCCCTTCGTCGTGGCGCCCAACCCCGACGCGACCGGCATCGACGGTGTGTTCATGTTCACCGCCGCGGCCGTCTCACCCGGCGTGACGGCAGGCGAGCTGCTGTTCTCGGTCATCACCCTCAGCGCCGTGTACGGCGTGATGCTCGTGATCGAGCTCTACCTGATGGTGAAGTACGTCCGCGGCGGCGTGGCCGCCTCGATGCCCGAACTCGCCGCACCCGGGCATCCGGATGACGGCGACGGCACCCGACCCGATCCCGACCGACGCGACGACGTGCTCGCCTTCGCATACTGACCGGCCCGAGAGGAACTGAGGAAATGGAACCGCTTCCCGTCGTCTGGTTCGTGGCGATCGCCGTGCTGTGGATCGGCTACCTGCTGCTGGAGGGCTTCGACCTCGGTGTGGGCATGCACATGGTGTTCTCCACCCGATCCGAGCGCGACCGTCGCGTGATGCTGAACACCATCGGTCCCGTCTGGGACGGCAATGAGGTGTGGCTGATCACCGCGGGGGCGGCGATGTTCGCCGCGTTCCCCGCCTGGTACGCCTCACTGTTCTCCACGCTGTACGTGCCGCTGACGATCACCCTGGTCGGTCTCATCGTGCGAGCCGTCGGCATCGAGTACCGCGGCAAGGTGCACACCGAGCGCTGGCGCACCCTGTGGACCTGGATGATCGGGCTCGGCTCTCTCATCGTCGCGTTCTGCATCGGGGCGGCGCTGGCACTGACCTCGACGGGTCTGCCCATCGACGCGAACGGCGACCGCGTCGGCGGACCGTTCGTCTGGCTGACGGTTCCCGCCGTGCTCGGCGGTCTCGCCGTGGTCGGCTTCGCGCTGCTGCACTCGGCGACCTTCCTCGGTCTCAAGGCCGACGGTCCGGTGCGCGAGCGGGCCGGACGCTTCGCCGCCCGCTGGGCGCCGCTGTGCATCGCCCCCGCGGCCGTGTGGGCGATCTGGGTGCAGGTGGCGCACGGCGGCAACGTGTTCGCCTGGACGCTCATCGTGTTCGCGGTGCTCGCCGCCGCCTTCGGCTGGCGGGCGGCGCGGGCGCGCCACGAGGGTCGCGCGTTCATCGGCTTCGCCGGGTTCGGGCTGTTCGGCGCCGCGGCCATCTTCGCCGGGATGTTCCCGCTGCTGCTGCCCTCGACGGTGGATGCCGCGTTCGACCTCACTGTCTGGAACGCCGCCAACGGGCCGTACACGCTCGGCGTGATGACGGTCGTTGCCGCCGTGTCGCTGCCGGTGATCCTGCTCTACCAGGCGTGGAGCTACTGGATCTTCCGCAAGCGGGTGACCCCCGGCATGATCCCCGAGGTGCACATCGTGCTGCCGGCGGTGCTGCGCGCCCGCTGAGGCAGCGCGGCGCCGACGCGCAGGGCTAGTCTGGCCGCATGATGTACGAGCACCTCGGGGCTCGGCCCCGCATCCACGACTCCGCCGTCGTGGCGCCGACCGCAGTGATCTCGGGAGACGTCGAGATCGGACCGAACTGCCAGGTGCTGCACGGCGCCGTGATCACCGCCGAGGGCGGGCCGATCACCCTCGGCGAGCATGTCATCGTGATGGAGAACGCGCTCATCCGCGCCACGGCGGCCGACGCCGTGCACATCGGCGATCACACCCTCGTGGGCACGCTGGCGAGCATCGCGGGTGCGACCGTCGGTGAGGAGGTGTTCCTGGCATCCGGCGCCCGCGTCTTCAACGGCTCGCTCATCGGGCCGCGCTGCGAGGTGCGGGTGAACGCGATCGTCCAGCGCCGCGCGGTGCTGCCGGAGGGCAGCGTCGTTCCGATCGGCTGGGTCGCGGTCGGCGACCCCGTGCAGCTGTTCTCGCCCGACCAGGCCGATGAGATCGCCGCCGCGATGCCCGCGCTCGACTTTCCCGGCCACGTGTTCGGCGTCGACCGCGACACCCCCGACCTGATGGTGCAGCTCACCGAGCGCTACGCGAGCTCGCTCGCCCGCCACGCCACCGACCGCCGCCTCTGAGCTCGGCGCCCCGCCCCGAACGCGAGAAACCACTTCCTGCGTGAGAAACGCGCTCTGGCGTGGTTTCTCGTGCAGGAAGTAGTTTCTCCGCGGATGACCGCGACGTGGCGTCGGGTCAGATGACGCCCTGCGCGAGCATCGCGTCGGCGACGCGCTCGAAGCCCGCGATGTTCGCGCCCGCGACGTAGTCGCCCGGGGTGCCGTAGCGCTCGGCCGCGCGGAACGACGCGTCGTGGATGTCGGCCATGATGTCGCGCAGCTTCTGCTCGCTGTTCGCGAAGTTCCAGCGCTGACGCGACGCGTTCTGGCTCATCTCGAGCGCGGAGGTCGCGACGCCACCGGCGTTCGCCGCCTTGCCGGGTGCGAAGAGCACCTCGGAGTCCTGGAACGCGCCGACGGCCTCGGGGGTCGACGGCATGTTCGCGCCCTCGGCGACCGCGCGCACGCCGTTGGCGATGAGCATGCGGGCGGAGTCCTCGTTCAGCTCGTTCTGCGTGGCCGAGGGCACGGCGATGTCGACCGGGGTCTCCCACACGTTGCCGCCTTCGACGAAGCGCGCACCGGGGCGGCGGTTCGCGTACTCGACGATGCGGGCGCGCTCGACCTCCTTGATCTGGCGCAGCAGGGCGAGGTCGATGCCGGCGTCGTCGACGATGTAGCCGGAGGAGTCGGATGCGGTGATGGCGCGTGCACCGAGCTGGGTGGCCTTCTCGATCGCGTAGATCGCGACGTTGCCCGAGCCCGAGACCGCGACGCGCTTGCCCTCGAGGCTCTCGCCGTGCACCGCGAGCATCTCCTGCACGAAGAACACCGCGCCGTAGCCGGTCGCCTCGGTGCGCACCTGCGCGCCGCCCCAGCCGATGCCCTTGCCGGTGAGGATGCCAGACTCGTGACGGTTCGTCATCTTGCGGTACATGCCGAACAGGTAGCCGATCTCGCGGCCGCCCACGCCGATGTCGCCCGCAGGCACGTCGGTGTGCTCGCCGATGTGGCGGAACAGCTCGCTCATGAACGACTGGCAGAAGCGCATCACCTCGGCCTCGCTCTTGCCGTGCGGGTCGAAGTTCGAGCCTCCCTTGCCGCCGCCGATGCCCTGTCCGGTGAGCGCGTTCTTGAAGATCTGCTCGAAGCCGAGGAACTTGATGATCGAGATGTTCACCGAGGGGTGGAAGCGCAGACCGCCCTTGTACGGGCCGAGCGCGGAGTTGTACTGCACGCGGTAGCCGCGGTTGACCTGCAGCTTGCCCGCGTCGTCGATCCATGGCACCCGGAAGATCACCTGGCGCTCGGGCTCGACGAGGCGCTCGAGCACGCCCTGATCGAGGTACTTCGGGTGCCGCTCGAGCACCGGGCCGATCGAGTGCAGCACCTCGTGCACCGCCTGGTGGAACTCCGGCTCATTCGGGTTGAGGCTGCGCACCGCGTCGAAGACGGGCTGTGCGGCATCGCTGAGCGGATGGAAGTCGGCAGTGTTCTCTGTCACGCGGGAAGCTTTCTGGTGGGGGATGGAGGAGTGCGATCGTGTCGCGTGATGCTTCGCCGGATCAGGCTGGAGCCTTCACTTTAGCTGGCAGGTCGTGCCCTCTCCGACGAGAAGTCGCAGGGGATGCTATCACCCGGTGTTCTGCAGACCAGCCGCGACTCCGCTGACCGAAAGCAGCAGCAGACGCTGCAGATCGGGGTCGGTCTCGCCCTGGATGTCGGAGCGCAGGGCGCGCAGCGCCCGAAGCTGAAGCAGCGACAGGGCGTCGACGTAGGGCGTGCGCAGCTGCACCGCGCGCTGCAGCACGGGCTTGTTGCCGAGCAGCTGCTCGCCGCCGGTGAGACGGATCACCCAGTCGCGGGTGAGGGCGAGCTCGTCGAGCACGATCTTCGCGAGGTCGTCGCGGTCGCCGAGCGAGAGGTACTCGCGGGCGATGCGCTCATCGGTCTTCGCCAGGCTCATCGCGACGTTGTCGACCATGGTGCGCAGCAGCGGCCAGTCGCGGTACGCCTCGCTCAGTCGAGCCTCGTCGCCGACGGCATCCAGCGCCGTCCCCAGGCCGAACCAGCCGGCGAGGTTGATCCGCGCCTGCGTCCAGGCGAACACCCACGGGATCGCCCTGAGGTCCTCGAGCGACTCGACCGACAGGCCGCGACGTGCCGGACGCGAGCCGAGGGCGAGCAGCCCGATCTCCTCCATCGGCGTGACGGTCGCGAACCACGGCGCGAACCCGTCGGCGGCGACGAGCGAGAAGAACCGCTCGCGCGACGCGGTGTCCATCGTCTGGGCGACGTCGGCGAACCGCTCGGCGGCGCCGCTGGTGCGCTGCTCGACGGAGGGGGAGGACGCGAGCAGCGTCGCCGCGGCCACCTGATCGATGTGGCGCATCGCGATCGCCGGCTCGCCGTAGCGGGCGAAGATGACCTCACCCTGCTCGGTGAGCTTGAAGCGGCCGTCGACGGAGTGCGGCGGCTGCGCGAGGATCGCGGAGTTGGCAGGTCCCCCGCCGCGGCCGAGCGCCCCGCCGCGACCGTGGAACAGGGTGAGCCGGATGCCCGACTCCTTCGCCCACAGGGCGATCTGCCGCTGCGCCTCGTAGAGGGCGAGGTTCGCGGCCACCGGGCCGACGTCCTTCGACGAGTCGGAGTAGCCGAGCATGACCTCGAGCCGGTCCCCGGTGGCGTCGAGGCGGGCGCGGAACTCGGGGAACCGCACCACCTCGGCGAGGATGGCGGGGGCGGCCTGCAGATCGGCGAAGGTCTCGAACAGCGGGACGACGTCCAGCACCGGCGCGTCGTCGCCCAGGGCGTACGCCGCGAGGCGGTGCACGTTTGCGAGGTCCTGCGCGGACTGCGTGAACGAGACGACGTAGCGTCCGGCGGCCCGCAGTCCGTAGCGCCGCTGGATGTCGGCGACCGCGCGGAACACATCGAGCACCTCCTCGGTCTGCGCGCTGAGCTCGCCGCCGGCGTCCAGCTCCTCGAGAGCCTGCCGGTGCACCTTCGAGTGCTGCCGCACCTCGAGCTCGGTGAGGTGGAACCCGTACGTCTCCACCTGCCAGATCACGTGCTGCATGCCGCCGAACGCGTGGCGGCGCGCCCCGGCATCCGCCAGTGACGACTGCACCGCCCGCAGGTCGGCGAGCAGCTCCTCGGGGGCGCTGTAGGCGCCGTCCTGCTCGGTGCGGGTCGCGTGCACGCGGTGCACGAGTGCGAGCATCACGCGCCGGTGCGGCTCGGACGGCGAGCGGGTCGCGATCTCGTCCGCGAGCTCCGGATGCCCGTCGGCGAAGCGCTGCCAGATCGCGCTGACCTCGTCGCTCGGCGGGGTGTCGGCGGCGTCGAGGGTAAGCGAGCGGCCGATGCGGTCGAGTGCCCGCTCGAGCCCGCGCAGCACGTGCTCGGACGCGATCTGCGCGGCCTCCCTCGTGACGGCGGCGGTGACGAACGGGTTGCCGTCGCGGTCACCGCCGACCCACGAGCCGACGCGCACGAACGCGGGGACGACGGGCGCGCTCGCGCCGGACTCGTCGCCGCGCAGCGCGTCGTCGATGCGGCGGTACACGTGCGGCACGGTGCTGAAGAGCGTCTCGTCGAACACCCCCATCACGGTGCGGACCTCGTCGGTCGGGGTGGGCTTCTGCGCACGCAGCGGAGCGGTGCGCCACAGCGTGTCGATCTCCTCGAGCATCCTGCGGCGCGCGCGCCGCTCGTCGGCGCCGCCCTCGCTCGCGGCATCGTGCTCGGTGAGCAGCTCGGAGAGGCGGCGGATGCTGCCCGACACCGCACGGCGGCGTGCCTCGGTGGGGTGGGCGGTGAACACCGGGTGGAAGCGCAGCTCGGCGAGGCGTTCGCGAGCGGCATCCTCCCCGACCTCCTTCGTCAGCTGGGCGAAGGCGGTCGCGACGGTGTCGGTCGCGCCCTCGCGGGGCTGACCGGAGCGCTCGCGCAGGATGCGCACGCGCTGGTGCTCCTCGGCGAGGTTGACGAGGTGGAAGTAGCAGGTGAAGGCCCGGGCGACCTCGTCGGCGCGCTCGATCGTGAACGAGTCCGCGATCTCGGCGGCCCGCGTGAACGCGGCCCCGTCGTCGTCGACATCGGATGCCTGGATGGTCGCCAGTCGCAGCCGCTCCACATCCTCGAAGAGACCGGCGCTGCCCGACTCGCGCAGCACCTGCCCGAGCAGACCGCCGAGCATCCGGACATCCGCGCGCATCGCGTCGGGAATGCCGTGGGAGGCCTCGAATCGGGTGATGACGCGGATGGCTTCGGTGTTCGTGGGCTCGAGCGACATGCTTCGAGGGTAAACCGCTCGAACGGGGCCTCCGTCCCCTGTGACAGAGTGGAGGGGATGCGAATCTCGGACAATCCCCTTCGTGGCCAGCAGTTCCCGGCAGCGCTTCTTCTCGCCGCCGCGGCGCTCGGCCTGCTGCTGGCGAACCTCGCGACGCACGACGGGATCGCCGACGTGCTGCATGCGCATATCGCCATCCCCGGCACGGGACTCGATCTCTCGATCGAGGAGTGGGTGGCAGACGGGCTGCTCGCGATCTTCTTCCTCGTCGTCGCGATCGAGCTGCGGCACGAGCTCACCCACGGCGAGCTGGACTCGCCGCGCAAGGCGGTGCAGCCGGCGATCGCCGCGACCGGCGGCGTGATCGTGCCGATCGCCGTCTACCTGCTGATCGCCGGACCCGCGACCGGCGAGGGCACAGCCGTCGGCTGGCCCATCCCGACCGCCACCGACATCGCGTTCGCCCTCGGCGTGCTCGCCATGTTCGGCAAGGGGCTGCCCTCGGCGGTGCGTGTCTTCCTGCTCGCCCTCGCCATCCTCGACGACATCATCGGCATCATCTTCATCGCCGTGCTGTTCGCGCACGACGTGAACTGGGCGATGTTCACCCTCGCGGTCGCGTCTGTCGTGGTGTTCGCCGTGCTCAGCCGGGTGGTCGCCAAGAACGGCTCATCGGGGGTCGCCGTGCTGATGGGGGTCGTCGGCGTGCTCGCCTGGGGCTTCATGGCGCTCTCCGGGATCCACGCGACGATCGCCGGAGTGATGCTGGGCCTGGCGATGTCGCCCGTGCCCTCCGAGAAGACCCGTCACGCGCTCGAGCCGACGGTGAACGGCGTGATCCTGCCGATCTTCGCGTTCGTCGCCGCGTTCGTCGTCATCCCGCCGGTGTCGCCCGCCGAGCTGTCGCCGGCGTTCTGGGGCATCCTCATCGCGCTGCCGGTCGGGAAGATCATCGGCATCGGGATCTTCGGGTGGCTGAGCATGCAGCTGCGCCCGAAGGGAACCGAGCCGGCGCTGCGCCTGCCCGACATCCTCGCCGCCGGCACCCTCGGCGGCATCGGGTTCACGGTGTCGCTGCTGCTCGCGAACCTCGCCTTCGCCGACGACAACGGGATCCGCGACCAGGCGATCCTCGGTGTGCTCGGCGGCTCGCTGATCGCCCTGGTGCTCTCCGCCATCGTCGTCACCGCGCGGGCGCGCTCGTACCGCCGGCTCGCGGCGGCGGTGGAGTGAGCCGATGACAGATCCGCTGAGCGAGCCCGATGCGCTGCGTGCCGCCGCCGAGACGATGCGGCAGGTGCGCGAGCGATGCGTCTGGTCGCAGCGGATCACCCACCGCGACCTCGTGCCCTATCTCATCGAGGAGGCGCACGAGCTGATCGACGCCGTGGAGCGCGACGATCGCATCGAGATGCGCGAAGAGCTCGGCGACCTGCTCTGGCAGGTGCTGTTCCACGCGGCGATCACCGCGCAGAGCCCGTCCGACCCGTTCGACATCGACGACGTGGCGCGCGGGCTGACCGAGAAGATGGTGCGACGGCATCCGCACGTCTTCGGCGATGCCGTCGCGACCACGCCCGACGAGGTGCTCGTGCACTGGAACGCGGCCAAGGCGGCCGAGAAGCGCGAGCGGCGCAGCGTGCTCGACGGCGTGCCGGCGGGCATGCCCGCGCTGGCCCGAGCGCACAAGCTGCTCGGACGGGCCTCGTCGGTCGTAGAGCCAGCCGAAGGAGCGTCCGCGCAGGTCGGGCAGCCGGCATCCGAAGCCGAGCTGGGTGACGCCCTGCTCGCCCTCGTCGCCGCAGCGCGAGAGCAGGGATGGGACGCCGAGCGCGCGCTGCGCGAGCGCCTCCGCCTGCTCGAATCCGAGGTGCGCGCCGCCGAGCAGGCGGGCTGACCGTTCGAATCGCTCATCTTGCCGCCGCGACGCCCGGATCGGCGCAAGTAGAGCGATTCGAAGAGCCCGTCGGTGACCTGGGAAGATGGATGCGTGGCAACTGTGAACCCTCCGCGCGGCATGCGCGACTTCCTCCCCGCAGAAAAGGCTCGTCGAGAGCGTGTGCTCGCCGTCATCCGCGAGCGCTACCGTGCGCACGGCTTCGACGAGATCGAGACCCCGGTGGTCGAGGAGCACGGGCGCCTGCACGCCGGCATCGGCGGCGACAACGAGAAGCTGTCGTACAGCATCCTGCGCCGCGGACTCGACGCCGACGGCATCCGGGCTGCGGCTGACGACCCGGCCGCGCTCAGCGACCTGGGCCTGCGCTACGACCTCACGGTCCCGCTCGCTCGCTTCTACGCGACGAACCGCGGGCAGCTGCCGACGGTGTTCCGTGCGATCCAGATCGGGCCGGTGTGGCGCGCCGAGCGGCCGCAGAAGGGCCGCTACCGCCAGTTCGTGCAGTGCGACATCGACATCATGGGCGACGAGAGCTCCCGGGCGGAGGCGGAGCTGATCGTCGCGTCCCTCGACACGATCGACGCGCTGGGCCTGCAGGGCGGCACGGTGCGGGTCAACGACCGTCGCGCGCTGGACTGGATGCTCGACAGCTTCGGCTTCACCGAGGACGAGCGCCCCGGCGTGCTGATCACGATCGACAAGCTCGACAAGATCGGCCCCGACGGCGTCGCGGGGGAGCTGCGCGAGCGTGGAGTCACGGCCACGGCCGTCGACGCGTTCGAGGCGTTCCTGAAGCGCCCGCAGACGCGCGAATACACCCCCTACGGCGAGCGGCAGATCCGCAAGGCGCTCCCCGAGAGCGCTCCCGACGAGATCGTCGCGCACCTCGCCTCGCTCGGCGAGGCGGTCGTCGCCGCACGCCCGGATGCCGGGGCGCCCCCTCTCGTGTACGACCCGTTCCTCGTGCGCGGCATGGGCTACTACACGGGAACGATCTTCGAGCTCGCGCACCCCTCCGTGAGCTACTCGCTCGGCGGCGGCGGGCGCTACGACGGCATGATCGGCCGGTTCCTCGGCCAGCAGGTCCCCGCTGTGGGCTTCTCGATCGGCTTCGAGCGCATCGTCGACCTGGTCGCCGAGCAGGAGGTCGATCAGGCCCAGGCCGTCGTGCTCGTGCACGACGCCGACGTGCCGGTCGCGCAGCTGCTGGCGCACAAGTCCGCGCTGCTGAGCGCGGGTGTCGCTCGCGTGCGCCTCGAACGCCGCGCGAAGAACATGAAGGCGCTGCTCGAGCGCTCGGCTGCCGACGGCTACACCGGCTTCGCCTCGGTGCGGTCCGGCGACGAGCCGGGCTCCGCCGAGATCAAGCCGCTGGCCTGATCCGCCCACGCCGAGGAGGGCGAACACACGAGCGCAGGTCGATGTCACGGCATCCGACCTGCGCTCGGCTGCTCGCCTGCACCCGCGCGCCCCGCGCCCGATGCACCCGCGCGCGCCCGCATCGGCGCGCACAGCTCAGCGCACGACGAGTCTCAGCCGCAGCATCCGGTACCCGATGCCGGCCAGCACGACCCCGGTGCCGATCAGCGAGGCGAGTGCGGGCAGCGTCGAGACCAGCACCAGGCATCCGATCGCGCCGATCACCTGCAGCGCCTTCGGGTAGCGGCGCACGTCGGCTCCCTGGCGCAGCGCCGCGGCGTTCGCGATCAGGTAGTACAGCAGCACGCCGAACGACGAGAAGCCGATCGCTCCGCGCAGGTCGGCCACCAGCACGATCCCGATCACGATCAGTGCCACGGCGACCTCGGCGCGCTGCGGCACCTGCCACCGCTCGTCGACGACGGCGAGGAACCGCGGCAGATCCGCCTCGCGTGCCATGGCCAGCGTGGTGCGTCCGATGCCGGTGATGAGGGCGAGCAGCGCGCCCAGAGACGCCGTCGCGGCCGCGATGCGCACGACCGGACCCGCCCAGCTCCAGCCGGCGGCCTCGGCGACGTCGGCGAGCGGATGCGCGCTGCCGACGGCATCCGCCCCCAGCGTCAGCATCACCGCGACCGCCACCAGCACGTAGACGACGACCGCGCCGCCGAGGGCGAGCACGATCGCGCGGGGGATCGTGCGGACGGGGTCGATCACCTCCTCGCCCATGGTCGCGATGCGCGCGTATCCGGCGAAGGCGAAGAAGAGCAGGCCCGCCCCCTGCAGCACGCCGTACGCGGTCGCGTCGGGCAGGGGAGCGGGAGAGGCCTGCGGTGCGGCGGCGAGTCCGGATGCCGCGACCGCGGCCAGCCCGAGCAGCGAGAGGACCACGAGGATGCGTGTCAGCAGCGCGGTGCGGGTGACGCCGAAGCAGTTGACGGTGGCGAGGGCGGCGACCGCGAGCACGGCGACGGGCGTCCGCCAGCTCTCCGGGGCGGCGTAGGCGGCGAAGGTCATCGCCATGGCCGCACAGCTCGCGATCTTGCCGATCACGAAGCACCACCCCGCGATGAAGCCCGACCACGGGCCGATCTCGGCCCGCGCGTACGCGTACGTGCCGCCGGCGACGGGGTGCACCGCCGCGAGCTGCGCCGAGGAGGTGGCGTTGCAGAACGCGACGAGGGCGGCGATCGCCAGCGCGATCAGGATGCCGGAGCCGGCGACTCCGAGGGCCGGTGACCAGACGGCGAACACCCCGGCGCCGATCATCGAACCGAGTCCGATCGCGACGGCGTCGACGAGGGTGAGGCGGCGGGCGAGCGGCATCCGCCCATGCTCCCACCCCGGGGTGAACGGGGAGTGACGTGACGCGCTCCCCGATGATCGATCGCGGCCCGGAAGTTCTACTTGCCCTAGTTGATCTAGTGTGAGTAGAATAATGCGAAAGGGAGGTGCATATGCTCATCCGAGTCGACCCCGACAGCCCTCGCCCGCTGTTCGAGCAGATCGCCGCATCGGTGCGCGGGGAGGTGCTCGCCGGGCGCCTGGGCCCCGGTGACCGGCTGCCCGCCGCGCGCGACCTGGCCGATGCGATCGAGGTGAATGTGCACACGGCGCTTCGCGCCTACCAGGAACTGCGCGACGAGGGCCTCGTCGAGCTGCGCCGGGGGCGGGGTGCGATGATCTCCGCCTCGGCCGCGCCGCTCGCCGAACTCGCCGGCGAGATCACGGCGCTCGTGCGCCGCGGCGCCGATCTCGGTGTCGCCCCTGCCACCCTCGCCGCACTCATCAAGGAGATGGAATCATGACCACACCCGGCACGCAGATCGACGCCGCCGCCGACGTGCGGCGAGCCCGACGGGCTCTCACCGTCGTCGGCCTCGTCATCCCGGCCGTCTTCACCGCGGTCGCGGTCGCGCTGATCGCCGTCTGGATGCCCGAGCTGCCCGACCCCGCGGCGACCCACTGGGGAGCCGGCGGCGTCGACGGGTACGGACCGCCCGTGACCTACCTCTGGCTCGCCATCGGCATCGGACTCGGCCTTCCGCTGCTGTTGGTGACGGTCACGCTCACCATGGCGCGACAGCAGTGGGGTGTGACAGCACGGTTCCTGGGAGCGCTCGCGCTCGCGCTCTCGGGCTTCAGCGCCGTGACGACGACCGGGTCGACGTGGATGCAGCGTGGCCTGTCCGACGCCGCCGATGCGACCGACGTGCTGCCCGTGCTCGTCGGCGCGTTCTGCGCTCTGCTCATCCTCTCCGCCGCGGGCTGGGTGCTGCAGCCCGACGTCGAGGCGACCGGGCCCGTGACGCTGAAGACCACGCGTCTGCCGTCGATCTCTGCGGGGGAGCGGGTGGTCTGGATGGGCACGGCGAGGATGGCGCGCGGCGGCCTCCTGATCGTCGGGTTCGCCTGCGTCGTCCTGATCGGGGTGACCGCGGTGATGCTGCTGCAGGCGCCCGGGAGCGCGTGGATACCGCTGCTCGTGCTGGCCGTGGTCGGTCTCGCCCTCGCGGCGACGGCATCGTTCCGCGTGCGCGTCGGCGCGGACGGGCTGCACGTGCGCTCCCAGCTGGGATTCCCGCGGCTGCACGTGCCGCTCGACGAGATCACCGGCGTGCGCGCGATCGAATGCCACCCCTTCGCCGAGTTCGGCGGCACGGGCTGGCGGGTCGGTCTCGACGGCCGCACCGGTATCGTGCTGCGCACCGGACCCGCGATCGAGGTCGACCGCCGAGGCGCGGGCGCGGTCGTGATCACCGTCGACGGTGCCGAGACGGCCGCGGCGACCCTGCAGGCGCACCTCGAGCGCCGAGCAGAGGCCTGAGCGGAGGAGCATCGAGATGACGGATCAGCCGACCGACCGGATGCCCGAGGTGGGCCGCACGGCCATCGTCGCGTTCATCGTGCTCGCGCTCGGACTGGCGTGGGCTGTGGCACTGCCGCTGTGGCTGGGCGGCGGCCTCGCGTCGCCGCTCGCCGGGCTGCTGCTGCCGCTGATGATGTACACGCCCGCGGCCGCGGTGCTCGGGGTGCTGCTCGTGCTCCGGCCCGTGCCACGCGGCCGGCGACTCCGCCTCCTCGGCATGTGGCCGCTGCGCCCGGCGAGACGCGTGGTGGGCATGAGCATCATCGCGCTGTTCGGCACCATCGGGGTGGTGGCGCTCTCCCTCGCCGTCGCCGTCGTCTGCGGCTGGATCACGCTCGATCTCGTGACGTTCTCGGGATTCGCGGAGGTGCTGCAATCAGGTCCCGCCGGAGCGGCCGCACTTCCGCCCGTCGGCCTGCTCGTCATCGCGCAGCTGCTGGCGATGCCCGTCGCCGCGGCCACCGTGAACGCCGTCGCCGCGTTCGGCGAGGAGATCGGCTGGCGCGGGTTCCTCCTTCCGGCCCTGCGTCGGTACGGCACCTGGCCCGCCCTGCTCATCAGCGGCGCCGTGTGGGGGATCTGGCACGCGCCGATCATCCTGCTCGGGTACAACTTCGCGCGCACCGACATCACCGGAGTGCTGCTGATGACCACCGGATGCCTGGCATGGGGAGTGCTGCTGGGCTGGCTGCGTCTGCGGTCCGGGTCGGTGTGGCCGCCCGTCTTCGCGCACGGCGCCCTCAACGCGGCAGCCGGCCTGCCCACCCTGCTGTTCGCTGCCGGCACCCGTCCCGATCCGGCGCTCGCGTCCGTGCTGGGCGCGTCGGGGTGGATCGCATGCGCTCTGGTGGCCGTCGTGCTGCTGGTCACGGGTCAGTTCCGCCGGCAGCCGGCTCTCGCGACACCGCCCTCCGGGCCGGCCGCCGCGTCGCGCCCTTGACCTCGGCGCGCACGGCGACTTGGCTGGGGGGCATGGTCGAATCCACCCCGCACGCCTGGCGCGCCGCCGACGAGTACCTCTCCGACCTGCTCGTCGGGCGCGACCCCGCCCTGGAGCGCGCTCTGTCTGCGCAGCAGGCGGCGGGCATGCCCGACATCGAGGTCGCACCGGTCGCGGGCAAGCTGCTGAATCTGCTGGTGCGGATGAGCGGCGCACGGCGCGTGCTCGAGGTCGGCACGCTCGGCGGGTACTCGACCATCTGGATGGCCCGGGCCGTGGGCGACCAGGGTCGGGTGGTCACGATCGAAGCCGAACACGTCAACGCCGCGGTCGCGCGCGCCAGCATCGACGCCGCCGGTGTCGGCGATCGCGTCGACATCCGCGTGGGGCGTGGCGAGGACGTGCTGCCCACGCTCGTCGGCGGCTTCGATCTCGTGTTCATCGACGCCGACAAGGAATCCAACACGCTCTACCTCGACTGGGCGGCGCGACTCGGGCATCCGGGCACCGTCGTCATCCTCGACAACATCGGCCGCGACGGCGAGATCGTCGACGCCGAGACCGCCGACTCGAAGGTCATCGGCACGCAGCAGGCGCTCCGGATGCTGGCCGAGGACCCCCGCTTCGACGCGACCGCGCTGCAGACCGTGGGCGTCAAGGGATGGGACGGCGTGGCGCTCGCGCTGATCGTCTGACATCCGCCCGAGGGGCGAGGACGGGCACGGCTAGACTGAAGCGCGGATCGACGTCGCTCCACCACCACCCTTCCCTCCCTTTCGAAGGAGCACTTCTGTGGCACTGATCGAGGCTGTAGGCGCACGCGAGATTCTCGACTCGCGCGGAAACCCGACCGTCGAGGTGGAGGTGCTCCTCGATGACGGTGTCGTCCAGCGCGCCGCCGTCCCCTCCGGCGCATCCACCGGAGCGTTCGAGGCGTACGAGCTGCGCGACGGAGACAAGGGCCGCTACGGCGGAAAGGGCGTCCTGAAGGCCGTCGAGGCCGTCATCGACGAGCTCGGCCCCGCCATCGAGGGCGTCGAGGCGAGCGAGCAGCGCATCGTCGACGAGATCCTGAACCAGGTCGACGGCACCGACAACAAGAAGCGCGTCGGCGCCAACGCCATCCTCGGCGTCAGCCTGGCCGTGGCCAAGGCCGCCGCCGACTCGGCCGACCTGCCGCTGTTCCGCTACCTGGGCGGCCCCAACGCGCACCTGCTGCCCGTCCCGCTGTTCAACGTCATCAACGGCGGCGAGCACGCCGACAACGGCATCGACATGCAG
Organism: Microbacterium commune; assembly: GCF_014836945.1. GTDB lineage: Bacteria > Actinomycetota > Actinomycetes > Actinomycetales > Microbacteriaceae > Microbacterium > Microbacterium commune. The sequence goes on along the minus strand of NZ_JACSPX010000001.1, from coordinate 480,394 downwards.
GAGTTCTTCCTCGCACCGATCGGCGCCGACACCTACTCCGAGTCGCTGCGCTGGGGCGTCGAGACCTACCACGTGCTGCGCAGCGAGCTGAAGGCTGCCGGCTACGCCACCGGTCTCGGCGACGAGGGCGGCTTCGCCCCCGACCTGCCCAGCAACCGCGAGGGCCTCGAGTTCCTCATCAAGGCGATCGAGAAGGCCGGCTTCACCCCCGGCAAGGACATCGCGCTCGGCCTCGACGTCGCCGCGACGGAGTTCTTCAACGACGGCGTCTACCGCCTCGACAACAAGGACTGGACCGGCCCCGAGCTGATCGAGTACTACCAGGGCCTCGTCGCGGACTTCCCGATCGTCACGATCGAGGATGCCCTCGCCGAAGACGACTGGGACAACTGGAAGCTGCTCACCGAGGCCCTCGGCAGCAAGGTGCAGCTGGTCGGCGACGACCTGTTCGTCACGAACCCCGAGCGCCTCGGCGACGGCATCAAGCGCGGTGTCGCCAACTCGCTGCTCGTGAAGGTCAACCAGATCGGCACCCTGACCGAGACCTTCGACGCGGTCAGCCTCGCGCAGCGCTCGGGCTACACGGCCATGCTCTCGCACCGTTCGGGCGAGACCGAGGACACCACGATCGCCGATCTGGCCGTCGCGACCAACGCGGGTCAGATCAAGACCGGTGCGCCCGCACGCAGCGAGCGCGTCGCGAAGTACAATCAGCTTCTGCGCATCGAAGAGGATCTGGGCGACGCCGCGGTCTTCGCGGGTGCGTCGGCCTTCCCGCGCTTCCAGGCGTGAGCCGGAGCGCGCGCTGATCTGAACGGACGAAGGAGGAGGAGCATGGCCAGACGACCCGCTCCTCCTCCTTCGGCGTCCGTGCCCGCGTCGTCACCCTCCTCGCGCGCGTCCGGCGGACGCACGGTCGATGTGAGGGAGTGGGCGAGCGGCATCCGCCTGTCGGGTTTCGCCGTGATCATGCTCTCGCTGGTCGTGCTCGGCACCTGGGTGCTCGTGCCGACCATCGGCACCTACCTCGGCCAGAAGCAGAAGATCGCCGCGCTCGAGCACTCGGTGCAGGTGACCGAGGAGCAGATCGCCGATCTCGAGCGCGAGCGCGATCGATGGGACGACCCGGCGTACATCACCACCCAGGCGCGTGAGCGGCTGTACTACGTCAAGCCCGGCGAGGTCGTCTACCTCGTCGACGACGATCTGGATCCCGCCGACCTGCCGCCCGAGCAGCAGGAGGTCAGCGCCCAGCTCGAGGAGCGCCCGGCCGACTGGATGCCGCAGCTGCTGCGCGGGCTGACCTCCGCAGGGCTCGCGAAGACGGCCGTCGAGGCGCCGACTCCGCAGGGCTGAGGTCTGTCACAGTGACCTCCCGTACCCTGGTGGGGTGACGACACCTCCCTTCCCGACGCCCACCGCTGCAGAGATCGATGTGGTCTCGAGTCAGCTGGGCCGTGCCGCCCGCGGCGTCATCGGCATCGCCGCGCGCTGCGTCTGCGGCAACCCGACCGTGGTGGCCACGGCGCCCCGTCTCGACGACGGAACGCCCTTCCCGACGTTCTACTACCTGACGCACCCCGCGGCGACCGCCGCGATGTCAACCCTCGAGGCGACGCAGGTGATGCCCGAGCTGGCTCGGATGCTCGAGGAGGACGACGACGTCGCCGCAGCCTACGGCCGCGCGCACGAGGCGTACCTCGCCGACCGCGCGCAGTTCGGCGAGGTGCCCGAGATCGACGGCATCTCGGCCGGGGGGATGCCGACGCGCGTGAAGTGTCTGCACGCTCTCGCCGGGCACGCTCTGGCCGCGGGGCCGGGTGTGAACCCGGTGGGGGATGCCGCGCTGGAGCGCTCCTCCTGGTCGCCCGAGCGATGCGCGTGCGTCGACCCCGGCGCCGCGTTGGCGGACCGCGCGTCATGACGGCCGCTCGGATGCTGCGTGGCGTCGCTGTGACAGCGGCGATCGCGGCATCCGCGGTGTTCGCGGCCGTGCCCGCACCCGCCTCCGCCGCCTCGGCGACGTCGACGTCGACGTTGCAGGCGCCCACGGAGACGGCGACGCCCGCCGCGCCACCGATCCCCGACGACCCGAACGACCCCGCCCGGGCGATGGAGTACTGGCTCGACGGTGCTGGGATCCGGCAGGCCTGGAACGTGACCAGGGGCAAGGGCGTGAAGATCGCGGTCATCGACACCGGCATCGGCAAGCCGCCGGTGATCTTCGACGGCGCGGTGGCCGACGGCACCGACGTGTCCGGCGTCGGCAGTGCGGACGGGCGCACCCCGGTCGGCGTGCGCGATCCCAACCACGGCTCGTGGGTCGCCTCCCTCGCCGCCGGACGCGGGAACCCCGACGGCACCGGGATGATCGGCGTCGCACCGGAGGCACAGCTGCTGTCGGTCTCGCTCGGCTTCCCCGGCTCCGCGTCGACGAAGCCGTTCGTCGACCAGGTGGTCGAGGCCATGAAGTGGGCCGTCGACCACGACGCCGACGTCATCAACCTCTCCTTCACCACCAACACCCTCGACTGGGATCGCAGCTGGGACGAGGCGTTCCTGTACGCGTTCGAGCACGACGTCGTGGTGATCGTCGCCGCCGGCAACCGCGGCAGCGGCACCTCGATGATCGGCGCGCCTGCCACGATTCCGGGTGTGCTGACCGTCGGCGGCGTCGACCAGACCGGGGTCGCCAGCCGCGGCGCATCCACCCAGGGCATCACGATCGGCATCTCGGCGCCGAGCGAGTCGCTGCTGGGCGTCTCGGCCGACGGCACCCTGCGGTCGTGGGACGGCACGAGCGGGGCCGCCCCGATCGTCGCGGGTGCTGCCGCGCTGGTGCGCGCAGCGCATCCCGATCTGGATGCGGCCAACGTCATCAACCGCCTGATCAGGACCGCGCAGCCCGTGCCCGACATGGCGCGCACCCCCGACCCGCTCTACGGCTACGGTCTGCTCGATGCCGAGGCCGCGGTCACGGCATCCATTCCCCGCGTCTCGAGCAATCCGATGGGCGACCTGAAGGAGTGGATCCGGGTCTACCGCCGTGCCGATGCTCCCGAGCAGCCGGTGCCAGAGCAGCCCGCGACCCCGGTCGCCGTGCCGCCGCTCCCGCCGGTCGAACGGTCCGTCGAGGCCGCGTCGCCGCTGCTCCCGACCGAGGAGTCGCTGCGATACGGTACCCTGCCGCTGTTGGCCCTCACGGTGCCTGGTATCCTGGTAGCGCTTGGCGTCACCGCAGCTGCCCGGCGCATCCGATCGGAGCGCGGTAGACGCACTCCCACACCCTGACGACGAGGAGTTGTCCCCCTGTGCCTCAGAACAGCACTGCACCCCGCATTCTGATTGTCGGTGGAGGGTACGCCGGTTTCTACACCGCCTGGAAGCTCGAAAAGCACCTTCGCAAGGGCGAGGCGGACGTGACGATGGTGGACCCGCTGCCGTACATGACGTACCAGCCGTTCCTGCCCGAGGTCGCAGCCGGATCGATCGAGCCGCGTCACGCGGTCGTCACGCACCGTCGTCACCTCAAGACGACCAACGTGATCACCGCCAAGGTGACGGGCATCGACCACGCCAACAAGGTCGCCACGATCACCCCACCGGTCGGCGAGCCGTACGAGTTCGCGTACGACCAGATCGTCGTCACCGCCGGTGCCGTGTCGCGCACCTTCCCGATCCCGGGGATCGCCGACAACGCGATCGGCCTCAAGACCATCGAGGAGGCCGTCGCCGTGCGCGACCGCCTGCTGTCGAACTTCGACAAGGCCGCGGCCATCCCGGCCGGCCCCGAGCGCGACCGCCTGCTGACCGTCGTCGTCGTCGGCGGCGGCTTCGCCGGCATCGAGGCGTTCGCCGAGCTGCGCTCGTTCGCGTCGTCGCTGATCTCGAAGTACCCGCAGCTGTCGTTCGACGACACGCACTTCCACCTCATCGAGGCGATGGGTCGCATCATGCCCGAGGTCTCACTCGAGACCAGCAAGTGGGTCATGAAGGACCTCGGCAAGCGCGGCGCGTTCATCCACCTCGACACCCAGGTGACCAGCGCCGTCGACGGCAACGTCGAGCTGTCGACGGGTGAGGTCATCCCCACCGACCTGATCGTGTGGACCGCCGGCGTCATGGCCAACCCGACCGTCGTGCGCGGCGGCGACCTGCCGACCGAGCAGCGCGGCCGCATCTCGGCGCAGGCCGACCTGCGCGTCGTCGACGCCGACGGCAACCCCGTCGAGGGCGCGTGGGCGGCCGGCGACGTCGCCGCCGTTCCCGACAAGACCGGTGGCCTTCCCGACGGCACCTGCGTGCCCAACGCGCAGCACGCCGTGCGTCAGGCCAAGCTGCTGGCGAAGAACCTCGTCGCCGTGTTGCGTGGCGAGGGCACGAAGGACTACTTCCACAAGAACCTGGGCGCGGTGGCGGGCCTCGGCCTCTACAATGGCGTCTTCCAGTCCGGCAAGATCGCGCTCAAGGGCTTCATCGCGTGGGTGGCGCACCGTGGCTACCACGGCCTCGCCATGCCGACGTGGGAGCGCAAGTGGCGCGTGCTCTGGGGCTGGTGGAACAACCTGTGGCTGGGACGCGACTTCGCGAACCTCGCCGCCGTGCAGCACCCGCGTGCAGCGTTCGAGGAGTTCGCGGCGCGGCCGCGCCCCGCGGTCGCAGAGGCCGCCGCACCCGCCGCGCAGAAGAACGCGGCGAAGTCGGATGCCGGCAAGCCCGCTCCGGTGAACGATGCAGGTGAGAGCGCGGAGAAGAAGCCGGCCGCGAAGGCCGACGCTGCGAAGCCCGCTGCCAAGAAGCCCGCTGCCAAGAAGCCGGCCGCGAAGAAGCCCGAAAGCGTCGAGACCACGGTCTGACGCGTAAGTCTCAAGGGTCCGTCCGAGCGACAGCTCGGGCGGACCCTTCTTCGTGCCCCCACTGGGATTCGAACCCAGACTGAAGCGTGTTTAAGACGCCTGCCTCTGCCATTGGGCTATGGGGGCCTGCATTCACCCTATCGACGCGTCACCCGAGTCGTAGGGTGGGGGAGTGCTCGATCTCACCGCAGGCCACGGCCCGGCATCCGATTCCGATGCGCCCTGGCATTCCCCCGACCGCTTCTGGTCAGCGCTGACCGACGCGACCGCGCATCTCCCCGCCCCCGTGGCGGTGATCGAACGCGAGGCGCTCCGACACAACGCGATGGACCTGCTGGTGCGCGCCGGGGGCCTCCCGATCCGGGTCGCGACGAAGTCCGTGCGGGTGCGAGCCGTTCTCGATGCTGTGCTCGAGATCCCCGGCTACCGCGGACTCCTCGCTTTCACCCTCGCGGAGGCGCTCTGGCTGGCCGAGCGCTACGACGACATCGTGCTCGGCTATCCGACGGTCGACCGCGCCGGACTGGCCCGCCTGCTCGCGGACGAGCGCGCGGCGTCACGCATCACCCTGATGGTCGACGACTCCGCCCATCTCGACGTGATCGATTCTGTGGCGGGTCCCACCTCGCGCCCCGAGGTGCGGGTCGCGATCGACGTCGACGCGTCGCTGCGCTCCTCATCCCTCGGTCATGTCGGCGTGCGCCGGTCTCCGCTGCACTCGGCGGCGCAGGTCGCCGCCTTCGCCCGTGAGATCGTGCGCCGCCCCGGCTTCCGGCTCGTCGGCCTGCAGATGTACGAGGCGCAGATCGCAGGGCAGGGGGATGCCGCGGGGCCCGACGCCCCGGTGATCCGCATGGTGCAGGCGCGTTCGCGCGACGAGCTGCGCCGGCGCCGCGCCGAGATCGCCGACGCGATGACCCAGATCGCTCCGCTCGAGTTCCTGAACGGGGGTGGGACGGGGTCGCTGGAGTTCACCGGAAGCGATGAGTCGCTGACCGAGGCGACCGCGGGCAGCGGCCTGCTCGCCGGTCACCTCTTCGACGGGTATCGCTCGTTCCAGCCCGCGCCGGCGGCATCCTTCGCCCTCGACGTGGTCCGCAAGCCGACACAGGCCATCGCGACCGTTCTGGGCGGGGGCTGGATCGCGTCGGGTCCTGCCGTGACATCGCGTCAGCCGCTGCCGGTGTGGCCGGCAGGACTGCGCACGCTCGGCCGAGAGGGCGCGGGGGAGGTGCAGACGCCGCTGCGCGGAGCTGCCGCCGAGGATCTGCGTGTCGGCGATCGGGTCTGGTTCCGGCACGCGAAGAGCGGCGAGCCGGCCGAGCGGATCGATCGGTATCATCTCGTCTCGGACGGCACCGTGGTGGGCGAGCTGCCGACGTATCGCGGCGAAGGGAAGGCGTTCCTATGACCCGACCGGGCGGAACGTGGCAGAACTGGGGTCGCACCGCGCAGGTGCGACCCGTGCGCGTCGAGCGTCCCCGCTCGCCCGAGGGCGTGCAGCGGTCGGTGGTGGCGGCAGCCTCCCAGGGGCTCACCGTCAAGGCCGTCGGCGCCGGGCACAGCTTCACCGGGATCGCGGCGGCCCCCGGTGTGCTCCTCGAGCTCGATGATCTGCAGGGGCTGGTCTCGGCCGACCCGCAGACGGGCCGCGTGAGCCTGCTCGCGGGCACGCGCCTGCATCGCATCCCCGCGCTGCTGAAACCGCACGGATTGGCCATGCAGAACCTCGGCGACATCGACCGGCAGTCGATCAGCGGCGCGATCTCGACCGGCACGCACGGCACCGGCGCCCGCTTCGGCGGTATCGGCACCCAGGTGCGCGGACTCACGCTGGTCACCGCGGCCGGCGAGTTCCTGCGCATCGACGAGGAGCACAACAGCGACCTGCTCGCGGGCGCCGTGGTGGGTCTCGGAGCCCTCGGGATCGTCGTCGAGGTCACGCTGCAGTGCGTGCCGGCGTTCGTGATGCACGCACAGGACGTTCCGCTGCCCCTCGACGAGACGCTCGCATCGCTGGGCGAGCGGGTGGCGGATGCCGATCACTTCGAGTTCTACTGGCATCCGCACACCGACGTCGCACTGACGAAGACGCAGACGCGCCTGCCGGAATCGGCACCGCGGCGTCCCCTTCCGCCCGTGCAGCGCTGGCTCGACGAGAGAGTGCTGGCGAACGGCGTGTTCGGCGCGTTCTGCGCGGTGAGCCGAGTGGTGCCGGCCGTGATCCCGCCGTTCAACCGGCTCGCGGCGAAGGTGACCGGCGATGCCGACTACGCGGATCGATCGCACCGGGTCTTCGTGCACCACCGTGGCGTGCGCTTTCGCGAGATGGAGTACGCCCTGCCGGCCGCGAACGTCGGTTCGGCGTTCGACGAGCTGCGCCGGCTCATCACCGCCCGCGGGTGGCGCATCGAGTTCCCCGTCGAGGTGCGTTTCGCCGCGGCCGACGACCTGTGGCTGTCGACCGCATCCGGCCGCGACAGCGCATACATCGCCGTGCACCGCTACTGGCGGGTCGATCCGCGCGAGTACTTCGACGCCGTCGAGCAGATCATGCTCGACCACGGCGGTCGCCCGCACTGGGGCAAGCTGCACAGCCTGAGCGCCGCGCAGCTGCGTGACCGCTACCCGAGGTTCGACGACTTCGTCGCCCTGCGCGACCGCCTCGATCCCGACCGGCTGTTCGGCAACCGGCACCTCGAGCGGATCCTCGGGGCCTGAGCCCGGCCTGTCATCCAGCCGACGCGCAGTGATCCGCGCATAGGATGGATCTCGGTTCAAGAGGGGGCTGTGCATGGAATGGCTGTGGCCGGTACTTATCGTCGTCGGGGTGCTGCTGCTCGTCGGCATCTACCTGTGGTCGACGTACAACTCGCTGGTGCAGCTCAAGGTGCGCGTCGACGAGGCCTGGAGTGGAATCGCCGTGCAGCTCAAGCGCCGCGCCGATCTCATCCCCAACCTGATCGAGACCGTGCGCGGCTACGCCGCCCATGAGAAAGAGGTCTTCGAGGGCGTGACCAGGGCGCGAGCCGAGACGCTCGCCGCGTCCGGACCCGCCGAGGCCGGTGTGGCCGAGGGCCACCTGCAGCAGGCGCTGCGCAGCCTGTTCGCGGTCGCCGAGGCGTATCCGCAGCTTCAGGCCAGCCAGAACTACCTGCAGCTGCAGCACTCACTCGTCGACACCGAAGACAAGGTGCAGGCCGCCCGCCGCTTCTACAACGGCGGCGTGCGCGAGCTGAACACCAAGATCAAGGTGTTCCCCAACAATCTCTTCGCCCGTGGCCTCGGCTTCACCGAACGGGAGTTCTTCGAGGTCAACGACGACGGCGCGATCTCCGAACCGCCGCGCGTGCAGTTCTGACGCCATCACCACCGAACGCCCCGTCACACGCCGGGGCGTTCGTCATTCCCGCGGATGCACGTGTCGTTCGACCGACGTCTCGGCGCCGTGCAGGGCGTGCGCCAGGTCGTTCGCGGCATCGCCCCAGCCCGACACGCTGATCCGCTCGAGACCCTGCCACAGGGCCGCGCGCACCAGCTCCTCGGCCACCCGCTCGGCATCCGCCCTGGGCCGCGCGTGCTGCTCCCACCACGCCGACTGCACGCGCAGGGTCGACGCGAGCCGGTCGGCCTTCAGATCCACCCGTCCGACGACGCTGTCGCCGACGAGCATCGGGAGGGAGTAGTAGCCGTAGCGGCGCCGATCCGCGGGAACGTAGATCTCGATGCGGTAGTCGAAGTCGAACACGCGCAGCGCCCGATCCCGAAACCACACCACGGGGTCGAACGGGGTCAGCAGTGCTGACCGATCGATGCGGCGGGGCAGCACCGCGTCTCGATGCCGCCACGCGGGGATCGCCCTGCCCCCGCGCTCCCAGCCGCGTACCGACACCGGCTCCAGCTCGCCCGCGTCGACCAGGTCGGCCACCGCCGCCCGCACCCCCGCCTGATCGCGCAGGCGGTGGTAGTCGTTCAGATCGGCGATCGTCGCGACGCCGTAGGATCGCGCCGCCCGCCGCACCAGTTCGCGCACGGCCGCGTCACGCGGGACGATCACCTCGCGGATCGAGTCGGGAATGATCTGCGACGCCAGACCGTAGCGCCGCTCGAACCCGATGCGGCCGGCGATCGCGACCTCTCCGCAGCGCCAGAGGTGCTCGAGCGCGATCTTCGCCTCGTCCCAGTCCCACCATGAGCCGCGCTCGCGGGGTGCGTCGTCACGCAGATCCGCCGGGCGAAGCGGGCCGCGGGCACGCAGCTCGTCGCGCACCCAGTCGAGGGTGCGGGCGTGCACCCGCCCCCATCCGCCCGGTCGCTCCGCTCGCTCGCGCCATTCCTGCATGCGGAAGCGCCACAGGGCCCAGTCCTCGACCGGCATGAACGTGGCCTCGTGAGCGAGATACTCCACGTAGCGGGTCGTGCGCGAGATGACGGTGCGATCCAGCAGCGCGGGGTCGTACGAGCCCAGCCGGGAGAACATCGGCATGTAGTGCGAACGTGCGAACACGTTGACCGAGTCGATCTGCAGCACGCCGAGCCGCGTCATCGTCCGGTGCAGGTGGTGGGCGCTCACGGCATCCGGTCGACGCCGGGAGAATCCCTGCGCCGCGAGCGTCATCCGCCGCGCCTCGGCGGCGCTGAGGGTGGTCGAGGAGGCAGCCGTCACTGCGCCAGAGTAGCCGCAGGCGCCGACATCGGGTGCGAGGGCGTTTCGCACCGTACGTAGAATTACACAATGAGCGACGACCCCAGGCCGAGGTTCCGCAATCCCTTCCGATATCAGCCGCCCGTGCTCGACCGCACGGTGACCACCACGGCTGACGACGCCGTGCCGGCCCCCCTCCGCGTCACCGCGGCCTACGCCTGGCGCCTGCTGGTCATCGCCGGCCTGATCGCACTGTTCATCTGGCTGGTGATGCTGCTCAAGCTCCTGGTCATCCCCCTCCTGGTCGGCATCCTGATCACCGCGCTGCTGTGGCCGGCTTTCCAGCTCATGCTGCGCGCCCGCTTCCCGCGCTGGCTGGCGATCGCGGTGACCGTTCTGGGGGCGCTGGGTGTGGTCACAGGGCTGTTCTGGCTGGTGATCTGGCAGGTGCGCACTCAGCTTCCCGACGTGCAGGCCAAGACGACGGATGCCATCCAGCAGGTGCGCACGTTCCTGCTCGACGGTCCGCTGCATCTCACGGAAGCGCAGATCGACGGCTACATCCAGCAGGGGATGGGCCTGCTGAACGAGCAGGCCGATCTGCTGCTGAACGGCGCGCTCGCCGTCACCGGAACAGCCGCGCACATCGTCACCGGCGCGCTGCTGTCGCTGTTCATCCTCATCTGCCTGCTCGCCGACGGCGCGGGTATCTGGCGGTGGACGCTCAAGCTGTTCCCGCGAATGGCACGCCCTGCGGCCGATGCGGCGGCCCGCAACGGATGGGCGACGGTGGTCGACTACGCGCGCACGCAGATGTTCGTCGCCGCCATCGACGCGGTGGGCATCGGCGTCGGTGCCGCGCTTCTGGGGGTGCCCATGCCCATCCCCGTCGCCGTGCTCGTCTTCCTCGGGTCGTTCGTGCCCATCGTGGGCGCCGTGGTCACCGGAGCAGTGGCGGTGTTCCTCGCTCTGGTGTACAACGGCCCGGTGATCGGAATGCTCATGCTCGGCGTGGTGCTGCTGGTGCAGCAGCTCGAGGGTCACATCCTGCAGCCGATCCTGATGGGCTCGGCCGTCAAGGTGCACCCCCTGGCGGTGGTGCTCGTGGTGGCGGGTGGAGCGATGATCGCGGGCATCCCGGGAGCGCTGTTCGCGGTTCCGCTGGCCGCATTCGTCAACGTCGCGGCCGTCACCATCGGCTCGGGCGCGTGGCGCACCGGGCGTGAACCCGCGCCCGAAGATCTCATCTGGAGCACAGTGCCGCGCGAGCGGCAGAGGAGGAATCGATGACCCTGGTCCCCGGCGTCGCCGCCATCCCGAGCCTTGAGGAGTTCACCGCGGCGGCGGAGAGCCTCTCCGGAGTGATCTCCCGCACCCCGACCGAGCTGTCGCGGGCGCTCGGCGAGACCCTCGGCTCACCCGTGATGCTCAAGATGGAGAACCTGCAGCGAACCGGGTCGTTCAAGATCCGCGGAGCGACCTACCGTCTGTCGCGTCTGACGGAGGAGGAGCGCTCCAGGGGGGTGGTGGCCGCCTCGGCGGGCAACCACGCGCAGGGCGTGGCACTCGCCGCTCAGATGCTGGGCATCCCCGCGACGATCTTCATGCCGCTCGGCGTGCCGGTGCCCAAGCTGCTCGCCACCCGGGGCTACGGCGCCGAGGTCGTGCTCGAGGGCGAGACGGTGGCCACCTCGCTGCGCCTCGCGGCGGAGTTCGCCGAGCGCACCGGCGCCGTGCTCATCCACCCTTTCGACCACCGCGACATCGTCGTGGGCCAGGGCACGCTCGGTCTCGAAGTGATCCAGGACGTCCCTGACGTCGACACGGTGATCATGGGCATCGGCGGCGGCGGGCTGATCGCCGGTGTCGCCGCTGCGGTCAAGGCCGCCGCCGCCGCGACCGGTCGCACCGTGCGCGTGATCGGCGTGCAGGCCGAGAACGCCGCGGCGGTGCCACCGTCGCTCGAGGCCGGCAGCCCCGTCGAGATCCAGACGCATCCGACGATCGCCGACGGCATCCTCGTCGCGCGACCGGGGGACGTGCCGTTCGAGATCATCCGCGAGCTCGTCGACGAGGTGGTCACGGTCAGCGAGGACGACATCGCCCGTGCCCTCCTCGTGCTCCTCGAGCACGCCAAGGTCGTCGTCGAGCCCGCCGGCGCCGTCGGCGTGGCCGCCATCCTCGCAGGCAAGGTGCGCGACACGGGCGTGACCGTGCCGATCCTCTCGGGCGGCAACATCGATCCGATGCTGCTGCAGCGGGTCGTGGCGCACGGTCTGGCGGCATCCGGTCGATACGCGACCGTGCGCGTACCGCTTCCCGACCGGCCCGGTCAGCTGGCGAAGGTGTCGGATCTGCTCGCTCAGGCCGGGGCCAACGTCATGGAGGTGCTGCACACCCGTCACGGACACGGTCTGCAGATCAGCGACATGATCCTGCAGCTGTCGATCGAGACCCGCGGACCCGAGCACACCGAGCTCGCGCTCGAGACGCTGCGGCGAGCGGGCTTCGCCCCCGTTGTCGTCCCGGACTGAGCCGCGAAGACGCAGAACGGCGGGACGCCCTGGAGCGTCCCGCCGTTCTGCGTGTGCGCAGATCAGCCGGTGTAGGTCTCGACTCCGGTGATCTCGACGGTGATCGAGCGGCCGTTGGGCGCTTCGTAGCTGGACTTCTCGCCGACCTTGAGGCCGATGATGGCCTGGCCGAGCGGGCTCGCCTCGCTGTACACGTCAAGCTCGCCGCCGGCGGCGATCTCGCGGCTGCCGAGGAGGAAGACCTCCTCATCGCCCGCGACGATCGCCGTGACGACCGTGCCGGGCTCGACGATGCCGCGGCTGGTGGGCGCCTCGCCGACCTTCGCCGTCTTCAGCAGCTGCTGCAGGGTGCGGATGCGCGCCTCCTGCTTGCCCTGTTCGTCCTTCGCGGCGTGATATCCGCCGTTCTCCTTGAGGTCGCCCTCTTCGCGGGCCGCTTCGATGCGGGCGGCGATCTCCTCACGGCCGACCGTCGAGAGGTGCTCGAGCTCTTCGACGAGCCGGTCGTAGGCCTCCTGCGTGAGGAAAGGTACCTGAGCGTCTGTGGACACAGCCTGCTCCTTCGCTGCGGGCCCCTTCAGGGGCTTTCGGGGATGTCGGGCCGTCCGGCGACCCGTGGGATATGCAAGACGCCCCGGCGTCGGCCGGGGCGTCGATCATCTTTCGGATGATTCTAGGCGACCCAGCAGGCCTTCACCAAACCGGTGGTCGCCTCGGCGACGGTCGGGATGCTGATGGCGACGCCCTTCGTGTGATGCTCGCCGCCGGGGATCTCGATCATCTTCCAGCCGACCACGCCGAACTCCTCGTCGAGCGCCTCCACCGCGCACGCGACGTCCGCGCCCTGCGTTGCGGTGAACTGGAAACGCAGGTCGACGCTGTGCGCGTCGACCACGGTGAAGCCCAGATCGTCGGCATCCACCGCGTTCATCTGCTGCGCGACGATCGTCCAGCCCAGGGCGACGACGGCGGCCACGGCGGCCGCGCCGAAGACGATCCAGGGGAGGCGTCGCCGGGGCGTGCGACCGTATCGCTCATCGAGCTCGCGTGCGGTGGTCACGTCTCTCCCGGGGGTGGACGGCGGATAGGCTGGACTTCCAGGTTATTCGACCTGCGAGGAGAAGGCGGACCATGATCCTGTTCGGTGAGACAACCCCGATGCCGACGCCGTCGATGACGGTCGACCCGAACTCGGTGACCCCCGGCTTCGCGGGCTTCGCGATCATCGTGATCATCGTCGCGGCCGTGGTGCTGCTGATCTGGGACATGAACCGCCGCATCCGCAAGGTCCGCTACCGCGAAGAGGTGCGCGCAGAGCTGGATGCCGAAGAGGCGGCGCTGCGTGAGCAGGCCGACGGCGACGAGAGCAGCCGCTGAGGTCGGCTCGACTCACACGCCGACGCGCTCGAACGCGTCGAGGCTGATGCCCTGATCCAGGATGGTCTTCGACCACTCCTTCGCGCTGTGCAGACTGTGGTCGCGGTAGTTGCCGCACTCCACGGCCGAGACGCCGGGTACGTCGCTCCACTCGGCGGTGTTCGCGATGAACTCGAGGCCTCCGCGCACCGCCGCGACGACGTCGGCGACCGCGGGGTCGCCCCAGAAGATCGCGTGGAAGCCGGTGCGGCACCCGAACGGCGAGATGTCGATCAGCCCGTCGATGCGGTCGCGGACGACGCTGGCGAGCAGATGCTCGATGGTGTGCAGACCCGCCGTCGGGATCTCACCCTCGTTCGGCTGCACAAACCGCACGTCGAAGTTCGAGATCGCGTCGCCCTTCGGTCCGTGCTCGACGCTGATGAGGCGCACGTACGGTGCGCTGACGGCGGTGTGGTCCAGGGTGAAGCTCTCTACTTCGGCCATTGTCGCTCCTCTGCTCTGACGCGGAATTCGAGCGTATCCCGCGTCAGCCGCCGAAGCCCAGCGAGGGCGAGAGCGGGTCGAGCGAGATGAGCAGGCACGCGGTCCAGTGGCAGAGGAAGGCGAGCACGGTGCAGACGTGGAAGATCTCGTGGAATCCGAAGCGCCCCGGCCAGGGATTGGGCTTCTTCATCGCGTAGACGATCGCTCCCACCGTGTACAGCAGGCCGCCGACGCAGACGAGCACCATCATGGCCACGTTGGCCTGCAGCAGGTCGCCCATGTACATCACCGCGGCCCAGCCCAGTGCGAGGTACAGGGCGACGTACAGCCATCGAGGCGCGTTGATCCAGAACACGCGGAACAGGATGCCGAGCACCGTCCCGCTCCACACCACGATCAGCAGCACCAGGCCCTTCTGCGGCGGCAGAGCGAGAACGGCCAGGGGCGTGTACGTGCCCGCGATCAGCAGCAGGATGTTGGCGTGATCGATGCGCTTGAGAACAGCCTTCGTCGTGGGACCCCAATCGAACCGGTGGTAGAGGGCCGAATTGCCGAAGAGGAGCATCGACGTGACCATGAAGACCGCCGCGGCCCACTTGGCAGGCGCCCCCTGGGCGACGGTGATGAGCACGGCGCCGGCGACGATCGCGACAGGGAAGGTGCCGGCGTGGATCCAGCCTCGCCAGGTGGGTCTGACCTCGGCCGCGGCATCGACGGCCGCCGCCTCCATCAGGGGCAGCTCGGGTACATCTGCGTCATCTGAGGGGCGGGTGCTCACCCGCTCACTCTACGTACGCGGGCATGCCGTCGGCGGTACATGTTCCGAGTGCTGCGGCGGGGCCGGGACCGGTGGCGGTAGCGTAGGCACGTGATTGCACGTGAGAGCTCGGGGCGGGGACCTCTCTATCGGCTCTACGCGAGGCGCCTGAGACGGCGCATCGATGTCGCGAAGGCTCCGCACCACGTCGCCATGATGATCGACGGCAACCGTCGGTGGGCCCGGCAGCTCGGCTTCGACAGCGCGGCCGCCGGCCACCGCGCCGGGGCCGCCAAGATGCGCGAATTCCTCGGATGGTGCGACGACCTCGGGATCGGCGTCGTGTCGCTCTACCTGCTCTCGGCAGACAACCTGCTCAAGCGGGATTCGAAGGAGATCCGCGATCTCATCGAGATCATCGCCGAGCTCGCCGACTCTCTCGCCGAGCATGGCGAATGGCGGGTGCAGCACGTCGGACGCGCCGACATCCTGACGCCCGAGCTGTCGCGGGTGCTGGCGGAGGCGCAGGAGCGCACCAGCGGGCACACCGGGCTGCACGTCAACCTCGCGGTCGGCTACGGGGGACGCAACGAGATCGTCGATGCGGTGCGCAGCATCATCGGCAAGCACGACGCCTCGGGCGGCACCCTCGAGGATCTGGCCGAGCAGCTGACCCCCGAGATGATCGGCGAGCACCTGTACACCGGTGGCCAGCCCGACCCGGATCTGGTCATCCGCACGAGCGGCGAGCAGAGGCTGAGCGACTTCCTGCTGTGGCAGAGCGCGCACAGCGAGTTCTACTTCGTCGAGGCGCTCGGGCCCGACCTGCGCGAGGTCGACTTCCTGCGGGCCATCCGCGATTTCGCCGACCGCGACCGTCGATTCGGACGATGAGCGGGGCGAGGCTCGACAAGCTGGTCGCCGCGCTCGCTGCATTCGGCCGCGCGCCGTTCACCGTCTCTTAGCCGACACGCCATACGCCGTTGCTGTCGCGGAGTCGGCCGCGGAAGTACGTTCATGGCATCGGACACCGTGTCCGGTCGGGTCGGCCTCAAGGATCGCGACTCGTGACCCTGGTCGACTCTCTGCAGAGCCGGGAGCACATCCCGAGTGGGAGTGGATCGTGACCACACGTACAGCACAGCAGCAGTCCACGTCAGCAGCCCGAGCCGTGTCACACGATGACACGGCTCTTCGCACGTATGTGCTCGACACCTCGGTGCTGTTGAGCGATCCGCAGGCTCTGTTCCGTTTCGCGGAGCACTCGATCGTCCTCCCCGTCGTCGTGATCAGCGAGCTGGAGGGCAAGCGTCACGATCCCGAGCTCGGCTACTTCGCCCGACGCGCGCTGCGTCACCTCGACGAGCTGCGCGTCGAGCACGGTCGCCTGGACTTCCCGATCGAGGTGGGCGACGGCGGCACTCTGCGTGTCGAGCTGGGCAATGTGGACATGTCGGTGCTGCCCGCGGGCATCCGGCTCAGCGACAACGACAGTCGCATCCTCGCGACCGCCGCGCAGCTCGCCGCCGACGGGCAGGACGTCACGATCGTGTCGAAAGACCTGCCGATGCGCGTGAAGGCCGCATCCCTCGGGCTGGCGGCGGAGGAGTATCTCGCCGAGCAGGCGGTGGATGCCGGATGGACGGGCATCACGACCCTCGACCTCTCGGGCGACGAGATGAGCGACCTGTACGAGAGCGAGGTCGGCCTCAGCGAACAGGTGCGGGGGATGCCCGTGAACACCGGCCTGATCATCCACTCCGAACGAGGTTCGGCGCTGGGTCGTGTCGTGGCCGAGGGCGAGTACCGGCTGGTGCGAGGCGACCGCGAGGTGTTCGGAATGCACGGCCGCTCGGCCGAGCAGCGGATCGCGATCGACCTGCTGCTCGACCCCGAGGTCGGCATCGTGTCGCTGGGTGGGCGCGCCGGCACCGGAAAGTCGGCGCTGGCGCTGTGCGCGGGGCTCGAGGCCGTGCTCGAGCGGCAGCAGCAGAAGAAGATCATCGTGTTCCGCCCGCTGTTCGCCGTCGGCGGGCAGGAGCTCGGGTATCTGCCCGGGGACCAGGGCGAGAAGATGGGCCCGTGGGGTCAGGCGGTGTTCGACACCCTCGGGTCGGTGGTCTCGGGCAACGTGCTGGAGGAGGTCGTGGCGCGCGGGATGCTGGAGGTGCTGCCGCTCACGCACATCCGCGGGCGATCGCTGCACGACGCGTTCGTCATCGTCGACGAGGCGCAGTCTCTGGAGCGCAACGTGCTGCTGACCGTGCTGAGCCGGATCGGCCAGAACTCCCGGGTCATCCTCACACACGACGTCGGACAGCGCGACAACCTGCGCGTCGGCCGGTACGACGGCATCGCGAGCGTGATCGAGACGCTGAAGGGGCACGACCTGTTCGGGCACGTCACGCTGCAGCGCTCGGAGCGTTCGGCCATCGCGGCCCTCGTGACCGAGCTGCTGGAGGGTGGCGAGCTGAGCTGACGGGGTCGCCCGCTCGCCGGCGCATTCGTGTCGGGCCGTGACGTCGCGGAGCCTTGACGTTCACGGGGCCGACACTCCAGATGACGGACGTTTCGCGGGAATCCGTCCGACATCTGGAGTGTCGGCCCCCGCTTCGTATCGTGTTCAGCGGGTCTGCGGCGGACGGGACGGGGGTCGGATGCCCGGGCGGGCCCGCGCACGGCAGGATCCTGGGCCCAGGCGTTCGGCGGCGACTGCGCTCAGCGCCGCGCACTCTCCGCGTCGCACGCGCTTGTCGCCGCGAAGGGGGAACGGTGAGGTGCGCCGAGCGCAGTCCGAGAGGTGAACGCGGCTGAGGGGATGTCGGATCAGCAGCCGGGGGCTGAGGGCTGCTCCGTGCAGGTGCGAGCGACGAGGGCGGTGTGCGCTTCGAAGATGCGGATCTGCTGCGTCGGACCCGGGATGTCGAGCTGCCCCTCGATCTGGAACCATCCGACACCCAGATCTATCTCCGCCGTGTACGCGATGTCGACGGTCGCGTCGTACGTGCCACGTTCTGCGTACGTGTGGCTGGTATCGGTCGGGGTGAATTGGGCCTGCCCGAGGCTCTCCCAGCTCGCGCCGGGGGAGGGGGCAGTACGTGACTCCCCGTCACCGTAATGGAAGGTGTACGACACCGGTGTGAAGCGCACGTCGATGGGGAACCCGAACAGCTGGCCGGAACGGACGTGCGTCTCAGCCTGGGTGACGAAGTTCGTCGGAAGCCCCGCGACTCCGAGGTTGTCCGGTTCACCGAGCACGGTGCCCTTGGCGGGCGAGAAGCTGGCGAGGTCCGTGATCGTGATGGGCGGAAGACCCGGTGACTCTTCGCCCTCTTCGGGTGGCGTTTCATCGCCGGCGGATCGGGCCTCCCAGCATCCCCGGTACGAGTCCCAATCTACGAGGCACTCTTCGAATGGCGTGGGTTGCCGAGGGATATTTCCGATCGTGGCATTGGAACGGCCCGGTGAGTTGCTCTCCGGTGTCCGCTCACCGGACTGGCCCCTCGAAGTTTTCGACCCAGAAACCTCGACGACACTGCCGTTTGTCGAGGAGCTACAACCGGTAGCAGCGATACCGCACGACGGTGGTGAAGACGTGCTTAGGGGAACGAGAGTGGCAACGACAAGAAGCGCGGTCATTAGGTCGGGCATGGCGCTTCATCTCCAGCGGTTCGGGCCACTCTGAGCTCGCCCGTCGTGTGGATCGCGAAGTCGACGACCAGAGATTGGACGTCCGCGCGAGAAGGCGGAACGATCGAGGCGCCTTGCTCGTCCAGTAGGTCAGTAGCGGAGACGTCAACACACACATGCATGGTGACAGCGCCAGATGCCAAGTTCGCTTGTAATGGTTCCACGCCGGTCACCACTGACGATCCCGTCATAGTGACGCCCTGAGCCTGGAGTTGCGTCAGACTTTCTCGAATGGCGGCATAGGCAGCGTCGGCAGTGAGGGCGTATACGGCTTCAAAGGTGCTCTCATCTGACAAGTCGAGCTCATTTTGAGCGTCGATGAACGCCCGATACGTTTCCTCGGCGGCGGCGAACGCCTCCTCATCCGTGGCGAAGGCGGCGGTCTTCGTGGGTGTGGGAGTGGGATCCGCTTCCGGGGTGCACGCCGACAGCATCCCGACGAGCAGACCGGCAGCCGCGAGGGCCGAGCCCGTGCGCACAAGGGTGGTCGTCATCGTCACCGCACCACGGTAACCCGGATCGGCAAGACCCCGTCGGAGTTATCCACAGCGGACGTCACGCCCGCTGAGCCGTGCGCTTCAGGGCTGCGATGATGGAGCGCTGCACCGTCGCCCAGTCGTGCATGATCTGGGCGTAGTCGAAGTGCAGCGTCTCGTATCCGAGGGCGGATGCCGCGGCATCCCGAACCAGATCCCTGTGCCGCATGGTGGTGCCGTCATGGTTCTCCTTGCCGTCCGCCTCGATGATGAGGCGTCCGTCGACGACGAAGTCGACGCGTCCGACACCGGCGATCACCACCTGACAATCCAGCGCGATCCCCAGCAGATGCAGCCGCAGCCGCAGCAGCGATTCGAGGCCGCTGTCGGCGTCCGAACGGGCGAAGTCGACGAGCCACCGTGCATGCGTCGGCAGCGCCTCGCGGACGCGTGCGCGTGCGGATCGGGTGAGCTTCCGCTGCGCCAGCGCCGACTCGAGCGAGGCGAAGAACGACTCCTCACCCTCGCAGCGGTAGAGATGTACAAGGGCGGTCTCGACGTCGACGACGCCGAAGCGCACCCGCCCGCTGCGGAAGTAGTGGCTGACGCACTGGCATCCGGAATGAGGGTAGACGCGTCCACGGCGGCCGACCCAGACATGCGGTGCTGCGTCCGTCGACATCACCCACACGCCCAGGTTCCGCAGGGCCGCGGCACATGTGAGCGCGCCTCCGTGCCGTGCGGCGTCGCGTTCATCGGCCGCTGCTGCGGGTGTCGCGAAGACGCCCGGGCGCAACCGCTCGATCCGTCCGCCGCGCACCGCCTTGCTGAGCTGCATGCGTGTGACGCCGTAGTCCTGAAGCTGAGTGCCCTGCGCGAGCCCACCGAGGCGGGTGAGCAGATCAAGAGGATCGAACATGCCCCCAGCATCCGGGACGCGACGTTCATGCCTGGCCGCGTTCACCGGGGATTGTGGACAACCTGCCTCATCCTGCGGGATGGGGATGGATGCAAAACGGGGGCCGACACTCCAGGTGACGGACGGATCATGGCGAAACGTCCGACATCTGGAGTGTCGGCCCCCGGAATGTAACGCGGAAGACCGGACGACCGAA
The DNA here is from genome assembly GCF_014836945.1 of Microbacterium commune. GTDB lineage: Bacteria > Actinomycetota > Actinomycetes > Actinomycetales > Microbacteriaceae > Microbacterium > Microbacterium commune. Next base: position 460,458 of record NZ_JACSPX010000001.1, on the reverse strand, counting down.
GGCCTCAGCCCGGGTGGGTCATCGACAGGAGGTCGAGCTTCGCATCGAGCTCCTCCTCCGAGATCTCCCCGCGCTCGACGTAGCCGAGGTCGATCACGGCGTCGCGCACCGTGATGCCCTTCGCGACCGAGTGCTTGGCGATCTTCGCGGCGGCCTCGTAACCGATGACCTTGTTCAACGGCGTGACGATCGACGGGCTCATGCCGGCGAACGCGGCGGCGCGCTCGACGTTGGCCTCGAGGCCGTCGACGGTCTTGTCGGCCAGCACGCGCACGGCGTTCGAGAGCAGACGGATCGACTCCAGCAGCGCGGTGCCCATCACGGGGATGGCGACGTTCAGCTCGAACGAGCCCGACGCGCCGGCCCAGGCGACGGTCGCGTCGTTGCCGATCACGCGCGCGCACACCATGAGCACGGCCTCGGGCACGACCGGGTTGACCTTGCCGGGCATGATCGACGATCCCGGCTGCAGGTCGGGGATGTGCAGCTCGCCGAGACCGGTGTTCGGGCCCGAGCCCATCCAGCGCAGGTCGTTGTTGATCTTGGTCAGCGACACGGCGATGGTGCGCAGAGCGCCCGACGTCTCGACGAGCCCGTCACGGTTGGCCTGAGCCTCGAAGTGGTCCTTCGCCTCGGTGATCGGAAGCTCGGTCTCGGCCGCGAGCAGCTCGATGACCTTCTGCGGGAAGCCGGTCGGAGTGTTGATGCCGGTGCCCACAGCGGTGCCGCCGAGGGGCACCTCCGCCACGCGGGGGAGGGCCGACTGCACGCGCTCGATGCCCAGCCGGATCTGGCGCGCGTAGCCGCCGAACTCCTGGCCGAGCGTGACCGGGGTCGCGTCCATGAGGTGGGTGCGGCCGGACTTGACGACGTCCTTCCACAGCTCCGCCTTCGCCTCGAGGGCGACGGCGAGGTGGTCGAGCGACGGGATGAGGGTGTCGATGAGCGCCTGGGTGACCGCGATGTGCACCGACGTCGGGAAGACGTCGTTCGACGACTGCGACGCGTTGACGTGGTCGTTCGGGTGCACGGCCGAGCCGAGGATTCCGGATGCCAGGTTCGCCAGCACCTCGTTCATGTTCATGTTCGACGAGGTGCCAGAACCGGTCTGGTAGGTGTCGACCGGGAACTCGCCGTCGTGCTTGCCGGAGGCCACCTCGTCGGCCGCCTGAGCGATCGCGTCCGCGATCGCTGCGTCGAGCGTGCCGAGCTCCTTGTTCGCGAGGGCGGCAGCCTTCTTGATGCGGGCCAGTGCGGCGATCTGAGTGGATTCGAGTCCCTTGCCCGAGATCGGGAAGTTCTCGACGGCGCGCTGAGTCTGGGCGCTGTACAGGGCCTTGGCGGGAACGCGCACCTCGCCCATGGTGTCGTGTTCGATGCGGTACTCGATGTCGGTCATGCCGATACCTCCTCAGAAGCGGGGATGTGCCCCTCGGTGTCGATGCCCACAGTGACGACGGGCACCGCAGTGCCCTCTGCGAGGCGGTAGTTGGCGCCAACGATGCCCAGTCGGCCCGCGGCGACCGCGTTGCTGATCATCTCGGACGAGTGCAGCAGATCGGCGACGGTGTTGCGCAGGTGCTCGCGGCCGACCAGCTCGGCGTCGATGTCGGCGGTCGTCGTGCCGCCGGTCTCGGCGAGCACCTTGCGCGCTGCCGGGACGATCGGTGCGATCAGCTTCCAGATTCCGGCCGGAAGCGGGGGCGAGTCGATGGCGGTGCCGTCGATGGCCGCACGCACCGCGCCGCACGAGTCGTGGGCGAGCACGACGATCAGCGGCACGTTGAGAATGCCCACGGCGTACTCGAGGCTGGCGACGATCGACTCGCCGATCACCTGTCCCGCGTTGCGGACGACGAACAGGTCGCCCAGACCCTTGTCGAAGATGATCTCGGCGGCGAGGCGCGAATCCGAGCATCCGAACAGCGTCGCGATCGGCGCCTGACCGTCGGCCAGCTCGTGACGCTTGGAGACGTCCTGGTGCGGGTGCGCCGGCGTGCCGGCGACGAATCGCCTGTTGCCATCGAGCATCTCCCGCCATGCCTCAGCGGGTGTGAGCGTTGCGGTCATTCGGCCTCCTCAAGGTCGTCGATCTGTGCGGACAGGGTCTCTGCCAGCTCGGCGGTCGCCTCGGGCGACTGCGAGCCGTAAAGCAGGATGTAGTCGGGGCCGGCCTGGGTCCCGATGGCGTACGAGATGTTGGCGGTGCCCCGACCGCGCAGGTCGAACTCGTCCCACTCGCGCCCATCGATCGTCGTGGTGCCGTTCGGAGCCATGCCGTCGAGCACCTGCGGGGCCCAGCCGACGTCGGCGCCGAAGGCCTGTGCCACACGGACGAATCCGCGCTCGTCGTCGGCAGCCGGGGCGAGGGTGATCGTCCACACCCGGGTGCTGCCGCCCGAGAGGGCGGCCTCGTTGACCCGCCAGTACTCGTCGGGCTCGACGACGAGGGCGGCGCGCTGCATCGACGTCTCGACGTCTGCGGCGATCGCGGCGACGTCGATCGCGGGGCGATCGGGAACCTGGCCGCGCGGCACGCCGAGAACGACGACGGCGACCACGCCGACCGTCACGATGAGTGCGGCGATGAGGTTGCGGAACGTCTGACTCGACCGGTAGACCCGGCTCGACTCCGCCTTGCGGTCAGCGGTCTCCTGGGCGGTCTCGGGTCGACCGAGACCTGCGACGACGCGCGGTTCGCGGCTCATTCGCCTGCTCCGCCGGATGCCGCGTCCCGAGCCGCATCGAGACGGCGCTTCGCGCCGAGCAGCCATTCCTCGCAGCGTGCCGCCAGCGCCTCGCCGCGCTCCCAGAGCGCGAGCGAGTGCTCGAGCGTGGGGGAACCCTGTTCGAGCTCCGCGACCACGCGCACGAGCTCGTCGCGTGCGGCCTCGAACGACAGGTCTTCGACGGGGGAGTCGCTGGGGGCAGTCACGCCCCCATCCTACCGGCGTGTCGGACGCCCCGATCCGCCGCAGCGTGCCGCGGGGAGCGGTCTGCGCGAACAGGCCGGGGGCCGACACGCCAGATGTCGGACGCATTCGCGGGGACCGTCCGACAGGTGGAGTGTCGGCCCCCGGAGCGCAGGGGCAGCAGAGCAGTGTGCTGCTGTTCAGCGGTCTTCGGGTATCCGCCCCTCCGACACGGCGCGGATGGATCCGCGATCCACCGTCACCGTCATCGCCGTGCCCGCCGGCGCGTCGACCGCATCGCTGAGGATGCGTCCGTCGTCGAGGTGCGCGATGGCGTAGCCGCGCGCGAGTGTGGCGGCGGGGGAGAGGGCGCGCAGCGAGGCGCGCAGCTCGGAGGTGGATCGGTGCGCGGCATCCAGCCCTCTGGTGACGGTGTCGCGACCTCGGGATACCAGCAGCCACACCTCCTGGGCCCGCTCGTCGATGATCGGATCGGGGGAGCGCAGCACCGGGCGCGAGCGCAGCTGCTCGAGCTGAGCGATGTCGTGGGAGACGCGCTGCATCAGCCGCGTCGTCGCCCGCGCCCGCAGCTGCGCGACGATCGCGCGCTGCTCGCCGACATCCGGAACGACCCGCTTCGCGGCATCCGTCGGGGTCGAGGCGCGCAGATCGGCGACGTCGTCGAGCAGGGGATGGTCGTTCTCGTGCCCGATCGCGCTGACGACCGGCGTGGATGCGGCTGCGACGGCACGCACGAGCCGCTCGTCGCTGAAGCCGAGCAGGGTCTGCGGGTCGCCGCCGCCGCGGGCGATGATGATCACGTCGACGTCGGGATCGGCATCCAGCCGCTGCAGCGCCGCGAGCACCTCGGGAACGCACCGGTCGCCCTGGACGGCGACGTGCTCGGTGCGGAAGCGCACCTGCGGCCAGCGCAGCTCGGCGTTGCGATGCACGTCCTTCTCGGCATCCGAGCGCTCGCCGGTGATCAGTCCGATGCAATGCGGCAGGAACGGCAGGCTCTTCTTGCGCGACGAGTCGAACAGACCCTCCTGCCGCAGCTGCACGCGCAGCTTCTCGAGCCGCTCGAGCTGATCGCCGAGGCCCACATGCTTCATCGCCGAGACGATGAAGCTGAAGTCGCCGCCCTTGACGAAGTAGTCGGCTTTGACGGCAGCGACGACGTGATCGCCGACGGCGAGGTCGGCGGGGATGCGCGGGCGCACGCTCGACCAGACGCGAACCGAGATCTGCGCGTCTGAGCGGGTGTCCTTCAGGCGCGCGAAGACGTTGCCGCCGCGCACGTTCCATGAGGTGATCTCGCCCTCGACCCAGACGGTGTTCCAGCGGGCGATGAAGTCGCGGATGGTGCCGTTCAGGCGCGCGACCGATGTCGGTGCCGCGGGCGTCGAGTCGCGCGGGGCGACCGAGTCGGCGGGAGGCGGCTCGCCGGGGACGGCGGTGGCTTCGAAGACGGTCACCCCGCCATTCTTCCGGATGCCGCCGACACGGCGTCCGCGGCCGGGACGGGCGATGCATTCCGGGGGCCGACACTCCAGATGTCGGACGGTTCCCGTGAATCGGTCCGACATCTGGAGTGTCGGCCCCCCATGCGACACGGCCCGCCGGGCCGCCCGCTCCCGGCCCGCGAACAGGTGGCATCGGTAGACTGACGGAGTGAGCTCAACCACTGTCTCGCTGCCTCTGCCGCACATCCCGACCCGCCATCGCGCCGTCGAGCGTGCGCGCCTCGAGAACCGTCCGGTCGACGGCGAGAAGCGCGTGCTGCTGGCCGCTCCTCGCGGCTACTGCGCGGGTGTCGACCGCGCCGTCGTGGCCGTCGAGAAGGCGCTCGAGCGCTACGGCGCCCCGGTGTACGTGCGCAAGCAGATCGTGCACAACATCCATGTCGTCACCGAACTCGAGCAGAAGGGCGCGATCTTCGTCGAGGAGGTCGACGAGGTTCCCGAGGGTGCTCACGTCGTCTTCAGTGCGCACGGCGTCTCGCCGGCGGTGGTGCAGGGCGCCGCCGATCGCGGGCTGCACGCGATCGACGCGACCTGCCCGCTGGTCACCAAGGTGCACCGCGAGGCGGTGCGCTTCGCCCGAGACGACTTCGAGATCCTGCTGATCGGTCACGACGGTCACGAAGAGGTCGAGGGCACCGCGGGCCACGCACCCGAGCGCGTGACCGTCGTCAATTCGCCCGCCGAGGCCGACACGGTCGTCGTGCGAGACCCCAGCAGGGTCGTCTGGCTGTCGCAGACCACGCTCTCCGTCGACGAGACGATGGAGACCGTCAACCGGCTGCGCACCCGCTTCCCCGAGCTGCAGAACCCGCCCTCCGACGACATCTGCTACGCCACCCAGAACCGTCAGGTGGCCATCAAGAAGGTCGCGAAGGATGCGGATCTCGTCATTGTCGTCGGATCGGCGAACTCCTCGAACAGCGTGCGCCTGGTCGAGGTCGCGCTGGAGTACGGAGCGAAGGCCGCGTACCGCGTCGACTACGCCGACGAGGTCAGGCAGGAATGGCTCGACGGTGTGCGCACCGTCGGCGTGACCAGCGGCGCCTCGGTGCCCGAGGTGCTCGTGCGCGAGGTGCTCGACGCACTCGACGAGGCGGGCTACACCGACATCGAAGAGGTGCGCACGGCGGAGGAGGACCTCATGTTCTCGCTGCCCAAGGAGCTGCGCCAGGACAACTCGGGCAAGCGCGACGAGCGTGCCCTGGGCGGCCGGGTCTCGCGCACATGAGCATCGAGCGGCCGCAGTACGGCGAGTACGCGTCTCCGGAAGAGCAGCGTGCGCGCGCAGGACTGCCTCCGCTGGGCGCCGATCCCGTGGCATCCGCTCCCGAGCCCGCGCCGACGGCCGCACGACCCACGGCCCCGAGCGCTCCCGCTCGCCCGATGGGTCGTCTGGTCACCCTCGTGCTGCTGGGGTTCGGCCTGGTGAACGTGCTCTCGTCGATCCCACAGTTCGTGAACATGGCATCGACTCTGAACGACTCGATGCAGATGATCGGCATCGACGGCGAATTCACCAACTATGCGGCCGCGCGAACCTGGGGCGTCGTCGCCGTGGTCGTTCTGCTCGTCGGATACGCGGTGACCGCGTGGCTGTCGTTGCGTCAGCTGAAGCGCGGCAGGTCGGCGTGGTGGATCCCGCTGGTCGGCTTCGTCATCACGATGTCGCTCGTGTCGGGGTGCATCTCGGTGGTGATGTTCAGCGATCCGGCCTTCACGACAGGACTGCTGACACCTCCCGTCGAGTGACGACGGGTAGCCTCGAGGGGTGTCAGCAGATCAGATCGCGTTCCACGTCAACTACGCCTCGGTCGATTCCTCGGAAGGCGTCGACCCGACCCCGATCGCGGCGGAGCTGCTGCGAAAGGAGCGGGTGCTCGCGGCATCCCGAGTCTTCGACGGCGACCAAGCCGTCTTCCTGATCCCGGTGACCGAGAGCGGGCACGTCGTCGCTCTCGACGACGACGACCGCCTGCGTTTCGACCTGAGCGCCCTCGACCTGCAGCGGCTGTTCCAGACCGCCGCGCTCACGCTGCATCTCGGCCTGACCGACGACGCACTCGAAGAGGTCGATCAGGAGCTCGACGAGCAGTACGGCGCAGCGTTCGAGCAGCTCGACGACCCGGCCGCCGCGTCTGAAGACCTCGCCGGGTTCGGGATGCTCGATGCCGACGACGACGACATCGACTTCGAACTGGCGCCGGTGCGAGTGGCGGAGTTCTCCCGGCGCGGGCCGTGGGGCGCGCGCATCACCGCGCAGGTGACGGGCGTCGACGTCGACTATCTCGAGGACGAGACCTGGTCTCTTTACCGCTACGCGACCGACCAGCCGCACATGGCGCTGTCAGGAGGCCGCGCGGACGAGCCGATCATCGAGCTGAACCTTCCACAGCACGGCGACGCCTGGGTGGAGGTCACGGCCGGTGGGCGCACGGGCATGTTCTGGCCGAACATCGAGCGGCTCACGCGGCCGGTGCTCGACATCGACGCGATCGGGGTGCCCGAGAGCGCGGATGTCTACCGTCGCATGCTGCTCGAGGCCGACGGCACGACCGAGGAGCTGCAGGGGCTGAATCTGGGCGACGCAGTCGATGTCGCGGCGGCGACGCGCGCATGCGCGCCGGAGGCGCTGGGCGGCACGCAGGGCGAGCTGGATCGCGTGCGTGCGTTCGTCGCCGCGTTCGGTGTGCCGGACGCGCTCATCACCGCCGGAGTCGCCGAGCAGACGACCGGGCGCCGCTTCACGCCGCGCGGCTGGCCGCGCACAGTGGCCGACCTCGCCATCGCGGGGATCGGCGAGGTCACCGCCCTCACCCGACGCGAGCGGCCGCTGCCGCGCGCCGCGCGGTTCGTGCGCGAGCGCCCGACCATCGGAGCCGCGATCAGCGCGGCCGAGCTCGCCGCCGGAATCGCCGCGAGCAGGGCCCGATCTCCGCTGCTGCGTGGGCTCGGCGTGCTGCTGATCGTCGACGCGATCATCGACATGGTGATCTGGGCGCGCCGCGTGCTCAAGCGCTGAGCCCGTTCCCGCCCCCGCGCGGCGCTCGGTCGCGCGCGGGGGGGAACGGG
>NZ_JACSPX010000001.1:0-452941 GCF_014836945.1 Microbacterium commune | reverse complement strand
CGGGCGGGCGGCCCGGGGCACCCCTCTTCGAGATCGGCGGGAGTCAGCTCTTCGACTGGCCGTACGAGCCGAGCTGACGGGTCGACTCGACCACGCGCGCGGCCATCGCCGACTCGGCGATCTTGCCCCAGGCGCGCGGGTCGTACTGCTTCTTGTTGCCGACCTCGCCGTCGACCTTCAGCACACCGTCGTAGTTCTTGAACATGTAGTCGGCGATCGCACGCGTGTAGGCGTACTGCGTGTCGGTGTCGATGTTCATCTTGATCACGCCGTTCGCGACTGCGAGGGCGATCTCCTCGTCGCTCGAGCCGGAGCCGCCGTGGAAGACGAGGTCGAGCGGCTTCGGGCCGGTGCCGTACTTGGCGGCGACCTCAGCCTGGATCTCGCCCAGCAGCTCGGGACGCAGCTTCACGCCACCCGGCTTGTACACGCCGTGCACGTTGCCGAAGGTGAGGGCGGCGATGTAGCGGCCCTGCTCGCCGAGGCCGAGAGCCTGGATCGCCTGGTCGACGTCGGCGAAGGTGGTGTACAGGGCGTCGTTCGAGCCCTCGTGCGCGACCCCGTCCTCCTCGCCGCCGACGACACCGATCTCGACCTCGAGGATCGCGTTGATCGCCTTCATCCGCGGCAGCAGCTGCTGGGCGATCTCGATGTTCTCGTCGAGCGGCACAGCCGAGCCGTCCCACATGTGGGACTGGAAGATCGGGTTGCGACCGGCCTTCACCTCTTCTTCGGATGCCGCGATCAGCGGCTCGACGAAGCCGGCCAGGGCATCCTTCGGGCAGTGGTCGGTGTGCAGCGCGACGGTCACGGGGTAGTTCTTGGCGACCTCGGTCGCGTAGCGCGCGAAGGCGAGGGCTCCGGTCGCGCGAGCCTTGACGGTGTGGCCGGCGAAGTAGTCGGCGCCGCCCGTGGTCACCTGGATGATGCCGTCCGAGCCTGCCTCGGTGAGACCCTGCAGCACGGAGTTGATCGTCTGCGAGCTCGAGACGTTGAAGGCGGGATACGCGAAGCCACCGGCCTTCGCGCGGTCGAGCATCTCTGCGTACTGTTCCGGAGTGGCGACGGGCATGAGTTCTCCTGCTTCTGTCGGTCGGGGTGCATGCTCACTTTAGCCCGCAGGGGTGGGGATTCTTCCGTGGTTACGTCCGCTCGGGCGCGTATCTTTATCAACTGGCAAGAACTGCGTTTTCTTCGCTTTCATTTCGTGAAAAGTCCTGATTTCCATCCTCCGTCGTCACTAGGCTGACCCGCATGGTGAGCCTCACAGCAGATCTCAGCCCCCTCCGCCCCGACCGCAACCTCGCGATGGAACTCGTTCGCGCCACCGAGGCGGCGGCGATCCGCGCGGTGCCGTTCATCGGTCGAGGGGCGAAGGAGGCAGCCGACGGTGCGGCCGTCGACGCGATGCGCGCCTTTCTCGGCACCGTCGACTTCCAGGGTCGCGTCGTCATCGGCGAGGGCGAGAAGGACAATGCGCCGATGCTGTTCAACGGCGAGGTCGTCGGCACCGGTCGAGGCCCCGAGTGCGACATCGCCGTCGACCCGATCGACGGGACGACGCTGACTGCCGAGGGGCGTCAGAACGCTCTCTCCGTGCTGGCCGTCTCGGATCGCGGCTCGATGCTCGACGCGTCGACTGTCTTCTACATGGACAAGCTGGTCACAGGGCCGGCGGGGATCGGCGTGGTCGACATCCGCAAGCCCATCGGCGAGAACGTCCGTCGCCTGGCCAAGGCTCTCGGCAAGCCGGTCGACGAGCTCGTCGTCTCGGTGCTGAACCGCCCCCGTCACGAGAAGCTCATCGCAGAGATCCGGGAGGCCGGAGCCGGCACCCGACTGATGAGCGACGGTGACGTCGCAGGCGGCATCAACGCCGCTCGTCACGACGCACGCACCGACATGTGCGTCGGCATCGGCGGCAGCCCCGAGGGCATCGTCACCGCGTGCGCGATCAAGGCACTGGGCGGTCACATCCAGGGCGTGCTGTGGCCCCGGGACGACGACGAGCGCCAGCGCGGCGTCGACGCAGGGCTCGAGTTCGACAAGGTGTACGAGGCCGACGACCTCGTGCAGGGCAACAACACGATCTTCGTCGCCACCGGCGTCACCGACGGTCAGCTGGTGCGGGGTGTGCGCCGCGAGGGCAACTACCTCTACACCGAGAGCGTGGTGCTGCGCGGAGCGTCCGGCACACTGCGCCGCATCGTGTCGGATCACCTCGTCTCGAAGTGGCTCTGAATCGAGCATCAGACCGCGCGTCCCGGCATTCCCAGCGGAGGCTGGCAGAATAAGGGGGCACGGTGTGATCAGCACGCCGGCATGGTCATGAAGAAGGAGTGCTCGGGATGCCGTTGAACGAGACGTCTGCGAGTCCCAGGCGCGCCGCGCACATCACCACCCCGACCGGTCGCATCCTTCGGGTCACCGAGGAGCAGATCATGGCCGCTCAGCAGGCGAAGGCCACCGTGCAGCCCGGGTTCGATCCCGCCCGCCGTGCCGACGTGCTCTTCCGCGTGCGCCGCGAAGAGGGGCACGAGCTGAGCTCGTGGTGGTTCATCGGGGCGTTCCTGGCAACGTCCGTCGTGGTCATCGCACTGCTGTCGTGGGTGCCGGGCGGCGCCTGAGCCCGCGGAGCCCTGCTGAGCCTTCTCAGTAGGAGTCGAGCACGGCGCGCATGTCGCCGAGGCCGAACTGGTCGGCGATCTGCTTAGCGCTGTGACCGCCGGCATCCTGATCGGCGCCGGCGTCGAGCAGCATCCGCAGCAGCGTCTCGTTGCGCCGGAACACGGCGCACGAGACCGCGGTCTGGCCGTTGGCATTCACGGCATCCAGGTCGGCGCTTCGCGCGATCAAGTCCGCGACGGTCTCGAGGTGCTCCGCGTATGCCGCGACGATCAGCAGCGTGTCCTGACGCGGATTGCGCACGTCGACCGGCACTCCGGCATCGATCATCTCGCCGAGGGGTGCGGTGCGGCCCTGCCGGGCCAGGTCGAAGGTGCCCTCGATCACCTCGAGGCTCAGTCCGCTCAGTCCGCTCTGTTCGCCTTGTCCGCTCGTCACCTGACCATTGTGTCCGATGTCGACAAGTCAGGCCACAGCGGGCTCGAGCTCGCAGACGAGCGGCGCCGACAGCGACACGCCCAGAGCGGCGCCGAGAGCAGGCACATCGTCTGCGGCGGCTCGTCGGGCCGCGTCGATCACGATCTGGGCGCATGCGCGGGCGTCGGCCAGCGCATCGTGGTGCGCGAACTCACCGAAGCCGGCCGCCGCGGCGGCCAGGGGAAGACGGTACGAGTCGAGTGTGTAGGTCTTCCGCGCCACAGCGAGCGAGCACAGCGAGCGGTACGGGGGAGCGACGAGGCCGGTGACCTCGCAGGCGCGGCGCAGAACGTTCAGATCGAACCCGGCGTTGTGCGCGACGAGCACGTCGTCTGCGGCGAAATCGCACAGGCGGTCGAGCTGCTCTGCCCAGGTCGCGGCGCCGATGACGTCGTGCGGGTGGATGCCGTGGATCCGGATGTTCCACTCGTTGAACTGGTCGTGGCCCATCGGCGGGCGGATCAGCCATCCCGTCTGTGCGACGACCTGGCCGTCTCGGACTCGTACGAGGCCGACCGAGCAGGCCGAGGCGGGGCTGGAGTTCGCCGTCTCGAAGTCGATCGCAGTGAAATCCAGGGGCACGGATCCACCATCCCGCGACATCCGGATGCCGGCCCGCAGACTCGCCGCAGCCCGCCGAACACCGGTGATTCGCGCACCTGAGCAGTGCACGCCGGCGGGAGGCGTCCCCGCCGGTAGACTCGTATCCCGTGGCTCTTACTATCGGAATCGTCGGCCTGCCCAACGTCGGCAAGTCCACCCTCTTCAACGCGCTGACCAAGAACGACGTGCTCGCAGCGAACTACCCGTTCGCGACGATCGAGCCGAACATCGGCGTGGTGAACCTGCCCGATCCGCGCCTGCAGGTGCTGGCCGGAATCTTCGGCAGCGAGCGCATCCTGCCCGCCACCGTGTCGTTCGTCGACATCGCCGGCATCGTGCGCGGAGCCAGCGAAGGGGAGGGGCTCGGCAACCAGTTCCTCGCCAACATCCGCGAGGCCGACGCGATCGCGCAGGTCGTGCGCGGCTTCGTCGACGATGACGTCGTGCATGTCGAGGGAACCGTCGACCCCAAGGGCGACATGGAGACCATCAACGCCGAGCTCATGCTCGCCGATCTGCAGACGATCGAGAAGGCGCTGCCGCGCTTCGAGAAGGAAGTGAAGCAGAAGAAGACTGACCCGTCGGTTCTGGATGCCGCGAACGCGGCGAAGGATGCGCTGGAGCGCGGTCAGCTGCTCTCGACGGCGGGCATCGACCTGTCGCCGATCAAGGAGCTCGGTCTGCTGACGGCGAAGCCGTACATCTACGTGTTCAACGTCGACGAATCGGTGCTCACCGACGAGGAGCGGAAGGCAGAGCTGCAGGCTCTTGTCGCGCCCGCGCAGGCCGTGTTCCTCGACGCGAAGATCGAGTCGGAGCTGATCGGGCTGGACCCGGAGGACGCGCAGGAGCTGCTGGAGGCCACCGGTCAGACCGAATCGGGTCTCGACCAGCTCGCCCGCATCGGCTTCGCGACGCTCGGTCTGCAGACCTATCTCACCGCCGGTCCCAAGGAGTCGCGCGCCTGGACCATCCCGCAGGGCGCGAAGGCGCCGCAGGCGGCGGGCGTGATCCACACCGACTTCGAGAAGGGCTTCATCAAGGCCGAGGTCATCTCGTTCGACGATCTCGTCGCGACCGGATCCGTCGCCGAGGCCCGCGCGAAGGGCAAGGCGCGGCTCGAGGGCAAGGACTACGTCATGCAGGACGGCGACGTGGTTGAATTCAGGTTCAATGTCTAAAACAGGCTTCTGACCAGGGATTTTATCTTCCCAGCCTCCGAACTGGCTCGTCAGTCAAGTTCCGATCCACCATTAGTTGCTCAGCTTTTGCCTCGCTGACCTGGAATTTTGGTCGGCCTCTGCGGAACTTCCGCAGGGGCCGATTCTGCTTTCTGCGGTGCAGGAGTGTCTCTGGGACGCAGCCTCGGCTGGCCAGTGCTGCGGAGGGTTCACCGCGTTCGACGCGCGATCTCTCGGCAGGTGCGCTGACTCAATAAGCAGTCTGACTCAAAAGTCGGTCGCCGCAACGACGCCGCGGTTCACTGGGGCAGGTCTCGTTCCGCCAGAGTGCGAGTGATCTCGTCCCACTGGGAGTTCGCCACCAGTTGGTTGTGCCGGCGCAAGGCGGTCTGCCATGACCCGAACTCTGCGGGGAGCTCGCGCCACGTGATGCCGGTGCGGGTCTTGTAGAGAGCGGCGTCGACGATCGTGCGTATGTCAGTGCGTGGCCGCCCGCGGCGAGGGTGATCTTCTGTGTGAACGATGTGCTTGATCCAGCTCCATTGCTCATCTGTGAGTCGTTGATAGTCGGGCAGGAGGCCCTCGGTGACGCTGCTGTCGTCGCCATCCGTCGCCTGGTCATCGATTCGCACTGCTTTGACCACGCCACGGATGACGGCGCATTCGGTGCATTGGACGGTCGGTTCCACGTAGCGAGGGGAATGCCCGGCCAAGGTCTCGACGTGCTGGCAGGTCAGTTCCACTTGCCAGGTGGTGCTGCGGTCGATGTGGAAGGAGGGTGGGTATAGGAGCTGCCGGAGCTCATCGCGCTGAGCTGGCGAAAGTGGCGGGAACGGGCAGCACAGGTGGCAGTGCTCCACCCGGTTGTTCTCGAGACGCCAAACGCCCATGTTGCATGACGTGTGCGCGGCTCGGAACTCGGCATTGTCGGCGTCGATCCGCGCAAGGCCCTCTTCGTCCGTGCCCGGGGCCGGCTCGCCGAGAAGGGCGCGCCCACAGGCGCGGCAGGGCTCGCCCGCTGCATAGGCTTCATAGGGAAGCTGGAGGTCATCGCCTGCCCGCTCCCTCCGCTTTGCCTCCTCTGCTTGAGCCCACGATTCCGAGAGCAGTGCCCTGCTGCGCGGTGTGTGCAGGACGCGGGGGAGAACTGTCGAGCTCCCGTCGGGGATCTGCTGCGAATCGGGCAAGGGCATGCTCTCCTTCGAGGTCTGATGCGGCCCAGTTCGAGTCGCGAGCGACCCTGCCGTGACCGTAACTGGAAGCGATAACTTCCTGGAAGTTATGACTACCAGACCTGAGGCTGGTTGTGTGACAGATCCGCTGAAAAAGGTGCTCGGAGCGCAGGTGCGCGATCTGCGCTTTGCGCGGCATCTGTCGCAGGAAGGTCTCGCCGAGGAGCTCGGTGTCTCGACTCGGTACCTTGCCGGCATCGAGCGTGGGGAGCGCAACCTCACCCTGGACTCGGTCGACGCCTTAGCGGAGCAACTCGGCGTCGAGGCGCACGCACTGATCGTTCGCCGGTGATGTCCGCTGCGTGTGCTGGTCCTGCATGGCGAACGGGGTGAGCATCGTGGATGCCTGACCGGGCAGGCAAGACTTCACGCGAGCTGAGAGAATGTCCGTGGTGCCGTCTACCTTCAGTGGTGGTTGGGCGGCGTCACTAGTACCAGTCTCGTCGCCCCGCCGCTTGGCAGGTTGTCTAGTCACAAGTGAAGGATCCCCGTGCCACACAGCTCCATCAACCACGCACGAATCGCGGCGCTCATCTGGAATATCGCTGATGATGTCCTCCGCGACCTCTACGTTCGAGGCAAGTATCGGGACGTGATCCTTCCCTTCACGGTCCTGCGTCGCCTGGACAGCGTCCTTGGCCCGACGCGTGATGCAGTGATGGCGATGAAGAAGATGCTGGACGAGGCGGGCGTCGCTGACCAGGACGCACCGCTGCGCGATGCGGCCAAGCAGGACTTCTACAACACGTCTGGTTTCTCGCTGCAGGATCTGCGGCACGTGTCGAACTCGACGCGCCTGCGGCAGAACTTCGAGGCCTACTTGGACGGGTTCTCGCCAAACGTGCAGGAGATCATCGACAACTTCGAGTTCCGTAACCAGCTACCTCGGCTTACGAAGGCTGACGCGCTCGGTGCGTTGATCGAGAAGTTCCTCGCTCCAGACCTTGATCTCTCCCCAGCGGGGCTGGACAACCACGGGATGGGCACCGTCTTCGAAGAGCTGGTGCGTCGCTTCAATGAGGAGAACAACGAAGAGGCCGGAGAGCACTGGACGCCGCGTGACGCTGTGCGCCTGATGACCCGGCTGATGTTCGAACCCATCGCAGACACGATCCCGTCGGGTACATACCGGCTCTACGACGGTGCGATGGGCACCGGTGGCATGCTGACCGTCGCCGAGGAGACCCTGAAGCATCTGACGGAGCTGTCCGGCAAGAAGGTCTCCACGCACCTCTACGGGCAGGAGATTAACGCCGAGACTTACGCGATCGCGAAGGCCGACCTGATCCTCAAGGGCGACGGCAAAGCGGCCGACAACATTGTCGGCGGACCGGAGTACTCCACCCTGTCGAACGACGCCTTCGCAGGGCAGGAGTTCGACTTCATGCTCTCCAACCCGCCGTATGGCAAGAGCTGGAAGACAGACCAGGATCGCCTCGGCGGCGCGAAGAAGATCATCGACCCAAGGTTTGTCGTCAACCATGACAATGACAGCGAGTTCTCGCTGGTGACGCGTAGCAGCGACGGCCAGCTTATGTTCCTCGCGAACCTGATCTCGAAGATGAAGCAGGGCACCGAGCTCGGCTCCCGGGTCGCATCGGTGCACAACGGCTCCTCGCTGTTCACCGGTGACGCTGGCCAGGGCGAGAGCAACATCCGACGATGGATCATCGAGAACGACTGGCTCGAAGCGATCGTCGCGCTGCCGCTGAAGATGTTCTACAACACCGGTATCGCCACGTACGTGTGGGTGCTCTCCAACCGCAAGGAAGATCGCCGCAAGGGCAAGGTCCAGCTCATCAACGCCACCGACTGGTTCACGCCGCTGCGCAAGAACCTGGGCGAGAAGAGCGTAGAGGTCAGCTCGACTGACGCCGACAAGGTCCTCGAGGCGTTCACGGCTTTTGACGAGTACGAAGACACCGATCACTCGAAGGTGTTCGACGGCGTGGACTTCGGGTACCACAAGATCACCGTCGAGCGGCCGTTGCGCATCGCCGGTGTCGACCCGCACCGTGTCTACACGGCGAAGGAGATCAAGCAGCTGAAGGAGGACGGCGTGCGCGACGAGAGCGCTCCGCCTCTCATCCGCAAGGCACTGCCGTACGCTGCAACGCCGGATCCGCTGCACGGGAGGTACGAAGCCGTCATCGACGGCCGTGCCCGCGTCGTCGAGTACGAGCCCGACATCGAGCTGCGCGACACCGAACAGGTACCGCTCAACGAGCCCGCGGGTGATTATGCTGACGGCGTCGAAGCATTCTTCCGTCGCGAAGTCGAGCGATACGCCCCTGATGCCTGGATCGACGACTCGAAGACGAAGATCGGCTACGAGATCTCCTTTACTCGTCATTTCTACAAGCCCGCGCCGATGCGCACCCTGGCTGAGATTCAGGCCGACATCCGTGTACTGGAGGCAGAGACTGAAGACCTGATCGCTGAGATCGCAGGTGAGGACTGATGGCAGTGTCAATGTTTTCTCCTCCGCGGGTGGATAGATCGGCGGATGCGTGGGAAACCCGATCTCTTCGATCGCTCCTGACTCCCCGCAGCGAAAGGGACAGGCCTGATCTTCCACTCCTGACCGTCGCCCGTGAACGCGGCGTATTCGTCCGTTCAGATGAAGATGCAAATCACAATGCGATTCCTGACGATCTTGGTAACTACAAGGTTGCACGGTCGGGAGACTTAGTCATAAACAAGATGAAGGCCTGGCAGGGCTCATTGGGACTCGCCCCGGTAGACGGTATAGTTAGTCCCGCTTACTTCGTGTTCGAAGCCGACTTCGATGTACCGCGTTTCGGCGAGTATCTTTTGCGAAGCAAGCCCTATGTGGCAAAATTCGGCGCAGCATCGGACGGCGTGCGGATCGGGCAGTGGGATCTCGACATTTCTCGCATGCGAAACATCGAAGTGTCGCTACCGCAGGCGGATGAACAGGCAGCGATCGCGAAGTACCTAGCCCACGCGAACGCCCGAATCAACAAGGCCATCGCCGCCAAACGCCGCCTCATCGCCCTGCTCGAAGAGCAGAAACGTGTCGAAGTGAGTACCCTGATTTCGAGCGGCGACGTCAACACGGGGGATCGATGGTTCCCGGTGGTGAGGAATGGGTGGAGCGTGGTTCCTCTTG
Organism: Microbacterium commune; assembly: GCF_014836945.1. GTDB lineage: Bacteria > Actinomycetota > Actinomycetes > Actinomycetales > Microbacteriaceae > Microbacterium > Microbacterium commune. The sequence continues at coordinate 443,690 of NZ_JACSPX010000001.1, read as the reverse complement.
GGCGGGTGCTTCACCGCGCAGTCGACGGTCCTCACTTCTCGCCCACGTATTCGGACTCAGGCGTTCCATTCTTGTCGGCCCGCAACATTCGACCGGGGGCGTGGTCGTTCGACGACTTGAAGTATGTCGATGAGGGGCTCGCGGCTGAGTTCGACAGACGAGTGCGTCCTGAGAAAGGTGATGTTCTATACACCAAGGGTGGGACAACAGGGGTGGCAAAGGCGGTCGATCTCGAAGAGCGGTTTCAGGTGTGGGTGCACATCGCCGTTCTGAAGCTCATCAGGGACTTAGTTTCCCCGGAGTTCCTCGAGATTGTATTGAACTCCCCAGCGTGTTATGAGCAGTCACAACTCGAGACTCGAGGTGCGACCAACCAGGACCTTGGTCTTGGCCGAATGAAGAGAATCAGTATCCCGCTGGCTCCGCCAGAGGCCCAAGCGTCTTTCGTGCGCCAAGCACGCATCGCCGCGCAGAAGATCAACAGTGTGACGCAGAAAACTCGGCGTGAGATTGAGTTACTTCAGGAGTTTCGCACACGCTTGGTGGCTGATGTCGTGACGGGCCAGGTCGACGTTCGTGCCATCGCAGTGACGTTGCCGGACGCACCCGAGTCGTTCGACAACACGGTCTCAGCGATCGATGATGTTCTTGAGGAAGCACTGAGCGAAGGCGAGGACTGAGCATGCGGCGTCTCAATGAAGAGAGCTTGGAGGCGCTCATCGTTGACCAGATGGTCGACGGTGGTTGGGCGGAGGGCGCGGCTGCCGAATACGTTGCGTCCTACGCGCTCGATCTTGGCCAATTCACTGAGTTCGTCGAGGCGACCCAGCCCGACCTCGTTGAGTCGCTTGGACTGACATCGGACACGCCCACAGGTCACAAGTTCCTTGCGCGGCTCCAGGGGGAGATCACGCGCCGTGGCGTCGTGCACATGCTGCGCAACGGCATCGACCACCTCGGTCTGCATGTAGATCTCTACTATCCAACGCCCGACGCCGCGAACCCCAAAGCAGCAGTTCTCTTCCACGCGAACCGGTTCGTGATAACTCGGCAGGTCCATCACAGTGTCAGCAACACTGGCGACGCTGTCGACCTCGTCGCGTTCGTCAACGGGCTGCCGGTGTTCACGTTCGAGCTGAAGAACAACATCACGAACCAGACGGTCGAGGACGCGGTTCAGCAATATCAACGCGACCGGGACCCCCGCGAGCCGCTGTTCGCGTTCGGCCGGACCATCGCTCACTTCGCCCTCGACGACCAGCGAGCCCGATTCTGCACCCAGCTCAAAGGTGCTTCCTCCTGGTTCCTACCCTTCGACCGGGGCTTCAAGGACGGGGCCGGCAACCCGCCGAACCCTGACGGCGTGATGACCGATTACCTCTGGCGGGAGGTGCTTGCTCCGCTCAGCCTCGCGGGGATCATCGAGAACTACGCACAGATCGTCGTCGAGAAGAACCAGAAGACCGGCAAGAAGGTCTCAAAGGCGATCTTTCCTCGTTACCACCAGCTCGACGTCGTCCGAAAGCTGCTCGCCGATGTCGAGGCGAACGGCGCGGGCCGCCGGTACCTGATCCAGCACTCTGCAGGTAGTGGCAAGTCGAACTCGATCGCCTGGTTGACCCATCAGCTGACCGAGACGACCTATGACGGTCGCATCGCTTTTGACTCGATCATCGTCGTCACGGACCGCATCATCCTCGACAACCAGCTCACACAGACCATCAAGTCGTTCCTCCAGGTGGGCTCGACTGTCGTGCACGCGGATCGGTCGGGGGACCTGCGCCGCGCGATTTCAGCCGGCAAGAAGATCATCGTCACGACAGTGCAGAAGTTCCCATACATCCTGGATGACATCGGAGCGGACCATCGGGACCGCACGTTCGCCATCGTGATCGACGAGGCGCACTCGTCGCAGGGGTCAAAGACGTCTGCAGCGGTCTCCCGAGCTCTCGCCGGTGTTGATGACATCGAAGACGACACCGTTGAGGACCAGATTAACCGGATCATCGAGGGTAAGAAGCTGCTGCCGAACGCGAGCTACTTCGCGTTCACGGCGACTCCAAAGAACAAGACGCTCGAGATGTTCGGCGAGCCCGTACCGAACGCCGAGGGTGGCACGGGATTCCGTCCCTTCCACTCGTACACGATGAAGCAGGCGATCCAGGAGGGCTTCATCGTCGATGTCCTCGCGAACTACACCCCCGTCGGCAGCTACTACAAGCTGATGAAGACCGTCGAGGACGACCCCGAGTTCGACGCGAAGCGTGCATCGAAGAAGCTCCGCGCGTACGTCGAGGGCAACGAGCACGCCATTGCGCAGAAGTCCGCCATCATGGTCGAGCACTTCCTCGCGCAGGTGGTGGCGAAGCGCAAGATCGCTGGGCAGGCCCGCGCCATGGTGGTGACATCGTCGATTGCACGATGCATCGAGTACTTCCACGCGATCCGTGAGGTACTCGCCGCTCGCAAGAGCCCGTATCGAGCAGTCGTCGCCTTCTCCGGCGAGCACGAGTACAAGGGCATGAAGGTGACCGAGGCCAGCCTTAACGGCTTCCCCTCCAACGCCATCGCTGAGCAGGTGAAGACCGATCCATACCGGATCTTGGTCGTCGCCAACAAGTTCCAGACGGGATACGACGAACCGCTGCTGCACACGATGTACGTCGACAAGGCACTTTCCGGAGTGCTGGCGGTGCAGACGCTGTCGCGCCTCAATCGTGCCCACCCTGCCAAGCACGATACGTTCGTGCTCGACTTCGCCAACGATGCCGACGAGATCCAGCGTGCGTTCGAGCCGTACTACCGGACGACTGTGCTGGCAGAGGAGACCGACGCCAACAAGCTTCATGACCTGGTCAACGATCTCGACGCCTTCGCCGTGTACACGCTCGAGCAGATCGACGAGTTCGTGAGTCGCTACCTGGCTGGCGAGAGCCGAGACCAGCTCGACCCGCTGCTCGACGTGAGTGTCGCGGAGTACATCGAGATGCCCGACGAGGACGATCAGGTGGCGTTCAAGGGCGGTGCGAAGGCGTTCTTGCGCACCTACAACTTTCTCTCGACTGTGCTGCCGTACGGGAGCAGCGAGTGGGAGAAGCATTCAATCTTCCTCGATCACCTGGTGCCTAAGCTGCCCGCGCCGAAGGAGGAGGACCTCTCGGCCGGCATCCTGGAGAATATCGATCTGGAGTCGTACCGGGCCGAGAAGCTCAGCGCCATGAAGATCGTCCTTGACGATGAGGATGGCACTCTCGATCCGGTGCCAGCCGCCGGTGGTGGGCACCGCTCAGACCCAGAGCTCGAGAGGCTCTCAGCGATTGTGCGGAGCTTCAACGATCACTTCGGCAACATCGAGTGGAACGATGCTGATCGTGTGCAACGGTTCATCACCGAAGAGATCCCGCGGCTGGTGTCCGAGGACGAGGCCTACAAGAACGCGCAGGCCAACGACGATCCAGTTAACGCCCGCGTCGAGAGCGACCGTGCACTCAACCAGGTCATGCTACGCCTCATCTCCGACGACACTCAGCTCTTCAAGGAGTTCCAGGACAACAGCAGCTTCAAGCAGTGGCTCGCGAGCGCGGTATTTAACGCGACTTACAGAAAGAGTGCTTGAGCACTTCTGTGCTGCAGGCCTTTCTCTCGGTACCACCGGGCAGCAAACGTGGCCTGTTAAAGCTTGGTCTCGACACTCGGACTACTCCGTTGCAAACCTGCAGCGGGCGGCTGCAGGCTTGCATAGCGGCTAGAAGGACCAGCCTTGCGCCTTGACGAATCCGAAGAACTTCATGGTCGCTACCCCGTGTTCCAATGCAACATTGGGGATCTTCTGGTTCCGGTCCGGGGTATTGGGTCCCTTTAGGTTCTCCTCGGTAACCACCACCCGTTGCTCTTGAAGTCCATGGGCAATGACCCAGGGGTCGGCATCATTCTGTGTCCCGCTCACCCACTCGGGGTGGGCCTGAGTGATGGCGGCCACTGTCAACACCTCATCTTGATGCGTTGCGCATAGGAACCCGTGAAGATTCTTTGCCCAGGTGTGGAGGTCGTCGTCACCTCGCTCCAACTCGCGGAGGACTGCTTCGCAGATGCAGGCCTCTCCTTGGCTCACGAGGCCTTCGATTGAAGCCCATAGGGTCGGGAAGATGTCGCGGGGGTAGAGCCGCTCCATGTTAATGAGAATGTTTGAATCGAGGGTGTAGCTCACTGGTTACTCCCCTCAGTCCGGTAATACTCCTCAAACATCTGTCTGACCATGGGAATGCGCGCGTTCAGGAGGTAACTGGCGTCCATCCAGTCAACTCGGGAGTCCTCCACGGCACGCGCCACGGTGCCGATATATGTGCTGCCAAGGTCTCGGTAACGCACGCGCCAGGGGGCAGGCCCGCCGGTCTTTGCCTTCTGGTCCGCTCGGCTCTTGGCCCAGACTGCGTCACTCTCCCGCCAGATGAATTCCAAATCGTCGTCGTCAATTACATTCAATGTCCGGAGGCGGATGCCGGCGGCCAGAAAGCTGACCTTGAAGCGCGCCGCTACCTTGGATGCTAGGTCGCTGGGCTCTCCATCCAAGGTCTGTACCAACGCCGTGACCTGCTTGTAGGGCATGAGGAAGTTCGCTGCGAACGCATTAGCGATGGCCTCTTCATTCACGTCCTCATCCAAATCGCACAGCCCGCTGGTTTTGTTGGCAAGGTGTGCCACCTCATGGAAGAGGGTGAACACCTTGCCGTTGTTGGAATCGGATCCGTTAAGGATGATAACGGGCAAGGAATCGTGCTGGATGGACAGGCCTCGGAATGTGCTGAGAGGCACCTTGGTCGTCTGGAACACTAGGTAGCCATGGTGCTCCAGCAGTCCTCGCCAAAAGTTCAGTACCTGGTTCTGGCCATTCTCGGGGGGGACGAACTCTTCGCGGAGACCGAGATGGGTACGGAGCTCGCTGGCACGCTTGCGGTACGTGTCCCAATTAATGGAACCCACTCGGGCTGTCTGCTCCGGCGCTCCCTGGAGGTCCAACACTGTGTCGCGGTGCTGCTCCGCGCGACGCATTTCGCGCGCCAGAAGGGGTGGGAGGGGTTCCGCTCCACGCCCACGAAAGTCTGGGGTCTGTGGAACGTCCGTGGACGTTGGCGGAGGAGCGAAGAAGAAGGCCATTGTCCGGTCCAACTTCTTAGCAATCTTCTCTAGCTGCTTCAGGGTCGGCTGCTCGTCGCCAGACTCAAACGCAAGTGTCCGTTCGAGGGTCGTGCCAGCGGCGCTGGCCACGTCCTGGGCATCCAGGTGCATGACGGAGCGCGCCCAAGTCAGTGTGGCCCCGTTGATGGGTGCGCGTGCCATGGCGTTGCTCCTCCCTGAGTGACGGCCGGCGGCGGCAGGCCGGGTGCGAGTAACCTTGTCCCAATCATATGTTTAGGCACTGACCCTCCAGCGCTATCAGTCCGGCGCTCCCGTCGTATCAGCGCTAGCGTTGCTGATCGCTGTCGTTGCGGAGCCTGGGGGCGCTCCTGCGCCGGCGGTTTCGGCGATGCGGCGTGGGATCATGGACCCATGGCTACTGATGACGCCGAGCGCGCGCCGAAGGTCATCCGCTGTGAGCACTGGTCCGAAGACGCTGGTCGATACTTCGGCTGGCACCACCATGAGGGTCCCCACGCGTGCGACTGGCGGAACCACGACGGAGAGTGCCCGTACCAGGCGAGCGTTGGCGGTAGGGCGAACCTGTAGTTCCAGCTTGCAGAGCTGCGTAGGCGTGCGTGACGGTCAGCCTGTACAACAGCCTGCGCCAGCCAGTTCTCCATCGGCCCGCCAGTCACCTCGGGTGCTATCGTGGTCGGCAGCCGTCGATGGAGTGCCTGCGAGGCGGCGACACCCCTGAACCCCCAGGTCAGAGGCTTAGAAGCCCGCTCCCCGGCAGCCATGGGGCAGCCTTAGCGCCAAAGGTTCCGCAATCACCGGAATGCGGTGGAGTTCCGCTTCAACAACTGAACGGCGCTTGGAAGTGGCCTGGGCTCAGGCCATCCGCGGGTAGTCGATAGTCAGCAGACTGTCGTCGCGGATGTCGCGGAGCACGTCCTCGGTGAGATCTGCTACTCGGACACCTCGATCGTGGGAGGGCACGACATCGTCGTCCTCAGGGCTCCACGCGCGGAGTACTGCGATGCGCGAGACGTTCGTGACGTGGTCCGGCATCTCGCGCAACCACCCGAGCCACGCGTCGGCGTCGATCTCACCGTGGACCGGCGCGTCGTTGCGACGCCCGATGAGACTGTCGCAGTCGCACATCCGGCGGGTCAGTGTGAATACCGCCGACGAGCCCCGCACTCGACCAGAGGCTATGCGCATGGTGGTTCGCAGGGGAGGCACGCCCAGCTTATCCTCGGTGAATCGTTGGAATTCCGAAGTGAAGGCTGCAGCGTTGATCGCCCACAGATTGGTGGCGCACATGCTCTCCATCTTTCCGCGTTCGACCGCCACCGTGCACACCGCTAACGGTGACGTAACCCGGTGGAGTTCGGCTTCAACGTCTGAGCCAACCCGGTCGTCGAGCGACACTTCGTCTCGCTTCGCTCGCTCAGTGCGGGTCTCCGCGAGACGAAACGCATCATCGTAGACTGGACTGCAGCCACGGCCCGGAGGTGAAGATTGCCGACGATCACAGACAATGCCGGATTGCGGATCGCGTGAGTGGTCATCTTGTCGTGATCTCTGGTCTTCCGGGGGTCGGAAAGACCAGCGTCGCTGAGATCGCTGCTGCACTCGGGGGCTCCATTCACCTGTCCATCGACGCGGTGGAGGAGTCGATGCTCTCTTGCGGACTGCCCGCGAGCTGGCAAGTCGGCGTAGCCGCGTACGAGGCGACTCGCGCGATGGCGGAATTGAATCTGCAACTCGGTCGCAGCGTCGTGGTCGATGCGGTGAACGATAGTGAAGAGGCTCGGCAGACCTGGCGGACTGCGGCATTGCGGACGGGCGCGCGGCTCGACTTCGTGCACCTCGTGATCACCGACGCAAGAACGCACGTGCAGCGGCTTCGCAACAGGGATCGTGGTCTCGCCCATGTCGGCGAGCCGACGTGGGCGGACGTTCAGCGGCGTCGTGCCGATTACGCGGTGTGGTCAGATGAGGTCTTGGAGTTAGATACGACAGCACGAACGGCGGATGAGGTCGCACGCGGGCTCGTGTCCCGCCTCAGCGCGAAGCAGTGAGCGCACGAGTCAGCCGGTGAAATGCCTACCACTAACGTGATGTGGTGGACTTCCGCTTCTACATCTGACAGCCGCTCCATTCCGCTCAGAACGTGATGTCGGTCGATGTCTCCGTCTTCGGGCGGCGACCGAACCGTGCCTCATATGCCAGGGTGAGGTCGTCTTCGGTGAGGTTCTCACCCGCGGCAAGTCGGGCCAGGTGCGGCACGAGCCATCGTGCCTCGCAGGCGTCGAACTCCTCGGCGAAGGTCTCGTTCAGCTCGCCGTCGTGGATCACGCGCGTGATCGGCACCTGTCCGCCGACATTCGCGATGTGCGGACCCATCGAGAAGTTGATCAGGGTCGTCTCGCCGCGCGGGTGCACGGTGATCGTCGCTGGATGCGGCCAACCGGTCGCACCATCAGGCGAGTGTCCCAGCATGAGGAAGTTCAGCCGCCTGCGCGTGTGCTCTGTCATCAAGCCATTGTCGTCGGACTCGAGTCAGACGCTCGATCGCTGCGAGATGTGGTGGATGGCGCAGGGACGTTCTGCGAGCATGCCGTGCGGAGGGTGTGGAACGGCACGTTGAGGCCCATGTTCTCGAACCAGACGACCATCGACGCCGTGCAGAAGGTCGTCGACGCCGGAGACCCGGACGCGCTGCGTCAGCTCTTCTCGTGAGCCGGCTCTCGCGCGCGAGCAGTCGCGACCCGGTCGTGGGGCAGTGCAGAGCTTCGACGGATGCACCGGCGGTGATTGCGTATCCGACCGCACGGCGCGAGCATGGGCTATGGGAACTCTGAGCTACGCCGCGACCATCTCGATCGACGGGTACGCGGCCGGCCCCGACGGCGACTTCCAATTCGGTGCGCCGAGCGAGCAGGTGTTCCGTTTCCACGTCGAGCGGATGGCCGCGATCTCCACCGAGATCCTCGGGCGGCGCACGTACGAGCTGATGCATTACTGGGAGGCGGAGCCCGAGGGGGAGGTCTGGGGCGACGACGAACGTGAGTTCGCGAGGCTGTGGCAGGGACTCGACGTCGTCGCGGCGTCATCGTCGCTGACCTCAGACGAGGTCACGCGCGAGAACCACAGGCTCGTCACGCAGCTCACGCTCGACGAGATCCGCCGTATCACGCAGCATGCGTCGGGGGAGGTGGAGATCTTCGGGCCGACGACGGCCGCGCCGGCCATCCGTGCAGGCCTCGTACGGGACTTCCGTTTCTTCATCGTCCCGGTGATCCTCGGTGGCGGACTGCGGGCGCTGCCCGAGGATGCGCGTCTGGATCTGCGTCTGATCGAGAGTCGCGTCTTCGAGAACGGTTTCACAATGCTGCACTACCAAGCCGCGCGGGTGGATCCTGCCGGTGCCGAATGAAGGAGAGACGATGTCCGAACCGATTCACGAGTCTCCCCTCGGAGACGACCGACACGAGCCAATCGTTCCCGAGATCGAGGCGGACGAGACCATCGCGCCGCGGCCGGAGGAGGAGATCGCCGACATCCTGCGAGCCGAGCCCGACGTCGCCGATCATTCCGCCCACCGCTCCGGCAGCTGACACCAGCCCTTCGCGGAGACTCGACGCCCCGTCGCGCAGCGCGGCCGTCTCGCTACGGCGCGGATGACGGTGCGCTCGCCGCCCACACCTTCCGCCACCATTCCCCGAGACTCTCGACCGTCTCGTGCGCGTTCGGCCCACTCGGGTTGGGTACCGCCCACAGCGGGATATCCTTCGGCCATCCGCTGAGCGCGCCCACCTCTTGCGCGCCCATGCGGGCTCGCGGCACGGAGAACGCGGTGCGGAACGCGGTGACGCCGACGACGGCGACAGAACGGGGGCGCAGCACGCCCACCCGCTCGAGCAGACGGCGCCCACCCAGGTGCAGCTCGTGCGCCTCGAGTTCGTCAGCGCGCGCCGTGGGGCGGGCGACGAGGTTCGTCATGCCGATGCCGTGCGCGGCCAGCATCCGCTCGTCCGCGGACGACAGGCCGCGCGAGGCGTCCACGACCTCGTCGGTGAGACCCGCGACGGCCAGCGACGACCAGAACCGGTTTCCCAGACGCGCGAACGGCGCGTTGACGGCGATCGTCCACGGCCTGGGATTGATGCCGACCATCAGCAGCCGCACGCGGCCGGCGGACTCGGCGTCGGTCGGATAGGGCAGCACGTCATCGCGCCGGAGCCACGCGGCAGCCGCGTGGGCGAGATCGACGGGGCTCGGGCGCCGTCCGTCGAGCGGCGACGGCGCACGCCAGGGCGACCAGTCGGCCGGGAGTGCGTCGGCCGCGGAGCCGGAAGCGCTCACGGGGCCAGCAGCTCCGTCGTCCAGCCAGACTCGCCGCGGCTGTAGACGAGTCGCTCGTGCAGGCGCGATCGACGTCCCTGCCAGAACTCCAGCCGCTCGGGCGCGATCCGGAACCCACCCCAGTGCGGCGGTGCGGGCACCTCGGCGTCAGCGAACCGCTCCGCCGCCCGCGCCACGGCGTCCTCCAGCTCCGCCCGATCGCTGATGGGGCGACTCTGCCGCGACGCCCAGGCACCCAGCTGCGACCCGCGCGGGCGGGTGGCGTGATACGCCTCCACCTCGGAGCGGCTGACGGGCGCCGCCACCCCCTCCACCCGGATTTGCCGCTCGAGCTCGGGCCAGTGGAACACCAGCGATGCGTACGGATGCGCGGCGAGCTCTCGGCCCTTATCGGAGTCGGTGTGCGTGAAGAACACGAAACCCCGCTCGTCCCAGTCCTTCAGCAGCACCATGCGCGAACGCGGCCGCCACTGGTCTTCGACCTGCGCGACAGTGGAGAGCGTCATCGCCGTGGCCGAGAACGGACGGTCGGATGCTTCGGCGCTGCGCGCCTCGGCGAACCACTCGTCGAAGAGCGGGAACGGGGTGGGCGGCAGCGCAGCAGAGGGCATGCACCCATGGTGCCCGATCCGCGTCAACTCGGTGACCATGACCGCCTCCCGGTACGCTGGGAGAGGCCATCGACGCGCCACCGACCGACCGGAAGCGAGCACACATCGTGACCCAGCCCCTCATCTTCGAGCCCGAAGGCCGCGCCGTCCCCTTCCTCGATGAGGGTGAAGGTCCCGTCACGCTCGTGCTGGTCACCAACCGCAGCCTCGAGGCCGACGGACTCGGCGTCATCTCGCACTACCTCGCCGAAGAGGCCGGATTCCGCGTCGTGCGCATCGGATCCCGGGCGGACGTCGAGGGCATCACCATCGCAGACCGCGCGGCCGACGCTGCGGCCGTGATCGAGGGTCTCGGCATCGACGACACCTGGATCGGCGGCCACGGTCACGGCAGCACCATCGCCCGCACCTTCGCGATCGACCACCCCGAGCGCGTCAACGGACTGCTCATGCTGGGCGTCGAAGACGAGCAGATCCCCCTCGCCCCCGGCATCCCGGTGCTCATCATCCAGGCGGAGAACGATGACGTCACGCCCGCCGCGAACGCCGAGGCGCTGCAGGCCACGGCTCCCGAGCGGGCAACCATCACCCGCATCCCCGAGGCCGACCACTACTTCGTCGCGACGCACCCGATCGAGACCGCCGTCGTGATCGAGGAGTACCTCGACTGGGACTGACCCTCCCGCTGAAGAGCCGACGATGAACAGGGTGCGCGAAGCGATCGCCGACCTGGCGCCCGGGTACTTCGCCGCCGTGATGGGCACCGGGATCGTCTCGATCGGACTGCACGACCTCGGCATCCACTCCTTCTCGGTCGTTCTGATGTGGCTCGCCGGCGCGCTGTACGTCGTGCTCTGGGCCCTGTACCTCTGGCGGGCGATCGCATTCGGGCAGAACGTCGTGGCAGACCTGCGCGACCCCGAGAAGGCCTTCGCCTTCTTCACCGTGGTCGCGGCCTCCGGTGTGCTCGGCGTGCGCTTCGCCCGGGAAGAGCTCATGGCGCTCGCCGTCCCGCTGTTCCTGCTCGCCGGCGTCATCTGGGTCGTGTTCGGGTACCTCCTTCCGTGGCAGGTGCTGATGACACGCGACGGCAGGCCGATCCTGGCACGCGCCAACGGCACCTGGTTCATCTGGGCCGTCGCCAGCCAGTCGCTCGCGATCAGCATGACCCAGCTGCACCCGCCGGCCGGCAGTGAGATGGCGATCTGGATCGGCGTGCTCGCCGTTCTCGCGTGGTCGGTGGGCGTGGTGCTGTACGCCGCGATCGCGATGCTCGTGCTGCTGCGGGTGGTGCACTACGGCGTCACGCCGCAGCAGTTCGATCCCGCCTACTGGGTGGCGATGGGAGCACTCGCGATCGCCGTGGTCGCCGGGGCGAGCATCGTCGGGATGCCGCAGACGCCGATCGTCGACGCGGTGCGCCCGCTGATCGCCGCGACGGTCGTGATCTTCTGGGTCTTCTGCCTCTGGCTGATCCCCCTGCTCGTGGGGGCGGGGGTGTGGCGTCACGGTGTGCACCGCGTGCCGCTGCGCTACGTGCCGACGCTGTGGTCAATGGTGTTCCCCATCGGGATGTTCGCCGTCGCATCCGAATCGCTCGCGCGGGCCGACCGGTTGCCTGCCGCGGGCGCGGTCGGCCGTGTGGGGCTGGTGATCGCCGTGATCGTGTGGGCGGTCGTCTTCGTCGCGATGCTGCACCACGCCGGCCGGACGGTCTGGCCGTCGCGGCGAGCACCCTCCCTCAGCCGCGCAGATCCTTCCGCATGAAGATCTGCTCGGTGCCGTCGCCCTGCGGCACGCGTTCGCTGACGCGGTAGCCGCACGTCTCGTACAGGCGGATGTTCGCTTCGCTCAGGCTGCCGGTGAACAGCTCCGCCTGTGCGGCGCCGCTCTCGCGCTCGGCCACATCCAGCAGTCCGCGGCCGATGCCCTCACCCTGCATGTCGGGAGCGATCGCGATCCTGCCGACCAGCAGCAGGTCGCCGTCGATGCGTCCGCGCAGCGCGCCGACGATTCTGGCGCCGACGCGCGCCGTCCAGCCGTAGCAGTCGGCGAGCTCGGCCTGAACCGCCTCGAGGGTCTGCGTGAGCGGGGGCATGTCGACGCTGCCGTAGATCTGGGCCTCCGACACGAAGGCCGCCCGCTGCAGGGTCAGCACCTCTCCGGCGTCGTCGGTCGAGATGGGGGCGTACGTCACGTCGAGAGCGGCCATGCCTCCATCATCCCTCTTCGCGCAGGCGCGGCTCGACGCGGTGCTCCGGGCGCAGACCCGCCTTGTCGGCGTAGAACGCCCGGATGCGATCCATGTCCGCCCGGGTGTCGCCGGTGAGCTCGATGGTCGGGCCGAGGCCGGATGTCATGGTCGTGCGGTCGACATAGCCGAGGGTCACCGGCATCCCGGTCTCACGTGCGATCCGGTAGAAGCCCGACTTCCAGTGCGTGTGGCCCCGGCGAGTGCCGTCAGGGGTGACCACGAGACCGAACACCTCGCCGCGTCGCGCCATCGCGACCACGTCGGCGACGACGCGGCCGGGATCGTCGCGATCGACGGGGATGCCACCCAGCGCGCGCATCAGCGGACCGCGCCAGCCGCGGAACAGGCTCTTCTTGCCCAGCCACCGCACGTCGATCCCCAGACGCCAGGAGATCGCGAGCATCAGCACGAAATCCCAGTTCGACGTGTGCGGAGCGCCGATGAGGATGCTCGGTCGCTGCGGTGCGGGCTCGGAGCGCAGAGTCCAGCGGCTGCACAGCCAGAAGATCCGTGCGGTCAGACGTCGAAGCATCCGTCCACGCTACGACAGCCGCCATGCGGACAGCGGTATGGCGCGTGAGACCGTGGCGTGTCGGCGCGGGGAAATCAACCCCCTCAGCGGGCCAGGCGGCCGATGTTAGCTTCGGGCGGAACACACAACCGACCGTGCGACGCCCAGCGCCGCGCAGAAGACAGAGGTGGTTTTCATGGCAGCCAAGAGCACCGCGACCCAGAAGTCGAAGAACTCCGGCACCAAGACGAAGGACTCGGCGAAGGCGAAGGATGCCGCCGAGACCACGCCGCTGGAGAACGCCGAGAAGGGGTTCCAGGCCTCACCCGAGCTGATCCGCGACCTGCAGGCCGTGCTGGTCGACCTCATCGAGCTGTCCGTGCAGGGCAAGCAGGCGCACTGGAACGTGGTCGGGCGCAACTTCCGCGACACGCATCTGCAGCTCGACGAGATCATCGACGCGGCGCGCGGCTTCGGCGACACCGTGGCCGAGCGCATGCGCGCGCTGCACGCAGCCCCGGACGGGCGCAGTGCGACCGTCGCCAAAGCGACCACGCTGCCGGAGTTCCCGACGGGCGAGGTCTCCACGACCGACACGATCGACCTGATCACGGTGCGGCTGGAGGCGACCGTGGCGACCATCCGCCGCGTGCACGACCAGGTCGACGACGAGGACCCCACCTCGGCGGACGTGCTGCACGCGATCATCGAGAAGCTCGAGCAGTACGCCTGGATGGTCAGCGCGGAGAACCGCACGCCCGCGTCGTGACCCTGAGACGTCGTGAGCCTGAGACGTCGTGACCCTGAGACAGAGTGAGGACCGTCACCCGATCGGGTGACGGTCCTCACTCTGTGCGGCACTCAGGCCGGTTGCGGCATGAGGCTGAAGGACACCGCGCCCTGCTCGTCGACCGAGGCGTCGAGCACCTTGTCGTCGAGGGCCTCTGCGGCGGCCTTCTCGAGGAACACGCGGATGTCCTCGTCGCCGATGATCGAGTCGCCCGGTTCGGGCGTGGAGGCGACCGTCACCGCGAAGCGGGGCTCGGTCTCGGTGCCCGACGAGTGGATGCGGAGTCCGGCATCCGACGTCGTGCTCTGCTGGGCGACGATGGTCGCCGCGATCGTGTTTGCGTTCTCGGTCAGGGTGAGCATGGCTCTCCTTCCGGTTGCGGACACCACACCGTACGGCGCGATGTGCGTGCCACGATTCCGCACCTGCGCACCCGGTTCAAGCTCAGCGCCCGACTCTGAGGGGTTTCACACCTGACGCCTGTGCGCGCTCAGCCCACGCGCTGTCACCGTCGGCGATGCAGCACCAGGGGCAGCCCGATCCACAGCAGCAGGATCGCGAGCAGTCCGATTCCGCCGGCGATCAGCGCCAGCACGTGGTCGAAGGTGAAGTCGATGATCAGCACGGTCACACCGACCGTCAGCACGCCGCCGACGAAGATGTTCGCCTTGACCAGCCGATGCGCCATGCGCACGAGCTCGGGCTTGCGGCCCTTGGCGAACAGCACCCGGTGCATCCCGACGGGCGCGAGCGAGAGAATGCTCGCGGTCGCCGCCAGTAGCACGAGCACGATGTAGAGGATGCGCTGCTGGTCGGTGAGCTCTCGGAACAGCGGCTGGAATGCGACGGCGAGAAGGAAGCCGGTGAGGATCTGCGTGCCTGTCTGCATGACGCGGAGCTCTTGCATGAGCTCCTCCCAGTTGCGGTCGGCGCGCTCAGCGGCGGTCTCGTCGCGGCCGTCGGTCTGGGCATCGGCGTGCGGGTCGTTCATGACATCGGACGCTACACGCCCGCTCGCGTGTGGGACGAGAGGCTTGCGCGGGCGCGATCCGGTCGTTTCGACCCCGCGGTTCGGCAGAGGCGTACCATCGAGGGATGCCAGAGAACCAGGCACCCGAGATCCCGTCGCGACCGCTCGCCGCGCCGCCGGGACTGCGAATGGTCGGCACGGATGCTGTCGGCGTGTGCGCCGACGGGCACTGCACGCTGCCGACCGCATCGACGAGCACCGACGAAGCGGCCGGCGCTCAGGACACCGTCGACGCCGTCGACGCCGAGGCATCCGGTTCTGACTCGGATTGATCCCGTCTACTGCGCCCGGCGTTCTGCTCGACGGCGGAGTGCAGCGGCGAGCTCCGGTGCGATCAGGGGATCGTCATCCAGCGGCACCGTGAGCGCCATCAGCGAGCGGCTGAAGTGGTTGCGCAGTCCGGCGGCGAGCGTGATGTCGACGATCTGCCGGTCGGTGAGGCCGTGTTCGCGCAGCGCCGCGGCATCGGCATCCGTCATGTCCTGCGGCGACGACGAGAGCCGCTCCGCGTAGCGGATCACCGCCCGCTCGGCATCGGTGAACGCCGAGTCGTCGTCGGCGGCGAAGGCGCGCAGGCCCGCCTCGTCGACGACGCCGGCCGTCATGCTCTTGCGTCCGTGCGCGATCAGGCAGTGCGCTGAGCCGATGGCTCGTGCGGCGCCGAGGGTGGCAGCCTCGTAGATGCGAACGCCGATCGAGGGCACCACGGCTCTGACCAGCGCGACGAACGCATCGTGCGCCTCGGGATTCACCGCCATCGCGGCGGTGTAGGCATGCACGAAGCCGTCGGCGGCGATGTCTTCCTCGTACATCTGCGCGACGGCGTCGCTGGCGCTCTCGGGTGCCGGGGTGGTGATGATCATGAAGCGGACGGTACTCCGCAGCCCGCACCGGCGGTAGGGGTGTCAGTGCGCGGCGTGCGGGGGTGCGCCCTCGTCGTCGTCCTCAGGCTTGCGGATGAGGAACGCGCCGATGATCGTCACCGTCGCGATGACCGCGCCGATCGTGACCGACGTGCGCGTACCCGCGGCCACGGCCTCGGGCACCTCGGTGCCGCCCCCGGCGTTCACGATCCCCGTGAAGACGGCCACCATCACGGCGATGCCCGCGGCGCCGGCGACCTGCTGGACTGTGCCGATCACCGCGCTGCCGTACGAGTAGAACTTCGGCTTCAGAGACGCGAGCGACGCGGTGAACAGCGGGGTGAACGACAGGGCGAGACCCACCGAGAGCAGCGTCTGCGCTGCGAGCACCAGCCAGATCGAGCTGTCGACCGTCACGGTCGTGAACAGCCACAGCATCGATGCGGCGAGGATCGACCCGGGGATGAGCAGGATGCGGGTGCCGTGGCTGTCGTAGATGCGACCGATCACCGGTCCGAGCAGCCCCATCGCGAGCGCACCGGGGAGCACGATCAGGCCCGCCTCCAGCGCCTTCAGCTCAAGGGCATCCTGCAGGAAGAGCGGGATCACCGTGATGCTGCCGAAGAACGCCAGCGACAGCAGGAACATCTGGATCATCGACAGCGAGAAATCCTTCGAGCCGAACACCCGCAGGTCGAGCAGCGCGGCGTCGCGCCGCTGCAGCAGCACCTGACGCCAGAGGAAGAGAACGAGCCCGACCACGCCGACGGCGAGCGCCACCATCATCGGCGCCCAACCGGCGCCGGTGCCCAGGCTGCCGATCTGGCTCAGGCCGAACACGAGCCCGCCGAAGCCGAAGGCCGACAGCACGACCGAGAGCACGTCGATCGGGGCGCGCATGGTCTCGCCGACGTTCGTCAGCCAGCGCCACCCGATGAACATCGCGATCAGGGCGATGGGCAGCACGACGACGAAGATGGCCCGCCACCCGAAGTGATCGAGCAGGAACCCCGACATGGTCGGCCCGATCGCCGGCGCGAGCGACATCACGATGCTCACCCGGCCCATCATCCGGCCACGCGACGACGCGGGCACGAGGTTCATGATGGTCGTCATCAGCAGCGGCATCATGACGGCCGTTCCGGACGCCTGCACGACGCGGCCGACCAGCAGCACGAGGAAACCCGGCGCGAGGGCGGCGACGAGGGTTCCCACGGAGAACAGCGTGATGGCACCGAGGAACATCTGCCTCGTCGTGAAGCGACGCAGCAGGAATCCGGTGATCGGGATGACGACCGCCATGGTCAGCATGAATGCGCTCGTGACCCACTGCGCAGCCAGGGGAGTGATCCCGAGATCGGTGATCAGATGGGGGATCGCGATGCCCATGGTCGTCTCGTTGAGGATGGCGACGAAGGCGGCCGCGAGCAGCACCCAGATCACGGCCATGTCCCTGGCGGGGATGAGGCCCGCGGAAGGACGAGCGACGGGAGTCGACCCGGTGCGAACGGCAGACATGGGTCTCCTCGAAGGTGGTGGTGAGTCAGAAGGCACCCGACGGAGCGGGCAGCGGCCGAGCGGCGAGTGTGAGCGGACGCAGCCGTCCATCCTAACCCGCGCCTCCGCTGCGGTATTCCCTCGTCTGCTGCGGACTAGCCTGAAGGGATGAGCATGGGTGGTGGAGGAGGACGCGGCGCCGTCTTCCGCGGCGTCGACGAGGCCGCGCAACGACGCATGAACGCCGCCGCCCCCAAAGTGCCGGGTCTCGGTCGACGCGTCGCCGCGCTGTTCACCCCCTACCGGGGTCGCCTCGCCCTGACCGCGATGCTGGTCGTCGTCGGGGCCGGCATCGCCGTCATACCGCCGCTGCTGGTGCAGCGCATCTTCGACGACGCGCTCTTCCCCCTCGACGGCGGCGGCCCGCGCATCCCGCTGCTCACGATGCTGGTGAGCATCACGATCGGGCTGTTCCTGCTGTCGGCCGTGCTGGGCGTGACGCAGACCTGGCTCACCTCCACCGTGGGCAACGAGGTGACCGGCGACCTGCGGGTGCGGCTGTTCGAACATCTGCAGGCGATGGAGCTGGGCTTCTTCACCCGCACGAAGACCGGAGTGATCCAGTCGCGGCTGCAGAACGACGTCGGCGGTGTGTCCGGCGTGCTCACCAACACCGTCACCAGCGTGCTGGGCAACACCGTGACGGTGATCGCGTCACTCGTCGCGATGCTGCTGATCGACTGGCGTCTGACGCTCATCGCGGTGATCCTCATGCCGATCCTGGTGCTCGTGCAGCGACGGGTGGGGCAGGTGCGCGCACGCATCGCCGGAGAGACCCAGGAGTCGCTGTCAGAGCTCAGCAGCATCACGCAGGAGACGCTGAGCGTGTCGGGCATCCTGCTGTCGAAGTCGTTCAACCGCCAGCGCACCGAGTCGGTGCGCTACCAGGCGGAGAACCGCAACCAGGTCCGACTGCAGGTGCGACGGGCGATGAGCGGTCAGGGGTTCTTCGCGGTCGTGCAGGTGATCATGGCCAGCGTGCCGGCGATCGTCTACCTGGTGGCCGGCTTCTTCCTCACCGGCGGCGCACCCGAGATCACCGCCGGGGCGATCGTCGCGTTCACCACCGTGCAGGCCAGGCTGCTCATGCCGCTGATGGGCCTGATGCGCGTGGCCCTCGATCTGCAGACCTCTGCGGCGCTGTTCGCGCGCATCTTCGAGTACCTCGACATGGTGCCGCAGATCCAGGACGCACCCGACGCGATCGACGTCGCCGACGCACCCGGACCGCGCGGCCGCATCGAGTTCAAGGATGTCGTGTTCCGCTACCCGGATGCCACGCCCGACGCGCGCCCCACTCTGGACGGCGTCTCGTTCGTCGCCGAGCCCGGCACGCACGTCGCATTCGTCGGGCCGTCCGGAGCCGGCAAGACCACGATCCTCTACCTCGCGCCGCGCCTGTACGAGGCCTCCGGCGGCACCGTCGAGTTCTCGGGCGCTGACGTGACGTCGCTCACGCAGGAGTCGATCATCGATCAGATCGGCATCGTCTCGCAGGAGACCTACCTGTTCCACGCGACGATCCGCGAGAACCTGCGCTACGCGAAGCCGGATGCCACAGACGAGCAGCTCGAGCGCGCGTGCCGCGCGGCGAACATCCATCACGTGATCATGTCGTTCGACCAGGGATACGACACCGTGGTCGGCGAGCGGGGCTACCGGCTGTCGGGAGGGGAGAAGCAGCGCATCGCCATCGCCCGCGTGCTGCTGAAGGATCCGCCCGTGCTGCTGCTCGACGAGGCCACCTCGGCTCTCGACACCGTCTCGGAGCGCGTCGTGCAGGAAGCGCTGGATGCCGCGGCCCGGGGCCGCACGACGCTGTCGATCGCGCACCGCCTGTCGACCGTGATCGACGCCGACGCCATCCACGTCGTCGAGGCCGGCCGCATCGTCGAGTCGGGCACCCACACGCAGCTGCTCAGCAGGGGAGGGCTCTACTCGACCCTGGCGGCCCAGCAGATGGCCTCGGCCCGCATGGACGCCAGCCCGACGGACTGAGAGCTCCGACCACGGTCACCACGCCAGCGCCGTGCTGAACTCCGCGTTCGGGCGGGCGGCGTCGTATTCGGGCAGGGCGCGCAGCGACGCCTCGAAGGCCTCGACGGCCGCTCGGTAGGCGGGATCCGGATGCTCGGCCGCGATCGTGCGCAGCGACGGCAGGTCCATCGCGAGGATCAGCGCGATGCGCGAACGCACCGCATCGCTCTGACCCGCCGCGGTGAGCACGTCGATGCCGCCGAGGAGCGCGGCGAGGTAGTCGTGCAGCACCGGCAGCTGGGCTTTGCCCTGGGTGATCGAGGTGCCGTCGGCGCGCACGCGCCAGTGCACGGCGACATCGGGCACGACGTCGAACGCCCGCGCCTCGGTGTACATCCGCTGCGCGACGACCTGATCCTCGTAGGCGACGTTCTCGGGGAAGCGCAGCCGCTCCCAGAGGGTCGCGCGGCTGAGCTTCGACCACGCGACGATGTTGGCCGAGGCGTCGGGATGCTCGGCGAGCGTCACGCCGAGGCGCCGGGGCGCGGTGGCGGCGGCGATCCACGGCTGCACGCGGCCGGGACGGTACGCGCCGTCGATGAGCCGGGAGCGCACGTACGCAGCGGCCACGAAGTCGCTGCCGGATTCATCCAGCGTGGCGAGCCAGGTCTCGATCGCGCGCGGCGTCAGCTCGTCGTCGGCGTCGAGGAATCCGACGAACGGCGTGTCGACGAGGTCGAGAGCGACGTTGCGGGCGGCGCCGAGCCCGCGGGACTCATCGTGCCTGAGCACCTGGAATCGAGCGTCGCGGGCTGCGGCAGCGGCGAACACGGCGGCGGTGTCGTCGTGCGAGCCGTCGTCGACGAGCAGCGCCTGCCAGCGGCTCTCGGTCTGCGCCTGCAGCGAGGCGAGGGCTGCGGGCGCGAAATCGGCGATGTCGCGTCCGGGCACGATCATCGTCACACGCGGGGTCACGACGCCGAGTCTACGGTTCGGTGCGCACCCTGGCGTCCGCCCGCGGATCAGGCCGAGACCGCCGCGACGGCGTCGGCGACGAGAGCCGCGAGCTGCTGCGCCGATCCCTGGGGCAGGGGCGTGCGGCCGAAGGTGAAGCGCACTGCGGTCTGCGCGACCTCCGCCGGGATGCCGATCGCCAGCAGCACGGGGGAGGGCTCGTCGCTGCCGGCGGCGCAGGCCGACCCGCTCGACGAGACGACGCCGCGCCGCTCCAGCTCCAGCAGCACGGCCTCGCCGCTGATGCCCGCGAACGTGAAGCTCGCGAGGTTCGGCAGCCTGTGCTCCGGCGACCCGGTGAGAGCAGCCCGGGGCACGGCATCCATGACCGCGGCGATGAAGGCCGAGGTCTGCGCCTGCACCGCCGCGACGCTCTGCGAACGCTCCGCCTCGACCAGCTCGAGGGCGGTCGCGAGGCCGACGGCGCCGGCGACGTTCTCGGTTCCGCTACGGCGTCCGCGCTCCTGGCCGCCGCCGTGCAGCAGCGGCTCCAGGGGCACCCGGGAGCGCACGCCGACGGCGCCGATGCCCTTGGGCGCGCCGAGCTTGTGCCCGGCGATGGAGACCGCGTCGGCGCCGAGCGCGCGCAGATCGAGCCATCCCGCCGACTGCACCGCGTCGATGTGGACGGGCACGCGGTGCTCACGCGCGATCGCGACGAGTCCCGCGATGTCCTGCACGGTGCCGATCTCGTTGTTGGCGTGCCCCACGCTCACCAGGGCGGCGTCGGCGGCGTCGACGGCACCGTCGGCATGCAGCGCGGCGCGCAGGCCGTCGACCGCCACCGCGCCGTGCCCGTCGACGGGCAGCATCCTCACCGCGACCCCGTGCAGGCGCTGCAGATACTCCGCGGAGCGCAGGATCGACTCATGCTCGATCGGGGTGGTGATCAGTCCGCGCCGCTGCGGGGCCTCCTGCCGCGCGCCGAGCACGATGCCCTTCACCGCGAGGTTGTTCGCCTCGGTTCCTCCGGAGGTGAAGATCACCTCCGACGACCGCATGCCCAGGGCCTCGGCGACCCGCGCTCGTGCCCATTCCAGGGCGTCGGACGCCGCCTCGCCGACCGTGTGGTGACTCGACGGGTTGCCGTACACACCGGTCAGGTAGGGGTGCATCGCCTCGAGAACCTCCGGCCGTGCCGGGGACGTGGCCGCGTGATCGAGATACAGCACGTCAGTCGATCCGCAGATCGAGCCCGAGGTCGACGGCCCGGGCCGAGTGCGTGAGCGCGCCCACGGAGATCACCTGCACACCCGTCTCGGCGATGGGGCGGACGGTCTCGGGGGTCACGCCGCCCGAGGCCTCGACCACGGCGCGGCCCGCGATGAGGGCGACGCCCGCGCGCAGATCGTCGAGCGAGAAGTTGTCGAGCAGAACCGTATCGGCGCCCCCGTCGAGCACGGCCGGGATCTGATCGAGCCGGTCGACCTCCACGACGACGTGCGTGGTGTGCGGCAGTCGGCTGAGCGCCTCGCGCAGCGCGGTGGCGAGATCCCGCCCGCTCTGGCGCAGCACGGCGAGGTGGTTGTCCTTCGCCATCACGGCGTCGGAGAGGGACCGCCGGTGATTGCTGCCGCCACCCGAGACCACCGCGTGTCGTTCGAATTCGCGCAGTCCCGGGGTGGTCTTGCGTGTGTCGGCGATCCGCACGCCTGTCCCGTCGACGGCGTCGACGAACGTCGCGGTGAGGGTCGCGATGCCGCTCATGCGCTGGGTGAAGTTCAGGGCCACGCGCTCGGCGGTCAGCAGGCTGCGCGCGCGGCCGCTGACCGATGCGAGCGCGTCGCCCGCCGCGAAGCGGTCCCCGTCGGCGACGTGCAGGTCGACCCGCACGTCGGCGTCGGTGAGGGTGAAGGCGGCTGCGAACACCTCGCCGCCGCTGAACACACCCGATTCGCGAGCGACGAGATCGGCGGTCGCGTGCGCCGACGCGGGCAGCAGCGCGGTGCTGGTCACATCCCCCCACGGTGCGTCCTCCTCGAGCGCGGCGGACACCGCGCGTCGCAGGGTGGCTGGTGTGATCATGCGGCTCCCATCAGGGCGGGCGAGAGGAGGGAATGGGCGCCGAGCGAGTCGGTGCGGGACAGGGCGGCGGATGCCAGGGCGCGTCCCACCGCGAGCAGATTCGCGTCCTCGTGAGCCGTCGGCGAGGTCGGTGACGGGGCCGTCCACGCGTGCAGCTGGGCGACGGCATCCCGCATCCCGTGATCGGTGCGGATCAGGCCCAGCTGGTTCCACATCAGCCGCTGCAGTGCCGAGCGCGAGAACGACGGATCGGTCGGCGCTGCCGACGTCGCGCCCGGACGGTCGCGACCCCCGTCCCGCCGATGCGGAGGCGACGCCTCGGGCCACCTGAACGACGGCGTGGCGGACGAGGTGAGCGACTCGGCCGCGCGAGCGCCGAACACGGCGCCCTCGAGCAGCGAGTTCGAAGCCAGCCGGTTCGCGCCGTGCACTCCGGTGCGCGCCGTCTCGCCGACCGCCCACAGCCCCGGCACCGAGGTGCGCCCGTCGATGTCGGTGGCGATGCCGCCCATCAGGTAGTGCGCGGCAGGCGTGACCGGCACGGGATGCCGGGACCAGTCGATTCCGCGGCGTCGCAGCTCCGCGTCGATGGTGGGGAAGCGATCGGCCAGCACCGTCGCACCGAGCCCGGTGGCATCCAGCGCAACGGGGGCGGCCTGTGCGGCGGCGCGACGGGCGACGGCTCTCGCGACGACATCGCGCGGGGCGAGTTCGGCGTCTGGATGCTCGTCGAGCATGAAGCGTCGCCCCGTGGCATCCCGCAGCACGGCGCCCGCCCCGCGGACAGCCTCCGAGATCAGGAAGGGCTTCGCGCCCGCCAGGACGGTCGGGTGGAACTGCACGAACTCGAGGTCCGCGATCGCCGCGCCCGCGCGCACGGCGATCGCGATGCCGTCGCCGGTGGTGCCGGCCGGGTTGGTCGTGTGGGTGTACAGCTGCCCCGCGCCGCCGGTGGCGAGCACCACGGCATCCGCCCGCACCTCCGCCCCGTCGATCGAGCGGATGCCGATCACCCGGTCTGCGCAGGTCAGCGCGTCGGCTACGAAGACGTGCTCCCGCACCCGCACCGTCGAGGTGCGCAGACGGGACAGGAGAGCGGTCGAGATCGCCGCGCCGGTGGCGTCGCCCCCGGCGTGCGCGATGCGCGGTCGGCTGTGCGCGGCCTCGAGTCCACGCGCGATGTCCCCGTCGGCGGTGCGATCGAACGCCACGCCCGCGTCGACGAGTGCCGCGATCGCGGCGTGCGCACCGTCGACGAGCGCGGTGATCGCGAGGGGGTCGCCGTGGCCGTCGCCGGCCTGCAGGGTGTCGAGGGCGTGCAGCGCGGGGGAGTCGCCGGGCCCGTACGCTCCGGCGACACCGCCCTGTGCGTGGGCGGTGCAGCCGTCACCCAGCGCGCCCTTGACGAGCAGAGTGACCCGGTGACCGAGGGCGTCGGCGCGCAGGGCGGCCGTGAGGCCGGCGATGCCCCCGCCGACGATGATCACGTTCATCGCGGTCGCGCCGCCAGCATCTGCTCGAGCGCGACCCTGGCGGGCAGCGCGACGTCGTCGGCGACGCGGATGCGGTTCTGCACCCTGCCGTCGACGAGCTCCTCCAGCACCCAGGCGAGGTAGCCGGGGTGGATGCGGTACATGGTCGAGCACGGGCAGACGACCGGGTCGAGGCAGAAGATCTCGTGCTGCGGATGCTGGGCCGCGAGGCGCCGCACGAGGTTGATCTCGGTGCCGATCGCGAAGGTGGTGGGCTCGGTCGCGGCGGCGATCGCCTTGCGGATGTAGTCGGTGGATCCCGCCTCGTCGGCCGCGTCGACGACCTCGACCGGGCATTCCGGATGCACGATGACGCGCACACCGGGATGCTCGGCGCGCGCCTGCGCGATCTGGTCGACGGTGAATCGGCGATGCACCGAGCAGAAGCCGTGCCAGAGAATCACCCCGGCGTCGCGCAGCTCGTCGGCACTCGATCCGCCCAGCGGCCGGCGCGGGTTCCACATCGGCATCCGCTCCAGCGGCACCCCCATCGCCTTCGCGGTGTTGCGACCGAGGTGCTGGTCGGGGAAGAAGAGCACCCGACGGCCGCGAGCGAACGCCCACTCCAGCACCGTCGCGGCGTTCGACGACGTGCACACGATGCCGCCGTGCCGGCCGACGAAGCCCTTGATGGCCGCCGACGAGTTCATGTACGTCACCGGCACGACGGGCAGCAGACCCTCGGCATCCGGCGTGTCGAGCGGGCCGAGCACGTCGGCGAGCTGCTCCCAGCAGTCCTCGACCTGATCGATGTCGGCCATGTCGGCCATCGAGCAGCCCGCCGCGAGGTTCGGCAGGATGACCGCCTGGTCAGGGCCGGAGAGCAGATCGGCGGTCTCCGCCATGAAGTGCACGCCGCAGAAGACGATCGCCTCCGCGTCGGGGTGCTCGAGCGCGGCGTTCGCGAGCTGGAACGAGTCGCCGACGTAGTCGGCGTGGCGGACGACCTCCTCGCGCTGGTAGAAGTGGCCGAGCACGACGGCGCGGTCGCCGAGGGCCTGCTTGGCGGCGCGGA
This sequence comes from Microbacterium commune, assembly GCF_014836945.1. Taxonomy (GTDB): domain Bacteria; phylum Actinomycetota; class Actinomycetes; order Actinomycetales; family Microbacteriaceae; genus Microbacterium; species Microbacterium commune. The sequence goes on along the minus strand of NZ_JACSPX010000001.1, from coordinate 419,019 downwards.
TGCGCGCGTCGAGCTCGTCCTCGTCCGCCTCGCGGTAGGCGGCCGGCAGCTCGCCCTGGCGTGGGGCGCCCACCGGGATGACGTCGCCCATCGACGACCCGGGGCCGTACCCGGGACGCACGTCGAAGTCCCAGGGCCCGGCCGCGAGGTCGGTGCTGCATGTCGGGTCGAGCGAGGCGCCGGCGACGATCGCCTGCAGGGCGTGATCGACGGAGGGATCGATGGTGCGGAGGAGGGTCAAGAGAGGACCGCCTTCTGGTCGCTATGACATTTACTGCCAGCGAACAGATTAGGTCGATATGACCAGAAGTGCAATCACGCGTGGGCCGCGCATCGACGGGCGCGCGTTCAGGCGTGCGCGACGTAGCGATACAGGCGCGCGGGGCGGTGCTTGCCGGTGCGGAACGACTCGGTGGGCACGAGTTCGTCCGAGCCCTCCAGCAGGCGACGGAAGTTCGACGGATCGAGGCGCTGCCCGAGCACGGCCTCGTAGACCTCGCGCAGCTCGGTGAGGGTGAACTCGTCCGGCAGCAGACCCGCAGCGATGCGGCTGTACGCGACCTTGTTGCGCAGGCGCCACAGCGCATACTCCGCGATGCGGTTGTGATCGAAGGCGAGCGGCGGCAGAGCGTCGACGTCGAACCACTCGACGTTCTCCGGCGCCCCCGCCTGCGCGCGCTGCGCGTCGACGAGATCGGAGCGCAGCAGCGCCCAGTAGACGATCGAGATGGTGCGGGAGGGGGAGCGGTCGACGTCGCCGAAAGTGTACAGCTGCTCGAGGTAGCTCGGCTGCAGGGCGGTCGTCTCGGCGAGGGTGCGGGATGCCGCGGCATCCAGGTCCTCCGCCGGATCGAGCCACCCGCCGGGCAGCGCCCACGATCCGAGGTGCGGGTCGCGGGTGCGGCGCACGAGCGGCAGCATGAGACGCTCGCCCTCGTCGGCGCTGCGCAGCGAGAAGATGACCGTCGACACCGCGACGCCGATCGCGTCCCTGTCGCCGGTCGTGCCTCTCACATCGACGAGCCTAGACGGTATGCTGAGAGGCCTAATCGAACACAGGCCGCATGATCCGTGCGGGAGAGCCCGATGAACACGGTCGGGCACCGAAGGAGCAAGCCTCCCCGCCAATCTCTCAGGTACCCCTACCGCCCCGGTCCGGCCGCTCTGAAAAGCGATGCTCACGCATCCGCCGACGGTGAAAGCCCTCGTTCATCAGCTCCTCGAGCCGGTGGCGATGGCGAAGCTCTCAGGCCCGATGACAGAGGGGGAGTTCCGAGGATGCCGACGACGTCGTCCTACCCGATCCTGACCGGGAGAACTCCGTGACCGAACCCCGCTATACCCCGCTGCGCGAACGCCATGAGGCGCTCGGTGCGTCCTTCACCGACTTCGGCGGCTGGCAGATGCCCGTCCGCTACACGTCCGATCTCGCCGAGCATCGCGCCGTCCGCGAGGCCGCCGGGGTCTTCGACATCTCGCACATGGCCGAGTTCCTGGTCGACGGTCCCGCGGCCGGCGACTACCTCGACTACTGCCTGGCCGGCCGGCTCTCGGCCATGACCATCGGCAAGGCGAAGTACTCGTTGCTGCTCGCCGAGGACGGCGGCATCATCGACGACGTCATCGTCTACCGGATGGGCGAGCAGCGCTTCCTCATCATCTCCAACGCCGGCAACCGGGATGTCGTGCGCGAGGCGCTCGCGGCACGCGTCGAGTCCGCCGCCGGAGCGCACGCTGTGACGGTGGAGGACGTCTCGGACGACTACGCGCTGATCGCCGTGCAGGGGCCGGCGTCCGAGCAGATCCTCACCGAGGTCGCCGGCATCGATGAGATCAGCGTCCCCTGGGCGGAGCAGAAGTACTACTCCTGGGCGAGTGCGACCTTCGCGGGCAAGCCGCTGCTGCTGGCCCGCACCGGGTACACCGGCGAGGACGGCTTCGAGCTGCTCGTCGCAGCCGCAGACGCCGCAGAACTCTGGGACGCCGTGCTCGCCGCCGGCGAATCGCACGGCCTGGTGCCGGCCGGTCTCGCCGCTCGGGACACGCTGCGCCTGGAGGCGGGCATGCCGCTGTACGGCCACGAGCTCTCCCGCGAGATCAGGCCCGCGCAGGCGGGCCTCGGCCGCGTCGTCGTCGCCGACAAGGAGAGCTTCGTCGGCAAGGACGCGGTGGCTGCGCCCGCCGACGCCCGCGTGCTCGTCGGACTCACCGCCGAAGGTCGTCGTGCGGGCCGGGCGGGCTATCCCGTTGTGCTCGAGGACGGCACGGTCGTCGGCGAGATCACCAGCGGCGCTCTCAGCCCCACGCTCGGCCACCCGATCGCGATGGCCTACGTCGACCCGGCGCACGCCGAAGACGGAGCCGAGCTGTTCCTCGACGTCCGGGGGACGAAGATCCCCGCCACCCGCACCACCCTGCCTTTCTACCGGAGGAAGAAATGACCGATCTCACCACCCTCAAGTACAGCGAAGAGCACGAGTGGGTCGCCCTCGACGGCGCCACCGCGACGATCGGCATCACCGACTTCGCCGCTGACGCGCTCGGCGACATCGTGTTCGTCGAGCTGCCCGAGGTCGGCGCCGAGCTGACCCGCGGCGACGTGTTCGGCGAGGCCGAGTCGACCAAGTCGGTCTCCGAGCTCTACGCCCCGGTCACCGGGACGGTCGTCGAGATCAACGACGCCGTCGTCGACGACCCCGCTCTGCTGAACTCCGCGCCCTTCGGCGACGCGTGGCTGATCAAGGTCGAGGTCGCCGACGGCGCCCTCGACGGACTGCTCGACCGCGACGCATACGTCGCGCACACGGAGGCGTGAGAGTGACCTCATTCGCTGATCGCCACATCGGCATCACCACCGAGGCGCGCGAGCGGATGCTCGCCGCCCTCGGGCTCTCCCCGGTCGGATCCGCGGAGGACCCGACCGCGGAGGAGCCCATCGAGGCGCTCATGCGCCAGGCGGTGCCGGCATCCATCTTCACCGGCCCTGCGACGAGCGCGGGAGCCCCGCAGAGCAGCATCCCGGCCGCAGCCAGCGAGGCCGAGGCGCTCGCCGAGCTGCGCGCCCTCGCGCACCGCAACACGGTCAACCGCCCGATGATCGGCCTGGGCTACTACGGCACGCTCACCCCCTCGGTCATCCAGCGCAACGTGCTCGAGAACCCTTCCTGGTACACCGCGTACACGCCCTACCAGCCCGAGATCTCGCAGGGGCGGCTCGAAGCGCTGATCAACTTCCAGACGATCGTCGCCGATCTGACCGGGCTCTCGACCGCGAACGCGTCGATGCTCGACGAGTCGACCGCCGTCGCCGAGGGCATGCTGCTGGCGCGGCGCGCGTCGAAGTCGAAGTCGAACGTCTTCGTCGTCGACGCCGACGCCCTTCCGCAGACGAAGGCGCTGCTGCGCACGCGGGCGGATGCCGTGGGCATCGAGCTCGTCGAACGCGATCTCGCCGGCGGCGAGCAGCTTCCCGACGAGCTCTTCGGTGTGCTCGTGCAGTACCCCGGCGCCTCGGGTCGCGTGTGGGACCCCCGCGCGGTGATCGACGCCGCGCACCTGGCCAAGGGCATCGTGGTCACCGCGGCCGATCTGCTGGCTCTCACGCTGCTGCGCTCGCCGGGGTCGCTCGGCGCAGACGTGAGCGTGGGCACTACGCAGCGCTTCGGCGTGCCGATGGGCTTCGGCGGCCCGCACGCCGGGTACATGGCCGTGCGCGCCGGTCTGGAGCGCCAGCTGCCCGGCCGTCTCGTCGGCGTCTCGGTCGACGCGGTCGGCTACCCGGCCTACCGCCTCTCCCTGCAGACGCGCGAGCAGCACATCCGCCGCGAGAAGGCCACCTCGAACATCTGCACCGCTCAGGTGCTGCTGGCCGTGATGGCCTCGATGTACGCGGTCTACCACGGCCCCGACGGCCTGCGGGCGATCGCGGCAGAGGTCGCGGGGAAGGCTGCCGTGCTGCGTGACTGGCTCGTCGAGGCCGGCGCCGAGGTCGTGCACGACGCGTTCTTCGACACGATCACCGTGCGGGTTCCCGGCGCTGCCGAGACCGTGGTGACGAACGCGCACGCCGACGGCATCCTGCTGCGGCTGGTGGATGCCGACACCGTCGGCATCTCGGTCGACGAGACCACGACGTTCACCGATCTGCACCGCGTCGCCGTGCTGTTCGGCGGCAAGCAGGAGCGGGTCTTCGGCTTCTTCGGATCCGGGTCGGCGGGCGCTCTGCCCGAGGCGCTGCTGCGCGAGGACGAGTACCTCACGCACCCGGTCTTCCACGCGCACCGCTCCGAGACGGCCATGATGCGCTACCTCAAGCAGCTCGCCGACCGCGACTACGCGCTGGACCGCGGCATGATCCCGCTCGGCTCGTGCACGATGAAGCTCAACGCGGCGACCGAGATGGCGGCCATCACCTGGCCGGAGTTCGCCCAGCTGCACCCCTTCGCCCCGGCCGAGGACGTCGAGGGGTCGCTCGCGATGATCGACCAGCTCGAGGCGTGGCTCGCCGAGGTCACCGGGTACGACGCGGTGTCGCTGCAGCCGAACGCCGGCTCGCAGGGTGAGCTCGCGGGCCTGCTGGCGATCCGCGGCTACCACCTCGCGAACGGCGACACGCACCGCGATGTGTGCCTCATCCCCAGCTCGGCGCACGGCACGAACGCCGCATCCGCCGTGCTCGCGGGCATGAAGGTCGTCGTCGTGGCGACCGACGAGCTCGGCAACGTCGACCTCGACGACCTGCGCGCGAAGATCGCCCAGCACTCCGACGCGCTGTCCGCGCTGATGATCACCTACCCGTCCACGCACGGCGTGTACGAGCAGCAGGTGGTCGACATCACCTCCGCGGTGCACGATGCGGGGGGCCAGGTGTACGTCGACGGCGCCAACCTGAATGCGCTGCTCGGCTACGCGCGCTTCGGCGACCTCGGCGGCGACGTGTCGCACCTCAACCTGCACAAGACCTTCGCGATCCCGCACGGCGGCGGCGGGCCCGGCATCGGCCCGGTGGCGGCCAAGGCGCACCTCGCCCCGTACCTGCCCGGCCACCCGCAGGCGCAGAAGAGCGAGCACGCCGGCGGTTACGTGTTCGACGGCGGTCCGGTCTCGGGTGCTCCGTACGGATCGGCCGGCGTCCTGCCGATCTCGTGGGCGTACGTGCGGATGATGGGTGCCGAGGGTCTGCGCAGCGCGACCGCAGCGGCCGTGCTGTCGGCGAACTACATCGCTCACCGGCTGCGCGATCACTACCCGGTGCTGTACACGGGCGAGAACGACCGGGTCGCGCACGAATGCATCCTCGACCTGCGACCGCTGAAGGAGGCGACCGGCATCACGGTCGACGACGTCGCGAAGCGCCTGATCGACTACGGCTTCCACGCGCCCACGATGTCGTTCCCCGTCGCCGGCACGCTGATGGTCGAGCCGACCGAGTCGGAGGACCTCGCCGAGGTCGATCGCTTCATCGACGCGATGATCCGGATCAAGGCCGAGGCGGATGCCGTGGCCGCGGGCACCTGGCCCGCCGACGACAACCCGCTGGTGAACGCTCCGCACACCGCCGCATCCCTCATCGCGGGGGAGTGGCAGCACGCATACTCGCGTGAGGTGGCCGCGTACCCGGTGCACGCGCTGGTCGCGGCGAAGTACTGGCCGCCGGTGCGGCGCATCGATCAGGCGTACGGCGACCGCAACCTCGTGTGCGCCTGCCCGCCGATCGAGGCATTCGCCTGAATCATCCGGGCATCCGGGCCACCCCTCGTCGCGACAGCGATGAGGGGTGGTTTCGGTTAAGGCTGGATAACAGTTGCCCGGGCGTGCTGGTGGCCTCGTCGGCGGGACCTAGGATCGGAGGTGAGCGCGTTCGAGGCCGAGCGCGCGCTTGTCCCGGTCCACAGGAGGACACTGTGAAGCACAACAAGATCACCCTCGCGGGCATTGCGCTGCTCGCGGCGAGTGCCATGGCACTCTCCGGCTGCGCAAGCAGCGGCGATTCGCCCGACGCAGACAAGGGCTCGTCGAGCGCTGATGCGTCCGCGATCATCAAGGTCAACGGCTCTGAACCTCAGAACCCGCTGATCCCGACCAACACCAACGAGACCGGTGGTGGCAAGATCCTCGACGCCATCTTCGCCGGACTCATCGGCTACGCGGCCGACGGCGCGGTGTTCAACGACGTCGCCGAGGAGATCACGGTCGACGACCCGCAGAACCTCACCGTGAAGATCCGCGAGGGTCTGAAGTTCACCGACGGTGAAGAGGTCACCGCCGACAACTTCATCAAGGCGTGGAACTACGGCGCGCTGGCGTCGAACGAGCAGCTCTCCAGCTACTTCTTCGAGGACATCGAGGGCTTCAGCTACGACGAGGACTCCGAGCTGACCGGTCTGAAGCAGGTCGACGACCACACCTTCACGATCAAGCTCAACAAGCCTGCGTCGGACTTCGCGCAGCGCCTCGGCTACTCGGCCTACTTCCCGCTCCCCGACGTCGCGTTCGAGGACATGGAGGCGTTCGGCGAGAACCCGATCGGCAACGGCCCGTACATGCTCGACGGTGAGGGAGCCTGGCAGCACGATGTGGGCATCGACCTCGTCGTCAACCCCGACTACGACGGCCCGCGCAAGGCGGCCAACGGCGGTCTGAACATCGTGTTCTACGCCTCGCAGGACAGCGCGTACGCCGATCTGCTGGGTGACCAGCTCGACGTGCTCGACGCGATCCCCGACTCGGCCTTCGGCAACTACGAGTCCGACCTGGGCGACCGTGCGGTCAACCAGCCGGCTGCCATCTTCCAGTCGTTCACCATCCCGGAGCGCCTCGAGCACTTCAGCGGCGAAGAGGGCAACCTGCGTCGCCAGGCCATCTCGATGGCGATCAACCGCAAGGAGATCACCGACGTGATCTTCCAGGGCACCCGCACCCCGGCCAGCGACTTCACCTCGCCGGTCATCGACGGCTGGACCGACTCGCTCGAGGGCTCCGAGGTCCTCGACTTCAACGAGGAGAAGGCCAAGGAGCTGTGGGCCGAGGCTGACAAGATCAGCCCGTGGAGCGGCACGTTCCAGATCGCGTACAACGCCGACGGCGGCCACCAGGCCTGGGTCGACGCGACCACCAACTCGATCAAGAACACGCTGGGCATCGACGCGTCGGGTGCTCCGTACCCCACGTTCGCAGAGCTGCGCGGCAAGGTCACCGACCGCACCATCGAGACCGCGTTCCGCACCGGATGGCAGGCCGACTACCCCGGTCTGTACAACTTCCTCGGACCGCTGTACGCCACCAACGCCGGATCCAACGACGGTGACTACTCGAGCGCCGAGTTCGACAAGCTGCTGTCCGAGGGCATCTCGGAGACCGACCCCAAGGCGGCGAACGAGCTGTACCAGCAGGCGCAGGAGGTCCTTCTGAAGGACCTGCCCGTCGTGCCCCTGTGGTACTCGAACGTCGTCGGCGGCTACGGCAAGAACGTCGACAACGTGAAGTTCGGCTGGAACTCCGTGCCGCTCTTCTCGGAAATCGAGAAGAAGGCGGAGTAACCCTTCGCGACGAGGCGGTGGTGCACCACACCACCGCCTCGTTCTCTTTGCCCTCGAGGCGCGTGATCCGCGCCTCGCACCCGAAGGGAGGTAGAGGATGGCCGTTTACATCCTCAAGCGGATCCTGCAGGCGATTCCGGTGTTCTTCGGAGCGACTCTGCTGATCTATTTCATGGTCTTCGCCATGCCGGGCGACCCGATCGCCGGTCTGTTCGGAGACAAGCAGCCGAACCCTGCTCTGCTCGAGCGTCTTCGCGCCGAGTACCACCTCGACGAGCCGTTCCTCGTGCAGTACGGCTACTACATCGCGGGGATCTTCCGGCTCGACTTCGGCACGAGCTTCTCCGGCCAGCCGGTCGCAGACGTCCTCGCCCGCACGTTCCCCGTCACGCTGCGTCTCGCCGTGATGGCCGTGGGCATCGCCTTCGTGCTGGCCATCATCATCGGCCTGTTCTCGGCGCTCGGCAAGGGCGGCATCTTCGACAACTCGATGCTCGTGCTCGCGCTGATCTTCATCGCCGTGCCGATCTTCGTGCTCTCGTTCCTGGCGCAGTACTTCCTCGCCATCCAACTCGGGTGGTTCAGACCCACCGTCGGAGCGAACAACGACTGGGGCGATCTCTGGCTGCCGGCCTGGGTGCTCGGCTTCAGCGTCTACGCGACCAGCATGCGGCTCACGCGCGCGTCCACGATCGACACGCTCGGCCAGGACTGGGTGCGCACGGCGTACAGCAAGGGACTGTCGCGAGGACGCGTCATCCCCGTGCACGTGCTGCGCAACTCGCTCATCCCGATGGTCACGGACCTCGGCACCGTGTTCGGTGTGCTGATGGTCGGTGCGACCGTCACGGAGGGCATCTTCAACGTCCCCGGCGTCGGCAACACCCTGTATCAGGCGATCATCCGAGGGGAGAACCCCACGGTCGTGTCGTTCGTGACGGTGTTCGTCGTCGTGTACGTGCTCATCAACCTCGTCGTGGATCTCATCTACGGCCTGCTCGACCCGAGGATCCGCTATGTCACGACCTGACCTCGACCGCGGCCACTTCGTCGCACCGGCCGACACCACGTCGGTGCCCGTCGACGTCGTGCGCATCGACGCCAAGCCCAGCAACCTGTGGCTGGACGCCTGGCGCGACCTGCGTCGGCGTCCGCTGTTCTGGATCTCCGCGGCGTTCGTCCTGCTGGTGATCATCGTCGCCCTCGCGCCGACCCTGTTCACCCAGGTCGCCCCGAACTCGGGATGCCAGCTCGCGGACAGCAACAAGGGCCCCGCCGACGGGCATCCGCTCGGCTTCACCCGTCAGGGATGCGACATCTACGCGCGCACGATCTGGGGAACCCGCACCTCGCTCATCGTCGGCGTGCTGGCCACCCTGATCAGCACCATCGTCGGCGTCGTCATGGGCGCGCTGGCCGGCTTCTACGGCGGCTGGCTGGACTCGGTGCTCTCGCGCATCGGCGACATCTTCTTCACGATCCCCTACATCATCGCGGGCATCGTCGTCATGTCGGTGCTGCCGGATCGCAACGAGCTCGTGCTGGCATTCGCGATCGGCGGTTTCGCCTGGGCATCGACCGCGCGCATCATGCGCGCCGAGGTGCTGCGCGTGAAGCAGGCCGACTTCGTGATGGGGGCCGAGTCGATCGGCATGTCGAGGTTCAAGACGCTGCTGGTGCACGTGCTGCCCAACGCGATGGCTCCCGTCATCGTCGTCGCCACGCTGTCGCTCGCCGGCGCGATCGTCGCCGAGGCCACCCTGTCGTTCCTGGGCGTCGGTCTGGGCAGCGGCACCATGTCGTGGGGTCTGGACATCAGCCAGGCTCAGACCAACATCCGCACGGCGCCGATGGCGCTGTTCTGGCCGTCGCTCGCCCTGACCCTCACCGTGCTGGCGTTCGTCACGCTCGGTGAGCTGCTGCGCGACGCCGTCGACCCGAAGGCGAGGGCTCAGCGATGACCGAACCTCTGCTCAGAGTGCGCGACCTGCGCGTCGCGTTCCGCAGCGGCAAGAAGACCCGCGAAGTGCTGCACGGTGTGAGCTTCGACATGATGGCCGGCGAGACGCTGGCGATCGTGGGGGAGTCCGGGTCGGGCAAGTCGACGACGGCATCCGCGATCATCGGCCTGCTGCCCGGCACCGGGCACGTCACCGCCGGCAGCATCACTCTCGACGGACGCGAGCTGACCACCGCGAAGCGGGCCGAGCTCGAGCACATCCGCGGACGTGACATCGGATATGTGCCGCAGGACCCGATGTCGAACCTCAACCCGGTGTGGTCGGTCGGCTTCCAGGTCAAGGAGGCCGTGCGCGCCAACGGGCTGGCGCAAGGACGCCAGGAGGTGCACGACCGCGCCGTCGAGGTGCTGCAGCAGGCGGGCCTCAGCGACGCCGCACGTCGGATGCACCAGTTCCCCCACCAGTTCTCGGGCGGGATGCGACAGCGCGCGCTGATCGGGATCGGCCTGGCGGCCGACCCGCAGCTGCTGATCGCCGACGAGCCGACCAGCGCGCTGGACGTGACGGTGCAGCGGGTGATCCTCGATCACCTGGCGAGCCTGACCAGCGAGCGCGGCACGTCGGTGCTGCTGATCACCCATGACCTCGGTCTGGCCGGTGAGCGCGCCGACCGCATCATCGTGATGAACCAGGGTGAGATCGTCGAGGCCGGCCCCAGCGTCGAGATCCTCTCGCGGCCGCAGCACCCGTACACGCAGCGGCTGGTGGCCGCCGCGCCCAGCCTCGCCTCGAAGCGGATCGGCGTGGTCACCACCCGCGAGGAGCCGAAGGCGCAGACGGCTCCGGCCGTGGTGGAGGTGCGCGACCTCGTCAAGCAGTACTCCATCCGCAGCGGCGGACTGCGCAGCGAGAAGTTCCTCGCCGTCGACGGCGTCTCGTTCTCGATCCCCCGGGGCAAGACGCTCGCGCTCGTGGGCGAGTCGGGGTCGGGCAAGTCGACGGTGGCGAAGATGCTGCTGCAGCTCGAGAAGCCCACCGACGGCGAGATCCTCATCGACGGCGAGGCGACCAGCGCCATGTCGCGCGCAGACGTGTTCAGACTGCGTCGGCGCATGCAGCCGGTGTTCCAGGATCCGTACGGATCCCTCGACCCGCTGCGCAGCATCGGCAGCCTCATCAGCGAGCCGCTGCACGTGCACGGCATCGGCACGCGCGACGAGCAGCACAAGCGCTCTCTCGAGCTGCTCGACCAGGTCTCGCTGCCCCGCGAGCTGGCGGAGCGGTACCCGAACGAGCTGTCCGGTGGTCAGCGTCAGCGCGTCGCGATCGCTCGCGCGCTGGCTCTCAAACCCGACATCGTCGTGCTCGACGAGGCCGTCTCGGCGCTCGACGTGCTCGTGCAGGACCAGATCCTGCACCTGCTCTCGGATCTGCAGAACGAGCTCGGTCTGACCTACCTGTTCATCACGCACGACCTCGCGGTCGTGCGGGTGGCAGCCGATCTCGTCTGCGTCATGGAGAAGGGCAGGATCGTCGAGCAGGGCACGGTGGACTCCATCTTCACCGACCCGCAGGAGGAGTACACGCGTCGTCTGCTCGACGCGATCCCCGGCGCCTCGCTGCCGCTCGGCGGCGGTCTGTGACGCCCGAGCAATCCGCGACACCAGCCGGCGCCGCCTCTCTCCGCAACAGGGGAGGGGTGGCGCTGCTGGTGATCTGCGCGGCGCTCTCGGCGGTGCTGCTCGTCGACGCCGCGGTCCGAGCCGACATCGGCACCGCGCTGCTGCTCGCCCCGTGGCCGCTGCTGGTGCTGTGGAGCATCTACGTCATCGGCGTCGCCTCGCGCGTGCGCCCACAGCGCGACGGCGTGTTCGTGCAGAACCTGCTGCGCACGATCTTCGTGCCCTGGGCGCGGGTGCAGCAGATCCGGATGCGCTGGCAGATCGAGATCGCCCTCGACGACGGCTCGCAGATCACCTGCTTCGGCGGTCCCGCCACGCGCCGACCGCAGCGGCTCGGACCCGGGCGCACCAAAGAGGATGCGAACGAGCGCGCCGATGACGCTGTCGCGGCGCTGCGCAAGGCGAAGGCGGGCGCGACGCCGGTCACCCCGGTGCCGCCCGTGCGGCGCGGCTGGGACATCCCGTCCCTCGCCGCGTTGCTCGTGATCGTCGCCTGGGCCGTGGCCGCTGTGCTGATCACCCGCGGCTGAGGCGCGGCCTGCGGAACGTCAGGCGGACAGTCCGAACAGAGCCGGCCAGGTCGAGGCGGCCCACGGGTAGCCGACGAAGACGATCGCGTCGATCGCGAAGTGCGCGACGAGGAACGGCACCAGACGTCGGGTGCGGGCGAACAGCCAGCCGAAGAGCAGGCCCATCGCGAGGTTGCCGATGAAGGCGCCGGGGCCCTGGTACAGGTGATAGCTCGCGCGCAGCACGCTGGTCGCGACGATGATCGGCCAGACGCCCCAGCCGAGCTGTCTGAGCCTGGCGAACAGGTAGCCGAGCACGACGACCTCCTCCTGGATGGATGCCCGGGCCGCCGACAGCAGCAGGATGGGCACCGTCCACCAGTGGGCGTCGAGCCCGGCAGGATCCACGGCGACGAACCAGCCCAGCGCACGGCCGGCGACGTAGAGCGCGATTCCCGGGATGCCGATGACGGCCACCAGAGCGAGGCCCCAGCCGATGTCGCGCGCGGGTCTCGTGCCGTCGATCCCGAGCATCCCGAGATGCGGGCGGCGTGATCGCCACAGCAGGAAGCAGACCAGCAGCACGGGCACGATCCCGAAGCCGATCGAGAGGAGCTGATAGATGAGGTCGAACACCTCGCGGTCGCTGCGCGACGGGTTCAGCGTCGCCGTCTGATCGGCCAGGGGAGTGGAGTCGGTGAGGCGATAGGCGAGCTGCACGATGGCGTACACCGCCGACTGGCCGAGCCCCAGAGCGAGGACGATCGCGATCTCCCACCACAGCCGCGTCCTGGTCGCCGTCACCCTCTCGATCGTAGATGGCGCCGTTCGGATAGCTCAATTGGCGGCATCCGGGCCCTGGACAGTGCCAGTTGAGCGATTCGAACGGGTCAGGCACTGTTCAGAGAGCGTGCGCTATTCTGGAACGTCGCTCTCGTTCATTCGGCACACGCGGCATCCCATCTCACACCAAAATCCGCATTGGACTTCTTGAATGGCGCACGCCCTCCGCTCTGACCTCCGAAACGTCGCAATCGTCGCACACGTCGACCACGGCAAGACCACTCTCGTCGATGCCATGCTTCGTCAGACCGGCTCGTTCGGCGAGCACGCGCACGTCGAAGAACGCGCGATGGACTCCAACGACCTCGAGCGTGAGAAGGGCATCACGATCCTCGCCAAGAACACGGCGATCACGTACTCGGGGAAGCACTCCGAGACGCCCGTGACGATCAACGTCGTCGACACCCCCGGTCACGCCGACTTCGGTGGCGAGGTCGAGCGCGCGCTGTCGATGGTCGACGGCGTCGTGCTGCTGGTCGACTCCTCCGAGGGTCCGCTGCCGCAGACCCGCTTCGTGCTGCGCAAGGCTCTCGAGGCGAAGCTGCCCGTCATCCTGCTGGTGAACAAGACCGACCGGGCGGATGCCCGCATCGCCGAGGTCGAAGAAGAGGCCCACGACCTGCTGCTCGGCCTCGCCAGCGACCTGCAGGACGACGTGCCCGACCTCGACGTCGACGCTCTGCTCGACGTGCCGGTGGTCTACGCCTCGGGACGCGCGGGAGCAGCGTCGCGCAACCGCCCCGCGAACGGCGAGCTGCCCGACAACGACGACCTCGAGCCCCTGTTCGAGGCGATCCTCGAGCACGTGCCCGCACCGTCGTACGACGACGAGGCGCCGCTGCAGGCGTGGGTCACCAACCTCGACTCCTCGGCGTTCCTCGGCCGCCTCGCGCTGCTGCGCGTCTTCAACGGCACGCTCAAGAAGGGTCAGACCGTCGCCTGGGTGCGCCAGGACGGCACCACCCAGAACGCGCGCATCACCGAGCTGCTGATGACCAAGGCGCTCGAGCGCTACCCGGCCGAGTCGGCCGGACCCGGCGACATCGCCGTTATCGCCGGCTTCGCGGACATCATGATCGGCGAGACCATCGCCGACCCGGTGGACGTGCGCCCGCTGCCGCAGATCAGCGTCGACGAGCCGTCGATCTCGATGACCATCGGCACGAACACCTCGCCGCTGGTCGGCAAGGTCAAGGGACACAAGCTCACCGCTCGCATGGTGAAGGACCGCCTCGACCGCGAGCTGATCGGAAACGTGTCGCTGCGCGTGAACGACATCGGCCGCCCCGACGTGTGGGAGGTGCAGGGCCGCGGTGAGCTGCAGCTCGCCATCCTGGTCGAGAACATGCGTCGCGAGGGCTTCGAGCTCACCGTCGGCAAGCCGCAGGTCGTCACCCGAAAGGGAGAGGACGGCAAGGTGCACGAGCCGTACGAGCACCTCACGATCGACGTGCCCGAGGAGCACCTGGGCGCGGTCACGCAGCTGATGGCCAACCGCCGCGGCCGCATGGAGAACATGGTCAACCACGGCACCGGCTGGATCCGCATGGAATTCATCGTGCCCTCGCGCGGCCTGATCGGCTTCCGCACCGAGTTCCTCTCGATCACCCGCGGCACCGGCATCGCCAACGCCATCTCGCACGGCTACGACGCGTGGGCAGGCTCGATCGTCGCCCGCCAGAACGGCTCGATCGTCGCCGACCGGGCCGGCGTCGTCACCCCGTTCGCCATGATCGCCCTGCAGGAGCGCATGTCGTTCTTCGTCAGGCCGACCGAAGAGGTCTACGAGGGCATGGTCGTGGGTGAGAACTCGCGTGCGGATGACATGGACGTGAACATCACCAAGGAGAAGAAGCTCACCAACATGCGCTCGGCCACGGCCGACAGCTTCGAGTCGATGACGCCGCCGCGCATCCTCTCCCTCGAGGAGTCGCTGGAGTTCGCCCGCGAGGATGAGTGCGTCGAGGTCACGCCGGAGGCCGTGCGCATCCGCAAGGTGATCCTCGACCAGACCATCCGCGGTCGTGAGACGTCGCGGCTGAAGCGTCAGGACGCCAACGCCCACGCCTGACCTTCCCGTTTTCCGCCGAGGCCTCCTCGCCGCATCCGCGCCCCTTCGGGCGAGGACGCCGCGAGGGGGCCTTCGGCACGAACGGACATCTCGAGCCGCCCGCGAGCGAACGGAAGGTAACGAACGCATAACATACTTTCCCGGACGCGCCGGCGGGTCATTCTCGGCAAGCGCGCACCTCGCGTCCAGATGAGAGCAGGGTTGCGTCCAGGTGCACGGGACAGTGTTGTCTCTCGTGCCCGGGAAACGGTGCTCCCATGAGCGCGCCCCGTGAGGGTCCGGGCCGTCGACAACCCGAAGGTCGAAACCTCACCCCATGATCGATACCCAGAACACGCGTGCGTCCCACCGGGTCGCACACCTGACGTCGGCCCACTCCCGTCTGCGCCGTCCGCTGCTCGCCGTGGCCGTCGGAGCCGTGCTGACCGCGACGGCCGCCGCCGGAGTGGTCTTCGCGCCGGCCGCGCTCGGCGCCATCCCCACCGAACACGCTCTGGAGCAGGCCGCCGACGCCGCGGAAGACGGCAAGATCGCACTGGTGAACGCCGAGTCGCTGAACAACGTGGTCGCCCAGGTCGACTTCCCCATGCAGACCGAGCAGACCCAGGTCGACCTGCACGCTCTCACCGCCGATGTGAAGCGGCTCACCCAGGCCGATGACCTCTCGTCGCAGGAAGTGCACGAGCTGACCGCCGAGGTCGTGCTCGGCACGGTCATCGTGCAGTCGAAGACCTCCGACCTGCAGGAATCCCTCACCGCCGCCAAGCAGGCGGAGGCCGAGCGCGTCGCAGCCGAGGCAGCGCGGGCGCAGGCGGAGGTCGAGCGGATTGCGGCGGAGAAGGCCGCCGAGGAGAAGCGTCGGGCAGAGGCGGCCCTCGCCGCCGCCAACACCCCCGAGGGCGCGAAGGCGACCGCTCGTGCGATGGCCGCCGAGCGGTACGGCTGGGGCGAGGGCGAGTTCTCGTGCCTCGTCAACCTGTGGACCAAGGAGTCCGGCTGGAACTACCAGGCGTACAACGCCGACGGCGGAGCCACGGGCATCCCGCAGTCGCTGCCCGGCAGCAAGATGGCGACCGCCGGCGCCGACTGGCGCACGAACGCGGCGACGCAGATCGCCTGGGGGCTCGGCTACATCGAGCGCGCCTACGGCTCACCGTGCGCCGCGTGGGGTCACTCCCAGGCCGTGAACTGGTACTGATTCCCGGCCCGACCGGCCCGGCCCGGCCGAGAGTCGAGCACCGCGGTGGGCGAAGCGATGCCTCAGCGCAGCTCCGACACCAGCACTGCACTGGTGCCGGGGCTGCGCGCCTCGAAGATGTGCGGCGCGTCACCGGCGTACGACAGGTAGTCGCCGGGGTGCAGCAGCTCGGGCGCGTCGTCCGGGCCGACCACAGCCTCGCCGCTGACCAGCACCATGTGCTCGGTCGTGCCCGAACGGTGCGGCAGTGAGCGCCTGGGCTCGCCCGGCTCGGCCTGGATGAGGTAGATGTCGCGTCGCGTGCCGGGGGCTGCGGCCGACAGCAGGGTGGCCAGATAGGGGGATGCCGCTGACGGGACGCCCGCGTGATCGCCGAGGCGGATGAGGCGTGCCGCCGGGGCGCGGTCATCGACGAGCGTCGAGAACGGCACCCCGAGTGCGTCGCCGATGGCCCAGAGCGTCTCGACGCTGGGATTGCCGGAGCCGCTCTCGAGCTGGGAGACCGTGGCCTTGGACACGCCCGCGCGGCGCGCCAGCTCGGAGACCGAGAGGCCGGCGCCCTCCCGCTCGCGGCGCAGGGCGAGGGCGAGGCGTGCGCGCAGATCCATCTGTTCAGTATGACAAACGTTCGTTCGATTTGACGAGATGCCCGGGCCTGTTCAGAATGATGGGCATGCGTTCAGCAGAGCGAACACAAGAGGCGGGCCACGCGGTCCGCGAGGTCTGGCGGGAGGGCCTCGGCGTCGCCATCGCGACCAGCGCGTACGGCATCTCGTTCGGCGCCCTGGCCGTGGCGTCCGGCCTCGACGTCTGGCAGACCTGCGTGCTGAGCCTGCTGATGTTCACCGGCGGCTCGCAGTTCGCCTTCATCGGCGTGTTCGGTGCCGGCGGCATCGCCGCTCTGCCGTCGGCGGTCGCCTCTGCTGCGCTGCTCGGAGTGCGCAACGTCGCGTACGGCATGCGGCTGTCGTCGATCATCGGCGGTGGATTCTGGCGACGGGCCGCGGCCGCGCAGGTGACCATCGACGAATCCACGGCGGTCGCCATCTCCCAGCAGACGCCGCGGCTGCGTCGGCTCGGGTTCTGGCTCACCGGCCTCGGAGTGTTCATCGGCTGGAACCTCACCACGCTGGCCGGCGCCCTGCTGGGCGACGTGCTCGGCGACCCGAAGGCTTGGGGGCTGGACGCGGCGGCTGCCGCCGCGTTCCTCGCCCTGCTCTGGCCGCGGCTGCGGGAGCGTCAGGCCATCGCCGTCGGCGTGGCCGCCGCCGTCGTCGCCGCCGGTCTCACGCCCCTTCTCATGCCGGGTCTGCCGGTGCTCGTCGCCGCGCTCGTGGCGATCGTGGTCGGCTGGTTCAACTGGTTCGGCCGCAGGAATGCGACAGTGGAGGCCTCACGATGACCGTCTGGAGTGCGGTGCTGCTCGCCGCCTGCATCTGCGTCGGGCTCAAGGCCGTCGGATACCTCGTGCCCGCCAGGCTGCTGGAAGCGCCGAAGCCTGCCCGCATCTCGGATCTGCTCACCGTGGCGCTGCTGGGCGCCCTCGTCGCCGTGCAGACCCTCGGCGCCGGTCAGGCGGTAATGGTCGATGCCAGGGTGCCCGCCGTGCTCGTCGCGGCCGGGCTGCTGTGGATGCGCCAGTCGTTCCTCGTGGTCGTGTTCGCCGCGGCCGCCGTCGCCGCGCTGCTGCGGATGGTGGGTCTCGCCGCGTGAGCGCACCTCAGGCGCCCGACAGCGGCGCCCAGTAGGCTGAGCCGGTGCGCAGAATGCTCTCCCGAGGTGTCTCGTGGCTGGCCGCGGCCCTGGTCGGGGCCGTCTACGGTGTCGCGGCGACCATCGCGCACAGCTTCACGATCGGTCCCGTCCCCGTCGGGATGATCCTCGGCGGCATCGCGTGCGCAGCCCTGCTCGTCGCGCTTCGCGCCCTCACCGGCGACCGGTGGGCGGCACTCGCCGCAGGACTCGGCATCATGGCGCTGCTGCTGGTGATCTCGCAGCGCGGACCGGGGGGATCGATCGTCGTCCCGAACACCGCCCTCGGCAACATCTGGATGTACGTCGCCGCGGGCATCGTCATGCTGATCGTGGCCTGGCCGGACACCCGGCGGCTGAGCGAACTGTCCGCACGCGCGGCCGCAACGCAGGGCGAGGGGCGCTGAGGCGTCGTAGACTGAGCACGTGACGTACGTGATCGCCCTTCCCTGCGTCGATGTCAAGGACCGCGCCTGCATCGATGAGTGCCCCGTGGACTGCATCTACGAAGGCGAGCGGATGCTGTACATCCACCCCGACGAGTGCGTGGACTGCGGCGCCTGCGAGCCGGTCTGCCCGGTCGAGGCGATCTACTACGAAGACGACCTGCCCGAGGAGTGGGCCGACTACTACAAGGCCAACGTCGAGTTCTTCAAGGAGATCGGCTCTCCCGGCGGCGCGTCGAAGGTCGGCGTCTACGACTTCGACCACCCGGTGGTCACCGCCCTGCCGCCGCAGGGGGACTGAGTGGGAGTCCGGGATCTCGCGGACTACCCCTGGGACGCGGTGATCCCCTACCGTGACCGCGCGGCCCAGCATCCCGACGGTCTCGTCGATCTGTCGATCGGCTCGCCGGTCGACCCCACCCCCGAGGTGATCCGTCGCGCTCTCGCCGAGGCGACCGACGCGCACGCCTACCCACAGACCGTGGGAACGAGCGACGTGCGCAAGGCCATCGTGGACTGGTACGCCCGCCGTCGCGGGGTGCCCGATCTCACCGACGCGAACGTCATGCCGACGATCGGCTCGAAGGAGCTGGTCGCGCTGCTGCCCCTTCTGCTCGGCCTCGGGCCGGGGGATGTCGTCGTGCACCCCCGCGTCGCCTACCCGACCTACGCGGTCGGTGCGGCGGTCGCCGGTGCGACCGCCGTCGCCGCCGACGATCCTGCGGAGTGGCCCGAGGGCGCGAAGCTCATCTGGATCAACAGCCCCGGAAACCCCGACGGTCGCACGTGGGACCTCGAGGCGCTCACGGCGGCCGTGCGACGGGCTCGCGAGCTCGGCGCCGTGCTGGCGAGCGACGAATGCTACGCCGAGCTCGGGTGGGAGGGTCCCTGGCAGAGCCAGATGATCCCGTCGGTTCTCGACCCCCGCGTCACCGGGGGCAGCCGGGCGGATCTGCTCAGCGTCTACTCGCTGAGCAAGCAGTCGAACCTCGCCGGATACCGGGCCGCGTTCATCGCCGGGTGCTCGACGCTGATCGGCGATGTCCTCGCTGCGCGCAAGCACCTCGGTCTGATGCCACCCGCTCCGGTGCAGCACGCGATGGCGGTGGCCCTGCGAGACGACGAGCACGTCGCCGCCCAGAAGCGGCTGTACCGGCAGCGCCGCGACGTGCTGCTGCCCGCGCTCGTCGAGGCGGGTTTCCGCATCGACGGATCGGAGGCGGGCCTGTACCTCTGGGCGACGGAGGGGCGAGACGCCTGGGAGTCGATGGATCGCCTCGCCTCACTCGGCATCCTGGCGGGCCCCGGCCATTTCTACGGCGACCACTCCGCGCAGCACGTACGTCTGTCGCTGACCGCGCCCCTCGAGCGGATCAGGCAGGCTGCGACGCGTCTGACCGGCGCCGATCGCTGATCTTTGTGCGCACCGCGCGGTGATGACGTTCATCTCTTGGCGGATGTCACAGTAGGCCGACGTCACGGCTAGGCTGTAGGGGCGATGGGGTCTGCCGGACCGGCGCTGCGTGCGTCTCTCATCGCCCACGACGACACGAACGCAGCAGGAGGTTGGCGTGAGCGCAGCTCAGCCCGAGAAGGCGACTCTTTCGATCGGCGACACCACGGCGGAGTTCCCCGTCGTCCGCGGAAGCAGCGGCACCGACAGCATCGACTTCTCGACGCTCACGCGTCAGACCGGGTACACGGGCCTCGACTACGGCTTCGTGAACACCGCGTCCACCAAGTCAGCCGTCACCTTCATCGACGGAGATCAGGGGATCCTCCGCTACCGGGGATACCCGATCGAGCAGATCGCGAAGAACTGCAGCTACCTCGAGGTGGCGTGGCTGCTGATCTACGGCGAGCTGCCGACGGCGACCGAGCTCGCCGAGTTCGACGAGAAGATCCGTCGGCACACGCTGCTGCACGAAGACCTCAAGCACTTCTTCTCGGCTCTGCCGCACACCGCGCACCCGATGTCGGTGCTGTCGTCGGCGGTCGCCGCGCTGTCGACCTACTACGAGGGCCAGACCGACCCGCACAATCCCGAGCACGTCGAGCTGAACATGGTGCGCATGCTCGCCAAGCTGCCGGTCATCGCCGCGTACGCGCACAAGAAGAGCATCGGACAGGCCTTCCTGTATCCGGACAACTCGCTGAGCTTCGTCGACAACTTCCTCAAGCTCAACTTCGGCGTGCACAGCGAGCCGTACGAGGTCAACCCGGTGATGTCGAAGGCGCTCGAGCTGTTGCTGATCCTGCACGAGGATCACGAGCAGAACGCATCCACGTCCACCGTGCGTCTGGTCGGCTCGACCGGAGCCAACCAGTTCGCATCGATCTCCGCTGGCATCCAGGCGCTCTCCGGCCCGCTGCACGGCGGGGCGAACGAAGCGGTGCTGACCATGCTCGGGCAGATCCGCGAGTCGGGACAGAGCGTGCAGCGCTTCGTCGAGAGCGTGAAGAACAAGGAAGCCGGCGTGAAGCTGATGGGCTTCGGGCATCGCGTGTACAAAAACTACGACCCGCGCGCGAAGCTGGTCAAGGAAGCCGCCGACGAGGTGCTCGCCGAGCTCGGCGTGACCGACCCGCTGCTTGATCTGGCCAAGGAGCTCGAGGAGATCGCCCTCGCCGACGACTACTTCAAGGAGCGTCGTCTCTACCCCAACGTCGACTTCTACACCGGCGTCATCTACAAGGCGATGGGCTTCCCGACGCGCATGTTCACGGTGCTGTTCGCGATCGGCCGCCTTCCCGGCTGGCTGGCGCAGTGGCGCGAGCTGAACCTCGATCCGCAGACCAAGATCGGTCGCCCGCAGCAGCTGTACGTCGGCTCGCCCGAGCGCTCCTTCCCGACGCGCTGAGCCGCAGGGGAGCGAACCGCTCCGCGCACCCGGCCGCGCTGTCATGACAGAACTGCCCGCCACGGATTCCCGTGGCGGGCAGTTCTGTCTGTGCGGTCAGCCAGTGCGGGGTCAGCGTCCCTGCGCGCGGCTGGCGCGGCGCGAGCCGGTGCGGGCGCGACCGGCGCTGTGCTGCTGACCGTTCGACGCGGGACGAGCCGCCCCGTGGTCGCTCTGGCGCTGCTGGCCCGCCGGTGAGCCGGTCTGCGTGGAGTAGCGCGGCTGGCTGCTCTGTGCGTGCGAGCGTGCGCGCTCGCGGCCGCCGTCCGTGCGCTGGGCGGTGTCGCCGGCGCGACCGGAGCGACGGCGGCCCGAGCCGGAGCGTCCGCCGCCCTGGCCGCCGGGCTGCGAGGCCGACTTCGCCTTGGGCTGGTTCTGCTGCGGCGCGACGGGAGCCGTCTTGACCTTCGGGGCGCGCTCGCCGACCAGCTCGTCGACGATGGCGGGCGTGACGTCCTCCATCGCGACCGTGATCTGCGCCTTGCGCAGGATGTCCTTCACGTCGCGACGCTGCTCGGGCAGCATGAGCGTGACGACGGTGCCCGCAGCACCGGCACGAGCGGTGCGACCCGAGCGGTGCAGGTACGCCTTGTGCTCGACGGGCGGGTCGACGTGCACGACCAGCTCGACGTCGTCGACGTGCACGCCGCGGGCGGCGACATCGGTCGCGACGAGCACGCGCACGCCGCCGTTCGCGGCGTCGGCGCCGAACGCGGCGAGGTTGCGCTCACGCGCGTTCTGGCCGAGGTTGCCGTGCAGGTCGACCGAGGGGATGCCCGCCGAGGTCAGCTGCTTGGCGAGCTTCTTGGCGTGGTGCTTGGTGCGGGTGAACAGGATGCGACGGCCGAGACCGGATGCCAGATCCTCGACGAGCCTCTTCTTGGCATCCGCATCCGATGCGACGAGCACGCGGTGGGTCATCTCTCCCACCGGCACGCTGGCCTCATCGACCTCGTGGCTGACCGGGCTGCGGAGGAACCGCTTGGCAAGCGCGTCGATGCCGCGGTCGAGGGTGGCGCTGAACAGCAGGCGCTGGCCGCCGGCGGGAGTGGCCGCGAGGATGCGGGTGACGCCGGGGAGGAAGCCGAGGTCGGCCATGTGGTCGGCCTCATCGAGCACCGCGACCTCGACGGCGCCGAGCGAGACGACGCCCTGCTTCATGAGGTCTTCGAGCCGGCCGGGGCAGGCCACGACGATGTCGACGCCGGCGCGCAGCGCCTGCTCCTGCGGCCGCTGCGAGACACCGCCGAAGACGGTCGTGACGCGCATGCCGACGGCCTCGGCGAGCGGCCGGATGGTGGCGGCGATCTGCGTGGCCAGCTCGCGGGTCGGCGCGAGCACGAGTCCACGGGGCCGGCCGGGCTGCCGGCGGGTGCCGGAGGCCGAGAGACGGGCGACCAGGGGCAGCGCGAACGCGATGGTCTTGCCGCTGCCGGTGCGGCCGCGGCCGAGCAGATCGCGGCCGGCGAGGGAGTCGGGGAGCGTGTCGCGCTGAATGGCGAACGCCTCGGTCTTGCCGTCGGCGGCCAGAACGTCGGCCAGCGCGGCGGGCACGCCGAGATCGAGGAAGGAAGGCATAGGAGTATCTCCAGGAAAGCGCAGCGTGGCTGCGGATGTGGGCGACGGCGCGGGATCGCGCATCGTTTCGCCGCTCGAGTGACCGCGACCGGATGCCGGTGCGGAAGGATTTCGACGACGCAGACGTCTCGCTTCGCGAGGGGCGTCGACTCAACCATACAGCAGCGGTGGCCGCCGGCCTGAGCGTGCGCCGTGATCAGGCGTGCAGCATCTCGTTCAGCGTCACCCCGTGGCCCGAGCGGCGCGAGACCTCGACCGCGCCGGTCAGCGAGTTGCGCCGGTAGAGCAGTCCGCTACGGCCCGACAGCTCGGCGGCCTTCACGGTCTGGCGCTCGCCGTCTGCGCCCGCCGGGGCGTCGGCGACGACGACCTTGGTGCCGGCGGTCAAGTAGAGCCCTGCTTCGACGATGCAGTCGTCGCCGAGCGAGATCCCGATGCCCGCGTTGGCCCCGAGCAGGGTGCGCGCTCCGATCGAGACGCGGTGCTGACCACCGCCCGAGAGGGTGCCCATGATCGACGCCCCGCCTCCGATGTCGCTGCCGTCGCCGACCACGACGCCCTGCGAGATGCGCCCCTCCACCATCGACGCACCCAGCGTGCCCGCGTTGAAGTTCACGAATCCCTCGTGCATCACCGTGGTTCCGGGGGAGAGGTGCGCGCCGAGGCGAACCCGCGACGCATCGGCGATGCGCACGCCGGCGGGCTGCACGTAGTCGGTGAGGCGCGGGAACTTGTCGAGCCCCTGCACCTGGATCCCGTGCCGCTGCAGCACCGGGCGCAGCGCTGCGGCGTCGGCGGGATGCATGGGGCCGGCGTTGGTCCACGCGACCGTGGGGAGGTGCCCGAAGATCCCGTCGAGGCTGAGCTCGTTGGGGCGCACGAGCAGGTGCGACAGCGCGTGCAGGCGCAGATAGGCGTCAGCCGTCGACGCGACCGGCGCATCGAGGTCGATGGTGAGCTGCACGAGCTCGACCGTCACGCCCCGGCGCTCGTCATCGTCGGCGAAAGCGCCCCAGGTGGATGCGGCGGCGGCCGCGTCATCCGCCTCCTGCGCCCCGAGCCCGAGCTCGGGGTACCAGGCGTCGAGGACGGTGCCGTCGGATGCGATCGTGCTCAGGCCGGTGCCCCAGACCGTGCGTGCAGTGCTCATCCTCCTACGGTACGTCGCCCCGCCGGTTCACGGCGGGATGTGTCGGCGTGGCTAGGCTGGGCGCATGGCGCTGGATCTGACTGCATCCTCTCTCGAGCTCACTCGCACGATCTGCGACATCCCCAGCGTGTCCGGGGCGGAGGCCCCGCTGGCGGACGCGATCGAGGCGGCGGTGCGGTCGTACCCGCATCTCGAGGTGGTGCGCCACGGCAACACGGTCGTCGCCCGCACACAGCTCGGCAGGGCGCAGCGCGTCGTCATCGCCGGTCACATCGACACCGTGCCGATCAACGACAACGTGCCCACCCGCGACATCGAGATCGACGGAGTCGAGTACCTGTGGGGGCGCGGCACGGTCGACATGAAGGCCGGGGTCGCGGTGCAGCTCAAGCTGGCCGCCGAGCTCACCGCGCCCGCGGTCGACATCACCTGGATGTGGTACGACAACGAGGAGGTCGACGCCTCGCTGAACGGCCTCCATCTGCTGGCCCAGACGCGTCCCGATCTGTTCGCCGCCGACTTCGCCATTCTGGGTGAGCCGTCGGACGGGCGCGTGGAGGGCGGATGCAACGGGACGCTGCGAGCGGTCGTCCGCGTGCGCGGCGTTCGCGCGCACAGTGCGCGCTCGTGGATCGGCGAGAACGCGATCCACGCGGCGGCCCCGATCCTCACCCGGCTGGCTGAGTACCGCGCCCGTGAGGTCACGGTCGAGGGGCTGGGCTACCGGGAGGGGCTCAACGCGGTCAGCATCCGCGGCGGTGTCGCCGGCAACGTCATCCCCGATCTGTGCGAGGTCGAGGTGAACTACCGCTTCGCGCCGAGCAAGAGCGTGGCTGACGCCGAGGCTCACGTGCGCGCGGCGTTCGCGGGGTTCGAGGTGGAGATCCTCGACGCGGCCGGAGGCGCGCGTCCGGGACTGGACGCGCCGATCGCGCAGCGGTTCCTCGCGGCCGTCGGGGGCGAGGCGAACGCCAAGTACGGCTGGACGGATGTCGCGCGCTTCTCGGCCATGGGCGTCCCGGCCGTGAACTACGGCCCTGGCGACCCGCACCTCGCGCACCACGACGAGGAGCGCGTCCCGATCGCGCAGATCGACGACGTCGAACGCGGACTGCGCGCGTGGCTCACCGCGTCCTGACCCGCACGCTGCGCGGCTGGGCGCGGACTCCGGTCACCGCTCGCATCGCGATCATCTACCTGCTGTCGCGGCTGGTGACGACCGGGTTCTTCGCGCTCGCCGCTGCCGGCTCGAACCTCGGCTCGCGTTTCGGAGCCGATCCGGCGCTGGGGGACTACGCCCTCGGCTGGGACGCCCAGTGGTACTGGACGGTCGCGGTGTTCGGATACCCGACCACCCTGCCGGTGAACGAGGCCGGGCAGGTGCTCGAGAACGCCTGGGCGTTCATGCCGGTGTACGCCCACCTCGCCCAGCTCGTGGGCCTCGGCGACTGGGCGGCGGGGGCGGTGCTCGTCTCGCTCGTCTCGGGGCTGCTCGCATGCCTCGTCCTGCACCGGCTGCTCCGCCCCCGGATCGGGGCCGCCGCGGCGCTCTGGGCCGTGGCGTTCTTCGCCAGCGGACCGCTCGCCGCGCTGTTCCAGGTGGGATACGCCGAGAGCCTGTTCGTGCTGCTGCTGCTCGTGGCGCTCGACCTCGTCTCCCGCCACCGGTACGGGTGGCTGTACCTGCTCATCCCGGTGATGGGATTCACCCGACCGGGCGTGCTGGCGTTCGCGCTGTTCCTCGGGCTGCACGGCATCTCGCGGTGGCTCGTGCGGGAGAGGCATCCGCTGCTGCCGAAAGACGTCGTGCACATCGTCGCGCTCGGCGCGCTGACGACGCTCGTCGGCTTCTCGTGGCAGGCGATCGCCGGCCTGGTCACGGGGGAGCCCGGAGCCTATCTTCAGACGGAGCTGTCCTGGCGGCGCAACTGGCTCAGCGACCCGTCTGCCGCGTTCATCCCGTTCGAGGGTTTCGTGCGCGGTGCCGAGTTCTGGGCCGGGCAGTGGGGGATGCCGTCCTGGGCGGGCTGGGTGATCCTGGCGCTGCTGGTCGCCGGCGCGGGGTACGCCCTGCTGCGCGCGCGCAGCGTGCGGCGTCTCGGTCTCGACATCCGGCTGTGGAGCGCGAGCTACCTGCTGTACCTGCTCGCGGTGTTCTTCCCGCAGTCGAGCACGTTCCGCCTGCTGATCCCTCTCACGCCGCTCGCCGGCGCTCTCGCGGTGCCACGTGCACGGGCGTACCGGTGGGGGGTGCTGCTGGTGTGCCTGCTGCTGCAGTGGGCGTGGATTCTCGTCATGTACGGCTCGGCGCAGACCTACTGGCAGGTCCCGTGACTCGGATGTGACGCGCGTAACACCGGAGGGTGAGGCTACCGATAAACTTGACTCATACCACCGAGGGAAAGGGTGCCACGATGGCAGCGATGAAGCCGAGGACCGGCGACGGACCGATGGAGGCCGTGAAGGAGGGGCGACTCATCATCGTGCGGGTTCCGCTCGAAGGCGGCGGCCGTCTGGTCGTCTCCGTGAACGACGCAGAGGCGAAGGAGCTTCACGACGTGCTGGGCGCCGTCGTGAGCGCCTGACATTCCGATGAGAGGGGCTGTGGATCTGCGGATCCACCGCCCCTCTGCTGTGTCCGGGGAGTTCCGCGGCCTACTCGGCGACGCGGGCGAGCTGCAGCAGTCCCTCGCCGACGGTGGAGAGCGCGGCGAGCACCGCCTGCGACTCCTGCGTCTCCTGCACCAGCGACCGGTACGAGCTGGTGACCGCGTCGCGCTGGACGGGGTCGGCGACCCGGCCGCCGTGCAGCACACGCGGCACGAGCACCAGACCGCCGGTGCGCACGAGACGCAGACCGTGCTCGACGTACTCGATGACGTTCTCGGCGTCGGCGTCGATGAAGACGATGTCGTAGGCGCCTTCGTTCATGCGCGGCAGCACGTCGGCGGCGCGTCCGGTGATGAAGCGGCCTCGGGTGGCGGGGATGCGCGCATCGGCGAAGGCCTGGCGTGCGGCCGCGAGGTGCTCGCGTTCGTTGTCGATCGTCGTCAGCACCGCCTGCGGCGCTCCGCGCAGCAGCCACAGGCCCGAGACGCCGGCCCCGGTGCCCACCTCGAGGATCGATCTGGCTGCGCCGGCGGCGGCGAGCAGGGCGCACTGCGCGCCCACCGCGGGGCTGATCGGGGCGGCTCCGAGTTCCAGGGCGTGGGCGCGCGCGCGGGCGATCGCGGCGGGCTCCACGATGGTCTCTCGCGCGAATCGGGCGTTCGCGTCGTGCTCGCTCATGGGGTCTCTCCTCGGAAAAGCTTGTGGTCACCAGCGTAAGCGGCGGCGGCGGATCACGCGGGGAGGCGCGGCGGGTAGCCTGGGGGGATGGAACTGGGGTTGACCTTCGACAAGCTGCTGCTGATCGGGCTTATCGCTGTCATCATCATCGGCCCCGAGCGTCTGCCGAAAGCCGCTGAGTCGTTCGCGAAGTTCGTGCGCCGTGCGGGGGAGTACCTCCGCGACACCAAGAGCAGGATGCGCGACGAGCTCGGTCCGGAGATCGACGAGGTGGACTGGCGCAAGCTCGACCCGCGTCAGTACGATCCGCGCCGCATCATCCGCGACGCGCTCTTCGAAGAGCCGGAGTTCGAGGCGAAGCCGGTGTCCACACCGACCGCCGTCGCCACCGACCCGGTCGTGCCGGTGCGGCCGCGCATGACGCGCACGTACTTCTCCCGCCAGACGCCGCCGCCGTTCGACGTCGAGGCCACCTGAGCGCGGCTCAGCCGAGCCGCAGGGGAAGAGCGCGACCGGAGAGCCCGCGACCGCGGTGGGCGATCCGCTCCGCGACGTCGACGATGGCGCGCGCGGCGATGTCGTCAGGCTCGCCGAGCACGACGGGAATGCCCTGATCGCCGCCGCGGCGCAGCGCCGGGCTGAGGGGGATGGATGCCAGCAGCGGCACCTCATCGCCGTCGGCGCTGAGTGCGCGAGCCACCGCCGCGCCGCCGCCCTCGCCGAACAGGTCGAGAAGGGTGCCGTCGGGCAGCGCGAACGCGGCCATGTTCTCGATCACGCCGATCACCCGCTGGCCGGTCTGCCTGGCGACCAGTCCGCTGCGTATCGCCACGTCGGCCGCTGCCGGCTGCGGCGTGGTCACCACGAGCACCTCGGCGTGCGGCAGGATCTGACCGATCGAGATCGCGATGTCTCCGGTGCCAGGGGGCATGTCGATGAGCAGCACGTCGAGGTCGCCGAAGAACACGTCGGTGAGGAACTGCTGCACGGTGCGGTGCAGCATCGGCCCGCGCCAGGCGACGACGGCCTCGCCGTCGCGCAGGAACATGCCGATCGAGACCGTCTTCACGTCGTGCGCGACCGGGGGCAGCATGAGATCGTCGATGCGCGTCGGCTGGGTGCCGGGTGCGATGCCGAGCAGTCCCGGGATCGAGAAACCGTGCACATCGGCATCCACCAGTCCGACCCGCAGCCCCTGACGGGCGAGGGCGACGGCGAGGTTCGCGGTGACGGTGGACTTGCCGACGCCGCCCTTGCCGCTCGAGACGAGGATGACGCGGGTCAGCGAGTCGGGGCCGAAAGGCATCTGACGGGCGGGGCGTCCCGCACGCAGCTTCTCGGTGAGCGCGCGGCGCTCGTCGGGGGTCATGACGCCCACGTCGACGGTGACGTCGGCGATGCCGGCGACGGATGCCGCGGCATCCCGGACGTCCTGCTCGATCCGCTGCGCGGCCGGGCATCCGACGATCGTGAGCACGATTCCGACCCGCGCCGTCGTGCCGTCGACGGTGATCTCGCGCACCATGTCGAGATCGCCGATCGGCCGGCGCAGTTCGGGGTCGGTGACGGCGGCGACAGCCGAGCGCACGCGGTCAGCGAGCGTCATGGCTGCTCTCGACGGTGCTCTCGTCGTCGTTGAGGTCGGCGAGCAGGGCCTTCAGCTCCTGGCGCAGCACGTCACGGGTGATCTGCTGGTTGGAGCGCTCCTCGAGGGCCATGCGCAGCGCGACGATCTCGCGGGCGAGGTACTCGGTGTCGGCGAGGTTGCGCTCGGCACGCTGGCGGTCCTGCTCGATCTGCACGCGGTCGCGGTCGTCCTGCCGGTTCTGCGCGAGCAGGATGAGGGGCGCGGCATACGAGGCCTGCAGTGACAGGATCAGCGTCAGCGCGGTGAATCCGAGGGCGGCCGAGTCGAAGCGCCACCAGCCGTTCTGCTCCGCCAGCATCGTGTAGCCGATCCAGAGCGCGCAGAAGAGTGTGAGGAGGGTGAGGAAGGTCGGGGTGCCCATCGCCCGGGCGACCCACTCGGTGAAACGTCCGAACCGATCCCGCGACGGGGCCTGCGTGCGCGTGACGCCCCGGGTGCCCGGGGTGTCCAGGCGTGCGGTGCGCGAGGGACGCGCCATCATCGGGTGCCCGCCGTCGACTCGTCGGCGTCGTGGGTGCGCCAGTCGTCGGGCAGCAGGTAGTCGAGCACGTCGTCGACGCTGATCGCGCCGACCAGGCGGTGCGCGCTGTCGATGACGGGAAGCGAGACGAGGTCGTAGCTGGCGAGCATGCGCGCGACCTCCGCCGCCGACGCGGTGACGGCGACCGGCTCGACGGACTCGTCGAGGATCGCGCCCAGCCGTTCGTGCGGGGGATAGCGGAGCATCTTCTGGAAGTGCACGACGCCGAGCAGACGCCCCGTCGGCGTCTCGAACGGCGGAAGCGTGACGAACACCGCCGCGGCGAGGGCGGGGTGCAGCTCGTGGCGACGGATGAGGGCCAGCGCTTCGGCGACCGTCGCGTCGGCCGACAGGATGATCGGCTCAGGCGTCATCAGGCCGCCGGCGGTGTCCGCGCCGTAGCGCAGCAGCATCCGGACGTCCTCGGCCTCCTCCGGATCCATCAGGGCGAGCAGGTGCTCGAGCCGCTCGGGAGACATCTGGGCGAGCAGGTCGGCCGCGTCGTCGGGCTCCATCTCGTCGAGCACGTCGGCGGCGCGCTCGTCGCCGAGACGATCGAGGATGCCGACCTGGTCGTCTTCGGGCATCTCCTCGAGCGCGTCGGCGAGCCGCTCGTCCGGCAGCTCTTCGGCCACCTCGATCCGCCGCTCCTGTGGGAGGTCGAGCAGGGTGGTGGCGAGGTCGGCCGCGTGCAGCTCGGAGTAGGTCGCGACGAGCTGCTCGGCGGACTGCGCCCGCCCCGGCTCACGCAGCTCGGCGACCTCGTTCCACGCGGCGAACGTCGTCGGCCCCTTCGCGAACGGCGACGCGCTGGTCTTCGCCTTGCGCAGGAACAGCTGGGTGATGCCCCATTCCCCGTGGCGGTCCTGCTCGATCGCGACGTCCTCGACGACCGCCGTGCCACCGCCGTCGGTGAGGCTGACCCGCCGGCCGAGGAACTCGGCGACGACGCGCACCTCGCCGGGTCGCGGCTGGAAGCGGCGCACGTTGATGAGGCCGGTGCTGATGACCTGACCCGCGCGGATCGAGGTCACGCGTCCGATCGAGAGGAATACGTGGCGGCGTCCGGGGATCTCGATGACGAGGCCGATCACACGCGGCGAGGCCGTCTTGCGGTACACGATGACGACATCTCGCACCTTGCCGAGGCGATCGCCCACGGGGTCGAAGACGGCGCATCCTGCCAGACGTGCGACGAAGACCCGTTGTGTGCTCACGGCTCAAGCGTAGTCCGCGAGTGCGCTGACGGCCCGGCGGGTGACGGCGCACAGGGGTCGATGGGACAATGGCCGGATGAGCATGCTGAATCGACCGGGAAAAGGCACCGACCTCGGCGAGGTGATCGCCTCGACGAAGGACTACGAGGCCGCCCAGAAGATCGTCTCGAAGCTGATCGCAGGAGAGGTGCCTGCGCGTGACATCGCCATCGTCGGTGAGGGCGTGCGCACGGTCGAGCGCGTGACCGGCAAGCTCGGATACGCAGCCGCCGCGCGGTCGGGCGCGACCAACGGCGTGCTGATCGGTCTGCTGCTGTCGGCCATCATGCTGTTCGGCACGCCGGATGCCCCGATCTCGCTCTTCCTCGGGTTCCTGCTCATCGGTGTCGCGCTCGGCATGATCATGAGTCTGGTGACGTACTCGATCGTGCGTCGCCGTCGTGATTTCGCGAGCATGATGCAGATGCTGGCCGATCACTACGAGGTGCGGGTGCAGCCCGCGTCGCTGACCAAGGCGCGGGGCGTCGTGGGTCCGGAGCGCGCGCAGAGCGTGCGTCCGCCGGTCGACCTCAGCGAGCCGCCGCGGTACGGCGAGCGCGTTCCGCCGGCAGGTCAGGGTGGCTCGGCGGGCCAGGGCGGTTCCGCTGGTCAGGGCGGTTCGGCCGGCCCGGCGGACGAGTCCGGTCCGTCGACGCCGGCCGGACCCGCCTCTCCGTCGCCGCAGCCCGTCGCCGATCCCGCTCCTGCTCCGGCTCCGGCTCCGGCCCCCGTCCCGGATCCCGCTCCCGCCCCGGACCCGGCTCCGGGAACGACCGGCGGTCCGGTCGTTCCGCCCAAGCCACCGCTTCCGGGTGCGGAGCCCGGCATCGAGGGGGCCGACCCCGGGTCCGCCCCGAAGCCCGCCGCGGGCAGCGACCTGTCGAATCCGACCGACCCGCGATGACGGGCTCGAGCGGCCGGGCGACGGGCGCTTCGGCGTGGGCGCTGGGTCTGCTCGTGCTGCTGCCGGTTCCGTTCCTCGGGCCCTTGGCCGCCGGCGGCGGCATGATCGCGGCCCATGACTCGCTGTCGCGGCAGGGCCCGGTGGCGAAGCAGAACGCCGCTCTCGCCCGCTCGTGGGGACGGCTGTTCCTGATCGTGTCGACCGCGCTGCTTCTTCTGCAGTTGATTGTCGGGCTGGTGCGGTTGACGCAGCCGAGTGCTCCGGCGACGGGTCTCCTTCCGCAGGGCATCCCGCTTCTGCTGTATGTGATGGTGTGCGTCGTGCATCTCGTGGTGGTGCTGGTCGCCCTGCGGCGCGCGCGTCGCGGTGAGATCGTGCGCCTTCCATTCGTGAGGAGCGCCTGATGGCGGTCGAGGTGCCGCTGCCGGCGGGATCGGTGACGGTGTCGACAGCGTGGGAGGAGCCGGATGGCGAGTCGCGCGGTGTCGTCGCGATCGCGCACGGCGCCGGCGCGGGCATGGATCATCCGTTCCTGCTCGGTTTCGCCGGTGCGCTGCGCGCCGAGGGATTCACGACGGTGCGCTTCAACTTCCCCTATGTCGAGGCGGGTCGGCGGATGCCAGGGCCGGCCGCGCACGCCGTGCTGACCTGGCGTGCAGTGGTGGCGATGATCCGCTCCGAGCGGCCCGAGGCTGCGATCTGGGCATGCGGCAAGTCGTACGGCGGCAGGATGGCGTCGATGGCTGTCGCGGACGGTCTCGACGTGAATGGGCTCGTGTACCTCGGGTACCCCCTGCACCCGCCCGGCAAGCCGGAGAAACCGAGGGTCGAGCATCTGCCCGCCGTGCGTGCGCCCCAGCTGTTCGTCGAAGGCACGAATGACCCGTTCGTGCAGCCGCTGGCGCAGCTGGAGGAAGCGGTGGCGTCGTGTCCGGATGCCAGGATCGCGTGGATCGACGGCGGTGGGCACTCGTTCGAGGTGAAGGGTGCCAAGCGGCCGGCTGACGTCATCGGCGCGGAACTGGCGCCGTTGGTGGTGGCGTTCATCGACGAGGTCGAGCGACGGCACGCGCAGAGGTGAGCATCGGGCTCCATCACATCGAGCTGTGGCTGGCAGATGGCCTGTCGGCGTCAGGTTCGCCGTGGCTGTCGACGCAACTCGGCTTCGTTCGGAAGCAGAGCGGGGAGGGTGGCGAGTCCTGGTCGGCCGGTGGTGCTCACCTGAGGCCCACCATGTCGCCGACGTCGCCGGCGGTGCAGCATCCCGCCCCGTCGCACAATCTCACGCGATCGCGGGTCGGAAGCGCCGGGGCGGAGGGTCGATTCCGGCCCAGGCTGCGACGAGTGCTGCGCGTGCACGCAGGGGGATGGCCGGTTCTCCGCCGGGCGGATGCAGCAGGAACTCGCCTTTCCCTTCTCGAGTGATGCGCCATCCGCCGTGGTGCAGCTGCATATGGTGATGTCTGCAGAGCAGGATGCCACGGTCGATATCGGTGCGACCCCGGTCGGCATGCCATTCGTCGATGTGATGGGCTTCACCGTACGACGCGGGGCGGTCACAGCCTCGCCAGCGGCATCCGCCGTCTCGGATGGCGAGCGCGATGCGCTGCGGGGGAGTGAAGAGTCGGTGTTCTCGGCCCGCGTCGAGCGGATTGCCGCGGGAATCGATGGTGACCTGCACGGTTCCGCTCTCGCACACGTGCTGCTGGATGCTGGCGAACGGAAACGGCATGCCGTAGTCCTCGGTGCGCGCGCTGGTCGGGGTGCCGTCGGCGGCCTGCACCTGCACGAGCCGCACTCCGGCCTGGCGTGCGCCGAAGACGTCTTTCGCGTCAGCGAGCGCGCCCGCACGAAGCAGATCGATGAGCAGGTCGTAGAACAGCTGATTGTTGGTCCGAGAGTCGGCGGCGAGATCTCGAGCATTGTTCGCCTCGTCGGAGTCGACGAACCGCGGGCCCCCGCGACGTGGGCGCAGAGCCGCGTCACGGATCGCTCTCATCCAGGCGGCGCCTTCGTCTTCGAACTCGATGTGCCCGCGCTCGCGTCCGTCGGCGTCGATCCAGGTGCGGAAGCTGCGCCGTTCGTACCGCTCTGCGAACCGGCGCGCAGCGCCCTCGGGGTCGAGGTGGTCCCGGATCGCCCGGGCTTGGATGCGAAGCTCTTCGACGGTGCGGCAGCCGGCGTCGGCGATGAGCTGCTCTGCCGCTGCCGTCCAGGCGGCGTGCGTGTCGTCGGAGTCATCGGTCGGCTGGCTGAGGCCGCGCTGGATCGCATCCTGCTGCGCCGGGGAGAGACGCCCCTGCAGCAGCGCCGCCGACAGTGGCGCATGCCAGGGCATCCGGGGAGGCGCCGTGTCAGAGAGCACAGGGACGGCGTCGTGGCCGCTCCACGACGTCTCATTCCCCTCCGCCGCAGTGGGGACGTCGCTGTCGAGGATGGACTGGCCCAGCCGTACCTGCCGCTGCGCATCGGCATGGCTGCTTCCGGTGAGCTCCTGCACGAGCGCTGCGGGAGAGCGGTGACCGCGGGACTGCGCCAGCCCGTCCTGCCCCGCCTCGCGCGTGGACCGGGCGGCGACGATGCCCGCGCCGACGATCCCGATCCGCTCCGCCGCGCGCACCAGCGCCGCCGCTGCGCCCAGCGCCTCGACCAGCTTCTCGCCCGGGAACGACGACATCCGCGCCGACAGATCCTGCACATCCGCATCTGCGCCGAGCAGGTCGCGCAGAACCGCGACCTGAGCGTCGATGTCGATGAAGAGGGCCATGACTCAATTGTGCGAGCGACCACCGACATTCGAACAAGAATTCGATCGATAATCGCGTCCGGAAGATCACGAAGAGATAACGAAGGAGGCTGTCGCGTTCTTCCGTCCGGTACGGCATCGACAGCAGGAACTGCTCGAAGATCACCTTTCGTGTGCGAGCAGTGCGTAGCCCCGGTCCTCAGTCCACCCACGTTCCGCGTGCCACTCATCCTCGATGCCGTGGCGCTCCGGCCGCATGCCGGCGCGGATGAGCGTCCGTGCCGGCGCGATATTCGCTGCGGCGCTGACCCAGCGGATGAACCGCGCTCAGCGGCTCAGCTCTTCCGCAGCCGCGCGATCCACGCCTCGACGTCCTCGACCGTGCGGGGGATGTCGGCCGACAGGTTCACGGGGCCGTCGGCGGTCATCAGGATGTCGTCCTCGATGCGCACGCCGATGCCGCGCAGCTCCTCCGGCACGGTCAGGTCGTCGATCTGGAAGTACAGACCCGGTTCGATGGTGAAGACCATGCCCTCTTCGAGCACCCCGTCGTAGTACATCTCGCGGCGCGCCTGCGCGCAGTCGTGCACATCGATGCCGAGGTGGTGCGAGGTGCCGTGCACCATGTAACGGCGGTGCTGGCCGCCGTTGTCGGCATCCAGAGCCTCCTCTGCGGAGACGGGCAGCAGGCCCCACTCCGCGGTGCGGCGCGCGATCACGTCCATCGCGGCTTCGTGCAGCGCGCGGAAGCGCACTCCGGGCTTCGCGACGGCGAACGCGGCGTCCGCGGCCTCGAGCACGACCTCGTACACGCGGCGCTGCACGTCTGAGAACGTGCCGTTCACCGGCAGGGTGCGGGTGATGTCGGCGGTGTACTGGCTGTCGACCTCGACACCGGCGTCGATCAGGATCAGATCGCCCGGTACGACGGCGCCGTCGTTGCGCGTCCAGTGCAGGTAGCAGGCGTGATGGCCCGACGCGGCGATCGTGTCGTAGCCCTCCCAGTGCCCGTCGCTGCGGGCGCGCTGGTGGAAGACTCCCTCGACGATGCGCTCGCCTCGGGGGTGCGCGATCGCGCGGTCGAAGTCGCGGATGATGTCGTCGAATCCGGATGCCGTGACCGCGACCGCATGCCGCATCTCGGCGATCTCGAACTCGTCCTTGACCAGGCGCAGCTCCGAGACGAAGCGGGTGAGCTCCTCGTCGACGTCGACGACGAGGTCGTCATCCCCGGCGACGAACGAATCCACGTGGGCGGTCGCGACGTCGAGGTCTGCGGCGACGCCTGCGAGCGAGGGGCGCGCCCCGATCCAGAACTCGCCGATCGTGGCATCCGAGTAGAACTCGCTGGTGGTGCGGTCGGCACGCTCGCGGAAGTACAGCGTGACCTCGTGTCCGTTCTCGGTCGGCTCGAAGACGAGCAGCGAGTCGGGCTCGGATTCGTTCGCCCACCCCGTGAGGTGGACGAAGGCGGAGTGTGCGCGGAACGGGTAGTCGGTGTCGTTGCTGCGCTGCTTGAACGATCCGGCCGGTACGACCAGGCGCTCTCCGGGGAAGGCAGCCGAGACCTTCGCGCGACGGGCCGCGGCGTACGCCGCCTGGGCGCGCGGTGCGGGCATGGACTCAGGGCGTTCGGCCCATCCGGTCGAGATCGTCTCGAGGAATCCACGGGGGAACGGCTGCTTGCGGGGGTTCTTCTCCGCTGCGACAGCCTCGGCGGGGGTCTCGACGGCGGCGTCGGTGTCTGCGCTGGTCATGCATCCATTGTGTCACTCGTCGCCGACAGGGCACCCTGCCGCAGCGCCCCGGCGGACGCGCGACGCATGCCGCGCGCCGCCCGGCTACCGACCCGCCGGCTCCAGCTGAGCGACGATCGCCCGATGGTCGCTGCCGCCCGCGTCCTCGAGCACGAGCGTTCCGGTCGCCTGCCATTCCGGGCTCGACATGATGTGGTCGATGGGTGCGCCGGCCAGATGCGGCAGGCTCGCCGGCCACGTGCCGACCATGCCGTTGCCGGTGCTCGCAGCGGCGTCGATGCAACGGCCCATGGTGCCGCCGTCGATGCCGAACGATGCCATGTGGTCGAGCGTCGCGTTGAAGTCCCCCGCGAGGATGAACTCGCCTTCCGGGCACTGGTCGGCGATCCACTCCAGGTCCGACCGCCACTGCGACATGTCGCCCTGGCGAGGCGCCACGGCATGCACGGCCACGATGGTGGGACCTGTGCCGTCGACGGGCATCGCCACGGCGCTCGGTACCGATCCGGTGTTGCTCGATCCGTCCAGCGACGAGTCGATCACCGAGTACTCACCGAGGTCGGCCGAGATCAGGATCGTCGTCTGCCAGGCCTGCGGCCCGTCCGGCACCTCGGGCTGGATGTTGACGTGGTGCACCCACATCGGGCGTCCGGCATCGCGCATCATGATCGCGATCTGCTCGCCGACCTCCTCCGCGGTCTCGGGCAGCGACACGACGTCGATCTGCTGGTCGGCGATGACACCGGCGATCGTGTCGGCTGACACGGCGGCGCCCGCGGTGTTCCATGTGAGCACGCGCACCGCCTCATCGGTCTTCTGCGGCAGGGCATCCGAGCCGTATCCGCGAGTGGCCCCGATCACGCCGATCGAGCCGGCTCCGACCAGCGCCACGACGAGGATCGAAGCCGCGAAGCCGCGTAGCGGCCTCGCCAGGAGCAGCAGGGCGGCGACCAGGGCGACCACCAGGAAGGCGACCGCGAGCGCGATGCGGGAGGCGATGATCTGAGTGATCGGGAAGGTGAGCTCGAGATGGAAGAACTGCGGCCACACGAGAACCGCCGTCGCGATGGCGAACAGCACCGTGAGGAGGATTCCGACGAGTCGTAGCATCGTCCGAAATCCTAGAGGAGACGTCTGCGTCATCGCTGGCGGTACCCTCGGAGGATGACGTCAGGCCCCTCCACCCGCCCTCCGGGACCGAGCGACCTGCATCTGCACTCCAATCACTCCGACGGCACCGAGCCGCCGGCCGAGGTGATGCGTCAAGCGCACGGCCACGGCATCCGCACCGCCGCCCTCACCGACCACGACCGCACGACCGGCTGGCAGGAGGCGGGGGATGCCGCGGTCTCGCTGGGCATGACGTTCCTGCCCGGCATGGAGCTCTCGGCCAAGCACGAGTGGCGCAGCGTCCACGTGCTCGGGTACCTCTTCGATCCCGACGACCCCGACCTCGTCGCCGAGACCGATCGCATCCGCAGCGACCGGGTCGGTCGCGCGGAGCGGATCGTGCGCAGCATCGGTCGCGACTACGACCTCGGCTGGGACGACGTGCTGGCGCAGACGACCCCGGATGCCACGGTGGGCCGTCCGCACATCGCCGACGCGCTCGTCGCGCGGGGCATCGTCCGGGACCGCACGGAGGCGTTCGAGGGCATCCTGCATCCGCGCGAGGGCTACTACGAGCCGCACTATGCACCCGACCCGCTGGCGGCGGTGCGTCTGATCACGCGCGCCGGGGGAGTGGCCGTGATCGCGCATCCCGTCACGGCAGGACGCGACCGGATGATGCCGCTGACGTACATCGAGCGGCTGATCGACGAGGGGCTCGCCGGCTTCGAGGTGGATCACCGCGAGAACACCGCCGAGGGCAAGCGCCGGCTGCGTCAGATCGCCGCGCGTCACGACCTCATCGTCACCGGATCCAGCGACTACCACGGCGCGGGCAAACCCAACCGCCCCGGGGAGAACACCACCTCAGACGAGATGGTCGCCCGCATCGTCGAGCGCGCGAGCGGCGCATCGCCCCGCACCCCCTGAGACGCGATCGAGGCCCCTCCCGCTGAGCAGGAGAGGCCTCGATGAGCGTGAGGGGTCAGGCGCCGCTGGGGGCCGCACCGCCGCTGCGCCGACGACGGCGACGACGCTGCGGCGCCGGCTTGCCGTCGCGGTGCTCGCCGGTCGCGTCGCCGTCGTGCGTGCCCGCCCCGTCCGCCTCGCGTTCTGCGGGCGACGAGGAGCCGGATGCCTGCTGCTCGGTGCTCTCCGCGCCCTCGGCGAAGGTGGAGCCGACCTTGTCGCCCTCCGAGCTGCGACGGCGGCGACGGCGCCGCTTGGTCGCACCCTCGTCGGTGCCCTCGGCGGCGGCTTCCGCTGCCTTCTGCGGCTGACGCTGACGACGCTCCGACGCCGGCTTCTCGGCCTTCGGTGCGGTCACCAAGCGTCCCTTGGTGCCCTCGGGGATGTTCAGGTCGCTGTACAGGTGCGGGCTCGACGAATAGGTCTCGACGGGCTCGGGCTGGCCGAACTCCAGCGCGCGGTTGATCAGGGCCCACTTGTGCAGGTCGTCCCAGTCGACGAAGGTGACGGCGATGCCCGTCTTGCCCGCGCGGCCGGTGCGGCCGGCGCGGTGCAGGTAGGTCTTGTCCTCGTCGGGGATGGTGTGGTTGATGACGTGCGTGACGTCGTCCACGTCGATGCCGCGGGCGGCGACGTCGGTGGCGACCAGCACGTCGCGCTTGCCGGCCTTGAACGCCGCCATCGAGCGCTCGCGCTGCTCCTGGCCCATGTCGCCGTGCACGCCGCCGACGTTGAAGCCCCGGTCGCCGAGCTCGTCGACGAGCTTCTGGGCGGCGCGCTTGGTGCGGGTGAAGATGACGGTCTTGCCCCGGCCTTCGGCCTGCAGGATGCGGGCGATGATCTCGTCCTTGTCGAGCGAGTGCGCCCGGTAGACGATGTGCTTGATGTTCGCCTGCGTCAGGCCCTCATCCGGATCGGTGGCGCGGATGTGGATCGGGTTCGACATGAACCGGCGCGCCAGCGCCACGATGGGACCGGGCATGGTCGCCGAGAACAGCTGGGTGTGCCGCACGGGCGGAACCTTCGAGAAGATCTTCTCGATGTCGGCGAGGAACCCGAGGTCGAGCATCTTGTCCGCCTCGTCGAGCACGACCTCGGTCGCGTTCGAGAGGTCGAGCAGCCGCTGGTTGGCCAGGTCGATGAGACGCCCTGGCGTGCCGACGACGATCTGCGCGCCGGCCTTCAGCTGGTCGATCTGGCCCTCGTATGCCTTGCCGCCGTAGATCGCGACCACACTGGTGGAGCGGTTCGACGTGAGCAGGTCCATGTCCTCGTAGACCTGCACGGCCAGCTCGCGGGTGGGCACCACGATGAGCGCCTTGACGCCGTGCTCGGGGTTCTGGCCGAGCCGCTGCACCACGGGGATGCCGAAGCCGAACGTCTTGCCCGTTCCGGTCTTGGCCTGGCCGATGATGTCCTGGCCGGGAAGGCCGAGCGGAATGGTCTGCTCCTGGATGGGGAACGCATCGACGATCCCCTTCGCGGCGAGCGCGTCGATGATGTCCTGATCGATTCCCAGATCAGCGAATGAAGTCACAGTGTTCTCTTGCCTGTCCGGCGCGAGCGCGGCGTATGCCACGGGGGCGCCTCGTAACGGATCCACGCCGTCTCAGTTCATGCCAGGCGCGGGGCCCTGCTCCGATGGCAGGACGGGACAAGCCTACCGGAGGACGGCCCCGCGCCCAGTAGTGTGGGCTCGTGGTCAACTGGTTCTGGAAGCGCGCGCCCCAGCGGCGCACGCTGAAGCTGCGCAGCCGCGGGGAGGCGAGCGGCACGACGCGCGTCGACTTCGCCGAGCTCGCCCCGGAGCTGAATCGGTTCCTCGGGCAGGCCGCGTACCTGCAGCTCGGCTATTTCGAGACGCTCAGCCGAGGCATCCGCGGCACTCAGGAGCTGGCCCGCAAGGAGGCGCTCTCGCGCGCCGCCGGAGCCGCGCTCGACAAGCACCGCGGCATCGTGCAGGTGATCGCCGAACGCGGCGACGATCCGACGCAGGTGATGCTGCCGTTCCGCGAGAACCTCGACGAGTTCCGCCGCAAGACCATCGGCGAGCGGCAGGAGGAGACACTGCTCGCGGTGTACCTCACCGCGGGGATGCTGGACGACTTCTACCTCGCGCTGGCAGGCAGCTACGGCGAGACCGGGGAGCGGGTCGCCGCCATCCTGCGCCAGGACGACCGGGGCGGGGAGATCGTCTCGATCATCCAGGAGACGATCGAGAGCGACGACGAATGGCGCTCGCTGCTGTCGATGTGGGGGCGTCGCCTGGTCGGCGACACCCTGCTGGTGTGCCGCGACGCACTGCGGCCGGGGCGACTGGTCGCCGACGATCAGCGGATCGAGCCGGTGTACACCGAGCTGATGGGCGCGCACGCCAGGCGGATGGATGCCATGGGGCTCGCCTCGTAGCATTCCGGGCCGCATGCGCATCCGGCGGCGATCGCGTCAGATGCCGAGCGACTGCTTCTCGAGCGTGTCGCGGCGCGTGCGCTGCGACGTCAGGACGAGGGTGGATGCCGCGGCCAGCGCGAGACCCGCGCCGATGCTCACGACCCAGAGCAGCACGTCGCCCTCGCCGACGCCCGTCCACTGCATGATCGTGTAGACGGCGGCGGTCGTGGCGGTCGCGATCGCCGGTGTCACCGCGACGCCGCGCAGCTGACGCTGCGGCAGCGCGAAATGCAGGGCGACGCCCAGGGAGCACGCCGCGATCAGGGCGAGCAGGATGTACATGTCAGGCGAAGAAGCCGACGCGGCGCGACTCCTCGGTGCCCAGCTCGATGTAGGCCAGGTTCGCGGTGGGCACGATGTACGAGCTGCCCTTCGCATCGGTGAGGCTGATGTGGCTGGCGTTCTGCTCGAGGGCGGAGACCACCTGGGAGCGCACCTCGTCAGCCGTGCTGGAGGTGTCGAAGCTCAGCTCACGACCGGTGTTGATGATGCCGATGCGGATTTCCACGCGATCTCCTCGGGTTGGACGAACACCGGCAACTCTACCGGCTGGTCCCGCGCCGGGTCCGCGGTCGCACACGATTTCGCCGTGGGCGCACAGTCGTGCCGCATCCGGCCGCTGCGCGCGGTGTCGGCGGGCCGCTATACCGTGGAAGCATGATCCCGGATGCCGCGCAGCTCGCCGTCGTGAACGGTGATGCCACCGCATCCGGAGTCATCATCGGCGCGCCCGGCACGGGGAAGACGACCGCCCTGATCGATCGTGTCGTGCACCTGCTCGCCGCCGGTGTGAGCGCCGACGAGGTGCTCGTGCTCACCCCGAGCCGTCAGGCCGCCACGGCGCTGCGCGACCGGATCGGCGTGCGGGTCGACCAGGCGACGCCCGGCCCGCTCGCGCGCTCGCTCGGGTCGTTCGCCTTCCAGCTCGTGCGCGGTGCGATGGTGCACGCCGGTCACGAGCCGCCCGCGCTGCTCACCGGCGCCGACCAGGATCGCATCCTCGCTGATCTGCTCGCCGGCGACGCGGAGGACGGGCTGCGTCGCTGGCCCGACGCGCTGAGCCCGGCGGTGCGCGCCTCGAAGGGATTCCGGTCGGAGCTGCGGGCCTTCCTCGCCGAGTGCACCGAGCTCGGTGTGCGCCCCGGTGAGCTCGCCGGCTCGGAGCGTGAGGTCTGGCGCGCCGCCGATGACTTCCTCACCGAGTACCGCGAGGTGATGGGCGGCATGCGCGTCGCGCATCGGGATGTGCCCGAACTCCTCGCCGAGGCCACCGCGATCCTGCACACGGCGGAGCCGGTCGCGCTCGGGCCGCTGGCCGGGCTGCGCGTGGTGCTGATCGATGACGCGCAGGAGCTCACCCGCGGGGGAGTGCGGCTGGTGAGCGCGCTGCGCTCGCGCGGCGTCGCGGTGCTGGCGTTCGGCGACCCCGACATCTCGTCCGGTGCCTTCCGCGGTGCGAGCCCGCAGCTGTTCGCCGAGCTCGCGCACGTGCTGGGCGACGTGCACGTGCTCGAGGTCGCGCATCGACAGAGCCCCGCGCTGACCGCCCTCACCCGCACCGTCACGCAGGCCATCGGCGTCGCCGGTCGCGTCGATCATCGGCGCGCGCCCGACCAGACCGACGGCACCGGGGTGCGCACGCTGATCGCGCCG
Organism: Microbacterium commune; assembly: GCF_014836945.1. GTDB lineage: Bacteria > Actinomycetota > Actinomycetes > Actinomycetales > Microbacteriaceae > Microbacterium > Microbacterium commune. The sequence continues at coordinate 377,089 of NZ_JACSPX010000001.1, read as the reverse complement.
TCACCGCACGAGGAGGTCGATCGCGTCGCAGCCGTGCTGCGCGACTGGCACCTCAGCGATGGCATCCCGTGGAGTCGCCTGGCCGTCATCGCCCACGACACGCGCCAGATCGTCATGCTCGAGGCGGAGCTCTCTGCCCGCGAGGTGCCGACCAGAGCCGCCGGCGTGCCGCGTCCGCTGGGCAGCGAGGGGATCGTGCGCGAGATCGTGGAGATCGTGCGGCTCGGGCTCACGCCGCCGGACGAGCGCGCCTCCGACCTGCTCGCCGAGACCCTCACCTCCCCGTTCGGAGGTCTCGACGCCGTCGGCCTGCGCCGGCTGCGCGCACGCCTGCGGCACGTGGAGCTCGAGCAGGGCGGATCGACACCGGCTCGGGAGCTGCTCAGAGAGGCGATGCAGTTCCCGCATCTCTTCGACCGGGTGGACGCGCCGGAGGCACGGATCGCGCAGCGATTCGCGGAGACCCTCCGGATGCTGCACGACCAGGGCGCGGCGGGCGGCACGATCCACGAGCTGCTGTGGACGGTGTGGGACCGCGCCCGCTCGGTCGGCGGCGGCTCGCTGCAGGTCGCATGGCGCGTCGCGGCCGACCAGCCCGGCGGTGCCGAGATCTCGCGCTCGCTCGACAGCCTGGTCGCGCTCTTCGACGCGGCGAAGCGGTTCGTGGAGCGCTCCCCGCAGGAGAAGCCCGCGCTGTTCATCCGCGACATCCTCGACAGCGAGGTGCCCGAAGACACCCTCTCGACGCCAGACCGACCCGGCCTCGTGACGCTGCTGACACCGGCGACCGCCCTCGGCACCGAGTTCGAGGCCGTCGTCGTCGCGGGTGTGCAGGACGGCATCTGGCCGAACGTCCGGCTGCGTGGCGGCATGCTCGAGACCTGGCGGCTGGGTGAGGCGATCTCCGCGGCGCGCTCCGGTGAGCCCGAGACCGTGCCGGGCGTGCTGGATCGGCGCAGGGCTGCGCTGCACGACGAGCTGCGGCTCTTCGTGCGCGCGATCTCGCGGGCGCGCACCAGGCTCGTCGTGTCGGCCGTGGACGACGACGACATGACGCCGAGCCCGTTCTTCTCGTTCCTGCCGGCGCCGCCGCCGGTCGAGGAGGACGAGGTGCGCTTCGCGCACCCGCTGACGCTGCGCGGTCTCGTCGCGCGCCACCGTCGCACGCTGACGACCTCGCCCGATCAGGCGGAGCGCGCATTCGCGGCCGGACAGCTGCGGATCCTCGCCGAAGAGGGTGTGCCCGGCGCGCACGTCGACGACTGGTACGGCGTCACCCAGCGCTCCAGCACGGCGCCGCTACGCGATCTGCAGGCCGCGCCGGTGCGGGTGTCGCCCTCGCGGCTCGAGGCCTTCGAGGAGTGCGGGCTGAACTGGGTCGTCGCCTCGCTCGGCGGTGACACCGTCATGCCGCCGTCGGCAGGTATCGGCACGATCGTGCACGAGGTGCTGGAGAAGGTGCCGGACGGCGACCCCGACGCGATGCGGGCCGTCATCGACGAGCACTGGCCTGAGCTCGACTTCGAGACCGCGTGGATCGGTCGGAAGGAGCGCCGCCGCGCCGACCTGTACCTCGAGCGGCTGCGCGCGTACCTGGGGGAGGTGTCGAGAGACGGCGGGCGGGTGGTCGGCGCGGAGGCGCCGTTCCGTTTCACGGTCGATCTGGAGAGCGGCGCCGTGCTCGCCGCCGAGGATGCCGACGCGCTGCACTCCCGCGGCGAGGACGCGGGCAGCGGCCCGACGCCGGATGCGAGCCCGAGGGCCCTGGTCAGCGGTGTCATCGACCGTGTCGAGGTGTACCCCGCCGGTGCCGGGGAGCACGACGCGGCCCGAGGGCAGAAGTGGGAGCGGATGAGCGCAGCGGGCGAGCGGGTGGTGGTGGTGGATCTGAAGACCGGGAAGTACGAGCCCGACACCGAGGCCAACGTGCGTGAGCACGCACAGCTCGCCGCGTACCAGATCGCGGTGCAGGAGGGACTGCTGGAGGGTGCGCCCGCCGACGCGCTCGCGGGCGCCCGACTGGTCATCGTCTCGAAGACGGTCGGCAAGGCGCAGTACCGTGTCGCCCATCAGCACACCCTCGGCGACGAGGCGCGAGCGGCATTCCTGCAGCGGGTGACCGCCGCCGGCCGTGGCATGGCGGCCAGCAGCTTCACGGCACAGGTCGAGGCGCACTGCGCCGACACCCAGGTGCGGGTCTCGCCCTGCCACATCCACACGGTTCCGGCGGTGAGCTCATGACGGGCGGCACGCTCACCGGCGTGGCCACGATCTCGGCCGAGACCATCGCCCTCGCGCTCGGCCTCCCGGTTCCCACCGCGGCTCAGCAGCGGGTGATCGAGGCGCCGCCGAGCCCGGCGCTCGTCGTGGCCGGGGCAGGCAGCGGCAAGACGGAGACGATGTCCGGTCGCGTCGTCTGGCTCGTCGCGAACGGCAGGGTGCGTCCCGACGAGGTGCTCGGTCTGACGTTCACGCGCAAGGCCGCCGGCGAACTGGCCGAGCGCATCGGCATCCGGCTCGAGATGATCGACCACTTCGCGCGGCGCGGGCTTCTGCCGCACCTCGCCGAGATCGTCGCCGACGACGCGCTGCGACGCGTGCACGCCGCCGTCGCCGGCCCGCAGCGCGACGCGGTGCGCGTGCAGGTGCTCGACGAGCTCGCCGAGCGCTACGGCACGGGGTGGGACCCGCGTACGCCGCGCTCGGCGGAGGATCTGCTGGTCCGCCCGAGAGTGTCCACCTACAACGCGTTCGCCGACAGCATCGTGCGCGAGCATGCCGCTCGCATCGGACGCGACCCCGAGGCGGCCATGCTCAGTCAGTCCGCCTCGTGGCTCATCGCGCGCGCCGTGGTGCTGCGAGCCGACATCCCCGACCTCGAAGAGATCGACCGGTCGCTCGGCGGCGTCATCGACGCGGTGCAGAAGCTCGCCGCCGAGGTGCTCGACCACCGTGCCGACCTCGCGGACGTCGAGCGGATCGCAGCAGAACAGGCCGCCGCGTTCGAGCCGTACCGCACCAATCGAGACGTCGACACCGCGGCGCTGAATCTGCGCAGCATCCCCGTGCTCGCGCGTCTCGTGCGCGACTACATGGCCGAGAAGCAGCGCCGCGGCGTGCTCGACTTCGCCGACCAGGTCGGCGGGGCGTTCGACATCGTCGAGAGCGCCCCCGATGTGCGCGCCGATCTGCGCGAACAGCATCGTGTCGTGCTGCTCGACGAGTATCAGGACACGTCGGTCATCCAGACGCGATTCCTCGCCGCCCTGTTCCGCGACAGCGCGGTGATGGCTGTCGGCGACCCGCACCAGTCGATCTACGGCTGGCGAGGGGCCAGCGCCGACAACCTCTACGCGTTCAGTCGTGCGTTCGCCCACGATCAGCCCGCCACCACGTACAGCCTGATGACGAGCTGGCGCAACGACACGCGCATCCTCGATGTCGCCAATCGCGTGCTGGAGCCGCTCGCGCGCGCCGGTCTGGACGTGCCGGCGCTCGAGCCGCGTCCCGGCGCAGGGCGGGGCAGGGTCGAGGTGCGCTTCCCGCACACCGTCGATGATGAGGCCGAACAGGTTGCCGCGTGGTTCGCGGCTCGGCGGCGCGAGCACGAGCAGTCGAATCCCGACCGCGCGCACACGGGAGCGATCCTGTTCCGGTCCAAACGTCACATGCAGACCTTCGCCGCCGCGCTGGCGCGGCAGGGCATCCCGCACCGGATCCTCGGTCTGGGCGGGCTGCTGTCGACGCCGGAGGTGGTCGACGTCGTCTCCATGCTGCGGGTGATCCACGACCCCACGGCGGGTTCGGCCCTCATCCGTCTTCTCGTCGGCCCTCGGTTCGCGATCGGCGTCGCCGACATGGCCGCGCTCTACGACCTCGCGACCGCGCTCGCCGGACGCGACGCCGACCTGTCTCGGCTCTCCGACGAGGTGCGGCAGCGGCTGCGTGCCTCGCGCGGGGCGGACGAGGCCGTGTCGATCGTCGACGCCGTCGACTTCCTGCGCGCGGCTCCCGACGACTACCGGCTGATCTCGGCGATCAGCCCCGAGGGGCGTCGACGGATGCGCGCGGCGGGGGAGATCCTCGAACGGCTGAGAAGGGCGGCGGGCCTGCCCATCCCCGAGCTGATCCGGATGATCGAGCTCGAGCTGCGGCTCGATATCGAGCTCGCCGCGAACGAGTCGCGCGGTCCCGCGCGGATCGCCGCCACTCAGCTGCGCGCATTCGCCGATGAGGTGCGCGCGTTCCTCAGCGCCGACGACCGCGGCACGATCGGCAGTCTGCTCGCCTGGCTCGACAAGGCCGAGAGCACCGACGAGCTCATGCCGCGGCCCGAACCCCCCGAGCCCGGCGTGGTGCAGCTGCTCACGATCCACGGCTCGAAGGGACTCGAGTGGGACGCGGTCGCCGTCGTGCGGCTCGTCGACGGCGAGCTGCCGGGGCGCCCGCAGGACACCGCCGGATGGTTCGGATTCGGCGTGGTCCCCTTCGCGCTGCGCGGCGACCGCGATGCGCTGCCCGTCTTCCGGTGGGATCCGCAGGCCGAGATGGATGCCGCCGGCGACGTTCCCGCCAAGCGCCACAAGGCCGCGCTCGACGCGCTCGCCGCGGGGGTGACGAAGGCCTACCCGAACGGCGGCGCGCTGCGCCGGTTCAAGAACGAGTACCGCGACTACCAGCAGCAGGAGGAGCGGCGACTCGCGTACGTGGCGTTCACCCGTGCGCGCAGCGATCTGCTGCTCTCCGGCGCGCACTGGGCGGGCCAGGTGAAGCCGCGCCAGGCCAGCGCGTACCTGCTGGACGCGATCGATGTGCTCGGCCTCGATCCGATCGACGGGGTCGACCCCGAAGACAACCCGTACGACGGACCCGGCATGACCCGCTCGTGGCCGATGGACCCCCTGGGCGACCGCCGACCGCGCGTCGCCGCTGCCGAGCAGGAGGCGCGCGCGGCGCTGGACCGCCCGGAGCGGCCCGCGCCCACCGAGCAGCTGGCGCGACTGCTCGTCGAGCGCGCGGAGCGGCAGCAGGGCGCACCGGCCGAGGTGCCGACGCGCGTCCCGGCGTCGCGGTTCAAGGACTGGGTCACCGACTATCGCGGCACGCTGCGCGATCTCGGACGGCCGATGCCCGAGCGGCCGTACACGCAGACCCGCATCGGCACCCTGTTCCACGCGTGGGTCGAGCACCGCTCAGGACTGGTCGGTGCGAGCTCCACCGTCGAGAGCGCTCTCTGGGAGCTCGACGACGACGGTGCGGACGCGGCGCCGCCGACCCATCTCGGCAGCGACGACGAACGCTCCCTCGCCGAGCTGCGGGCAGTGTTCGAGCGCAGCGAATGGGCGCCGCTGCAGCCGATAGCGGTCGAGATCGAGATCGACTTCGCGTTCGGCGAAGGCGACGATGCGGCGGTGGGCGGGGGCCACATCGTCATCTGCAAGCTCGACGCGGTCTACCGCCGCGAGGACCGCGGCGGACGCATCGAGATCGTCGACTGGAAGACCGGCCGGGCACCACGCACGCCCGCCGAGCGAGAGGAGCGCATGCTGCAGCTGGCGCTCTACCGGCTGGCCTACCACCGCCGGTTCGGCGTGCCGCTGGAGGAGATCGATGTGGCGCTGTTCTACGTCGCTGACGACCTCGTCATCCGCGACGACCGCGTCTATTCGGAGTCGGACCTCGTCCAGCGTTGGAGTGCAGCACGAGCCGCCCGCTGAGCTTCGTCCGAGTCCGGGTCGGGGGACGCTGAGCGATCGGCGGCCGCCGCGGCCCCGGCATCCGTCGCCGCGGCGCTGCCGTCGTCGACACGGGTCGACCCGCGGACACCGGCGACGTCGGAGAGATCCTGCGTGGGCTGCTCCCACGACGCGTGCGCCGCGTCGCCCTGCTCCTGCGTCCGACTCGCCTCGCCGTCTGCGCGCGGAGCACCGGCGGACGACACGGGCCGGGCAGGTCCGCGACCGTCGCCCTGGTCTTCCTGGTCGCCTTGGTCTTCCTGGTTCTGCTGGTCGCCCTGGTGCTGCTGGTCGCCCTGGTCCTGCTGGTCTTCCTGGTCGTCCGGCTCGGCCTCGTGCCACAGATCCTCGGGGCGATACGCGTCCGTCTGCATCGACGTGTCGATGTCGTTGGAGGCGGTCGCGGGCACGCGGTCGAGCACATCGAGCGCCGAGTCGACACCGCCGGTGTACGTGGCGGTCACCCGCAGGTCGTCACCGCGCAGACCCGAGCTGAGCGACTCCAGCAGGGCGGCGGCGTCGTCGACGATGTCGGGCCGGCGCAGCTCGTCGCCGTGCACGAGCCAGCGGGCGAACTCGAGCTCGGCGTGCAGGCGGGCGCGCGCCTGCAGCGCGTCGTCGGTCGCACGCTGCGACGCGGCCGTGTACGCGGCGAGCACGTCGGGTGCGGCCTCCGGAGCACCGGACAGCCAGCCGAGGTCCTCCGCCGGATCGCCGACCGCGAGTCCGCGCCAGCCGAGCACCGCGACCACCTGCGGGCCGTCGTGCGGATCGTCCTCGAACAGGAAGGAGAGTGCCTGTATGCCGCCGAGCGTCACGGCGCTCTCGAAGCGCCACAGGTCGTCGTCGGCGACGGCGCTGCGCCAGCGCGCGCTGAGCCGTACCGGCACCCGCCCCGTCGCGGATGCCCGATCCACCAGCTGCTCTGTCTCCGCACGCACCGCGGCGGCGTCGCGCACGCTCAACCCGGCCGCGCGAACGACCGACGGCGGCAGGGTGTGCACGGCGGCGATCGACCGCCCGATCGAGACGGCGGCACCGCGCCCGGGGGGAACGTGCGCGGCTTCGATCTGGAAGCCGGGCATGAGATCGGTGACGAGCGCACGCGCGTCGCCGACCCGGGTCTCTCCCATCGCGGTGGGCACCCGGAAGGGCAGGATCTCCCTCGCGCCGGCGGTCAGAGCGCGCAGCGCGAGCGCCTCCTCGGCGAGTTCGACGGCTGCCGAGTCGTCGGCGGCGACGCGGATCACGAGCTCGCTGCCGTCGGCGAGTGTGGCGATGGCGGAGTCGAACCTCCCGTCGCCATCCGCGGTCAGGGCGCGAGCGCCCGTGACCTCCGCCCCGGGCACAGCGGCCGTGACCGCCGCCACTAGAGTGAAAGGAGAGCGAGCCATGCTCCCCAGCGTAGGTCTGCCCTCGCACAGTTGGCGTCCACGCCACGCGAGTGCCGCGGCATACGTCGCGTTCCGGGACGGCCGCACGAGAGCAGGAGGACGCATGAGCACCAGGTCCGACACCCTCGACAGGGCGGCCGAGCTGCGCGCACAGCCCGGAGCGATCGACACGCTGCGAGCGGCCGAGGGCACCAGGGTCGTCGTCGTCCGCGATCGTCGACTTCGCATCGCCGACCGGGCTGTCGTGCGGGCCAGGGTCGCCGAGGTCGGCGACGCGGAGTGGGCTCTGCTGGGGCGCGATGCCGACGGTGCGGCGCTGCTTCTCGCATCCGTCCCGCCCGAGCACGAGAGCATCGACGCGGCGCCGGAGGAGACCTGGCTGGGGCTGCGCGAGGTCGGCGGCATGCTCGATCCGCTCGAGGCCGAGATCTTCGTCACGGCGGTCGCCCTCGCCGCGTGGCTGGTCGATGTGCGCCACTGCAGCCGGTGCGGCACCCTGCTCGAGCTGCGCAACGCCGGATGGTCTCGGCACTGCGACGGGTGTGACGCGCAGCACTTCCCGCGCACCGACCCCGCCGTGATCGTCGCGGTCGAGAGCCCCGACGGCGAACGGCTGCTGCTCGGCGCCAACGCCGCCTGGCGCGGCACCATGTACTCGTGCTTCGCCGGGTTCGTGGAGGCGGGGGAGTCGATGGAGTCGACCGTGCACCGCGAACTCGCGGAGGAGGCCGGCGTGCGGCTGCGCGAGCTGCACTACGTCTCGTCGCAGCCCTGGCCGTACCCGCGCTCGCTGATGGTCGGGTTCCGCGCGGTCGCCGCCGACGAGGACGTGGCGGCAGACGGCGAGGAGATCATCGACGTGCGCTGGCTGACCCGCGACGAGATCGGACGTGCACTCGCCGGCGAGGGCCCGGTCGGCCTGCCGAGCCGATCGTCGATCGCCCGCCGGCTGATCGAGGACTGGCATCGGGGCGAGCTGAAGCGCGGTGTGCTGAGCGAGCGCAGCGAGCCGAAGTGAGCGCCCTGGATGCCCTCGACGAGCGTCAGCGCGAGGCCGCCTCGATGCTGCGCGGCCCGGTCGCCGTTCTCGCCGGTGCCGGTACGGGCAAGACGCGGGTCATCACGCACCGCATCGCGCACGGCGTCGACACCGGCGCATACTCGCCGCAGCGCGTGATGGCGGTGACGTTCACGGCGAAGGCCGCCGGGGAGCTGCGCGGGCGCCTGCGCGCGCTCGGCGTCGGCGGGGTCGCCGCGCGCACCTTCCACGCCGCTGCGCTCAAGCAGCTGAACTTCTTCTGGCCGACCGTCGCGGGTGACTCCGCTCCGTCGCTCATCGACAACAAGGTGAGGATGCTCGGACAGGCCGCCGACGCCATGCGTCTGCGGCCGAGCACCGCCACCCTGCGCGACGTCGCCGCGGAGATCGAGTGGCGCAAGGTCTCGATGATGTCGATCGAGCAGTACGCCGAACTGCAGCGGCCGGTCAGCGGCATCCGCCCTGAGCAGCTGATCGAGCTGCAGACGGCATACGAGGCGCTCAAGGACGAGCGTCGCCAGCTCGACTTCGAGGACGTGCTGCTCGCCTGCGCGGGGATGCTCGAGGCGGAGCCGCGCGTCGCCGCCGCCGTGCACGAGCAGTACCGCCATTTCACGGTCGACGAGTTCCAGGACGTGTCGCCCCTGCAGAATCGGCTGCTCGAGCTGTGGCTCGGCGATCGGCGCGACATCTGCGTGGTGGGCGACGCGAGCCAGACCATCTACTCGTTCGCCGGTGCGCAGCAGCGGTACCTGCTCGAGTTCGAGCGCCGGTACGTCGACGCGACGGTCGTGCGGCTCGAGACGAACTACCGCTCGCAGGCGTCGATCCTGACGGCCGCGAACGCGCTGATGAAGGGGCGGCCCGGTGCGCTCGCACTGACGCCCGCCGGCGCGCCGGCGGAGGACGACGAGGCGCCGACCGTCACGGCGTACGACAGCGAGTCGGACGAGGCCGCCGGCATCGCCGACACCATCGTGCGCCGCATCGCCGGCGGTGCTGCCGCCTCCGACATCGCCGTGCTCTACCGCGCACATGCGCAGTCGGCGGTGCTGCAGCAGGCTCTCGCCGCGCGCGGCATCGCGACGAGTGTTCTCGGCGGCACGCGCTTCTTCGACATGCCCGAGGTGCGCCAGGCGGTGCTCGCGCTGCGCGGCGCTGCCGTCGCGCCCAACGACGCGGGTTTCCTGCCCACCGTGCGCGATGTGCTGCGCGGCCTGGGTCTCACCGACGAGCCCCCGCAGGCCGGCGGCGCGCAGCGGGACGGGTGGGAGGCGCGCCGCGCGATCCTGCGACTGGCCGAGGAGGCACCGCCGAGCACGACGCTGCGCGTCTTCGCCGACGATCTGATGGCGCGAGCGAAGGATCAGCACGAGCCGACTCTGCAGACCGTCACCCTGTCGACGCTGCACGCGGCGAAGGGCCTCGAGTGGCCGCATGTGCTGCTCGCGGGCTGGGCGGAGGGCTCGCTGCCGATCTCATACGCGACGTCGTTCGAGAACATCGACGAGGAGCGGCGCCTCGCCTACGTCGGGATCACGCGGGCCGCGCGAACGCTGGCCGTGTCGTGGGCGCGTTCAGCGGGGCGGGGGGAGAGGTCTCCGTCGCGCTTTCTGGCGGAGATCGGAACGACAGCTCGCGGCACGGGCATTCTGCGTGATGTCGCACCGACCGCCAGGCGTGCCGCCCGTCAGGGCTGACTCGCACCATCAGCCCTGCGGACGGCGTCGGGGTGCGCACGATGCGCGCCGCGAGCGCCGCCGCGTGCGCGATGCGAGCCGCGGTCACCCGCGTCGTCGTGCCGACGAGCTGCGCGTGCAGGCGCGGCCATGCCTCGTCGCGGTCGCGCTCGTGCGCATCGCGGCAGGACAGGCAGGGCGTGCGGCCCGGTACGACGAGAGGACCCACGACAGCGGCGTCCTGTTCGAAGCCGATCGGGAGGTGCGGCAGGTCGTCGCGCAGATAGGGCGCGAGCTGCAGTGCGGCGGCGGCACCGCCGACCATGACGACGGCCACAGCGCCCGCAGAGCGCGGATCGGCCTCGTCGAGACCCTCGTCGATCAGAGACTGGCGCAGCCGCTCCTGCCCCCGCCCGTCTGCGAGGTTGATGCCGTCGGCCCAGAACGGCGGTGCCGGCACCGCGTCGTCCACCAGCAGCGGGCGCAGGGTGGCCAGCAGCCGCCGTGCCTCGCCGCGCGGTGCGCCCACGCCGTGCGCCACCACGTCGAACGAGCTGAGCCGGATGCCCGTGCGCAGCCGGTTCAGCAGCGGCTCGACCCAGGCTCCGGCGACATCCAGACGCACGACGCTCTCGAGGCCGAACTGCACCGTGTCCTCATCGCGCCAGAGCAGCGGGTAACGCGGATCCAGACGGGTCAACGTCGTCGGCGTCATCGGGCTCATGACCCGATTGTGTCCTGATGCGAGCGGTCTGCGGGGCCGGAGGAGACGATCTGTGGACGGATCGGGCTCCTCTGCGGCTGTGCAGGACGAGTTATCGCGTGCCCCGGACCACCCTCAACCCAGGCTCAGGCTCAGGCTCAGGCTCAGGGGCACGCTCAGGCTCAGACCGGACGATCGCCTTCGGGACGGTCGTCGCCGGGTTCGTCCTCGCCGCCGGGCGCGGCCGTGTCGTCCGTGTCTGCTGCGCCGCCGTCTGCTGCGTCGGTGTCTGCTGCGCCGAAGTCCTCGCCGTCGAGCAGGCGCGCGAGTGCTTCGTCGAGCTCATCCGCCTCCGGCGTCTCTCCGCGCTGCAGGGCCTCCAGACGCGCGATGAGCGCGGACGGGTCGTCGATGTCCGATGCGAGCGGCATGATGTCGGGGTAGTCCCACAGAGCATCCCGTGCGGCGATGCCGACGGCATCCGTCACCGCCCGCCACATCGCCGACGCCTCGCGAAGGCGCCGGGGACGCAGCTTCAGGCCGACGAGCGCCCCCAGGGCGTCCTCGGCAGGACCGCCCACCGCGCGACGCCGGCGGGCCGCTTCAGCCAGCCGCGCGCCGTCGGGCAGTCGCGAGGTGGCCTCTTCGGTCACCACGTCGACCCAGCCGTCGATCGTCGCGATCAGATTCTCGAGGCGGGCGAGCGCCTCGCGCTGCGCCTCGGTCTGGGCCGGAAGCAGCGCTCCGCCCTCGATCGCCGCCCGCAGCTCCTCAGGGTTCGTCGGATCGAGGCGGGATGCCAGATCGTCGAGCACCTCGACGTCGACCGTGACTCCGCGGGCGAAGTCGGTGATCTGGGAGAGCACGTGCAGGTGCAGCCACTTCGCGTGGCGGTACAGCCGGGCGTAGGCGAGCTCGCGCACGGCCAGGTACAGTGCGATCTGATCTTCCGGGATCTCCAGGCCCGCACCGAAGTCGGCGATGTTCTGCGGGATCACGGCGGCCGTTCCCGCCGGGAGCACGGGGATGCCGACGTCGCCGCCGGAGACGACCTCGAGCGAGAGCCGGCCCAGCACCTGACCGAACTGGGCGGCGAACAGCGAACCGCCCAGGCCGCGCATCAGCTGGCCGGCACCCTGCACCATGCTCTGCATCTCGGGCGGGACCTGCGTCTCGAGCGCGCCGGTGAGGGCATCCGCGATCGACGTCGACACCGGGTCGGCGATCTCCTTCCACACCGGCAGGGTCTTCTCGACCCACTCGCCGCGGGTCATCGCCTGGGGTGCCGAGGCGAGCTCCGAGATCGTGGTCGCCTCACCGAGCCAGAGGTTCGCGAGGGCGAAGGCATCCGCGAGTGACGCGCGCGAGCCGTCGGCGATGCCGAGGCCGTCGCGGTTGGCGATGTGCAGCGCGCGCTGCTGGGCGCCCTGCCAGGGGTCGCCGCCGAACATGCCCTGCAGCTGCGACATGAACCCGGACATCTGGGCTGCGTCGATCGGCATCCCGCCCATGCCGGACAGCGCATCCCGGAGCGCCTCCGGGTCGACCTGCCCACCCGACATCATGCGCCGGAGCATCTCCTCGAAGTCGGACGGATCCCGATCGTCATCTGCCATGCGATTGCCCTCTCAGCATGCCCGTAGCGTGTGCGCTCTACGCTAGTCACACGATCCTGTGCTCGACCCCGATGCGCGCGGATCGCTGTACGCCGCTCGCGAACGCCCCGGAGGTTCCGTGTCATCACGCCGCAGCAACGGGACGGTCACCGGCATCGTCGCGCTGAGCGTCGCGCTGGTCGCCCTGGTCGCGCTCACCTTCGTGCCCACGCCGTACGTCATCCAGCGACCCGGCCCGGTGTACGACACGCTCGGCACCGCGCGCAGCGCGGACGGGGCCGAGGTGCCGCTGATCGAGATCGACGGGGCCGAGACGTACCCCACGGGCGGCACGCTCGATCTCACGACCGTGCAGGTGATCGGCAACCGCGAGCGAACCCCCACCTGGTTCGAGCTCGCGATGGCATGGACCGACCCGACCCGCGCCGTCGTGCCCATCGACACGGTCTTCCCGCAGGGCGTCAGCTCCGACGAGCGCGACGAGCGCAACGCCGCTCTGATGGTCGATTCGCAGCACGAGGCCACCGCCGCGGCGCTCACCGAGCTCGGCTACGACGTCGGCGCGACGGTGCGGGTCGTCGAGACCGTGGCCGACAGCCCCGCGGACGGTCTGCTGCGAGCCGACGATCTGGTGCGGGCGATCGGCGGCGAGGAGATCGACTCGGCCACCGCGCTGCGGGATGCCATCCAGCAGGCGGACGGTGCCGAGGTCACCCTCACGATCGAGCGCGACGGCGACGAGAAGGCCGTTGCGGTCACGCCCGAGAAGTCCACGGACGCCGCAGGCGAGGAGGTGTGGCTGATCGGAATCGCCCTCACCACCGACTACGACTTCCCCATCGATGTGCGGCTGCAGCTCGACAACGTGGGTGGCCCCAGCGCGGGCATGATGTTCGCGCTCGGGATCATCGACGAGCTCACCCCCGGCGAGCTCAACGGCGGTGCGGACGTCGCCGGCACCGGCACCATCGACGCCGCGGGCGACGTCGGGCCCATCGGCGGCATCCGGCAGAAGCTGTACGGGGCCCGCGACGCGGGGGCGACCGTCTTCCTCGCTCCGGAGCAGAACTGCGACGAGGTCGTGGGCCACGTTCCGGACGGCCTGCAGGTGTACCGGACCGGCACGCTGAAGGAGTCGCTCGACATCCTCGAGAAGGTCGCCGCGGGCGGCGACACGTCAGCGCTTCCGGTCTGCACCGCGACGGGCTGATCCGCCAGCGGCGAACCGTTCGCCCATCCGGGGCCGCGTCATAGGTCGCCTGCCTAGGATGGAACGGTGACCTCGACCTCAGCGCCGCAGCCGGCCACGCCCAGCACATCACGACGGATCCTCGCGATCTCGGTGGCGATCATCGCCGCCCTCATCGCCGCGTTCTTCGTGTTCTCCTCGCTCTACACCGAGTTCCTCTGGTTCGACCAGCTCGACTTCGCCTCGGTGCTCACCACCCAGTGGATCGCCACCGCCACGATGTTCGTCGTGGGATTCATCGGCATGGCGCTGCCGATCTTCCTGTGCATCCAGCTGGCGTACCGGCTGCGACCCGTCTACGTGCGGCTGAGCTCGCAGCTCGATCGCTATCAGGAGGTCATCGAGCCGCTGCGCCGCCTCGCGATGTGGGGGATGCCGGTCTTCTTCGGCGTGTTCGCCGGATTCGCCGCCGCGGGCAACTGGAAGACGGTGTGGCTGTGGGCGAACGGTGTGACCACCGACACCCTCGACCCGCAGTTCGGTGCGGACACCGGCTTCTACCTGTTCGCGATGCCGTTCTACTCGGCTCTGCTGGCCTTCGCGTCGGCCGTGCTGCTGCTCTGCCTGGTGATCACCGCGCTCGTGTCGTACCTGTACGGTTCGGTGCGCATCGGGCAGCGCGAGCTGCGCATCTCGAAGCCCGCGCGCATCCAGCTCGCCGTGCTCGCCGGCCTCTACCTCGCCGTGCAGGCCGTGAGCCTGTGGCTCGACCGCTACCTCACCCTCGTGCAGCCTGAGGGCCGCATCACGGGTGCCGCCTACACCGGAGTCAACGCCACCATCCCTGGCCTCGCGATCCTGTCGATCATCGCCGCGGTCGTCGCGGTGCTGTTCCTCGTGACCGCCGTGATCGGCCGCTGGCGGTTCCCGCTCGCAGCCACCGCGCTGTTCGTGGTCGCCTCGCTCGTGGTCGGCATGGGCTATCCGTGGGTCGTCACCACGTTCCAGGTGAAGCCGAACGAGAACGCCTATCAGGCCGAGTTCTACGATCGCAGCATCCAGAGCACGAAGGAGGCGTACGGCGTCGCCGACATGGAGGTCACCCCGTTCGCGGCGACGACCGACACCGAGCCGGGTCAGCTGCGCGAGGACGCCGACACCACGGCATCCGTGCGCATCATGGACCCGGCGATCATCAGCCCGACGGTGCGCCAGCTGCAGCAGTACCGCTCGTACTACCAGTTCGCCCCTGAGCTCGACGTGGACCGCTACGAGATCGACGGCAAGTCGCAGGACACCGTCGTCTCGGTGCGCGACCTCGATCTGACCAAGCTCGGCGGCGGCGACAGCTGGAACAACCGCGCGGCCGTGTACACCCACGGCTACGGTCTCGTCGCGCTCGCCGGCAACCAGCGCACCAGCGACGGCGAGCCCGTCTTCCTCGAGCAGGGCATCCCGACCTCGGGCTTCCTCACCGACACCGAGAAGTTCGAGCCGCGCGTGTACTTCGGCGAGTCCTCGCCGGAGTACTCGATCGTGGGGGCCCCGGAGGGCACCGACCCCGTCGAGATCGACTACCCGCGCGGTGAAGACGGAGCCAGCGACACCAAGACGACGTTCGACGGCGACGGCGGGCCGCGCATCGGCAACACGTTCGTGAAGCTGCTCTACGCGATGAAGTTCCAGTCCGAGCAGATCCTGTTCTCCAACCTGGTCAACTCCGAGTCGCAGATCCTCTACGACCGCGACCCGAAGAAGCGCGTCGAGAAGGTCGCGCCCTACCTGACCCTCGACAACGACCCGTACCCGAGCGTCGTCGACGGCCGCATCGTCTGGATCGTCGACGGCTTCACCACGAGCGCGAGCTACCCGTACTCGAAGACGGTCAGTCTCCGAGACGCCATCGCCGACTCCCGCACCCCGGCATCCGTGGTGTCGTTCGACAACATCAACTACATCCGCAACTCGGTCAAGGCCACCGTCGACGCGTACGACGGGTCGGTCAAGCTGTACGCCTGGGACGACGAGGACCCGATCCTCCAGGCCTGGCAGAAGGTCTACCCGGCGACCGTCGAGCCGATCAGCGAGATGTCAGCCGACCTGATGAGCCACGTGCGCTACCCGACCGACCTGTTCAAGGTGCAGCGCGACGTGCTCGGCGTCTACCACATCGACGACGCCCGCTCGTTCGCGCAGGAGGACAACCGCTGGCAGACGCCGGACGACCCGCGCGCCAAGGATCGTCTGCAGCCGCCGTACTACCTGTCCATGAAGATGCCGGGTCAGGACGAGCCGCGCTTCTCGATGTTCTCCACCTTCATCCCGGCGTCCGCGCAGGGTGACACGCGAGAGGTGCTGATGGGCTACCTCGCCGTGGATTCGGATGCCGGGAACAAGAAGGGCGAGAAGGCCGAGGGCTAC
This sequence comes from Microbacterium commune, assembly GCF_014836945.1. Lineage (GTDB taxonomy): Bacteria > Actinomycetota > Actinomycetes > Actinomycetales > Microbacteriaceae > Microbacterium > Microbacterium commune. The sequence continues at coordinate 361,313 of NZ_JACSPX010000001.1, read as the reverse complement.
GGCAAGATGCGCCTGCTGGAGATCGACACGAACTCCACGGTGCCGGGCCCGGGTCAGGTGCAGAACACCTTCGACTCGGACACCGAGATCGCCAACAAGCTGAACGTGCTGACGCTCGGCAAGTCGGACGTGAAGTACGGCAACCTGCTGACCCTTCCCGTCGGCGGCGGACTGCTGTACGTGCAGCCGGTCTTCGTGCAGTCCTCCGAGGGCACCAAGCTGCCGAACCTGCGAAAGGTGCTCGTCGCCTTCGGTGACCGCGTGGCCTTCGAGGACACGCTCACCGAAGCCCTCGACGTGCTCTTCGGCGGCGACGCCGGCGCATCGGGCGGCGATGACGACGTGGAGCCCACCGATCCCGGGACCCCGGCCGATCCGGACGCCCCCGCCGACCCCGACCAGGGCGGCACCCCACCGACCGGCGAGACGCTGACCGCGCTCGAGGAGGCACGCGCCGCTCTCGAGGCCCGCGAGGTCGCGCTGAAGTCCGGTGACCTCGAACGGTTCGCCGCCGAGGACAAGAAGCTCACCGCCGCCATCGAGAAGCTGCTCGCTCTCGAAGACCAGACAGCGGCCGAGTAGGGAGGTGCCGGCAGGCGCGACACGCCCGTGCGCGTCTGCCGGCCGCCTCGATTCGCCCTCCCTCAGAACCCGTGTTAGGCTATAAAACGTGCCGCGGGGTGGAGCAGTTCGGTAGCTCGCCGGGCTCATAACCCGGAGGTCGCAGGTTCAAATCCTGTCCCCGCAACAAGAGAGGCCCCGAGATCATCACGATCTCGGGGCCTCGTCCTTTGCGTCGAGCACCCCTCCGCTGACCCGGTCGCCGAACCGGCATCCGCCGGGCCCCTCGCAGACGCGCGCACGTTCCGCTGAACCTGTGAGCCGTACAGCTGAGGGGCGTAACGTCGGGTCATGGAGACACAGACACGAACGAGCGGTGCAGACACCGCGACGCTGGGCCTGGGATCGGTGCTGGTGGGTTCGCTGCCTGCTGCGCTGATGACCGATGAGGCCCCGGATCGCTACACGGTGGAGGCGGTCTTCACACGCCGACCCCGACCGGACGAGATCGCGGCGATCCTGAGCGGGCGGACCAGGGACACGCTGGCCGAGGCGGGCTACCCGACCGTCGAGCTGGCGATCTCGGATCGCCGACTGGAGATCGCGAACACGAACCTGGAAGAGTTGCGTGACGGTCTCGGCGGGGTGCTCGCCGACCGGCTCTCGGAGATCAGCGCCGACGTCCGCGCCAGAGAGGAGGCGGCGTCGGTGCGCTTCCAGGAGGCCGCGGTCGGCGAGCAGCACAGGGCCGCTGCGGTCGCCGCTCTCGCGGAGTCGGTGTCCTTCCGGCCCGCTGCGACCCCGAGGCCCGTCTCGGGCTCGGCGCCCGGTGTGCGATCGGATGCGCTCGACGACCGTGCGCGGATCGACGACTGGACCGACGAAGGCGGTCACGCGCGCTGATCTCGGCTGCCCCCTCCGAGTGCGAGGCGACCATGAACGAGGCCCACTCGCCGGCGCCGCATGCCGCCGTCGTCTACCACCCCCTGAAGGTGCCGGTTCGGCGACTGCGCGCCGTGGTCGCCGAGCACGAGGCCGCGAACGGGTGGGCACGCACGCGCTGGCACGAGACCGCCGGCGACGACTCCGGGCGGGCTGCCGCCGAGAGCGCTCTCGCACACCGACCTGCGGTCGTGCTCGTCGCGGGCGGGGACGGGACGGTGCGAGCCGTCGCCGAGGTGATGCAGGCCACGGGCATCCCGATCGCGCTGATCCCGCTGGGCACCGGCAATCTGCTCGCCCGTGACATCGGCGCGCCGCTCAACGACCTCGCCGCCTGCGTCCGCGCGGCGTTCTCGGGCGTGGATCGGGCGGTGGATGTCGGGATGGCGGAGCTCGACGACGAGGGCGGCTCTCGTCGCACGACGGCCTTCATGGTGATGGCGGGGATCGGGCTGGATGCCGAGATGGCGGAGAGCACGAGCGCGAACGCGAAGAAGCGTCTCGGCTGGTTCGCGTACGTCGCACCGATCGCCCGCTCGGTCATCGCCAACAGGCTCTTCCACCTCGACTACCGCATCGACGGAGGTCGGACGAGGTCGACGAGGGCGCACACGGTGATCGTCGGCAACTGCGGCACCCTCACCGGCAACATGCTCCTGATCCCCGCGGCGATCATCGACGACGGGCTGCTGGACGTCGTGATGATGCGCCCCGCGGGACGCTTCGGATGGGCGCGGATCGGCACCCGTCTCACCCTGCAGGGGCTCGCCCGTCGGTCCCCGCTCGGCCGCAGACTGCTGCAGCAGACGCCCGATCTCCACTCGCTCGCGTACCTGCGGGGCCGCCGATTCGAAGCGCGGTTCGACGCTCCTCATCTCGTCGAACTCGACGGCGACGGCTTCGGTCACGTCACCCGGGTCCGGATCACCGTGCGCCCTGGTGCCCTGGTCGTGCGAACGCCCGCGCATCGAGGCGCGCCGAGCGCGGGCGCGGCTCCCGGGGGCCGAGCGCGCGCACCGCGGGAGTGAGGGAGGATGGCAGCATGACCGCAGCCGCTCCTCTCGTCGCCGTGTGCCAGTTCTCCCCGGATGCCTCGCCGGAGCGCAATCGGGAGCGGATCGCCGTGCTCGTCGCCGCGGCCGCACAGCGCGGTGCCGACGTCGCCGTGCTGCCGGAGTACTCGAACTACTTCACGCCGGAGATGGACGACGCCCTCGCGCAGAACGCGGAGGGCCTCGACGGCGGGTTCGTCTCCGCGCTGCGCGCGCTCGCCGCCGAGCACGACCTGGTCGTCGTCGCCGGGATGGTCGAGACCGCCGACGCCGGTCGCGTGCACAACACCGTCGTCGCCGTGTCGGATGCCGGTGTGCAGGCGGTCTACCGCAAGCAGCACCTGTACGACGCGTTCGGCCATCGGGAGTCGGACTGGATCGAGCCCGGCGACCTCGGCGACGCGGCCGTGTTCGAGGCGCGCAGCCTGCGGTTCGGGCTGATGACCTGCTACGACCTGAGGTTCCCCGAGGTGGCGAGAACCCTGGTCGACGCCGGCGCGGATGCCCTGATCGTCCCTGCGGAATGGGTGCGCGGCCCGCTCAAGGAGCACCACTGGAACACCCTGCTCACCGCGCGCGCCATCGAGAACACCGCGTACGTGATCGCTGCCGACCACCCGGCTCCGGTCGGCGTCGGGTACTCGCAGGTGATCGACCCGCAGGGCGTGGTGGTCGCCGGCGTCAGCGCAGGGGAGGGGGTGGCCGTGGCATCCCTCGACCTTGATCTGATCGCCCGCACGCGCGAGTCGAATCCGTCGCTGCGGCTGCGCCGGTACCGCGTCGTCCCCCGCTGAGCCCCGCCCCCGCCGTCCCCGCCGCCGTCCCGCCGCGCCCGCGCGCGTACGAATCGGGGGCCGACACTCCAGATGTCGGAGCGATCCGCGTGAAGTGTCCGACATCTGGAGTGTCGGCCCCCGGAATGCATCGGCCCACGGCGGTCGGAGGCAGTGCACGCGGCCCCCGGAATGCCGGGCGGGGCGGGCGGCGGGGCGTCAGCGCAGTCCGGACAGCCGGCGACCGGCCTCCTCGAGCACCTCGACGCGCTTGCAGGCGGCTAAGCGCACCAGGCCGGCGTACGGCTGCTGATTCTCGGGCGTGACGAACGCGCTGATCGGGATCGCCGCGACCCCCACGCGCTCCGGCAGCGCACGGCAGAACGCGGCCGCGTCCGCACCACCCAGCGCCGTGGCATCCGCGACGGTGAAGTACCCGCCCTGCGGGGCGAACACGTCGAAGCCCGCAGCCCGCAGGGCGTCGCCGAGCAGGCGGTGCTTGTGCTGCATCGTTGCGGCCGCGTCATGGAAGTACGCGTCGGGCAGACGCAGCCCGACGGCGATCGCGGGCTGGAACGCCGAGCCGTTGACGTAGGTGAGGAACTGCTTGACGGTGAGGACCGCCGTGATCAGGGCCGCCGGTCCGTGCACCCAGCCGATCTTCCAACCCGTCGTCGAGAACGTCTTGCCCGCCGATGAGATCGTGAGGGTGCGCTCGGCAGCGCCGGGCAGAGTCGCGATCGGCACGTGGGGCGAATGGAAGGAGAGATGCTCGTACACCTCGTCGGTGACGATCACCGCGTCGTGCAGGGTGGCCAGACGCACGAGCTCCGCCTGCACCTCGGGAGTGAACACCGCGCCGGTGGGATTGTGCGGATCGTTGACGAGGATCAGCCGCGTGCGCTCGCCGACGACCGCGGCCAGTTCATCGAGATCGGGTTGGAAGTCGGGCCTGCGCAGCGGAACAGTGCGCAGCCGGGCACCCGCCAGCGCGACCGCGGCCGCGTACGAGTCGTAGTACGGCTCGAAGACGACGACCTCGTCGTCGGGGCCGTCGATGAGCGCGAGCAGAGTGGCGGTCAGCGCCTCGGTCGCGCCGGCCGTCACCAGGATCTCGGTGTCGGGATCGACATCGAGTCCGTAGAAGCGGCGCTGATGCTCGCTGATCGCGGCGAGCAGATCCGGGATGCCGCGGCCGGGCGGATACTGGTTCGCGCCCTGCGCGATGGCATCCCGCGCCGCCTCCAGCACCGCGGCCGGACCGTCTTCGTCGGGGAAGCCCTGGCCGAGATTCACCGACTCGGTTCGCGCCGCGGCGGCCGACATCTCCGCGAAGATGGTGGGGGCGACCCTGCCGTCCGGGGAGAGCAGACCGGCTCCGGCGGCGGTGCGGCGCCACGCTCCTGGTAAGACATCCATGCAGAACAGGCTAAGACCATAGGCGAATGTCATCGGCGGCATACGAAACGCACAGACTCGGTTGTCACTCTGATAGGGCATTGAGAAGGAGCAGAAGATGAACGACAACAGCACCCCCGACCAGCCCTCGAACCCCGAGGCCTCGGCTCCCACCCCGCCGTCGTCGACGCCCGGGCAGCATGTGCCTTCGCGCTTCGGCTCCGAGCAGGAGCGTTGGCAGGCCCCCGCGTCGCCGCAGCAGGGCTCGCCGTACGGCACACCGCCCCAGCCCGGCGCGACCTTCGGGGCCGCCGCCCAGCCGCAGTCGACAAGCACCCCGCCGAGCGGCATCCCGTACGGCGCTTCGCAGCACGGGATGTCCCGGCCGCCGTACGCCACAGGGGCACCCGCGCCGTCCGAGCAGCCCACGCTCAGCCTCGACCCGACCCTCGTCGCGGACCCGGCCGGATCCGCCGCACAGGGCGGCGCCCACAGCACCGAGCAGCGCAAGAGCGGGGGACCGGTGAAGGTCGCCGGACTCATCCTCGCCGCAGCCCTCGTGGGCGGCGTCGCCGGGTTCGGCGGCAGCGCCATCGGCACGGCGGTGTTCGACCGGCCCGCCTCGCAGTCGGCGACGGGCCCGCAGAGCGTCACCGTCAACAACCCCGGGTCGGTCAACGAGACCACGGCCATCGCCAGCGAGGTGCTGCCCTCGGTGGTCACGATCGAGGTCGCCGGCTCCAGCGAGTCCGGCAGCGGGTCGGGGGTCATCCTCGACAAGGAGGGCCACGTGCTGACCAACACGCACGTCGTCACCCTCGGCGGTGCCGTGGCCGACCCGGCCATCCGCGTCACCACCTCCGACGGTCGTATCTTCCAGGCGAGCGTCGTCGGCACCGACCCCGTCTACGACCTCGCCGTCATCAAGCTGGAGGGGGCGGAGGATCTCACGCCGATCGAGATGGCCGATTCGAGCAAGCTCAACGTCGGCGACACCGCCGTCGCGGTGGGTGCACCGCTCGGGCTGTCGAACTCGGTCACCACGGGAATCGTCAGTGCCCTGAACCGCAGCATCGAGGTCGCCTCGTCGGCGCTTCCCGACAGCTCGGCGCAGCCCGACAGCGAGGGCGAGGAGGGCGGCAGCGGAAACCCGTTCCAGTTCGACATCCCCGGCATGGGCCAGCAGCAGGCGAAGCAGTCCATCTCGATCGCCGTCATCCAGACCGACGCGGCCATCAACCCCGGCAACTCCGGTGGCGCACTCGTCGACAGCAAGGGAAGCCTGATCGGCATCAACGTCGCGATCGCGACCGCGGGCGGATCGTCGGCGTCGAGCGAGGCCGGATCCATCGGTCTCGGCTTCGCGATCCCCTCGAACATCGCGCAGCGCGTCGCCGACGAGATCATCGCCGACGGCGCGGCCACCCACGGGCTGCTCGGCGCCACGGTGCGCGACGCGTCGAGCGTGCAGGGCGCGTCCGTCGCGGGAGCCGTGATCGACACCCCGACCCCCGGCGGCGCGGCGGACGAGGCCGGTCTGCAGCGCGGCGACGTCGTCACCCAGTTCAACGGCGTGCCGATCACCGGCGCCAGCGACCTCACCGCCCAGGTGCGCGCGGCAGCCGCCGGCAGTGACGCGACGCTGAGCTACGTCCGCTCCGGAAAGACCTACGAGGCGAAGGTGACGCTGGGCGAGCTCAAGCTCTGAGCTCTGCCAGCCGACTCCCCGAGAAGGACGCCACCCCGCGATAGGCTCGCGAGGTGGCGTCCTTCTCATTCGGCTCCGGCAACGCGGCGAAGCTGCTCCGGATGCCGCTGTATGCCGCAGGGCGCATCGCGGCGCTGCTGATCCCGCGCGGCGACACGTGGGTGTTCGGCTGCGGAGCCGGCGTCGGCGACGGTGCCCTCGCGCTGTACCGCGTGGCGGCAGAGGCCGGGCACCCGGTGCTGTGGCTCGCGCGCTCGCCGCGGGATGCCGAAGACGCCAGAGCCCTGGGCATCCGCACCGTCCCCCGCGACGGCATCCGCGGCTGGTGGGCGACGATCCGCGCCGGCGTGGTCGTCGTCACGCACGGGCTCGGCGACGTGAACAGGTACGGCAGCAGCGGTGCCTTCGTCGTGCAGCTGTGGCACGGCATCCCGCTCAAGCGCATCGGGCTGGACTCTCCGATCACCGCCCAGGTGCCGCCGGGGATTCCCGGTGCAGCCCTGCTGCGGCGCCTGCTGACGGCGATGTACCGCGGTGCGGCGCAGCGCATCCAGGTGCTGCCGGCCGCATCCCACCGCTCGCGTGGCCGATTGGAGTCGGCGTTCGGTCTCGGCGATGACCGGGTCGTCGTGACCGGCGAACCGCGCGTCGACGTGCTCTCCCTCGGCTCCGCCGCCCAGCGACGCGCGACGGCGACGACCCTGCTCACCCGCACCGGTCCGGTGCTCACGGGGCAGCGGGTGCTGCTGTACGCCCCCACCTGGCGCGACGGCGCTCCCGACCCGGCGGTGCCGACCGCCGCGCAGTGGGTCGAGATCGTCCGACTGCTCGAGACGCACGATGCCATTCTGTTCATCCGGTCGCATCCGCTGGGCGCGGGCGCGTACGCGCCGCCGTGGTCGAGCGGGCGGGTGCGGATGCTGAACTCCGACCTGCTGGCCGATGTCACACCGGCGCTGCCGCGCGTAGATGTGCTCATCACCGACTATTCGTCGATGGCCTACGACGTGGGCCTGCTGGCGACGCCGGTCGTGTACCTCGCGCCGGATGCCGAGCAGTACGCCCGCGAGCGCGGCTTCTACGGGCGGTATTCCGACGTCGCGGGCGACGATCACGCGACCGACTGGCCGGCGGCTCTCGCTCAGCTCGACGCCGTGCTCTCGGACGACGCGGTCAGGGCTGAGCGCTCCGCGCGCTCGGCTGAGCTCAGCGCGCACATGCACGCGCATCGCGACGGGCAGAACGCCCGCCGCGTGTACCAGGCCATCCGCGCGCGCGGCATCCCCGCGCCGAAGGGAGCACGATGACCACGGCTCGCATCGATGAGCAGAACCAGACGCTGATCGTCTCAGGCGCCGGCGCTCGACCGGCATCCGCCGCCCTGGTGGGGCCGCGTGCCCGCGTCGCCGGCCGGCTCACCGGGGGCGGGAAGACGTGGAAGGCGACCCTGCCGCTGCAGGCGTCGCGCTGGGGAGGGGCGGCGCTCCCGCTGCCCGCCGGCGCGTACCGGCTGACGGTGGACGGCGTCGATCTCGACGGGGTCGAGATCGAGCCCACCCTGCTGCCGGGGCTGCGCATCGAGGTGCGCGGCGCGGATGCCGTGATCGCGGCGCCCGTCGCCCCCATCTACGAGACCCCGGAGGGGCAGCGCACGCTCGAGCAGCGGTATGCGTCGCAGATCGGGGCGGGGGAGAACGCGGTCTTCTTCGAGAGCTTCTACGGACAGACCGCCGGGTGCAATCCGCGGGCCATCGACCGGGTGCTCGCCGAGCGTGCGCCGGCGGTGATCAGGTACTGGAGCGTCACCGACCTGTCGGTGGAGGTGCCGGAGGGCGCGATCCCCGTCGTCGAAGGCGGACCGGAGTGGTGGCGCGCCCGCGCGGAGTCCCGCATCCTCGTGGTCAACGACTGGCTGCGACGGAGATTCGTGCGCAAGCCCGGGCAGATCGTGCTGCAGACGTGGCACGGCACGCCCCTCAAGCGCCTCGCGCTGCACCGGCGCGGGTTCGACCCGCGCCGGATGGCGGCGGTCTTCAAGGAGTCCCGCCGCTGGGACGTGCTGCTGGCGCAGAACCCGTATGCCGCGCGCATCCTGAAGAAGGCGTACGCGTTCTTCGGCAAGCCGATCTGGGTCGAGGGGTACCCCCGCAACGACGTGCTCGTGAACGGAGACCCGGCGCCGGTGCGCGAGGCACTGGGCATCGGCGCCGACGAGCGGGTCATCCTGTACGCCCCCACCTGGCGCGACGACCGCTCCGAGATGGTCGACTTCGTCGACCCGCAGCTGCTGGCCGAGCAGACCGACTCGGTCGTGCTGGTGCGCGGTCACTCGCGAACCATCCGGCCGGGGCGCGACCACGCCGGCGCGAGGGTCATCGACGTCACCGGGTACCCGGAGACGGCTCGGCTGCTGCTCATCGCCGATGTGCTCGTCACCGACTACTCGTCGGTGATGTTCGATTTCAGCGTCACCGGCCGGCCGATGTTCTTCCTCGTGCCCGATCTGCAGCACTACCGCGGCGAGCTGCGCGGGTTCTACTTCGATCTCGCCGAGCGTGCCCCTGGACCGCTCGTGCACAGTCAGGACGAGCTCGTGCAGGCGCTCGACGAGCCGGAGGTGCCCGAGGCCTACCGCGAGCGCTACACCGCGTGGCGCGCGCAGTTCAACCGTCGCGACGACGGCCAGGCCGCGGATCGCGTCGTGTCGCGCATCCTCGACCAGGGCTGGCTCACGGTCTAGCCGGCCGCTACGGCAGCGGGGTGTTGCGCGACCCGAGCCGCGACGCGTCGACCGTGTCGCGCGCACCGCGCAGGGCGCCGCCGATGAACCCCAGACCCCACGAGAGGTGCATGGTCGGCAGCACGGCCATCGTCCACAGTCGTCGGCGCACGCCCCCCGGGCTCATCAGACCGACGCCGATGACCAGCAGGGCGTAGGCGAGCAGCGGCAGGTAGATCACCGATGCGATGACGGTGGCGACGCCGCGCAGCACTCCGATCAGCTGCAGGATGCCGACGAGCAGCGCCGTCGCGCTGACGAGCACCAGGACCGGGGGAGCGAAGAAGCGCAGTCCGTTGCGCCGCCCGAAGCGGCGCACCAGCTCGCCGCGCCACGCGCCCGTGGCGCGGAACTGCCGGGCCAGACGCGACCAGCTCTCGCGCGGCCAGTACGTGACCGACAGGGCCGGATCGAACCACACGAGATGGCCGGCCTGCCGGATCCGGAGGTTCAGCTCCCAGTCCTCACCACGGCGGATGGTCTCGTCGAACAGGCCCACCTGCTCGATCACGTCACGGCGCATCACCCCGAGGTACGCCGACTCGGCCTCGCCCTCGTGCTCGCTGCCGTGGTACGCACCGCCGCCCAGACCCACGGGGGAGTTGTACAGCCGCGCCACGGCGCTCTGGAACGGGGTGCGGCCGTCGGCGCGCATGATCCCCCCGACGTTCGCCGCCCCGGTGCGCCGGAGTGTCTCGAGCGCTCGGCGTGCGTACCCGGGGGAGAGCTCGGAATGCGCGTCGACGCGGATGATCGTGGGATGCCGACTGGCCCGGATGGCGGCGTTCAGACCCACGGGGATGTGCGCGGCGGGGTTGTCGACCAGGATGATCCTTGGGTCGTCATCGGCGAGGCGCCTGGCCAGCTCCGTCGTGCCGTCGCTGGACGGTCCGAGCGCCAGCACGAGCTCGGCGGGACCGTCGATGTCCTGCTCGAGAACCGAGCGCACCGCGTGCTCGAGGTAGTCGCGCTCGTTCAGAACCGGCATCACGAACGAGACGCCGGCGGAGGTGATCCTGTCGTCATCCTGCACGTGTCGATCATGTCATGCGCGTTCGTCCCGCCGGCGCGGACGATTCGCAGGTCGGCTCCCGCATCCGGAACGGGCGGCAGCCCGCATCCCTCCGCCTGAGGGCGCTCGCGACCGCCCGGTATCCTGGACGGATGGGTGTGGTCTCAGACGGCAAGAAGGCGTATCGACTGCTGCAGAAGGCACTGACCTCGCGCTCGGCCGTGCAGCGTGTGCGACGGCGTCTCGCCGCCCAGGGCCCGCACCCGGCCGGTCGCTACCGCATCGCGGTGTACTTCGCCGACGGCGCGGTCAACATGTATCAGATGCGCCAGTGGTACCGCCCCCTCGCCGAGCTCGCGAAGCGCTGGCCCGTCGTCGTGCTCTCGCGCAGTGCCACCGGAGCCGAGCGGCTGATCGAGGAGGACGCGCTTCCGGTCGCCTTCCTGCCCACGGTGCGCGACCTCGAGCGGTTCATCGCCGAGCAGGACATCCGCATCGTGCTGTACGTGAACCAGAACACCCGCAACTTCCAGATGTTCCGCTACGGCCGACGCTGGCACGTGTTCATCAACCACGGCGAGTCCGACAAGATGTACATGACCACCAATCAGTACAAGGCGTACGACTACGCCCTGATCGCGGGTCAGGCCGCCCGCGACCGGCTCAGCCGCACCCTGTGGGACTACGACCTCGACACGCGCACGATCGAGATCGGTCGGCCGCAGGCCGACCACTACTCCGGAACCCTGCCGTACACCCCCGACGAGCGCATGGTCGTGCTGTACGCGCCGACGTGGGAGGGGGATCGTCCCTCGGCGCACTACGGCTCGATCGCGTCGCACGGCGAGACCCTGGTCGCCGGGCTGCTCGCCACGGGCCGGCATCGGGTGATCTACCGTCCGCATCCGCGCAGCGGCGTCGTGGACCACGACTACGGCGCGGCGCACCGCCGCATCCTCGCCGCGATCGACCAGGCCAACACCGCCGACCCGCGCGCCCAGCACGTGTACGACGACGGTCCCGAGCTCGGCTGGCAGCTGGCCGCGGCAGACGTCGCCGTCGTCGACATCTCCGCCATGGTCTACGACCGGCTCGCCGCGGGCAAGCCGCTGCTGATTACGCGCCCGGCCGACGAGCGTGCCTCCATCGACACCACGGGGTACCTGTCGGCGTGCGAATGGCTCACCGTCGACGGCGCCGCGCGCATCGTCGAGGAGGTCGAGCGCGTCGCCGCTGACGACGAGGCCGTCGCCCGTCTGCGCACCTGGGTGCAGCACTACTTCGGTGACACCGCGCCGGGAGCCGCGACCGCGAAGTTCCACGGCGCGATCGAGCACCTCATGCGTACGTGGGACGAGTGGCATGCCAGGGATGCCGGTGGGACGGCATCCGACGCGGACGGCGGCGACGGCGCCGACGAGGACGACGACTGATGCAGCTTCCGCGCACGCGAGCGCTCGCCGACCCGCTCATCGTGCTCGACTCGTGCGGCTCCACCAACGTCGAGATGCGCGAGCGCCTCACCCGCGAGCGACTCGGCCATCTCGCCGCCCTGGTGACCGACGCGCAGACCGCGGGTCGGGGACGTCTGGATCGCACGTGGACGACGCCGCCGGGCTCCGCGCTCGCCGTCTCGGTGCTACTGCGCGATCTGCCCGCCGACGCCGACGCGTGGGGCTGGCTCGCGCTGGCCGCGGGCGTTGCGATGACGGATGCCGTGGCAGCCCAGCTGCCGGCACACGATGTCGGCTTCAAGTGGCCCAATGATGTCCTCGTCGACGGGCGCAAGATCTGCGGCATCCTCGCCGAGGTCACCCCGGACGGTGTGATCGTGGGCAGTGGGGTGAACACCGTGATGACGACCGCCGAGCTGCCGGTGCCGACCGCCACGTCGTTCGCGGCGCTCGGCGCGGCTGCCGACATCGACCTGCTGCTCTCCGGCTACCTGGAAGCCCTGCGCGGCCTGGTCGCCGGGCTGGCCCGCGACGGGGCACGGGCATCCGGACTCCACGACGAGGCGGAGAGACGCTGCCTCAGCCTCGGCCGCGACGTCGAGGTGACGATGCCCCACGGCGAGACGCTGCGCGGTCGCGCCGTGCGTCTGCAGGACGACGGGTGCCTCGTGGTCGACGCCGCCGGCGTCGAGCGGGCGGTGGCGTCGGGCGATGTCGTGCACGCCCGACTCGCCTGAGCCGACGCGCCCGGCGGCCTGCCGCGTACCCGGGGCGACGCGGGCACAATGGAGGGGTGACACAGCCCGTGACCCTCGGCGGCCGGCCGAACATGCCGCCGCCGGGCGCGCCCGCCGAAGAACTGCTCGTGGCGCGTCTGCGCAGCCATGCGCGGCGGCTCTTCTGGCCTGCGGCGCTGCTCGTCGCCACCGTCGGCGTCACCGCCTACCTCTACGACAACCTGCCTGAGGGGTACGAGAACTGGATGCTGCTCGCCGGAGCGGGCATCATCGTGCTGCTGCTCGTGGTGATGCCGTTCCTGTTCTGGATCTCGCGCACGTTCACCATCACCACCCGCCGGGTCATCGTGCGCGAGGGGCTCGGCTCACGCCGTCGCCGCGAGGTGTCGCACATGCGCGGCTACTCGATCAGCATCCGCCGTGGTCCGCTGCAGCGGGTGTGGGGCGCGGGGACGATCACGCTCAGCGACGGCGCCGACGAGCCGGTGCGGCTGGTGAACGTGCCCATGGCGAGCCTCGTGCACGAGGTGCTCGCCGATCAGATCGAGGTGAATCAGATCCTCGCCCATCGTGACGCGCAGTCCGCGAGCCGGGGGTACTGAGCGCCGATCGTCTTCCGCTCGCGACGGAGTGCGCGAGAATGGAGACGACGAAAGGGGCGCTGCATGACCGTGCGCGTGGGTGTGATCGGCGGAGGACAGCTGGCTCGGATGATGATCGCTCCGGCGGTCGAGATCGGGCTCGACATCCGGGTGCTCGCCGAGGACGAGGGGATGTCGGCGCAGCTGGCGGCGACCGCCGTCGGCGACTACCGCGACCTCGAGACGGTGCGCGCCTTCGCGCGCGACGTCGACGTCATCACCTTCGATCACGAGCACGTCCCGCAGGATGTGCTCCGCGCGCTCGTCGCGGACGGCATCCAGGTGCATCCCGGGCCTGATGCGCTGCAGTACGCGCAGGACAAGCTGGTCATGCGCGCGCGTCTCGCCGAACTCGACGTGCCCCAGCCCGAGTGGGCTCCGGTGCGCGACGCGGGCGAGCTGCAGCGGTTCATCGACGAGCACGGCGGGGGAGCGGTCGTGAAGACGCCACGCGGAGGCTACGACGGGAAGGGCGTGCGCGTCGTGCGCTCGGGGTCGGACGCCGCCGACTGGTTCGCGTCCGCCGGCGGCGAGGCGCTGCTCGCCGAGGAGCTGGTGTCGTTCCGCCGCGAGCTGGCACAGCAGATCGCTCGACGGCCCAGCGGCGAGATGGTCGCCTACCCGGTCGTCGAGACCGTGCAGCGCGACGGCGTGTGCGCCGAGGTCATCGCACCGGCGCCGGGCACCACCGCGCGTGTGGTCGAGCTCGCCGAGCAGATCGGACGCCGTGTCGCCGAGGGCATCGGAGTGACGGGCATGCTCGCCGTCGAGCTGTTCGAGACCGACGACGACCGCATCCTCGTGAACGAACTCGCGATGCGCCCGCACAACAGCGGGCACTGGAGCCAGGACGGCGCGGTGACCGGGCAGTTCGAGCAGCACCTGCGGGCGGTCGCCGACCTGCCGCTGGGCCGCACTGATCCGCGGCAGCCGTGGACCGTGATGATCAACATCCTCGGCGGACCCGCCGAGGGTTCGCTCGCCGACCGCTTCGCGCCCGCGATGCAGGAGTATCGCGACGCGAAGATCCACACCTACGGCAAGGCCCCGCGTCCCGGCCGCAAGGTCGGTCACGTGAACGTCTCGGGCGACGACCTCGAGGACGTCGTCTACACCGCCCGTGCAGCAGCAGCCCTGTTCGTCTGAGCGCGCGCGTGCCGCTGCGACCTTCTCCCCGCACCGCCCCGTAGCCTGTCATGGTGACTGAGCCACTGCACTCCTCGAGCACGCCCCTCGTCGGCGTCGTCATGGGTTCCGACTCCGACTGGCGCGTGATGAGCGACGCCTCCCAGGCGCTCACCGACTTCGGCATCCCGCACGAGGTCGAGGTCGTCTCGGCGCACCGCACGCCCGACAAGCTGATGAGCTACGGCCGCGAGGCGCGCAGCCGCGGCATCAGGGCGATCATCGCCGGGGCAGGGGGAGCGGCGCACCTTCCCGGCATGCTCGCGTCGGTCACCGCCGTGCCGGTCATCGGCGTGCCCGTGCCGCTCGCCTACCTCGACGGCATGGACTCGCTGCTGTCGATCGTGCAGATGCCCGCCGGCATCCCCGTCGCGACCGTGTCGATCGGCGGTGCGCGCAACGCCGGCATCCTCGCGGCGCGCATCCTCGGCACGTCCGACGCCGCGCTCGCCGACCGCGTCGAGGCCTACGCGCGCGATCTCGAGCAGCAGGTCGAGCAGAAGAACCAGCGGCTGAAGGACTCGCTGTGACGCTGGCCGCCCCGCACGCCCCGGCGCGAGGCGGGCGGCCTCTCATCGAGACCAGGCCCCTGCGATACCCGGATGTGTCGGACGGGGCGGTCATGGGCCGTCGCGGGTGGTGGCTCGTGGTGCTCAACGCCCTCCTCCCCGGCTCGGCGCAGGTGCTCGCCGGCAATCGCCGTCTGGGGCGCTTCGGGCTGGGAGCCACCCTGCTGGGTTGGCTGCTGCTCATCGTCGGCGCGGGAATGGGGCTGTTCGCGCAGGACGCGCTGGTGTGGTTCGTCACCGGGCCGCTGTCCTGGTTCGTGCTGACGTTCGTGCAGGTGCTGCTGATCGGGTACACGATCCTGTGGGTGGTGCTGACCATCGACACCCTGCGGCTGGTGCGTCTGGTGCGGGTGCCGGGCTTCTCGCGGTGGACGATGGCGGTGGCATCCGTGCTGGTGCTCGCGCTCGCCGCGTCGTCGGCGGTCTACGCCTCCACCGCCGTGGCCTCGAGCCGGGGTGCGCTGACGACGATCTTCGGCAGCAGCGGGCCGAGTCTGCCGCCGAGCGAGGGGTACTACAACATCCTGCTGCTCGGCGCCGACAGCGGCGACGGGCGCGACTCGATGCGGTTTGACAGCATCTCGGTGGTCTCGGTGAACGCCGACTCGGGAGCCGTGACGATCACCGGCATCCCCCGTGACATGAGGGAGTTCCCGTTCGCGGAGGACAGCCCGATGCGCGACCCAGAGCTGGTCGGCTACGACTACCGCAACTACTTCGAGGGCCACGACGACCTCCAGTGCGGCTGGGGTGCGGGTGTCAACCAGCTCACCAATGCGGTCGAGGAATGCCGTAAGGACGGCGGGAAGTCGATCTATCCCGACGCCGCCGCGCACGATTCGACGCCGGCGATCGAGGCGACGAAGGATGCCGCAGAGGGGATCCTCGGCATCGAGATCCCGTACTACGTCTTCGTCGACATGGATGCCTTCGCCGCGCTCATCGATGCGCTCGGCGGGGTGGACATCACGGTCGCGGAGCGTCTGCCCAAGGGTGGCGGGCCGGCGTACCCCGGCCAGCCGGCCGCGGATTGGGCGATCGGCTGGATCGAGCCGGGGCCGCAGCACATGGACGGTGACACGGCGCAGTGGTACGCCCGGTCGCGGTACACGACGAGCGATTTCGACCGGATGAAGCGGCAGCGCGAGCTGCAGGTGGCGATCCTGCAGCAGTTCACCCCGCAGACCGTCCTGACCCGTTTCAACGAGATCGCCGCGGCGGGGACAGAGCTCGTGCAGACCGATCTGCCCACGAGCAAGCTGCCCGAGTTCTTCGATCTCGTCAAGAAGGCCAAGGGACAGCCGGTCGCCCAGATCGAGCTCACGCCAGACAACGGCATCGTGGAGGCCGAGCCCGACTACGCGCTCGTCCGCCAGATGGTCGACGCCGCGCTGCACCCGCCGACTCCCACGCCGACGCCCAGCCCCTGAGCCCCTTCTTGGGTCGCTGAGCCTGTCGAACGGCCCTGAGCCGGCTTCCTTCTTGTTCCCTGAGCCTGTCGAAGGGCCCTGAGCCTGCTTCCTTCTGGGTCCCTGAGCCTGTCGAAGGGCCTAGGCCGTGCCGCCTCCCCACGCAACCCCGTGGCGGGATCGACGATGCCGCGATGCGATGGGGTGTGATCACAGACGACATCGACCGCGTCGCCCGCGAGTCCTTCGGCATCGACCAGCTCAAGCCCGCGCAGCGGGATGCGATCGAGGCGGCCATCGACGGACGCGACGTGCTCGGCGTGCTCGCGACCGGGTACGGCAAGTCGGTGATGTACCAGATCGCCGCGACGCTGCGCGAGGGCGTGACGGTCGTCGTGTCGCCGCTGATCGCCCTGCAGGAGGATCAGCTGGTCGGGATCGAGAACGCACCCGACGCGCCTGCGGCCGTGGCGCTGAACTCGGCCGGGGGTGCGCGCCGCACGCGCGAGGCGTGGCGGATGCTGCGCTCGGGCCAGGCCGAGTTCGTGCTGCTCGCACCCGAGCAGCTGGCGAAGGAGGAGGTGATGGCCGCCCTCGCCGAGCTGGAGGTCTCGCTGCTCGTCGTCGACGAGGCGCACTGCATCGCCTCCTGGGGGCACGACTTCCGCCCGGACTACCTGATGCTCGGTGCCGCGGCGGAGCGCCTCGGGCGCCCGCCGATCATGGCGCTGACGGCGACGGCGTCCACGCCCGTGCGGGCGGAGATCTCGCGGCGGCTCGGCCTGCGCGATCCGTTCGAGAGCATCGGCGAGTTGGACCGGCCCGAGATCGCGCTCGCGGTGCGACGGCACACCCACGATGGCGACAAGCGAGCGGCGGTGGAGGATGAGGTGGTCGCGCTGCCCCAGCCCGGCCTGGTGTACACCGCGACACGACGCGACACCGAGCGGTACGCCGAGCGGCTGCAGGAGCGCGGGCTGCGCGCGGCCGCCTACCATGCGGGCATGTCGGGAACGGCGCGGGGCCAGGTGCACGAGGATCTGCTCGGCGACCGGCTCGACGTCGTGGTCGCGACCTCCGCCTTCGGGATGGGCATCGACAAGCCCAACGTGCGCTTCGTGGTGCACGCCGACGCCCCGGAATCGGTCGACGCGTACTACCAGGAGGTCGGACGCGCCGGACGTGACGGCGAAGCCGCTCAGGCCACCCTGCACTTCCGCCCCGAAGACTTGGCCCTGCGGAAGTACTTCGCGGGGCGCAAGCCCGCCGGCGGCGAGATCCGCCGGCTGCTGCGCGCGCTCGACGGCGGCCCCCGCAAGCGTGCGGAACTGGCAGAGGCATCCGGTCTCTCGGCCCGACGCGTGACCGCACTGCTTGCCCTGCTCTCCGACACCGGGCACGTGCGGATCGGCCGCAGCGGCGTCACGCTGCTCGCGCGCGGCGGCATCGGAGTGGCGGTCGCCGATGCGCTCGAGCGGGTCGAGGAGCGCGAGCGCATCGATCAGTCCCGGATCGAGATGATGCGCTCGTACGCCGAGACGCGCCGCTGCCGCAGGCAGGTTCTGCTCGGGTACTTCGGCGACGAGCTGGAGGGGCCGTGCGGCAACTGCGACACCTGCGCGGCGGGGGTGGCGGACGGTGGCGGGGACGAGATCGAGGGTGGGGCGGATGCCGGTTTCGAGGTCGACGACGCCGTTCGGCACCGGGAATGGGGCCCCGGCACCGTGATGTCGGTGGAGGATGATCGGATGACGGTGTTCTTCGACGCCGAGGGATACCGGGTGCTGTCGCTGGAGCTGATCGAAGAGAAGGATCTGCTCGAGCGCGTGGGCTCGGCTGAGGGCTGAGGGCTGAGGGCTGAGGTGCACGTCGGTTCTGCCGACCGGTCGCCTTCTAGGCTGCTTGTGCCGGAGCTGGGAGAACGCACAGCGCGCGGGTGCACGTCGGGGAGGCTTCCGACCGCGGCGGGCGTCGCGGCTACGCTGAAATCATGACTGTGCAGCTGCGTGTCGTCATCGACCAGGTCGGTGTCGACGCCGATCTGGCGCGCGCTGCGCTCGGTCTGACCGAGGGACTGGTCAACACGGCGCCTCGCGGCTGCGTCGTTTCGGGGATCGTGCCGAGCGGCACCGAGGTGCCTGTGGCTGGGCTGCACGACGTGCGCACCCTGCCGCTCGCGCGGCGTGAGCTGGCCGCCGCCTGGCAGATGGGCATCGCTGCCGGGGTCGGGGGCGGGCTGATCCACTCGCCCACCCTGCTCGCACCCCTGGTGCGTCACGATCGGGTGCACGATAACGCTCAGACGACTGTCACGCTCTGGGATCTGTGCGCGTGGGAGAACCCGGATGCTCTGCCGAAGACGAGCGCCGCATGGCAGCGCGCCATGCTGAAGAGAGCGGTCAGACACGCGGATGCCGTGGTCGTGCCGTCGCACGCGATGGCAGAGCGGCTGGCCGAGATCACTTCTCTCGGCGATCGGATCCGGGTGATCGCCGGTGCCGCGCCGAACGGATTCGGCGCGCCAGTGGATGCAGCGCGGTTGCGCGCGGATCTGCTGTTGCCGCAGCGCTATGTGGTGGTCACGGGCATGGGCGAGTCGTTTGCGGACGGGTTCCGCGCAGCCTCGCACGCGGACATGGATGCAGTCGTGCTGGATGAGCGGGACGGTACCGGTGCTGCGCTGATCCAACTCGCCTCGTCGGCGGGGCTGCCTGAAGCGCGGATGCATCTGCTTGACCGACTCGATGACTCCTCGCGGGCCGCAGTGCTCGCGGCGGCCGGCGCCGTGGTGGCGACCTCGGCCGCCATGGCCTGGCCGTGGAGGCTCATCGAAGCGATGGAGCTGGGCGTGCCGGTCGTCGCTGCGGACTCGGGAGTGCACAGTGACGTGATCGCTGACGGGGGCGCAGTCGTCGCCTCGGATCAGCTCGACGAGGCGCTCGTCGATGCCCTTGGTGTCGGGCGCCAGAGACTGCAGGTGCTCGGCGCCGATCGAGCGCGCGCCTTCTCATGGGCGAGCTCAGCCGAACGCGTGTGGGCTCTGCACGCGGAACTCTGAGAGTCGGTCTCAAGCTGATCCTCATCAGGCTCGGCTGGCGACGATCCGATCCGCAGCGATCTCTGCGCGAATGACCTCGGGGATGCGCCCTGCAGCCCCGGCTCTCCGAAGAGACGTTCGCGGCCTGACGTTCGGCGAGCGGATCGCCGCCGTAAGCTTCGATACCTTGAGCTCTTCAACTCGGACAGCCACGCTTCATTCAGCCGACGAGATGGGCCCGCCTCGCGCTCAATGGGGTGATGGAAAATGCTGACGACCACCGACGGCGCGTTGAACAGCAGTCAACGGATTGAGATTCGGGAGGTCTCGCATTATGGCTTCTGGGGGCGCGGAACGCGGTAGTTGAGGCTCATGCCCGCATGACCTCCACCGCCTCCTTGCTGGGGCCGTCGAAGCGCACCTTGCCGTCGCGGAGCAGTATCCCACGTTCGCACAGCCTCGACACCATGTCGAGGTCATGGCTGACGACGACGAGAGTCTTGCCTTTGGCGTGCAACTCTCGGATCCGAGCCAAGCACTTCTTCTGGAACGGCTCATCACCCACCGAGAGGATCTCGTCGATCAGGAGGATGTCGACCTCGGTGTGAATCGCGACCGAGAAGGCAAGTCGAAGGAACATACCAGAGGAGTAGTGCTTCACCTCTGTGTCGATGAACTTCTCGATCTCGCTGAACGCGACGATCTCATCGAACCGAGCCTCGGTCTCCTTCTTGCCCATCCCGAGAATGGCGGCATTCAGGAAGATGTTCTCCCGCCCTGACAGATCGGGGTGGAAGCCCGCTCCGACCTCGATCAAGCCGGCGATCCGACCGCGTGTCAGCACGCGCCCGGTGTCGGGAGAGAGAACTCCGGAGATGAGTTTCAACATGGTCGATTTGCCCGACCCGTTGAAGCCCAGCAGCGCGACAGACTCTCCCTCACCGATCTCGAACGACACTCCGTCGAGCGCGCGGAACTCGGTGCTGAGCGGTCGTCTTCGCACGGCCGCCAGAGCGGTCTCCTTGATCGAGTGCGTGTGGCGAAGCCGGAACTGCTTCCGCACGTCATCCACGACGATGCGCGGGGCGGATTGTTCAGAGGTCCTGGGCAAAGCGACCCTCCAGTCGACGGAAGACGAGCTGCCCGATGACGAGGAGCACGATAGAGATGAGAAGAGCGAATCCGCTGTAGAGCCACATGTCGGGGGGAAGCGTTGCATTCGACGGACCGAGCGGATACCAGATTCCGTAGTGGAACAGCTCCACCGCTGCGGTCACGGGGTTGAGTCGGTACAGCGTGAGCATCCAGTCGGGCGCGACGTTCGCGACGGCCGTCCACTCGTACATCACAGGTGACGCCCACACCGCGATCATGAGGATGATCTCCACGAAGCTCTGGGCATCGCGGAATGTCACGTTGATCGAGCCGAACAGCAGACCAAGCCCACTCGCGAGCACGGCGACGATCAGGAGCGCGAGCACGATCGCTGCGACCGCGAGAGCGCTTGGAGTCCACCCGAAGAAGAGCGCGATCACCATGACGACCAGGATCTGGGGCAGGGTGTTGACTGCCGCGATCAGCATGCTGGCGATGGGGAACATCTCGCGAGGTAGGTAGATCTTCTTGATCAGTGCCGCGTTGTCGACGAGTGACCGCGTGCCGTTCGAGAACGCCTCATTGAAGAAGGTCACCACGGTGATGCCGGCGAGCAGGTAGATCGGGAAGAACTCGACTCGTCCGTTCATCCCGAGGAAGACGCCGATGGCGAAGTAGAACACGATGAACTGAACGAGCGGCTTCACATACGACCACAGCCAGCCGAACACAGACCCGCGGTACCGGATCTGCACTTCTTTACGGACTATCAGGGAAAGCAGATAGCGGTGGCGAAAGACCTCGCCCAGACCACGGCGTGAGCCGGGCGGGGCCAGCCTGCTTTCATCATTCGTGCGGGTGTCGAGCACCGCTGGAGACCTCCGTCTGCTCGCACGGGCTGCGAGCACCGTTGACCATCTTAGAAGCCCACGCAGCGGGCTAACTGAGGAGGTTCAGGGTCATCAAGAGAGTCACGGCTAGACTCGGTGAGTCGTGCGCGGCAGCTACTCCCATCGCGCCTCATCCAATCTGTACGCACGGCCCCAGATCCAGAAAGCCATCAAGAGATGAAACTCAACCAGGTGCAGGGCCTCCCCACGGTGTTCGAACTTGACCAGAGCGAGTTGGAGCAGCTTTCGGAGCGGGAACGCCGACTTCTGGTCGGGGCGCTGAATTTCCACGCGCTCATGGCACCGGAGCGCGAGCTCGACGTCCATCTCTACGAGGGCGATGAACAGACGCACCCGCGAACTACCGACGACACCACGTTCTCGGGCCTGTCCAGAGAGAACCGAAAGCGTTTGCGCACTCTTCGCATGACGAGCCTGGTCCCGCACGAAGACCGAGAAGCTCTGAGCATCGAGCGTGAAGCTGAAGAGCTCATCGCTCACCGCGCTCGGCACCTGCACATCTCAAGTGACATCGTGCTCGATCACGATCCGGTTCGTGGTGTACGCACTGACCTCGTGGGCCGGGTTGCACGGCGAGTCAAGGCGGCTGCGCCGCTGCTGTACGACGAAGCACGCGACCTCGCCCTGCTGCGTCACTCGCGTGCCCTCACTCGCATGGTCCCTCGGCAGGACTACCTGGGGCACCTTCGCGAAGAAGTCGGATTGGACCGGCCGGTGCAGGCTCCCCTCGCTCCAGACGGCGCCGTGCGTGCCGTGATCGTCGGCATGCACTGGTTCGAACTCGGGGGCGCGGAACGATGGGCGTTCGAGACGGTGCGCATCGTCCAGGAAGCCGGCTTCCTGCCGATCGTCCTGACGAACAGAGCATCTCATCAACCCTGGATCACGCGGTCGGAGCTCGACGGCGCGATGGTCATCCCTTTCTCGGAGCCGACTGCGCGCTCTCAAACGCTCGGTGTCGAGCCGCTGCTGCGAGCGCTCCTGCGCACCTTCGATGTGCGCGGCGTCGTTGTGCACCACAACCAATGGCTCTATGACCGCCTCGCGTGGATCGCCGATTCGCGGCCAGGCATTCCGATCGTGGACTCCACGCACATCGTGGAGTATCGGGGTGGGGGGTATCCGCTGAGCAGCGCGCTTGTCTCCGACAGCATCGGCAAGCACCACGTGATCTCGCCGAGCCTTGCGCGGTGGATGACCGACGTGCAGCGGATCCCCTCCGAGAAGGTCGTGATGGCTCCGCTCGGCGGCCTGACGGTCAGTCTCAAGGATGCTCGCTTCCGACCTCGGCAGCCCGACGAGCGATTCACTGTAACGTTCGTCGGCCGTATGGCCAGGCAGAAGGCGCCCGAGGTGTTCGTGGACATGGCACGTCGACTGCATTCGCGAGGAATTCAGATGCGGTTCGTCATGCACGGCGACGGCGAGCTCGCGAGCTGGGTCGACGATGTCGCCAGATCGATGGGTATGACAGATCACATCGAGCGGCGGTCGTCGACTCACCCGGTTCCCGAGACCTTGGACGAGTCGCACCTGCTGGTCGTCTCGTCGCACAACGAAGGACTCACACTCACCACACTTGAGGCGATCGCACACGGCGTGCCGGTGATCTCGACGGACGTGGGCGCGCAAGCCGACATAATCCCCGAATCGGCGCTCGCCCCGCGCGATGTGCACAGGGCATCCCGTGCGCTGGCGGCGAAGGTCGCCGAGCTGGTCGCTGACGAGCAGGCGCGGGAAGCTCTCTGGCGGGCGGAACGAAAGGCTGAGAAGAGATTGCTGGGAAGCAAGAATGCGACGGAGTGGTTCGTGGAAGAGGTAAGCGGATGGTGACGGTCGCCGGAGTCGTCGTGACGTTCAACCGACTCGAGAAGCTGAAGACCGTGATTGCCTCCATCGAGGCGCAAACGCATTCCGTTGAGACGTTGTTCGTCATCGACAATGCGTCCACTGACGGCACGCACGAATACCTCGCCGACCTGAAGACCTCGGTTCCTCTCCATGTCGTCACGATGACGACGAACTCGGGCGGTGCTGGAGGGTTCGCGGAGGGCATGCGGCGGGGTTACGCTTCCGGCGCCGATCACGTCTGGATCATGGACGACGACTGCTATCCGCAGCCCGATGCCCTTGCCGCTCTCGTATCCGGCTTCGAGAGTGCGGTCGATGAACTCGGCGGGGATGTGCCCTTCGCGTGTTCGGTCGTGAAATTTACGGACGGCAATATCTGCGAGATGAACAACCCCGTGCCGACGTGGGACTGGGGTCGGCTGCTCGTCAAGGGGCAGAAGAGCGTCATGGTCACCGCCTGCTCCTTCGTGTCGGTGCTCATCCCTCGGTGGGCGATCGCCGAATACGGGCTGCCGTACTCGGAGTATTTCATCTGGTTCGATGACCGGGAGTACACGCTCCGACTCAGCAAGCGCTGCCCGGGCGTTCAGGTGCTCGATAGTGTGGTCATCCACGACATGGGCGACAACCGCGGCGTGAACTTTGCCATGGTCGACGGCAAGAGCCTATGGAAGTTCGCCTACGGCGTGCGCAACGAGGCGTCGTGGCAGCTGCATCACCGCGGATTGCTGTACTTCCTCGAGTTCGGGGCTCGCCTCTTCGTCAGCCTGCACCGAGGACGCGTCCCGCTGAGGCTGCGCGCAATCCTTCTGGGCAAGTGGTTGAACGGCATTACGTTCAACCCTGCTGTTACGCACGTCAAGACCAAGGCCTGAGGGGCCGGGTGGTGGCGAACCTCGACGCCTGGGTGGCGTTCATCCCGACACTCCTGGTCACCGTCGCGGTACTGGCCGTGCCCGGCCTAGCGCTCGGCTTCGCCCTGCGTCTTCGCGGGTGGTGGCTGGCGGCGGGCGCGGCACCGCTCTCCGTATCGCTGATAGCGGTCGCGTCGATTCTGGCGGACTGGGTTTCCGTGCAGTGGAGCGTCGCCCCTGTAGCGGCGCTCACAGCGGTGGCGGTCGTCGCCGCATGGGCGTGGCAGCGTTGGGTGGGCGTAAGGATGCCTGCTGCAACGCGCAGGCCGATGAACGGCAAACGCGTTGTTGCTGACGTCATCGCAATCGCGCTTCCGCTGTTGATCATCGGATTGATCGTGGCGAAGGGCATCGGCGAACCCACGCTGATCGCACAGCGCTACGACAACTTCTTCCACTTGAATGCCATCCAGTACGTTCTGGACACCGGCAGCGCGTCACCCTTCTGGGTGGGGTCCATGACGGCCCCGGGCAATCTGCTGTTCTATCCGTCCGGCTGGCACGCCGTGGGTTCGCTGATCGCGCAGGTCGCCCAGTCCGGTGTCCCTGCGGCGAGCAATGCTCTGGTGCTGGTCGTCGCTGCCGCCATCTGGCCGTTGAGCATCGTCGCCCTCGCGCGCACGCTCTTCGGCTCGAGCCGACTCATTACCGTGGCTGCCGGCGTGCTGGCTGCTGCAACTCCAGCGTTCCCATACCTGCCGCTCCACTACGGGACGCTCTATCCGCTTTTTCTAGGTCTGGCACTGGCCCCGGTGGGCATCGCAACCGTCGTCGAAGCCATGCGTCCACACGGGGGCACCCGCCGACAAGATCGCGTACTCCTCGTGATCCTGCTGGCTCCGGGCATCGCAGTGGCGCATCCGGGCGCGCTCCTCGCCGTCATGGCTCTCAGCGTGCCTGCGCTCGTCGCGCTCATCTGGTGGCTGTGGCGGCGATTCCGGACGCCGCGGCACCGCTCCACGATCGCGGCCGGAAGTGTGCTTCTCGCCGGCGCCGGCGTGCTGGTGCTTCACTTCGTGCGTCCACCAGGCTCCGAGATCTACTGGCCGGCGACGGGAAGCCTCGCCACGGCAATCGGCGAGGTGCTGACTGCAGCGGTCTTCGGCTACCCGGTAGCGCTGGCGTTCGCAGTGCTGATCGTGCTCGGCATCGTTCGCGCCGCCCGCCGCCCCACGTACATGGGCTCCATCGCTGTTGGCATGGCCGTGGTCGGATCCATCCTTTACGTGGTCGTCGCCGGATCAGCCAATCAGACGCTGCGCACCTGGTTGACCGGGCCCTGGTACAACAATCCGCCGCGTCTTGCGAGCATCTGGGCACTGGCAGCGGTGCCGCTCGCCGCCCTAGGAGCGATGGCACTCGCACGATGGATTAAGCGCCGCATCCATCGTGCAGCCGGGCGCAGCCTCGAAGTCGGTCACGGTATCCCCGCCCTCCTCGTGTTCGCGCTCGTCCTCATCGCCGCCACTCAGACGAACGCGGCGATCAAGCAAGCCGCTGCGGACATCCATTACGTCTACGGGGACGGCAGAGATGCAGGCGGTCCGATCCTCTCACCAGGGGAGTACCACCTCCTCGAAGAGCTCGACGAGTACGTTCCGGCGGATGCCGTCATCGCCGGTGATCCGTGGACGGGTACGTCGTTCGCGTATGGCATGGCCGGACGCAAGGTCCTCATGCCCCACCTCCTGATGGACGAGTCTCGTTGGGCGGACATCATCAACTCGGATTTCGCCGCTGACGGGGACAGCCCGGAGATGTGCAAGGCATTGAAGCAGACCGGGGTCGAGTACATCCTCGACTTCGACGGCGGCCCTTTCATGGAAAACGAAGGCGGTTTCGAAGGGGTCGAGAACCTACGGAGATCGTCCTACGTCGCACTGGTGGCCGAGGAACCAGGGGCCCGACTCTACAAAGTGACGTCCTGCGGAGGTAAGAGATGACGCACGAGATCTTCGTTCCTTTCTGGGGCGAGCCGGAGCTGCTGTACAAGACGGTCGAGTCCGTGCTCGCCCAGTCAGATCCCGACTGGCGCATGATCATCATCGACGACTGCTACCCGGATGAGACTGTGGGGCAGTACTTCGCCGAGCTGGCCGATCCGCGGGTCGAGTACACGCGCAACGAGGCGAACCTGGGAATCACTGAGAACTACCGCGAAGCGATCCGGCGTGCGTCGAGTCCGTTCATTACCATCCTCGGCTGCGACGATCTCATGCATCCCGAGTATCTGCGGGTCGTGAAGGCAGCGGCAGCCCGCGCTCCTCAGGCGGACGTCATTCAGCCAGGCGTCGTCGTGATCGACGAGAACGGGGCCGAGGGCCTGCCGCTCGTCGATCGGGTCAAGCAGCAGATGCTCGCCCCGAGACCAGTGGATGGCATCGCGGTTCTCACCGGTCAGGAGATGGCGACGAGCCTGATTCGCGGGGACTGGCTTTACTGGCCCTCGCTCACTTTCCGGACGCAAACGCTCAAGGAGATCGACTTCCGCGACGGGCTGCCCATCATCCAGGATCTCGCGCTCCTCATGGACATCGCGTTCGCAGGGGGGACGCTCGTCTTCGTTCCGGAGGTGGTGTTCTCGTATCGGCGACATGGGTCGAGCGCATCGCAGAAGACTCTCCTCGACGGACGACGATTCCGTGATGAGCGTGCGTACTATCGACAAGCGGTTGGTCTCGCGCGTGGCAAGGGGTGGGGTAAGACCGCACGAACCGCGCAGGTACGTCTGATGTCACGGCTTCACGCCATCACCGAGCTTCCGGGGGTCATCAGGTACGGCAACCGCACTGGACTACAATCGACTCTGGCGCACATCTTCGCAATCTGAGCGGTGCGCGCGGCGCGAACGTCGTGCCGAAGAAGGATCTCTGGAGGCGTTCGCATGGTCGAACACGTGCTGATCACCGGCGGAGCCGGATTCATCGGGTCGCGTCTAGCTGCCCGCTTCGTCGAAGCGGGGCACACGGTGACGGTCCTGGACTCGCTCATCTCCCAGGTGCATGGAGATGATCCGTCGACGACTTCTCCGCTGCTCCGATCGCTCGACGGCGTTGCTGAGGTGATCGAGGGCACGGTGACCTCAAAGGACGACCTGCGCCGCGCGATCAACGGAGCGACGATCGTTGTGCATCTCGCCGCTGAGACCGGCACGGGCCAGTCGATGTACGAGATCGACCGATATGTCGACGCCAACGTCGGGGGCACCGCCAAGCTACTCGACATCCTCGCCAACGAGGAAAACTCCGTCCGTCGCGTGGTGATCGCGTCGTCCCGTTCGATCTACGGAGAGGGCGCCTATCGCACCGAGGACGGTCGCACGGTCTACCCGTCGCACCGCGCGGATGCCGATATGGCGGCGGGCGACTTCGACGTCCACGTCGACGGTGAGGGGCCCCTGACACTCATCCCGACCGACGAGCAGTCGAAGCTGCACCCGTCGAGTGTGTACGGGATCACCAAGCAGATGCAGGAGTCGCTGGTGATGACCGTGATGCCGACGCTGGGGAAGGAGGCGGTCTCGGTGCGCTACCAGAACGTATACGGACCCGGGCAGTCGCTGAAGAACCCGTACACCGGTATCCTCTCGATCTTCTCGACCCTCATCCGCCAGGGCAAGGCGATCAACGTGTTCGAAGACGGACTCGAGAGCAGGGATTTCGTCTACATCGACGACATCGTGGAGGCAACGTTCCTCGCCTCCACCGTTCCCGCGGCGGCAGGGGAGATCTTCAACGTCGGGGCGGGCACTGCGACCACCGTCTTGGATGTCGTCGCCGCGCTCCAGAAGGCGTACGGCGTCGAGGTCCCGGTCACGGTTTCCGGGCAGTACCGCCTCGGAGACATCCGCCACAACATCGCCGACACGACGAAGCTGCGGGAGCTTCTCGGCTTCACGCCGCACGTCACATTCGACGAGGGCGTCAAGAAGTTCGCGGATTGGGTGCTCACCGAGCCCATCGAGGGCGACTCTTACGACAAGTCCCTGAGAGAGATGGCGGAGCGGAAGCTGCTCAAGTGAGCCCTCGCGCGGTGCTGCGTGGAACGCCGTTCCCTTACCGTTCGAACAGTCTGAATCTCTTCCGGCTGATTCTCGCGGCGACAGTGCTCGTCGCCCACTCGTTCTACACCACGGGCAACGGCGTGGGACCGCACATCCGCGGCGAGAACCTCGGAGGCTGGGCTGTCGCGGGCTTCTTCGTCCTCAGCGGATTCCTCATCACGCGCTCGCGGTTGCGCACGTCCGCCGGCGACTATCTCCTGCATCGCATCGTCAGGATCTTCCCGGCGTTCGTCGTCTGCCTGATCGTCACGGCGCTCGTCTTCGGCCCCGTCGCGGCGCTCGTGCAGTACGGATCGCTCGAGGGCTACCTGCAGACGCCGGTGACGCCGCTGCAGTTCGTGTGGAGCAACATCACCCTCTACATGAATGAGTACACGATCGGCTCGACACTGAGCGATGTTCCATACCCCGGTGTGTGGAACGGATCACTCTGGACGCTCTTCTACGAGTTCCTCTGCTACGTCATGGTCTGGCTTCTGGGTGCGCTGGTATGGTTCAGGCGGAGCCCCATCCTGGCCGTCCTCGCGTTCGGGCTCGTCACTGCCGCACACGCTTTGAACCCCCTGGTCGCAGCGGCGGGACTCGATGGGAGCTTCCTTCTGTTCCTGAAGCTCGCGCCGTTCTTCCTCGGGGGAGCCCTGGTCTACTTCGTCATCGAGCGCGCGGGCATCAACGCGTTGATCGGGGTGATCTGCCTGCTCATCGCCGGAGGCCTCATCCTCCTCATTCCGGGCTGGGGTGGCCAGATGTCCTCTCCGTTCCTCGCGTACGGTCTTCTCTGGCTCTCCAGTGTCGTCCCCCAGCCGAGGTGGGTCGCGGCCAACGACGTCAGCTACGGGTTCTACATCTATGCGTGGCCCATCCAGCAGCTACTCGCACTCGCGGGGGCCGGTTTCGACGGAGGCGTTCTCGCTTTCGTCGTCTACAACGTGCTCGCCGTCGTCCTAACCTTTGCATGCGCGTGGATCAGCTGGATGACTGTCGAACGGCCCGCGATGACCAGGATCCGGCGTCGGCAGACCGCCGTCCGCGTGGCCTGAGTGCCTCAGCCCTGCAGGGGTGGTGTACTACGCTGGTTCGGTGCCTCGTGTCTTCGTCGATCTTCTGTCCTACACCGGAACCAAGGGCGGAATGGAGACCTACACGCGCGAGCTGTATCGCGCTCTCGGGCAGCTTCCCGGTGAGTGGGATTACATCGGCTACGTATCGAGAGAAGGCGCAAAGCGCGATCTGGCCTGGTTCCCCGGCGAGATCGTCAGATCCGGCATCAGCGGCGAGAACCGATTCGTCTGGGCGTGGGGCGAGCTGACCCGCGTCGCGCGCGCCGCGCGACGCGCTGGCGCCGACCTCGTGCACGCGCCAGCGACGCTCGGCCCGCGCCGCACGCAGATGCCGACGGTCGTCACGATGCACGACATGCTCTATTGGAGCCATCCCGAGCTGATGAGCACACCTCTCTACACGGCTCCGGTGAAGTGGATGGAGAGGCAGGCCGCTGGGAACGCTGCGCGGATCATCACCATCAGTCCGACATCGCAGCGGGAGATCAGCAAGTACCTGCGAGTGCCGGCGGAGCGCATCGATGTCATTCCACTGGCGGGAGCAGCACCTTCCGGCGTCGACCGCAATCTCGCGGGGTCTGAAGGTCCGCTGATCCTCGCCATGGGGAATCGGCGGCCCCATAAGAACTGGGCGGCGATCATTCGCGCTGTGGCGCTGCTGCGTCCGGAGGATCGCCCCCACATCGTCATCACGGGTGGACGAGGTGAGGATCCGCTCGCGCCGCTCGTTGAATCGCTCGGTGTGGCTGATTCCGTCGACCTCCGAGGGTGGGTCGATGATGACGAGGTCACCCGACTGTACTCGATAGCGACCGCACTGGCTATCCCGTCCTTCGCCGAGGGTTTCTCACTGCCCACGCTCGAATCGATGGGTGCGGGGCTTCCGGCGCTGCTCAGCGATATCGAGGTGCACCGCTACGTCGGGGGAGAAGCGGCGCGGTACTTCGATCCCGAGGATGATCGCTCGCTGGCATCGCTGCTTCTCGCAGTCGCCACCAACCCCGATCTGGTCGCCGACATGACGGCGGCCGGACATGTCAGGGCGGCTGAGTTCACATGGGCGCGAACAGCGCTGGAAACGCGCGAGGTATTCGAACGCGCGCTCGTGTCCGACCCGCGCTGATCCGGCTCCCGCAGTTCATTTCCCTCGACGCGGCGCTCGACGCACGGCGATGATGTGCACTGCGGAGCCGATGACCGGACCGGCGAGCAGCGCGGTGAGAATTCGTGAGTGCGCGTCGAACGGGAGCATAAGGATCACGAGAGTTGCGAGCGCACTCACTGCCCACCCGGCGGTGTACCAAGCGTGTCGGTTGCCGGCGAGGACGGCGGGACCCGTGATGCACATCACGCCGGTCAGTCCGGCGCTCACCACGATGAGCGCGAGGTCTGCGGCGGGAAGGCTCGAGAAGGACGGAAACGCTACGGAGAGCAGCGCAGGGCCGATCAGGGCTGCGAGCAATGCGAGCACGACCACCAGGGCGAGCACCAAGATCACCCAGCGAACGATCATGGATGCGATGCGATCGGCGCGGTCGCGGAATGAGACCACGAGGTAGCCCTGAAGTGCCAGCAACGGGACGACCAGCGGCGCACGCGTGAGGGTGATGGCGAGGATCAGGACGGCGAGCAGCTCCGAGCCGGCATCCGAAGCGAAGGAGTTGATGAGCAGCGGCAGCCCGCTGATCAATGCTCCCGTGGCCAACGACGCGAGAACCGTCGCGACCGAGTTCCGAGCCAGCCGTCCGATCCGGACGTCCAGGCCCAGCCGGGTCTTCACACGTGGACCAGTCCAGAGCCAAATTCCGGCGACTGCGACGGCAAACGGCACAGCGATCGCCCAGCCGAGCATCGTCGCCCCGGCTCCGGCAAGAAGCGCCCCGGCTATCGTCAGCAGTCGGACCACGGAATCCGACACGGTCATGCCGGCGACAGCCGGCCAGGCGCCCAGACCGTAGAGCGCGCCGCTGAGAGCGGCGACGAGCGCGTAACCGCCACTCGCGAGAGCGAGGATCAGGACGAACGCAACGGTGTCGGACGGGAACACCCGGGGGCCGATGAGGGCGAAGATCGCCGACACGCCGACAGCCACCACGACGGCGGCCGAGATCGTGAATGTGAGCCAGGTGGGGTAGCCAGCGCCTGAGGGATCGGGCCGGGCGGCGCGCGTGATCTCCTGCTGGATACCGGACACACACGTGACCACCAGATAGATCGCCGACCATGTGGTCGCGAAAGTCAGGTAAGAATTCGGTGCGAAAATCGGGACGGCGATCTGGATCAGGTAGCCGATCGCTCCGGCGATGACCGTAGCGAGCAGAATGTAGCGAAGCGCCCCCTCGGTAGCCCGCTGATCGGTGCGGTCAGCCATCGAGTTCGTCGCGACGATCGATGCTCTGCCGATCAGATGCGCGCGGGTGCTCGAGGCGGTCGATGCGTTCCAGAAGGTCGTCGTGATCTGCGCGAAGGATCGCCAGCTCCTCGGCGGCCCTTCGGATCTCGTCTTCCGCCTGGGACTGCTCCCAAGATAAGTGCAGCGAGACCCCGAGCAGTAGAAGGATCGCCATCGCGAAAAGCAGGTTCGCGGGCAGAACCACGCCGACGAGTGCCGTCAGACCGAGCAAGAGCTGGGGGAAGAGGCCCAGGATCAACATCGCGACTGCGATCACGATCCACAGCGCCGCGTACTTCTCTCGCAGTCGTCGGGTGAGCAGCATCGCCAGAACGGCGGCGAGCATCACGATGGCGAGGATGACGCCGGTGATCGCGATGGTCATGCTGTCTCCTCCGAGCGGCTGGCGTGACGGGGTCGACGCAGAACGGCCAGGCCCAGGGCCATCACGGATCGAGCGAGGTAGATCGTGGACCCGACCGGTCCCTGACTGGGATTGCCGTGGGCGCGAGGGCGCATCGCAACGGGTACCTGTGTGACGCTGAGCCCCGCGTGGCATGCGACGACGAGCGAGTCGAGGGTGTCGCCGAGGTATTCGGCTGGATAGTAGGAGACGTACTGCGCGATCGCCTTCTCGTTCGCGGCGCGGAACCCGCTCGTGACATCCGTCAGCGAGGTCTTAGCGACGCGGGACACGATCCGCGCGAGGACGACCATCGCCCAGCGGCGGGGGCCTTTCACCTTGTAATCGCCGACATCGCTGAAGCGGGCTCCGATGGAGATGTCGGCGGTCTCGAGGCCGGCGAGGACGCGATCGATGTCGGCGGGGTTGTGCTGACCGTCCGCGTCCACCTGGATCACACGCCGATATCCCTTGCGCTGCGCGTAGGTGAAGCCCGTGCGCATGGCTCCGCCGACTCCGAGATTGAACGGGAGGCGCAGCACCGTCGCACCCGCCGCTCTTGCTACGTCGCCGGTGTCGTCCACCGAGCCATCATCGATGACGGCGACGTGGTAGGCGGCGCTCGACGAGATGATCTCCCTGACCGTGTTCCCTACATTCCGGGACTCGTTCCAGGCTGGCACGATCACCAGCACGGCATCAGGCTCGTGCGTCATAGTGACCTCAGTCTAATCGGCTGCTGCGCGGGTTCCGAATGGCGCCCACCCTCAGCGAACGACGACGCGGCCGTCGGCGTAGAGGTAGATCGTTCCGTTCTGGAACTTCTGCTGCCAGACGCCGTTGCCGCTCGTCTCGTTGAGCAGCGGCCATCCCAGTGCGCCCTCTGGGCCGCCACGGTTCCAGTACTCCCGCTGGAGAACGCCGCGAGTGACCGCCAGCGCATACGGCGAGACGTACGTCGTGCCTCCGACGAACGGCTGGATGTAGCCGTTGCCCACCTTCGCCTCGCTCTCGATCGGATAGGAGAGCGGACCGGTGTACCCACCACTGCTCTGGAAGACGCGCCACGTCGTCCCTCGCACCGCAGCCGTGCCCCACCCGCTCGTCGCGATGGATCCCAGCTGGAACGGCTGAGCCTTCCCGACACCCACGGGGGCCGCCGGGCCGGTTGCGAATCCGAATCCAGGCAGTCCACCGCCCCGCTCGTACTCTTTGAAGGTGTCGAGAGCGACCGCGGACGCGGAGCCAGAGTATGGCACGAAGACGACCCCGCGCTCGAAACGCTGGGAGTATCCTGCGGCGGATTTCTGCTCCGGCTCCAGTGGAGCCCCGAGAACCGGCACCCCGCCGGCGATCCGGAATGCGTTCAGCGTCGCACCGACGATGGCGTGCGCGCCACCCGTCTTCGGCGACACGAGGAGGCCGCCCTGGAAAGCCTGTTCGGTGACTCCATCCGTCACCACCGACGACCCCACAGGCCAGCCGAGCCGGCCGGCCTGCCCTCCAAGGCTGTCCCACGCAGTAGTCATGCTGCGGGGCAGGGCGACGAGTGCGGTCGGAGCGCAGATGATCCGCCCGCCGTCGAACTCCTGAACGAAGCCGTCTGCGAGAGCGCGCTCCGCGGCGGTCGCCGCCCCCAGGAAGCTCGACGCGCCGCCCGTTCCGTCGTACGCCGTCTTGATCGCACCGCGAACGCTTCGTGCGCCCGCCGCCCCCTTGGTGAAGGTTAAGGCGGAGAACCGCTGTGAGGATGCGGTTTTGGAAGCGACGACGGGACCGGTCGGGAAACCGGTCTTCTCGACGCCGCCTGCTGCGGCCACGGCCGACGCGAATCCGGTCACCGCAAATGTGCCGGCAGATGAGGAGTAGATCTGACCCGAGGTGAACTGCTGCGAAGAGCCTCCCGGGATTTCGGAGGCAGAGCTAGTCGGCCGACCGAGTGCTCCCGATTCGTACCCCTGCTCGGCGTACACGCTCACGAAGGGTGTCTTGACGACGGTCACGGCACCGGCTTTGCGGAAGGCCGCAGCCTTGCTGAGGAGCACCCGCTGCGTCTGATCACCGGCATCCGTGATCCCCGACGTCGGTATCCCGTAGGCGCCACCCGTGCCTCCGGCGGAGTTCAACCACGTGGTCCATGGAGCGTCGAGGAGGAAGACTCCAGAGGCCGATTCGTACGCGGCGCCGCGATCGAAAGTCTGGGTGGAGCCGCCCGGCACCGCGTACGCACGGCTCGTCGGCCATCCGTACGCCCCGAAGACATTGCCAACGGATTCGTGGAGTCGGAACATCGGCGCTGCGATGGCGAAGGCGCGGCCATCCGACCGTTCATACACCCGTCCGTTCTCGAAGTCTTGATAGGCGCCGCCTGTGATCGCAATTCTGTCGCCGGTGGGCCACCCGAGACCGCTCGTGGCCTCACCTACGAGGCGATACTCGGTGCGGATAGGGCCAGTTACCGTGCGCCCCGGCTGCCCCGCCTTCACAAAAATGTCGGCGTTGACGAACTGCTGAGACCATCCGGCGCCAGCGGGCCAGCTGCGCATATTGCGCACGGGCGTGCCGATCCAGCCGGTGCCAGCGCCGTGCGCGGTCCAGACGTCAGCAATCGCACCTGAAACGGTCAGCCCATTGCGGGGGTCGCCGAACCAATCGCTGAACAGCTGGAAAAAGTTCCTGTTGCCGTAGCTCGAGCACGCATCCCCTGTGCCGTATCCGGCATTCAGGGCTGCCCGGTTCGGCTGATAGGGCGTGTAGTAGTACAGGGCCGCCGTGGCGGTGTTCTCGACGCGCACGGGGGAAGAGCCGCATGACGTGTTCGGGTGATAACGAATGTTCCAGGTCTTACCAGGGGCGTAGTAGGTGAACCACCGGCCTTCGGCATAGATCTGCATCTGACGAGCGGCGCCGTAGATCTGATAGAAGAATCCGGAGTACGCAGGATCGCACGGCGCGGTATCGGGACAACCCTGCCCGAGCGCCATGTCGTAGCGCCAGGAGCTTGGCCACGTGTGCGTCACGAGGCTCTGCTCTTTCTCGAGCATCACTATCAGCACCCGCGGGTTGATACCGCACGAGAGCGACACGCGGTAAATGATCGTCGCCGCCGATTCGTTCGCAGCTCCCGAGTATCCGTTGCAATAGCGGTCGGCCGGCCGGTTTGGCGTGTTCTGTCGATAGTCCTTAAGGCACACATACCCCGACTGGCACGACTTGACCTTGGACTTGAAGAACGCGTCCATCTGCGTTGCGTTCATAGCCGAACTGTTGAAGAACACGCTGTCGGCGATGATGTTGCCAGGGGTGAACGTCGACAGGTTCGCGCTCTTCGCGGTCCCAGCTGCCACCTGAGGGGCGGCCGCAAGTGCCGCCTCGGGGGCACTGACAAGGGAACCGATCGCAAGGCAAGCCGTGACGAGAATCGTGGCCAACCGGCGGGAGACGGAGATTTTCGGGTGCACGACACGATTCTCCCAGGTATCAGCCGAAATGCAGGAATTCCGGTGGAACCGGCACCCCGCAGTCAGGATGGGACACATGCGGTGTGACACGATGGATGAGTGAAGGGCATCATTCTCGCGGGCGGCTCAGGCACCCGACTGCACCCGATTACCATCGGCACTTCGAAGCAGCTCATCCCTGTGTACGACAAGCCGATGGTCTACTACCCGCTGTCGACGCTCATGCTCGCGGGCATCAGAGACATCCTCGTGATCACCACGCCGCACGACGCTGAGCAGTTCGAGAGACTTCTCGGCGACGGGTCGCAGTTCGGCGTGAATCTCACCTTCGCTCAGCAGCCGTCCCCGGATGGTCTCGCGCAGGCGTTCGTGATCGGAGCGGACTTCATCGGAGATGACAAAGTCGCGCTCGTGCTGGGCGACAACCTGCTCTATGGGCCAGGCCTCGGCACGCAGCTCAAACGCTACACCGACGTGCACGGCGGAGCGGTGTTCGCGTACTGGGTAGCTGAGCCCAGCGCGTATGGCGTCGTCGAGTTCGACGCGGACGGAAAGGCGGTCTCGCTGGAGGAGAAGCCTGAGCGTCCTCGAAGCAGCTTCGCCGTCCCAGGGCTGTACTTCTACGATAACGACGTCGTCGAGATCGCCCGCGGACTACAGCCGAGCGCGCGGGGGGAGTACGAGATCACGGACATCAACCGCGCTTATCTCGAGCGCGGGTCACTGCAAGTCGAGGTTCTTCCGCGGGGCACGGCGTGGCTCGATACCGGGACCTTCGATCAGATGTCGGATGCTGGAGACTACGTCCGCACGATGGAGAGGCGTACGGGCCTACGCATCGGTGTTCCAGAGGAGGTCGCATGGCGGCAGGGCTTCCTGTCGGACGATGAGCTGCGCGAGCGCGCGCAGCGTCTAATCAAGTCGGGGTACGGCACCTACCTTCTCGAGATCCTTGAAAGGGGTCGTTGATGTCCCACATCCTCGTCACCGGTGGCGCCGGATTCATCGGGTCGAACTTCGTGCACTACGCCGCGCGCGAGACCGATCACCACATCACCGTGCTCGACTCGCTCACCTATGCGGGCAACCGCGCCTCGCTCGACGGCGTGCCCGAGGATCGACTGACGTTCGTGCACGGCGACATCACCGACGCAGAGCTGGTGGAGACGCTGGTGGGTGAGGCAGACGCCGTCGTGCATTACGCGGCCGAGTCGCACAACGACAACTCGCTGCACAGCCCGCGACCTTTCCTCGACACCAACATCATCGGTACCTACACGCTGATCGAAGCAGCGCGACGGCACGGCAAGAGGTTCCATCACATCTCCACGGACGAGGTGTACGGCGACCTCGAGCTCGACGACCTCGAGCGCTTCACTGAAGAGACCCCTTACAACCCGTCTTCGCCCTATTCGTCCACCAAGGCGGGCAGCGATCTCCTCGTACGAGCCTGGGTGCGCTCCTTCGGCCTGAAGGCGACGATCTCCAACTGCTCGAACAACTACGGCCCGTTCCAGCATGTTGAGAAGTTCATCCCTCGACAGATCACGAACGTCATCCGAGGCATCCGACCGAAGCTGTACGGAGCGGGGGAGAACGTCCGCGACTGGATCCACGCTGATGACCACTCCTCAGCGGTCCTCACGATCCTCGAGAAGGGGCGGATCGGAGAGACATATCTGATCGGTGCCGACGGCGAACGCAACAACAAGGACGTCGTCGAGCTCATCCTGCAGGAGATGGGGCAGGACCGTAACGCGTACGACCACGTGACGGACAGAGCTGGACACGACCTGCGCTACGCGATCGATTCGACCAAGCTGCGAACGGAGCTCGGCTGGTCGCCGCAGTTCGCCGATTTCGAGTCCGGTCTCGCGGCCACCATCCGTTGGTATCAGGAGAATGAGGCATGGTGGGCGCCGTCCAAGGACGAGACGGAAGCGTTCTACGCGTCGAAGGGCCAGTGACTCCAGTGACTGATATCGAGTTCGGCAAGCCCCTTGCTGTAACGATGACGCCCATCCCCGGGCTCGTCGTGTTCGACCTGCCCGTGCACGGCGACTCTCGTGGTTGGTTCAAAGAGAACTGGCAGCGGGAGAAGATGACAGCAGCCGGGCTGCCCGACTTCGGTCCGGTGCAGAACAACGTCTCGTTCAATGACGCCGTCGGCACCACTCGCGGCATCCACGCGGAGCCGTGGGACAAGTGGGTCTCAGTTGCGACGGGCCGGATCTTCGGGGCGTGGGTGGATCTGCGAGAGGGCCCGACTTTCGGCGCGGTCTTCACCACCGAGATCGATCCGTCGAAGGCGATCTTCGTCCCGCGCGGAGTCGGGAACTCCTACCAGACCCTCGAGCCCGACACCGCGTACACGTACCTCGTCAACGACCACTGGTCGCCGGAGGCGACGTACTCGTTCCTAAATCTCGCCGACGAGACTGCTGCCATCGACTGGCCCATCCCGCTCGCCGAGGCCGAGATGTCGGCGAAGGATCTCGCTCATCCGCGTCTTGCCGATGTGACGCCGATCGCCCCACGTCGCACGCTCGTAGTGGGTTCGAACGGTCAGCTCGGAGCGGCGCTGCGCAAGGAGTTCGACGGGGTCGACGGGATCGAGTGGACCACGAGGAACGAGTTCGATCTCGCCGATCCGGACATCGCGTCTGCGCGGCGCTGGCGGGACTACGACACCATCATCAACGCGGGTGCGTACACGGCGGTCGACGCGGCCGAGACGCCGGAGGGGCGTCGCGACGCCTGGGCGGCGAACGCAGCCGGTCCCGCGGCGCTGGCGCGGATAGCGTCGGAGTTCGGCATCACTCTCGTGCACGTCTCCAGCGACTACGTCTTCGACGGCACCGCCCAGCGCGCATACCGCGAGGATGACGCCGTGTGCCCGCTCGGCGTCTACGGACAGTCGAAGGCGGCCGGCGACGCGGCCGTCACGACCGCTCCCCGGCACTATGTCATCCGCACATCATGGGTGATCGGGGAGGGCAAGAACTTCGTTCGCACGATGGCTGCCTTGGCGGACAAGGGCGTCGACCCCGCCGTGGTCGATGATCAGCGCGGACGGCTGACCTTCGCATCCGAGATCGCGCGACTGATCCGTCACCTGCTGGTGGAGGACGCTCCGTCTGGCATTTACAACCTCAGCTCCGAAGGTGACGCGCAGACGTGGGCCGACATCGCCCGCCGCGTCTACGCGCTCACCGGGCACAACCCGTCTCGCGTCTCAGGCGTCAGTACCGAGCAGTACTTCGCCGCTTCCCAGTCACCCGTCGCCCCTCGACCGCGCAACAGCGAGCTGGACCTGAAGCGGGTTCGCGCCGCCGGTTTCATCCCCGGTGACGGTGATCAGCTGCTTCGGGACTATCTGGCATCGTGACAGTCGGCGAACGCGCGCCTGAGCGCCTCGTGGAACGAGCTCAGGCGAAGGTCTTCCGGACCGACATCCAGGCGCTCAGGGCTCTGGCCATCGGTCTGGTCGTGCTCAACCACCTGTGGCCCGTGCGCCTCACCGGAGGGTACGTCGGGGTCGACGTATTCTTCGTCATCTCAGGCTTCCTGATCACCGGGCATCTGCTCGGCGAGATGACGCGCACGGGACGCGTGCGCCTCGGCGCCTTCTACGCCCGCCGAGTGCGCAGGCTGCTGCCCGCGGCGTTCCTGGTGCTCACCGCTTCACTCCTTCTGCTGGTCGTGTTCATCCCGTATCCCCGGTGGGACCGGAATGCATGGGAGATCGCAGCGAGCGCCGGCTACGTCGAGAACTGGCTGCTGGCGGCCATGTCCGTCGACTACTCGGCGCTCAATGATGCGGCGAGCCTCGTGCAGCACTACTGGTCTCTCTCCGTCGAGGAGCAGTTCTACATCGTCTGGCCGCTGCTGCTGCTCGCCGCGGTCGCGCTCGCCGGACACCGGACGGTGGACAGCGGCTCTCCCGACCGCGGCGCGAGAGTGACGACAGCCCTCGTCATCGTCGTGGTCGGAATCGGTTTGCTGTCGTTCGCGGCGAGCGTCCTGTACACGATCGC
Organism: Microbacterium commune; assembly: GCF_014836945.1. Lineage (GTDB taxonomy): Bacteria > Actinomycetota > Actinomycetes > Actinomycetales > Microbacteriaceae > Microbacterium > Microbacterium commune. Next base: position 321,868 of record NZ_JACSPX010000001.1, on the reverse strand, counting down.
CGCGCCCTCCCAGGCGTATTTCGCGACCTTTACGCGCGGCTGGGAGTTCGCCGTCGGAGGCGTCATCGCGCTGCTCGGATCGAGAATCCGGCTCTCCAGGCTGGGCGCGAACCTGTTCAGCCTGGCGGGATTCGCGTCGATCGCCTATTCGGCGCTCAGCTACGACCACGCGACCTCGTTCCCTGGCTACGCGGCCGTGTTTCCGGTGCTCGGCACGGCGGCCGTGATCCTCGCCGGAACCAGTCACGAAGCGCTGTGGCATTCTCGTGCGACGGCGCTGCGCCCGGTTCAGTGGGTCGGAGGCATCTCGTACTCGCTCTATCTATGGCATTGGCCTCTGATCGTCACAGCTCCCTTCGCGCTGGGTTCCGAGGCGAGCACGCTCAGCAAGATCGGCGTTCTCGTCCTGGCCCTGGTGCTCGCCGAGCTGACCAAGCGCTTCGTGGAGGACACCGGTCAGAGATGGACGTTCTGGCGTGCGTCCACCCGGCGTGCGATGCTCCTCATGATCACCGGCATGATCGTCATCGGAGCGATGGTCGCCGGAGTGCTCGTGTGGCACGGCGCGCGAACGGAAGCGGATCGTCCCCCCGCCCAAGTGATCGCTAGCCCGTGTGAGGGCCCCGCGGCGCTGATGCCCCACGCGAGTTGTAAGGATGCCTTCGACACCGTCGATTACACGGTGATGACCCAGAAAAACGAGTACTTCCATGCGCCAGCGGAGTGCGGTGACTTCCTTCCGATCCTCTCCTACGGCGAGAAGCGGACGACGATCGAGTGCGACTTCTCGGAGGGACGCCCGGGCGCGCGCAGAATCTGGCTGGTCGGCGACTCCCATGCGCAGCAGTGGCAAGGAGCACTGTTCGACCTGGCCAGAGACCGCGGGTGGGTAGTGACGACCAGCTACTTCGGTGGTTGCCCGGCCGCAGACATCACGTTTCGTGGATTCCGCGGCGAGTGGGCCCCGTCGGACGCTGAACTATGTATGCGCTGGTCACGCGAGCTCGCCGATCGGGTGGCTGAGGAACGCCCGGATCTCGTGCTCACCGCCATGGCGTCACGACTGCAGTTTGCGGATGACGGCAGCGGCACCTCGAGCTTCGATCAGATGACCCGCGGCCTGGTCAACTATTGGACACGATGGGCCGACCGTGGCATCCCGGTTCTCGCCCTCGCTGATCCGCCTTTCAACAGCGAGGTGCGCAGCCCTGACTGCGTGCTGTTGAACGTGGATGACCCGAGGGAGTGCGCTCGGCCGCGCGCGGAGGCACAGCCGGCTGATCCTGTGATTGCAGCCGCAGGGGCGGCGCAGACGGAACGGATCAAGGCGCTGGATCTGACCGATCGATTCTGCGACGCCGAGCTGTGCTATGCGGCAGTGGGTGGGGTTCCCGTGTACTACGACGCGGACCACCTGAACCTCGAGTACGCGCGCATGCTCCGCCCTGAACTCGAGGCCGCGGTCGACGAGCTTCTCAAGCGCTCGGAGTCGGGATAAGTCTCCGCTCGGGCGCTTGCCTCGCAGGTCGACGACGGGCGCATGCGCTGCTCGGCGTGGAGCGCTAGGGTGGGAGCTTGGCTCAGCCGCACTGAATGACCGCGGCGGTCCCTTACACGTAACGATCACCTGCCATGAACCTCAATGCCCTGCGAGGTCGCGACAACGCGCCTGACGCGACCACCGCCCCCGGCTACCGTGCCGACATCGATGGACTTCGCGCTCTCGCGATCCTCCTCGTCGTGGTATACCACGTCTGGCTCGGTCGCGTTTCCGGCGGCGTCGACGTTTTCCTGATGGTGTCGGCGTTCTTCCTCACAGCCTCGTTTGTGCGGCGCGTGAGATCCGACCGGCCGCTCGAGCTCGGAACGTTCTGGCTCCGGCGCTCTCGAAGGCTGCTCCCCGCAGCCGCCGTCACGATCGTGGGTGTGCTGGCGGTCGCGTTCCTGAGCTATCCGCAGACGGAATGGCCCCGCGTGTGGTCGGAGGGGTGGTCCAGCCTCTTCTACGTAGAGAACTGGACTCTCGCGTTCTCTGAGGTCGACTACTACGCGCGAGATGCGGTCAGGCCGAGCCCGTTCCAGCACTTCTGGTCGTTGTCGGTTCAGGGGCAAGTGTTCATTCTCTGGCCATCGATCATCGCTGCCGTCTGGCTGCTGCTTCGAAACCGTCGGCATGTCATCGTCCCGACGCTAGCGCTGGTGTTCGGCGCCATCTTCATTGGCTCTTTGACGTTCTCGATCATCGAGACCGCTCACGCCCAGTCCTTCGCCTACTTTGACACCCGCGCACGATTGTGGGAGTTCGCCGCGGGCTCGCTCGTCGCGCTCGCACTCCCATTACTGCGCATCCCACGGTGGAGCGCGGTCGTCCTGGGATGGGTAGGGCTCGTCGGGATCGTCCTGTGCGGTGTCGTCCTCGACGTGCGAGGCGGGTTCCCTGGCTATCTGGCGCTGTGGCCGGTCGGTTGCACGGCGCTGGTCATCATCGCGGGAGCCGACCGCGCCCCGGGTGGGCCGTCGGTGCTCCTCGAGTCCGCTGCCCTCCGTTACGTCTCCCGCGACGCTTACGCCCTCTATCTCGTGCATTGGCCTGTGCTGGTTACATGGATGGTGCTGAGCGGGCGCTCGCAACCGGGGTGGCTCGCAGGCCTGGGGATCGTGGGGCTGTCGTTCATACTGGCACGCCTCGTGTCGGCACTCGTCGAGCACCCCATCCGTGTTGCCACAGCGTTCGACCGGCTGCCCCGGCTGGGAGCTGTGGTGCTCGTGGCTTCGGTCGCCGTCGTCGCGATCCCTCTAGGGACGTGGCAGTTCGCGATCAAGCAGAAGGAAGCGGCCCTGATGGGCAGTGAATCGGGCGGCTACCCGGGCGCGGCGCAGGTCGAGGGCGCCGTAGACCTTGCGGGCGTCGACCTGCCGTTGAGGCCGCTCCCCACCGCTCTTGACGACGAATGGGTACACCTCGGGGTCGCGTGCGCCGGACCGCTGGAGCCCACGAATTCCGCGCTGAGAGGTAGCTGCGTACAGACGACGGGGGCCCAGGACCCCGGAGCGACTCGCGTGCTCGTGATGGGAGACTCCCATGCGCAGCAGCTCATGTCCCCGCTCGTCACGCTAGCTGACGAGCAGGAATGGGAACTGATCTCTCTCCTAAAAGGGGGGTGCTCGATCGGCATCGGCGCCCCCTCGTGGTCGGGCAGCGGCCCTCCCTGCGACGAGTGGAGAGTAGCCGCCGTCGACTATGCACTGCGAATCCAACCGGACGCCGTCTATCTCGTCGCGACACGCGCGACGCCGGCCTCCCTGGAGGTGCTGGTGGAGGGCATCGACGTGGTGGTCGACGCGCTGACGGCCCAGGGCATCGAAGTGATAGCGGTCAGAGACAACCCACGCTTCGACTTCAACATGTATGAGTGCGCGCTCGCGGAATCGGAGGCTGCGCCAGGCGAGCATACAGAGCCTTGCAGCGTCCCCGAGGTCGCCCTGAAGAGCGGGGACACGCTCGATGCGATCGTGGAGAACCCCGGCGTGACTCTGGTGGATTTCCGCCCTTGGCTCTGCCCCGACGGGGTCTGCCGCGGCGTCATAGGGAACATCGCGGTCTATATAGACGACAACCACCTGTCCAGTACGTATGGTCACACGCTTGCGCCGATGCTGAAGCGAATGCTCGAAGCAGGAGAGCGACTGGATCTGAACTCCGCCTGACAGGTGACACACCGCACGCCCCGGGTAGAGTTGTCTGCTGTGTGCAGCGGCGAACCGCGCATCATTGGGCCTCATCGGGCAGAAAGCAGGAACATGGATCTCCTCGTCGTCGGGTCGGGTTTCTTCGGCCTCACCGTGGCTGAGCGCGCAGCAGAAGCCGGACGCAAGGTGATGGTCATCGATCGGCGGTCGCACATCGGCGGAAACGCGTACAGTGAGGCCGAGCCTGAGACGGGGATCGAGGTGCACCGTTACGGTGCGCACCTTTTTCACACCTCGAATGCGACTGTGTGGGAGTACGTGAACCGGTTCACGACCTTCACGAACTATGTGCATCGCGTCTACACGAACCACAACAGCGTCGTGTATCCGATGCCGGTGAACCTCGGCACGATCAACCAGTTCTTCAGCGCTGCGTATTCGCCCGACGAGGCGCGGGCGCTGGTCAAGGAGCAAGCGGGGGAGTTCGACGTGAAGTCTGCGCAGAACTTCGAGGAGAAGGGCATCGCGCTCGTCGGCCGACCGCTGTTCGAGGCGTTCTTCCGCGACTACACGGCGAAGCAGTGGCAGACGGATCCGCAGAAGCTCTCTGGCGACATCATCAGCCGGCTCCCCGTTCGGTACACCTATGACAACCGGTACTTCAACGACACCTGGGAGGGCCTGCCCACCGACGGCTACACCGCCTGGCTGGAGCGGATGGCCGATCATCCCAATATCGAGGTCAAGCTGGATGTCGACTACTTCGATGAAACTCAGCCGCTGAACAAGCGCGACACCGTCGGTCAGCTGCCGATCGTCTACACCGGTCCCGTTGACCGCTACTTCGACTATGCCGAAGGTGAGCTGGGCTGGCGCACGCTGGACTTCGAGCAAGAAGTTCTGAACGTGGGCGATTTCCAGGGAACGAGCGTCATGAACTACCCCGACCTGGATGTGCCGTTCACCCGCATCCACGAGTTCAAGCACTTCCACCCGGAGCGCAAGGAAATCTTCGAGTCCGACAAGACGGTCATCATGCGCGAGTTCTCGCGATTCGCGAACCGAGCGGATGAGCCGTACTACCCGGTCAACACGCCCGCGGACCGCGACGGCCTGCTGGCGTACCGCGAGCTCGCCAAGGGAGAGCAGGGCGTGCACTTCGGCGGTCGACTCGGCACCTACCAGTACCTCGACATGCACATGGCGATCGGCTCGGCGCTGTCGATGTGGCGGAACGAGCTCTCCGGCGAGAGCGACTGACGTGGCGCGGACGGTGGGAGCGCCGGGGACTCCCCAGCGCTACTTCCATTCGCTGTGGCTTCTGTCGGCGCGGGATCTGAAGGTCCGGTACTCCACGAGCGCGCTGGGTTATCTGTGGTCGGTCCTCGACCCGCTGGTGATGAGCGCGATCTACTGGTTCGTCTTCACCCGGGTGTTCGAGCGCACCGTCGGCGAGCAGCCGTACATCATCTTCCTGATCAGCGCTCTGCTGCCGTGGGTGTGGTTCAATGCCTCGGTCGGCGACTTCACTCGCGCGTTCAAGAAGGACGCGCGACTGGTGCGCTCGACTGCGATTCCGCGTTCGATCTGGGTGAACCGCATCGTGCTGAGCAAGGGAACCGAGTTCCTCTTCTCGTTGCCCGTGCTCGCGATCTTCGTCGTGGTGAGCCTCCTCGTCGAGAGCGACCCCGCGAAGACCGCGCATCTCGGCTGGGGCGTCCTTCTGTTCCCCGTGGCGGTGCTGCTGCAGACGGTGCTGCTCGTCGGTCTCGGCCTACTGGTGGCGCCGCTGTGCGCCCTGTACACAGATCTCGAGCGCACCACCGCGCTCATCCTCCGGGCGCTCTTCTACGCGACTCCGATCATCTACAGCGTGAACGATCTGCCCGGAGTGTTCCAGACACTCGGGATGTTCAACCCGCTCGCCGGGATCTTCTCGCTGTACCGGATGGCGTTCTTCCCCGATCAGTGGCACCCGGAGCTGGTCGCGACCAGCACGGTGATGAGCTTCGTGATCCTCGCCCTCGGGATCTGGGTGTTCCGAACCCTCGAACGTCCCGTGCTGAAGGAGCTCTGATGGGACCCGCGATCGAAGTCGCCGACCTCGGCGTTCGTTTCCGACGCAATCGTCGCGGCCGTCGCACCCTCAAGGACCTCTTCTCGGGCGCGAGTCGGCGGTCGCGTCCGGGTGAGTTCTGGGCCCTGCGGGGCGTGTCATTCCGCGTCGAGCCCGGCGAGTCCATCGGGGTGGTTGGCCGCAACGGCCAAGGAAAGTCGACTCTGTTGCGTCTGGTGGCGAGTGTGCTGCTGCCGGACGAGGGCACGGTGCACGTCAACGGTGGCGTGGCCCCGCTCATCGAGCTCACCGGCGGATTCGTCGGCGACCTCACAGTCCGGGAGAACGTGCGTCTCACCGCAGGTTTGCACGGCATGTCGAAGTCGGAGGTCGCTTCGCGCTACGAGGAGATGATCGCCTTCGCGGAGCTGGAGGACTTCCAGGACACGCCCTATAAGCACCTCTCCAACGGGATGAAGGTGCGCCTCGCGTTCTCTGTGGTCTCACAGCTCGATGAGCCGATCCTGCTCGTCGATGAGGTCCTCGCAGTGGGCGACAAGGCGTTCCGCGACAAGTGCTATCAGCGGATCGACGAGCTTCTCGCCGAAGGGCGCACTTTGTTCTTCGTCAGCCACAACGAACGCGACCTTCGGAGATTTTGTAAGCGGGGTCTGTACCTCGACAAGGGCTCGCTGGTGCTCGATGGAACGATCGGCGACGTGCTCGATCGGTACAACGCCGATCACGGGCGACCCTGACCGGAGTCAGTCTTGGAGCTTCTTCTGCTGGACATGCGAGTTGAGCGCCCCGAGTGCCGGATTGGTCTCCAGAACCCGGATGATCTGCTCGCAGGTGAGCAGATGAGCGTCGTGTCGCGTGATCAGCTGTCGCAGAAGCCGTAGGTCGTCGTGCGTGTCGAGAGTGACTCGGAAGCGCGACGCATCCGCCGTGCGCGCAATCTGGTCGACGGCAGTGCGACCCGTCCGGTTCTGGTGAAGGTAGGGAGTCACGTGCTCTCTGTCAGCGGGATACGTCGCCATCCGATCGGCCTCGTACAGGGCGTCGGCGCTGAAGACCTCGAAGTCGAACCCCCGCGGATAGGTTCGCGTGACCGTGTTCGAGACGTACGCGTGCCGATCGCCCAGTTGGAGGTATCGCTCCACGCCCTGCGCTATCAGCTCGCCGTCGAGCAGCGGACAGTCCGACGTGACGCGGACGACGGCATCGAGCTCTGCGGTGCGGCAGGCCCCCGCGAACCTGCCGAGCACATCCGATTCGCTGCCGCGGAAGGTGGTCACCTCCCGCGCGTCGGCGGCCGCGACGATCGGATCGTCGGTGGCGTTGCTGGTGGTGGCCACCACCACCGGAAGCGCGGTGGTGAGGAGCCGGTCGATGTGGTGGTCGAGCATGGTGCGCCCGCCTGCGTCGAGCAGCACCTTGCCCGGCAACCGGGTGCTCGTCATCCGGGCCTGGGTGATGATGCCGACACGGGTCATGTCAGCGCGGTGACCAGCCGGTCGACCACCTCGTCCACCTCGTGGTCGGTGAGGTCGGGGAAAATGGGCAGGGACAGCTCCTCGGCGTAGAACGCCTCAGCGTTCGGGCACATGCCTCGTCGGTAGCCCTGGTCCTGATACACCGGATGCCAGTAGACCGGCATGTAGTTGACCTGCACTCCGATCCCACCGGCCCGCATCCGCTCGAAGACCTCCCGACGTCGCCCCTCGAGGATGCGAACTGGGTAGAGGTGGCGGACAGGGTCGACATCAGCTCGCTGCACGGGAATGCGCACGCCCTCCACCTCAGCGAGTGCGGCGTCGTACCGCGCCGTGATCTCAGCGCGGCGCCGCGCGAAGGCATCCAGACGTCGCAGCTGGGCGAGCCCCAGAGCGCTGGCGATGTCGGTGAGACGGTAGTTGAACCCGAAGTCATGAACCTCCTGATGCCACGGCCCTTCGTCTGTGATCCGGAACCGCGAGGGATCTCGGACGAGGCCGATGAAATGGAACTCATGAGCCCGCTGCGCCATCGCCGGGGTGCGCGCTACGAGGGCGCCGCCCTCTCCTGTCGTCAGGTTCTTGGTCGGGAAGAACGAGAAGGTCGTGAGGTCGGCGAGGTCGCCGACCGGGCGCCCGCGATAAGTGCCGCCGATCGAGTGCGCGGCGTCGTCCAGTGTGAGAGCGCCGACGCGGTCGGCCGTGCGCTGCAGCGCGTCGTAGTCGGCGGGATGACCTGCGTAGTCGACGGCGGCGATGACCTTCGTCCGATCCGTCGCGATCGCGTCGACGACGGCCGGATTGATCAGCGCGGTGTCCTCCTCCACGTCGGCGAACACGATCTCTGCGCCGAGGATCGAAGCGGTCGAGGCCGTGGCGACGAAGGTCATCGGCGTCGTGATCACCTGGTCGCCTCGACCGACGCCGGCAGCCGCGTAGGCCATGTGCAGCGCCGCCGTGCCGGACGTGGCGCTCACGGCGCGATGCCCGCCGGCGATGGCTCCCACGGCCTTCTCGAACCGGTCGACGGCCGGTCCGGTGGTCAGCCAGTCTCCCTGCAGGACCTCGACGACAGCTGAGATGTCGTCAGCGGAGATGGACTGGCGGCCGTATGGAAGCATGCTCACAGACCGCCCTCGATGATCTCGGCGATATCCTGCTGCGTGTACCAGAGATCGTTGCTGTCGGAGCGGTAGGCGAAACCAGCGGGCATTTCGACTGCTCCTTCGGGTGGAGCGTAGCCCCAGGATGCGATGTCCGGCTGAATGATGAAGTAGCGGCCGTCCTGAATGCTCACCGCACGGCGGCCCTCCTCGGGGCTGATCATCTCCTCGTGCAGCTTCTCACCGGGACGGAGCCCGACATCCACCAACTCGGCACCGGGGACCACCGCGTGAGCTAGATCGGTCACCTTCATCGAAGGGATGCGCGGGACGAGCAGTTCACCGCCCTGCATGATGTCGAACGCGTCGACGACCATCTGCACGGACTGGGGCAGCGTGATGAAGAACCGGGTGCAGCGGAGATCGGTGATCGGGAGCGGCCGCCCCTCGCTGCCGAGTTTCGCGAAGAACGGGATGACCGATCCGCGCGAACCCATGACATTGCCGTATCGGACCACGGCGAAGCGCGTCTCGTAGGAGGCGGCATAGTGGTTCCCCGAGATGAACAGCTTGTCGGCTGTGAGCTTCGTCGCCCCGTAGAGGTTGATTGGGCTGGATGCCTTGTCGGTCGAGAGGGCGACGACCTTCTTCACGCCGGCGTCGATCGACGCCTCGATGACGTTCTGGCTGCCCAGGACGTTCGTCTGCACGAACTCGAACGGGTTGTACTCTGCGGTGTCCACCTGCTTCAGCGCGGCGGCGTGCACGACATAGTCGATGCCGTTGAGAGCGCGCTTCAGGCGCCGCTCGTCCCGAATGTCGCCGATGAACCATCGCAGCCGCGGGTCGTCTCCGAACAGCTGGCGAACCTCGTACTGCTTCAGCTCGTCGCGCGAGAATATAATGAGACGGCGGGGGTCGAGATTGTCGAGCGCGTATCGGATGAATGCCTTACCGAAGGATCCCGTACCGCCGGTGACCAGGATGCTCGAGCCTGCGAGAACTGACACGGCTGTCTCCCTCAACGTGATCGATGGCTGCGGGATGACACGTCCATCGCGCTCGGCCTATCCTATCGCGAGGGCTTGCTTGCGCCCGGTGACGGAAGGCTCTCGATGACTGCTCGGCAGGTGTTGTTCCACTGCAACTCGGGCGGGCGGCACGGGATGGGGCACCTCATGCGCACAGCCGCTGTCGCAGCCGTGGCGCGGGAACGGGGCTGGGTGTCTGCCGTCGTCGGTGACATCGACGATGTGGGTTCCCGGCTGCTCCGGCGCGCGCTCGGTGACGTGCGGCTACACAGATGCGACGCCGCGGCTCTCGCCGATGTGCTCCGCAGCCGCGCGTCGGAGGGCTTCGACGTCGTGCACGTGGACAGCTATGAGAGCGTGCCGTCGGCAGCTGCCGGTGTGCTGCTGAGCAATATGCAGGACGGGCCGTTCGGAGTGCGCCGGGCTGATCTGGCCATCGATGCGAGTCTCGGCGCGGAGCACCACTTCGCCGAGCCGTCGCTCAGCCGTCGGCACATCGCAGGCATCGACGGAGCGGTGATCCGGGAGCAGGTCCTGCATCAGCGGGGTCGGCTCAAGCGCTCGGATGCCACGGCACACGTCCTCGTGGTGATGGGCGGCACAGATCCGCGTTCGATCACGTCGCGAGTGATCCGGGCTCTGGACGAGATTTCGCTCGCACTGCGCGTGACTGTGGTCGATCCGCGGGGGAGTGCCGCGGTCGCCGCTGCTGCCGAGTCGTCGCGTCATGAGATGAAGGTGCTCGGGTTCGTCGACGACCTCCCAGCACTCGCCGCCCAGCAGGATCTCGCCATCACCGCCGCAGGCACGTCCATGTGGGACTTCGCCTGCATCGGGCTGCCGATGGCTGCGGTGTGCGCAGTGCAGAACCAGCGCGACGGGTATCGCGAGATGATCGAGCGCGAGCTCGCCCTCGGACTGGGCGACGGCTCGTTCGCGGAGCTGGCCGAGAAGATCCATCTGGTCGAGCAGCTGTTGCGATCGCCCGAGGCGCGGCGTGCGGTGGGCGAGCGCTTGATGTCGCTCGTGGACGGGCGTGGGGCATGGCGGATCGTCTCGTCATGGGAGCAGCTGATCACACAGACGGCCGCGTCGACTGACGAACCTGTTTCTCTCGCAGCGCGTGCTGCCTCTATGGAGGATGCCACACGACTGTTCTCCTGGCGCGATGATCCGGCCACACGGAGTGCATCGCGTTCGCAGGCGCCGCTCGACCAAGAGGCTCACCGCTCGTGGCTGGCCCGCACCATCGCCGACTCGGATAGGCGGCTGTTGATCATCTCATCCGGGGAGGAGCCTGTCGCCACGGTGCGATGGGACCGGGACGGCACGCGGAGTGGGACATGGGAGGTCTCGCTGACGATCGCGCCTGCCCGCCGGGGCTCGGGCCTCGGCGGCTCAGTGCTCGCGGCGGCTGAGCGGGCGCTCGATGCGGAGGAGCCGAGGCGTCTGCTGGCGACCGTCCACGCGGACAACACGCTATCGCTGCGCCTGTTCCAGAGAGCCGGATATCTGCCGTACCTGCCTGCGGATGAGCGGGGGTTCCGCGTCTTCGCGAAGTGGCGAGTAGAGGCCTCAGATCAGATCATGTCCCACGCGAGCGGAGTGCCGCGCGCGACGTCGCGCGTGAACGTCCGGCCCTGAACCCGGGCGAAGTCGTCCGGACTCAGACCTCCCGCGGGCCGGACTGATCGCACGTTCGCGGTGGTCAGAGGATCGCCGGCCCGGACATCCTCCACCACGAAGAGTGAGCGGCGCAGCGCTACGACCGCCTGCTCCTGCTCGGTGGGGCCGAACGCGCTCCCGCTGCCGATGGCGATCCGCGCCTGCTCGGCGGCTGCGACCAGCGCCGCGAACTCGTCGGGGACGAGAGAGAAGTCGGCGTCGACCCCGCCCTGATCACGGTCCAGGGTCACGTGCTTCTCCACAGCGACCGCACCCAGCGCCGCGGCCGCCACCGCGACGCCGATGCCCAGCGTGTGATCTGACAGGCCGACGGGCACGTCGAAGGCTTCCCTGAGGACGGCGATATTACCCAAGCGGGCCTCTTCCGGAACAGCGGGGTATGCGGCCGTGCAGGCCAGCAGGACCAGGCGCGAGCATCCTGCATCGCGGATCGCCGTCACGGCGGCATCGATCTCGGAAAGGGTCGCCATGCCCGTGGAGACGATCATCGGCTTGCCGGTGCGGGCGATTTCCCGCATCAGCGGAAGATCGACGATCTCCGCTGACGCTGTCTTGTACAGCTCGACGCCGCATCCTTCAAGGAACTCCACGGCGGTCGGGTCAAACGGCGTCGAGAACGGGATCATCCCGTGGGAACGCGCGCGGGAGAAGATCTCCTTGTGCCAATCCCATGGCGTGTGCGCCTCTTGATAGAGGGCGTAGAGGTTGCGCCCACCCCACAGCGAGTGGTCGCCCGCGACCTGAAAGGCCGGGCGATCGGAGTCGATCGTCAGCGTATCGGCGGTGTACGTCTGGATCTTCAGCGCGTGGGCTCCCGTCGAGGCGACAGCGTCGACGATGTCCAGCGCTCGTTCGAGATCGCCGTTGTGATTCCCGGACATCTCGGCGATGGTGAAGACCGGGGCCCCCTTGCCGATCACTGCGGACGAGAGCTCGATGGTCTGGTCAGAAGTCACGACCCCAACTCTAGACGCGGCTGCGCCTGGCGCGGTGCAGCGCGATCCGTGCGTGATCCGTCCCCTAAGCTGAAGAGCTATGAGGCGTGTGAAGGAGCCCGTCGTCAGCGAGCGGGCGACGGCTGCGGAAGAGGCGTATTACCAGCGGCTGCGGCCGCTGGTGAAGTCGTACGCCCGTGCCTCCAAGGTACGACGCGTCGCCGTCGTCGGCAACCAGCCGCTCGAACCCTCCGCTGACCGCGCCGCCATGATCGATGCCGCAGATCTCGTCTTCCGCGTGAACGGGTTCCGCCTAGACGACGTCGACGCGCAGAGCACTGTCGGGCGGCGCACGGACGTCGTCGTGTTCAACCGCGGTGTGCGCCCCACCCCGTGGTTCTTCGAGGCTTACTCTGACAGGCTGTATCTGATGGTCGAGCCGGGTCGCCTGCTGTGGGAAAACCCGAAGCTCCCCGCCTTCTGGCCGCAGGACCTCGGGATCGTCACACTGCCGAACCGCGAGGTCATTCTGCCGCTGGGCGAGGCGCTGGGCGCCGATCCGCGCACCGGCGGGCAGTGGGCGACAACCGGCACAGTGATGTTGTGGATCGCCAAGCGGCTGTTTCCCGACGTCGTGATCGACGCGACGGGCTTCTCGTTCGTGGACGCGCCCGCGCAGTCGGCGTGGAACCACGCCTACGGCGAGCCGTCGCCCGTAGGAGCGGAGCACCGGATCGATCTCGAGTCGACGCTCATGCACCGCTGGATCGACTCAGGGCTCATCGCCTTCCACCACTGATCGCTCGAAATGCGATCCCGAATTCCCCGACGAATGGGAGCATCATGTTGAACCGCCTCCGACGACGACTGGACCTACTGGTCGAGCGGCGCGTCGACGCTCTTCTCAGCCCTCGCCTGGTTGTCCTGTCCGAGGAGTTCCAGGCGATGCAGCGCGACTACGATGCGCGCCTCGGAGGCACGCAGGCCGACTTCTCATTCATGCGGTCGGAGTTCGACCGCATCGCCCCGCAGCTGGCCGCGCTGGAGCAGCGTTTCGAATGGCTTCGAGTGCGTCTCGCCGACGACCAGCTGCATGCTGACGACGCCGCATCACGGGCGATGGCGGAGCACGAGCGTGCCCGGATCCGGCTCGAGCTGGCGTCCCACTACGAGGAGCGCCTGCGGCGCCTGGAGGCCGAACAGGGCTGAGCCTCGCGCGCGTGCGGTGTCACCCCAGGCCGACAAGGCCGCGAAGGCTCTCAGCAGGTGCGTCTCGCATTCTCCGTCTTATTTCAGCTCGATGAGCCCATCCTGCTCGCAGCGGACGCTGATCACTTCGAGTGGGGAGCGCTCCGCCGCTGCGTACCTAGCTGCTGCGGGATGCCTATCAGAGTCCGACCAGCTCCCGCAGGCGCTGAGCGGAAACGCGTGCGGCATCGACTGAAACGTCCGATCCCGACGAGACCGCTTTCCTGAGCTCGGTCAGGCGTCCGCTGTAGTCCGACACCGCCTTGTTCCAGTCGGAGCTGATCGAAGACGGCGCGGGTACCTCCGCGAGACGCTGAGCGTCGTCCCTGAGGTTGTCGACGACCGGCACTGCGTCCGACCCCTTGCTGTCCGCGACGATGTCGAGTCCGGTCAGCGCATCATTGAGCCAGCCGCCGACCTGTCCACGGAACGCACCCATGCTCGGGTCCACGGGAGGGGGAGGTGTGGTCACCGGCGTCATCGACGGCTCGGGCGCCTCGGACGGCGCCGCAGAAGGAGTCGCAGACTCCGTTGCCGAAGCAGACGCCGAGGGCGAAACGCTCGCCGACGGCGTCGCACTCGCCGTCGGCGTGGCACTCGCAAGCGGCGCCCCGGGCCGCAGGAACAGCCAGAACACCAGCGCCGCGATCACGACCGCAGCCACCGCCAGGCCGACGATCAGCCACGTGCGCCCGCGCTTGGGCTTCTCATCCGAGTATGCCCAGACGTATTCGGGCTGCTGCTCGGTCATCGTGCCTCCAGTGCCGGCATGGGCTGCCAGGTGCGGTCGCGGCCGATCCGGCCGCCGTCGCGCAGACCGCGGAACAGGTTGCTCGTCCCGCGGACCGTGCGCTCGACGAAGAGCAGCCGGATCAGCTCCTTGGCGAACGTCGCTGAGGTGCCGAGGCCGAACAGCACCGGGTTGTACACCCCGTGCACCCGGTAGTAGTTCTTGATGAATGCGCGGTTGCGCATGATGTAGTACCGGTACGCATTGCTCGACGCGTTCATGTGCCGGATGCCCATGTCCCACTGCTTGATCTCGCGCGTGCGGCGCAGCACGAACTCGTCGACGATCACGGCGGTGGTCAGGCGTGATGCCAGCCAGCCGTACATCTGGTCATCCCAGTAGATGAAGAAGCGCGGGTCGGGCAGGCCGATCTGCGCCACGATCGAACGATGGATGAACATGCCCTCGAAGCATCCGCTGTTCATCTCCTTGAACCCCGACGAGTCGAACTTCGACGGCGCGAACGGAATCGGGATGCCCATCCGGTCGGCGATCCGGTACTGCCAGTAGAACTCGCTGCCGTCGTAGTCGTAGCGCCGACCCTGGATGCTCTTGAAGCGGCGCGACCAGCGGCCCATCTTCGCGAGGCCGTCCGGCAGCACCTCGACGTCGTCGTCCATCATCCAGATCCACTCGGACCCCAGCTCGTACGCCGTGCGCATGCCTTCGCTGAAGCCACCGGAGCCGCCGGTGTTGGTCTCGAGCCGGCGGTAGACGATCTCGGTGCCGATGCCGGGGCGGAACGAGTCGACGACCTCGGTCGTGTCGTCCGACGACGCGTTGTCGATGATCACGACACGGCCGGGTTTCGGGTCCATCGTGCGGATGCTGGTCAGCAGCCCGCTCAGCAGATGCGAGCGGTTGTAGGTGACGATGACGATCGACGCGGTGGACGGATCGAACGCGCTGCCGGTCATGCCCAGCTCTCCGAGCGGGTGCGGACGGGCAGGGATTCTGTCACGGGGGTCACGGGATCACAGTCTATCTTCATGATCCCGTGGCGCCCGGGAGCGGCCCGCGATCGGGCCCCCCACCCTCAGGCCCCAGCGTCGGGATCGCGTCGGTGTGCGCCGCGTCGATGCTCTCCCGCCACGACCTGGTCTGTCCTGCCCGCAGGGCGCAGAGCACGAGCAGCAGCCAGCCGGTTCCGGTGAGCGCGAAGCTCTCGAACATCGACTCCACGCCGAGCGTGATGAGCACGAGCGGCGCCCACGCGTACACGACCGAGCGCCGCACGCTCGCCACCAGCCACGAGCGCACGAGGGCGACGCTGCCGAGCACGACGAAGAGCGCCAGGCCCGCCCAGCCCAGCTGCAGCAGCGTGTCGAAGTAGGCGTTGAGCGCCGACTGGTGGTGATCCGACAGCAGGAAGTTGATGTAGGTGAACGGATACTCACCGCGCGGCCACGGGCCGAACCACCCGTAGCCGGTGATCGGCCGCTGAGCGATGAAGTCGAGCATCATGTTCCACAGATCGGCGCGGGTCGAGAAGTCGGAGCCGGCGTCGAGGACGCGGATGATCTGATGCCGGAGCGCGAAGGCGACGACGAGCCCCACGACCACCAGGGCGCCCAGCGCCGCCTGCACGGCGCTGCGCAGGTGCGCGGGCGTGTGCCGCACGATCATGAGTGCGACCGTCGCCACTCCGACGCCCGTCGCGAGCACCACGACCGTCGGCGATGCCGAGAACAGCGCGAGTGAGCCGCCGAGCGCGACGGACAGCACACCCGCGACCCGCCCGATCGACCGCGTGCGCCACTCGACCACGAAGGTGATCAGCGCGATTACCGCGATGAAGCCGAGCATGTTGCGGGTGCCGAAGATGCCCTGGATCGGGCCCCCGACGGCGAGCGTGCCCTCGATGCCCAGCAGCCGGAACGGGGTGTCGAGCAGGATGCCGAACACGATCTCCAGTGCGAGCGACAGGGTCAGCAGCCAGCGCAGGGTGTCGCCGATGGCGCGCACCGTCTGCAGCGTGTCGCGCACGTGCCCGATCGTGATCGCGATCACGGCGTACCCGAGCAGGGTGAACCAGCCGGCGAGCGTGCCCCCACGATCCGCCGACCAGAGCACACTCAGCAGCGCGAGCAGCAGGAACCCGAGCAGCGACGTCGGGGCGAACCGCAGCAGGGACAGCTCGTCCCGGCGGACGGTCAGCACGGCGACGCCGATGACCGCGAGCACGCCGATGATCGTCGCCAGGCTCACCGGCGACATCATCCGCTCGATGACGAACGACGAGAACGCCGCGGTGAGCGCGGTCAGCGTGTAGGCGCGGGCGAACGGCGCCGAACCGAGCAGCGAGACGACGAGGCGCCGCGGCGTCATGGCACCTGCCGCGGCTGCGGGCCGTGCGAGATGACGGGGGTGCGCTCGCCGACTCCGACGCCGATGAGCGGCACAGCCTTCATCTTGAACGAGAGCAGGATCAGCAGCAGCCAGCCCCACAGCATGATCGGAGCCGACTCGGCGAGGCCCTCCACCAGCAGCACTGCGGTGAACAGCACGGGCAGCAGCGCCAGGGGGGAGTAAGAGCGGCGGGCGTCGAGGTCCCACCGCGGACGATCCACGGCGAAGAACCACGCGCGCCACGCGAGCGCCAGCCAGGCGACCGCCATCAGAGCGACGCCCACGGCCCCGAGCTGCAGGAACACATCGAGCCACATGTCGTGAGCGTGGAAGACGCTGAGCCCGTGGTTCAGGATCCAGCCGTCGAACGCCGGATCCCAGGGCACCCAGGGGGAGGAGAAGCCGTTGCCGAACACCGGCCGGGTGATCGCGCGCTCCCACACCGCCTGCCAGATCTCGATGCGCCCGGTGAGGTCGGATCCCTTGCCGAGCGCGGACAGGAGCTGGTCGCGCAGCAGCACGGCACCCCCGATCCCGACGACGGCCACTGCGGCGAAGAGCAGGTACAGCCGCGCGCGTCGTCGCGGTGACGCCGCGCGCATCAGGAGCACGGCGATCAGCACCGCCACGACGACGGCGATGCTCAGATACACCGTGGCCGATGCCGCCTTGACGAGCAGTACGGCGGCGATCGCGGACCAGAAGATCAGCATGGTGCGCCGGCGCACCTGCGTGGCGTACAGCACCGCGAACACGATCAGCGCGAACAGGCACATCATCGCGAGCGAGTGCGCGTTGCCCACCACACCCTGGATGCGCCCGTCGTCGAACAGGTTTCCGCGCACCCAGTACAGGTGCGGATCGATCTTGCCCTCGGGAAGATCGACGAAGTTCGGCAGCAGCGGTCGGCGCAGCACGAGCGCGACCCACAGTTCGATCGCGAGGGAGAGGCCCAGGATGATCTTGAGGGCGCTCGAGATCGCCCGCGCGATCTCGTTCCAGGTGAGGGTGGTCGCGATGAGCACCGCGGTCACGGTGATGGCGGCCAGCAGCGACCAGGTGAGCAGGGTGGCCGCGGGCCAGCGCGACCACAGGGTGGATGCCAGGGCGAGGGCGGCGTAGCCGAGGGCCGCCCACGGCAGTCGGCGCCACGGGAAGCGGGTGGGACGCTGGGCGACGACCTCGGGCACCCAGATGGCGAGGGCGCCGGCGGTGAGGACGGCGAGCACGATGCCCGACCCGAGCGCGCCGAAGGTGTTGTACACCGCGGTGTGCGCGAACAGGCAGAACAGGGCCAGCACGCTGTACGCGCGCACCATCAGATGCCCGGTCGTCTCACGCGGCGGGGCCGCGGGGCGAGGGGCCACGGGATGCTTGCTGTACACGGCCATCGGGTTCAGGCTATCGCGCCGAGCACTGCCCGCACCCGTCTTCCCCGACGCTCGCGCAGACCGGTGCGACACGCCGATGGACGTTCAATGAACCTTAAACGCACCATTGAGGGTTTACGATCCGCGACTTGACCGCGACGAATGACACGGGTGTAATTAGTGGTGCACGGCCCGGAGGGGGCACAAGCAGGGTTGGGAGATCGAGATGACGGGTTACCGGTCGGACGTTCCCGAGAATTGGTTCGTCGATCCAGTCAACCTCGGCGTACCCGGAGTACGTCGAGTCGACGCTGAAGATGATGGCGCGCTCGCCTGGCAGGTCGACGCGCTCTGCGCGCAGACCGACCCCGAGGCGTTCTTCCCGGAGAAGGGCGGCTCGACGAGAGACGCCAAGCGCATCTGCACATCGTGCGACGTGCGGGGCGAGTGCCTCGAGTACGCCCTCAGCAATGACGAGCGCTTCGGCATCTGGGGCGGTCTGAGCGAGCGCGAGCGTCGCAAGCTCAAGCGCCGCGCGAGCTGACGGCTTCGCGGGCACGCCGAGTCCGATGACCGGCGCCCCGCGGATGCCTGTCTAGGCTGACTCTGTCATGCCATCCCGAGTACACGCCATCGTCGTCGCACGAACGGGCGACGCCGCAGCAGCACAGCTCAGCGAGACCCTCGACGACCTCCGCGATCAGACGACTCCGCCCGACGCCGTCACCGTGGTGGTTCTCGGAAGCGGCGCGCAGGTGCGCGCCATCGACGGCATCGGACGCAGCGTCGAGGCGATCATCGAAGCGCGCGCGACCACGACGTTCGCCGAGGCCGTCGCCCTGGCTCAGCCTCGCGTGGCGAGCGGCAGCTCGGTGTGGATGCTCACCCACGACTCCCGGCCGCGCCGCAGGGCTCTGCAGCTTCTCGCCGGCTCACTGGAGCGCTCCCCGTCGGCCGCACTCGCCGCCCCCAAGCTCGTCCGGCACGACGACGACCGCGAGATCGTGTCGCTGGGGGTGAGCATGAGCCGATTCGGCCGCGCCGTCGAGCTGGCAGCCGATGAACTCGATCAGGGCCAGCACGACGCCACCGAGGACGCTCTCGGCGCGGACGTGCGCGGCATGCTCATCCGCGGAGCCGCACCCACGGTGCTGCGTCCGGACCCCGGACTCGGCGGCGCCGACGAAGGACTCGACCTCGGTGTCCGCGCCAGGTTGGGCGGCGCACGCATCGTGCTCGTGCCGAAGGCGCGGATCGGTGTGCGGCCCGACGGCGTCGCGACAGCCCCGCAGAGGGAGGCGGCCCGAGCGTGGGTGAGCCGTCGCGCCCAGCTGCATCGACGCCTCGCGTACGCGCCCGCCTTCGCGGTGCCGCTGCACTGGCTGAGCCTGCTGCCGCTGGCGCTGTGGCGCTCGATCGTCCACCTCATCGGCAAGCGCCCGGCGGCCGTCGTCCCCGAGTGGGGCGCGGCCCTGGCAGCCATGCTCGCCGTGCGCGCCGTCGCGCGCTCGCGACGCGCCATCCGCTCTTTCCGCACGGCGTCGTGGGCCAGCATCGCGCCGCTGCGGGTGTCGCGCACGCAGCTGCGGCACCGCCTGGACGACGGGCACGGCAGCGAACGGGGCGCCGTCAGCGAGCTGCACTTCTTCAGCGGCGGGGGAGCATGGGCGGTGCTCGCCGCCCTCGTCGTCAGCATCGCGGCCTTCTTCCCCCTGCTCGCCTGGCCCAGCGTCGGAGGCGGCGAGCTGCTGCCGATGCAGCCGGAGCTCGCCGCCCTCTGGAACGACGCCGGATGGGGTCTGCGCGACCTCGGCCCCGGCATCGTCGGCCCCGCCGACCCGTTCGCGGCCGTGCTCGCGGTGCTGGGCACTCTCTGGCCGGGGTCTCCCTCCTTCGCGGTCGTGCTGCTCTGGCTGGGCGCCCTGCCGCTGGCGGTGCTCGGCGGCTGGTTCGCCGCGACCCGGGTCACCGACAGAGCCGGCCTTCGGATCCTCGGCGGCGTGCTGTGGGCGCTGGCTCCCACGTTCCTCACCGCTCTCGTGCAGGGCAGACCGGCCGCCGTGCTGCTGCACCTGCTGCTGCCGTGGCTGTTCCATTCCGCGGTGGTCGCGCACCGCTCCTGGGGCGCCGCGGGAGCGGCATCCCTGCTCGCCGCGGCATCCCTCGCCTGCGCGCCGTCGCTCGCACCCGCCTTCGTGGCGCTCTGGGGGCTGACGGTCATGGCGATGCTCGCCGCCGGTCGTGTGCGCGGTGCGGTGCGCGTCTTCTGGCTGCTCATCCCCGCGGCTGCGCTGTTCGCGCCGCTGGTCTACTGGCAGCTTCGCCACGGCGATCCCTGGGCGCTGCTGGCCGATCCGGGTGCTGTCGCGACCCTCGCGCAGGCGACCGCTGACGCCGCAGGGCGCCTGCTCATCGCGCAGGGCTTCCCGGCCCCGGATCGCGCCGGCTGGGAGTGGCTGCTCGACGGCAGCGTCGCCCCGTTCGCCGCCGTGCTGCTCGTACCCCTGGTCGTCCTCGCGCTGACCTCGGCGCTCTCGCCGAGGTGGCGAGCCGGCTTCGCCCTGCTGGCGACCACGGTGATCGGGCTGATCACGTCGATGATCGCGGTCGGCATCCAGGTGTCGTTCGTGCAGGGCGAGCCGGTCGGGATCTGGCCCGGCACCGGACTGAGCTTTGCATGGCTGGGCGTCGTCGGCGCCGCTCTGGTCACGCTCGACACGGTCGTGGCGATGCCGGCGCTGCGGTCGGCGGCCGCGCTCGTCACCGGCGCCGGCGTGCTCGTCTGCGCCGTGCCAGGGCTGCTGGCGGTGAACGTCGGTGAGGCGCAGATCCACAACGGCGCCACCAGCACGCTGCCCGCTCTGGTCGCCGCGCACGCGTCGGACGCCGCCGACAGCGGAACCCTCGTCATGACACCGCTGGACGACGGGTCGCTCGCGACCCAGCTGGTGTGGGGCCCGAGCGCCACGCTGAGCGCGCAGACGACCATGCTCACCACGGCGACGCGCGTGCACGACGAGGGCCTAGCCGCAGACGCCGTCGACCTGCTCTCGGCTCGCGACTTCGATGCGGCTGCCGCACTCGCCGAGCGCGGTGTCGGCTTCGTGCTGCTCACGTCCCTCCCCGGCCAGAGCGAGCAGGCCCGCAGCATGACCGACGGCGCGATCACGGCGATCGACCAGCGCCCGGGGTTCGTGAAGGCGGGTGAGACCCCAAACGGGATGCTGTGGCAGCTGGCCACCCCGCCCGCCGAGCGCGCTCAGCCGTCGCACGCGCAGCGCGCCCTCGGCAACCTCATCGGGCTGGGCCAGCTCATCGTGGTGCTCGCCGCCGTGCTGCTGTCGATCCCGACCCGGGCATCGCGCCGGGCAGCCCGCGGCCGCTCCCGAGTGGTGGGTCGTTCCCTCGACGAGCCGATCGCGTCTCGGCGGACGCACGAGGATGCCGACCTGCACACCGGGGACGTCACCGTGCCGCCCGCCGGGGCCGACGAACCCCGACCAGCGGAGGACGCGCCGCCCTCCGCTGAGCCCGCGTCACCGCATCCCGCCGTCGAGGAGAACAGCCGATGAAGCAGCGCACCATCCGCCTCGCGGCGACCGGGGCCCGACTGGCGACCGGAGCCGCCGTCGCCACGGCCTGCGTGCTGGGGGTCGGGGCGGCCGTCGCCGCTCCCTGGCCGAGCGTGCAGAACGAGCCCGCCACCGCGACCGTGACGCCGGTGCCGGGAGATGCGACGATCGTCTGCAACGGAGCCTTTCGGGCTCTGGGACGCGACTCGAGTCAGGCGGATCTGCTCGTCTCTGCGGCCGCCCCGGACCTGCGGGTCGACGACCGCGACCACGAGATCAGCACCACAGACCTCGCCATGCCCGGTGTGCTCGGCGGAGAGGGCGCGAAGAGCATCACGGCTGCGGTCGCCGACCGCACGGCGCCGCTGATCTCCGCAGCGGAGTCGGTGAGTCTCGACGAAGAGGATCTGCGCGGATACGCCGCCGCCCCCTGCCGTGAGGCCGGGATGCGCTCGTGGCTCGTCGGCGGCGACGGATCGACGGGATCGTCCGATGTGATCCTGCTGTCGAACCCCGCCGACGTCGCCTCGACCGTGGAGCTCAACGTCTACGGCGCCCAGCGGAGGACGACGACCAAGATCGTGCCGCCGAAGACCCAGATCACGCTCACCCTGGCATCCGTCGCCGGGGCCGAGTTCCGTCCGGTCATCGAGGTCGTCGCCGCCGGGGCCCCGGTTCGCGCGGCGCTCCAGTCGGCGCACGTGCGCACGCTCGACGCGGTCGGCATCGACGTGCAGGACGGCGTCGGCGGCGCGCAGCGGAGCCTTCGTCTGCTGGGTGCGCACTCGCAGCCCATCTCCGACGGCGACGACTCCACCGGCATCCTGCTGCGCCTCCTCGCACCCGACGAGGACGCCACCGCGACCGTGCGCGTCCGCGGCGCCGACGGCACCGCGGGCTCCGACGAGTACGTGGTCGAGCTCACCGCGGCCACGCCCACCGAGGTCTCCCTGACCGGGATGGGCGCGGGCGCGCACGACATCGAGATCGACGCGACCGCCCCGGTCGTGGCGGGCGCCCGCCAGACCGCACGTGCGGAGGGTCGCGAGGACTTCGCCTGGATGCTGCCCGCCCCGCAGCTGACCGGCACCGTGCCGTTCACCGTTCCCCGTGGCGCGTCGGCGACACTGTACCTGAGCAGCGCCGAGGAGAGCACCACCACGGTGACGCTCGCGGGGATCGACGAGCGGATCGTGGAGCTGCCCGCCGGCGGTGCGGAGCAGATCCCGCTGCAGCCCGGCGAGCACGTGCTCAGCTCCGACGGAGCGGTGCACGCCGCGGTCGGCCTGCTCGGCGATGCGGCCATCGCGGGCTGGCCGCTGTGGGCGCCGCCGGCGACGCAGCAGCCGATCGTCGTGCGCCCCTGACGCGCGCCGCCCGCCCCGTGCCGTCAGAGGGTGGGCGCTGGGTGGTTCAGTGGTCGCGACCGTCCGGACCGAGCTCCCACGGCTCGCGTCCGACATACTCGGCCGCGGCGTGGAACACCGCGCTCTCGACGGCCATGCGGCGATGGGCCGCGTCGTCATGCCCCTTCGGCAGCAGGCGCTCGATGGGAACCCGGTACAGCGTCACGCGCTGCGCGGCCGGATCCGCGCGCCAGAGCGGGATGCCGTCGGCGCGATCGTGCGCGGGCATCGCGGCGATCTCGAAGCGGACGTCGCGCAGCTCCTCCCAGGTGCCGCGGAGGTACTCGACAGCGCTGCCGACCGTGATCTCGAACCGGTCGAGTCGCCCGTCGAGTGGTGGCAGGGGCGGCCGGACGACCTCGCTGCGCCCGAGTCGACCATGGCGGCCGTGACGTGCGCCGCGCCGGGGCGCGGGGGAGGAGCGGCGGGCGGGCATGCCGAAAGTCTATGCGCTGCCGCGCGGCTGCACCTCTCACACGCGACCCGGTCATAGTGTGGAGGCGATGGACGACAGACTCCGCCTCGACCAGAGACCGCGCTTCGATGAAGGACCGCGCCTCGACGCGCACCTGGCCGTCGACGAACGGCTCTGCTCGAAGGTCGCCTGCGCGCGCGAGGCGGTCGCCACGGTCACCTTCGACTACGCCGATCAGATGGCCGCGCTCGGTCCGCTCGGCCCTGGCAGCGACCCGCACGCGCACGATCTCTGCGCGCAGCATGCGGAACGGCTCTCGGTGCCCGCCGGCTGGCTGGTGATCCGCCACGAGGCGATGCGCTCGTGACGCATCCCGTGACGAGGTGCGCGCGGGCGTGACCATGCGCGGGTGACCGAGGCGAACCTCAGAGCCCGATGCGTCGTCCGCTCAGGCGCTCGGCGCGCTCGTCCGCGAGCGCCAGCGCTCGTCGCTCCCGCTCCCGGCGCAGCACCGTGATCCCGAGCAGAAGCTCCTCCGGCGTCACCGCGGGCAGCGGCGAGATGTACGACTGTGCCTCGCGGGCGAGCTCGTGCGCGACGCTGGCGCGCGCCGACGGCGACAGACGCTGCGCGTTGGCGAGGAACTGGGAGATGCGACGGGCGAGCCGGTCGGGCATCCGCGCGACGTCGGCCACCGTCGCCCAGCCCTGCAGCGACGGCGGCAGATGCGGCTGGTGCGAGGGCAGAGCGGGTGTGCGCACGCGCTGCGAGTAGGTGCCGGCGACCAGGTCGCCCAGCCGCTGGGAGCGCGCGGTGAGCGCCCCGGTGATCACCGCCGCGCCACCGAAGGTCATGTAGACCTCGAGCACGCCCACCAGGGCGCGGATGAAGCTGTGGCGGAAGGTGATCGCCCCACCGTCGACCCGCACGATGCGGCCGCCGACCGCGAGCTTGCCGACGCTGCGGCCGCGCATCGCGACCTCGACGGTGACCGGCAGCACGAGGAAGCTCAGCACCGCCGCGCAGATCATGAGGATGCGGAAGGTGTGCTCGCTCAGCAGTCCCTCGGTCATCAGCCACACCTGCACGAAGGTGACAGCGAGGAAGACGGCGAACCCGATGGCCATGTCGATCAGCGCGCCGGCGGCGCGCAGCACGAAGCCGACCGGCTGCACATCGATCGCGACGGCTTCGCCGGACAGGATCTCCTGTTCATCGGTGATCGTGGCGGACATGAGTACAGTAAATCAGGTGGATGCCGACGCCCTCGCCGATGCTCGCCGCCCGGAATGGGAACGGCTCGATGCGCTGAGCCGCAGACGGCGGCTGAACGGCGCCGAGGTCGACGAGCTGATCGTCCGCTACCGCGCGGCATCGGCCGATCTCGCCGAGCTGAAGACCTCGGTGGGCGACTCCCCGCAGGGCGCGTATCTCTCGACGATCCTCGCCGCCGCACGACTGAGGTTCACCGGAGCGGGTGACAACGTGCTCGCGCAGGCGGCGCGGTTCTTCGCGCTGCAGCTGCCCGCGGCGCTCTACCGGATCCGCTGGACCACCGGGGTCATCGCGATCGCCTTCCTGCTCGTGGTCTCGATCACCGGAGCATGGATCGCCTCCGACCCGGCGCTGATCGCGACGCTCGGGCCGCCCGACGTGCTCAGACAGTACGCCGAAGAGGACTTCGTCGACTACTACGGTCCGACGGCGTCGTTCGCCGGAATGGTGTGGCTCAACAACGCCTGGATTGCCATGCAGTGCGTGCTGTTCGGGGTGACGGGCGTCTGGCCGGTCTGGATGCTGATCCAGAACGCGTTCGGGCTCGGAACCTCGGCGGCGGTGATGTCGGCCTACGGGCACCTCGACACGATGGTGCTGCACATCCTGCCCCACGGGCTGCTCGAGCTGACCGCGATCTTCGTCGCGGCCGCCGCCGGCCTGCACATCTTCTGGGCGTGGGCGGTCCCGGGCCGACGCACCAGGGCCGAGTCGCTCGCCGCAGGGGGCCGTTCCCTCGCCACGGTCGCGATCGGCCTGGTCTTCGCCCTGTTCCTCTCGGGCCTCGTCGAGGGCTTCGTGACCGGCTCCGATCTGCCGTGGCCGGTCAAGATCGGGATCGGAGCGGTGGCTCTGGGCGCGTTCCTCTTCTACATGCTCGTCGTCGGGCGGCGCGCGGCACGCCGGGGCGAGAGCGGTGACCTCGTCGAATACGAGGCGGGCACGCCGACGCTCACGGCCGGCTGAGCGGCACCTCGCCGCCGTCCGACTCGTCACCGTCGGGCTGCACACCCTCGGAGTCCACTGTGCCGTCGAACAGCGCACGGTACGCGACCCCGACGGCCGCGGCCGCGAGGGCGGGGAAGACGAGGAACACCCAGAGCTGCGCGAGGGGATCGATCCCGCCGTAGATCGCCGTCGCGATCGAACGGGCGGGGTTCCCGGCGCCCCCGGCGACCGGGATGGCGACGAACTGGACGGCGGCGAAGGTGAGACCGATCGCCACACCGGCCGCTGCGCTGCGGCGCACGGGGTGCGTCACGCTGAGGAAGACCAGCACGAGCAGGACCGTGAGGATCACCTCGATGACGATCACCGCCGGCATCCCGAATCCGCCCGGCGAGAGCGTGCCCCATCCGGTGCTCGCGAACCCGGCGTCCTGAACCCGCTCCAGCCAGCGCTCGGGTCCGAACAGGCCCAC
Organism: Microbacterium commune; assembly: GCF_014836945.1. Lineage (GTDB taxonomy): Bacteria > Actinomycetota > Actinomycetes > Actinomycetales > Microbacteriaceae > Microbacterium > Microbacterium commune. The sequence goes on along the minus strand of NZ_JACSPX010000001.1, from coordinate 296,026 downwards.
GACGATGAGTGCCGTCGACGCGATCACGGCGCCGACGACCTGGGCGAGCACGTACGGCAGCACGTCGCGCCACGCCAGGCGGCCGGCAGCGGCGGCGCCGATGGTGATAGCGGGGGAGAAGTGCCCGCCGGAGATCCCCGAGAACGAGCTGAAGGCGGCGAGCAGGGCGATGCCGAACGCCAGGGCGACCGTGAGGTTGACCGCGGACCCCGCCCCCGGATCGACGAACAGCATGGTGGTGAACAGCGACGCCCCGATGCCGAGGAACACGATCAGGAACGAGCCGAAGCCCTCGGCGGTGAGTCTGGCGCCGCGCGAGGCGGCCGCCGCTGCGTCGGACGTGCGGGGTTCGGTCATGCCGGTTCTCCTCATCCTGCCGGCGTCGCGCCGGATCGTCCTTCGATGATCCCGCATGGCGATGCGAGCTGGGCCGGCACACGCCGAGGCCCCTTCATCGCGGGGATGAAGGGGCCTCGGGTTCGCGGGGCTGGGACTACTCGCCGATCCCGATCGGCTCGGGCTCGCCGATCGGTGCGCCGGCGAGCGCACGCAGCTGAGTCTCGAGGTCCTGATCGACCTGGCCCCAGTACCAGAAGAAGCGCTCCTGGATGGCGGGCACGGTCAGTCCGTTGTACTGACCGACGAGGGTCTGCACGAACCGCTCGCGCGCCTCGTCGTCGAAGACCTCGCGGTACAGGATGCTGGCCTGCACGAAGTCTCCGTCGTCCTCGCGCAGCGTCGCCGCCGAGCGCACCAGCTCGCCGTCCGACTCCCAGCTCGCCTCGACACCGAGCAGCGGGTCGGCCTCAGGGCCGCCGGCCGCGCCGTACGAGTTCGGGGTGTACACCCGGTGCTCGGCGGGCGCGTAGTGGTACTGCATCTGACCCTCGTGCATGTAGTTGCGCACCTGGGCCGCGTGCGGCTGGTTGACCGGCAGCTGGTTGAAGTTCGCGCCGATGCGGTAGCGCTGCGCGTCGCTGTACGAGAACACGCGGGCCATCAGCATCTTGTCGGGCGAGATGCCGGTGCCGGGAACCTGGTTGCCGGGCGAGAAGGCGGCCTGCTCGATCTCGGCGAAGAAGTTCTGCGGGTTGCGGTTCAGCGTGAACGTGCCCACCTTGATGCGCGGGTAGTCCTTCTTCGACCAGGTCTTGGTGAGGTCGAAGGGGTTGAAGCGGTAGGTCTTGGCCTCTTCGTACGGCATGATCTGCACGTAGACGTCCCACTTGGGGAAGTCGCCGCGCTCGATCGCCTCGTAGAGGTCGCGACGGTAGTAGTCGGCGTCCTCGCCCGCGATGCGCTCGGCCTCGCCGGCCGACATGCGCTCCACGCCCTGGTGGGAGAGGAAGTGGTACTTCACCCAGAAGCGCTCGCCCTGTGCGTTGACCCACTGGTAGGTGTGCGAGCCGTAGCCGTTCAGGTGACGCCACGAGCGCGACAGGCCGCGGTCGCCCATGACATAGGTGACCTGGTGCGCGGACTCGGGGGAGAGGGTCCAGAAGTCCCACTGCATGTCGGCGTCGCGCAGGCCCGACGCGCCGAGACGCTTCTGCGAGTGGATGAAGTCGGGGAACTTCATCGCGTCGCGCAGGAAGAAGGTGGGGGTGTTGTTGCCGACGATGTCGAGGTTGCCCTCGGTGGTGTAGAAGCGCAGGGAGAAACCGCGCACGTCGCGCCAGGTGTCGGGCGAGCCCTGCTCGCCGGCGACGGAGGAGAAGCGCAGCAGCGTCTCGCTCTTGGCGCCCGGCTGGAAGACGGCCGCGCGGGTGTACGCCGAGACGTCCTCGGTGACCTCGAACTCGCCGAATGCTCCGCCGCCCTTGGCGTGCGGGTTGCGCTCGGGCACGCGCTCGCGGTTGAACGAGGCGAGCTTCTCGACCAGGTAGCGGTCGTGCAGCGCGGTGACGCCGTCGGCGCCGACGGTCAGCGAGTGCGCGTCGCTCGCGACGGGCGTTCCTGTCTGTGTGGTGGTTGCGGGCTTGTCAGCCATTGCCGTTCCTTTCGCATTCATGACAGAGGGCTCGGTACGTGACCGCGGCTTCGAGAATCCTCATGCCGTGGTCGTGGGAGGGGTGCAGGCAGGGGGCGGCGCCGACCGCGCAGGCGACGTCTTCGACGCGGCCGCAGCTGACGCACTGCAGGTGGTGGTGGTTGTCGTCGCTGCGCAGCTCGTACAGCGCGCTGCCGACGTCGGGCAGGTTCACGCGCTGCACGACGGCGGCGTCGGTGAGATCGTTCAGGATGCCGTGGACCGTCGCCAGCGCGATGCCGGGAAGCGTGTCGCGGATGCCGGTGAAGACGAGGTCCGCCGAGGCGTGCGGTCTTTCGGCGAGAGCCTCGAGCACCCTGGTCCGCTGCACGGTTACGCGCAGTCCGGCGTCGCGCAGGCGCTGCTGCGCAGCGGTGTCGGAGAGGGCCATGCCCCCACCTTATTCTGAATTACTCAGAAAAGCGAATGATTCGCGTCAGCGTGTCAGAGGCGTCCTGCGGCCTTCAGCTCGAGGTATCGGTCGGCGATGCGCGGCGGCAGCTGCTCCGGATCCGCGGCGATCGCCTCGCCGCCGGCGCGGCGGATCGCGTCGGCGACGACCTGCGCATCCGCCATCGTCTGCTCGGCCGCGGCGGCGAGGTAGACGTCCGCCCTGGACTCACGGCGGCGGGCGAGCTCGCCGATGGCGTCGTCGGTCACCGAGCCGACCAGCACGGTCGTCGCGCGCGACGCGATCGGGAACGCGCCGAGGAACCCTCGGGCGGTCTCCGCCGCATCCTGCGCAGTGAGGACGACGATCAGCGACGGTCGGGTGGTGAGCGTGCGGATCGCGGCGAACGCGCCTGCCCAGTCGGTGTCGACCAGGCGGGCGTGCACCGGGGCCATCGCATCGGTCAGCGCGGGCAGCAGCGCCGCGCCTTCGACTCCGCTGACGCGCGCGCGGGCCACCCGGTCGTACATGAGCAGGTTGATGTGATCGCCCGCACGGGCGGCCAGGGCCGAGAGCAGCAGGGCGGCCTCGAGCGAGGCGTCCAGCCGAGTGCTGTCGCCGACCCGGGCGGCGGCGGTGCGGCCCGTGTCGATCAGGATGATGACCTGACGGTCGCGCTCCGGGCGCCAGGTGCGCAGCATGGTGGTGCCGGCACGTGCGGTCGCGCGCCAGTCGATCGAGCGGATGTCGTCCCCGCGCACGTACTCGCGCAGTGAATCGAACTCGGTGCCCTGCCCTCGCACCTGGATCGACGTGTTCCCGTCGAGCTCACGCAGCCGCGCGAGACGCGAAGGCAGGTGCTTGCGCGAGCTGAACGCCGGCAGCACCCGCAGCGCCCCCCGCACGTCGTGTCGGGCCTGTCGCCCGGCGAGCCCCAGCGGTCCGCGGGAGCGCACCATGACGAACTCGGCAGCCAGCTCGCCTCTGCGACGCGGCAGCAGCGGCACCTCGACCCGGCGCCGCTCACCCGCGGGGATGCTGAGCTGCGCGCGCTCCTCAGGGGCGCCGGCCGTGGGCTGCCACGCGTCGCGCAGCTGCCCGCGGAGCGCGCGGGAGCCGATGTTCTGCACGGCGACGGTGGTTTGCACCGGCTCGCCCAGCCGCGCGCGTGCGGGGATCGACCGGGTGACGATCAGCGAGCGCGGGCTCGCCGCCGTCGTGACGTCGATGGTCACGAGCAGCCCGCACAGCAGCAGCCAGCCTCCGAACACCGCCCACGGCGACGCACCGGCGGCGCCGAGCAGCGCCGTCGGCACGACCCCCAGCGCGATCAGCGGGGCGAGAAGAGCGGTGACGAACATGTCAGATCGGCACCCGGGTCTGCTGCACCACCGACTGCAGCACGGCGTCGGCGGAGACGCCCTCCATCTGGGCATCCGGTCGCAGCTGCAGTCGGTGCCGCCACACGGGCATGAGCATGGTCTGCACGTGATCGGGGGTCACGGCCGTGGAGGCGTTCAGCCAGGCCCACGCTTTGGCTGCCGCGAGCAGCGCGGTCGAGGCGCGCGGGCTGGCACCCAGCTCGACCGACGGCGACTGCCGCGTGGCGCGGGCGAGGTCGACGACGTACCCCAGCACGTCGTCGTTGACCTGGACGCGAGCGGCCGCGTCCTGCGCGGCGCGGATCTCGTCGGCGGTCACGGCCGCCTCGATGCCCGTCAGCAGGCGCGGGGAGAATCCGCCGGCGTGCAGCCGCAGCACCGAGACCTCGGCGTCGCGCTCTGGCATCCCGACGACGAGCTTCATCAGGAACCGGTCGAGCTGGGCCTCGGGCAGGGTGTACGTGCCCTCGTGCTCGACGGGGTTCTGCGTGGCGGCGACGAGGAACGGTTCGGGAAGCGGGCGGCTCAGGCCGTCAGCCGACACCTGTCGCTCCTCCATCGCCTCGAGCAGCGCGGCCTGCGTCTTCGGCGGGGTGCGGTTGATCTCGTCGGCGAGCAGGATGTTCGTGAACACCGGTCCGGCACGGAACTCGAACTCGCCGGTGCGGGCGTCGTACACGAGCGAGCCCGTGACATCACCGGGCATGAGGTCGGGGGTGAACTGCACCCGCTTGGTGTCGAGTCCGACCGCGCGGGCGAAGCTGCGCACCACGAGGGTCTTCGCGACCCCGGGCACACCCTCCAGCAGCACGTGACCGCGCGCCAGCAGCGCCACGAGCAGACCGGTGACCGTGCCGGCCTGCCCGACCACGGCCTTGTCGACCTCGGTGCGGACGCGGTGCATCGCCTGACGAAGCGCGTCGTCGTCCAGTGCCGCGGTGGGGGTGATGCTCTCGTCGCTCACGGGTGATTCCTTTCGGTTTGGGCGGCCCAGACCGCCGTCTCGAGTTCGGCGAGTCGTCTGGCGAGCTCGACGAGCTCGCGATCGTCGGCCGGCGCGGGGCCGCCGAGCAGGTCGTGCAGGGATCCGCGCGGCACGCCGAGGCGGTCGGATGCCGCATCCGCGACCTCCTCGGCCGTCGCCCGCGGGCTGAGGGCGAGACGCGTCGCAAGCCTGGCCCTCGTGCCCGCTCGGATCGCGGCGGCGGCATGCGGAGCGTCCGCCGCCTTCGCCGTGAGGCGCGCGCGGCCGTGCATGGTCTCGGATGCCCGGACCGTCACGGGCAGCGACTCGGCGACCAGGGGGCCGAATCGTCCTCCGCGCCACCAGATCGCGGCGATTCCGGCGAGGAGCAGCAGCAGGATGGCGGGTGTGAGCCAGGCGGGGGTCAGCTCGCCGAGGGTCGCGGGGGTGTCTGCCGTACGGTCGCCGTCCTCGAGCGACCCGACGTACCAGACCACGTGATCGGTCTGTGCGAGCAGGGCGAGCCCGAGCGCGGCGTTGCCGTCTTCGGCGAGATGGCGGTTGGAGAGCATGCGGGTCGCCTCGATGAACGAGATCCGTGCTCCCTCGCGTTCGGCGACGAGCAGGGCGGCTGCGCCGTCCGCGTCGCGGAAGCAGCCGTCGACGTCGTCGGCCGGCTCGAACATCCGCTCGGCCTGGACACCGCCCGTCTCGGCGAACTCGGGTCGATCGCAGCTCGCCTCGACCGCATCGAGGCCGCCGGCACCGGTGCTGGCTGCTCCGGTGCCGAGATCGAGGAGCTCGAGCATGCGGGCGCTCGTGCTGAGCAGCACGACGCGGTCGGCCTCGTCGAGCAGATCGAGCACCGCGTCGTCGGTGAGCGCCACCGGGTCGGTCAGCACCAGCGTGCTGCCGGGATCGAGCGCGGCGCCGGCAGCGGTGCGGCTGCGCACCACCTCGACCTCGGTGCCCTGCTGTCGCACCAGTTCGGCCACGGCCTTCGCACCGCCGGGCGCCGGCGACTCCGGGTTGAGGACGCCCTCGAGCGAGGGTGCCGTGGTGACCAGGCGCAGCGAGAGCAGTGCGATGCCGATCAGCAGGGCGACGACGAGCACCCATCCCCGCACGTTGCCGCGGCGGCCCTGGGGTCGCGGAGCGGCGGTGCTGTCGGGGACGCCGGGTGCCGAGACTGCGGGGCTCATGCGCGCACCGCCTGCGTGTCGGCGCCGAGCCGCGGGGCGGTCGCCTGGATGCGCTCGTCGGCTGCGGCGAGCTCGCGGTAGTCGGTCTCGCTCGCAGTCGTGCCCAGGTAGCGCACCCGATCGAAGAGGGTGGCGGCCTCATGCAGCGACTCGGTGAGCTGGGGGAGAGCGGGCGCCGCCTCGCGCGCGATGCCCTGTGCTGTGGCGCCGGGAGCCGGATCGATCAGATCTCGCTCGAGCAGCCCCCTGGCGAGCGCCCGGAAGCGCAGCACCACGGCGCCGTTCCAGTCGCCGTCGCGCGCTCGGCGCTCGGCATCGGCGCGCAGCTGGGTGGCGGAGCGATCGTTCTTCTCCCCGAGCAGATCCGAGCCGCCGCGCGCCGTCCGTGACGCGCGGGGTCGACCCCACACGAGGAGGGCGACGACCACCGCGGCGACCACGACGATCGTGATCAGCGTGAGCGCCAGGGGTGCGACGGCGCCTGTGCCGTCGCCGGCGAACAGGCCGAAGAACCACTCGGCCACGTCGGCGGCGAGCTGGTCGAACCAGTTGGGCTTCGCCGCCTGGTACTCCGCCTTCGACAGCTCCTCCTGCGCACGCCGGCGCGCCTCGTCACCGTCGGGGACGAACACGTCTGCGGCGGTGAGCAGTGCGATCATCCGGCTCCGCCCGGCGCTGCCCAGTCATCCGAGGGCGGTGCGGCGGTCGGGGCGGCCGCCGCGGGCGGTGCGGCTGCCCCCGCCGCGGCGGAGGGCGACGTCGGCTGCGGCTGAGCGGCGTAGGGCGGCAGCGCCTGAGGGGCCTGCGGCGGTGCCGGATACGCCTGCGGCGGTGCCTGATAGGGCTGCCCGGGATATGCCTGCGCAGGGTACGACTGACCGGCGTACGGCTGTCCGGGGTATGCCTGCGGTGGGTAAGGCTGTCCGGGGTAGGCCTGCGGTGGGTACGGCTGCCCCGCGTATCCGGCGACCGGCCGCCTGGGCGGGGGAGTCTTCGACACCGCGCGTGCCGGATCGACCGCGTACGGGTCGCCGAGCTCGGTGTCGGGCGCACCGTGCGCGCTGCGCTCGACGAAGGCGATGAGCGTCTGGTCGAGACCCTCGTACCGCATGCGGCTGTCGAGGTAGATGAGAGTCGCGCCGGTGCCCTGCACGACGAGCGTGATCGCCTGCACGGCGAGGACGAGGATCTGCGGGAGGATCGTCAGCGCCAGGAAGCCGATCACCTCGCTCTCATCCGGCGACCCGGACGGCGCCATCACGCCTCCGAGCACGCCCGAGATGATCGACCCCGGCACGCTCACCACCTGCGCGGCCAGCCCCATGATCGCGCTGATCAGGAACATCACTCCGAGCGCGGGCCAGAACCGGCCCCGGATGAGCCGCCAGGAGCGCACGAGCGCCGCGCCGAGCGTCGCCTTCTCGAGCACCAGCGCAGCGGGCACCACCAGCAGCTTCGTGCTCAGCCACACGACGAGCGGGATGCTGGCGAGCACGAGCAGCACGATGAGCCCGACCGCGAGACCGATCGAGCTGTTCGAGAAGTCGCTGCCGGCCATGATCGCGACGGCGGCGCCGCCGACGGCGAGCATCCAGAGCAGCACGGCGAGACCCTGCAGCAGGGCGTAGCCGAACAGACGCCAGAACGCCGGGCGCACGCGCGACCACAGGGAGCGCAGCGGGGCCTTCCGGCCGAGCGCGGCGAAGGACACATCGGCGGCGACGAGACCCTGCACGATCGAGGTGAAGGCGACACTCGCCAGCGTCAGCACGACGCCCACCACGATGCCCAGCGCGACGGTGCCGGCGATGATCGGACCCTGGTCCGGCGAGCCGGCCGGCACGCTCGCGATCCGCGCCGCCGAGAAGCCGGCGACGAGCACGATCACCACGACGGCGATCGCGGTGATGCCGAACTGCACGGCCACGGCGAATCCGAACAGCACCTTGGGGTTGTGCCGCAGGGCGCTGAACGACCGCCCCAGGATCATCCCGAACGTCATCGGATGCAACGGGATCGCACTCTTCTTCGGTGCGGGGGTCCAGACCTGACCGCTCATTCGCACTCCCTCCCTGCGCCCTCCCATCGTGGCACACCGCCCGGTGGGCACGTGCGCCCGCCTCCGCGCGGGCGAAGCATTCTCAAGTAGGCTGATCCGAGTCGCCTCACAGGGCGCTGCCGGTGCCGCACAGGGAAGAAAGCTGAGGCTGAGCGGAACATGACCTCTCGTATCCTCGTGGTCGACGACGACACGGCGCTCGCCGAGATGATCGGCATCGTGCTGCGCACCGAGGGCTTCGAGGCGCTGTTCTGCGCCGACGGCGCGCAGGCGGTCGACGAGTGGCGCTCGAGCCGTCCCGACCTCGTGCTCCTGGACCTGATGCTGCCGGGGATGGACGGCATCGAGATCTGCACCCGCATCCGTGCCGAGTCCGGTGTGCCCGTCATCATGCTCACCGCCCGCAGCGACACGGCGGACGTCGTGCGCGGTCTCGAGGTCGGCGCCGACGACTACATCGTCAAGCCGTTCAACCCGAAGGAGCTGGTGGCGCGCATCCGCACCCGGCTGCGGCCCGCGCCCCAGACCGAGACCGAGGTTCTGCGGGTCGGCGACCTGACGATCGACGTCGACGCGCACGAGGTGCGCCGGGGAACGGCACCCATCGCGCTGACGCCGCTCGAGTTCCAGCTTCTGGTCGCCCTGGCATCCAAGCCGCAGCAGGTCTTCTCCCGCGAGATGCTGCTCGAGCAGGTGTGGGGCTACCACTACAAGGCCGACACGCGCCTCGTGAACGTGCACGTGCAGCGGCTGCGTGCGAAGGTCGAGCTCGACCCCGACAACCCCCGCATCGTCACGACGGTTCGCGGCGTGGGCTACCGCGCCGGCAGCGTCGGCTAGGTCCGATCGTGGCCGTGAACCCTCCGACGCGCGTCACCGCCGCGCTCTGGGGCGGGCCTCGCCGGTGGCCGGAGGTCGTGTCGGCGCTGTGGCGCACCTCGATGCGCTTCCGTGCGACGGCGACCACGCTGCTGCTCACGTCGCTCGCGATCTTCATCATCTGCGTGGTGATCGCTCTGGTGATCCGCGGCGACCTCTTCGAGTCGCGCAAGGACGAGGCGCTGCACAACGCCAGAGCAGCGGTGTCCGCCGCGCAGAAGCAGCTCGACTCGGGGCAGACCGGCGACGACCGCGCCACCATCGCCGCGGTGTGGGGCGAGGCGCAGCGTGTGCTGGGCCGCACGGCCTCGTCGAGCCGCATCGTGGGCTTCATCTCCTCGGCCCAGGGCGACGGCTACACGCCGACCGGCTTCCGCAGTCTGGAGTACTCATCGGGGCAGATGGCGCTGAGCGACGAGCTGCGCACGCGGGTGCAGCAGGTGACGACGCGCCAGGCGTGGCAGTCGATCGCCCTGCCGCAGCCTGACGGCACCGTTGCCGCGGGGATCGTCGTCGGCCAGCTGCTCGAGTTCCGCGGGGTCGGCACCTACGAGGTCTACATCGCCTACGACCTGGTCGACGCCGACGAGACCCTGCTCTTCGTGCAGCGCACGCTCTGGTTCGCCGGGATCACGCTCGTCGCGCTCATCACCGGCATCCTGTGGCTGGTGCTGCGCTCGGTGTCCGCGCCGATCATCGAGGCGGCCGAGACCAGTGAGCGTCTCGCCGCGGGCGACCTCGAGGTGCGCCTGCCGGTGTACGGCGAGGACGAGCTCGCCAGCCTCGGACGCTCGTTCAACGCCATGGCCGACAGCATCCAGAGTCAGATCAAGGAGCTCGCCGAGCTCTCGCTCGTGCAGCAGCGCTTCGTATCGGACGTCTCGCACGAGCTGCGCACGCCGCTGACGACGATCCGCCTGGCCGCCGAGATGATCAACGACACCAGAGACGAGTTCGACCCGGTCACCGCGCGCACCGCAGAGCTGCTGCACACGCAGGTGCAGCGCTTCGAGACGCTGCTGGCTGACCTGCTCGAGATCAGCCGGTACGACGCCGGATCCGTGCAGCTCGAGGTCGAAGCAACCAGTCTCGCCCAGCTCGCGGAGGAGATGGTCGATGAGATGCGGCCGCTCGCCGCGACACACGGGACTGAGCTGCGGCTGGTGGCGCCTGGCGGCTATTCGCCGGTCGACATGGATCCGCGCCGCGTGCGCCGGGTGCTGCGCAACCTCATCGGCAACGCGATCGAGCACGGCGAAGGCGAGCCCATCGTGATCACCGTCGACAGCGACCAGCGCGCCGTGGCGATCGGCGTGCGGGATTTCGGACTCGGGATGCGCCCGGAGGACGCCGAGCACGTGTTCGACAGGTTCTGGCGGGCCGATCCGTCGCGCAAGCGCACGATCGGCGGGACGGGGCTGGGACTGTCGATCGCGCTCGGCGACGCCAGACTGCACCGCGGCACGCTGGAGGTGTGGTCGGAGCTCGGGGCGGGCACGAACTTCGTGCTGACGATTCCCCGAGGCCCGGACGTCGAGGTCGGCCGCGGGCCGGTGCCGCTGGAGCCGACGGAGGTCGTCGTCGACCTCGTCGACGTCACCGAGCCGATCACGCTGCGCGGTGTGCGGGACATCCCTGACGGCAGCAGCCGGGGAGCGGATGCCGGAGACGATCGGCGCCGCGATGCCGGCGACCCGGCGGAGAAGGGACGGCAGTCATCATGAGCTCGCGCACCGGCATCCGTCTCCTGTCGGCGATCGCCACCGCCCTTGCCACCGCCCTCCTGCTGGCCGGCTGCACCGGTCTGCCCACGACGGGCCCGCCCAACGCCGGACTCGCTGTGGGGGAGGAGATCGAGGAGCCTCCGTTCTCGTTCATCGCCGAGGGGCCGGAGCCGGGGGCGGGGCCGGCACGCATCGTCGAGGGCTTCCTCGACGCATCCATGTCACCGGCGGATTCGTGGGGCATCGCGCGGAAGTTCCTCACCGACGACTTCCAGAGCGCCTGGAAGCCCGACGCCGGCGTCACGATCGACAGGTCGGTCGAGAACCGCGACTACGACTCGACGGTCGAGCCGGATGACGAGGATGCGACGTCGGCGGAGGTCAGCGTCTCACTCGCGCAGGTCGCGAGCGTCGACGGCACCGGCGCCTACACCGCCGACACCGGCACGGCGACCGCCACCTACCGGCTCGTGCGGGAGGAGGGCGGCGAGTGGCGGATCTCCGAGGCCCTCGACGGCATCACCCTCGACATCGACACGTTCGGGCAGGTGTACGAAAAGTTCTCGCTGCAGTACTTCGACCCCACCTGGAGCCACCTCGTGCCCGACGTGCGCTGGTTCCCGCGACGGGCGGCCATGGCGACGACAGTGGTGCGAGCGCTGATCTCCGGCAAGCCGAGCGAATGGCTCGCCCCGGCTGTGCGGCCGTTCTCGTCCGACGTCGAGATGGTCGGCGACGCGGTCACGGTCGACACGTCCCAGGTGGCCTCGGTGCCGCTGAACCGCGCCGCGCTCTCCGCGTCGCCCACCGACCTGGCCCGGATGCGCACCCAGCTCGAGGCGAGTCTCGAGGGGTCAGGGGTGACCGAGGTGCGTCTGCTGGTCGACGGAGTGCCGCTCGACGCGGGCCGCATCACCGTCGAGGACCCGATCATCGACCCCGGCGTGCTGGTGCTCGGCGACGAGATGTTCGGCATCGCCACCTCCGGCGGCGAGATCGCCCCGGTCAGCGGCCTCACGGCGCAGATCGCGAAGATCGCCGACCCGATCGCCGCCGTCGACGTCTCGGCCGACGCGCAGCTCGCCGCGGTGCAGCTGCGCGACGGGCGCGTGTTCGCGGTCAGCGAGGGTCACACGAACCAGGTCGACGGTCGCGGCGGGCTGGTCGCGCCGTCGCTGGATCCGTTCGGCCTGATCTGGACGGCGCCGGCATCGAACCCTGCCGCGGTGCAGGTCTCGACCGCGCAGGCGGATCCGTCGACGGTGTCCGATGCCTGGCCGTCGGCGGACGCCATCAGCCAGCTGCGCGTCTCGGCAGACGGCGCGCGGGTCGCGGCGGTCGTCACCTCCGGCGGTGAGCGCCGGCTGGTCGTCGCATCGGTGATCCGCGATGAGGAGCAGCGTCCGATCAGCCTCGGCACGCCCTACTACGAGGTGGCGCAGCTCTCGGGCGCGGTGCAGGGGCTGTCGTGGGTCGGCGCCGACGCGGTGGCGGTGCTCAGCGCCACCCCCGACCCGACGCTGACCACGCACATGATCGGCGGGCCCTCGGCCGTGTCGTCGGCGCCGGCTGGGGCGACAGCCCTGGCGGGCGCGAAGACGGTCACGGGGGTGCGCGTGCTGTCGACCGACCAGTCGGTGTACGCGCAGCGCGGCTCGTTCTGGCAGGAGGCCATCTCAGACGTGCGGGTGCTCGGCACCAGAGCGGGCTACTGACTCGTCCTGCACCGGATGCCCGTGCGGCCGGGCTCTCCCCGATGCCGCGCAGCGCGGGATCGGGCCGACGACCGATCCGACACAGTCGAGTCATGGATGCGGATCCCTGGCGCCGGATCGGCGGCGACGCGCTCGCGCTGCTGCTCGCGGCGACCTGCCCCGGATGCGAGCGTCCCGGCACGCTCCTGTGCGATGCGTGCCGGATGCTGCTGCGTGCCGAGCCGCACGAGGTGCGCACCCCGACCGGCATGCCCGTGCACGCCGCCCTGCGATACGAGGGCGTGCCCGCGCGCGCGATCAGACGCCTGAAGGAGGACGGCGCCACCATGCTCGCCCGCCCGCTGGCAGCCTCGCTGGCCGGCATCCTGCGCACCAGGGCGGCCGGTGCGCTCATCGTGCCGGTGCCGACGAGTCGTGCCGCGTTCCGGCGGCGGGGCTACCGGGTGCCCGAGCTGCTGGTGCGGCGCGCCGGTGCCACGGCGCACCGGCTGCTGGTGTCCGCACGGCGCACGGGAGACCAGCGCGGGCTCGATCGCGAGGCACGCGCTCGCAACGTCGCGGCGAGCATGCGCGCCGCTCGGCGCGGGCACGGGCGGGTCGTCATCGTCGATGACGTGGTGACGACGGGCGCGACGCTCGACGAGGCGGCACGGGCGCTGCGCGCCGCCGGGTTCACCCCGGTGTGCGCGATCGCGCTCGCCGCGACGCCGCGCCTGCGCGACACGGCGATCTCATCGTGAACGGATAGTGACATGGGGGTGCACGACGACTAGCGTAGGTGGACACAAGGCGACCGCGGTCCGCCCTTGGCCGGGCGGACCGGGACAAGGAGACAGTGATGGAAACGAGCATCGTCGGCGTCGGAGTGAGCATCTCCGACCGATTCCGCACCGTTGTCGAAGAGAAGACAGCCCGTATCCAGACGCTCGCCCCGCGAGCGCAGCGACTCGAGATCAAGGTCACCCATCGTGCCTATCGCAACGGGCGGATACCCGATGAGACGGTCGAGCTCACCCTGCTCAGCAAAGGGCCGGTGATCAGGGCGGAGGCCGTCGACCCCGACAAGTTCGCGGCGTTCGACATGGCGCTCGACAAGCTCGCCGAGCAGCTGCGTCGCGCCAAGGAGAGGCGCATCGACGGCCGCAACCACCCCCGCGGTGCTCACTTCGAGAAGGAGAGCGGCTCCCTCGCCGGAATCGACGTGCAGCCGGCTTCGGTCGACGTGCTGCGCGCCGTGGCGACCGGAGCGATCCCGGTGCAGGCGGACGAGGAAGAGGAGTACTCGCCCGTCGTCATCCGCACGAAGAGCTTCGACGCCGAGTGGATGACCGTCGAGGAGGCCGTCGACCGCATGGAGCTGGTCGGGCACGACTTCTTCCTGTTCGTCGACGCGCGCACCGACCACCCGAGCGTCGTCTACCGCCGCAAGGGCTGGGACTACGGCGTCATCTCGCTGACCACGGCGGCCCCGCCCGAAGAGGCGATCGCCTCCTGAGACCGCACGAGGCGCCTTCCCACGGGAAGGCGCCTCGTGTCTGCGGTGCCGGCCTCAGTCGAAGATGCCGTCCAGGAGGCTGCCGATCACCAGGCCGCCGAGGACGCCGCCCATGATGTCGCCCCCGCCCATCCCGCTGCGGCGGCCTCCGCCGCCGTTCCAGCCGTCGCCGCCCCAGCCCTGGTTCTGCGGGCGGGACGAGTCGATGTCGCGCTGAGCGAGCTGCAGAGCCTCGGATGCCAGCAGCGCCACGCGCCGGGCGGCCGCCAGGGCCTGCTCGCGGGTGTCCTCGGCGGGGAGCATCGCGGGGACATCCATCCGCAGCCGCTCGGCCTCGGCCAGTCGCGTTCGCGCGTCGGCGCCGATCCACCCGCGGTGCCCGGCGATGAGCCCGCGCGCGACACCCAGCTGACGGTCGGCATCGTCGAGAGCGTGCTGCACGTGATCGAGCGAGGGGAGCGGGTTCTGAGCGCGGTACTGCGCCTTGGCGATCGCCTCGTCGAGGGCGGTGTTGGCTGCGCGCAGCTGCGTGAGCTCCGCGAACGGATCGTTGCGCGTGCCGGCCGGGGCGAGCGCGAGCAGCGCCGTCTCGAGCTCGCCGGTGGCCTTCGCGACCTCCGGCGTCTGCGGTGCGTTGCGGGCGGCGGCGATGTCACCGCGGGAGTCGGCCACCACGTCCGCGAGGGTGGACTCGGCGCGCAGCGCCTGGATCTCGAAATCCTCGACGGCATCCAGCAGAGCGCCGGCGCGGCGCACCGCCTCCGTGGCGGTCTCGAGTGCGAGGTTCGCCTCCTCGTTCTGACGTGCCGCGCGACGGCGCTCAGAGACGTCCGCGCCGTGCGTGGCGAAGGCGAGCAGCTGCTCCGCCTCGTCGCCGGAGGAGGCGATGCGGCGCATCGCGGTCTCCGCGTAGCGCGACGAGAGACGCTCGATCGTCGCGCGCGCCTGGGGGATCCTCGACGCGAGGGTCTCGCCATCCCGCCGCACCTGCGCGATGATCTCGGGGGCACGGCGCACCTTCGCGACCGTCTCGGCGAGCTCGCCGGTCTTCTCGTCGAGGAGGTTCTCCGCCCACTCGCACAGCTGGACGATGCGGGCGTTGCGGGTGCGCAGCTCTTCGACCGTGTCGGGGATCTCGTCGTGGTTCAGCTGGTGCAGCTGGAACGCCTCGCGCAGGTGCGTGCGCACCGAGGTGAGCGCATTGCCGAGGTCGGCTGTCAGCGACTCGCCGAGCTCTGCCTGGGCGAAGGCGAGCTCATCGGAGGTGGTGCGGATGCGCTCGTCCGCCGCGACCAGCGACTGCTCGGCGCGGCGTGCGAGATCCGCGTCCTGCGCTGCGAGCGCCTCATCTTCACGTCTGCGTCTGCCCCAGAATCCGGCCATGTCACGATCCTACGGTCGCCGGACGATGCGCGCGCTGTGCATCCGATGCGCCGTTCGCGAACACCGCCCTCTCCGAGCGGATGCCGCGGGCGCAGGCTCAGGCGAGCGCCTTCGCCGGACGCCCGCGCTTGGGGCGCTCGGTCGACAGCTCCAGCTGCAGCGCGTGCTGCGGATGCTCGCTGAGACGCTGCTCGATGTGATCGAGCCAGCGCAGCTCGGCCTCGGCGGCGAAGATCACCGAGTCGGCCACCAGGGAGCGCGAGAGCTGCTCGGGGCCGTCGGCGCTCTGCCTGGCGTCGTTCAGCCGCGTCAGCCGGGCGAGCGACGCCGTGCGCTGGTGCCGGATGACGCGCGCGACGTCGACGCCGGGCAGCGTGACCGCCACGGCCAGCTTGACCGCGAGCTCGTCGCGCGTGCCGTGCCCGCGCTCGACCGGGCGATCCAGCCAGGTGCGCACCTCCGCCCGCCCCGCGGGCGTGATCTCCCAGTAGACGTGACCGTGCTCATCGACTGCGCCCCTGGCGACGAGCCCGTCGCGCTCGAGTCGCTCGAGGGTGTTGTAGATCTGGCCCACGTTCAGCGGCCAGGTGGAACCCGTGCGCCGGTCGAACTCGGAGCGCAGCTGATAGCCGTAGCACGGTCCTTGATCGAGGATGGCGAGCAGGCTCTGGCGGACGGACATGGCGACTCCTCGACCGGCCACGCCGGTATTGCGTTTCTCGGTATATGCATATCCGGAAACATCGAGTCCCGGCGGGAGCTCGCGCGGCGTGTCCGTTCGCCGTGAGCGTGCGCCGACCCGCGGGTGCACAGCGTGCGCAGGTCACGCGCCGGTAACATGGCAAAGCATGTCCGGTGCAGACCGTTGCTCCGGGACGTATATCCAAGGGAGACATCCGTGGCGAATCCTCTCGAGAAGCTGCTGCGCGCGGGCGAGGGACGCATCCTCCGTCGGCTCAAGCAGATCGCGAAGGCCGTGAACGCGCTCGAAGACGACTTCGAGAAGCTCAGCGACGACGAGCTGCGGAACGAGACAGCCGAGCTGCGCGCGCGATTCGACAAGGGGGAGACCCTCGACCAGCTGATGCCGGAGGCGTTCGCCGCCGTGCGCGAGGCCGCCCGCCGCACCCTGGGGATGCGCGCGTACGACGTGCAGATCATGGGCGGTGCCGCGCTGCACTTCGGCAACATCGCCGAGATGAAGACCGGTGAGGGAAAGACGCTCGTCGCCGCCTTCCCCTCGTACCTCAACGCCATCGCCGGCAAGGGGGTGCACGTCATCACGGTGAACGACTTCCTCGCCTCGTACCAGTCCGAGCTGATGGGGCGCGTGCACCGCGCCCTGGGCATGACCACGGGAACCATCGTCTCGGGCCAGACCCCGGAGGTGCGCCGCCAGCAGTACGCGGCCGACATCACCTACGGCACGAACAACGAGTTCGGCTTCGACTACCTGCGCGACAACATGGCGTGGCGCAAGGAGGACCTCGTCCAGCGCGAGCACTTCTTCGCGATCGTCGACGAGGTCGACTCGATCCTCATCGACGAGGCACGCACACCCCTGATCATCTCCGGCCCCTCCTCCGGCGAGGCGAACCGCTGGTTCACCGAATTCGCGAAGATCGCGCGCACGCTCGAGGTGGGCGTCGACTACGAGGTCGACGAGAAGAAGCGCACCATCGGCGTCCTCGAGCCCGGCATCGAGAAGGTCGAGGACTACCTCGGCATCGACAACCTCTACGAGTCGGCCAACACCCCGCTGATCTCGTTCCTGAACAACTCGATCAAGGCCATCGCGCTGTTCAAGCGCGACACCGACTACGTCGTGATGAACGACGAGGTCATGATCGTCGACGAGCACACCGGCCGCATCCTCGTCGGGCGACGCTACAACGAGGGCATCCACCAGGCCATCGAGGCCAAGGAGGGCGTCCCGGTCAAGGCGGAGAACCAGACGCTGGCCACCGTCACGCTGCAGAACTACTTCCGGCTGTACGGGAAGCTCGCCGGCATGACCGGAACCGCCGAGACCGAGGCGGCCGAGTTCATGTCGACCTACAAGCTCGGCGTCGTCCCCATCCCGACCAACCGCCCGATGATCCGCAAGGACCAGCCGGACCTCGTGTACAAGAACGAGCAGGCGAAGTTCGCGCAGGTCGTCGAGGACATCGCCGAGCGCCACAAGGCCGGTCAGCCGGTGCTCGTCGGCACGGTGAGCGTCGAGAAGAGCGAGTACCTGTCGCGGCTGCTCGCGAAGAAGGGCGTCAAGCACGAGGTGCTCAACGCGAAGAACCACGCACGCGAGGCGGAGATCGTCGCGCTCGCCGGGAAGCTCGGGGCGGTGACCGTCGCCACGAACATGGCCGGTCGAGGCACCGACATCATGCTCGGCGGAAACGCCGAGTTCCTCGCCGTGCAGGAGCTCAAGGCCAAGGGTCTCGACCCGGAGGAGACGCCCGAGGAGTACGAAGCCGCGTGGGACGACACCTACGAGGCGATGAAGAAGCAGGTCGCAGAAGACGGCGTCAAGGTCGCCGAGGCGGGCGGCCTCTACGTGCTCGGCACCGAGCGCCACGAGTCGCGGCGCATCGACAACCAGCTGCGCGGGCGCTCGGGCCGTCAGGGAGACCCCGGCGAGAGCCGCTTCTACCTCAGCCTCACCGACGACCTGATGCGTCTGTTCCAGTCGGGCGCCGCCGAAGCGATCCTGGCGCGCACGAACTTCCCCGACGACGTGCCCATCGAGTCGGGGCTGGTCAGCCGCGCCATCCGCAGCGCCCAGTCGCAGGTCGAGGCGCGCAACGCCGAGATGCGCAAGAACGTGCTCAAGTACGACGACGTGCTGAACCGTCAGCGCGAGGCGATCTACGCCGACCGTCGTCAGATCCTGCACGGCGACGACATCGCCGACCGCGTGCAGCACTTCATCGAGGACGCGATCGGCGGCATCGTCGACGACCACACGAGCACCGGCCACACCGAGAGCTGGGACTTCGACGCGCTGTGGGCCGAGCTCAAGACGCTCTACCCGATGGACGTGACGATCGACGAGGTCGTGGCCGAGGCCGGAGACCGCAAGGGCGCCATCACCGCCGAGGGTCTCAAGCGCGAGCTGCTCTCCGACGCGCGGATCGCGTACGAGAAGCGCGAGGAGGCGCTCGGAGAGGCCGCGACGCGTGAGCTCGAGCGCCGCGTCGTGCTGCAGGTGCTCGACCGGCGCTGGCGCGACCACCTCTACGAGATGGACTACCTCAAGGACGGCATCGGACTGCGCGCCATGGCGCAGCGCGACCCGCTGATCGAGTATCAGCGCGAGGGGTACGCGATGTTCCAGGCGATGATGGGTCAGATCAAGGAGGAGTCGGTCGGCTACCTCTTCAACCTCGAGGTCGAGGTGCGTCGCGCCGGCGACGACCACACCGAGGTCGAGGCCAAGGGTCTGGTCGACGAGCAGCCCGTGCAGAAGCTGGAGTACTCGGCTCCGAACGACGCCGGCGACGTCGAGGTGCGCAACGAGAGCGGTCAGGTGCAGAAGGCCGCCACCGCCCGCGCCTCTGCGCGCGGTGCGTTCGGCCAGTCGGTGGATGCCGATGAGCAGCCCGCCGGCAACCGCGAGCAGCGCCGGGCGCAGAGCAAGAAGAAGAAGTAGCAGCCGGTACGGCAGAAGGGCCGGTTCCTGACGGAACCGGCCCTTCGTGCATCCGGATCAGGAGGTGAGCGCGCGGAACTCCGTCCAGATCGATGCGCAGTCCTCACGACCGGACTCGAGGTGGACCATGTCGAGCGTCGAGGTGTCGCTGCCGTCGAGGTAACGGCGCAGGTGCACGTCGCTGAAGCCGTTCTCGCCCGCATCCACGTGCGTGGAGGCGTAGTAGCAGGTGGTGATCCCCGCCCACATCATCACGCCCACGCACATCGGGCAGGGCTCGCACGTCGCGTACATGACGTGGCCGGACAGGTCCAGCGTGTTCAGCTTGCGGCAGGCCTCGCGGACGGCGACCATCTCGGCATGGCCGGAGATGTCGGTGTCCTTGATCACGGTGTTCCCGACCGCCACCACGATCTCGCCGTCCGGACCGACCAGGGTGGCGCCGAAGGGCCCGCCGGTGCCAGCGCGCAGCCCTTCCAGGGTCGCGGCCACGGCGGGCGCGAAGTAGGCGTCCAGCGTCTCGGGGGAGGGGGTGTGCTCTGTCATCTCTGTCTCCTTCTCTTGTCTTGTCTTCGTCGTGACTCATCCGCGCTCAGGCGGCGGTCGATCGGCCGCCACCGCGACGGGCGATGAGCATCAGGGCGGTGTACCCGGCGAAGCCGATGATCAGGCCCGAGAAGAACGCGAGGTTGTTCGCCTGGACGAAGAACTCCACCGACGCGATGCCGGGCAGGCGACCGGCCATGGTGATCGCGAAGCTGGCGATGAGCACGCCGAGTGCGCGCCAGTTGTAGGCGGGCAGCGAGCCCTTCTCTCCGCCGCGGTAGTCGGCGTAGATGCCCTCGATGTCGAGGGTGCGCCGCCGCTCGAGGAAGTACGAGGCGAGCATGATGCCCACGATGGGACCGAACATCGACCCGATCAGCGAGTAGAACAGGAAGAGCGCGTCGGTGTTCTCGACGAACTTCCACGGCACGATCAGCGTGCCGATGACCGCGGCCAGGATCGCGCCGCGACGCAGCGTGAACACCTTCGGCAGCTGTGCGGTCAGCTGCAGCCCGGCCGGGAGCATGTTGCCGAACACCACGAACGCGATGGCGCCGACGTTCATCGCGAGGATCAGCAGCACCACCACGAACGGATTGCCGACGCCCTCGTTGATGGCCTGGATGAAGACTCCGGGGCGGTTGATGTCGACGTCGCCGCCGGAGACGACCTGCAGCGCCGCGACGAACGAGACCGTGACCAGGGCGAACAGCAGATACGACCCGATCACTCCGATCGGGAATCCGATCGCCGGTGCCTTCATCGAGGTGGCGTTGCGGGTGTAGTCGCCGGTGTTGACGATGGGACCCGCCCAGTTCGACACCAGGATCGACACGCAGGTGATGAAGATGAGCGGGGTGACGGGGGCGTCGACCACACGAGTGGAGAACACCGCGCCGAGGCCACCGGCGTTGACGATCGCGAGGACGACGGCGATGACCACGAGGATGTACACGGCCGGGTTGGCCCAGTTGCTGAACCTGCCGAGGAAGGCCTGCCCGCCCAGGAACAGCCCGACGGTGATGATCCAGGTGACCACGTACGAGATCGCCGTCGGGATGGGCAGCCCCAGGATGTCGGCGCCGCCGCCGATCTGCGAGAAGCCGGGCCAGATGGTCTCGAAGACCACGTCGAAGGCCTGCGCGGAGGAGACGCTGGTGATGCCGAAGAACATGAATCCGGCGATGATGCCGCGCACCCAGGTGGGGATCAGTGCGCCCTTGTGGCCGAAGGCCTCACGCAGCTGCATCGCGAAGGGCACCCCGTACTTCGCCGCGGCCTGTCCGTTGAGGACGTACCCGATCGAGACGATGACTGCGGCGGTCATGATCGCCGCGACCACCTGCCACGCGTTGAGCCCGAGGGCGAAGAAGGTCATCACCGTGAAGTACGACAGGATGTTGTGGATCGGCCCCATCCAGACGGTGATGAACTGCGGGGTCTTCCAGGAGCGATCCTTCGGACGGATCGGCAGGACGTCGTCGGCGTAGCCGCGCGCCGCGTAGGCGGCGATCCGGTCGGCACCGGGATCGACCAGCGCGGAATCGATGGGGGGGGAGGACAGGGCCAGCCGTGCGCGGGGCCACCGATTCGGCGGTAGCCGGCGGGGCCGGGCGCGGGGCGCGCCCGGACCCGCCTTCGTGTCAGCCCCTGGTGGACTGGATCAGCGACGGCGAGACGGCGCTGCTGAGCGTGATCTCGTCGGTATCGCTGAAGGTGACGGTCGTGCCGGTGGTGCGATCCTGGATCCACTTGGCCACGAACAGCGCCGCGACCATGAGGTAGGCCACGAGGAACATCACATGCGAGTCGCTGAGATCCCAGGCCTGCGGGAGGCTGGGCACGGCGGCGTGGATGACCCCGAAGAAGGCGAGGATGCCGGCCAGCCCGCTGACGATCGCACCGAGCATCGGCTTGTTGCGGATCGCGAAGATCGCGATCATGCCCCAGAGCAGCGATGACAGCGGTGCGCCGTTGCCGAGCGTGGAGATGCCCGAGAAGTAGGTGCCCGCGGAGTTGAGTGCGTCCGCACCCACCTCGGCGGCGTTCGTGCCCACCGACTTCAGGGTGTTGCCCACGAGGCTGTTGGCCCAGTTCGCGATCCAGGGGAACAGTGCGACGAAGATCACCGGCAGCTCCACCTTCGGCGTCTCACGCACCGACTGCGCGGCGGTGACGATCCCGATGTAGATCAGGATCGGCGCGATCGCCGCCATCGGGACCACCGACAGCAGCAGGGCGCTCATGCCGAACAGGCCCACGGCGAACATCGTGATGCCGTTCAGCATCGTGTAGCCGATGCCGGCGCCCATCTCCTTGTACGCCGTGTGGCCGATGTACACCGTCACCGGGTACGGGTTGCCCATCAGAGCGCCGATCATCGTCGCTCCGCCGTTGACCAGCATCACCGGGCGCGCCCGGTAGTGATCGCCCGCGGCCTCGGCGGCCTCGATGTTCTCCAGGTCGAACACGTAGTTCGCCAGCGCCAGCGGCACGGCCGACGCGAGGTACGGTGCGGAGTGCGCGACACCCTCGACGAAGCTGCCGATGGCCACCTGCGGCGGGTGCCAGCCGGCGTACACGAGCGCGGACTGCACGGCCTCGGGCGTCTGCAGCCCGAATGCCCAGGCAGCGGCCGTACCCACGATCAGCAGCAGCAGCCCGGTGGGGACCCTGCCGAGGAACGGCGCGCGGCCGAACCAGTTCATGAACACGATGACGAGCACGACGAAGGCGACCACCGGGAACTGGAAGGTCTGCAGCATCGGGTTCATCGCCAGCAGCAGCAGCCCGAGGCCCGCCAGGCACGCGAGCAGCACCGAGCGGGGCACGGCGCGGCGCAGCAGGTCGCCGAAGAACGATCCCACGAAGAGGATCAGTCCCTCGAGGAAGCCCCACACCAGGCCGATGCCCACCGCCAGCTCCGCATCCTGCGTGGTGGAGTACACCGGCAGGATGACGAGGAAGGTCACGGTGAAGATCGACGGCGCGCTCGGGCCCGAGGGCAGGGCGACGACGTCGCCCCGACCCTCCTTGGCCGCCAGCCGCCGAGCGAACCAGACGTACATCGACGAGGTGATCAGGATCGCCAGTCCGAACGCGGGAGCGATCCTGCCCACGACCATGCTCACCGGCAGGCCGGCCATGGTGAGCAGGGCCGTGAAGGTGATGATGTTCGTCAGGTTGTTGGTGAACAGCGCGAAGAACGCCGCGATGTCACCCTTCTTCCACCACTTCAGCTCGGATCCCACAACGGCGGGCGCGAGCGCGGTCATGGCTTCACCGTGTCGACGAGGGCGCGCAGCGCCTTCTGGAAGGCCTCGACCGGCGGGTGCGTGATACCCGCGCCGATCATGCCGATGCCCGGGTCCTTGTGCGCGATGGCGGTGTTGATGATCGGCAGGATGCCGGTCTCCATCACCTTGCGCACGTCGATGCCGGAGGGCACGCCCATGAAGTCGAGCGCAGGGATCGTGATGTTCGGGTTGTTGCCCGTGGTGATCGCGTTCATGGTGCGCGAGTAGCCCATCGCCTCCTCGACGGTGCCGCCGACCAGGGCGACGATCGCCGGGGCTGCGGCCATCGCGAAGCCGCCGATCCCGAAGGTCTCGGTGATGGCCGAGTCGCCCATGTCGAGCCCGGAGTCCTCGCGGGTGTAGCCGGCGAACATCGGTCCGATGACCTCCTGCGCGGGGCCGGTGAACCACTGACCGCCCGTGCCGGCGACCCGGATGCCGAACTCGACCCCGTTGCGCGCCATGGTGGTCACGATCGTCGAGTTCTCGACGCCCTGCGCGGCATCCATCGACGCCTTCGCCGCGACCATCCAGGTCGGTCCGGAGAAGTAGTCGGAGGAGGCGACGAAGTCGAACACCTCGCGCTTCTCCTTCGTGGTGAAGTCGGTCTCGAGGATGTACGGCGCCAGTGCCTGGATCAGCAGGGTGGTGCCGGCGACGTTGCGGTTGTGCGCTTCGTCACCCATGTGCAGCGCCTGCGAGAGCATCAGGCGCAGATCGAGACCGTCCTCGTTCAGCGCCATGGCGCCGGCGAGCACCGGTCCGAACACGTCGCGCATCCAGTTCAGCCGATCGATGACCGACTGGTCGTTGGCGCCGAAGCGGAGGATCTTCGACAGCTGCTCGGACAGGTTGGTGTACGCGGTGTTCCCGTGTGTGCGGTTGGTGACCTTGTGCACCCACATGCTGGCGCTGGTGACACCGGCCATCGAGCCGACCGACTGGTGCTCGTGGCACGGCGAGAAGGTGATCTCGCCGGAGGCGGCGAGCTCGAACGCCTCGTCGACGTCCTTCGCCAGGCCCTCGAACACGAGTGCACCGGTGACGGCGCCCTTCATCGGGCCGGACATGCGGGTGAACTCGATGGGCGGACCCGCGTGCAGGATCGTCTTCGCGGTCATGCCCGGCACGGTGTCGATCGCCTGGCCGAAGCCCTCCAGGAAGGGCTGCGCCGACAGGATGCGATCGAGCGCCACCTGGTTGGCCGCGTCGATCTTCTCGGCGATCGCGGGATCCTCGAGCCGGCCCAGCGCGGCGACGACGTCGGGGTCGCCGCCACCCGGCGGGGTCCAGTCCATGAGCACGGGCTCGACGCCCTGTGCCCTGAGATCATCGGCGAACATGTCGAGACCCAGGTTCACCGGCCTCAGTGTGGAGGAGAACAGATCGTTGACGCTCATCAGTTGTCACCCTTCGCGACGAATTCACGGGCCAGCAGCCCGAGGTTGGTGGAGGAGGAGGCGATGGTCACGCCGGCGGCCTCGAGCTGGGCGACCTGGTCGGCGAGAGCCGGGGTGTCGAGGTCGGTGCCCAGCACGTAGCCGAGGATCTCCAGGTGGTGTCCGCGCTCGGCGGCGATGGCCTTGGCCTCGGTGATCGCGGGGATCGTCACGCCCACCGGGTCGGCGTGCGAGCCGAAACCGAGCACGAAGTCCATCGCGATGACGCCGACCGAGGGGTCCTTGGCCTCTTCGACGATCCGCTGCAGGCGCAGCGAGGGGTCGATCATCGGGTGCGGGCGCCCGTTGGTGAAGTCGTCGTCGCCCATGTCGAGGAAGGTGTGCTCGCGCGAGGGGTCGGTCGCGCCGATGCGGCGAGCCGGGTCCTTCTGGATGTTCGAGTACACGTTGTCGTACTTCGCGAGCGTCGCGAACATCGACTCGTCGCACAGCGTGCCGCCGCAGAACAGGCCGCGCACGTACTTCTGCTCGGGGGCGAGCTTGGCGCGCACCTCCTCGACCAGCGGGATGTTCAGCGGGTGCTTGTCGAGCGTCGACTCGTCGATGCCCGAGGCGACGACGGCGGCGATGGCCAGCGGCTTGGTGCCGGCGGTGACCATGGTCACGTTGTCGTAGCCGGACTCGGTGCGATCCGACCCCAGGAAGGTGACGAACACCGGCTTGGACGCCTCGCCGGCGACGGCGAGCACCTTCTCGGCGACGTCCTCGGCCGGGGGCTTGGAGACGATCACGATCACGCTCGTCTCGGGGTCGGCGTCGAGCGCGCGGATGCCGTCGATCATCGAGATGCCGCCGATCTCGGTGGACAGGTCGCGGCCGCCGGTGCCGATGAGCTGGGAGACGCCGCCGCCGAAGTCGTGGATGCGCACCGAGACCTCCTGGCTGCCGGTGCCCGAGGCTCCGACGATGCCGATGCTCCCGCGGCGCACGGCGTTGGCGAACGCGAGGCCGGTGCCGTTGATGATGGCGGTTCCGCAGTCGGGCCCCATCACGATCAGGGCCTTCTCGTGCGCGAGCCGCTTGAGCGAGAGCTCGTCCTCGACGGGGACGTTGTCCGAGAAGATCATCACGCTCTTCCCGGCGTTCAGCGCCTTGCGCGCCTCCCGAGCGGCGAATGCGCCGTTGACCGAGATCAGCACGAGGTTCGTGTCGGGTGCCTCCGAGAACGCGCCGTCCAGAGTGCGGTAGCGCACCTCGTGCGCTGCGGCGGCGCCTTTGTCCTTGCGGGCGAGGATGTCGTTCACAGCCTCGATCGCCGCCTCGATCGTGTCGTCACTCGCGTCGATCACGATCATCAGGTCGCTGGGACGCGCGTCGTCCACGGCGGGGTCATCGACGCCGACGTTGGCGAGCACCTCCTTGTTCATCGGCGTGGCCATGCCCAGCAGGGCCTGGGTCACGCCCTCGACGGCGTTGGCCTTGGTGCTCATCGACATGAGCGAGACCGAGTCGAGGTACGTGTTCTTCCTGATTTCGATGTGTCTGGTCATCGTCTTCCCTTCCGGAATGTCGTTCAGGCCTGGTGGTTCTCGAGGATCGCCACGATCTCGTCGAAGCCGCGCTCGCGCGCCAGCTCGACGGGGGGCACGCCCCACGGATCGGGCATGCCGGGCTTCGCGCCGTGGGCGAGCAGGAGCTCGACGATCTGCTGGCGGACCGGGCCGCCGTCGCCGAGGATGATGGTCTCGATCAGCGCGGTCCAGCCGAGGTTGTTGGTGAGGTTGACGTTGATGCGGGTGTTCTCGAGCAGGTAGCGCACGACCTCGAGATGACCCTTCTCGGCGGCCGGGGTCAGGCCGTTGCCGCCCATGCGCGTGAGGCGCTTGAGGTCGGCGCCGGCGTCGACCATCGTCTTCACCAGCTCCAGATCGTCGTTGATGCAGCCGTACAGGAACGGGTTCGAGCAGGTCTGATCCTGGGCGTCGATGTCCACGCCCTCGGCGATCAGCGCGCGCACCACCTCGAGGTGGCCGCCGCGGGCCGCACGCAGGATCGCGGAGGCCTCTTCGCGGTCCACCGCGTTCCGGTCGGCGCCGTCGGCGAGGGCGGCGCGGACGCCGTCCAGGTCTCCGGCGGCGGCGCTGTCGAGATAGCGCTCCTCGATCGTGGTCGCAGTGCTCATCGGTGATCTCCTTCGGTGAATGGTGAGGGTCGGGGGATGTCGAGGGCGAGGACGACGCCGAGGCGGATGCCGGTCAGCAGGTCGTACCCGGATGTGTGGCCGATCTCGGCCGTGTGCGCGGCGGCGCGGTGCATCGCCCGCTCGTCGCCGGCGATGATCGCGCCGACGAGATCGTGCAGGCGCGCCCGCGCGCGACCCTCGAGGGCGGCGCGCAGGGTGACGGCGCTGAGCAGCGTGGTGCGCTGCTCAGCGGATTCGGCGACGAGACGCAGCGGATGCCGCAGCGCGGTGAGCCCGAAGCCGGGGTGCGCGGCGACGAAGGCGAGTCCGGACAGCACGTCATCACCCGACGGGGTGAGGCCCTCGCCGAGGCCGAGCAGACGAAGCGCGGCCGCCGTCGTCGCCTCCGCCGCGTCCGGTTCGCCGTCGAGCAGGGCGCGCGCGGTGCGTGTCAGGCGACGGATGCCCGCGCTCAGGGCATCCGCCGCGAGTGCTCCGAACGGCGTGCTGGCGGCCGGCGAGGGCACCCCGTCCAGTACGGCCAGCGCGGCGGGGAGGCCGACGGGGACGCCGGCGTCGGGCGTGAGCGACCGGGCGCCATCCGGCGCGAGCAGAACCCGAACCAGCGCTCCGCCGGACAATGACAGCGCGTTCCTCGTGATCCGCACGTCGTCTCCGACTCGCGCCCCGCTCAGCGCCGACCAGTCCGCGGCGTGCAGACGCACCGTCCACGGCGCGTCGTCGAGCGACTCGTGCGCCAACGCGATCAGACCGTCGCCGACGCGGAGGTTGACGACCCGGCCGTGCACCGAGTGCACCGCTCCGCGCGTGCCGGCCGCGACGGCGACAGGGCCGGTGCTGTGCGGCTGGGCACGGCTGCCGCCTGAGAGCGTCTCCTCAAGCGCGGCATCCCAGCTGCTCGCGCTCAGCGCGACAGGGGTGGCGACGGGGGTCATCGTCTTCTCTCCGAGGCGTCCGCTTCGTTCGGGATGTCGAGGAAGGGGCGCTGTGAATGTCTTGGTTATAGGTATACCATTTGTCTGGATGGAATACCATCCTCGACTCTGGGATACCAAGTCGGCTCAACAAGGGAGACAGAATGCGTATCGTGGTGGCTCTGGGCGGCAACGCTCTCGCGCGGCGTGGCGAGCCGATGACCGCCGAGTATCTGCGGGCCAACGTCCGTTCCACGTGTGAGGCGCTCGCCTCGCTCGCGAGCGAGAACGAGATGGTCATCACGCACGGCAACGGGCCCCAGGTGGGCCTGCTCGCGCTGCAGAACCTCGCCTACCAGGACGTCGCCGCCTATCCGCTCGACATCCTCGGTGCCGAGACCCAGGGCATGATCGGCTACGTCGTCCAGCAGGAGCTGTCGAACGCGCTCAACGGTGCGCGCGAGGTGGCCGGCATCATCACCACCACGATCGTCGACGAGTCGGACCCCGCGTTCGAACGCCCCACCAAGCTCATCGGACCGCAGTACTCCGCGCACGACGCCGCGGAGGCGGCGGCGGAGTACCGATGGACGATCGCCAAGGACGGCAAGGCATTCCGCCGCGTCGTGCCCTCGCCCAACCCCCTCGCGATCGTGCAGGCCCCGCTGATCCGCCGGCTGCTCGAGGCCGGCAGCCTCGCGGTGTGCGTCGGCGGAGGAGGGGTGCCGGTTCGCGTGGACTCGAAGGGCCGTCACGTGGGCGTGCAGGCCGTCGTCGACAAGGACCTCGCATCCGCAGCGCTCGCCGCCGACATCGGCGCCGACACGCTGATCATGCTCACCGACGGCGACTACGTCAGCGAGAACTGGGGGACACCGGAGCAGCGCGACATCCACACCGCCTCCGCTGACGCCGTGGCCGCGATGACATTCGCCGAGGGCTCGATGCAGCCCAAGATCGACGCCGCCATCCGCGTGGCGCGCGCGGGTGGACGCACGCTGATCGGCCCGCTCGACCGGCTCGACGATCTGCTCGCCCGCCGGATCGGCACCGAGATCGTGCCGACGCTGAAGGAGGGCATCCGCTGGGTCGAGAAGACGCCGGCCAAGACCGCCTGACCGGCTTCTCTCCCGTCGGGATGCGAGGATGAGTGCGTGGGAAGAGCAGACGACCGGGAGCTGGAGTCCAGCAGGGTCGCGTCGTGGTTGCGCGACGCGATCCTCGACGGCGACCGGGAACCGGGCAGCAAGCTGATCGAACGCGACCTCGCGAGCGAGTTCGGCGTGAGCCGCGTGCCGGTGCGCGACGCCCTGAAGATGCTCGAGGCCGAGGGGCTCGTCGAGTTGCGGCCGCGCACCTGGGCCATCGTCCGCGAGTTCACGGCCGCCGACCTCGCCGATCTCGATGAGGTCCGCCAGGTGCTCGAGCCGATGGCGTTCCGCCTCGCCGCGGAGCGCCATCGCCGTGACGGACTGGATCGCCTGCAGCTCGCCCTGCAGGAGGAGCAGGACAGTGCCGCTCACGACGACCGGCTCATCTCGCGCCGCGCTGCCGCCGACTTCCACGAGATCGTCGTGGAGCTCGCCGACAATCGGCTGCTGGCGGGCCTCATGCAGAGCATCCGCAGCCGCCTGCGCTGGTCGCTCGTGCAGCACGACGACCTCGTGCACATCGCCGACGAGCATGTCGCGCTGTTCGAGGCGATCCGCGACCGCGACGGCGACAGGGCCAGCAGGCTCGCGCACGCCCACGTCGACAGCAGCCGCCGCGAGCGGCTGTCGCACGCGGCATCGCTGCGTCTGCCCCCGGTATCCTTGCGGAATGACACGCCGCACTCTTGACCAGTCGTCGAAGCTGAGGAACGTTCTCTACGAGATCCGCGGCAAGGCACTGATCGAGGCGGCGCGGCTCGAGTCCGAGGGGCATCAGATCCTCAAGCTGAACACCGGCAACCCGGCGACCTTCGGCTTCGAGGCCCCGCACCAGATCGTGCGCGACATGCTCGCCGCCCTGCCGACCGCGCACGGCTACAGCGAGAGCAAGGGCGTGATCACGGCCCGACGCGCGGTCGTCAGCCGCTACGAGGAGATCGACGGCTTCCCGCGCTTCGACCCCGACGACGTGTTCCTGGGCAACGGCGTCTCCGAGCTGATCACGATGGTCATGCAGGCGCTGCTCGACGAGGGCGACGAGGTGCTCATCCCCGCCCCGGACTATCCGCTGTGGACGGCGATGACATCGCTCGCCGGCGGCACCCCGGTGCACTACCTCTGCGACGAGCAGAACGGCTGGCAGCCCGACCTCGAGGACATCCGATCGAAGGTGACGCCGCGCACCAAGGCGATCGTCGTCATCAACCCCAACAACCCCACCGGCGCGGTGTACTCCAGGGAGGTTCTCGAGGGCATCGTGCAGATCGCGCGGGAGAACGATCTGCTGCTGCTCTCCGACGAGATCTACGATCGCATCCTCTTCGACGAGGCGACCCACATCCCTACCGCCACCCTCGCCCCCGATCTGCTGTGTCTCACCTTCAACGGGCTGTCCAAGACCTACCGTGTGGCCGGCTACCGGTCGGGGTGGGTCGTCATCACGGGGCCGACCTCGCACGCACGCGGGTTCCTCGAGGGGATCACCCTGCTGGCATCCACTCGGCTGTGCCCGAACGTGCCGGCGCAGTACGCGGTGCAGGCTGCGCTCGGAGGGGTGCAGTCGATCGACTCACTGAGCGCGCCGACCGGCCGACTGCACGAGCAGCGCGACATCGCATGGCGAGGACTCGAGGCCATCCCCGGCGTCAGCTGCGTGAAACCGGCGGGAGCGCTGTACGCATTCCCCCGGCTGGACCCCGAGGTGCACGAGATCCGCGACGACGAGAAGCTCGTCTACGACCTGCTCGTGTCGGAGAAGATCCTGCTGGTGCAGGGCACCGGGTTCAACTGGGCCACCCCCGACCACCTGCGCGTCGTCACGCTGCCGGAGGCGCGCGTGCTCAGCGAAGCCGTCGAGCGCCTCGGAAACTTCCTCGCGAGCTACCGCCAGTGACCTCCGCTCGGGCGCCGAGACCGGCGGCGACGCGTCGCACGGCGCTCACGAGCTGAGAGCGCGGCGAGACGTCCGCGATCGCTCTGGCGTGCAGCGCCGCGGCATCGGCCGCCCGCTGGTCGTGCGGAACGAAGGCGACGTCGTCGATTCCGGCGAAGCGGCTCAGCGTGCGACGGATCTGTCCTCTGGCGTCGATGCCGAGCGGACCGGGGCGTGCGCGGTTGGCCACGACCGTGACGGGGGTATCGCCCACGAGGTGACGCAGCTCGGTGTACCCGCGCAGGAACCGGCTGACGCCGAGCGGGTCGGCGCCGAGCACGGCGACCACGGCGTCGGCCTCGAGCAGCACGGCGGCGGTCGCGGCGTGCCGCTGCGGCGCATCGGGTCCGAGCTGATCGTCATCCTCGTCGAACGCGGCCGCGACGTCGACGACGATCTCGTCCTGCCAGTCACGGGCGACCGCGAGCGTGGCGCGCAGCCGCGCGGCGGCGAGCTCGGGCCATCGACGGGGGCGATTCAGCCCGCCGAGCACATCCAGCACGCCCGCCGATGTCTCCAGCGGCACGGCGAGGCGGGACAGCTCTGCGACGTCCAGACTGCCGAGCTGGGCGCGCCGGCACGCGGCCGCGAGACCGGGGGATTCATCGCCCAGCCCCAGCTGCAGCGCCACCGACGGAGCCACGCTGTCAGCGTCGACCAGCGCCGTGCGGCGCCCGGCCCGGGTCAGCTCCACGGCGAGCTGGATGGCCATCGTGGTGCGCCCGGGGGCGCCGTGCGGCCCCCACACCGCGAGAACACGAGGCGGCCGGGCGGGACCGGAGGACCCGTCCGCGGTGGCGCCGGCGGTGATCGTGGCGAGGACCCGCGCTCCCGGTGTGTCGAACGGCAGCGGTGCGGGCAGGCCGAAGCGCGATGCGATCCGTGAGTCTGCCGCGCCGACCGGCACCACCCGCACGCCGGCGCGATCGCAGGCGCTGACCAGGTCGGATGTCAGCAGGGACCGGATCGGCGGGACGAGCAGCGCGTCGATGCCGCTCAGCTGCAGCGCGGGCACGGCGTCGCGTGGCACGACCGTGACCTGTGCCCCCTCGAGCTCGAGATCGGTCGCGAGCAGCGCCGCATCGGCGCCGTCGTCGACGATGATCAGGTTCATCGCGACCCCGCCCCCGTCGGGACGATCGAGATGGCGTCCCCGCCGGTGATCGCGGCCAGCACGTCGGCGACGTCGTCCCGGTCGACGACGACCTCGACGTCTGTGCGCGCTCCGGCGAGCATGCCGTCCTCCTCGGCGACGCGCGCGATGACCGCGTCCGCGACGAGGATCCGCGGCGCCTCGAATGCGCGTCCGTCCTCGAGCGGGGGAGCATGCCACAGCTCGACCACGGCCCCGCCCGTCACGTCGGCCGGCACGGCGGTGCTTCGGATCACCACGGATGTGGTGCGCAGGTCGTCCGGGTCGCCCACGGCGGCGAGCGGCACCAGCTCGCCGGCGGTGAGCGTGCGCACCGCGACAGCGCCCGGCTCGAGGCTCTGCGGAGCGAGGTACGAGTCGCCGAGCGCGCCGAGCCCCACCTCGACGACCTGGAGCTCCGCGGAGCTGATCGTCTCACCGGGAAGCACCGTTCTCGTCGCCTGCAGGACCGGGGTGGTCTGACGCGAGGTCGACACCAGCAGCCAGACGCCGGCGACCGACGCGACCACGAGCACGACGCCGATCAGGAATCGCAGATCGCCGAAGAACGCACGCGGGGAACGGGAGCGGATCATGCAGACATCGTCACAGAAGTCGGAGAGCGCCGCCGAAGTTATCCACAGCGGCCGGTCGATGACGGCTTTCATGCCACGTCGGGGGAGAATGAATGCATGTCCCAGGCACCCAGAGACACTCCGCGCTTCCTCGCGCCCGCGCAGGTGGCGGAGCTTCTCAGCATCGAGGTCGACGAAGTCATCGACCTCGTGCACGAGGGGCGTCTGCGGGGCTCGCAGGTCGGATCGCCGCCCCGCTGGCGGGTGGAGCACGCCAGCCTCGCCGATTACCTCGACGCGCAGTCCGAGGAGGCGCGCCGGATGGCGCTCTGGCGGCAGTCCAATGAGGCCAGCTTCCCCGAGGTCTGGGGAACCGCGCCGCTGCGCAGGGACTGACCTCGCTCGCTCGCCGCCGTCCGCTCAGACGACGCCCGAGACGTCTTCCACGCGCACCCAGCTGAGCGAGACGAACGGGATGCTGCGGAATCCGCGCACCGAGCGCACGCGCCGCGGCTCGTGCGGATCGTGCAGCGCGAGATCGAGATGATCCGCGCCCGCGCGGTCGATCGTGCCGTGCTGAGGATCCCCGGAGCGCCTGCCGACCGTGACCGGCACGCGCCGCCGCGCGAGATCGCGCAGCACGAACCCGAGCGTCATCCGCCCGCGCAGGCCGCTGTCCGGTGCACCGGGGGAGAGGCTGGCGAGCAGGGTCCCGTGGTCGACCGCGAGCGACTCGATCGCATCCAACGGGGCGATCCGCATCCGCGAGTCCCCGCCAGCGCTCACGCCGACCCAGTCGGCGCCGACGACGCGCAGCACGGCATCCCACCGCTCACCGCCCGCCAGTTCGAGCATCATCCTGCCCTCGGTCGCGCTCATCGCCCGCAGGCGGTCATGCAGTGTCAGCTTCGAGATGCGCAGCCGCTCGGACTCGGCATCCAGCGCCGCGCGCTCGGCCTCCCACTCGGCCGCGAGCTGGCCCTCGAGGTCATCGAAGAGATGCTCCCATTCCACGCTGTCGACAGTAGAGGAGAACACATCCGGACGATGCGGGTTATCCACAGCCGGGTGCGAACACCCTCGGCACAGCAGACGCCCTGTGTTATTTTCGTGGGGTTCGCTACGAAGATGAGCAGCACCACGCGCCGGGGGGTATCGCGCAATGACGACGACGTTGAACGAGTACTTCGCTCCGCAGCCGACCTCGGCGGCCGAGCTGCCCGATCCGGTGCCGCTGCTGCGCAGCCTGACGCAGGGGGCTCTGGAGGTCCTCGCCGGTGTGCGCGAGGTCGATCAGCTCGCACGATGGTTCAGCGAAGACGCGTTCCGCGCCCTGGTCACCCGAGCGAACCTGTCGGCCCGCGCGCGCAGCGCCCGCAACCAGGCTCCCACGCGACCCAGCTTCCAGATCCTCTCGATTCGCGAGAGCGCCCCGGTCGACAACGTCATCGAGGCGGTCGTGGTGGTGGCGGGGCCCGGACGCACGCGAGCGGTGGCGATCCGGCTGGAGGGCTTCGACGGGCGCTGGCGGGCCAGCTCCCTCGCCATCCTCTGAACGCGTCTCCGCGCGCCAGTAGGCTGAATCCGTGTCAACACTCAGCGACCTCGTCCACGCCCAGGGTCTCCTCACGGATGCCGATGTCGAATGGCTGCACCGCCTGGCCGGCGACGGCCAGCTGCTGGCCGACCTCGCCTCCGCCGACATGGTGATCTGGATCAAGACCTCCGACGGCTCGTTCATCGCGGTCACCCACTCGCGCCCCAGCGGCGCCGCCACGCTGTTCTACCGTGATCTCGTCGGCGAGAAGGTCCGCCCGCAGTGGCGCACCCAGGTGCAGGCGGCCTCCGAATCCGGGACGATCGTCGACTCGTCCTCACCGGACTGGTTCGAGGAGACCCCCACCCGGGTCCGCGCCGTGCCGATCCGCCGCCGCGAGGGCAACGACGAGGGCGAGATCATCGGGGTCCTGACCCGGCACACCAACCTCGGCGAGGTGCGAATGCCGTCGCGCCAGCAGATCAGCTTCGACGAGTGCGCGAACGACCTGTTCCACATGATCGCCTCCGGAGAGTTCCCCGATCTGTCCGCTCCCACCGCGCCGCGCCGCGGTGCGCCGCGCGCCTCCGACGGACTGATCCGGCTCGACGTCGACGGCATCACGACGTTCGCGAGCCCCAACGCGCTGTCCGCGTTCAATCGGATGGGCTTCGACGACGAGCTCGAGGGGGAGTCGCTGGCCGAGGTCACCACGCGGCTCGTCCCCCCGTCGCGTCAGGTCGACGAGTCGCTGCCCGTGGTGGTGACCGGCCGGGCTCCGTGGCGCACCGACATGGAGGCGCGTGGCGTCACCGTGTCGCTTCGAGCCATCCCGCTCAAGGATCGCGGCACCCGCATCGGCGCCATCGTGCTGTGCCGCGACGTGTCGGAGCTGCGTCACCAGGAGCAGGAGCTGATCACCAAGGATGCGACGATCCGCGAGATCCACCATCGAGTGAAGAACAACCTGCAGACGGTCGCCTCGCTGCTGCGCATCCAGGCGCGGCGCACGCACTCGGACGAGGCGCGTGAGGCGCTCACCCAGGCGATGCGAAGGGTCGAGTCGATCGCCGTCGTGCACGACACGCTGGCCAGTGGGCTCGCTCAGACCGTGGACTTCGACGAGGTCTTCGACCGCGTGCTCAAGCTCGTCGCAGAGGTCGCCGCCGCGCCCAACACGCGCGCACGCACGCAGCTCGAGGGGCGCTTCGGCGTGCTGCCGAGCGAATACGCGACACCGCTGGCGCTCGCGCTCACCGAGGTGGTGACCAACGCCGTCGAGCACGGGCTCGCGGGCCAGGAGGGCATCGTGCGCATCGAGGCGACCCGCACCTCGGAGCTGCTGCGCGTGACCGTGGCGGACACCGGGCACGGTCTGCCCGAGGGACGGGTGGGTCAGGGGCTCGGCACGCAGATCGTGCGCACGCTGATCCAGGGCGAGCTCAGCGGCAGCATCGAGTGGAAGGGTGCGGAGGGAGAGGGCACCGAGGTGATCATCGAGATCCCGATGCGCTGGATCTCCGTCTGACCCTCGTCCCGCCGCGAGCCGCCGGCACACGGATGAGCGCCGGTCATCCCGCAGGATGACCGGCGCTGATCCGATCGTGTGCGCTCGGAGCCCCGAGCGGAGCGGCTGCGTCAGCCGGCGCGGCGTGCGCGGGCCGCGCGGCGCTTGAGCGCGCGGCGCTCGTCTTCGGACAGACCGCCCCACACGCCCGAGTCCTGGCCGGACTCGAGGGCGTACTGCAGGCAGATCTCCGTGACGGTGCAGGTGGCGCAGACGGCCTTGGCCTTCTCGATCTGATCGACAGCGGGGCCGGTGTTCCCGACGGGGAAGAACAGCTCGGGGTCGACGGTCAGGCAGGCTGCTTTATCGCGCCAGTCCATACGGGGGCTCCTCAGAGATAGGTGTTTCGGTGCGGGGCGCCGTTCTCGCGGCGCGCAGATCGGGTGAGCGGATCGGGGTCGGCTACCCTGGTGATGCGGGCGATCGCCCGCCCCACTCCGATGTGGGAGCACATGGCTTGTTCCATTGTGTTACAGAAACCATCTGAAATCAAGGGTTTTTCCACAGCTCTTGAGAGGAGTCCCCGTGCGCACTTCCGGCCCGACCATCGCCGCAGCCATCGTGCTCGCCCTCGAGGCAGTCGCCCTCGGGGTGGTCTGCATCATCGAGCTGCTGGCGCTGGGGGCGGGTGAGGCATCGTCGACCATCGGCGGCATCGCGCTCATCGTGCTCACACTGATCGCCGCCGGCGCCCTCGGGGCCTTCGCGTGGGGCACGCTGCGTCGTGCGTCGTGGGCGCGGTCGGGGGGAGTGGTGTTCCAGGTCCTCGGTGTCGCCCTGGGGCTGGCATCCCTCAGCCTGGAGCCGAAGGTGTGGCTGTTCACGCTCGGCGTCGGCGGGACGGCACTGATCGGTCTGGTGCTGCTGATCACCGCGACGCGGCGCGACGGGGAGTCGGACCCGCGGCTGCACCGCGGCGGGGAACCGAGCGCTCGGGACTGAGCCCGAGCCGGAGGGCCGAGCGAGACACCGAGCCCTGACCTCAGGCGTCGATGCCGAGGATCTTGCGCAGTCGGGCGACGTGACCGGTCGCCTTCACGTTGTACTGGGCCGCGCTGATCGTGCCCTGCTCGTCGATGACGAAGGTGGAGCGGATGACGCCTTCGACGACCTTGCCGTAGTTCATCTTCTCGCCCCACACGCCGTACGCCAGGTGCACCGCGTGGTCGGGGTCGCTGAGCAGCGTGAAGGTGAGCCCGTCGCGCTCGCGGAACGCGCGCAGCTTCTCGGGCTCGTCACGGGAGACGCCGACCACGGTGTACCCGGCAGCCTGCAGCGATGAGATGCTGTCGCGGAAGTCGCACGCCTGCGTCGTGCAGCCCGGAGTCATCGCCGCCGGGTAGAAGTACAGGATGACCTTCTGGCCGCGCAGATCGGCGAGCGAGACGGCCCTGCCGTCCTGATCGAGAAGCGAGAAGTCGGGGGCGGGGGTACCGGGTTCCAGGCGAGTCGTCACCCGGCCAGCCTATCCGGCGAAGGTGGCCAGCAGCCGCTGCAGAGACTCCAGGCGAGCCTGTCCCGTCTCGCTCAGCTCGCCGTCGGCCGCGGCTTCGTTCAGCGCGCAGTCCTCCGCGTCGGCCAGGTGCGTGCATCCGCGCGGGCAGTCCGCGGCGATCTGCGCGAGCTCGGTGTACGCGGTGAGGATGTTGGCGGGATCGACGTGTCCGAGCCCGAACGAGCGGACACCGGGGGTGTCGATCACCCACCCGCTGCCCGCGGCGCCGACGTAGCGCAGCGACACGGTCGACGACGACGTGTGCCGGCCGCGTCCGGTGACCTCGTTGACGTGTCCGGTCGCGCGGTGCGCGTCGGGGACCAGCGCGTTCACCAGCGTCGACTTGCCCACCCCGGAGTGACCGACGAACACCGTGGAGTGGCCCACGAGGGCCTCGCCGATCTCGTCGACCGGCATCTGCCCTCGCGCGCTGGTGAACACCGTCAGATCCAGGCCATCGAAGTGGGAGAGGAAGTCGGCGGGGTCGGCGAGATCGGTCTTCGTCACGACGAGCAGCGGGCGGATGCCGGCATCCAGCGCCGCGACGAGGTATCTGTCCACCAGGCGCGCTCGCGGCTCGGGATCCGCCGCCGCCACGACCACGAGCATCTGATCGGCGTTCGCGACGATGACCCGCTCGACCTGGTCGGTGTCGTCGGCGCTGCGGCGCAGCAGCGAGGTGCGCTCGACGATGCTCACGATGCGGCCGAGGGTGCCCTCGTCGCCCGACAGGTCGCCGACCACGCGGGCGCGGTCCCCGGTCACGATCGGCGTGCGTCGCAGCTCGCGGGCCCTCGCCGCGGTGATCATGCGCTCGTCGGCGGTGTCCTCGTCGAGCAGCACGCTGTACCGGCCGCGATCGACTCCGAGGATGCGTCCGATGACCGCATCGTCGTGGGCGGGGCGGCGTTTGGTGCGCGGCCGATTCGCCTTCGGGTTGGGGCGGGTGCGGATGCGGCTCTCGTCGAAGTCCTCGACATCGTCGAGGTCGTCGTCGCCGAGCCAGCTCACGCGATGGCGCCCGTCAGCATGCGCTCCCACAGCTGGGTGAACTCGGGCAGCGTCTTCGCGGTCGTGCCGATGTCGTCGATCTCGACCTCCGGGACACGCAGGCCGATGAGCGCGCCGGTGGTCGCCATGCGGTGATCGTGGTGCGCCGGCCAGACACCGCCGCGCAGCGGCCGCGGGATGATGCGCAGGCCGTCGGGCAGCTCCTCCGCCTCCCCGCCGAGGGCGCGGAGGTTGTTCACGAGCGCCGCGATCCGGTCGGTCTCGTGCGTGCGGATGTGCGCGACGCCGCGGATGGTGGTGGGGCCGTCGGCGAAGGCGGCGAGACCGACGATGGTCGGGGTCAGCTCGCTCGCCGCCGACAGGTCGATGTCCAGGCCCCGGATGCCGTCGCCGGCGCGCACCGTGAGCGCACCGCCGTGCCGGCTGGTGTGGGCGCCGAGGGCATGCAGGATGTCGGGCAGCAGGGCCCCCGGCTGGGTGGAGTGCAGCGGCCAGCCGGTCACCGTGACCTCTCCGCCGGTCACCAGCGCTGCGGCGAGGAACGGCGCGGCATTGGACAGGTCGGGTTCGATCGCGATGTCCTTCGCCCTCGGCACGCCCGCCTCGACGAGCCACTCGCCCGCGGCGGGACGCTCGATGCGGATGCCCCGTCGGCTGAGCGACTCGATCGTCATGTCGATGTGGGGCAGGCTCGGCAGGTGCTCGCCGGTGTGCACGAGGTGCAGTCCGACGTCGAAGCGTGGCGCGGCGAGCAGCAGCCCCGAGACGAACTGGCTGGACCCGGAGGCGTCGATCTCGACCCTGCCCCCGCGGATGCGCCCGTGCCCGCGCACCGTGAACGGCAGCGACCAGGTGCCCTCGTCGTCGATGTCGACGCCCAGATCGCGCAGCCCGGTGATCAGCGCGCCCATCGGACGGTGCAGGGCGCTCTCATGTGCGGTCAGGTGCACCTCGTCGTCGGCGAGCCCGGCGAGCGGAGCGACGAAGCGCATCACGGTTCCGGCCTGGCCGCAGTCGACCGTCACCCCGCCACGCAGACGGCCGGGCGTGATGAGGAGGTCGGGGCCGAAGTCGCCGTCGGACGGCTCCTCCTCGATACCCACTCCGAGCTGGCGTAGCGCCTCGATCATGCGTCGGGAGTCGTCCGAGTGCAGCGGACGGATCAGCCGGCCCGGTCCGTCGGCGATCGCGGCGATCACCAGTTCGCGGTTGGTGAGCGACTTCGAGCCGGGGACGGTGACGGACGCGCGCACGGCGTGCTCGGCGACCGGGGCGACGTACCGGCCTCGAGCGGGTGCAGGGGAATACCGTTCAGTGCTCATCGGTTCTAAGCCTAGTGAAGCCTGCGACAGACGGAGAGGAGAAGACACATGACGGCGAGTGCCCTGCGCGACCGCACCGACGATGTCTCTGCTGACGACGTGCTCTCCCGCCTAGACTGGCCGGTGATGGACGAGACAGCTTCCCGCGATCCTCGACGCGACTTCGAGGAGCAGGCGATCCCCTTCATGGATCAGCTCTACGCGGCAGCCATGCGCATGACGCGCAACCCGGCCGACGCTGCCGATCTCGTGCAGGAGACCTTCGTGAAGGCCTACGGCGCGTGGTCGACGTTCACGCAGGGGACGAACCTGAAGGCGTGGCTGTACCGCATCCTCACCAACACGTACATCAACCTCTACCGCAAGCGTCAGCGCGAGCCGTTCCAGAGCGCGATCGACGACCTGGAGGACTGGCAGCTCGGCGGCGCCGAGTCGACGACGGCATCGCACAGCCGCTCGGCCGAGGCGGAGGCGATCGACCACATGCCGGCGTCGGTCGTGAAGGATGCCCTGCAGGAGGTGCCCGAGGACTTCCGCCTCGCGGTCTACCTCGCCGACGTCGAGGGATTCTCCTACCAGGAGATCGCCGACATCATGAAGACCCCCATCGGCACCGTGATGAGCCGTCTGCATCGTGGCAGGCGCATGCTCCGCGAGCTGCTGGCCGACTACGCCGCTGAACGGGGAATCCGCGCGGCCGAACCGAGGAGCAGAAAATGAGCGACTGCGGCTGCGAGAAGGCGCGCCGGGATCTGGAGGAGTACCTCCGCAACGAGGTCTGCCGTACCGCGCACACCGAGATCCGCGAGCATCTCGAGAACTGCGAGGCGTGCAAGGACGAGGCGCTGGTGGCGAAGACCCTCACCGATGTCGTGGCACGCGCCTGCAAGGAGACCGCGCCCGAAGAGCTGCGCGATCAGGTGCTCGCCCGTCTGCGGGCCGCGCAGGCGACGCACTGAGGGCGAGATCGCGTCCCTCTAGGCTGGGTGGATGACCGCACCGGAAGAGACCATCATCTCCGTCGACCCGGATTCGCAGCGCCGCCTGCGCGAGAGGGGCCTGGACTATCGCATCGCCGACATGGCGGTGGACGCCGACGCGGAGGGCTTCCTCCGCGCCGACTCGCGTGGCTTCCTCGATGAGGATCCCACCGACGCCGAGCTGGCGCAGGCGCGGGAGACGATGCGCGCACGGCGCAACATCGGCGTCTACGATCCGGCGGCCGGAACCTGGCCGATCGCGACGGTCAACAGCTGGGTGACACCGCTCACCCTCCCCGGTGGGGAGGTCGACATGTGGGCGATCAGCTCGGTGACCGTGGCGGGCACCCATCGTCGACGAGGCATCGCGCGAGACCTGCTCGAGGGCGAGCTGCGAGCGGCCGCGCGGGCCGGTGCGCCGGTCGCCGGGCTCACCGCATCCGAGGCGACGATCTACGGCCGATACGGGTTCGGCCCCGCGGTGCCCGTGATGCGGTTCACCCTCGACACGGCACGCGCCGGCTGGGCCGGCGGGGAGGCATCGGCGGGGCGCCTCGTCTACGCCGACAAGCAGACCCTCGCCGACGATCTCGAGCGGCTGCACGAGGCATCGCGCTCGCACCGCTCCGGGCAGATCGCGGGGTGGCGCGGGAGGTGGCAGCGCATGGCGGGCCTCGCTGCGGGGGACAAGGAGGCCGCCGCCGTGCGCGGTGTGCGGTTCATCGATGCGGACGGCGCCGTGCAGGGCGCCATGGCGTACACCCTCGCCGAGCTTCCGGGCGGGTTCCGCTCGGAGATGCGGATCCGCTCGATCATCACGGCCTCCGACGAGGCGCTGCGCGCGATCTGGCGCTTCGTCGTGCAGCACGATCTGGTCACCACGGCCCGCGTCGACCTGCGTCCCCTCGACGACCCGCTGCCGTGGCTGGTGGCGGACCAGAGGGCGGTCACCGCCGAGGTGCACGACCACGGGTGGCTGCGGGTGCTCGACATCGAGGCCGCGCTCGGCGCACGCACCTACAGCGCGCCGCTCGACATCGTGCTGCGCGTCGAGGACCCGCTCGGGTTCGCTGCCGGCGACTGGCGGATCAGGATCGACGAGAGCGGCCGGTGCCGGATCGCCGCGACGTCGGCCTCGCCGGACGTCACGCTCGGCGTCGTCGAGCTCTCGACGATCTACGCCGGGGGAGTGTCCGCGTCACAGCTCGCCGCAGCCGGCCGGGTGCACGGCGACGGCGACGCGCTGAGCGCGCTCTCGCGTGCGTTCCTGACCGCCCCGGCGGTCCTGCTCGGCATCTGGTACTGACCGGCAGCAAAAGACGGGAAAGGCCGCAGCCCTCCGAGGAGAGCTGCGGCCTTCCGCATCCGCTCGCGCGTCAGCCGACCGTCAGCGCCGTCTTCAGCAGGGCGACCTGCTCGGTGGCGTGCACCTTCGACGAGCCGGTGGCCGGCGACGCCGCAGCCGGACGCGTCACCGCGTGGAACGGGCGGGGGCCGGGCACCTCGGCGAACTGCAGCGCCAGGAACGGCCAGGCACCCTGGTTCTCGGGCTCGTCCTGAACCCAGACCAGCTCGGCGTTCGGGTACGAGTCGGTGATCGCCTTCAGCTCGTCGATCGGCGTCGGGTACAGCTGCTCCAGCCGCACCAGCGCGATCTCGGGGTTCGGGTTCTTCTCGAGCTCGCTGCGCAGATCCCAGTGGATCTTGCCGGAGTGCACGAGCACGCGCGTGACGGCGCTGCGGTCGAGACCGCGGTCGTCGTCGATCACCGGCTCGAAGCGGCCGGCGGTGAAGTCCTCGACCTCGCTGGTCGCGCCGCGAAGACGCAGCATCGCCTTCGGGGTGAAGACGATCAGCGGCTTGCGCGGACGGGCGTACGCCTGGCGGCGCAGCAGGTGGAAGTACGACGCGGGCGTCGACGGGCGCGCGACGTACATGTTCTCCTGCGCGCACAGCTGCAGGAAGCGCTCCATCCGTGCGGAGGAGTGGTCGGGGCCCTGACCCTCGTACCCGTGCGGCAGCAGCATGACCACGCTGGACTGCTGGCCCCACTTCTGCTCGGCGGCCGAGATGTACTCGTCGATGACCGACTGGGCGCCGTTCGCGAAGTCGCCGAACTGCGCCTCCCACAGCACGAGTGCGTCGGGGTTCTCGACCGAGTAGCCGTACTCGAACCCGAGCGCGGCGTACTCGCTGAGCAGCGAGTCGTAGACGAAGAAGCGGCCCTGGCTGTCGGACAGGTTGGCCAGTGGCAGCCACTCCTGTCCGTTGCGCCGGTCGTGCAGCACCGCGTGCCGCTGCACGAACGTGCCACGGCGGGAATCCTGTCCGGCGAGACGCACGGGCGTTCCCTCGACCAGCAGCGATCCGAAGGCCAGCAGCTCGCCGAAGCCCCAGTCGATGCCGCCCTCACGGCTCATCGTCACACGCTTGTCGAGCTGCTGCTGCAGCTTGGAGTGGACGGTGAAGCCGTCCGGCTTGTTCGCGTGCGCGTCTCCGATCAGGTGCACCACCTCGAGCGGCACGCCGGTGACATCGGGAGCGCCCACCTGCGCATCGACCGGCGGCAGGTCGGGAGCGATCGGCGTCGCTCCGGTCTCGGCGGCGTGCGTCTCGGCGAAGGCGATCTCGAGGCGGTTCTGGAAGTCCGCCTTGGCCTGGTCGTACTCCTCCTCGGTGATGTCGCCACGGCCGACGAGGCCGTCGGTGTACAGCTTGCGCACCGACCGCTTGGCCTGGATGAGGTCGGTCATCAGCGGCTGCGTCATCGACGGGTCGTCGCCCTCGTTGTGACCGCGGCGGCGGTAGCAGACCAGGTCGATGACGACGTCGCGGTGGAAGCGCTCGCGGTACTCGAACGCCAGCCGCGCGACGTGGATGACCGACTCGGGGTCGTCGCCGTTCACGTGGAACACCGGAGCCTGGATGGTCTTCGCCACGTCGGTGGCGTACACCGACGTGCGCGAGTCCGTCGGCAGGGTGGTGAAGCCGACCTGGTTGTTGACCACGATGTGCACGGTGCCGCCCGTGCGGTAGCCGCGCAGCTGCGACATCTGCAGGGTCTCGACCACCACGCCCTGACCGGCGAAGGCCGCGTCGCCGTGCACGAGGATCGGCAGCCAGGCGAAGGTGCCGATCGGCTTGCGGTCCTGCTTCGCACGCACGATGCCCTCGAGCACGCCGTCGACGGTCTCGAGGTGCGACGGGTTGGCGGCGAGGTAGACGGGCAGCTCGGCACCGTCCTCGGCGACGAACGTGCCCTCGGTGCCGAGGTGGTACTTGACATCGCCCGAGCCGCGCTGGTTGCCGGGCGTCAGCGATCCCTCGAACTCGCGGAAGACCTGGCCGTACGTCTTGCCGGCGATGTTGGTGAGCACGTTGAGGCGGCCGCGGTGCGCCATGCCGATGGCCGCGCCGTCGAGGCCGGCGTTCGCCGCACCCTGCAGGATCTCGTCGAGCAGCGGGATCAGCGACTCGCCGCCCTCGAGCGAGAAGCGCTTCTGCCCGACGAACTTCGTCTGCAGGAACGTCTCGAAGGCCTCGGCCTCGTTGAGCTTGCGCAGCACGCGCAGCTGCTCGTCGTGGTTCGGCTTGACGTACTTGACCTCGAGCTTCTCCTGGAACCACCGGCGCTGCTCGGGATCCTGGATGTGCATGTACTCGATGCCGAGGGTGCGGCAGTACGAGTCGCGCAGCACGCCGAGGATGTCACGCAGCTTCATCACGCGCCGGCCGCCGAAGCCGCCGGTCACGAACTCGCGGTCCAGGTCCCAGAAGGTGAGCCCGTGGCTCTCGATCTCGAGGTCGGGGTGCGAGCGCTGCACGTACTCGAGCGGGTCGATGTCGGCCATCAGGTGACCGCGCACCCGGTAGGAGTTGATCAGCTCCTGCACGCGCGACTGCTTGTCGACGCGCTCCGCCAGGTCGACGGCGATGTCGGCGTTCCAGCGGATCGGCTGGTAGGGGATGCGCAGCGACGCGAAGATGTCCTCGTAGAAGCTGCGCTCGCCGATCAGCAGCTCGTGCACCTTCTTGAGGAACTCGCCGGAGCCGGCACCCTGGATGACGCGGTGGTCGTAGGTGCTGGTGAGCGTGATGGTCTTGCCGATGCCCAGCTCGGTGAGCGTGCGCTGGCTCGAGCCCTGGAACTCGGCCGGGTAGTCGAGGGCGCCGGCGCCGATGATGCAGCCCTGGCCCTTCATCAGACGGGGCACGGAGTGCACCGTGCCGATGCCGCCCGGGTTGGTCAGCGAAACCGTGGTGCCGGCGAAGTCGGCGGCGGTCAGCTTGTTACTGCGGGCGCGGGCGATGAGATCCTCGTAGGCCGACAGGTACTCGCCGAAGGTCATGGTGTCGGCGCGCTTGATGCTCGGCACGAGCAGGGCGCGGGTGCCGTCGGGCTTGGGGATGTCGACGGCGATGCCGAGGTTGACGTGCGCGGGCGCCACGACCGACGGCTTGCCGTCGACCTCGGCGTAGAACACGTTCTGGCTCGGGAACTCCTTGAGCGTGCGGATCAGCGCCCATCCGATGAGGTGGGTGAAGCTGACCTTGCCGCCGCGGGTGCGTGCCATGTGGTTGTTGATGACGATGCGGTTGTCGATCATCAGCTTCGCGGGGATCGTGCGCACGCTCGTCGCCGTCGGCACCGACAGCGACTGGTCC
Organism: Microbacterium commune; assembly: GCF_014836945.1. Classification (GTDB taxonomy): domain Bacteria; phylum Actinomycetota; class Actinomycetes; order Actinomycetales; family Microbacteriaceae; genus Microbacterium; species Microbacterium commune. The sequence goes on along the minus strand of NZ_JACSPX010000001.1, from coordinate 251,427 downwards.
ATGTTGGCTGCGAGGGTCTTCGGCATGCCGCGCAGCGGCGTGACGCGCTCCTCCTCGGCGGGCGCCTCGTCCTTCGCCTCGCGCTTGGGCGCCTGAGCGGGGATCGGCGCCTGCTTGGCGGGCTTCGCCGTCGTCCGCGCGACCGGCTGAGCGCCGATCACGGGGATGGGAGCGGTGACGGGGTGCACGGGTTCCGCCGGCGCATCGCCGGCAGGCTGAGCCGCGGCATCCGGCGTGTACTGCTCGAGGATCGGCCACCACTCCTTGTCGACCGAGTTGCGGTCCTTCTGGAACTGCTCGTAGAGCTCATCCACGAGCCAGGAGTTGGCTCCGAACCCCCCGTCGCCACCGACGCCGGTCACCTGGTTCGACACGCTCTATCGCCCTCTTTCGTCGCTGAAGCTCTCGTGCCACCCGTCGCCGAATGCAGCGCCAGGGTCGCACTTGCGTAACAGTCATCAAGCCTAACGCCAAACGGATTCCGAATCGCCCGCGCCGCTGACCGTTTCGCCCCATCCGGCACAGCCGCATTCTGTAAGATCGGGCGAACTATGGACGACCCTCCTTCTTGCAGTACACCGCCCCACTGCCCGCTCCTCGAGGGACACAGCTGATGGAATTCCTGCTGTTGGGCGTGGGGCTGCTGCTCATCGTGGGGACGGGCCTCTTCGTCGCCAGCGAGTTCGCTCTGGTCAACCTCGACCGGGCGGAGCTCGAAGCACGTCAGGCGAGGGGTGAATCCCGCCTCAGCCTGACGATCCGCGCACTGAAGATCACGTCGACCCATCTGTCGTCAGCGCAGCTGGGCATCACGCTGACCACCCTCCTGACCGGATACACGATGGAGCCCGCCATCTCGAAGCTGCTCGCGCCGCTTCTCGACGCGTGGGGCATCCCGGATGCCGTGGCGACGCCCGTTTCGGTGACGGTGGCGATGCTCATCGCGACCTTCCTCTCGATGATCCTGGGCGAGCTCGTGCCGAAGAACTTCGCGCTCGCGCTGCCGCTGGCCACGGCGAAGCTGGTGATCCCGTTCCAGACGGCGTTCACGGCCGTCTTCAAGCCCGCCATCGTGCTGCTCAACGGCAGCGCGAACGGGGTGCTGCGCAGCATCGGCATCGAGCCGAAGGAGGAGCTCTCGGGATCACGGAGCGCCGAGGAGCTCTCCTCGCTGGTGCGCCGCTCCGCGAGCCAGGGGGTGCTCGAGAAGGACACCGCGACGCTGCTCGATCGGAGCCTGAACTTCGCCCGCCTCACCGCCGACGACATCATGACGCCGCGGCCGAGCATGCACGCCATCTCGGTGGGCGACTCGGCTGACGACGTGATCCGCCTCGCCAGGCGCACGGGCCACAGCCGCTTCCCGGTGTACGACGACGACCTCGACGACATCACCGGTGTCGTGCACGTGAAGGCCGCGGTGTCGGTGCCGCGCGAGAAGCGCGCCGAGGTCCCCGTGGGCGCGCTGAGCACCGAGCCGCTGCGGGTGCCCGAGACCGTGCACCTGGACGTGCTGGTCGCCGAGCTGCGCACCAAGGGGTACCAGATGGCCGTCGTGGTCGACGAGTACGGCGGCACCGCCGGGATCGTCACGCTCGAGGACCTCATCGAGGAGATCGTCGGCGAGGTGTCCGACGAGCACGACCGTTCCCGCGCGGGCATCGTGCGCCGCGTCGACTCGATCACGTTCCCCGGTGAGCTGCGTCCGGACGAGCTGCGCTCGCGCACGGGGATCGAGGTCCCCGAGGGCGAGGTCTACGACACCGTCGCCGGCTACATGATGAGCCTGCTCGAGAGGCTCCCGGTGATCGATGACGAGGTGCGGATCGACACCGGCGTGCTGCGCGTCGTGCGGATGGACGGCCGGCGCATCGACCGCGTCCGCTACACCGCCGACCCGGCCGCGGACGCGATGGAGGAGGAGCGATGAGCGACTGGGCAGGACTGGTATGGCTCGTCGTGCTGCTCGCGGCGAACGCCTTCTTCGTCGGCGGCGAGTTCGCCGTCATTTCCGCGCGCCGCTCGCAGATCGAGCCGCTCGCCGAACGCGGGTCCAGGGCGGCGAAGACCGCGCTGTACGCGATGGAGCATGCCACGCTCATGCTCGCCACCTCGCAGCTGGGCATCACGATCTGCTCGCTGCTGATCCTGAACGTGTCGGAGCCGGCGATCCATCACCTCCTCGAGGTGCCGATGCACGCCCTCGGCTGGGATCCGGCGGTGATCTCCGTGAGCGCCTTCGTGATCACGCTCGCGCTCGTGTCGTTCCTGCACGTCGTGTTCGGCGAGATGGTGCCGAAGAACCTCGCCTTCTCGATCCCCGACCGCGCCGTGCTCATGCTCGCGCCCCCGCTGGTCTGGGTGTCGCGCGTGTTCCGCCACATCATCTGGGCGCTGAACGGCATCGCGAACGGCGTGCTGCGCCTGTTCGGCGTCGAGCCGAAGAACGAGGCGGCCTCGACGTTCACGCTCGAGGAGGTCGCGACGATCGTCGACCGCTCGCGGCGCGAGGGCGTGCTCACCGACTCGTCGGGCGCCGTCGCCGCGGCCGTGGAGTTCACCGACAAGAAGGCACGCGACATCGCCGTGCCGCTCGCCGACCTCATCACGCTGCCCGAGACGGCCACCCCGGAGGACGTCGAGCGGGCGGTCGCGCGCTACGGCTTCTCGCGCTACGTGATCGTCGACGACGAGCAGACGCCGATCGGCTACGTGCACCTGAAGGACGTGCTTCGCGCGGCGGAGGGGCCCGAGCCAGACGAGAAGATCTCCCAGCCGCTGCCGGCCAAGCGCATCCACCACATGCTGCCGGTGCAGGAGGAGACCGACCTCGAGGACGCCCTCGCCTCGATGCGCCGAGCCGGGCGTCACCTCGCCAAGGTGCGCGACCGCTCGGGCGCGACCACCGCGGTGCTCTTCCTCGAGGACATCCTAGAGGAGCTCGTCGGCGAGGTGCAGGACGCGACTCGCCGCGGTCACGGACGCTGATCCGAGCCTGACACGCGCCGGCCCCGGCAGGTCATCCCTGCCGGGGCCGGCGTGCGACGTTCAGCGCCAGTGCGCTCGCCGGTACTGCGGCGGCCAGGGCACCTCGGCGCCCAGCTCGTGGGCGGCGCGCAGCCCGAAGTGCGGATCGCGCAGCCACTCCCGGCCCGCGAAGATCGCATCGGCGGCGCCCGAGGCAAGGACCTGCTCGGCCTGCTCGCCGCTGGTGATCAGCCCGACGGCGGCGGTGGGCACGCGGCCTCCCGCGCGCACGGTCTCCGCGAACGGCACCTGGAAGCCGGGGCGGTAGTCGATCCGCGGTCGCGCGACGATGCCGCCGCTCGACACGTCGACGAGGTCGGCACCGGCGTCCATCGCCCAGACGGCCACCTGCGCGGCCTGCTCGGGAGTGAACCCGCCCTCGGCGTAGTCGGTGGCCGAGAGTCGCACGAAGACCGGTGTCGCGGCGCCGGCGACCGTGCGCACCCGCTCGACGATGCGCAGCAGCAGGCGGGCGCGGTTCTCGAGCGGGCCGCCGTACTCGTCGTCGCGCACGTTCGACAGCGGCGAGAGGAACTCGTGCAGCAGGTAGCCGTGCGCGCCGTGCACCTCGAGCGCGTCGAATCCGGCATCCAGGGCGCGTCCGGCGGCGTCCGCGAACGCGTCGACGATCCGGTCGATGCCGGCCGCGTCCAGAGCCGCCGGAGGGGCGTACCCGTCGAACGCGATGGCGGAGGGGGCGACCGTGGGCCAGCCGCCGTCGGCGACCGGCACGGTGCCGTGCTGGTCGGCCCACGGCCACCAGGTCGAGGCCATCCGCCCGGCGTGGGCGAGCTGGATGCCGATCAGACCGCCGCGCTCGTGGACATCGTCGACGACGAGGGCCCAGGCGTCGCGCTGCTCGTCGTTCCAGATGCCGGTGTCGCGCGGCGAGATGCGTCCTTCGGGAACCACGCCGGTCGCCTCTGCGACGATCAGCCCGGCGCCGCCGGACGCGAACTGCGCCAGGTGCGTGCGATGCCAGTCCTGCGGCACGCCGTCGACGGCGCTGTACATGCACATCGGCGACACCCACAGCCGGTTGGGCAGGGTGAGGGAGCGGATGGTCAGGGGCGTGAAGAGCAGGGGAGTGGGAAGTGTGGTCACACCACGACGCTAACGCCAGGACGCGGGGGCAGGGCGCGCTACCGTGGTGTTCATGCTGCGGGAGTGGACCAGAGCCGACACCAGCGAGCTGCTGCGCGTGCCGACCGCTGACGACGACAAGTACTCGCGCGGTGTGGTGGGCCTGCGCACCGGCTCCGCGTCGTACCCCGGCGCCGCCGTGCTCGGGGTCGAGGCGGCCTGGCGGGCCGGGGCGGGGTACGTGCTGTACACCGGCGGCGCGCGCGATGCCGTGCTGGCCCGGCGGCCCGAGACCGTCGCCAGGGATGAGGCCGGACGGACGCGGGTGGGCGCATGGGTGATCGGCTCCGGGACGGACGCCGAGCACCGCGACGAGCGCGAGCGCACGGCGCTGGAGGAGATCCTGCGCGGTGATGTCGCGGTGGTCGTCGACGCGGGCGCGCTGGATCTGGCTGCACACGCGACCGCCCCGATGGTGCTCACACCGCACGCCGGCGAGTTCCGGCGGCTGCGCGCCGGGCTCGGACTCGAGGACGTCGACCTCGCCACCGAGGACGCCCGCGTCGCGGGGGTGGTCGAGACGGCATCGCGGCTCGGTGCGACCGTGCTGCTCAAGGGCTCCCGGACCGTGATCGCCGGTCCCGACGGCGAGCCGATCGTCATCGGCGACGCCCCGGCGTGGCTCTCCACCGCCGGTTCCGGCGATGTGCTGGGCGGTGTCATCGGCGCGCTCATCGCCGCCGATCCCGCCCGCACCCTGGCGGTGTCGGCGGCGGCTGCCGTCTGGCTGCACGGGCGCGCGGCGGCACGGGCATCCGGAGTCGCGGGCGGATCATCGGCAGGGGGTCGGGCGGCCGGGCATCCGATCGTCGCGCTCGACGTCGCCGAAGCGCTGCCCGGCGCCATCGGCGAGCTGCTGTCATGACACCGGGGCCGCAGAGGTGACGTCGCGACCCTGGGCGGTGTGGGCGGCGTTCCTCCTCGTGCACGCGGGGGTCGCGGCGGCCGGATGGCTGCTGCCGAGCCAGCCCATGGGAGATGTGGTGCTCGTCTACCAGCCGTGGTCGCAGGCCGCGCTCGACGGCGACGCGATCGTGGGCATCACCGAGAGCTGGGTGTACCCGCAGCTGGCGCTGCTGCCGATGCTGGCCGCCCATCTGCCCGCGCTGCCGTTCATCCCGCTGCTGGGGGCGCCGGGGGCGTATCTGGTGGGCTGGGCGCTGCTGGTGACCGCGTGCGACGCGCTCGGTCTCGTCGTGCTGCTTCGCGGCGGAGGTTCCGGCCGTCGCTCGGCCGCGTGGTTCTGGGTCGCTGCGATGCTGCTGCTCGGCCCGATCGCGATGTACCGGATCGATGCGATCACCGTGCCGCTCGCCCTGGCGGGGGGACTGTGGCTGGTCTCGCACCCGCGTCTGGGTGCGGCCGCCCTCGCCGTCGGCGCGTGGATCAAGATCTGGCCTGGTGCGCTGCTGGTCGCGGCGATCGCCGCCGGCCGGCGCGGTCTGCAGCTCGCGGTCACCGCGGTCGCGGTCTCCGCCGCCATCGCCGCGGCACTGCTGACCCTGGGGGCCGGCGAGCGGCTGCTCGGATTCATCACCGCCCAGACCGGCCGGGGGCTGCAGATCGAGGCGGTCGCCGCGACGCCCTTCCTCTGGGCGGCGGTCGCCGGCGAGGCGCGCATCGAGTACAGCTTCGACATCCTCACGTTCCAGATCGAGGCGACGGGGGCGGCCGCCGTCGCCGCCGCGACGACGCCGGCGATGGTGGTCGCCGTGATCGGCATCCTGGCGCTCGGGGCTCTTCGCGCGCGTCGAGGTGCCGCGTGGCCGCGCCTGCTTCCCCCGCTCGCGCTCGCCCTCATCGCCGCACTGATCGTCACCAACAGGGTGGGCTCGCCGCAGTTCACCACCTGGCTCATCGCTCCCGCGATGCTGTGGATCGTCTTCGACCGCCAGCGCGCGCACACGGCGACCGCCCTCGTGCTGCTGCTGTGCGCCCTGACGTTCTGCATCTACCCGCTCACCTACGACGGCCTGCTCGCCGCGCACCCCGTGCCGGTGCTGCTGCTGAGCGTTCGCAATGCCATGCTCGTGGTGACGCTCATCGTGGCCGTGCGTGCGGTGCTGCAGACGCCTACCGCGCGTCGCTGACGTGTTCGACCACGCAACAACAGGAGGAACCATGCTCGTCGCATTCTCCGTCGCCCCTTCCGGCGACGCCCGATCGGGTGACTCGGTGCACGACGCCGTCGCGGCCGCGGTGCAGGTGGTGCGCGAGTCCGGTCTCGCGCACCGCACCACCAGCATGTTCACGGAGATCGAAGGACCCGACTGGGACTCGGTGATGGACGTGGTCAAGAGGGCCACCGAGGCCGTGATGCCGTTCGGATCCCGCGTCTCGCTCGTGCTCAAAGCCGACATCCGTCCCGGCTACAGCGGCGAGCTGGATGCCAAGATCGAGCGCCTCGAGAGGGCCATCGACGCATCGGCCGACCCTGAGGCGACCGGCCGGTAACATGGGCGGGTGACTCCCTCGAATCTCTCGAGGGGGGCGGCGATGAGGGCGCTCCTCTCCCTCGCCGTCGGCAGCTTCGGCATCGGCATGACCGAATTCGTCATGATGGGCCTGCTGCCCGAGATCGCCGAAGACCTGCTGCCCGACCTCTGGGCGGTGAGCAGCGAGCAGGCGATCGGTCAGAGCGGTGTGCTCATCTCGCTGTACGCGCTCGGCGTCGTGATCGGCGCGCCCACCATCGCCGGAGCCGTGGCGCGCTTCCCGCGGCACCGGGTGATGCTGGTGCTCGCGATCGCGCTGACCCTCGGCAACGCGCTCACCGTGGTGCTGCCGGGCTTCGGACTGGTCGGCGCCTCGAGACTGCTCGCCGGGCTGCCGCACGGGGCGTACTTCGGCATCGGCGCGCTCGTCGCGGCCGACGTGCTCGGCCCCGGCAAGCGCGCCCAGGGCGTCGCGTTCATCCTCACCGGGCTGACCGTCGCGAATGTCGTCGGCGTGCCGGTGGGCACCTATCTGGGGCAGCAGTGGGGCTGGCGCACCGCGTTCCTCGTGGTGACCGGCGTGTTCGCCCTCGCGGCGGTGTGCATCGCGCTGTTCGTGCCCCCGCACCCGGGAGACCCCGGCCGGACGCTGCGCTCGGAGCTGAGCGTGTTCCGGGTGCCGCAGGTCTGGCTGACACTCGGGATGGGGGCGATCGGCTTCGGCGGATTCTTCGCCGTGTACAGCTACATCTCCCCGCTGGTGACCGAGGTCGCCGGCGCTCCGCAGTGGGTCGTTCCGGTGACCCTGGTGCTGGTCGGGGTGGGGATGACCGTCGGCAACCTGGCGGGCGGGCGCCTGGCCGACCGCGACCTGCGTCGCACCCTGGTCTGGGGCCTCGCCGCGCTCGCCGCGGTGCTCGTGCTGCTCGCCCTGCTGGCGTTCTCGGTGGTCGCGCTGATCATCACCGCCACGCTCGTCGGCGCGATCGCGGCGGTGCTGAGTCCGGCGATCCAGACCCGCCTGATGGATGTCGCCGGCGACAACCAGTCGATCGCGGCGGCGCTGAACCACTCCGCGTTGAACATCGGAAACAGCCTGGGGGCGTTCCTGGGCGGTGCGGCGATCTCGCTCGGCTTCGGCTTCACCGCACCGGAGTGGGTGGGGGCGGTGCTCGCCGCGCTCGGGCTCGGGATCGTGCTGCTCGCCTACCGGGCGCAGTCGTCCGCACCGGTGGCGGTGGCGGCGGGGCGCGAGCACTAGAGTTTCCGGCATGGATGCCACGATGCGCGTCGCCGGCACGGCCGTCGTCCTGCGCGACGGTGCGGACGGTCTGGAGGTGCTGCTGCTGCGCCGCCCCGCCACCGGGTCGTTCCCCGGCGCCTGGGTCTTCCCCGGCGGGCGCGTCGACCCCGATGACGAGCGGGAGGGCGGCGGCGAGGAGGGTGCGGCGCTGCGCGCGGCCGTGCGCGAGACCCGCGAGGAGGCCGGCATCGGCATCCGCGATCTGGTGACCCTCTCCCGCTGGGTGCCGCCGGCCGAGACGCCGGTGCGGTTCCGCACCTGGTTCTTCCTCGCTCGAGAGAGCGGGGAGCGGCTGCGACCGAACCCGGGCGAGATCGAGGAGGCGGTCTGGATGACGCCCGCTCGCGCGTTCGAGCGGCACGCGACGGGGGAGCTCACGCTCTTCCCGCCGACATGGGTCACGCTGCATGCGCTGCGGGAGCACCCCACCGTGAACGACGCCTGGGCTGCGGTCAGCGCTGTCGCGCGCTACGAGACGCGGATGCAGCGGCTCGAGCGCGGGATGCGTGCTCTGTGGGCGGGGGATGAGGAGCATCCGGACGAGCCGGGTGCTCCGGGGGCGCGGCACCGGCTGACCATGAGCGACCTGCCCTGGGTCTACGAACGCGACTGACCGGCGTTCCGGGTCGGGTCACGACGCGAGCAGACGCTCCAGGTGCGCGCCGACCGGATCCGTCTCGATGAGGAAGCCGTCGTGTCCGAAGTCGCTGGTGAGCACGACGGCCTCGTCGTCGATGAGGTTCGGGATGCTGCGCGCGATGCGCTGCTGTCCGTCGACGGGGAACAGGCGGTCGGTGTCGATGCCCAGCACGAGGGTGCGCGCGGTGACCGTGTGCAGCGCCTGCTCGACCCCACCGCGGTCGCGGCCGATGTCATGCGAGTTCATCGCCTCGACGACGGTGATGTAGCTGTTCGCGTCGAAGCGGCGGGTGAACTTGTTGCCGTGGAAGTCCAGGTACGACTCGACCGCGAAGCGTCCGCCGCGTCCGAGAGGCGACACATCCGACTGCCAGGAGCGCTGGAACCGCTGGTTCAGCTCGATGGGGCTGCGGTAGTTCAGCAGCGCCATCCGCCGCGCCAGCGCGAGGCCGCGGTGCGGGCCCTCACCGAGGGCGGCGTCGTAATACTCGCCGCCGGCGAAACGCGGATCCATCCGCACGGTCTCCAGCTGCACGAAGTTCAGGGCCAGCTGGTCTGCGGTGGTCACCGGGGGAGAGGAGAGCACCGCCAGGCGCTCGACGCGCTCGGGCTGCATCACCGCCCACTCCAGCGCATGCATGCCGCCCATCGAGCCGCCGATCACGGCCGCCCAGCGTTCGATGCCGAGGGTGTCGGCGAGGCCGATCTGCGCCGAGACCTGGTCGCGGATGGTGAGATACGGGAAGCGGGATGCCCATTCCCGACCGTCCGGGGCGATGCTCGCCGGTCCCGTCGAGCCCTGGCATCCGCCCAGCATGTTCGGGGCGACGACGAACCACCGGTCGGTGTCGATCGCCGACCCGGGGCCCACGATGTCCTCCCACCATCCGGCGGTGGGGTGACCGGCGCCGGCCGGGCCGCGCGCGTGGCTGTCGCCGGTGAGTGCGTGCAGGATCAGGACGGCGTTGTCGCCCGCCTCGTTCAGCTCGCCCCAGCTCTCCCACGCCAGGCGGGTGGCAGGCAGCAGCTGACCGTTCTCGGTGCGGAAGTCGCCGAGGAACGTGAACCGTCGCCCGCCCGCGGGGTCGCCGTCGCGCCAGGCGCCGGTCGCCGGGGGTCGGGCGCGGAGCAGACGCACATCGGCCTCGGTCACCGGAGCTGACGGCACCGTGTCCTCTGAGGTCGTCTGCCAGTCCATGCGTCCATTCTCACCTGTGCGCCTGTCGGCCCGCGGCAGGTTACGGGTGGGCGGTTCGCTGCCACGCACGGATGCCCCGGACCGAACGGTCCGGGGCATCCGGGTGCGCAGCGGAGAGACTCAGGCGCGAGCGGCCTCCGCGACGCGACGCGCGGCGCTCAGCGCGCTGTCGAGGTCGGCCTTGAGGTCGTCGATGTTCTCGATGCCCACCGAGAGGCGCACCAGGCCGGGGGTGACGCCGGCCGAGAGCTGCTGCTCGGGCGACAGCTGCGAGTGCGTGGTCGACGCGGGGTGGATGACGAGCGAGCGCACGTCGCCGATGTTGGCGAGGTGGCTGAACAGGCTCAGGCTGTTCACGAACTCGCGACCGGCCTCGACACCGCCCTTCAGCTCGAACGACAGCACCGCGCCGACGCCCTTGGGGGCGTACTCGTTGGCCTTCGCGTACCAGGGCGAGGAGGGCAGACCCGAGTAGTTCACCGAGGCGACGTCGTCGTGGTTCTCGAGCCACTCGGCGATCTCCTGGGCGTTCTGCACGTGGCGCTCGATGCGCAGCGACAGGGTCTCGATGCCCTGGATGAGGTTCCACGCGCTCTGCGGCGAGATCGCCGATCCGAGGTCGCGCAGCAGCTGCACGCGGGCCTTGATGACGTACGCGAGCCCGTCGCCGACCGCGGTCGTGTACGAGGCGCCGTGGTACGAGGGGTCGGGCTCGGTGAGGCCGGGGAACTTGTCGACGTGCTGCGACCACGCGAAGGTGCCGCCGTCGATGATCGCTCCGCCGATGGTGGTGCCGTGGCCGCCGAGGAACTTGGTGACCGAGTGCGTCACGATGTCGGCGCCGTGCTCGAACGGGCGGATGAGGTACGGGGTGGCGATCGTGTTGTCGACGATCAGCGGCACGTCGTGCTCGTGGGCGACGTCGGCGACGCCGCGGATGTCGAGCACGTTGATCTTCGGGTTGCCGATCGTCTCGGCGAAGAACAGCTTGGTGTTCGGACGCACGGCGGCGCGCCACTCGTCGAGGTCGTCCTGGTTCTCGACGAAGGTGACCTCGACGCCCAGCTTGGCGAGGGTGTACTTGAAGAGGTTGTACGTGCCGCCGTAGATGGCGCTGGATGCCACGAAGTGGTCGCCGGCCTCCGCGATGTTCAGGATCGCGAACGTCGATGCCGCCTGGCCGCTCGAGAGCACGAGGGCTCCGGTGCCGCCCTCGAGCGCCGCGAGGCGCTGCTCGAGCACATCCTGCGTCGGGTTCTGGATGCGGGTGTAGATGTTGCCGAACTCGGCCAGCGCGAACAGGTTCGCGGCGTGGTCGGCGTTGTCGAACACGTACGAGGTGGTCTGGTAGATCGGCGTCGCACGCGCTTTGGTGACCGGGTCGGGCGCGGCGCCCGAGTGGATCTGCTTGGTCTCGAAGCGCCAGTTCTCGGCTGCGGTCATGACGTGCTCCCAGGGTTCGGGTCGTGGGGTCGTTCGGCTGGATGCCTGGAAGCGACACTACGAAGCCGCGCGCCGGCCGACAACCGACGGGAAATGTTACGTAACACAGCGCGATGACGGGATATGGCCGTGGTTGCGCATACGGTGGAGGACATGGTGATCAGACGTGCCGTGGTGACCGGAGCCAGCTCGGGTATCGGAGAGGCGACCGTGCGCGTGCTGCGCGCGCAGGGGTGGGAGGTCGTGGGCGTCGCGCGGCGGCCGAAGCGCCTTGCGCGGCTGGCAGCCGAGACCGGCGCATCGACCATCGCGTGCGATCTGACCGATCCGGATGCCGTCGCCGCGCTCGTCGCCGAGCTCGAGCGCACCGGTCCCGTGCACGCGCTCGTGCAGGTGGCCGGCGGCGCTCGAGGCACCGACAGCGTCGAGCAGGGTTCCATCGACGACTGGCAGTGGATGTACGACGCCAACGTGCTCACGACGCAGCGGCTCGTGGCGGGCCTGCTTCCGCTGCTGCGCCGGGCCGCGGCTGCCGACGGCCACGCCGACACGGTGTTCGTGACCTCGACGGCCGCGCAGAGCGCGTACCCGGGCGGCGGTGGGTACAACGCAGCCAAGGCGGCGGAGTCGATGCTCGTGAAGGTGCTGCGCCAGGAGCTGCACGGCGAGCCGATCCGGGTGGTCGAGGTCGCGCCGGGCATGGTGCACACCGAGGAGTTCGCGCTCAACCGCCTGGGCGGAGACGTCGCTGCAGCAGAATCGGTCTACGACGGGGTCGCCGAGCCGCTGATCGCGGATGACGTCGCCGAGCTCATCGCCTACGCGCTGAACGCGCCGCGGCGGGTGAACCTCGATCTGGTCACGATGCGTCCGCTGGCACAGGCCGCGCAGCATCTGCTGGCACGCGGCACGCTGCACGTGCGCACCGACGACTGATGCGCCGCACGCTCGCCGAGCTCGCCGAGGACGGCTCGATCGACCCCGGCTGGGCACAGGCTCTCGAGCCCGTGCAGCCGCTCATCGCCGAGCTGGGCGACCGGTTGCGAGCCGAGCAGGCAGCGGGACGCGGCTATCTGCCGTCAGGGGACGACGTGCTGCGCGCCTTCCAGCGCCCGCTGGCCGATGTGCGGGTGCTGATCACCGGACAGGACCCGTATCCGACCCCCGGTCACCCGATCGGCCTGTCGTTCGCCGTCGACCGCGACGTGCGCCCGCTGCCGCGCAGCCTCGCCAACATCTACCGGGAGCGCGCCGACGACCTCGGCCTGACTCCGCCGCCGCACGGAGACCTCACGGCGTGGAGCGACCAGGGCGTGCTGCTGCTGAACCGCGTGCTCACCGTGCGCCCCGGCGCACCGGCATCCCACCGCGGGTGGGGATGGGAGAAGGTGACAGAGCACGCGATCCGCGCGCTCGTCGCCCGCGAGCAGCCCCTGGTCGCGGTGCTGTGGGGGAAGGATGCCGCGGCGCTGAAGCCGCTGCTCGGACAGACGCCCACGGTCGAGTCCGCGCATCCGTCGCCGCTGTCGGCGCGCCGGGGCTTCTTCGGCTCCCGACCGTTCTCCCGAGCGAACGCGCTGCTGGAATCCCTGGGCGCCCGACCCGTCGACTGGCGTGTGACGGGGGAGGCGTGAGCGAGCTGCGGGTGCGTCCGGTCGCGGATGCCGATCTGCCGGCGATCCGCGACATCTACAACCACTACGTGCGCTCGTCGACGGTGACCTTCGATGAGGTCGAGTCGACTGTCGCGGACTGGGAGGGCAAGGCCGCTCGGATCGCCGACGCGGGCATCCCGTTCCTCGTCGCCGAGACGGCGGAGGGGGAGCTGCTCGGGTACGCGCTCGGAGTTCCCTGGTCGGCGAAGTCCGCCTACCGCTTCACGATCGAGAATTCCATCTATCTCGCGCCCTCGGCGGCCGGCCGGGGAGTGGGCTGGGCGCTGCTGGCCGTCTTCCTCGACCGATGCCGGGATGCCGGGCTGCGCCAGGTCATCGCCGTGATCGCCGACCGCGGAGCCGAGGCGTCGACCGCACTGCACCGCAAGGCGGGCTTCGTCGACGCAGGGCGCCTCACGGAGGTGGGGGAGAAGTTCGGGGAGCGGCTGGGCGTGCTCTTCCTGCAGAAGGCGCTGTAGACGACGCGTGCACTCGCCGCCGGACCTCCCGGACGGGGCGGGCCGCCGGGAAGGGCCCGGTCACACCGACGGGATGACCGGCACGGCCGCGAGCAGGCGCTTCGTGTACTCCTGCGCCGGGTGCTGCAGCACCGCGGACACCGTCCCGCGTTCCACGATGCGGCCGTCCTTCATGACCGCGACGGTGTCGCTCAGGTGCTGCACGAGTCCGATGTCGTGCGAGACCGTGATCATCGTCAGGCCCTCCTCGACGCGCAGCCGGGAGAGCAGGGCGAGGATCTGCGCGCGCACAGTGACATCGAGCGCCGACATCGGCTCGTCGCCGACGAGGATCCGCGGTCGGTGCACGATCGCCCGTGCCAGGGCGATGCGCTGGCGCTGCCCGCCGGAGAACTCGTGCGGATGCCGGTCTGCCATGTCGGCGTCGAGCCCGACCTGCACGAGAACGTCCCGAACCCGCGCACGATGGTCGCCGGCGATGTCGAGTGCCCAGAGCGGCTCTCCGATGATCCGCCCGACGCTCATGCGCGGATCCAGCGATGCGTACGGGTCCTGGAACACCAGCCCCGTGTCCCGGCGCAGCCAGTGCAGCGACCTGGCGCTCGCCGAGGCGTCGACGTCGCGTCCGGCGACCCGCACCCGACCGGTCGACGGACGGTCGAGAGCGAGCAGCAGGCGCACGAGAGTCGACTTGCCGGAGCCGGATTCGCCGATGAGTCCGAGCGATTCGCCCTCGGCGACCTCGAGATCGGTCGGGTGCAGGGCGATGCTCGTACGCGGCCGGTCGAACATCGTGCGCCGTCGCACCCGAAAGCTGCGGCTGAGACCCTCGGCGACGATGAGTCCGCGGTCGGCGTGCGCGGGCGAGCTCATGATCCCGGCTCCTCGTCGCGGGCATCCGCTCGCCACAGCGTCGCCGTCGCGTCGCGCAGCAGCGCCTGGGTCACCGGCGACGCCGGCGAGCGGAGCAGCGTCGAGATGGGCGCCTGCTCGACGACCCGACCGTGCTCGAGCACGACGGCGTCGGTCGCGACCTGGGAGAGCACGGCGAGGTCGTGGGTGATGAACACGAGCGACATGCCCTGGTCGGTGACGAGGCCGAGCAGCAGCTTGAGCACCTCGGCCTGGATGGTCACGTCCAGGGCCGTGGTGGGCTCGTCGGCGATGAGCAGCCGCGGGCGGCAGGCCAGCGCCATCGCGATGGCCACCCGCTGCCGCTGACCGCCGGACAGCTGATGGGGGTACCGGTCGACGATCGACGCCGGGTCGGGCAGCTGCACCCGGGCCGCTTCGGCGACGGCACGCTCGCGCGCCTCACGTCGGCCGATCCTCTCGTGGATGCGCACGGACTCGGCGATCTGCCTGCCCACCGTGCGGATCGGGTTGAGGGCGGTGCGCGGCTCCTGGAAGACCATGCCGATCTCGTCGCCGCGCAGGCGGGCGAGATCGCGGTCGGGCATCCCGACCAGCTCGACGCCGTCCCAGCGGATGCTGCCGCTGACCCGCGCATCCTCGGGCAGCAGCCCGAGGATCGCCAGCGCGGTCACCGACTTGCCCGAGCCGGACTCGCCGATCAGTCCGAGCCGCCGGCCGTCGGCGACCGTGAACGAGACGCCGTCGACCACGCGTCTGCCGTCGAGCTCGACGACCAGCGATTCGACCTCGAGAGTCATGCCACCACCTCCGGGACGTGCAGCTGCGCCGAGCGGCGTGAGAGCGTCGGGTCGGTCGCCTCGCGCAGCGCGTCGCCGAGCAGGTTCAGACCCAGCACGGTGAGGGTGATGGCCAGGCCCGGCCAGACGACGGTGAGCGGATGCACGCCGATGTAGCGCTGCAGATCGGCCAGCAGCGTGCCCCAGGACGCCTCGGTGAGCGACGCGCCGAATCCGAGGTACGACAGTCCCGCCTCGGCGAGCACGGCGACCGCCATCGACCACGACAGCTGCACGATGAACACCGGGGCGATGTTCGGCAGCAGGTGGTGCAGCAGATTCTGGCCGGCGCTGAGTCCGGATGCCCGGCCCGCGAGCACGAAATCGCTCTGCTGCACGCGCCGCAGCTCGGGGCGGGTGACGCGGGCGATGCTCACGCCGAACCCGATCCCCACCGCGAAGACGACAACCCACAGCGACCCGCCCCAGACGGCCGAGATCATCATCGCGATCATCAGCACGGGGAAGGCGATGAGGATGTCGACCAGCACCGCGATGCTCTCGCGCAGCCACCTCGCCGTCAGCGCCCCGAGGGCGGCCAGCGACACGCCGACGAGGGTGGCGACGATCCCTGCCCCGACGGCGACGAAGGCCGTCGTGCGGGCGCCCGCCATGATCAGGCTGAGGATGTCCCGGCCGGTGCCGTCGGTGCCGAGCAGGTGCGGCCAGCCGGGCGGCGCCCAGCGCCCGCGCACGTCGGAGAGCATCGGGTCGAACGGCGTCCAGAACACCGAGACGGCCGCGGTCAGCGCGATCGCGCTCACGACGAGCACGGCGAACCTGCCCGTCCACGACGACAGCAGCGTACGCAGCCAGCGGGGCATCAGCTCTCCTCCGCTCTCTGTCTCGGATCGACCGCACGGTGCACGAGATCGACGACGAACCCGATGATCAGCACGAACCCGGTGAGCACCAGCAGCTCGCTCTGCACCTTGACCAGGTCGCGGGTGCCGACGTCGGCTACGAGCATCCGGCCGATGCCGGGCAGCGTGAACAGCTGCTCGATGACGACCGAGCCCACCACGATCCCGGCGACCTGCACCCCGAGCACGGTGACGATCGACAGGCCAACGGCGGGCAGGCCGTGGCGGATGAGCGCCTGACGGCGGGTGAGCCCCTTCGCCGCCGCGGTGCGCACGAAGTCCTGTCCGGCAGCCTGCAGGGTGGCGCTGCGCACGAAGCGCATGAGCATCGCGCCCTCGACGATGCCGATCGTGAGCGCGGGAAGCAGCAGCGACTGGAAGGCCTGGGCGGGCGTGGCCCATCCGGAGCGGGGGAAGCCCTGCGCGGGCAGCCAGTCGAGCCCGTGTGCGAAGACGACGACCAGCATCATCCCGGCCCAGATCACGGGAACGGCGGCGAGCGCCTGTGCCGCGAAGCTGAGGGCGGTTCCGCCCGCCCGCCCGCGCAGCAGGGCGGATGCCACGCCGAACGGCACCGCGATGAGCAGGGCGATCGACAGGGCCATCAGGCCGAGGGGGATGGTCACGCGCGACTTCTCGACGAGCTCGGCCCCGACCGAGGCGCCGCTGAGCTGCGAGACGCCGAGATCGCCGCGCAGGATGCCCGCGATCCAGTCGCTGTACTGCGCGAGCAGCGGCTTGTTCAGGCCGAGGGATTCGCGCAGCGCCTCGACGGTCTGCGGGTCGGCCTGAGTGCCCGCGATGAGCTGCGCGACATCCCCGGGGAACACCCGCAGGGTGAGGAAGATGATCGCGCTCGACACGAGGAGCCCTGCGATCAGCAGGACCCCCCGAGTGAGCGCGTAGCGGATCACTCCGCGGACTTCGTCACGCCGGCGAGGTCGATGCGCGAGTTGATCGAGTCGGTCGGGAAGCCCGACACGGCGGCGGTGTGCGCGGTGAGCGTGGCGCCGTTGTACAGCCAGTCGGCCGCGTGGTCCTCCGAGACGATGCGCGCAGCCTTCTTCAGCAGCTCCGCGGACTTCTTCGGGTCGGTCTCCGTCTGCGACTGCGCGTACAGCTTCTGCACCTCGGCGTCGTCGTATCCGAAGTAGTAGTCGGGATTGGCGAAGTTCACGAAGTCACGCGGCTCCACGTGCAGCACGAAGCTGAGCTCGTAGTCGTGGTTCGTGTACACGTCCTCGAGCCACGTCGGGAATTCGACGCGCTTCACCTCGAGCGACACGCCCACCTTCGCGTAGTCGGACACGAGCACCTGAGCAGCCGTCGTGCCGTAGAACGACGGGATGGTGAGGGTGAGGTCGAGCTTCTCGTGACCCGCCTCCTTCAGAAGCGTCTTCGCCCGCGCGGGATCGTAGGGTGCCACGTCGCTGAGGTCCTCGTACCCCGGGTCGAGCTCGGGGATCGGCCCGTAGAGCGTCTGACCGGCGCCGATCGCCTCGACCAGCGCCTCGTGGTCGACGGCGAGGCGCAGCGCCTCGCGCACCCTCACGTCATCGAGGGGGGCCTTGCGGTTGTTGAAGGCGAGGGTCGCCTTGTCGGTGGTGCGACCGGTCGTGATCGTGAAGTCGCCGGTGTCCTCGAGCTGCGAGACGAGGTTCGGGTCGACGGCGGTGAGCACGTCGAGCGTGCCGTCCAGTGCCGCATTGACCCCGGCGGTGAAGTCCGGGATGTACTCGAACACGACTTCGCCGATCGTCGCCTTGTCTCCCCAGTACTCGTCGTACCTGTCGAAGGTGATGGCGCTGCCCTTGGCCCAGCGATCGAGCACGAACGGCCCCGTGCCGTTCTCGTCGTTCTTCAGATCGGTCGTGTCGCCGTTCTTGAACACGAGACCGGCGGGGCCGGTGAGGGTGAAGAGGAAGTTCTGGTCGGGCTGCGTGAGGGTGATCCTCACCGTCTGCGCGTCGGGAGCCTCGATCGAGGCGACGCCGGCGAACTCGGCGTTGCCCTGCACACTGGCATCCGTCCTGGTCGTCTCGTACGAGGCGACCACGTCGGCCGAGGTGAGCGGGGTGCCGTCGTGGAAGGTGACGCCCTCGTTGAGGGTGAAATCGTAGGTCAGCCCGTCGGCCGACACCTCGTACGCGCTCGCCAGGCGCTCCTCGATGTCGTTCTCCTGCGTGCGGGTGACGAGCCCCTCGTAGATGTTGTCCACGAGCACCTGCTCGAGGGCGGCGCCGCTGGTGTGCCGGATGTCGAGGTTGGTCGGCTCGAGCACGAGTCCGACGGTGAGGGTCGCGTCGGGGTCGGCCGGAGCGGAGGCCGTCGGCGTCGGCTCCGCGGCCGGCGTGCAGGCGCTGAGCGCGAAGACGCCGGCGGCGAGGAGGCCGAGCGCGGCCGATCCGGCGGTGCGCCTGGTGGGGGAAGCAGACAAGGGTCGTCCTCTCGAAGTGGTGCGGGGCGCGGTCAGCGCGTCTCGCTGGTCAGAGCGCCGGTCACGATGGCGGCGAGTGAATCGGGGGCCGTCTCCTGGACGTTGTGTCCGGCGTCCACGGTGATGACGGCGGCTGCGGGAAGGTGCTTCCGGAAGGCGGCGACATCGGCGTCGCCCAGGAAGCCGCGCTCACCGCGCACGAGGGTGACGGGGGCGGCGACGGCGGCGAGCTGCGTCCACCGCGCGCCACCGGATGCCGCCTGCTCATTCTTCAGCGAGTTGAACGCCGATGCGATGATCCGCGAGAAGTGATGCTTCCACTCCACGCGACCGTCATCGCGCACACGCGTGTTGAAGAAGACCCCGCGTTCGGTGTCGGCTCGGCTGCCGCCGAAGCCGAACGCCTGAGCGCGGTCGACCGCCTCGTCGCGCGAGGCGAAGTCGGTGACCGCGTAGAAGTCGCGCAGCACCGCCGGCGCCGCATCGGTGTCGAGGCCGGGCACGATGTCGACCAGCACCAGCTCGCGCACCCGCTCCGGATGCTGGGCTGCCACCACCTGGGCGGTGAGCCCGCCCAGCGAGTGGCCGACGAGGATCTGCGGGCGCGGTGCCCAGTGAGCGAGAGCGTGAGCCACGTCGTCGGCGAGCACGGCGGGGGAGTAGTCGAGGTCGTCGCGCCACGACGAGTCGCCGTGACCGGCGAGATCGATCGCGATCGCCGGGCGGCCGAGCAGCAGCGCGACCGCGTCCCAGGTGTGCGCGTTCAGGCCGGCGCCGTGCAGCAGCGTCACCTCGGGGTCGCCGAGGCCGAATCGCAGAGCGCTGAGAACCCGTCCGTCGGGAAGGGTGATCGCGATACGCTCGGCGTGGGGCACGTCGGTGCCGAGGGTCTGCGCCTGGGCGGGCAGATAGCGGAACTCGCTGGTGTCTTGGACCACGGCCATATTCTGCTCTTGCGGCGCCGCCTCGGAGAAATGCCGGATCATTGTGCATGACTTAGGTCTTCATCAGACTGCTGATTGCTCAGTCTGAGCGAATTTAACTGGGCGGATTGCATTCGGGCGGTTTCCGTCGCCCGTGCGCGCCGCGCGTAGGCTGGAGGGATGAGAATGCCCCTGACCGGAGTGCGCACATGAGTGCGCTCGAGGTGGGCGGCGTGGCGAACCTCCGCGACGTCGGCGGCATCGTCGCCGGCTCCTCGCGGGTGCGCTCCGGAATGCTTCTGCGCTCCGGCCACCTCGCACACCTCACGGCCGACGGTCGGGAGGTGCTCGCGCAGCGTGTGCGACATGTCGTGGATCTCAGGGACGACGCCGAGGTCGAGCGCGAGCCGTCTGCGCTCGCCGGGGTGCCTGTCACCCGCATCCCGCTGTTCCTCGGATCGGTCGGATCGTTCTTCGCGCTGAACATGGACCTCGCCGCGATGTACCGTCACCTGATCGACGAGTCCGCGCCCCGGCTCGTCGACGCGGTACGCGTCATCGCCGCCGGCGAGCCGACGCTCGTGCACTGCACCGTCGGCAAGGATCGCACCGGCGTGACCGTCGCCCTGGCGCTCAGCGCGGTCGGTGCAGATCGGGATGCCGTGATCGCCGACTACGCGCTCACGGCCTCCCTGCTGCCTCGCGAGCGGAACCGGGCGGTCGTGCAGTACCTGCGGGCGCACCTGCCGGACGCGACGAATGCCGTGCAGCTCGCGACCGAGTCGCCCGCTCCCGTGATGGCGGCGCTGCTTAACGAGATCGACGAGCGCTACGGATCTGCGGCCGCCTATCTCCGCGATGCGGGTATGAGCGACGACGAGCTGCACGCGCTCGCGAATGCTCTTCTCGAGTGACCGTTCGTGGACTGAGGTTAGGCAACCCTACATCGGTGGTAAAGTGAATCCATCATGGGCACCACGCAGACGCACGCAGGCAGCCGCGCCGCACGCCGGGCATCCCGTCGACCGCAGGTCCAGCACCTGATCACGGCCGATGAGTACTCGCTCGCCGACCTCGAGCTCGCCCTTGCCACGCTGCCGATGTGCGCGGTCGGACGCGTCTTCATCGAGGTGCCCGAGGCCTCTGACATCGGTGTGATCACGGCGCCGCCGCGGATGACCGTGACCTGGCTCGCGCGCACCCGCAGAGGTGCCCGGCCGCGCGCGACAGGGGAGGCCCTCCGTCGCGCCGCGATCGCGTGGGCGGACGAGATGCTCTGCGACGAATCCGGTGCCGGCCTGCGCACCGAGGTCATCCTGCTCGGCGGCTGGCTGAGCACCGTCGACATCGTCGACCACCTGACGAATGTCCGCGACGTGCCCGCGGAGGCGATCCACGCCCCGTCGCGCTACGGTCTCTTCTCCGACTGACCTGTCCCGCGCGCACGCGGAACGTAGCCGCCGTCCTCGAGGCCCGCTTCGATCTCGAACCTGTTGCGAAGCGGGTTGCGCCCTGCGAGCAGGTAGAGCACGGGCATCAGGAACCCGTATCGGCGCCACTGGCGCTTGTGCACGGCCTCGTGCCTGAGCACCGCGTCCGACGGGTCGCGGTCGCCGGTGAGGAAGCATCCGCCCACGCAGACGCCGCCTCGCGCGAAGGCCCAGGCCGGCAGGCCGCGGAACACCCAGAGCCCCTCCCGGCGCTGCACCCGTCCCGTGCTCCACAGCGAACCCCACACCCACCCGACGGCGGTGCCCCAGGCGTAGCCGAGACCGCTGATCGGCGAGTCCAGCAGCAGGCTCGGCAGCAGCCGGTCGATGCGACGCCCGCGCTCGAGTGCCCGATCCGCGTCGGCGCGCCACGAGGTCGTCATGCCACCGCGCCGATCAGACGAAGGATCGCACCGAGATCGAGCACGGCGTCGGCCGGACTGCGCGGTGCGAAACCGGCGATGGTCGCGCCGGCGATGGGCACCTCCTCGCGCAGCCGCCGCAGCGCGGCGGCCAGATCGGCGGCAGTCACGCCGAACGGTGCGGCTTCGGATACGCCTTCGAACTCCGCGGGGTCGAGCACGTCGACGTCGATGTGCACCCACACCCGCCGCGCACCCGTCGCGCGCACCGCCGCGGAGACGGCGCTCGGATCCCCCAGGCTTCCGGGGTCGAGCAGGGTGACCCGGTCGAGGGCATCCCGCTCGGTGTCGTCGATGGAGCGAGCGCCGAGCAGGATGATGCGCTCGGCGGGGATGCCAGGCGACAGGGCGAGCTGCGGCTCGCCCTCGCCCATCACCGCCCGCAGCGCCATGCCGGCGAATGCGCCGGACGGCGACGTCGGCGCATCGTTCAGGTCGGGGTGCGCGTCGCACCACAGCACCGCGAGATCCGAGGTGTCGATCGCCGACAGGGCGAAGGCGCTCACGCTGCAGTCACCGCCGACCACCACGGTGTGCTCGTCGGTGGCGGCCAGCTGCTCTGCGACGAGCTCGCGGGTGCGCAGCAGAGCGCTGAGGCGACGGATGCCGGTGCCGAGCGAGTCGCCGGCCTCGAGCGGCACGTCCAGCGTGGTCGTGTCGCGACGCGGCAGGTCGCCGGCGATCGCGGCGGCGCCGTCGATGAGCAGCATGGCGCGGGTCGACGGCGAGCCCTGCCACTGCGGGACGATCAGGAAACGGGTCATGGTCTCTCCGAGGGGAGAAGGCAGGGTGGATGCCGGTGTGCGGCATCCACCCCGGTGATCACTCTGCTTCGAGGGCGGCACGTGGGGGGCCGCCGGACTTGAGCTCGGCCAGACGGGCCTCGACCTCGGTCAGCTCGCCGAGGTCTTCGAGGCTCTCGAACTGCGCGTCGAGCGAGGAGGCCGCGATCTCGGCCTTGCCCTGTGCGAGGGCCTCCTGGCGGCGGATCTTGTCTTCGAAGCGGCCGAGCTCGCTGGTGGGGTCGAGCACGTTGATCGAGCCGATGGCATCCTGCACCTTCGTCTGCGCTTCGGCGACCTTCGCGCGGGCAAGCAGCTCGCTGCGCTTCGTCTTGAGCTGCCCGAGCTTGTCCTTCATGCCGTTCAGCCCGCTCTTGAGCTTCTCGACGATCTCGGTCTGGGCGGCGATCTGCGGCTCGGCGGCCTGCGCGTCGCGCTCCTCGCCGATCTGGCGCTGCAGTGCGATCTTGGCGAGGCTGTCGAACTTGTCCGCGTCGGTGGTGTTGCCCGCGGCACGCAGCTCGTCGGCCTTGCGGCTGGCGGCGAGGGCCTTGTTGCCCCACTCGCGCGCCGCACGCACATCCTCTTCGTGGTCGCGTTCCAGCAGTCGCAGGTTGCCGATCGTCTCGGCGATCGCGGACTCGGCGTCGGCGATGTTGTTGCTGTAGTCCCGCACCAGCTGGTCGATCATCTTCTGCGGATCCTCGGCCTGGTCGAGGAGCGAGTTGATGTTCGCGCGGAGGAGGGTCGAGATGCGTCCGAAGATGGATTCCTTTGCCATGTTCATTCCTTTGCTTTCTCAGGTTGTCGTGGTCGTTGGTCGTAGAAGGAGGTGGACTCGGGAAGTCGTCAGAACGCCCCGCCGCCGCCGCTGCTGCCGGAGCTGCCGCCGAAGCCGCCGACCGAGAAGCCGCCGCCTCCGCCGCCGCCGCCGAAGAATCCGCCGCCGCCGCTGCCGCCCGAGCTCCAGCCGCCGCCTCCGGAGCCCCAGCCGCCGCCGTGGTGACCGCCGGTGGCCTGGCCGATGAGGATGCCGCCGAGGAGCGCGCCGAGCGTGTCGCCGCCTCGACCGCCGCCGCCGGTGAACCCCGAGTAGTCGCTCTGCGCGATCCGGATGGCCTCCGATGCCAGGGCATCCGCCCGCTGCCCGAGTGCGAGCGCGCCGACCGGATCGACTCGAGCGACCGATCTCGCCTGGTCGAGCGTCGCCTGTGCTTCGGCGAGCCGGGTGCGGGCGGTCGACGAGATCGATCCGCGACGATTGAGGATGAAGCTCTCCGCGGTGGAGATCTGCACCTCCGCCCGCCGGACCGCGTCGCCGAGCATGCTCACCGCCCGGGCGATCCTGGCCTGCTCGTCGCGGCCGTGCTGGATCACCGCGTCGATCGACGTGTTCGCCGCCTCCAGCACCCGCAGCGCGTCGAGAGGATCGCGTCCGGAGGGCGCCAGCATCGCCTGAGCCTGCTGGATGCCCTGGAGCGTCGCCGCGACGGCCTGAGCGATGCCGCCCTGGGGGTCGGGGAGGGAACGAGCGGTCTGCACGTCGGCGTTCAGCTCCGACACCAGCGCCCCGGCACGTTCGTCCGCCGCCTGCAGGTCGCTCTGCAGCTTCTCGATCGCGTCCTCGAGCTGGGTGGCCTGCTGCACGGCGCCTTCTGCCGCGCGCACGGCGACCGCGGCGTCGCCGGTCTCGCCCGCAGCGATCAGCGCGTCGGCCTCCCGGATGCGCTCGTCGGTGAAAGCCATCCGCGAGCGGGCCTCTGCTGTGTTGCCGACGACGGGTGAGATCGCGGAGGGCGCGTAGACCGCGGCGAGGTCGGCGAGGATGCGGTCGGCGCGTTCGATCTCCGCACCGGCGGCCGCGCGCAGACGGCGCACGTTCTCGAGAGCGGCAGGAGCGTTCTGCTCGAGCTCACGCAGCTCGTCGAACTCGGTCTTGCGCTCCTCCAGCACCTGCGTCGAATCCGAGCACAGCTGCAGGATGCGCTGGTTCCATTCGATGCGCTGCTCGTCGGAGTCGGGGATCTCGTCGTCCAGCTTCTGCTGCAGCGAGAACGCCTCGTCGAGGTTGGTGCGCGACGTCCGCAGAGCGAGCAGGAAGGGCCCGATCACCTCGTCACCGAACTGCGCCCTGGCGTACTCCATCTCCTGCTCGCTGGTGCGCACGAGGTCGTCGGTGCGCACCAGCGCGATGTTCGCCTGCCTGCCGAGCTCGGCCAGCTGCGCCTGCTTCGCCGCCCTGTCCGCGGCGCGCTTGCGGGCACGGCGCACGAGCAGCAGGGCGACGACGATCACGACGATGATCACCACGACGATCCCGACGACGACCGCTGCGCGTGCGGCGGTCTCGGCGGCGCGCTGCTGCTGCTCGGCCGCGCGCCGGGGCTCGAGCACATAGATGTCGTAGGCCTTGTCGGCGCCGGCGACCACGGCGCCGCTGAAGTCGCTGTTCGACAGATCCGGTCGCATCGCGGCGAGGATCTCATCGCGCTGCTCGACGCTCATCTGCCCTGCGTCCGGGCGGTACATCGTGTAGTTGCGCCCCTCGGTCGACACCGAGATGAGGTACTGGGTGTCGCTGAAGCCGTTGCCCTTCGCCGTTCGGGTGGTCCACTCGGCAGGATCCGCGGGCGAGGTGTACTGCGGGACCATCACGAAGAAGAGGTCGATGCCGGCCTCGTCGCGAAGCCTGTCGAGGGTGGCCTCGGCATCCGCTCGATCAGAGGTGGAGATGACGCCGCTGCGATCGGTGATCTGCCCGTCGAGCTCGCCCGGGTCGGTCGCGGAGGCCGTGCTCAGCGTCAGCGCCCCCAGCAGAACACCGAGCAGGACCGCGGCCGCGGTCCGCCACCGATTCGTCATAGAGTTCCCTCCGGCCGGCAGGCGTGCACCATGGCACGAGTCTATGCACTGGGCACGACAGGCGACAGCATCCACGGCGGGTTCGCCGTTCGCCCTCAGCGCAGACGCATACGCTGGGAGGCATGGACGACATGTACGGTTCCGACGTGCTCGCCGGCGGGTGGCCCCAGCGCGGTTTCGCCAAGACGACCGAGGTCGCGGCAGAGAGGGATCTCGTCGTCGAGGTCGCACAGGACGGCTACTGCGGCGCGGTCACCCGGGTCGAGGCCGGCATGGTCGAGCTCGAGGACTGGAAGGGACGTCGGCGCAGCTTCCCGCTGGGCGGCGGGTTCATGATCGACGGCAAGCCGGTGAAGCTCGTCGTTCCGAAGGTGAAGCAGTCGGGGCCTCGGCGAACGGCATCCGGATCCTTCGCCGTCGCCGACGATCGGGCCAGGGTGGCGCTGCCCAGCCGCATCCTCGTCGAGGGGCGTCACGACGCGGAGCTCGTCGAGAAGGTCTGGGGAGCGGATCTGCGAGTGGAGGGCGTCGTCGTCGAATACCTGAGGGGCCTCGACCTGCTGGACGAGCTGCTCGCGGACTCGCCGCCGTCCGCCACCCGGCGCTACGGCGTGCTGGTCGATCATCTGGTGCCCGGTTCGAAGGAGACGCGCATCGTCGAGCAGATCATGCGCGGCCCGCACGGTCGGCACCTGAAGATCGTGGGCCACCCGTACATCGATGTGTGGCAGTGCGTGACCCCGGCGGCCATGGGCATCCGCTCCTGGCCCGAGGTCCCGCGCGGCACCGACTGGAAGACGGGCATCTGCCGTGCCTTCGGCTGGCCGGCAGACGACCAGACGGACATCGCGCACGCCTGGAAGCGGATCCTCGGGCGCGTCACCACCTACCGAGACCTCGAGCCGGCACTGCTCGGCCGGGTCGAGGAGCTCATCGACTTCGTGACGGCGCCCGCGCCGTGAGCGGCCGGTCGAGGGGTGTCCCGGTGGGGGAGGGCACGGGTCCCCGGTATCCTCGAGGGATGCCTGAGCCCCGGACCTTCCGCGATGAGCCCGTCTCGTTCGTGCGGCGCAGCGGCCGCATGTCGGAGGCGCAGGAGCGGGCATTCGAGGAGCACGCGCCGTTCTATCTGCTCGATGTCCCCCGCGATGTCGCCTTCACCTCGGTGCATCCCGAGGCGCGGCTCGATGTCGCGGCCGAGTACGGTCGCGAAGCGCCGCTCATCGTCGAGATCGGCTCCGGCCAGGGTCATGCCATCGTCGCCGCCGCGTCTGCCACGCCGCACACCGACTTCCTCGCCGTCGAGGTCTTCCGGGCCGGCCTGGCACGCACCATGCTCGACGCCGCAGCCGTCGACGTGCGCAACCTGCGCCTGATCGAGGCGAACGCTCCCGAGGTGCTCTCGACATATCTGCCCGAGGGGTCGGCCTCCGAGGTGTGGATCTTCTTCTCCGACCCCTGGCACAAGAAGCGCCACACCAAGCGACGTCTGATCCGCCCCGGTTTCCCGGCGACCGCCGGGCGTGCGATCGCGGACGGGGGTCTGCTGCGCCTGGCCACCGACTGGGAGGACTACGCCCTGCAGATGCGCGAGGTGCTCGACGATGCGCCCGAGTTCGAGCGCGCGTTCGACGGCGACTGGGCCGAGCGCTTCGAGGGCCGCGTCATGACAGCCTTCGAGCGCAAGGGCATCGCCAAGGGGCGCGAGATCCGCGACCTGACCTATCGTCGGGTGTCGCGGGTGTGACGACGACCGGCTGGCGCAGCATCCCTCCGGCCGCTCTGGTCTGCGCGGCCGCTCCGGCGTTCTTCGTGCTCGGCTGGACGTGGGTCGGATGGCTGCTGCTGGCCGCAGGTGTCGGCACAGCGGCTCTGCTCGAGCGCGGCGCCGTCCTCGTACGGCATCATCGCGACCGGGATGCAGGCGAGCAGGGTGCGCCGTCGCTGACCAGGGACCTGGCGCTGATCGGCATCGGCATGCTCATCGTGCACGCCATCTCACTCGAGGCGAAGCTCGACAATCTCGCGATGCTGCGATTCACGCTCGCGCTCGGCGGAGCCGTGCTCGTGCCGTATCTGCTGTCGCGGTTCGCGTTCGGCGACCGCGCGATCTCGTTCCCGTGGCGCACGGGCAGGCGCTGGGCGCTGTGGCAGTGGGCGTGGCTGGTCGCGGTGCTCGTGCTCGGCTGGCTGATCCTGCCGTACTACTTCATCACCAGCGGCGTCTATCAGAACTGGCCGGTGGTCGACTCGCCCGACCTGATCGCTCGGCTGTTCGTCGGGGTCGG
This sequence comes from Microbacterium commune, assembly GCF_014836945.1. GTDB lineage: Bacteria > Actinomycetota > Actinomycetes > Actinomycetales > Microbacteriaceae > Microbacterium > Microbacterium commune. The sequence goes on along the minus strand of NZ_JACSPX010000001.1, from coordinate 224,326 downwards.
CGCGGTCGGCATCTGGGACGAGCTGTTCTTCATCTGCACCGTCTTCGCGCTGCTGCGCCGGCACATGTCGGCGCTGAGCGCGAACGTGCTGCAGATGATCGTGTTCGTGTCGTTCCTGTGGGAGCTGGGGTACCGGGCCTGGGGGCCGGTGCTCACCATCCCGTTCGCGCTGCTGCAGGGCTGGATCTTCCTGCGCACGCACTCGCTCGCGTACGTCGTCACCGTGCACCTGCTCTTCGACGCCGTCGTGTTCGCGGTGCTCGTGCACGCGCACAACCCGGGTCTGCTGCCGTTCTTCCTCGTGTGAGCATTCCCGGGGGGCCGGGTGCCGCGCGGTGCCGGCGCCGCCGGTCGCGGGTGCGTGCATTCCGCTCATCCCGCAGCTGGTAGGCTCGTCCGGTACGCCTCCGTAGCTCAGCGGATAGAGCGCCGGTTTCCGGTACCGTAGGTCGCAGGTTCGATTCCTGTCGGGGGCACGTATCAGAAGAAGACCGTCCACCGGGCGGTCTTCTCTCGTCTCCGGCTGCGGAATCGCGAGAGGAGCGCTGCGATGACGAGACGGTACAGGGTCGGGGACCACGTCAGCTGGAACTCCGAGGCGGGGCGGGTGCGCGGGCGCATCACCACGGTGCACACCGCGGACTTCGAGTTCAAGGGCCGCACGCGACGCGCCAGCGACGACGAGCCGCAGTACGAGATCAAGAGCGACAGGACCGACCACATCGCGGCGCACAAGGGCAGCGCGCTGACCCTGCTCGACGACTGAGCGATGATCCTCACCGTCGGCCACTCCACCCACCCTCTCGAGGAGTTCACCGGTCTGCTGCGCGCGGCCGATGTGGGTGCGGTGATCGACGTGCGCCGCCTGCCCGGCTCGAACCGGTACCCGTGGTTCAACGCCGATGCCCTCGCCGCCTCGCTGCCCGAGCAGGACATCCGGTATCTGCGCATCGAGCAGCTGGGTGGACGCCGGAACCTGCAGCGCGATGTCCCCGACGAGGTCAACGGGATGTGGCGCAACCGCAGCTTCCACAACTACGCCGACTACGCGCTGAGCGGCGAGTTCGCCGAGGGCGTCGATGAGCTGCTGGCCGTCGCGGAGGACGTCGCCGGGGCAGCGGCGGTGATGTGCTCGGAGGCGGTCTGGTGGCGCTGCCACCGGCGGATCATCGCCGATCATCTGCTGGCGCGCGGTGTCGCCGTGGGCCATCTGATGCCGGACGGCCGGGTGGCGGAGGCGACGCTGACGCCGGGCGCGGAGCCCAGGGACGGCACGGTCGAGTACCCCGTGGCCGGCTGACTACTTCGCCGGCTTCGGCTTGACCTCGTCGGCCGCGGTCACCGGGGCGGTGCGGAAGCGCTCGAGCGCCGCGGCGACCCTCTCGGCGAGGTAGGCGTGACCGGCATCGGAGGGATGCTTGCGCCCGGCGCCGACATCGATCAGCTGCCGGTAGTTCGCCTCGGTGATCCACTCCTCCTGCACGGGGGAGATGTAGCGCCAGCCGCGCGTCGCCGCGAGATCGGCGAGGTCGCGGTCGATGCGCGCCGTCGACGCACCGACCGGCAGCTCGTGCGGCGCAGGTCCGAGGATGACGATGGGCACGTCCGGATACCGGGCGACCACGGCATCCCACACCGCGTTCACCGCGGCGGGGTATGCGGCCGCGTCCGACAGACGGTCGTTGATCGATCCCTGCAGGATGATCAGATCGGGGTCGATCCACGACTCCAGCTCGGCGACCCGGGTGAGGAAGTCCGGCCCATCGAGCCCTGGGCGCTGGTAACCGCTGCCGCGCACCCCGCGCACCACCGTGTCGCCGGGGATGAGCCGGGCGAGACGATACGCGTAGCCGTTCGTCGGGACGGTCGCCGCCGACCCGTAGGTCCACGAGTCGCCGAAGACGAGCACCTCGGGATCGTCGGGGAGCGTCAGAGCCACCGGCGAGACGCCGTTCTCGGCCGCGGCGACCGGAGCGGTCTCCGCGGGCGGCAGCCAGGGACGAGTGATGCCGAGGGTGACGGCGAGCGCGACCGCGAGGGCGCCTCCGAGCGCGAGGGCCGTGCGACGCCGTCGGGTCGGCGAGTGCAGGGTCATGAGAAGAGCGTAAGCGACGGATGCCGGCTACTTGGACGTCCCCTGGGTGACGGAGCCCTGCAGCTGACGCTGGAAGAAGATGTACACCAGCAGTACAGGGGCGATCGTGATGATCACGGCGGCGAACAGCGCGCCGAAGTCCACGGCGTATCCCGCGGCGGACGCGAACGCCGCCATGCCCTGCGAGAGGACGTACTTCGCCTGATCGGTGTTCAGCGCGACGGGCAGCAGGAACTGGTTCCAGAGGCCGAGGAAGTTCAGGATCGCCACCGCGGCGAGTCCGGGCTTCGCCATCGGCAGCATCACCTGGAAGAAGGTGCGCCATTCGCTGGCTCCGTCGACGTACGCCGCCTCCTGGATCTCGTACGGCAGGGACTTGAAGAACGAGAACAGGAAGAAGACCGTGAACGGCAGCGCGAAGGCCACGTAGGTGAGGATCAGCCCCGGCAGCGTGTTCAGCAGGCCCATGCCCTGCAGGATGAAGAACAGCGGCACGATGGCGAGGAACACCGGGAAGGTGAGTCCCGCCAGCATCAGGTAGTAGATCACGCGGCTGCCCGGTACCGAGAAGCGGGCGAGCACGTAGGCGCACATGGCGCCCAGCAGCATCACCAGGATGAGAGCGGCACCCACGACGATGACCGTGTTCAGGAACATCTGCCCGAAGTTGTACTTGCCCCAGGCGGAGGCGTAGTTGTCGAGGTTCCACTGCGCGGGCAGCCCGAACGGGGACGCGAAGATCTCCCTCGTGGACTTGAACGAGCTCAGCAGGGTCCACAGCATGGGCAGGATCACCACGATCGCCCAGATGGTCAGCACGACGTGCGACACCGCGCCGACGACGCGATCCCCCGGGGTCGACCTGGCCTTGCGGTCGACGCCGCCCTCGCGGCGCGCGCGTCGGGGGTCGACGGCGATCAGGGTCCGGGTCTGCTGGCTCATGCTCGGCCTCCGTCGTCCTTGCCGCCGGTGAGACGGTTCACGAGGAACACCGCCGCGGCGAAGATGAGTGTGATCACGGCCAGCACCACGCCCATGGCGCTGGCGAGGCCGAACTGGCCCTTCTCGAAGGCCGTGCGGAACAGGTACTGGCTCATCACGAGGGTGCTGTTGCCCGGCCCGCCGGTCGCGTTCAGCGCCACCATGTAGACGTAGGCGTCCAGCGCCATGATGCCGAGGTAGATGTAGGCGGTCTGCACGTTGTCGCGGATGAGCGGCAGCGTGATCGACACGGTCGTGCGGAACCGGCCCGCGCCGTCGATGCGCGCCGCCTCGTAGATCTCGGCGGGCACGCCCTTGATCGCCGCGATGAACAGCACCATGTAGAAGCCGATCATGCCCCACGCCATGACGAAGATGGAGGCACCCATCGCGGTGCGCTCATCGCCCAGCCAGGCGAAGTCGTTCATGTCGATCCCGGCCGCCCCGAGCAGGCCGTTCAGCAGGCCGCTGGGGGTGTAGATCATGCTCCACAGGATGCCGATGACGATCGCGGGGATGACGTACGGGAAGAACGACACCACCCGGTAGAAGCTGGACGCGCGCAGCCCGCGCACCTGACCGCTGCTCGGGCCGCCGATGGTGATCATGCTCGCGAAGACGAGCGCGATCGTGAGCGTGATCAGCGGCAGCACGATGGCGAGCAGGATGTTGTTGCCCATCGCCTGCATGAAGGTCGCGTCGGCGAAGAGCTTCACGAAGTTCTTCGCCCCGATGAAGTCCATCTCGGGCGTGAAGCCCGTCCAGTTGGTCATCGAGTAGTACACGGCCTGCACGAACGGCGAGATCACGAAGATCAGGAACACCGCGACCGGCAGGCCGAGGAACACCAGCAGGAAGGAGATGTAGTCGAAGGTCAGCGGGCGCCGCCCGAGGCGGGGCGGCTTGCGCCGCCCCGCCCGGGCCGCCGTCACGGCGACGGTGTCCAGCGCCGCGTCGACACCGGGAGCAGTGGTCACTTGATCTCGATCTTCTTGATGGAGTCGTCCTCCCGCACCTTGTCGACCAGGGCCTGCAGCTGCGTGGTGAGCGTGGCGACGTCCATCTTTCCGTCCAGGAACGAGTTCCAGATCGGCAGCTGGTCGCTGTTCATGCCGTACAGGTTCGTCGACTTGATGGTGAACACGTTGCCGTCGGCGGCGGCGATGATCTCGGACTGCGAGACCAGCGCGGTGGAGCCGAAGCCGTCGGCGGGGACGGTGTCCTTGACGACCGTCGGCGCGAGCTTGCTCTTGGCGAAGTCGGTCGCCGCCTCCTTCGACAGCATGGTGCGCAGCAGCTCCTTGCCGCCCTCGGGGTTCTTCGCCTTCGACGGCACGATGAACGGCTCGCCCGCCTCGACGCGCGCCGTGCCCGCGGGCGTGGTCTGGTTTCCGTCCAGAGGCAGCTCCGAGATGCCCTTCATCTTGAAGCCGTCGGCCGTCTGATCCTTCATCTCGTTCTCGATCCACGAGCCGGACGGGTACAGCAGCGCCTCCTGTGCGTTGCTCCACTGCGCCTGCGCCTCGGTGAACTGCGTGCCCGAACCGCCGGGCTTGACGTAGCCGGCCTGGATCAGCTCGTAGAAGATGTTCAGGATGTCCTGCAGCACGGGGTGCGACCACGCGTCCTCGGCGAGGTTCTCCAGCGGCAGGCGCACGTCGTCGCCGGCCTGCACGACGGCCGAGTCGATGACCATCGTCTGGTAATAGGTCGCCGCCTCCTTGCCCCACAGGAACAGGTACTTGCCCTGCTCCTTCGCCTTGGCGCCGAGGTCCTTCAGGTCCTGCCAGCTCGTGGGCACCGACCAGCCGTTCTCCTCGAAGAGGCTCGAGGAGTACCAGATGCCGTAGACCGTGAGCACGTAGTTGAGGGCGACGAACTTGCCGTCGAACGTGCCCGGATCCTTCACGCCGGAGAACACCGTGTCGGCGATCTTCTCGCCGTCGGTGTTGTTCGCCTCGAGCACATCGTCGAGCTCTTCGAGCTGATCGAGGATGGTGTTCCATCCGATCGAGTTGGCGCCCGAGTTGTCGATCAGGTCCGGAGGGTTGCCGCCGACGAACCGTGGCTGCAGCTCGGTGGCGATCTTCGTCGAGGGCGAGACCTTGACGGTCACGCCGTCCAGGCCCTTGCTCTTCTCCATCAGCTTCGCGGAGTTCTCGACATAGTCGATGCCGTAGCCGCCGTTGAAGATCACCGCATCGACCATCGAGTTGGCTGCCACGCCGAACGGGTTGTCGGCTGTGACTTCACCGGCCGGGCCCTTCTCGCCCCCGCCGCCGCCGGGAGCGGCGCACGAGGCGAGGGTGGCGCCGAACGGCAGCAGCAGCGCTGCGGCTGCCGCACCGCGAAGCAGGTTGCGACGGCTGATGGATGCGTCTTTGATGTCCATCTCATTACCTTCCGTTGTGGATGTGAATCGGTGTTGGGGTCGGGTTCTTCGGCGGGCTCAGGGCCCGGTGGTGTCGGGCCGGTGCGCGCGCGGCGCGCGGCGGTGCGGGGCCACGGCCATGGCGCTGGCGGCCAGACGGGTGGCGGCCACCCCGAAGGTCTGCTGTGCGGCGAGCACGTAGAGCAGGTCGAGCACGAGCAGCTGGGAGTGCTTGACCGACAGGTCGTCGGGGCGCAGGTAGGCGGTGGGCTCCGCCGTGGCGAGCGAGATGTCGGCGAGTGCGGCGAGGGGCGAATCGATGTCATGCGTGATCGCCACGGTGAACGCTCCTGCCGACTGAGCCTGGGAGAGCATCTGCACCGTCTCCTCGGTGCGCCCGGTGCTGGAGATGCCGATCGCGACCGACGACTGATCCTGCAGCACCGCGCTGGTGAGTCCGTCGTGCACGTCCGACCAGCAGTGCGCGTTGACGCCGATGCGGTAGAGCCGCCCCTGGAACTCGCGAGCCATGACCCCGCTGCCGCCGACGCCGTAGATGTCGACGTGACGCGCCGCGGTGATCGCGTCGGCGGCGCGCAGCACCGCGTCGAGGTCGAGGCCCCTCGCCGTGCTCTGCAGGCTCTTGACGTGCAGGTTCAGCAGCGTCTGCAGGATCTTGCCTGGCTCGTCGGAGGCGCTCAGCTCGCGACCCATGTCGGCATGCCAGCTCTCCTCGGCATCGCCGCGGCCGATCTCGGAGGCCACTCCGACCCGGAACTGGGTGTATCCGTCGAAGCCGAGTGCGCGGCAGAAGCGGGTGACGGTGGCAGCGGACGTACCGGCGCGATCGGCGAGTTCGGTGATGGTCAGCTCCACGGGAGCCGCCGGGTGATCGGCGACCACGTCGGCGATCCTGCTCATGGCCGCGGGCATGGTGCGCCGGCGATCTGCGATGCGCCGTGCGATCGTCAGGCCGTTTCCGATGTCGCGGGTCCGTGGCACCATTGCCTCCAGGTTCGTCGGGGGCGGGAGCGCGAGCTCTCGTCCGGGATCCCCGTTGCACTGAAAACTATTCTCATGCGACGAAAACGTCAAACACCGCCACGTCACGAATGAATCACGATGGTCGCCAGCGCGTGTGCGCGCCCGGGTTTCCGGCCGGGGATGCGGCGAGCCGTAGACTTGATCCCCTATGAACCCTGAAGCCCTCTCCGCCGCTGTCCTCGCCGTCCTCGACCCGATCGCGGCCTCGCTGCGATCGGATGAGGGCCTCGGCGTCGACGCCGCGGACATCGTGCTCGAGCGTCCGCGCAATCGCGACCACGGAGACTGGTCGACGAACATCGCGATGCGCGTGGCCAAGCGGCTGGGGTCGAACCCGCGCGAGCTGGCGCAGCGGATCGCCGACGGCCTGACGAGGACCGACGGCATCCAGGCTGTGGAGGTCGCCGGACCCGGCTTCATCAACATCCGCCTCGAGGCGGGCGCAGCAGGCGCCCTCGCGAAGACCATCGTCGAGGCGGGGGACGCGTACGGCACCAACGACTCCCAGGACGGGGTCTCGGTGAACGTCGAGTTCGTCTCCGCCAACCCCGTCGGGCCGCTGCACATCGGTCACACCCGCTGGGCAGCCCTGGGCGACTCGATCGTGCGTCTGCTGCTCGCCAGCGGAGCCGACGCCGTGCGCGAGTACTACATCAACGACGCCGGGGTGCAGATGGAGCGCTTCGCGCTGTCGATCCTCGCGTCGGCCAAGGGCGAGCCGACGCCCGAGGGCGGCTACCCCGGCGAGTACATCGCCGAGCTCGCGAAGCGCGTGCTCGCCGCGCACCCCGGCCTGCTCGAGATGCCCGAGGCCGAGCAGCTCGTGATCGCCCGTGACCAGGCGTACGAGTATCAGCTCGCCGAGATCCGGGCATCCCTCGACGCCTTCAACGTGCCCTTCGACGTCTGGTTCTCCGAGCGCACCCTGCACGCCCAGGGCCCCGAGGGGTCGAGCCTCGTCGATCAGGCGGTCGACCGTCTGCGCGACCAGGGTCATGTCTTCGATGAGGACGGTGCCGTCTGGGTGCGCACCACCGACTTCGGCGACGACAAGGATCGGGTCATCCGCCGCTCGAACGGCGAATACACGTACTTCGCCGCCGACGCCGCCTACTACCTCAACAAGAGCGATCGCGGATTCCAGAACAAGATCTACCTGCTCGGCGCCGATCACCATGGCTACGTGCATCGTCTCAAGGCGATCGCGGGGGCGGCCGGCGAGGATCCGGAGAAGAACATCCAGGTGCTCATCGGCCAGCTCGTGTCGGTGCGCGGTGCCCGCCTGTCCAAGCGCGCGGGCAACATCATCGAGATGGATGACCTGCGGGCATGGATCGGCACCGACGCGCTGCGCTACGCGCTCGAGCGATCGCCGGCCGACTCGCCGCTCGATCTCGATCCCGAGCTGCTGCAGAAGCGCACCAACGACAACCCGGTGTTCTACGTGCAGTACGCGCACGCGCGCACGCACAACGTGGCTCGCAATGCCGCGGACTCCGGCGTGGATCGCTCGGAGTTCGCTCCCGAACTGCTCACCCACGAGACCGAGAGCGCTCTGCTCGGGGCGCTGCAGGAGTTCCCCCGCCTGGTGGCGTTCGCAGCCGAGGTGCGCGAGCCGCACCGCATCGCGCGCTACCTCGAGGAGCTCGCGGGTCTCTACCACCGCTGGTACGACAACTGCCGGGTCATCCCCAAGGGCGACGACCCGATACAGACGGTGCACCGCACCCGGCTGTGGCTGAACGACGCCACCGGTCAGGTGCTGCGCAACGGTCTCGACCTGCTCGGAGTCTCGGCCCCCGAGAGGATGTGACAGCATGACGAACACGACCGCCGTCAGGCGTCGGCCGCGCTGGCCCTGGGTCGTGCTCGTCATCGTGCTCGTGCTGGGGGCTCTCGTCGCCGTCGGCGAGCTCGTGGCGCGGGCGGCGGTGCCGAACACGATCCGCTCGCTCGTGATCTCCCACCTCGACCTGCCGGCTGATCAGCAGCTCGACGTGCAGGTGCCCGGCGTCATCCTGCCCCAGCTGATCTCGGGCACGCTGGACGAGGTGAAGCTCGCTTCGGACGAGGTGACGATCGGCGGCATCACCGGCTCCGCTCGGGTCACCGCGAGCGAGGTGCCCGTTTCGGGCGGTGCGCTGGGGGTCGCGCAGGGCACCGTCTCGGTCGACCAGGACGAGTTCGCATCGCTGCTCGACGCGTCGCAGCTGCCCGTCTCGGGCATCGAGCTGGCGGCGCCGAACGCGACGATCGAGGCCGACCTCGAGCTCTTCGGCAGCCGGATCCCGGTCGGGCTCACGGTCACCCCCGCGGCCGATGACGGCGACCTGCTGCTGACTCCGGTCTCGCTCATGTTCAACGGCGCGGCGGTGGACCTGGACGCCGTCTCGGGTCTGGCCGGAGCGGCGGGAGCCGCGATCACCGAGCCGCAGCGCATCTGCATCGCCGATCGTCTTCCTGCCGGCATCACCCTCACCGGCCTGCGCATCGAGGGCAGCCGGGCCGTGGCTGACATCGCCGCCGACGGCCGGATCACGGTCGACTCCACGCTCCTCGATCCCGGCACCTGCCCCCGCCCCTGACCCTTCGGGTCCCTGACCGTCTTTAGGGCCCTGAGCCTCTTTGGGTCCCTGAGCCTCTTTGGGTCCCTGACCCTCTTTGGGTCCCTGAGCCTGCCGAAGGGCCGCCCGCTTGGGATCCCTGACCCTCTTTGGATCCCTGAGCCTGCCGAAGGGCCGCCCTTTATGGGTCCCTGAGCCTGCCGAAGCGCCGCCCGCTTGGGATCCCTGACCCTCTTTGGGTCCCTGAGCCTGTCGAAGGGCCGCCCGCTTGGGATCCTGACTGGATCCTGCTGAAGGGCCGCCCTTTATGGGTCCCTGAGCCTGCCGAAGGGCGGGCGGCCTCGCCCTGGGGAGCCCAGCTGTTCTGCCGCGCCCACGACTCGCCCAGAGGTGCTGACGCCGCCGGTTATCCACAAGCAATCACAGACGACCCTGCAACAGCGCGAACATGGACTCATGCCTTGGATGTACATCCTCGAGTGCGCTGACGGCGCCTTCTACACCGGCAGCACGAACGGCGATGTCGCCGCGCGTGTCTGGGCGCACAACTTCGATGATGTGCATTCCGCTGCCTTCACTCGAAAGAGACGTCCTGTCAGGCTGGTGTACGCCGAGGACTACCCGACGGTCGACGCGGCGTTCGCTCGGGAGAAGCAGGTGCAGGGCTGGAGTCGACGCAAGAAGCTGGCGCTCATCGAAGGCCGGGTGGACGAGCTTCCTGCGCTGTCGCGGCCTGCGGCAGACGGCGACGCACCTGATCGGTGAGTGGCGGCCCTTCGACAGGCTCTGGGACCCAAGGTGGCGGCCCTTCGGCAGGCTCAGGGACCCAAGATGGTCAGGGTCCGAGGGTATGGCTCAGGGGGGAGAGGCCCTTCGACAGGCTCAGGGACCCAAGAAGTCTGGCCCTTCGGCAGGCTCAAGGGCCCAACGGGCTCAAGGACCCAGACGTGCAGCGGCTCAGTCGGGCGCAGCGGCCTGCTGCGCCGCACGCAGATGCGCGGTGGCGGCGCGCACATCGTCCTCCGCCTGACGCAGCGCGAACTCGGGCAGTGTCTCGGCGCCGAATCGCTCAGCCACCCGATCCCCCTGCTCGCGGTGCGAGATCGTGATCAGGGCACTCGCCAGCAGGATGACCTGCGTCGAGAGATTCAGCCACAGCAGCAGGGCGAGCAGCGACGCGAACGAGGCGAGCAGCGGGTTGGCCTTCGCGCCGCCGACGAACAGTCCCGACAGCTCCTGCAGAACCAGCAGGCCCACCCCGCCCAGTGCTGCGCCGCCCCAGAGCGCCGAGCGCGATGCGCGCACGCCGGACAGCATCCGGTACACCGCGGCGATCAGCACGGTGTCCAGAGCGAACACGATCACCAGCGACAGCACGCGCACCGTCCAGAACACGGCGGGGGCGTCGCTCGCGACGCCGACGATGCCGGCGAACCAGCCGACCACCAGCTCGCCGGCGAAGGTGAGCGCGGCGGCGGCGACAAAGGTGGCTCCGATGATCAGCGCGAGCAGCGCGCTGCGCAGCAGGACGAGGTAGAGGACGACGTCGGCGGTGTCCGTTCCGGCGATCGTGCGCACGGCGTTGCGCATGGAGCCGATCGCTCCGAGCGCGGAGCCGATGAGCCCGATCAGCGAGATCACGCCGGCGACCGACAGCCCGCCCGGGGCGTCGATCATGTCGAGCTCGACGATGCCCTTCTCATCTCCGGTGGCGATGAGCCCCGGCACCGCCGAGTCCACGGCCGAGACGACAGCTCTCCACGCGACGGCATCCTGGGAGAGCCACAGGGCGGCGGCGGAGAACCCCAGCAGCACGGCGGCGAACACGCTGAACAGCGCCCGGTACGTCACGGCGTCGGCGAGCATCGGACCGCGTCTGCCCGTGTACAGCAGCGCGGCCCGGACGACGCGCAGCCGCAGCAGCCGGCGGATCACCGTCGCGGACGTCCGCGCGATCCACCCCTTCTGCGCGGGGGGTGATGCGGGGTCGGGATTCGTCGGCCTCTCCATCCTCCCCACACTATTGAGTGCGTCGGAATGTGAACGGGGGTTGACTCGGCGGTGTCCTAGAATCAGGGTCGACCTCGTCTCCACGGCGAACCCGTCAGAACCGTGACCCGATTGGCGCTGCGTGCATTCCCCCGATTCCTCTCCCGCCCCCGGATGGCTGGTCGTTCCCGACGACGCCAACGACCTGGTCGAGGGGGTGTGGCCGCTCTCCGCGGAACGCGATGACGACGGCGAGCTGCGCATCGCGGGCGTGGGCGTCGGCGAGCTCGTGCGCGACCACGGCACGCCGCTGCAGGTGATCGACGAGACCGAGGTGCGCCGCCGGGCCGCGGCGCTGCGCTCCGCCTTCGATCGTGCCGCAGCCGAGCACGGCACGACCGCGCGCATCTACTACGCGGGCAAGGCGCTGCTGAACACGTCGATCGTGCGCTGGGTGCTCGAGGAGGGCCTGAACGTCGACGTCTGCACCGGCGGCGAGCTCGAGGTCGCGCTGGCCGGGGGAGCGGATGCCGGCCGGCTGGGCTTCCACGGCAACAACAAGTCGGTCGCCGAACTCGAGCGGGCGGTGGATGCCGGTGTCGGCACGATCATCATCGACAGCGTCATCGAGATCGAGCGCCTCGCCGCGATCGTCTCGCGCACCGGGGCGTCGCAGCGCGTCATGCTGCGCGTGAACAGCGGTGTGCACGCGGAGACGCACGATTTCCTCGCGACCGCGCACGAGGATCAGAAGTTCGGCTTCCCGCTCGGCCAGGCTCCCGCGGCCGTCGCGCGGATCCGCGAGGTCGACGGGCTGGTGTTCGCCGGCCTGCACTGCCACATCGGCTCTCAGATCTTCGGCGTCGCCGGCTTCCGGGAGTCCGCCTCGCGCCTGCTCGATCTGCACCAGGAGCTGCTCGCGGGCGGCGACATCCCCCAGCTCAACCTCGGCGGCGGGTTCGGCATCGCCTACACGAGGGTCGACGATCCCACGCCCATCGCCGACCTCGCCGAGGGCATCGTCGCGGCCGTCGCCGAGGGCTGCGCGGCACGCGGCATCCCGGTGCCCGCGCTCTCGTTCGAGCCCGGCAGGGCGATCGTCGGCAACGCCGGCGTGACGCTGTACGAGATCGGGACCACCAAGGACGTCGCCCTGGAGACGACCACGCGGCGCTACGTCAGCGTCGACGGCGGCATGAGCGACAACGCGCGCCCGGCCCTGTACGGCGCCCAGTACTCCGCGCGTCTCGCGTCGCGGATCGGCACGGGTGCGCCGATGCTCGTGCGCGTGGTGGGCAAGCACTGCGAATCGGGCGACATCGTGGTCGACCATGAGTATCTGCCGGGCGATGCAGGACCCGGCGACCTGATCGCCGTCGCCGCGACCGGAGCGTACTGCGCGCCCCTGTCGAGCAACTACAACCACGTGCCCAGGCCGCCCATCGTCGCGGTGGCTGACGGACGATCGCGCGTCATCGTGCGCGGCGAGTCGATCGCCGACCTGCTCGCGCGCGACGCCGGCATCCCGCAGTGAGCCATGGCCGTCCGAGGCCAGACCCGACATCCTGACCCGACCGTGCTGAGGAGCGCAGATGACTGACTACCGACGACTTCGCGTGGCGCTGCTGGGAGCGGGAGCCGTGGGCTCTCAGGTGGCATCGCTGCTGCTGCGCCACGGCGACGAGCTCGCCGACCGCGCGGGGGCCCGGCTGGAGCTCGCGGGCATCGCCGTGCGCGACGTGGACGCCCCGCGCGACGTCGACCTGCCCCGCGAGCTGTTCACCACCGACGCGGAGACGCTGATCACCGGATCCGACATCGTCATCGAGCTGATGGGCGGGATCGAGCCGGCGCGCTCGCACATCCTGCTGGGCCTGGGCTCCGGCGCAGACGTCGTCACCGCCAACAAGGCGCTGCTCGCCACGCACGGCCCGGAGATCTACGAGGCCGCCGAGCGGGTCGGCGCCTCGGTGTACTACGAGGCCGCCGCAGCCGGCGCGATCCCGATCATCCGACCGCTGCGCGACTCGCTCGCCGGCGACCGCGTCGTGCGCATCATGGGCATCGTCAACGGCACGACCAACTACATCCTCGACCGCATGGACAGCGAGGGCGCCGATTTCGACGACGTGCTCGCCGATGCCCAGCGGCTCGGCTACGCCGAAGCGGATCCCACCGCCGATGTGGAGGGATACGACGCCGCGCAGAAGGCGGCGATCCTGGCGTCCCTCGCCTTCCACACCACCGTCCCGCTCGACGCCGTGCATCGCGAGGGCATCACGGGTGTGACCGCCGACATGATCGAGGAGGCCCGTGAGGCCGGATTCGTGATCAAGCTGCTGGCGGTGTGCGAGCGCCTCGTAGACGGCGGACCGGAGTCGATCTCGGTGCGGGTGTACCCGGCGCTCGTGCCGCGCGATCACCCGCTCGGCGCGGTGCACGGCGCGAACAACGCCGTCTTCGTCGAGGCCGAGGCCGCGGGCTCGCTGATGTTCTACGGTGCAGGTGCGGGAGGCGTGCAGACCGCGTCCGCGGTTCTCGGCGATGTCGTGTCGGCGGCCCGTCGCCACATCGCCGGCGGCACCGGGGTCGGCGAATCGACGCGCGCGAACCTGCCGGTCGTCTCGATCGGACATGTGCTGACCCGCTACCAGATCACCCTCGAGGTGTCGGATGAGGCGGGCGTGCTCGCCACCATCGCCGGTCTGCTCAGCGACGGCGGCGTCTCGGTGGCCACGCTCGTGCAGACCGTGATCCCGGCCGCCGACGACAACGACCGCGAGAGCGCCCGGCTGATCATCGGCACGCACCGCGCCACGGACAGCGCGCTCAGCGCGGCCGTCGACCGGCTCGCCGCGAGCGACGTCGTCGAGCGTGTGGTGTCGGTGCTGCGCGTCGAGGGGGAGTGAGCGTGGGGGTCACCCTCGTGCCGGCCGAGCCGGTCACCTCGCAGGCGCCGCACGTCGACGGAGCGACCCGCACCGTCATGGTCACCGTCCCCGCGACCAGCGCCAACCTCGGTCCTGGATTCGACACCCTCGGGCTCGCCCTCAGCGTGTACGACACGCTCACCGCATCGTCCTTCGACGACGACCGCCTCGTGATCGACGTCACCGGGTCGGGCGCGGAGGAGATCCCGACCGATGCGAGCAACCTCGTCGTCCGCTCCATCGCGCACGTGTACGCCGATGTCGGGCGCCGGATGCCCGGGCTGCATCTTCACGCCGAGAACGGCGTGCCGCACGGGCGCGGCCTCGGCTCATCCGGCGCGGCGGTGACCGCGGGGATCCTGATCGCGAAGGGCCTGCTGGCCGGCGACGTCGAGCTCGACGACGAGGCGCTGCTGCGTCTGGCCACGGAGCTCGAGGGCCACCCGGACAACGTCGCCCCCGCCCTGTTCGGCGGCCTGACCATCGCGTGGACGGGCGAGCGCGGCCCCCAGCACAAGAAGCTGCTCGTGCACCGGGGTGTCGCTCCGCTCGTGTTCGTGCCCGGTTTCACGATGTCGACCTCGCTCGCCCGGTCGCTGCAGCCGCCACAGGTCTCGCGTGAGGACGCCGTGTTCAACGTGTCGCGCTCGGCTCTGCTGATCGCGGCTCTCACGCAGAGTCCCGAGCTGCTGCTCGACGCGACCGGCGACCGCCTGCACCAGGACTATCGTGGCCCGGCGATGCCGGAGACGCTGCGTCTGGTCCAGGCGCTGCGCGCGGAGGGCTTCGCGGCTGTCGTCTCGGGCGCCGGACCCAGCGTCCTCGTGCTGGCGGACGGGCCCGGAGCGCGCCAGCGCGCGGTCGAACTCGCCGATGTCGTGACGGACACTCCGTGGCAGGCGCACATGCTCGCGGTCGACGTTCAGGGTGGTACAGTGAGGGAACGAGCGGAGGGCACCACGTAACTTCGTGATTCTCGCCCTTTCGCACTTCTGCGAAGTCCGCACGCGATCCCCAGGAACATCCAGGTACTGGCTGGCAGGCGCTCTGCGTCGGCGCGTGTGATGTCCGCGGCATCTGCTGCGTGCAACATCGGACTGCTCGTCTTCCCACGACATATGAGGGAGTACTCGTGGAGAACCTCTCCGAGACCCAGAACGACACCACGACCACCGAGTCGATGACGGCCGAGAGTCCGGCACCGGTGCGCAAGCGCGCGCCGCGCCGCGCGACGACCGCGTCCGCCGCGGCGGCAGCCGAGGCGAGCACAGCCGCCCCTGCGACCGACGCGGCTCCTGCGGCCGACGCCGCTCCCGCGGCGGAGCAGCCGAAGGCGAAGGCACCGCGCCGCACGCGCGCCAAGAAGGCCGACGCCGAGACGCTCGACCTGCCCGTGGCTGAGACCCCGGCCGAGCCTGCAGTCGCAGCACCGGCCGCGGATGCACCGGCCGCCGACGCGCCGGAAGCGGACGCCGCTTCGGCGCAGGGGAACGACGGCGCCGAGGCGCCCGCGAAGCCTGCCCGCAAGCGCCCCACGCGCGCGAAGAAGAGCGACGCTCCCACCGCGGCGACGCCGGACGAGGGCGCCCCCGAGGCGTCCCAGCCCGCCGACCAGAGCGCTGGCGCAGGCGATGACCAGGCTGCGGATGCCCCGGCTGAGGCCGTCAAGCGCCCCGCGCGCGGACGCCGCGGCGCGAAGGCCGCAGAGCCCGAGACCGCTCCCGCCGACGCGTCCGCCGATTCGGCTCCGAGCGAGCAGACCCCCGCCGCCGATCAGAGCAGCGGTGACGGCGACGGCGACGGCGACGGTTCCAGCCGCAGTCGCAGCCGCAGTCGCAGCCGCAGCAGGGGACGCGGTGACAAGAACGGCGGCGACAAGACCGCCAACGGCCAGAACAACGGCGGTCAGAACGGCGGCGCTCAGAGCAGCGGCGGCCAGAGCGACTCCGACGAGGAGAGCGGCTCTGCTCGCGGACGGCAGCGTGGCAGCAAGCGCCGCGGTGGCGGCAACACCACCGCCGACGAGTTCGACACCGAGATCGGCGAGGACGACGTGCTCATCCCCGTCGCCGGAATCCTCGACGTGCTCGACAACTACGCCTTCGTGCGCACCACCGGCTACCTCGCCGGCTCGAGCGACGTGTACGTCTCGCTCGGCCAGGTGAAGAAGTACAACCTGCGCAAGGGCGATGCGGTCGTCGGCGCGATCAAGCAGCCCCGCGAGGGCGAGCAGCAGGGACGCCAGAAGTACAACGCGCTGGTGAAGGTCGACTCGATCAACGGGCTCTCGCCCGACGACGCCGCGAACCGCGTCGAGTTCGGCAAGCTCACCCCGCTGTACCCGCAGGAGCGCCTGCGCCTGGAGACCGCCCCCGAGAAGCTGACGCAGCGGATCATCGACCTGGTCGCCCCGATCGGCAAGGGCCAGCGCGGTCTGATCGTCGCGCCGCCGAAGGCCGGCAAGACCATCGTGCTGCAGCAGATCGCCAACGCGATCGCGCAGAACAACCCCGAGGTGCACCTCATGGTCGTGCTCGTCGACGAGCGCCCCGAAGAGGTCACCGACATGCAGCGCACCGTCAAGGGCGAGGTCATCGCCTCGACCTTCGACCGGCCGGCGGAAGACCACACCACGGTCGCCGAGCTCGCCATCGAGCGTGCGAAGCGCCTCGTCGAGCTCGGTCGCGACGTGGTCGTGCTGCTCGACTCGATCACCCGCCTCGGTCGTGCCTACAACATCTCCACGCCCGCCTCCGGCCGCGTGCTCACCGGCGGTGTCGACGCCGCGGCGCTGTACCCGCCCAAGCGCTTCTTCGGTGCCGCGCGCAACATCGAGAACGGCGGCTCGCTCACCATCCTCGCGACCGCCCTCGTGGAGACCGGTTCCAAGATGGACGAGGTCATCTTCGAGGAGTTCAAGGGCACCGGCAACAGCGAGCTGCGCCTGTCGCGCCAGCTGGCCGACAAGCGCATCTTCCCGGCCGTCGACGTCAACGCGTCGAGCACGCGTCGTGAGGAGATGCTGCTCTCGGCCGACGAGGTCAAGATCACGTGGAAGCTGCGTCGCGCCCTCGCCGGCCTCGACCCGCAGCAGGCGCTCGAGGTCGTGCTCGGCAAGCTCAAGGAGACCGGCTCCAACGTGGAGTTCCTCTTCCAGATGCAGAAGTCCGTGCCCACGCCGAACGCGAACGGCGGCTCGCACGCCCACGAGAACAGCATCCGCTGATCCACCGCTGAGCGGAGCAGAGGCGTGTTCGAATCGGTCCAGGCCCTCATCGAGGAGCATCGCCGGGTGCAGGAGGAGCTCTCCGACCCGGCGGTGCACGCCGACGCCGCCCGCGCCAAGCGGGTCAATCGGCGCTACGCCGAGCTGAACCGCATCGTCGCCGCGCACGAGGCGTGGACGACGGCATCCGACGACCTCGAGGCGGCTCGCGAGCTGGCCAGGGAGGACGACGCGTTCGCCGCCGAGATCCCCGTGCTCGAGGAGGGGTTCCGCGTCGCGCAGGAGAAGCTGCGGCGCCTGCTCATCCCGCGCGATCCCGACGACGCACGCGATGTGATCATGGAGATCAAGGCGGGGGAGGGCGGCGCCGAATCGGCGCTGTTCGCCGCCGACCTGCTGCGCATGTACGTGCAGTACGCGGCGTCCAAGGGCTGGAAGACCGAGCTCCTCGAGCGCAACGAGTCGGATCTCGGCGGCTACAAGGATGTGCAGGTCGCGATCAAGGGCTCGTCCTCTGACCCGTCGCAGGGCGTCTGGGCGCACCTGAAGTACGAGGGCGGCGTGCACCGCGTGCAGCGCGTGCCCGCCACCGAGTCGCAGGGGCGCATCCACACGTCGACCACCGGCGTGCTCGTCTTCCCCGAGGTCGACGAGCCGGAGGAGATCCAGATCGACGCGAACGATCTGAAGATCGATGTCTACCGCTCGTCGGGACCGGGCGGGCAGTCGGTGAACACCACCGACTCGGCGGTGCGCATCACGCACGTGCCGACGGGGATCGTCGTGTCGATGCAGAACGAGAAGTCGCAGCTGCAGAACCGCGAGGCGGCCATGCGCGTGCTGCGGGCCCGTCTGCTCGCCAAGCAGCAGGAGGAGCTGGATGCCGCGGCATCCGACGCCCGCCGCTCGCAGATCCGCGGCATGGACCGCTCCGAGCGCATCCGCACCTACAACTTCCCCGAGAACCGCATCGCGGATCATCGCACGGGCTATAAGGCGTACAACCTCGACCAGGTGATGGACGGCGCGCTCGAGCCGATCATCGAATCGGCGATCCACGCCGACGAGGAAGCCAGGCTCGCCGCCCTCGGCGGCGAGTGAGCCGCGGACTCAGATCACGTAGTCCGACGCGGTCAGCAGCGCCCGCGAGTCGTCCGATCCCGTGCGCCGCCGAGGCTTCGCCGGTACGCCGACGAGGATGCTGTCGGCAGGCGCATCCTTCGTGACCACGGCGTTCGCGCCGATGACGGACCGCGCGCCGACGCGCACCGGGCCGAGGATCTTCGCCCCTGCGCCCACGGACACGCCGTCCTCGAGGGTGGGGTGTCGCTTGCCGTGATCGCGGGTCCTGCCACCGAGCGTGACGCCGTGGTAGAGCATCACATCGTCGCCGATCTCGGCCGTTTCGCCGATCACGACGCCCGTGCCGTGGTCGATGAAGAAGCGCCGGCCGATCTTCGCACCGGGGTGGATCTCGATGCCCGTGAGGCAGCGTGTGATCTGCGAGCCCATCCTCGCGACGAAACGGAGTCCGCGTCGCCACAGTGCGTGCCACACGCGATGGCCCCACACGGCGTGCAGACCCGGGTAGAGCAGAGCCACCTCGACCCCGCTGCGGGCAGCGGGGTCGCGGTGGCGGGCGGCCGCGATGTCCTCGCGGATCCGGGAGAGCATGCTCACAGGACGGGTCAGTCCTCGCGCAGGTCTTCGAACAGGGCGGTGGAGAGGTAGCGCTCACCGGTGTCGCAGCCGATGACGACGATCTGCTTGCCCTTGCTCTCGGGGCGCGCGGCGATCTTCAGCGCCTGAGCGACGGCGGCCCCGGCGGAGATGCCGACGAGGATGCCCTCCTTGGCGGCGAGCGCGCGGGAGGTCTCGAGCGACTCCTCGAAGCCGGCGGTGATGATCTCGTCGATCACGTCGCGATCGAGGATCGCGGGCACGAAGTTGGGCCCGATGCCCTGGATCTTCGCGGGGCCGGTGCGTCCTTCCGAGAGGAGGGGGGAGTCGGTCGGCTCGACGGCGACGACGTGGACCTCGGGCTTGACCGCCTTCAGCGCCTGGCCGACGCCGGTGATGGTGCCGCCGGTGCCGACACCGGCCACGAAGATGTCGACCTGCCCGTCCGTGTCGCGCAGGATCTCCTGCGCCGTGGTCTCGCGGTGGATCTGGGGGTTGGCGGAGTTCTCGAACTGGCGGGCCCAGACGGCACCCGGCGTGGACTCGATGATCTCCTGCAGCTTCTCGATCGCGCCCTTCATGCCCAGCGTCGGATCGGTCAGCACGAGCTCGGCGCCGAACGCCTTCAGCAGCACGCGGCGCTCCTTCGACATGGACGCGGGCATGGTGAGGATCACCTTGTAGCCGCGCGCGGCGCCGACCATGGCCAGCGCGATGCCGGTGTTGCCGCTGGTCGCCTCGACGATCGTGCCGCCGGGCTTCAGCTCGCCCGACGCCTCTGCGGCGTCGACGATCGCGATGCCGATGCGGTCCTTCACGCTCGAGGCCGGGTTGAACGACTCGAGCTTGACGAGAACGGTGGCGTCGAGGCCCTCCGTCAGGTGGTTCAGCCGCACCAGGGGGGTGTTGCCGAAAGTGCTGGTGATGTCGTTGTGGATGCCGGTCATGGCAGACCTTTCGTGAGCGGAGTTCTCGTGAGCGGAGTCAGCGACATCAGCCTACGTTGCGTACTCCGGGTGATGACGGAATGTGACCGGATGCCCGCACCGCATACGCTGGGAGAATGCCCATCCCGATCTCGGCGCAGCTGCGCGCCATCGCGCAGCGACTCGCCGACGCGGGCGTGCCTGACCCGCTCGTCGACGCTGAGCTGCTCATCGGTCACGTGCTCGGACTCGGCCGCGGTGAGCTGCAGGCCGCGGCTGTGCGCGGGGATCAGATCGCCGAAGCGGAAGCCGAGCGGCTGGCCCTGCTCGTCGACCGACGCGCCGCACGCGAGCCCGTGCAGCATCTGACCGGTCGGGCCGCCTTCCGCCACCTCGAGCTGGCGGTGGGCCCCGGTGTCTTCGTGCCGCGCCCCGAGACCGAGACCGTCGTGCAGTTCGCGATCGATGCGCTCCTGGAGAGCGCGTCCGCGCAGCCGGTGGCCGTCGACCTCGGCACGGGCAGCGGCGCGATCGCCCTGGCGATGGCCACCGAGGTGCCGCACGCGAGAGTGCACGCCGTGGAGCGGTCCGCCGACGCATACGCCTGGGCGCAGCGCAACGCGCGTGGCGTCGGGAACCTGACCCTCGTGCACGGGGATCTGGCGACGGCATTCGACGAGCTGCGCGGCGTCGCCGACGTGGTCATCTCGAACCCGCCGTACGTGCCCGACGATGCGATCCCGCGCGACCCCGAGGTGCGCCTGCACGACCCGGCTCAGGCGCTGTACGGCGGAGCGGACGGACTCGACGTCGTGCGCGTGATCAGCTCACGGGCCCAGGATCTGCTGCACGCGGGTGGACTGCTCGTGCTCGAGCACGGCGAGCTGCAGGGCGCCGCGATCCGCGACATCCTCACATCCGACGGGTGGCGCGCAGCGGCGACGCACCAGGACCTCACGCGTCGCGACCGCGCGACGACGGCGCTGCGGGCCTGAACGCGGTCGCGACGGGCGCGCTCTCGCGCCCGTGGGCACGGAGGCGACCGACGTAGACTAGGAGCGCCATGTCAACTGTCTTCGATTGCCGCGACGACTCCCAGATCCTCGCCGGCATGCGCCACGCCCGCCAGGCGATCGCCCGTGGCGAGCTCGTCGTCCTGCCCACCGACACCGTGTACGGCATCGCGGCCGACGCCTTCTCTCCCGCCGCCGTTCAGCGCCTGCTCGACGCCAAGGGCCGCGGGCGCGACATGCCGCCGCCGGTGCTCGTCGCCGGACAGGACATGCTCGCCGCCCTCGTCGAGACGGTTCCCGCACCGGTACAGCGGCTCGTCGACGCGTTCTGGCCCGGCGGCCTCACGATCGTGCTGCCCGCTCAGCCGTCGCTGACCTGGGACCTGGGCGAGACCAAGGGCACGGTGGCCGTGCGGATGCCCGACCGTCGCATCGCTCTCGAGCTGCTGGCAGAGACGGGGCCCCTCGCCGTGTCCAGCGCGAACCTCAGCGGGCGCGACGCCGCGATCATCGCGTCGGACGCCGAGGCGATGCTCGGCGACAGCGTCGCGGTCTACCTGGAGGAGGGCTACAGCGAGACCGGCGTGCCCTCGACCATCGTCGATGCCACCTCCCTCGTCGCGACTGCCGACGGGGACACCCCGGCGGTGCGCATCCTGCGCGCGGGCGCCGTGACCAGGGAGCAGCTGGCCGAGGTGCTCGGGGATCTCCTCGAGCCGGAGGAGCAGCCGGGCGAGGTCGGGGAGCGCCCCGTCGACGAGAGCCCGGTCGACGAAGAGTGAAGCAGTACCTGTTCACGATCATCCTCACGGCGGCGGTCACCTTCGCGCTGTCGTGGGCGGTGTGGCGGCTGAGCCTGAGGTTCAAGCTGTACCCCGGCATCCGTGAACGCGATGTGCACAAGACCCCGACCCCACGACTCGGCGGCGTCGCCATGTTCATCGGCATCGCCAGCGCGGTCCTCATCTCCGCAGCCAACCCGTTCTTCGAGCGGATGTGGTCACCGCCGAACACCCTGTGGGCCATCCTCGCGGCGGCGCTTCTGATCGCCGTGGTCGGGGTGATCGACGACCTGATCGATCTGGACTGGATGATCAAGCTCGCCGCGCAGTTCCTCGCGGCCGGGATCATCTCGGTCGGGGGAGGTCTGCAGATCCTCTCGCTGCCGGTCGGCGACATGATCCTCGTCTCGAGCTGGGTGAGCATCTCGATCACGATGTTCGCGATCGTCGTGGTGATGAACGCGGTCAACTTCATCGACGGGCTCGACGGTCTCGTCGCGGGCGTCTGCCTCATCGCCAACGGCGTGTTCTTCGTCTACGCCTACATCCTCACCCGCGACTCGGGCGCGACGAGCTACTTCAACCTCGCCACCTTCCTCGCCGCGGTGCTCATCGGCGCGTGCCTCGGCTTCCTGCCGCTGAACTGGAGCCCGGCGAAGCTGTTCATGGGCGACTCCGGCGCCCTCGTGCTGGGGCTGCTGATGGCGACATCGACGATCGCGCTCACCACGCAGGGTGATGTGAACGCGTTCGATCCGGAGCGCTTCGGCCGATCGCAGCTGCTCGGCGCGTTCATCCCGATCGTCCTGCCGCTGGTGATCGTCATGCTCCCGCTCCTCGACTTCGGCCTCGCGGTGTCCCGCCGGATGCGCGCGGGCCGGTCGCCGTTCTCGCCCGACCGCAAGCACCTCCATCACCGGATGCTGGATCTCGGCCACCGCCACCGCGACGCCGTGCTGATCTTCTACGCATGGAGTGCGATCATCTCGCTGACGGTCCTGCTGATGTACATCGCAGGTCGACAGGACTGGCCGGGCGGATACCTCGCCGCGGTCGCGTTCGGCGTGGTCGGCATCGTCGCGTGCCTGATCATCACGCGCACCCCGCTCAGCGTCCGGCGACGAGCCGCGGAACGCCGAGCCGCAGCCGCCGTCTCCCACCCCACCCGACCCGACACCGAGCCCATGGAGCCCCGATGACCCCGAGCCCCGTCTCCAGCACACCCATCCTGCGGCGAACGCTGACGTGGTCGGCCGGTGCCGCACTGGTGCTCGCCATCGCCGCCGCGGGTATCGGCTACGCCGTCGACGGCACGAGCGGGCTGTGGAGCGGCCTGAGCGGGGTTCTGCTCGCATTCGTGTTCCTCGCCATCACGGCGGGCAGCATCCTGTTCGCGAACCGCTGGTTCGGCGATCCGATCTACGTGCAGCTCTTCTTCGCGATCGTGCTGGGCGGCTGGCTGCTCAAGCTGGGTCTGTTCCTCGTGATCATGATCGTCATCAGCGGTCAGGCCTGGATCTCGCCGCTCGTGTTCTTCCTCGCGATCGTCGCCGGTGTCGTCCTCTCGCTCGTGGTCGATGCCGTCGTGCTCGTCCGCATGCGCCTTCCGCACGTGAGCGACATCGATCTTCCGACCGTCAACCCCGAGGACGAGGCCGACGCCGACGGTCGGAATGCGCACGGCGCGACCGAGAACGACGGCTGAATCTGGTAGTGTTTATCCGTGCCCGCCGCTCGTCTCGCGAGCGCTTGCGCTGATGCACACCGTCCCTCGTCGCCCCGGTTCTCGCCGGTGACCCGAAGCTGGAGCCCGCGCTGTTGAATCCCGTTGCGACCCTGACCCTTCGTCCGATCGCCGGTGACGGTGAATTCCACGGCCCCTCGATGGACGAGTTCTTCCCGGAGATCCTGTTCAACGCGTTCGGTGTCGTGCCGATGCATCGCATCCACCTCATCCAGCTGCTCTCCGTGATCGCCGTCGTGCTGTTCATGTGGCTCGGCACCCGTCGCATGACCGTCGTGCCGGGCCGCTTCCAGAGCGTCGTCGAGATGGGGATCGGCTTCGTCCGCAACGGCATCGGCCACGACCTCCTCGGCCGCAAGGACGGCGAGCGGTTCGCTCCGCTGCTCGTGGCGATGTTCTTCATGATCCTGTTCATGAACATCACCGGCATCATCCCGTTCCTGAACATGCCGGGCACCGCGATCATCGCCGTGCCGCTCACGCTGGCCGTGATCAGCTACGTGACCTTCATCTACGCCGGCATGAAGAAGAGCCCGCTCGGGTTCTGGAAGAACTCGCTCTTCCCGGCGGGCGTGCCGTGGCCGGTCTACATCATCGTGACTCCGCTCGAGTTCATCTCGACCTTCATCATCCGCCCGGTGACCCTCACCCTGCGTCTGATGATGAACCTCGTCGTCGGTCACATGATCCTCGTGCTGTGCTTCGCGGCCACGCACTTCTTCTTCTTCACCGCAGGTGGCGGCTGGGCGGCGCTCGGCGTCGGCACCCTGGCCTTCGGCGGCGCCTTCACTCTCTTCGAGATCCTGGTCGTCGTCCTGCAGTCCTACGTCTTCACCGTCCTCACCGCGATCTACATCCAGCTCGCGGTCGCAGAAGAGCACTGAGCGGGTCGGCAACTGCCGTCCCACCCAACGAAAGGAAAAACCCGTGGACGCTACTACGGTTCTCGCTGAAATCAACGGTCACATCGGTGCGGTCGGCTACGGCCTCGCCGCCATCGGACCGGCCATCGGCGTGGGCATCGTCGTCGGCAAGACCATCGAGGGTGTCGCCCGTCAGCCCGAGCTCGCCGGTCGCCTGCAGGTCCTCATGTGGATCGGTATCGCCTTCACCGAGGCGCTCGCGTTCGTCGGCATCGCCGTCGCATTCATCCCCTTCCCGTAATCCGCACCGACTTCTGAAGGAGACAGGATGCTGAACGCTCTTGTCACGAACCTCGCGGCGGAGACCGAGGCGCCTAACCCGCTCATCCCCGCGTGGTACGACATCATCTGGTCGGGCCTGTGGTTCCTCATCATCCTCATCGTGGTGTGGAAGGTCGCCCTTCCTCGCCTGACCGCGATCCTCGACGAGCGCTCAGCCGCCATCGAAGGCAACATCGCCAAAGCCGATGAGGCGCAGAAGCAGGCCGAGGCCGCGCTGGAGGAGTACACCCGCCAGCTCGCCGAGGCACGCGCCGAGGCCGGTGAGATCCGCGAAGCCGCCCGCGAGGACGGCAAGAAGATCGTGACCGAGGCCAAGGAGACCGCTGCCGCCGAGGCCGGTCGCATCACCGCAGCCGCTCACTCGCAGATCGAGGCCGAGCGCCAGGCGGCGTTCGTCTCGCTGCGCAGCGAGGTCGGCACGCTCGCGATCGACCTCGCAGGCAACGTCGTGGGGGAGACCCTCAGCGACGACGCTCGCGCGACGGCCGTCGTGGACCGCTTCCTCGCCGACCTCGAGAAGGCCAAGTAATGGGCAGCGCGACCACTCAGGCACTCGCGGCATCGACGGACGCTCTTGCCGCAGCGTCGGGCCTGAACCTCGACAGTGCAGCCGAGCTCTTCGCTGCGGCTCGCACGATCGGGGAGTCGGCTCAGCTGAGCGGCGCGCTCGCCGATCCTGCAGCTCCCGCTGAGGCGCGCAGCGCGCTCGTCTCGGCTGTCTTCGCCGGTGTCTCGGCTCCGGTGCGCGCGCTGCTCACCACGGTCGCAGCTCAGCGCTGGTCGTCGGAGTCCGATCTCGTCGACGGTGTCGAAGAGCTCGCGATCCGGGCAGCCGCCGCCGCGTCTGCCGGTGACGACGTCGCGACGGAGCTGTTCGGCTTCTCGCGCGTCGTCGCGGCGAACCCCGAGCTCGAGCTCGCGCTCGGCGGTCGGCTCGGCGGCGACGCCGCGAAGCGCGCACTCGTCGAGCGCGTGCTCGGCGGCGCCGTATCACCGGCGACCATGCTGATCGCCTCGTCCCTGGTGCCGCGTCCGCGTGAGCGCCGCGTTCGCCAGGTGCTCAGCCGCGCGGTTCGCATCGTCGCAGCTCAGGCAGGCCGTTCGGTGGCGACGGTGTACACCGCCGCTCCGCTCGCGGCTGCACAGGAAGCGCGTCTGCGTGACGCGCTCGCCCGTCGCTACGGCGGCGAGATCTCCATCAACCAGGTGATCGACGAATCCGTCGTCGGGGGCCTGCGCGTGCAGATCGCCGATGACGTCATCGACGGCAGCATCTCCGCTCGCCTCGCCGACCTTCGCCAGAAGCTCGCGAGCTGAACTACTCGACGCGGGGAACCGCGCACACCCAGACACACAAAGGGAAGACAATGGCAGAACTATCGATCAGCCCCGACGTCATCCGTGACGCGCTGAAGGACTTCGCCGCAGCCTACGAGCCCACCGGCGCCGCGGCGACCGAGGTCGGCACCGTCATCGACGCAGCCGATGGCATCGCGCACGTCGAAGGACTGCCGGGCGTCATGGCCAACGAGCTCGTCACCTTCGGCGACGGCACGAAGGGCCTGGCACTGAACCTCGACGAGAAGGAGATCGGTGTGGTCGTCCTCGGCGACTTCACCGGCATCGAGGCGGGCCAGGAGGTGACCCGCACCGGAGAGGTTCTCTCCGTTCCGGTCGGCGACGGCTACCTGGGTCGTGTCGTCGACCCGCTCGGCAACCCGATCGACGGACTCGGCTCCATCGCGACCGAGGGCTCTCGTGCACTCGAGCTGCAGGCGCCCGGCGTCATGCAGCGCAAGTCCGTGCACGAGCCGATGCAGACCGGCGTCAAGGCGATCGACGCGATGATCCCGGTCGGCCGCGGCCAGCGTCAGCTGATCATCGGCGACCGCCAGACCGGCAAGACCGCTCTCGCGATCGACACGATCATCAACCAGAAGGCCAACTGGGAGTCGGGCGACGTCAACAAGCAGGTGCGCTGCATCTACGTCGCGATCGGTCAGAAGGGCTCGACCATCGCCGGTGTGCGCGGCGCCCTCGAGGAGGCCGGCGCGATGGAGTACACCACCATCGTCGCGGCCCCTGCGTCTGACCCGGCCGGCTTCAAGTACCTCGCCCCCTACACCGGCTCGGCCATCGGCCAGCACTGGATGTACGGCGGCAAGCACGTCCTGATCATCTTCGATGACCTGTCGAAGCAGGCTGAGGCCTACCGCGCCGTGTCGCTCCTGCTGCGCCGCCCGCCGGGGCGCGAGGCGTACCCGGGTGACGTCTTCTACCTGCACTCGCGTCTGCTCGAGCGCTGCGCGAAGCTCTCCGACGAGCTCGGTGCCGGTTCGATGACGGGTCTGCCGATCATCGAGACCAAGGCGAACGACGTCTCGGCGTACATCCCGACCAACGTGATCTCGATCACGGACGGCCAGATCTTCCTGCAGTCCGACCTGTTCAACGCCAACCAGCGTCCCGCGGTCGACGTGGGCATCTCGGTCTCGCGAGTCGGCGGTGACGCCCAGGTGAAGTCGATCAAGAAGGTCTCCGGAACGCTGAAGCTGGAGCTCGCGCAGTACCGCTCCCTCGAGGCGTTCGCGATGTTCGCGTCCGATCTCGATGCGGCGTCGCGTCGTCAGCTCGCCCGTGGTGCGCGCCTGACCGAGCTGCTCAAGCAGCCGCAGTACTCGCCGTACCCCGTCGAGGAGCAGGTCGTCTCGATCTGGGCCGGAACGAACGGCAAGCTCGACTCGATCGAGGTCGAGGATGTGCTCCGCTTCGAGCGCGACCTTCTCGACTACCTGCGTCGCAACACGTCGATCCTCGACACCCTGCGTGACACCAACGTCCTCGATGACGCCACGGTGGCAGAGCTCGACAAGCAGACCGACGCCTTCATCCTGGAGTTCCAGGGCGGCAAGGGCCAGTCGATCAGCAGCCCGGGCAACGAGCAGGTGTCGGCCGAGGACGCCGGTGACGTCAGCCAGGAGAAGATCGTCAAGGGTCGTCGCGCGTAACCGCGTGAGGTACTGATTCATGGGCGCTCAACTCAGGGTCTACAAGCAGAAGATCTCTTCTGCTCAGACGACCAAGAAGATCACGAAGGCGATGGAACTCATCGCGGCTTCGCGCATCCAGAAGGCGATGGCACGCGTCAAGGCGTCCAGCCCCTTCGCGCGGGCCGTGACGAGGGCCGTGTCCGCCGTCGCGACGCACTCCAGCGTCGACCACCCGCTCACCCGCGAGGCTGAGACGATCCGCCGCACGGCGGTCGTCATCTTCTCGAGTGACCGGGGGCTCGCCGGCGCGTTCAACTCCCAGGTGATCCGCGAGGGTCTCGAGCAGGGCGAGCGTCTGCGTGAGCTCGGCCGTGAGCCGGTGTACTACCTGATCGGCCGCAAGGCGGTCGGGTACTTCCAGTTCCGTCGCATCGAGTCCGCCGCGGAATGGATCGGCGACACCGACACGCCGTCGTTCCACACGGCCGAGGAGATCGCGCACACGCTGCAGGAGGCCTTCCTGCGCGGTGGCGCGTCCGAGGGCGTCGACGAGATCGTGCTGGTGTACAACCGCTTCGTCAGCATGATGACGCAGGAGCCCACCGCCCTTCGTCTGCTGCCGCTCGAGATCGAAGAGGCCGAGGACACGGCGACCGCAGCCGTGTACCCGCTCTACGAGTTCGAGCCCGACGCCGAGACGGTGCTGGACGCCATCCTGCCGGTGTACATCCAGAGCCGCGTGTTCAACGCGCTTCTGCAGTCGTCGGCAGCGAAGCAGGCCGCGACGCAGAAGGCGATGAAGTCGGCCAGCGACAACGCCGACAAGCTGATCACCGACTACACCCGCCTGCGCAACAACGCTCGCCAGGCCGAGATCACCCAGCAGATCGCAGAGATCGTCGGCGGCGCCGACGCCCTGTCGTCCAGCTGACACACATCAGGAGAAGAGACGAGAAATGACCACCACCGCCATGGCTGAGCAGCCGGCGACCGCGGTCGTCGGACGCGTCGCACGCGTCAACGGTCCGGTTGTCGACATCGAGTTCCCGCACGACTCGATTCCCGACATCTACAACGCCCTCAAGACCACCATCACGATCGGCGAGGACTCCACCGAGATCACGCTCGAGGTCGCACAGCACCTCGGCGACGACCTCGTCCGCGCGATCGCTCTGAAGCCCACGGACGGCATCGTCCGCGGGCAGGAGGTCCGCGACACCGGTGAGGCCATCTCGGTCCCCGTCGGCGACGTGACCAAGGGCAAGGTCTTCAACGTGATCGGCGAGGTCCTCAACGCCGAGCCCGGCGAGACCATCGAGGTCACCGAGCGCTGGCCGATCCACCGCAAGGCGCCGAACTTCGACCAGCTCGAGTCGAAGACCACCATGTTCGAGACCGGCATCAAGTCGATCGACCTCCTCACCCCCTACGTGCAGGGTGGAAAGATCGGTCTGTTCGGTGGCGCGGGTGTCGGCAAGACCGTGCTCATCCAGGAGATGATCCAGCGCGTGGCGCAGGACCACGGTGGTGTGTCGGTGTTCGCCGGTGTCGGCGAGCGCACCCGTGAGGGCAACGACCTCATCCACGAGATGGAGGAGGCCGGCGTCTTCGACAAGACCGCGCTCGTCTTCGGCCAGATGGACGAGCCGCCGGGGACCCGTCTGCGCGTCGCGCTGTCGGCTCTGACGATGGCGGAGTACTTCCGTGACGTGCAGAAGCAGGACGTGCTGCTCTTCATCGACAACATCTTCCGCTTCACCCAGGCAGGCTCCGAGGTTTCCACGCTGCTGGGCCGCATGCCCTCCGCCGTGGGCTACCAGCCGAACCTCGCCGACGAGATGGGCCTCCTCCAGGAGCGCATCACCTCGACGCGTGGTCACTCGATCACCTCGCTGCAGGCGATCTACGTGCCGGCCGACGACTACACCGACCCGGCTCCCGCGACGACGTTCGCGCACCTGGACGCCACGACCGAGCTCTCGCGAGAGATCGCGTCGAAGGGTCTGTACCCGGCCATCGACCCGCTGACCTCGACGTCGCGCATCATGGACCCGCGCTACCTGGGCGAGGACCACTACCGTGTGGCGACGACGGTCAAGCAGATCCTGCAGAAGAACAAGGAGCTGCAGGAGATCATCGCGATCCTCGGTGTCGACGAGCTCTCCGAAGAGGACAAGATCGTCGTGTCGCGCGCACGTCGCATCCAGCAGTTCCTCTCGCAGAACACCTACATGGCGAAGAAGTTCACCGGTGTCGAGGGATCGACCGTCCCGCTCAAGGAGACCATCGAGTCCTTCGATGCGATCACCCGCGGTGACTTCGACCACGTCGCTGAGCAGGCGTTCTTCAACGTCGGCGGCATCTCCGACGTCGAAGAGGCATGGGCGAAGATCCAGAAGGAGAACGCCTGACCATGGCGCTGCACGTGAGTCTCGTCTCCGCTGACGCGGAGGTCTGGACGGGAGAGGCGTCGCTCGTCGTCGCCAAGACCGTCGAGGGCGAGATCGGCATCATGTCCGGTCACGAGCCGGTGCTGGCCATCCTCGCCCAGGGCGAGGTCCGCATCACTCAGATCGACGGCAGCAAGGTGCTCGCGAACGCGCAGGACGGCTTCCTTTCGATGGAGGGCGACACGCTCACCATCGTGGCCGGCAACGCCGCACTGATCGCCTGACAGCAAGACCACCGGCGTCCGCTCCGGATCGTGCCCTGCACGACCCGGAGCGGACGCTTCGTCTGTGGAGACCATGAAGATCCTCCTGCCCCCGTCCGAGACCAAACGCCAGGGTGGCGTCGGCGGCCCGATGCGCCTCGCCGACCTCGCGCTGCCGGCTCTGACCGCCCAGCGCACCGAGGTCATCGACGCTCTGGTCGCTCTCTGCGCCGACGAGTCCACCGCGCGTCGCGTATTGAAGCTCAGCGAGCGTCAGGCCGGTGACATCGTGCACAACCGGATGCTGCAGACGGCCCCCACGATGGCCGCCGTCGACCGCTACACGGGCGTGCTCTACGACGCTCTCGACGCCGCGTCCCTCGACCCGTCGGCGCGCCGGTGGCTCGGAGCGCACGTGCTGATCCACTCGGCGCCGTTCGGCCCGGTCGGCGCGCTCGACGAGATCCCGGTGTACCGCCTGGCCGCCGGCACCTCGCTGCCCGGCATCCCCCCGCTGCGCCGACACTGGGCCGCGGCGACGTCCGCCGCTCTGGCGGACGCCGACTTCGTGCTCGACCTGCGCAGCGAGTCCTACGTGGCGCTCGGGCCGGTGGCCGGCGTCGTGCCCTCGGCGTACGTGCGCGTGGTCACCGACATAGGCCGCGCCCTGAACCACTTCAACAAGAAGTCCAAGGGCCTGCTCGTGCGCGCCCTCGCCACGACGCGCCCGAGGCCCCGCTCCGTCCGCGCGCTGCTGGGTTGGGCGCAGGAGAACGACATCCCGCTGCGCGAGAGCCCGGATGCCGGGGTTCTGGAGCTCGTGGTCGACGGCTGAGGCCTGAGACGGCGCCGTGTCTCATTGCCCGTGATCGCGCCGCTTCGCTAGCATGGCCGGAGCACGAGATCCGCACGGGGAAGCGACACCGCTTCCTCTCGACGAGAGAAGTGGTTCACTCATGGGATATGGCGACTACGGCGACTACGGCGCCATCGCTGCGATCGTCGGCCTGCTGACGGTGCTGCTGCTGATCGTCGGGCCGATCATGTACGTCATCTCGTCGATCTTCATGATGAAGATCTTCGACAAGGCCGGTGTCGTCGGCAAATGGCGCGCCTGGGTACCGGTCTACCGGGAGATGATCTTCTTCAAGCTCGGCGACATGAGCCCGTGGCTCGTGCTGTACGCGCTGGGCGCGACGATCCTGCTGTCGTGGACCGGTATCGGCGGCATCTTCGGTCTGGTCTTCACCGCGCTGTTCGCGATGGCCGGCTGGCGCGTCGGGCTCAAGCTGCAGAAGGAGGCGGCCTGGGTCATCCTCTTCGTGCTGCTCAACATCGTCTGGATGGGCATCGCCGCGTTCGACCGCTCGCGCTGGAACCCGAACATCGCCCCCGCTCCGTGGGCCGGCAACGGCTTCCTCGGTGACAACACCGTGTGGGACGGCATCCCCGTGCAGCCCGGCCAGAACGCCGCCCCCGCCGGCTACGGCGCACCGCAGGGCTACGCCCCGCCGGCACAGCCCGGCTACGCGCCTCCGGCCCAGCCCGGTTACGGACAGCCGGCACAGCCCGGTTACGGCGCTCCGCTCAACCCTGCAGCACCGGTTCCGCCGGCGCCGGGCGCACCGGTTCCGCCTCCGGCCGCGCCGCCGGCACCTCCTGCTCCGCCGTCCGCGCCTCCGGCCGCACCGCCCGCTCCTCCCGCGCCGCCGGCAGCGCCTGAGGACCCGACGCAGCCGCGACCCTGAGCTGAACACGAGGAAGCCCCCGACGAGGTCGGGGGCTTCCTCGTGTCTTCATGCCGAAACAGGGTGGTCGGCGCGCCCGGCCGGTCCGAGCAGCGCCGACGCCCCGATAGTGTGGATGCATGGTCACCTCGCAGCGTCGCGTCGGCGCATCCGGACTCGTCGTCTCCGCAGCCGGTCTCGGCTGCAACAACTTCGGGCGTGCGGGAACAGTGACCGAGACGCTCGACGGCACTCGGGTCGTGATCGACGCGGCACTCGCGAACGGCGTGTTCTTCTTCGACACCGCTGACATGTACGGCGCCGACGCGGGCCGCAGCGAGGAGCTGATGGGCGAGGTGCTCGAGGGCCGCCGCGACCGCGTGGTGCTGGCGACCAAGTTCGGTCACGAGCGGGACATGGGGTACGACTTCCCCGGGGGTCGCGGATCGCGCCGCTACGTGCGTCACGCCGTCGAGCATTCCCTGCGCCGTCTGCGCACCGACTGGATCGACCTCTACCAGCTGCACCTGCCCGACCCGCAGACCCCGATCGCCGAGACCATCGATGCGCTCGACGAGCTCGTCGACGAGGGGAAGATCCGCTACTACGGGCACTCCAACTTCACCGGGTGGCAGATCGCCGAGGCCGAGCTGACCGCCCGCGCCCGCTCCACGGGGCGATTCATCTCCGCTCAGAATCACTATTCGCTGCTGGCGCGTGCGTCCGAGCGTGAAGTGCTGCCCGCGGTCGAGCGCTACGGCCTCGGCTTCTTCCCGTTCTTCCCGCTGAAGAACGGACTGCTCACCGGCAAGTTCACCCGCGAGGGCGGTCCCACCGGCAGCCGCATCATGCAGACGCGTCAGCACATCTGGTCCGACGCGCCCTGGGATGCACTCGAGCAGTACCAGGCGTTCTGCGATCAGCGCGATATCACGATGCTCCAGGCGACCTTCGGCTGGCTGCTGGCGCAGCCCGGCGTCTCCAGCGTGATCGCCGGCGCCACCACGCCCGAGCAGGTCGAGGCGAACGCCGCAGCCGCAGACGCGTGGACTCCCACGGCAGCGGACCTCGCGGAGATCGACGCCCTGTTCCCGCTGATCGACGACCCTGCCGACCGGATGTGACGGCACGACTACGATGAAGACGAATCCCGCGGCTGTTCAGTCGCCCAGCCGCCCGATGGAGAGCCCACGTGCCTGAGACCACGACGCAGACCTTCCGCGTCAGCGATGACCTCGAGCTCACCTGGGCGGGTGTGACCGATCGCGGCCGACGCCGGGAGAACAACCAGGACTCGTTCCTCGCCAAGTACCCGCTGTTCATCGTCGCCGACGGCATGGGCGGACACGCGGGCGGCGAGATCGCCAGCCAGGCGACCGTCGACCGGCTCTCCGACATGGTCGACGCCGGACAGATCGACGACGAGCGGATCGTGGCTGCGCTGCAGCTGGCCGTGGACGACATCCACCAGCATCCCGAGACGACCGACGAGGGGACGGGGACGACGCTGACCGGCGTGTACCTCGATCGCCATGACGACGGCTGGCGCTGGATCTCGCTCAACATCGGCGACTCACGGGTCTATCTGGAGCGGGACGGTCGCCTGATCCAGGTCACGACCGACCACTCCGTGGTGCAGGAGCTCATCGCATCCGGCAAGATCAGCCCGGAAGAGGCGGACGCCCACCCCTACAGCAACGTGATCACCCGCGCGGTGGGGGCGAACGAGCTCGTCTCACCCGACTACGTCGCCATCGACGTCGTCGACGGCGACCGGTTCATCATCTGCTCCGACGGTCTCACCAAAGAGCTCACCGACTACGGCATCCTGCACTTCCTTCGCGAGAACGCCGAGCCCGCTGACGCGGTGAACGCGATGGTCGATGCGGCGCTGGAGAACGGCGGACGCGACAACGTCACGCTGATCGTGCTCAACGTGCGCTTCACCGGCGGCCGGGGCGGCGCCGCCGACGACGTGGCCACCGCGGAGCGGCCCGCTGTCGGCGGCGATTCATCCTCCACAGAACCCGCGATCGAGGGGTGAGCCGGCCGGCCTGTGGACAGGCCGGATCCGCGGGTCACGATGGGCTGAGATGGGTGGATGGATGCCACCACCATCGTCCTGCCCGCATCTGCCGCGCAGCCGACGCGACCGCCGCTGCCGCTGCTCGCCGCGATCGTCCCCGTCGTCGCGGGAGTGGTGCTGTGGCTGATCACGGACTCCCTGTTCGCGCTGTGCTTCGCGGCCCTCGGCCCGCTGATGCTGCTCGCGTCGTTCTTCGACGGCATGCGATCGCGGCGCCGAGCACGTCGCCGGGCGGAGGGGGAGACCGACGCCGCGTGGCAGCGCGCCGAGGACGAGCTCGTGCGCCTGCACGGCCAGGAGCACCGGATGCTCTGGCATCGTTCACCCGATGCGGCGGGCTGTCTGCTCGACCCGCCGTTGCGAGGCCGCACGCCGCTGAGCGCCGCCACCGACCTGGTGATCGGGCGGGGCCGCACGCGCAGTCGGGTCCGCGCTTCGGGCGGTGACGACGATCGATCCCGTGCCTTCCGCGAGCGCGCCGAGAACCTCGACGATGCTCCGATCGTCGTCGAGCTCGGCGGCGGCGTGTGCGTGCGGGCGGCTCGTCCGGTCGCGAGCGCCGTCGTCAGGGCTCTCGTCGCACAGCTGTGTCTGAGGTTCGGGCCGTCGGAGCTGAGCCTGCACGGCCGCGGTGTCGCGGAGTGGGGCCTGGAGCAGTTTCCGCACGCCGACCGTCGCGGCGCCCGCTTCCGGCTGCGGATCGGCGACGGGGCCGATCCCGCCGACGCCGTGATCTGCGTGCGGACGCCGGGGGAGGAGCCAGCGGAGGGCGTCACGACCGTGCTGGAGTGCGTGGCACCGGCACGGGCGGTCGCGCGCACCCCGGAGGGGCTGCGAGACATCTCCCTGGAGGCGGTGTCGACCCGGCAGATCGTCTGCATCGCCGCGGCGGTGGCCAGCAGATCGGAGGACACCGCGCAGGTTCCGGACGCCGTCGCGCTCAGTGAGCTCCAGACGGCGGAGGGCGGTGACGGCCGACTCGCCGCACGCTTCGGGCGAGGGGAGCAGGGCGATGTGCTCGTCGATCTGGTCGACGACGGTCCGCACGCGATCGTCACGGGCATGACGGGCACGGGAAAGAGCGAGCTTCTGACCAGCTGGGTGGTGGCGATCGCCGCCGCGCATGCGCCGGAGGAGGTGACGTTCGTGCTGATCGACTTCAAGGGAGGCACGGCGTTCGACCCGCTGCGCTCGCTGCCCCATGTCGTCGCGGTCGTCACCGACCTCGATGCGGCCGGTGCGCGACGTGGGGTCGGCAGTCTCAGCGCCGAGCTGCGGCGCCGGGAGGCGGCTCTGGCCGCAGCGGGCGCGCGCGACGTCACCGGTTCCCCCTCGCTCGCTCGGCTCGTGATCGTCGTCGACGAGTTCGCCGCCCTCGTGCAGGAGCACCCCGACCTGGCGCAGATCTTCACCGATATCGCCGCGCGCGGACGGGCGCTGGGGATGCATCTCGTTCTCGGCACGCAGCGTGCGGGCGGTGTGATCCGGGATGCCCTGGCGGCGAACTGCCCGCTGCGGCTGAGCCTGCGCGTGGCGGAGGCGGCCGACAGTCGCCTGGTGATCGGCTCGGAGGTCGCGGCGGCGCTCCCGGGAGGATCGGCGTCGCGCGGCCTGGTGTACGTGCGTCGGCCCGAGGACGTCGAGCCGCATGCCGTGCGCGTCGCGCTGACCTCCCCGCACGATGTGGCGGCGGTGACGCGCCGGTGGGAGGGGGCGCAGACCCCGGCCAGTCCGTGGCTGCCCCCGCTGCCCCGCGTGATCGACCTGCCCTCCGGCAGCGGCGCACCCGAGGCCGGTGTGATCGTGCTCGGCCGAGCCGATGAGCCGGATCAGCAGAGGCAGCCCTGGGTGCATCTCGCGCGCGGCGACGGGCTCGGCGTGATCGGCGGCCCGGGGGCGGGCAAGAGCACGCTGATCCGCATTGTGCATGCTCAGATCCCGGATGCGGTCGTCATCCCGAACGACGTCGAGGAGGCGTGGGATGCTGTGGCGGAGCTCGCGACCGGTCGGCACGGGATGGTCCTCTGCGATGATCTCGACGTGCTGCTCGCGCAGTACCCGGCTGAGCACGCGCAGCTCTTCCTGAGCCGGTGGGAGCGCATCGTCCGCTCCCCGGCCGGCGTCGTGATCACCTCGTCACGGGCGACGGGTCCGGTCGGGCGGCTGCTCGACGGGCTCTCGCACCGCGCGCTGCTGAGGCTGAGCAGCAGGGTGGAGCACATCTCCGCCGGCGGCGAGTCCGCGGCGTTCGACCCGCACCGGCCGCCCGGCCGCGGCGTGGTGGACGGTCGCGACGTGCAGATCTGCTGGACCGATCCGGTCGCGCCGGGCAGCGGGCGTCGGGGGAGCGCGGATGCGCGCGGCATCGCACGCTGGCGGCCCGTGCGCACTCCCGCGGGCGTGGTGACGACAGCGGTCGACGAGACCCGCACGACGCTCGCCGCCGCGGTCCCGGGATGCCGGGTGACGACCCTCGCCGAGAACGGGCCGACCCCCGCCGAGGACGCGCCGGTCGTGATCGTCGGCGACCCGGAGCAGTGGCGTGCTCAGTGGTCGCTGCTGCAGGGCATCCGCAGCGCGGGCGAGCTCGTCGTCGCGGCGGAATGCGCGACGGAACTGCGCCAGCTCGCGGGGGTGCGCGACACCCCGCCGTACGCGCGGCTGCACGAGGGCCGGGCGTGGGTGGTGCCAGCCGGAGGGCGACCGCGACGAGTGCGGCTGACCTGAGCCAGCGGCTGGATCAGATACCGGAACCCGGACGGATCATGCCGACCGGCTGACCGCCGCCGAGCACATCGAGGGGGAGGGCCGATGCGAGCGCCGCGACGTCGGCCTCGCCGAGCGCGCCGGCCCTGGCGAGCAGCGTGGCGGCGACGATCGCCGAGGCGCGGCTGCTGCCGTCGAGTGTCTTGATCGCCACGGTCGTGTTGTCCGGGGCGACCATGACCATCACACCCTCGGCGCCGTGCTTGGCGAACACGCCGAGCGTCTCGATGGCGATGGTGTCGGGTTCGCCGGGCCCCGCGATCGTCCACGGGTTCTCCCGAACGGCGCGCACGAGCGCACCGGCGACACGGTGCAGGGCGAACGGAGAGCGCTCCGAGGCCGAGCCGATCCGATGGATCGCGCGTGCGAGGCCCAGCAGGGTGATGGCGTGCACCGGCGCGCCGCAACCGTCGATCGACGTATGCGCGATCTTCTCTCCGGCGAGGCGCTCCACCACATCCCGGATGTGCACCTGCAGCGGGTGCGCGGTGTCGAGGTATCCCTCGGTCGGCCAGCCGGTCGCGACGCAGGCGCGGAGCATGAGGGCGTGCTTGCCCGAGCAGTTCATCCGCACGCGTGCCTGATCGGCGTGATCGCGGATCATGTCGCGGCGCGCCGTCGAGTCGGACGGCCACGCGGCAGGGCAGCCCAGGTCGTCCTCATTGAGGCCGCCTGCGGCGAGCATCTCGCGCACGACCTCGACATGCCGATCAGTGCCGCTGTGGCTGGCCGTGCCGAGCGCGAGCTGCTCGCCCTCCAGGCTCGCGCCGGCTGTCACACTGGCGATCGCCTGCAGCGGCTTCAGGCTGGAGCGCGGCAGGATCAGCGCTTCGGCGTTGCCGTGCTGAGCGATGACCTCCCCGTCGGGGGAGAGCACGACGGCGGCGCCCGCATGGCGGGACTCCACGAAGCCGTTGCGCTCCACGATCGCGAGTTCGACGGCGTCAGCGATGGTGAGAGTCTCGAGCACCAGACAAGCCTAATGCGCTGCACGGTGGCAGACTGGCGCGATGGCCCCCCTCGGCGAACACCACTACGCGCTCACGACCACCTGGACCGGGAACCGCGGCACCGGCACGAGCGGCTATCGCGACTACGCACGTGACGTCACGATCGGCATCCAGGGCAAACCCGACCTGCAGGCATCGGCCGACAAGCCGTTCCGCGGCGACCCGTCGCGCTGGAATCCGGAGGATCTGCTTCTGGCGGCCCTGTCGGAATGCCACCTGCTGTCGTACCTGCACGCGTGCGTCACCGCCGGGGTCGTCGTGACCGAGTACCGCGACGAGGCCACCGGGGTGATGCGCGAGGACGGACGAGGCGGCGGCGCGTTCGCCGAGGTGACGCTGCGTCCTCACGTGCGCGTCGCCGACGAGTCGATGCTCGACGCCGCACGCGAGGCGCACCGCATCGCCCACGAATGGTGCTTCATCGCGAACTCCGTGAACTTCCCGGTGCACCACGACGCCACCGTCGAGGTGGCATCAGAGCGCGGCTGAGCTCAGCGGCGCTCGTGCGGAAGCGCCTGCTTGATCTTCTCGATGGGTGTCTGCGCCGGCGGCTCGTTGTACACGCCGGCGAGCTCCTGTCCGCTCAGCGCGTGGATGGCGGCCATGATCTCGTCGGTGGCGAGGCGGCGAGCTCTGCCACTCGTCGCGGGACCGTGCCTGGACACGTCGATCGGGGTGCCGAAGCGCACCGTGACGCGCTCGCTGAGCGAGGGCATCTTCGCCCCCCTCGGCATCATCCTGTCCGTGCCGATCAGGCCCACCGGGACGACCGGAGCCCCCGTCTGCAGGGCGAGGAAGGCGACACCCGTGCGGCCCTTGTACAGTCGGCCGTCCGTCGAGCGGGTCCCCTCGGGGTACAGCGCGACGGCCAGACCGTCGTCGAGCAGCTGCCGCTGCTGGTCCAGCGCGTCGAGAGCGGCCTGGCCGGCACCCCGGCGCACGGGGATCGCTCCGACCGAGGTGAAGAAGTCGCGCGAGATGGCGCCCTTGATCCCGGTGCCCTCGAAGTAGCTCGACTTCGCGAGGAAGTGCACCGGCCGCGGAGCCGCGATCGGGATCGCCATCGAGTCGATGAACGACAGGTGATTGCTGGCGAGGATCACCGCACCGGTGAGCGGCACGTTCTCGCGACCCTCGATGCGAGGCCGATAGACCACCCGCGCCACGGACGCCGCGACCATCCGCCCGACCTTGTACTTGAACCCGGCGTGGCGAGGCGACGGGTGCCCCGGCGTCTCCGGCTCGGGGTCCGCGGGGGTGACCGACTGCTCAGAACTCACCGGAAGAGCTTATCTTCCGGTGCATGCCTGCCGCGGAATGACGCGGCGTCCGGTTCTGCACTCAGCGGCGGCAAAGCCGGGTGCGTCAGGATGGGACCTTCACCGTTCTGCGAACCCGAAGGTCCCATCTTGCGTCTGCGCCCCCTCGCCCTTGCCTCCACCGTGGCCGTCACCGCGCTCCTGCTCGCCGGATGCTCCGGCGCTCAGGACACGTCGGATGCGTCCGACTCGAAGGGCAGCGCCGACGCGTGCGAGCAGGTCGCCGCTCCCGGTGCGCTCACCGACAGTGTCGACGTGAGCGGTGACTTCGGTGAGCCGGCCAAGATCACCGTCGCGAAGGATCAGAAGGTCGACGAGGTGCAGCGCACCGTCGTCACCGAGGGCACGGGCGAGAAGGTCGAGGAGGGCGACTACATCGCCTACGCGATGAGCGCCTTCGACTCCAAGACGGGGGAGCACCTCGGCGATCTCGGGTACGCCGAGGGGGAGCTGCTGCCGCAGGACGCGCTGGCGAATCAGGCGCTCGCGGAGGCGATCGGCTGCGCCCCGATCGGCACGCGCGTCGCATTCGCGCTGCCCGCCTCCGACGGCGCGGACTCGCAGCTGTACATCATCGACGTGCTCGACAAGGTGCCCACCGCGGCGTGGGGCGAGAAGCAGGAGCCGGTCGATGGGATGCCTGTCGTCACGCTCGCCAAGGACGGCGAACCCGCCGTCGAGGTGCCGTCCGCAGACGCTCCCGCCGAGCTCGAGATCTCGGTGCTGAAGCAGGGTGACGGGCCCGCCGTCGCCGACGGCGACACCACGCTGCTGCAGTACTACGGCGTCGACTGGGAGAGCGGCGAGAGCTTCGACTCGTCCTGGTCGAAGGGGGCTCCGTACGCAGCCCCGGGAAACACCTACGTGCCCGGCTTCGTGCAGGCGCTCGCCGGTCAGAAGGTGGGCTCGCAGGTTCTCGTGGTCATCCCGCCGGAGCTCGCCTACGGCGAGGACCCCGAGGGCCACGAGCTCGGCGGCAAGACCCTCGTCTTCGTCATCGACATCCTCGCGACGCAGCACGCACCAGCCGCGCAGTGATGCGCTGAACGAGAGGGCGGCGATCCGACGGGGTCGCCGCCCTCTCGCATAGGCTGGCGGCATGCGTCGCGTCATCGTCCTCGGCTCCACAGGCTCCATCGGCACCCAGGCGCTGGACGTGATCCGCGCCAATCCGCGTCGCTTCGAGCTGGTGGGGATCGCCGCGGGCAGCAACGCCGAGCTGGTCGCCGAGCAGGCCGCGCAGTTCCACCTCGAGCACACCGCTCTCGGCGCCGTCGAGGCGGAGCAGCTGGTGCGTGACGTCGACGCCGATGTGGTGCTCAACGCCATCACCGGCTCGATCGGGCTCGGCTCGACGCTCGCCGCCCTCGGGGCGGGGCGCACGCTGGCATTGGCGAACAAGGAGTCCTTGATCGTCGGCGGCGAGCTGGTGCGTGCGGCGGCGGCTCCCGGCCAGATCGTTCCGGTCGACTCGGAGCATTCCGCGTTGGCCCAGGCGCTGCGCGCCGGCACACGCGCCGAAGTCAGAAGGCTCGTCGTCACCGCATCCGGCGGGCCGTTCCGTGGCCGCTCTCGTGCCGAGCTGGCCGACGTCACCCCGGCGCAGGCGCTCGCGCACCCCACCTGGGACATGGGCCGGATGGTCACCACCAACTCGGCCACGCTGGTCAACAAGGGCCTGGAGGTCATCGAGGCGCACCTGCTGTTCGACGTGCCCTACGACGACATCGAGGTGGTCGTGCACCCGCAGTCGGTCGTGCACTCGATGGTCGAGTTCGTCGACGGCTCCACCATCGCCCAGGCGTCACCGCCGGACATGCGGCTGCCCATCTCGCTCGGCCTGGACTGGCCGCACCGGGTCGGCGGCGTGGGCCGACCGCTCGACTGGCGCACGGCGACCAGCTGGACCTTCGAGCCGCTCGACGACGAGGCGTTCCCCGCCGTCGCGCTCGCCAAGGCGGTCGGTCGTGCCGGCAGCACGTTCCCCGCGGTGTACAACGCCGCGAACGAGCAGGCCGTGCATGCCTTCCACGACGGCCGGCTGACGTTCCTCGGCATCGTCGACACCGTGCAGCGCGTCGTCGACGCGCACGACGCCCCGGAGGAGCTGACGCTCGAGGCGCTCGCCGAGGCCGAGACCTGGGCACGTGCGAAGGCGGATGCGCTGATCGCGGCCTCCTGACCGGCCCTGCGGGTGCCAGGCCCGCGCGACCGGTGCCCGCGCCTCAGTCGGTGTAGGGGACGGGCCAGTGCGATTCGGGAGCAGGCCATCCGGCGGCGATGAGCGCCCGGCGGGCCAGCTCACGGGCCGAGTACGGCGTGCGCACTCCGCGGATGTCGCGGTAGTCCTGGTGCCCCGGCCCCGCCCAAAGGATGGCATCCCCTTCGCCGACCAGCCCGACCGCGGTCACGATCGCGTCCTCCGGCGGCGACACCTCGTGGATCTTGGCGTCCGGCCGTGCGCGACGGGCCCCCTCGACGAGGGTGGCGCGGATCGACGCCGGGTCCTCGAACCGGGGGTGGTGGTCGGTGATCACGAGGATGTCGCTGCCCTCCACGGCGGTGCGGGCCATGTCGAAGCGCTTGGTGGCATCGCGGTCGCCATCGGCGCCGAACAGCATCAGCACCTTCCCCGGGGTGACCCGACGAACCGCGGCCAGGGTCTTCTCGAAGGCGTCGGGGGAGTGTCCGAAGTCGACGTAGACGGCGGGGCCGGTCTCGCCCGAGATGAACTGGGTGCGTCCGGGCAGGTGCGCGACGATGTGACCGTCGCGGTCGAGAGCATCGGCGATGCGGTCCCACTCGTACCCGCCCTCGAGCAGCATGACGATCGCGAGCCCCGCGTTGGCCGCCATGTGCGGTCCGATCACGGGAACGACGCTCGACAGAGTGCGCCCCGCAGGACCGGTGAGCGTGAATGCGGTGCCGCTGGGGCGCTCGTCATCGATCGAGACGACCCAGTCCGCACGCGCGGCGGCCTCGGGGTCGGCGGCGATCGCCGGCGTGCCGACGGTGACGACCGGCACGGTGGCGCGCTC
Organism: Microbacterium commune; assembly: GCF_014836945.1. GTDB lineage: Bacteria > Actinomycetota > Actinomycetes > Actinomycetales > Microbacteriaceae > Microbacterium > Microbacterium commune. The sequence continues at coordinate 182,187 of NZ_JACSPX010000001.1, read as the reverse complement.
GACGACGATGGCGCCGGACGACGAGTCCACGCTCACGACGGCGCGGCGCGACCGCTCCGGGGTGAACAGCGGGAGCTTGGCCTCGAAGTACTCCTCCATGTCGGCGTAGTCGTCGAGATGGTCGTGCGAGAGATTGGTGAACCCGGCGACGTCGAACATGATGCCGTCCACGCGGTGCCGTGACAGGGCCTGCGCGCTGACCTCGACCGCGACCGCCTCGACCTTCCGCTCGCGCATCAGGGCGAGCAGGGCATGCATCTCGGATGCCTCCGGTGTGGTCAGACGCGAGACGATCACCTCACCGGCGATGTGCCGCTCTGCCGTCGACGACAGACCCGACACGACCCCGATCTGATCGAGCAGGCCCTGCAGCAGGTGCGACACGCTCGTCTTGCCGTTGGTGCCCGTGGTGCCGAACAGCAGCGGCAGCGGGTCGCCCGCGCCGGTGCCGTACACCCACGCGCTCAGGGCGCCGAGCACCCCGCGCGGGTCGTCCACCACGATGATCGGCAGACCCGCAGATCCGGCGATCCCGGCCCCTGCCTCGTCTGTGATGATCGCGACCGCGCCCTTCTCCGCCGCGGTCTGCACGAACTCGGCGCCGTGCCGGTTGACGCCCTGGATGGCGACGAACGCCTCTCCTGCGCGCAGGTCGGCGGTCGCGAGCGTGATGCCGCTCAGCTGCACGTCGGCGATGTCACCGCGGACGTCTCGGGCGAAGCGTTCGGCCAGCTCTGCCAGGGCACGACGGGGTGGGTCGGCCGGACGGAGCACAGGGGGCAGCGATGTCGTGGTCATATCCCGTCCATGATCTCACGCGGCCCAGCCGCTCCCGGTGCGGACGGGGATCCAGGGGATTCCTCAGAGCTGCCACTACCGTGGACGGGTGGAGATCCTGCTGTACCTGGGCGGCGTCGTGTTCATGCTGATCGGCCTCGGCCTCTCGATCGGACTGCACGAGGTCGGGCATCTGCTGCCCGCGAAGCTGTTCGGCGTGCGCGTCGGGCAGTACATGATCGGCTTCGGACCGCGGCTGTGGTCGAAGCGGATCGGCGAGACGGAGTACGGATTCAAGGCGCTGCCGCTCGGCGGCTTCATCTCGATGTCGGGCATGTACCCGCCGTCGACGAAGAGCGCGCCGGCTCGTGGTCTGTTCGCCTCTCTCGTGCAGGATGCCCGCAGCGCCAACGACGAGACGATCGCCGACGGCGACGAGGATCGGGTGTTCTATCGCCTGCCGGTCTGGAAGCGCGTGATCATCATGCTGGGCGGCCCGGCGATGAACTTCGTGCTCGCCATCGCGATCTTCACGATCATGGCATCCGGAATCGGCATCCAGCAGGCGAGCACGACCGTCGCCTCCGTGACCGAATGCGTTCTGCCCGCCGGCACGACGCAGCAGAGCTGCGCGAGTGACGACCCGGCCGCGCCCGCCGCCGAGGCGGGTGTGCGGGCCGGCGACGTGCTCATCAGCGTCGGCGGCGAACGGGTGCGGACGTTCGCCGAGGCCTCCGCGATCATCCAGCGCTCGCCGGGCGAGCAGCTGGACGTCGTCGTCGAGCGCGCCGGCGAGCGGGTGGATCTGACGCTCACACCGGTCGCTGCGGAGCGCGGGCAGGTGGATGCCGAGGGGCGCCCGGTGCTCGACGATCAGGGTGAGCCGATCACCCGAACGGTGGGATACGCGGGGATCTTCGCGCAGAGCGAGTACGTGCCGCAGCCGCTCGCCACGGGTCCGGAGCTGGCGATCCAGCAGACCGGCGCTGTCGCGTCACTCGTGGTCAACCTGCCCGCGAAGCTGTGGAACGTCGGAGCCTCGCTGGTGACCGGCGCCGAGCGCGACCCGAACGGGCCCCTCAGCGTGGTCGGCGTGGGTCGTCTGGCCGGCGAGGTGGCGGCGACCGACGCTCCCGTGCTGAACCGCCTGGTCGTGCTGATGAATCTGCTCGCGGCGCTGAACATCGCGCTGTTCGTGTTCAACCTGATCCCGCTGCTGCCGCTCGACGGCGGGCACGTCGTCGTCGCCCTCTGGGAGGGCGTGAAGCGGGCGTGGGCGAGGATCACGCGGCGCCCCGCTCCGAAGCCCGTCGATGCGACCCGGCTGGTTCCGGTGACCGTCGTCGTGGCGGTGCTGCTGATCGGCATGGGCGCTCTGCTGATCGTCGCCGACCTCGTCAAGCCGATGAGCCTGCTGGGCTGACACCGAGCCGGGCTGTGCCGGGCCGACGTCAGGCGAGGGCGTGGGCGATGAGCCGCTCGAGCGTCTCCAGGCCGTCGCGCGACAGGATCGACTCGAGGTGCCCCTGCACCGACGCGAAACGCTCGCCGCGCAGCGCGTAGACGTCGCCGCTGCGGGCATCCGCCGACACCTCGGCATCCGGCACAGCCGTCGTACCGGGCGCGACCCGCGCGGTGAAGGTGTTGTAGAAGCCGACCGACGCCTCCCGCCCGAAGACCGGAACCGTCTTCTGCACGCCCTGATGCGGCGCGGCAAGCGGAACCAGGTCGATGCCGAGCCGGTCGGCGAGGATCTGGTGGCTCAAGCACACCGCGAGCAGCGGTGCACGCGCGTCGCGGCGACGGGAGACGACCTGCTGCATCCGCGCGATGCGCGGCGACGCGGCGTCGCGCGGATCGCCCGGCCCGGGACCCGCGACGACGAGGTCTGCGGCGTCGATGGCGCTGTCGGCCACGGCGTCCCAGGCGGCGATCTCGACGTCGAGGCCCAGATGGCGCAGCTGGTGAGCGAGCATGGTGGTGAAGCGGTCCTCCGCGTCGACGACCAGCGCGCTGCGGCCCGCGAAGCGGCCGCTCGGGTGGGTGTCCTGCGGCTGCATCCAGAAGTCCGCGAGGCGGGTGTTGCGGGATGCCAGGAGAGCGGCGATCTCGGGGTCGTCGGCCAGCCGAGCCTCGCCCGGCGCGTCGTCGTCTCTCGCCTCGGCGGCGGTGTCCCGCTCGATGGCGCCGATGGCGCCCAGCACGCCGGCTGCCTTGCCGTGCGTCTCGCTGACCTCGCCGTGCGGGTCGGAGTGGCGCACCAGGGTCGCACCGACGGGCACGCGCAGCCGACCGTCGCCGAGGTAGACGGTGCGGATGAGGATCGGCGCGTCCAGGTCGTGTCCGCCCTCGGCGTTCGGGGTGAACAGCGCGGCGACGCCCGAGTAGTAGCCGCGTGGGGACCGCTCGTGCCTGCGGATCACCGCGCACGCGTTCTGCATGGGCGATCCGGTGACAGTGGGGGCGAACATCGTCTCGCGCAGGATGTCGCGCGGATCCAGTCGGCTGCGCCCCCGCAGCATGTACTCGGTGTGGGTGAGCCTCGACATCTCCTTCAGATGCGGTCCGGTGATGCGGCCGCCGTCCGAACAGACCTGGCTCATCATCTTCAGCTCTTCGTCGACGACCATGAACAGCTCCTCGGTCTCCTTGGTGGAGGAGAGGAACTCGGTCAGCGACTCGCGGGTCGCGCCGCCCGCCGGGTGGCGGAAGGTGCCCGAGATGGGATTCATCGTCACGACGCCGTGGCGCGCGACGACGTGTGCTTCGGGGCTGGCGCCGACGGCGATGTGCCCGGGGGTGATGACGGCGAACGTCCAGTACGCGCCGCGCTCGTGCGCGAGCAGCGCGCGGAACCAGGTGAGCGCGGCGGTGCGGTCGTCGGCGTCGAACGTCGCGCGGTAGTCGCGACGGATCACGAAGTTCGCGCCCTCGCCGCGACCGATCTCGTCGACGATGACGCGCTCGACGATCTCAGCGTACTCCTCGTCGGAGATGTCGAACCCGCCGTCGCTCAGCGGGATCGGGGCCTGGGGCAGAGCGTTCATCAGCTCGTCCGGGGCGAGCGTCAGATGCTCGGTGACGAGCAGGCAGCGCAGGGGAGTGCCATCGTCGTGCGCCTCGAATCCGCGCTCGCGCACCTGGTGATACGGCACCATGGCGAACACCTCGCGGGCGCCGTCTGGACCGGCGAGCGGGATGTCGGCCAGACGGGCCACATCGACGATGTCTCCGGTGAGCAGGTCGATGCCGCCCTCACGGGCGATCAGCACGAACGACGCATCGTTGTCGGCCGTGAGCTCTGCCAGTCGGGTGAGCGGAACTGCGGTCATCGGTGTCTCCTCGGTCGGGGATCCGGTGCGGGCAAGAAAAAGACCGCCCCGGGAGGCGGTCTGATCTCGTGGGTACGCGAATCACCGCCTAGAAGGCGGGCCACCAGGTGCGGGTCGCGGACATACCGTGAAATTAGCACATCGCAAGGTGCGTGATCCGGCTCGTGACGGACCGGGCAGCCCTTCGTCGGCTCAGAAGGGTGGGGGTGCACACGACGATCGGACACGGAGCAGCCGACATCCAGCCGACGCCGATCGACCGGCGGTAGCCTTGACGGGTGCCTGCAGTGAATCTTGGGATGCCGCGCGTCCCCGAAGTCCTCGCCCCACGTCGCAAGTCCCGTCAGATCCGGGTCGGCAAGGTGCTCGTCGGCGGTGACGCTCCCGTCAGTGTCCAGTCGATGACGACGACGAAGACCACCGACATCAACGGCACGTTGCAGCAGATCGCCGAGCTCACGGCGTCGGGCTGCGAGATCGTCCGCGTGGCGGTGCCCTCGCAGGATGACGCGGATGTGCTGCACATCATCGCGAAGAAGAGCCAGATCCCGGTGATCGCCGACATCCACTTCCAGCCGAAGTACGTCTTCCAGGCGATCGACGCCGGCTGCGGAGCTGTCCGCGTCAATCCCGGCAACATCCGCAAGTTCGACGACCAGGTGGGTGCGATCGCCGCTGCGGCGAAGGCTGCGGGCGTGTCGCTGCGCATCGGCGTGAACGCCGGCTCGCTCGATCCGCGCCTGCTGCAGAAGTACGGCAAGGCGACGCCCGAGGCTCTCGTGGAGAGCGCCGTCTGGGAGGCATCGCTGTTCGAGGAGCACGACTTCCACGACTTCAAGATCTCGGTCAAGCACAACGACCCCGTCGTCATGGTGAAGGCCTACCGTCAGCTCGCCGAACGAGGTGACTGGCCGCTGCACCTCGGGGTCACCGAGGCAGGTCCTGCCTTCCAGGGCACCATCAAGAGCGCCACGGCGTTCGGCATCCTGCTGGGCGAGGGCATCGGCGACACGATCCGCGTCTCGCTGTCGGCGCCGCCGGCCGAAGAGGTCAAGGTCGGGCACCAGATCCTGCAGTCGCTGAACCTGCGAGAGCGCAAGCTCGAGATCGTCTCCTGCCCCTCGTGCGGTCGCGCCCAGGTCGACGTGTACACCCTCGCGGACGACGTCACCGAAGGCCTGAAGGACATGACGGTGCCGCTGCGCGTCGCCGTGATGGGCTGTGTCGTGAATGGTCCGGGCGAGGCGCGCGAGGCCGATCTCGGTGTCGCATCGGGCAACGGCAAGGGTCAGATCTTCGTCAAGGGAGAGGTCATCAAGACCGTGCCCGAGGCCGACATCGTCGCCACCCTCATCGAAGAGGCGAATCGCATCGCCGCCGAGATGGGCTCCGATGCCCCGCTCGGCACCGCCCAGGTCATCACCGGCTGACCCGACAGGAAGTCCATGCAGTCGACGCGTGTCTCGTTCCCCGATGGCGCACTGAGCGGCGAGGGCGAGGTGCTGCTCGTCGATCAGGCCGCCTCGATCGTCGTGGTCGACGCGACCCCGTTCCATCCGGTCGATCACACCTGGCCCGACCAGCCGGGCGACTCCGGCAGCATCACCGTCGGTGACGTGCAGCTGCGCGTCGCCGAGGCCGTCATGGCCGCCATCAGCGACGAAGGGGCGCTGGCCGTCGGGTCCGACATTCCCGTCAAGCGCGGCGGCGAGGGCTGGACGTGGATGGTCGGCCATCGGACCGAGGGCGCGATTCCCGCGGGCATCGCTATCGGCGCTCGGGTCACCCTGACCGTGGATGCCGATCACCGGCACGCTCTGAGCAGAGGGCACACCGCGTGCCATCTGGCATCCCTCGCCCTCGACGCGGCGCTCGCCGACCTGTGGCGCAAGCAGATCGGCACCGACCCGCTCGGCAGTCCCGACTTCGAGGGCAGGGCCAACCAGTCCAGCCGCATCCACGCCGACGGGAGCGTCGACGAGTACCGCCTGGGCAAGAGCCTGCGCAAGGCCGGCTTCGATTCCGAGGGATTCGCCGCCACGCTCGACCAGCGTGAGACGCGGATCAACGAGATCCTCGCGGGTTGGGTCGCCTCGGCAGGGGAGAGCCGCATCGAGGTCGAGGGCCCGAGCATCATCGATCGCCGCACCTGGCGCTGCACCCTGCCCGAGGGTGAGGTCGGCTTCCTCTGCGGGGGAACGCACGTGCGCTCACTGGCGGAGTTCGCGTCGATCTCGGTGTCGCTCGATCTCCGCGATCCGCAGCTGCTCGTCATGACGACGACGGCGGTTCCCGCCCCCTGAACCGGGCGGTCTGCGACCACGCGCAGAACGCGCCGAGGGCGGGCGCGCGAATCCTCCTCCCCGGGTGGGCCCAGATGGCCGCATCGGGCGCGCGGAGGCGGCCGAACGGGACCAGCCGGCCCCTGCGCACGCGGCACAGCCGGCCCCTGCGCACGCGGCACCGCCGGCTCCTGCGTACGCGGCTCCGCCGGTCTTGACGGTCAGCTCGTGCGCACAGCTCAGGCGGCGAACTCCACCGCGCCATCCGTGACGTCGGCAGCCACCAGACGCAGTCGCACCGACGAGCCGGGCGCCGTCCCGGCCGGCACGGGTGCGGTCGCCGTCACCGCCGGATGAGCGATCTGCACGGCCGCGCGATCCTCGCCGCGCAGCTCGATGACGGTCGCCTCAATCGTCTGACCGATGAGCGGCTGCAGCAGCGCGGCCTCGACCCGGTTGATCGTCTCGGCGCCCAGCGTCGACGCCCGCTGCGCCGACTGCTGCATCAGGCCCGGCAGCTCGGCAAGCGATTCGCGTGCCCACTCCGGTGCGGGGCGGCCTTCCGACACCGCGAGGCAGATCGCCAGCGACCACCGGTCGACCAGCCGACGCAGCGGAGCCGTGGCATGGGCGTAGGGCGCGCCGATCGCGGCCTGCGAGAGATCGCCTGCGGGCAGCTCGCCGTCGAACGTGACGTAACCCGCCCCGCGGAACAGCGATGCCGCGGCCTCGAGCACCGGCAGAGTGAGCGGATCGGCCTTGTCGAGTGCGCGCAGGTACTCGCCGTACCGACCGGAGATCCACGGCCGACCGAGGGCCTGAGTCTGTCGCCGGAAGCGCTCGAACGCGGCGTCGTCGGGCTGGGGCATGGTGCGCAGCACGCCGACCTTCGCATCGATCATCAGCTCGGCCGCGGCCATGCCGGTCATGAGAGACAGCTGCGCGTTCCAGTCCTCGATCTGCAGCGGATGGCGGCGCTCGATGTCGTAGTGGCCATCTGCGCGCAGCACGACCTCCTCATCGGGGAGGTTCAGGCTCGCGCCGCCGCGCTCGGCCTCGCGCGCACGGCGCAGCTCGCCGATCTCGCGCAGCAGCGCCAGATGCTCGTCCTCACCTCGGTCTGCGGATGCCTGTGCCGAGACGTACTCCAGCTGCGCGCGCGAGCGGATCAGCGCGCGCTCGAGTCGGAAATCCGTCCTCGAGCCCTCGGCGTCGAGCGAGAACGTCCAGACGAGCGCCGGGCGCTCGGCATCCGGAAGCAGCGACGCGCGATCCTCCGACAGCACCCGGGGGTGCAGCGGGATGCTCCCGTCGGCGAGGTAGAGGGTCTGTCCGCGCAGGCGGGCCTGGGCGTCGACAGCGCCTTCGGGCGTCACGAAGCCGGGCACGTCGGCGATCGCGTACCGCACCCGATACCCCGACCCTGCGCGGGCGAGATGGAACGCCTGATCGAGATCCTTCGAGCCGAGCGGGTCGAGAGTGACGAACGGCACGTCGCGCAGATCCAGGCCCGGCGTCGCCGCGCTCGCAGCCTGCGCCTCCGCGATCGCCTCGGGCGGGAACTCGACGGGCGCCTCGATCCCCTCACGCAGTGCGGCCAGCACCTCGGCGAGCTGGCTCTGCGCGGCGGAGGACGAGACGTGGGATCGACGCTGAGGCATGCTCCCACCCTACGCACGGCCCCGCGCAACCTCGGGTAACAGCGGCCTCGCACCGGCGCACGCGCATTAGCGTGAGGGCATGACGAACGCTGACAAAGCCCGCACCCTCATCGAACTCTACGAAGCGCCGGAGATCCTGCGCGTGGTCAATATCTGGGACGTCGTCTCGGCGAAGGCGATCGCCGCGCTGCCCGAGACCACGGCCCTCGCGACCGCGGGCCACTCGATCGCGGCGACCTTCGGCTACGCCGACGGGCAGATCCCGCGCGACATCATGATCGACTTCGTCGGTCGCATCGCCGCGGGCGTCGACCTCCCGGTCACTGCAGACCTGGACGACGGCTACGGCGACGCCGGTGAGACCACCCGGCTCGCGATCGGCGTCGGTGTCGTCGGCGCCAACATCGAGGACCGCCTGGCGCCGTTCGAAGAATCCGTGGCCAAGGTCGAGGCGATCGTCAAGGCAGCCGAGGCGGAGGGCGTGCCGTTCGCGCTCAATGCACGCACCGACGCCATCGTCCGCGGCGGCGACAAGCCGCTCGCCGACAAGCTGTCGGATGCCGTGGTGCGGGGCCGCGCATTCATCGAGGCCGGCGCCACCGCCGTCTTCGTGCCCGGTGTGCTCGACGCCGACGCCACCCGCACCCTCGTCGACGGGATCGGGCGCAACAAGGTCAGCGTCATCGGACTGCCGGGCGCGCTCACCGCAGCCGAGTACGAGGCGCTGGGCGTCTCCCGCATCTCGTACGGGCCGACCACGCAGCGGGTCGCGCTCACCGCTCTGCAGGACCTCGCCACCGACCTGTACGCGAACGGCGTGATCCCCGAGGGCACCCGCGCCCTGAACTGAGTGACCGCCGGGACGGGTGACCGCGGGTCACTACACTTGACCCGTGGTCACTCGTCTCTCGAACTTCTTCCTCCGCACGCTCCGTGAAGACCCGGCCGGCGCCGAAGTCGCCAGCCACCGTCTGCTGATCCGGGCCGGCTACATCCGCCCGCAGGCGGCGGGCATCTTCGCGTGGCTGCCCCTGGGCCTGAGGGTGAAGGCGAAGATCGAGACGGTGATCCGCGAGGAGATGGCTGCGGCCGGCGCCCAGGAGGTGCACTTCCCCGCGCTCATGCCGCGCGAGGCGTACGAGGCCACCGGTCGGTGGGACGAGTACGGCGATCTGCTGTTCCGTCTGCAGGACCGCAAGGGCGGCGACTATCTGCTCGCCCCCACTCACGAAGAGGCGTTCACCCTGCTCGTGAAAGACCTGTACTCCTCGTACAAGGACCTCCCCCTGACGATCTATCAGATCCAGGACAAGTACCGTGACGAGGCCCGGCCGCGCGCCGGCCTGCTGCGCGGTCGCGAGTTCACGATGAAGGACGCCTACTCGTTCGACGCGTCCGATGAGGGGCTCGACGCCAGCTACATGGCCCAACGCGATGCGTACGAGCGCATCTTCCAGCGACTCGGCCTCGAGTACGCGATCGTGCAGGCGGACGCCGGCGCGATGGGCGGCTCGCGCAGCGAGGAGTTCCTGCACCCGACACCGGTGGGCGAGGACACCTTCGTGCGCAGCGAAGGCGGCTACGCGGCCAACGTCGAGGCCTACACCACCACCGCTCCGGAGGCCGTCGGCTGGGAGGGTGTGCAGCCGGCGACGGTCTTCGACTCTCCGGACACCCCCACCATCGACACGCTCGTCGCGCACTGCAATGCGGCGCTCGACGGCGAGTACACCGCGGCCGACACGCTGAAGAATGTCGTGCTCGCCCTCACGCACCTCGACGGCTCACGGGAACTGGTGATCGTCGGCATCCCCGGCGACCGCGACGTCGATCTCAAGCGCGCCGAGGTGGCGTTCGCGCCGGCCGAGGTCGAGGCGGCGACGGATGCCGACTTCGAGCGGCATCCGCTGCTCGTGCGCGGCTACATCGGCCCGTGGTCCGAGACCGGGCCGGTGCTCGGTGAGGAGTCCGCGACGGGCATCCGGTACCTCGTCGACCCCCGGGTGGCCGACGGCACCCGATGGATCACCGGCGCCAACATCGACCAGAAGCACGCGCACACGGTCGTCGCCGGGCGCGACTTCACCGCCGACGGCACCGTGGAGATCGCGAACGTCCGCGACGGCGACCCCGCACCCGACGGCTCCGGTCCGGTGTCGCTTGCCCGCGGGATGGAGATCGGGCACGTCTTCCAGCTCGGGCGGAAGTACGCCGAGGCGCTCGGGCTGAAGGTGCTCGACCAGAACGGCAAGCTCGTCACGGTGACGATGGGCTCGTACGGCATCGGCGTCACGCGCATCCTGGCGATCATCGCCGAGCTGAACAACGATGAGCGGGGCCTGATCTGGCCGGCGTCCGTCGCCCCGTTCGACGTCCAGGTCGTCGCGGCCGGACGCGACCAGGTGGCGTTCGACGTCGCGGAGCGCATCTCGAACCAGCTCGAGACGGCCCACCTCGACGTGCTGTACGACGATCGCGTGAAGGTGTCGCCCGGAGTGAAGTTCGGCGATGCCGAGCTCGTCGGAGTGCCCAAGATCGTGATCGTCGGTCGAGGCGCCGCGGAGGGCCAGGTGGAGCTCTGGGACCGCGCCACCGGGGAGCGGGAGTCGCTCTCGGCCGACGAGGTCGTCTCGCGACTCACCCGCTGAGCTGTCGCGGCCGCCCGTGGGCGGCTGTGACAGGGTGGAGGCATGACGGATGCCACGCTGAACGACGATCTGCGCCACGAGCTCACCGCGCTTCTCGACAAGGCAGGCATCCGTGCGGAGCGAGGGCTCATCACGCGCCTGCTGCAGACCTCGCTGTCGCTCGGCGTCGAGAACACCGACCGTCTCGATCTGAAGATCGCCTCGGCGGCGCTGCAGGAGATGCATCAGGCGTTCCTGCTGTTCCAGCCCTTCCACCACGTGCCGAAGGTGACGGTCTTCGGATCGGCGCGCACCGCCGAGGACGACCCGCTCTACCTGCAGGCGCGAGATGTCGCGTCGGCACTGGCCGATGACGGGTGGATGGTGGTGACGGGGGCCGGGCCGGGGATCATGCAGGCGGCGGCCGAGGGAGCGGGGTCGAAGATGTCGCTCGGCGTGTCGATCCGGCTGCCGTTCGAGGAGCGCGCGAACACGATCGTCGCGGAGAGCACGCAGGTCGTCTCGATGAAGTACTTCTTCACCCGCAAGCTGATGCTCATCAAGGAGTCACGCGGCTTCATCTGTCTGCCGGGCGGGTTCGGCACGATGGATGAGATGTTCGAGCTGCTCACCCTGCAGCAGACCGGCAAGGCGGAGCCGACGCCGATCGTGCTGCTGGATGCCCCGAAGGGCACCTTCTGGAGCGGGTTGCGGCGCTTCGTCGACGAGTACCTCACCCCGGCAGGGGTGATCTCGCCGCACGACCTCGACCGCGTGCTGATCACCGATTCGGTGGAGGAGGCGGCGGCCAGCGTCACCGGCTTCTGGAGCAACTACGACTCGCTTCGCTGGGTCGACGACGTGCTGGTGCTGCGGCTGGTGCACGCGCCGACGGATGCCGAGATCGAGAGCCTCAACGAGCGGTTCGGGCACATGTGCGCCTCCGGCCGCATCGAGCGCACCGGGCCGCTCGATGTCGAGCGCGCAGCCGGGGACGTCGTCGAGCTGCCTCGCCTGGCGTTGAACCTCGAGCAGCGCAGCGTCGGTCAGCTCTACGCCCTCATCCGAGCGATCAACGACCTGCCCTCCGCGGGCGGATCCTCCGCGGGCTGATCCTCAGCCGGTCGCCGTTCGCTGTTCGCGCTCGACGATGGCCGCGGCGAACGCCGCCCGATCGACCGGGTGCGCGAGGATGCTCTCCGCCGTCCGGTGCCCTGACGCGTACGCACCACCCACGGTGGCCGGCTCCTCGCCCCAGGTCGCCTCGCCGGCGAACCGGAGGCCGCCGTGGAACGGCCCCGCGAGCGCGTCGTGGTCGCCGTGGGTGGCGCCGATCGGCAGGTGCGAGTACGAGCCGCGGGAGTGCGGGTCGTCTCCCCAGCGGGTGACCCACGACGCGATGGGATCGCGCACGGCGCCGCCGTACAGCCCGCGCAGCGCGCGCACGATGTCTGCCACGACCTCGGCATCCGGCAGGCTCTGCATGCGGCGGCCGAGCGGGCCGGCCGCGAAGGTGAGCAGAGTCGGGATGCCGCTGATCGCGGAGACGTCGTACCAGGAATGCCACCGTTCACCGCTCTCGCCGAGTGCGCGGATCACGTACGTCTCGTCGCCCCAGAAGCGCTCCGGGAACTGCACGAAGACCTTGTTGAACACCCCCATCCCCAGACGTGCGATGCTCTCGCCCGCCCGTTGCGGAAGCGGCGGGTCGAAGCGGATCGTGTCCGCCTGCAGCACTCCGAGCGGCACGGTGATCACCACGTCGTCGGCGGCGAACCCGCCGGCATCCCCGCGCACGAGCCATCCCTCAGCCGTCCGCTCGACGCCGTGCACGGTGTGCGCGAGACGCACGTCGACACCGGCGGCGACGCGGTGCGGCAGCTCGTCGTAGCCGCGCGGGAAGATGACCTCGTCGCCGTCGATCGCGTCCTCGTCGAGGCCGTGCGCGTCGAGGTCGCCGATCCACGCCCCGCACTGCTCCTCGACGCGATGGCGGAAGAACTCCCTGATCTCGTCGACCCGTCCCGCGGCGAGTCCGCATGCAGCCAGCGCCCGTTCGGTGACGTCCAGGTAGCTCTCGCCGGGGGAGGAGCGCGCGATCACGTCGACCAGCTGCCGGTCCACCGCTTCCACATCGGCCACCCACTGCGCGGCCTCCACGGCTGTCATCCGCTCGCCCGAGCCGTCGAAGTGCTCCATCGGCCGCCCGCCGACCTGAAAGCTGCCCACCGTGAACTCCCTTGTCGGGATCCCCAGCGCCTGCACGAGCTGGAACAGCGCTGAATCACGGATGCCGTGGATCCAGGAGGCGCCGAGGTCGACGGGGAATCCCGCGCCGCGGTCGGTCGACATCCGACCGCCGATCCGGTCGCGTGCCTCGAGCACGACCACCGTGCGGCCGGCATCCGCGAGCATCCGCGCGCACGTGAGACCAGCCATCCCGGCACCGACGACGACCGTGTCGAATCGCTCCATGGCTCTCAGTATCGCGTGCCTCGGCCCCGTGCCGCGAACGACCGGCTCATCGTCGAGCCAGGGCGGATCGGGTATTCTTATCTGATGTCCGCGGAGCGTCTGTCCGCGGTGAGAGCTGAATAGAGGAGACCGCTGATGGATATCGAACTCGCACTGCTGCGCGGAATCGAGAAGGAGAAGGCGATTCCCTTCGACGAACTCGTGTCGATCATCGAGCAGGCCATCCTCACCGCCTACGGCAAGCACATCTCGGAAGACGGAGCCGTACCGGCCGGCGTGCGCGTGGAACTCGACCGCAAGACCGGCCACGTCGCCGTGCTGCAGCCCGTCACCGACGAGGAGGACGCGATCATCGGCGAGGAGGAGGTCGTGACCGAGAACTTCGGCCGCATCGCCGCCTACGCGGCCAAGCAGGTGATCAGCCAGCGTCTGCGCGACATCGCCGACGACGCCGTGCTCGGAGAGTTCCGCGGCAAGGAGGGTGACATCGTCGCCGGCGTCATCCAGCAGGGCCCCAACCCCCGCATGATCCACGTCGACCTCGGCACCGTCGAGGCGATCCTCCCGCCCGAAGAGCAGGTTCCGGGGGAGGACTACTCCCACGGACGTCGCCTGCGCGTGTACGTGACCAGCGTCGCCAAGGGCGCCAAGGGCCCGCAGATCACCGTCTCTCGCACCCACCCGGGTCTCGTGCGCAAGCTGTTCGCGCTCGAGGTTCCCGAGATCGCCGGCGGCCTCGTCGAGATCGTGTCGCTGGCCCGCGAGGCCGGGCACCGCACGAAGATCGCCGTCAAGGCGAACGACCCGTCGGTGAACGCCAAGGGATCGTGCATCGGCGAGATGGGTCGCCGCGTCCGTGCGGTGACCGAGGAGCTCGCGGGGGAGAAGATCGACATCGTCGACCACCACCCCGATCTCGCCACCTTCGTCGCGCACGCGCTGTCGCCCGCGAAGGTGACCTCGTCGTTCGTCCTGGACGCGAGCACCAAGGCCGTGCGCGCCCTGGTGCCCGACTACCAGCTGTCGCTCGCCATCGGCAAGGAGGGCCAGAACGCCCGTCTCGCGGCCAAGCTCACCGGTGCGAAGATCGACATCCAGCCCGACAGCGTCATGGAGTGAGCGGCGTCGACCTGCTCGCCCGCGGTGCGGCGGGCATCGCTCGATGCGCCGAGGTGTAAGATGGACACTGTACGAACGTGCGTAGGTTGTCGCGGTCGTGCCTCTCGATCCGCCCTGATCAGGGTGGTCGTGCAGAACGACCGGCTCGTCGTCGACGAGCGGGCCGCTCTGCCGGGTAGGGGCGCGTGGCTGCATCCGTCGCTCGAGTGCCTCGACACCGCTCTGCGGCGACGGGCCTTCGCACGAGCACTCCGCGTGCCGCCGTCCATCGGATTCCCCGAGGCGGAGGACGCGCAGACCATCCAACGGCACTTCCACCGGAACAAAGGCTGAACGGCTATGGAAACAAAGTGAACGGCTCGAAATGAGACCCGTCCGCGACTAGTGGTCTGCCCTGCCTGGGCGGACCGACCCAGACAGGAGAATTGTGGCTGCCAAACCACGTGTGCACGAGATCGCCGCTGAACTCGGCGTCGACAGCAAGTTCGCGCTCGCGAAGCTCAAGGAGCTCGGCGAGTTCGTGAAGAGTCCGTCTTCGACGGTGGAGCCCCCTGTGGCGCGCAAGCTGCGCGCCGCGATCGAGGCCGACCCCAACGCGAAGCCGGCAGAGAAGACCGAGGCGAAGCCTGCGGCCAAGTCCGCCGCTTCCCCGAAGGCGCCGACCCCCGGCCCGAAGCCCGGACCCGCCAAGAAGGCGGCCCCGGCCGAGGCCCCCGCTGAGGCGCCCGCCGCACCCGCCACCGAGTCCGCTGCTCCGGCAGCGACCTCGGGCGCACCCACGCCCGGACCGGCGAAGCCCGCGGCTCCCAAGCCCGGCGGCAGCGCTCCCGCGGCCGGCGACAGCGCCCCGAAGCCGGGCGGTGCACCCAAGCCGGGTGCCCCGCGCCCCGGCAACAACCCGTTCTCGTCCGCGCAGGGCATGGGACAGCGTCCGGCGGGCCCCCGTCCGGGCAACAACCCGTTCGCCTCGCAGCAGGGCATGGGCCAGCGACCGACTCCGGGCAACATCCCGCGTCCGCAGGCTCCCCGACCCGATTCTCCCCGCGTGGGCGCTCCGCGCCCCGGCCGTCCCGGCGGCGCAGGTGCGCGCGGTGGTCAGAGCGGTCGTCCCGGCGCACCGTTCCAGCAGCGTCCCGGCGGTCCCGGCCGTCCCGGCGGCGCCGGTGGCGGTCCCGGTGCCGGCGGCGGCTTCCAGCGCCCCGGCGGCGGCTTCGCCGGTCGTCCCGGCGGTGGTGGCGGCCGTGGCCGTGGCCCCGGCGGAGGCACCGCCGGTGCCTTCGGCAAGGGCGGCGGCAAGAGCAAGCAGCGCAAGTCGCGTCGGGCGAAGCGCCAAGAGTTCGAGATGCGGTCGGCGCCGGTCGTCGGCGGCGTCAACGTCTCGAAGGGCAACGGCGAGATCATCCGGCTCCGCCGCGGAGCATCCATCGCGGACTTCGCGGACAAGCTCGAAGCACTGAACGGCTACACCGTCCAGCCCGGCACCCTGGTCACCATCCTGTTCAACCTGGGCGAGATGGCCACGGCCACCGAGTCCCTGGACGAGGCGACCTTCGAGGTGCTCGGCGAGGAGCTGGGCTACAAGATCCAGATGGTCTCGCCCGAGGACGAGGACAAGGAGCTCCTCGAGGGCTTCGGTCTCGACCTGGAGGGTGAGCTCGACGCCGAGAGCGACGACGACCTCGAGATCCGCCCGCCGGTGGTCACCGTCATGGGACACGTCGACCACGGTAAGACCCGTCTGCTCGACGCGATCCGCCAGTCCAACGTCATCGAGGGCGAGGCCGGCGGCATCACCCAGCACATCGGCGCGTACCAGATCTGGACCGAGCACGACGGCATCGACCGTGCGGTGACCTTCATCGACACCCCGGGTCACGAGGCGTTCACCGCCATGCGTGCCCGTGGTGCGCAGGTCACCGACATCGCGATCCTCGTGGTCGCCGCCGACGACGGCATCATGCCGCAGACGGTGGAGGCGCTGAACCACGCGCAGGCCGCCGGTGTCCCGATCGTGGTCGCGGTCAACAAGGTCGACAAGCCCGAGGCCAACCCCGGCAAGGTGCGCCAGCAGCTCACCGAGTACGGACTGGTCGCCGAGGAGTACGGCGGCGACGTGCTGTTCGTCGATGTCTCCGCGCGGCAGGGAACCGGCATCCAGGAGCTGATCGACGCCGTCCTGCTGACCGCCGACGCCGGCCTCGACCTCACGGCCAACCCGAACAAGGCCGCCCGTGGTGTCGCCATCGAGGCGAAGCTCGACAAGGGCCGTGGTTCGGTCGCGACCGTGCTCATCCAGTCCGGAACGCTGCGTGTCGGCGACGCGATCGTCGCCGGCACCGCCTACGGCCGGGTGCGCGCCATGCTCGACGAGAACGGCGAATCGGTGGAGTACGCCGCACCGTCGCGTCCGGTGCAGGTGCAGGGTCTGAACTCCGTGCCCCGCGCCGGCGACGTCTTCATCGTCACCGAGGAAGACCGGATGGCGCGTCAGATCGCCGAGAAGCGCGAGGCTGTCCAGCGCAACGCGCTGCTGGCCAAGGCCCGCAAGCGCATCTCGCTCGAGGACTTCACCCGAGCCCTCGAGGAGGGCAAGGTCGAGACGCTCAACCTCATCATCAAGGGCGACGTGTCCGGTGCCGTCGAGGCGCTGGAGGAGTCGCTGCTCAAGATCGAGGTCGACGACTCGGTGCAGCTGCGCATCATCCACCGCGGTGTCGGTGCGGTGACCGAGTCCGATGTGAACCTGGCGACGATCGACAACGCGATCATCGTGGGCTTCAACGTCCGCCCCGATCCGAAGGCCCGTGAGGCCGCAGCCCGTGAGGGTGTGGACGTGCGGTTCTACTCGGTCATCTACTCCGCGATCGACGAGATCGAGAGCTCGCTCAAGGGTATGCTCAAGCCGGAGTACGAAGAGGTCAAGTCGGGTGTCGCCGAGATCCGCGAGGTGTTCCGCTCCTCGAAGTTCGGCAACATCGCCGGTGTCATCGTCCGCTCCGGAACGATCACCCGAAACGCCAAGGCACGCGTCATCCGCGACGGCGTCGTCATCGCCGATGGCCTCGCCATCGAGTCGCTGCGCCGCTTCAAGGACGACGTCACCGAGGTCCGCACGGACTTCGAGGCGGGTATCGGCCTGGGCAAGTACAACGACATCCAGATCGGCGACGAGATCGAGACGACCGAGCTCGTCGAGAAGCCTCGCGGCTGATCGAATCCGTACGATGTGAGGGGCGCCGCGAGGCGCCCCTCATTCGTCCTCAGAGGGGATAGGAACATGGCTGGAGAACGACAGGCACGACTCGCGGATCGCATCCGCGTCATCCTCGCCGAGCGTCTCGAGAAGGGACTGCGCGATCCGCGTCTCGGGTTCGTGACCATCACGGAGGTGCGCGTCTCGGGCGACCTGCAGCACGCCTCCGTGTTCTACACCGTGCTGGGCACGGATGAGGAGCGCGTGGCGAGCGGCGCCGCACTCACCTCGGCGACCGGGCTGCTGCGCAAGGAGGTCGGGCGTCAGCTGAACGTGCGGCTCGTGCCCACGCTCGAGTTCATCCCGGACGCGCTGCCGGAGAGCGCCGGACACATCGCCGACCTTCTGCGCGAAGCGCGTGAGCGCGACGCCGAGGTGGCCAAGCTGGCCTCGTCGGCGACGCACGCCGGTGAAGCCGACCCGTACCGGCGCGACGACGAGGACGAGGACTGATCCCGATCAGCGGGGGAGCATGAGCGTTCCGCCGACGGCCGCGACGGGGCCGTCGGCGATGAGCGAGTCGATCGCGCGGTCGCGCTGGACGGGATCGGGCCAGTCGGCGACGACCTCATCGGCCGCCCGGCGATGGTCCTCAGCGGTGCGCAGCGCGCGGAGCACCGCCCCGCGCGCCTGACGGTCCGAGCCCTCGAAGCGCGCCTGCCGACGACGCGTGTCACCGGTGTCCGGTCGCCCTGCGGTCAGCCACGCGCATCCGGATGCCAGCGGGCACACCTCGCATCTCGGCGCACGCGCCGTGCAGACCACCGCGCCGAGCTCCATCATGGCGGCGTTGAAGATGGTCGACTCCTCGACATCGTCGGGGAGCAGCTCGGCCATCCGCGCGAGATCCCGCTTCGCGGGCGGGCCGGGCTGGGAGCGGCCGTCGACGGCGCGCGCGATGACGCGCCGCGTGTTCGTGTCGACCACCGGGTGCCGGTCTCCGTAGTGGAAGACGGCCACCGCCCGGGCGGTGTACTCGCCGATCCCGGACAGAGCCAGCAGCGCGGGCACGTCGCGGGGCACGACCCCGCCGTGGCGCTCCACGATCTCCAGCGCCGCCCGGTGCAGCCACAGCGCGCGCCTCGGGTAGCCGAGGTTGGACCACTGATGCACGACCTCCGCGGGGGTGGCGTTCGACATCGCAGACGGGGTCGGCCAGCGGCGCAGCCACGCCTCCAGGTGCGGGATGACCCGGGCCACCGGCGTCTGCTGCAGCATGAACTCGCTCACCAGGGTTCCCCAGGCGCCGTGATCCGCAGCGAACTCCGCGCGCCGCCAGGGCAGGTCACGTGCCGTCGCCGCGTACCAGTCCAGCAGCTCGCCACGCCACACGGGCGCGGGCGTCGATGAGGGCGCGAGCATCCGACCAGCCTATGCCGACGGCATCCCCGCTCGTCCCGTCGGCGCACCGAGGCGCACGCTCTAGGCTTGAGGAATGGTCTCACCCGGCATCCTGCTCGTCGACAAGCCCGGCGGGCTGACCAGTCACGACGTGGTCGCCCGCACACGACGGGCCTTCGGCACGCGCAAGGTCGGGCACGCCGGGACGCTCGACCCGATGGCGACGGGGCTGCTGGTGATCGGTATCGAGGGGGCCACCCGGCTGCTCACCTACATCGTCGGCGCCGACAAGACCTACACCGCGACGATCCGGCTCGGCATGCGCACCTCCACGGACGACGCCGAGGGCGAGATCGTCGAGCGCGTCGAGGCCGGTGCCCTCGACGCGGTGACCGACGCAGGCATCGCCGCGGGCATCACCGCCCTCACCGGCGCGATCTCTCAGGTGCCGAGCTCGGTCTCGGCGATCAAGGTCGACGGCAGGCGCGCCTACGACCGCGTTCGGGCCGGCGAAGAGGTCGAGCTCGCGGCCAGGCAGGTGACCGTCTCGCGCTTCGACGTGATCGATATCAGGCGCGAGGACGGCGTCGTCGACGTCGACGTCGTCGTGGACTGCTCCTCGGGAACCTACATCCGCGCCCTCGCCAGGGATCTGGGCGCGGCGCTCGGCGTCGGAGGCCACCTCACGGTGCTCCGGCGCACCCGGGTGGGCGGCTTCGCCATCGCCGACGCGGTCGGGATCGACGCGCTCTCCGATGCGCGGACACTGACCCCCGCCGAGGCGGCAGCGCGCACCATGCCCGTGCTGCCGGTGACGGCAGACGAGGCGACCGACCTGCGCCACGGCAAGCGCCTGCACGGGCAGGCCGGGCGGCTGGCGGGACCGGAGGTCGCCGCGATCGACCCCGAGGGCCTGCTCGTCGGCGTCGTCGAGGCTCGAGGAAAGGACATCAAGAGCGCCATGAACATGCCGGAGGGGCAGCGATGATCCTGTGGTTCACCATCACCCAGATCGCCGTCGCGTGCGCCGCCGGGGTGTTCTGCCTCATCGCCGGACTCGCCGGACGTCGTCCGAGCGACTGGACCGTCGGCAGCCTGCTGCTGGTCGAGCTGCTGCTCATCGTGCAGGTGATCATGGCGATCATCGCCCCGCTGGCGGGCAACCCGCCCACCGGCGACCTGCTCGAGTTCTGGGTGTACCTCGTCTCGGCCGTCCTGCTGCCCATCGGCGGTGCGGCATGGGCCCTGCTCGACCGCACGCGGTGGAGCACGGTCATCCTCGGGGTGATCGGCCTGTCGCTGGCGATCATGCTCTGGCGGATGAACGCCATCTGGACGATCCAGGTCGCGTGACCGCGCCGGTCGGGGCCGTCGTCGCGCGTAAGATGGACGACGCAATGTCCCACACCGTTTCGCGCGCCCGGATGACGGGCATCGGCCGAGTTCTCGTCATCGTCTACGCCGTGATGGCGCTGGCGGCCACCGGTCGCAGCTTCGTCCAGATCGTCCGCCGCTTCGATGAGGCACCCCTCGCGTACAGCCTCTCGGCGCTCGCGGCAGCGGTGTACATCCTGGCGACGCTCGCCCTGGTGCTCGCCCGCCGGCGCGGCTGGTACACGGTCGCCTGGGTGGCGATCGTGTTCGAGCTGACCGGCGTGCTCGTGGTCGGCGCGCTCAGCCTGCTGGTGCCGTCGCTGTTCGGCCACGACAGCGTCTGGTCGTACTTCGGCATGGGCTACCTCTTCGTGCCGCTCGTGCTGCCGGTGTTCGGCCTGTGGTGGCTGCGCACGCACCGCCCGCAGGCGGAGGCCGCATGATCGTCTTCCGTGATCCGGCTGAGGTTCCTGCCGACTTCGGTCCCTGCGTCGTGGCGATCGGCAAGTTCGACGGCGTGCACGTCGGACACCGAGCCGTCATCGAGCGGATGCGGGAGGACGCCCGCGCCATCGGCGCCCGCACGGTCGCCGTGACCTTCGACCGCAATCCGCTCGAGGTGCTGCGCCCTGAGCTGTGCCCGGAGAACGTCGTCGGCACCGAGCGCAAGGTCGAGCTCCTCGGAGAACTCGATCTCGACGCGACGCTCGTGCTGACATTCGACCGCGCGCTGGCATCCCTGCCGGCGGAGGACTTCGTCTGCGACATCCTGGTCGACTCCCTGCACGCGGCCATGATCCTCGTCGGCCGGGACTTCCGCTTCGGCCGGGGAGGTGCGGGCGATCCGGACCTGCTGCACAGACTCGGTCCGCAGCACGGCTTCACCGTCGACGTGGTCGACGACGTCACTCCCGAAGGCGGTGGCCGCCGGGTGTCGTCGACGTGGGTGCGCGAGCTGCTCGCCGCGGGCGACGTCGCGCAGGCGGCGAGCGTGCTCGGTCGGCCGGTCACCGTGAGCGGCGAGGTCGTGCACGGACTCAAGCGCGGCCGCGAGCTCGGGTTCCCGACCGCCAACCTGTCGGAGATGATCGACGCCCTGGCCCCGGCCGACGGAGTGTACGCGGGCTGGCTGCACGACCACGCCACGGGCATCCGCCATCCCGCCGCGATCTCTGTAGGCACCAATCCCACGTTCGACGACGTCGAGCGCCGCCAGGTGGAGGCGCACGTGCTCGACGAGACCGGACTCGATCTGTACGGGCATCGCGTGACCGTCGAGTTCACCGACCACCTGCGCGGGATGGTGGCGTTCGAGGGGATGGATGCGCTCATCGTGCAGATGGCGGATGACGTGTCGGTCGCCCGTGAGCGACTCGGCATCGCTTGATCCGGCAGGCGACTCGCCGTATCATCTGGGTCGGAGAGGGCCGGATGGCCTAAACTCTTAGCAGTGCTCGTCGACAGCCGCAGTATGCGTGCAGCCGAGCACCGAGATCCGCACGGTCCTGGCTGGCGCCACACGCGGATGACAGCAACGAACCGAAGGCCGCTTCGGCACTTCGGCACTCACGCTCAGGAGGAGCATGCCGAGCACGGCGACCGCCGCCCAGCGGCGAAAGAAGACGTCCCGTCGAGATGAAGAGGCGCCGCTGATCCCGATCCTCGCGCGCAAGGTGCGCGAGATCGAGGCCAAGGCGCAGCGGGCCAAGCTGGGCCCGACCAACCGGGTGAAGTTCCAGGTGATCGCTTTCCTGGTGCGCGAGGAGCGCGCCAGGGTGAAGGCCGACCCTGAGGTGACCGACGCCGCCCGCGCGGAGCTGCTCAAGCGGCTCGACGGAGTCGCCACGATCCTCGCGAAGACGGCCGCCCGCGACACCTCGCTGATCCAGCTGCTCGAAGCCGACCAGGCCACATCGCCCGTCGCGAAGCGGATGCGTCGCGACTGGCTGCTGGAGTCGGGGGCCGAGCTGGCACCCGAGGAGCTGGTGATCACCGACATCGCGCCGATCGTGCAGACCCCGGTGGTCCCGGCCGCTCTCGCCGAGAAGCAGGTCACCCCGCCGTCGATCGAGTCGCGTCTGCTGGCTTCGCCGTTCCTCGCCCCCGACCTCACCCCCCGGCCCGCGGCCGTGCCACGCCGGCGGCTCGACGGGTGGGAGCTGATGGGGCCGCTGTACAAGGCGTTCGAATCCGGCGCCGGCGGGGGAGCGGCGACGATGGACCTGCCCCCGACGCCCGAGTACGACCACATCTCGCCCAAGGGCCGCGAGGTCATGGTGCACCAGTCTCGCTTCGTCGAGGCGGTGCGCTCCGGGCATCGCAGCTTCCTGCTCGCCGACGAGCCGGGCCTGGGCAAGACCGCGCAGTCGGTGCTCGCCGCCTCGGTCGCGAACGCCTACCCTCTGCTCGTCGTCGTGCCGAACGTGGTCAAGATGAACTGGGCGCGCGAGGTCGAGCGGTGGACGCCGCAGCGTCGCGCCGCCGTCATCCAGGGCGACGGCACCGACATCGACGCGTTCGCCGACGTCTTCATCGTCAACTACGAGATCCTCGACCGGCACCTGTCGTGGCTCGGCTCGATCGGCCTGAAGGGCATGGTCGTCGACGAGGCGCACTTCATCAAGAACCTGTCGTCGCAGCGCTCGCAGAACGTGCTGGCCCTCGCGGCCCGCATCCGCGACCGGGAGCGCAAGCCGCTGATGCTCGCTCTGACGGGAACCCCGCTGATCAACGACGTCGAGGACTTCGACGCGATCTGGCGCTTCCTCGGCTGGACGAACGGCGAGAAGCCCGAGCCGGAGCTGATGGCGAAGCTGGATGCCACGGGTCTGACGCCTGCCGACAAGTCCTTCTACGCCGAGGCGCGCGAAGCCGTGATCTCGATGGGCATCGTGCGGCGGAAGAAGAAGGATGTCGCCGCGGACCTGCCCGACAAGCTCATCGCCGATCTGCCGGTGCAGCTGGACGACGAGTTCGGCCGCGGCATCCGGGCGGCGGAGCGTGAGCTGGGTGAGCGGATGGCCGCGAAGTACCGCCGGATCGTCGAAGCCCGCACGGCTGCGCACGGCCCGGCCGTGTCGACCCGGATCGACGAGGATATCGTGCGTCTGGTCGCGCACAACGAGCTCGAGGAGTCGAAGGCCGCCGGAGCGGGTGGTGACAACGTGTTCACCATGGTGCGCAGGATCGGGCAGGCGAAGGCGTTGCTGGCCGCAGACTACGCCGCGCAGCTGCAGCGGTCGGTCGGAAAGGTCGTGTTCTTCGCGAAGCACATCGACGTGATGGATCAGGCCGAGGCGCACTTCGCCGCAGCGGGGATCAGGTCGGTGTCGATCCGAGGGGACCAGACCACGCCCGTGCGTCAGCAGGCGATCGATGCGTTCAACACCGACCCCGAGGTGGGCGTCGCGGTGTGCTCGCTCACCGCCGCCGGAGTCGGCGTGAATCTGCAGGTCGCCTCGAACGTCGTGCTCGCAGAGCTGAGCTGGACCGCGGCCGAGCAGACCCAGGCGATCGACCGCGTGCACCGGATCGGCCAGGATGAGCCGGTCACCGCGTGGCGCATCATCGCCGCGCACACGATCGACACGAAGATCGCCGAGCTGATCGACCAGAAGCAGGGGCTCGCCGCGCGTGCCCTCGACGGTGAGGCCGTCGTCGAGGAGCCGGGCGAGTCGGTGCAGATGGCCGCGCTGATGCACCTGCTGCGGGAGGCTCTCGGCTCCTAGGGCCGTGCACTCCGATGCGGGCGTTAAGAACTTTGATTCTTAGCGCCCGCATTCGTCTGTTCTGCGGAGATCCGCCCAAGAATCCCGCATCGCGGCCACAGTGCTGGCAAGATCATTCGTTTTCGCGCGTGCGGAATGGCTTTTCGACACCGAGGGGCGCTAGGGTCGAGAACGGGCAGTGTCGCCTCTTCTACCCGTTCCCCTGACGCACGAAGGCAGCAGCATGAAGATCGGCATCCTCACCAGCGGCGGCGACTGCCCCGGCCTCAACGCGGTCATCCGCGGCATCGTGCTCAAGGGCACCACGACGTACGATCTCGAGTTCGTCGGAATCCGCGACGGCTGGCGAGGCGTCGTCGACGGTGACTTCTTCCCCCTGACCCGCCACGAGGTGAAGGGCCTGTCGAAGGTCGGCGGCACGATCCTCGGTACGAGCCGCACCAACCCGTACGAGGGCACGCGCGGCGGAGCCGAGAACATCGCCAAGACCCTGTACGGTCACCGGATCGACGGCATCGTCGCGATCGGCGGCGAGGGGACCCTCGCGGCCGCCGACCGTCTGGCCAAGGACGGCATCAACGTGCTCGGCGTGCCGAAGACGATCGACAACGATCTGCGCGCGACCGACTACTCGTTCGGCTTCGACACCGCCGTCAACATCGCGACCGACGCGATGGACCGCCTGCGCACGACCGGGGACTCGCACCAGCGCTGCATGGTCGCCGAGGTCATGGGCCGGCACGTGGGCTGGATCGCCCTGCACGCCGGGATGGCGGCCGGCGCGCACGTCATCTGCATCCCCGAGGTGCCGATGTCGATGGACGAGATCTGCTCGCTGGTCAGCAGCGCCGCCGCCCGCGGTCGCGCACCGCTCGTCGTCGTGTCGGAGGGCTTCACGCTCAAGGGCATGGACGAGGCGTACAGCGACAAGGGCCTCGACGCGTTCAACCGCCCCCGCCTGGGCGGGATCAGCGAGATCCTCGCCCCGGAGATCGAGCGGATCACCGGCATCGAGACGCGATCGACTGTGCTGGGGCACATCCAGCGCGGCGGATCCCCGTCGGGGTTCGACCGGGTCCTCGCGACCCGACTCGGCCTGCACGCCGCCGACGCCCTCGTCGACGGAGCCTGGGGGCAGATGGTGGCCATGCGCGGCACCGACATCGTCCGGGTGCCGTTCGCCGAGGCGCTGGGCGAGCTGAACACCGTGCCGCGCAGCCGCTACGACGAAGCGGCCGCGCTGTTCGGCTGAACCCTGCAGACGACGCTCGGGCACCCGGTCGGATGCCCGAGCGACCGGTCCGTCAGGCGGCCAGGCCGAGCACGTCCAGCATCCACGCGATCTCGAACGCGCGCTCGCGCCAGGAGTTGTAGCGTCCGCTGACCCCGCCGTGGCCCGCCGACATCTCGCACTTCATCATCACGTCCTGCGCGCCCGCGTAGCGCAGAGCCGCAACCCACTTGGCCGGCTCGACGTACAGCACGCGGGTGTCGTTGAGCGATGTCATCGCCAGGATCCGCGGATAGCCGACACCCTCGCGGATGTTCTCGTACGGCGTGTACGACTTCATGTACGCGTACACCTCGGGGTCGTGAAGCGGGTCGCCCCACTCGTCCCACTCGACCACGGTGAGCGGCAGCGAGGGGTCGAGGATGGAGGTGAGCGCGTCGACGAAGGGCACGCCGGCGAGGATGCCGGCGAACAGGTCGGGGGCGAGGTTGGCGACGGCGCCCATGAGCAGTCCACCCGCGCTGCCGCCTTCGGCGACGAGCCGCTCGGGGGCGGTCACGCCGGTGTCGACGAGGTGCTGTGCGCACGCGACGAAGTCGGTGAAGGTGTTGCGCTTGTGCAGCTCCTTGCCCTGCTCGTACCAGTGTCGGCCCATCTCGCCGCCGCCGCGCACGTGAGCGACCGCGAAGATCACACCGCGATCGAGCATCGACAGGCGCATGGTCGAGAACCCCGGATCGATCGAGTGCTCGTACGATCCGTAGCCGTAGAGGTGGAGGGGGCGCGGCTCGACACCGGGCTCGCCGAACGAGCGCTGCCACACCAGCGAGATCGGCACCAGGGTGCCGTCGGGCGCCGTCGCCCAGACCCGCTGCTGACTGTAGTCGGCCGGGTCGTACCCGCCGAGGACGGCCATCTGCTTGCGCAGGTGCTTCTCGCCGGTCGCGACATCGAGGTCGAGCACCTGGGGCGGCGTCACGAACGATGTGTACGTCATCCGCAGGAAGGGCGAGTGCCACTCGGGGTTGGCGCTGAAGTAGGCGTCGAACAGGGGTTCGTCGAAGTCCACCTCGTCGAGCTCACCCGTCGCGAGATCCATGATCGCCGACCGCACCAGGCCCTCGCTGCGGTACTCGACGGTGGCGAAGTCGCGGAAGCAGTCCACGTCGATGATCCGCCTGCCCTGACGGTGCGGGATCAGCACCCGTCGCTCTCCCTGCGGCTCGGATGCCGCCACCGAGACGAGCTCGAAGTCCAGGGCGTCGGCGTTGTGCAGGATCAGCAGGCGATCCTGCCCGTCGACCACCGCGTGATCGACCGAGTACTCCACGCCGTCTCGGCGCGGCCACACGACCCGCGCCTGGGCGCTCAGCGGATCGGAGCTCAGTTCGGCGATGTCGATGAGCAGCTCCTCGCTGGTGATCTTCGAGCCCAGGCCGATCACGAGGTACCGGCGGCTGCGGGTGATGCCCGCGCCCATCCAGAATCGCTCGTCCGGCTCATGGAACAGCTGCACGTCGTCGTGCACAGGGGTTCCGATCCGGTGCAGCCACAGGGTGTCCGGGCGCCACGCCTCATCGCGGGTCGTGTAGAGCACGGCCGTGCCGTCCGGTGTGAAGAACGCCTGCCCGGTGTTCGGGATCACGTCGTCGAGCATCTCGCCGGATGCCAGGTCGCGCACATGCACGGTGTACAGCTCCGAGCCCTCGGCATCCACGGACCAGAGCAGTCGGGTGCCGTCATCGGAGGCATCGAACGCGCCGAGGGAGAAGAACTCGTGTCCGGCTGCTTCGACGTTGCCGTCCAGCAGCACCTCCTCACCCGGCACCGGCACTCCGGGCTCGAGCACCGGGGGCGTCCAGTCGTCGTCCTGGGCGGCGGTGCGGCAGTGGATGCCGTACTGCGCGCCTTCCTCCGTGCGGCTGTAGAACCACCAGTCGCCGCGTCGCGTGGGGACGGACAGGTCGGTCTCCTGCACCCGTGAGCGGACCTCCTCGAACAGGGTCTCGCGGAGCCCCGCGAGATGAGCGGTTCTCGCGTCGGTGTAGGCGTTCTCCGCCTCCAGGTGCGAGATCACCTCGGGATCGTCCTTGCCCCGGAGCCACTCGTAGGCGTCGTCGAAGCGGTCGCCGTGGTGGGAGCGCGTGGTGATGCGGCGGGCCGCCGCGGGCGGCTGGATGCGGGAATCGGTCACCCTGCCACGCTACCCGGCGAGTTGACCGCGACCGGGCAGGGTGGGAGGATTCATCCGGGTCCTTAACGGATGACAAACCCACGGTGAACTCTTCGTTCGTCACACGCCGATCTCTCGGCCCCTCCCTGGCAGTCCCAACGAAAGAGTCCGGTGGAAACCGCAGCCCTCATCGTCGTGCTGGTCATCGCGCTGGCGCTCTTCTTCGACTTCACCAACGGCTTCCACGACACCGCGAACGCGATGGCCACACCCATCGCCACCGGTGCGCTGAAGCCGAAGACCGCGGTGCTCCTCGCCGCGGTGCTGAACCTCGTCGGAGCGTTCCTCTCGACCGAGGTCGCGAAGACCGTGTCCGGTGGCATCATCCGCGAGGACGCGATCAGCCAGATGGGAGCGCAGGTCTTCCTCCCGCTGATCTTCGCGGGACTCATCGGCGCGATCACCTGGAACATGCTCACCTGGCTGCTGGGTCTTCCGTCCAGCTCGTCGCACGCGCTGTTCGGCGGCCTCATCGGCGCGACCCTCGTCGGGGTGGGGGCCACGGGCATCGACTTCGGGATGGTGCTGTCGAAGATCATCCTCCCCGCCGTGATCGCCCCGCTCACCGCCGGCATCATCGCGTTCATCGCCACCAAGGTGGCCTACGGGGTGACGCGCCGGTACGACGGCAAGCCCGACGGACGCTCCGGGTTCCGCTGGGGCCAGATCTTCACCTCGTCACTGGTCGCGCTCTCGCACGGCACCAACGACGCGCAGAAGACGATGGGCGTGATCACCCTGGCGCTGATCACGATCGGCTGGCAGACCGGAGACCCGAACAGCTCCGACTACCACAACCCCGAGTTCTGGGTCATCGTCGCCTGCGCGTTCACGATCGCCCTCGGCACGTACCTCGGCGGATGGCGCATCATCCGCACCCTCGGCAAGGGCCTCACCGAGGTCAAGCCCGCACAGGGCTTCGCCGCCGAGAGCTCCACCGCGGCGACGATCCTCGCCTCCAGCGCCCTGGGCTTCGCGCTCTCCACGACGCAGGTCGCCTCGGGATCGGTGATCGGCTCCGGCCTCGGCCGGCGCGGCGCCTCGGTGCGCTGGGCCACGGCCGGTCGGATCGCGATCGGCTGGCTGCTCACGCTTCCTGCGGCGGGCGGCGTCGGCGCCCTCGCCGCCCTGCTGGTCATCTGGTTCGGCAACTGGGGTGTCGCGATCGACGCGGTGCTCGCGCTCGTGATCATCGTGGGCCTGTTCATGTACTCCCGTCGCAACGCGGTGACGTCCGCGAACGCCATGAGCGACGTCGCGGAGTCCGGACTCGCGGTGGACCACCCCGAGGTGCCGGCGCCCACGCGCCGTGCCAGCCGCATGGAGCTCGTGCGCGCCCTCGAGCGCGCCGAGCGCAAGGCCGATGAGGCCGAGCGTGCCGCGCGTCGGGCGAAGAAGCTCAAGAAGGCGGGCGCATCGCCTGCCGAGGTCAAGGCGGCGAAGCGCGCGGCCGACAAGGCCGCGCTGAAGTTCGCCGATGCCGAGAAGGCCGCCCAGGAGTGGGAGAGCGCGATCGCCAGCCGCAAGGCGCGGGCCAAGCTCGCCGAGTGGGATCTCGCCGTCGACGAGCAGGAGGACGCACGATGAGCATCGACTGGGGCGCCTTCGTCAGCGTGTTCCTCGCGGCGCTGCTGGGCGCGGGCACGATCGTCCTCTTCTACGCGCTGGGTCTGCGGATGCTCGTGCGGGCAGGGCGCGTCCCTGTGGTCACCCCCGCGGAGTTCACGGATGCCATCACCGTGCTCTCCGAGAAGGAGATCAGACGCGCCGCCAAGCAGGCCGCCAAGGCGGCGCGCAAGAGCCCGCTCAGCGAAGGACAGAAGACGCTCGCCTTCGCGGCCGCGATCGGCTGCTTCGTCGTGTGCGGCGCGGCCGTCCTCGGCGGCATCCTGCTCATCGTCGTCGGCCACTGACACGCGTCCGCCCGAGAGGGCGGTTCTAGGCTGGTGGCATGTCAGCCTCGTTCGCCTTCGGCAGCCACGCCCCGGCGTCGCACGTCATCGTGCACATCAGCGATCCGCACCTGCTCGCGGGCGGTGCGCGGCTGGGAGGCCGGTTCGACGTCGACGACACCCTCCATCGCACGCTCGACGCCATCCGCGCGATGAGCAGCGATCCGGCGGCGATCGTCGTCACCGGCGACCTCGCCGATCTCGGCGAGCCCGACGCGTATCGCCGCCTGCGAGCCGCGGTCGAACCGCTCGCGGCCGACCTCGGCTGCCCGGTCGTATGGGTGGCGGGCAACCACGACGAGCGCCCGGCGCTGCGGCAGCACCTACTCGGTCTCCAGCCCAGCGAGCAGCCGATCACCGGGGCGTGGGACCTCGGCGGGCTGAGACTGGTGGCCCTGGACACGAGCGTTCCCGGCTGGCACCACGGCGACCTCGACGCCGCCCAGCTCGACTGGCTGCGCGACGTGCTGGATGAGCCCGCACCGCACGGCACGATCGTGGCCATGCATCATCCTCCGATTCCGAGCCACATCCCGCTGTTCGACATCCTCGAGCTGCGCCACCAGGACGAGCTCGCCGACGTGCTGCGGGGCAGCGACGTGCGTGCCGTCCTCGCCGGTCACCTGCACTACTCCTCGCATGGACTGTTCGCGGGCATCCCGGTCAGCGTCGCGTCCGCCACGTGCTACACGATGAACGTCGCGCGTCCCGCCGTGGAGGTGAACGGGATGGATGGCGCGCAGTCGTTCCAGCTGGTGCACGTGTACCCCGACACGATCACGCACACCGTGGTGCCGGTGGCCGAGGCGCCCACCGGTGATCACTTCACCCGCGAGTGGGCGCAGCGCATGGCATCCCTCACGCCGGAGCAGCGACTCGAGGCGTTCTCCCGCAAGCCCCCGCGCTGAAGCGTCGTAGACTGGGGCCATCCCCCGAATCCCTGATCGCCACTACCCACAAGGATGTGACATGGCCTCGTCTGAGCCTGTTGTTACCCGCACAGAGACCGATTCGATCGGAAGCATCGAGATCCCGGGTGACGCCTACTACGGCGTGCACACGCTGCGTGCCGAGCAGAACTTCCCCATCACCAAGCGCCCCATCTCGGTGTATCCCGATCTGGTGCGCGCACTCGCGATGGTCAAGCAGGCCAGCGCTCGCGCGAACAAGGAGATCGGGGTCCTCGACGCCGAGAAGGCCGACCTGATCGACGCCGCGTCTCAGCGGGTCATCGACGGCGAGTTCCACGACCAGTTCATCGTCGGCGTGATCCAGGGCGGGGCCGGCACCTCGACCAACATGAACGCCAACGAGGTCATCACCAACGTCGCCCTCGAGATGGCGGGTCGGGAGAAGGGCGATTACGCCTTCCTCTCGCCGATCGACCACACCAACCGCAGCCAGTCCACGAACGACGTGTACCCGACCGCGGTGAAGATCGGCCTCTCGCTGAACCTCGTCTCGCTGCTCGACGAGCTCGACCTGCTGCGCACGTCCTTCCTCGGCAAGGCGAACGAGTTCCACGACGTGCTCAAGGTCGGCCGCACCCAGCTGCAGGATGCCGTGCCGATGACCCTCGGCCAGGAGTTCCACGGCTTCGCGACGACCCTGGGCGAGGATCACAGCCGCCTCACTGAGAACGCGTCGCTGCTGACCGAGATCAACATGGGGGCCACCGCGATCGGCACCGGGATCACCACCCATCCCGACTACGCGCCGACCGTGCTGAAGCACCTGCGCGAGATCAGCGGGCTCGACCTCAGCACCGCGACCGACCTCGTCGAGGCCACCAGCGACACCGGCGCGTTCATGTCGTTCTCGTCGTCGCTGAAGCGCAACGCGATCAAGCTCTCGAAGATCTGCAACGACCTGCGCCTGCTCTCGTCCGGCCCGCAGGCCGGTATCGGCGAGATCAACCTGCCGGCCATGCAGGCCGGCTCCAGCATCATGCCGGGCAAGGTCAACCCCGTCATCCCCGAAGCCGTCAACCAGGTCGCGTTCGCCGTCGCGGGTGCCGACGTCACGGTGACGATGGCGGTCGAGGGCGGCCAGCTGCAGCTCAACGCCTTCGAGCCGGTCATCGCGCACTCGATCTTCCAGTCGATCACGTGGATGCGTCAGGCGATGTGGACGCTGCGGGTGAACTGCGTCGACGGGATCACCGCGAACCGCGAGCGTCTCGGCGCGATGGTGGGCGCATCGGTCGGCGTCGTCACGGCGCTGACGCCGTTCATCGGCTACGCGGCATCCGCGGCGCTCGCCAAGACCGCACTGCTCACCAACCGCAACGTCGCCGACCTCGTCGTCGAGGCAGGGCTGATGTCGCGCGAAGAGGTCATGAAGCAGATCTCGCCGGCGCGCCTGTCCGGGCTCGAGACCGTCACCGCGGCGATCCCCGTGATCGCGGCGGAAGACCTCCCGCAGTCGTAGCGCCGGAGATCGAGACGAGGCGGGTGCCCTGGGGCATCCGCCTCTTCTCGCGTTCGACCGACGCGGATCAGCCCAGGGTGCGGCAGTGCGTCGTGAGCTCGCCGATCCCGTCGACACCCACCGTGACCGTGGAGCCGTCCCGCAGGAAGATCTGCGGATCGCGCGAGTAGCCGGCGCCGCCGGGGCTGCCGGTGGAGATCAGGGTTCCCGGCTGCAGGGTGGCCGACGACGACAGGTGCGCGATCAGCGTCGCGACGCTGCGCACCATCTGCCCCGTGCTGGCGTCCTGCACGGTCTGCCCGTCGACGACGGCCCAGATGTGCAGGTCCTGCGGGTCGGGGATCTCATCAGCCGTGACGACCACGGGACCGGTCGGGGTGAAGCCGTCGAACGACTTGCATCGCGACCACTGCGCCTCCGCGAACTGGATGTCACGCGCTGTGATGTCGTTGACGACCGTGTAGCCCCAGACCGCGTCGAGCGCCTCGTCGACCGTGAGGTCTTTGGCGGGACGGCCGATGATCACGCCGAGCTCGGCCTCGTAGTCGACGGATTCGCTCAGGGCGCGCGGCCACGACGTCGTCTCGTCGTGCGCGCCGAGCGAGTTGGGCCACAGGGTGAACACCGTGGGGGCGGTGTCGGTCTTGAGGCCCAGCTCGCTCGAATGAGCGGCGTAGTTCAGGCCGACGGCGAGGATGACCGGCGGCGCGACGACGGCGGGGCCGAAGCGCATGCCCGACACCGGATGCCGTGGCGCATCGCCCGAGGCGAAGGCGGCTCGCAGCTGCGCGAGCAGCTCGTCGCCGCCCTCGATCAGCTGCTGCAGGGTCGACGGAGCGGGGGAGAGGAGGTCGCTGACGAGGATGGCCTCCGCGCCGTCGATGACGGCGAGCTGCAGGTCCTCGGAATCGCGAGCGCGCAGATGGGCGAAACGCATGCCTCTACGCTACCCGTCGCGATGCCGCCCGTGGCAGAGGCGGCCTCTAGGCTTTGCTCATGAGCTTTGGAGCACGGCCCCCGGCCGCGCAGTCGTCGGACCCGTTCCCCACGCTGCTCGCCGGCCGTTCCCGGTACACGCCACCGGCGCCGTCCGCACCCGCACCCGCACCCGCCATGCCGGCCCTGCCGATGCCCGCGCGGCGCGGGCGGAGCGCGTCGGTGTGGGCGTTCGGCGTGCTCGCCTTCCTGATGATCGCGCTGATCGCGTACTTCGCGCTGTTCCTCGGCGTGGGGGCGTCGATCGTCGGGCTCGTCCTCGCGTTCGTGCCGCTCGCGATCGTGCTCACCGGCGTGCGGATGATCGATCGGTGGGAACCCGAGCCGAAGAACCTGGTCGTCTTCGCGCTCGCCTGGGGCGCCGTGGCGGCCGTCGGCATCACCCTGCTGGTCGATCTGGCGTTCGCGCTGGCTGTCGGGCAGCGCAACGAGTTCTTCGCCGCGGTCATCCAGGCGCCCGTGATCGAGGAGCTCGCGAAGGGCCTCGGGGTGCTGCTGGTGTTCGTCATCGGCCGTCGAGCCTTCGACGGGCCGGTCGACGGCGTGGTCTACGGAGCGCTGGTCGGTGCCGGGTTCGCGTTCACCGAGAACATCCAGTACTTCGGCACCAGCCTCACCTCCGGCGGTGCCGCTGACCTCACGGTCACGTTCATCCTCCGCGGGCTGGTCTCGCCGTTCGCGCACGCCATGTTCACCGCTCTGACCGGATTCGCCATCGGCCTGGCCGCACGTCGGGGTGCGAGCACAGCGTCCGCCGTGGGGTCGGGTGCGGTCGGCCTGGTCGGCGCCGTCGGCCTTCACGCGTACTGGAACGGCTCGTCTCTGCTGGGCGACTTCCTCGCGCTGTACATCACCACGCAGGTTCCGCTGTTTATCGGGTTCATCATCGCGATCCTGGCGCTGCGCCGGGAGGAGACGCGTCTGACGCGCCTGCGCCTGAGCGAGTACGCCGCCGCCGGATGGTTCACCCCGCAGGAGGTCGAGATGCTGGCGACCCCGGCGGGCCGGCGGACGGGCCTGCGCTGGGCATCCGGTCTGCGCGGCGACCGCCGAACGGTGATGCAGTCGTTCATCCACGATGCCGCGGCGCTCGCCGCCGTGCGGCAGCGGGCGATCACCGGTCGCGACCCGCTGGCCGCGGCGGACGAGCACGCTCTGCTGATGCGTACCAGGGATGCCAGGGCGCGTCTGCTCGCGTACTGACGGCTCCGCACCGGGCGAAGACAGACTCAGCGCCCGGTGCTGCGGCGATGCCTGCAAGACTCCCGGGCGCTGAGTTGATCTACAGACAGGGTGCCTCGACCTCGGTACGAAGTCAAGACCTCCGGATGGATCGCGACCTCAGACGCTCTCCACGATCACGTCGAGCGCGACGCCGTCGCAGGACAGTCGGGGAAGGTCGGCGAGCCTGCTGCCGCGCACCGAGTCACCCGTCGCGCAGCGCGGATCGGTGGAGACCACGACCCGGCCGACACCGTTGACGAGGGTCACCTGCTGGCCCAGCGAGGCGAAGCGCGGAATGATCTCTCGCTCGACCTCGGCGACGAGCAGGTCGAGCCCTGCCACACCCAGCAGGCGCCCGCCGTCACTGGCGGGAACGGCCACGGTGATCGTGTACTCGTCGCTGCATAGGTAGTCGACGTACGGGCCCGCCACGTGCGGTCCTCCCGTGCTCATCGGCACGCGGTACCACTCGAGTTCGCTGTAGTCGATGTACTCCTTGTTCACGGTCTGCGAGGCGAGCACCAGCTGCCGGCCGCCTTCGCCCTGCCACCAGGCGAGGTGGCTGCGGGCGTCGGCGAGAAGATCGATCGCCGCGATGAAGCCGGCGCCGTAGACCGGCACGGCGTCCAGCGCCAGGGTGCGCGCGGCGTACGGCTCGACGATCGCGTCGAACCGGGGCCGGGTCAGCGAACCCTCGCCGAGCGCGACCGAGAGCTCCGCGGCACAGGAGGCGACCCAGCTGTCGAGCATGCGGATCGGAGCGCCGAAGTACTCCTCGACCATCCGGACCGCATCCGCAGGTTCGGGTGTCATGGGGGCGGGTGTGGTGGCGGCGGGTGTCGTGGGGGTGTTCATCGCGTCCTCCAGTGCACGTCGATGGGCGGGACTCATGAGGTGCTCGCGGGCGAGCTCTGCAGGTGGATGAGAGCGTCGATGACGCCGACGACCAGACCTTCGGTGCGCGCTCCCGCCGTGTCGGGATCGCCCTCCTCGACCGCTCTGATGATGGCGGCGAGCGCCGCCGACTGACTGCGCAGTCCCGCGCCGTCCGGTGCGGCGAGACGGAGGTAGGGCGAGAACTCGGCCTGCAGCTTCATCTGCTCGCGGGTCAGACGGGCCGACTGGCTCAGCGAGACGAGCTCGACGAGCACATCATCGAGGAGGCGGCGCTGCTGGTCGACGTCGAGATCGTCGACCAGCTCGAGGCGACGGCGCACCCGGCCGGCTTCGCTGACATCCGCGCGCCGTGCGGCGAGACGGACGGCGGCGGCCGTGATCGCACTGTAGTGCGCGCCCATGTCACGCAGCGCGAGCCGCGACATGCGCATGAGCGCATCGTGCGCGAAGGCGAGCGGATCGGCGTCGTCGACGACGAAGCTGCCCCCGTTGCGTCCACGACGCGTGACGATCAGTCCCTGGCCGCGCAGCGTGAGCAGAGCCTCCCGCACGGTGACCGGTGCGACACCGAAGCTGCGCGCGAGGTCGGATTCGGATGGGAGCCGCTCACCGGCCCGCAGGTGACCGCGGTGGATGGCGTCCACGAGCCGGCGCACGACGAGCTCCGCACGGCCTTCATCCCCGATCGACTGGAAGAGGGCGCCCTGCAGCCGGTGCGGGTGACGGCCCCGCTGACGATCCGGATCGGTGCGCGCACCGGCGGGGGAGGTCAGCGAGTCCATCTCTGGATTCTTCCACGTCGTCGATCCGCGGAGAAGAGTTGAAATATGACCTACGGTCTTATATGTTTAACCGACCTTCCGTATCGATGAGGATCGAGGAGCACGAGATGACGACTGCCGCGCTGGCCACCGATGCCGACAGCGACGCCGCAGCTCCCGGCAGCGTGTCACTGTCGGGCCTGACCAAGTCCTTCGGCGACTTCACCGCGGTGCGCGATCTCGATCTGCACGTCGCGCCGGGGGAGTTCCTCTCCATGCTGGGCCCGTCGGGATCCGGCAAGACCACCGTGCTGCGCATCATCGCCGGGTTCGAGGAGGCGACCTCCGGCACCGTCCGTCTCTCCGGCGTGGACGTCACTCGCACCCCGCCGCACGCCCGTGACGTCAACACGGTCTTCCAGGACTACGCGCTCTTCCCCCACATGACCATCGCCGAGAACGTCGGCTACGGACTGCGCGTGAAGGGGACCAGCAGGAGCGAACGCGTCGAGCAGGTCGCCGAGTCGCTGCGGCGCGTGCGTCTCGACCACGTCGCCGACCGCCTGCCCCATCAGCTCTCGGGCGGCCAGCGCCAGCGCATCGCCCTGGCCCGCGCGCTGATCCTGCGGCCGCAGGTGCTGCTGCTCGACGAACCCCTCGGAGCCCTCGACAAGCAGCTGCGCGAGCAGATGCAGATCGAGCTGAAGCAGATCCAGCGGGAGGTCGGCATCACCTTCGTCTTCGTCACGCACGATCAGGAGGAGGCGCTGACGCTGAGCGATCGCGTCGCCGTGTTCAACAACGGTCGCATCGAGCAGGTCGGCACCGCCCGCGAGGTCTACGAGGAGCCGCAGACGGAGTTCGTCGCGCGCTTCCTCGGGCTGTCGAACCTCATCGGCGCTGAGCTCGCGCAGGAGCTCACCGGCACCCGCCGCACCATGAGCATCCGTCCGGAGCGGGTGCGGATGCTCGGTGCTTCCGACGCGCTCGCCGACGGCGACGTGGGGCTGACCGGCACGATCGCCGAGATCGTCTACACCGGACCGGCCACCCGCTACCTGATCACCTCCGATGCCGGCGTCGACATCATCGCCGAGCGACCGAACGCCCATCACATCGCCGGTCTGGACGTGCCGCGGCGAGGCGATCGGGTGCGTGCCGCCTGGAACCCGGCGCACGCAGCACGACTTCCCTGAGCACCACCCTGTTCCCACCCGCGCACCGCGATCACAAAGGAGAGATCCATGCGAAAGAAGATCCTGGCCGTCTCGGCCCTCACCGCAGCCGCAGCCCTGGCGCTGTCTGGCTGCTCGAGCACCACGGAATCGACGGACGGCTCCGGCGGCCTGTCGATCGACGTCCCCGATGTTCCGATGATGGACAAGCTCGGCGAGAACGAGAAGGAGGTGAACATCATCGCCTGGTCGGGCTTCGTGGAGCCCGCGTGGACCGACGCGTTCACCGAGGCGACCGGATGCACGGTCAACCGACGCGTCGCCGGAACGAGCGACGAGATGGTGCAGCTGATGCGCACGGGCGACTACGACCTCGTCTCGGCGTCGGGCGACGCGAGTCTGCGCCTGATCGCCGGCGGCGACGTGCAGCCGCTGAACCTCGAGCACATCCCGAACTTCGGCGACGACATCGTGGAGGGCATGAAGGGTCAGATCTACGACACCATCAACGGCAAGTCCTACGGCATTCCGATCGGTCGCGGCGCGAACATCCTGCAGTACAACAGCGAGATCGTCACCGAAGAGCCCACCAGCTGGGACGTGGCGTGGGAGAAGGACAGCCCGTACGCCGGCAAGGTCATCGCGTACGACGCCCCGATCTACATCGCCGACGCCGCCGTGTACCTGATGGCGCACGAACCCGACCTGGGCATCGAGAACCCGTATGCGCTCGATGAGAAGCAGCTCAAGGCCGCTGTCGACCTGCTCAAGCAGCAGAACGGCATCGTCTCGGAGTACTGGTCGGACCCCGCGGCTCAGATCACCTCGTTCGCCGGTGGCACCACCGTGCTCGGCACCTCGTGGGAGGTGCTGCGCAAGCTCACCGAGGATGACAAGTACAAGAGCGTGCTGCCCGAGGAGGGCTCGACCGGATGGTCAGACGCCTGGATGCTGGCCG
The DNA here is from genome assembly GCF_014836945.1 of Microbacterium commune. Classification (GTDB taxonomy): domain Bacteria; phylum Actinomycetota; class Actinomycetes; order Actinomycetales; family Microbacteriaceae; genus Microbacterium; species Microbacterium commune. The sequence goes on along the minus strand of NZ_JACSPX010000001.1, from coordinate 144,361 downwards.
CGAAGTCGAAGAACCCGAACTGCGCGTACGCGTGGATGGACTACGCCTCCTCGCCCGAGGTCAACGGCGCCATCGCGATGAACTTCGGCATGGCGCCCGCCAACGCCGCCTTCTGCGACACCAGCGAAGAGGCGAAGGCGCACTGCGAGTACTACAACGCCACGAACGAGGAGTACTTCAAGAAGGTGTGGTTCTGGACCACCCCGATCGAGCAGTGCATCGACGGCCGCACGGACGTGAAGTGCACGAACTTCCAGCAGTGGACGGACGCCTGGACCAGCGTCAAGGGCTGACCCGGCCCGCCCGGGGCGGGGGAGACGACTCCTCCGCCCCGGATCGCACCCTCTCGACTCCGACAGGAACGACATGAAGCGCCGCGCACGCATCGCCGGTCTGCTGGCCCTGCCGATGGCCTGGCTGATCGGCATCTACATCTTCTCGCTCGTCATGCTCCTGGTGACGGCGTTCTGGATCACCGATCCATTCACCTCGAAGGTCAAGCCGGGCTTCACCTTCGGCAACTTCCAGCAGCTCGTCGCGAATCCGGCATATGCCTCCACGGCTCTGCGCACCCTGGGGATCGCGCTCGCCGTCACCGCTCTCGCGATCCTCATCTCGGTCCCGCTGGGCATCTTCATGGCGAAGGTCGCCTCGCCCTGGCTGCGAGCCGTGCTGGCCGTGTCGATCACCCTGCCCCTCTGGGCCGGCTACCTGGTGAAGGTCATCGCGATGCGCATCACCTTCACCGAGCAGGGATTCTTCAACTGGATGCTCGCTCCGCTCGGCATCAGGGGGCCCGGCTTCACCGTCTTCACCGTCGTGCTGACTCTCACCTACCTCTGGCTGCCGTACATGGCCGTGCCGGTGTACACGGCCATCCGCCAGCTGCCGGCCAACCTGTTCGACGCCTCCGCCGATCTGGGGGCTGGGTCGTGGCGCACGATCCGCACGGTCGTGCTGCCGCTGATCAAGCCGGCCATCATCGCCGGCTCGGTGTTCACCTTCTCGCTCAGCCTCGGCGACTACCTCGTGGCGAAGTTCGTCGGCGGCGACACGCAGATGATCGGAAGCGTCATCGCCTCGAACATCAACCTCAACCCGCCCCTGGCGGCGGCGTTCTCGGTCGTCCCGATCGCCTTCGTCGTCATCTACCTGGTGAGCGTGCAGCGCACCGGCGCTCTGGAAAGGATGTGAGCCGACCATGCTGAGACTGTCGCGCACCTCCAAGATCGTGCTCGGTGCCATCGTCGCGATCATCCTCGCGTTCATGTACGTCCCGCTCATGCTCGTCGTGCTGAACTCGTTCAACTCGGCCCGCATCGCCAGCTGGCCGATCACGGGGTTCAGCCTCGAGTGGTGGGGCAGGGCGTTCACCAGCCAGCCCGTCCGCGACGCGGTGCTCAACTCCGTGCTGGTGGCCACCGGCGCCACGGCGATCGCCCTCGTCCTCGGGACGCTGGTGGCCTTCGCGCTGCAGCGCTACCGGTTCTTCGGGCAGCGCTCGGTGAACCTGCTCGTCGTGCTGCCGATCGCGCTGCCCGGCATCGTCACCGGTGTCGCGCTGAACAACACCTACAACCAGATGCTCGAGCCGATCGGCATCCAGGTCGGCTTCTGGGGGATGATCATCGCACACGGCACCTTCTGCATCGTGATGGTGTTCAACAACGTGCTGGCGCGACTGCGGCGCATGAACCCGAGTCTCGAGGAGGCATCTCAGGATCTCGGCGCGACGCCGTGGCAGACCTTCCGGATGGTGACCTTCCCCCAGTTCCGCAGCGCCCTGGTGGCCGGGGCGATCCTCGCCTTCGCGCTGAGCTTCGACGAGGTGTACGTCACGATCTTCACCGCCCCGCCCGGAGTCGACACGCTGCCGCTGTGGATCATGAATCAGATGGCGCGGCCGAACGAGGCGAACGTGGTGAACGTCGTCGCGACCGTCGTGATCCTGGCATCCTTCATCCCGGTGTGGGTGTCTCAGCGCCTCTCCCGCGACATCACCGACCGGGACTGACGCGGCGGATCGCATTACGCGGTCAGCGGACGCACCGCATTGACCGGGGCACGCGCGCCGAGGTTGGATGGAGTCATGACTGAACGCACGAAGCCCGAGTTCGACGCCCCCACCGGACCCGCCCCCGCAGAGCTCGTCATCCGCGACATCGTCGAGGGCGACGGCGCCGAGGCGCGCCCCGGCGACACCGTCACCGTGCACTACGCCGGTGTCGAGTACGACTCCGGTGAGGAGTTCGACTCCTCGTGGGGTCGCGGCGAGACCATTCAGTTCCCCCTGCGGGGTCTCATCCAGGGCTGGCAGGACGGCATCCCGGGCATGAAGGTCGGCGGGCGCCGTGAGCTGGTCATCCCGCCGCACCTCGCGTACGGCCCGGCCGGATCCGGCCACTTCCTCTCCGGGAAGACCCTGATCTTCATCATCGACCTCGTCGCCGTCGGCTGAGTCGATCCAATCCGAAGAACCCCCATCCACCTCGGTGGATGGGGGTTCTTCATGTGATGGGCCCTACCGGGAATATATGCAGACGCATGTAAGTTATCCTCGGTACGGCGTGAGTGCGCCGACGAACCTCAAGGAGAAACACACATGTCGATCGAGATCCCCGGCTACCGTCCCGGCACTTGGGTCCTGGACCCCAGCCACAGCGAGGTCACCTTCAGCGTGCGCCACATGATGATCTCGAAGGTGCGCGGCTCCTTCGCCATCAAGAACGCCACGCTCACCGCTCCCGAGAACCCGCTCGAGGCCACCGTCGAGGCGAGCGTCGACGTGGCCTCCGTCGACACCAAGGACGAGGGACGCGACACCCACCTGCGCTCGGCGGACTTCTTCGACGTCGAGAACTTCCCGACCATGGAGTTCGTCTCCACCGGAGCACGCGTCGAGGACGGCGACTTCTTCGTCGACGGCGACCTCACCATCCGCGGCATCACCAAGCCGGTCAGCTTCGAGTTCGACTTCGGCGGCTTCGGCACCGACCCGTGGGGCAACTACAAGGCGGGCGCCTCGGCGACGACCGTCATCAACCGCGAGGACTTCGGCCTCACCTGGAACGCTGCCCTTGAGACCGGTGGTGTGCTCGTCGGCAAGGACATCACGATCAACCTCGACCTGCAGGGCGCCCTGCAGGCCTGAATCCGACCGCGTTCCCGGGCCCGGGGGCCGAGCCGCCGACGGCTCAGGCCTCCGGGCTCAGTGCGTCGTACGCGCGGAAGCGCGGGGTGAGCCGCGCGATCGTCACGGCCAGGCCGATCACGAGCATTCCGCCCAGCAGCGGTGGGAGCCACAGTGCGGTGAGTGTCGCCAGAGTGCCGGCGTACAGCGCCCCGAGCCGGGGGCCGCCGGCGACGACGATGATGAACACACCCTGCAGACGTCCGCGCATCGCGTCGGGCACCGCCGCCTGCATCATCGTGTTGCGGTAGATCGAGCTGATGTTGTCGGCCGCTCCCGAGAGGGCGAGCGCGACGCAGGCGACGGCGATGAGCGGGACGGCGGGGGAGTGCTCGGATGCCGGCGGCAGGAACACCCCGATGAGCAGAATCGCCCCGAACAGCGCGACCGTGGCGCCGTAGGCCTGCACCGCCCTGGCGATGCCGACGCCGTGCCAGCGGTACTGCACGATCCTGCCCGAGAACAGGCTCGATGCGAAGGTGCCGACCGCGACCGACGCCGTCAGCAGTCCCGTCGTCACGGCGCCGCCGCCGAGCAGCACCGTGCCGAGGGCCGGGTAGAGGGCGAGCGGGTTGCCGAAGGTCATCGCGGCGATGTCGAGCAGGTACTGCGCGCGGATGTTGCCCGCCCGGCGCAGGAAGCGCCATCCGTCGACGATGGATGCCAGCCCCGGGCGGACGATCATGCCCTCGGGCAGCAGCGTCGGCAGCGTCCACAGCCCGAGGAACATGCACAGCATGAGGACGACATCGATCGTGTACGTCCACCCGAAGCCGGTGAGGGCGACGAGCACACCCGCCACAGCGGGGCCGACCATCACGGTCAGGCCGAAGGCGACGCCGTTCAGCGCCGATGCCGCCGCGAGTTGGTTCAGCGGGATCAGGCGCGGCACGATCGCCGTGCGGGTCGCCATGCCCACCGAGTTGGCCGCCGCGATGACCATGCTGAGCCCGTACAGCCACCAGATCGTCTCCGCGCCCGTCCACGTCAGCCCCGTGAGCAGTGCCGTCGCCACGAAGGCGATGGTCGCAGCGATCAGAGCCACGCGCCGCCGGTCGAAGGCGTCGGCCAGCATCCCGCCGTAGAGCCCGGCGAGGACCATCGGCACGAGGCCGGCGACCGCGATCATCGAGACCGCGAAGGTGCTGGCGGTCAGCTCGAACACGTGCAGCATCACGGTCACGATCGTGAGCTGGCCGCCGATCCCGGCGAGGGCCGAGCCGATCCACATGCGCGCGAAGGCCGGGCTGGATCTCAGCGGGCTGAGATCGATCAGATGGGCGCGGGAGAACGGCACCCGTCGAGGTTACCGGTGCGCATCCGGCCGTCCGGATGCTGGTAGACTGTCGAGGTTGCCGTTTGATCGGCCGCGGATAAAGAGAGCCCACGCATTCGGCGTCGGGCACCGCGCAGCAAGCAGAGAGGGGATCGAATCTATGGCACTGGAAGCAGACGTCAAGAAGGCGATCATCGAAGAGTACGCGACGCACCCCGGTGACACCGGATCCCCCGAGGTGCAGGTCGCAATGCTGACGCAGCGCATCAAGGACCTCACCGAGCACCTCAAGGCACACAAGCACGACCACCACTCGCGCCGTGGCCTGTTCCTGCTCGTCGGTCAGCGCCGTCGCCTGCTGGGTTACCTGCAGGACGTCGACATCAACCGCTACCGCTCGCTCATCGAGCGTCTCGGTCTTCGTCGATAAGGCATATCGACCAGCGTTCAATCGCGCAGAACATTCTTGGAGAGCCGCCCCACGGTGTGGGGCGGCTCTCGTCGTATGCCCCCGCGTCACGCCCCGATCAGGTCGGCGTGATGGATCGCGGCGACGTCGGAGTGCGCGCGCAGGCGCGACTTCAGCGCGTTCTCGCCGTACAGGCTGTGGATGGGATTGGCGGGATCCTGCGTCACCCCGCGCGCGTGCGCGGCGAGATCGGCCGGCAGATCGATCAGCGGCAGCTTGGTGTCGAGAGCGGGGTTGAAGAAGAACGGGATCGAGAGCCGGTCGTGGGGCGCTCGCGGTGAGACGACGCGGTGATTCGTCGCCTTGAGGTACCCGTTCGTGGCGTACTCGAGCAGCTCGCCGATGTTCACCACGAAGGCGCCGTCGACGGGCGGCGCGTCCACCCACTCGCCGTCGCGCTCGACCTGAAGCCCGCCCCGCCCCGGCTCCACCCACAGCAGGGTGAGCACGCCGCTGTCCTTGTGGGCGCCGACGCCCTGCTGCGGCTCGGGATCGGTCGTGCCCGGATAGCGGACGATCTTGATGAGCGTCGACGGCTCGCCGAAGTGGTCGTCGAAGTACGACTCGTCCGCGCCCAGCGCGAGCGCCCACGCGCGCAGCAGCTTCCGCGCGATGCCGGACAGCGCGGCGTGCCACTCGCCGACCACGGCGCGCAGCTCGGGCTGCGCCTCCGGCCAGAGGTTCGGTCCGATCAGGCGGTTGAACGCCGGGCCGCCCACGACGGCAGCCCGTTCCGGGCCGATGTCGATCTGCTCGCGCCAGTCGACGGCGCCCTTCGTCCGCTCTCCGCCGACGCGCGTGTACCCGCGGAAGTGCGGACTCTTCACGTTCTCGATGGCGAGCTTGTCGGCATCGGGAAGGGCGAAGAAGTCCCTCGCGGCGCTGTGCAGCCGCTGCTCGAGATCGGCAGGGATGCCCGTGCCGGTGAGGTAGAAGAAGCCGACGTCCCTCGTCGCCGCGCGCAGGTCGGCGCGGAACCGCGCGGCCGCGTCGTCGCCGGCGTCCAGCTGGGACAGGTCGAGGATGGGAAGGGAGAGATCGCTCATGCGTCGACGGTAGGACCCGATCCGGTCGTGCGCACGAATGTTGCCTTCTCTTACCGGTCGACGCGCGATCGGCCGGGCGGCCGGGTGCTAAAGTTCCTTAGGTAAGGCACCCCTTACCGATCCGCCGGCAGAATCGAATCCCGTGTTCGCAGCGCTCCTCATCGGCCTCCGCGAAGGCCTCGAAGCCGCTCTCGTCGTAGGCATCCTCGTCGCGTACATCCGCCGACTCGGCCGAGCCGACGTGCTGGGACGGATGTGGGTCGGCATCGGTCTCGCCATCGCCCTGGCGCTCGGGATCGGCGCCGTGCTCACCTTCGGTGCCTACGCGCTCACCACCGAGGCGCAGGAGATCATCGGCGGCTCGCTCTCGCTCGTGGCGGTGGGCATGGTCACCTGGATGATCTTCTGGATGCAGAAGGCCGGCCGGACGATGAAGTCGACCCTGCAGGGCGGCGTCGATCGCGCCCTCGCGCACGGCAGCCTCTGGGCGCTCGTCACCGTCGGGTTCGTGTCGGTGGCGCGCGAGGGGATCGAGACGACCCTGCTGCTGTGGTCGATGGTGCAGTCGTTCGGCGACGCGCCGCAGTCTCTGCTCGGCGCGCTGCTCGGTCTGCTCATCGCCGTCGTCGTCGGCTGGCTGCTCGCGCGCGGTGCCGTGCGGCTCGATCTCCGGCGGTTCTTCGCCTGGACGGGCGGCTTCCTCGTCATCGTCGCCGCCGGTGTGCTGGCCTACGCCGTGATGGACCTGCAGGAGGCCGGCGTGCTCGGCGGCCCCTTCACCGCCGTCGCCCCGACCGATGCGGTGACCGGCGCTGTGCTCACCGGGCTCGCCGGCTTCCCGTTCGGCTGGGCGTTCGACGTCACGTCCGTGATCGCACCGGGTGGCGCCTGGGCGACCATCCTGCAGGCGACGGTCGGTTTCATGCCGCACATGACCTGGCTGCAGGTCATCGCGTGGGCGCTGTACATGGCCGTCGTCGGCACCTTCTTCGTTCGCGGGCTGACCCGCTCGCGTGCTGCTCGACCTGTCCCGGCTGCCGCCTCGGCACCGCAGGCCGAGCGCGCAGACCTCGTCACCAACTCTTCTGGAGCAGCATGACCCTCTCCTCCCGCACGCTGAGCGCGCTCGCGCTCGGCGCCGTCGCCGTGACAGCACTCAGCGGCTGCGTGGCCAAGCAGGCAGCCGATCCGGCGGCGTCGTTCACGGTGTCCTCGACCGACAGCGAATGCGCGGTCTCGTCCGGCACGGCCAAGAGCGGCACGCTCACGTTCGACGTGACCAACGCGGGAGACCAGGTCACCGAGTTCTACCTGCTGGCCGAAGACGGCCTGCGCATCGTCGGCGAGGTCGAGAACATCGCCCCGGCCGCGTCGCGCACCCTCACGGTCGTCGCGCAGCCCGGAGACTACTTCACCGTCTGCAAGCCGGGGATGATCGGCGACGGCGTGGGGAAGGCCGCGTTCACGGTGACAGGCGACAAGGTGAGCATCGACGGACCGGACGCCCAGCAGAAGCAGCAGGCGGTCGACCTGTACGCCGCGTTCGTGAAGGACCAGGTCGGCGCCCTCGTCCCCGACGTCGCAGAGCTGGTGGCGGCGTACACCGCCGGCGACGACGAGAAGGCGCGTGAGCTCTTCCCGCTGGCGCGGGCATCCTACGAGCGCATCGAGCCCGTCGCCGAGGCGCTGGGCGATCTCGACCCGCGCATCGACTACCGAGAGGTGGATGCGCTCGCCGAGGGGCTGGAGTGGACCGGTTTCCACCGCATCGAGAAGGATCTGTGGGTTCCTGCGCGGGACGCACTCAACTCCGACGGCGAGACGCCCGCCTGGCAGGACTGGGCCCCGTCGACGCCCGAGGAGCGCGGCGAGTACGGCGATCTGCTGATCGCCGACGTGCAGGAGCTGTTCGACTACGTGCACTCGGACGAGTTCACCACGGCGCTGGCCGATCAGGGCATCGCGGGCATCTCGAACGGCGCCGTCGCGCTGCTCGACGAGGTCGCGACGGGGAAGATCACCGGCGAGGAGGACTGGTGGTCGCACACCGACCTCTACGACTTCGCCGCCAACGTCGAGGGGTCGAAGATGGCCTTCTCGCTGGTGCAGGACCTCGCGGCATCCAAGGGTGCCGATGGCGAGAGCCTCGTCGACGAGATCGCCGCGGGCTACGCGGACCTCGAGAGCGCCCTCGCCCAGCACGGATCCCTGGAGAGCGGCTTCGTGCCGTTCACGGAACTCACCGATGATCACAAGCGCGAGCTCATCGATCTCATCAACGCCCTGGCCGAGCCGCTGTCGCGGTTGACCGCCACCACCCTGTCCTGACGGGGAGCACACGCATGCCGCATGACGACGATCAGCCCCGCGCGGGCCTCAGCCGGCGAGGCCTGCTGGGCTTGGCCGCGGGCGGGGGAGCCGCTCTCGCGCTGGCCGGCGGCGGCGTCGGGTTCGCTCTCGGCGCCTCGCGGACCGAACCGGACGCCCAGGGCGCGCACGCGTTCTTCGGTGCGCATCAGGCGGGTATCACCACCGAGGTCCAGGAGCACCTGCACTTCGCGGCTTTCGACATGATGCCGCGCAGCGACCGCCGCGATCTGATCGAGCTGCTCGAGGACTGGAGCTACGCCGCGTCGCGGCTCACGCAGGGGCTCGAGGTGAGCGCGTCGGGTGCCGTCGGCGGCGGGCCCGATGCTCCTCCGGACGACACGGGAGAGGCGCTGGGGCTGCACGCCGCGAACCTCACGATCACCTTCGGGTTCGGGCCGAGCCTGTTCCTGAACGAGGACGGCGACCGATACGGCATCGCCGACCGACGTCCGGCCAAGCTCGAGCGACTGCCCGCATTCCTCGGCGACGATCTGGATCCGGCACAGTCCGACGGCGACCTGTGCATCCAGGTCTGCGCGGACGATCCTCAGGTGGCCGTGCATACGATCCGCAATCTGAGCAGGATCGCCTTCGGGCGCGCCAAGCTGCGCTGGTCGCAGCTCGGCTTCGGCAAGACATCCCGCACGAGCGCACAGCAGCAGACGCCTCGCAACCTCTTCGGCTTCAAGGACGGCACCGCGAACATCCTCGCCGACGATCAGGACGCGCTCGCGTCCCATGTGTGGGCCGGCGACGGGGATCCGGGCTGGATGGCTGGCGGGTCGTATCTCGTCGCGCGCAAGATCGCGATGCTCATCGAGACGTGGGACCGTGTGCGCCTCGGCGAGCAGGAGCGGATCTTCGGGCGCGACAAGGTGGAGGGCGCACCGCTCAGCGGCGGCACCGAGATGACGCCGCCGAAGCTCAGCGGTCTCGATCCGCACAGCCACGTGCGACTGGCGCACCCGGACGCGAACGGCGGGGCGCGGATCCTGCGCCGCGGCTTCAACTACGTCGGCGGCAACAACGCGCTGGGCCGCCTCGACGCCGGGCTGTTCTTCCTCTCGTATCAGCGCGATCCCGCGCAGTTCATCACGCTGCAGAAGCGGATGTCGACGGATCTGCTCATCGAGTACATCCGCCACGTCGGGTCGGGCGTGTGGGCCGTACCGCCGGGAGCGACCTCCGGATCGTACGTGGGCGCGGCGCTGTTCGCCTGAGCCCGGCTCAGCGACTGCGTCGGGAGCCCGTCGGATCGCTGCGGTGGTCACTCCCTGATGACAGCTCGGAGTCGCGGAACATCCAGCGCGGGCGCGGTTCGACCAGCGGACGGAACAGCGAGCGCACCGGCTTCGAGGAGAGCGCGAACGCGATGCCGACCGACAGCGCGATGATCAGCGGCAGCCAGATCCAGGTGGGGTTCAGGCCGCGCAGCACCCCGGATTCGCGGAACGGGTAGAGCACGAACGAGTGCAGCAGGTACACGTACATCGTGTACTGTCCGAGCGTCGTCCAGCGCTGCTGTCGTCGCGGCAGCAGAGCGAAGAAGCACGCGCTGAGCACGACGGCGAGCAGGATGAGGCCGAGGCGGATGGCACCGGCCCACCACTGATCGCCGGCGAGGTCGGCGTACGAGTCGTCGTAGAACAGCCAGTGCCTGAGGTCGATCGCCTCCCAGACATCCAGCCACAGCCAGCACGCCGCGCCCCATGCGACCAGCACGGCGGCAGCGCCGGCTCGCACCCACCACGGGCGGTACTCGATGAGGTGCAGCCGACGCACCACGTCGCGCTCCCTGAGCCACCAGCCCAGGGTGAAGAAGAACATCAGGCCCAGCGTGCGCGAGAGTGAGAACGTGCTGTCGACGTTTGTCACGTACCCGACGCCGATCGAGATCGCCAGGGCCCAGGCGAGCGGCCACCGCAGCAGGGCGAGGTAGGGGAGCACCAGGCGGAAGATGCCGAGGGCGAGCAGGAACCACAGCGTCCACGAGGGCTGGGTGAGATTCGGATCGGCTTTTCCCTCGACCAGCCACTTGGTGAGCGTCCACAGGCCTTCGAAGATCACGTACGGTACGAGGATGTCGGTGATGACGCGAGCCATCTGGCGCTTCGTGGGGCTTCCCGCCTTCGAGAAGTAGCCGGAGATGATGGCGAAGGCCGGCATGTGGAACGCGTACACCCACAGGTAGAAGGCGTACGAGACGTCGGAATCGTAGATGAGTCGCTGCGTACCGTGCCCGATGACGACCAGGACGATGCACGCGAATCGCGCGGTGTCCCAGAACGGCACCCGTCGACGAGGCCGTGCGGCGGTGCCGGTGGACGCGGTGGCGGGCGGATGCTGCTCGGCACTGCTCATGGCACGAGGTTAGCGCCTGCGGGTGTGCGGGAATAAAGTGGCTGCCTCGGCGTTCCATCAAGTACATTCAAATGAATAGAACGGATGCACCCGTGCATCCGGAAGCGGAGTGAGAACAGTGAACGAGCAGAACGCGGTGCAGTTCGGCATCATGTCGGTCAGCGACATCACGCAGGATCCGACGACCGGAGTGACCCCGAGTGAGGCCGAGCGCATCAAGGCGACCGCCGCGATCGCCAGGCACGCCGAGGAGGTAGGTCTGGACGTCTTCGCCATCGGCGAGCACCACAACCCGCCGTTCTGGTCGTCGAGCCCGACGACGTTCCTCGCGCACGTCGCGGCGCAGACCGAACGGCTGATCGTGTCGACCTCGACGACCCTGATCACCACGAACGACCCGGTGCGCCTCGCCGAGGAGTACGCCATGCTGCAGCACGTCACGGACGGGCGCATGGACCTCATGCTCGGCCGCGGCAACACCGGCCCGGTGTATCCGTGGTTCGGCAAGGACATCCGCCAGGGGCTGCCGCTCGCGATCGAGAACTACGCGCTGCTGCGCAAGCTGTGGGACGAGGACGTCGTCGACTGGGAGGGGAAGTTCCGCACCTCTCTGCAGGGCTTCACCGCCACCCCGCGCCCGCTGGACGGCGTGGCGCCGTTCGTCTGGCACGGATCCATCCGCACTCCCGAGATCGCCGAGCAGGCCGCGTACTACGGCGACGGATTCTTCGCGAACAACATCTTCTGGCCCAAGGAGCACTACCAGCGCCTCATCGAGCTGTACCGGCAGCGGTACGCCCACTACGGCCACGGCACGCCGGAGCAGGCGATGGTCGGCATCGGGGGACAGGTGTTCATGGCCGCGAACTCCCAGGACGCGGTCACGCAGTTCCGCCCCTACTTCGACAACGCGCCGGTCTACGGCCACGGCCCCAGCATGGAGGACTTCACCGAGATGACGCCGCTGACGGTCGGGTCGCCCCAGCAGGTCATCGACCGCTACGCGTCGATGCGCGACACGTTCGGTGACTTCCAGCGTCAGCTGTTCCTCATCGATCACGCCGGTCTGCCGCTGAAGACGGTGCTCGAGCAGCTCGACATCCTGGGCGGCGAGGTGGTGCCGGTGCTGCGTCGCGAGCTCGCGAAGAACCGTCCGGAGAGTGTGCCGGATGCGCCCACGCACGCCGCTCGGGTGCGCGCGGTGTACGGCGACGGGCCCTCGCGACAGGCGCGTCCGTCCGCCAACCGCGGAGACAACCTCACCGCCGGATCCCCGTATCAGGACGCCCCTGCACCCGTCGGTGCGGCGTTCGGCCTCGGCCGGAAGGGGGCCTGAGATGAGCGAGCGCCGCATCGCCGTCGTCTCGGCCGGCCTGTCGAACCCCTCGTCGACGCGGATGCTCGCCGACCGCCTGGCCGCCGAGACCGCGCGGGCCCTGCGCGAGCGGGACATCGATGTGAAGGTCGACGTCATCGAGCTGCGTGACCTCGCGCACGACATCACGAACAACCTGCTGACCGGCTTCGCGCCGCCGGCGCTGGAGACCGCGATCAACACGGTCGTCTCCGCCGATGCGCTGATCGCGGTGACGCCGATCTTCTCGACGAGCTACTCCGGCCTCTTCAAGTCGTTCATCGACGTCCTCGACCCGGACGCCCTGACCGGCATGCCCGTGCTCATCGGTGCGAACGCCGGAACCGCACGGCACTCGCTGGCGATCGACTACGCGATCCGACCGCTGTTCGCGTATCTGCATGCCGAAGCCGTGTCGACCGGCGTGTTCGCCGCGTCGAGCGACTGGGGCGGCGCCGGCGACGAGGTGGCACCTCTCGCCAAGCGCGTCGAGAAGGGCGCACGCGAGCTCGCCGAGGCGATCGCCAGACGAGGAGTCGCCGAGGTGGCCGACCCGTACGATCCCGCGACCTACCTGGGCGAGGGGCGTTCGTTCGGGCACATGCTCGGCGGGCTCGCGGGGGAGTGAACGACGATGGCCGCGGCATCCCTGCCGCGGCCATCACCGCGGAAGCAGCTCAGCCGCTCTTGCGGCGGAACTCGCGCTTCATCTGCGGCGCGTGAGTGCCATGAACGGCGGAGTCGCCGTCCAGGTGCGCCTCTCCGCCCCGGCTCTGCGCGTTCTTCTTGTCGAGCGCTTCCCTGAACTTGCGCTTCATCTCATCGGATGAGACTGCCTTGTCTTCGCTCATGATCGTCAGCCTAGGCGAAGACGGCGCACTCCGGCGGCGAGCCCTTCCGCATCGCGCCGCGAGAACACGGCCTGGACGCCCTGACTGATAGGATCGATCGTGGTGCACTCTGCGCCGCACAACTTCACATCGATTCACGGAGCGGTCGGCTGAGAAGCTGGTCCCCTGTGGTGGGTTCCTCGTCGCGCACGGCGCCGGGTGATCTTCTACTGGTGGCCAGCGCAGGCGAGATCGGCGGGGATCCCCGCGCGCTTATATCTGCCCGCATCCGCTCCTTCGCGAGAACTCGCGCGCCACACGGGCGAGCGAGCCTAAACAAAGAAGGAGAGACCTCTTGGAAGGTCCTGAAATCACCGCCACCGAAGCCGTTCTCGACAACGGCCGATTCGGCACCCGCACCGTCCGCTTCGAGACCGGACGCCTCGCCCAGCAGGCTCAGGGCTCGGTCGCGGCCTACCTCGACGACGAGACCATGCTCCTGTCGGCCACCAGCGCGGGCAAGCACCCGCGTGAGGGCTTCGACTTCTTCCCGCTGACGGTCGACGTCGAGGAGCGCTCATACGCCGCGGGCAAGATCCCCGGCTCGTTCTTCCGCCGCGAGGGCCGCCCCACCACCGAGGCGATCCTCGTCTGCCGTCTGATCGACCGTCCGCTGCGCCCGTCGTTCGTCGACGGCCTGCGCAACGAGGTGCAGATCGTCATCACCGTGCTGTCGATCGCTCCCGGCGAGTACTACGACGCGCTGGCCATCAACGCCGCCTCCGCCTCGACGCAGATCTCGGGTCTGCCGTTCTCCGGCCCGATCGCCGGTGTGCGCCTCGCCTTCATCCCCGGTCAGGGCGAGCACGCCGACCAGTGGGTCGCGTTCCCCAACGCCGAGCAGGTCTCCGAGGCCGTGTTCGACCTGATCGTCGCCGGCCGCGTGGTCACCAAGGCCGACGGCACCGAGGACGTCGCGATCATGATGGTCGAGGCCGAGGCCACCGAAGGCAGCTGGAACCTGATCAAGGCCGGCGCGACCAAGCCCAACGAGGATGTCGTCGCCGAGGGCCTCGAGGCCGCGAAGCCGTTCATCGCCCAGCTCGTGAAGGCTCAGGCCGAGCTCGCCGCCACGGCATCCAAGGAGCCCGGCGTCTACCCCGTCTTCCCGGCGTACAGCCAGGAGGTCTACGACTTCGTGGCCGGTCGCGCCTACGACGAGCTCACCGGCGTCTACCAGATCGCCGACAAGCAGGAGCGCCAGAACGCCGACGACGCGATCAAGGACCGCGTCAAGGCGGAGCTCATCGAGGCGACCGAGGCCGGCCAGCTGCCCGCGGCTGCCCCGCTGGAGTTCTCCGCGGCGTACAAGTCCGTCACCAAGAAGATCGTCCGCGGACGCATCCTCACCGACGGCGTGCGCATCGACGGCCGCGGCCTCGCCGACATCCGCCCGCTCGACGCAGAGGTGCAGGTCATCCCGCGCGTGCACGGCTCGGCGATCTTCCAGCGCGGTGAGACCCAGATCATGGGCGTCACCACGCTGAACATGCTCAAGATGGAGCAGCAGATCGACTCGCTCTCGCCCACCACGAGCAAGCGCTACATGCACCACTACAACTTCCCGCCCTACTCGACCGGCGAGACCGGCCGCGTCGGGTCGCCGAAGCGTCGCGAGATCGGGCACGGCTTCCTCGCCGAGCGCGCGCTCGTGCCGGTGCTGCCCAGCCGCGAGGAGTTCCCCTACGCGATCCGTCAGGTCTCCGAGGCGCTGAGCTCCAACGGCTCCACCTCGATGGGATCGGTCTGCGCGTCCACCCTGTCGCTGCTGAACGCCGGTGTGCCGCTGCGCGCGCCGGTCGCCGGCATCGCGATGGGCCTCGTGTCCGACGAGGTCGACGGTGAGACCCGCTACGCCGCTCTCACCGACATCCTCGGCGCCGAGGACGCCCTGGGCGACATGGACTTCAAGGTCGCGGGCACGAGCGAGTTCGTCACGGCGATCCAGCTCGACACCAAGCTCGACGGCATCCCGTCGTCCGTGCTCGCGGGTGCGCTGACGCAGGCGCGCGACGCGCGTCTGACGATCCTCAACGTGCTGAACGCCGCGATCGACGCTCCCGACGAGATGGCGCCGACCGCGCCGCGCGTCATCAGCGTGCAGATCCCGGTCGACAAGATCGGTGAGCTGATCGGGCCGAAGGGCAAGACGATCAACGCGATCCAGGACGAGACCGGGGCTCAGATCTCCATCGAGGAGGACGGCACCGTCTACATCGGCGCGACCGACGGCCCGTCGGCCGAGGCCGCCCGCGCCCAGGTGAACGCGATCGCCAACCCCACCAACCCGGAGGTCGGCGAGCAGTTCCTCGGCACCGTCGTGAAGATCGCCACCTTCGGCGCCTTCGTCTCGCTGCTGCCGGGCAAGGACGGTCTGCTGCACGTCACCGAGGTGCGCAAGCTCGCCGGCGGAAAGCGTGTCGAGAACGTCGACGACGTCCTCTCGGTCGGCCAGAAGCTGCTCGTGCGCATCACCAAGATCGACGACCGCGGCAAGCTGTCGCTCGAGCCGGTCACCGACGACGCGCCCGCGGAGGGCGAGTCGGAGACCGCTGAGGCGTGAGCCGTGCGGATGCCCGCTGAGCGGCATCCATGACCGAGGAACCCGGGATCGTGCGCCCACCGCCGCGATCCCGGGTTTCTTCGTATCCGATGTGATCGAACCGTTACGAGAACTTCGCGCCGGTGATGCTGTGGTGACCTGAACCCTGCGCGCGCTCGCCTACCCTCGAAGTACGCACCGGAGGTGCGCAGCTACGGGGGTGGCGATGTGAATCTCTTCGGTACAGGGACGGCCGGCACGGCGGGCGCGCCGACCAGCACCGCGCCCGGCCTCGACTCGCATCCCTCCGCGCCGATTCCCGTGGTTGGGCCCGGTGTGGGGGAGGGCATCCGGGTGCCTCTCGGCGAGACCGGACTCTCGATCTTCCCGCTCATGCTCGGCGCCGCCGAGTTCGGCTGGAGCATCGATCAGCACACCAGCAGCGCGATCCTCGACCGCTACGTCGAGTTCGGCGGCAACGCGGTGCACACCGCCGACGGGTTCTCCGGCGGTCGAAGCGAGCACATCATCGGGCAGTGGCTTCGAGCCCGCGGCCTGCGCGACCGCATCAGCCTGGGTGTCCGCATCGGATCCCACGCCGACAACCCGGGTCTCGGCTCGGTGAACCTCGTGCGCGCGGTCGAGGGCTCGCTCACGCGACTCGCCGTCGACTGCATCGATGTGGTGTACCTGGATGCCACGCTCGACAGCAGCTCGGTGCTGGAGGACACCCTCGCCACGGTGGAGTGGCTGCGCGACGCGGGGAAGATCCGCTCGGTGGGCGCGTTCCGCTTCCCCGCGGAGCGCCTCGTCGAGGCGAGGATCCTCGCCTCCGCCGGATATCCGCGCATCGAGGTGGTCGACGAGCCGTACAACCTCGTGCGGCGGCGCGGATTCGAGGGCGATCTGCGCCTGGTCGCCGGCGCTCAGAACCTCGCCGTCACGCCTTCGCACGCGCTCGAGCATGGATTCCTCTCCGGTCAGCACCGCAGCAAGTCCGCGGCCGTGGGCGTCCGCGGCGAGCAGATGAAGGGCAACCTCAACCGCCGTGGCATCCGCGTGCTGCGGGTGCTCGACCGCGTCGCCGCCGAGCTGTCGGTTCCCGTCGCGGCCGTGTCGATCGCCTGGCTGCTCGCGCAGCGCACGGTGGTGGCGCCGATCGTGAACGCATTCGCCCCCCAGCACGTCGAGGAGCTCATGCAGGGAGCAGGCGTCTCCCTGCTGCGCTCGCAGGTCGCCGAGCTCACCCGCGCCGGTGACTGAACGCGCAGTCCGCGCGGATCGCGCCGCGCCTGGGCGGCGTGTCGGCGGGGTGACCTAAGCTGGAATCGCCCCTCCGAGGGGGAAGGGCTGAAGTGAGCGGGCAGTGACGCACTACATATATCTGGTCAGACACGGTGAGCATCAGGACGCCGAGCACGGCGTCGATGACGGACCCCTTTCGCCCCGAGGGCAGCGTCAGGCGGAGCTGATCGCCGATCGCCTGTCCGGTCTGCCGCTCGATGCCGTCTGGCATTCCCCGCTGCTGCGTGCCGCCGAGACGGCACGCGCGATCGCGGCGCGGCTGCCGTCGGTCGACCCGGTGCCGTCGGCTCTGCTCTTCGACTGCGTTCCCAGCGGCATGAACGAGGACGTGCCATCGGTGTACGAGCCGTTCTTCGGGTCTGTCAGCGATGCCGAGATCGAGGCGGGCTCGGCGCAGATGGCCGATGCGGTCGGCGAGTTCCTGCGGCGCCGCAACGGCGACGTGCACGAGGTGCTGATCACCCACAACTTCGTCATCTCGTGGTTCGTGCGCGAGGTGCTCGGTGCCCCGGACTGGCGGTGGATGACCCTCAACCAGGCGCACTGCGGGCTCACCGTGATCGCCCAGAAGCAGGGGCGGCCATGGACGCTGCTCAGCCACAACGACCTCGGCCATCTGCCGATGGAGCTGCGCACCGGGCTGCCCGAGGGCGCCCTCGTCTGACTCGCCGACGCCCCGGGTCATCACGACAGATCAGCGCGGCGGTCGAATCTAGACTGGGATCATGACGACACAGGTCGCCCTCGTCGGCGGTACAGGCTCCCTCGGACGCATCATCCACGGGGTGATCGACCAGCTCGACGGTTTCGAGGTGCGCTCCGTGCTCGGGTCGGGCAGCGACCTGGCCGAGATGGACGGCGCCGATCTCGTCATCGACGCCTCGATCCCCGCGGTGAGCATCGACGTGGTCCGAGCGGCAGTGCAGCGCGGCATCAACGTGCTCGTCGGCACCTCAGGATGGTCGCAGGAGCGCATCGCGCCGGTGCGCTCACTGGTCGACGCCGCCGGCACCGGTGCGGTGTTCATCCCGAACTTCTCCCTGGGCTCCGCGCTGGGGTCGGCCCTGGCAGCCGCAGCCGCCCCGTTCTTCGCCTCCGCGGAGATCATCGAGGCGCATCACGATCGCAAGATCGACTCGCCCAGCGGCACCGCGGTGCGCACCGCCGAGCTGATGACCGCCGCGCGCGAGGCGCAGGGCCCGTTCCAGGCGCCGCACGTCGACCAGCGGGCCCGCGGACAGCAGGTCGCCGGCGTGCCCGTGCACTCGCTGCGTCGCCCGGGTGTCATCGCCAGGCAGGAGGCCATCCTGTCGGGCCCGGGAGAGACGCTGACGATCGTGCACGACACGGTCGACTCCGCGGCGGCCTACGCCCCGGGGATCCGGCTCGCGGTTCCATTCGCGCGCGACGCGCGGGGGGTCGTCGTCGGGCTGGAGAACATCGTCGACATCGGCATCAGGGCCCGCGCGTGAGCTCACGCATCGGGGTGGCCGTGATGGCCGCGGCGCTGCTGCTCTACGTCGTGGTCGCGGGCTGGCTGGCGGTGATGTTCCTCCGCGTGGCGACGCCGGTGGCGATCGGGATGGCCATCGCGTTGATCGTGATCGCCCCGATCGGAGCGTGGGCGCTGGTGCGCGAGCTCATCTTCGGCTTCGCTGCGGATCGGCTGGGACGCACGCTCGACGCAGAGGGCGGCATGCCCGAGGCTCCAGAGCGTCTGACACCGAGCGGTCGCCTGATGCGCGAGGACATCGAGCCGCTGATCGCGCAGTACGGCGCGGCTGTGCAGTCGGAGCCGGGCGACTGGCGCGCCCGATACCGCCTGGGTGTGGTGCAGGATGCCGCCGGGCGGCGGAAGGATGCCAGAGCCAGCATCCGCGAGGCGATCAGGCTCTCGCGGACGCGGCTCTGACGACGGGGATCAGGCGAGGCTGGCCTCGAGGGTGATCTCGATGCCGGCGAGTGCCTGCGAGACCGGGCATCCGGTCTTGGCGCCCTCGGCGATCTCCTGGAACTTCTCCGGGGTGAGTCCGGGAACGCTCGCGTTCACGTTCAGGTGGCTGCCGGTGATGCCGGTGCCGGGCTTGAACGTGACCGATGCCGACGTGTTCACACGCTCAGGCGGGGTGCCGTTCTCGGCGAGCGCGTGCGAGAGCGCCATGCTGAAGCACGAGGCGTGCGCTGCGGCGATGAGCTCCTCCGGGGTCGTGGTCGACTCGGATCCTTCGCTGCGCGACTTCCAGTCGATCGGGAAGGTGCCGAGGTTCGAGCTCGAGAAGGCCACGGTGCCCGAGCCCTCCATCAGGGATCCGGTCCAGGTGGTCGCGGCTTCGCTGGTGACGGTCATTGTTCCTCCGAGAATCGCTCGTCGCATCGCCACGCGGGTTCGCGTCGCCCGGCCAGCCTATCCAGACGGGGGCTGCGTCGGAACAGATCAGGTGGCTGCGCCGCTGCGAGCGAACAGACCCGCACGCTGCAGCAGCAGATAGATCTGGCAGCCCAGGCAGAAGCCGAACGCCGCGTTGAGGAATGCGGCGACGAACGCCGCCGCCGTGGCGATCGGGAGGGCAAGAGGCACACCCGCCAGGTGCAGCACCAGCCCCGTTCCGACGACGAACAGGCCCACGCCCTGGGCGAAGCGCGGTGGACGCGGATCCTCGAGGTCGGCAGGAGGGGCCAGACGGGGGCGGACGGCCGTGCGGAACAGCACCGCCCAGGGCGAGGTCGACGGAGAGACGAGCCCCCACACGAACAGCGCCGCAGCGATCGCCGCGACGACGAAGCCGGGGTCGGATGCCCGCTGGCCGACGGATGCCGTGCCGATCGCCCACTGATCACCGGGGAAGACCGACGATGACAGCGGCTGGTAGGCGAACCACCCGAACGTGGCCTGCGCGCTCGACGCGGCCACGCCGGTCAACGCCAGGACGGTTGCGATGAGGAGCAGGGCGGAGGTGATCCATGCGGCGAAGCGCGGAGCCCGCGGGTCGATTCCGGCGGGTGCGGTCATGCGGTCTCCTGGAGGGCGGGCAGCTCGTCGAGAGCGCTGATGATGTCGTCGCGGCGCGGCACACCGACGAAGCGGGCCGCGACGCGGGCCTGCGCGTCGACGAGCAGGGTCGTGGGGGTGCTGAGGATGCGGTTCTCGGCGGCCAGGTCGGCGCGGCGGGTGAGGTCGACATCGTGCACGTCGATCGCATCGCGCTCGGCGAGCACGTCATGCAGCATCCGGCGCACCTGCGGGCAGCGAGCGCAGGTCTCTGTACTGAAGAGGACGAGGGTCGCGCGGCCCGGCTCGAGGCCGAGGCGGTTCACGTCCAGGCGGCCCGCTGCGCGACGACGGCGCCCGTCTCCCGCGCGCCAGACGAGCCCGATGACGACCGTCACGAGCAGCAGGGCTCCCACCATCAGCAGGGCGGTCGTCAGAGGCATACGTCGAGGCTACGTCGAACGACACCGTCGCAGCCGAGTGTGACATCCCGTGACGTATCGTTGCTGGCATGAGTGCAGTCGTGCCGACACCCTACGAAGATCTGCTGCGTGACGTGCTGGAATCCGGCACCCACAAGGACGATCGCACCGGCACGGGCACCACCAGCGTCTTCGGTCGGCAGATCCGGTTCGACCTCGCGCAGGGATTCCCTCTGATCACCACCAAGCGCGTGCACTTCAAGTCGATCGCCTACGAGCTGCTGTGGTTCCTGCGCGGCGACTCGAACGTGCGCTGGCTGCAGGAGAACGGCGTGAGCATCTGGGACGAGTGGGCCGACGAGTCCGGCGACCTCGGCCCCGTGTACGGAGTGCAGTGGCGCTCCTGGCCGACGCCTGACGGCGGCAGCATCGACCAGCTGTCGCAGGTCATCGACCAGATCAGGGCGACCCCGGACTCGCGCCGGCTCATCGTCTCGGCGTGGAACCCCGCCGACATCCCCGACATGGCGCTCGCTCCGTGCCACGCGCTGTTCCAGTTCTACGTCGCCGACGGCAGGCTGTCGTGCCAGCTCTACCAGCGCAGCGCCGACCTGTTCCTCGGGGTCCCGTTCAACATCGCCTCGTACGCGCTGCTGACCCTCATGGTCGCGCAGCAGACCGGTCTCGAGCCCGGCGACTTCGTCTGGACCGGCGGCGACTGCCACATCTACGACAACCACGTCGAGCAGGTGCGCGAGCAGCTGTCCAGGGAACCGTACCCGTACCCCGCGCTGAGGTTCGCGCGCAGGCCGGAGTCGATCCTCGACTACCGCTACGAGGACTTCGTCGTCGAGGGCTATCAGCACCACCCGGCGATCCGTGCGGCGGTGGCGGTGTGAGCGCCGTGCCCACCCGGGGAACCTGGACGGGACTCATCTGGGCGCAGGCAAGAGGCGGCGTGATCGGCGCCGACGGAGGGATGCCCTGGCACGTGCCGGAGGATCTCGCGCACTTCAAGGAGACCACCTCCGGCACGCCCGTGATCATGGGCCGGCGCACCTGGGACTCCCTGCCCGAGCGCTTCCGCCCCCTGCCGGACCGCGAGAACATCGTCGTCACGCGCAGTCAGGACTGGAGCGCGGAGGGCGCGCGCCGGGCAGCCGGCATCGCGGAGGCCGTGCGCGGTCAGGAGCGGGTGTGGATCATCGGGGGAGCGGAGATCTTCCGGCAGGTGATCGGCGACGCCGACCGCCTCGAGGTCACCGAGCTCGACATCGAGGTCGACGGCGACGCGTACGCGCCGTCGGTCGACGGCTGGCGTCTGATCGACGAGGGGGAGTGGCAGACGTCCCGCACCGGCATCCGATACCGCTTCCTCGGATACGAGCACTGATGCCCACCGCACTCATCACCGGAGCCAGCGCCGGACTCGGCGCGGAGTTCGCGCGCCAGCTCGCCGCGCGTCATGCCGACCTCGTGCTCGTCGCGCGCAGCGCAGACGCCCTCGAGACGCTGGCGGCGCAGCTGCGCGACGAGCACGGCGTGCACGTCGAGGTGATGGTCGCCGACCTGGCGATCGACACCGAGGTGCAGCGCGTGGCGGACCGCGTCGCCGATTCCGCCGCGCCCGTCGACCTGCTCGTCAACAACGCCGGTTTCGGCCTGCCCCTGCACTTCGCGGACAACCTGATCGACGACGAGGTGCGGCACCTGCGTGTGCACGTCGAGGCGTCGATGCGCCTCATGCACGCCGCCATCCGCGCCATGCGCGGCCGAGGCGGGCGGATCATCAACGTGGCGTCCGTGGCCGGCTTCATCTCCCGTTCCACCTACTCCGCGTGCAAGTCGTGGCTGATCGGGTTCAGCCGGTGGGCGAACGACGAGTACGGGCGCGACGGCGTCAGCGTGACGGCGCTGTGCCCCGGATTCACGCACACGAGCTTCCATGAGCGGATGGGACTGACCCCGGGGCAGGAGGGCGTGCCCGCCATCATGTGGCTCGATGCGCCGCGCGTCGTGCGCGCCGGACTGCGGGATGCCGCGCTCGGACGACCCGTGTCGATCCCGTCGCTGCGGTACAAGCTCATCGTCGCGCTCGCGCGCCTGCTGCCCAGCCGGCTGACCTCGGGCGTCGCGCGTCGAGGCCGCGTCTGACGCGCGGTCCGGATGCCAGGCACTGAAACGCTACGCTGAGAGGATGACGCACGCGGATAATCCCTTCGGACAGGTGCTCGTCGCGCTGGTCACCCCGATGACCGCCGACGGAGAGGTCGACTGGCCCGCCACCGAGAAGCACATGGACCGCGTCATCAGCGACGGTGCCGACGGCATCGTCGTCACCGGCACGACCGGTGAGACCTCCACCCTCACCGACGACGAGAAGATCCGTCTCGTCGAGGTGGGCAAGGACGTCTCGGCCGGACGCGCGAAGATCATCACCGGCGGCGGATCCAACGAGACCGCGCACGCCATCGAGCTGTACAAGGCCAGCGAGAAGGCCGGCGCCGACGGCATCATGATCGTCACCCCGTACTACAACAAGCCGACGCAGGCGGGCATCCTGACCCACTTCCGGCTCGTGGCCGACGCCACCGACCTCCCGGTCATCCTCTACGACATCCCCGGTCGCACCGGCGTGCCCATCAAGTACGAGACCATCCTGCGCCTCGCCAAGCACCCCAACATCCTCGCGGTGAAAGACGCCAAGGGCGACTTCAGCGAGGTCAGCCGCGTGCTGAACCAGACCGACCTGATGTACTTCTCCGGCGACGACTCGAACGTGCTCCCGCACCTGTCGATCGGGGCAACCGGCATGATCGGGGTCACCGCCAACATCACCTCCGCGCCGTACCGCACGATCGTCGACGCGGTGAACCGCGGCGACCTCGCCACCGCGACCGCCGAGCACAAGCGGCTCGAGCCGCTGGTGCGGGCCGCGATGACGCACGTGCCGGGCACGGTTTCGGCCAAGTACATCCTGCACGGGCTCGGTCGCATCAACAGCCCGCGCGTGCGTCTGCCCCTCGTCGGACCGGAGGAGTGGGAGGCGGCTCTCATCGAGGACGAGCTCGCCCTCGTCACGGACGTCGCCGGCGCGGACTTCTCGAACTTCCGTCCCGACCGCAACGCGGCCGCGGGCGGCGCACTGCCCAAGGTGCACGGCACCACACGATGAGCGCGGTTTCGCGCTGACGACGACATGACCGGGCCTCGTCTGCCCGCCTGAGGAGACCGAATGTCCTTCCCCCTCGCCGAACCCGAGCCGCTCGCCCCCGGAACGCTGCGGGTCACCCCGCTGGGCGGTCTGGGCGAGGTCGGGCGCAATATGACCACGTTCGAGTACGAGGGCAAGATCCTCATCGTCGACTGCGGTGTGCTCTTCCCCGAGGAGCACCAGCCCGGCGTCGATCTGATCCTGCCCGACTTCGAGCCGATCAAGCACCGGCTCGACGATGTGGTCGGCGTGGTGCTCACGCACGGCCACGAAGACCACATCGGCGCGGTGCCGTACCTGCTGCGCCTGAAGCAGGACATCCCGCTGATCGGGTCGGGGCTCACGCTGGCGCTCGTCGAGGCGAAGCTCAAGGAGCACCGGATCAAGCCCTTCACCCTCACCGTCAAGGAGGGTCAGGAGGAGGAGGTCGGACCGTTCGACCTCGAGTTCATCGCGGTCAACCACTCGATCCCGGATGCCCTGGCTGTCGCCATCCGCACCCCGGCCGGACTGGCCCTCGCCACCGGCGACTTCAAGATGGACCAGCTGCCCCTCGACGGGCGGATCACCGACCTGCGCGCCTTCGCGCGTCTGGGCGAGGAGGGCGTCGACCTGTTCCTCGTCGACTCCACCAACGCCGACGTGCCCGGCTTCACGCCCACCGAGCGGTCGATCGGACCTGTGCTCGAGCAGGTCATCGGCAAGGCACGACGTCGGGTCATCGTCGCCAGCTTCTCCAGCCACGTGCACCGCGTGCAGCAGGTCATCGACGCCGCGCACGCCCACGGGCGTCGCGTGGCGTTCCTCGGCCGCAGCATGGTGCGAAACATGACCATCGCCGAGCAGCTGGGCTATCTCAAGGTGCCCGCGAACGTGCTGATCGACTACAAGAAGGCCCGCGATCTGCCCGACGACAAGATCGTGTACATGTCGACCGGGTCGCAGGGCGAGCCCATGGCGGTGCTGAGCCGCATGGCCAACCTCGACCACGCGATCGAGCCGGGCGACGGCGACACCGTCATCCTCGCCTCGAGCCTCATCCCCGGCAACGAGAACGCGGTGTACCGCGTGATCGACGGGCTCACGAAGCTCGGCGCCGACGTGGTGCACAAGGCCAACGCCAAGGTGCACGTCTCCGGCCATGCCGCCGCCGGCGAGCTGATCTACTGCTACAACATCCTGAAGCCGAAGAACGTGCTCCCGGTGCACGGCGAGTACCGTCACCTCATCGCCAACGCCAAGCTGGCGCAGGCCACCGGTGTGCCTGAGGAGCGCACGATCGTCGGAGGCAACGGCACCATCATCGACCTGCGCGACGGTGAGGCTCGGGTCGCCGGTCAGCTCGACATCGGCTTCGTGTACGTCGACGGGTCGACCGTGGGAGGCATCACCGACGCCGACCTCAAGGACCGCCGCATCCTCGGCGAAGAGGGCTTCGTCTCGATCATCGTCGTCGTGGACTCCTCGACCGGGCGCATCGTGTCCGGCCCCGAGATCCACGCGCGCGGCGTCGCCGAGGACGACCGGGTCTTCGACGACATCACGCCGAAGATCGTCGCCGCGCTCGAAGAGGCCGCCCGCAACGGGGTGCGCGACAACCACGCGCTCTCGCAGATCATCCGCCGTACGATCGGACGCTGGGTGAACCAGAAGCTGCGCCGTCGCCCGATGATCGTGCCGCTCGTGATCGAGGCCTGATACCGCGCAAAGCCGCGTCACTGCGGGCGGTTGTCCGCGGTCGGCCGTACCGTGGAACACATGGCCAGGAGCACCACCAAGTCCGAGCGCGCGTCCGAGAGCGCGAGCTCGTCTCGCCCGAAGCGGCAGACGCCCGCTCGATCGAGCGCGAAAGCCGCTCCGGCCCCGAAGAAGTACATCGACGAGGCCGAGCGGCCGCCACTCGGCGTGCGCATGTGGCTCGGGCTCGCGCACGGCGTCGGTGGACTGTTCCGCGCCTTCGGCCCGGAGAATCTCGAGAAGGACCAGCGACGCGACGGCTTCCCGCTGCTGCTCGTGCTGTTCGCGATCGTCGGCGGTGTCGTCGAGTGGTTCTTCATCGGCAACGTCGTCGCGCAGAACATCAGCGCGTTCACCTGGGGTCTGCTGGTCGGTCGGGTGGCGTTCGTGCTTCCCGTGCTGCTGCTGCTCCTCGCGGGGTGGCTGTTCCGGCATCCCTCGTCGGTGCATGACAACGGGCGGATCGGGATCGGGTTCGGACTTTTCGTGCTCTCGCTCGCCGGCATCCTGCACGTCGCATCTGGCGTCGTCGGCGCGACCGGCACGATCGTCCGGCCGCAGCCGCGCGACGGGATGCCGGAGCTCAGCGCCGCCGGGGGCCTCTTCGGATGGATGCTCGGCGAGCCGCTCGCCTTCCTGACCCCGGTCGTCGCGTACATCGTCCTCGCGATGCTGACGGCGCTCAGCATCCTGATCCTGACCAAGACGCCCCCGAACCGCATCGGCGAGCGACTGGGCGACCTGTACGCGTGGATGTTCGGCGCGGAGCGTCCGCTTCGCCCGACCGCTGAAGAGGCCGCCGCAGCCGACGACGACGCCGCCGAGAAGGACGATGCGCTCCCGTGGTGGCGACGCAACAAGAGCGGGCGAGAGGAGACGCCGGACGACGACGTCGACTCCCAGGCCATCACGGCGCTCTTCGACGAGCCGGCGCAGAAGACGGCGTACGACCAGGCGGTCATCGTCGACGACGAGCCGACCGTGCACGCCGGAGCGGATGCGGCGACCGAGGTGCTCTCCGACGTCAGCGCCCTCACCGGGCTGCTCGGCGAGCAGAACACCACCGCACTGCTCGACGACTCGGGCTCCACGGGAGAGCTGCCCGGCCTGGACGGCTTCGGAACGGAGGGCCCGGGGGAGAAGGGGATCCACGCGCCGGCCGCGCCCTACGTGCTCCCCTCGACCGCCGTCCTGAAGTCCGGACCGCCGCCGGTGGTGCGCTCGGATGCCACCGACCGCACGATCGAGCAGATCACCAGCGTGCTTGAGCAGTTCAAGGTCGATGCGAAGGTCACCGGCTTCTCGCGCGGTCCGACGGTCACGCAGTACGAGGTTGAGGTCGGCCACGGCGTCAAGGTCGAGAAGATCCTGCAGCTGAGCAACAACTTCGCCTACGCGGTCGCATCGAACGACGTGCGGATCCTGTCGCCCATCCCGGGCAAGAGCGCGATCGGCATCGAGATCCCCAACATCGACAAGGAGACCGTCGCGCTCGGCGACGTGCTGCGCTCGACCGCGGCGCAGAAGAGCACGCACCCCCTGACGATCGGCGTCGGCAAGGACGTGGGCGGCAACATCGTCGTGGCGAACCTGGCCAAGATGCCGCATCTCCTCGTCGCAGGATCGACCGGGTCGGGAAAGTCCAGCTTCGTCAACTCGATGATCACCAGCCTGCTCATGCGCGCCAGGCCCGCGGATGTGCGCATGGTGCTGATCGACCCCAAGCGCGTCGAGCTGACCAACTACGCGGGCGTCCCGCACCTGATCACCCCCATCATCACGAACCCGAAGAAGGCCGCCGAGGCGCTGCAGTGGGTCGTGAAGGAGATGGACATGCGCTACGACGACCTGGCGTCGTTCGGCTACCGTCACATCGACGACTTCAACAAGGCCGTCCGCGCGGGCGAGGTGCAGGTGCCGCCGGGCAGCGAGCGCGTGCTCAAGCCGTACCCGTACCTGCTGGTCGTCGTCGACGAGCTCGCCGATCTGATGATGGTCGCCCCTCGAGACGTCGAGGACTCGATCGTGCGCATCACTCAACTGGCGCGAGCATCGGGCATCCACCTCGTGCTCGCCACGCAGCGCCCCAGCGTCGACGTGGTCACGGGTCTGATCAAGGCGAACGTGCCCTCACGTCTGGCGTTCGCCGTGACGAGCGTCACCGACAGCCGCGTCATCCTCGACGCTCCCGGCGCCGACAAGCTGATCGGTCAGGGTGACGCCCTGTTCTCGCCGATGGGGTCGTCGAAGCCCTTCCGGCTGCAGGGCGCGTGGGTGGACGAGGCCGAGATCTCCGCGGTCGTCAAGCACGTCACGCAGCAGGCCAGGCCGGAGTACCGTCCCGACGTGCAGGAGTCGGCCGAGGCACGCAAGAAGGAGGTCGACGAGGACATCGGCGACGATCTCGAGCTGCTGCTCGCCGCGGCCGAGCTGATCGTGTCGTCGCAGTTCGGGTCGACCTCGATGCTGCAGCGCAAGCTGCGCGTCGGCTTCGCCAAGGCCGGTCGACTCATGGATCTGCTCGAGTCGCGCGAGATCGTCGGGCCCTCCGAGGGCTCGAAGGCCCGCGACGTGCTGGTGACCTCCGAGCAGCTGCCCGGCGTGCTCGCGAAGCTGCGCGGAGAGGATGCACCGGCGCCGGCCGCGCCTGCCACCGCGTCTGCGAGCGCATCCGCCGGCGGTGATCCGTACGGGCGGGACCCGGTGGCCGAGCAGTTCGAGGGCCTGCCCGTGGTCGAGAGCGATGACGACGGCGACGAAGACGCCTGGGGACTGACGGGACGCGACTGATGACCATTCCACGGCAGCTTCCCAACGCGATCACGATCGCCCGCATCCCCCTCGCGGTCGTCTTCTTCATCCTCCTGCTGCTGGCCGGCACGTTCGGCGCCGACGACATCGTGCTTCGCTGGGTGGCTGCCGGCCTGTTCGTGCTCGCCATCTCGACCGACTGGATCGACGGCTACCTCGCACGCAGATACGACATCGTGAGCGATTTCGGGAAGCTGTGGGATCCGATCGCGGACAAGCTGCTCACCGGCGCGGGCTTCATCGGACTCGCCATCCTCGGCGAGGTCCCGTGGTGGATCATCATCGTGATCCTCGTGCGGGAATGGGCGATCACCATCCATCGCTTCACTCTCGTGCACGAGCACGTGGTCGCGGCGGCCTGGATGGGCAAGATCAAGACCGTCGTGCAGGGCGTCGCGCTGAGCTGGGCGCTGCTTCCGCTGCACGGTCTCGTCGGTCAGGCCGCCTGGGTGGTCGTCACGCAGGTGCTGATGATCCTGGCGCTCGTGCTCACCGTCGCGAGCGGGATCGACTATCTCGTCGCGCAGGTGCGCGGCCGCCGGAGGAGCGGATGACCCAGGCTGAGCTGCTGGTCGCCGCTCTTCGTCAGCGGGGCTGGACGCTGGGCGTGGCGGAGTCGCTCACCGGAGGTGCGGTCTGCTCTCAGGTCGTATCCGTTCCCGGTGCCTCGGCGACCCTGCTGGGCGGGGTCGTCGCGTACGCGACACCGGTCAAGCACACCCTGCTCGGGGTCGACGCCGCGCTGCTCGCCGAGCACGGGGCCGTCCATCCCGACGTGGCCGCGCAGATGGCCCAAGGCGTGCGGCGCGCCGTGGCCGTCGACGGGCGCCCGGCCGATGTCGGCATCGGGACGACGGGGATCGCCGGTCCCGACTCGCCCGATGGTCAGCCGGTCGGCACGGTGCACATCGGGATCGCCTCACCGGACGGCGTCCGCAGCATCCCGTACCGGTTCGAGGGAACGCGGGCTGAGATCCGCGAGTGGGCGACGGTCGCGGCACTGGCGGAAGCGCTGGCGGCGGTGCGGGAATAGCCCCGCGGCGGGCGAGGTTCTCCTCTACGTGACACGTCGCGTACTCACAACTCAAGCACAGCGAGAAACAGTAGATTCAACGACACCCGATCGGGTTAGACTGGCCGTCCCCTCGGAGCAGACTCCAGGTGACGCAAAGGAGAGGAGGTTCCGATGATCCTCGTCAGACAGGAAATCGGCGATGTGCTGCGGGACTTCCGCCTGCAGAAGGGGCGCACCCTGCGCCAGGTCGCGAGCAAGGCCTCCGTGGCCCTCGGCTACCTGAGCGAGGTCGAGCGCGGTCAGAAGGAGGCGTCGAGCGAGATCCTCGCCTCGGTCGCCGAAGCGCTGGATGTGCCCATCTCGACGATCATGCGCGAAGTGGGCGACCGCATCTCCGTTCTCGAGGGCCTCAGCCCCTTCCCGGATGTGGTTCCGGACGACCTCGTCGCCGAGGTCGAGCCCGAGCTGTCGCTGCACTGACGCCCCGGCGCACCCTCCCCATGCGACGCAGCGAGTTCCTCCGCGCGGTCGACGACGAGTTCGGCGGCCGCGCGGACTCGCTCGTGCACGACCTCATCCTCGGCTCGCTCGGGCGGACAGCACGTGAGGCACTGGATGCCGGTGTGCCGCCGCGCGACATCTGGGTCGCGCTGTGCGACGAGGCGGACGTACCACCCACGCGTCGGTACGGTGTGGGACGGCTCGAGCCGCGCGAGCGCTGAAACGAAACTCGGACAGCTCATTCCGGCGTGTCGTCGAAGATGTGTTCGACGGCCGCGTAATGTTCTGCACAAGTGGTCCTGAGGTCATCTTCTCCACATCAGACGCTGTCGCCGACCGAATGTCGGTGGCCGCTCCTACGGTGAAGGATGTGGCACTGAGCCATGCGCCTTGTCGCAGAGTCACTCCATCCGGAACGGCCGCGACAGCCTACAGGCGGCAGAACTTCGAGATACAGAGGAGCACGTCATGCCATCCACCGACGACCGCGAGAAGGCCCTGGACTCCGCACTCGCGCACATCGAGCGTCAGTTCGGCAAGGGATCGATCATGCGACTGGGCAGCGACGAGCGCGCCCCCGTCGAGGTCATCCAGACCGGGTCGATCGCCCTCGACGTCGCCCTCGGCATCGGAGGTCTGCCCCGCGGACGCATCATCGAGATCTACGGACCCGAGTCGTCCGGTAAGACCACGCTGACGCTGCACGCGATCGCCAACGCCCAGCGTGCGGGGGGCATCGCCGCGTTCATCGACGCCGAGCACGCGCTCGACCCCGAGTACGCACGCAAGCTCGGCGTGGACATCGACCAGCTGCTCGTCTCGCAGCCTGACACGGGTGAGCAGGCGCTCGAGATCGCCGACATGCTGATCCGCTCCGGCGCGATCGACCTCGTCGTCATCGACTCCGTCGCCGCCCTCGTCCCCGAGGCGGAGATCAAGGGCGAGATGGGCGACTCGCACGTCGGTCTGCAGGCCCGACTCATGTCGCAGGCGCTGCGAAAGCTGACCGGTGGCCTGAACCAGACCAAGACCACCGCGATCTTCATCAACCAGCTGCGCGAGAAGATCGGCGTGTTCTTCGGCTCGCCCGAGACCACGGCCGGTGGTAAGGCGCTGAAGTTCTACGCCTCTGTCCGCCTCGACATCCGTCGCATCGAGACGCTGAAGGACGGCACCGAGGCGGTCGGAAACCGCACCCGCGTCAAGGTCGTCAAGAACAAGATGGCCCCGCCCTTCAAGCAGGCGGAGTTCGACATCCTCTACGGCATCGGCATCTCGCGAGAGGGCAGCCTCATCGACTTCGGCGTCGAGCACGGCATCGTCAAGAAGTCCGGCTCGTGGTACACCTACGACGGCGACCAGCTCGGTCAGGGCAAGGAGAACGCGCGCAACTTCCTGATCAAGAACGACGACATCGCCATGGCGATCGAGACGCAGATCAAGCAGAAGCTCGGCGTCGGCGTCAAGGCGGAGGCCACCGTCGACGAGCTCGCCGAGCGCCGTCCGGCGTGATGTCCTCGAACGACAGGATCGCTCCTGTCATCCCGCTGTTCGGCGGCACGCGGGGTGCCGGTCCCTCCACGGGCTCCGTGGAGGCCGCACCCCTGCAGCCAGAACCACGGGTCGACGATCCGAGTGATCAGCACGACGTGTCTGCGCCGAGCGAACCGGATGCCGATGAGATCCGTCAGCGCGCGGAGGCGGCGCTGGTGCGCCGACTGCGAGCCAAGCAGCTGTCGGTCTCGGAGGCGCGGTCGGTGCTGCGGGAGAACGGCCTCGATCGGAACGCGGTCGAAGACGTCGTCGACGAGTTCCTGCGCAGGAGCTATCTCGATGATCACACGCTCGCGTCGCTGCTGGTGATCTCCGGATCGGAGCGCAAGGGGCAGGGGCGCATCGCCCTGGCTCGTTCGCTGGCGCAGCGCGGCATCGCGCGAGACATCATCGACGACGCACTCGCAGAGCTGCCCGACGACGATGCCGAGCGGGCACTGGACTTCGCCCGCAGCAAGGCATCCGGCATGAGCCGCCTCGACTACGACACGGCGCTGCGCCGACTGCACGGGCAGCTCGCCCGTCGCGGCTACGGCGGCTCGGTCGCGATGGACGCCGCCCGCACGGCCCTGGGCGAGGTCGGCGTGCGGCGCGCCTCGAGCAGGCCGTCCACAGCGCACCCCTCGGGCGTGCGGTTCGTCGACTCCGAGTGAGCATCCACTCCACGAGCCGCTCGGCCATCTGGCCGGGCGGCTCGTAGAATGGACTCACCATGTCTTCTCTCTCTTCCGAACCGACGATCATCGCGCCCTCCGACGCGGCGATCACCGCCGACGGGCGCCGTCGCTCCTACGAGGTGCGCACCTTCGGCTGCCAGATGAACGTGCACGACTCCGAGCGCCTGTCGGGTTCGCTCGAGAGTGCCGGATACGTGCGGGCGGATGCCGGCGACGAGGCCGACATCGTCATCATCAACACCTGCGCCGTCCGCGACAACGCCGCCGGCAAGCTGTACGGCACCCTCGGCCACCTGAAGTCCCGAAAGGACAAGCACGAGGGGATGCAGATCGCCGTCGGCGGGTGCCTCGCGCAGATGGACCAGCAGGCCGTGCTCGACAAGGCGCCCTGGGTCGATGTCGTCTTCGGCACCCACAACATGGGATCGCTCCCCGGCCTGCTTGAGCGCGCACGTCACAACGGCGAGGCAGAGCTCGAGATCCTCGAGTCGCTGGAGGTCTTCCCCTCGACCCTGCCGACCAAACGGGACTCAGCGCACAGCGGCTGGGTCTCGATCTCGGTCGGCTGCAACAACACCTGCACGTTCTGCATCGTTCCGAGCCTGCGGGGCAAGGAGAAGGATCGCCGTCCCGGCGACATCCTGAGCGAGATCCGTCTGCTCGTCGAAGACGGGGCCATCGAGGTCACGCTGCTCGGTCAGAACGTCAACTCGTACGGTGTCGAGTTCGGCGACCGCCAGGCGTTCAGCAAGCTGCTGCGTGCGGCGGGCGAGATCGAGGGCCTCGAGCGCATCCGCTTCACCAGCCCGCACCCGGCCGCGTTCACCGACGACGTCATCGACGCCATGGCCGAGACACCCAACGTGATGCCCCAGCTGCACATGCCGCTGCAGTCGGGCAGCGACAGCATCCTCAAGGCGATGCGCCGCTCGTACCGCAGCTCGCGCTATCTCGGCATCATCGAGCGCGTGCGCGAGCGTATTCCGCACGCCGCGATCACCACCGACATCATCGTCGGCTTCCCCGGCGAGACCGACGAGGACTTCGAAGACACGATGCGCGTCGTCGAGCAGTCCCGCTTCTCGGGCGCGTTCACCTTCCAGTACTCCATCCGCGAGGGCACGCCGGCCGCGACCATGCAGAACCAGGTGCCCAAGGCCGTCGTGCAGGAGCGCTACAACCGGCTGATCGCGCTGCAGGAGCGCATCTCGCTCGAGGAGAACCAGAAGCAGGTCGGCCGCGAGGTCGAGGTGCTCGTGTCGGTCGGCGAGGGCAAGAAAGACGCCGAGACCCACCGTCTCACCGGTCGTGCGGAAGACAATCGCCTCGTGCACTTCGAGGTGACACCAGGGTCGGAGCTGCCCCGGCCTGGCGATGCCGTCACGGTCAGGATCACGCACGGGGCGCCGTTCCACCTGCTGGCCGACGACCCGACGGGTGCGCCGCTGCGCATCCGCCGCACGCGAGGCGGAGATGCGTGGGATCGCGCACAGGCGGCGTCGTGCGGTGTTCCCGCGGCGGTCGGGGAGGCGGGTGCACCGCGCGCCGTCTCGCTCGGTCTGCCGACCCTGCGCCCCGTCGGATCTTGACCCTCGGGTCTGCTCGCGCTGGCGCCTCGCCCAGGCTCTGGGCGATCGTCGGGGCGACCGGAACGGGAAAGAGCGATCTGGCTCTCGACCTCGCCGAGCACCTGCGTGGTCTGGGCAATCCCGCCGAGATCGTCAACGCCGACGCCATGCAGCTGTACCGCGGCATGGACATCGGCACGGCGAAGCTGTCGACGCACGAGCGGCGAGGCATCCCGCATCATCTGCTCGATGCCCGGGAGGTGACAGACGAGGCCGCGGTCGCCTGGTATCAGCCGCTCGCCCGCGAGACGATAGCCGCGATCCGCGCCCGGGGCGGCGACGCGATCCTCGTCGGCGGGTCGGGTCTGTACGTCTCCAGCGTGATCTTCGATTTCCGCTTCCCGCCGAGGGATGCCGCCGTCCGGGCGCGGCTGGAGGCGGAGCTCGATGAGAACGGCGCCGGAGCGCTCTTCGAACGGCTGCGCGAGGTCGATCCGGGCGCGGCCGCCAGGATCGACCCGAAGAACGGCCGCCGCATCGTGCGAGCGCTCGAGGTGATCGAGCAGGGTGGCGTCACGCATGGCGCGGTGCTCCCCGAGAAGCCGGAACTCTGGCATCCGTCGACGCGCGTCATCGGTCTGCACACCGCTCGCGACGTTCTCGTCGAGAGACTCGACCGGCGCGTCGAGCGTATGTGGCGCGACGGGATGCTCGATGAGGTCGAGCGCCTGCGCGTCAGCGGCATCGAGCGCGGCGTCACCGCGTCGCGAGCGATCGGCTATGCGCAGGCCCTCGCGCAGCTGCGCGGTGACATGACGCAGGACGAGGCCATCGCCGAGACGCAGGCGCTGACGCGTCGGTACGCGCGCCGGCAGGTGTCGTGGTTCAAGCGCTATCCCGACATCGAGTGGGTCGAGCACCCGGTCGATGTGGCGGCGCTGACCGGCTGAGATGGCGCCTGACCGCAGCTTCCTGTGCGGTCGCTGCCGTGTCGCCGGTGCGCCGCCTCCCTAGACTGTTCGCATGGTCGCATTCACCAAGGGGCACGGCACCGGCAACGACTTCGTGATCATCGAGGACGTCGACGGCGGACTCGACCTCACACCCGCCCGGGTGCAGGCGCTCTGCGACCGGAACTTCGGCGTCGGCGGCGACGGCGTGCTGCGAGTGGTGCGCTCCCGTGCGCTGCCCGAGGGTGCGGCGGCTCTCGCCGAGGAGCCCGATGCCGAGTGGTTCATGGACTACCGCAACGCCGACGGCTCGATCGCCGAGATGTGCGGCAACGGCATCCGGGTCTTCGCGCACTATCTGCTGCGCGCCGGTCTCGCGACGATCGAGAGCGGGTCGACGCTGCCGATCGGCACGAGAGCGGGTGTGCGGGATGTGATGCGCTCGGAGAACGGCTACCAGGTCGATCTCGGCTTGTGGAAGCTCTCCGGTGGCGAGCCGCTCGCCCGTGCCGCCGGTCTCTCCGTGCCCCGACCGGGGCTCGGCATCGACGTCGGCAACCCTCATGTGGTCGTCGCTCTGGCATCCGACGAGGAACTGGCCGGGCTCGACCTCGATCCCACTCCCGTGCTGGACCCCGCGCCTGTCGACGGCGCGAATGTCGAGTTCGTCGTCCCGGCGGAGCCCCTGGTGCGAGACGGCGTCGGGCACGTGCGCATGCGCGTGCACGAACGCGGCGTGGGCGAGACGCTCAGCTGCGGCACGGGGGTCGCGGCTACCGCCCTGGCGGTGCGCCACTGGGCGGGCGCCCGCGCACCGCACCACTGGCGCGTCGAGGTGCCGGGTGGAGTGCTGGGTGTGCGGATGTTCCCCGCCGAAGACGGGGAGCACGTCGCACTGTCCGGGCCCGCGCAACTGGTCTACCGCGGCGAGATCGACCTCGTCTGAGGCCGGTCGGTCATCCGGGCAGCGTGATCGGGGCTGTCGGCGGCGTGCCGTGCCGACGCACCTTCAGGATCCGATACCCCTTCCCGGTCGCTGCGCGCGTCACGCTGAAGCCGGGGGAGAAGACCGTCGACATCCACCGCTGCAGCGAGTCGGAGCCGAGGTTGCGCTGCACGACCAGCCACGCGTCGCTGCGCTCGTCGAGACGGGGGATCCAGCGCTCCAGCATGTCGTGCAGCTCGCTCTTGCCCACCCGGATCGGCGGGTTGGAGCGGATGGTGGTGAACACGACATCAGCGGGAACATCTTCCGGCTTCACGGCGTTGACGTTGGTGAGGCCGAGAGACTCGGCGTTGCGTCGGGTCAGATCCAGGGCCCGCTCGTTCACGTCGACAGCCCAGATGGTGGCGTTCGGCGATGAGAGGGCCATGGTGAGACTGATCGGACCCCAACCGCACCCGAGGTCGAGGAAGTTGCCACTCGGCGGCAGAGGAGCCATGTTGGCGAACAGCACCGCGGTGCCCGTGTCGAGGCGGTCAGGGCTGAACACGCCGCCTGCGGTGGTCACCGCACGCTCACGGCCCGCGAGCGGGACGGTGATGGTTCGAAGGTTCTCGGCACTGGCCGGGGCCGCACTGAAGTAATGATCGGACGACGGCATGCAGTGAGCGTACCGGACGTCGCGGGCTAAGGTTAAGGCGCTTCTCAGAGAGGACAGAGTTCACCACCGGATGACGAACCCCAACGACGACAACAGCACACAGGATGCCCTGGATCGCGTGCTCGCGAACGCCGAGCCGCGTACTCAGGCACGCGTGTTCGGCACCGCCCAGGCGCTGCAGGATGCAGCATCCGCCGCCCACACCGACGCGGACGGCGAGCAGTGGGACCTTCAGGACAGGCACGCGCTGCGCCGCGTCGCCGGACTATCCACCGAACTCGAGGACGTCACCGAGGTCGAATACCGGCAGCTGCGCCTGGAGAACGTCGTGCTCGTCGGCGTGTACCCGCAGGGCGCGCAGGAGGATGCCGAGAACTCGCTGCGCGAGCTCGCGGCCCTCGCCG
The DNA here is from genome assembly GCF_014836945.1 of Microbacterium commune. Lineage (GTDB taxonomy): Bacteria > Actinomycetota > Actinomycetes > Actinomycetales > Microbacteriaceae > Microbacterium > Microbacterium commune. The sequence continues at coordinate 108,112 of NZ_JACSPX010000001.1, read as the reverse complement.
AGACGGCCGGTGCGGTGGTGCTCGACGGACTGCTGCAGCGCAGGCCGCACCCCGACCCCGCGACCTACCTCGGTCGGGGCAAGGCGCAGGAGCTCAAGGAGATCGTCGCCGCCGTGGGCGCCGACACGGTGATCGCCGACACCGAGCTCGCCTCCAGCCAGCGACGCGCACTCGAGGACGTCGTGAAGGTGAAGGTCATCGACCGCACCACCGTGATCCTCGACATCTTCAGCCAGCACGCGAAGAGCCGCGAGGGCAAGGCGCAGGTCGAGCTGGCGCAGCTCGAGTACCTGCTCCCGCGCCTGCGAGGCTGGGGTGAGTCGATGAGCCGGCAGGCCGGTGGCCAGGTGGGCGCCGGCGGCGCGGGCATGGGATCGCGCGGACCGGGTGAGACGAAGATCGAGCTCGACCGCCGCCGCATCCGCACGCGTATGGCGCAGCTGCGCAAGCAGATCCGCGACTTCGCGCCGGCACGCGACGCCAAGCGCGCCGAGCGCAAGCGCAACACCATCCCGTCGGTCGCGATTGCCGGGTACACGAACGCCGGCAAGTCGAGCCTGCTGAACGCGCTGACCAGCGCGGGCGTGCTCGTCGAGAACGCCCTGTTCGCGACCCTCGATGCCACGGTGCGGCGTGCGGAATCGGCCGACGGCCGCGTGTACACGCTCGCCGACACTGTCGGCTTCGTGCGCAATCTGCCGCACCAGCTGGTCGAGGCTTTCCGTTCGACGCTGGAGGAGGTCGGCCAGGCCGACCTGCTCGTGCACGTCGTCGACGGTTCGCATCCCGACCCGTCGGCGCAGCTGCAGACGGTGCGCGACGTGATCGGCGACGTCGGCGGCCGCGACATCCCCGAGATCGTCGTGTTCAACAAGGCAGACCTGATCGACGACGACGAACGACTCGTGCTGCGCGGTCTCGCGCCCGACGCCCACTTCGTCTCCTCCCGCACGGGCGAGGGCATCGCCGAGCTGCGCGCCGAGATCGAGCGCCGACTCCCGATGCCCGCGATCGAGGTGCGCGCGCTCGTGCCGTACGACCGAGGGGATCTCGTCTCGGCGGTGCACGAGAGCGGGGTGCTCATCTCGGCCGAGCACGAGGAGAACGGCACCGCAGTGCACGCGCACGTGTCCGAGCGTCTGGCTGCCGAGCTGGCACCCTTCGCCATCAGCTGACGAGTGTGCTGCGGGCGGTGGATCCGCCCGCAGCGCAGCCGGTGTCAGGATGCCGAGAAGCGGCCTTCGACGGTGGCGGAGACGGTGATCTCCTCGCCCTGGAACTCCATCGCAGGTGACGCATCGAAGCCGCCGGCGGCGCGCATCGCGACCGGCATGAAGGTGGGAGTCTCGGCGGAGATCAGGCCTCGATCGGCGATCTCCACCGGGGTGAGCGTGCGCAGTCCGAGCGCTTCGGCGTAGGCCTGCGCGCGCGACACGGCCACGCCGACAGCCTGAGTGGCGACCTCGCGCTCCACCTCGCGTTCGGTCTCGGGGGTGAGATGCCAGTCGACGCCGCCGAGTGCGATGCCGTCCTCACCGGCGAGCTCCGTGGCCCAGAGCGAGAGCTCCGAGATGTCGGCGAAGGTGGCGGTGAAGTCGATGCTCGCCCGATACACGGGTGCGAGCTTGCGGCCGTCGGCGTTCCACGGGCGCTCGCCGTACACGCTCAGCCGCTGGCTCGTCCACGCGGTCACGCTGCCGGCCTGCTCCCGCGCGACGATGTCCTCGCGCACAGGTTCGGCGAGCGCGAGCACGCGACGGACGACCTCTTCGCGCTCGGGGCCGTCGAGTGCCACGGTGAGCCTGATCGTGGCGCGCTCGGGTGCGACTCTCAGCTCGTGCTCGCCGCGGACGGTGATGATGACTTCGCTCATGCGAGCGACTGTACGGCACACGGGCGACAGGTCGGTCGCGGAATAGCATCCGGCGTCGATCCGTTGTAGTCTGTGATGCTCGGGAGCACCTGCTCCCGCTGATAATTCCACAGTGTGACAGCGGCTCCTTCGCAAGAAGGTTCACGGGGCTGATCGGTTTCGACGGCGCCTGTGTATCGACGAGAAGCGGGCCGAGGATGCAGGGTTATCTCGTGAACGCTCCCTGCAAAACCATAGTTGCCGAAACCAAGCGCAACGACTTCGCCCTCGCTGCCTAAGCGAGCCCGATAGTCCGTCAGACCGTAGCTGATCCCGCTACGGACCCTGGCGTCATCTAGGGATCTTGCTGCGTGACGGCGTCTGGACGTCACGTGGGACTCTTCCCAGACTGGGCTCGTCGACTTAGGTGTCTGTGACAAAGGTCGGAGCCGAGCAGAACGCTTTCACAGACTGCGCCCGGAGAAGACGTGGATGAGCAGCGTCGGACGGGGGTTCGATTCCCCCCAGCTCCACCAAGCCGCTGTCACTGTGGAACATCGGTCCTGGCGTGTCGTCTGCCGCGTCACGCTCGCGGGCGCAGCCCGTCGAGCGCGACCGTCCGGATTTCGGCGCCCAGCAGCTCCGGGTCGACGGGGCCGTCCGGTCGGTACCATTCGACGACCGAGTTGATCATCCCGAAGATCAGGCGGGTGGCCACACCGGCATCCAGATCCGCTCTCACGAGTCCCTCCGCCTGGGCCTCCCGCACGAGACCGGTCACCGTGTGATCGAAGCGTCGGCGGCGCTCCAGGGCGGCCAGCTCGATGTCGCTGTTGCCGCGCAGACGCAGCAGCAGGGTCACCTGCGGCAGCCGTTCGGTCAGCACGCGCACGGCGCCGTCGACGATGGCGGTGAGCCGTGCGTCGGCGGTCGGATGCCCGAGCGCCGCCTGCAGAGCATCCTCCAGGCCGCCGAGGGCCTCGTTGAGGGCGATCTGGAGGATCTGCTCCTTCGAGTCGACGTGGTGGTACAGCGCGGACTTCGTCACCCCGAGCCGAGCGGTCAGATCTGCCACCGAGGTCGCGTCGTAGCCCTGCTCGTTGAACAGCTGAACGCCGACACGGATCACATCGGCGCGGTCGTGTCCTGGGCGCCCGCGGCGGGACGGGCGGCCGGTCGTCGCGGTCACGGTCGGCTCCTCGGCATGCCCCAACTCTAGCCGCGCGCGCTCGACGGATGCGGCCGCGGAGCCGCCCGTCAGACCGGTAAGCTGAGGGGGTAATCCGACGATCGGAAAGGCTTCGACATGGTCGACTTCATCGTGTTCCTCGTGCTGTTCCTGGGCGGCATGTGGCTTCTCGGCGCCTCTTGGGAGATGCCCGCATGGCAGGGCGTGGCCTTCAGCGCCGGCATCATCCTGGTCAGCCTCGCCATGGCCTACGTGATGCGCCAGCGCGGTTCGGCGACGCGTCGCACCGACAGCTGGGGTCAGCGCCAGAAGTGACGTCAGGCGCCGCCCGCGGGCGGCGCCTTCACCCCAGGGCCTGTTCGCTCATCCCTTCCATTCGATGAGCAGCAGGCCCTGTTTCGTGTCGGCGAACTTCACCCATCCGTCGCCGAACTCGTAGGTCATGCCGAAGCCGTCCTCGTCGGTCGCGATGGCGTACGCGGGGTCCTCGGTGAAGTACACCAGATCGCCGTCGGTCGATCGCAGCCAGCCGTCCCGCTTCAGGTTCGACTGCGCGACGTCGGCGGTGCGCGCGTCGAGTGTTCCCCACCCGTACATCTGGCCGTGGTCGGACGCCGTGCTGAAGTCGGCCCACATGCACAGCAGACCGTCCTCGACGAGCGTCTCGCCGATGCGCAGCTCCTCCTGCTTCGAGGTCCATCCCTGGGAGGTCAGGGCCTCGACGGTTCCCGGGGTGATGATCGTCTTGCAGGTGGGTTCGGCGCCGGGCGTCGGCGTCTTGACGTCGACCGGAGCCGTGGTCGCGGCGGTCGTCGGCTCGGCGCTCGTCGACGGGCTAGAGGAGGGCGGGGGCGTGGGGTCAGGGGCGGCGCAGGATGCCAGCATCAGGACGGCTGCGAGCGCGCTGAAGGTGAGGGGGATGCGGGGGCTCATAAGGGGGATCCGGGGAGGGGGAGGGGGAGGGGCAGCGGCGCGCTCAGGGGAGGCGCGCGTCGCGGAACAGGGACAGGAAACGGTCGTGCAGGATGCCGTTCGTGGCGAGCGTGGACAGCGCCGACAGGGTCTCGGTTCCGTCGAAGGCGGTCATGCGGCCGCCCGCTTCTCGAACGATCGCCACGGCCGCGGCGATGTCGTACTCCTTGACGTCGAACTCGGCGACCATGTCGATGCGGCCCTCGGCGAGCAGCATGTAGCTGTACACGTCACCGTATGCGCGGTCGCGCCAGACGCGATCGGCGACGGCGTGGAGCTCGGGGAGCCGTCCGGCGTCGGCCCACTGGGCGATGCTCTGGAAGCTGATGCTCGCGTCGCCGAGCGAGTCGACGTCTGACACCGACAGGCGGCGGGGGGCGTCGGCAGTGTTCGTCCACGCGCCGAGGCCGTCTGCGGCCCACCAGCGGCGTGACAGCGCGGGCATGCTGACCACCCCGACGCGCGGCACACCGTCGAACGCGAGGGCGATCATCGTGCCCCACAGCGGCACGCCGCGCAGGAAGTTCGCGGTGCCGTCGATCGGGTCGATGATCCACTGACGCCGGGAGTCGCCCTGCGCACCGTACTCCTCGCCGAAGATGCCGTCGCCGGGGCGTTCAGCGGCCAGCAGCTCGCGGACCGCGCGCTCTGTGGCGAAGTCGGCGTCGGTCACGTGCGAGCGGTCTGCCTTGCGCGAGATCTGCAGATCGGCCGCGTCGAAGCGGGGGAGCGACTGGGCGTCGGCGGCGTCGGCCAGCCGCAGCGCGAGCGCGAGATCGGCAGTGAGGTCGGCGTCATCGCGGGTGTCGGTCACCTATCCAGGATAAGCCGCGTCCCTCGCTCGAACCGGCCTGCAGGATATCGGTCCAGACACGAAACGATCCGTTCCGTCCGTCCCGCGCGGCTCCCCTGACAGCCGGGATCCGAGCGCCGAGGGCATCCATGCTCTCTCTCCCGGTGCCGCCTCGCAACCCCATCGGTGGATCTCGCGCCGAGGGCTAACGTGTGGGCATGGCCGACTCTGCACTTGATGCTCGAAAGACGATCTCCATAGACGGTGCGACGGTCGTGCTCTCCGCGACAGAGGACATGGATGAGCTGCAGCACGTCGTTCAGGAGGCCGTCGATCACCACCGCTTCGTGCAGATCACCGCTGCGAACGGCACCGACCTGCGTGTGCTCATGTCTGCGGATCGGCGTGTGACGATCGCGGTGGTGCCGCCGTGGGCGGTGCCGGAAGAGCAGCCGTACGCCGACGTGGACGTCGAGGTGGATGTCGACGTCGGGACGATCGGCTTGTTCGACCTCTGACCGGCGCGGTGCCGTCGGGCTCGGGATCGCTCCACGCGACTGCTGTTCCTCATGGCCCTGACATGCAGAGAGCCCCGATAGATGGCGAGATCTACCGGGGCTGTCCGTGCACCCCCAGGGACTTGAACCCTGAACCCACTGATTAAGAGTCAGTTGCTCTGCCGATTGAGCTAGAGGTGCGTGGCCCGGGAAGATTTCCCCGGCCGAGGAATTACATTACCAGCGGCCGGGGGTCGCGCCAAATCCCCGCGGTTCGCCGGGCGGGTCACGGTGTCATGTGCCACGCGAGGCCAGCTCGGCCGCCTCCTGCACGGTGTCGACGAGGTGCACGTGGTGCTGCATCGGCCGTCCGGCGGCGAGCGCGGCCAGCAGGGGCCAGGCCGGGTACTGCTCGGTCCAGTACTCACGCCCGACCAGGATCATCGGCGCGACCGACGACTCGTCGGCGTAGAAGTTCTCGCAGGCATCCTGGAAGATCTCCTGCACGGTTCCGCCCGAGCCGGGCAGGAACACGATCCCGGCCTGGCACACCTCCAGGAGGATCGCCTCGCGCCGCGCGTTGCGGAAGTACTTCGCGATGGCGCTGGCGAACGGGTTGGGCGGCTCGTGCCCGTAGTGCCAGGTGGGGATGCCGAGGGAGTCGCCGCCGTCGGGGAACTCCCGACGCACGGCGAACGCGGCATCGACCCACGCGGCGACTCTGGGGGCGAAGCTCGGCACCGCGGCGAGCATCGACAGCGCGCGCTCCCTGGCATCCGCTCCTCGGCCCGCCAGATACCCACCCAGGTTGACGGCCTCCATCGCACCGGGACCGCCGCCGGTCGCGACGGTCAGCGCCGCGGACAGCCGCTGCCCGAGTTCGACGCCGTCGGCGTACTCACGACTGCCGCGCACCACGCCGTGCCCGCCCATGACGCCGACGAGGCGCCTGCCGGCGACCCACTCGGCGAGCGCGACATCGATGGTGTGATCGTGCAGCGATTTCGCGAGCGCGGCATCCCTGGACGTCGCGCGCTCCGACCAGGCGTAGGTGCGCGCGTCGAGGCTGTCGCCGTAGTCGGCGGCGTCGAAGAGATCGGTGGGCGTGTACAACGTCGTGCGGTAGGTGTCGATCGGGATGCCAGGCACCTCCGGGAACACCACCGCGCCGCGTGCCCGCACCGACGACTCGTCGGCGAGGTTCAGGCTGCAGCCCAGGAACAGGGCTCCGCTGACCTCGACCGACCTCAGGGCGCTGCTTCGCTCTGTGAGGTCGAGTGCACGCATCCGCCAGCCGGAGAGTGAACGGACGCCGGCCGCGACACGGCGGTCGAAGTCCTCGAGCGTGTCGACGTCGACGACCCGTCCGCGCGTTCTTCTCATGCCACGACCTTAGGGCAGTGCCGAATGGCGACCGCGCGGAACGAGCCTCTTCCGTCTCGGGCGCGCCGGTGGGAACATGGCGGACAGGAGGTGGCTCTCATGATCGATCTCGATGACATCGACACCGATGAGGACGGCGCGCTCACCGCGACTGTCGAACTGCCCGGAGGTCGACGCGTCACGGTCGAATACGAATTCGACGAGGAGTTCGACCACGACGAGGACGACGACGAGCAGGGCGACGAGGATGAGGATCCGATCGAGCGTGAGGATCTTCCCGACCTCGACACGATGCAGGAGACAGTGAAGCATGCCCTGGCGCGGCTGACCGAGGAGATCCTCGACGGGCGCGAGGGCGAGGTCGTCGAAGCGCTCACCGAAGCCGCCTACGAGGACGACGATGATGAGGTCGACATGGTCGAGGCGCTGCAGGCGCTCAGGGACGACATCGCGCTCGACGGGGTGGTCGTGTTCGGTGACGGCGGCATCACGCTGCTCTTCATCGCCCCGGAGGAGTACCCGGACCTGATCATCTACTGCCTGCTCGACGAGGACCTCGAGATCGACGACCTGATGGTGGAGTGATCACCCCGCACGCATGACCGCGCGCACCGTCTCGCCGCGCATCACGTCGCGTCCCCGATGAGGACGGCCGCGGCATCCTCGCCCTCGTCGCTGCCGGACTCGTCGATGTGGGCGAGCGCCCGTCGACCGAGGAGCACGGTGAGGGCGGCGAGCAGCACGGCTCCGGCGGCGAAGAGGTAGGGCACCGTGTCGCCGTAGGCGTGCGCGAGGGCTGCGGCCGTGGGTGGCGCCATCGCACCGCCCAGGAAGCGCACGGCGGAGTACGCCGACGAGGCGACTGACCGGGGCAGGTCGGTCGCCTCCATCACGGCCTCGGTCAGAACGGTGTTCATCACGCCCAGCAGCAGACCCCCGGCGACGATGCACACCACCAGAGCGGCGGGGCTGGCGACGACGATGCCTGCGGCGATGAGGTCGACGGCCAGCAGCGCCAGGGCGACGAGCATGATCGATGTACGCGAGGTGCGCCGCATCAGAGCGGGAGCCACCCAGACGCTGGTCACCGCCAGAGCGACGCCCCAGCCGAAGAAGGTCAGGCCGATGCCCATGGCGCCGAACCCGAGAGGGAACGGCGAGAACGCCAGAAGCACGAAGAACCCGATGTTGTAGAACAGGGCGGCGACGGCGAGAACGGCGAGCGCAGGGCGACGCAGTGCGCGGAACGGTGCGGAGAACGGCATCGGTTCCCGGCGCTCGCCGTCTGGGCGCACGAGGGTGAGCACCGCGATGAACCCGATCGCCATCAGCGCCACCACGCCGAAGAACGGGCCTCGCCAGCTGAGTTCGCCGAGCAGCCCGCCCAGCAGCGGGCCGACCGCGATGCCCAGGCCGAGCGCCGCCTCGTAGAGCACGATGGCGGCGCCGCTGCCTCCGGCTGCCGCGCCGACGATCGTCGCGAGCGCGGTGGAGATGAACAGCGCGTTGCCCAGCCCCCACCCGGCACGGAACCCGATCACTCCGACGACGCTGCCGCTGAGTGCGCACAGCAGCGCGAACACCACGATCAGGCCGAGGCCGACGAGCAGGGTCGCCTTCGCGCCGATCCGGCTGGAGATCCAGCTGGTGATGAGCATCGCGAGGCCGGTGACCAGCAGATAGCTGGTGAAGAGCAGCTCAGTCTCGACCGGTGAGGCCTCGAGCGACTCGGCGATCGCGGGCAGGATCGGGTCGACCAGGCCGATGCCCATGAATGCGACGACGCAGGCGAAGGCGACCGCCCACACCTGTGCCGGCTGGCGCCAGATCGATCCCTGGGGTGTTCCGCTCATCCGCGTGCTCCTGTCATGTCGTCGGGCGTGCTCTGCGCGCGCTCGCCGAGGATGGCGGCGGTGCGCTCGATCGCCCGCCAGTCGTCATCGCCCAGGTCGTCGAAGCGCGGCGCGAGAGTCGTGCCCAGTTCGGTGCGCCATTCGTGCAGTGCGCGGATGCCCGCCGCTGTCGCGGTGACGACGGTGGCTCGTGAGTCGCGGGGGTCGGCGCCACGCTCGACGAGCCCGGCGCTCTCGAGCGCACCGATCAGCCGCGTCATCCCCGGCTGGGTGGTTCGCGCGGCGGATGCCAGGGCGCCGAGACGCATTCCGCCTCGCTGGTCGAGGATGCTGAGGGTGCGCCATTGCGCGGAGGGCGCATCGTTCCCGGCGTCGTGCGCCGCGATGCGGGCGAGGGCGTGCGCGGCGAGCACGATGGCGGTGATCGCTTCGGCTTTATGCATACCACCTAGTATATACCTAGTGGTATCTATCTCCTCAGTGCCGGGCGGTCGCGACCCGTGACGAGAGCTGATGAGCATGCGAGAGCAGGGTGCGACCGAGCAGGGGAAGACGATCGGGGGCGAAGCGGAACCCCACGCCGGTGATGCTCAGCGCCCACTCCGGTCGGCCCTGACGGTCGAACACAGCCGCGGCCATGCCCCACGACCCCTCGACGATCAGACCGGGGTTCACCGAATACCCGCGGGCCCTCGTCTCGCGCAGCCGGCGCCGCAGGGGTTCGTCGCCGTGCGCCGTGCCCCACCGGCTCTCCAGCTCCGGGTGTCGTTGCAGGTAGGCATCCACATCGTGGTCGGGAAGGAATGCCAGAACGGCCAGCCCCGCGCTCGCGACGCCGAGGGGAAAGCGCACCCCTTCGCTGAGCACGAACGAGCGGATGGGGAACGACCCCTCCTCGCGCACCAGGCATACGGTCTCGTCGGCCCGTCGCGTCGACAGGAACGCGCTCTCCTCCGTCTTGACGGCGAGGGAGCGCACGATGTCGCGCGACAGCTCGGTGATGTCGTACCGTGCCGCGGCGACGGTTCCCATCAGATAGAGCTCGGGCCCTGGCATCCATCGGGCGGTGTCCTCGTCCTGGTCGACGAGGCCCTCGACGCGCAGTGCCGTGAGCAGACGATGTGCGGTCGAGCGACTGAGCCCGGCGTCGCGCGACAGCGTCTGCAGGCTGGCGCCGTCGGCGGATGCCGAGACGAGACGCAGCAGCGCGGCCGCCCTGGCGACCGCCTGCGCGCCGGGCACGGTGCGACGCGATGGAAGCGGTGATTCCACAATGTGGACGCTATCGCGCAATGCGACCACATCGCAAGCACCGCCTTGCCCACCGGGTCGACCGGACCGATGCTGGAAGCACCGCACACGAAGGAGTGGTCTTGATCGACAAGCAGTTCCCATCCGCGGCGGAGGCCGTCGCCGACATCCCGGACGGTGCCACGCTCGCCGTCGGCGGCTTCGGCCTCTCGGGCAACCCCATGGCCCTCATCGAGGCGCTGCACGCCCACGGCACAGGCGACCTCAGCGTGGTCAGCAACAACTGCGGTGTCGACGACTGGGGCCTGGGCATCCTGCTCGCCGCACGTCGGATCCGCAAGATGACCTCCTCGTACGTCGGCGAGAACAAGGAGTTCGAGCGGCAGTTCCTCGAGGGCGACCTCGAGCTCGAGCTCACCCCGCAGGGCACCCTCGCGGAGAAGCTGCGTGCCGGCGGCTCGGGCATCGCCGCCTTCTTCACCCAGACGGGCGTCGGCACCCAGGTCGCCGAGGGCGGCCTCCCGCGCCGGTACAACCCCGACGGGTCGATCGCCGTGGCCTCGCCCGTCAAGGATGTCCGCAGCTTCGACGTCGACGGGGAGCAGCGCGACTTCGTGCTCGAGGAGGCGATCAGGACCGATTTCGCGCTGGTGCACGCGCTCCGGGGAGACCGGCACGGCAATCTCGTGTTCAACAAGGCGGCGCGCAACTTCAATCCCCTCGCCGCGATGGCGGGGCGCATCTGCATCGCCCAGGTCGAGGAGCTCGTCGAACCGGGAGAGCTCGATCCCGACAGCATCCATCTGCCGGGCGTGTACGTGCACCGTGTGGTCGAGGTGGGCGGCGACATCGAGAAGCGCATCGAGCGCCGCACCACCCGCACCCAGGAAGGAGCCTGATCATGGCGCTCACCCGCAGCGAGATGGCAGCCCGCGCCGCGCAGGAGCTCGCCGACGGCGAGTACGTCAACCTCGGCATCGGCCTGCCGACCCTGGTGCCCAATCACGTGCCCGACGATGTGACCGTCGTGCTGCAGTCCGAGAACGGAATCCTCGGGGTCGGCCCGTATCCGATGGAGGAGGACGTCGACCCCGACCTGATCAATGCAGGCAAGGAGACGGTCACCCTGCTGCCCGGGGCGGCGTTCTTCGACTCCGCGACCAGCTTCGGCATGATCCGCGGGGGCAAGATCGACGCCGCCATCCTCGGCGCCATGCAGGTCTCGGCCACCGGCGATCTGGCCAACTGGATGATCCCCGGCAAGATGGTCAAGGGCCCGGGCGGCGCGATGGACCTCGTGCACGGCGCCCGGCGCGTGATCGTCCTCATGGAGCACGTCGCGAAGGACGGCTCGGCGAAGATCGTGGACGAGTGCTCGCTCCCGCTCACCGGCAGGGGAGTGGTCGACCGGATCATCACCGACCTCGCCGTCATCGACGTCACCGAGCGGGGTCTCGTGCTCGTCGAGACGGCCCCCGGCGTGAGCGTGCAGGAGGTCATCGCTGCCACCGAACCCGAGCTGAGCATCGCAGAGACCCTGAAGGAGAACTCATGAGCGACATCGTCATCGTCGCCGCCGCCCGCACCCCGCAGGGGCGGTTGAAAGGGCAGCTGGCGTCGTTCACCGCACCGCAGCTGGGCGCGCTGGCCATCAGGGGTGCGCTCGAGCAGGCGGGGATCGCTCCGGATGCCGTCGACGCGGTGATCATGGGTCAGGTGCTCTCCGCCGGTTCAGGCCAAAACGCCGCGCGCCAGGCCGCGATCGGCGCCGGCATCGGATGGGACGTGCCGGCGAGCTCGGTCAACAAGGTCTGCCTCTCGGGGCTCACGGCGATCATCGACGCGGCGCGCATGATCCGCACCGCCGACGCGACCACCGTGGTCGCCGGGGGCATGGAGTCGATGACCAGGGCCCCGCACCTGCTGATGGGCTCACGAGACGGATGGACGTACGGCAGCGTCGAGGTGCTCGACCACATGGCCCACGATGGCCTCACCGACGCCTACGACCGCGAGAGCATGGGCGCCTCGACCGAGCGGCACAACCCGCGGTTCGAGATGACCCGGGAGATCCAGGACGCCGTCGCCGCCCGGTCCCACCAGCGCGCAGCCGCGGCTCAGGCGGAGGGCGTCTTCGACGCCGAGATCGTCGAGGTGCCGGTGCCGCAGCGCAAGGGCGCCCCGGTGATCGTCACCAACGACGAGGGCATCCGTCCAGACACCACCGTGGAGTCGCTCGCGGGTCTGCGAGCGGCCTTCGCGGAGGGCGGGACGATCACCGCCGGCAACGCATCGCAGATCTCCGACGGCGCCGCTGCGGTCATCGTGACGACACGCGACAATGCGGATGCCCGTGGGTGGCCGGTGCTCGCCGTCGTCGGAGCGAGCGGTCAGACCGCCGGGCCCGACAACTCGCTGCAGGCGCAGCCGGCGCGCGCGATCGAGCGCGCGCTCGAGAAGCAGGGCATCACGGTCGAGCAGCTCGACCTCGTGGAGATCAACGAGGCGTTCGGGGCCGTCGTCGCGCGATCGCAGCAGGAGCTGGGGCTGTCGAACGACATCGTGAACGTGCACGGCGGCGGCATCGCCATCGGGCATCCGATCGGCGCCAGTGGCACGCGGCTCGTCGTCCACCTCGCGCACGAACTCGTCAGGCGTGGATCGGGGACCGCGGTCGCCGCCCTGTGCGGTGGCGGGGGTCAGGGCGAGGCGCTGATCCTCACCCGCTGATGCCCGACGCGGACCGTCGCACCCACCGCCTGCGCGCCGAGCGCGCGGCACGGACGGGGATCAGCGCTGCTTCGAGAGGCGCTTGACCTCGTCGCGCCGCTTCTCGCGACGCTCTTTCTTGTCGGGCTTGGGCGCGAACGGCGAGTCGGCCGAGACGGGCAGACCCTTGTCGAGGCGGCGCATGTCCTTGACCGCACCGATCGCGAGCGAGAGCGTGATCGCCCAGCTGACCCAGGCGAGGATGGCCCGCCACGTGAACTTCTGGCCGCGCGAACCGCGCAGCAGGGTCCATCCCGTGGAGATGGCGCTGAAGAGTCCGGTGCGAAGGAGGTAACGCATGCCCCCACGCTATCCGAGGGCACCGGATGCTCGGGTAGGGTTGACAGCAGATCCTGCTGTGTATCTACCGGCCGCCGGCATCCCGGCGGACAACGGCGGCACCTGACCCGCGTCCTCTGACGTGTGAGAGCCACATGACACAGATCACCGCCTCTTCGCCGAGCCTGCTGCGGCTGACCGGCATCCCCTATTTCGTGATCGCGTTCATCGCGCGACTGCCGTTCGCCATGATGGTCGTCGGTGTGCTGACCATGGTGGTCGCCGTCCGCGGTTCGCTGAGTCTCGGCGGACTCACCTCCGCCGCCGTCGGCTTCGGCACCGCTCTGGTCGGCCCTTTCCTCGGCGCCGCGGCCGACCGGTGGGGGCAGCGACCGGTGCTGCTGCTGTGCGGGGTGCTGAACGCCGCGATGCTCGCCGTCTTCGCCCTGATCGTGTACGCGCCCGCCGCCGACGTCGTCGTGCTGGCATCGGCCTTCACCATCGGCGCGACCGCACCGCAGGTCTCGCCGATGTCGCGCTCGCGGCTGGTCACGATCATCGCCGAGCGGATGCCCGAGATGCAGCGAGCCCGCACGACCTCGGCGACCATGTCGTACGAGTCGGCCGCAGACGAGACGGTGTTCGTGTTCGGACCCTTCCTCGTCGGCGTCCTTGCGTCGTTCATCGCGCCGTGGGCCCCCATCGCGATCGCGTCCGCGCTGACTCTTCTCTTCGTGGGCGCGTTCGCGCTGCACCCCACCGGACGCCACGTCTCGGTCGAGCGGGACGCCGAGGGCCGCGCCCCGTCGGCCGTGGGCGAACTGTTCCGGCCCGTTCTGCTCGTCGTGGTGACGGGGATCTTCGGTGTCGGTCTGTTCTTCGGCGCCGCACTCACCGCACTGACCTCGTTCATGGCGGACCGCGGTGCCCCCGAGCAGGCGGGGCTGCTGTACGGCGTGATGGGTGTCGGCTCCGCGGTGCTCGCCCTCGGTGTCGCGTGGCTGCCGCCGCGCTTCACGCTGCACGCTCGGTGGATCGTGTTCGCGACGATCCTTGTGGCGGGCTCGGTGCTCTTCGCGATCGCGGATTCGGTGACCGCGATGACCATCGCTCTCGCGCTGGTGGGCATCGGCGTCGGGCCGACCATCGTGACGCAGTACAGTCTCGGCGCCGCACGCAGCCCGCGGGGGCGCTCGGCGACGGTCATGACCATGCTCGGCTCAGGCGTCGTCGTCGGCCAGGCGGTGGCGTCCGCCGGCACCGGCGCGATCGCCGAGAGCGCCGGCACGCCCGTCGCGCTGGTCCTGCCGCTCATCGCCGCGGCGATCGTGCTGATCGCCGGCATCGCGAATCGACTGATCAGTCCTGTGCAGCGCTGAGGGCGACCCGTCAACCCCCGTAACCCGCGCCGCGGTCGTCGATAGCCTGGAGTCACCGAGCAGAGGAGTCTCATGGTCGCCGCAGAGTTCGTCGTCGTCGCCAACCGCCTTCCGGTCGATCGGATCCTCACACCCGACGGCGAGGAGATCTGGCGCACCTCTCCCGGTGGGCTGGTGGCGGCTCTGGAGCCGATGATGCGCAGCGTCGACGGCGCGTGGGTCGGCTGGGCAGGGCAGGCGGACCTTCAGATCGAGCCGTTCGAGGCCGACGGCATCCGGCTGCTTCCGGTGACCCTCTCCGAGCAGGAGATCCAGGACTACTACGAGGGCTTCTCGAACGACACGATCTGGCCGCTCTACCACGACGTCATCGCGCCCCCGCAGTACCACCGCGAGTGGTGGGAGGCCTACGTCGAGGTGAACCGGCGATTCGCCGAGGCGGCGGCCGACGCCGTCGCCGAGGGCGGGACCGTGTGGGTGCACGACTACCAGCTGCAGCTCGTTCCCGAGATGGTGCGTGGCCTGCGCCCCGACGTGACGATCGGCTACTTCCACCACATCCCGTTCCCCTCGCACGGCCTCTACGCCCAGCTTCCCTGGCGCGACCAGGTGCTGCGCGGACTGCTGGGCGCCGACGTGATCGGATTCCAGCGCGCGCAGGACGCGGCGAACTTCCTCGCGGCGGCCAAGCGCCGCCTGAGTCACGAGACCAAGGCTTCCAGCATCACTCTGCCCGACGGGCGGATGCCGCTGGTGAAGGCGTTCCCGATCTCGATCGACACCACCCCGTACCGCGAGCTGGCCCAGCGCCCGGACATCCGCGCGCGAGCGCTCGAGATCCGCGAGGGCCTCGGCAACCCGAAGCACATCCTGCTCGGCGTCGACCGACTCGACTACACGAAGGGCATCCGCCACCGCATCAAGGCGTACGGGGAGCTGCTCGATCAGGGGCGCATCTCGGTCGAGGACGTCGCCTTCATCCAGGTCGCCAGCCCGAGTCGCGAGCGCGTCGACGCGTACATGCACCTGCGCGACGAGGTGGAGCTGGCGATCGGACGCATCAACGGCGACCACGACACGCTCGGGCACACGGCCATCCGCTACCTGCACCAGGGATTCCCGCGCGAGGAGATGGTCGCGATGTACCTCGCGGCAGACGTCATGCTCGTGACCGCGCTGCGCGACGGCATGAATCTCGTGGCGAAGGAGTACGTGGCCACCCGCGCCGACAACCGCGGCGTGCTCGTGCTCAGCGAGTTCACCGGAGCCGCCGACGAGCTGCGGCAGGCGCTGCGGATCAATCCGCACGACATCGAGGGCGTCAAGGACGCGATCGTCGGCGCGATCGAGATGCCCCGTGCCGAGCAGAGCAAGCGGATGCGGGCGCTGCGCAAGCGCGTGCTCGAGAACGATGTCGACGCCTGGTCGCAGTCGTTCCTCCGCGCTCTCGAACAGGCCGGACGAACCCGCCACCGTCGACACGAGGGAGCGCACGGATGACCCGCGACTGGCACCCCGGCTCCGCCGATCCGGCGGTGTCGGCGATCGCCCGCACCGAGACGCTGCTGGTCGCCCTCGACTTCGACGGCACGGCATCCGAGCTCGTCACGGAGCCCATGTCGGCACGCGCGATCCCCGCCGTGAAGAAGGCGATCGCCGACCTCACGGCTCTCCCGCGCACGACGGTCGCCTTCGTCTCGGGACGCAGCCTCGTGCACCTGCGCGAGATCGCCGAGCACGACGACGAGTCGTCGATCGTGCTGGCCGGCTCCCACGGCGCGCAGTACTGGTACCCGGGGGAGAGCGGGGCGGATGCCGGTGTCGACGACCCCGACCGCGCCCTGCGCGACGCTCTGCTGGAAGAGCTCGCTCCTCTGCTGAGCGGCTACCCGGGCGTCGAGCTGGAGAGCAAGACGTTCGGGATCGGCATCCACGGACGCCCCGCCAGGCAGGAAGTAGAGCGCGAGGCGTTCCGCGTCGTCGACGAGGTGTTCGCGCGTCGGGCGAGGCACTGGCGCCGCCGCACCGGCGACCGCATCCTCGAGTACTCCTCGCGCGACGAGGGCAAGGACACGGCGATCGCCGTGCTGCGCGAGCGCACGGGCGCCACGGGCATCCTGTTCGCGGGCGACGACGTGACCGACGAGGACGCCCTGCGGGTGCTGACCGGCGACGATCTCGGGGTGCGCGTCGGACCGGGGGAGACCGCCGCCGCGCTGCGTGTGGGATCCCCACAGCAGATCGCGGAACTTCTGGAAGTCATCGCGTCGGAACGGGCCGCCCGGCCGGAATAGACTTCCGTCATGTCCACCCGCGATTCTCAGCCCGGCACGTCGGGCGCCCAGCCAGACATCGACATCAAGCCCCGCAGCCGCGTCGTCACTGACGGCATCGAGGCGACCACCTCCCGCGGCATGCTCCGCGCCGTGGGCATGGGCGACGCGGACTGGGACAAGCCGCAGATCGGCATCGCGTCGAGCTGGAACGAGATCACGCCCTGCAACCTGAGCCTCGACCGGCTCGCACAGGGCGCCAAGGAGGGCGTGCACTCGGGCGGCGGGTACCCGCTGCAGTTCGGCACGATCTCCGTCTCGGACGGCATCTCGATGGGCCACGAGGGCATGCACTTCTCGCTCGTGTCTCGCGAGGTCATCGCCGACTCGGTGGAGACGGTCATCATGGCCGAGCGTCTCGACGGCACCGTGCTGCTCGCCGGCTGCGACAAGTCGATCCCCGGCATGCTGATGGCCAGCGCCCGCCTCGGTCTGTCGAGCGTGTTCCTGTACGCCGGATCGATCGCCCCGGGCTGGGTGAAGCTCTCGGACGGCACCGAGAAGGACATCACGATCATCGACTCGTTCGAGGGCGTCGGCGCCTGTCGGGCGGGTCGGATGTCGGAAGAGGACCTCAAGCGCATCGAATGCGCGTTCGCCCCCGGCGAGGGCGCGTGCGGCGGCATGTACACGGCCAACACCATGGCATCCGTCGCCGAGGCGCTCGGTCTGAGCCTGCCCGGCTCCGCGGCTCCGCCCGCAGCCGACCGCCGCCGCGACTACTTCGCTCACCGCTCCGGCGAGGCCGTCGTCAACCTGCTGCGCCAGGGCATCACGACGAAGGACATCCTCACCAAGGAGTCGTTCGAGAACGCGATCGCGCTGGCGATGGCCCTCGGCGGGTCGACGAACGTCGTGCTGCACCTGCTCGCGATCGCCAACGAGGCGGGCATCGAGCTGTCGCTGCACGACTTCAACCGCATCGGCAGCCGCACCCCGCACGTGGCCGACATGAAGCCGTTCGGCAAGTACGTGATGAACGACGTCGACCGCCACGGCGGCATCCCGGTCATCATGAAGGCGATGCTCGACGAGGGACTCATCCACGGAGACGCCCTCACGGTGACCGGCAAGACCGTCGCCGAGAACCTGCGCGACCTGAACCCCGATCCGGTCGACGGCGACGTCATCCACACCTTCGACAACCCGATCCACGCATCCGGCGGCATCACGATCCTGCACGGCTCGCTCGCGCCGGAGGGCGCGGTGGTGAAGTCGGCCGGCTTCGACGCCGACGTGTTCGAGGGCCCCGCACGGGTGTTCGAGCGCGAGCGCGGCGCGATGGACGCGCTGGCCGCGGGAGAGATCAACGCCGGCGATGTGATCGTCATCCGCTACGAGGGACCCAAGGGCGGACCCGGCATGCGCGAGATGCTCGCCATCACCGCGGCCATCAAGGGCGCCGGCCTCGGAAAAGATGTACTACTCTTGACAGACGGACGATTCTCAGGCGGCACAACCGGCCTGTGCATCGGCCACATAGCACCCGAAGCGGTGGACGCTGGTCCCATCGCCTTCGTGCGCGATGGTGATCTGATACGGGTCGATATCGCGGCTCGCTCCCTCGAGCTACTCGTCGAGGAGGCAGAGCTGAGCTCCCGCCGGGAAGGCTGGGAGCCTCTTCCCCCGCGCTATACCCGTGGTGTCCTCGCCAAGTACTCCCGTCTCGTGCGCTCCGCCGCACAGGGCGCGGTGACTGGCTGACCTCTTGACGACACAGATCACCAAGGATGCAAAATGACTCCTGAATCCGCGCCCGCCGTGCCGCGGCCGCCTGCCCGCCCATCAGCCACCCCGGAGATGTCCGGTGCCGAGGCCGTCGTCCGCTCGCTCGAGAAGCTCGGCGTGACCGACGTGTTCGGCATTCCCGGTGGCGCGATCATGCCGGTCTACGACCCGCTCATGGACGCCTCCGGCCTCCGCCATGTGCTCGTGCGCCACGAGCAGGGCGCGGGCCACGCCGCGGAGGGCTACGCCGCGGCCACCGGCAAGGTCGGCGTCTGCATCGCGACCTCCGGCCCCGGCGCGACCAACCTCGTGACCGCGATCGCCGACGCGTACATGGACTCGGTTCCGATGGTCGCGATCACCGGTCAGGTGTTCTCGACCCTGATGGGAACCGACGCGTTCCAGGAAGCCGACATCGTCGGCATCACCATGCCCGTGACCAAGCACTCGTTCCTGGTCAAGAGGGCGGAGGACATCCCCGGCGCCATCGCCGCGGCGTTCGAGGTCGCCTCGACCGGTCGCCCCGGCCCGGTGCTCGTCGACATCACGAAGGACGCGCAGCAGCAGACCGCGCCGTTCGTGTGGCCGCCCCGGATCGACCTGCCCGGCTACCGCCCGGTGACGAAGGCGCACGGCAAGCAGATCCAGGCCGCAGCCACCCTGCTGGCCGAGTCGAAGAAGCCCGTGCTGTACGTCGGCGGCGGTGTGATCCGCGCCCACGCCTCGGCGGAGCTGCTGACCCTCGCCGAGTCGACCGGTGCGCCGGTGGTCACGACGCTGATGGCCCGCGGCGCCTTCCCCGACTCGCACCCGCAGCACCTCGGGATGCCGGGCATGCACGGCACCGTCCCCGCGGTGCTCGCCCTGCAGGAATCCGACCTCATCGTCTCGCTCGGCGCGCGCTTCGACGACCGCGTCACCGGCAAGGCGGCGCTCTTCGCGCCGAACGCGAAGGTCGTGCACGTCGACATCGACCCCGCCGAGATCTCGAAGATCCGCACGGCCGACGTGCCGATCGTCGGCGACGTGCGCGATGTGCTCGTCGACCTCGACACCGCGTTCCGCGGTGCGATCGGCACCGGAACACCGGACACCGAGGAATGGTGGTCGTACCTCGACGGGCTCAAGTCGGAGTTCCCGCTCGGGTACGCCCAGCCGGAGGACGGCCTGATGTCGCCGCAGTACGTCATCCAGCGCATCGGCGAGCTCACCGGTCCCGAGGCGATCTACGCATCCGGAGTCGGACAGCACCAGATGTGGGCCGCGCAGTTCATCAAGTACGAGCGCCCGAATTCGTGGCTGAACTCCGGTGGCGCAGGCACGATGGGCTACTCCGTTCCCGCCGCCATGGGCGCCAAGGTCGCCGAGCCCGATCGCGTGGTCTGGGCGATCGACGGCGACGGATGCTTCCAGATGACCAACCAGGAGCTCGCGACCTGCGTCATCAACAACATCCCGATCAAGGTCGCGATCATCAACAACTCCTCGCTGGGCATGGTGCGCCAGTGGCAGACGCTGTTCTACGAGGGACGCCACTCCAACACCGACCTCAACACGGGCCACGGCACCGTGCGCGTGCCGGACTTCGTCAAGCTCGCCGAGGCGTACGGCTGCCTCGCGCTGCGCGTCGAGAAGGAGGAGGACGTGGATGCCGCCATCCGCACAGCGCTGGAGACCGACGACCGTCCGGTCGTGATCGACTTCGTCGTGAGCGCCGACGCGATGGTGTGGCCGATGGTCCCTCAGGGCGTCAGCAACAGTTACATCCAGTACGCGCGTGAACACGCCCCGGCATTCGACGAGGAGATCTGAGCCATGTCCACACACGTGCTGAGCCTCCTGGTGGAGGACACTCCCGGCATCCTGACCCGCGTCGCGGGCCTGTTCGCCCGCCGCGGCTTCAACATCCACTCCCTCGCCGTCGGCGTGACCGAGGTCGCGGGGATATCCCGCATCACGGTCGTCGTCGATGTCGACGCCCTGCCGCTGGAACAGGTCACCAAGCAGCTGAACAAGCTGATCAACGTGATCAAGATCGTCGAGCTCGAGCCGTCGAGCTCGGTGCAGCGCGAGCACATGCTCATCAAGGTGCGCACCGACAACAACACCCGATCGAACGTGCTCGAGATCGTGAATCTGTTCCGCGCGTCGATCGTGGACTACGCCCCGGATGCCGTGGTCGTCGAGGTCACGGGCGACCAGGGCAAGGTGCAGGCGCTGCTGCGAGCCCTCGAGCCGTTCGGCATCAAGGAGCTCGCCCAGTCGGGCCTGCTCGCCATCGGGCGCGGCGGCAAGAGCATCACCGAGCGCGTCCTGCGCGGCTGACAGACTTTACGAACCACAAGCAAGGAGAAACAACACCGTGAGCACCGAGATCTTCTACGACGCAGACGCTGACCTCTCGATCATCCAGGGCAAGAAGGTCGCGATCGTCGGCTATGGCTCGCAGGGCCACGCCCACGCCATGAACCTTCGCGATTCCGGCGTCGAGGTCACCATCGCCCTCAAGGAGGGCTCGAAGTCGATCGTCAAGGCGGAGGAGGCGGGCTTCCCCGTCAAGAACGTCGCCGACGCAGCCGAGTGGGCCGACGTCATCATGATCCTCGCGCCGGACCAGCACCAGCGCACGATCTACAACGAGTCGATCAAGGACAAGCTGACCGCCGGTAAGGCGCTCGCCTTCGCGCACGGCTTCAACATCCGCTTCGGCTACATCGACGCCCCCGAGGGCGTCGACGTCATCCTCATCGCCCCCAAGGCGCCCGGCCACACCGTTCGTCGCGAGTTCGTCGCCGGCCGTGGCATCCCCGACATCATCGCCGTCGAGCGCGACGCATCGGGCACGGCGTGGAACCTCGCGCTGTCGTACGCCAAGGCCATCGGCGGCACCCGCGCCGGTGTCATCAAGACGACCTTCACCGAAGAGACCGAGACCGACCTGTTCGGCGAGCAGGCCGTGCTCTGCGGTGGCATGAGCCACCTCGTGCAGGCCGGCTTCGAGACGCTCGTCGAGGCGGGCTACCAGCCGCAGATCGCGTACTTCGAGGTGCTGCACGAGCTCAAGCTCATCGTCGACCTGATGTGGGAGGGCGGCATCGCCAAGCAGCGCTGGTCGATCTCCGACACCGCAGAGTTCGGCGACTACGTCTCGGGCCCCCGCGTGATCGACGCCGGTGTCAAGGAGCGCATGCAGGGCGTGCTCGCCGACATCCAGTCGGGCGCGTTCGCGAAGCGCTTCATCGAGGACCAGGACAACGGCGGCGAGGAGTTCCTCGCCCTTCGCGAGAAGGAGCAGGGCCACCCCATCGAGGCGACCGGCAAGGAGCTGCGCTCCCTGTTCGCCTGGAAGTCGCAGGACGAGGACTACGTCGAGGGCAGCGCCGCGCGCTGATCCGATTCTCGGGAGGGAGGCATCCGGTTCGCCGGGTGCCTCCCTTCGTCGTCGGCCTGGCAGATTCCTTCTCCAGACATCCGATGTCTGTGCGAGGATGGACGCATGCGACAGGACTGGTTCACTGAGGCGCGGTTCGGGATGTTCGTGCACTTCGGCATCTACAGCGCCGCCGCCCGGCACGAGTGGGTCCAGAACTACGAACGGCTCACCGACGACGACTATCGGCAGTACTTCGAGCACTTCGAGCCCGACCGGTTCGACGCTCGAGCGCTCGCGCGGCGCGCGAAGGCCACCGGGATGTCGTATGTCGTGCTCACCACGAAGCATCACGACGGATTCTGCCTGTTCGACTCAGCCCTCACCGACTTCACCGCGCAGACCGCGTGCGGTCGAGACCTGGTGCGCGAGTACGTCGATGCGCTGCGCACCGAGGGTCTGCGGGTCGGGCTGTACTACTCGCTGATCGACTGGCATCATCCCGACTTCACCGTCGACTGGAATCACCCGCGCCGTGACGACCCGAACGCCGCAGCGCTGAACGAGGGTCGCGATATGGCCCGCTATCGCGAGTACCTGCACGGCCAGGTGCGAGAGGTGCTGACCGGGTACGGGGCGATCGACTACCTGTTCTTCGACTTCACCTATCCCGACGATCGCGACGGCTGGGCCGGCAAGGGCCCGCAGGACTGGGATGCGGCAGGACTGCTGGAGCTGTGCCGCGATCTCCAGCCCGACATGCTCGTGAACGACAGGCTGGGCATTCCCGCCGATTTCGTGACCCCCGAGCAGTACCAGCCGACATCTCCTCTCGTCGTCGACGGGGTGCCACAGGTGTGGGAGGCCTGCCAGACGCTCAACGGCTCGTGGGGCTATCACCGCGACAACACCGATCAGAAGTCACCGACCCTGCTCGTGCAGATGCTCGCGGACTCCGTGTCGATGGACGGCAACATGCTGCTGAACGTCGGTCCCGACGGGCGCGGCGCACTCGCGCCGCGAGACGAGCGCACGCTCGACGAGATCGGCGAATGGATGCGGCTGCACCGCGACGCGATCGTCGGTGCGGGGCACGCCGGGATCACCCCGCCGCGCGAGGGCGTCTACACCCGCCGCGGGAACCGCCTCTACCTGCACCTGTTCAGCTGGCCGCTCGGCTTCGTGCATCTGCCCGAGCTCGCAGGAAAGGTGACGTACGCTCGCCTGCTCGACGACGGCTCGTGGCTGAGAACGTCGGCGGCCGATCCCGACCAGCAGGCCTCGCACATGACGCCGGCCGGCGAGGCGGAAGGGACACTGACCGTGCACCTGCCCGTGCGGCGCCCCGACGTGCTGATGCCCGTGATCGAGCTCACCATGCGCTGAGCGCAGACTCTTCACGCCGCGGGCAGCTCGAGGGCGTCGAGTGCCAGCCGGGCAGCACCCAGGACGATCGCGTCCGCGCCGGTCCCCGCGGCTTCGATGCGCAGGTTCTGCGTCGCCAGGGGGTGGCATGCCTCGTACACGCGGCTGCGCACCGCGGCGAGGAAGGGCTCGGAGGCGCTCATGCTTCCCGTCAGGAATACCGCGTGCGGGTTGAAGAAGTTGACCATGCCGGACAGTGCCTGACCGAGATGCGTGCCCGCGGTGCGGACCAGGGTCGTGGCGATGGGATCGGCATCGCGAGCGAGCGCCAGCACCTGTTCGGTCGATCGGATGCCGGGGACGTCGCGCTCGGTGATCTGTCGCACCAGGCTGGCGCCGCTGGCGACCGTCTCCAAGCAGCCCGTGTTGCCGCAGGAACAGGGAACGGCGCCGCCCCCGTCGATCTGCGTGTGAGTGATGTCGCCGGCCGCGCCACTCGCGCCGCGGTACACGTGGCCGTCGACGATGATGCCGCTGCCGATGGCGGTGCCTGCCTTGACGGTGATGCTGTGCTGCGATGTGCCGAATTGCGCCCGGTGCTCACCGAGGGCGGCGAGGTTCGCGTCGTTGTCGACGACGACGGGCGCGCTGCCGAAACGTCCGCGCAGGTGCTCGTCGACGCGGAACCCCGCCCAGCCTGGCATGCGCGAGGGCTGGTCGACGCTGCCTGAGCCCGTCCGCACCGGGCCGGGAAGGCCGACGCCGATAGCCCGGACGGTCGCCCCGGTCACCATCTTCTCCATCGCCGCCGCGACGAGGGCAAGCGTGCGTTCCGGTCCTTGGGTGAGATCGATCGGGATGCTGTGGGTACGCTGGAGCGCCCCGGACAGACCGTGGCGCCCGAGGCGTGCGTGCCCACCGCCGAGGTCAGCGGTGAGGACGACACCGCCATCGTCGGCGACGCGCAGCATCCGCGGGCGCCGTCCGCCTCGCGAGCTGCCTTCCCCGGCCTCCTGCAGTATCCCCGACTCGAGCAGCGCCTGCACACGCAACCCGACCGTCGACGCGGCCACTCCGAGCTGATCGGCGAGTTGCGAACGCGAGCGGGCGCGCCCGCTCGCGACGAGGTCGAGGATCCGGCGGGTGTCGTCTGGTGCTGCGGAGGCCATGGGCTCGTCTCTGGTAGGTATCGGTTCGGCAACGCTGGCCAGACATCCGATGTTCGGCTTGCGCTTGGCATCGAATCATGACACGGTACCTTCCTGCAAAACAATCAGATGTTGTTTCGAATGTCGAAATAACTCGTCAAGAACCCTGTGCAAGGAGGCATTCAATGAAGAAGATGCGGGTGAGCGCCGTAGCGGCGATCGCGGTGGGCGCAGTCGCGATGACCGGCTGCGCGAGTGGCAGCGGAGCATCGAACGGTGGAGCTGATGGAGACGCCATCGTCGTCGACATGTGGTCGGGCAGCGAAGAGGACACCGCAGCGCTTGAGGCCCAGATCGAGGTCGCCAAGAAGCAGAACCCCGACATCAAGATCGAGCTGCGCACCGCGCCCTGGGGTGACTTCTTCACCAAGCTGACCACCAACATGGCGTCGGGCAACATGGCCTGCGTGACCGGGATGAACTCCGGTCAGCTCGCCAGCTACACCGACGGCTTCCTCAAGCTCACCGCCGACGACCTGAAGACCGCAGGGCTCGCCGAGAGCGACTTCGCCGACGGCGCGACCGAGATCCTGAAGAACAAGGGCGACATGTACGGCCTGCCGTTCGACGTCGCGACCATGCTGGCGTACTACAACGAGGACATGCTCACCAGCGCCGGCGCCGAGCTGCCGACCGTCGGGTGGACGTTCGACGACTTCGAGGCGATCGCCGCGAAGGCGACGACCGGCGGCAAGTACGGCTTCGGCATCGGCATGGGCGACTTCCAGTGGCAGGCCCTGCCTATCGCCAAGTCGGGAACACAGCCCGTGGCCGAGGACGGCACCCTGCAGCTCGACGACAAGGACTTCGTGTCCGCCTCCGAGTGGTACGCCGGGCTCGTCACCGACCAGAAGGTCGCCGCCCCGGTGGCATCCGCATCCGACACGGGCTGGGGAGAGAACCAGTTCACCGGCCAGAACGCGGCCATGGCCGTTGACGGCACGTGGAACGCCGTGGGCTACCTGACCAACGATGCCGGCTTCAAGGCAGGCCTCGCCCCGCTGCCCACCGGCGAGAGCGGAGACCTCAGCCTGATTCTGGGCTCCGGCTTCGGCATCGCCAAGTCGTGTGAGAACAAGGAGGCAGCGCTGAAGGTGCTCGGCTCGCTTCTCAGCAAGGACGCCCAGGACTACATCGCGTCGTCCGGCCGCAGCTACCCCGCACGCGCGGAGAGCCAGCCGCTGTACTTCGAGTCGCTCGATGAGGCGTACCGGGATGAGGTGCAGTCGGTGTTCGAGGCCGCCTTCGCGAACGTGCAGGGCCAGTACGTCTCGGACAACTGGGCCAAGGTCGGCACCTTCGTTCAGCCCGAGCTGGTGAGCGTGTACAACGGCCAGACGTCCATGTCGGACGTGCTCTCCTCGGCGCAGCAGCAGTTCGGCAACTGACACATCGATCCGGGGCATCAGCCCCGACTAAGGAAACGCAGATGACCACCTCGACCGCCCCGCAGCGTCGTCGCGGGTCGTTCGCCAAGGTCGAGGCGCGCCAGGCGCTGGGCTTCGCAAGCCCAGCCCTGGTGGGCCTCGCCCTGTTCACGATCGTGCCCGTCGTCTTGTCCGTCGTGATGAGCTTCTTCGACTGGCCGACGTTCGGCGAACGCACCTTCAACGGCGGCGCAAACTACCTCCGCCTGTTCGACGACCCGAACTTCCTCCCGTCGCTGCGCAACACGCTGGTGTTCACGGTCCTCTACGTCCCGATCAGCATCGCGCTGTCGCTGGCCCTCGCTCTGGGTCTCGGACCACGGATCCGCGGTCGGGGTGCACTGCGAGTGCTGTTCTTCATCCCCGTGGTGACGCCGATGGTCGCGAACGTGCTGGTGTGGAAGATGCTGCTCCAGCCGCAGGGCCTGTTCAACGGGCTGTCGCAGACCTGGTTCGGGGTCGAGCTGCCCAACTTCCTCGCCGATCGTCAGTGGGCCATGATCATGGTCGTCGTGATGAGCGTCTGGCAGGGACTCGGCTACAACATGCTCATCTTCTCCGCAGCTTTGGAGCAGCTGCCCGAGAGCGTGGTCGAGGCCGCGCGCATCGATGGGGCACGTGGACTGCGCATGATCTGGAACGTGATGATTCCGATGATCTCACCGGCGATCTTCTTCGCCACGATCATGACGATGATCACCTCGCTGCAGGTCTTCGTGCAGCCGCAGCTGCTCACCGGCGGCGGACCGGGCAACTCCACCATGCCGCTGGTCATGTGGATCTACAACCAGGGCTTCAAGTTCCAGGACCTAGGCCTCGCGGCTGCCGGAGCCTGGATCCTCTTCGCCCTCATCATCATCATCACCGCGCTGCAGTTCGGAGCGCAGAAGAAGTGGGTGCACTATGAGCACTGACACCGTCGTGCAACCGGTTCTCACCGCCGCACCCGACGACGAGCAGGTGCACGTGGAAGGCCGTCGCGGTCG
Source organism: Microbacterium commune (assembly GCF_014836945.1). Taxonomy (GTDB): domain Bacteria; phylum Actinomycetota; class Actinomycetes; order Actinomycetales; family Microbacteriaceae; genus Microbacterium; species Microbacterium commune. Next base: position 81,478 of record NZ_JACSPX010000001.1, on the reverse strand, counting down.
CGCGCCGATGACGCGTGCGGCTCGTGTGCGCCTGATCATCGGCCACGTCACCATCTACGTCGCGGCCGCGCTGTTCATGCTGCCGCTGGTGTACGCGTTCTTCTCTGCGCTGAAGCCGAACAACGACATCTTCTCGATGCCACCGCGCCTGATCGGCTCTGAGATCCGCTGGTCCAACTTCGCGGATGTGTTCGCCTTCGGTCCGTTCTGGACCTACATCGGCAACTCGCTGTTCGTCTCCGTGGCAGGCACCCTTGTCGTGCTGCTGGTCTCGACCACCGCCGGATACGCGTTCGGGCGGCTGCGCTGGAAGGGCCGCGACGCGGTGTTCGTGCTCTTCCTCGCCACTCTGATGGTGCCCGCCGAGGTGCTCGTCATCCCGATGTTCCAGGTCATGCAGTGGTTCGGCTGGGTCGACACCTATCAGGCCCTGATCTTCCCGTTCGCGTTCACCGCGTTCGGCACGTTCCTGATGCGTCAGTTCTTCCGCGGCATCCCGTACGAGCTCGAGGAGGCGGCACGCGTCGACGGTGCCGGGCCCATCCGCTCCTTCCTGCAGATCATCCTGCCGCTGTCGACGTCGGCGGTGGCGGTGCTGGCGGTGTTCACCTTCCTCTCGTTCTGGAACAGCTACCTGTGGCCGCTGATCGTCACGGTCGACTACAACGCGCACGGCACGCTGCCGGTGGGTCTGGCCAGTTTCTCCGGTCTGACCGGCACGCGCTGGGACCTGCAGATGGCCGCATCGATCATCTCGATGATCCCGACCACGCTGTTGGTGGTCGCGTTGCAGAAACACCTGGTCAAGGGCATCGCCATGGCCGGGCTCGGTGGGCGCTGATCTCGGTATGACACAGCATCACGAGACCGATACGACGCCCGGTCACGCCGGGATCGACATCGGCGGTACGAAGATCGCCGCGCTCATCGTCGACGAGTCGGGAGCGATCCGCGCGCGCGGAACCGTGCCCGCTCCGGCGCGCGAGGGCGGCTCGGCCATGGCCGATGCCGCAGCCCGGCTCGTCGAGGGCCTCGCCCGCGAAGCCGCCGTCCGGCTTCGCAGCGCCGGCGTCGGCGCCGCGGGTGTCATCGACCACCAGACGGGCTCCATCCGTGCGGCGTCGGCGACCTTCGTCGACTGGGCGGGATTCCCGCTCGGCCACGAGCTCTCCGCGCGATTGGAAGTGCCGGTCGGTGTGGAGAACGATGTGAACGCGTTCCTGCTCGGCGAGGCGGCCGCCGCCGGCATCCGCGACGACGTCCTCGGCGTCATGCTGGGCACCGGGGTCGGGGGAGCGGTGATCATCGACGGGGAGCTGCGTCGTGGACCGCACGGCGCCGCGGGAGAGATCGGCCATACCCCCGGGTACAGCGATCTCGTCTGCACCTGCGGGCAGATCGGGCACCTCGAGACCCTCGCCTCCGGCACATCCATCGGGCTGCGCTACGCCGAACGCAGCGGCCGGCATGTCGGCGGTTCGCGCGAGGTCGCCGTCCTCGCCCGCGAAGGGGACGCCGACGCGTGCGCCGTCTTCCACGCCGCGGGGCGCGCGCTCGGCCGTGCCTGCGCGAGTGCGGCCACGCTGCTCGACCTGCCGCGCGCGATCGTCGGCGGGGGAGTCGCGCACGCCTGGGAGCTGCTGCGTCCGGGAATCGACGACGCGCTGCGCACCGATGCCCCCGTCTCGGGCATCCCCCTGCACATCCTGCCCGCCCGTCTCGGCGGCGACGCAGTGGCGCTGGGCGCCATCGAGACCGCGCGCAGCCTGGCGCTGGCTGCGGCATCCTGACCACCTCTCATCCGAAGGAGCGACAGTGACCGACCGACCCGAAGCCAGCGAGATCTGGATGGGCCCTCTGCCGGCCCTGACCGAGGGCGGCCTTGCGGCGCCGCGCATCGGCATCGCCGGTATCTCCATCGAATCCAGCACCTTCTCACCGCATGTGTCCGGAGATGAGGCGTTCACGATCCGCACCGGCGAAGAGCTGATCGGCTATTACCCCTTCCTCGACGCCGGTCGCGAACTGCGCGAAGCCGCGACCTGGGTGCCGCTGTACCACGGACGTTCGCTGCCCGGCGGAGCGGTCGACCCCGAGACGTACCGCCGCATGAAGCAGGCCATCCTCACCGCGATCCGCGCCGAGGGCCCCTTCGACGGCTTCTTCTTCGACATCCACGGCGCGATGAGCGTGATCGGGATGCAGGACGCCGAGGGCGATCTCGCCGCGGCGGTGCGCGAGGCGCTCGGCCCTGACACCCTGATCTCCACCTCGATGGACCTGCACGGAAATGTGTCCGAAGTGCTGCGCGACGAGGTCGACCTGCTCACCTGCTACCGGATGGCCCCGCACGAGGACTGGCTGAACACCAAGGAGCGCGCCGTCTGGAACCTGCTCGCACGCCTGCGCGGCCCGCACGGAGCGGATCCGGCGCTCCGCCGCCCCTACAAGGCCTGGGTGCCGGTGCCCGTGCTGCTGCCCGGCGAGAAGACCTCGACGCGGCTCGAGCCGGCGAGGAGCATCTACGCCGAGCTGCCCGGCATCGAGGCGATGGAGGGTGTGGTCGACGCATCCGTGTGGATCGGATACGCGTGGGCCGACGAGCCGCGTTGTCAGGCTTACGTGGTCGTGATGGGCGACGACGAGCAGCTCATCGCACGCGAGGCCGAGCGCGTCGCCAGGATGTTCTGGGACGCGCGTGAGGGCTTCGTCTTCGTGGCGCCGACCGCGTCGCTCGATGGTGCCCTCGAGAAGGCGCTCGCACCGGATGCCGCCCGGCCGTACGTCATCTCCGATTCCGGCGACAATCCGACCGCCGGCGGGGCAGGGGACGTCACCTGGACGCTGGGCGAGCTGCTGGCGCGCCCGGAGCTGACCGACGGCTCGCGCACCACGCTGGTCGCGTCGATCTTCGACGCTCCGGCCGTGCAGGCCGCCCGCGAGGCGGGTGTAGGCGCGACCGTGACGCTGACCGCCGGTGCTCGTGTGGATGCGGGCCCGCGAGGCCCGGTGCAGATCACCGGTCGGGTGCACTCGCTGACGGACGGCGATCCGGACGCCGGCATGCAGGCGGTCATCGCCGTCGGCGGGCTGCACGCGATCATCACCGAACGACGCAAGCCCTTCCACCACCTGGACGACTTCCGCATGCTGGGACTCGACCCCGAGTCTGCTGACATCGTGGTGGTGAAGATCGGCTATCTCGAGCCTGAGCTCTACGACCTCGCGGCCGACTGGACGCTCGCCCTCACACCGGGCGGAGTCGACCAGGATCTGCTGCGCCTCGGCCATCACCACCTGCTGCCCGGGGTGTTCCCCTTCGACACCGACGGGAGGCCGACACTCACCGCTCATGTGAGCCGACGAGAGGAGACGCACGCGTGCTGAACTTCGAGACCCGCACCGGACCCGACTTCGGCGCCGACAGCCCCGTGTACCCGAGCAACGGCGTGCCTGACTGGTACCGCGATGCGAAGCTCGGCTTCTTCGTGCACTGGGGGCTCTACTCGGTGCCGGCCTGGGCTGTGCAGCACGGCGAGGGAGTGAACATCCCCGCCGAGGACGCGTACGCGTGGCATCAGTACGCCGAGTGGTACGGGAACACGGTGCGCATCGCGGGCAGCCCGACGTGGGAGCGCCACCAGCGCCTCTACGGGCCGGGCACATCGTACGAGGATCTCGCCGACCTGTGGGACGCGTCGGCCTTCGACGCCGATGCCTTCGTCGCGGAACTGGTCGGCGCGGGCGCCAGGTACATCATCCCCACCACGAAGCACCACGAGGGCTTCTGCCTCTGGAACACCGCGACGACCGGGTTCAACTCGGCCGCCCGTGGGCCGCGCCGCGATCTCATCCGCGAGTTCCACGACGCCAGCCGCAGGGCGGGGACGCGCTTCGGCGTGTATTACTCCGGTGCGCTGGACTGGCATGTCAGCGACTTCCCGCCGATCGAGTCCGACACCGACCTGTTCCGCTTCCGACGCAACGACGAGCACTTCTCGCGCTACTCCGCGAAGCAGCTCGAAGAGCTGATCGAGCGGTTCTCGCCGGACGTGCTCTGGAACGACATCGAATGGCCGGATGGAGGGAAGGGCCACGACGACTTCGCCGTGGCCGCCCTGCTCGGGCGGTACTTCGACGCGGTCCCCGACGGCGTCGTCAATGACCGATGGGGAGTGCCCTACCATGGCTTCCTCACGCGCGAGTACCGCCACATCCCTGGCATCCTGGAGACACCGTGGGAGTCGACGCGCGGACTCGGGTACTCGTTCGGATTCAACCAGGCCGAGGATGAACGCCATTCGCTCTCCGGCGCCGAGCTCATCCGCATGCTCGTCGATGTCGTGTCGAAGAACGGCAATCTGCTCATCAACGTCGGTCCCGCCGCCGACGGATCGATCCCCGACCTGCAGCGTGCGGCGATGCGGGAGATGGGAGCCTGGCTCACACAGAATGGAGCGGCCGTCTACGGCACCCGCCCGTGGATCCGCTTCGGCGAGCCGCTCGTCCCCATCCGATACACCGCATCTGCGCAAGGGGTGCACGTGCACGCACTGGACCCGTCATCCGGCGAGATGCCCCTGCCCGCAGAACTCGCGGGTCGCGAGGCGCGGTGGGCCGACGGCTCGATCGCCGAGTCGGCTCCGCGCGGCGATGGGGCTTCGGTGCTGACCATCCCGGACGCTCTGCGCAGCACGCCGGTCGCGGTGGCGACGATCTCATGAGCTCACCGGTGGCGCTCGAGATCGCGGTACAGGATGCTGTCGGCGCGCGCATCGCATTCGACGCCGGCGCCGATCGGGTGGAGCTGTGCCAGGCGCTCTCGAGCACTGGAGGGCTGACACCGTCGGCGGGCACGATCGAGGCGGTGCTCCAGGCCGCTCAGACCGGCGCGAGGGTGGCCGTGCTGGTTCGACCCCGGCCGGGCGGTTTCGTCTACGACGCCGATGAGATCGCGCTCGTGGCAGCCGACATCCGAGAGGTGGTCCGACGCGGGGCCGGTGGCGTCGTCGTCGGCGCGCTCACCCCCGCGGGCCGGGTGGACGAGAGCGCGATGCGACGCTGGGTCGACGCGGCAGATCACGTCGATGTCGTGTTCCACCGCGCCATCGACGTGATCTCCGAACCCGCCTCTATCATGGACGCTCTCGCTGGTCTCGGCGTGCGTCGAGTGCTCACGAGCGGCGGTGCGGCGCGAAGCATCGACGGCGTCCGGGTGATCGAAGACATCGCCCGTGGCTCGAGGGGACGTATCGAGGTCATGACCGGCGGGGGAGTGCGACCGCGGGACATCCCGCGTCTGGTGCGTGCGGGCGCTGATGCCGTGCACCTGTCGGCACGGGCATCGTCGTCGGACTCGGCAGCTGCGGGGCCGGGCGGGGGCCTGACGGGCTTCGACGTCACCGACGCGGCGATCGTCGCATCGGCTCGCGCCGCGCTCGACCGCGCCATGGTGGACGTGCCGGGGTGACCCCGACTCAGGCAGCGTCCTCCACGACGATCGGCGCGGTGTCGCCGTCGGACCACTCGGGCGCCGGCAGAGTCACCGTCTCGCCGGCCTGAATCTGGCGCAGGGCATCGGCGATCTCGTCTGAGTTCGCGGGCACGGGCAGGCCGCACTTCTCCAGCTCGGACGCGAACTTCAGCGTCAGGCGCTGCTTGCCAGCCTCGACGGCCTGAGCGGTCGTGCCGTACCTGATCTCGCTGCCGGTCTGGATATCGGGAACCTGATCGCACACGTGGAAGACCTTGCCGCCGTCGACCCAGGTGACCACGTCCGCCCCGAGCAGCTGGATCACCGTCGACTGGTCGGCGGTGTACTTCTCCACCGACGGAGGGTTGGCGTCGACCCCGACGATCGTGGCGATGACGGCCAGCACGATCCCGACGGCGCCGGCGATGCCCTTCTGCCGTCCGTCCATGTCCTTGTTCAGGAAGATCATCACGATCAGCGGCAGGAACGCCACCACGGCGATGATGGCTCCGAGCTGATTCTGCACGAAGAAGCGCACGGTGTCGGATCGCTCTGCCGGATCCAGACGATTCGCCTTCTTCCAGAGGATCGAGCCCCCGATCGCGAGCGCGGCGATGACCACGAGCATCACGAGCAGAGTGACGAAGGCCCACTGCGGGAACGTCGTCTCGACGCCGTCCGCCACCAGCAGTCCGCTGTCGGGGTCGCGCCTGAGCTCGCCGTCGCCTGTCGTCTCGCGCTGCCTCAGCAGCCAGAAGATCGCGACGGCCTCCGCCGTGATCGCGACCGCCCAGAGCCCCGCGGCGATCAGACGCAGCATCGTCGCTCTCTGCGTGGCCTCGGCCGTCGGGCGCCAGGGGCGCTCGCCCGCGTCATGCCCGTCGCGGGCGGTGGGGACCGGTCTGCTGTCGTCTGTCACGTTCGTCCTCCCGGATGCTGTGAGCTGAGCATAGTGGGAGGGGGGATCGGCGTGGGTACGCTGGAGGGATGAACCCGGACCCTGAGGATGACGCTCTCAGCTGGGAGGGCGACGACGCGCTCGAGGCGCGCCGCCCCGACCCGCGCCGTGCACCGAGCGCAGATGTCGCTCACGGTGGACCGGCGGATCGTGAACCGGCAGATGCGCGAGCCGCAGAGGTCGATGACGAGCCGCAGGGGATAGGCACCGCGACGCTCGTGCTGCTCGGCATCTTCGGGGGTGTCTACCTGCTGTACACGATCGGCTGGGCGATCGGGGGAGTGGGGATGCAGGCGAAGGCCATGTTCATGCTGCCCGCCCCCCTCTATCTCGCCAGCATGTGGATCGCCGTGCTGGCTCCCGCGCTGTGGTTCACGGCCGCTCTGATGCTGACCCGTGGGGGCAGGGACTGGGTGCGAATCAGCGCGCTGGTGGTCGGTGCGGCTCTTCTCGTGCCGTGGCCCTTCGTCGTCGCCGGGGGAGGGGGAGCGCTGTGAATGAGGACACTCCGACCGCTTCGCGCACCGACTCCCGTCTCGGCAGCGCGGTACGCGGGTTCGCCACCGGCATCCTCGGGCTGGCCCACGCGTTCATCATCTGGAACGCTACCTTCTACCTGATCGAGATGGCTCAGGCGGGCATCAGCGGGTACGGCTGGACCGTGCTCTCGCTGCCGGTGATCGTGCCGATGATCGTGTTCGCGGTCGCGCTGCTGCTCGCTCGCCGACGCACCCTCGGGGTGTTCATCGTCACGCTGCTCGCCGGCCTCGGAGTGAGCGCGGTGTTCTGGCTCGACACGCTGAGCTTCGCACTGCGCAACGGGGCGTCGCTGCTCGGCTGATCGGCCTGTCGACTCGGACCGTCACACGGTGGGGTGCGGTGCCGGCGCTGAGGTAAAGTGTGTCGCGATTGCGTCCCGACGGCGTGCGGCGCATCGGCTGACCATCGCTCGTCCTGCCCCGAAGGATACCTGTGCCGAACAACACCGCCACCAAGCCCGTCGTCCTGCTCGCAGAGGTGCTCTCGCCCGCGACGATCGAGGCGCTGGGACCTGACTTCGACGTGCGCGAGGTCGATGGAACCGATCGTGAGGCGCTGTTCGCGGCTCTCGCCGACGCGGATGCCGTGCTGGTGCGCTCTGCCACCCGCATCGACGCCGAGGCGCTGTCGCACGCGCCCAAGCTGAAGGTCGTCGCCCGAGCCGGCGTCGGGCTCGACAACGTCGACATCAAGGCCGCCACCGCGGCGGGCGTCATGGTCGTCAACGCCCCGACCTCGAACATCGTCTCGGCGGCGGAGCTCACCGTCGGACACATCCTGAGCCTCGCCCGTCGCATCCCCGCCGCGCACGCCTCGCTCTCGAGCGGTGCGTGGAAGCGCAGCTCGTTCACCGGAGCCGAGCTGTTCGAGAAGACGGTCGGCATCATCGGTCTCGGCCGGATCGGCGCGCTCGTCGCCGCGCGCCTGAACGCGTTCGACATGCGCGTCATCGCCTACGACCCGTACGTCACCAGTGCCCGCGCGCAGCAGCTCGGCGTGCAGCTCGTCACGCTCGATGAGCTCGTCGCCGAGTCGGACTTCATCACCATCCACATGCCCAAGACCCCCGAGACGACCGGCATGATCGCGGCCGAGCAGTTCGCCGCGATGAAGCCGACGGCTTTCGTGGTCAACGTGGCGCGCGGCGGGCTGATCGACGAGGCGGACCTGCACGAGGCTCTCGTCGCCGGCGAGATCGCCGGCGCCGGGCTCGACGTGTTCACCTCCGAGCCCCCCGCCGAGGACAGCACCGCCCGCGCGCTGCTCGGCCTGCCCAACGTCGTCGTCACCCCGCACCTCGGCGCGAGCACCGATGAGGCGCAGGAGAAGGCCGGCGTGTCCGTCGCCCGCTCGGTGCGGCTCGCGCTCGGCGGCGACCTCGTGCCAGACGCGGTCAACGTCGCCGGCGGCGTCATCGACCCGTACGTGCGTCCCGGCATCCCGCTCGTCGAGAAGCTCGGTCAGATCTTCTCCGCGCTCGCCCAGGCCCCGCTCACCAGCCTCGACGTCGAGGTGCACGGCGAGCTCAACAACTACGACGTCAGCGTGCTGCGCCTCGCCGCACTCAAGGGCGTCTTCACCAACATCGTCAGCGAGACGGTGTCGTACGTGAATGCACCGCTGCTCGCCGAGCAGCGCGGCGTCACCGTGCGCCTGCTGCAGGACGAGATCAGCGAGGAGTACCGCAACGTCATCACGCTGCGCGGCGCCCTCTCCGACGGGTCGCAGCTGGCCGTGTCGGGTACCCTCACCGGCCCGAAGCAGATCGAGAAGCTCGTGTCGATCAACGAGCACGCGATCGAGCTGCCGATCGAGAAGCACCACGTCGTGATGCTCTACACCGACCGTCCTGGCATCGTCGCGGTCTACGGCCAGAAGTTCGGCGACGCCGGCATCAACATCGCCGGCATGCAGATCGCGCGCGAGGCCGCGGGCGCCCAGGCGCTCAGCGTGCTGACGCTCGACTCGCCGGTCTCGGAGGAGCTGCTCGAGGACGTCAGCGCGGCGATCGACGCCGACCTGTTCCGTCAGATCGAGATCGCCGACGTCTGATCCCGCGGATGTGCCGACGCGGGCTCCGGTTCATTCCGGGGCCCGCGTCGTCGCTTCCACCACCAGGGCGATCAGCCGATCGAGAGTGGCGCCGGTCGGCACGAACTCGCTCACCGCGGTCTGGTCGTCGCTCGGCTCGGCCAGTGAGTTGTTGAAGTAGAGACCGTCACTCAGCAGCATGACCATGTCGAGTGCGGTCTCGTCGCGCACATGCGGGCGGATGCCGTCGGCCCACCGCATCCGCACGTCGCGCAGGGCAGCGGATGCCAGGGCGGAGCCGCCCTGCGCGAGCCGGGTGGTCGCGATCAGGGCGCGATCGAGCGCGTCGTCCTCCATGACCGAGGTGCGCACGTAGTACGCGATGGCGCCGTCCTCGGCATCCGACATCCGCTCGAGATCGTCGTCGGTGAGTGCTGCAAGACGGGCGACGAGGCCGGCGGTGAGATCGTCCTTCGACCCGAAGTGATAGAGCAGCCCGCCCTTCGACACCCCGGCCTCCCGCGCGACGGCCTCCAGAGTGGCGGCACGCTCTCCGTCGGCGATGAGGATGCTCTGGTACGCGTCGAGCACGCGTTCGCGAGCGAGCGGGGGACGGGACATCACGTTCTCCAGACGATCGGGGGCATGTGTTACTGTACCATCCGGACGGTTTAGAAAGCTCGCCGATCCAGACGCAGAAGAGGTGCACGAATGTCCGTCACGGCCCCGGTCCGGCTGACCCACGAGGATGGCGCGCGCGTCGGCGCGAGAGGGTGGGCCGCGCTGGCCGTCCTCATGCTGCCCGTGCTGCTGGTGTCGGTCGACAACACCGTGCTCAGCTTCGCACTGCCCGAGATATCGCTTGCGCTGCGTCCCTCCGGCGCCGAGCAGCTCTGGGTGATCGACGTCTACTCGCTCGTGCTCGCCGGACTGCTCGTGACCATGGGGGTGATGGGAGACCGGTTCGGAAGGCGGCGGATGCTGTTCATCGGCGCCACCGGTTTCGCCGTCGTCTCCGTGCTGGCAGCCTTCGCGCCGACCGCAGGACTGCTCATCGCCGCGCGCGCCGCGCTCGGGTTCTTCGGCGCGATGCTCATGCCGTCAACCCTGTCGCTGCTGCGTTCGATCTTCCCCAACCGCGACCAGCGACGCCTTGCGATCGCGATCTGGGCATCCGGGTTCTCGGCCGGATCGGCGCTGGGACCCGTCGTCGGGGGATTCCTGCTCGAGCACTTCGCGTGGGGCTCGGTGTTCCTCATCGCGGTGCCCATGCTCGTCCCGCTGCTCATCGGCGGGTACTGGCTGCTGCCGGAGAGCCGTGATCCCAACCCGGGGCGGATCGACCCCATCGGCATCCTGCTGTCGATGGCAGCCATGCTCCCCGTCGTCTACGCCATCAAATCCTTCGCCGTCGACGGACCGACGCTCGGCGCCGCGGCTCTCGTGATCGTCGGCCTCGCGATGGGGTGGCTGTTCGTGCGCCGTCAGCTGCGCGCCGATACGCCCATGCTCGACATGAGCCTGTTCCGACGCGGCGGCTTCAGTGGTGCGATCCTCGTGAACCTGCTCAGCGTGATCGCCCTGGTCGGGTTCCTCTACTTCGTGCCGCAGCAGCTGCAGCTCGTGCTCGGGCTCTCGCCGATGACCGCCGGGCTCGCGCTGGTGCCAGGCATGGCAGCCATGATCGTCGCCGGGCTCAGCGTGGTGCCGATCTCTCGCCGTGTGCCCCCGCACATCGTCGTGCCCGCGGGTCTGGTGCTGTCGGTCGGCGGATATCTGATCGTCGCGTTCACCGCGCAGTCGAACAGCGTCGCCTGGCTGATCGCCGCCTTCGTCGTGCTGGGCATCGGGATCGGCGCCGCGGAGACCATCTCCAACGAGCTGATCCTCGCGCATGCTCCGGCGGAGAAGGCGGGGGCCGCCAGTGCGGTCTCCGAGACCGCCTACGAGCTCGGCGCCGTGCTCGGCACGGCCGTGCTGGGTGGGATCATCACGGCGTTCTACCGCGGTGCGCTGACGATCCCGAACGGCGTACCCGACGAAGCGGCCGCGCAGGCCCGGGAGACGCTCGCAGGAGCCTATGCGGCGGCGGAGAACCTGCCGGCGGCGCAGGCGGATGCCCTGTGGCGGGCCGCAGCGCACGCCTTCGACTCCGGCATCGTGACGACCTCCCTCATCGGCGCTCTGCTCGTGGCATCCGCCGTCGCCGTCGCCGCCACCACGCTGCGGCCGCCGCGCTGACATCCGGCGTGAGGGGCGCGTGGGCGCCGCTACGCTGGAGACAGTGTCCGCGGCGACCCGTGCCGCAGACGAGCAGCGTCCCAAGGAGATTCATGTCGCGCGTCGTGAAGCTGGCCGTCATCCCCGGGGACGGCATCGGACGAGAGGTCATCGCCGAGGCTGAGCGGGTGCTCGACGCAGTCACCGCCGGCAGCGAGGTGACCTTCGAGAAGACGCCGTTCTCGCTCGGCGCCGACCGCTACCTCGCCACCGGCGACACGCTCACCGACGAGGATCTCGACGCGATCCGCGCGCACGACGCGATCCTGCTCGGTGCCGTCGGCGGCACGCCCGGCGATGAGCGGCTGAAGGATGCCAACATCGAGCGCGGCCTGCTGCTGAAGCTGCGCTTCGAGCTCGACCACTACGTGAACCTGCGCCCCTCGAAGCTGTTCCCTGGCGCATCCGGTCCACTGGCCGACCCGGGTGAGATCGACTTCGTCGTCGTGCGCGAGGGCACCGAGGGGCCCTACGTCGGCAACGGCGGCGCGATCCGCAAGGGCACGCCGCACGAGGTCGCCAACGAGACGAGCGTCAACACCGCATTCGGGGTGGAGCGCGTCGTCCGCTACGCGTTCGATCTCGCCGAGCGGCGACGCCAGAAGCTCACCCTGGTGCACAAGACCAACGTGCTCGTGCACGCCGGCGCGATCTGGAAGCGGATCGTCGATCAGGTGGCATCCGAGCACCCCGACGTCTCCGTCGACTACCTGCACGTCGACGCCGCCACCATCTTCCTCGTGACCGACCCGGCACGCTTCGATGTGATCGTCACCGACAACCTCTTCGGCGACATCCTCACCGACCTCGCCGGTGCCGTCACCGGCGGCATCGGCCTCGCAGCCTCCGGCAACATCAACCCCGACGGCGCGTTCCCCTCGATGTTCGAGCCCGTGCACGGCTCGGCACCCGACATCGCCGGACAGCAGAAGGCCGATCCGACCGCAGCGATCCTGTCGGTCGCCCTGCTGCTCGACCACCTCGGCCTGCACGACGAGGCCGCGCGTGTCCAGCGGGCGGTCGAAGCAGACATCGCGAGCCGCGACGGCGCTCGCACCACCGTCGAGACGGGCGACGCGATCATCGCTCGTCTGCAGGCGTAATCTGAGAGCACGCGCGCATCGCCGCCGCATCCGACAGAGGACAGACATGACCGACACCGCCACCACGCCCAGCTCCGGCACCGCTGAGCTCACGTTCGCCGTGACGAAGAACCTCGCCGCCAAGAGCCCCGCTCAGCGCGACGAGATCCTGCAGAATCCGGGCTTCGGCACGAACTTCACCGACCACATGGTCGACATCTGCTGGTCTGAGAAGGGTGGCTGGCATCGCCCGCGCGTCCAGCCGTATGGTCCGATCTCGCTCGACCCGGCCGCCGCCGTGCTGCACTACGGGCAGGAGATCTTCGAGGGCATCAAGGCGTACCGGCACGCGGATGGCGCTGTGTACACGTTCCGTCCTGACCGCAACGCCGAACGCCTGCGCCGCAGCGCGCGCCGCCTGGCTCTACCGGAGCTGCCGACGGAGTACTTCATCCAGTCGATCCGCGAGCTCATCGCCGTCGACGGCGCCTGGGTGCCGTCCGGAGCCGACCAGAGCCTGTACCTGCGCCCGTTCATGTTCGCCAAGGAGGCGTTCCTCGGCGTGCGCCCCGCGAAGAAGGTCGCCTATTACCTGATCGCGTCGCCCGCCGGGGCCTACTTCACCGGCGGCGTGAAGCCGGTGCGCATCTGGCTGTCGAAGACCTACGCACGTGCGGGCAAGGGCGGCACGGGTGCGGCCAAGACCGGCGGCAACTACGCCTCCAGCTTGCTGCCGCAGGCCGAGGCCTCGGCTCAGGGCTGCGACCAGGTGGTCTTCCTCGACCAGGACGGCAACGTCGAAGAACTCGGCGGCATGAACGTCGTGTTCGTCTACAAGGACGGCCGGGTCGTCACGCCGCAGTCCGACAGCATCCTCGAGGGCATCACGCGCGACTCGCTGCTGCAGCTCGCCGAGGACCGCGGACTCACGGTCGAACGTCGGGCGGTGTCGCTCGACGAGTGGCGTCAGGGGGTGGCATCCGGCGACATCGTCGAGGTGTTCGCGTGCGGCACGGCCGCCGTGGTCACGCCCATCGGCGCTCTCGTGTCGGACGACTTCGAAGACGAGCAGCCCCTCGGCGAGCTGGCGCTGTCGCTGCGCGAGGAGCTGACCGACATCCAGTACGGCCGCCGTGAGGACAAGCACGGCTGGCTCGTCCGCGTGGACTGACGTCCTCTCTCTTCCTTTTCTTCGCCGAGACCCCCACTTCGCGCCGACACCCCTACGTGGTGACGTGCGCAGGTGGGGGTGTCGGCATGAACAGGGGGTGTCGGCGAAGAGGTTCTTTCTGCACAGGGCGCCTCTGGCGCATTGCGGTGTGGAATAAGTCCATGCGGCACTCGGGGGTGCGCATCATGGAGCGATGCGTCGACGAATCGACATCGCTGAGGCAGATCGGATGCTGCTCACCCGCGAGCGCCTGCTGCAGGCTGGAGTCACCGTGCGGCAGCTGCGCGATGCCGTTGACGCGCGGAGCCTGCGCAGGGTTCACCGCGGATCCTACGTGCGGACGAAGGATTGGACCTCGCTCTGGTGGGAAGGACAGCACCTCCTGAAGGTGCTGGCGGTGAAGGCAGCGAGCACCGGAAGAGGACCGCTGTTCAGCCACGCCTCGGCAGCGGTGCTCTGGGGGCTGCCGATGTACCGGATGCGTGATCAACCAGTGCAGATCGTCATCGACGGGACGCGGCACAGTCGGGTGATCGCCGGAGTCGTGCGCCGCGACATGCGCCTCGATGACGAGGACATCGCCGAGGTAGAAGGCTTCCGCGTCACGTCGCTGATCCGCACGGCATTCGACGTCGCGCGCACAGCGGCGTTCGATACCGCGGTGAGCTGCGCCGACGCGGCCCTGCGCAGGCGCACCGTAAGCGGGCAGGTGGTGGATGCGGAAGCGGATGCCCTGTGGCGCACCCAAGCCCGACGACTCGCCCGCCCTGGCTTGCGGGGCGTGCGTCAAGGCCGAGAGGTCATCGAGTTCGCCGACGGGAGGGCGCAGCTGCCCGGCGAGAGCGTCAGCCGCGTGCGGCTGCACCAGCTGGGCTTCTCGAACTACGATCTGCAGGTTCCCATCACCGGGGCGCAGGGCGATCGGTATTGGGCGGACTTCGCCTTCCTGGGGACACGGCGGTTCGGCGAGTTCGATGGCAAGGACAAGTACCTCGATCCCGACCTTCGCACCGAGATTTCACCAGATGAAGCGGTGCTGGCCGAGAAGCAGCGAGAAGATGACATCCGAGGCGTCACCGGCTGGAGCTTCGCGCGTTGGGGATTCGAGCACATCCGCACACCCGACGCGCTCGGAGCGCGTCTCGCCGCGTTCGGCATCCGGCCGCCCGGCTGACGTGTGCGCTGTTCCTCGCTCGTGATCTCTCTCCGCCCGCTCTCCACGCCATGCCCCGGCACCCCCACTTCGCGCCCACGCCCCCACATGCGGACGTTCGTGCAGGGGGGTGTCAGCGCGAACTAGGGGTGTCGGCGGAGGAAAGGACGGGGGAAGGGACGAGAGGAAGGCAGAGGGGCGGGGATAGGCTGACGGGGTGAAGATCGCGCGTTTCAGTCACAACGACGGCATCCGGTATGGCATCCTCGACGAGAGCGAGATCGTCGTGCTCGACGGCGACCCCATGTTCGCCGGCTACCAGCCGACGGGGGAGCGCGTGCCTGTGGCCGACGTCGCCCTGCTCGCCCCGGTGATCCCGCGCTCGAAGGTCGTCTGCGTCGGCCGCAACTACCACGACCACGCCGCGGAGTTCGGCAACGTCGCCCCCGAGGAGCCGCTGCTCTTCCTCAAGCCCAACACCGCCGTCGTCGGCCCCGGCGACAGCATCGTGCGCCCGGCGATCTCGGAGCGCACCGAGTTCGAGGGTGAGCTCGTCGCGGTGATCGGTCGCATCGCCAAGAACGTCAGCGCCGAGAACGCTCTCGACTACGTCTTCGGCTACACGATCGGCAACGACGTGACCGCGCGCGACCTGCAGCGCAAGGACGGCCAGTGGACGCGCGGCAAGGGCTTCGACACGTTCTGCCCGCTCGGCCCGATCATCGAGACCGAATTCGAGGCCGCCACCGCACGGCTCGAGACTCGGGTGAACGGCGAGGTCCGCCAGCAGGCGCCGCTGACCGACATGATCCACTCGGTCGCCGACATCATCGCGTACGCCTCCGCCGCGTTCACCCTGCTCCCGGGGGACGTGATCATGACCGGCACCCCTGCGGGCGTGGGCGAAATCGTCGCCGGAGACAGCGTCGAGATCGAGATCAGTGGGATCGGCGTGCTGCGCAACCCCGTGCGCGACGCCTCGCCTGCCGCGTGAGCGCGGTGGGCACCGAGCCGATCGAAGACCTCCGCGCCGTCCAGCGCCGCACCGTCGGCGTGCTCGCCGCCGGGCAGGTGCTGGGCGGCATCGCGTTCGGCGCGACCGTCTCGCTCGGGGCCCTGCTCGCTGCCGACCTCTCGGGCGATGATGCGCTCTCGGGCCTCGCGACCGCGTCGGTCACCCTGGGCGCCGCCGCTTTCGCGATCCCGCTGGCCCGCTTCGCCGCGCGCCGCGGCCGCCGGATGTCGCTGACCGCGGGCAACCTGCTCGCCCTCATCGGCATCGGCATCGTCATCACCGCAGCCGCGCTGCGCTTCTTCCCGCTGCTCCTGGTCGGGATCATCATGATCGGCATGGGCAACGCCGGCAACCTGCAGTCGCGTTTCGCCGCCACCGATCTCGCCGCCCCCGAGCATCGGGGCCGCGATCTGTCGATCGTGGTCTGGTCGACCACGGTCGGCGGGGTCACGGGTCCGCTGCTGCTGCCGCTCGGCGAAGAGGTCGGCGCGCTGATCGGGATGCCCCCGCTCACCGGCTCGTACCTCTTCTCGCTCGTTGCGCAGGCGGCCGCGCTGGTGCTGTACGTGATCGCGCTCCGACCGGACCCGCTGCTGACCGCCATGCGCCTGGCGGGATCGGCATCCAGAGGCGCGGTGCTCGGCGCCGACATCGACCGTCCCGTCGTGGCGCGATACGCGATCTTCGCCGTCTCCGGTTCGCACGCCGTGATGGCGTCGGTGATGGCCATGACGCCGATCCACCTCAAGCACATGGCCGACGGCGGCGGCCACGGGTCGACGCAGGAGGTGACACTGCTGGTCGGGGTGACGATCGCGCTGCACGTCGCCGGCATGTATGGTCTCTCGCCGCTGTTCGGGATCCTCGCCGATCGCTGGGGCCGCATCCGGGTCGTGCTGCTCGGGCAGGTCGTTCTCACCGCATCCCTGCTCACGGCGATCTTCGCCGGTGAGCATCCGGCGGGCGTGATGGTCGCGCTGATCCTGCTCGGACTGGGCTGGAGCGCGGCGACCGTCGCCGGCGCGGCACTGCTGACTGAATCGTCGACGGTGCTCATGCGCCCGCGGCGTCAGGGAGTCAGCGACTCGCTGATGAGCCTCACGGCCGCCGTCGGCGCCGCAGGCGCGGGCATCGTGCTCACCGAGTTCGGCTACGGCGGCCTCGCCACGGTCGCGCTGGCGCTCGTGATCGCCATCACCGCGCTCTCGCCGTTCGGCCGCATCCGCGACACGGCCTGAGCCGGGGCCGAGCATCCGCCACAGATAGACTCGAGGGGATATGGCTACCGTGCATCCCCTCACCACCACCGCCACCGGATCCGACGTCCGCGTGCGCTTCTGCCCCTCGCCGACCGGCCTGCCGCACGTCGGCATGGTGCGCACGGCGCTCTACAACTGGGCGTACGCCCGCCACAACGGCGGGAAGCTGATCTTCCGCATCGAAGACACCGATGCGGCACGGGACAGCGAGGAGAGCTTCCGCCAGCTGGTCGACGCGCTCACCTGGATGAAGATCGACTGGGACGAGGGCGTCGAGGTCGGCGGCCCGCACGCTCCGTACCGCCAGTCCGAGCGGCACGACATCTACCGCGGCGTGATCGAGAAGCTGCTGGCGACGGGCGCGCTGTACGAGAGCTATTCGACGGCCGAGGAGATCGACGCCCGCAACGAGGCGAACGGTCGCGCGAAGCAGCTCGGCTACGACAACTTCGACCGCGATCTGACCGACGAGCAGAAGGCCGCCTTCCGCGCCGAGGGGCGTCAGCCCGCGCTGCGCCTGCGTGTGCCCGACGAAGACCTCACCTACGTCGACCTCATCCGCGGCGAGGTCACCTTTCCCGCCGGCTCGTTCCCCGACTTCGTCGTCGTGCGGCCCAACGGAGTGCCGCTGTACACGTTCGTGAACCCCGTCGACGACGCGCTGATGGGCATCACCCACGTGCTGCGCGGCGAAGACCTCATGCCGTCGACCGCCCGCCAGCTCGCGCTGTACGACGCGCTGATCGAGGCCGGCGTCACCACCTTCGTCCCGCGCTTCGCGCACATGCCGCTCGTGCTCGGCGAGACCGGCAACAAGAAGCTTTCCAAGCGCGACCCGCAGGCCGATCTCTTCCTGCACCGCGACCGCGGGTTCATCCACGAGGGGCTGCTGAACTACCTGGCGCTGCTCGGCTGGTCGATCGCCGCCGACCGCGACGTGTTCTCGCTCGACGAGTTCATCGCCGCGTTCGACATCGCCGACGTCAACCCGAACCCGGCGCGTTTCGACCAGAAGAAGGCCGAGTCGATCAACGGCGACCACATCCGCATGCTCGACGAGAAGGACTTCGCCGAGCGGATGCTGCCGTACCTCGCCGCCGCTGACGTCTTCGGCGGCGAGCCGACGCACGAGCAGATCGTGCTGGCCTTCCGTGCCGCGCCGCTCGTGCAGGAGCGCATCCAGCTGCTGGGCGAGTCGGCCGGCATGCTCGGCTTCCTCTTCACCGACAACGTCTCGTACGAGGCCGACGCTCTCAAGGGTCTGCCGGCGAACGCCGCGGAGGTGCTCGCCGCTTGCATCGTCGCTCTCGAGCCGGTCGAGGACTTCACCCCGGATGCCATTCAGGCGGCGCTCTCGGCGAAGCTCGTCGACGAACTCGGCCTCAAGCCCCGCGTCGCCTACGGTCCGCCCCGGGTGGCCCTGACGGGACGACGCGTGTCGCCGCCGCTGTTCGAGTCGATGGAGCTGCTGGGCAAGGACGAGTCGCTGCGGCGGCTGCGTCTTCTCGCCGACTTCCTGGCGTGAGAGCGCAGGCGGCGCCGGATGCCGTGATGCCGGCCGCCGAGACGGACGTGATCCTCGGTGATCTCGGTGTCCTGCTGCTCGAGTGCGGCACGTCGGTGACCGACGTGCGCGGATCGCTCGAGCAGGTGAGCCGTCGCGCGGCGCCCGAGACGACTCTGGAGTTCGCGATCCTGCCGGAGATGGTGATGGTCAGCCGCCCTGGTGCGGCGTCGGCGACCACGACGGTGATCGGCAAGGGCGAGGCGCTCACGTTCCGTCAGTCCGCTCGCGCCAGCAGACTGGTGCGCGACCTCGAGTCGGGGACGGTGCCACTGGCATCCGCACCCGCGCGCATGGCCGCGATCCGCGCCACCCCGCGGCGGATGCCGGGTCTGCAGAGCGTCATCGGATGCGGTCTGCTCTCGATATCGCTGGCCGTGCTGTTCCGCTGTCCGTGGTGGGCGGCCGTGCTCGCCTTCGTCGTGGGCCTGCTGGTGGGTGCGCTGACCATGCTGATGATGCGGGTGCGCGCTGCGGCCGCAGTGGCGCCGTTCGTCTCGTCGTTCCTGTCGACGCTGCTCGTCGGGGTCGTCGCGAACGCTCTCGATCTCGGGCCCGTGCCGCTGTTCGCGGTGTGCGCACCGGTCGCCATCCTCGTTCCCGGTGCTCTGATCACCAACGCCCTGCTCGAGTTGACCTCGACCGACATCGTGACCGGCGCATCCCGACTGATGTACGGACTCATCATGCTGGCGTTCATGGCCGCCGGCCTGTATGCCGGCGCTGCGCTGACGGGGCTTCGCATCGACTCGGCATCGGCTGCGCTGGTCGGCGATGCCGTGCAGCTGTCGAACGAGAGTGCGGGGTGGGGTGCGCTGCCCCCGCTGTGGACCGCGTGGGGCGCCGTCGTCGTCCTGGCCGTCGGCATCGGCCTGGCGTTCGGGTCGGGCTTCCGCCTGACTCTCGTCTGCGTCATGGCGATGACCGGCACGTACGCCGTGCTGGCTGTGTTCAGTCCGCTGGTCGGCAGCGTGGTCGGGATCGGGATCGCAGCAGCCGTGCTGTTCATCGCCGCCCGCGTGCTCGAGCGCGTGATGCTCGCGGTTCCGGCCACCGTGTCATTCCAGCCGGCGTTCCTGCTGCTCGTGCCCGGCACCGTGGGGCTGGTGTCACTGGCGAGCTTCGACGCGCAGGCGCTGGCCTCAGCTCCGATGATGTTCCTCAGCCTGTGCATCGGCACGAAGGTGGGCGCCCTGCTGGCGGATCTCGCGCGCATCACCCGCTCGACGGTGTTCCTGCGGTGGACGAAGCCGGCCCGCATGGGGGAGCTGTGATCGAGGCGGACGCGCCACGCCCGGGCATCCGGCGCCGATTCGCCATCTGCGGGCGGCTCGGGTAAGCTTGACTCTCGGTGCGAGGCTCCGGTTTCGCCCTTGGGGTATGGTGTAATTGGCAACACGGCTGATTCTGGTTCAGTTGTTCTTGGTTCGAGTCCAGGTACCCCAGCAGAGAAAAACCCCCGCTCAGGCGGGGGTTTCCTCATTCTGCGGCGCGCGAAACTCAGCTCACGGCGATCAGGGATCGCTGCCAGCCCGTCGATCCGTCGGGGGCGATGGGGGCGCTCTCCTGGATCTGCATCTCGCCGTTCTTGTTGATCGCGCGCACGGTGACGTAGTGGGTGCCGGGGGTGGCATCCCACTCCAGCATCCACTGCACCCAGGTGTCGGTGCTGATCGGAGCGGACAGCGTTGCTCGCTGCCATTCGCCGTCGTCGATGCGCACCTCGACGGCTTCGATGCCCACCGTCTGCGCCCAGGCGACACCGGCGATCGGGATGCGTCCGGCCGCGACGCTCTTGCCGATCTTCGGGGTGTCGATGCGCGACGAGAACTTGATGGGGGCCTGCGCGCTGTAGCCGCGCGGCGTCCAGTACGCCTCGTCCTTCTCGAACGTGGTGACCTTCAGCTCGGTGACCCACTTCGTCGCCGACACGTACCCGTACAGCCCGGGCACCACCATGCGGACGGGGAATCCGTGCTCGAGTGGGAGCGGCTGTCCGTTCATGCCGACGGCGAGGATCGCATCGCGGCCGGCGTCGGTGAGCGCCGACAGCGGGGTGCTGGCGGTGTAGCCGTCCACGCTACGCGACAGCACCATGTCGGCGTCGGTCTGCGGGCCGGCGAGCCGCAGCACATCTCGGATCGGCACACCCAGCCACATCGCGTTGCCGACCAGATCGCCGCCTACGACGTTCGAGACGCAGGTCAGGGTGATCGCGTACTCGTCCAGTCCCATCTCCACCAGCTCGTCGAACGAGAGCTCGACTCGCTTGTCGACCATGCCGTCGATCACGAGCCGCCAGCTCGCGGGGTCCACCGTGGGCACGGTGAGAGCGGTGTCGACCCGGTAGAAGTCGGCGTTCGGCGTGAACAGCGGCGAGATTCCCGGGATGTCGAGCTCGGCCCCGTCGGGGATGGTCACGGATGTCCGCGCCGGTGGCAGCCGCAGCCCCTTGCGGATCGCCGCCACGGACGAGCTCGTCGCGCTCACCACGCGGGAGGTGATCCCCACGACCAGCGCGGAGGCACCGGCGATGCCGGCGAGCGCGAAGAACCGGCGCCGGTCGACCGACACGCCGGCGGCTGCGCCGTCCGCGCCGGCGTCGCCACCCGCGCCGGGGTCGGGGATGGCGGCGGCGCGCTGCCAGGTGCGCAGCCGTCGGCACAGGACGATGAGCGCCGCGATTCCCGCGACCGCACCGAGCACCGAGGGAAGGAAGGCGAGCGGGGTCACCCCGGCTCGCGTCGTCGTCGCGGCCACGGATGCCGCCCCTGCGATGCCGAGCGCGATCGCGCCGAGCGGCGGCCGCGCCAGCTGCAGGACGCCTGCGGCCGCTGATGCGATGACAACCGCGAGACCGAGGCCGATCAGCAGCGCGACCTTGTCGAATTCGCCGAACGTCGAGATGGCGAACTCCTTGAGAGGCTGCGGAACGACGTCGATGACGAACGAGCCGACGGCCAGCAGCGGGCTCGCATCGCGGGCCACCAGCAGCGCCGACAACTCCGCGGCGGCGAGGAACACCAGGCCGCTGACCACCCCGGCGACTGCGGCGAACGCGATGAACGCGCCGCGACGATTCTGTTTCGACATTGTTCCCCGATCCTCGGATCGGCCCGAGGGCCGCTTGTCGAGTGGTTCGGAGGCAGATCCGGATCGGATCGGAAGTGCCGCGGCCGCCTGCGGGCGGCGACGCGCTTTCGACTACATTCCGATCAGGCTGCACGATCATCGCGGTCGCGCCGTACGAGATGGTTGTCGACGCCATCGTCGGGCCGATGCCCCCCACCCGCGATGGCCTCGTACGCAATGCCTGCCATCGCCCTTCTCGAAGGAGCGACCAGATGTCCGACATCGGGCTCTTCTACGCCGGTGCCGTGCTGATCATCAACGGCATCATGCTGCTCGGCGCGATGACCCCCGAGCCGCAGCTCCGCTCAATCTGTTCGTCGGCGCCATGCAGGTCATCACCCCCACCGTCATGGTCATGACAGCGAACGACGACCCGGCGGTGATCTTCGCCGCGAGCGGCCTGTACCTCTTCGGCTTCACCTACCTCTGGGTGGGCATCAACGCCCTGGCGGATCTGCCCGCCACAGGTCTCGGCTGGTTCTCGCTCTTCGTCGCGGTCGCGGCGATCGGCTTCGCGGAGAGGACCTGGGCTGCGGGCGGCCGCGTCTTCGCGGTGATCTGGGTGCTCTGGGCGCTGCTCTGGCTGCTGTTCTTCCTGCTGCTCGGCCTCGGCAGGACCCACCTGGCACGGTTCACCGGTGCCATCGCGGTCGGTGAGGGCATCGCCACGGCCGCCGTCCCGGCGTGGCTGTCGCTCACCGGGGCGTTCGTCGACTCCGGCAGCGCGGCGCTGGCTCTCGCCGTGGCGGCGGCCGTCGGCCTGATCGTGCTCTACCTTCGGCTCGGGAGGACACCGCAGCGCGTCGACCGGACGAGCGCGCGCCGTCAGCCGGTGAGCCGGAGCGTCAGCTGGAGCGCGGCTCGTCGGTCCGGTCGACCGGCGGCTGCTCCGCCGGCTCGTACCGAGCCTGATCGGCCCTGACTCCATCCGGTGTCGCGTCATCGTGCGCCAGGGGAGCGGCGTCTGCCCGCTGGTCAGCGATGACGTACCGGTGGATGCGGATGCGCTTGCGTGGCGGCCGCTGGTCGTTCACCACATCGGGGCCCGTCCGAGCGTCGTCCTGGCTCGCGCCACGCTCGTCCGCACGTGGACGCGCGTCGTGCTCGTCGACGCGCGAGTCGTCGACGCGCGAGTCGTCTTCGCGTTCGCCGTCGTAGTGATCCTGGATGCGGTCGATGTCGTCGTCGGTCAGAGTGCCGTCGGCATCGATGCGCGGGGCGTGCGTGATCGTGTCCTTGTCGTACGTGACGTGCAGCACCTCGCCGTCGAACTCGGCGTCGCGCAGTGGCACGAACGACTCCCCTCTGCCGAACCAGCCGGTGGTGACGCCGGCATAGAGCGGCTGGCCGCCGTCGGGGTCGACGTACACGTGCTTCACCGTGCCGATTCTCGACCCGTCGGCGTCGACGACCTCAGCATCGAACAGGCTGTTGATCCGGTATGCGTCGATCATGGGTTGCCCTCCTGTCAGGCCGCGGCAGAGGCGGTCGCCGCCCCTGCCAGCCGGCGGTTCATCGTCCGAGTCCCACGCGGTCGACGCGGCGGTGGTAGCGCATGCCTCCGATGCCGCCGAGGATCGCGCCGCCCAGACTGACGAGAGCGACGACGATCGCGGTGATGATGCCGGTGACCGTGAGGCTGCCCTCGTCCACGGGGATACGCGGGAAGCTGTTCAGCTGACCGAGGACGTTGAACTGCGAACCGGCCACAGCGGCGACGATGGCCACCACGATCGCGATGACGATGGCCCAGACCCAGACGGCCAGACCCTGCTTCGCCCCGGAGAACCGCGCCATCCGACCGGCGACGTAGCCGCCGCAGTAGTAGGCGATGAACAGCACGACGGCCAGAGCGATCGCACCGATGATGGTGACGGTCTGGGCATTCGCACCGATCTCGTTAGCGGCATCCTCGACGTCGCCTTCGGCGACACCCAGCCCGAGGCCCGCCCCGACCGCGCTCAGCAGCGCCGTCAGCAGAACCGCCGTTCCGGTCGCGGTGAGCCAGCCGAAGAAGGCGGAGCCCCACTTGAAGCCACCGAAGCGCTCCTGTTCGCGTTCCAGCGCCTCTTCGCGCTGCGTGGGGCCTCGCTGCGCCGAGACGGCTGCGGGTTCACGCTCACGTGGATCCGAACCGGGTGTGCTCATGTCGACTCCTGACATCGGGTGGGCGGAGCGATCCGCGCCACGTGATCTTCTCCAGCGTCGGCTCTGCGGCTCGTGATGGTGAGGGGGTTGACCTCGGCGGCCGGAAGTGCCCTCCAGCGCGGCAGCGCCACCGAGGCATGACCCGAGCCGCGTGGTTCGCGGCTACGCTGACGTCATCCCGCATGACGTCGCAACAGCCCGAGGAGCCGCGATGACCAATCTCGAGAAGAACCCCTCGCTGAGCGTTCTCGACCCGGGGGAGCCCTGCACCTCCGTGGAGGTCCTCACGCCTCGGGAGGTGCCGCTCGGCGGTATCCGGGCGATGACGGTCTACCGGACTCTGCCGCAGAAGCGTCGATCGCTCGTCGGCGCCTGGTGCTTCCTCGATCACTACGGCCCCGACGACGTCGCCGAGACCGGCGGGATGGAGGTGCCGCGCCATCCCCACACAGGACTCGCCACGGTGTCGTGGCTGTTCACCGGGCGGATCGACCATCTCGATTCGAACGGGGTCGCCGCGGCTGTGCTGCCGGGTGAGCTGAACCTGATGGTCGCAGGTCAGGGCATCACCCATCAGGAGATCAGCACGCCCGACACCACGGTGCTGCACGGCGTGCAGCTCTGGTACGCCCTTCCCGACGCGACGCGGTTCACCGAGCACGGGTTCGCGCACTACGCGCCCGAGCCCGTCGACCTGCCCGGGGCGAGCGTGCGAGTGTTCATCGGTTCGCTGCTCGGCTCGACCTCGCCGGTCGACACCCGCACACCCGACATGCTCGGCGCGGAGCTGACGCTGCAGCCCGGCGCCCGCGTACAGCTACCGGTGCGTCGCGATTTCGAGCACGCCACCCTCGCCGAGACCGGATCGATCGTCCTGAACGGCGCCTCGGTGCAGCACCGGGAGCTCGGCTATGTGCCCACCGGCGCCGACACCATGACCATCGAGGCGGGCGCCGAGGGCGCGCGCGTGATCCTGCTCGGGGGTGTGCCACTGGGCGAGCAGATCGTGATGTGGTGGAACTTCATCGGACGCAGTCACGATGAGATCGAGGAGTTCCGCCGCCGCTATCAGGCTGAGCTCGGCTTCGAGCAGGCCGATCCGCGTGACGAGGGCAAACCGGTGCTGTTCGGACCGTATCCGGAGGGCCGGCTCGCCCCGCTGCCCGCGCCGCCGCTCCCGGGTGTGCGGCTGCGCCCGCGCGTGTAGCTCAGCCCTGCCGAGCCCGGATCGCGTCGCCGTGCTCGCTGCGGCGCTCGACGACGTGCTGCTGATACTCCGGATGCCTCGGCAGCCACGCCACCACGTACGGGCAGACCGGCACGATGCTCTTGCCCGCGGCGATCACGTCTTCGACGACCGCGCGCACCAGCGTCGACCCCAGACCCTGCCCGCCGTACTCGTCGGAGACCCCGGTGTGGAACAGCACGCGTTCGTCGCCGACGTCGACATAGGACTCCTCGCCGATCTCCGTCGACTGCGTGCCGTCGTCGCCGCGGTCGATCAGCACGTAACGCGACTCGTCGGGAAGGTGGCGCACGATGAAGCGCTCCTCGGTCATGACAGCACCTTGCCGTCGTCGCCGCGGGGTCGCACGGGGTGCTCGCTGAGGATCGAGATGCGGTTGAACATGTTGATGGTCAGCGCGACCCACTCGGCGGCAGCGAAGGTGTCGTCTCCCAGAACGGCGCGAGCGCCGGACAGGTCGGCTTTCGACTCCTCGGTCAGCGGCATGCGCGTCGCGGCCTCGGCCACGGCCAGCACGGCGGCCTCGCGCTCGGAGTAGAGCGTCGTCTCCCGCCACGCGGGAAGCAGATCGATCTTCTGCTGCGGGATGCCGGCGCTGCGTGCCTCGCGGGTGTGCAGATCGAGGCAGAACGCGCAGGCATTGATCTGCGACGCGCGCACCTTGATGAACTCGCTCTCCTGCAGCGAGAGCCCGCGGCGCTCGGCCTCGCTGGCCACGGCACGGGAGTACTCTCCGGCGGCCTTCCAGACGTCAGGTGCGGACTTGTCGAGATAAGGACGCATTTCTCTCCTCGGATGCGGTGACCGGCGGCAGGCGGCTCTGAGCACCAACCTAGACGGTGCGCGCCGCATTCCGGCAGGTGGACCCCGCCGACCGGCCCCACCGCCCAGGAGCGGATGCAGAATGGAGAGAACGGGGACAGGCGAGTCCCGTCACGACCTACGAGGAGAAGCGCATGACCAGCGGAGCGAGCGACACCGGAGAGATCACCCGCCGAGACGGCACCGAGACGGCCGTGCTGGCCGGCGGATGCTTCTGGGGCATGGAGGATCTCGTGCGCCGTCAGCCCGGCGTGCTGGCGACGCGCGTCGGCTACACGGGCGGGGAGAACGACCACGCGACCTATCGCAACCACCCCGGGCACGCCGAGGCGCTCGAGATCGTCTTCGATCCCGCGCAGACGACGTACCGCGACATCCTCGCCTTCTTCTTCCAGATCCACGACCCCTCGACGCTGAACCGCCAGGGCAACGACATCGGAACGAGCTACCGCTCGGCGATCTTCCCGCTCGACGCGGAGCAGGAGCGCGTGGCGCGCGAGACCATCGCCGATGTCGACGCATCGGGGCTGTGGCCCGCTCCCGCCGTGACCACCATCGAGCCCGCTGGTCCGTTCTGGGAGGCCGAGCCCGAGCACCAGGACTACCTGGTGCGCTACCCGAACGGATACACGTGCCACTTCCCGCGCGCGGGCTGGGTGCTGCCGCGTCGTGAGGCCGATACGACGGTGTAGTCGAGCAGCGGTGACGACGTAGCCGCAGCATCCCTCCGGTGTCAAGGCGTGTGCGGCCCCGGTCGGGCGCCCCTAGCGTCGGGAGCATGGAGACCGCTGAGAACCCCCCACGGCTGCGTCGAGCGATCAGCGGGCCGATGCTGTTCGCGTTCATCCTCGGTGACGTGCTCGGCGCCGGGATATACGCGCTCATGGGCGTGCTGTCCGAGAGCGCTGGCGGCATGCTGTGGGCGCCCCTGATCGTCGCGTTGCTGCTCGCACTGCTGACTGCGGGCTCCTACGCCGAGCTCGTGACGAAGTACCCGCGAGCCGGGGGAGCGGCGGTGTTCGCGGAGCGCGCGTTCCGCAGCCCGCTGCTGTCTTTCCTGGTCGGGTTCAGCATGCTCGCGGCCGGCGTGGTCAGCGCGGCGGGCCTCGCCATCGCGTTCTCCGGCGACTACCTGGCCACCTTCATCGATGTGCCCGTCATCCCCGCGGCGATGGTCTTCCTCGTTCTCGTCGGGCTGCTCAACGCCAGGGGCATCCGCGAATCGATGGGCACGAACCTCGTGATGACCGCCGTCGAGCTCTCCGGGCTCGTCATCGTCATCGTCGTGGTCGCGATGTATGTCGGCGGGGGTGGCGGAGATCTCGGCCGCGCCACCGAGCTGCCCGACGGCGTCGGCGTCGCGGGTGCGGTGCTCGGCGGTGCGATCGTCGCCTACTACTCGTTCGTCGGGTTCGAGACCTCCGCGAACGTGATCGAAGAGGTCAAGCAGCCCAGTCGGGTCTACCCGCGAGCGCTGTTCGGAGCGCTGGTCACGGCGGGCATCGTCTACGTGCTCGTCGGCGTCGCCAGCGCCGCTGCGCTGCCCGCAGACGAGCTGCAGGAGTCATCCGGCCCGCTGCTGGCCGTCGTCGAGGCGACCGGGGTGAGCGTGCCGTCGTGGCTGTTCAGCCTCATCGCGCTCATCGCCGTCGCCAACGGCGCGCTGCTCACCATGATCATGGCCAGTCGGCTCGCGTTCGGCATGGCCGAGCAGGGCCTGCTGCCCTCGCCGCTCGGTCGCGTGCTGCCCAGACGGCGCACGCCGTGGGTGGCGATCGTCTCGACCACGGGCGTCGCGATGCTGCTGACCCTCGTCGGCGACCTCGGAACCCTCGCCGAGACCGTGGTGCTGCTGCTTCTCCTGGTCTTCATTAGCGCGAACGTGTCGGTGCTGGTGCTGCGCCGCGACAGGGTGCAGCACGAGCACTTCCGGGTGTGGACGTTCGTGCCCGTGCTCGGCGTGATCTCCTGCCTCGTGCTGCTCAGTCAGCAGCGACCGATCGTCTGGCTCTTCGCGGGGATCCTGCTGGCCGTCGGCGTGATCCTGTGGCTCAGCACCCGTCGCTTCGCCGCACGGCCGCTCGACGATCGGGCCGGTGAGGTCTCGGACGAGCGGTGAGCGTCATGCGCGAGGGAGCACGCCGGCGCCCTCGCGCAGCTCGAACACCAGCTGTGTCTCCGTGGCCCTGACGATGTCGTGCACCGTGATGCGCTCGAGCACGATGTCTCGCAGCGCTGCGGCATCGGCCACGGCGACATGCACGAGGAAGTCGTCGGCGCCGGCGATGTGGAAGACCTGCAGCACTCCTCGGGTCGCCACCAGCGCGTCGAACAGGGCCTCCACGCCATCCCTGCTGTGATTGCCCAGGCGCACGCGGATCATCGCCTGCACGGGCGCGCCCACCGCGGCGGGGTCGATCTCGAGTCGGGAGCCCGAGATCACGCCGCGGCCGCGGAGCGTGCGCAGCCGGAAGGCGCAGGTGGATGCCGGGATGCCCAGCGCCTGCGCCACGTCCTTGATAGGAGCCTGCGGGTCGTCCGTCAGCGCTCCGAGGATGCGCAGATCGAGCTCGTCGACGGCGCCCTGCTGTGCTGCTGCCAACGTGCGCTCCCGAGATCGATGTCGCATTGCTCAGGAAACAACATACGCGGGCTCTCCGGCTGCCCGCGACAACTCGGCTGGACTGCGGTGAGCGAGGAGAGCAGGATCGATGGCATGTCCGACATGCCGCTGCACCCCGACACCGTTGCCGTCCACGCCGGCCGCGCCGACTTCGGCGCCCTCGGCGTCCACGCCGCCCCGATCGACCTGTCATCGACGAATCCGCTGCCCGACATCCTGCACGGCGGCGACTCGTACGAGTCCATGGCCACGGGCGGTCACCCCCTGACCGACGGCGGCAACGTGTACGCACGGCTGTGGAACCCCACGGTCGCGCGCTTCGAGGAGGCGCTCTCCGAGCTCGAGCACTCCGAGGCGTCCGTCGCGTTCGGCTCCGGGATGGCGGCCATGACCGCGGCGATCCTCGCCCACACCACCGCTGTCGGCAAGCGGCACATCGTGGCTGTGCGCCCGCTCTACGGCGGCACCGACCACCTGCTCGACTCCGGACTGCTCGGCGCCGAGGTGACGTTCTGCCACGAGCACGAGGTGGCGGCGAGCATCCGACCGGACACCGGCATGATCGTGCTCGAGACCCCGGCGAACCCGACGCTCGATCTCGTCGACATCGCGGCTGTCGTGGCGCAGTCCGACGGCATCCCGGTGCTCGTCGACAACACGTTCGCGACGCCGCTGCTGCAGAACCCCCTCGATCTCGGGGCGGCCATGTCGATGCACAGCGCGACGAAGTACATCGGCGGCCACGGCGATGTCATCGCCGGGGTGATCTCGTGCAGCGAGCGCACGGCCGAGGCTCTGCGTCGGGTGCGGGCGATCACCGGCGCTCTGCTGCACCCGCTGGGCGCCTACCTGCTGCACCGCGGCCTCGCCACGCTGCCGATGCGCATCCACGCCCAGCAGAGCTCGGCACGCGCACTGGCTCACTCGCTTCGCGAGAACCCGGCGGTCAGTGAGGTTCTCTACCCCGAGTTCGATGACGAGCGCGGCCTCATCGGTCGGCAGATGCGCGGCGGGGGAGCGATGATCTCCATCCGGCTCGCCGGCGGGTACGCCGCCGCCGAGGCGCTCACCGGCGCGGTCCGGCTGTTCACGCATGCCGTATCGCTCGGCGGGGTCGATTCTCTGATCCAGCATCCGGCAGCCCTCACCCACCGCCCGGTCGCGCCCGCTGCGCGCCCCGGCGCCGATGTCGTGCGGCTGTCCATCGGCCTCGAGAATGTCGACGATCTGCTGATCGACCTCGAGCAGGCCCTCGCGAAAGCGCGGGTGCAGGCCACTGCGTGAGGGCCTGCGACGTGACACCATGGACGAATGAGCTCCGCCAATCTGTCCCGCGACGAGACCGCCCGCCGCGCAGCGTCGATCACGCTGCGCGAGGTGCGCGTCGAACTCGACCTCGCGGGTGCCCCCGAGCGTGCCCGCACCGGCTTCTCCACCACGACGACGCTGACGTTCGACGCGACAGAGGCTGAGACCTGGCTCGACTTCATCGGCGAGTCCGTCGACCGTGTCACGGTCGACGGAGAAGAGCGGGAGGTGCGCTGGGACGGCGCCCGCATCCTGCTCGACGGGCTCGGCGGCTCCCACGTCGTGCGCGTCGAGGGCGTCGCGGCGTACAGCCGCTCGGGCGAGGGCATGCACCGATTCCACGACCCGGTCGACGGCGAGACGTATCTGTACACGCAATACGAGCCGGCCGACTCGCGCCGGGTCATGGCGTGCTTCGAGCAGCCCGACCTGAAGGCCTCGTACACGTTCCGCGTGGTCGCTCCCGCCGGCTGGCACGTGCTCTCGAACCAGTCGCCGGCGCACGTGACGCCGGGGATCGGCGTGCAGACCGTGGAGTTCGCGCCCACCCTGCCCATCTCGAGCTTCATCACCTCGGTCGCGGCCGGGCCCTATGCGCGGATCGACGGCGAATGGTCGCGAGACGATCAGAGCATCTCCCTCGGTGTGCTGTGCCGCGCCTCGCTCGCCGAGCACCTGGAAGCCGATGAGATCCTCGAGGTCACCCGTCAGGGCCTGGACTTCTTCTCCGACGCGTTCGCCTACCCGTATCCGTGGGGCAAGTACGATCAGATCTTCGTGCCGGAGTACAACCTCGGCGCGATGGAGAACCCGGGCCTGGTGACCTTCACCGAGGCGTACATCAACCGGGGAGCCGCGACCGACGCGCAGCGCGGCGCCCGCGCGAACACGATCCTGCATGAGATGGCCCACATGTGGTTCGGCGATCTCGTGACCATGCGCTGGTGGGACGACCTGTGGCTCAAGGAGTCGTTCGCCGACTACATGGGCACGCACGCCGCCGCAGCCGCGACCCGATTCACGGACGCCTGGGCACGGTTCGCCAACAGTCGGAAGACCTGGGCGTACCGGCAGGATCAGCTGCCCACCACGCACCCGATCGTCGCCGACATCCCCGATCTCGAGGCCGCGAAACTGAATTTCGACGGCATCACCTACGCGAAGGGCGCCTCGGTGCTCAAGCAGCTGGTCGCGTTCGTCGGCGAGGACGCCTTCTTCGAGGGCGCCCGACGCTACTTCGCCGCGCACGCGTTCGGCAACACCACGCTGGACGACCTGCTCGACGAGCTCGAGGCGGCCTCCGGCCAGACCCTGCGCGAGTGGTCGCGGTCCTGGCTGGAGACCAGCGGAGTCTCGGCGCTGTGGCTCGAGGAGGATGCCGAGGGACGACGTGTGCTCGTGCAGGACAGCGGTGACATCGCTCCGCGTCCGCACCGGCTGCGGGTGGGGCTGTACGACCTCGTCGACGGCGGCCTCGCCCTGCGGGAGCGCATCGAGCTGACGGTCGAGCAGGAGCGCACCGACGTCGAGATCCCGGATGCCGATCTCGTGCTCCTCAACGACGACGATCTCACCTACGCCAAGGTGCGCCTCGATGAGCGCTCGCTCGACACCGTCGCCGCCTCGCTGTCGACTGTCTCGGATGAGCTCGCGCGCGGGCTCATCTGGTCGTCGCTGTGGAACGCCACCCGCGACGGCGAGCTCTCCGCGACCCGCTACCTCGACATCGTGCGGGCGCACGCGCCCGCCGAGCCGAACGTGGCGCTGCTCAGCGCGACGCTGATTAACGCCGCGTTCGCGATCACGCACTACGTCGTCGACGACGAGCGCGCAGAGCAGCGCCGTTCCTGGGTCGACTCGACCTGGGCCGCGCTGCAGGGCGCCGATCCCGGCAGCGACGCTCAGCTGTCGTGGGCCCGCGCCTTTGCCACCGCCTCTGCGTTCGACGACTCCCGCGCCGACGATGTCCGGGCGATCCTCGGCGGCGACGCCCCGCAGGGACTTCCCATCGACGCCGATCTGCGCTGGCTCCTGCTGACCGCCCTCGCGACCACGGGACACGCGGATGCCGAGCAGATCGCCGCAGAACGCGCGTCAGACGACACGGCCGCGGGCCGCACCGCTGAGATCCGGGCCCTGGCATCCCGGCCCGACGCCTCGACCCGCGCCGCGGCGTGGGAGGCGGCGTGGAACGACCTCAGCCTGAGCAACGACCACCTCGACGCGACCATCGCCGGCTTCCGCGCCGGCGGGCGTCGTGACCTCATCGCGGGTTTCGACGCGCAGTACTTCGAGCGGATCCGGGGCGTCTGGGCCGAGCGGAGCATCGAACTCGCCCAGCGCTTGGTGCTCGGTCTCTTCCCGGCGACGGACAGCACCGACGCCGTCGACGCCTGGCTCGAGCAGAACGCGGATGCTCCGGGTGCGCTGCGCCGTCTCGTGATCGAATCGCGCGACGACCTCGCCCGCGATCTGCGCGTGCGGGCGGCTCAGCCCTCAATCAGCTGACAGCGCGCTCGCGATGTCCTCACCGAGGTATCGAAGCTCGGGACGATCATCGGGGGAGAGGACGTCCATCTGTGCGAGCAGCGGGGCCTGGTCTTCCAGAAGCGCGCGGACTAGACCGGATCCGAGTCGACGCTCGGCGCGGGGCGAATCGCCCACCTCACCCCTCGAGCACGTCGCCGGGGTCCAGCGCCGAGAACGTCCCGCCGCCCTGTTCGGTGGCCCACTGCAGGCGCTGACGATGCATGGCGAGGCCGATGCTCGACAGTGTCATGTCATGCGTGCCGAAGCAGCGGCGAGGCGCGACCGCGAGGACGAAGTCCATCGCCTCGCCGATCTTCAGCCACGGCGCGCCGATCGGAGCGGCGAGCGTGTTCACCTCGACGTCTTCAGGGATCGCGTAGGAGTCGCCGGGGTAGTAGAGCTCGTCGTTGACGAGAACGCCGAGATTCTCGACCCGAGGCATGCTCTCGTGGATGACCGCGTGCTCGCCGCCGAAGAAGCGCAACTCGAAGCCGTCGACGCTCACCGCGTCGCCCGGCTGGACGACCGTGACGTCGTGGTCCGCAGCGGCAACCGCCACGTGCGCCGTGCTGAGGATCGGGATGCCCGGTGCAGCGCGCAGGATGCGATCGAGATGCTCCGTCGTCCAATGGTCCGGGTGCTCGTGGGTGATCACGACGGCGACCACGTCGCCGAGGTCGGTGAGAGCAGCGGTGAACGTCCCCGGATCGATGATGAGGGTGCGGCCCGCGTGCTCGACTCGCAGGGCCGCATGTTCGTGTCTCGTGATGCGCATGGCGAGAGTCAACCTCGTGGCGCGGATTCGGGCAACCCTCTTGCCGCGACACGCCCGTGATGCGTGCTCGCGCGGCCGCGATTTGGAGCAGCGGCCTGCCCCGTGCCAGACTTGCACGGTTGCCAGATCGGCCCTTCGGGCCGAACGGCCCCATCGTATAGCGGCCTAGTACGCCGCCCTCTCACGGCGGTAACGCGGGTTCGAATCCCGCTGGGGTCACAGCGACACAGAAGGCCCTCCGAATCTCGGAGGGCCTTCTGCTTGCCCGGGCGCTGTATTCCCGAGTGTTGTATTCAGGGGAATGAATCCCGCCGAGAGTCCGTTGCGCTCTACATGACTGGCATTCAATTCGGCCTCGACACGTTCGGCGGAGTCACCACCGACGCCGACGGCGAGAGCGTTCCCCATCCTCAGGTGATCCGCGACATCGTCGACGAAGCCGTGCTCGCCGACAGTGTGGGACTCGACTTCTTCGGTCTGGGTGAGCACCACCGCCCGGACTTCGCGGTCTCCAGCCCCGAGGTCGTGCTCTCCGCCATCGCCGCACGGACCGACCGCATCCGGCTGGGCTCCGCCGTCACCGTCCTCAGCTCGGACGACCCGGTGCGGGTGTTCGAGCGCTTCTCGACCCTGGACGCCGTCTCGAACGGCCGCGCGGAGATCGTCGCCGGGCGCGGCTCGTTCATCGAGTCGTTCCCCCTGTTCGGCTACGACCTGCGCCAGTACGAGGAGCTGTTCGAGGAGCGCCTCGACCTGCTCTCGCAGCTGCTGAAGGAAGAGCCGGTGACCTGGCAGGGCAGCACACGCGCGGCTCTGGAGAACCAGAGGGTCTTCCCGACGACGGCCAACGGAATCCCCACCTGGGTCGGAGTCGGCGGCAGCCCCGACTCCGTGGTGCGCACGGCGCGCTACAACTTCGGGCTGTTCCTCGCGATCATCGGCGGTCCCGCGGCACGCTTCGCGCCGTACATCGATCTGTTCACCAGGGCCCAGGACCAGTTCGGCGTGCCGCACCAGCCGGTCGCCGTGCACTCGCCTGGGCTCGTGGCCGAGACCGACGAGCAGGCCCGCGCTCTGACGCATGACGGGTGGCTCGCGATGCGCACCCGGCTGGGTCAGGAGCGCGGGTGGCCGGCGCCCGCGGTCGGCGACTTCGAGCGCGAGATCGAGGGCGGCGCGCTGTACGTCGGCTCGCCCGAGACCGTCGCGCGCAAGATCGTCGGCACCCTGCGAACCCTCGACGTCGACCGCTTCGACCTGAAGTACGACCAGAACGCCGTCACTCACCAGACGATGATGGACTCGATCGCGCTGTACGGCGAGAAGGTCGTCCCGCTCGTGAAGGACATGCTCGGCTGAGAGCATCGGGCTGATTTTGTGCGGTGAGATCCGTCATGGCATACTTGAACGGTTGCAGTGACGGCCCCATCGTATAGCGGCCTAGTACGCCGCCCTCTCACGGCGGTAACGCGGGTTCGAATCCCGCTGGGGTCACCGACACGATGAAGGCCCTCCGGAATCCGGAGGGCCTTCATCGCGTTCCGGCGCGGGTTCAGCCCTCCCGCCAGCTGTCATCGGCGAGGTGCGATCCGGCCTGCGGGCCCATCTGCAGCATCCCGCCGTCGACGCTCCAGTCCGCGCCCGTCACATAACTCGCATCCGCTGAGGCGAGGAAGGCGATCACGGCCGCGACCTCCTCGGCCTTGCCCGGTCGCCCGAGCGGCACACCGGGCCGGTGGGTGCGGTCGGCATCGGCGGACGTGCGCCCGCTCGCAGCCGTCGCGATCTCACCGGGCGCCACGGCGTTGGCCGTGATGCCGTGCGCACCGAGCTCCTGCGCCATGGTCTTGATCAGTCCGGACAGCCCGTGCTTCGCCGCGATGTAGGCGGCCAGGCCCACCCGCGGCTGGTGCGCGTGCACACTCGTCACGGCGATGATCCGGCCACCCGTGCCCGCGGCGACCATGCGCCGCGCGGCGGCCTGCATCCCTGCGAAGGCCCCGTCGAGGTTCAACGCCACCGTCCCTCGCCATTCGCTCAGCGGCACGTCGAGGAACGGACGGGGCACGCTCGCGCCCGCGTTGTTCACGAACACGTCGAGCCCGCCCAGGCGTTCCGCGAGAGAGTCGACCACCCCGGCCACGCGGTCGAGGTCGGTCGCATCGAACCGTGCGACCGCGGCGCTGCGCCCTCGCTCGCGCACCGCAGCCGCCGTCCGCTCGGCACCCTCCTCGTCGCTGTGCCAGGTGATGCCGACATCCATCCCGGCGTCGGCGAGGGCGAGGGCGGTGGCGGCGCCGATCCCCGAGTCGGATGCGGTGACGATCGCGTACCGGGGAAGGAAGGTCGTGGCTGTCATGGCCGCACGCTACCCGACGGATGCACGGGCGTGGAAGGGTCTTCTCGGCCGCGCGGCCGCCGGACTCAGTCGGCCGTGCGCCCGCGCCGACGGCGTCGGATGAGCCAGATGACGAGCAGCGCGATCGCGGCGACGCCGAGCCAGGGCAGGAGGAACCCGAGAACGACGACGAATCCGTTCATGCTCGCCACCAGCCCGTTCCACCCGGCCAGCAGCCCGTCGCCGAAACCGGCCGGATCCGGGTCGGCCGCGCTCGTCCGCTCGGTCAGCTGAATCGAGATCGTCGACAGGGCGACCTGCTCATCGAGCGTCTCGAGCTGCTGCTCGTAGCTTTCGAGCTGCGCCTGGCGCTCGCTCAGCGCGGATTCTGCTGCGATCAGGTCCGCCACCGAGCCGGACCTGCTCATGAGTTCGGTGAGACGCTCGACCGAGGTGCGGGCTGAGGCGATCCGCGCGCGCAGATCGACGGCGGTCGACGTGACGTCATCTCGCGAGATCGTCGAGCGCAGCACCTCGGCATCCGCGCCCAGGGCGTCCATCACCTCGTTCACATCGGCGGCGGGAATCCGGATGCTGATCCACCCGGTGCCCGCCTCGCGCGGCTGCTCGGGTGCGATGCCGTCCGCGCTCGGATCCAGCCCGAGCGAGGCGGATTCGACGAAGCCGTCGTGCTCGGCGGCCAGAGCGGCGATGTCGCTCGCCGTTCTCGTGACATCGCTCACCCGCAGCGACATCTCGGCCGTGACGATGATCTCCCTCGTGTCGTCCAGAGTCGCGAACGGCAGATCCGCCCCCGTGCCCCCGCTGTCGTCACGCGGCGCCACCGCCCCGCCCGACGCCTCCGATGCGTCGACAGCATCGCCCCCGTACTCCGCCTGCCCGCTGCGGGGGGCGGCGTCGACACCGTCGGCTGCCGGCGCCACCGCTGCCGAATCTCCCGCGCCGCCCGGCGTCAGGGATCCGAGTCCGTTCAGCAGCGGTGGCGCGATGAGCGCGCCGGCGGCGAACGCGGCAGCCACACCGAGAGCCGTGGCCCACCGCCGTCGACGACGATGTCCCTCTGCCGGGGCGGCGAGGGGC
The DNA here is from genome assembly GCF_014836945.1 of Microbacterium commune. Lineage (GTDB taxonomy): Bacteria > Actinomycetota > Actinomycetes > Actinomycetales > Microbacteriaceae > Microbacterium > Microbacterium commune. The sequence goes on along the minus strand of NZ_JACSPX010000001.1, from coordinate 44,930 downwards.
GCACGCGGCTCGCGGGCGATCCGATCGAAGATGGTCTGCTCCATATCCGCGATGCTCTCGTCGCTCAGCCGCGGCAGCCCGTTCTGCTCGTTCATGCGTCTCTCACTTCCTTCACCGCGCCGCGAAGTCGCGAACGCACCCGGGAGAGACGGTTGCGAACGGCAGCGTGGCTCACCCCCAGCTGCGCGGCGGCGGCCTCGTAGGCGTAGCCCTCCACCGCGCACAGCTGGAAGATCTCCCGATCGGTGTCGCCGAGTCGCTGAACCTCCGCCGCGATCCGCTCCGCGAGCGACGCCGCGATGACCTGGTCCTCGACGCACACCGTGCCGGGAAGCGTGTCGTCGACGGCATCCGCGGTGTTCATGCTGTCGCGGCGCAGCCGTCGCAGGCGATTCGCCGCCTGAAAGCGGCAGATGGTCGCGAGCCACGGCAGCAGCGACTCGCCGGCCAGCTCGAGGCCGGGCAGCTTGCGCCAGGCGACCACGAACGTCTCCTGCACGACGTCCTCGGCGTCGGAGGGCGAGCCGAGGAGCCCGTGCGCGATCCAGTAGACGGGGCGCACGTGGGCGCGGTAGATGGCTCGGAACGCATCCTGATCACCCGATGCGGCTCGAGCGGCCCACTCGCGGTCCTGCGTGCTGTTCGGCATGCCTCTTCCGTTCGCCGTCGCCTCTCTGAGTGTCTCTCATATGAAGGTGTCGCGGAACAGGCGACCGTCTCAGAATCCGCTACGATCGATTCAGCGAGGGGGAGTATCCCGACATCGCGCGGATCGTCATCACGAGCACCATCAAAGCTGCTCCGGCCGCGTGACGCATGTCACACATGCGGGGAGAGACTTTCGGCATTCACCGCACCCTCCGAAAGGCACCCGTCCTTTGATTCCCGTCTGGTTCGAAGTCACGTCCCTCATCGTGCTCACCGTGATCCTCATCGCGGATCTCCTGCTCATCCTCAAGCGGCCGCACATCCCCTCGACCAAGGAATCCAGCCTCTGGGTGGCGTTCTACGTCGCGCTCGCCCTGATCTTCGCCGGAACGCTGTTCTTCTTCGGTGACACGAAGTCGTCGCTCGACTTCCTCACCGGCTGGGCGATGGAGTACAGCCTCTCGATCGACAACCTGTTCGTCTTCGTGCTGATCATGACGCAGTTCTCGGTGCCGCGTCGCTATCAGCAGGAGGCGCTGATGGTCGGCATCATCATCGCGCTGATCCTGCGCGCGATCTTCATCCTCATCGTCGGCGCCGCCGTCGAGCATCTCAGCCCGATCTTCTACATCTTCGGCGCGTTCCTCGTCTTCACCGCGATCCGTCAGGCCATGCCCGACAAGGAGCAGGAGGACGCGAAGACCGAGAACTTCATCGTCCGTCAGATCCGCCGCGTCATCCCGATCAGCGACGAGTACGACGGACCGAAGCTGCGCACCGTGGTGGGCGGACGCAAGATCTTCACCCCGATGCTCATCGTCTTCGTCTCGCTCGGCGTCACCGATCTGATGTTCGCGGTGGATTCCATCCCGGCCATCTTCGGCGTCACGACCAACCCGTTCATCGTGTTCACCGCGAACCTGTTCGCGCTGATGGGTCTGCGCCAGCTCTACTTCCTGCTCGGCGACCTGCTCGACCGCCTGCGCTACCTGCATTACGGAGTGGCCTTCATCCTCGCGTTCATCGGCGTCAAGCTGATCCTGCACGCCATGCACGAGAACGAGCTGCCGTTCATCAACAACGGGCAGCCGATCGAGTGGGCTCCCGACATCAACAACTGGGTCTCGCTCGGCGTGATCTTCTCCTCGATGGCCGTGGCCACCATCGCCAGCCTGGTCGCATCGCGACGTGAGAGGAGAGCAGCCGTCGAGAGCTGAGCTCGACCGGTTCCGCAGTGTGAAACACACCGGAGGGCCACCCGTCGCTGCCGTGTAAACTGACCGGCATGCGGCGGGTGGTTCTTCTTCTTAGCAGCCGCGACGGGACCTCGATCTAAGGCCTTCCTCGTCGCGGAGTCCATCATGGGCCGACTCTTCGAGCCATCTAAGGAACACACCGCATGACCAGCAGCACAGCAGCGCCGCGCACCCTGGCCGAGAAGGTCTGGAACGATCACCTCGTCGTCAAGGGCGAGAACGGCGAGCCCGACCTCATCTACATCGACCTCCACCTGGTGCACGAGGTCACCAGCCCGCAGGCGTTCGACGGGCTGCGCGCCGAGGGCCGCCCGCTTCGCCGGCTCGATCTGACGATCGCGACCGAAGACCACAACACCCCCACCCTCGCGATCGACAAGCCGATCGCCGACCTCACCAGCCGCACGCAGATCGAGACGTTGCGGCGCAACGCGGCGGAGTTCGGCGTGCGACTGCACTCGCTCGGAGACGCCGAGCAGGGCATCGTGCACGTGGTCGGCCCGCAGCTCGGTCTCACGATGCCTGGCATCACGGTGGTCTGCGGTGACTCGCACACCTCCACCCACGGCGCGTTCGGCGCGATGGCGTTCGGCATCGGCACCAGCGAGGTCGAGCACGTCATGGCCACCCAGACACTGCCGCTCAAGCCGTTCAAGACCATGGCCGTCAATGTCGAGGGCACCCTGCGACCCGGCGTCACCGCGAAGGACATCATCCTCGCCGTGATCGCGAAGATCGGCACCGGTGGCGGGCAGGGGTACGTGCTCGAGTACCGCGGCAGCGCCATCCGGGCTCTGTCGATGGAGGGCCGCATGACGATCTGCAACATGTCGATCGAGGCGGGGGCCCGAGCGGGCATGGTCGCCCCCGACGAGACCACGTTCGCATACGTCAAGGACAAGCCGCACGCCCCGCAGGGGCAGGACTGGGACGACGCGGTCGCCTACTGGCGCACGCTGCCGACGGACGAGGGCGCGACCTTCGACGCCGAGGTGTTCATCGACGCCGATCAGCTGGAGCCGTTCGTCACCTGGGGCACCAACCCGGGCCAGGGCAGCTCGCTGTCGTCGTCTGTGCCCGACCCGGCCGCGATCGCCGACGCCAACGAGCGCGCCGCCGCCGAGCGTGCGCTCGAGTACATGGACCTCACCCCCGGCACCCCGCTGAAGGAGGTGAAGGTCGACGCCGTCTTCATGGGCTCCTGCACGAACAGCCGCATCGAGGACCTGCGCGCCTTCGCGTCGATCATCGACGGGAAGAAGAAGGCCGACGGCGTTCGCGTCATGGTCGTTCCCGGCTCCGCACGCGTGCGCCTCGAGGCGGAGGCCGAGGGGATCGACAAGATCGTCGAGGCGTTCGGTGCCGAGTGGCGCTTCGCCGGATGCTCGATGTGCCTGGGCATGAACCCCGACCAGCTCGCCCCGGGGGAGCGCTGTGCGTCGACGTCGAACCGCAACTTCGAGGGACGTCAGGGCAAGGGCGGCCGCACCCACCTCGTCTCGCCGCTGGTCGCCGCCGCGACCGCGATCCGAGGCACGCTGTCGAGCCCCGCAGACCTGGAAGCGAGCATCTGATGGAGAAGTTCACCACCCACACCGGCATCGCCGCTCCGCTGAAGCGCTCGAACGTCGACACCGATCAGATCATCCCGGCGGTGTTCCTCAAGCGGGTCACCAAGACGGGCTTCGAGGACGCCCTGTTCCACGGATGGCGTCAGGATCCGGAGTTCGTGCTCAACCAGGCACCGTACCAGGGCGCATCCGTGCTGGTCGCCGGGCCCGACTTCGGCACCGGATCCAGCCGCGAGCACGCCGTCTGGGCGCTGCGCGACTTCGGATTCAAGGTCGTGCTGTCGTCGCGCTTCGCCGACATCTTCCGCGGCAACTCGGGCAAGCAGGGCCTGCTCGCCGCGACCGTCGACGACGCCGACATCGAGCGGATCTGGGAGCTGATCGACGAGCAGCCTGGCCGACCGGTCACGGTCGATCTCGAGGCCCGCACGGTGACCGTGCCCGGCGCGACCCCCGCCTCCGAGGCTGTCTTCCAGGCCTCCATCGGGATCGACGATTACACTAGATGGCGGCTCCTCGAAGGGCTCGATGACATCGGGCTCACCCTGCGCAACGAAGACAAGATCGCGCAGTTCGAGGCCCGTCGCGAGTCGTGGCGGCCACGTACCCTTCCAGTCCGATAGGGCGGAACATCGTGGGCCGGGGGCCACAAGCCCTGCGGCATCCGCCGTGAGAGAGAAAGACATCGCGGCGAACGCCGTGATGTCCTGAGGAAGATGAGGCCCGAATGACGACATCGCCGCGAGTTGCTGTAGACGACCGGGTGGCGGCTCCAGCCGGATCCGTCCTCGCGATCCGCGGCGGCAGACCGCTGCGCGGGCGCGTCGACGTCAAGGGAGCCAAGAACCTGGCGACGAAGGCGATGGTCGCGACGCTGCTCGGCGAGACCGCGAGCACGCTGCGCGACGTTCCCGGGCTCAGCGACGTCGCCGTGGTGCGCTCGCTGCTCGAGGTCCACGGTGTCACCGTCACCGAGGGCGACGAGCCGGGATCGCTGATCCTCGACCCGAGCGATGTCGAATCGGCGCACTACGAGGAGATCGATGCGCACGCCGGCGCGTCGCGCATCCCGATCCTGTTCTGCGGCCCGCTGCTGCACCGTCTCGGCCAGGCGTTCATCCCCGACCTCGGCGGATGTCGAATCGGCGACCGGCCCATCGACTTCCATCTCGACGCGCTGCGCAAGTTCGGGGCGGTCGTGGAGAAGCAGCCGAGCGGCATCCGGCTGTCGGCCCCGAACGGTCTGAAGGGTGCGAACATCCACCTGCCGTACCCGAGCGTCGGCGCGACCGAGCAGGTGCTGCTGACGGCCGTGCGCGCGGAGGGCGTGACCGAGCTGCGCAACGCCGCCATCGAGCCCGAGATCATGGACCTCATCGCCGTGCTGCAGAAGATGGGCGCCATCATCTCGTACGAGCCGAACCGTGTGATCCTCATCGAGGGCGTGGAGACCCTGCGCGGCTACGACCACCGCGCGATCTTCGACCGCAACGAGGCCGCGTCGTGGGCGTGCGCCGCGCTGGCCACCGACGGCGAGATCTTCGTCGCCGGCGCCAAGCAGCAGGAGATGCTCACCTTCCTCAACGTCTTCCGCAAGGCCGGCGGGTGGTTCGACGTGCAGGAGGACGGCATCCTCTTCCGCCGTGGCGGCGAGCTCAAGCCCGTCATCGTCGAGACCGACGTGCACCCCGGGTTCATGACCGACTGGCAGCAGCCGCTGATCGTGGCGCTGACCCAGGCGCCGGGGCGCTCGATCGTGCACGAGACGGTCTACGAGAACCGCTTCGGGTTCACTCAGGCGCTGGTGAAGATGGGTGCCGACATCGAGGTGCACCCGCACGGTCTGCAGGACGGACCCCGTCGCGTGCCGCGGCGGGAGCTCGAGCAGGCGGCGGTCATCACCGGCCCCACGCCCCTGCACGCGGCCGACATCGTGGTTCCCGATCTGCGCGGCGGCTACAGCCACGTGATCGCCGCCCTCACGGCGGAAGGCGAGTCGCAGGTCTCGGGAATCGACATCCTGAGCCGCGGCTACGAGAAGTTCCTCGACAAGCTCCGCGCCCTGGGCGCGGACTTCGACGTCGTCCGGTGAGCTGATGGCCGCAACAGAACGCAGCCGTCCCAGTATCTTCTGGCCGCTCGCGGCGATCGTCATCCCGCCCGTGTCGCTGCTGGCGAAGATCACCGTCAGCGGTGCCGAGAAGCTGCCCCGCACGGGCGCCTTCGTGCTGGCGCCGAACCACTACTCCGAGTTCGACCCGCTGATCGTCGCGGTCGCGGTGTACCGCTCCGGGCGTCTGCCGCGGTTCATGGCGAAGGACAGCCTGTTCCGCGTTCCGGTGCTCGGCTGGATCCTGCGGAAGACGGGGATGATCCCCGTCGCCCGCACCTCGTCGGCATCGAGTGCGAAGCAGACGCTCACGCAGTCCCGCGACCTCGTCGAGAACGGCCGCGGCGTCATCGTGTACCCGGAGGGAACGCTCACCCGGGATCCCGAGATGTGGCCGATGCGCGGGAAGTCGGGGGCGGTGCGCCTCGCGCTGACCGGCGACATCCCGCTCATCCCGATGGCACAGTGGGGCACCCAGCAGATCATGGGGCGCTACCAGAAGGGGCTCAGCGTCTGGCCGCCCCGCAGACCCGTGCGGGTGCTGATCGGCGATCCGGTGGATCTGTCCGACCTGCGTGGCCGCGCCGGCGACCCCGGCGTGCTCAGCATCGCGACCGAGCGTCTGATGGCCGCCATCACCGCCCTGCTCGAGGAGCTGCGCGACGAGAAGGCGCCGGAGAAGCGCTGGAACCCGGGCGATCACGGCCAGAAGGAGACGGGGCGTCTTGAGTCATAAGCGCTCGCTGCAGCCGTCCGGGGTCCGCGCAGCCGTCGTGGGCGCCGGCAGCTGGGGCACCACTTTCGGCAAGATCCTCTCCGACGGCGGCGCGCACGTCACCATGTGGGCGCGTCGGCCCGAGCTCGCGCACGAGATCGCCGAGGCCAAGCGCAACTCGAAGTACCTGCCCGGCATCAACCTGCCCCGCAGCATCGACGCCACGCACGAGCTCGCCCACGCCCTCGACGGCGCCGAGCAGGTGTACCTGTCTGTGCCCAGTCAGACGCTGCGTGAGAACCTGAAGGCGCTGCGTCCGCTGCTCGCCGGCCGGGACATCCCGATCATCAGCCTGATGAAGGGCGTGGAGCGCTCGTCGGGTCTTCGGATGAGCCAGGTGATCGAGCAGGAGCTGCGGTGCGATCCGGATCGGATCGCCGTGGCATCCGGACCCAACCTCGCGCTCGAGATCGCGCGCGAGCAGCCCACCGCCGCCGTGATCGCCTCTCGAAGCCAGGAGACGGCGGATGCCGTGGCGCGCACGGCCCGCAACCGCTACTTCCGGTCGTTCGTGAACACCGACGTGATCGGCACCGAGTTCGGCGGGGTGCTGAAGAACCTCATCGCCGTCGCGATCGGGATCGTCGACGGCGTCGGATACGGCGAGAACACCAAGGCGTCGATCATCACCCGCGGCCTTGTCGAGATGACCGACTTCGCCGTCGCGAACGGGGCCCGCCCAGAGACGCTGCAGGGCCTGGCCGGACTCGGCGACCTCATCGCGACGTGCCAGTCGCCGCTCAGCCGCAACAACACCGCCGGCCGGCTGCTCGGTCAGGGCTACGACTTCCACGACGTCGTGAAGCAGATGAACCAGACAGCCGAAGGCCTGGCATCCGTCGCCCCGATCCTTCAGCTCGCGCACGAGTCAGAAGTGCACATGCCCATCGTCGAGCAGGTGAAGATGGTGCTCGACGGGCGCATGGACCCGCGCGACATCGCACCGCACCTCACCACCGACGACGACACTCCCCAGGAGGAGATGACCAAACATGGACAAGCAGACGGTGGTGGTGCTCTTCGGCGGGCGTTCCAGCGAGCATTCGATCAGTTCCGCCACGGCGGGAGGGGTGCTGGCGGCGATTGACCGCGATCGCTACGACGTGATCCCGGTCGGAATCACGCGCGACGGCGCCTTCGTGCTCGAGCAGGATGATCCCGCGAAGTTCGCCCTCGATGCGCAGAGCATGCCCGAGGTGATCGACAACGGCACCCGGATCCGCTGGCCTGAAGCCGGCGGCGACCGGGTTCTGCGCGTGATCGTTCCCGACGGCTCCGCGGTCGAGCTCGGCGTCGTCGATGTCGTGCTGCCGATCCTGCACGGCACGCACGGCGAGGACGGCACGATCCAGGGCTTCTTCGACATTCTCGAGATCCCCTACGCCGGCGGCGGAGTGCTCGACTCGGCGATGTGCATGGACAAGCACTTCATGAAGGTCGCGCTCGAATCCGACGGCATCGCCGTCTCCCCGTGGGTGACCGTCAGGCAGCGTGCCTGGCGGCAGGACTCGGCGTCGCTGCGCGCGGCGATCGCCGAACTCGGCCTGCCGCTGTTCGTCAAGCCCGCGCGGGCAGGGTCCAGCGTCGGCGTCTCGAAGGTCGAGAGCCTCGGCGAGCTCGATGCGGCTCTCGAGGTGGCCTTCGCGGAGGACGAGAAGGTGCTCGTCGAGACCGGCATCGTCGGCAGGGAGATCGAGGTCGCGATCCTCGAGACCGCGGACGGCGTGCGCGCATCGCTTCCCGGTGAGATCGTGCTCACGTCGCGCGGCTTCTACGACTTCGAGGGCAAGTACCTCGGCGGCGACGGCGTCGACGTCGTCTGCCCGGCGGAGATGTCGGATGCCGAGATCGCGGCCGTGCAGCGGGTCGGCGTGCGCGCGTTCGAGGCCGTCGACGGCAAGGGCCTCGCGCGGGTGGACGTGTTCCTCACCGCCGACGGCGACATCGTCGTGAACGAGCTGAACACCATGCCGGGGTTCACCCCGATCTCGATGTTCCCGAAGTGCTGGATCGCGTCGGGAATGAGCTACGGCGAGCTGATCACCGAGCTGATCGAGGGCGGGCTGCGCCGCTGATCGCGGCGAGGCCTACCCGGGCAGTTCGTCGGGCGCGGTGCAGGCACCGTCGGACTCGATCATCCGCACGCCCGACACGATGCCGGAACTCGTGAGCACGTCGTTGGCGCTGACGATCTCGGTGTCGACGAAGACCTGCACCGCGGGGTTTCGGCCATAGGTGGTCATGCGCATCCTGGGCGCGTCGGACTCGTCGACCAGCCAGTCGATGCCCTCCAGCGTGACGCACTGCAGATCGGCGGTCGGACCGGGCACGGCGACGCCGCAGGTCAGGATGACGCTCGTCCTGCCGTCCTCGCCGTACGCGCCGGTCGCCTGAGCGTCGGTCCAGCGGCGATCATGCCCGGCGACGCTCTGCGGCAGGCGCACCGTGACTTCCGCGCAGGCGGGGTTGTTCGCGTCCTCGGCCGGCGTGAGGGCGACGGTGCTGGAGCAGCCGGTGAGGGCGAGCATCGCGGCCGCACCGGTGATCAGGGCGAGACGGCGGAGCATGATTCCAGGCTACCGTTGTCGGCATGGCATCCGGTTCCGACGACGACCCGCGCATCGGCGACATCTCGGAAGGGACGGTGCTGCGAGCCATCCTCGCTCGGACCGCGCCGGCCGCGCATGCCGTGCTCGGTCCCGGCGATGACGCGGCGGTGATCGCCGCGCCGTCCGGGTCGGTCGTCGTCAGCGCCGACACTCTGGTCGAGGGGCCCGACTTCCGGCTCGCCTGGTCGAGCGGCTACGACCTGGGCTGGAAGTCCGCGGCCGTCAACCTCTCCGACATCGCCGCGATGGGGGCGGTCCCCACGGCCCTGCTCGTGTCGCTCGCGGTGCCGGGCGACACCCGGCTGTCGTTCGTCGAGGCGATGGCCGACGGCTTCCGCGAGTGCTGCGCTCAGCTCGCTCCCGGATGCTCGGTCGTCGGCGGTGACCTGACCGTGTCCGATCTGCTGATGATCGCGGTGACGGCGCTGGGGGATCTCGGCGGGCGCTCAGCGGTGACGCGTGCAGGCGCGCGAGCGGGTGATGTCGTCGCTCTTGCAGGGGAGCTGGGTGTGGCTGCCGCGGGTCTCGGGCTGCTGTTCTCCCGCTTCCGCGAGGGCGCGACCCCCGTGCCGTTCGATCGCTCGTCGCTGGATGACGTGCAGCAACGCGCGATCGATCGCCAGCTGCGTCCGGTGCCGCCGCTCGCGCTCGGTCCTGCTGCGGCGGATGCCGGCGCCACGGCCATGATGGACCTCTCGGACGGCCTGGCCCTGGACGCCTCCCGTCTGGCGGATGCCTCCGGCGTCACGATCGCACTCAGCGGCGCGGCGCTGGATGCGCTCGCGTTCCACGGTGACCGCGGGCGCGCGCTGGGCGGGGGAGAGGACCACGGCCTGCTGGCCACCTTCGCTCCGGGCCCACTGCCCGACGGGTTCGCGCAGATCGGCACGGTGACCGCGCGCACGCACGCGCCGGTGCTCGTCGACGGAGAGCCGGTCGTCGAGACCGGGTGGGATCCGTACCGGGATTGGGACCACGCGCGCTGAGCCGCAGCACGCGATCCGTCAGGTCCCGTCGACCGCCGGCTGCGCCCACCACACGCGGGTGTCCCCGTAGGTCTTCTCCCTCAGCAGGCTGAGCGCGGCAGCATCGAGGTCGGGCGGTGTCGCGCGCTTGCCGCGCTCGATGACGACCACGGCGTGCTCCGCGAGCAGCGGAGCCAGCGCGACCAGGTCTGCCGTCATCGCGGCATCGTCGAGGTCGTAGGGCGGATCGGTGAACACGAGGTCGAACGGGCCGCGCGCGCGGGACAGGAAGGCGCGCACCGCGCTCTGGTGCACGCGGGCGGCCGGCGGGACGCCCATCGCCTTGGCGACCACGGTCACGTTGCGACCGACGACCGTCGCGGCCGACCGGGAGATCTCGACGAGCTCGACATGCTGTGCTCCGCGGCTCCACGCCTCGAGTCCGAGAGCACCGCTGCCGGCGTACAGGTCGAGCACGCGGGCGCCGTGGATGGCATCCATCGACTCGAGCGCCCCGAACAGCGACTCGCGCACCCGGTCGCTGGTGGGGCGGGTGCCGGCGTCCGGCACGTCGAGCCGCGCGCCGCGCGCGTCGCCGGCGATGATCCTCGTCACCCGATCACGATACGACACGGCCGACGATGTCCGCCGTGCTCCCTAGACTCGAACCATGTCCTTCGAGCTCGACACGCCGTTGACGACCGCCGCCGGGGCGTCCACGGCCAAGACCCTCGAGAAGGCGTTCCGGATGGCGAGCGTCGCCGATCTGCTCGGTCACTATCCGCGGCGGTACGCCGACCGCGGCGAGCTGACGCCCATCCTCGAGCTGCCGATCGGCGAGACCGTCACCATCGTCGGCGAGGTCATCTCGGCCACGGCCCGCGAGATGCGCAATCGACGCGGCGCCATGCTCGAGGTCGTCATCGGCGACGGCGTCGGCCAGATGTCGCTGACGTTCTTCGCGAAGAACCTCGGCCAGGCCGAATGGCGCAGAAAGGAGCTGTCGGTCGGACGCCGCGGCATCTTCTCGGGCAAGGTCGGGATGTTCAAAGACCGGGTGCAGTTCGCGCATCCCGACTACCAGCTCTTCGACGACACCGAGAGCGCCTACCGTCAGGCGGACGCTCTGCAGGACGTCCCCATCCCGATCTACCCGGCGACCTCTGCGATGCAGAGCTGGCAGATCGCGAAGCTGATCGGCGTCGTGCTCGACCAGCTCGGCGATGTGCCCGACCCCCTCTCCGACGACATCCGCACCCGAGAGGGGCTGCTCACCGCCCGGCAGGCGCTCGACGCGATCCACCGCCCTCGTCGCCGAGCCGACATCGAGCCCGCCGTGCGCACGCTGCGGATGCACGAGGCGCTCGTGCTGCAGACCGCGCTGCTGCAGCAGCGCATCCAGGTGCGCTCGCTGACCGCGACGCCGCGCGTCGCTCAGCCCGGCGGTCTGCTCGAGCGCTTCGACGCTCACCTGTCTTTCACCCTGACCCCCGACCAGCAGCGCGTCGGTGCGGAGATAGCGGCCGATCTGAGCGCCGACCGGCCGATGAACCGCCTGATCCAGGGCGAGGTGGGCTCGGGCAAGACCCTCGTCGCCCTGCGTGCGATGCTGCAGACGGCCGAATCCGGGGGACAGGCCGCGCTCATCGCCCCCACCGAGGTTCTCGCCGCCCAGCACCTGCGATCGATCACGAAGATGCTCGGCCCCGACATGGCCGCCGAGCTCATCCCCACCCTGCTCACCGGGCAGATGTCGGCGCCGGCACGCCGCAAGGCCGCCCTGCGCGTGGCATCCGGTCAGGCGCTCATCGTGATCGGCACGCACGCGCTGCTCTCCGAGAAGACGACCTTCGCCGACCTGGCTCTCGTCGTCGTCGACGAGCAGCATCGGTTCGGCGTCGAGCAGCGTGAGATGCTGCGCGCGAAGGGCACGGCGCCGCACGCGATCGTGCTGACGGCGACCCCCATCCCGCGCACGGTCGCGATGACCGTGTTCGGCGACCTCGACACCTCGGTCATCCGCTCGATGCCCGCCGGACGCGCCGGCATCACCACGCATGTGGCACCTCTGGCCGAGCATCCGGAGTGGTTCCAGCGGGTGTGGGCGCGTGCTGCGGAGGAGATCGCGGACGGGCGTCAGGTCTTCGCCGTCTGCGCGGCGATCGACACCACCAAGGAGTCTGTCGAGGTCGACGACCAGCCGCCGCCCGACGTCGAGGGCAAGGGCCCTCGGTGGGGGGTGGTGCAGCTCGACGAGCTGCTGGCCACGCATCCGGTGCTGGGGGGCGTGCGGCGTGCGGTGCTGCACGGGAAGATGCCGGCCGAGGAGAAGGATGCCGTGATGCGCGCCGTCGCGCGCGGCGAGATCGACCTGCTCATCGCGACCACGGTGATCGAGGTGGGTGTCGACGTGCCGAACGCCTCCACCATGGTCATCATGGACGCCGATCGATTCGGCGTGTCGCAGCTGCACCAGCTGCGCGGCCGCGTCGGCCGAGGGGAGCACCCCGGGCTCTGCCTGCTCGTCACCGAGGCGGAGGGCGGTTCCCTCGCGCGTGAGCGGGTTGAGGCGGTGGCCGCCACGCTCGACGGCTTCGAGCTGGCGGAGGTCGATCTCGAGCTGCGCGGCGAGGGAGACGTGCTGGGGGCAGCGCAGGCGGGCGTCAAGTCGTCGCTGCGCCTGCTTCGGGTGGTGAAGGATGCCGGGCTCATCGCCTACGCGCGCGACGTCGCCGCCGGCATCCTGGAGGACGACCCCATGCTGGTCGCGCACCCGGGTCTGCGCGTCGCGATCGCCGGCCGCGTGAGCGACGCCGATCGGGCGGCGCTCAGCAAGAACTGAGGGTGCGGTGGCATAGGCTGAGCACGTGCTTGTACCGAGCGAACGGAGTGAGTCGACGTGCCTGTGCTGAGCGAACGGAGTGAGTCGAAGTGAATTCTCGGATCGCCGTCGTTCCCGGATCGTTCGACCCGCCCACGCTCGGGCACCTCGACGTGATCTCGCGGGCTGCGCGTCTCTACGATGAGCTGCACGTGCTGGTCGTGCACAACCCTGGCAAAGAGGCGATGCTGCCGATCGCGCAGCGCCTCAGTCTGCTCGAGCAGTCGATCGGCGAGGCCGGCATCGACGGGCATGTCATCGTGGGGTCGTGGAGCATGGGCCTGCTCGTCGACTACGCGCGCGATGTCGATGCGGGTGTGCTGGTCAAGGGCATCCGATCGCAGGTCGATGTCGCCTACGAGTCGCCGATGGCGATCGTCAACCGTCACCTGGCCGACATCGAGACGGTCTTCCTGCTGCCCGATCCGGCGCACGCGATGGTCTCGAGCTCGCTGGTGCGTCAGGTCGCGGCCCTCGGCGGCGATGTCTCGCCGTTCGTGCCGCCCGTCGTCGCCTCGTTCCTCGACACCGGAGCACGCGGGCTCTGAGCCGTTCGGCCCGCGTCCACGTGGCGGCGGGTAGCATGGCGGGGTGAAATCCCGAGTCAACGGCCCCTTCTTCCTCCCTGTCCGCGACATCGTCCGCAAGCCGGGCGAGATGCGAGAGCACCGCTTCGAAGTGACCCTCCGCGAGAAGTGGGGTGAGGGCATCGTCTCGGTCGAAGCCGGCGAGACGCTCGACCTCGACGTGCGTCTCGAGTCGGTGCACGAGGGGATCCTCGTGTCGGGAACGGCCGACGCGGACTACTCCGGAGAGTGCGGCCGGTGCCTCACCGAGATCTCTGCGCCTGTCGAAGTCGAGTTCCAGGAGCTTTTCGCGTATCCTGGTGAGGAAGAAACTGACTTCGAAGTTCAAGACGACCACGTGGATCTTGAAACTCTGGTCAGGGATGCGATCGTGTTGTCGCTTCCATTCCAGCCGGTGTGTCAGCCGGACTGCCCGGGTCTCGACCCGAACACGGGCGAGAGGCTGACCGAGAGCGCCGGTGCAGAGAGCCCTGCTCCCATCGATCCTCGGTGGAGCGCGCTCCGACAGATCACAGACCAGGACGGCGCGGCAGAGAGCCACGCCGCCGAGAAAGAAGAGAGCTAGTCATGGCTGGTAACCCCCCGAAGCGCAAGGTCTCCCGTTCGAACACCCGCTCGCGCCGCGCGCAGTGGAAGGCCGAGGCTCCCGCGCTGGTCAAGACCGTCGAGAACGGCAAGGTCGTCTACAGCCGCCCGCACCAGGCGAAGGTCGTCACCGACTCGCAGGGCACCGAGCTGTTCCTCGAGTACAAGGGCCGCAAGGTCGCAGACATCTGATCGGATCGGTCATGACCGAGATTCTCACGGGGCGTGCCTCGCTGATAGAGAAGCTCGGCGTCGGTATCGATCCTGAGCTGCTGGAACGTGCGCTCACGCATCGTTCCTACGCGTACGAGCACGGCGGCATCCCGAACAACGAGCGGCTCGAGTTCCTCGGGGACTCGGTGCTCGGGCTCGCGGTGACCGTCATGCTCTTCACCACGCTTCCCGACCTCGACGAGGGCGAGTTGGCCAAGCGGCGCGCGAGCGTCGTCTCGACCGTCGCCCTCGCCGAGGTCGCTCGGGCTATCGGCCTGGGCGAGCACCTCCGCCTCGGCCGGGGCGAGGAGCAGACCGGTGGTCGCGACAAGGACTCGATCCTCGCCGACACGATGGAAGCCGTCTTCGGGGCGACGTTCCTGTCTGCCGGCCCGGATGCCGCGACCGAGCTGGTGCTGCGGCTGACCGAGCCGCTGCTCGCCGACCCCGAGCGCTACGGCGCGGCGATGGATCCGAAGACGAGCCTGCAGGAGCTGGCCGCCCGTCTCGGATCGCCTCCGCCCGTGTACGCCATCGAGTCGGCCGGCCCCGACCACAATCGCGTCTTCACGGCGACCGTGCGGGTCGGCGAGGTGGCATGCGACGGCGTCGGCACGAGCAAGAAGACCGCCGAGATGGCAGCCGCGCTCACGGCGTGGCGACTGCTCAGCGACCGGGTCTGATCCCGCGTGCCCGAGCTCCCCGAGGTCGAGGTCGTCCGTCACGGGCTGGCGCCCGCGGTCACCGGAGCGCGCGTGCTCTCGGTCGACGTCCTCGATGAGCGTGCTCTCACCCGGCATCCACGCGACGCCGCCGACTTCGTGGGCCGTCTGGAAGGACGTGAGGTGCGCGCCGCCGCCCGGCGCGGCAAGTTCCTCTGGCTGCCGCTCGACGAGCGTGCGGGGGAGCCGGAGGCCCTCGTCGCGCATCTCGGGATGAGCGGGCAGATGCTGCTGCGCGATCCGGATACCCCGCTCGAGCGGCACGAGCGCGTGCGACTGCGCGTCGAGCACGCCCGTCATGGCGTGCTCGCCGTCGTCTTCGCCGATCAGCGCACGTTCGGCTCGCTGGCCGTCGACGCGCTGCTGCCCACCCCGGATGCCGCCCCGGGCGGCTACGGCACGGCGGACCCACTCGTGCCATCGCAGGTGGCTCACATCGCCCGCGATCCGCTCGATCCCGCGTTCGACGAGCGGGACGTGATCACCCGCATCCGCCGCCGATCCAGCGCGATCAAGCGCATCCTGCTCGACCAGTCGCTGGTCAGCGGGATCGGCAACATCTACGCCGACGAGTCGCTGTGGGCAGCGCGCATCCACCCCGAGACGCACGGCACCGCCCTGTCGGTGCAGGCGCTGCGCCGGCTGTTCGCCGAGGTCCGTCTCGTGCTCGAGAAGGCGCTGGCCGAGGGCGGAACGAGCTTCGATGCGCAGTACGTGAACGTGAACGGCCAGGCGGGGTATTTTGCGCACTCCTTGAACGCCTACGGTCGCGGCGGTAAGCCGTGCCCGCGCTGCGGCGGCCCCATCCGCCGCGAGGCGTTCATGAACCGCTCCAGTCACTACTGCCCGCGCTGCCAGCGCAGGCGCTGAGCCCGACGGTCACTCGGCCGGACGGTCGATCGCGAACGCCAGGTGGGGCATGTCCACACCCCGGTAGTGCTTGATGAAGCGTCCCCGCACCGTCATTCCCAGCCGGATCGCGACGTTCATCGAGGCGATGTTCGTGTCGCGCACCTGCGCCCACACGCGGTCAGCACCGAGGGCCGTGAACGCATGGTCACGGCACCCGGCCGCCGCCTCGGTGGCGTACCCGCGCCGCCAGTGCGCGCGATCGAAGAGGTAGCCGACCTCGATCACGTCCTCGTCGAGGATGTGCTGCCTGGTCAGTCCGCACTGGCCGATCATCTGTCCGGATTCGCGAAGCACCACCGCCCAGAGCCCGAACCCGTCGTCGCGGTAGCGCTCGCGCATCCGGCTGAGCCAGGACCGCACCATCTGCTCGTCGAACGCGCCTTCGTAGGCGGTCATGGTGTCGCCGTCCTGCAGGATGGCGCGAAGCGCCGGCAGGTCGTCGTCGGTCAGTTCACGCAGGTCGAGACGTCTTGTGCGCAGGATCATCAGGCCAGCTTCTTCTGCCAGGCGCCTGCATACGAGGCGGGCACGAAGCCCATCGCCTCGTTGATGTCGAGCATCGGCCGGTTCTCCTCCGCGTTGAACGTGGTGATCCGCGGCGAGCCCGGGGCGATGCCGCGCCAGCGCAGGATGTTGGCGCACTTCACGATCTGCCCCAGTCGGTGTCCGCGGTGCTCCTTGAGCACCAGCGTGCAGTACTGGTGCGTGACGCCCTCCGGATCGGTGCCGGTCACGAGCTCGTTGAACGCGGCGAGTGTTCCGGTCGGCACGTGCTCGACGGCGGCGACCGAGACGGTCTGGCCGCCCTCGACGAACCGTGCGTCGCGCCGCGCGATCCGATCGACGTCCCAGATCTCCTCGTCCACCTCGAGGTCTCCGCTGGGGGCGTCGGTCGACATGCGCGACAGCGCCCAGGCGTATCCCGCGCGCAGCTCGGGCGGGGTGGGTACGCTCCACTCGACCAGCCGGTACTCGGCGCCGGCGACGGCGAGCGCGTCGGCGAGCATCCTCTCGATCGGCGCCGGATCACCCTGCAGATCGAAGGCGCTGTTGCGCTCCACCTGCTCCAGGGTGAAGCCGTCATCGACGAGCAGCTGTGCGAGCGGGGTGCGCGACACCCGCCCCCATCCGGTCCTCGGAACCAGCGGAGCGTCGCCGGGATCGGGGCGGTGCAGCGTCCAGGTCTGGATGACCTTGCGGCCGAGCGCGCGCACCTCCTTCTCCGCAGCGGAGAGCAGAGCCCGCTCGATGCCGCGCCCCCAGTTCGCGGGCATGACCATCAGGTCGATCTCGGCGCTCGTGGGCTCGGCGGTGGCGTGGGTGACGGTCACCGCGCCGACGATCTCGCCGTTCTCGCGGGCGAGCAGCGTCCGCTGCACGTAGTCGGTCGTCGCACGCCAGTGCGGCAGCATCTCCTCCGCAGTGGTACCCAGGTCGTGCAATCCCGTGTCGCTGAGGCAGATGGCGTTGTTCAGCGCGACGAAGGTGTGGAAGTCCGCCGCGTCGGGAGCGTCCAGCGCCTCCGGAACGGTCAGTGCGGTGATGTACAGTGCGGCAGTGCCGGTCGGCGTCGTCGTGCTCATGCGAGGTCCTTCCTCCAGGCGCCCTCGTAGGCGATCGGGGCGAAGCCGATGGCTTCGTTGATGGAGAGCATCGGCCGGTTCTCCTCGGCGTTCCATGTGGTGACCCGGGGCGAGAGCGGATGCCGGTCGCGCCAGGCGAGCAGGCCAGCCGTCTTCACGAGCATCCCGAGTCGGTGTCCGCGATGCTCGGCGAGCACGAGGTGGTGCGTGCCCGCGGAATCGTCCTGCCCGATGGCGAGCTCGTTGAATGCGCAGAGCTCCCCGGTGGCGACGTGCTGCGCCGCGGTGACGAGAAGCGTCCAGCCGCGCTGCGTCAGTCGCGACTCCTCTCGGCGCAGGCGATCGGCGTCCCAGATCTCCTCCGGCATGCCGAGCTGCGCATCGGGTACGTCGGTCGACATGCGCGACTTCATCCAGGCGTAGCCGTCGACATACTCGTCCGGCGTCGGCATCGCCCACTGCACGACACGGTAGTCAGGGGCGTGCGCCGCGGCATCGTCGCGCAGATCGCCCAGACGCGCTGCGGCGCTCTCGGCCCAGATCAGCGCGCTCCCGCGTTCGACCTGCTCCAGCCGGAAGCCGGTGCGCTGCAGGAAGCGCGCGGTGCGGTCGAGGGGAGCGGACCCGGCACCGGTCGGCGAGTCGATCCTCGGCAGCGGCGTCGCCTCGTCGTGGTGCTCCGACCAGTTGAGCAGCTTGCGCACCCCCGCATCGCGAGCCGCCTGCTCGATCACAGCGTATGCGGCCGGGCAGATACCCCGGCCCCGTGCGCGGCGGAGCAGAGCGACGGTCACGAATCCGGTCTCACCGCCGTCGTCGCGCAGGATGTCGAGCGCGCAGCGCCCGACAGCGTCGCCGTCGAGTTCGATCGTCCAGTGACGTCGGTCGCGGTCGGGAGTGGGGGAGAGCATCGAGAGCAGTTCGGACGCGGTGAGGCAGTCGTCATCGCGACCGGTGGTCTCGATGAGCAGCTCGTTGCGCACGGCTGCGTAGGCACGCACTGCGGGGGACGGCCCCGCGTCCGCTCGGGCGGAGAGCTCGAGCGGACGCAGGGTCGCACCGGCGGGAAGGGAGATGCTCATCATCGGCCTTTCAGAGGATGTTGCGCTGCAGGCCCCAGACCAGCAGGTTGATCGCCTCGGTCTCGCGGATCGGCCGGCGGTCGAGATCCGGGATCGCGGAGGGGGCGGTCGCACGGACCCGAGTGCTGCGCGTCAGCAGCCAGAGTCCGATTCGGAAGGAGAGCCGGTCGGCCGCCGTCAGGCGCTGCAGACCGTCTCGGTCGGGGATGCTGATGGTCTGACGACCCTCGGTATCCGGTGGGTGGATGGATGTGGACAGCTGCCGGTGATCGGTCAGCAGAACGGTGCTCACGATGTGTGCGCTTTCTGTGGTGATGGCTGGGCGAAGCCACCGCCGTTGCCGGCGGAGTCGGCGCCCGGGGATGCAGTATCGCAACAGACCGGCCGACACGCGGTTCGACCGAGACGTCAGGATGCTGACGGGGCGTGGCCCGCGATGCGGGCGGGCGTCGGCTGCCGGGAAGGCGACGACGGCGATCATCGATCAGACGCACAGAGGCGTCAGAGAGATCGGGAGAGGCGAGGTGGTTCTAGCCCTGAGAACGGGTGAAGGTCACCGACACGGCGGCGCGTGGCGCACGCATCGGCGACGTGGTGAAGAACCATGCGTCGTTGTTGTTCGTGATCATCGGTGACCTCCTCTCTTGTGATCGGAGGACACGCTAGTGAAGTTTCACAGCCCGCGTCAAGCATTTCCTTTCGACGCGGCGTGTCGCGATCGGCGCCGGCGGCGTCAGAACCCGGCGAGAACGGCGCGGAATCCGCGTCGTTCCGGTCGATCTCCGGTAGCGTCTCACCCGTGAACCCCCTGACCCCGAAGGCGCCGTCATGCATCTGAAGAGCCTGACGCTCAAGGGCTTCAAATCGTTCGCGCAGCCCACGTCCTTCGTGTTCGAGCCCGGGGTGACGTGCATCGTCGGCCCGAACGGGTCGGGCAAGTCGAACGTCGTCGACGCGCTCGCCTGGGTGATGGGCGAGCAGGGCGCGAAGACGCTGCGCGGCGGGAAGATGGAGGACGTCATCTTCGCCGGCACCTCGACCCGTGGCCCTCTCGGCCGCGCAGAGGTGCAGCTGACAATCGACAACAGCGACGGTGCTCTGCCCATCGACTACGCCGAGGTGACGATCAGCCGCACGCTGTTCCGCACCGGCTCGAGCGAGTACGCCATCAACGGCTCGAGCTGCCGGCTGCTCGATGTGCAGGAGCTGCTCAGCGATTCGGGTCTCGGCCGCGAGATGCACGTCATCGTCGGCCAGGGGCGCCTGGACACCGTGCTGCAGGCATCGCCAGAAGACCGCCGAGGCTTCATCGAGGAGGCTGCCGGCATCCTCAAGCACCGCCGCCGCAAGGAGAAGACGGTGCGCAAGCTCGGCGCGATGGAGACGAATCTCACGCGGCTCAGCGATCTCGCCGGCGAGATCCGTCGACAGCTCAAGCCACTGGGACGGCAGGCCGAGATCGCGCGCGAAGCGCAGACGATCGCGGCGGTGGTGCGCGATGCCAAGGCTCGGCTGTTCGCCGACGACGTGGTCGCGTTGCGCACGGCCCTCGCCGATCACACCCGCACCGAACACGAGCGGCACACCGAGCGACTCGTGCTCTCGGAGCAGGCGGAGGGCGTGCGCGCGGGCATCCAGCGCCTCGAGCAGCAGCAGAACTCCGCCGCCGTCGACCGCGCGCGCAGCATCGCGTTCGCTCTGGAACAGGCCCAGGAGCGGATGCGCAGCCTCTACACGCTCGCCAACCAGCGTCTCGCGCTGCTCGGCAGCGAAGACGATGATGCGGTCACCGCGATCACCGTCACCCAGGACGCCATCGACGAGGCATCCGACGAGATCACGCGCATCTCGGAAGGGCTCGGCGACGCGCAGGACGCCGCAGTGGCCGCGAGCCGGGAGGTCGTGAACGCCCGAGCCGAGCTCGACACCCTCGACGTCGACATCGCCGAGCAGAGCGCGCTGGTGTCGCAGTACGACATGCGACTGAACACGCTGCGCGGCAACGCCGACGCGGCGGCATCCGCCCTCGCCGCCGTGCGCGGCGCCGTGCTGCGCCAGGAGCAGGCCCTGGAGGCTGCGCATCAGCGTCGCCGCGAGGCGGCCGAATCCCTCGAGGCGATCGACGACGCGCACGCTCCCGAGGGCTCCGCGGCGGAGTACGCCGCCGCCTACGAGCTGGCGCAGAAGGAGCTCGCCGCCGCGGAGTCCGAGCGTGACGCGCTGCGGGAGCGGCTGCATGAGGCCGAACGTGAAGCCGACGCCCTGACGGCGAAGGCGGCGGCGCTCACCAGCGCGCTGTCGCTCGCGGGCGGAGCAGCCGAGATCGTCGCATCCGGAGCCCCAGGGGTGCGCGGGCTGGTCGGAGACTCCGTGCAGGTCCGCCCGGGTTTCGAGGGCGCCATCGCCGCCGTGCTCGGCCCTCTCGCAGAAGGCGTACTGGTCGACGCCGCCGACGACGCGTTCGCGCTCATGGCTGAGGGTGCTCGAGGCACCGTGGATCTGGTGATCGCCGAGGGCACGGTCGCCTCGGACGTCGCCATGCCGAGCCATGACGGAGCCGTCCGCGCGGGCGAGGTCGTGGATGCGCCGCACGGGGTGCGGTCGCTGCTCGCGACGGTGCTGATCGCCGACGATCTCGAGACCGCGCGCACGGTTCGCCGCGCTCTCGACGCGATCGGCGATGACCGCACGACGATCGTCACCAGGACCGGCGAGGTGGTCACCGCCCACACCCTCCGTGCCGGGTCCGGCGAGACATCGCGCCTGGAGCTGATGGCGGAGCGTGACGCGGCGAGCGATCGTCTGGCCGAGGTGCGCACCGTCGTCGACGCGCTGCGCGCGGGCCGGGTCGACGCCACCGACCGTGTGGAGACGGCGCGGCGAGCCGCGAAGGATGCCCTGCGCGCTCTGCGTGAGCACGACGCCGCGCTGGCGAACCATGCCGAGCGGGTCAACCGCGTCACCGTGCAGCACGAGGCCGCGGTGGCCGAGTGCGACCGGCTCGAATCGAGTCTTGCCCAGGCGCAGTCCGCTGTCGCTGACGCTGAGCAGAAGGCCGCGGCGGCCAAGAACGAGCTGCAGTCCGCCGAGTCGGAGCCGCGCCCGGTGCTCGATGCCTCCGCCCGAGACGGTCTTCTCGACGCGCTGGAGTCGGCACGCGAGGGCGAGGTTCGTGCTCGTCTCGAGATCGAGACCCTGCGCGAGCGCGTGCGGGCGGCTCAGGCGCGAGTGGTCGCTCTCGAGCGTCAGCGCGAGCAGGAGCGGGATGCCGCGGCTGAGGCCGCGCGTCGGGCCGTGATCCGTCGCGCTCAGCGCGCGGCCGCGTCCGCCGTCGCGGAGGAGCTGCCCCGCGTGCTGGACTCGATCGACCGATCGGTGAGCGAGGCGCGCGTCGCCCTCGCCGCAGCCGAGGCCGAGCGCTCGGCGCACAACGAGGAGCTCGTGGCTCTGCGCACGCAGGAGAGCTCGCTGCGGGATCGCCTCGCCAGCCTCACCGAGAGCGTGCACGGGCTCGAGCTGCAGATCCACGAGAAGAAGCTGCACCTCGGCAGCCTCCTCGACCGGGTGGCGTCGGAGCTCGCGCTCGACGAGGACATCCTCGTCGCGGAGTACGGTCCGGATCAGCTGATTCCCCGCGATCCCGGCGCGGAGCCGGACGAGGACGACGACAGGGGCACGCCGTTCGACCGGCGTGTGCAGGAGAGGCGTCTGAAGGACGCCGAGCGCAAGCTCGCCCAGCTCGGGCGAGTGAACCCGCTGGCCCTCGAGGAGTTCGCCGCGCTCGAGCAGCGGCACGCCTTCCTGACCGAGCAGCTCGCCGACCTGACCAAGACGCGCCAGGATCTGCTCACGATCATCGCCGAGCTCGACGAGCGCATGCAGACGATCTTCGCCTCGGCGTTCGAGGACACCAGGCAGGCATTCGGCGAAGTGTTCCCGCTGCTGTTCCCCGGCGGCTCTGGCAGCATCTCGCTCACGAACCCCGACGACATGCTGAGCACGGGCATCGAGGTCTCCGTGCGTCCGGTCGGCAAGAAGATCGAGCGGCTCTCGCTGCTCTCGGGCGGCGAGCGGTCGCTGGCTGCGGTCGCGCTGCTCGTCGCGATCTTCAAGGCGCGACCCAGCCCGTTCTACATCCTCGACGAGGTCGAGGCCGCACTCGACGACGCCAACCTCGGTCGACTGCTCACGGTCTTCGAGCAGCTGCGCGAGAGCTCCCAGCTGCTGGTGATCACGCATCAGAAGCGCACGATGGAGATCGCCGACGCCCTGTACGGCGTGTCCATGCGCCAGGACGGCGTCTCGGCCGTGGTCGGACAGCGCGTAGGCGACCGCACGGCGGCATCCGCCTGATCCGGCCGGGCGCCGCGAGCACCTAGGCTGGAGACATGGCGGAGAAGTCCTGGTCCCTCGGTCGCGCGCTGCGCGGCATGTTCGTCAAGCCCACGATCGATGAGACCACGTGGGAAGACCTCGAGACCGCGCTGATCACGGCCGACTTCGGACCCGACATCACCGAGCAGCTGCTCGACGAGCTGCACGCCAAGGTCGACCGCTACCGCACCACCGACCCGCGCGACCTGCAGCGCATGCTGCGTGAGACGCTGGAAGAGCGCTTCGCCAAGTTCGACACCACCCTGAAGCTCACCGAACGCCCCGCGGTCGTGCTCGTCGTCGGCGTCAACGGCGTCGGGAAGACCACGACGATCGGCAAGTTCACGAAGTTCCTGCGCGGGTTCGAGCGCAGTGTCGTGGTCGGCGCCGCCGACACGTTCCGCGCGGCCGCCGTCGAGCAGCTCGCGACCTGGGCGCAGCGCGGGGGAGCGGCCATCGTCCGCCCGCAGCAGGAGGGCCAGGATCCGGCATCCGTCGCCTTCCAGACGGTCGAGTACGCCAAGAACCAGGGCATCGAGATCGCGATCATCGACACCGCCGGGCGCCTGCACACCAAGAGCGGTCTGATGGACGAGCTGTCGAAGGTGCGCCGCGTCATCGAGAAGCAGGCGCCGATCAGCGAGGTGCTGCTCGTGCTCGACGCGACGACCGGCCAGAACGGCGTGATGCAGGCCCAGTCGTTCCTGCAGCACGCCGGTGTCACCGGGCTGGTCATCACCAAGCTCGACGGCTCGGCCAAGGGCGGTTTCGTGCTGGCCGTGCAGGAGCGCACGGGCATCCCCGTGAAGCTTCTCGGCCAGGGCGAGGGGATCGACGATCTGACCGGTTTCACGCCGCACGTGTTCGTGTCGTCGCTGGTCGGCGCATGAGACGACCTGGGACTACCGCCGCAGCGGAGAGGCTGGTTTCATAGCGATATGGCGATCGAACACGACTACTTCGGGGTTCTCTCCTCGGGCCCCGACGGCGCCATCTTCTGGACCGAGCGGGTCGACTTCGGCGACCAGTCGGTCACCGTCGACCTCACCGCGCCGGATCAGGACGACGTGTCGATGGCAGCGCTGGACGTCGCGGCGGCGCTGATCGCCGGCATCGAGGATCTGGATGCCACGGTGCGCGGCGCCATGCTCACCGAGGTCGACGATCGCACCAGCGAGGTGACCGAGTACATCCTGCAGCAGCAGGAGGCGTTCGGCGAGGACCTCGAGGACGTGCTGGTCGACGTCAGCGGTGACGCCGCCGTCGACATCATCCGGTCGCTGCGGCTGTCGAGCATGACCATCCTCGCCGACGAGCACGGCGGATCGGAGCCGTTCGCGGTGCTCGAGTACGCGCTCGACGCCGACGAGACCGACGAGGTGCTGCTGGTGAACCTCGCATCCGACGGCTCGGTGCAGTCGGTCACCAGCGCCGACTGATCCTCAGACCGCCTGCGCGAATCCGAGGTCGGCGCCCTCGGCGATGTGCGCGAGATGCGGCGGGATCTCCCGGCCCTTCGAGATCATCGACTGGGCCCACAGGCGTCCGGCGCGGTATGACGAGCGCACCAGGGGACCTGCCAGAACGCCGAGGAACCCGATGCGCTCGGCCTCGGCCTTGAACTCGACGAACTCGTCCGGCTTCACCCAGCGGGCGACCGGCAGGTGGCGGGGTGTCGGGCGGAGGTACTGCGTGATGGTGATGATGTCGCATCCCGCATCGCGGAGGTCCTGCAGCGCCTGCACGACCTCCTCCGGCTCCTCGCCCATGCCGAGGATGAGATTCGACTTCGTGATCAGACCCGCGTCGTGCCCCTGCGTGATCACGCTCAGCGAGCGCTCGTACGTGAAGGCGGGCCGGATGCGCTTGAAGATGCGCGGAACCGTCTCGACGTTGTGCGCGAACACCTCCGGCCGGGCGTCGAAGATCTGCCCGAGGAAGGCGGGGTCGGCGTTGTGCTCGTTCGCGAGCAGCTCGACTCCCGTGTTCGGGTTCATGGCGTGGATCTGCCGCACGGTCTCGGCGTTCAGCCATGCGCCCGTGTCGGGCAGGTCGTCGCGCGCGACGCTGGTGACCGTGGCGTAGCGCAGACCCATCCGCTGCACGCTCTCGGCGACCCGTCGCGGTTCGTCGGTGTCATAGGCATCCGGCTTGCCGGTGTCGATCTGGCAGAAGTCGCACCGGCGCGTGCACTGCGACCCGCCGATGAGGAAGGTCGCCTCGCGGTCCTCCCAGCACTCGAAGATGTTCGGGCAGCCCGCCTCCTGGCAGACCGTGTGCAGGTCCTCGGTCTTGACCAGCGCCTGCAGGGCGGTGTACTCCGGGCCCATCCTCGCCTTGGTCTTGATCCATTCGGGCTTGCGCTCGATCGGGGTCTCGGCGTTTCGCACTTCGAGACGCAGCAGCCTGCGCCCGTCGGGGTGGGCGGCGCTCATGCGGCGACTCCTTCGCTCTCGGTCGCGTACTCGGCGACGAAGGCATCCGCGACGCTCTGCACGATGTCGGACGGCGCTATCCGTCTGCCGGTGACCTCGCTCACGGTCGTCACCCCGGCGTCGGTGATGCCGCACGGGATGATGCCGCGGAAGCCGGCCAGCGTGTTGTCGCAGTTGATGGCGAAGCCGTGCATGGTCACGCCCTGCTGCACCCGCACGCCGATCGCGGCGACCTTGTCCTCACCGAGCGGGCGGCGCACCCAGACGCCGCTGCGTCCGTCGACCTGGTAGCCGTCGACGCCGAGCGGTTTCAGGATGCCGATGACCACCCGCTCGAGCCGGCGCACGTGCTCGACGACATCGATGGGCTCGTGAAGGCGGACGATCGGGTATCCGACGAGCTGACCGGGGCCGTGCCAGGTGATCTTGCCGCCGCGGTCGACATCCACCACCGGAGTGCCGTCGTGGGGGCGCTCGTGATCCTCGGTGCGCTTGCCTGCGGTGTAGACGGCCTCGTGCTCGAGCAGCAGCAGCGTGTCGGGCCTCGTGCCGGCGACGACCTCGGCGTGGACGCTGCGCTGCAGATCCCATCCCTCGAGGTAGGGCACGTAGTCGGGTGCGAGACCGGGTGTCTGGATGTCGAGCATCGACGTTTCTCCCATTGTTGGATGCCGTCCAAGAAACGGTACGGCATTCACCATACGCCCTTCGCGCCGTCGGCGGACACGACCCGCGGCTACGCTGATCGCTATGAGTACGACTTCGCGAGCAGGGCGCCCCCGAGCGTCGTCTCGCGAGACCCTCGCGGAGGCCGCGTGCGAGCTGTTCCTCGAGCAGGGGTACGAGGCGACGTCCATCGTCGACATCACCCGTCGCGCCGGTGTGAGCCGATCGAGCTTCTTCAACTACTTCTCGTCGAAGAGCGATGTGATCTGGTCGGGCTTCGACGCCAGGATCGACGCGGCACTGATCGCATTGGCACGTCTGGGAACGGATGCCGACGGCCCGGTCGTTCGAGACGCGCTGCGTCCGATGCTGCACGAGCTGGCACCGGACCCGCTGGCGCTGGCGCTGCGCCACGCGAGTGCGATGGGCGTCGAAGCCGAGCTGATCCGCGACACCGGGCTTCGACACGCCCGGCTCGCGTCCGCGATCGCCGCCGCAGCGCGCAGCGCCGGAATCGAGGTGATCCGAGCCGACATCCTGGGCTCCGCGTTCGCGACGGCGGTGCTCTCCTCCGTGCGGGTGTGGGCCGAGCAGGGTGCGGGTCAGGCATCGCTCGAGGCGCGGTTCGAGGATGCGATGCGCGTCGTTCACGACCTTCCCTGGCGCTGATCGGACGACACGCGCCGCTCGCGTAGAATCGGAGGCACCATGGCTACGTTTGGCACGCTCTCCGATCGGCTCACCGAGACCTTCCGCAACCTGCGCACGAAGGGAAAGCTGACACCCGCCGATGTCGACGGCACGGTGCGCGAGATCCGGCGCGCCCTGCTCGACGCCGACGTCGCCCTCGTCGTCGTGAAGGACTTCACCGCGAAGGTGCGTGAGCGCGCCCTGGGTGACGAGGTGAACAAGGCGCTGAACCCCGCGCAGCAGGTCGTCCAGATCGTCAACGAGGAGCTCGTGGCGATCCTCGGCGGTGAGCAGCGCCGTCTGGAGTTCGCCAAGAACCCGCCGACGGTGATCATGCTCGCAGGCCTGCAGGGCTCGGGAAAGACCACGTTCGCCGGCAAGCTCGCCAAGCAGCTCGAGGGCGAGGGGCACACGCCGCTGCTCGTCGCCGCCGACCTGCAGCGTCCCAACGCCGTGAACCAGCTGCAGGTCGTCGCCGAGCGTGCAAGAGCGACGATCTTCGCGCCCGAACCGGGTAACGGCGTCGGCGACCCTGTTCGCGTCTCGAAGGACGGCGTCGACTACGCGCGCCGCCACCAGCACGACGTGGTCATCATCGACACCGCCGGACGCCTCGGCGTCGACGCCGAGCTGATGAAGCAGGCATCCGACATCCGCAAGGCGACCAGTCCGGACGAGGTGCTGTTCGTCATCGACGCCATGATCGGACAGGACGCGGTCAACACCGCGAAGGCGTTCCAGGACGGCGTCGACTTCACCGGCGTCGTGCTGTCGAAGCTCGACGGCGACGCGCGCGGTGGCGCCGCGCTGTCGGTGGCGTCGGTCACCGGCCGCCCGATCATCTTCGCCTCGACGGGGGAGAACCTCGAGGATCTCGAGCCCTTCCACCCCGACCGCATGGCGAGCCGCATCCTCGACCTCGGTGACATCCTGACCCTCATCGAGCAGGCCCAGCAGGCCTTCGATGAGGAAGAGGCCATGAAGATGGCCGAGAAGCTCGCCAACGAGGCCTTCACCCTCGAGGACTTCCTCGAGCAGCTTCAGCAGATGAAGAAGATGGGCTCGATGAAGAAGATGCTCGGCATGCTGCCGGGCATGGGGCAGATGAAGCAGCAGCTCGAGGACTTCGACGAGCGCGAGATCGACCGCACCGAGGCCATCATCCGCTCGATGACGCCCGGAGAGCGCCGCAACCCGAAGATCCTCAACGGCTCGCGCCGGCTGCGCATCGCCAAGGGCTCCGGCATGACCGTCACGGACGTGAATCAGCTCGTGCAGCGCTTCGAGCAGGCGGCCAAGATGATGAAGACCGTCGCCCGCGGCGGCACCCCCAACATCCCCGGCATGGGTCCCATGGGCAAGCCCGGCGCGTCGAGCAAGCGGGGCAAGAAGGGCGCGAAGGCCAAGAGCGGTGGCTCGCGCTCCGGCAACCCCGCCAAGCGCGCCGCGGAGAACGCGGGACGGGCGACCTCCAACGCCGCACCGACCGGAACCGGTTTCGGGCTCGGCGGGCAGAAGGCGCCCAGCGAGGCCGACCTCGCAGAGATCCAGAAGCTGTTCGGCAAGGGCTGATCGTCCGCGCAGACGGAAGCGGGCCCGGAGATCGCTCTCCGGGCCCGCTTCGTCATTCGCGGATCACCTCACGTCGGCGTCGACCCAGTCCATCGACTTCGAGACGGCCTTGCGCCAGAGGCGCAGCTGACGGTCGCGCTCCTCGGCATCCATGGTCGGCTCCCAGCGCTTGTCCTCCTGCCAGTTCGCGGACAGGTCATCCAGCCCGTTCCAGAAGCCCACGGCGAGCCCCGCCGCGTAGGCGGCACCGAGTGCGGTGGTCTCGGCGACCACGGGGCGCACGACCGGCACACCGAGCACATCGGCCTGGAACTGCATGAGCGCGTCGTTCGCGACCATGCCGCCGTCGACCTTGAGCTCGGAGAGATCGACTCCGGCATCCGCGTTCACCGCGTCGAGCACGTCGCGCGTCTGGAACGCGACCGCCTCGAGCGCCGCGCGGGCGATGTGGTTCTTGTTGGAGTACCGCGTCAGGCCCACGATCGCGCCGCGCGCGTCCGGACGCCAGTACGGGGCGAACAGTCCCGAGAACGCCGGCACGATGTACACGCCGCCGTTGTCATCCACCTGACGGGCGAGATCCTCCACCTCGGGCGCCGAGCCGATGATCCCGAGCTGGTCGCGCAGCCACTGGATCAGCGATCCGGTGACCGCGATCGACCCCTCCAGCGCATAGTGCGTGGGACCGTCGCCCAGCTTGTATCCGACCGTGGTGAGCAGACCGTTCTTGGAGTGCACGACCTCTTCACCCGTGTTGAAGATCAGGAAGCAGCCCGTGCCGTAGGTGTTCTTGCTCTCGCCCTTGTCGAACGCGGCCTGTCCGAACGTGGCGGCCTGCTGGTCGCCCAGGATGCCGGCGATCGGGGTCTCGCGCAGCAGCGAGGAGTCCTCTGCGGTGCCGTACACCTCCGACGACGAGCGGATCTCCGGCATCATCGAGCGCGGCACACCGAAGGCCTCGAGGATGTCGTCCCGCCACTCCAGGGTCTCCAGGTCCATGAACATGGTGCGCGACGCGTTGGTGACGTCCGTCGCGTGCACGCCTCCGTCGACGCCGCCGGTGAGGTTCCAGAGAACCCAGCAGTCGGTCGTGCCGAACA
Source organism: Microbacterium commune (assembly GCF_014836945.1). GTDB lineage: Bacteria > Actinomycetota > Actinomycetes > Actinomycetales > Microbacteriaceae > Microbacterium > Microbacterium commune. The sequence continues at coordinate 15,594 of NZ_JACSPX010000001.1, read as the reverse complement.
TCAGGTCGCTGGCCTCCGCCTTCTCGCGTGCGCCCTCGACGTTCTCCAGGATCCAGGCGATCTTCGTTCCCGAGAAGTAGGTCGCCAATGGCAGACCGACGACCGGCTTGAACCGCTCCACACCACCGTCGGCCGCGAGTCGGTCGACGATCTCCTGCGTGCGGGTGTCCTGCCAGACGATCGCGTTGTAGATCGGCTTGCCGGTGTTCCTGTCCCACACCACCGCGGTCTCGCGCTGGTTGGTGATGCCGACGGCGGCGATGTCGTGGCGGGTCAGGTCGGCGCGGCTCAGCGCCAGGCCGATGACCTCCTGCACGTTGCGCCAGATCTCCAGCGCGTCGTGCTCGACCCAGCCGGCCCTGGGCAGGATCTGCTCGTGCTCCTTCTGACCGGTGGCGATGATGCTGCCCTTGCGGTCGAAGATGATCGCACGGCTCGACGTGGTGCCCTGATCGATAGCGATGATGTATTCAGCCATGGTGTCTCTCCTTTGAAATCGATACGGGTCAGGCGAGGCTCAGCAGAGCCGGTGCGAGGAGCGCAGCGATCGCCGCGCCGATGAACGGGCCGACGACCGGCACCCACGAGTACGACCAGTCGCTGGAGCCCTTGCCCTTGATCGGCAGGATCGCGTGGGCGATGCGGGGTCCGAGGTCACGGGCCGGGTTGATGGCGTATCCGGTGGGACCACCGAGCGAGGCGCCGATGCCGACCACGAGCAGTGCGACAGGCAGAGCGGTGAGCGGGCCGAGGCCGCCGGGGGTGCCCACCTGGATGTCGCCGTAGTCTGCGAAGGCGAAGATGACGAACATCAGCACGAACGTGCCGATGATCTCGGTGACGAGGTTCCAGCCGTACGAGCGGATCGCGGGCCCGGTCGAGAACACGCCGAGCTTGTTCGCGGGCTCGGGCTCGTCATCGAAGTGCTGCTTGTAGGCGAGCCACACGAGAACGGCGCCGACGATGGCACCCAGCAGCTCCGCCGCCGTCGCGACCAGGAACGCGACGAAGGTGATCTTGCCGGCGATCAGCAGGCCGAGACCGACGGCGGGGTTGATGATCGCGCCGGAGTACGCGGAGGCCAGCACACCGGCGAACACGGCGAGCCCCCATCCCCAGTTGACCATGAGGAATCCGCCTGCGAAGCCCTTGGTCTTGGCGAGCGCGACGTTGGCGACCACGCCGCAGCCGAGCAGGAGCAGCATCGCTGTTCCGACGAACTCGGAGAGGAAGTACAACCCGAGATTGACATCAGTCATGTCTTCATTGACCTTTCGTGCTGCGCGCGCTCTCCCCGGCGCGGGCAATGGGTGAATTCATGTCGCGGGGAGGCGACGGTCGGTGCTTCAGCCGTTCTGATGCGACGGAAGAGCGGGAACGTCGAGGCCGTGTCGGTCGTTGAGCAGCGAGCGCGTGTCTTCGAGCTCGGCGATGCGACGTCCGTCATCCCAACCGAGGAGAGGCGCCATCGCATCGGTCAGTTCGACGAGCACCTCGCCGGTGACCTCACCGGTGAAGGCGAGACTGGTGCGGCGCAGGATGACATCCTGCAGTCGGACCGCGTGCTCGCGTTCGATCATCCACATCAGCTCTCGGGTCGAAAGGTCACCGTCGGCGAGCGGAGCGTCATCGCCCTCCTGGATGAACTGCCATACGTCAGCCGCGTGCGTGCCGTATCGGGTCAGCAGGCGCTCGGCCCGGTCGCCGGCGCCGGAAAGGTTCTGCTCGATCCAGCTGTGCCGGGCGCGCGCGGTGCGCGGGAAGCCCTGTCCGCCGCCGATCGCGCGGCCGACAGTCGACACTCGGCGGCCGCGACCGATCAGACCGAGCACGACGTCGGAGAGCGATTCGCCGAGGGCGCGGAACGTGGTCCACTTGCCGCCGACGAGGCTGACCAGGGGGACGTCTCCGTCGCGGTCGACCTCGACCCGGTAGTCGCGCGAGACGAACCCGGGCGCAGTGTCCTCGTGGCGGGGGAGCGGACGGATGCCCGAGAACGTGAAGACGATCTGATCGCGCGATACCGGGATGGACGGGAACACGTGATGGATGAGGTCGAAGAAGTAGTCGATCTCCTCCTCCGTGCACACCGGCACCTCCCGAGGGTCGGCGTCGATGTCGGTCGTGCCGACGAGCACGCGGCCCTTGAGCGGATAGATGAGCACGATGCGTCCGTCGGAGTGCTCGAAGAAGATCTCCCGCCCGCCGGTCGCGTCGAGCAGCTCCGGGTGATCCAGCACGATGTGCGACCCCTTGGTGCCGCCCATGAAGCGGGTCTCCTCGCCGAGGGCGTCGTTGGTGAGGTCGGTCCACGGACCCGAGGCGTTGACGACCACGTCGGCCGACACCGTGAACTCGGTGCCGGTCTCGAGGTCGCGCAGCAGCACGCCCTCTGCGGTGCGGCCGACGGCCTCGACGTAGTTGAGCGCCACGGCGCCAGGGTGCGCGGCCCGTCCGTCCTGCAGCACGTCCAGCGCGAGACGCTCCGGGTCGTGCATCGAAGCGTCGTAGTACGTGGCGGTGTACTTGATCTTCGGGTCGAGCGCGGGCAGCTCCGACAACGAGCGCTTGCGTCCGAGGAAACGGTGGCGGGGGACGACCCCGCCATCGCGAGAGAACGTGTCGTAGATGGTGAGCCCGACCTTGATCAGGAAGGCGCCGCGCTCCTGCGGCTTTCCGCTGCGGTGCGTGAGGAAGCGCAGCGGTGCGGAGAGGATGCCAGAGAATGTCGAGTAGATCGGGATGGTCGTCTGCAGGGGCTTGACGTAGTGCGGCGCGATCTTGAGCAGGCCGTTGCGCTCCTGGACGGATTCCCGCACGAGGCGGAACTCGCCGTTCTCGAGATAGCGGATGCCGCCGTGGATCATGTGGCTCGAAGCTGCCGAGGCCCCGGAGGCGAAGTCGCCGCGTTCGACGAGAAGCACGTCCACGCCCTGGAGGGCGAGATCGCGGAACGTGGAGATACCGTTGATCCCCGCACCGATGATGAGAACCGTGGTGCGTCCCGACTCGCGGACGGCTTCGACCTGCTGGCGTTCACGTGATGAGTGCGTCGACTCGATCATCTTCGACCTCCCTCTTCTCTGGATGTTCTCAGCATCGACCCGAAGAGCGACACGTGCAACCCGGATGCACATATGTGCAAGAATCGGCGCGGAGGACGACATGACAACGGACGCCGCACGCGACCGGAAGCTGATCGCGGCGCTGACCGCGGCTCAGCTGTATTACATGCAGGACCAGACGATGGAGGTCATCGCTCGCGAGCTCGGCACCTCCCGATCATCGGTGTCCCGTCTGCTCAGCTTCGCCCGGGAGGTGGGCCTGGTCGACATCCGTATCCATTCGCCGCTGGAGCGGCTGGGGATGCTCGAGCAGCGACTCAACGAGCGGCACGGGATCACCGCTCACATCGCCCCGATCCCGGAGCGGGTCAGCGAGGTCGAGCGACTGGAGCGCGTCGCGCTCACCGCCGGGCGCCTGCTGTCGCAGTTCATCGACTCGAACATGGTCGCGGGGGTCGCCTGGGGCTCCACGATCAGCGCCGTCAGTCGGGCGCTGATCCCCAAGGAGACCCACGGGACGACCTTCGTGCAGCTCAACGGCGCAGGCAACACGCAGACGAGCGGTCTGGAGTACTCCAGCGACATCCTGCAGCGCTTCGGTCACGCCTTCGGCGCCCAGGTCGAGCAGTTCCCCGTCCCCGCGTTCTTCGACAGTCCCGACACCCGAGAGGCGATGTGGCGCGAGCGCAGCACCCGGCGGGTGCTCGCCTTCCAGGCCAAGATGGACATCGCCGTGTTCGGTCTGGGCTCGCCTGAGGCCGATGTGCCCAGTCGGGTCTACGTCGGCGGCTATCTCGGCCGCGACGACTACGGCAGCCTGAAGGAGGACGCGGTCATCGGCGATGTCGCGACGGTGTTCTTCCGCGCAGACGGGACCTGGCGCGATGTGCGCCTCAATGCACGTTCTACCGGGCCCGGACTCGACCGGCTGAGGCGTGTGCCGCGCCGCGTGTGCGTCGTCTCGGGCGCGGCGAAGCTCGGCTCGCTCAAGGCCGCGATCGGAGCGGGACTCATCACGGACGTCGTCCTCGATGACGCGCTGGCTCGCAGGCTGCTCGACAGCGACTGATCCATCAGGACCACCGCTCCGATGGGCGGAGCGCGCGGCGCCTCAGGCGAGGACCGAGCGGTCGGGCCCCGCCCGGAACTCCCGGATGAGATGCTGAACGACCTGGCGCAGGTCGCCGCCCGCCGCGTCGGCCGCCGCGAGCTGGCGCGAATAGCTCGCCCCCTGCTCGACGATCGTGCGCACACCCTGCAGCTCCTGCGTGCAGCGCAGATCGGCGGCGATCGGCATCAGATCCTCGACGACGGCGGTGATGTGCTCGCGCACCGGCACCTGCGATCCGGCGCGATCGACGATCACCCTGGCATCCAGGCCGTATCGAGCCGCCCGCCACTTGTTCTCCCGATGGAACCAGGGCTGAAGCGTCGGCAGAGGCCTGCCCTCATCGAGTTCGCGGGAGAAGAACTCCACGAGCGTCTGGGTGAGTGCGGCGACGGAGGCCAGTTCGCTCAACGTCGACATGCCGTCGCACGCGCGGACCTCGATCGTGCCCCACTTCGGTGCGGGCCGGACATCCCACCGGATCTCGGACGGATCCTCCATCACCCCCGTGCGGGTCATGTCGTCGACGAAGGTCTCGAACTCCTGCCAGCTCGATATCGACCAGGGGAGCCCGGCGGTGGGCAGCTGCTGGAACACGAGCGCCCGGTTCGACGCGTAGCCCGTCCGCTCGCCGGCCCAGTACGGGCTCGAGGCGGAGAGCGCCTGAAGGTGGGGGAGGAATCCCGCCAGCGCGCCCATGATCGGCACGACCTTCGCCCGGTCGTCGACACCGACATGCACATGGATGCCCCAGATCATCATGTTCCGACCCCACCACTGGGTGCGCTCGATGAGCTTGCGATAGCGGTTCTTGTCAGTCACGCGCTGATCGAACCACTGGGCGAAGGGATGGCTGCCGGCCGACAGCAGCTCTATCCCGGCAGGATCGGTCGATCGGCGCACCGCCGCGATGGCGGCGGCGACATCGTCGACCGCGTCGGCTACCGTGGCGCCGACGCCGCTGGTCACCTCGATGGTGTTCGTGAGCAGCTCGCCGGTGACGGTGTGGCGTTCCGGGGCGCTCTGCCGTTCGAGAAGGGTGAGCAGCTCGGGTGCGCGGCCGACGAGATCTCCGGTGGTGGGGTCTGCGAGCATGACCTCCCACTCCAGCCCCACTGTCGAACGAGCGGAGGAGGCGAATTCGATCGGCACGCGCACAGTCTGACACGCACGGCCGACTCGCTGCGCGCACCGTGTCGTGTCGTTTCGCGGACGGCGGCCGGATCTGGCAGAATAGAGGGTCGGACGGCTGCTCGACCCTCTATCCAGCATTCGTCACCCCGTACAGAGCTTCCGCCGGATGTGCACCCCACTCTCCAGGCGACCGGTTCATCTTTCTTTCCACACCATTCAGGAGAATCGTGGCTGTCAAGATCCGTCTCAAGCGCATGGGCAAGATCCGTGCACCGCACTACCGCATCGTCGTCGCCGACTCGCGCACCAAGCGCGACGGTCGCGTGATCGAGGAGATCGGCAAGTACCACCCCACCGAGCACCCCTCGTTCATCGAGGTCGACTCGGAGCGCGCGCAGTACTGGCTGTCCGTCGGCGCTCAGCCGACCGAGCAGGTCGCGGCGCTGCTGAAGCTCACCGGCGACTGGGGCAAGTTCAAGGGCGACAAGGACGCGAAGTCCACGGTTCAGGTCGCCGAGCCGAAGGCGCCGTTCGAGATCGACTCCGCCAAGAAGTCGGTCATCAAGCCCAAGGCCGAGAAGAAGGCCGAGGAGGCCCCGGCCGACGCTCCCGCCGACGCGGAGGCCGCTGAGGCTCCCGCCGCCGACGCAGAGTAATCCGCTGTGCTCGCCGCCGCGCTCGAACACGTCGTCAAGGGGATCGTCGATCACCCCGACGATGTCCGCATCACCGCATCCGCGTCGCCCCGTGGCGACCTCCTCGAGGTGCACGTGCACCCGGATGACCGTGGTCGCGTGATCGGGCGCGGCGGCCGCACCGCCAAGGCGCTGCGCACCCTCATCTCCGCCCTCGCCGACGGACGTCGCGTCCGCGTCGACGTCGCGGACGACTGACGTGGCCGCCGAGAAGAATCAGCTCCGCGTCGGCCGGCTGCTCAAGGCGCACGGCCTCAAGGGCGCGTTGAAGCTCGAGCTGTACACCGACAATCCGGAGCGCCGCTTCGTCCCGGGCGCCGAGTTCACGCTGCAGGTGCCTGAGGCATCCAGCTGGCACGGCAAGACCGTCACGATCCGCGAGTACCGGGTGATGAACGGCAACTCCGTCGTGTTCCTCGACGGCGTCGACGACCGCGATGCGGCGGAGTCGCTCGTCCGCGCCATCCTCTGGATGGATGAGGACGACGAGGTCGAGGACGACGCGTGGTACGCGCACCAGCTCGTCGGTCTCGACGTGCTGCGCGACGACGTCGTCGTCGGTCGCGTCGCGAGGGTCGAGCATCTGCCGGCGCAGGATCTCCTGATCGTGAAGACCGAGTCGGGCGAGGTGATGGTGCCGTTCGTCGAAGCCATCGTTCCCACCGTCGACGTCGCCGCCGGCCGTGTCACCGTCACGCCGCCCGCCGGGCTCTTCGAGGAGCTTCCGGCAGCGGATTCGGGTGACGACGCGCCATCTGAGTGAGCGACGGCCTCCGCGGATGAGAATCGACGTCGTATCGATCTTCCCGTCGTATTTCGACGGTCTCGCTCTCTCGCTTCTCGGCAAGGCGCGTGACTCCGGCATCCTGGATCTGCGCATCCACGATCTGCGCGATTCGACGTCCGACAGGCACCGCACCGTCGACGACACCCCGTACGGCGGTGGCGCCGGCATGGTGATGAAGCCTGAGCCCTGGGGGCTCGCACTCGATCAGCTCGCGGCGACGGAGGCGTCCGACCGGCCGACCATCATCTTCCCGTCCCCCGCCGGCGAGGTCTTCACGCAGGCGACTGCGCGCGATCTCGCCACCCGCGAGCATCTGATCTTCGGCTGCGGGCGCTACGAGGGGATCGACGAGCGCGTCTTCGAGTACGCCGCCGAGCTCGGCGAGGTGCGCCTGATCAGCCTCGGCGACTACGTGCTGAACGGGGGAGAGGTCGCCGTGATGGCGATGGTGGAGGCGATCGGGCGACTCATCCCCGGCGTCGTCGGCAACCCGGAGAGCCTGGTCGAGGAGTCGCACGAGGACGGACTGCTGGAGTATCCCTCCTACACGAAGCCGTCGGTGTGGCGAGACCGCGAGGTGCCGCCGATCCTGCTCAGCGGCAACCACGGTGCGATCGCGGCCTGGCGCCGTGAGCAGCAGATCGAGCGCACCCGCGCGCGTCGTCCGGACCTGCTCTCCGACTGAGCTCGCGGCCGGTCAGCGCCCGGAGCGCACCGGCAGCTCGCCGGTGCGCGTGTCGCTCGGCTCCGGCGATGCGCCGTGCCGCTTCTCCGCCCGCAGGGAGCGGATGCGGACGACCGCGAACACGACGGCCGTCACCACGACGACCACGATGACGACGTTCTGCACCACGTCCACGTACTGCTCGACGATGTGCCAGCCCGAGCCGAGGAACCAGCCGCAGAGGATGAACGCGGTGTTCCAGATCAGGCTGCCGAGCGTGGTCAGCGCGCCGAAGCGCCACAGCGGCATGCGTGCGACGCCGGCCGGGATCGAGATGAGGCTGCGGAAGATCGGCACGAACCGACCGAAGAAGACGGCCTTCCCGCCGTGACGGTGGAACCAGGCCACCGTGCGGTCGACGTCGGAGACGTCGATCAGCGGAAGACGATCCGCGATGCGTCGCAGTCGACTCAGGCCCAGCCACGCTCCCAGACCGTACAGGGCGAGCGCTCCCACGAGCGATCCCGCGGTCGTCCACGCCACGGCCTCCCACAGTCCGAAGGCGCCGTCGTGGGCGGCGATCCCCGCCATCGGGAGGATCGCCTCGCTCGGCAGCGGCGGAAACAGATTCTCGAGGGCGATCGCGACGCCGGCCCCGATCGGACCGATGATGTCCATCAGGCTGATCACCGCATCGATGAGTGAGCCCAGCCAGGAGGTGTCGGTCGTGGAGGTCGTCATCGTGCGGCGCATCCCTCGGGGTCGTCGGGTGGGGTCGCACGCGAGTCTAGGCAGGACGCATGCGAGAGTTCTGGGAAGGCTCGCGGCGTGCCCGCGGTCGCGCGGCGAGCCGAGCGGGCCGGCTGCGCCGATGTCGTGCGATCAGTCGACGCCGAGGAAGCTGCGGTCCGTCAGCACGATCGGGCCGTCCTTCGTGACGGCCACGGTGTGCTCGGAGTGCGAGCCGCGTGACCCGTCGGCGCTGCGCAGCGTCCAGCCGTCGTCGTCCGTGACGAGCTCGTCGGTCGTCGCGAGGAACCACGGCTCGAGCGCGAAGACGAGACCCTCTCGCAGCGGGAATCCGCGCCCGGCGCGGCCGTCGTTCGGCACGTGCGGGTCGCCGTGCATGATGCGGCCGACGCCGTGGCCGCCGAAGTCGGTGTTGATCGAGTAGCCCTCGCCGTGCGCGACCGAGGCGATGGATGCCGAGATGTCGCCGATCCGGTTGCCGACGACGGCGGCGGCGATGGCGGCGTCCAGAGCGCGCTCGGTGGTGTCGATGAGCCGCAGATCCTCGTCGCGGGGCGAGCCGACCACGAACGACACGGCCGAGTCGGCCACCCAGCCGTCGAGGGACACCGCGAAGTCGAGGGAGACGAGGTCGCCGTCGCGCAGGGTGTAGTCGTGCGGGAGTCCGTGCAGCACCGCGTCGTTCACCGAGGTGCAGATCACCTTCCCGAACGGACCGCGACCGAAAGAGGGCGCGTAGTCGATGTAGCAGGACTCGGCGCCGGCGCGGCGGATCAGATCGTGTGCTCTGGCATCGATGGCGAGCAGGTTCGTCCCCACCTTCGTCTCATCGCGCAGGGTCGCCAGGGTCTCGGCGACGAAGCGGCCGGCGGCGCGCATCTCGTCGATCTCGGCGGGGGTGCGCAGTTCGATCATGGAGGTTCCTCTCGTCAGCATCCATTCTCCCCGATGCGCACCCCGGCGATGCCCACAGCGAACACTCGCCCGCACAGGCGGGTGCGCACGTAGCATCGGAGTATGGACCTGCGACGGCTGTTCTTCCGCTGGCTGCTACCGGCATCGCTCGCCCTTCCCGCGTGGATGCTGGTCGGCTGGGCCATCTTCGGCCAGAGCGGCTGGGCGCTGCTCTGGGTGCTGCTGATGGCGATCCCCGGCGTTCTCGTCACTCAGCTCGTGCTCACGCTGCTGACACGTTCGCGCCCGTCCGTGCGCGCCGAGCGCGCGGTGTCGTGGCTGGACATCGCCGGCTTCGCGGTGTGGCACGTCCTGACCATCCTGGTCGGCTTCTTCATCGAGGGGGCGTTCCCGTGGCTGCTCGCGGCCGCCATCGTCGCCGCGGTCGCCCTGTTCTGGATGCAGATCTGGCAGCTCTGGAACGAGGCGCGCGACGCCGGCGCGCGGCTGCGCGAGACGCTGACGTGGTCGACAATCGCCCCGCAGCAGCGCAGCGACTCGACGCGCAGCGAGCCGAGCGTCGTCATCATCGAGGAGTCTCGTTCGCGAGAGTTCTGACCGGCGCCCTTCGAGTGGCGCGGGGGGCCGGTTCGTGGCAGAATAGCTGTTTGTGCCGTGATCCGGTTCTGCCTCAGGGGAACCCGCGGTCGCCTCGCGCGCCGCTCGGCACACACCCGTTCTCATCCCTTTGAATCATGCATCCGACCTGTGGCGAGTGCAGAGAGAGACGATCATGCAGATCCTCGACGCCGTCGACGCGGCTTCGCTCCGTTCCGACATTCCTGTCTTCCACCCCGGCGACACCGTCAAGGTGCACGTGAACATCACCGAGGGCACGCGCTCGCGTATCCAGGTGTTCCAGGGCGTCGTCATCGGCCGTCAGGGCGATGGCGTGCGCGAGACCTTCACGGTCCGCAAGATCAGCTTCCAGGTGGGCGTCGAGCGCACCTTCCCGGTGCACTCGCCGGTGATCGACCACATCGAGGTCGTCACCCGCGGTGACGTCCGTCGCGCGAAGCTGTACTACCTGCGCAACCTGCGCGGCAAGAAGGCCAAGATCAAGGAGAAGCGCGACAACTGATCCGTCGCATCCTTGCGAAAGAACCCCGGGACACTCGTCCCGGGGTTCTTTCGTTCACTCGTGGGTGTGCGAACCTTGTACTGCCGCGTGCGCGGTGAGTCGATGAAGAGGAAACACATGACATCCGATGCCCCCGCGGCAGTCCAGCCACCGCAGCGGCGTCGGGGCGCACTGGTCTTCCTGCGCGATGTCCTGGTCATCATCGTCATCGCCGCGCTGGTGTCGTTCGTGGTCAAGACCTTCGTCGTGCGGTCGTTCTACATCCCGTCGGGATCGATGGAGCGCACCCTGCTCGTCAACGACCGCATCCTCGTCGACGAGCTCACTCCCCGCTTCACCGGGTACGACCGCGGTGATGTCGTCGTGTTCAAGGACCCAGGCGGATGGCTGCCCCCGGCTCCGCAGCGGCCGGCACGGCCACCGCTGGTCGAGGCCGTCGACTGGGCGCTCACCTTCGTGGGCATCTCGACCACCGATGCCCAGGATCACCTGGTCAAGCGGGTGATCGGCATGCCCGGTGACCACGTGGTCTGCTGCAACGCGCTCGGGCAGATCACGGTGAACGACACGCCGATCAACGAGCTGGGGTACCTCAACCTCCCCGAGGGCGATACCGCGGCCTCGGACATCGAGTTCGACGTGACCGTGCCCGAGGACCGCATCTGGGTGATGGGCGACAACCGCGACCGCTCACAGGACTCCCGCGCGCATCAGGAGCTGCCCGGCGGCGGTTTCGTGCCGCTGGAGAACGTCGTGGGCCGTGCCTTCCTGACCACCTGGCCCCTCGACAGATTCGGGTCCGTGGACACGCACGACGACGTGTTCCGCGCGGTGCCCGCACCCGAATGACCGTGGTGGCCCCGACGCTCACGCTCGAGCGTCGCCTGCTCAAGGACTTCGACCTCATCATCGCGCTGGACGAGGTCGGCAGGGGAGCGCTCGCGGGTCCCGTCGCCGTCGGGGCGGCGGTGATCGATGCCGCAGGCTCTCGTCGTCGGGTGCTCGAGGGGCTGCGGGACTCGAAGCTGATCGCCGAGAAGCGTCGACCCGAGATGGCCGAGCGGGCCAGCAGGTGGGTGCCGCTGTCGGCCGTGGGCTGGTCCAGCGCCGCGGAGATCGACCAGGTGGGGATCATGCGCGCTCTCGGCCTGGCCGCGTCGCGGGCGGTGCAGGCTGTCGTCGACGCCGGCGCGAGCCTGGAGCGGACGCTCGTGATCCTCGACGGCAACCACGATTACGTCTCCCGCGTGCATCCCGCGCCGCTCACCGTTCGCACCGTCGTCAAGGGCGACCGCGACTGCGCCTCCGTGTCGGCTGCGTCCGTCATCGCGAAGGTGGCGCGCGACACGCACATGGCCGCCCTGCATCCCGAGCATCCGGACTACCAGTGGGAGCGGAACAAGGGCTACGCGAGCCCGGAGCACCGCCAGGCGATCCGGGAGAAGGGCCTGTCGCCGCTGCACCGATCGTCGTGGGCCATCGCGGACGCGCCGACGCTGTTCTGAGGAATCCGCATAACGGGCCCTGTCCTCATAGGATGGAGACATCATGGATGAGGATGCCTTCGACGACTACGACCGCGAGCTCGAGCTCGCGCTGTTCCGCGAGTACCGCGACGTCGTCGGCCAGTTCCAGTACGTCGTCGAGACCGAGCGCAGGTTCTACCTCGCGAACGAGGTGAACGTCGTCCGTCGTGACACCGAGCACGACTTCTACTTCGAGATCTCGATGACCGATGTGTGGGTGTGGGACATCTACCGCGCCGATCGCTTCGTCAAGGCCGTCCGCGTGCTGACCTTCAAGGACGTGAACGTCGAAGAGCTGCAGCGGCGCGAATTCGAGCTGCCCGAAGAGCTGTCGCTCGACGGCAAGTGATGATCATCCCCAATTCGGGGATGTCGGCGGGTTCTCCACAATCACTGTGAAACCCGCCCGCCGAGGTCGGCGTCGCGACGCAGGCTGTCGTCATGGCAGCGAAAGACGACTTCGGGCGAGCGGGCGAACAGCGCGCTGCAGAGCATCTGAGCGCGTCCGGCTACGAGATCCTGGAGCGCAACTGGCGGTGCGCGCAGGGCGAGATAGACATCGTCGCGACGCGCGGCGACCTGCTCTGCATGATCGAGGTGAAGACGCGGCGATCCGAGCGCTTCGGGCACCCGTTCGAGGCGATCGACGAGCGCAAGCATCAGCGGCTCTGGCGCCTGGCGTTCGCGTGGGCTGAAGCCCACCCCGAGCTGTCCAGGGGCAGACGCATCAGGGTCGAGATCATCGGTCTCACCGGGACGGACGTCCGTGACGCACGACTCGAGCATCTCGAGGACCTGCGATGAGCACGGCGCGCACCTGGGCTGTCGCGCTGACCGGGGTGGACGGGCACATGGTCGAGGTCGAGGCGGATCTCAGCAACCAGACCCCGGGGTTCCAGATCATCGGCCTGCCCGACAAGGCGCTCGGTGAGGCCGCACAGCGCGTGCGCAACGCCTGCGTGAACGCGGGGCTCGACTTCCCGCGTCGGCGACTCACCGTGAATCTGTCACCCGCGAACCTGCCGAAAGCGGGCAGCGGCTTCGACCTGAGCGTCGCTGTGGCCACGCTGGCGACCGGGGGAGCGCTGCGTCGCGAATCCGTGCGCTCGACCGTGCACATCGGCGAGCTGGGCCTCGACGGCAGGCTGCGCCCGGTGCCTGGGGTGCTGCCCGCCGTCTACGCCGCGGCGCGCGCGGGATTCACACGCGTGATCGTGCCGCACGCCAACGCCACCGAGGCTCGTCTCGTGCCCGGCGTCGAGGTGCGCGCCGCGGTGTCGCTCGCGGAGGTCGCGGTGGCGCACGGCGCCGATCTCGAGGTGGATGACACGGAGCCCGTCGTGCTCCCGGCCCGCGTGGACGCGGCAGATGACACCGTGGATCTCGCGGATGTGATCGGCCAGGACGAAGCGGTGGACGCGCTGATCACCGCCGCGGCCGGTGGACATCACATGATGCTCAGCGGTCCTCCCGGTGCCGGTAAGACCATGCTGGCTCGGCGCCTACCCGGCATCCTTCCGCCGCTGACCGAGACCGAGGCGCTCGAGGTGGCGGCGATCCGGTCGCTGACGGGGGATGCCGTCACCCGCCTCGACGCCCTGCCCCCGTTCGAGGCCCCGCACCACACGGCGTCGGCCGCCGCGCTGGTCGGTGGCGGCTCTCGCGCCCCGCGGCCGGGAGCGATCGTGCGCGCGCATCGCGGCGTGCTGTTCCTCGATGAGACTCCGGAATTCCAGCGAGCCGCCCTGGACGCCCTGCGCCAGCCGCTCGAGTCGGGGCGCATCGAGATCGTCCGTGCCGGATTCGCCGCCAGCTTTCCCGCGCAGTTTCAGCTGGTGCTCGCCATGAACCCCTGCCCGTGCGGCAACTACGGGGTGCGAGGCGCGGAGTGCGCGTGTCCGCCGGCCGCCATCCGCCGCTACGCAGGGAGACTGTCGGGCCCGCTTCGCGATCGCGTCGACATCGACCTGCAGGTCGCGCGCGTGTCTGCATCACGGGCGACGTCCGGCGAGCGGTCGACCATGTCCACCTCCGAGGCGCGCGAGCGCGTCGCCCGCGCACGCGCTGCCGCAGCGGAGCGATGGCGTGCCAGCCCCTGGCGCGTCAACGGCGAGGTGCCGGGGGAGCGGCTGCGACAGGGTGCGCTGCGCCTCCCGCCGGCGGTGCGCGCACCGCTGGACCGCGCACTCGAGCGAGGTGCGGTCACGCTGCGGGCGTATGACCGGGTGCTGCGGATCCCGAGCATTGTGTTATAGCGTTACTCGCATGAAGAGCGGCATCTACCTACGACAGTCACTCGACGCCCAAGAGGGTATTGAGCGGCAGCGGGCGCGTTGCCTGGCGCTGATCGAGGCTCGGGGCTGGACCCTTGGCGCGGAATACACCGACAATGACACCTCCGCGACCAAGAATCGAGGCGCGCACACCGGGTGGAGCCGGATGCTGCAGGACGCTCGTGCCGGCCGCATCGATGTCGTCGTCGCCGTCAACCTTGATCGCCTTCTGCGCACGCAGACCGACCTGAGCGCCCTCATCGAAACCGGCGCGAAGGTCACCACGCTCGAGGGTGAACTCGACCTCACGTCCGCATCCGGCGAGATGCAGGCATCCGTCCTCACCGCAATGGCGCGGTTCGAGGTGCGCCGGAAGTCCGAACGACAGATTCGTGCGAATGAGGCTCGCGCGCAGCAGGGCAAATGGGTCGGAGGCCGTCGCCCATTCGGCTACGAGGCAGACGGTGTGACGATCCGTGAACCCGAAGCGGAAGCGATCCGTGACGCATACAGGGACATCCTTACTGGCCTCACGCTGGCCGCTGTCGCACGCTCATGGAACGCACGCGGGTTTGTGACTGGGCAGGCGCGACAGGCCCGCAGCGGGCACGCTGGCGCTCCATCCCCGTGGCGCGCGGACTCGGTACGCGCTGTGCTGCTGAACCCCCGATACATGGGCCGGGTGCGCTACAAGGGCGAGGTCATGGCCGCTCAGGCTGAATGGCCCGCCATCGTCGATGAAGCGACGTTTGAAGCGGCGCGCGCGATGCTCGAGAACCCCGCCAGACGCACCCCGGGGAGAACACCGACCAGACTGCTGACCGGCCTTGCCGTCTGCGGCGTATGTGGGGCGACGGTACACGCGGGCGCGAATTCTCGCCCTGGCGTTCGCTCCTATCGATGCTCGGCAAGCATGGGTCACTTCGCCCGCATGGCCGAACCTGTCGAAGAGTATGTCGAGGCTGTTGCGGTCGCCCGCCTGTCCCGTCCCGATGCACGCGACCTCCTGACCGTCAGCAGCAACGTCGACACAGCCGCATTGCGTCTCGAGGGTGTCGGATTGCGTGAACGGCTCGATGCTCTCGCAGTTGACTTCGCAGATGGCGACCTGACCTCCTCGCAGCTGCGCATCGCGACTGACCGGATCAGGAAGCGCATGGCTGAGGTTGAGTCCGAGTTGGCCGACGCTGGCCGCGTGGACGTGTTGGGCGATCTGGTCGCCGCGGACGATGTGCAGGCGGCGTGGGACGCGATCAGCACCGACCGTAGGCGTGCCGTCATCGGAGCGCTGATGCAAGTGACGCTCTACCCGCCCGGACGCGGGACGAGAACCTTCCGGCCGGAATCAGTCGGGATTGAGTGGCTGTCAGAGGCCCAATAGAGACTTACCGGCAACTGTCGGTAAGAAAGATGCCCCCGACGTGTTGGAGCACGACGAGGGCGAGGAACACGACACCTAGGAGATGAAATGTCCACTGACCAGACTACCGAGATGACCGCCGAAGAGTGGATCGCAACCCGGCCGGAAGTGACCGCGTTCGCGCCCTCGTGGGTGAA